>CAVZNX010000018.1:0-1760099 GCA_963776795.1 uncultured Chloroflexia bacterium
TTATCGATGTACTTTTTATTCTACTCAGCTATCAGGTGGCGCTGGTCTTTCCAGGTCGAAGCCGTTGGATTTGGTGTGGGATATTTATTGTGCTGATCATAGTCATCTTGATCAAATGGTTGGGAGTTTTATTCGGAATCGCGTATTCCATGACTCCGATTGCCGGATGTGTGATCTTTATGGTGTATGTAATCGCTAACCGGGAGGAGGAGCTGGCGATCGTACGCAGCCAGGAAATCGTAAGCGAGCTGCAGGACAAACACCGCCAGCTAGAGCTACGTGCCAGTCAAGCAGAGCAGATCGCAGCCATCGAGGAGCGAAACCGATTGGCGCGCGAGCTGCATGACTCGGTCTCTCAGACTATTTTCAGTATCATGCTTAATACACATGCTGCCCAGATTGTTGGCCCGCGAGCCTGACCGTTTACGCCCCCTGCTTGAACAGCTGCAAACACTGACACAAGATGCGCTGAAAGAGATGCGCGGTCTAATCGCTCACCTACGTCCACAACACGAGTAAATAACTATATCTAGGAAGATTGTAGTTCTTTCCTAGAACTTTAGTCCTGGGTTAGTCTACCTTTGGATTGATAAATCAACCAGCCAGGGAGAAACAATTAATCCATCCATGGCTGGATGTTTTTTGAGGGCTGCTCCTGTATGATGAGAGGATTAAAACCAGGAGTCCTGCATGACCTCAACGAAATCCCCTTCGATACAAGATCACTCAAAAATAAAATTATTGATCGTGGATGATATGCCCCAGGTACGGCAGGACCTGCGCCAGCTGTTGGAATTGACCGGCTTATTCGAGATTGTGGCGGAAGCCGGAGATGGACTGGAAGCTGTCCATCAAGCGAAAAATTTACGCCAGATGCTATTGTCATGGATCTGGAGATGCCCGGTTTAGACGGATACAAAGCACTGCACCTGATTAAGGCACAAAATCCTGCTGTCCGGGTAATTATCTTTAGCACCTATGCTGGTCCCGAGGAGAAGAAGCGCACCCTTTTAGCCGGAGCGGATGATTTCGTAATGAAAGGAGACCGCTACGAGATATTGGTGAATGCCATCCTCGGAAAAAATTTCTCACCCAATTCATTCAACCCCAAGAAAGGATAAGAATCATGAATACCAAGAATTTATGGATCGCCAGTCTGAGTGGAGCTGCTTTAAGTCTTCTAATCGCTAACCTGCCCTATATAGGCTTCGTGAATTGTTTGTTGTGCAGTGGTTTTTGGGGAAGCGCTATTTTCGCAGTCTGGCTCTACCAGCGACTGGGTAGTGTTCTGTCCATCCGCCAGGGGGTGAGAGTCGGCGCCTTATCCGGGTTGATCGCTGGAATAGTGGGCTTTGCCCTCGGCTTTGTTGGGCTAGCCGGAGCGCAGGGTTTCCTGAACAGTGCACAGCAGTTTCTACCTGCCGATGCCACCCAGGGTGTTGAAGATATCCCAGCCTGGGCCGCATATATCTTCAACTTTTTGGGTGTGCTGTTTGAGGTGGGCTTCGGTGCCCTGGGCGGCTGGATCGGGGCGATGATTTTCGATCCCAGTCGCAAGAGCAAAAAGGAATTGGTCAAAGATGAAAACCATGTTTAGATCAAAACTTTGGATCTGGGCAGGTGCGGTACTGCTGGTTGCACTACTCGGTATGTTGGCCTATATTTATCTCCCGGGGCGCGGCAGCATGCCCAGCCTTGCTGCGCCTGACTACTGGCCGACTAATGGCTGGAAAGTAGCCCCTGCAGAAGAGCAAGGTATCGACTCCGTCCAGCTTGCTGAAGGATTACGGTCCATACAAGAAAAACGCCTCGCTATTGACAGCCTGATGATCGTCCGGAATGGGTACGTGGTGCTGGACAGCTACTTTTCTCCCTATGATGGTTCATTCCCACATGATCTTGCCTCCGTTACGAAAAGTGTAATGACCACCCTGATTGGCATTGCGGTTGACCAAGGCAAGCTCCAGCTTGATCAGAAAGTAGTCTCGTTTTTCCCAGATCGATTGATCGCTAACCTTGATGAACGAAAGAAGAACATGACCATCCTCGATTTAGTTAGTATGAGGAATGGCATGGAGTCCCATTGTTTCGAGGGTGATGAGCCAACCCTCGATGCAATGCGCCTCTCTCCCGATTGGGTGCAGGCAGCATTGGATCGCAAGATGGTATATGAGCCCGGTACTCATTTCTGTTATGACAGCCCGGGCATGCATCTTCTCTCGGCTATCTTGCAAGAAACCACCGGCATGACAGCCCTCGAATATGCCCAACAATACCTGTTCGGACCGCTTGGGATTCGTGATGTGGTCTGGCTAGCTGATCCTCAGGGTTATACCCATGGATGGGGCGATTTGCATCTGAAACCCGAGGATGCAGCTAAATTAGGCTATCTATGGATCAACAGCGGTTCCTGGAATGGTCAGCAGATCGTCTCAGCTTCCTGGGTTTCTGCATCAGTCCAAGCCTACAGCCGCATGGTGGGAAATGAATATGGATATGGTTATGGCTGGTGGGTTACAGCGGTCGATTTCTACGCCATGGGCCGGGGAGGTCAGTACATCCACGTAATACCATCCAGAAACACAATCGTGGTCATCACGGCGGGTGAGGACGTGATCAGCCAGGTGATGCCGTTCTTGCTTAAAGTGATCCTGAACGCAGGTGAAGAATTGCCCGCCAATCCATCCGGCCAGGCAGAGCTGGTGGTTGCCCTTGTTGAGGTTTCAAAGGGCTTGGATATACATCCTTCCACCTCCTTGCCAGAAAAAGCTAGCGAGATGTCAGGCCGGACATTCATCTGTGACCCCAACCCTGTTGGTGTGACCAACTTACGCCTTGATTTCAACGGTCCCACTGAAGCTGGGGTTTCATTGCAGATGAACGGCCAGGACATATACTGGCCGGTCGGGCTGGATGGGAAATATAGGATGGCTACCGATGGACAAGCGACGTCAGGGTTCTGGGAAAATGAACAGACCTTTGTCCTGAATATCTTCGATATTGGACAGCTCACCCGCAAACTGATCTTTAGTGAAAGCAATTTGGAGGTCAGCATTCCTGAAGTTCGGATGAACATTGCCTGCCGGCTTCAAACACCCTGATCTTCATACATATCACTAGAATTCACAATGACTACAAGAAAGGAAACTGGAATGAATAGGAAGCTTAAGCTTGCCATCTACATCATCCTTGGGAGCGTTCTGATTGTGGTTGGATTATTCGTTGTCATCAACGGATATATTGCGATACGTTATTCACCCACCTATGCCTACCGTGAGTTATTCATGAGCCTGGGCACTCCTTATGATTACCGCATCCTCCCGGAGCGAAAATTAACTGCCAGTTCCAATCCGTTCAAGTTCGCAGTGAATAACTCCAAAGAACCTCTGGTCAAGCAAACCTTCCAATCCATTCCTAACATCCCTGACTTGGACTCCTTCCTGGCAGATACCGGTACACAAGCTTTCCTGGTCATTCAGGATGATGCCATCATCTATGAGCGATACTTTATGGGCTACCAGCGCGACTCATTGGTGACCTCTTTTTCGGTAGCCAAGTCCTTCACCTCTGCCTTGATTGGGATTGCCATCCAGGAAGGATATATCAAGAGCGTAAATGATCCCATAACGGATTACCTGCCTGAGCTGACACAGCGAGATGTGCGTTTCAAGGAAATCCAAATCCGCCATCTGCTCATGATGGCCAGTGGACTCCGTTATGTAGATAACCGTTTCTTGCTGCCTGAAGATGACAATCTCACGTATGGATTTGATGATCTGCGCCACCTGGCATTGACTGAAACCAAAGTGGAAGGTCAACCAGGGATTGAATTTTTATACAACAATTACCATCCCCTCCTGCTTGGAATGATTCTAGAGCGGGCTACTGGGATGCCAGTCACGACTTATTTGCAACAAAAAATCTGGACACCACTGGGGATGGAGTTCGACGGTTCCTGGAGCCTGGACTCCGAGCGAAGCGGCTTCGAAAAAATGGAGAGCGGGATCAACGCCCGGGCCATCGATTTTGCCAAGCTCGGACGCCTCTATTTGAATGGTGGTAACTGGAATGGCACCCAGCAGGTGCCTGCTGATTGGGTGGCTGCATCCACTGCAGATAACGGTCTGATCAAGGATGCCCCAATATATTATGGATACATGTGGTGGGGTGAGAAGTGTAACCCCTCCAGCCAGGATTTCCTTGCTATGGGGAATTTCGGCCAATATATCTATGTGTCCCCCGCTAAGGGGCTGATTATTGTTAGGAATGCTGAAAGCTATGGTGTGGAGGCTGTCGGTGAAACCTGGGTTGTTTGGGCAGATGCATTCTGCCAATTCGCGAAGTCACTTCCGTGACCGATATGCAACATCTAGTGGATAGGAGCGTTGAAATGAAAACAAACCGTTCATTGATCCTTAGGATTACCCTTGGCGTGATAATACTCCTTATGGCTTGGGTTTCCATCATTCATCTGATTGCGCCCAGGGCAGTCTCGGCGAATGCTCCTGCTACGTCCTTTTCAGCTGAGCGCGCCATGGCTGATTTGCAAGTGGTATCCAATGAGCCGCATGGAGCAGGTTCACTAGCTCAAGCCAAGGTGCGTGATTACATTGTTGAGCAGGTTGAAGCATTAGGATTGGCGGCTGAGATTGAGACCAATGGCTCACTAGCTAACATTCTTGTACGCTTACCGGGGACGGATACCACGCAGCAGGTATTGGTTTCTGGGCATTATGACTCAAATTCAGCCTCTCCTGGTGCGGGAGACGACGGAATCTCCGTGGTCGCCATGCTCGAAAGCATACGCGTTCTCCACGCAAGTCCTACCCTGCGCAATGATGTCTTATTTTTCTTTACCGACGCGGAAGAAACGGGCTGGAATGGCGTCAGGGCTTTTCTTAAGGCGCATCCGCAAGCCAGGGACGAGACTGGCATGCTGTTGGTTTTCGATGCACGCCCGGGCAATGCACCCCTGACCTTGGGAGAGACTTCTCCGGGTGATGCCTGGCTTCTCAATCAGATGGCCTGGCTGCCTATGCCCATGTGGGGGGGCTCCTGGATCAACATCCAGGAGCGAAGTGAGATGAATACCGATTACGATGTGTTTCAACCGGCAGGATATACCGGCATTCTCATCCAGAATGAAGCTACAGGAACTCGCTATCATACCTCCCGTGATACGGTCGACGCTGTCTCCCCCAGACTGGTCCAGGCTTATGGTCAAACCATGCTAGCTCTGACCAAGCGTTTTGGAAATATCGATTTCCGCACACGTACTGCTGGACCAGACTTGGCTTACTTTACCCTTTCATTGGTAGGCTTGGTTGCTTATCCATATTGGCTGATGATGGTTTTGACTGGTTTGGGAATCCTGTCATTGCTGTTCTTTATAGTTTTCGCCTGGCGGAAAAACCAGCTTTCCTGGAAGCGTCTGCTGCTCGGTTTGTTGGGTCTGCTGGTTGGAATCCTGCTCATTGTCTTATGTGCCCAGCTTGCTTGGGGCATCATAGAAAGGAATCAAGTCGCTGTAGAAGCAGTTGAAAGTGGGTTCGAGGGCAGCGCCGTCTGGCAGGCAATTTTAATGAGCGTTGCAGCCCTGTTTATGATTGGCCTCATGGTCTTCCTCTCATATCGTCTTGGGGGCATCCATCTGGCGGTTGTTGCACCGGTCATCTTTTTGTTTCTGGGGTTCGCCTTTAATTTCTTGACGAACGCCGACAACCCGCTCACCACACCATGGCTTGCCTGGCCGTTTATTGGCGGAGTGCTTGGGCTTGGGGTCTTGCTCTTCATCAAGGGTCCAGTATTGAAAGTTGTGCTCCTGTCTTTTTCTGCATTGCTCGTAATAGCTGTGGCACTCCCCAGAACTCTGGATGGCTACCTATACGCGGGAGGATGCATGGCTTACTGTTTTGGTCGTCAGTGTCTGGATGTGTTTGTTTGCTCCACAGGTGGAGGCTATATTTGGGAAAGCATTGGTAGAACCAGCGAATGGATAAGGAATAGCAGGGATTAAAGCCTTTCCTTCTTAGTGTGTTATATATATTGGAAAGGCGGTGGTTACAATATCATATCATTCCAATACTTATTTGCCTCATCATTAAGTGTAATTCTTCATTTACTTGATTAGCTTTTCGGCTTAAAAAAACCACGCCTTTCCGATCTTGACACGGGGAGGCTCCACTTTACATTAAGCCATATGTATTCAAGGAGCTGATCTGCAGTATTTCGGCTCCATCCCTTGCTTTTAGGAGAGGATTTATCCTCAAAATAATGTCTCGAAACTCCATTTCCTTGGGCATTTTTAAATCCTTGTAGATTTACTTGGATTGGTCAATATTTTTTTAGATTTATTTCTTGATTCATTCCTTCTCCAGAACAAAGAGGAAGCCTGGTTGTTTCTTGACCCGAAATATTGTTTCTGTTATTATGCTCGTGAATTAAATCAAGGCAATCCATCAATATTAATTGCGATGAATTACGCCTTGGACAGCGTGAAGCTGAATTTCCTTATTCATGCCATGTGAAATCGTCTGCAACCGTGTGCAACGCGAAGTATTTGGCACGGCAATTAACCGACATTTTGATGGTTTTTACCCCATTTTTACGGGGATAGAGGGGTAAAAACACCAAAAAAGGGTAAAGGAACTAGCGGACAGCCCCATCCCTCGCGCATCGCACTGAAGAAGACGATGGTTCGAGTCCACTGGCAAACGGCAGGTGATTCCTGCGGGTCGGTCTTATTTATCTATAAATGGTCAATCATATCGAAGATAACAAGGGGTTGTCAGGTTGAGGCTTGGAAATATGATCGAAAAATTCCTTTAAGTAAATAAAAAACACAAATTTTACACCCTAATGATTTCACATAAGGGAATTCCGAAATCGGTCACCTTCGACTTTGCGATCTGAGCACCTGCGCTCTACAAGAACTGGATAATTTTTAGCTACTCTTGATTACTGGCAACCGGTAAAGTGAATGTGAACCTGGTACCATAGCCCTGCTGATCAGCATTCGAGAAGATCGGGCTGGTGACATTTACTTTTCCACCATGCGCTTCCACCAACTGCTTGACAATTGCCAGCCCAAGCCCTGACCCTCCGCTGGCGTGTGTCCGGGATTGGTCAGCACGGTAAAACCGGTCAAAGATGTACGGCAGATCAGCCGGATCGATTCCAGGGCCAGTATCGGTGACCGAAACCTGTATAAATCCTGGCAATCCTGGCGATTTCTGAGCACCTAGCATGATTTTTCCGCCTACCGGTGCATAGCGTAACGCGTTCCCAAGCAAGTTATTCAATACCTGGGTGATACGGCCCGGGTCAACCATTATCGCAGGCAAATTTTCTACAATGTCAAGCTCCAGGATGACCCCATTCTCGTGCGCCTGGACATTGATCCGCTCGACTAGTGCGCGGATTAAAGTATCGACCTCTGTCAACTGCTTCTCCAGTTTGAGCTCACCTGATTCAACCAAAGATAGCAACCGTAAATCACCCACCAGCCTTTTCAATGATAAAGTCTCATTGAGTAACGCAGCAACCTGTTCTTCATCCAGGGGTAGAACACCATCCAGCAGTGCTTCCAAATTTGCCTGCATAACCGCAATCGGAGTCCGCAGCTCGTGGGCTACATCCGCGATCAGGCGCTTACGCTTGACTTCAGCTTGGTCCAGGTTTTCAGCCATCTGGTTGAAGGTCTGGCTCAACTCACCCAGCTCATCTTTGGAACGAATATCCACCCTTTGGCTCAGATCCCCCCTGCTGATTGCGCCGGCAGCTGTTTTCAATTGTCGTAGAGGTGCGGTGACATAGAAAAACAGGGCTGCCCCTAATAATAAAGAAATAATCCCGGCAGTGATGGCGGAGATAATGATCGACTGATTTACTGAAGCCAGGAATTGCCCGGCTGGGGTGTTGGCGCCAGCAATATTATTTGGGGTGACCAGCACTGTGCCAACCAGGGTACCATCTATCAGCACGGGTGCCCCATTACTCAATTCAGCTGCAGAAAGTTCATGCCCGAGCAGCTCTCCGGAAGTGTCATTGATCACTATTCCATTTTGATCGGCAAGGATCACGCGCTGGTTAGCCATCCATGCGCTTCCCTGGCGCCCCTGTCCGTATCCTCGCCCCAGGCCGCTCCCCATTCCCGTGGAACCCGACGAGCTCAACCCAGATTGCAAGACGGTCTCAACCCCCTGCCAGCTCATGGTTTGAAAATAGTAGTCGGCAAGGGCTGGAGCGAGCTGCTCAGCCCAAGCCTGGCTGTTGCGCGTGCTGTACAGGCTGAAAGCATTATCCATTGCCCGGGAGGTTAGCCATGAATTGACAACCGCACCGACAGCAATGATCAAAATAAATGCCCCCAGGAGTTTAAATATCAGGCTGTTGCGCATCGGTCTTTACTTCTATCTTATATCCCACACCAAATACAGTCTGAATAAATGTGGGATTTTTCGGATCCGGCTCAAGTTTGAGGCGAATGTTCTTTATGTGAGCGTCAATTGTGCGTTCGTAGCCTTCGAAAGCATTTCCCTGCGCTTGCTCCATGATCTGGAGGCGGGTGAATACCCGTTTAGGTTGACGCGCCAGGACAACCAGGATATCGAATTCAGTCGGGGTCAGCTCAACCAGCCTTTCCGAGACCGTCACCGTATGCTGGTCCAGATCGATTTGTAGCGCTCCCACCCGAATGACTTCCGCTTGCTGAACTTCTCCGGAGGCCCGTCGAAATATCGTGCGGACCCTTGCCACCACTTCACGTGGGCTGAAAGGCTTGACAACATAATCGTCCGCGCCAATTTCAAGTCCCATCAATTTATCAGCTTCTTCGGCCCGGGCCGTCAGCATAAGAATTGGAATGTTAGACTGGCGACGTACCGTTCGGCATACTTCGAGCCCATCCAGGCCGGGCAAATTCAGGTCGAGGATCATAAAATCCGGTTTTTCGCGCTGAAATACAGCCAACGCAGCTTTACCATCTAATGCAGTTACGACCTGATAGCCAACCTGCTCAAGATATGCTTTCAGGACTTTCACAATTTGCGCTTCATCATCAACAACCAGGATTTTCTTTGTCATTTCTAGCATGTTACTATTTTACCGGATAGTTTTCAGTGGTTAAAGATTGATATCGATAAAGAAAACTCAGACGAGGGCGCTAGTCTTCCGCGCCCTCATCTGAGTTGATGGTCAGCCTGGATTATGGATTGGTTGAGCTGAAGTAAGGGCAGTTCGGGTTGGCATTTTGTCCTAGACCAGCACCGTTCATTCCTAACCCACGCCCCATCTGGCCACCGGCCATCTGACCAGCCCCACGGAGTTTCAGCCAATCAGCCTGTGCCTGAGTCAGCACACCATCAGCGAGCGCCTGCTCAATGGCCTGAGTGCGAACGTCGACCATCAAGGTGCGGAATTCAGCCAGGGTCAAGCCAGTGGACAGTGCAATCTGGGACATGCTTTCACCATTAGCAAGGCGGGCTTCAAGATCAACGACAGGGATATTAAGCGCCTCAGCGTATGCCGCGATCATATAGTCATGCAAGATGCCATCGCCAGCGGTGCCAGTTCCAGCGCCATTCCCACCACGTGGACCACGTCCGCCCATCACACCAGCAGCGGTTCCGGATGCCTGGCCTGGGGTTTGTGCATATGCAACACCGGTTGTGCCAATTGCCAGTACAGCGATTACAACCAATAACGTTATTTTTACGATCTTGTTCATCTTTTTTCTCCTATCAAAATTTATTTGTAAGGTGTTCCTTACTGTTATGCAGGATGATAACTGAAACGTTTGAAGAAGCTGTGAATTAGCTACGAATACCCTGTGAAAGTTTGGCGATCTCATCATTTGGTTTTTTCAACTTCAGCCTGGAGCGCAGTCTTTATCGTGGAGAACTGAATCCCTTGCTGGGTGGCATAATCCTTAATCAGTGTATTCAATGCGGGAAGCTCACCACCGATGATTTGCACGATGGTCTCTTCTGGAACACCCCAATCGAGCAAATCCTGGAAGGTCGTCTTGCCGGTGACAGTTTTTTCAAGAGTGATATGCTCGGTAGGTAAGGGAGTGGCTTCTAATTGAGCAGGTGCAGCTGTACTTGAACCAGCAGGTGTGGGGGTAACTGGCAAAGGAGTTTGGGTTTCTCCAGGTTGGGTGGATATTACCAGGCTTTGTAGCCATGCACGCAGATTTGTCACCGAGAATGCCTCGCTTTCCAGGTCTTTTATCGCCGTGGAAGCGGGTGTGTCTTCTGGTAGGTTAAAGTGTGCCAGAAGATCTTCAAGGGTTACATGGTAAACCACGCTGATTTGTTCAAGGGTCATCCAGCCTTTGATCGTGTCGACATCATCAGGTAAAGGTTGGACAGATTCACCAGCGCTGGTAACCTTTCCGGAAATAGACCAGATACCGGCAAACTTGAATCCAAAAACCGTTCCTAGGTAAATGATCAATACAAGTGCGCCATAAAGAATGGGAGAGATTCGCATGGTTGTTTATCCTATTTCTGACCGAGGATGGGAATACCAATTTTGACTTCTAAAGCACCCTGGCGTGGACAGGCTCCGACGCATTCCAGGCAGCCTATGCAATCCGCGCTCTTTATGCTCGATGCAGTGTGCACCTGTAAGCCCATCGGGCAGGCTGCGGTGCATACTTTACATACCTTGCAGGCATTTGATTCGCGTTTTAGATACATGGGGCTGAACTTCCCCAGCAGGCTGCTGGCTGCTCCAAGGGGACAGGCATAACGGCACCATGGTCGTTCAACAAAGAATGAAGCGACCAGCGTAATTCCTAAGACCACGATACCGATTGTAAAGCTGAACTCAGTAATATTGATCAGCGCAGCCCAGGGATCGTAATCACGGAACACCATCACGCCATACACCGCTGTACCGATGATCGCCCAGGCCAGCACAAAGTATTTTATCAACCGGAGGTAGCGATCCAGGAAGGCCAGAAAAGCTGTACGTTTTTTTAGGCTTCTCATCCCCTTGCGTATGCCAGGGAAACGTTTTTGGATGAATATACTGAACCTGCTGACCAGGTCTTGAATAAAACCCAGTGGGCAGATCCAGCCACAAAAGGCAGAACGTGTCAAAAAGGCAGTGACCAGCACTGCGATCAGGATAACCAGGTTGGATAGGTGCGTATGTGGGACAAAACTGCCCCCACTGGTGACGTATTTGTATAGGGTCTCCAAACCACCGAAGGGGCAATATGCTTCAGCGGAAGCTGTTATATTCGTGGCAGCTTCGCCTGCCAGGTTGTGCTGCAGAATGACTGCCAGGATAAATAAAGCAAAAGCCAATTGGGAGATTCGACGCATTGTTCGATGCGTGAGCAAGGATTTCCACCCACGCAACTTTGGCTTGACAAGACTCGGACTGACCGGTACAGGTTGTGATGTCATATGATTATGGCTCCAGGAAATAGTATTAGCCCATAATAAAAGAGCAATTTAGTTATCTTGTGGATATCTTGTGAATATTTCATGAATTAATCCAGAAAGGTACTTTTTATGAGGTTGTCACGCTTGTCAATGCAACCTGATTGGCCCCGATCAATGAGTGCCTGGTAACATCCAGGCATTTACATAACCTTTAAGCTCCATAGAATAATTTTTCTCCTGTGGGCTGTCACTTTTCCCTGGTGATCTGTAGAGTCATTAAGTTCACCTCGGGGCCTGTGCCCGCATTCATGGGTTGTGGTTGCTTGGGGAGGTCAATATCCAGTCTTCCCGTTTAGGACCAATGGGAATCTTGTACGAACCAATACAGGGTGTTTACATCTCAGTCAATGGTCCAAGTTCATCCTGAGCAATTGAAGAGTTGCCACAATATTTCCAAAGCTCTACAGACCAAGGAGTATGTTCCGTTTTTATCGAGAGTAATGTTGTTCTTGAATTGTTGCCGACAAAAAGCTTTACTACAATTGACAGCAATGGAAATGGTGATCAAACCAATTGGACATAAACACAATTGATCCGATTAAATGACTGTAAAACCAGGTTTCAGCTGGTAAGCCAACGCCCGGTCAGCGAGCTATCCGCGCTACGCCGGTGTGTGCTGATCAAAAATCGCGCAGCCAATCGAATGACGGTATAAACAGCCGGAATAACAACAGTCTGCTCGATTATTCCTTCTTTATTTACGTGAAGAGTCTTGTATATTTTACAATTTAACAAAAAAACCAGGGAGTTTTGCTCCCTGGCTTGGTTGTTTTATCCGAGGTATTCCCTCAGCCTGCGGCGGATGGCAGGGTGCCGCAAGCGGCTCAAAGCCTGAGCTTCGATCTGCCTGACGCGCTCACGCGTGACACCCATCTTGCGGCCCACTTCTTCCAGGGTGTAGGCCTGGTCGTCCAGCAGCCCGTAGCGTAACTGCAGGATACGCACTTCGCGGGGTGGCAGGCCATTCAAGACCACGTCCAGGTGCTCGCGCAGCAGGTTATAGGTGGCCGTCTCATCCGGTGCGGGCACTTCTTCGTCCTGGATGAAGTCACCCAGCACCGAATCTTCTTCATCATCGGTTGGGGTCTCCAGCGAAAGCGGCCGCCTGGCCACCTGGATCATGTTTTCCACCTTCTGGGGGGTCACTTCCAGGGCCTGAGCCAGCTCATCCACGCTTGGGTCTCGCCCCAGGCGCTGGGTCAGCTGGTGCTGGACGCGCAGCAGCTTGTTGATCTGGTCGCCCATGTGCACCGGCACACGGATCGTGCGACCCTGGTCGGCGATGGCGCGTGTGACGTCTTGCCATGCTCGATACGCTTGGCCAACTGGACTTCTTCTTCAGCCGTCAGGAGAGGGACTCGCCCGACTTCTTTGAGGTACAGCCCGATGGTATCGTCGGTATCGATGTTGGCGAGGTAGTTATCGTCCACAGCCATACTGAGCATCGTATTCATCCTGGTAGCACTGTGGCGCTTCCAGCGCAAAGAGTTCTAAGGACCTTAGGTAGCACAGCTTATCATTTTCCTCGCCCTCAAAATGAACGAGGGCGAGGAGACAAGGAGTAAGAAATGAATGCACAAGTTATCACCATCAACCAGCTCACTCGCCATTTCAAGGAGACCGTTGCAGTGGACAACCTGTCACTTGAAGTGCAAGCGGGAGAGATCTTTGGCTTTCTGGGTCACAATGGCGCCGGTAAAACAACTACTGTGCGCCTGCTCAACGGTGTGATCGAACCGACATCTGGAGAGATGCGCGTGCTCGGCTTTGACCCTCAGGTGGATGGACCTGCACTGCGTGCCCGAACTGGAGTTCTGACAGAGACGCCTTCTTTGGATGACCGCTTAACCGCCTGGGATATCCTTGGAATTTATGCGGATATGTACGGTGTGCCAAAAACCGTTACCAAATCGCGTATCCAGGAGTTGCTGACTGAATTTGATCTAGAAGATCGAGCCAGGGAGAAAGTGGGCGGGTATAGCAAAGGGATGAAACAGCGCCTGGCTCTGACGCGTGCCTTGTTGCACAGACCAGAGCTGCTCTTCCTTGACGAAGCCACCTCCGGACTTGATCCAGTATCTGCCCATCATGTGAACGAGTTGATCGAACGCATGGCCCGCCGCGAAGGCTGCACGGTCTTTATGTGCACCCATAACCTGGTGGAAGCTCAGCGCCTGTGTGACCGAGTTGCCATCCTGGAGCATGGGCGCCTGGTGGCGTTGGGCACACCCACCGAATTGACCCGCCAATACGTCCGTCGCCTGGATGTAGAAATCGAAGTAGTGGAAGAACAGACTGAGACTGCGTTGCAGATTTTACGCAATATGCCAGAGCTTGTGTTGGGTGAGCCGGCAAAACCCAACGGCGCCCTGGTCGTGACGGTCAATCGGCGTGAATCGATACCGGAGGTGATGGCGGCCATGGTGCAGAACCATATCAGAGTATACCGTATCGCACCTCAGGAAGCCAATCTTGAACAGGTGTACTTTACGCTCCACGAAGAACAGGAAGGTGAGAAATGAACGCTCGCGCTATGTCAGCGGTTGTACGAAAAGACCTGAAAGTAGTCATCCAAAATAAAAACATAGTCACCCCAATAATCATCATCAGTGTAGTCTTCTTTGTCGGTATTCCCTGGCTAGTCGGCCTGGCCCCTACGGTTATCCGCGGGTTCGGCGGCCAGATGACCGCCCTGGAGGGTTTACTGGCAAAAATGCCTGCAGGCATGTTACAGGAATTTGCTAATTATTCTGTCAGCCAGAAGGTAACCATGTTTACCCTGGGGAATATGCTTCTGCCCTTCTTCCTGATCATCCCCTTGATGACAGCCTCCATGCTTGCGGCAGATAGTTTTGCTGGTGAAAAAGAGCGCAAAACCCTTGAAGCGCTGATGTATACCCCCACCACCGACCGTGAATTATTTATTGCCAAAATGCTCTCGGGTTGGCTGGCATCCATTGCAGTTGCCATATGTGCATTCTTGATCTATGCCATCAATGTGAACGCAGCAGCCTGGTCACAGATGCAACGCATCTTCTTCCCCAACACCCTCTGGTTCGTGCTGGTTATCTGGGTAGTACCAGCCCTCTCGGGAATGGGTGTGAGCCTGATGGTGGTGGTTTCGGCGCGCGCGCAAGGGTTCCAGGATGCCAATCAGATGGCCGGGTTAGTCGTATTGCCCATCGTAGCACTGTTTTATGCTCAGATGGCAGGGGCAATATTCATCAATATTAGCGTCCTGGTTTTGATAGGGTTGATCTTCTGGCTCCTGACCGGGGTGTTGATCTGGTTGGGTAGCCGGAGTTTCCATCGCAATCGGTTATTGGCTGGATGAATAATCAGATGAACGTTGATGATGACAATGAATTTCCCGTATAGATCTACCGCTTTCCTGCAAAAAGGGTGTTAGATAAATGTCTGACCGTCCAATCCTTATCTATGCAGGTGCTAGAGGAGCAGTTGCCAGCACCTGCGTAGTATAAGGAAACTAACCACCAAAGTTAAGCCCACATCAAATCAGAGGTTATGCGATGGATGGAACTGATAATTACATCCCCTTGTTTCATCATGAACGTACATTTTCAAAACGAATATATTTAAACAGCATTCCAGGAGCGTAGCGAGTTGGCTGTTGATTTTGGGCGATATAAGACGTAAAAGACGGTTATTTTTCTGTTTCCCACTGTATTTTTATCCATCACATTTAAGAAGCCCCGGTTCCGAATCCCTCCAGATCCACAAAATCTCATGCATTTTATTTTGATTGGCGGTGAGTATCCCGGTTTTTCTTGTTTTCGTTATCGTTCCTAATCAGCGTATTTCTTCATAAATCAAAGTCGTTAGCCATATATCCCGTGATGTTAGGGATAAATATCCCACTCAACCATGAATTTTATTCTTATAACTTTCCAAATTATCCAAAGAGCATCCTTGATCTTTTAAAAAGAAATTAATCCTCTGAGGCATATTATTCTCTCTCGTAAAATTGTTGAATCCCAACCTATCAGAAGACAAGATTATTTTAATAATTGTATCCATTCTTCGTCCGGGCGAGGATTATCTTCTGACTTGGTATCCTTCTCCTAGATGATCGATCTAAAAGGCAGTCTATTTCTAGTGAAGTTCCGAACGATGACAATAGGACTGCCTGAGCACATCAGGCGGATTGGAAAAGTATGACCGTTTATTGAAAAGGGAACGATAATGTGTAGGCATTTATCCGCATCTTGTAGCACGAATATGGATTATGTTGTTCCAATGTTGTGCGGTAGATAAATCTCAAGAAATGAGTAGTTGTCGAAATAAAAGTTCGTTGTCCAGATGTATAATTTTATTGATGGCACGGTCACTTTGGATGCAAGCATGATTTATTTTTAGGTTAATCAAGTTTGTTTTTTTGATTAATCCCCCACTTTGACCTATTTTTCAGGACCGCACATACCGCAAAATTCCGGTGCACTACTATCGAAGATTTTTCAGGCCAATCAAGACTGAAAAACCAAATATTACTGCTGAAATAAACGGTGTATGATGTTCAAAAGGAACAAGATAGAATAAGTGCTGATCACATTCGACTCAGCCAACGGTTTGTGTCATTCTGCTTTGTTACGAGAAGAGCTAACCATTCTCACCTGCAAGGCGGGCGATCTGTAAGATACATGCACGGATCACGTCTTGCTTCTCGAGAGATAAAGCAGTCTCTTCAATTTGTGCAATACGTTCGACATCATTGATTGCCCGGATAATCCTGACCGGCACCTCAATATTACCCTCTGCGTATGAATTCAAATATTCAATTGCATCTACAAGAAAGTTCCTCATTTCATCGTCAGGACGCACATTGCGAAAGAATCCAGTCAGGGTTGCTGACAATTTCGTTCCTCGCACGTTCGCGATAGTCGTACCAAACGAGCCAATTGCAGAGAAAGTATACAGAGCGGTGGCAAGCTCGGAAAAACTTTGCACACGTTGATAGATTGATTCCCCCATCACATCCCAAATGATTGAGCGCCAATCGTGAATCTGGTTGGGTAATTGAAGCAGCTGTGTGACCTCTTCACGCCAACCATTATCAATTCTCCCTGTGACGTGTTCCAACAGGAGATCAATGTCCGTGTTAAATAGATCTCTCTGCAATAATACTGCCAGATCGGGACGAAGCGTGGGGATGAGTTCCGGTGCAAATATCCCATTTACGAAGAAATCGTTAATGCTGACTCCATGGCGTCGCAAAAGTTCTTGCTGGAATAATGGCAAATAACGCGTCAATGAGCTACTATCTTCACGGAGTGCCATGAATGCTGAATTACCGGCCGGAAAGGCAGTTTCAATGTACTTTAGAAATTCTCCTTTCCAATCCTGATAGATACGCACGGTTTTGAGGATTTCGTAAACCGGCAGATGGGGTAAAAGGCGTTCCGCGATGAGACGCTCTCTTTCAGCCTCTGCGAAGATTTTTTGGGAGAAGCGTTCTAAAGCACGGAATAAACCGGTCGTGAGCTGATTAATCCCCAGCACGAACGTCTGGGCTTGATTATGGGCGATAGCTCGTAATAAACTGCCTTGTTTTGAGAGCGGAATAATTTTGGAAATATTGGCCAGGATCTGCTGACCACGTTCGGTGTTTGCATAGGGTGTCCGTCTTGAAATTGGGCGGTCACGTAATTGAGGGATAGATCTCCCAATGAAATAGGAGATAAGATGAATACCAATGACGTCTTCTTCTCTGCCATAGAGAATGTGGCGAAAATTTTCAGTCAGCTCTGATAAAAATCCTTCATAAAGTTCTTCTTTTGTTCCTATTGTTAACCGTTCCAGCTCTTGGACGTTACGGCTTGGTGCACTCAGACGGCTCTCAGCCATAGTTTCGGCCGCCCGAATCAGATCATTGCGGTGAATCCGCTGGGATTCGCGCACATGATATAACAGACCTACAAAATCATACACCGGCAAGTAACGCAGTTGTTCAGAAAGGTTACTTTGAAATGTTCGTAAATCTCCACCCAGGTAGACGCCCAGTAACGGTGTGACTGCAAAACCTGTGCTCTTACGTGCGGCAGCTGGCAAAAAGCTGGTAAACCGTCGCTGGCTGGCTTCAGAGCTCACGAAGGCGGGACGACCTGCGACCCGGGCGTAATAACCACCTTGACGTTGCATGGACTCACCGCTACCCAATTTAATTCGCATGACTTCTGCAACACCATGTTCAGCCAACCATGCTTGTATATCATACTTTGCCAACATATATTGATAAGCTCCAGCTGCCTGGCCTACCTGCTGACTCAGATCTGAGCCAGCTATGAAAACTTCAGGAACAATTTCAGCAAAACGCTGTTGTGGCGACTGAGTCATCTGGCGACTCTGAATCACATAATCCCATAATTTATCGAGATAATCCCGGATGTTCCTAACCGAGTCGATATCTTCAAACAGAGGAATCAGCCAAATAGATGGGACATCAACGGCAGGATTTTCACGGAGAGTATCCTCCTTTTGGATGTGCATCTTCCGGTCGAGCAGAATCAGTGCGTCTGATTTTGATGAATAGCTGACTTGCAATGCTAATGCCATACCCGGATTACCGTATTTACCGGTGATGGCGTTTATCTCATATAGATTATGTATCGTTGTATCAATCGCAAATTGGTCGCGTGCAGTTACCTGGTCTTGATGAATGCGTGGTGTGATCGCGGTGCGTTGCAGGATATCTCGGTATCCTACTACCGCACGAAGCAGCTGGTCTGAATAACGTGCAGATTGGATTTCGGGGATCAGAGCATGTAATTGCTTGCGGAGCTGCTTATTTAGCCCGCAGTAATACTCCAACATTGTTCGTCGTTGCTGGCGAAGCTCGAGCATTTTCTGTTCATACCGATCATTGTGTAGCCAAAGAACCTTAATTGGATCTCGTCGCAAGTGGATGCGGGTTGCAAACCGTTGAAGGGAATTCGTATCTACAGAGAAGGGTAAGATTCCTCGATAGCGCTGTTCCAGCTGCTGTGTTAAGAGCGTTATTTCATCCAGAAGTTTGGTAAATTTTTGATGCTGACGCGGCAACCGATCGAGTTCGATTAACAATTCCGGACTCACTCGAGCATGTGGATCAACCTGCCTCAAGAGAATAAGCAAGTGAGCCATGCGTTGTACATTCTCCATTACAACTGCGGCGACTAAACGGTGCCCCTGGCCCGATGGTCGGTTGCTTCCATCCCAATCACTCCAAAACGATAGAAACCATGGCAGTGACACATCCGTCAATTGCTCTGCATATTCCTCGCCTGTGATCAATGCAGCAAGGTCAAGCAATATTTCCGATGATTCTTGTTGTGAGTTAATTCCAACATTCCGACCAAGGAATTCCTGCCATAATTCCTTGGCTACTTTCTCGATCATCGAGGGGGCTACAGTCTGGAAGGAAATCAGCCTTGCCACAATCTCATCGAAGGCTAACTCGGTTTGTAACGAGTACATCTGGGTCGGATGAACGGTGCGATCATAGGTACGTAGTTTGAACTGTGTTTGCCTACGCTGAAGAGAATCTTTCATGAACTCTCGATCCAAATGTTCGCTCAACCAATCGCCATTATCGTTAATTGCCTGGTTCATTAATTCATCGCTGATTAATGCCCGCTCAAGCAAACGAGTTCGATAAATGTCCAATCGCTCCGGCACATAGTACTGTAGGAATTGAAGATGAAGTTTGTTGCAATTCAATGGGGAAGAAGGAAGCATCTGACGAAAGGATTTATTGTCCTCGCTGAACTGAAAAATCCGTTTTGCAGTCGCATCCCATGCACGCGATAGTTCGATTGATCGATTACCCTTACTTACCATCGCTTTAAAAGACAATGTCTTGCGGTTATAGTGTGCATCTTCCTCGGCGATGAGGCGGTTCAGGTCAATCAACAAGCGTCTGGTCTTTACCAGTAAAATCTCTGCCGGATCAATACCCCCAAGGGTCAGGCGAAACATTGTTCGCCCTGTTTCAAACCCCTTTTCTGTGCGCGCAAAGGTGGCCAATGGAAGTAGGCCAATCCCGCGGCGTGCCAGAGACGATGCAAGCCAGTCGAGGGACAGGCCACCTGGTAGGTGACCAACTTTTAATAAAGGATACATGCTCCCAGTCGGAGGGATGATGGTGAGACCAAATGGATTTCGTTCCGGGGGAAGGTTTTCTACAGCGGTGAGTAAAGCTTGCGTTCTTTCTTTGAAGATAATGTTCCGCAAGCGCCAGTAAGTGCGGGTGGCCTGGGGTGAACTCCGATAGAACAAATAACAGATGTAGATTGCCATCAGGTTGGGCTGAATAAGGGAATTCAGCTCGGTAAAACGTTGCCGTAACGGTTGATCACGGATTTCAACCACTGCCAACCTGGCACCAGCAAGGCAATCGGTTTTTGACATCGAATGTATCGTGATCACCCGATTAGCCTGTGCTTCATCTACCACGCCATGACGGACAAGTTCGGATGAAATCTGGCGAACAGTTTTAATAACTGGGAAATCATCAACAGGAGCGACGTTTTGGTAGGCCAGGTCGTCAATGAGATAGATTTTATTTTGTAGACAATACGTTATAAGCTTGCGGATGGCATCCTCATCAAAAATCCTGCCTGTGGCATTGTGGGGATTATTGATCACCACGGCACCTCGCTGCTGCCAGGACGGATCGTTTCGACGAAGTTCCTCCACTGTCTGAATGATGGCATTTATGTCGAGGCCCAATGAAGCTGTTAATGGTACGGCATGAATCATCGGAAAACATTGTTCATACGACCAGCTCAGATCTGGAATCACTACTTCAGTTATATTGCAATGAAAGCCCAAGATACCCAGGGCTGTGCGTGCTGAGCCACTTACCACCATGCAGGCTTCAAGCTTATATTGCGGCTGATGTGTTACAAATGCACTAAGAAAGCTTCGTTGTAGGGTTTGACACCACGATTGAATATGGACATTTTGGATAAACTGATTAAAAAGATCCTTTGCATCGACGGTGGAAAATTCGTCAATGATGCCAGGCTTCCATTTATCCTGAATCCGTTGAACAAACGAGCCGGTTTTTTCTTCTAAACCACCTAAACTATGAACCAACTTTTTTGTTCGTTCATTTAATAAACGGTCGAGGAGCCATTCAGCATTTCCAGCCAATTGGGGCAATGCGTGTTCAGCACTTACGCCTGACCCTAATCCATCAAGTGAGGGTTTTTCATGGGGAATTTGAGCTGGAATCTCCGTTTGATTATCAGCCTGGTTTTGTTCTAGAAGGTAAATCAGGAATTCGACTTCAGAGGCAGAAGGCGTCCCTTTGAAATTGAAATGAACGTTCTCCATTACGCTCAAATAATCGGCGTTACCAGCAATGAACACCGTGGAGAGAGATTGCAATCGTGGTGAGAATATCGCGGGGGTTATCAGGCGCATCACGCGCTGGACCAGCTTGGCCTCACGAGCTAGAGATAGATGGTTAGGCGCATTGTTAACCTCAATGAAATACAGCGGATAATCAATACTCAAGATACGCAGCGTCCGCCGTGTTTCTTCACCCAACAGACCACCAATCAGTACAAAGGTTGGGACACCCGGTGTAATAATTAACGAGTGTTCGATTTGTTCTCGAGCAACCCGTTCATCGGTCTCCAGGTCTTCAAACAGTAAATTGGGTATGGATTTCAGTGATGGCTGGAGATCGCAGCGGTAGCAGAGGATATTTGCCGGTGTTATCTCCAAATAGGTTGATAAAGCGTGCAGTAAGATCCGAATTGTTTCATGTATCCCACCTGAGGCGAGGATAATTTCTCGCCGGCCCAGACTGCTCTCCAATATCATATTTTAACGGTTCCTTTTGTTGCTCAAGCCAGGAGCAAATATCTTTGATCAAAGAATTTGGATTTTTTCGGGAATAGCCACCTCGAGGCAGATAGGGCGAGCTATGCTGGATCGTTCGAATGATTGCCTCTAGAATCGGCTTATCTTGTGCATCCCACCCTAAATATTCCAGAATAGCATCAGGTTCTGTATCTTTCAGGCTCTCTTGATAAATATCAACACCAAGCGCAATACGCAAAAAGGCTGAAGAGAGTCGCGTATCTTGCAGAGGGTTTCCGATGTGGAAATTGACTTGCTCATCTCTCGGAACTGATGCAATGATGGTTGTTTCACTGATTTCCGAAACGCGAGCAACACCGAATCGGTTTCAGGCGGAACAAGTTGAGGGGATCAGGCTGAGAGGACATTGATGGAGCTCAGATGAGGTTTGTTATTTCATGGATATCCGCAGTCACACACTGCTAGCTTTCCACTTTCTTTGAATCCAGAGCCTTTTGTAACAGGTTTTGCAGCAAGTTGAGCAGTTCTGACCCAGGTGCTGCGTCTAAAGGCGATAAAGAGATGACGGTGCGGGCATTCTTTAGGTTTTGGCTAGCCTCTGCCAGGCGGGCAACCTGGGGTGTCAGCATCAATAATTCAGGGCTACTCTTTAGAACTTCTAATTCTTCCTTTTCATATGCAAGGCGCATACGGTCGCGGGTGAGCTCGTCTTCAATCCGTTGGTGATCCAGGGCTGATTCTTTTTCGAGCAGGAGCTTTTTCATCTCTATCTTTTTCAATTCAAGCGTATGTTCCATTTCCACGATTTCTTCGTCAGCTTGCCGTTTTGCCTTTGCAGCTGCAACACGTGCCTGCTGGTTCAAATCCTCGGTTTGTTTGACTAGGCGTGCTTTTTCCTGCTGGCGAAGTGCATCTGCAATCTCGGGATCGGCAGGTTCCAACGATTGGATGGCTAGTGAGATCAATTCAACGCCAAATTTTTCCTTGATGACCATCGATCTTTCATTCAAATAATTAAGAATGTCAGTCGATACCAATGCCTGTATTCCAGATCGTTCGGTGTATTCTTTTACCAATCCTTGTAGAAGAACCTGAACCTCATCGGTGGCGTGGGCAACCGCATCACCATTCCATCCTCCAACACGGATTAGAGCCTGGATATTGTCTTGGGATGGTGCCACAGAGCCGATGAGTTTTACCTGTACCGCAAGATTACCTAAAGCTGTTGCATCTATGGTTAATTGGATTGGACAAGTCGTGCGTTTGATAACCAGACTGGAATGACGAGGATAAAGTGGGCTTGTTCGAAGGAGTATTTGACCTTTGGATTCTTTTAGGACCAGAAAGTCGGGTTGACGAATCCGATATTCAATCAAAAGAAACCCTACACAAGCAATAATTACCAAGCCAAGAACAACACCTAAGGCGATCTCCATAATCAGTGCCTCCTCCGAATTGCTATAGAATTACCTGGTTTCTCTATTCAGGTTGGTAACCTGATTGGAACCGATGAATTTCGTAGAACATTATTACGAAAAATGGGCTTCGAACAAGAAAACCATCTGATCCCGGTTATTATACTTCTACAATCCACGTCTGAAAATTTCGCAAACCATAAATTTATCTCCTAATCCCCCCAGTATTTAATCCCAAAATACGTGTTTGGTGGAAATATTCCAACCTAGACTAATATCTGATTGAATGAACCCAGATATATAATCTGCGATCTAAATACAATTCTAATTATGGTAGGTTTTGGGGTTTACAGACATAGATCTCGACACCAGTAGGAGATCCATCCTTCTTGTTTATCACAGGTTGCTCAAATCTCAATTTTTCAATTTGATAAATATCATTGTAGAAGGTTTGAATTCTCCGTCAGTCTAAATAAATCCAAGAAATCAATAACTAACAAGTAAGACCTAAGGATTATTTGGCCGGAAGGTCTTGAGCAAACATTGCTTTAGTAATAATAATAAAAAGGATGATCGGTCGAGACCAAGTCACTATTCTAAACAACTAAAAGTACGCTTGAAACCACAACGGTATCTTCACCCCTGTGATTACTACAGAATCTTACCTTTTTTCTTGATCCTGCCTCCTAATATATTCTGTGATTACTTCATTCCCACCTAACAAAAATGATAGGTCTCATTTAAAGTGAAATCGCTATAATCACATGATATCGATCGTATCTGCAAGCTTTCTGCTGCACAAGAAAGGGTATGAATATGTTCCCTTAGAATTAGCTCAATAGACAAGCGCCATCCGTTTAGGAGGCGATCATGGATCGCATAAAAACAAGTCGCCTGATCTTGCGATTTCTAGTAATTCTTCCCTTGATCCTTTCGAACCATTGGGTTCAAACTGCTCGTTCCACAAGTATTTCACCAAACCATACTTCTCCCCAAGCCATCATCTATCAAGATGACTTCGAAGATGGGAATTACTCCACCCCGGATGGACCTAATGGCCTGACCTGGAGCTTGATCGCTGGAGGGGCCAGTGTAGATGAAGTGGATGGTAATTTCAAGCTCGGAGTCGACCGTGGATACTCTCTGATCGCCACTGATCAGGCCATTGCCGGCGATGAATACACCCTGCGTTTCGCTGGGCGTATCACCTGGAGCACCCCGGGCCGGATCATTGTGCTCTATAAAGACGCCAACAACTACTACTCGGTCGGTCTAGGTGCGCAGACTGGGATCTACCGTAAATTGAACGGCAGCGAAATCCAGCTCCACCAAGACCCTGAAGACTTGATCCGACTGCCGCATGGGAGTGGTGAAAGCGGAGAATTTAAGGTATATGTCCACAACACCGGATCATCACTCATCCTGAAAGCTGATAAATCCGGTGATGGGGTTGATTACGATATCGAGATCCTCGACACCGATCCTGCTGCAGTAGCGATGTTCACGAATACGGGCGTTGGGATGATGAGTGGTGGTGGCGATCCAGACCCGCCCTGGTTTTACATCGACAATGTCACCATATACCAGGGGCTGGTCCTTGACCCGTATACCCCGCTCACCTACTATGTCGATCAGGATCATCCCAATGCCAGCGACAGCAATCCCGGAACTGAAGACCTGCCCTGGTTAACGATCCAAAAAGCAGCCGATACCGTCTTGGCGGGCGACACCGTGATCGTCAAGAGCGGGATGTACCCCGAGCGGATCAACTTCTCAAATGGCACGTGTGGTGTGCCGGGTCAGGTGATCTCTTTTCGAGCTGAACCGCGCCGTTCCGTGACGATGTGGGGCTTCTATACCAAATATGCCCATTATTTGCGTATTGAAGGGTTTAACATCACCACCGACCCCTCCCTGACCGGTTGGACAGACGCTAACGGCGTGTTCATCGCCAGCGATCACGTGGAGGTGATCGACAACTATTTCTATAACATCGACAGCAATGGTGTCTCGGGTGACTCGGTTGGGGCGATCGTCTCAAATAACCACATCTACCACTGTCAGGCTGGGCTAACTATTTCAGGATCAAATTGGCTGGTTGAGGGCAACGATATCGAACGCCTGTACCAATATGGGAATGGCGATTGCGATTATTCACGCTTCTTTGGAGACGACCACCTCATCCGCCACAATTTCTTCCACGGCACATTGTTCAATGAGATCGGCAATGCACATGTCGATTGTTTCCAGACCTTCGACAACAACGGCGAATATGCGCATCATGTAACCATAGACGGTAATATTTGTTACGATTTCCACCAGGGTTTCATGGGCGAAGCCAGCTACTATCACAACATGTCTGATATCACCTTCAGCAATAACATTTTCGCCCATGGGGGTGCCTGGGGACTGTGCGTCTACCAGATCCAAAACATAACTGTGGTCCATAATATCTTTGCGGACATCGCATACCACGGCGCAGGGTTTAATGACGGCGCTACTGGTTTTCTTTATAACAATATCTTTTATAATGCCGGTTCCAATTATTGGGCTTTAGATGGTGGGGTGGTAGAAGGCAGTCACAATATCTTGTTCTCGACCGAGGGGAGTATTGACCCGGGTGATTATCCAAATGACCTTGTCAATATCGATCCAAAGCTGACTAACCCAGCTAATGATAATTATCACATCCCTTCAGAAAGTCCAGCCGTAGATGCAGGCTTGGATGTGGGTATAACCACAGACCTGGATGGCAACACGCGCCCCCAAGGAAACGGGCCGGATATTGGTGCATATGAATTCGTCCCAACGGTATCATTGTGGGGATATCCAAGACTCGCATACTATCACCCTTGTCTGGAACGTCAACCTTACTCTGCCAATCACCACCACGTGGACGCTCGATTTTACAGGTCCGACCGGTGACCAGACTCCACCCATTAAGGGGATCCCTGGTAATACCCGATCGTATTCCCTGACTGGTTTGACCAACTACGCCTGGTACACGTTCACACTCACAACAGATCCGAATTGGTTGGCAGATAGCGTAACCTTAATGCCAACAGATCACATCATCCACATGCCTATTGTGGGTAGATATCGATGAGTTGAAAACGACTGTTTCAATAGAAGGGAAGCAAGGATGAAAAGCAAGCCCAAATACTTGAGTTTGGTTTTAATCCTCATCTTTTCAACCGCAACAAACATAACGAGAACCAGCATCGCATATTCTGGCGCATCACAGGAGATTATCCCCTCTGGACAGAGAATCGATTGGAGTTATGCAGGAATACCCCGAGGCGTCCCGGAGAGGACAATCATCTGTGAAATCATCGACAGTTCTGTGTATGGAAATGGGTCGATCGGACGCGACCGTTGTGATCCAAGATGCTCTTGAAAACTGCCCGGACAGCCAAGTAGTCTACCTGCCGCCAGGCGTATATATCATCAGCGACACGATCCACCTGGAGGATTTCGATACGCTCAGGGGCGCTGGACCTGGAACCACGATCCTGAAACATGCAGGGAATTATTTACGTTCGATGGTGGACATGCGCGGCTCGATCTATTGGCAGATCGCCGGCCTGCATAAGACCGTCGATGTCATCGAGGCAAATAAGGATTCTCAAGTCATCAAGCTTGCGAGCACTGATAGGATAACTCGCGGGGATATCCTGCTTTTGAACCAACTCAATGATGGTGTGATTGTCGATCCGGTTGGGGTCGAAGGAAAATGCACATATTGCGGTTATGAAAATGGTGACAGGGTTTTGGGACAGCTTGTTGAAGTAACAGCAGTTTTTGGTGACCAGGTTTTTCTCAATGTACCGCTGCATTGGACATATGATTCCGGGCTGGATCCATGGGCATATCAGGTAGATGCAGATGCCATGATCCGCCAGGCTGGGCTGGAAGACATCACTCTCACCCAAGATACGCCTGATGTTGAGTTCATGATCGAGATGGATGGCGCTCAGTACTCCTGGATCAAGAATGTCGAAATCGAGAACGTGCAAAGGAGAGGCATGTGGGTGATCAATTCCCTACAAAATGAGATCAGGGAATGCTATGTGCACACTGGGATCGATGGGTATGGCCGCGATCGTGGTTATGGAATTCTGCTTGACCTACACAGCTCGAATAATCTGGTTGAGGACAATATTCTCAGCACCATCGACGGCGGAGGTGTAATGGCCGCCGGTGGTGCCTCCGGAAATGTCATTTCCTACAACTATTTCCATGAGATTATGTTTGACGATCCCTGGTGGTTGATAGCCAGTCCATCGATCAACCATGCACCCCACCCGAAGATGAACTTGTGGGAAGGGAATATTGCCTATAAAGCAGAAGCGGATATTATTCACAGGTCGTCGAGCCACAATACGGTATTCCGGTCGCAATCCAAAGGCTGGCAGAGCGAGACCATCACAACCCGCAATAACGCCGTTGAAATCGCTGCAAAGAACTATTTTATGAACGTGGTTGGTTGCGTGCTTGGTACGCCCGGGAAGTCCAACCGGTATGAGGTGCTCCCCGGACAGCCCTATGATGACTGGACCGATCATGTGATCTGGGCACTGGGGGTTGGCAGCGGCGTTGATGATCCCAACGTTGCAAACACGCTTCTACGCCATGGGAATTTTGATTATGTCACAAATTCTGTGATTTGGGATCCAACGATACCCAACCACGAACTTCCGGATTCGTTGTATCTACGCCAGGTGCCCCCCTGGTGGTGCCAGGAAACCCCATGGCCACCGATCGGACCGGATGTAGCCGGCCTGGTCAACGATACACCTGCCAAGAGACGTTTCATGGGGCTGTCCTGTCTTCCAGTCAATGCTTTGACACTGACCGGGATCCCTACAGATGAGGCGATTTCGCTCACGTGGGAGGTTAATGCCACCCTGCCACCGACCTCCACCTGGACCATCGAATACATAGGCTTGCCCGGTGATCAACCTTCACCCATCACTGGCATTCCTGCTGATGCGCGCCATTTTAGCCTCACCGGGTTAACCAATTACACCTGGTATACGATCACACTGGCGACAGACCCGGCCTGGTTATCGGATACTGTGACCACGATGCCGACCGATCTATTCAACTATTTGCCAGTAATCTTAAAATAAGGATATTCGCAAAAAAATGAAGAGATGCGTAAGGCTGATTGCTGAAAATTACGGCAATTTATGGGAGTGCAGCCGCGCAAACATCTTAGATAACAGCATGAAACTCATGTTTTGCAATCAGTCCAGCAGTTTGGGGATTGATCGGAATTAGCACCAGTTTATGCATTTGTATACATCTCTTTTTTTTAGAAAGGAATATCGACCATTTGACCTGTGCCTATAACAACGCAACAGCCTGTGAACGGGGAACCGCACATCCCCATGCTGCGTCTTGGATGAGGAGGATATTCCTATGAACGCAGATCATAAGCCGTGGTTTACTTACAAACGCTTTTTTGCCCTAATCGTTATCATTCCGGTAGTATATTTGGTCCTCTTTAAGATGATCATTCCCAACATATCTGACAAAGGAGTAACCACGCCCATGCCCTTCACGATTAATCCGGGGACTGCAGAATCCGGTGAACAAAATGTTGAAAACACCGGCGATGATTACAACATTCGAGTTGGGTTAAGTGCGGGCCAAGCTCAAACCCCGTTACCCATACCTGTCGCGACCTATGAACCACTCACCCCGCAAGAGATCGAGATAATCTTTGCGCGCCTCCCGGTGATGCCCGTTTCCCCTGAAGAGCAAACAGAATTTAAATATCCGGTTGAATTGCTTCCACCCCCGCGTCCAGGCACGACCATCCATGAGATGTTTCCATCGGTAGAGATTGCACCGATACCCGAGGTTGGTAAAGCAGAACCGCTGAAAGTATTGCGCTTTGCTCCAGAGGGAGAGATCCCGATCGCGCCGTTTGTCTCCATCACCTTCAGTCAACCGATGGTTCCGCTTGGAACTTTGGGCGATCTGGCGTCCGGAGCAGTTCCAGCCCAGATCGATCCACCATTACCAGGTACCTGGCGATGGTTGGGGACGAAGACCCTCACCTTTGAATACGACTCGCATCTGATCGATCGTTTACCTAAGGCAACCGCATACACCGTCACTATCCCCAAGGGGACGAAATCTGCCATTGGCGGTGTACTTGCGGAGACTGTTTCATGGACCTTTGGTACACCTGCACCAAAAGTGATATCCATGTATCCGCAAAACATACCCCAGCCGCTTGAACCGTTAATCTTCATTTCCTTCGATCAGCGTATCGACCCTGAGGCAGTACTGAACACGATCCGGCTATTTGCCGGCAATGATCAGGTCGAGTTAACCCTTGCCACTGAATCCCAGATTAAAAAAGACGAAAAGATCAGCCAGATGGTCAGCGACGCACAGGATGGACGATTCCTGGTTTTTAAAGCCACTCGCCCTTTCACTGCTAACACGTCGATCTCGATCACCATCGGTCCGGGCACGCCTTCTGCGGAAGGCCCGCTCGTCACCAGTTCGGCACAATCCTTTGTATTCTCAACCTATGCGCCTTTGCAAATTGTGGATCATCGGTGTAACTGGGGTGAAAGCCCCTGCCCTCCCCTGACGCCATTCGATATCCGCTTCAATAATCCGCTAGACTCGAAAGCTTTTACACAGGAGATGCTATACGTTGAACCAGAAATCCCGGGAATGGTTGTCAACATTTACGGGGATTTAATTAATATCAGCGGTGAGACCAAAGGTCAAACCACGTACACCGTGACTCTATCGAGCCAACTCAAGGATATTTTCGGCCAGACATTGGGCAAGGACGAACACCTGACCTTTAAAGTCGGCAAAGCCGAACCACGCGTGTATCGCACGGATCAAGTTTTCGTCACCCTTGACCCGGCTGTAAAGAAACCCGTATTTTCAGTGTATGCCATAAATTATTCCAAACTTGCGGTGAGAATATACGCTGTCCAGCCCAACGATTGGGATGCGTTCACGCATTATGTTCGCGAATGGCAGCAAACCGACCCGGCAGCTCATATTCCAGGAAACCTGGAGTTTGATAAGACCATCTTCCTGGACCTTCCGGAGGATACATTATCCGAGGTGAATATCGAATTGGCACCTTTTTTGGAGAATGGCTTTGGTCAGTTCGTGGTGGTCGTCGAACCGCCCAAGGGGATGTTCGAATCGGAGAACGAGAAATGGCAGCGTTATTCCCAGACCATAATCACTTGGGTGCAGGTCACCCAGATCGGTGTGGATGCAGTCACTGATTATTCAGATATGCTTGTTTGGGCGACAGACCTCAAAGATGGTACACCCCTTGCGGGAGTAAGCATTCAACTCGATCAGAGTAATAGCCTTTTTACCACCGGCTCAGATGGCACGGTGCGCTTTACCCTCCCATCCAGTGCAACCTACCTGGTTGCGCGCAAGGGCATGGATACAGCGATGTTGCTTCACTCCAACAGTATATGGGAAGAGTACGGTTGGGGTCCTACTTCTCCTTCCGATTCATTGCGCTGGTATGTTTTCGATGACCGGAAGATGTATCGCCCTGGTGAAGAGGTGCATATCAAAGGCTGGATGCGACGTTTAGGGGGTAAACAATATGGAGATGTTGGTCTGGTAGGCAGCGAAGTCAGCTCGGTGACCTATCAGCTCATTGACCCGCAAGGTAATGAAATCGGGTCCGGGCAGGTGGATGTGAATGCCCTGGGCGGCTTTGATTTTGCTTTCACCATTCCACAAACAGTCAATCTTGGGGCGGCTTCTTTGATCTTGAATGCACAGGTCTACCTGGGCGGTCTGGATGGAATTAGCTATTACCATACACTCCAGATCCAGGAATTTCGCCGCCCTGAATATGAAGTCACAGCCCGTAATGAAACTTCGGGACCTTATTTTGCCGGTGACAGCACCACGCTTTCAGTAGAAGCGAAGTATTATGCGGGTGGGGCACTGCCGGATGCCGAGGTTACCTGGGAAGTAAAGACCTCACCAGGCGACTATGCTCCACCCAATTGGCCTAACTTTATCTTTGGTGAATGGCATCCATGGTGGTGGGACTATAACCGCTATGATGATCTCGGTATCGATGGCGAGACAAAGATCGAGATATTTACCGGCAGGACGGATGGATCCGGCAAGCATTATTTAAAGCTCGATTTTAACCAGCAAGGGAAGCCGGATGAAAATCCGCAGCCGATGAGCGTGGTGTCACAAGCCACTGTAATGGACGTTAATCGTCAGGCTTGGGCGAGCACCACCACCCTGCTTGTTCACCCTGCAAACCTGTATATTGGCGTGCGCAGCGAGCGTTACTTTGTCGAACGCGGGACGCCCCTGATAGTGGATTTCATCGTCACTGATCTGGATGGTAACCCGGTCGAGGATCGAATGGTGATAATCACAGCCGCGCGGCTGGAATGGAAATTTAATGATGGCACATGGAGCGAAGAGGAAGTCGACTTCCAAAAATGTACGATGCCCTCCAGGCGTGAACCAGATTCCTGTTCCTTTGAGACTCCCATTGGAGGGAGCTATCGCATCACTGCGCAGGTCTCGGATGACCAGGGACGTCTGAACCAAACCCGGTTCACACGCTGGGTCAGTGGAGGTCAGCAACCACCAGCCCGTGATGTGCAACAGGAACAAGTGACGTTGATCCCCGATAAGCAGGCCTATCAACCGGGAGAAACGGCCCAGATCCTGGTGCAATCTCCATTCACCCCTGCAGAAGGTTTGCTCACCGTCAGCCGCAGCGGGTTCCTTTATACCACCCGCTTCTATATCGAAGACGGCTCTACCACATTGACCGTCCCAATCAAGGCCGAATATATCCCAAACCTGAGCATCCAGGTAGACCTGGTTGGTTCTGCACCGCGCACCAGCGATATGGGCGAGACTCTAACCGATGTTCCGCCTCGTCCGGCGTTTGCCACAGCGCAATTGAAGCTGAGCATACCGCCATTGCAACGCACCTTGTCACTCCTGGTGAGTCCGGAGGCAAGCCAGCTCGAACCAGGCGGTGAGACCACTTTGAAGCTAGTCTTGAAAGACGCAAATGGCGAGCCGGTATCCGGTGCAGAGCTGGCGGTGATCGTTGTGGATGAAGCCATCCTTGCACTGACAAACTACCAGATGATCGATCCCATAAGCATCTTTTATACCGATCGAGCGTCTGGTGTCATGAGTGTCTATGGCCGCAGCAGCATTCTTCTTGCCAATCCGCAGATCCTGGCCTCTGATCAAAACCTCATCATGGACAGCGGACGTGCAGCATTGCCCACGCCGACAATGTTAATGGAAGCAGCCCTTGCTCCTTCTGCAGGAATTTCAAAGGAAATAGGATCTCAACAGACAGCCATTACGGTTCGCTCTGACTTCAATCCATTGGCCACATTTGCTCCAACGGTCCGCACAAGTTCCAATGGAGAAGCACAGGTAGCGATACAACTACCCGATAACCTGACACGTTACCGCGTGATGGTGGTGGCTGTAGATGAATCAGGTCACCAATTTGGCATGGGCGAATCGAATATCACGGCTCGCCTGCCTCTTATGGTGCGCCCCTCACCACCGCGCTTCCTCAACTTTGGAGACAAGTTCGAATTGCCAGTCGTGATCCAAAATCAAACCGATCAACCGATGTCCGTGGAAGTGGTTGCGCGAGCCACCAATCTTGAGCTTGGCATTGCGGGCTTACGTGTGATGGTTCCCGCCAATGATCGCATTGAAGTACGATTTCTTGCCAGCACGCAAATGGCTGGCACTGCACGCATCCAGATCGCAGCCATCTCTGGAACTTATGCGGACGCGGCAGTCGTGGAGCTGCCAGTTTACACGCCCGCCACCACAGAAGCTTTTGCAACCTACGGGGTGATCGATGAGGGGGCGATCGCCCAGCCCGTGCTTTATCCGACCGATGTTTTTCCTCAATATGGCGGACTGGAAATCAACACTTCCTCCACCGCGTTGCAAGCACTCACCGATGCGGTGCTGTATCTGACCTCCTATCCATTTGAGTGTTCGGAGCAGTTAGCCTCGCGTATCCTGGCCGTAGCTGCGCTGCGTGATGTGCTAACAGCCTTCAAAGCAGATGGTTTACCCACACCGAATGAAATGGCGGCTGCGGTCACACGCGACATCCAACGCCTGCAGGGCATGCAAAATTACGATGGAGGTTTCCCATATTGGCGGCAGGGCTTTGAATCGATCCCGTTCAATACCATTCATGTTGCGCATGCGTTATATCGTGCCGGGCAAAAAGGCTTCGATGTTCCAACTGAGATGCAGCAAGGTGCACTAATTTATCTACGCGATATTGAATCGCACTACCCAGCTTGGTACAGTGAGCAGACACGTAATACGCTCAGTGCATACGCCCTGTATGTCCGTAACCTGTCAGGCGAGCGGGATGCACAAAAGGCGCAGCGCTTGCTAGACGAAGCGGATATTGAAAACCTTTCGATGGAAGCTATTGGATGGCTATGGCCGGTGATCGATAACGAAACGCAATTGGATGAAATCCGTACTTTTGTGAACAACCACGTGGTTGAAACCGCCGGTGCAGCTAATTTCACTACCTCTTATGATGACCAGACCTACCTGCTGCTCAGCTCCAACCGGCGCACTGATGCTATCCTGCTTGATGCGTTGATGGGAGATGACCCACAGAGTGACCTGATCCTGAAGGTGGTCAATGGCCTCCTGGCACATCGCACCAAAGGGCACTGGGGTAGCACCCAGGAGAATGTCTTTGTCCTGTTGGCGTTGGATCGATACTTCAACACCTACGAAACCGAAACCCCGGACTTTGTGGCGCGCGTGTGGCTCGGAGATAGCTATGCAGGCAGCAGTGAATTCTTAGGACGCACAACCGAGCAGCACGAGACGCTCATCCCGATGACCTACGTTCTTGCGCAGACTTCTTCAGGGGGTGGTACCCAGGATCTGATCATCAGCAAGGAAGGGCAGGGGCGGCTTTATTACCGGCTCGGGTTGCGCTATGCTCCGACCGACCTGAATCTTAAAGCGCTCGACGCTGGCTTTGTGGTCCAGCGCCGCTATGAAGCGCTGGATGATCCAAAGGATGTTTCACAAGACAGTGATGGTGTATGGCACATCAAAGCGGGAGCGCGGGTGCGGGTGCACATCACACTGGTGGCGGACAACCGCAGATATCACGTTGCCCTGGTTGATCCACTACCTGCTGGATTGGAGATCATCAATCCCGCCCTGGCCGTGTCGCAAAGCACTACGCAGGAAGATCCATCGACGCTAAGCTACGGTTGGTGGTGGTGGGGATCGTGGTTCGAACATCAGAATATGCGCGATGACCGCGCCGAGGCCTTCACTTCCCTGCTTTGGGATGGGGTGTATGAATATACCTATATCGCCCGCGCTACCACCCCCGGCACATTTGTTGTCCCACCCGCCAAAGCAGAAGAGATGTACTCGCCCGAGGTCTTCGGCCGGAGCAGCAGCGATTGGGTGATCATCACGGGGTCGCCATAACTGCGATCACCATTTTTTACAACTGTAGCGCAGTTGGAATATAAAAAAAATATGACAGCGCTCCCCGTATAAACAGGGGAGAGCTGTCACACTGAAAGCTAAAAACCGTAATAAAACCTGATGAAGACTGGAAGAATGGAAATCAGGCAGGTGCCTCCCAGGCAGCTTCCCAATGGGATCAGGATGATCCACGAAAGAGGTAATTTAGCTGGCACTGCGGTGCGTCGCCTGTAAAGCCACAAGCCAAGGGCTGCAAACCAGCCCGGAAGTAAATACATGCTGAGAGGAATATTTAACAGCCCAGACCAAAAGATTAGGTCAGAAGCGTATTCCTGCCAGGAACAAGCCCAGGAGCCATCGGTAAAGCCATAGCATATTCCATGGTAGGAAAAGACGGCAGATACCAATCCCAAGATAAACGGTGCCAGGACAAGCAGGATTGTGAGAATCGCCATTACAAGGAATAAGGTACGGAAGCGGATCATTTCACCTCACATTAACCAGCCGTTTGATTAACCAACCACCGGGGAGAGCCATCAGGCAGAGCAAAATGAATTCCAATGGCGAAAAGACGATAGCAACCAACACGCTTTGTACGACACAAAGGGTCAAATTATTATTCCCATCACCGTTGTCCTGACCGATACACAACGGGGTGAGATTAACCGCCCCTAAAGCCAGTAGCGCAACAAGCCAGGCCAGCCAGCCCTGGCCGAAAAACCACAGGCTGGGATGACGTATCCAATATTTCGGGGCAAGGGCGGGAGTTATAAATCCAATTGTAAAACTGGCTGCCAGAAATACCCCACAAACGAGCAAGTATGACTTCCAGTAATACTCCCAGTCTGCCGACATGGAGACGAGTATCCAAAATGCTGTCGCAGGGAGTACGGACACAATGCCTGAGTAGACGCTGATTAATATGGACATACCTGCACCAGGTATATTAGATGATCTTACACAGTCCATACCTCCTTAAAGTATCAGAATCCGTCAAAGACTCTCAAAAATCGTGATAAATACAGCCCATCTATTTCACAGCAGGGATTCATGCCTTAAGATAAAACCAGAATCCGTGAAACTCCATTGTGATTTCCCAGATATCGACAGTAAATATGAAAAGACCTACCCATGAGAGACACGAAATGTTGAATGAATGCGCTTGACGGAAAAATTCAAGGCCATATTTTCTCGGTCATCTCTCTACCCCCCTTGAAGATCGTTTTCCGATCCAATCCGGTGATCTCCAGCATGCAAGTGATCCCACCATGCCCCATCTGCTGAGCCTGGACTACCGCAATCAGCATGCGGTATAGGGCTTCCAACAGGCTCATGATCAGGTTGATCTCAGCATGGTTGATGGTGATCAGCTAAGGGTTACAGATCGGGAAGTACGATTGGCTGTGTGAAAAATTCAATCGTTAAATTACGCTGGATATCGCCGACTTTTTTTTACAAAAAAGGTTGTGTTATCCAGGCCGAGTCGGCAATTGACAATCGGTAGATCACCATCTCTGCCTTCAATAACTTTTTTGCTACTCGAGACAATATCGTTCTTGATCACTTCAGGCATTATGCAAAAGGCACTTGTGCACTATCCAGGTGTTTTATATTATCCGTTTTAATATACTGATCGCCTTCTGTATGGACAAAACATAAGAATATTTGCAAAAAAAAAGACAAAGATATACTAATCGGGGAGCATGTTCCGATTTTAGCGAGACGAAATCTGTTCCTGACTTGCTACCAACAAAAAAAATCCACTCCAGCATAAAGTCTGATCCAACACCAAAGTTAGACCAATGGACTGGATGATGCCAGGCGGTCGTGTAAAATATACTACGCTTGTAACAGCAGTGGCTGGATATGGAAAACCACACTTAAAGCCGTGTTGGCGTAAAACGCTCACAACAGGTCGGCCTGGTTGTATTTACTTGAGATATGCAAAGACCCAACTAGGAATGGGGTACCTTAAACATCGTATGCAATGGCGAAAGCGATCCAACCGATTGGGCTTAATTGCGGTTGAACCGCTTCAGTGAATGTAAAAACCACCTTATGCCAAGGTATACGGATTGTCGTAGAAGGCTACATGGGTGATCAAGGTAGGAAGCGTGGACAACAAAGCCAGGCTACACCCGGTAAGCCAGCGCCCGGTCAGCGAGCTATTCACACAACGCCGGTGTGTGCTGATCAAAAATTGCGCAGCCAATCAAATGACGGTGAAAACAGCGTGAATCTGCTCTGCATAGCCCAAAATTATGGCAAAACTGGCGGTCTCATAGCCGCCAGTTTTATTTTTGTTTTTTTCGTTTGTACTTTTTTATGAAATAGGGGCTAACATAGGTCAGTTTTAGCTCAGCCCGCTTGGTTGTTTTATCCGAGGTATTCCCTCAGCCTGCGGCGGATGGCAGGGTGCCGCAAGCGGCTCAAAGCCTGGGCTTCGATCTGCCTGACGCGCTCACGCGTGACACCCATCTTACGGCCCACTTCTTCCAGGGTGTAGGCCTGGCCGTCCAGCAGCCCGTAGCGTAACTGCAGGATACGCACTTCGCGGGGTGGCAGGCCGTTCAAGACCACGTCCAGGTGCTCGCGCAGCAGGTTATAGGTGGCCGTCTCATCCGGTGCGGGCACTTCTTCGTCCTGGATGAAGTCACCCAGCACCGAATCTTCTTCATCATCGGTTGGGGTCTCCAGCGAAAGCGGCCGCCTGGCCACCTGGATCATGTTTTCCACCTTCTGGGGGGTCACTTCCAGGGCCTGAGCCAGCTCATCCACGCTTGGGTCTCGCCCCAGGCGCTGGGTCAGCTGGTGCTGGACGCGCAGCAGCTTGTTGATCTGGTCGCCCATGTGCACCGGCACACGGATCGTGCGGCCCTGGTCGGCGATGGCGCGTGTAACGGCCTGCCTGATCCACCAGGTGGCGTAGGTGCTGAACTTATGCCCGCGCCGGTAATCGAATTTCTTGGCAGCCCGGATCAAACCGATGTTCCCTTCCTGGATAAGGTCCAGGAACGGCACACCCCGGCCCATGTACTTCTTGGCAACGCTGATCACCAGGCGTGAGTTGGCGGTGATGAGGTGCTCACGCGCCAGCCAGCCATCTTCGATGTGCATCTGCAACTCACCGCGCCGGCGCAAGCTGACATTTCCTTTGGCCAACTCTTCGCGAGCCAGCCTGCCATGCTCGATACGCTTGGCCAACTGGACTTCTTCTTCAGCCGTCAGGAGAGGGACTCGCCCGACTTCTTTGAGGTACAGCCCGATGGTATCGTCGGTATCGATGTTGGCGAGGTAATTATCGTCCACAGCAACCACGCGGTGCGTTTCTTCCTCGGTCTCTTCTTCCACCGCGGTCAGCTCATCTTCAGTTGGAGCACCAACGGTAACATCGTCTACATAGGGGATGCCCGCACTGATTAACGCAGCAAAGGCTTCTTCCAGCTGGTCAACGTCTTGCTCAGCTTCAGGGAAAAAGCTCAAGATATCATCGATTGTCACAAACGACTTCTGCCTTCCGAGCTCGATCAGCCGAGCCAAGGCAGGATGTTCATCTTCTCGATTTGCTATAGCATTTATTAACTCTTCATCTATCATTTTCTCTCCCTAACCGGTCTTCTCACCGGACTAGGAACCATGAATTCATCACCAGAATACACTTTTTTGGACTGAAAATCAAGTACCAAATCATAATAAACAAATGAGACAAGTATCACGGTGTGGGTGTAACTTGATCCTGTGGTGCAATTGGTGTGCCGGAGGCGGTCTCGGTCACCTGCGGAGTGGCGGTTGGCAGCAAAGCAGGTTCACTCAACAGCTTGAACACATCATCCAAAATCACATTGTCCAGGATCAGGATGGGACCATTCCCCAGGCGGGCATAATAGCCTGTGCCGATGGCGTTAAGATTCCCGATCGAAAGCACCGCTTCCTGTACATTGCCCCGAAGGATCGTGATCGTATACGCGGGTTGATCCAGACCTACAGCCCCCAGGGCTGGGGTTTGGGCCAGGGTCTCTGACACTTGCAAGGTGAGCAAGGGTGAGATCACAGATGCCAGGCGGTTGGTGTCCACCTGCTCGATGGGGATATCCTGGATGCCCCAATTCATCGAAGACTGCTCACGGAGCAAACTGACCTTCTCGCCGGTTTGGCTGGCGACCCTGATCGTGCTCACCTGATTGGTGTCAAGGTTGAATAGCTGCGCGGCTGTCGGGAGAGGTGCAGAGGTGGCGGTTGCCTGGCCTTGATTGGACTGGTTGCGTTGGAACCACCAGGCAAAGACCGCCAAGACGGCAAACAGACCCAAGAGAATCCACGTGGTGCGGCGTACCATAGAGGTTTACCCCTGTCTCCGACGGGCCAACCACGAGCCGATGCCTGCCACCAAGACGATCCCGGGCAGGATGACCAACGAGCCGAGCAGGATCAATCCCATGGTGTAGGTTTTCGGCTGCACCAGGGTTCGCTCGACAGTAGTCTTGGGGGTGAGGCTGATCAAGTTCTCCTGCTTGGCAGCCCAATCGATGGAATTCACGATCATCTCACCATTTCCGTAAAATCCATAAAGGGTGTTGGTGGCAAAATTCGAATCGCCAAACACGACCAGGCGTGCATCATTCGAACTGGAGGCAACCACCGCCAATGGGACCGGACCCGCGATATCAACACCTTCAGTGTATTCAGGCTGGGTATCAGTCACCGAGCTGATATCGGTCTCTCCCCAGGACTGGTCCACAGTGGTGACCAGCTCGGTCTTGGTGTAGTCCGTCCCGGCATTCTCATCGATCGAAACGCTGCGGGCTACCTGGAAGCCCGTCCCCATCGTACCCATTTTGGAGGTGATGGGGTGGGTAGCGTACTGGTAGCCGATGGCGAAATAGGGGTTTTGGTAAGCCTGGAAACCATACACATCCACCACGACATCATTCGCCAGCATGATCCCATAATTTGCTGCGAGATCAGTCGCCAGCGGGTCGGGTAAATCACCAAATTGCGTATCCAGTCGCGGGTCTTCCATCACCACCACTGACCCACCATTCTTAAGATAGGTATCCAACATGCTGACCTCAGCCTCACTGAGCGGCTTTTTGGGTCCAGCCACCACGATCACACTGGCATCCTGGGGTACTTCCAGTCTGGCCAACAAGTTCAATGTATCCACCTTATAATTCTTTGCCTCAAGCGCACTGGCTAAATTGGTGTAGGACTGGTCAGCACCACCCGTGATCGGATCCTCACCGTGACCGGTGAGAAAATAGATCACGTGTGACTCGGGGTTCAACAGCCTGATCATGGCACCCGTGAGATTCTCTTCAGATACCGAAGTCACACTCTGCTTGGCGTCTGCCATATACAACACGATTGTGCCATCGGAAGTGATCCCCGCAGCCTGGGCTGAGGCAGGATCACTGTTTGGATCGATAAATTCGAATTTAAACTTCCCTGCGCTTTCGTACACATACTGCTCCAATAAAGTCTTAGCCCTATCTTTAGATGATGCAACATTCGTATTGGTTGTAAAGTAAGCCTTTGCGACGATATTCTCAGGCAAGCTCTTTAATACATCAACAGTTTCCGTGGCCAGGGTGTTCGCCTTATCTTCTGTGAGGTCAATACGTTTGGTATTCTTATACGCCAGGTAATTGACCACCACCAGGATACCCAGGAAAGCTACCAATAAGATCAAGGCATTGCTGCCATACTTGGCCTGGCGACCTGTAAAGGCCTTACGCACTGCCCCCGGATCCATGGCTACAAAGACTGCCAGGCCGGCCACAAACAGCCCCAGGCAGATCTGCAATGCCAGGTCCCACTGGTGCTGGATGACCCATAGACCAGCTGCTGCCAGGAGAGCCAGCAGCGAAATGATCAACGCACCCCACCGAACGATCTGACGCCAGTTTGTTTTCATTAGCGCCACCTCCGCATTTCGATTGATACCGTCCCAAGGAACAAGGCCAGCGCGGTCAGGCTCAGGTAATAGACGGTATCACTCAGGTCGATTGTTCCCTGGAAGAAGCTGTAAAAATGGTCGATGTAGGACAGATACGTCAGCAGCTGGCTGCCACCTCCGCCAGTTGATCCGGCTAGTTGCGAGCCGAACCAGAGGACCAGCATGACTGCCAGGCTGATAAAGTAGACCACGATCTGGTTGTTGAATAATGTCGAGATGAAAACCCCGATGGCAATCATGCTGGCAACCATTAAACCTAACCCCAGGTAGCCGGTGAGCAGCACGCCTTGATCGATGCCGGGGTTAACCAGGAAGTTGAGGATGATGGGGAACACCCAGGTGACAGCTAAAAGTGTGAGCATGAACAGGAATGCTCCCAGCCATTTGCCCACGACCAGCTCCCAGTCCTTGACCGGTGAGGTGAGCAGCAGCTCCATCGTTCCTGTGCGGAGCTCTTCAGAGATGGTGCGCATACTGACCGCCGGCATCACAAATAACAGCAGGGTGACCATGGGACTGATAACGATCTGGACACCCGGGGCAGAGGCTGTATAGGCCGCATTCAGGATCGCGCTCGACAGGTTCAGGTAGAAAAATACGCCCAGCAGGAGCATGAAAAAGAACATAATAATGTAGGCAACCGGGCTGATGAAGTAATATTTATATTCTCTCCGGGCGATGATCCATACGTTTCGCATGAAATCCTTCCTTGTTACGATAGTAATAATTGGTCCGAGCGAATGACTGAGAAGTCTATCCTAGGCTTCTTCAGAATCATCGGTCGTCGGAGGCACGGGCTCTTCACTGGTCAATTCGAGGAAGACATCTTCCAGGCTGAGGTCAATGTTCCTCAGCTCAAGCAGGTCAAAGTCGGCCTGGATGACCTTCTTGGCGATCGTTGGGCGCAGGTCCTTGCCAGGGGTTGTTTCCACTTCAACCGCACCTTCTCCAATGCTCAGTTACCTTCCCTACCCCGGCAATGCCATGGATCAGCTTTTCCAGCCCATCCCCATCCCCCTGGACACGCACTGAGACCCGCTGAACGCCAGTTAGCCTGGCTTGTAATCTCTCGGGGGTATCTTCGACAACGATCTCCCCATTTTTAATGATCAAGACCCGGTCACAGATCTGTTGAGCCTCGGACAGAATGTGGGTCGACAGGAGCACGGTACGCTGTTTTCCGATATCACGGATCAAGGTGCGCACCTCTTTGATCTGGGCAGGATCGAGACCGATGGTTGGCTCATCCAGGATCAGCACTTCAGGCTCATGCAGCAAAGCCTGGGCCAGGCCGATGCGCTGACGCATACCCTTGGAGAGCTTGTTGATATATCCATTGCCGCGCTGTTCCATGTGGACGATCTCGAGCACATCCTCCACCCTGTCATCAGCGTTCTTGATGTGCCGCAGGTCGGCCATGAATTTTAGGTAGTCAAACACGGTCATATCTGGGTACAAGGGCACCGTCTCTGGCAGGTAGCCAACCCGTTTCCTGACTTCCAGGGATTGATCCACCACGTCAAAACCAGCGATCCTGGCGGAGCCCATGGTGGGTGGCATAAAACCGGTCAGGATGCGCATGGTGGTGGTCTTGCCTGCCCCGTTCGGGCCGAGGAACCCGAGGATCTCGCCTTGGTTTGCCTGGAAGGTCAGGTTATTGATCGCCCGCCTGGCACCATAATCCTTGGTCAATCCTTCCACTTCAATCATAAGCCTCTCCTAAAAACAATGAACAAAAAGCACGGCCACCGAACTCCCGGAAGCTGTGCCAACTTGTTGAACTATGCAGTTAAAACCTTCGCATAATCAATGTGAAAAAGTGCTCTAATCACTGAGTAAGACTATACATTAAAAAAAGGAGCAAAGTCAAGTAGTTGCATGAAGTCTAATGAAACCCTAATCTATAGATATTTGCAAGAGTGTTTGACTTTTTTTATTTGTACAGGTAAAATATCGCCACCTGCGCGGAACCTTCAATAAATGTATTCATCTACGTTAGCACAAACTTATTAATCCGGACCCACCTTTGTGTGGGGATTTTGTTTGTTAAAATCTAATTGCTTAGTGGAGGAGAGATGGATATCTTAGGTTTGGCTCGACATGGATTAAGTGATTTTGAGCAGCTCGCCATTATCGGCGTGGTAGTGGTGGCATTTATCAGCCTGCTGTACGCCTGGTACCTGCGTGGAAAGGTCCTGGCGAAGGATAAAGGCACCCCGAAGATGCAGGAGGTGTGGAACGCCATCCGCATCGGGGCAGAAAGCTACCTGAACCGCCAGCTACGGACGATCCTGCCCATCATCCTGGCGTTGACGGTGGTCCTATTCCTATCGGTATATATCGTCCCGCCCTCCTTGGAAGCCCGTGAATGGCACTGCATTTTCCTGCAGGGCGTGGATGCCCACAATTTGGAAAATCTAACCGTCTGTGCGGAGGGGATCACGCAAGAAAACAACCCCATCGCATACCAGCAGATCCTGCTGATCATCGGCATCGCCCGCAGTGTGGCATTCATTATGGGGGCTACATTCTCGCTGACAGTCGGACAGCTTGGCATGCGTATGGCGATCCAGGCCAATGTGCGGGCGGCATCGGCAGCTCGGCGGGGGTTCAATGAAGCGCTTTCGATCGCCTACTACGCCGGTACGATCACCGGGATGCTAACGGACGGCCTGGGCTTGCTGGGAGGCACGATCATCTTCATGGTCTTCGGGCGGGCTGCTCCAGATGCCCTGCTCGGTTTTGGTTTCGGTGGTACCCTGCTGGCCCTGTTCATGCGGGTAGGGGGTGGTATTTACACCAAGGCAGCAGATGTTGGGGCTGACCTGGTGGGTAAAGTGGAGCGCGACATCCCCGAGGATGACCCCCGCAACGCGGCTGTGATCGCCGACCTGGTTGGAGATAATGTAGGTGACTGCGCCGGCATGGCCGCCGACATTTTCGAAAGTTATGAGGTAACCATCGTCTCTGGCTTGATCCTTGGCCTGGCCCTGGTGGCCTTGACCGGCGACCTGACATGGATCGTTTACCCGCTGATCATCCGTGCGATCGGTGTGCTCAGCTCGATCCTCGGCACCTTCACCGTGCCGATCTGGGAGAACTTCCCGATCAAATTCCTGCGCGCCCATGATGCTGAAGAAGCCATGTTCCGTTCCTACGAAGTTTCCAGCATCAATACCGTCGTGTGGTCGTTTGTCCTGGCGTACTTCTATGCCCATGACTGGCGCCTGGCCGCTTTGACTACGATCGGGGTAGGCCTGGCGGTGGCGTTTAACCCGCTCACGTCTTATTTCACCTCCACGCGCAAGCCACCTGTGAAGGAAATCGTGGAGTCGACCAGCGGTGGGCCGGCCACAACCATCCTGTCTGGCCTCTCATCCGGCATGGAATCGAGCGTCTGGGCGCTGGTGGTGATCGCCATCAGCTTCATCCTGGCCATATTACTGTACCGAAATGAAGGCAACGCGGTATACATCTTATATGCGGTGGCGATGATCGGCATCGGTATGCTGAGCCACACGGGGAATAACGTGGCGATGGATTCGTATGGACCAATATCTGATAATGCCAACGGCATCGGTGAGATGGCCTGGCATGATATAGATGACGAGGAAACCCGCAAAGCCCGCCAGATCATGGCTGACCTGGATGCGGTGGGCAATACGACCAAAGCCATCACCAAGGGTGTAGCGATCGCCTCCGCAGTGATCGCGGCGGTCAGCCTGTTCGCCTCGTTCATCACGGATGTCGGCCGGGTCCAGGCGCAGCTGGGGCTCCCCACCATGGACTCAATCCGTGTCTCGAACACGGCGGTTTTTGTGGGCCTTTTGCTAGGGGGTGCCCTGCCCTGGTTATTCAGCTCGCTATCCATTCGAGCAGTCACACGGGCGGCAGGGCTGATCGTGGAAGAGGTCCGCCGCCAGTTCCGCATCCCGGGGCTGATGGAAGGCAAAGTCCAACCCGATTATGCCCGTGCAGTCGGTATCTCCACCACGGCAGCGCAGAAAGAGCTGATCCCCCTGGCAACCATCTCGGTGCTGCTTCCGCTGGCCGTCGGCCTGATCCTGCAGGTTGAAGCCCTGGGTGGCTTCCTGGCAGGCATCATCATGAGTGGCCAGCTGCTGGCAGTGTTCATGGCCAACACCGGTGGCGCCTGGGATAATGCGAAAAAATCCATCGAAGACGAACCACGTAATATCGAAGCCAATACCGGCAAAGGCTCTGAACGGCATAAAGCCGGTGTGGTGGGCGATACCGTGGGTGACCCGCTGAAGGATACAGCTGGTCCGGCGCTCAACCCGATGATCAAGGTGGTGAACCTGGTCAGCTTGATCATGGCGCCTATCATCGTAAAGTACAGCCAGACGCCGGTGGCTTCCTACGCTGTCGCGGCGGTGCTCCTGGTGGTGATCGGTTGGGCAATCCTGAAGAGCAAGAAGAAAGTTGTCATGCCAGAGACGGCAAAACAAGCATAGCCTGCTCCAAACCTCCCCCTCCCCGGGGGAGGTTTTGTTTTAATGACCTCGCTCAGCAATGCTTAAAAACCGGTTTGATCCGCCAGACCAGGCGTGCAGGGAAGATAAGAAAAACAACCATGGCTGAACCTGCTGCTGGCTGCACAGGACGGGTGGTTGGGAGCGGTATGGGTGGGTGTCTACCCAGGAGCAGGTCGTGGAAGCAGGGTAGAACAGATAATTGAGGAAACGTAGCGCTCATCCCGCAGTGCCCCATCGCTGTGGGCTGCCCTGCCTGTATGCCGGATCCACTAGGGAGACGGTTGACCGAAGCCCGACTGCATCCCGTTCGCAGGTTTCCATGGGTGATAAACAGCCAGATCTTCGTGTAAAGGATATCGATACCATCAAGTCGCTTGACAGGTTTTTCCTTCTGTGCTATCACTACACCGCATTTTGATTAACGTTTTTATCAGATCATTGGCAAAGAGGTAACCGGAATGAGCGAATCTGTGCGTGCAGTAGAAAGAGCTTTAGATGTACTGGTGTGCTTCAATAAAGATACACCTGAGCTGACCATGACCCAAATCGCTGACCAGGTGGGGATCCACAAGAGCACCGCACACAGGTTACTTGCCACGCTCGAACAAAAACGCTTTGTTCAAAGGGATCCGAACACGGGGATCTACCGGCTGGGGATCCGCTTGCTCCAGATGGCCTATTTAACCCTTGAACAAAGTGACCTGCGCATATTGACCGTCCCCTTCATGCATGAGCTATGCGATAAATATGAGGAAAATATCGACCTGACCGTGCTGGATGGGGCAGATGTTGTCTTCATTAATATCCTTGAAGGACCACACCGGGTAAAACTTGCGGCTGCCATCGGTCAGCGGCTGCCTGCCTATGCAACTGCATCGGGTAAGGCGATCCTTGGGTTTCTGCCAGAAAAATCAATCCACCGCATCCTGGAACAAGGCATGCCTCAGCTCACGCCCCGCACGCTGAGCACCAAGGAGCAATTACTGGCAAACTTGAAATCGGTCAGGGAAATGGGATTTTCTATCTCCGAGCAGGAGCTGGAGGAGCAGGTCAATGCTGTAGCGGCACCGATACTGGATCAACACGGCCAGCCAATCGCTTCGATTGCCATCGCTGGACCAGCTTACAGGCTCACCCCGGCACGCATGCTCGAGATCGGTCCGGATCTGCTTGCAACGACCAAACGAATCAGCCAGGAGATCGCCATGTCGGTTGATCCACAGCTCAATTCAACAAAATAGTACTTTTTAGCAAGGAACCAATCAAAACAATGTAATTAGATCGCCGGACTGTTCATGGCCTTTTCAGCCAGGGCCCTGGCAGTGATTTCCTTGGCCCGGCGGCTTTTCTGGTATTCGTCAAAACCGACCGCGGCGAGCAATAATGCGCCTTTGATCAGGTTCTGATAAAAATCCTGCAAGCCAAAAAGCTGCATGCCGTTATTGAGCACGGCAATGATCATAACCCCCGTGACCAGGCCCCAGATCGTGCCCTCGCCACCCGCAAAGCTGACGCCTCCCAAAAGCGCGGCGGTCAGTGCGTCGAACTCAATACCCGCGCCGGTAGTCACCTGCCCATTGAAAACCCGCGAAAGCAAAACCACGGCGGTGATCCCAGCAGCAAATCCGCAGATGGCAAATACAACCACTTTCTTCTGCTTGATATTTATGCCCACCAGGCGGGCGGCTTCCTGGTTGCCGCCCATGGCGTATACCCGGCTGCCAAAATTCGTATTGTGTAAGAAATATGCCCCGATGAGGACCACAAAAACCATGATGATGATCGGAACAGGGATCGGGCCAACGTAACCCTGCCCATAAATGCGGAATGAATCCGGCAACCCATCAATGTTCCGTCCGCCAGCGATGATATAACCAAAACCTTTATAAATGAAGGCGGTACCCAAGGTGATGATCAGCGGGTGGACCTTCAGGGTGTTGCTGAGGATCCCATTGGCGGTGCCTAACAGGGTTGCCAGGGCAATGCAGATGGGAATGGCGATCAGGGGACTGATCCCGTAGCCGTAGGTGTTCGATATCATGAGCGACAGGACGATATTGGTGAGGATGATCTGGGAGCCGACCGACAGGTCAATCCCGCCGCCAACCATCACAAACATCAGACCGACCGCAGTGATGGTCACAAAGGACATTTGCCTCAGCATCAACCTGAAGTTACCCAGGGTGGGGAAATTCGGGGCGATGAAGGAAAAAATTACGATGGCCAACAACAGGATCACCAGCGGGGTGTAATTGATGGCAAACCTGCCGATGCCTGCAAACAGTCTCTTGATAAATGATGGATTGCTATTCATTACTCGATCGCAGTGCTCCTTTGCTTCAATATATTCACAGCCTATACCGGTAATTCATCACCCGTAACGCAATCGCAGCAGTTAACCGAACGATTTATATTCGATATCCTGAGCAACCTCGAGCGTGCCTTCCTTGCCTTTCACGATCAGGGTGACGACGTCATCCAGCGTGGCATCCTTAACGTTCAAAATATCCTGCCTTACGCCGCCTTTTAGTATAAATACACGGTCGGCGATGGCCAGGATGTCAGGAATGCGCTGTGTGATCAGCAGGATCGACAGCCCCAGGTTTTTGAGGTTTTTGATCAGCCCTAACAATTTATTGGCTTCGGTAACACCCAGTGCAGCGGTCGGCTCATCCAAGATCATGATCTTCGACTGGAAGGCGATCGCCCGGGCACAGGCTACCATCTGCCGCTGCCCGCCGGACATCCGGGCGATGTTCAGTTTGGGAGTCTTGATATCCACGCGCAGGTCCTTGATCAGCTCTTCGGCGCGCTTGTACATGGCCTTTTTGTTGAGGGTCATCCCCAGGGGACCGCGCACCAGCTCTCTGCCAGCGAAGATGTTATTGGCGACATCCAGGTTGTTAAATAAAGCCAGGTCCTGGTAGATCATACTGATGCCAAGCTTGAAGGAGTCCATGGGATTCTGGATCTGGGCAGGCTGCCCAAAAATATAGATCTCGCCCTCATCTGCCTGGTAGGCGCCGGAAAGGACCTTCATTAACGTGGATTTACCGGCACCATTGTCACCAACGATCCCCATGATCTCACCCCGCTGGAGCTCAAGATCAACGCTCTTGAGCGCCTGGATCCCCCCAAAACTTTTACAGATACCCTTCATCTCGACCGCATATTCCATAATCACTGACCTCGGTATTTCGTGCGGATTAATCCCTTCAAATATTTCTTTATACAAAACAGCAACTGCTACTTCCGGATATGAAACTTTGAGAAAATCTGGCGATGACTCTAAATCATCAAAAAGTCAGCCATCGCCAGATCCTATTCACTCGCCTTACATGATGAGATAGCCAGCTACCTCTGTTCGAATGCCGGAGCAGGGAAGCCAAAGTCAGCGGACTTCTGACCATCCGCAGTCCAGACGAGCTCCATCTTCCCATCCAGCCATTGGGTCATCGGGTTCAAGACGTTGCCAGTTCCATCCGCATTGAAGGTCACCGGGCCGATGACGGTCATCATATCGGAGTCAGCCATGGAATCGCGGATCGCATCGCGGTCCAATGTACCGGCACGCTCGATGGCGTCGGCGAACAGCTGCACACAGGAATAGGCTGGTCCGACCAACACATCCGCGGGCCGGCTAAAGTCAGTCTGGTGCCTGGCATTGATCTCCGCTACGCCTGGGAAGTTCTCTGCATTATGCCAGCCAGGGAACATGGTGACGAAGTCACCTGTGGTACCAAGGGATTCACCCCAGGTTGCTGCATCCGGGGCGCGGACGAGCATGGTGAACTTAGGTGTCCAACCAAGCTCGCTGAGCTGTTTCATGATGGCAATACCATCTGGCGTGCTGGGCATGCCAAGCAGGATTTCAGCACCGGCGGTTTGGGCATCCAGGATCATGGTGGAGAAATCGGTTGTCCCGGGAGCATATTCTCCGTAGTACACCACGTCATATCCGGCGGGTTTTGCGTTGGCCTTGAAGAGGCCACCCAGCTCGTTCCCCCAGTCAGTCTTCTCCTGGAAGATGGCCACCTTGGTCGGCCGCTGATCGGCGGGGATCATCTCGTTGAGAGCCGCGTAGACATCCCGAGCCTGGTCAGGGCTCTTGGGGAAGGGTGAGAACAGGTATTCATACCCACGCTGGTGAATATTCCACCAGGCAAACGAGACGCCGCAGTATGGCACCTGGTTCTTTTCAGCGATGGCTGTGGTGGCAGCGTGCATACCGCTGGCCGCGCCACCCAGGTAGGCAACCACATTTTGTTCCGAGAAGACTTTTTCAAGGTTGCTGACGGCCTTGGTGGGATCGGATTCATCGTCATAGGCGGTCAAGCGCAGCGGGATCTTGACCCCGTATTCTTCAACGTACACACCGCCGTTCGCATTGATGGCATCGATGGCGTAGTCATAACCCACCTTCACCTGGCTGCCAAGTGAGCCAAATTTACCGGTCAGGGGGATGGAAGCGCCGATCTCGATGAATTCTGGAGCGGCCGGTTTGACAGCTGCTGTGGGAGCGCATTGGAAGGTGGTCAGTGGGTCGAGCGTTTCTTTCGGATAGTCTCCCCCGCTGATCATACCCTTCATGATTGAATAGGTGCTGCCGATCAGGTCATCGAGGCTACCGCCAATGGCGACTGCACCGCGATAGGCACCTGCTTCACACACGGGGAGCTTTGCCTGGGTGTCGGGGCTGACGTCACCGGAGTAGACGGCATATTGATCGAGGTTATCGGGTGCGTAAGCTTCGATCGCCTGGGCTGCACCCTGGGCTCCCGAATCACCCGCCACAAGGATGACCTTGGTATTCGGATTGGCGGTGAAGATATTCTCCGTGGCGGTGACTGCTTCTGAAATGGTGGTTTCAGGAACATCCACGAACTGGACCAGCTTGGCTTTGGCACAGGAATCGATAGTCTCCATGCCTTCAGTGCGGAGCCTGAGGTTTTCAGTGCCCTTGGTGCTGATGATGGCGACTTCAACGCTCTTATCAGCCGCATCTGGATAGGTGGTGTTGATCCAATCGCAGGCCATGGTAGCCATCTTGGTGCCGATCTCTTTTTGATCGGTGTGCATGATGGCATCGTACGGACCTTGCTTATCCACTGGCACGCCCATGACCTTGATGCCGGCGGCTTTGGCTTCTTCAACCGCAGCAGCCACCGCATCTGGTTCGAGAGCAGCCATGATGATCATGCCGGCGACCTTCTGGGAAATGCAGGTTTCGATCTGGTTATACTGGGTCGTGGCATTTCCTTCAGCACCGAAAATCTGCACCTCTACACCATCGGCGGCAAATTTTTCCTTAACGCCTGCGGTAAGGCCAGACAAGAAGGCATTGCCGGATTCAGGGATGAGATAGCATACTTTCTTCCCATCAATTGAGCCTGCTGCCGGTTGGACTGGCGCCGTGGTAGGTTCAGGTGCCATAGTGACGGCCGGAGTTGCAGTTTGTGCACAGCTGCTGAGCAGGAGGCTTAGCAGGACAATGACTGCAACCAGTGACATTTTAGTCTTCATATTCGTTCTCCTCTTAGAATGTTTGTTAGACTTTTGCCGATCAAGACAGATAGACAATTTATTTTATAAAGTCGATATCAGCTCCTTTCTTTGGCAATTTTCATGATTTATGCGTAATCACTCAGGCCACCTGGACGGTAGTTTTCTTCTTATGCCCAGGTCCACGGCGAAGGTAAGATCGGGTTTTCTTCCATAGCTCGACCAATCCACCTGGAAGGAACAGAACAATTAAGATGAACAGCGTTCCGAAGATGATCAAATGGTATTCGCCGACATTCCATACCAGCAGCTGCTTGAGACCCACAAAGAAAATCGAGCCGATGATCGGGCCAATGATCGTGCCTGTGCCCCCGATATAAGCCATCATCATCGGATCAAACGTCCATTCCGGGCTGAACGGCATATTCAAGTAATAGCTTACGTGGTAATAAGCAAAGGCCCCACCGACCAATCCAGCCAGAAAAGCGCTGGCTGCCAGTGCTAAAAGCTTATGCCTCAATGCGCTGATCCCCAGGGACTCAGCAGCATCTTCGCCCTCGCGGACCGCCATCATCCCAAGCCCCCATTTGGAGTTGACCAGCAAGTAGGCCACACAGATCGTTGCGACGGTTAGAGCCAGGAACAAATAATAGCGCGGCAGCAACTGGTAATCACTGATATCCGGGTTAAAAGACATCTCGGGAAAAACATTGCTCACGGTAAGGTTGAGGATCTGGGCCAGGGCCAAGGTGCCGATGGCGAAGTAAACCCCGCGCAGCTTGAATGCCGGGACGCCGATCAGCATCGCCAGCGCTACTGCCCCCAGGCCTCCGAGCAGAAAGGCAACGACGAATGGCGTACCACCGATCCATAACAGGCGGGTGATGAGCGACCCGGTGCCAAAAAAAGCCGCGTGACCCAGGTTGGTTTGCCCGGTGTAGCCGCCCAGGATATTCCAGCTTGAGGCGAGCGCCATGTACAGGAGCACCAAAATAACCAGGTTGATCGTACTATCGGAGGTGATCACAAGCGGAAGTAATGCCATGACGATGACGGCAGCAATGGAGAGGATGAGAACAAAGAGGCGTTTTTTATTCATCGGCTACGTTTCCTTTGCTCCCATCAAGCCTTGCGGCCTGAAAATCAAAACCAGTAGAAACAGGACCAGGCCGGCAATCTCGCGATAATTGCTGTTGATAAAAAAGGACGTAGCGGACTCGGTCAGCCCTAAGACGAGCCCGCCGATGAAGGTGCCCGGAATACTCCCTAATCCCCCCAGGACCATAACGATCAACGCTTTGAGCGTCCAGGTGAGGCCCATGTTGGGCTGGATCGAAAAATTAATGGCGACCAGGGTGCCTGCCACACCGGCGAGTGAGGCTCCGATGGCGAAGGCCAGTAAGTAGACCCGTTGAATATTGATGCCCATCAGGGAGGCTGCTTCCCAGTTTTGCACCGTGGCCCGGATGGCTTTGCCAATGTACGTCTTGCGCAGAAATAGCTGCAAGGCTACCAGGAAGAACACGGCGATCACCAGGTTAAGCAGGCGGGCATATGGCAGTCGAATTCCAGCCACCTTGAAAGCTGTACGGAGGATTGGCGTGGAGATGGCGCGCTCATCGGCGGTCCAAAAACGCAGGGCCAGGTTCTGCAGAATGATCGACAATCCAAATGCAACCAGCAGGGTGTTTTTTATCTTGCTCTCTTCAGGTAACTTTACCGTGCGCGAAAAGATCAGCTTATATAAGAACGCACCCAGAATGAACATCACGACCATACTGATCGGGATGGTCAGGTATGGATTGATCCCCAGGAGAGAGAATGCCCAAAAACTGGCAAACCCGCCAATCATGAGCAGCTCGCCATGGGCGACGTTGAGCAGCTTTGTGACCCCGAAAACCAGCGAAAGCCCCAGGGCAACCAGCCCATAGAGTGCTCCCACGAGGATCCCGAATACGAGAGTTTGACCTAAAGATGTAAGCATCGAGAACGCCTCCGCTTGCCTTTCAACTATCCAAGATAAGAACTGCGAACTGACTCAAATGACAGCAGGTCATTGACACTGCCCTGGCCCATGATGTGTCCGTTCTCGAGCAGATAGGCCCGATCGGCCAGGTCAAGGGCAGCCTGGATATTTTGCTCAACCAGCAGGATCGTGACCCCCATCTGGTTGATCTTTTCGATCATGCTAAACATCTGCTGCACCATGATGGGCGCCAGGCCAAATGACGGCTCATCCAGCATGAGCAGTTTTGGAGAAGACATCAGGGCCCGCCCAATGGCGAGCATCTGGCGCTCTCCCCCACTCAAGGTGCCTGCCATCTGATCACGCCGTTCTGCCAGGCGTGGAAAGATCTCGAACACGGTATTCAGGCTCTCTGTTTTTAGCTTGCGGGCACTGGGGATAAACGCACCCAGCTCGAGGTTTTCGTAGACGCTCATCCCGGTGAAGATCTTCCCGGTTTCAGGGACCTGAGAGATGCCCATTTCCACGATCTTATGGGGCGGCTCCTTGCCAATCGACCGTTCGAGAAAGCGGATCTGCCCGGATGCGGGGTGCAGCAATCCGCTGATGGTGTTCAAGGAGGTGGTTTTACCGGCCCCATTGGGTCCAATGAGGGCCACGATCTCACCCTGGTTCACTTCCAGGGTAATGCCCCACAGTGCCTGGAGCTCCTTATAAAATACATCCATGTTTTCGATTTTAAGCATGGGCTTTTCCTAGGTAAACTTCGATAACCTTGGGTTGGTTGACCACGTCTTCTGGAGGTCCTTCGGCGATCAGCTCGCCCATATTTAAGACAAGTATGCGGTTGGAGATACAGGTGACAGCTTTAACGATATGCTCGACCATGATGACGGTGATTTTTGAGTCGCGAATAGCTGATATGAGCTGGCAAACTTCGTCAGCTTCAGCCAGGTTTAACCCGGCCATCAGCTCATCCAGGAGCAGTAAGGTGGGCTTGGTCGCCAGCGCCCTGGCTAATTCCAGCCTTTTGCGCTCCATCACCCGCAGATCTTTTACCAAAACGCTCGATTTATTGAGCAACCCCACCTTGTCGAGAATCTCATCTGATTCACTGGCGGCAGTTTTGGTGTTCGCACAGGGATCCTGGCCGTACATCCTGCCCACCATCACGTTTTGCTGGGCGGTGAAATCCAGGAACGGCTTGCACAGCTGGAATGTGCGGGCGATGCCTTTTTGATTGATCTTATAGCGAGGTAAACCGGTGATATCCTCCCCCAGGAAGGTGATCTTGCCGGAGTTGGGTTTGAGGAAACCCGTGATCAGATTCAAGACGGTGGTCTTGCCAGAGCCATTCGGGCCGATGACGCCCAAAATCTCGCCTTCATCGACATGAAAATCAAGGTTACAAATGGCCTTCAATCCACCAAAATTCTTACAAAGCTGTTCGACAGTCAGAATGCGCATGCTTCTCCTTAATCAAGTATGTGCACTAACCTAACAAGACTTCAACTCCTTATCCACCAGACAAATACGGAAAGAAACATAAGCGACAATCAGCGGGTAGCTGATCGGGTAGCTCACTTTGCACACCGTTGATGGTGATCAGGCCGATCTCACCTTGGTTCAGTCCCAAGAGGCTGACGGCATCCTGGACAGTGGCAGGTTCTGCCACGTCCAGGGTCTGCCGCCGTGGAGAAAGAGGAGAGAGTTGGCCGAAGAGCTCAACGGATAATTTCACATCTCACCTATAACGTATCGAACACACTATCCAGGTCTGCATCCGGCACATCGAAAATAGCCTGGTGTGGCGGCAGTGGCTCGGTACGCATGAACTCAGGCAGGCGGTAATCAGCTGCGGTCAGGCCTGAGCGGCGGTTAAACTCAAGCTCGGTACGCAAGACCTCACGGTTGAACTGGTTATAGTCCTCCACCGTCCAGCCCCAGCCATAACGCCCATTGACCATATCCACCATGAGCTGGGGGTTGGCGATGATGGGTGGCCTGGCGAACAGGCACAGGCCGGTACTGTCGAGCATGGCGGCGATGATCTGAAGCTTGAGCGAGAGGGCTTTCTGACCTTCGATGCCCAGCGGGTTGACCTCCTTGCGGGCACCAAAGGCGTTCCCGGCGGTGTGGTCGGCCCCCTGGGGTGAGGTGGCATAGGTAACGCCATTGCCCTTCAGGCTGCGCGGGTCATAGCCAGGCATACCCTGCCCAACCGCCGCAGGAACACGCCTGATCCCGAGCACCTGCCCGGTCACAACGGCCCCGTTACCGATCAAGCGGCCTAAAACCGTCCCTTCGCCTACTTGCTTTAGTAAGGCCTGGATGGACTCGAAATCACCAAATTTTGCGAGGCCAGCTTCGATCGCGACACCCAAAGCAGCCCCGGTCTCGATCGTGTCCACGCCAAAGTCGTTACACATGCGGTTCAGCCTGGCAACCTCATCCAGGTTGCCCAGGCCAAGGTTCGAGCCTAACAGGGCAATGGTCTCATATTGCAGGGTGCCGACGATCGGCTGCTTTGCCTCATCGACGTAAAGGTTGCGGCAGGCGATGACACACCCGGGCATGCAGCGTGTGCCAACCTCGCCACCACGCTGCAAAGTCACCTCACGCAGGTATTCTCCGCGCAGGGTTTCAGAACCTTCGAAATTGCCATCGCTGAAGTTCCGGGTGGGGAAGGAACCCATTTCGTTGACAGCAGCCACGATCGAGGCTGTCCCGTAGAGATGCTGCGAGCCTTGGGTTCCCAATTTTGGATCATTGATCAGTTTTTGAGCGAAGGTTTTGGCCGCGGTGCGCAGCAGATCGCCATCGGCAGCAGGGATGGACTTGCCAACCGGCTTATCGATCACAATGGCTTTCAATCCCTTGCTGCCCATCACAGCTCCCAGACCGCCGCGGGCAGCATGGTTGCTTCGCTGATGGCCCTCCCCGGTGACGCAGATACCAGCACCCCGCATAAACATCTCCCCAGCCTGCCCGATGGAAATGACCGTACTGCCTTCACCATAACGCTGCTGGAGGAGATCCGAGGTGGCATACGTGCCCAGGCCAATGGCATCACCGGCAGGCACCAATTCGGCGGAGTCGCCGTGGATGAGCAAGATGAACCACTGGCCCTCGGGTGGCTTGCCTTCGACAACCACCGCCTTGATCTCCAGTCTACCGAGAGAATCGCCACCCGTACCACCTGCATTGGCTTCCTTCGCACCGCGGGTGAGGGGACTTTTTCCACCCACCGACAAGCGCCCGGCCGCGGTGACCCCACAGCCACCCAATAAGCCGGGGGCAAAGATCAATTTGTTCGAAGGTCCCAGAGCCTCACAGGAGGCTGGTACCTCTTCGAGCAAAAGCCTGGCAATGAGGGCACGGCCTCCCAGGCGTTCGTAAAGCGGGGGAACCACTTCCCAGCTCACCTCAGTCCGAGCCATGTCAACACGAAGCAATTTCATACCCAATCCTCACATAAATCTTACGGCGGATAAGCAACCGTATAGATATGCTTTCCACCGTTTAATGGTCCCTTGAGCAAAGCCTCAATGTCTTCCCGGTCGCGCTGGGTCACCTTCTCGGTGGGAGGCAGCTCGCCAGCCGGGAAACGGGCCAGGATATCGTCGATCAGCCTGACCATGAAATCCAGGAGGGCATCCAGGCCGGCCCTGGCTTTCTCGGGGTCAGCTAACGTGGGGCGGCCGATCACGCCTTCCGGATAAACCTGGACCTCCGTCCCACCTAGACCCACATGCTCATGGCCCTTAATGGGGGCATGGTAAACCTCACCACCCTTGTCCACGTAGCCCGGCGGGAGGAATCCTTCCGGTTTCGTGTCGACCGCCAGCTGCATGTTCATGAACTCAGGGAACAGGGCCAGCGAGTAAGAGGCTTCCACCTCGCAGGCATGCTGGAATGGCGTGTCAAACGGGCCCGCCATGGGCTTTATCTTTCAGGAAGTCATGGATCACGGTTGGCCAGTGCAGCGAGATGAGGATGCAGGGCACCTGGTATTTCTTGGCAAATTGGTGCAGCGCCAGGGGGATGACCTCTTCCTGGCCATGGCCGTTGAGCAGGATCTGCTTGCGAAAACCGGTGTTCCATAAGCCGGCGATGATGGCGCGCAGGTTGGCCAGGAACGCATCTTCAGGGACGACGATCGTCCCAGGCATCCCCAGGTGGTTATAGGGGTGCGAGCCATACCAGACCGGCTCAGCCACCGTGCAGCCGGTGCGCAGGGCCACTTGCTCGGCCATGCGCGACACCAAAAACGTATCTTCACCCAGTGGCTGGGCAGCCCCATGGCATTCGGTGCTGCCCACTGGGATGATGATCAGGTCATTCTTTTTGAGCCGAGCATTGATCTCGGTCATATTCATGGTCTGGTAGTAAACGCCAGATGGACGTTCCATGTGGCCACTTTCAGGAGGGATCTGCCAGTTACCCATCATTTCACCTCGTTCAAACCGCACTATCGAAACGAGCAGAACTCTTAGACAGCAGGCAAGTGCAGGTCACTTGAGCCTTTGGGTGATTGCTTAAAATCAGGATAGTACTTGTTGACCATCTCAACCACGATGGAGGCCTGGTCAGCCATGCGCATGCCATCGTTGGCGGAGGTCATCTCGCCATGCCCGCTGACGCAGGAATTACCGGTCTTGCAATGCACGGGAGCAGCGACACGGACGATCTCCGGGGCTTCATATACACGGATGAAACCACCTGAGCCGGGGGGATTATCGGTGTGGACATCCAGGGGGACTTGCACGGCAGCGCGCAAGGCTGCGATCATCGGGATCTGCAGGTCGCGCACCGGGTTGATGCTGTCGGCACCCAAGGATTCCAGCAGCTTGAAGGAGCAAGGGTTGCACTGCCCAAGATGGGCCGAGGTTTTAAATACAATGTCCTTGGGTAGTGCCCCATCGCGGCGCATCTGCCCAACCAGCCAGAGCATACCCTCGTCATAGATGAGGAAGCCACGCACACCCAGGTCATAACCGCGCTTTACATCTTCAACAGCGCGCAGCATCTGGTCCATGCCGCGCAAGCGGTAGCTGATGCGCACACCCTGCGGGGAGAGCACCGTGGCACCCGTGTCGTAGGTAGCGCGCGGCCCAGTGGACATCAGCAGCTCAGCGCCGTAGTCATGGCACAGCTTGCAATATTCCTTGATCTCCTCACGGGTGTGGCGGAACATCCCATACGTCTCGGTGACGCGGTTGATGGTGATATTGTTCTTGGTGGCAGTCTCTAACAAGGAACCGACTGCGTCAGCAGAGTTGATGGTGGGTACCTCGATGCGGAAGTGGGCCCCATCCGGGAAACGGAGCGGTGAAGAGGGCATATCATACAGGTCGCCTGGGGGTAATCCAAGCGTCTTAACATATTCACGGGTTTCTTCGAACATAGCATTTACTCCTTTTATAGATTTATATATTAGCGATGATTAGGCAACGGCGGGCAATAGACCCAGACCAGCTTGAGCGGCTCGTCGCCGATATTTTCCACACGATGTTTCACGCCCAAGGGTGAATAGAAGGCGGTTTCGGGACCGATCTCCCACTCCCCTTCGCCTTCGATGACGATCTTGGCCCGCCCGCTGATGAGAAACAGGACTTCTTCAGATTCGTCATGGACGTGATCGGGGATCATGCTCCCAACTTCCGTGATATTCATGCCCATGGATAGATTATTGACCCCACCAAATTTCGGAGCCAGTAGCAATTTGGACACCCGCGGTGGGATGCGATATTCCCCTTCAACTTCTGCAGCTTTGACAAACGGTAATTTCTCCATCATCATGCCTTTCTATGTATTGTTTGCGGTCGTGTATGAGTAATTTATATTTGACAGGATGGTCGGCAAGGTTGCCCGCCCGACTTCCAGGGCGATCGCCTCGGTTGTTTCCTTCAATAATTGCCCGAGGGCCTGCAAACGCTCAGGTGGCATGCGATAAGAAGGCCCGACAATGGCGATCACGGCTACCGGGAACCCATTGGCATCCATGACCGGGGCGGCCACTGCATTGATATCGGCTTCATACTCCTGCTCAGAGATCGCAAACCCGCGCTGGCGTGTTTCGCGTAAATTGGCGAGCAATTCTTCGGGCGAGATCAACGTTCTTTCGGTGTATTTGGTTGAATTTTGGCTGAGGATCTGGCGCACTTGGCTCTCGGGTAGATAGGCCAGAAAAGCCTTGCCAGTGGCGGTGGAAGTGGCAGGCAGCCGCTCTCCGACAGCGGCCGCGATCTTGACCCGCTGGGTACTTTCAATGACTTGCAGGTACACCACGTGGCCATCGCTGAGCATCGCCAGGTCGATCGTTTCGCCGCTCTGATCGGCCAGCTGCTGCAGGTACGGCCGGGCTAGCTGGCGGATATCGAGATCCTTTAGGATGATGGAGGCCAGCTCGATAAATAAATAACCAAGCTGGTACATCCCCGTGGCCTTATCCCGGATGATGAAGTGCTTATTTTCCAGGGTGGCAAGCAGCCGGTGGATGGTACTCTTGTTCATACCCACCTGTTCGGCGATCTCAGTCAGGGAAAGGCTGGAGCGATCCTTCCGGAAACACAGAAGGATATCGAGGGCTCTTTCAACAGCACGCACCGATTGAGGCAAGCTGCATTCTCCAATAATTCGATTTTTGACCGGTGTAGTTTCGCGTAATAGAACTGGGTTTCATAAAAAGTATAGCAGAAGTTTCACCTGATGTCAACTATTTTCATAGCGTGGAACTGCGCTGGGTGTCATCAATTTGTATCGGGTGGGCGTGATGTTTGTAACTTGACTCATTCTCCCGCCCATGATATCCTATAATGAAACCTTATTTCGTCAGGTGAAACAACGCAACTAGGACTGCGAGCAATATTCAGAGACAAATTCAGCCGCCAGTCGGATACAATTGATGCCGAATGACTGACCAACGATACCGAGTACCCTACAGCACATCCTTTCTCGAATTTCAGCCTGCCAAAAGGCTTCCGGGCGGACGTGGCCATTTCTCAGTCCAGGGAATATCTCACTGACGTCCCACAAGCCATCCAGGCAGCGCTTGACCATCCGGTCGGCGCTCCCCCACTCAGCGTGCTAGCCAGACCCGGCAAGACAGCCTGCATCGTGTTCACGGATGCCACGCGGGCCAGCCCGGATCACCTGCTGGTCCCCCCCATCCTGTGCCAGCTGGAAGCGGCCGGCGTGCGCGATGAAGATATCACGCTGCTGTGCGGGACAGGGATGCACCGCCCGTCCACCCAGGCTGAGAAGGTCGCCAAGCTTGGCGGAGAAATCGTGAGCCGCTACCGGGTGATCGATAATGAGCCGCAGAACCAGAGCATGCTGGTAGATCTGGGGAAGACCCAGGCGGGGGTACCCGTCCAGGCGCACCGGGCGGCGATCGAAGCTGACCTGCTGATCGCCACGGGCATCGTTGAACCACACCAGTATGCCGGCTATTCGGGTGGGAGCAAGACGCTGGCTGTGGGAGCAGCAGGGGAAGCCCTGATCGCCCACACCCATGGACCGGCCTTCGTGGATGACCCGTGCACCCGGTTGGGGAAGGTCGACGGGAACCCTTTCCAGGAGGCCGTCACCGAAGCCGCTCGACGCGCAGGCTTACGCTTCATCGTGAATGTCGTCCTGGATGATGACAAGCACATCTTGATGGTCAAGGCGGGTGACCCCGTGCTGGCCTACCGCGCGCTGGTTGCTTTCGCCAGATTGGTGTATGAGGTGAGCATCCCGTACCAGTATGACATTGTCATCGGCGGGGTGGGTTTCCCAAAAGATTCAAATATCTACCAGGCCAGCCGTGCGCCAACCTACCTTTATTTCGCGCCAACCCCGGTCGCCCGTCCGGGAGGCATCTACATTATCCCGGCGCGGTGTGAGGAAGGCGCTGGAGCTGGCGTGGGCGAGCAACGTTTCTTGAAGGCCATGCGGGATGCCCCGCATGTCCAATCGATCCTGGAGGATGCTAGGCAGAATGGCTACCCACCCGGCCAACAGCGAGCGTTCGTGCTGGCCAGGGTGCTGGAGCACAACCGCGTGGTCATCGTTGGCAGCCAGTGCCCTGAGCTGGTGGTGGATTGCAAGATGACACCCGCAGCCACAATGGATGAAGCGCTGGCTATGGCTGCGGAAGAGCTCGGCTCAGACTGCCGGGTCCTGGTTGTACCGCACGCCCTGCTCACCTTGCCGGTGGTCGGGAAGGTGACCGGATGAAGCCAATGATGAAAGCCTTGCAGCTGGTTGGGCCGCGGATTTTCGAGCAGCTGGAAGTACCGATCCCCAGCCTAGCTCCCGGTCCATCCGAGCTGCTGCTGATTAAATCCCGCTGGCTCTCGTTATGCGGGAGCGATATCTCATTTTTTAACGGAAATAAACGCTACATCCAGTTCCCACTGGCTGTGGGCAACCCCATCCATGAAAGCGTGGGAGAGGTGGTCGAGAGCCAGTCAGACCTGTTCAAACCGGGCGAGATGGTGCTGGCCATCCCGGAAGGTGACCAGGGATTGGCTGAATATTACACCGCCCTGGCATGCAAAGCCATCCCCCTGCCTGAAGCGCTGGCTGAACATGATGACAGCTGCTTGATCCAACCGCTTTCGACAGTCCTTAATGCCGTCGACCAGCTTGGCGAGCTGCACGGAAAATCGGTGGCGGTGGTGGGGCTGGGATCGATCGGATTGTTCTTCTGCTGGCTGCTCAAGCAGCGCGGAGCAGCCTCCATCACAGGCATCGATCCCATCCCGTTCCGATGCAGCATGGCCGAAAGATCAGGCGCAAACCAGACGATAGCTTTGAAGAGCGTGCAAGCTGTGCATGCCATACAACAGCTAGAAAATGAGCTGCCCCTCTTCGATATCTGCATCGAGGCGGTTGGGCACCAAACAGAAACCTTGAATGACTGCCTTGACTTGGTAAAGAAACAAGGCACAGTCCTATGCTTCGGCGTGCCCGACCAGCTGGTCTACCCGATCGAATATGAGGTCTTTTTCCGCAAGAACGCTACGCTCCTGGCGGTGGTCACCCCCGATTGGAGCGACTACCTGGCCCGGGCCTGCGAGCTATACCAAAAATATCATACTGATCTGGCCTGGCTGGTTACCCACCGCATACCCATCCAGGAAGCCACCAGGGCATTTTCATTATATGAACAGCATGGCGATCATATCCTTAAGGTCATCCTGGATGCTTCAGGCTGGGCTTAGGACCATCACAAGGTAGTTCTGGCGTATGGATGTTCTCCCCGAGGTTGAAAGACCCAGCGAAACCGAATACTTGAACTGCATCCGCTGTGGATTATGCCTGGCAGTCTGCCCGACCTACCGGGAGCAGCTGGCTGAACCCGCCAGCCCGCGCGGCCGGGTAGCCCTGGCGCGTAAAAGCCTGGAAGGCGAGCTTAATCTTTCAGCCAACCTGTTAGAGCAGATGAATGCCTGTTTTGCCTGCCTGGCGTGTAATGAGATCTGCCCCGTGGGGATAAGGCCGGCTGAGCTGACCTTAGCGATGCGCTATATGGGCGAGCAGACCAAGCAAACTGCCTGGAAGCAAAGATTATTTGGCGATTTGATCCCTCATACTGGGAGAATGGAAGCGGCCACCCTGCCACTGCGGTTGTATGAACGTTCAGGACTACGCAAATTAGTTTACCAGCTGGGTATCGCTCGATGGCTGCCTGCGCAGGTGCGCGACCTGGAGGCGATGTTGCCACACCTCCCCAAGCGCCCCTTACGGCAGAGCCTGCCAGAGACCAGCGAAGCACAGGGGCAAAGCAGATACCGGGTGGGCTTCTTCCTGGGTTGTGCGCAGAACCTGCTCTTTGCTGACGAAAGCAGAGCCACCGTGCGTGTACTGGCCCGCAATGGCTGCACAGTGATCACGCCCCGGGATGTGCAATGCTGCGGCATGCCTGCCCGTGGCTACGGTCGCCTAGACCTTGTTCGGCAGCAGGCCAAGCACAACATTGAGACCTTTGAAAAGACCGGGGTGGATATCATCGTGACCGATTGCGCAACCTGCGGGTCAACCTTGAAAGACTATGCAGCCTTACTCCAGAACGAGGCGGGGTGGGAAGGGCGGGCGCAGGATTTCAGCGCACGGGTCCGCGATGTAAGCGAGTTCCTGGCCGACATGCCCCTGGAAAAGCCACAGGGGAGAATCCAGGCCCGGGTGACCTACCATGACCCATGCCACCTGCGGCGGGGGCAGAAAGTCTGGCAGCAGCCGCGCCATTTACTTTCACTGGTGGATGGGCTGGAATTCGTCGAGCTACCCGAAGCAGATTGGTGCTGCGGCTCGGCTGGCAGCCAGCTGATCACACATTATCAAACTTCCATCAAGGTGATGGAGCGCAAGCTGGATAACCTGGCCAGCACGAACGCGGGGGTGGTTGCCTCAGGCTGCCCAGGCTGCCAGATGCAGCTGAATAGCGCAGTCAGGCGGCGAGGATCGGTGATCCGAGTGACCCACCCCATCACGTTGTTGGATGAAGCGTACAGGACAGAAAATGCATAACGAACTGGTCGATGACTTAATCCGTGTGGTCGGGAAACAGGGTGTGTTATTCACCCCCGAAGACCTGGCAGTGTACAGCTATGATGGGACGTTTGTCGAGGCTGTGCCCGAGGTGGTGGTTCTGCCAGAGACAACCGAGCAGGTCAGCCAGGTGGTCAAGATCGCAGCCATCCGAGGCATCCCGGTCGTACCGCGTGGCCTGGGATCCGGCCTGGCAGCCGCATCCGTTCCCTTTCCCAAGGGTGGTATCGCGTTGAGCCTCACCCGTATGAACCGCATCCTCGAGATCGACCTTGAAAATTCAGCCGCAAAGGTCGAAGCAGGCGTTGTAACGGCCGACTTGCAAGCGGCGGTAGAAAAGCTCGGCTTGTTTTATCCTCCCGACCCTTCAAGCATCCGCCATTCATCGATCGGGGGCAATGTTGCCTGCAATGCGGGCGGGCCACGCTGCCTGAAGTATGGTGTGACGGGTGACTATGTGCTGGGGTTAACCGTCGTGCTGGCCGACGGCAGGGTCTTGCGAACGGGCGGAAAGCCCATAAAAGATGTGACCGGGTACGACTTGACCGGGCTTTTCACGGGCTCGGAAGGAACGCTGGGCATCGTGACGGAGGTGCTGGTCAGGCTGATCACCAAACCGCGCTACGCCAAGACCGCCCTGGCGGATTTTAACGCGCTGGATGATGCCTCCCGCACGGTCACGGCGATCCTGGCAGCAGGGATTGTCCCCGCCAGCCTGGAATTGATGGACCAGACCGCCATCCGCTGCATTGAAGAAGCCATGCACCTGGGTTTGAACACCGAGATCGAGGCGTCATTGATCATTGAAACGGATGGCAATGACGAAAGCACAGTCTCACGCGAGATCGAAGCCTGTGAAAAAATCTGCCAGGAGAGCGGGGCACACCAGGTACGGATAGCCAGATCGGAAGCAGAGCGGAATAATTTGTGGAAGGCCCGGCGGTCCATCTCGCCTGCACTGGCACGGCGAGCCCCCAACAAGCTGGGTGAAGATATCACCGTGCCGCGCAGCGCCATCCCGGAGATCATCCGGCGATTACGCGCTATCAGCGAAAAATATGGCCTGGCGGTGGTGATATTCGGCCATGCTGGCGACGGAAACCTGCACCCGAATATCCTGTTCGATAAACGCGACCCTGAGCAGTGGGCCAAAGTGGAGCAGATGGTCCCGGAGATCTTCATGGCATCCCTCAGCCTGGGTGGGACGCTTTCAGGTGAGCACGGCATCGGTCTGCTCAAACGACCATACATGGAGCAAGCCCTGGGGAGCATATCGATTGATGTGCAGCGGAAGATCAAAAATGCGCTGGACCCGTTGAACATCCTGAACCCAGGGAAGATGTTCCCCGAATAAAACCTGTTAGGAGAATGCGATGGCAGAGCTTATTGTACGCATACCGGTAAAGAACCTGGTCCGATTCATGATCACAGCCCTGGAGAAAATGGGGATCCCCACAGAAGATGCTGCGATCATCGCAGACGTCCTGATCACATCGGACCTGTGGGGGGTGCGCTCGCACGGTGTTGCCCATTTAAAGATGTACCATGAACGGATCAAGACCGGCCTTCAGCTTCCGGTGACGAACTGGAAGGTGGTCAGAGAAACCCCCACGACGGCGGTGGTCGATGGCGGTAACGGGATGGGCATGGTGGTGGGAACCCACGCGATGCGGCTCGCCATCCAAAAAGCCAAACAATACGGCCTGGGTGCAGTGGCGGTGCGAAACTCCAGCCACTACGGTGTCGCCGGGTATTATCCTCTGATGGCGGTCAAGGAAGGCCTGGTGGGAATAAGCGTTACCAACGCCCACCCATCCACGGCACCCACCTTCGGCACGGAACCGATGCTGGGGACCAACCCGATCGCAGTGGCAGCGCCTACCGATGAAGCATTCCCATACATGTATGATGCGGCGACCTCGGTCATCCCGCGCGGCAAGATCGAAGTGGCGGCGCGGGCGAACAAGCCCATCCCGGCAGGCTGGGTGATCGACGCCCAGGGCAATGCGGTGACCGAGAGCAGCCAGATCATTGCGAATATGAACGCCAACCAGGTGGCTTTGCTCCCCCTGGGAGGGTCAGGTGAATCCATGGGAGGCCACAAAGGCTACGGTCTGTCCACTTTTGTCGAAATTTTCTCGGCTGCCTTCCAGAGCGGGGCATACCTCTCCATGCTGCATGACAAGGATCACGACGGGAACACGCAATTCCTGCGCATCGGGCACTTTTTCCTGGCGATCAATGTGGAAAATTTCGTGCCATTGGAAGATTTCAAACGCAGCACCGGCAACATGATGCGCGAGTTACGCGCCTCGCGCAAGGCCGTTGACCAGCCCCGCATCTATACGGCGGGAGAGAAGGAATATTACAACACCTTGAAAAACCAGGCGGACGGGATCGAGCTCACCCCGGGAGTACAGAAAGCACTGCATGCCCTGTATTCAGAATTGGGTATGCCTGGGGATGAGCTAGGGTTTAATTTATAAAGCAACCACCGGTCTGGATCTCTGAAATTCGGAGGGAAGATCAACCAGGCAAACGCATGCATATGACCCCGACAGAAGTTTTGTAACGCAGAGGCGATGCGCCACTCTTCATATTTTTTATCGCGTCCCAAGGACAATAAAATCGAATGCTCCCGGAACCGACCGGGAGCATCCTTTATGGAGGAAGGATTAACCTGTAAAACATTCGAATAGTAGACAGTCAGTTAGCTTGAATTTTCCGGTCTAGCTGGTACTCCTGGTTTTTTGGCGTTCTTCGTACTCGGCTTCATCGACAAAGATAATCGCATCTGAGGGGCAGTTGATCTGGCAGGTGCCACACTCGATGCAGATGGTCACGTCAATTTGCGACTGGGTCTCACCTTCGGTGATGGCATTGTTTTCACAACCTGACACGCAGGCTCCGCATGATATGCACTGTTCGGTCACTACGTACGGCATAGGATTCCCTTACCTGTAAGAATAATATTTTCTATCCCATGTACATATGGCGTGGGTCGATGACTTCCCGGATCAGGCGTACCTGCTCGGGAGTGGGTGGCTCGGTATAGGCAACATGCTCCGGGACTAGCGGCCTGAAACCCATGGTGCCCAGCACTTCCTCCAGGGTAATCCCCGGATGGATGGATGAAAGCATCATCTGCTTGGTTTGCGGGTGAAAAGAGAAGATGGCTTTATCGGTGATGACCCGGCTCGGCCCACCCGCCAGTCCAGCCTGGCTGCGGCTATCCCCCCCGCTGAGATAGCCAGGGCTGGTGATGAAGGATATCGTCTGCTTAATCTTGCGTTCCTCATGCCGCATGATGATGATGGTGCGCCTGGCGCAGGAGGCGATATCATTCGCCCCCCCGCTGCCGATCATGTGGCGGAATTTACCCTTGGGGTCGCCGAGCAGCGAGGTGTTCAAGTTACCGTATTGGTCGACCTCGAGCCCACCCAAAAAGCCCACGTCCACCCTGCCCCGGTGTAACACTTCACCGAGGATATCCACAAAACTGCTCAATACCTTTGCTCGGTACCAGACACGCGGGTCGGCTAACCCGACGCCCTGATCTACCGGCTGGGGGTCAATCACGCCTAATTCGAACAGGATGGTCATTTTGGGGGCGTGGGTGTGCTTGGCGAGGAAGGATGCCACGACCGGCAGGCCCAATCCAACTGCGACGACTTCTCCATCCTGTAGCTCGCGGGCGCCCGCGACGGCCATTAATTCGGAGGGGGTGTATTCGAATGACATCGCTCCTCCTAATATCCCATCACCGGGTCGGCTTTGAGGCGGTTGAGATGCTTCAGCCCACCAACCTTCTCGAGATAGGCCCAGTGATCTTCAACCCCATAAACATATTCGTCCAGGTAAGCACGAAAAGCATCGGGGGTTTGGGTGGCCTCGACATAGGCCTGGATATGCTCCGCATCATAATCGTACAATCGATAGACCGAAGTGGGGTGAGCAGAAAATGGCAGCTCGACCACATGGGACACAAACAAGCCGGGTATGGTGGTCCGCTCAGGATCCTGGCAGATGGTCTCGCATGAAACGACCTGCTCGGCGATCACGATCGTGCGCTGGCTGGCCCTTACCTGCTCATTATTATCCCAGCGAGGTCCCACGATGCAGGCGTTCCCCTCTTCGTCAGCAGTCTGCACCTGCACAATGGCCACATCCGGCGTGAGGGGTTTCAGGACCGGCCAATCCTGCCCGGTAAATGGATCGGTGATACTGGCGATCTCCGAAGAAGACCGCTCCTTGAGATTGGTCAGCAGGTCGGAGCCGCGCAGCGAGCGGATGGGCATAAACGGGATCCCCAGCGCGCCTGCCAGATACCGGAAGGCTACGGATAGACTGCTGTATTCTTCGGCAGCCAGGCTGCCTTGCTCGATCCCCCGGTTCACACAGTTTAGTCTGCCGAAACGATCCAGTGAGCCCCCACCGTAAATGATCCGGTCAACCGCACCAGCGCCTACCAGCATGTCAGCATCCATCGCACCAACACACTGCGAGATGGTCAAATGGTTGATCCCCAGGCGGATGACCTCACGGGCGAACGCCATGGTGCAGCGCGTGATGGCAAAGCCGGAGAGCGCCAGGTGCGAACCGGAGGGGATGCTTGCGACTGCGTCATGTAAAGTGGATAGCTTGGTCATGACATGCCCTAGTCAAGGGTAGGTCGCTTGTCGAAAAGCACCAGCAGCAGGTGGCAGCCGTTTTCATCCTTTTTTATCTCAGCCAGCTCGATGGGACGGTCGAGCTTTTCTTCCACTGCCAGGACGATCAGGTTTGCCGGAACACAGGTGAATGGCTCGATCCCATGAGAGGTCATACGATCCTCCACCTGCGCATGGATGCAACCGTTGACGGTCAGCCGCAGTAAGCGGCCATCCTGGTCATAGGAAACCTGCCCGGCAATGCCTTCAGACTCCAATAGCTCCTGTACGGTTTTCAGGATCTGCTCCAGGTCAGGCGATTCAAGCGCTGGGCGGAGGCGATCACGGTAGTATTGCCGTCCGACTGTGGTCATGCGGAAGCGTGCACCCCGCCCGCGTTCATCCCAGAAGGCTTTCTCCAGCTCATAGATCAATCCATTGGCGTAATCGAGGGGAATGTTTTTTTTGTCGTTCATGGCTGATCCTTATAGTAAGCGTCTCCCCATTTTTCATTGAAGACCAAATCTTTGATGGGCAAGCGTGGGCGTGGCCGGTGGGGTCGCGTGGGATGGCCGATGGAGATGATACTGACAGCTTTATATTCTTCGGGCATCCCCAGCAATCCTTTTACGCGTTCTTCATCGCGGATGTCAATGCAGGGGGCGATCACCCAACAAGCCCCCAGGTCAAGGGCAGTCACCATGAGCAGGATATTTTCGATGGCAGCCGAGGTGTCGAATGGCATATCCCAGACATTTTTCTTGCCACACACGACCAGATCCAGTGGGGCATCTGCCAGGAAAGCGGAAACTTTACCTGAAGTCAATTTTTCGAAAGCCGCTTTCTTTTTCTCTTCGTCCTGCAAATTAGCAAAACGCTCCTGCATCTGCTTGGTGACAAATTCGGAGGTGAAGCGCCGGCCACTGCCTCCCCCGGCCAGGGCGCCTAATTTCTTGCGCGTTTCCGGATCGGTAACGACAATGAAGCGCCAGGGCTGGGCGTTTTCTCCCGAGGGAGCCTGGCGGGCAGCTTCCAATATCAGGTCGAGATCTTGTTGAGAAACGGGTTCTTCGGTATATTCCCGGATGCTGCGGCGATCCTGGATCACTTTCATGGCCGCTTCCGGTAGGGTATAGGTTTCCGCCATCGCGCCTCCTTAGATATTATTTTTCTGGGTAATCAAAAGAGCAAAAAGCTCCGCTCAGTCCTGGTAGCCTGGATCTCTTAACTTCTATCATAAAACAAGTACCGCCTGGCGAAAATAAGTTTTGCTGTATAATACTACGTTAGAATACCAAATTTTAGGTCATTTGTCAATGAAATGCAGTCCTTTTTCAGATGGATCAGGATGCATGATCAATTTGCGTAAAACCAATCACCTCGATCGATTACGAACCAGCCAATATCTGGAGTGCAAGCACATCCAATACCGCCTCCACAAACACAATGATATAGTTAAGCATAACGAAAACGATCAGCTGGCGAAAAACAACAATCTTATTATTCGCGAATATCACACCAGGAAAGGCCACCCAATGACAGATAGAATCCAGCCCCCACCCCATTATGCTATCCAGGACGCGCCGCCCATGGCAAATACCGACCATATCAAGACGAAGTTTCTGAATATTGCGTACGCTTCAATTTCTCCATCACAGAAGTTAGATTTGTATTTGCCGGAGGGTTTTCCCGGTCCGTATCCGGTCATCGTATCGATCCATGGGGGCGCGTTCATGGGCTGTGATAAATCTGACCTGCAGGTGACACCCATGCTGGAAGGGTTGAAGACGGGGCTATGCCGTGGCGGCGATCAATTACCGCTTGAGCTGGCAGTCAAAATTCCCGGCGCTGGTCCAGGATGGGAAAGCAACTGTGCGCTGGATACGAGGCAATGCCAGCCGATACAACCTCGATCCACAGCGCATCGCCGCCTGGGGAGGCTCGGCGGGGGGTTACCTGGCATCGATGCTGGGGGTATCGGCGGGCATACCCGAACTGGAGGACCTTGCCTTGGGTTATCCAGAACAGCCCTGCAACGTCCAGGCGGTGGTCGCATGGTTTGGCCCAACCGATTTCCTGAAAATGGATGGACAGCTGGCAGAGAGCGGCTTCACTTATCAAGAAGAGCAAAGACATTCCGGGGCGAATTCACCCGAATCACTCCTGCTTGGGCAGAAGATCACAGAGATACCGGAGATCGTCAAAGCCGCCAACCCTGAAACGTATATCCGGAGCAATGTACCTCCAATTTTCCTGCAACACGGCATGAAAGACGCGGTTGTGCCCGTCCAGCAGTCGGTGAATTTTGCCGCCAAACTCGCAAGCGTTGCAGGAAATGAGCGGGTCCGGTTAGAATTACTCTCAGATGCAGAGCATGGCGACCCCAAGTTCGAGACCCCAGAAAACGTGAAGAAGGTGTTGGATTTTCTGGATCAAACCTTGAAACTTAACTGAGCGGACGACGGCTGGATCGTGCATGACAGGCTTCGAATGGCAGCAGAATATCATCTCAGAAAAGGTGTGTACCTGGTAAAAGGTGCCTCAAGAGGGGCCATCCTGGATACGAATTCAGGCCGGGTATATTCAGTTAACCGGCAAGCCTGCGACGTGTGCTCCTACCTGATGGAAGATGAACCCTTCTGGAACCAGCTGGCGTTGCTGGGCCTGGCGGAGCCCGCCGAAGGCCAAAATCTGACAGGATCTTCAACAGCCTGTAGCACCCGACCGATTGAAATTCATCTGGCTTGAGATCATCACCGACCGGTGCAACCAGAAGTGCATCCACTGCTATACCAGCTCTAATCCCAGCCCGGCCCGGACTGTGACAACCGATCAGGATCCCAGCAGGCCGAATATGCCACCTCTTGCGGCGATCGCCTGGCGGGAAGATGAGATATGCAGACTGGCTGGCGGTGATCGATGAAGCGTACGAGCTTGGCTGTCGGGCCTGCCAGCTCATCGGGGGTGAGCCGCTGTTGTACGAGGGCGAGGCTGGCGAAACGGTCTTCGACCTGGCCGCACACGCTCGCCAGCGCGGCTACCCGGCGATCGAAATTTTCACCAACGGTACCTTGCTTGACCATTCAAGTATCCAGCGACTCAAAGAGCTGGGTGTGAAAGTAGCGCTCTCGTTATATTCGCACGATCCCTCCGTGCATGACCGCATCACCCAAACCCGTGGTAGCCACGCAAGAATCATGCAAGCCCTGGTGCTGTTACAGCATGAAGGCGTGGAGACGCGGGTCGAGACGGTCGTGATGAAAGCCAACCAGGATGACATCGAAGAGACCAGGGCGTTGCTGAAAAGGATGGGATTGCGAGGCAAAAAGCCTGACCCGATCCGCCCGAGCGGTAGGGGAAACGATCGTCATCTTCAGCCAGACGATAGAACCTTGATCAGGTACGGATATAAACTCGCCCCCGAGTTTACGACCAGCCCAGAAAAGCTGCGGCGCTACCAGACAGGGCACCCCTGCCTGTATGGGAAGCTGGCGGTGATCGAAAATGGTGAAGTCCTGCCCTGCATTTTTTCCAGGCAGGAGGTGCTGGGAAATTACCTGGATTCTCACAACCTTGGGCCAACCCTCAGAAGTGATGAAGTGCACCAAATATGGCATACTACCAAAGATGATATCCTGGTCTGCCAGGATTGCGAATACCGCTACGTGTGTTTCGATTGCCGGCCCTTAGCCAAAGCCACCTCAGACCAGGGTGATCGTAAAAATGCACCTAACCCGCGCTGTACCTATAATCCATACACCGGCCAGTGGGGCGGGGGAACCTGGAAGCTGGACCAGGCAGGTGAACCCTTTTATGACCAAAGCCTGGCAGCCTGCATCCAGGAAGTTATCCAAGGGTATAATTCCCCTATAGATCCGTAGGAGGATGTGTTGATGACAGACCAGCCATTGCCAGATCGAATTTCAAAGAGCGGTGCGACCATCACGCTTGTCACTGCCACGAAAGCAGCAGGTGATCCGTGTGCCCCATGTGCTACCTTGCGAGGAGTGCCGCCCGGTTTGCGAAGAGGGTGCCCTGCCTGATTGCGCTCCAGACTGCACCTGCGACCCGGTATGCATGGATGAAGGAAAAGAGCCCGCTCCTGAACCAGATCAATTTCCTGATGGGGAAGGCCAGGAGTGTGAGCCGAACACTTAATTCGTGCAAGGAAAAATGGCCAGAAGCGATCCAATCAGCCCGTTACAGCTCCTGCAGCCTCGGACCGGGTAAGCGGTAGATACGCTTTAAGAACGAACGGCCAGGCAACCAGGCTGACAAAGCCAATGACAAAGGTGATGATCCCCAGGGTTAAGATCGTGTTCTCCCATGGTAGAGAGATCAGCTGAATTCCCAGGCTCCCCATCAACATCGCAGTAAAACCCATCAAGGATGACACCGACCCGGTGTCGCCTTTCTGCTGCTCCAGCATCAGGTTCGTGGAGGGTGTCCGGTTGCAGCTACCAGCAATCGAAGCGGGCAGGATACACAAAGCAAATATCCCTGGTTGGAGGCTCCCGAACAGGCAGACCAGCAATCCGCTGGCAGCGATCGTGCCAAAGCAGGCCCAGATGATCTTCTCGTTGTGGATACGGCGTGACAAACGCAGGAAGAGCATGGGGCCGGCGATCATCCCGAGGGCGTTGAGGGAGAAATATAGAGCTATACATCTGGCTGCTGAGCTGAAAGGTATCCTGGTAAATATAGGTTGAAGAGGCGACGAAAGACATCACTGTGACCGGCGCGAGTGAAAATAGCAGTAACAAGATCGTGAAACCACGGTTTTGTAATACCTTACCCAAACGTCCCAGGCTGCTCCGAGGTATATCGCCAGTATGCAACAGGCTGGTTTCTTCATAGAGCAAGCTACCCAACAAGGCTAAGACGCCGATCAATGACAAGGACCAAAAAATACCCCGCCAGGATACTATATTAAGTAAAAGGGCCCCCAACACCGGAGCCACTGCGGGTGAGATCAGGACCATCGACTGGACAATGGCCAGGATCGATTCACGCTTCCTTCCACTGTAGACATCCTTCACGATGGCGGTTGCCACTGCCCCAGCCGCGCTTCCCCCCAATGCTTGAAAAATCCGGCATGCTATCAAACCATCCACACTGTGGGCCAACCCGCAAAACCCACTGGCGATGACATACATAACCATACCGGTTACCAGGATCGGCTTGCGCCCGTAGCGATCGCTGAGTGGTCCCCACACCAGGGTGCCGAAGGCAAAGAAAATAAAAAAGACGGTCAAGGTCAGGTTGAGCCTGCTGGCGCTCACCCCATACTCGGCACTCATCCCAGGTAAAGCAGGCAGATAAAGATCGGTGGAAAGCGGTATGAAAGCACTGAGTAGGGCAATAAAAACGATCAGACCATAGGCTCCGAGGTACTTTTGGGGGTGTAGAGCGGTGTCGGATGGCATGTTGGTATCGTTGCATACCTCGCTTCGAAAGCAGATGGCAGGGATAAGGTGATCAGGAGCGGTTTATTATATCAGGGGTGTTTTTATTGCGTGATTCTGCACTAAATGTCCCAAGTAAGCTACTGAAGAAAACTGGTAAGCGGTTTTCTGGCTTGCGAGGCCGGATTTATTTGACCTGGCTAAACTCTTGCAACTTCAGCTAGAATAAGGCATACTTAATAACAGGAGCCTAAAAATATGGCCATAATTTCATTACGTGCATACAACCATGAGATCGAAGGCATGATCGATAATGGACAGCTTGACGAAGCCGTCGCACATTGCCGCCATATCCTCGCCACATTTCCAAAACACATCGCAACATACCGGCTACTGGGGAAAACGCACCTGGAACAACAGCGCATCAGCGATGCCACGGATATCTTCCAACGTGTCCTCTCAGCTGTACCCGATGATTTCATTTCCAATGTCGGTATGAGCATTATCCGAGAAGATGAAAACAACCTCGATGCAGCGATCTGGCACATGGAGCTTGCGTATGAAGCGCAGCCAGCCAATGTCGCCATCCAGGACGAGCTACGCCGGCTGTACGGCCGGCGGGATGGCATGCAGCCTCCCAAAGTGCGCCTCACTCGGGGTGCGTTAGCCCGCATGTATGCTAAGGGCGGCCTGTACGACCAGGCCATTGGCGAGCTGCGGGCTGCCATCGCCGAAGATCCCAACCGGCCAGACCTGCAATTGCTGCTGGCCCAGATGTTTTTCCAGACCTCGCAACGCGTTGAAGCGGTGGATACGTGCGTCAACATCCTCAAGAAGATGCCGCTGTGCCTGGAGGCCAACCGCATCCTGGCCGTGTCGCTGCCTGACTCCGAGGGGTCGGATGTGGTCAGAAATGCCCGCCAGACCGTCGTGTCGATGGACCCCTATTATGCGTTCGCCGAACCGGAAGCCATCTCGGCCGACCAGGTGGCTGATTCAGCTGTCAATGTAGAACGCCTGGAGTGGAAATCGGGCATCCAGGTGGGTGAAGCCCCGCAACAGCCGTCGTGGGCAACCTCCCTGGGCATCTCGCTCGATAAACAGGCGGATGAAAATATCCCGGAATGGCTGAAAGCTGCCGAAGCACCTGTGGCTGCCTCCCCGGCCGAGAAGACATCCCCGAGTGTCTCACCCTTCATTTGGGACACCCAGGAAGTGGAGAAGATCATTACGGATACCTCGACCACCGAAGGTGAGCTACCCGATTGGATGAAGGATGCCGGGTGGAAACCTGCCAGTGGTGAAGCCACCCAGGCACCGGCTGAGCTGAACCTCTCTGAAGAAGCATCTGCTGGAGCCACAAGCCCGGGTGAAGCAGTCCAGGCTGATATCCCGGACTGGCTGCAGGGTATTGCACCCGATGGTTTTGTTACAAATGCGCCTCCCAGCATCCAAGCTGAGGAAGACAAGATCTCCAACCCGTGGCTTGAACCGCACCAACCCGGACCAACCGATTCCATCATCCACTGGCTGGACGAGGAGAAAAAACCGAACGTCCCGGTCAGCCCAGCTGCAATAGGAGCAAGTGACAGCTTCGATGTGGAAGACGAGGTCCCAGATTGGCTTAAGGACATCGATATCACGCAGCCAGCCACGGCCAGCGAGGATGAAAGCTCACTGGCAGCGGCGGCAGCTTTCACGGCTGGAATATCGGCCTTCATGGAAGGTCGAGAACCCCCCCCGCCACCGGCACCCGCAGCAGCTGTTGCCGAAGGGCTGCACAGTGGATTGGATGCTGAACCGGAAGAAGCAGTCACCCAACCGGTGCCTGTGCCAGCGCCGGCTGAGATCGAAGCCCCGGCCCTAGCCACTGCCGAGGATGAGCTGCCTGACTGGCTTAAAGGATTGGCTCCAGAAATTCCACCTGCGGAAACTCTCCCTGCGGCTGAGCCGGTCGTGGAGGTCGAAGTCCCTGAAGCCCTGCCTTCCATGGAAACACCTATCGAGGCAGAGCTGGCGAACATCGAAGAACAACAACCTGTTGAAGAAGCCCCTGAATCGCACCTGCCAGCCGTAGCTGGGGCATTTATAGCCGCGGAGCTACTTTCCAAACCGGAAACGGAACCAGAGATCACACCCCTGCCAGAGCCCATGCCCACGGTGGAAGAACCTCTCCCCGCTGCACCGATCATCGCATCTGCAGCATTTAACGAAGCAATCTCCTCAATAGAAGAAGCCCCAGCAGTCCAGGAAGTAGAGCCTGCTGTAGAAGGAATAACAGCCGGAGCGGAAATAACCCCAGCTGAACCGGAAAGCATACCAGAGCCGGAAGCTTTTGCATGGCTGAAAGGATTGACCGATCAGCAGGATGCCAGCCTGCCCGAGGAACTGGTATTACCCGGCCCTGAAGGCGAAGTGCAACCGCCGGACTGGGTAAAACTTGAGCTGGAACCAGTGACAGATGAGCTTGCTCATCCTGTTCCAAGTGCCCCTGTCGAAGAGTTGCCTGACTGGATCAAAGGCCTGGGAGAAGAGGCTGAAGCCGAACAGCCCGCAGCAGCTCTCGAGGAACCAGCCCTACCAGAAGCTGAACCAATTGAGGAAGGCGAGTTGCCTGCTTGGCTGGTTGACATGAGCCAGCCTGAAGCAGAAAAGGAAGCTCCAGGAACCGCTGAAGAACCTCTGGAGTGGGAGCCTGAGGAACTTCCGGACTGGCTCAAGGAGATCACTGAAGCCGAACAGCCCCAGCAGGCTGCACCTGCACCGGAATCACAGGCCGGAGAGATCATCGCGGCTGCGGCCGTGGTTGCCAGCCTGGCAGGTAAGCAGGAGCCCGCTCCAGCCCCAGCACCAAGTGAGGCTGCGGTTGAAGCGCCGCTACCAGAGATCGCCAGTGTAGCCGCCGTCGAAGCGCTGGCCCAGCCAGTAGCCGAGATCCCTGCGGAGCCGGTTGCGGTTGAAGAACCCCTGGCACCTGAAGTGCAGGCTGAGGCTGCTGTCACGCCGGCTATCGTCCAAGAAGCCGGGGAACCCACTGAGGAGCTGACATCTGAGAATACCCTGTCGAATGCCCGGATTGCTCTCAAGGAAGGCCAGCCTTCACAGGCTGCAGTATATTATGCTGGTTTGATCAAGCAGAATTATCGGTTGGATGAGGTGATCAAGGACCTCCAGGAAGCCCTCTACCGGTATCCGGTTGACATCAATATGTGGGTCACACTGGGAGATGCTCATTCCAAGACGAATGATCTGCAGGAAGCCTTGAACGCTTATAATAAGGCTGAAGAACTGGTCAGGTAACTGCCAAATTGTGCTAAACTATCAACGTGAAACGTACCTGGTTACGTTTCACGTTTCGCGTATCACAAATTCTCGGAGGAATCAATGGAACGTTCACTGGTGCTGGTAAAACCCGATGCAGTTCAACGAGGCCTGATCGGCGAGGTCATCATGCGGTTGGAGCGGCGCGGGCTGCGCCTGGTTGCCGCGAAATTCATCCATGTAAGCCAGGAATTAGCCCGTACGCATTATGCCATCCACCTGGGTAAACCGTTTTATGAAAGCCTGATCGAGTACATCACGTCTGCACCGGTCATGGCCATGGTATGGGAAGGCCCGAATGCGATCAACGCCATCCGCCAGACCATGGGAGCTACCTCACCTACCAACGCCGCCCCAGGCTCCATCCGGCATGATTTTGCCCTGGAGATCGGGCGCAACCTCACCCATGCTTCTGATTCAGTTGAAAATGGTGAAAAAGAGGTGGCGCTCTGGTTCGCACCCCAGGAATTGGTCGAATGGGATCGGGCGGTTGACCGATGGATCTTTGAGGGCTGATCTACCAGGTTTCTCCAATAACTCAGCTTTGATCACACCACACCCCGTGGTTCTCTGTATTGGATAACGCCCTTCCGATATTGAGAAGCACGGGTCATTTTAAGATATAATCGGGCATCCTGAGGCTGATTTATCCATTATTGGTTTACTTTGAGGATTTTATGGTCCTGACCCCGCTTGAGATCGACAAAAAATTGGAACGCCTGCTCCCCCAGGTGCAGAAACCCGCCCGCTATACAGGGGGGGAGCTGAACCAGGTGGTCAAGCCGTGGGCTGCGGTGACGACCCACATGGCGCTGGTATTCCCAGACATCTACGACATCGGCATGTCCAACCTTGGACTGGTGATCCTGTACGAAGCGATCAACCAGCGGGAAGATGCACTGGCTGAACGGGCTTATAACCCGTGGATCGACATGGAAGCCTTGATGCGCCAAGCTGGTATCCCGTTATATTCCCTGGAAAGCCACCATCCGCTGCAGGCTTTTGACATCCTTGGGTTCTCCCTGCCGTACGAGACACTGTATACAAATATGCTGAATGCCCTCGACCTGGCGCAAATCCCATTGACGACAGCTGAACGGCAGGAGGCTGATCCGCTGGTGATCGCTGGAGGCCAGGCGGCCTTCAACCCCGAGCCGATGCACAAATTCGTCGACGCATTCGTGATCGGTGAAGGCGAAGAGGTCATCCACGAGGTGATCGCCTGCCACCAGGCATGGAAGGGGGCCGCGCTATCGCGAGAGCAGCTTTTACTCAACCTGGCGAGCATCCCGGGCGTGTATGTCCCGAGCCTGTACCGAGGTATCCTACCGTCCTGACGGCACGGTAGAGAAGACTGACAGGCTGGCCGAACAGGCGCAGCTGCCGGTGCTTAAACGCATCGTAGCGGTCCTGCCCCCTCCCCCTACCCGCTTCATTGTCCCGAACATCGAAACGGTGCATAACCGGGTCCCAATCGAGATCACCCGGGGATGCACGCGCGGCTGCCGATTTTGCCATGCCGGCATGGTGAACCGCCCGGTGCGAGAGCGTCGCGTGGAGGATATCCTGCAGGCGGTCGACCGATCCCTAAAATCGACCGGTTTTGAGGAGATCGGCTTGCTTTCCTTATCTTCGTCCGACTATACGCATATCGGTGAGCTGGTGCAAGCCATCCAGGAAAAATTCTGTGGAAAACACCTGGGAATCTCCCTGCCCTCCCTGCGGATCGAATCATTCTCGGTAGACTTGATGAACCTGCTCCAGGAATCACGCCACGGTGGTTTCACGCTGGCACCTGAAGCTGCCTCCGAACGGATGCGCAACATCATCAACAAGCCGGTCAGCACAGATCAGCTGCTCCAGACTGCCCGGGAGATCTACTCACGCGGCTGGACGACCATCAAGCTGTATTTCATGATCGGCCATCCCGAGGAAACCCTTGAAGACGTGCGGTCCATTGCCGACCTGTGCAAGCAGGTCCTGTCGGAGGGGCACAAGACCATCGGCCACCGGGCGAAATTAAACCTGGGTGTATCGACTTTCATACCCAAGCCGCACACCCCCTTCCAATGGGTGGCGTGTGACACGGAAGACCAGATCCGGTCGAAGCAGACACTGCTGAAGCAGGAGCTGCGCCACCGCGACATCAAGCTCACCTGGACGGACCCGGAGAGTACACTGCTGGAAGCCTGGCTATCGCGGGGCGACCGTCGCATGGCTGAAGTTGTGCACCAGGCCTGGAAGAATGGGGCAAAGTTCGATGCCTGGCAGGACCAATTCAGCTTCACTGCCTGGAAGGATGCCTTTAACAGCACTGGCCTTGAGCCGAGCTTCTACACGCACCGCGCCCGGCAGGTGGATGAGATATTCCCTTGGGACCACATCAACACCGGCGTACGCAAGAAATACCTGCTCAAGGAATACGAGCTTAGCCTGCAACCCGAAACCCGCGCAGATTGCCGTCTCAGCTGCTTCGCCTGCGGTATCCTACCGGCCTATGCCGGTCTTCGCCGCGAAAACCCTGGGGATACGTGGTTCTGCCCAGAAGTCAGGTCCCCTGCCAGGGCAAAGGCTGGCACACCCATTACGGGTGAGTAGATATGAGATGACGATGCGCTTCCGGATCACCTTCTCAAAGTCAGGACCAATGCAGTATGTGGGCCACCTGGACCTGCACCGCGCCTGGGAACGAACCTTTCGCCGGTCCGGCTTATCCCTGGAGTACAGCCATGGTTTTCACCCGCAGCCGCATCTAAACCTGGCATGCGCCTTGCCGTTGGGATTCACCAGCCAGTGTGAGCTTCTGGACGCCTGGCTGGAAGTAGATCAATCCACCCAAGAGGTGCTATCTGCTCTGCAGACTAGCCTGCCTCCGGGTCTGATGATCCTTGGGCTTGAGCCGATGGATGTACATGCGCCTGCCCTGCAAACCCAGGTGGTATCGGCCTGTTACCGGATCACATTCCTCGATGAAGTCCACGACCTACCCGACCGGCTCCACCGGACACTCGCAGCAGAGCATTTACCCCGCCAACGCAGGGGTAAAGCGTACGATCTCCGGCCGCTGATCGAAGAAGCATACCTGGATAGGCAAGATGGAGATGGAAACTACGAGCTGCACATCCAGATGGCGGCCAGGGAATCTGCCACGGGCCGTCCGGAGGAGCTGTTATCAGAATTGGGGATAAATTTTGAAGATACGCGCATCCACCGCGAAAAGCTTGTTATAACCCCAAATTAGCGTCGCTTGTAACCCGTTTGCATTTATGCTAGACTAAAAGCGCATCCTAAGGAAGGAATTTGCGATGGAAGTGCCAGGCATCCTTTTATCCTTCTTATTCGGCTTCGTGCCGATGCTGATCTTTGCCTATATCGTCTACTGGGTCGACCGCTATGAGAAGGAACCCATCCCTCTGCTGGGCGGGGTATTTTTGTGGGGCGCTATCATCGCTGCTGGAGCAGCCTTCGCGGTCAATTCATTCCTGGGGCTGGGGATATACATGTTCACCGGCTCACAGGCCTTGAGCGAATTCTCGACTGCCTCGGTGTTCGCACCCATCATCGAAGAAACCCTCAAAGGACTGGCGTGTTTCTTGGTCTTTTTGTTCTTCCGGCACGAATTTGATTCGGTCCTGGATGGGATCGTGTACGCCGCCATTACAGCCATCGGCTTCGCAGCTACCGAGAATATTTACTATATTTACACCTACGGTTTCCAACAAGATGGCTTCCGGGGTATTCTATACATGTTCTTTGTGAGGGTGATCCTGGTTGGTTGGCAACATCCTTTTTTTACGGCCTTCATCGGCATTGGCCTGGCTGTCTCCCGACTTAATAAAAATCCCTCCATCAAGGTCCTGGCGCCCATCATCGGTCTGGGGGTGGCGATTATGGCGCATTCATTCCACAATACCATCTCCGAGCTTGTCCAAGGAGCGCAAAGCATTTTCTACTCGATCGTCTTTGATTGGTCAGGCTGGATCGCTATGATCTTGTTCGTGGTCTGGGCCATCCGCCGCGAACAAAAATGGATCATCGCCCAGCTGCCTGACGAAGTCGCCAACGGCATCATCACACCTTCGCAATACAAGGTCGCCTGTTCAGCCTGGGCACAAACTGCCTGCCGGGTCAAGGCCCTTTTTTCAGGCAAATACCGCCTAGTTGATCGATTTTTCCTGCTCACAGCCGAGCTGGCATTCAAAAAACACCAGGCTGAAGCCCTGGGTGAGATCGAACAGAACCAACCCGTGATCGACCGCATGCGACGCGAGCTTGGGCAAATGAGCGGTCAGCTGCCTGGCAGTTAGATGTAGAAGGCTTTGATTGGGGGCGATATTAAAACATGGTAAAATAAATTCCCGATGCCCCTGTAGCTCAGTGGATAGAGCGTTGGCCTCCGGAGCCAAAAGCGACGGTTCGAGTCCGTCCAGGGGTATATTTTGTGAACCGCCAGAAAAAATCCGGTCAGAGTACCTCAAAATACCAGAAACCCATCCATTTCACGCCCCGATTGATAATTTACTGAATAATATCGAGCTTGATCCTTGAGCCAAAGACCACAATCGTCCTTCCTGGTCCAAGGCGAAGGTCAATGATGAGGTTGGTGCAATGTTTCATTGCTTGTAAACAGGGACAGATTGGATTGGCTCATCAAAAGGCTGTTTCTACTTTTAGAATTAAATACTGAACCCGTTGTTAGGGTTGCTTACGATCTCAGATCCATAGACACTTCTGACCAGCAGGATTTACCCAGGCTGAATTGATCATCGCAGCCAGCTTTACCTGCGACGAACAAGCTGCCTGTCCCGCACCAGAAGTGGATTGCTTTCGAAATCGCTCAGGTCAGGTTACTGGCCGAGAAACTCCAGCTCCCTTACTTTGAAACTCGTAGGACCCATGAACCACCGGCAAACACCCAATGTGCAAAAGAATAACCCAGTTTACTTTGTTCTCTGCAGGCTGGCCGTTTTCCAAATCAGGTACACGATCAGCGCGATCTCAACGATTATGAAGACAACTTTCCAAACGATGGTGACTGGCAGCATCACGACCCCAACCAGCAAGGTGATCATGGCGATCATGAACATGATAAATTTAACCGCCGGGCGTTTTATCACCATCCCCATGACCACCGCTCCGAGGCCCATGGTAATCACCCCGTAGGGTGAGCTACCACTGGCATCCTTGGGCGTGAAATAAGCAACGATGCCTGTGGCCAGCAAGGTTAACATGGCTAATGCCGGGATCTGGGCCCACCATAAAGCTACTTGATCGATCGAATACACCCAATAGAACGCAATCGCCAGGATGATCATATCGATCAGAAACACGGCTAAGTCATATTCGGGCAGCAAATTTTGCTGGATCAGGGTCACTGCGATGACCAGGATCCCAGCCCCAATGAGGACACCCCACCAGTTTCGCTTGATAATTGAGCCTTGCATTCTCCCCTCCCTCTTCGGTTATCACCCCTTCTGCCTGCGGTGTAGGCTTATAGACCAGGCAGTATTTTCACCATCATCATACACGAAATATTAACTTCAGGCAACAAACCAGATATTTCATCCACCCTCAATGGTGCAAGCTTTCGAATATTCATCTAAAATCTTTTGGATGCGCGCCAACAACAAGCTGGTGGCCTGGTTGGGGATACTCCCCTGCCCGAATTCGCAGGATACAGGTCAGGCATAAATTGGCTCAGCAGGGTAAGCGGAATTGGTTGGTCTGCAAAGTGGTCGATGAGCGAGGCGAGGGCGGTTTGGACATTTGGATCAGCCCAATAATAGCGCAGGCGGTCGCTCAAACTATATTTTCGTTTGAATGCCTTTTCTTGAAGGTTTCCCAAGTAATACTTCTGCCAGTATATGGGGTTACTGAGCGCAGCTACTTCGAGGGCGTGTGACACATGAGAGCATTCGCCAGTTGAGAAAAGCTCTTTTTCGATGTGCTCCAGGGCAAAAACCGCCTCACGGAAAGCGAAGGTCAGCATCGGGCCGACCTTGAGGATCGCATAATGATCTTCAACCAGCCCACGCAGAGCAGCGCCTGATTGGTAATCGGTCGAGTGGGCCTCATAGACCAACCCAGGAAGGGATTCGATAAAACGGGTAAGCCCGGCGGCCGCAGCCCTATCATAGGCGTGGATGGTGCTATCGCCAAACTCCACACCCGGTTGGACGACCAGCGCGATGACCCGCTCCCAGGTTTCCTCCAATCCCAGGCTGATAAAAGCACGCTGGGTTAATTCAATCGTCCTGGCAGCATCAGCTGGATCGGTAATGGAGAGCTGACCCTGCTCCCCCAGGGCTCCGCCAGCAGTTGGGACCTCCGTCCCCACCACATAGCGCGGGAGCGGTAACCCGGCCTGGTGACAGGCGTGTTCAGCTTCACGTGCCAGCAAGGCGGTACGCTGGGCGGTAATTTCGACGGGTAGCGTGCGCTCATCGGCACAGGGCATGGAACAATCGATGTGGATTTTACTAAACCCAGCCAGAGCGAACTCACGCACCAGCTGGCGAGCTTTTTCCATGGCCAGCTCAGCAGGCTCACCAGACCAGGGGAACAGGCCCAGATGGTCACCACCCAGGATCAGGCGGTCTTGCGGAAAACCCAACCGCCGGGTCAGCTCAGCGATAAACTGCTTGAAACCGAGGGGGGTCAGGCCGGTATAACCGCCGTACTGGTTTACCTGGTTGCAGGTGGCTTCGATTAACACGGGGATATTATTCGCCAGGCCATGCCGGAGGGCTGCTTCCAGCACGAACGGGTGTGCCGAGCAGATTGAAGTTATTCCCTTTGCCTGTCCGCTTTTTTGGGCCAGGATGATCGAATCAAGGTAGCTCATGGCTCACTCAGCCAGGCTAATAGCTCAGGCAGGGAAGCCTGGCCAGCTGTGCCACCCATCTCACGGGTTGAGAGCGAACCGCAGATGACGGCCGCCCGCAAGGTTTTCTCGATCGGCCAGCCTTGCAGGTAGCCGTAAACAAAACCGGCGTCAAAGCTATCCCCAGCGCCTACCGTATCGACGACTTCCACCGGGATGGAGGTTGAAAACGACCTGCGTCCTTTGGCAACCCCGAGGGCACCGCGCGCCCCAAGCTTGATCGCCAGGGTCTCGACCTGCTGGGAAAGCAAAGTAGCGGCCAGGTCAGCCGAATCAGTGCCAGCCAGGGCACAGGCCTCGGCTTCGTTGGGTAAGAAAACATCCGTCAGCGATAATAGCTCATCGAAGCCGGCCCATTTGCCGGAGGGGTCATAATTCGTATCCAGCGAGGTGGTCAGCCCAAGGCTGTGGGCGCGTTTAAACAATATCGGGCAGGCCCGGTTGAAGGCCAGTTTGCAGGAAATAAGAAGCCACATGCACATGGGCTGCCTCGTAAAGGAAATCGTCGGTGATCTCATCCGCCTGCAACGCTGGAATCAACCCCGGATAGGTCAGGATGGCCCGGTCGCTGCCCCGGTTCAGGATCACGCTCAACCCGGTGGATAGGCCGGATACCTTGATCACATGCTGGATATCCACGCCGTGCTGCTGCATTTCATCGAGCATGTACCCACCGAAGAGGTCATCCCCACACTTGCCGATAAAGGCGGTCTTCAGCCCCAGGCGCACGGCACCACAGGCAAAGATCGCGGAGGATGAGCCGATGGCAAGCTGAGCCTGGTCGATCAGCTTTTCAACCTGCCCGAAGGCAGGCGCCACATCACCGGTCAGGATCAGGTCCGGGTTGATCTCACCCACAACCAGGAGATCGAAATCGTGAGCCACAGGTCAGCTGCTCCATCCAGGGACGTGAACGCTAATAAGGTCAAACTCACACGAATGCATTAGGGTAATTATAGGGGATTTCATCGTTTTGTATTTACAGTTGCTAAACAGCCTCCCGCCAGGCCTGCTCAAGCCAGGAGTGGACCTGTCCATCCAGGTCACCCAGGCTCCATAGCTCGAGATGGTGGGTGAAATGACCAGGTGCTGGCACGACGACCTCCTTCCAGCGTGGTGAGTCTATCCGGTGGTCGAAACCCAATGTGAGTACCAGCGGAGCAGCCTCCCGCCTTAGATAGCGGGCAGGGATCCACACGCGGGCCACGGCTTTACGCCGCCAGAAGGCGACCTGGCTTTTTGAGACACGCACCTGTGTAGGGCCGATACGATCGAGCATGTCACGCAGCGCTTCAAAGAAGGGTAACGAGCTCTCGTAGCCGTGGAAGAATTCATCGAGGGTCATGGGATTCATCCAAAGATCACCAGGTAGATTGGTTGCCTCTTTCTCCATCCATTTACATCATAACCGGGCACGCAAACTAGATTCTGAAGCTGCTTGGTGTAAGTCGCATCAGCCTCATCCCAGGATTGTAATCTATTCGTCTTTTACAAGAGAGTGAATCTGACTATTCTCAAGAATTATTCCTCACCCGCACGAGGCAGGTGAGCACCCCAAGCACAGTCAAACCCGAGGCGACCAGAAACGCAGCGGATAACGCAGCATAGATCGCTCCATCCTGGGCTGCAGCAGGTGAGCCAGCTGCGCCGCCTGCATGGACCAGCACGGTGGTGAAGACCGCTCCGGCGATGCCGACCCCCAGCACCATCCCGAAATTCCTGGCGGTGGCCAGGATCCCGGCGGCAATGCCCTGCCGGTTCTTCGGGGCTGATCCCATCAGGGCGCTGTTGTTCGGCGAGATGAATACCCCCGTACCAAGCCCAACCACAGCCAGGGACAGCATAACGGAAAGGGTGCTGGAATCTCCGGATAACCTGGAAAGCAGGAATAACCCCACCGATAGTACCGCCATCCCAAACACAGTTGGCAGGCGCGTCCCGATGCGGTCGGAAAGCGTGCCGCTGATGGGTGCCACGATGGCCATGATGATCGGCTGAGCGGTTAGTACCAGGCCTGCCTGGGCAGGTGTGAAACCTCTCCCCTGGATCAGGTAGTATGGCATCATAAAAATGCAGGTATACACCCCGATGTAATTCAAGATGGCACTTACCGTGGTCAGGGAAAAAGGCAGCTTCGTGAACAGGCTCAGGTCCAGCATGGGAAACTTGACATGCCGTTCCAGGTAAATGAAGAGCGCCATCATTGCGATCGCGGCTGTGAATAAGATCAAGGTCGGTGCAGAAATCCAGCCCCATTCTTCACCCTGGTTAAGGGCCAGAAGCAATGCCCCAAGGCCGAGCATGAAGGTGACCGCCCCGGGGAAATCGAAACGTTCAACCCGCTGCTCGTGTGTATCCTTGGGGATGAAGCGCAGGCTGAGCAAGATCGCAGCCACCCCGACCGGTAAGTTGATATAGAATACCACACGCCAGCCCAACAAGCTGGCCAGCCAGCCACCCAGGGCAGGTCCAGCGGTAAGCCCCAGGTAGGTCATGGTGGCTTGCAGGCCAAGCGCCTGGCCGCGCTGTTCGGAGGGGAAGCTTTTGGTCAGGATGGCAGGCGAATTCGCGGCCAGCATGGCTGCGCCGAGAGCCTGCAGCCCACGGGAGGCGATTAAAATCGCCGCACTAGGTGCTGAGCCTGAGAAGAACGAACCAGCCATGAAGATCCCAAAGCCGACTAGGTAGATCGTTTTGTGGCCGCGCATGTCACCCAGCCTACCAAAACTGAGCAACAAGCCACTCAAGACCAGCAGGTAGATGGTGACAACCCATTCCACCACCGTGATCGCCTGGTTGAAATTTTTCCCGATGACCGGTAGGACCGTATTCACCACGCTGGTATCCAGGGCGGTCATGAAGGTGCCGATGCCAACGGCTATCAGCACGCCCCACTTCTGCGAAGCTCCCAGGTCTGCAGCCATGCCTATGCGACAAGCACCTCGGGCTTGGGTACATCATGCATGACGAAACTGAGCACGACCATCGTGGCCGCAGCACCGATGGCGGTGGCCAGGAAGGTCGCCTGGTACCCGACAGAATCAGCCAGCCAGCCTGCAAACAAGGGGATCAGGAAGGCAGTTGGGGCGATCAAGGTGTTCGCCAACCCGATATATGCAGGCTTTTCGTGGGATTTACCAAATTCGAGCGTCATCGAGATCGCAATGGTCCAGATGGCCACATAGGCGATCCCAGCCATGGCATAGGCCAGGTAGAACCAATTAACTGAAGTAGCCCAGGTGGCTATCGAGGCACTGATGGTGGCCGCCCCCATCCCGATCGCCATCACCCAGCGCCGGCTCAAGTGGTCACCCAGCCAACCCATTAACGGGTTGAAAACTGTCTGTGACACGAGCAACACCATGGTGAGTAACCCGGCGGTAAATTCATCCACCCCGTAGTATTTCACTACATAGACCGTGTAAAACGCAAACCCGACCGTCCCCAGCTGGGCCAACACGCGGGCTGCTACGAACCACCTGAAATTGCCATCGCGTTTCCAGATGGACCGGATATCTTTCCAGTAAGCTTCCTTCTCGATGCCGCCGCCTACCGGTGGGGTCTCTTCTTCACGGGTCAGCCCAATCGCGATGTAGGAGATAGTAAACGCTACCACGGCCAGAAGGAAACAAGTCGTGAAACCGGTGTTGGTGGGGTTGCTCGTAAGCACCAGGCCGGCTAGCACCGCACCTGCACTGGCAAATAAGTTAGCCAGAGAGGATTGAAAGCCGAAGAAGACCCCCCAGCGTCCCTGCGGGATGATCTTGCCGATCATACTTTGCCAGGGAGTGGCTGCCAGACCCCCACCGAAGCCTTGAATGATAAGCAAGGTAAAGGTCAGGAACAAGGCAATGCCTGGTCCGATCTGTGGAATGAACCACGAGACGATCGCCAGGCCCAGGAAAGGTAGCCGCTCATAGATAGTAAAGTGCATCACCATCGGCTTGTAACGCTTCTGCTGCGACACCCGGTGGGCGGTGAAAAGCTGCGGCAGCTGCCAACCCACCGTGTGGATAGCCGGGATCAAGCCGATCAAGATGGCCGAATCGGTCAGGTTGCTCACAAAGAGGGGCAACACGGTTGAGAATGATGCAAAACCCAACGCTAGGCCGAAAAACCCCCCATCAAGCAAATTGACGGTGAAGTTGAACGGGAAATTCTTGGCATGTTTCAGGATGGCTGGGCTGAGGGTTGCCACGGTCGGGGTGATCTCCAGCGTTGAAGTGTACCATAATGTATCCGGGTCTTGAGCAAGCCCAGGCACTCAAAACCCCGATCGCCAGGATATGCAAAGAGCTTGCACAGAGGAGTTCAGGAATTCGCCTCCCTCACCGCTCATGGTTGGCTGCAAGCGCTCCTTTTATTAGCGAGAGAATATTTTATTCCATGCGTATCCATTGCATCTAATCATTAACTACTTGATATTTTTATTCCTAGAACCATTTGCAATTCAGTTGAATAATATCAAGTCCCCTGAGTGGACAGGGATTATAAAATCTGAACAATATTCGGAGTGTTTTACTACGACAGATTTTTTTACTCTCGGGTTATTGGGAATTTTCGGAACAAAAGCGGACTGAAGGTGTTAATTTCCCCAAAACTATCTAAGAAAAGAATTTCATGAACATCATATGAAACACCGCTACCGCCATCGGGGGTGTATATCCGAACGTCCCAGGCATACCAATAATTAAATCTGAAGCCATCTGGCAAAATATCTAGCGTGTATGTGTACGCATCGGTTAGAGGTCCAGTATCAAAACTCGGTGTTTCAAACCACCAATCATAGAGGTGAAGCCCATAAGATTCAGGTTGCTCCTGGTTGAGGAGGAAATCCGAGCGTGGATACCACATAAAAGTAACAGGTAGGCTGATTTCACGTATTTGTGGAGGTTCGGATAATCTAAGTTCTTCGATATCAAAATTGCCAATATTAACATCACTGAAACCATCATAAATATCGATCTCTCGTGTTTGCCAATAATAAAGCCATTGTGTATAACCATAATCATTAAGAAACAACACATAGTAGAGTTGTCCAGGTTGCAAGCTTGGCATTCCTATGAATGAATACTCGCCACTTGAATTAGTGCTGCGGGTTGCTATGGTAGACCAACTCATACCATCATAGAATCTCAATTGAAGCAAAATATTACTAGCCGGTACTCCGTCATAAGTCACGGCACCAAATATGCCTCGGGGTAGAGGAGATTTGGTAACAATTGGTAGATAAATTATCCCTTGTTGCTCGTGTGTTAGTATTGGCGATTTTTGGTTAAGGTCGTCTAGTTGATGTACTGTGGTACTTGTCTGATTGCTCAGATATATAACATCAGATTTTCTATCTACATCAGATTGGAGATTTAGATTGAAATTGTAGAGGAATGGTCCGGCGAGTAAGAAAGCACACATTATCAGCTGATAATTTTTCTTATGCATATTCCCCTCCTTACACAATCCATTACAAAGAATGGATACTAATGGAAAATTAAAATCAATAACCTGTTATGATAATTCCCGATACTCATCGGAAATATGGTTAATACTACATTCATTGTACATCCGTTTTACAAGATATCAACCGAGTGGTTAATGATTATTGATTCTCAGCATCAATTATCCAGAATAATTACTATTCGACAGTATTTTTGTATGTAATTCCTCCTTCATAGCATATATAACCTTGTGAAACCAGCGAGGAAGGAATGGAAAATGAGAACTCCCAGAGCATCCCAATCTTAATTGGAGCAATGGTGGTTGATATACCGCAATATGCAGGCAGGGGATGTAGAGTACATCCGTCAGGAAAAAAAACTTATCCGCCCCAGGGCATCTTTGAATATTCTTCGAAAGCACGGTCATAAAAGCGCTTAAATAAGCGCTCGTGGCCGCGTTCCCATTGCGAAAGCATGGTGAGTACCTGCCGGGCTTCACCTTCCGCCTGGGCGGCGGTTGACTCGTAAAATTCGGCGAAATCGCGCTCGATCAGGTAAGCCATACGCAAAACCGGCAGGTCAGGTACCATGGCTTCAGCAACGCTCTGGTCGATGGACTCGGAGGCAGCCCGCTGCGAGAAGAAACCTGCCTGCTCAAGCTTCTCGCCATCTTCCAACCCAGCCGCCTTACCGGTTAGAAGGAAATTCAGCTGGCTCAGGATGAAGTCGATGTGCTTCTGCTCCTCCAGGGCCAGCTGGCGGAAGGCCTGCACGGCAGCCGCCTCTTTCAACCGGCCGGCATTTTCTTCGAAAAAGCGCTTGCCTTCATATTCACGCTGCAATGCATACTCATAGATCTTGCGGGTATCCATAGTCACCATCCAATCTTCACTTGATCAGGCTGACCTTGACCGCACATACTTTATATTCCGGGATCTTTGAGACCGGATCGAGGGCGGCGATGGTCAGCTCATTGGCTGAAGCTTCAGGGAAGTGGAAATTGGCGTACACCATCCCTGGCGGCACACGGTCGGTGATCCAGGCTTCGGCCTCGATGCTGCCGCGCCGTGAGCTCACCTGCACACGCTTGTGCCCATCCAAGCCTAAACGCCGGGCGTCTTCGGGGTTGACCTCAATTAACGCCTCGCCATAGACCTCGAGCAATCCTTTGGCCCGGCGGGTCATCTCGCCGCCATGCCAGTGGTAGAGCACCCTGCCGGTGGACAGGACCATTGGGTATTCATCATCCGGCAGCTCAGCGGGGGGAATGTGCTCGATGGGAGCGAACTTACCCAGCCCGCGTGCAAACTGCCCAATGTGCAGGATGGGCGTGCCTGGATGGGTCGCATCTCGCACGGGCCACTGGAGCACATCACCGCGTTCCAGGCGGGCATGGCTCACCCCGGCATAGCTGGGTGTCAGGGCAGCTGCTTCGTCCATGATCTGATCGGGGGCGGTATAATTCCAGCCCGAGAAGGGTGCGGCACTCACCTGGTGGTTTCCTTCCACCAGGATGCGTTTAGCCAGCTCGCTGATTATCCACCAATCCGCCCGGGCATCTCCCAGGGGCTCGATCGCCTGGCGGACCATCTGCACCCGCCGCTCGGTGTTGGTGAATGTACCGGTCTTTTCAGCAAAGCTTACCCCGGGCAGGAGCACATCCGCATAGGCGGAAGTCTCCGATGGAAAAATCTCCTGCAGCACGATGAACTCGCAGGTCTCCAGGCAGTGGCGGATATGGGCACTGTCGGGGTCGCTCATGACCGGGTCTTCGCCCAGGATGTAGAGGGCCTTGACCTTACCTTCACCTGCAGCGGGCATCATCTCAGTAACGGTCAGGCCCACCTTGCCGGGCAGGCTGGCACCCCAGGCGGATTCGAATTTTTGCCTGGCGGCTTCCACGGTGACCGCCTGGTAGCCCGGGAAAACATTCGGCAGCCCACCCATGTCGCAGGCGCCCTGGACGTTATTCTGGCCACGCAGCGGATTGACGCCTCCACCCGGAACGCCCAGGTTGCCCAACAGCATCTGCAGGTTAGCCAGGTCCATCACATTGCGGACCCCCACGATATGCTGGGTGATGCCCATCGCCCACATCACCGCCATCGGCTTGTTAAGTGCCAGGAGCTCAGCGGCCTGGTAGAGCTGATCAACCGGCACCCCGGTGATCTCGGAGGCTTTTTCTGGCGGATAGGTCTTTACCAGCGCTTTAAATTCTTCAAATCCTTCGGTGCGATGCTCGATGAAGGCTTTGTCTTCCCAGCCCCTTTCAAGGATGATGTACATCAAGCCATTCAACAGGGCAATATCCGTCCCGGGTCTCTGGCGCAGGTGCAGGGTGGCAAAATCGACCATGTCGATCCGGCGCGGGTCTGCCACTACCAGCTTCACTCCCCGGCGCAGGACTGCCTGGCGGATCATGGTGCCGAACACCGGGTGTTGCTCGGTGGTGTTCGAGCCGATGATGAGCATGGCCGCGGCCTGCTCAGCGACATCCTTCATTGAGTTTGACATTGCCCCAGAACCGAATGAAGTGGCCAGACCGGCCACGGTGCTGGAGTGTCAGAGCCGGGCGCAGTGGTCGATATTATTCGTCCCGATCACCTGCCTGGCGAATTTATTCATCAGGTAATTCTCTTCATTTGTACACTTGGCAGAGGTGAGCACACCCAGGCTATCGGAGCCATGCGTATCGCGCAGCTCGCTCAGCTTCTTCGAGGTCAGGTCGAGGGCGACTTCCCAGTCCACTTCCACCCATTCGCCCCGGTCGCCATGAACTCTCGGTTCCCCATCGAGCAAATATTTACGAACCCTCGGCTGCAACAACCGGTCGGGGTGGTGGATGTAATCATAGCCATAACGCCCCTTCACACACAACGCCATGCCATTCACCGGGGCTGACGGATTGGACGTGACGCCGATCACCTTGCCATCCTTGAGATTGAGGTCAAACTGGCAGCCCACCCCACAATAAGAACAGGTGGTGGTCACCTTTTGGATCTGGTGAGCCCGACCAAGCCCGTAGGAGAGCTTATCGCTCAGCGCACCGGTTGGGCAATACGCCGCGCACTGCCCGCAGCTTTCGCAGCGGGCTTCCAGCATGGTGGTATCTGCGCCAGCCACGATTCGTTCATCAAAACCGCGCTGGGCGACCCCCCACACGAAACGTCCCTGCACTTCCGCGCAAGCCAGCACACACCGGCGGCATAAGATGCACTTGTTGAAGTCCACCCGCACGAACGGGTTGGGGTCGCTATCCGGCAGGTAGCGAGTGCCCTTGCTGCCCCAGCTGGGTACTTCCACTTGGTAATCATAGGCCAGGTCCTGCAGCTCGCAGGAGCCGCTCGAATCACACACCAGGCAATCCTGGGGATGGTTGGCCAACATCATCTCGAGGGTTTGCTTGCGTGAACGCACCACGCGAGGGCTGCGGGTTTGCACCAGCATCCCTTCCCACACACTGGTCACGCAAGCCGCCTGAAGGAAGCGTTGTCCTTGCACTTCGACCACGCAGATGCGGCAGTTCCCGGTGGGGGTCAGGTCGCGGTGGTAACACAGCGTGGGGATGGTCAAGCCATTCTGGCGGGCGACATCCAGCAGGCGTGCCCCTTCGGCTGCTTCAATATGCTTTCCATCGATGGTGAGTCTTACCGTCATGCTCATCCTCCTGGATACCTTGCAGCGCTAAGCAGGGTTTTCAGCCTTGAGAAAAATATCATTAAATACCGACAATGCTGATCTCATCGGGGCAGGCACCGATTGGCCCAACCCGCAGAAGGATGAGTCGAACATCACATCCGTCAGGGCCTGCAGCTCAGCCACATCACCTGCCTGTCCCCTGCCATCTGACATCCGCTCGAGGATAGCATAGGCCCGGTAGGTACCCACCCGGCAAGGGGTGCACTTACCGCAGGATTCAGAGGCGAAGAAGTGCAGCAATTCCCTCAGGAAGGCAACCGGAGACACACGCTGGTCGCAGACCAGGAAGGCGCCGGCACCCAGCGAAATGCCCCTGGCAGCCGAAGCGTAATCGATGGGGATATCCAGGTGCTCCATACCGACGATCGTACCGGCTGCTCCACCCGTCAGGGCGAAGTTGAACCTGGACCCATCCAGCAACCCCCTACCGAACTCATCGATAACCTGGCGCAGGGTCAATCCAAAAGGGGCTTCGAAGAGGCCAGGCTTCTTCACATGCCCCAGCAACATGTAGATCTTGGTCCCCGGTGTGGCGGCGCCACTCAATGACCGGTACCAGGCTGCACCCTGCTGAATGATCTCAGGCACGGCCGCGTAGGATTCGACATTATTGACCAGGGTAGGTAAGCCGCGATACCCGTAAGTGGGTGGGTAAGGTGGCCTGGTACGCGGCTCACCGCGCTTACCTTCCAGTGATTCGATCAAGGCAGTCTCTTCGCCGCAGATATACGCACCGGCACCCAGGTGCACGTGGATGTGGAACGAGAAGCCCGTCCCCTGGATACGCTTGCCCAGCCAGTTAGCCTGCTCAGCCTCGAAGATGGCGTGCCGCAACCTTTCCGCCTGGCTGGTGTATTCGCCGCGGATATAAATGAACGCTTCGTTCGCCCCACAAGCATAACCAGCGATCGCCATGCCTTCGAGGATCTGGTGGGGATTGGTATCGATCAGCACCCGGTCCTTGAAGATCAAGGGCTCAGATTCATCCGCATTGCAAACAATGACCTTCGGGGTAGTGCGGGCCAGGGCAACAAAACGCCACTTCCTACCCACCGGGAAACCCGCCCCGCCACGCCCGGTCAGACCGGAAGCTTCGACCTCACTCAATACCGCTTCACTGCTCCTGTCCAAGGCTGCCTTCAAACCCTGGTAAGCTCCCTCTTCCAGGGCAGAATCAAGTGAATCGGGTTTGATAATGCCCGCCTTGGCCAGCATTACACGCAGCTCACCCTTGCGCGGCTGGCTATAATTTGCAGCCTGGCTGCGCCATCCGCCAGCCAGCTTACGGGCGTCAGCAGCGGAAACTGGACCGGCCTGCTGACCGTTGACCAGTATCGCAGGTGCCCGGTCGCACAGGCCCAGGCAGCTGGTGCGTTCCACCTTCCAGCCCGGCTTGCCTGAAAATGCACCGTCGACCTCCTGCCTTAGCTCGCCAGCTCCGCACAACCAGCAAACCGGTCCGTCGCAGACCCGGACGACATCCTGGGCTGGTTCTTTCAAATTGAGCATCGAATAAAAAGAGGCGACCCCATAGGCCTTCGACGGTGGGGTATTGACCGCCCGGGCGATGTCGGAGATGTCGTGCTGCGCGAGCCAGCCGCGTTGCTCCTGGAGAGCGGTCAGGATCTCCAAGAGTGCTTCCGGGTTGTTCTGATGCTGCTTGCTCAGCTCTTCAATCTGGGGGTCAACAGGCTGGTACTTGATCTTCTTATTGGTCATGCTGCCTCACTTTTTAAGGCTTTTTCGAGATCACCTTGCAACACTCGCTGCGGGTGGGTATAGACCGTGAAATGCTCTTGCCTGGCGTAACCGATGAGGGTAAGGCCCAGCTCTTCGGCCATCCGCACAGACAGACTGCTGGGGGAGGTGCGTGAGATAGCCACACTCGCCCCGATGCGGTAGGCTTTTTGGATCATCTCTGAGCTGATCCTGCCGGTGGTCAGGATGATCTTGCTGGCCGGGTGAATATTTTCCAGCAGGAGGCGCCCAGCCAGTTTGTCCAGGGTGTTGTGGCGGCCGATATCCTCGGCGGTGATAAATACTTCCTCCCCATCGGTAAATGCCGAGGTATGCACGCCACCGGTCTTGCGATACATGCCCTGGGTTTCACTCAGCTGGTGCAGGAGCAGGGCAATTTTGCCAGCAGTCAGCATTTTTCCATTCTTCAGCTTCGGGAGGGTCCTGCCCCGGTCACCCTGGCGAATGCTCGTTTCACCTCCCGAGCAGCCGGTAGTGCGGATCCAGTGCTCGGGCTTTTTCACAGGGAGGTTCAGCCACACATCGATATTATCCTCCCCAGGGCAGACCCTGACACTGGCGAGATCTTGGATCTGCTGGATGATCTCTTCATTGAATAAAAAACCGACCGCCAACGCTTCCAGATCGACCGGGGTACACATGAAGGTCAGCCAGTACTGGTTATTAACTGTCAGGCTCACCGCCTGTTCGCGGATGATATCTGTCTCAGCTGGAACCCATTCCCCAGAATGGTATTGGAGGATTTTATGCGGTGTTTGGTGCACGCGTCGCTTATCCGAGGTTTTTCTTCATGCGCCAGGCAGGCTCGTGCATGTCGATGCGCTTGCCTTTATCATCAATATATGACCAATAGCCCGGGTCTGTGCCAACAATAATATATCCCAGGCGCTCATAAAAACGCCTGGCTTTTTGGTTTTCCTGCCCAACGTTCAGGGTCACTTGATTGAAATGACGCTCACGCAGGTCGTTTTCGATCGTGCCCATAATCTGGGTGCCAACGCCAATGTTCCGGTACTTCGGTTTCACCCTGAACCCGTAAATATAGGCTCGCTCGGTCCCATCGGCCAGCTCGGGACGATTGCGCTTGAGGGAAACGAAGCATTGACCGATCAGGCCGCTCCCATTGATCTCTGCAACCCAAATCAGTGCTGCACCTTGCTCAACCATTAAATAGGTGTCTTCATACAAGCGTCGAAAGTGTGTATACTCTCCATCCCACTCAAGGGCAGGCAGGTCCTTCTTGCTAGCTTGCCGGATGGATGCCAGTCTCATTTCTAATCAGCTCTTCAAGGAAGGTCTGTTCCTGAAAATTGTCCTCAATTTTACCATCCAGCCAGGCATCCCGCAGCGCTCCCAGGATGCGTTTATAGACCGGTCCGGGTGGTAGCCCACGTTTACGCAGGTCGTCCCCGCTGACCCCTGGCTTGATCGAATTTAACCGGTCAAGGTAAGCTTGTAAGTTGTTGCAGATATTGTCATCCCTGGCAGCCAGGAAATTGGCATAAATGGCCAGGGGAGGCACTTCTTCCAGGCGCCTGGCGATCAGGCTAAGCTTGGCAGTCGCCACCCAGGGCAGGTCCTTCCACAGGCGGCAAGCTGAAAGGACGGTCTTCACCTGGGTGGATGGGTAACGCAGCCTGCGCATGACCAGCTGGACTTTTTCCACCGGCTGGTTGACCAGCCACAGGATGTAGGCCAGCTTGCGCAGGTTGTTCTTCTTGTGAAGCTCCAGGCGGATGCCGTGCAAGGGCTTGGCATCGATGGTATTGAGCATTTCGAGGTTGTCCTGGCTGGTCTGATCCCAAACGAGGGCCGGGTGAATTTCGCCCAGCAACCCCAGCCCGGCTAACCGACCCAGGATCTTCACCCGCTGCCCGAGGTCGAGGATATGGTCCAGCTCATGCCGCAGGCGGTCGCCCGACACCTGGCCCACCAGCAGGCGGGCCTCCACCAGCAGCTCTTCGGTACGGGCTTCGATGTGGAAACCCAACACCTGCTCGAAGCGGACAGCGCGCAGCATGCGGGTGGGGTCATCCACGAACGAAAGCGGGTGCAGAACCCTCACCAGGCCTTCCTTCAGGTCATTCAACCCACTCCAATAATCATGCAGGTCTCCATAATGCCGGCCATCCAGGCGCAGAGCCAGGGTATTGATGGTGAAATCACGCCGATGCAGGTCCAGCTTGATGCTGCCGCGTTCAACAGTCGGAAGGGCAGTTGGGTGGGTATAAAACTCGGTCCGAGCAGAGATCAGGTCAAGGTACTCAGGCAGATCAGCGGCCTCCTGCGGGCAACCCAAGGCAGCTGCCAGGGTTTCGCGGATGCTGGTGATCATCCACTTGGCAGTGCTAAAGCGGGCGTGTGTGGTGAGCCGGCCACCATAGCGCTCCTGCAAGCGCTTAGCCAATAAAATCGCATCACCTTCCACCACCAGGTCAAAGTCCTGGATGGGGCGATCCAGGAGCAGATCGCGAACGAACCCACCCACGATGAACAAAGCCGCCTTCTGCTCGTTCGCCAGCTCTGCAGCCACCTTCAATAATAGCAGGTGCGCCTGCGGCAGGGCGTCATCAAGTTTTCCGGCAAAGTTCAGGTGGCCCGGCCTGGTAGTCTCAGAGGTAAGGATCTTCAATAAGTCGGTGCGGGTGACGATGCCGATGATCTGGCTGTCTTCGGTATCCATGACAGGGATCTGCCCCCAGCCCGTATCGGTCATCAGGCGCTGTAGATGGTCGATCGAATCATCCGGGTGGATAATCACTTGCCCGGCATTCATCAGGCTGCTGGCAGGCAGGTTAAGCTTGTGGGCGATAGCCCGGTCGACCGCCCGGCGGGTGAGTAAACCGATCACCCGCCCGTCTTTGACAACCGGATAGCCTTCATAGCCAAAGCGTTGCATCCGGTCAGCCGCATCCTGGGCAGATGTATCAGGTGCCAGCACCTGGGGATGGTGTGACATGATCTCAGCTACGGTAATTGCCGGGCTGACAAACTCAGGCAATAGCTCTACCAGCTCGTCGTGCACCTCATCCAGCTCTCTGCCCTTGATCAGGCTGGCAGCGGCACGAGAGTGGCCTCCGCCGCCAAAGCGGCTGGTGACCTCGGCCACATCGATGTGGTCACTGGTGGAACGGGCGATCATTTGCACACCAGCCCGGGTTGAGATCAGCAAGAATAAGGCATCCGGGTCGAGTAAGTCGCGCAGCTTATGCGCCACCGTGGATAACTCTTCATCCAGGCCGAAGGCGCTGCCACACCCGATCACCACCGAGTGACCATGAACCTGAAATGTCTCCAGGTGGTTACGCAGGTAGTCATACATGGCTTGCTGGTCAGGCGATAAAGGGTGGTTGAGGAAATCACCCATGATACGCAGGTTGGCTTGCTGCTGCAACAGGTATGAAGCTGCATTCAGGTCACGCGAGGTTGTGCGGGTGTAGGTTAGCGACCCCGTATCCTCATAGATCCCGAGCAACAGGGCGGTGGCGTGGATCATACTGATCTCATCATCGCGCTCGAGCATGTCTTCCACAAAGATGGTCGTGGTCGCACCCACATCTTCACAAGAGATAGTCCACCCAGGCGGGACATCCCCGCGGATCGGATGGTGGTCGACCACGTGCACGCGCGTATCAGCAGCCATGCCTTTAATGCTCACCAACGACTGGGTATCCACCAGGCACACCGATTCGATCGGCTCGTTAGGCAGGTCATGTGGATCGACAAATGGCAGCTCAGCGCCGTATAACGTGACGAATGCCCTGACATTGCGATTCATGCGGCGCGGCAGCAGCGGGATGGCGGTATCATCCAACAGGTATGCTCCCAGCAAGGAAGCCAGGGCATCGAAATCAGCTTGTTCGTGGGTCACAATGATGCGCATGGGTTATTCAGTCACCAATCAAGGTTTATTTTAATCGACATTCCTAATAATGAGATAAAATAGGCGCATTCTATGAATAGGGAACAGGCTAAGCTGGAAATTCTATGGGATGACTTGCTTTCAGAGCAGCCAGAGACGATCAGAACAGCATTTGCGGCGCTGGATAAGACGGATCAGAACACGGTGTTGACGCACCTGGAGCGTATGGCCAGCGAAGCAGGCTGGCAGCCGGAACAACGCCGCTCTGCCCGGGCTGCATTGAAGGCGATCAAGGATCAGGATCAATAATGGAGATATCAGAATTAACCCAGGCGATGCACGAGTTCGTCCGAAGCATGGGCTGGTATGAACCCGGCAGCCCCCGCCCGCAAACCTTGCGCAACCTGGCGGTATCACTTAACCTGGAAGCAGGTGAGGTGTTGGAGCACTTCCAATGGGACGGTGACCTGAAAGATCCCGCCGCGTTCGCCGACGAGCTAGCAGATGTCACACTATACCTGTTGCAGCTGGCCAGCATCGCCGGCATTGACCTGGAGAAGGCTGTGCTTGCCAAGCTCGAGAAGAATTACCAGCGCAGCTGGGATAAACCAGGATGAAGACTATGCGCATAACGGTTTTCGGCGGATCCCAACCCAAACCAGGCGAACCAGCCTATCAAGACGCCTATCACCTGGGGCAACTGATCGCCCTGGCGGGGCATACCCTGCTCACTGGCGGGTATATCGGCACGATGGAAGCGCTCTCGCGCGGCGCATCTGAAGCAGGCGGGCATGTTATCGGTGTCACCTGTGACCAGATCGAAGCCTGGCGACCGGTGAAGGCGAACGCCTGGGTGCAGGAAGATTGGCACTTGGCGACCTTCCAGGAACGGATTTTTACCCTGATCGAAAAATGCGATGCCTGCCTGGCCCTGCCTGGCGGGATCGGTACGCTGGCAGAGCTGGTGCTGACCTGGAACCTGTTATTGACCAGGATCCTAACCCCCCGCCCACTGATCCTGATCGGCCAGGGTTGGCCGGCGGTGATCAATGAGTTTCTGAACCAGCAGAGCGAATACATCCCCCAGGACCAACGCGTCTGGATTTCATACGCAACCGATGTCGATACGGCTTTCCAGCGATTGCAGGAATACCTATCCAATGCTTAATTATGACCCAAGAGGAACAATAGATGACCGAAGATAAACTTCCCACCCAAGCGGAAAACTTTGCGGAATGGTACAACCAGCTGGTGATCAAAGCCGAGCTGGCAGATTACGCGCCCGTGCGCGGCTGTATGGTCGTTCGGCCTTACGGTTGGGCAGTGTGGGAGAACATGACCGCCGCCCTCGACCGCCGCTTCAAAGCCACCGGGCACGTCAATGCGGCCTTCCCCTTACTCATCCCCATGTCTTACTTCGAAAAGGAGAAATCGCATGTCGAGGGTTTCTCGCCTGAGCTGGCAGTGGTGACCATCGGAGGTGGTGAAAAGCTCGAAGAGCCGCTCGTGGTACGCCCGACCTCTGAGACCATCATTGGGACCATGTATGCCAAGTGGATCAAATCATACCGTGACCTGCCGGTGCTGATCAACCAGTGGGGCAGCGTGGTACGCTGGGAGATGCGCACCAAGCTCTTCCTGCGCACGCTTGAATTCTACTGGCAGGAAGGCCACACGGCTCACGCAACGGCAGCTGAGGCCCAGGAAGAGACCCTGCGAATGCTGGATGCGTACGCGGATTTTGCGGTCGAAGATGCGGCCATCCCGGTGGTGAAGGGACGCAAAAGCCAGTCGGAAAAATTTGCGGGTGCAGATAATTCGTTCAGCATTGAGGCCATGATGGGCGACACAAAGGCCTTGCAAGCCGGCACGTCGCATAACCTGGGCCAAAATTTTGCCAAAGCATTCGAGATCCAATACCTCGATAAGAACAACTTGCTCCAGCATGTGTGGACCACCTCCTGGGGCCTGTCCACACGCTTCGTGGGGGCGGTGATCATGACGCATGGCGATGACCAGGGATTGATCCTGCCCCCTCGGCTGGCACCCTACCAGATCGTCGTCGTGCCCATCTATAAGAACGATGAAGAAAAGTCACTCGTCTTGCCCGTGGTAGCCCGAGTGCAGCAGGAGCTACAAAGCTTCCGACTAAAGGTAGATGCACGCGAAGAGGTCACGCCGGGGTTCAAGTACAATGACTGGGAGATGCGCGGCGTGCCATTGCGCATCGAGATCGGCCCACGCGATGTCCAAAAAGGCAGCCTGGCTTTCGCCCGCCGCGACCTGCCAGGGAAGGCCGGCAAGACCTTCGTGGAGCACAACCAGCTAGAAGCCCAGGTGGCTGAGATGCTCCAGTCGATCCAGGCTTCGCTATTTGAGCGGGCCCTGGCTTTCCGGCGCGCCCATACCTTTGACCCCAAAGATTACACAGAGCTGCAGGCTGTGGTTGAGAAGGGTTGGGCCTTCAGCTGGTGGTGTGGTGATCCTGCCTGTGAGGCCAAGGTAAAAGATGAGACGAAAGCCACTACACGCTGTATCCCGCTGGAACAGGAACCTGGTATAGGCGAGTGCATCGTGTGTGGAAAACCCGCCACCGAGAAGGTCATCTTCGGTAAAGCATACTAATCAGCATAGCATACACTTCGAGCTCGGAAGGACACCGGGCTCGAAGTGAAGATATATCCCGCCGCATGCCTGCCATCCAGCCTGCCCGCCTGAAACAGCAAGTCGCTGACCTGGTCGCGAAATACAACCTGCCAGCGGAGTTTGTGCGCGCCCTACGGACGCTGCTTGACTCTTATTCAGACCATACCCGCCGGCCAAGCCAGGCGGGGATCCCATCATCTCTACTCGAATCCTACAATGCACCCCCACCGGTCATGCGGCATGTGTGGCACGAGCTATCTAAGTTGATCCGGCCACACCCCAATCAGATGCTGCACCTGGCGGATGCCCTGTGGAGTGAACAGAATTACGACCTGCAGCTGCTGGCTGCTCGCATCCTGGGTCAGCTACCTACCCAACCACCAGAACCCGTCCTGGAACGTTTACAGTCATGGGTTACGCACGACCTGGATAGGCGCGTGATGGAAGGGCTGCTTGAGCACGGTATCAAACGGTTTCAAGCTGAAGCACCTGGCCTGATGCTCGACCTGATCTCTGGATGGTTGTCCTCCTCCGACCCATTGGCCCGGCATGCCGGGCTGCGGGCCTTACCGCCCATGATCGACCAGGCTGGCCAGGCCAATCTTCCCACGATCTACAAAATGGTGACCCCATACTTACGCATTATCCAGCCAGCTTTGCGGCCGGATGTCCTGGTGGTTGTGCGAACCCTGATCAGGTGCTCACCGGCTGAAACTGCCTACCTGCTGCGCCAGAACCTGGCGGTGCCTGATAATCCCGATACAGCCTGGCTCATCCGCCAGGTGCTGGATGACTTCCCAGAGGAGACCAGGGCTGGATTGAAAGCAGCCATGAAGCCAAAAAATCCAGCTATTTGACCCTTTTATTTTCGAATAAAATCCATAAGGTCGGAATGCGATCTATGTGTCTGGTCTCTTTACCAGATATTAACCGCCCGTGAAGACTGCTTGCGGGGAATCAATTCGATCGCACCCTGTGGGCAGGCTGCCCGGCACACCCCGCAGCCAAAGCACAATCTGGGCTCAATGGTTACTTTGCCCATGGCGGAAGAGTAGAATTGGGCCCCAAACTGACATTGGCTCATGCACTCCCGGCAACCAGTACACTGGTCCGGGTCAACCTGGCAGATATATTCTGCATGAAAAAAATTGGATATACCTTTGTTCCGGATGTACCCTCGGTAGGCACCACAATCACCATCACAATTGCATACCCCAATAATAAAAGGCGTGACACCTGTCCAGACCGAATGCATCAGGCCTTCTTGATCGAACTTTCTGACGAACCGTAAGGCATCTTCCTTGCTTAATACTTCCAATGAACTCGCGCTGTCAGGATATTTCCCAAGCATATTGAGTACATCAATTCCCAGACCAAAACAATATCTTTGATCTGTAAGACCAGTCGATTGCAAACGACAACCGCAAGGCATGCGCGTGATCGAATCAGCCAGGCTGAATATTCTCTCCACGTCCTCGATGGGTACGACTTGGCCAAAGTGCTCGATTTTACTGTTCCTAAGGATTTCTTCTTCACTCAACTTTCTCGAAGGGATGTCACCCGTGGATAATTCATCCACGGTCCCTGATTTATGGGGATAGTTTCCTTTATAGGCTGGTACGGTAAACAATTTTACAAAATTTTCTACCCATTTCAGCCGGGTATCAAATCCAATTGCCTCTTTTTGTTCACTAGTTATCGGTGCATGAAGTAACTCGTTTGAGTAATTCTTCATTTGCAGGTACCATTGCATCCCCTCCCCATGCTGAATGCAAAATTCGCACATCACAACCTCCCTTCAACTGGTCACAACAACTGGTTAAATTAATCATACTCCGATTTTTGAGTTGTAGCAGTTATTTTATACTTTATTTACCACCGAGATAATACAAAGTCTATTTTCAAATTAATCGATTTCACGTGCATTAATGACTTGCCATCATAAACCAGGTTATGTTTGTTAATCTTTTATCATAAAGTCCTGTCAGATTTGAAGGTAAAAAGCTGAAGGATCTTTTTATGGTATAATCCCCCCGCTGACTAGACCGCCAGGTGGCTGAGGCTGCCCGGTTGGAGACCTGCTAGAAGCAAAAAACTAAACATTTGGAGCAGATGTCATGGATAAGGATACAAAAGCAAAAACAATGGAAACATTCGCCCGCCACGAGGGCGACACCGGGTCACCGGAAGTGCAGGTTGCACTTTTATCGAACCGCATTACCGAGCTCACTGAACACCTGCGTGAGCACAAGCACGATGAGTCATCTCGTCGTGGTTTACTCAAGATGGTGGGGCAACGCCGGCGTCTGCTGGCTTACATCAGGCGAAACGACTACCAGCGCTACATGGCGCTGACAGACCGGTTGAACATCCGCCGTAAATAGCACGACCCACCCTTGAGTAGATGGGACGCACTTGATCCCATCTACTCTTTTTTGGGGTCATTTAACCAGCCTCTGGTCGGGAATTGATGGATAACGACAACCTTTTTCAGGGAGCGGTGTAAGCTAACCGCCCTGCCTGGCGGTTCACGAACCGCCATTACGCGTTGTCGCTAACTCTCAGTTTCTGACCATAAGGCACAAATTATATAGGAGAAACTGAATAATGAAACCTGAATCAAAAATATATAGCTCGATGGTCGGTGGCAAGCCCATCACCTTCGAGACCGGCACGCTCGCCGGTCAGGCCGGTGGTGCAGTCACCGTCCGCCTGGGCGACACGATGATCTTCGCAGCCGCCACAATGAGCCCCGAGGTCCGCCTCGGGATCGATTACTTCCCACTCACCGTTGATTACGAAGAACGCATGTACGCCGGCGGGCGTATCCCGGGTTCGTTCTTCCGCCGTGAAGGGCGCCCGTCAGAGGAAGCCATCCTGATCGCACGCCTGACCGATCGCCCACTGCGACCGCTTTTTCCGAAAGACCTGCGCAACGATGTCCAGGTGATCCTGTACTCGTTCTCGGTCGACGGAGAAAATCCCATCGATGCCCTGGCCATCAATGCCGCCTCCACCGCCCTGATGATCTCAGACGTACCCTGGGATGGCCCAGTGGCTGCAGTACGCATCGGGCGCATCAACGGTGAATTTGTGGTCAACCCCACTTCCACCGAGCAGGATGCCTCTGACCTCGATCTGCGTATCGCCGGCACGCGCGAAGCCATCTTGATGGTTGAGTGCGGTGCCAAGGAAATTACCGAAGAGGTGATGGTCGATGCCTTAAACTTCGGTCATAAATCGATCCAACCCATTATCGATCTCCAGCAGCAAATGAAACTCGAGATCGGTAAAACCAAGCGGACATATGTTTCATACAACTTGGCGGAAGCTGTCCAGCTTCCCGTAAACGAGAGAGCAACCGCCCGCCTCAACCAGCTTCTGGATGCCCCCCATACAAAGGCTGAGCTGGATGACTCCATCTCATCACTGCAGCAAGAAATCGTCGCCGAGCTCACTGCTCAGGATGCAACCCTTGCTCCCAATGTTATTGCCGCCATTGACGAAACTCTTAAAACAATCGTTCGCCGCCGGATCATCGAAAACCAGGTCCGTCCTGATGGTCGTGGTCTGACGGATATTCGCCCCATCTGGGGTGAGGTTGGTCTCAGCCCGCGCGCCCATGGCTCTGGTCTGTTCACGCGTGGTGAGACGCAGGTGCTCACCCTGGCGACTCTCGGCACGCCACGCGACGCCCAGGAGATCGACAGCCTGACCGGTTCCGAATCAAAGCGTTATATGCATCACTACAATTTCCCACCCTTCTCCACCGGTGAAGTCCGCCCGTTGCGTGGATCCTCTCGGCGTGACGTTGGTCACGGCGCCCTAGCAGAACGTGCACTCCTCCCGGTCATTCCACCCGAAACTGATTTCCCTTACACCTTACGCCTTGTTTCTGAAGTGTTGTCTTCTAATGGCTCCACCTCCATGGCTTCCGTGTGTGGTTCCACCCTGGCATTGATGGATACGGGTGTGCCGATTAAGGCTCCCGTTGCCGGTATTGCCATGGGTCTGATCAAGGAAGGTGAACATTATTCCATCCTCACCGATATCATGGGCATGGAAGACCACCTGGGTGATATGGACTTTAAAGTCGCCGGCACGAGCAACGGCATCACTGCCTTGCAGATGGATATCAAGATCATGGGCATCACGCCTGAGATCATGTCTCAGGCACTAGCCCAGGCGCGCGTAGCCCGATTGTTCATCCTGGATAAAATCCTGGAGATCATCCCTGCCCCGCGGGCTGAATTAAAGAGCTTTGCACCGCGCATAACCGTCCTGCACATCCCGTCCGATAAGATCGGCGCAGTGATCGGCCCGGGTGGCAAGATCATCCGCAGCATCCAGGAAGAGACCGGCGTCAAGATCGATATCGAAGAAGACGGTACCGTTTATATTGCGGCTACCGATGGCCCAGCAGCTGAAAAGGCACGCGAGATGGTCGAGAGCATCACGGAAGTACCTGAAGTCGGTCGCATCTATACCGGCAAGGTCGTCCGCATCACCGATTTCGGAGCCTTTGTAGAGATCCTTCCGAACCAGGATGGCCTGGTGCATATCTCGCAGCTCGATAGCATGCGGGTCAACAAGGTTGAGGACGTCGTCTCGCTTGGCGATGAGATCACCGTCATGATCACCAATGTCGATGAGGCTGGAAAAATCCGCCTGTCACGGCAGGCTGTACTCGAAGGCTGGACCCTCGAGGAAGCCAAGGAACACGATCGCCCGACCGGTGGGCGCTCATCCGGTGGCTCACGCGGAGGTGGTGACAAACGCCGCTTCTCGCGCGACGGTGGCAACCGCGACCGGCGCGACCGCAAATAGCTAGATGAAATGACCCGTTTTTGATGAGAAAACGGGTTTTTTTTATTTATGCTACAATCGCAGTAATGCCCAACCAGTACTCCACGACCGCTTACCGCTATCCTTCCGAACATCTGATCCTCGGCCTGACCGTGGTACTGGTACTGGCCGTGATCGCCTTTACTGCAGCAGCCACGGTGTGTGGAAGCGCGATCTTCATCCCGGCGGTGGTCATCATCGGTTACCTGTACAGCCGCAGCAACCACCATGACCTATTGGCAAAGTCCACCCGCGTAAGTCCGCAAAGCGCCCCTGAGCTGATACCCGTGATCGAAGCGAATACCGCCCGGCTGCAGGTCGAGCCCGTGAATATCTTTATCGTCCCTTCCAACCGGCTAAACGCCTATACGTTCGGGATGGACAGCCCCAAAGCCGTTGTGTTGTATTCCGCGCTTTTCAAGGTCATGGACCAAGATGAGATCCAATTCGTGCTCGGCCACGAAATGGGGCATGTGAAGCTGGGGCACACCTGGCTGAACACCCTGGTGGGCGGCATGTCGGGCATCCCCAGCTCGACCAGTGCAGGCATCATCATGGAGCTGGCCTTCCGCTGGTGGAACCGGGCATGTGAATTCTCTGCAGATCGGGCAGGCCTGCTGGCTTGCGCAAAGCCCAGCAAGGCCGTGACCGCCCTGATCAAGCTCGAAGCTGGAGCAGCCGGACGTACCCAGGCAGGCCTGCAGACAGCCATCCAGCACATCGAAGGTGAAGACGACCAGCTGGTGAACAATCTGGCTGAGCTGCTGGCTTCTCACCCGATGATCATCAAGCGCATCGATAAGCTCCGCGAATATGCCAGCACACTGCAATATCGTGACCTGCAAGCAAGATTGGACCAGAACCTGGCGAATTAGCAGGCAGGATCTCAACATATCCGATGGACCTGATCGAATTCTCCCAACGCATGCCAAAGGCTGAGCTGCACGTCCACCTGGAAGGCTCGATCCTGCCCCGCACATTGCTGACCCTGGCCAGGCGCAACCAATTAGCCCTGCCGGCAGATGATGAGGCAGGCTTGCAGGCCTTCTACAGGTTCGAGAGTTTCGAGCAATTCCTCATCACCTACATGATGGTTACAGGATGCCTGCGCACTAAAGAAGATTATCAGCTCATCGCTTATGAATTTGGCAGGGAGTGCGCCAGGCAAAATATACGCTACGCTGAAGTAACTTTCACGATTGAAACGAACACCCGCTTAACCGGCCTGACCTGGCAGCAGGTTTTGCACGGCTTAAATAAAGGGCGGGAACAAGCTTTTCGAGATTATGGTGTGCAGTGGCAGTGGGTATTCGATATCGTGCGTAACCTGCCCGAGACCCAAGGGCAGGTACTGGAAATCGCCCTGGCAACCCGCGAACAAGGCGTGGTCGCCCTTGGATTGGGTGGCAAGGAGGAGGGCTTTCCGCCCGAGATGTTCATCGAGACCTTTATGCACGCTGAAACCGCTGGACTGCACCGCGTCCCACATGCAGGCGAGCTGGCTGGGCCCGAGAGTGTCTGGTCGGCAGTCAAGCAGCTGCATGCTGAGCGTATCGGGCATGGGGTACGAAGTATTGAAGACCCCAAGCTGGTTGAGTACCTGCGTGTGAATGCTATTCCATTGGAAATCTGCCCAACCAGTAACATCTGCCTTAAGGTATTCCCCGGCTATGCAAGCCATCCAGTGCGCCAGCTGTGGGATCAAGGCTTGTGCATAACGATCGGGTCGGATGACCCACCCATGTTCGGGACAGATCTGAATCATGAGTACCTTACCCTGGTAAAAGAGTATAATTTCAACCAGGCTGAGCTTGAGCAGGTCAGCCTGAATGCCATCCATGCCAGTTTCCTTAGCCAAAGGGAAAAACAGCGATTGGAGCAAGAATTCAAGGAAGAGTTTTCCAAATTATCTTAATCCAGTGGTGAGGTGCATATGAATATCCAGCAAGATCCGTACAAAGCCCTGGCAGAGCGGCTCGATAACCTGCCGAATGGTTACCCCCCTACCGAAGATGGTAGCGAATTGAAACTGTTAGCCAAGCTCTTCACTCCAGAAGAAGCGGAGCTGGCATCGCATTTGTTAATCAGGCTTGAAACCGCTGAGCAGGTATCGCAACGGCTGGAACGCGAATACAGCACTACGCGCAGCCTATTAAAAGCCATGGCCAGCCGGGGTTTGATCAGGGCGGGGAAAACCGATGGAGGCCTGGGATACGGTCTGCTGCCATTTGTGGTGGGCATCTATGAAAACCAGGTTGGCGAGCTGATGGATGCGGAGCTGGCCAGGTTGTTCGAGGACTATTACCAGCGCTCTTTTGCAAGGATCTTATCCGTGCAACCTGCCGTGCACCGGGTTATCCCGGTGAATGAGAATATCAAGATGGATATGGAAGTCGCCCCGTTCGAGTCGGTAGCGGGGATCATCGAGCGTGCCGAGTCCTGGGGCGTCCTGGACTGCATCTGCCGGAAACAGAAGGCGTTGATCGGTGACCCGTGTAAACATCCCATCGAGATGTGCATGACATTCAGTAACCGGCCCGAGGCTTACGCGGGTGCCAGTGAAGTAAGAGCCCTGACGAAAGCAGAAGCCTATGAACTCTTGCAGCGTGCCGAGCAAGCCGGCCTGGTCCACACGGTGAGCAATAGCCAGAAAGGCACCTGGTATATCTGTAATTGCTGCACCTGTTCATGCGGGATCTTGCGTGGGATGGCAGAATTAGGTGTCGCGAACGTGGTGGCACGTTCTGCTTTTGTTAACACGGTAGATGAAGAACTATGCAATGCCTGCGGCTTATGCCTGGAGAGCTGCCAGTTCAATGCCCTTTCATTAGGGGAGGTGGTGACCGTGGACCAGGTACGATGCGTTGGGTGTGGGGTGTGTGTGAGCACCTGCCCCGACCATGCCCTGGTGCTGGTGCGCCGCCCGGAGGACGAGATCAAACCGGTCCCAACAAGTTTTATCGATTGGGGGCTGCAGCGTGCCCAGGAACGGGGGCTCGACCTGAGCAGCTTGATCTGAGATCGTAGCCCTTCAAAAGAAGGATTTATTGATCCTGGGTAGGTAAATAAGGCATTTTGGGGTCGGGTATGCTCAACCGCTCCGCAAGAGCGGCGCACATCGCAATCCGGTCATCCCAGGCGTACTCGACCACCCCAAAACACATCGATTGCTCATGCCCCTTTCCACAGGCGATGACCACATCGCCGGGCCTGGCCTGTGAAACGGCGAAACGTATGGCATTGCCCCGATCAGGGATACGCCAGAATGTCTGCTTCTCGAGCCCCCCTTTTGCTGTCGCTCCTGCAGCCATCTCATCCAGGATATCTTCCAGGAGCTCGGTGCGGGGATCCTCAGCGGTCAGGATCGTCAGGTCCGCCAGTGTGACCGAGGTCTCAGCCATCATCCTACGCTTCTGCCGGTCGCGCAGCCCAGCTGAACCAAAAACCGCGATCACCCTGCCTGTGGTTAGCTGCCGGGCCGTGCAAAGTGCTTTCTCCAGAGCATTGGGCGTATGGGCGAAATCCACGATGGCGGTGAAATCCTGCCCCAGGTCGATGGTTTCCATCCGACCAGGCACATTTTTCAATGATGCGATCCCCTGTTGGGCCGCTGCAGAGGAGAAGCCCAACGCAGGCACCGTTGCTGCAACAGCCGCCAGGCAGTTGTAAAGATTGAAATCTCCAACCAGGTGGCTGGTAACCGGAAAGTCCAGTCCCAAGCCAGCGATGCGGAATTCCACCCAGGTGGGATGATGTATGACATCAAGCGGATGGATATCCGCCGAAGCATCCAGACCATAACTCATCTTCGGACCATGATAAACATCATCAAGGTATGCATATGAAGAGTCATCCCGGTTCAACACAGCCACACGCGGGTTGCCATGCGGTTTCGGCAAGGTGGTACTCAAGCCGGTGAACAGGCGGGCTTTTGCTGAGCGATAGGCCTCATACGAGCCGTGGTAATCGAGGTGCTCGTGTGTGATATTCGTCACCACGGCGACATCGAATTCGCAGGCATCCACCCGGTATTGAGCCAGGCCATGGGAGGTGACCTCCAGGACCACGTGGGTAAGCCCGGCTTCAACCATCTGGGCGAGGTAACGCTGCACATCTGGTGCATCCGGCGTGGTCACATGAAAACCGGTATCGAGCTCCTGATCACCGATCACGGCATTGATGGTGGAGATCATCCCAGCCCTCAAACCGCTGGCAAGCAGGATCTGGTAGATCAAATTGGTGGTGGTGGTCTTGCCATCCGTACCGGTGACGCCGATCATGGTCAGCTTGCGGGCCGGGAAACCGTAGAATGCCGCAGCCAGGTGAGGAAGAGCCATCCGGCTGTCAGCTACCTGAAGATACGGGATCGTCAGGTCATGCAAGGGGAGTGTGCCGACCGCAGCAACCGCCCCATTTTTTATGGCAGCTGGGATATATTGATGGCCGTCCAGTGCACCACCAACCAGGGCGACGAAGAGATCGCCTGGCTTTACCAGCCGGGAATCGGATACGACGCCCAGCACCTCCGGATCGCCCTGGGTGGGATGATATGGATATGGCAATTCACGAACCAGATCAGACAGTTTCATAATGAACGACGCCCCAGGGGAAAATCCCAGGGCGTCAAATATTTACGAATAAGCCTCCAGATCCAGTCAATATCGATCTGTGTGTTTATACTTCTCCACGCACGGTAAAATGCCTAGGAGAGTGATTGGCGCAACGTCTCGAGCTGCCCGGCTACCGAAGCATCCAGGACCTTACCGCCCACCCTGATCACCAGGCCACCCAGGATGTCTGGATCGACCCGGAAGGAGACGGTTGCCTGGCTGCCAACTTTGGACAGGACGTCGCTTTTGACGGCTTCCATTTCATCATGCGAGAGAGGCAGGGCACTGGTCACTTCAGCGGACGTGCCACTCAAAGTCGTGCCTTCCAACACTTCGACCTTGCCGGCTTTCACGCCTGAGAAGAACTCATTGATCAGAGCATGCTGACGCTGCTCGTCCAATGATTCACCGACCAGCTTTTGAGCAGCGGCAATCGCCAGGGCTGCGATCTGGTTGCGCAGGTCACCCAGCATACGGTCGCGCTCGATCTGAATTTCAGCCAGGGCGGCTTCGCGTTCCTTGGTGATCTCAGCTTCCGCAGAAGCACGGATCTCCAAGACAGCAGCCTCGGCACGCTCGGTTGATTCACGAACGACCTGGCTGGCTTTGGTTTGGGCTTCCGCCAGGATCTTGGCGGCATCCTGCTCAGCATTGGCCCGGGCTTCACTCGCCACGCGTGCATCTTCCAATCCCTGGGCGATCTTTTGCTTGCGGTTGTTCATCATATTTAAAATCGGCTTATATGCCCAGGCATAAAGCAAGATGCACACGATGGTGAAGTTTAATATCTGGAATATTAACGTGCCTAAATTAATCCCAAGTTTTTCCATGTTTAGCTACTCCAGGTAGATTACCCAACGAAGATGATGATCAGGGCGGTAGCCAGGGCATAAATAGCTACTGCTTCAGCGAATGCCATACCCAGAATCATGTTCGTCTGAATAATGCCGGCTGCATCGGGGTTCCGACCCATGGCCTGCACGCCACCTGAAGCGGCGAGACCAACACCAATACCGGCTCCAATTGCACCCATCATGGCGAAACCAGCACCTAATAACCTCAAACCTGCTACAAATGCTATGGGATCGTTCATTTTTGATGACTCCTTATCTCAATAGTATTTCAATATATTAATGTTGCTCTTCACCATGATGACCGACGGTGGCACCGCTAATGAAGACCGTGGCCAACAGGAAAAACACGTAGGCTTGAATAATACCGAAGAATACTTCAAACAGGTACAAGAAGGGTGGGATGCCAACAGCCACCAGAACACCAATAATCGAGAGCAGCAAGGATCCCGCAAAGATATTACCAAAAAGTCGGAAGCCAAACGATAAAATCTTGGCAAACTCCAGGATGATCTCGAGAATACCTACTGCGAAATTAATGATCCCGAAGACCCCACCGGATACCAATTGCTTAACTGGCAGATATTTAGAAAAGAAACCCGGGCCCAGCGCCCAGGTGCCGAAGACCTGGGTCAGGACGACCGTGGTGATCGCCAGGGCAAAGGGGAAGTTCAGGTCGGTGGCAGAGCCACGCAGGTAACCTACCACCATACAGCTTTTACACAATGTCTCTTCTTCAGCATGCGAGGCTTCAGCGGTTGTGGTTTGTTCTTCACTGGCATTTGCAGTTGCCAGGACCGGCTGAGCTTTGTCTATCGTAAATGCCTCCAGATTTCCCACCTGGAAGAGCTTGACTGGGGCATAGCCTTTTAATGACGCAGGGTGCTCAATCAGACCGACGGTTTCAAATCCTGGGACCAGCTTAACCATATTGGCCGTGAATATCAATAAGAAGATCGTTGCAGGAATGGGGAAAATCCGCCTGGCCCACTTCCCGGCGCTGCCTTCAACGCTGTTCCACAAGAACTCGAAGATAGCTTCAAACATGTTGTAAAAGCCACTGGGAACCAGCTTACCGCTTTTTATGAAACGATAGACACCCAAGGCAACCAATATCAACACGACATCCGCCAGGAGCGTTGCGAGCATAGCATTGGTGACAGCTAGTGGACCGATATACAATCCGATGCTCTCTGCAGCCAGGGTCACTTCGGGGCTGATCGGTTTGAGTATCGACGGCCCAAAGAACGCACAATACGCCCCCACTGCCGTCAACCCCAGGATGATCCAACGTTTCACGCCAAATCGTTTCTTCGGTTTTGCTTCACTCACTTTTTTCTTCCTCCTCCACCGGTTTTCCTTGCTTACCTTCCGGAGCCTGGGGGATCGTATTCTTTACTGCCCGCATCGCCAACTTGTAAGTAAGATAGATCGATAGCGGTGCAGAACCCAAGACGAACAGGATGATAAAGATCGGTTTGGTGCCTAACAATTTGTCTAAGCCGATACCAATAAACAACGAGACAAATACGATCAATATAGTTGCACAGCCAACTTGAGCCCCAACAGAAAAAAGCGCCAGATTGTTAACGGCCTGGTTCCCCTTGGGTGCCTTCGGTTGTTCACTGCTTAGGCTCATGGCGGGCAGATTTTATCATATTGCACCAATCCAAGTCAACATTATTCGAAAATTCTGCCAATATTCAGTTGTTAACCCTACCTAGAACATGGATGAGGCAATCTGTGAAGATAGGTTGAACCATGGACCGAACAGCGTGCCTACGATAATGATGCCAAAAACCAACAAGGACAGGGCAATCGCATATGGCCGGGCGATGGGTAAGGGTTTGTCATCATCATCTGACCGGTAAAGGTAGACATGCTTGAGCACTGTCAGGTAGTAGTATAGACCCACGATCGAGTTTAGCACCCCAATAAATGCCAACCAGATGAAATCGGCTTTTACTGCGGCCGCAAACACAAAGACCTTGGCAATAAAACCGGCCAGGGGCGGCATACCGGCCAGCGACAAGAAGGCGATCAGCATGGCAAGCGCCAACCCAGGGTTGCGCCGGCTTAACCCATCATATGCAGATATGTCATCCGAGCCGACCACATGCGAGAAACTCAACACCACGCCAAAGGCGGCCAGGTTGGTGATCAAGTAGGCAAGCAGGTAGAAGACCACACTGGTGCGGCCTAACTGAGACATGGCAACAAGCCCGATCAGGATGTAGCCGGCGTGGGCGATGGAGGAATACGCCAGCAGGCGCTTGATGTTCTTCTGGGCGATCGCAATAACGTTGCCTATCGTCATGGTAAGCACGGATATGACCGCCAGGTAGTTCATCCATTGCGGTGCTGCGGCCGGGGTGAATGTGATGACCAGTACCCTAAGGACAACCACAAACCCAGCGGCCTTGGAAGCCGTCGAAAGAAAGCCAGCGATCGGAGTCGGTGCGCCTTCGTAGACATCCGGTGCCCAAAAGTGGAATGGAAAGGCAGAAATCTTGAAACTGAATCCCACCATGATGAGCAGCAAGATACCGAGTATGCTGATCTTTGCTATCCCAGGGTCCAAAACGTTCTGGAAGATCTGGTAAAGATTGGTATGCCCGGTAAACCCGTAGAGTAAACTGAAACCATACAGCATGATGGTCGAGGCGGCGGCGCCGAACAAGAGATACTTGAAACCAGATTCTGTGGATTTATCATCCCGGGTCAGGAAGCCTGCCAGGATGTACATTGGGATGGAGGTCGTCTCGATCGCCAGGTAGAGCATGGTAAGGTCAGCCGCTGCTACCATCAGGCTCATCCCAAGGGTTGAGACCAGCAACAAAACATAAAACTCACCGCGCTGCCCGACGGCATGCATATCGATGGTGAATAATGAGGTAACCGCTGCAGCAAACATGAAAAGGATCATGAATGCAAAACCAAGCCAATCCTGGCGCAGCATCCCACCAAAAATCAAGCGACCTTCATTCGTGGGGATTGAAACCAGGAAGCTGATGACCATCACGACGAGCAAGCCTGCGGCGGTCATCCAGCCCAGGATGCGCTTACTCTCGGGTTTCTTAATGGCATCGTAAGCCAGGATCACCCCGGCTAATACCACCAACAGGATCTCGGGGAGGACTGCCAATATCATGCTCGGGTCAAAGGTCGGAATGGTCATTTAAGCACCTCCGATCAGGCTGATGATATTATTCACGCCGGAGGCGACCAATCTGCTCATGATGGATGGGAAAACCCCGATGGCAACCATGACGACACACAACAAGGTCAGGGCCAGCTTGTCCCTCAAGGTCACATCACCGATATGATGGTCGAACTGCTCCGGCATTGGCCCGAAGAAGACCTTGCCGATGATGCGGATGATATAGGAGGCGGTTATCACAATAGAAATTGAGGCGATGATGGCCACGATCGGCTTAACCTGCCAGACACCCATAAAGATCGGGAATTCAGCGACGAAGCCCGAAAAGCCCGGCATACCCATCGATACAAGCCCACCGATGATAAAGGCGACCGCCACCCAGGGCATCTTCTTGGAAAAGCCGCCCAGCTCGCCTATCTCACGCGTGTGTGCCCGATCATAGACCATGCCGACCACAGCAAAGAAGAGAGCCGTCATCACCCCGTGGGAGAACATTTGCAGGCCTGAACCGGTCAATCCGTCCTTGGTAAGTGTGGCAAAACCAAGCATAACCAGGCCCATGTGCGATACAGATGAAAACCCGATAACGTACTTAAAGTCGGTCTGAACCATGGCGATAAAGGCACCGTACACAACGTTGACCAGGGCCAGGATAAGGATCAACCAGCTCCAGAATTTCGCACCTTCAGGGAGCAGCATGATGCCGACGCGCAGGGCCGCGAACGCCCCAAGCTTCATCAGCACACCGGCATGGAACATGGATACCGCCGTTGGTGCTGCGACGTGACCATCGGGGCTCCAGTTGTGGAAAGGAAAGATACCTCCCAGGATGGCAAAACCAAAGAAGACAAATGGGAACCATAAGATCTGGAAGTCCCTGGGGAAATTTGCACCTGCCAGCTGGATCATGTCAAAGGTGTTCATGCCAGCCTTGAAGTACAAGGCCAACCCACCGACCAGGGAGATGACCGATCCGATAAACAGGTAAAGGGTAAGCTTCATCGCCGCATATTCGCGGGTCTTGATCCAACCCCAGATCGAGATGAGCAGGTACATGGGGAAGACTGCGATCTCGTAAAAGAAGAACAACATGAACAGGTCTTGGGCTACGAAAACGCCAAAAACGCCACTGGCCAGGATGAACAGAAAGGCGAAGAATTCTCTTGGCCGGTCATCGATACCCCATGAGATCAGAACACCGGTAAACATCACGATCCCGGTCAAGAGGACCAGGGGAGCGTTCATGCCATCCACACCAACATAGTACGAGATTCCCAATTGCGGCAGCCATGTGTAATGCTCGACAAACTGGTAGCCACCCGAGATGATCTGGTATGCCAAGTACACCCAGGCCGAGAGAACCAGATCTATCGTGGCAGCTGCTAGGGCCAGGTAACGAACAAGGTTCTTGCGGTCCTTGGGAACCAGCAATATCAACATTCCCGTGATAATTGGCGTGAGAACGATGATGCTTAAGATTGGAAATTGCATAACTTCACCTCAAACCGGGTTGCTTGATATCTGATCAGATAGCTTCATGACGAAGTGCTAGCCTCCGAACAACATTTGCATGGCAGAGTTGATGACACCCAGGATCCACGACGGCCAGATTCCGATCACCAGCATTAGCAACATCAGGGGACTGATAACGATAATTTCACGGAGATTAATTTCACTGATATGCCCGATCCAGTGTTCATTGGTTGGGCCATGCAGGACCTTTTTAATGCCTTTAAGAATATATGCACCGGTGAAGAACAGACCGATCATGGCCAGGGCGGTGAACAATGTGAAGACCGGCCATGAGCCGCGCACGACCAAAAATTCAGAGACGAAGCCATTCAAGCCTGGTAAACCAAGCGAGGCCATGGAAGTGAAGATCAGGATCCCGCCATAGACAGGGATCAAGGGGAACAGCCCGCCGAAATCATTCAGGTTACGGGTATGGGCACGCTCATAGATCACCCCGACCAGGAAGAACATCCCAGCTGCAGACAGGCCATGATTGAACATTTGAAGGACGGCACCATTGACAGCCAGGACAGCACTTTGCGTACCTGTAGCATAGGCAGCCGCGGCAATGCCCAGGACCACGAAGCCCATGTGGTTGACCGATGAATACGCCACGAGACGCTTGAAGTCATCCTGCCCGTATGCGGCCAGGGCACCGAATATGATCCCCATGACCGCCAGGAAGGCCAACCCACCTGCATAACGATGCGACTCCTGGGGATATAGCGGAAGTACGAGGCGTAAAAAGCCATAGGCACCAAGCTTCAGAAGCACGCCAGCCAGGATCATCGAGCCGGCAGTGGGAGCCTCGGTATGGGCATCGGGCAACCAGGTATGGAACGGCCAGACAGGCACCTTAATGGCAAAGGCGATCACGAAAGCCCAGAAAGCAATGGCTTTGACCGTCTCGATCGGGATTTTGAAGGGGATATTCGGCAGCTCTGTGGCGGTGGGGAAAGTTACGAACAGCTGGGTGAGATCATAGGTATTGAAAGCGACACCAATCATCTGGATGGCCAGCAACAAACCTAAAGAACCGGCCATGGTATAGATCATGAACTTGAAGGAAGCGTACGTGCGGGCTGAGACTTTGCGCCCGCCCCAAATCTCACGCTCACCCTTTTCAGAGCCCCACTGGTTGATGAGGAAGTACATGGGTACGAGACCGACTTCCCAGAACACGAAAAACAGCAGCAGGTCAAGCGAGAGGAAAACACCCAGCATGCCTGTCTCAAGGAACATGAACAGGATCAGGTATGGCTTCAGCCGCTCATTGATATTGAAGGATGCCAGGATGACCAGCGGGGTCAGCAAGGTGGTCAGCAGGACCATGGTCAAGGAGAGGCCGTCCACACCCAGGTGGAATGAGGAGCCTACAACGCCGTACCAGATCCGTTGGGTTTCATATTGGAAACCGGGTGTATCGGCCTGGAATGACAGCCACAGGTATACCGACAGTAAGAATGGGATCAAACTGCCGATCAAAGCCACCCATTTTAATAACTTTGGTTTGTCCTTAGGTAAAAATAGCAAGATCATTGCTACCAGGACTGGTGTGAACAAAATCAAAGCTAGTATGTTGCTGGTGACGAAACCCATTATGCGCTCCTGATTCCCTGCAATATCAGCTCACAGGGCATGATGCCTAATGTTGAATAAACGTAAACACGAAATAAAACATGGCACCAAATGCCAAGATCAATGCCATCAACAGGTACTGCTGAACCTTACCGGTTTGCAAGAATTTCAGCTTTTGACCAACCTTCTTGGTGCCTTCGCCCACGAAATCTCCAAAGCCGTTGACCACCGGTTTATCGAAGTAATTGCGGAAAACGTGTCCTACACTGGAAGCAACCCGGGCGATGAAATGCAAGATGCCATCGATAATGCCCCGGTCGAGGATCTGGTTGGTGAAAGTATCCGACATCCAGTATGCCGGGCGAACAAAGACCAGGTTGTACAGCTCATCGAAGTAATACTTATTCTGAAGCACTTTATAGACCGGTCCGAGAGGCCTCGCTAACGGATCTTCTGCACCTTGCGGTTGATTGCGATACACCAGCCAGCCCAAGCTCAGGCCACCTAGCGAAGCGATGATTGAAACGAGCAACGGCCAAAAGCTGAATGGAAGCGTTTCAGGTGCCTCAAGGAGCGTGCCACCGATAAACTCGTGGACAAAGTTGGGCAGGATCCCCCCAATGAGTGGGAAGGATTCAGATATGCCGGCCCAGCCAATCCCAACCGCGAATACAGTCAGGATCACCAGGGGAAGGGTCATCGTCCAGGGCGTTTCCTGGGCATGCTGAGCGGACTCCGAGCGTGGCTTACCAAAGAATGTCAGGGTGATCTGGCGCATGGTATAGAAAGCGGTAATAAATGCCGCCAGTGAAAGGATAATGAAGACAACCCAATGCCCATTGCCAAATGCGTCAGCCAGGATCTCGTCCTTCGACCAAAATCCGGCAGTAAGGATCGGGAAACCAGAAAGGGCAAACCCACCGATCAGGAAGGTCCAGAATGTTACGGGCATCTTTTTGCGCAACCCGCCCATATTGAACATATTCTGGGGGTCGACCTTCTCACCCGTATGTAAAACGCCGTGCTCAACCCCGTGGATGACGGAGCCGGAACCCAGGAACAGGAGGGCCTTGAAGAAGGCATGCGTGATCAGGTGGAAGGCGACTGCGACGTAAGCTCCGATTCCCAGGGCGGCAATCATATAACCGAGCTGTGAGATCGTCGAATATGCCAGCACCCGTTTAATATCATTCTGAGCAATGGCGATCGTAGCGGCAAATATGGCTGTGAACGTGCCGATGACAGCCATCACGCTCATGGCCGGTGTCAGGTGCCCATGCTCATACCCCACGCTGAGCAAGGGATACATGCGGATCACCATGTAGACACCTGCAGAGACCATCGTGGCAGCATGGATCATGGCTGAGACCGGTGTGGGGCCTTCCATGGCGTCGGGTAACCACACATGCAAGGGCCATTGAGCCGATTTGCCGATCGTCCCAATGAAGAGCAAGATACCCATCAAGGCTGCCGCTGACAGGCCGAGAAAACCACCAATAGCAGGGGTTGTGGCCAAACGCTCTAAAGTGGCAGGCTGGAAAATATCGGAATAGCTTAAGGACCCGACGGAGGTGTAGATATAAGCAATGCCGAGCAGCATGAAGACATCACCCACCCGGGTGGTGAGGAAGGCTTTGATCATGGCAGCCCGAGCGGAAGGTTTTTGATACCAGAATCCGATCAGTAGATAGGAGCATAACCCCATGATCTCCCAGCCCACGAAGAGGGTCAGCAGGTTGTTGGACACGACCAGGGTGTACATCCCGAAGGCGAACAAACCGATGAACGCAAAAAAGCGGGAATACATGGGCTCGATCGAAGGGATGAGGTGCTTATGGCCATGCTCATCGGCTACCGTAGCGCCGTGGGGTTGCAGGCCAGGTTTATCGTGATCACCTTTAGGCTGCCCGAAGTTATGGTAACCGACACTGTAGATGAAGATCATCAGGACGGTCCAGGAGACAAAGAACAAGGTGGCTGCACTGAGCGGGTCGATGCGCACGCCGATCTGGAGCCAGGTGTTCCCCGTAGGTATCCAATTGATGGCTGATTCGTAGGGGTTTAGGCCGAGATGCTCTGTATTTATGGCACGGATGAAGACGACCATGCTCCCGAGCCAGGATAACCCTGCAGCCGCGATCGCCAGGCTGTGGCTGAGCGCTTTTTTACGGTTGGTGAACAGGACAATAAAAACAAAGGCGAGAAATGGCGGAAGGGGAAGTAGCCATGCAATCGTAGTCGTCGACATAAAAATCCTTTCCGATTACCACTTCAACAAGTTCATATCATCTGCCACAACCGAGTTCCGGCGACGATAGATCGAGATAATCAGGGCAAGACCCACTGCAACCTCTGCGGCAGCCACGGCAAAGACGATGATCGCAAACACCTGCCCAGCGATATTGTTTGGGGACCGGTAGCGCCAAAAAGCGATCAAATTAATATTGACAGAATTGAGCATTAGCTCGATGCCCATCAAGATCGCAATGGCATTTTTGCGTACCATTACACCGTATAGACCAACACAGAAGAGGACTGCTGCGAATGTCAGAAACCAGGATAATGGGATCATTGCTTCTTCTCTCCAGCAACGAAAATCGCACCGATCATGGCGGCCACCAATAAGATCGAGGCCAATTCAAAAGGTAGTAAGTACTGGTCTGGTGACACAAGGGCTACCCCAAGCTGGCTGATCTGACCTGAAGTGCCTAATAATTGAGACGCCGTGCTGGTAAAACCTGACCAATTTGTGTAGATAATCCCCAGCCCCGCAAATAATAAGACTACGATGATCACACCCATCCACCAACTGGAATTGGTCTGGGGGCCGGCATCCTGCATGACTTTGCGGGTGAGCATCGCCGCGAAGATGAACAGGATGGCGATCGCGCCTATATAAATGATCACCTGAATGACTGCGAAAAAACCTGCATTCAAGATCACGTAGAAGATGGCGACACCGAACAAAGCCAGGATCAGCCACAGTGCTGAATGGATCAGATTTCGACTGGTGACGACCGAAATACCAGCAATCAGCGTAATTGCAGCAACAATGAGGAAACCAATTTGCGCAAGGGTCATAAAAAGCTTCTTCCTTTAAGAGATCACCGATGCTGGAGGTTCTGGCGCGACAGCCACGGGCCGCGGCTTGGCTACCAACTGTACTGGTTTGATGCGACGGGATTTTAGGATCAGGATGGTAAACAGGATAATGACCAGATTGGCGGTTAATTGCACACCAGCCCGTAACCACGCGATCAAGCCCGCAGAAATATTAAAACCGGGGATGATCAAGAAAAAGGTTTTATCCACTAAGGCGGTGACGATCAGCAGGACCAGGGCCAAAGGGGTGAGGAATTTCCAGTTAAAGTTCAACATCTGGTCGATCCGCAGGCGGGGCATCGAGATTCGGATAAGGGTCACGAAAAAGTACACAATAAAAGCTTTGATGAAAAACCAGGCCACACCCAGGATGGGTATCTGTTGAGCGAATGGCCCACGCCAGCCACCCAGGAAGATGGTGGCAGTCAAGGCTGAAATGGTGAAGGCATGTAGGAACTCTCCCACATAGAACATGCCAAACTTCAATCCTGAATATTCAGTCTGGTAGCCTGCCACAATCTCTGACTCGGCTTCGAGCAGGTCGAAAGGTGCACGACCCGTCTCAGCGATCGAGCTGGTGAAAAAAATGAAGGCAGCAATCGGAGACATAACCACGAACCAGACTACCTGGGAATTTACGATACTGTTCACGCCCATCGTCCGGGCGAGTAGCACCGGGATGAGCAGGGCCAGGACCATGGGAATTTCATAGGAGACGATCTGGGCTACCGCTCGAAATGCCCCGAGCAAGGAATACTTGTTGTTGGATGACCAGCCTGCCAGGATGATCCCTAAGGCTCCGATGCCACCAACGGCGACCAGGTACAGGACGCCAACATTTACATCAGAACCAACGATCGTCTTCGCAAAGGGCATGACAGCCCAGATCAGCAGCACGGCCGATACAGACAAAATAGGTGCCAGGTTATACGTGACCTTATCTGCGCCAACCGGGGTGATATATTCCTTAGTGAAGATCTTGATCATATCGGGGAACGTCTGGAGCACACCCCAAGGTCCGATGCGGTTCGGACCAAGGCGGTCCTGGATGCGGGCATAGAGCTTGCGCTCCATCCAGATGGTGAAGATCACCAAAGAAAATCCAAACACACCCACCAAGAATGCCCCGATGGCTGTTACGATCGTCAATGCAACAACCGGGGATAATCCGAAATTGACCAACAGGGTATTGAGCCAATTCCCAATGAAGCTAATCGGATCGCTTAAGAAATTCATCCTGCTCTCCTAATGATGCGGAAGTAATGAATAGGAGCAAATTGACAAACAAAAGGCTGAGGATAGCTTCCATCAGCCTTCATGATTTTCCTAGCCATAACGACTACGCCCACTCCAGTACGCCTTTTCGCCAGGCTGCTAATAATTCGAAGAAAAGAATAAGGATAAACACCACCCCTGAGATCACCCCAAATAGCGATAGCTGGTCGAAGGCAACCGCCCAGGGGAAGAGGAACACCAGCTCGACATCAAACACGAGGAATGTGAGCGCATAAATATAATACTGGACCCTGAATTGGACCCACGTCTCGCCCACCGTTTCCAGACCGCACTCGTAGGTCTCTGATTTCGTGGCACTTGATTTATGCGGGCTGATTAACCCCGCCAGAATAATTGGGGCTCCAGGAAATAATGCGACAAGCAGCAGAAACAGACCGATAAATAGCCAATCACTCTGCATTGTGTTGCTCCTGTATGTGGGAAATTATCGCATCCTCCCAATACAATGACCTAGATTAATAGAACCTTAGTCACCGAGGATTTAACGCGGTAATTTTACCATAAGAAAAAAACGTGTCAACTTATCTTAAATCACGTATTAAATTGACATCTATCTCCAAATTTTAGCTCTCATCATGTCATTAATATTCTTTGCGATGTATAATTTTGCGAGAGGAAGGCTGAGATGAGATTTGAAGATTTTTCCTGGTTCGATGTAGAGCGTTATCTACAAACCGACGCTCGCTTGATATTCGTAATCGGAGCCTGTGAACAGCACGGTTACTTGAGCCTGCTGACGGATGTCAAAATACCCCTGGCACTGGCAGATGCTGCCAGCCAAAAAACAGGCGTCTTGGTCGCACCGGCGGTGAATTATGGGATCTCTCCTTACTTTATCGATTATCCCGGGAGTTTCAGCCTGCGGGCCTCCACCCTGCTCGATCTAGTTGAAGACCTTGTGCGGAGTGCCCATCACCAAGGATTTCGCCGCTTGCTGTTCCTCAATGGTCACGGTGGAAATGACCCGGTTCGGGCACGTTTGTTTGAAGTGGCTAACAGCTTGCCCGAGCTGCAATTAGGGTGGTACTCATGGTGGCTGGCACACAGCGTGGAAGCGGTCGCCATGAGCCATGGACTCAGATCTTTTCATGCGGCATGGATCGAGGCTTTCCCATTCACGCGCGTGGGGGAGCTCCCTGAAGGCGAGAAAACTCCACCCCGTATTCCAGGCCTGGTGAACTCCAAGGTAGCCCGTGAGCTATATCAGGATGGGGTATTCGGCGGACCTTACCAGGCTGACCCACTCATCATGGACGAAATCTTCACCGCCGCGCTTGAGGATATTCTCCAATTATTGAAGTTCGAATAACCCTTTATCAAAACCAATATTGCTTGAGGAGAAGACCATGACCGAACAAGACAAAACCATCATCAAGACCGACCGGGCACCTAAAGCCATCGGACCTTATTCGGCTGGCGTGAAAACCCACTGTTTTATCTTCACTGCCGGACAGCTGGGCATTATCCCAGAAACAGGTGACATCATTGAAGGTGGTATTGAATCCGAAACCAGACAAGCACTTAAAAATATCCAAAATATCCTTGAAGCGGCTGAGTCTTCGCTCAATAATGTAGTTAAGACCACCGTATTTCTAAGAGATATGGCTGATTTTTCCCGCATGAACGCGATTTATGCAGAATTCTTCCAGGATGCCCCTCCAGCCCGATCGACCGTGCAGGTGGCTGCACTTCCGAAAGCTGCTGCAGTGGAGATCGAAGCGATCGCCATGGTTGGTGAGTGAGCCGGTTCTCCTGCGAAACCAGCTCTGTCAGCGATGCAATCATCCGTAACAGCCAGGTTACACCCATAATGGGCAAGATTTCCGTGATCGTGCCTTGTTACAACGAGGAAGCCACTATCCGCGAGCTCCTGCAGGCTTTGCTGACACAGACTGTTCCCGCCTCAGAGTTAGAAGTGGTGATCGCAGACGGGTTGTCGAGCGACCATACACGGCAGGTTATCAATGATTTTCAAGCCGAACACCCTGAGCTCGAGGTACGTGTCGTTGATAACCCGAAGCGGATCATCCCTGCCGGCCTCAACCGGGCAATCGAAGCAGCCCACGGCGAGTACATCATCCGGATGGACGCGCATTCCATCCCCAGTGAGGATTACATCCAAAAATGCGTGGACGGCCTGGAGAAGGGCCTGGGAGATAACGTGGGCGGAATATGGAAGATCCATCCAGGCAGCCTAAGCTGGATCGCCCAATCGATCGCCATTGCAGCCGCCCACCCGCTGGGTGCGGGGGACGCCCGCTATCGGATCGGGGGGGTAGCCCAGGAAGTTGAAACTTTACCCTTCGGAGCATTTCGCAGGCAGCTATTTGAGCGGATCGGAATGTTCAATGAAAGCCTGCTTACCAATGAAGATTATGAATTCAACACACGCATCAGGCGGGCGGGAGGGAAGGTCTGGTTGGATCCAACCATCGCTTCAATATACTACGCACGCTCAACACTGCCGGAACTGGCGAGCCAGTATTGGCGTTATGGATATTGGAAGGTGCAGATGCTCCGCAAGTATCCCGGTACGTTACGGTGGCGCCAGGCGATTCCCCCATTTTTTGTCGCAACGCTGATCATGCTTGGTCTTTTATCTATTTTCCTTCAGCTTGCAAGTTGGTTGTTAGCAATTGTTGTGATAGTATATACTATTCTTATCCTTAGCATTGGTATCCAAATGAGCTTGAAGCGCAGAAAATTATCTACCCTGATCGGTATCCCGCTTGCCCTGGCGACCATCCAAATCGCATGGGGTGCGGCCTTCCTCTGGGGAATCCTGTTTAAACCCACAATGGCGAAAAAACCAGCATGATCGGAGCAAAAACCACCCCGATAACTGCCAAGTGGCGATTACGACCACGGGAAAGGCGTACGCTGCTTATCCTGGTCGATTTCCTGATGGCGGAAATTGCCCTGCTAATTTCCATTTATGTCTGGTCAGTCGCAGATAGATACCAATCGCTCAGCCTTTCCTTTGTGCTACGGTTACCGGCCTGGTTCTTCGTCTTGCCATTTTTCTGGTTGGTACTCATGGCCCGCCTGTACGATGAACGCCGAGCCCGCGACCCTGGACAGACCCTCAGCAATATCGCATTCTCTGCCCTAATTGGGCTGGTATTCTACATGGTGTTCTACTTCACCTCCGAGCCGAACTCTCTACCCCGCATAAGCGTTGCAGCTTTCATCGTCAGCTCATTTATCCTCACTTTATGCTGGCGCCTGCTTTATATAAAGATTTTCACCGCGCCGCAATTCATGCGCAGGATGTTGTTGGTAGGCGCAGGTGACACGGGCAAGATCATCCTGCAGATCATCAACCAGCACCACCCACGACCTTACATCCTGGTCGGAATTATTGACGATGATCCGCAGAAAATCGGCACGATGATCGAGGGCTTCGAGGTCTTTGGTGGAAATGACCGGCTATTACAGGCCATCACCGACCATCAGATCACCGACCTGATCGTGGCGATATCTGGCCAGATGCAGGGAGGGATGTTCCAGGCCTTGCTGGATGCGCAGGAAATAGGAACCGAGATCATCCGTATGCCTGTTGCCTATGAAGAGCTGCTGCACCGCGTTCCCATCCGCTACCTCGAAGCGGAGTGGATCCTACGGTCGTTCGTCGACAAAGCCCGCTCGGAGACATTTTCTGAGATGGCTAAGCGCGGTCTGGATATCCTGGGTGGATTGATCGGCATGGGCATACTCATCCTTCTTTTTCCGGTCGTGGCGATCGCCATCCTGGCCGAATCAGGCAGACCGATCTTCTATAGGCAGGTCCGGATGGGCCGGGGTGGCCAGCTTTACAACATCTACAAGTTCCGCACCATGCGCCAGGATGCTGAACCGGATGGTCAACCGCAGTGGGCGGAGGAAAATGATCGCAGGGCTACGAAAGTTGGCCTGTTACTGCGAAAAACGCACATCGATGAGATCCCCCAGTTTTACAATGTGGTGCGGGGTGAGATGAGTCTGGTTGGCCCGCGTGCTGAACGGCCGGAGCTGGTGGAATGGTTCCAGCAGCACGTGCCATTCTACCGGGCGCGCTTATTGGTGCGGCCAGGCATGACCGGCTGGGCACAGGTCAACCAGCAATACGCCTCCACGATCGACGAGACGATTGAGAAGCTGGAGTACGACCTGTTCTACATCATGCACCGGACCTTCTTGATGGATCTGCGTATCATTTTCCAAACACCAACCATGGTCATTCGTTTGCGGGGAAGGTAAATTGAAACCATACTTCCTCTCCAGGAACCGGACCGTGCTAGCCGGGGATCTGTTCTTTATCGTCGTGTGCGTGTTAGGCAGCTTCCTCTTGCGCGTCCCGCTGGGTGCCAGGCTGTATGACTTCAGGGCCCAGATCCTGGTGATGGTCGCAGTGGCTTTGGTGGTCAAACCGATCGTATATTACCAATTTGGGCTGTACCGCCGGTTGTGGGCGTATGCCAGTATCCGTGAGCTGAAGCTGATCGCGATCGCGGTCACAACCGCTTCGATCATCTTCGCCATCATTGTCTTGATGATTTCGTTCCTGCTGCGGGCGTGGGAGTTTTCGCGCGGCGTGCTGATCATCGACTGGATGCTGTCGTTATTGGCAGTGGGCGGCTTGCGTTTCTCTTACCGCATTATCTCTGAATCCCAATCCGCCAACCTACCAGCTGGTAGCAGGCAGAAGCGCGTCCTCATCGCAGGTGCGGGGGATGCAGGTGCGCTGGTGGTGCGGGAAATCCAGCGCAACCCACAAGCCAACCTAAAACCGATCGGGTTCGTGGATGACGACCCCGCCAAACAGAAACAGGAAATCCACGGGACGCCGGTGATCGGTAAGATCGATGACCTGGACCGCCTGATCGATGTAAAGAAGGTGGACGAAGTCATCATCGCCATCCCGAGCGCACCCGGGCAGGTCGTGCGTAAAGTGACCGAAACCTGCCGGTTGAACAACATCCCCTCGCGGACGATGCCCAGCCTACATGAGCTGATCGGTGGGAAAGTAAGCGTGAATCGCCTGAGGGATGTTGATATCACCGACCTGCTACGGCGTGCACCGGCACATATCGATAATGAGCTGGTCGGGTTAAGCCTGGGAGGCCGCAAAGTGCTGGTCACAGGGGCGGGTGGCTCGATCGGCCGGGAGCTTTGCCGGCAGATCGCCCGCTGGGACCCTGCTGAGCTTTTCTTGTTGGGACATGGTGAAAACAGCATCTTTGAGACCTTGATCGAGCTGGAACAAGACTTCCCTTCACTAAAGCAGCATGCACTAATTGCTGATATCAGGGATAAGGAGCACATTTTCAATCTGTTTTCATCATATCAGCCACAGGTGGTATTCCACGCGGCAGCCCACAAACACGTGCCTTTAATGCAGGCGAATATCGAAGAAGCGGTCAGCAACAATATCCTTGGAACTCGCACGGTAGTCGAAGCCGCGCTTGCGTCGGATGTCGAGCGGTTGGTGATGATCTCGACGGATAAGGCGATCTGCCCAACCAGCGTCTATGGGGCGACCAAGCGCATCGGCGAAATGCTGGTACTGGATGCAGCCCGCAAGACGGGCAAATCGTTTTCTGTGGTGCGCTTCGGGAACGTGCTGGGTAGCCGCGGCAGCGTTGTACTACTTTTCAAACGCCAGATCGATGCCGGAGGACCGGTAACGATCACCCATCCAGACATGGAAAGATATTTCATGACCATCCCTGAAGCGGTTCACCTCGTGTTGCAGGCGTCGGCGATGGGCAAAGGTGGCGAAGTGTTCGTGCTTAACATGGGCGAGCAGATCCGCATCGTGGACCTGGCGGAGGACCTCATCCGCTTATCAGGCCTCGAACCTGGAAAAGATATCGAGATCGTATACACGGGCATCCGCCCAGGTGAAAAATTGAGTGAAGCGTTGTGGGACGAGGGTGCGGATTACCTGACCACGCTTCACCCGGATGTGCTGCGCCTGGATGAAAACGAGTTTCTAGCCAGTATCGATCTGGAAGCTGAAACCAACACCCTGATCGAGCTTGCGAAGAACCACAACCCGGATGAGATCGTGAGCATGCTCAATAAGGCTGTCCCTGGGGCAGCCGTGAGCAGTACCCCATCACCAGATCTCATCTCCATGATCTAGCCTACAATGGAAGCGGTATCAACAGCCCAGTGGGATGATTTCCTTTCAAAATTCCCCGATGCACATATCTTGCAGACTTCTGCATGGGGCGAGCTCAAAGCTGAATTTGGATGGCGGGTCACCCGGCTGGTTTCCGATGATTGTGGCGCCCAAATTCTGGTGAGGCAGATCTTCCCTGGGATTAATTTCGCCTACATCCCCAAGGGTCCGGTCGGAGTAGAACGGGCAGATTTTTGGCCTGAGGTCGATGCGGCGTGTAAAGCGCAGCAGTGCGTGTTTCTCAAACTTGAGCCTGACCGATGGGAAGGGCAAAGAGAAGGTTATCCAACCGCTTCCCCACCGATGAACTTTATAGTGAGCGACCACAACATCCAACCTCAGCGGACGATTGTGATCGACCTTACAACTGATGAAGCCCAAATCCTCGGGCGCATGAAACAGAAAACCCGCTATAACATCAACCTGGCGTTGAAGAAGAACATCGTGGTCCGCCCACATACCGAGCTGTCGTCATTTTATGACCTGATGAAGATCACCGGGGAGAGAGACCAATTCGGCATCCATAGCCTGGCATATTACCAGAAGGCATATGACCTTTTCCAAGCCCATGACCAGTGCCAGCTGCTGGCAGCAGAATTCGAAGGGGAGGTTATCGCAGCCATCATCGTTTTTAAAACTGGTAAGCGGGCGTGGTATTTTTACGGGGCATCTTCAGACAGTCACCGGGAAAAAATGCCGAACTACCTGCTGCAATGGGAAGCGATGCGCTGGGCAAAATCGCAAGGCTGTGACGAATATGACCTGTGGGGTGTACCAGACGAAAACCTGGAAGTGCTGGAGGAAAAATTTTCATCCAGGAATGACGGGCTGTGGGGTGTTTACCGCTTCAAGCGTGGTTTCGGAGGTGATCTAAGAAGGTCTGCCGGACCATGGGACCGTGTGTATAATCCATTCCTGTATCGACTATACACACTGTGGAGAAAGTACCGCAAGGTTGAAGGTTAATACTCCAGGTATCGCTATGCTTCCGCACTCCCCTGTTACCATAAATCCATTCGAGTGGAACAGCGCCATCAGCACCCTGCAGGGTGCGCACATCCTGCAATCCTGGGAATGGGGAGCCGTAAAGTCACAGTTCGGATGGCAGGCCAACCACTTGCTGTGGTACAAAGAAGGCGAACAGATCACACACCACGCCAACCATATCCCCGACCACCCCGCAGGCAAGCAGCTGGTTGGGGCAGCCCTGGTGCTGCAGCGCAACATCCAGGTCGGCGGATTCGCCCACAAGATGGGGGTGATCTACGTGCCAAAGGGCCCTTTGCTTGACTGGAATGATGCCCCTCTCCGGGGGCGGATACTGAACGACCTGAAAGAATATGCCCAAAAACACAGCGCCATCTTTGTCAAGATCGATCCAGACCTCGAGGTGGGTTTCGGTATCCCAGGAAGCGCTGAAGCCATCGAACACAATGATGCGAAGCAAGTCATAGACGAGCTGAAGGCGACTGGCTGGCGGTTTTCTGACGAACAGGTGCAATTTCGGAACACGGTACTGATCGACCTTGCAGCGAGCGAAGATGCACTGCTGGGAAACATGAAACAGAAGACCCGCTATAATGTCAACCTGGCGAAGCGAAAAGGCGTGACCGTTCGACACGGCACATCGAATGACCTGGACACCCTTATCCATATGTATGCGGAGACATCCGTCCGGGATGGCTTTGTGATCAGGAATGAGGCCTACTACCGGGCAGTTTGGAATGCATTTTTGTTCGACAGGGTTCAGAAACGCCTTGACCAGCCTGCCGCGCAAGCCTTGATCGCCGAGGTGGACAACGAGCCAATTGCAGCTGTGCTCATCTTTCGATTTGCCGGCAAAGCCTGGTACCTGTACGGAATGTCGCGATCGACGCACCGCGATATGATGCCCAACTACCTGCTGCAATGGGAGGCCATCCGCTGGGCGAAAGCTTCCGATTGCAAGACATACGACCTGTGGGGAGCACCTGATGATTTCATTGAATCAGACCCGCTATGGGGTGTATACAGGTTCAAGGAAGGGTTGGGTGGTTCGGTCCACCGCTACCTGGGAGCCTGGGACTTACCCATCAATGGCATGCTTTACAAGCTGTACACCAAAACCTTGCCGGGGCTCCTGGATATCATGCGCCAGCGCGGCAAGGCAAATACCCGACAAGTGACAGGATAACCTTATGAAATCGATCCCGCACATCCAACTGGCCCACCTGCCGACCCCCATCGAGAATCTATCAAGGCTCACAGCCAGGCTGGGTGGTCCCAACCTGTATGTGAAGCGTGATGACCTGACCGGCCTGGCTTTCGGAGGGAACAAGACCCGTAAGCTGGAATACCTGTTAGCGGAAGCGCAGGTGAATGGTGCCCGGACGGTCATCACGGCGGGTGCGGTACAGTCCAACCACTGCCGCCAAACTGCCGCAGCATGCGCCCGGCTCAATTTCGAGTGCATCCTGGTGCTTTCGGGTGAAAAACCAACCCAGGCGACCGGTAACCTGCTGCTTGACCAGCTCTTCAATGCGCAGCTGGTGTGGACCTCACGCAATGAGCGTGACGAAGTTCTTAAGGAAACCTTCAATGCTGCCTGGGCAGCAGGCAAACGCCCCTACCTGGTGCCATACGGTGGCTCCAATAGCACGGGTGCCAGCGCATATGCCCTGGCCATGAAAGAGCTGCGGAACCAGAACTTTGCACCCGACTGGATCGTCTTTGCGTCATCATCGGGTGGCACCCAGGCCGGGCTGGTGTGTGGTGCAAGGTTGTTTGGTTTCAACGGTAGGGTACTGGGCATCAGCGTAGACGAGGAAAAAACCGACCTGCAGGCAAAGGTGGCATCACTGGCGAGTGAAACAGCTGATTTCCTTGGGGAAAAAGCCGATTTTTCGCCGGAGGAAATCCTGGTATCTGCTGAATACCTGGGGGGTGGCTATGGGGTGCTGGGAGCTCCAGAAGTCGACGCGATCCGCATGTTCGCCCAAACAGAGGGATTGCTGCTCGACCCGGTGTACACAGCCCGGGCGGCAGCTGGGATGATCGACTTGATACACAAGGGATCCTTTAATAAAGGTGAAAATGTGCTGTTCTGGCATACCGGGGGGACTCCGGCGCTCTTCTCGGAGAAATATGCTGAGCTCGCCGAGCCTATCCGCTAGGCGAGCCTCCAGGGAAGCTGGAAGATCTGCCTAAAAACAAGGCTTGGTAGCTTTTACCCTCAGGTGGGCTAGATCAGGAAAAAGGTATCATTAATCCGATGAGGCAGTTTCAGGGGGCGTGGGTTTTGACCGCAGGTGAAACACCTGCTTCACATGGGCAACCGCATCATGGATGGATTGGTGCCAAGACAAGGCGCGGATCTCCTGGGCAGATTTCCAGGCCAGGTCAGAATCAGCCGTATGTGAGCTGTAGATCGATCGCTGGTACTCGCTCAACAACTGGCGGGCAGGGATTTCGGCAGGCGGCATGACCGTGATAAGCTGGTCAACACGTTCAGATGGGGTGAGGTGGGCTGTGGATTTTATACCCAAACGCTCGAGGGCATGGTTGATCTCCAGGTAAGCGCGCGAGGTTGGAGGGAGTTTTAGATAATAGATCCAGCCGAGCAGGAAATCTGGTGGGGTGATACCCACCCTATGTAAGCCTTTAACGATCGTTTCAGGCACCCCGATAGATATTCGTTCAGCGAATGCAAACCAGCGAAAGCCCCGTAAGAATTGGAAGATGAAGATGATGGTCAGGCCGATCACAAATTGGGCCAGGATGAATAAGATGATATTCCCAGTGGTCCAAAAACTTTTAGAGCCGCCTGTTTCAGTTGAGGAAATACCCTCAGGCAGCTGGCGTTCAGAACCAAGCTCCTGCGGCAGGTTCCGATTCGCCTGTCCCCGGCCAGCCTCAATCATCTCATAACTTGCCACATCTTCACCAGAAGGTCGCGACAGAGCTAACTCAGTGACAGTCGGCTCGAAGATCACCCATCCGATCTTGGGGAAGAACACCTCTGGCCAGGCATGGGCGTTGTTTTGCCGTACGACGAAGGTTGTCGTAGCTGCATCCAGGGGATTATTCGTTAGTGGGGTGGTTCCGGTGGGGTTGGTTGGCTGGGTGGCCTGCTCTTTCATACCCTGGCTAAATCCAACTGCTAAACGGGCAGGGATGCCGAGGGAGCGTAATAAGATCACCTCAGCGGAAGCGTAATAATTACAAAAACCCTTTTTGTAATCAAACAGGAACCAATCGATGCGATCCTGATTGGCTGGTGGCTTATCGATCGATAGGTCATACTGGATATTGGCACGCAGGTAATTCGTCACCGCATTCGTGATGTCATACGGATCGGTCAAACCCTTGGCGATATCCTGTGCCAGCTGCCTGGTGCGGGGTGTAATATCATTTGGAAGCTGTAAATATTGGGCTGTGACCCAAGCCGGATAATCGGTTCCAGCATATTTGAGCTGCTTGACAGTGACCGAATCGAGGGCTGAGCGAACGGTGTACTGTTCACCTGGACGGACATAGGTCTTGCTTACAATGGCGCTGAGATCGACCGTACCATCACGGTTGGTCTGCATAAACGCCTGGGCTGGTAAGCTGGTCCAAAGCGCTTCAGGCTGGGTGAAAATATTGGTGATCGGTTCGTACGGGAAGAATGTAAAGGTCGCCTTGGCCCTGATATCGGCACCCGGCTGAGCCAGGTCCTGGCTGCTAGCTGAGAGATTTTGTGGGTCTTGCAATGACGATGACCAGGTGTCGTTCTTGTAGGTATCATACGTGCGGGCTTCCCAATAGTATTGAATACCACTGGGTGACACGCTGGGAGCCTGTACTTCCATCACCACCTGGTCAGTGAGGGGTGACCCCAATCCGAGCGGCAGCGTGGCAGAATAGAAGTTTTCAACCGTGGTTGCTGAAGCCTGCAGGGAGGCAAACATGAAGCTAACGCGGTCCTTCAAGGAAAGCCAGGGCTTGGCAGTCTCATGCCAAACATCAGCTACTGGTTTGAGCGTATCGGAAAGGACGGGCAGGTTCCAGGCAAAAAAGACCAGGACGAGCGACAAGATCAGCGCGGCACGCGATAATTCGAAGCTCATATCGACCGGGGTATGCGCTCGCCGCTCACTCCAACGGAGCGAATTTTTGAGGAACTCAAGGCGGGCAACCAGGAAAAGTGCAACCAATAAATAAACTGCCAGATAGAGGGAGCGCACGGCTAGGAGCGGATCGAAGGTGTTAATGACGAAGGCAACAATGCCGGGAGGGATCACCACCTTCCAGGGATTCGACTCGCGCACCATAACAAACCCAGCATAGATGGCAAGGCACCAGAACAAGACCGCCATCAGCAAGAGGAAGAGCAGGTTATCGGTGACCGGTTTACGGGCGAGCAGCTCCTGCACAACGATCTGCAGACGCCCCGACAGGTTGACGAGGCGGTACTGCCACTCTAATTCAGAATCGAGGGTGAGGCCGAGCTGCCAGGGGATGATAAAAATCCCATAAGCAAGGCTAAAAAAGAAGACCCAAAAACCACGAAAGTGGCTAACCCCAAGCAGAAGGCCAAGGATCGTGGCAAAAAAGGTTACACCCAGGATAAGGTTAAGGTCCGGGGTCCAGCGGGTGGTCACCAGGCGAGCAGCCGCGATTTGCATGAGCAGGATCAGCAGAATCGTCGAGAGCCAATCCCAAGTGTGCTTCGTTGATTTATTAAAGAAAATGTTTCTCATATCACCAGCGCTTTGATAACAATACAAGCTTATTCTAACAAAATACCCTTAAAAATACATTATGGTTCACGGGGGTGGACGAGAAGCAGAAATGATCAAGCCTCCTCGAAAACAAACACGCATCCACGAATGGGGATTGGTGAGTATGTTTTCTTGTGGATTCATGGACCTACCACAGAAAATACGGGAAGGAAAAAAAGGGCTGCCCTTGTGGGGAGCAGCCCCTTGAATCACATAACGATATTGACTAAACGTCCAGGGACAACGATCACCTTGCGAGGAGGCTTACCTTCTAAGAATTTCCTGACCGCCTCGCTCTGCAGGGCAGCAGTTTCAGCCTCCTGCTCGGAGATATCCACAGGAACCGTGATGCGGTCACGCAGCTTGCCATTTACCTGGACGATCAACGTAATCAGCTCTTCCGCGGCAGCTTCTTGATCAACGGCTGGCCAGGGCTGCTGGTGGATCGAGTAAGGTCTTCCCAGGAACGCCCACAACTCCTCAGCGATGTGCGGGGTGACCGGGGCCATCATCTTGATGTAGATCTCGACTGCCTCGTTCCATTCCGGCGTGCCGGCGGCACCCTTCTCGCGCGCCCGGTACATCTCGTTGAGCAGCTCCATCAGACCAGAGACGATGGTGTTGAACTCGAACACCTCAAAATCATGGGTGACCTGCTTCAAGGTCTGGTGCAACTTGCGCCGTAATGAACGCAGCAGGTCGGGAGAAGGCTCTTCTTTCTCGATCGGGTCGGTAAAGAGCATCCAAACCCGGCGCAGCCAGCGGTGGACGCCTTCAATACCGGTGCTGCTCCAGGGTGCACCCATCTCCCAGCGGGCAAAGAACATCAGGTAGGCACGCACAGAATCAGCACCATACCGGGCAACCAGGGCATCTGGAGAGATCACGTTACCCCTGCTCTTCGACATCTTCTCGCTATCTTCGCCCAGGACGATGCCCTGGTTACGCAGCTGCAGCATCGGCTCAGAGCCCTTTGTAATGCCCATATCGCGCAGGGCTTTATGGAAGAAGCGGGTATACATCAGGTGCATGGTGGCATGCTCGATCCCACCGGTATAGTTGTCTACGGGCATCCAATAGTCGTAATCCTGCTGGCTGAAGGGACCCTTGTCATAGTTCGGGCTCAGGTAGCGTAAGTGGTACCAGGAAGAGCACATGAAGGTATCCATGGTGTCAGTCTCACGCGTAGCTGGCTGGTTGCACACCGGGCAGGTGGTATGCTTCCAGGTTGGGTGAATGGTCAGCGGATTGACCCCGGTGGGCTGCCACTCGACATCATCGGGTAACAAGACGGGCAGCTGATCCTCAGGCACAGGGTTCCATCCGCAGGTCTCACAGTACACCATCGGGATCGGGCCACCCCAGAAGCGCTGGCGCGAGATCAGCCAGTCACGCAGCTTGTAGTTGACAGCCGCCTTCCCCACACCGCGTGAGGCAATGAAATCTATAGCTGCACTGAAAGCCTGCTCACCCGGTGTGCCGGTCAGCGGCCCCGAGTTAACCATGACACCGCTGGCAGGCACGGAGGCTTGCATGCTAGCCCCATCCAGTGGTTCAACCTCTGCAGGCTGGATGACCACACGGACCACCAGCCCATACTTGCGGGCAAAGTCAAAATCACGCTGGTCATGGGCGGGGACGGCCATGATCGCCCCGGTACCATAGGTCATCAGGACATAATCGGCGATCCAGATGGGAATCTGCTCGCCGTTCACCGGATTGACCGCATACCCACCGGTGAACACCCCCGTCTTTTCTTTATCGGCAGCTTCACGATCGATATCCGACTGGCGGGCAGCCTGGCGGATGTAAGCTTGTACACCTTCCTTTTGTTCGGGTGTAGTGATCTTCTGGACCAGGGGGTGTTCGGGTGCCAGGACCATAAAAGTGGCACCCCACAAGGTATCCGGCCGGGTGGTAAAGATCTCGATCGGATCCCCTTGGGTGTTATGGAAGATCACCGAGGCACCTTCCGATCGGCCGATCCAATTTGTTTGTAAGTTCTTGACCCGCTCAGGCCAGTCGATGGCAGAGTAATCGAGCAGCTCATCGGCATAGCTGGTGATCTTGAAAAACCATTGCTCCAGCTCTTTCTTGATCACGGGCGTGCCACAGCGCTCACAGTGCCGGTCTTCTCCCTGCACCTGCTCGCGCGCTAATGTGGTCTGGCATTGCGGGCACCAGTCAACCGGTGAGTATTTGCGGTACGCCAGCCCGTGTTTATACAGCTGGATAAAAAACCACTGGGTCCAACGATAATATTCAGGATCACTCGAGATCATCTCACGGTGCCAATCCCACATGGCACCCATGCTTTTGAGCTGCTTGCGCATGTGATCGATGTTGGCATAGGTCCAAACTTTGGGATGGATGCCATTCTTGATGGCAGCATTCTCGGCCGGCAAACCAAAGGCATCGAAGCCGATCGGGAACATCACGTTGTAGCCCTGCATACGTTTGAAACGGGCGCGTGCATCCGGCGGGGTCATGGCATACCAGTGACCGATATGCAGGTTGCCTGAGGTATATGGGAGCATGGTCAGGGCGTAGAATTTCGGCTTGTGGGGATCAATCTGTGCTTCATACAAGCGATCAGCTGCCCAGCGGGCCTGCCATTTAGGTTCTATATCTGTTGGGTAATACATCGGTAATTCAGTCATTCTAATCTCCAGCGTCAATGTTCATACTATTCGAAACATGCTCATGGTTTACGGGCCACGACAACCATGCGGTGGGAATCCATCTTGAACTGCTTGCGATCGAAGCCACCGTAAATCTTTTCAAGCTCCAGGCCGGCTTCACTCAGCAAGGCCTTGACCTCGTTCGGATTGTATAAACGGACAAAGTACGGCTTATCCTTGCGGACACCATCCCGGAAAACGATCCGTTTATTATAAAACCTTCCTTCCAGACTATCGAAGGATAGGCGGTCAATCATCAGGTTGCCTTCTTTCTCGATGACGAAGGCCGGATGAAAATCCTTCTCGATGGCGTCACGGTTCAGGCTATCGAAAACCAGCCGGCCACCTTTCTTCAATGCCCGGGAGACATTCACCAGCACCTGCAGGTTTTCTGCATCCGAAAAGTAGCCAAAGGCAGTGAACAGGAGCATGACCCAATCGAACTCATCTTCGAAGGCAATCTGGCGCATGTCAGCCTGTTGATAATCCACCTGGACATCCATTTGGGCAGCCTGCTGGCGAGCGATTTGAAGAAAGCCATCCATCCTGTCGACGCCCGTCATGGAATAACCACGGGCTGCCAGGCGATTGGTATGCCTGCCAAATCCGCAAGCGAGATCAAGGATCCTGGCTGGTGGCTGGGTACCAAGCAAGCTGACCAGCGCGCTGACCTCTGCGTCGGTGCGCTCGTCAGTTAATGCCTCTCCATAGAAATAGAGATAATCATCAACATCGAATACAGCATCAAAATCGAATTTATCCATACGAACATCCAACCTTCCTGATATCGCTTATCTCAACCTCCAAAAATGTCACTCAGCGGCCAACCTGGTATAGTTTTTGCATCAGAGAAGCCAGAAACCATCCCAACCAGCGAAGAGATCCTATGACCAACAAACAAAAACAAACACTCTGGCTTCAACTCCTGATCAACATGTCAAAGTTCGTTGACCGCCGTGTTTCCAAAAATAGCGAACACAGCACAAAAGTAGCCCAATGGGCCAGCACCACCGCCCGCAGGCTCGAGATGAGCGACGATGAGGTGGAAAACGTTTACTGGGCATCGATCCTGCATGACATCGGTAAGATTGGCATCTCGGACCGGGTGCTGAGGAAAAAAGCCGTCCTCTCCGAGGAAGATTGGGTGCTGATCAAGATGCACCCAACCATCGGCAGTAACATTGTCAGCTCGATCGATGCATACCCCGCCCTGGCCCCAACCATCTCAGCCCATCAGGAAAAATATGACGGCTCAGGCTACCCGCGTGGGTTAAGTGGGAAGAATATCCCGCTGGGAGCACGCATCCTGGGTATTGCAGATGCCTACCAGGCCATGGTCGAGGATCGCTATTATCGCGAAGGACGTACCCATGCCGAAGCAGTCGCAGAGCTGCAAAAGGTGAAGGGTACCCAGTTCGACCCAGAAGTGCTGGACGTTTTCCTGGATGTCGTCAACGCAGAGACAGCTGCCTGAAGTATATTGACTCCATCATTTGGTTATTAAAGAACAAAAAACCTTCGCTCCACTCAGGGACGAAGGTTTTCTCCGCGGTACCACCCTGGTTGCTGGCTGACCGGGGTATGACCTGGTCTGACCAGCCACTCAGTTATCGCGATAACAGGCGAAACCTGCCAGCAGCTATTGTTTGGCTATTCACTGCTGAAGTCTGCCCTGTGATTTCAGGGCGGCAGGCGAGTTCAACCAATGTGCGGTGCTCCCTGGGCACCTTGCCGGGCTCACACCTCGCTCTCCCGACTCGCTGAAGGATGGCTTAATACTCCTGCCAAGACTTTCAGTGGACCCAGAGGGATTCGAACCCTCGGCCTTCTCAATGCCATTGAGACGCGCTCCCAACTGCGCTATGGGCCCAAAAAATGTAGCAGGGATTCTACCCGTAAACCAGGGATTCGTCAACCAGCCTCATTGGATATGAAATGAACTAGTTCAGGTCAGACTGGTATGCGATTAGGTGAATGGCAACTAATTTGCAACCACATACGAACAAGTGAAGTTTACGAGGCAGCACGCTTAATATGATAGAGCAACGACCTCGTGGATTATTTGGATAAGTAGATGCATGGGTAGTATAATTTAAACTTGCAGAAGGATTACTTATTTCAATAATTATTGATATTGCAAAGATTGGATGATGTATGCCCTTTCAAAAATCTCTACTCCTCGTGCTAATAATCTTTCTGCTGCTCCCTACCAGCAGCTCCACTGCACAACAGCCAGACAGCCTGGCCTGGGAAGTCATCGTCCCAGGGATCGAATACACCAAGATCCAGCTGCCCGACCCAAACAATATTTTCGTGGCCCGGATGGACCGCAGCAATACCAACCTGACCCTGGAAAGCACGATCGCCAATGGAAAACTGGCCGAGGGAACGGAGACCGTCAGCGGGATGTACAACCGATATGACCAGGCGCTTAATTATTGGGGAGGCGGTTCAAACCCACGCACCTGGGGAATGCGGAACCAGGCGGTGGTGGCAATCAATGGGTCTTATTACGATTATGGAAACGGCATGCCGTGGGGAGGGCAGATCCAGTCGGGGTGGTACGCCAAGCAGTTCGATAAGCTAGGGGGCTGGAGCGGCTTCGCCTGGAAGCTGGACCGTAGCACGTTCATTGGTGAGTGCGTTGAAAACCTGCCTGAAAAACAGCTGGTCACCTACCCCGCAATAGGTGCAAGCCAACAGATCACCAAGGTGAATGGCGTCAGGGATGCCAATGAGCTGGTGTTGTTCACCCCACAGTACAACACCCGCACAGGTACGTCCAGCGCAGGCGTAGAGGTGGTGGTCGAGATGGACCGCCCCACCATGATCCTCCCAACGCCTGCATATGCTTTCGGGTTTGTACGCGAGATCCATGAAAATGATGGGAATAGCTTGATCCCGTTCAATTCGATCGTGCTCTCCGCCAGTGGCAGCCAGGCTGAAATCCTTCTGCAGAACGTCTCTATTGGCAGTGAAATCAGGGTATCACAGGAAATCACGGCCTACCAGCCAGATTGCAATACACGCGTAGAAAGCCTGTGGACGAAAACGTATGCCAGTATCCAGGGGGCATATTTTTACTTGAAGAACATGCAGATCAGGGATTTCTCTGACGATGGAGCAACCGGCCGTGACCCGCGCACCGCCATCGCTTACAATGCTGACTATATATTCTTTATCGTGGTGGACGGCAGGGACAGCCTGCGGAGCATCGGCATGACCATCCGTGAGCTGGCTGTGTTTACCCGGGATAAGCTGGGGGCCACCTGGGGCGTGGCGCAGGATGGTGGGAGCTCGTCGACCCTGGTGATCAACGGGCAGGTGATGAACAACACCTTTTGCAACATTTACCCTTGCCTGGGTGCTTATAAAAAATACCTCCCGCTCACCATCAAAGAGAACAACAACTGGCAGCAGGTGAGCCAGCCTGATACGCAGGCGGTCGGCTCAGCCGCAGGTGTGGAACAGCCGGTAGCAAACGGGATGCTCATGGTGATCGCTCAACCCGCCTCTTATTCATCCGCCTACACACCTGGCAACCAGGTGATCACCACCCAGGCGGCAGCTTTACGCCTGGGGCCGGGCAGCAATTACGAAGCTTATACCACCCTGCCCTCAGGTACGCACGGCACCATCTTAGAACAGCTAAACGGCCTAGAAGGTGTACTCGCCAAGGGGGCGAACTGGTGGTATGTGAATTTTGGAGGCCAGAAAGGCTGGGTAACCCAGGCAGAGATCAGCCTGGTGCTTGAATTTCCAGGGACAGATCCAGGCCGTTGATCTGGTCGATCCCGAGAAAAAAATCAGCATCTCGGAAACGAGAGAGGAGCAAGCTGGGTTGTGCCTCCGGATCCAAGTCCGGCGAGCTGAATGCCTGGGGGGCAATTATTGAACGGTTTCCCCGGTACGTATCCTTGGCATCCAGAAGGCCATCAATAAAGCGGCGATCAGAGCCAGGCTACCCCCAAATAGAAACGGGGCAGAAGGGCCAAACCCAGCCCATGAGCCAATCCCCTGCCAGAGGATCCCGGCGATGAAAGAAGCCGGGAAAGCCAGGATGCCGATGATGGCATTATAGGTGCCATAGGCTGTGCCGCGCAGACTATCCGGGACCAGGTCAGCAACCAGGGCATTGGAAGTGCCGAAGGCCAGGCCATAGTACAAGCCATAGATGACATACAGCAGCCAGACCTGCCAGGAGGTGCTGGCAAAGGCAAAACCCAGGTAGATGGCAGCATATACCAGCCAGCCACCGATGATCAGGCGTTTACGCCCAACCCGGTCGGACAGGGAGCCGGCGGGAGTGGATACAAGCGAATAGATCAGGTTAAACATCACCAGCATCAGCAGGATGCCGGTGACTGAAACCCCCAGGTTTTGGGCGCGCAGAATCAAGGAAAGCATCGGCAGAGTTACCCAGGGTGAAGATGCTGACGATGACGAGAAAGATGATAAAAGGCCGCCCCATACCTTGCAGAGAAAATTTGGGAGCTGCCCGCTGGCCCTTGACCGGGACATCCTTTGCACCAAGGACCAATGACAATACCGCTAAGAATGCCGGGAGCAGGCTGATCAGCACCACGGTCTGGAAGGTCGATTTCAACAGGTCGGCAGAATTCTTCTGGGACAGCCACACGATAACCACTGCAATGATGATGCCGGTCATGGCGCCGGCCGTATCCAAGGCCCGGTGAAAACCGAAGGCCAGGCCGCGCGTCTCCTTGGTGACCGAATCGGCCACGAGGGCATCGCGGGGGGCGGTTCGGATGCCTTTACCCACCCGGTCCACCCAACGCACGGCAGCCACCATCTCCCAGGTGTTGGCGAAGAAAAAGAATGGCTTAGACAGCGCGGACAAGCCATAACCGACCACTGCCAGCCATTTTCGTCCACCTAGCCTGTCAGAAAGCCAGCCAGAGAAAAGCTTCAAAAGGCTGGCGGTAGCCTCAGCAAAGCCTTCAATGAGGCCAATGATATTGGTTTTCACACCCAGGACATTGGCCAGGAAGAGGGGCAGGATGTTCAATACCATCTCGCTGGATATATCCATGAAGAAGCTTGTCAGGCCTACCGCCCAAACATTGCGCGGCAGCTGCCTGATGGAGGGTTTTTGAGGTTCTGGTTCAGCCGATTCTGACATATCTATCCTTTATCAATGTACGCTGCGATATCATCACCGACGAAATACCGCCTAATTTTACCTTCCGCAGGACATCCCGGCAATGCAACCCACTGGTAAAACCAGCGTTTCACGCAGATGCAGGATTGAAAGCAGCCCTGCAATCCAAGCAGGATTTGAGCTGAGACAACTTGATTATCTACAAAGGCATGTGGAACAACGCTCTTGTAGACTTCCTCAGATACAAAAGAAATAGCATTTAATACGCTCCTGGAAGCCGGCTTTTCTGAGTTACAATGTTAAGGAATGATTCCTGAAACCAATGAAGCGATCCAGGGTCAGCGGCAGAGCTGGAACCTGATCAAAAAACTAGGGGAAGGCGATGCCGGCGAAGTCTACCTGGCTGAATCGGTATTGGACAGGCAGCGTGTGATCGCCAAGCGACCGCGGCGAGGCGCATTTTTCAGCGATAGCATTCGCCAGGCAAATCAGATCCGGACGGAAGCCAGCATCCTGCGCAGCCTGCAAAGGATCAGCCTTCCAGGTGACATCTTCAAGTTCAAGACCCCTCTACTGATTGACCAGAACAAGCCAGAATTCGACCTGGGCGAGCAGGCTTTCATCATCATCGAACAAGCGCATGGGCTTGATCTCAAACAGCTCAGCCAGCTGATCAGATTTGGAGCCACCAGCCTGGAGAGCCTGGCCGACCACCCCGCGCTTTCTCCGATTGTCCAACAATGGTCTAGATATGAGCAATTTCCAGCGCCATTGCTGGTGCGGATCCTGCTTGGCTTGCTGCGTTTCCTGGAAGCAATCCACACCAGTGAGACGCGCGATGAGCTGGGCAGCCACTCCGGCATCCTGTGGAACGATGTGAAACCGGACCACCTGTATTGGGACGCTCAGAGCGCTTGCGTGACGGTCATTGATTGGGGAAACAGCCAATACCTGGAGAGCGGTGGGATTTCCAAAAACCGGCAATACAAGGCTGGGGATGACATCCGCCAATATATCCTCGAAATGGGAAATTTCCTCGCAGAGGTTAATCCCGGCTTGCATGCCAGCCTTGAGTGGCCCGAGGATTTACCCAGGGACGACGACTATGCGCAAGCTTTGGAAGAGTTAGCTCACCGGCTGGAAATTCAATACCAGGCAGACCAGGAGCAGCTACAGGCACTTCGGCGCCAGGAAACAGCCTACCAGGACAGCCCCAAGCCAGACCTGGAGCAAATTGACCGGTTCGTGGCCTTGCAAGAAGAGCTGTCGAGGTACGGGGAACAACCAGATCATACCGGGACAAGCAATTTTATCTCCACGGCTGCCTACCAGATGGCAGCCGAAGACCGGCTGGATGAGTTTATCAAGATATGCGATAAAGCCTCCAGCATTCCCAACATCGCCACGGATAAATGGCTGCTCTTAAGTGAAATTGCCAACATAGCCAGGCAGTCGAGTAGTAATGATACTGTCTGCCGAGCATCATTCATCAACGCACTGACCGCTGGCATTGCCGAAGATTGGACTTCGGCCCTATGGGAGTTATTTACCTGCCTGGGTGATAAAACGCGGCCTGAGTGGTGGGAAAAGATCAGCCAGGAATTACGTCGCGTTTGCCTTGGCCTTGACCCAGAAGCCATTACCCCATACACAATGTTTGCCCGCTTGTACTACACACTGCAGGCTGAAGTGACCCGGAAGAGTAACCAGATCTTACGGGATGCCAATCATCAGAACGGCGATCAAGAGCCTGGCTCAAACGGCTTCCATTGGCAAGCCAGCACGGATACGATCAACCTTGTTAATGAAGAAATCATCAAGAAATGGAAGGAAATCGAACCCACCCCTCCCTTTTCGGGTATCGGGTACACGGTGGTCGATAGCCTGATGCCCGGCATTGAGGAGCTGCTACCAGACTGGCGCGATAAACTTGAAAAATGCCTGGTACAGCCGAAAGCCCAGGTTGACCTGGTGTTGAAAGCCTGGGATGAGAAGGATTTCGAGCTCGCCCGGCGCGGTCTTCGCACGATCTTGATCTGGGACCCAGACCGGACGCGCCTGATCACGGCTGAGAAGGCGATCGAAGCCGCACCGGCGTGGTTGGGGCGGATCCATAAAGGCGCGGGTAAGGATGAACCGTTCTATGATTACCTGACCTCGGTCGAGCTGGCAGGGCGAACCCTACGCAACCAGATTGGACCCGCCAGATGGCTGGATGATCCACTGGAAGCATTCAAACGATTACGCAAGGGCACCCGTTCGGTCGATCTGATGATCGAGATCCCCGAGATCATGCTTGAGCTCCCCTGGCTCAACGAATACCAGTCACGCGAAATCGTGACCATCCCACACACTCGCCGTCTGACAGTCGAGAGAGACCTCCCCAGGCCAGTATCCTTGATCGCCAGCGAAGGCATGCTCGAAGGCAAGTTTGGCCCCAATCAAAAAATGGCCCTGGCAGAGCCACTGGACACCTGGAGGCCGGAAGCACGCGGTTCTTCAGCCAGGGTATTTGCCGGCTACCTGAACAACCTTTCAAAAAAACCTGTCGCGCTGGCGTTTAAGATCATGCGACCTGACCAGCAGGATTATGCCCTGCCACTGTTCATTGAAGAAACCCAGGTCCTGACCATGCTGAATGACGTACCGGGCATCACGCCGATGGTGGAGCTTGGTTATCTCAAGCTGGATGAGGGGCAATCGCTGCCCAGCGATGACAGCCATGCCTCTGCAGAACAGCTTTCCGGCCAGGTGATCCACTTTGGCACGGAACAAGCCCAGAACTTCCTGGCGGCGATGGACAGGCAGCTGGCCCTGGGATGGCTGCCATACCTGGCGCTGGGGAAACGCAACCCAGAGCACAACCTGCTGCACTATTGTGATGCATCCTACACGCACGGGTGGTTCCTGCCCTTCCGCGATAGCCTGGTTTTGGCGCTGCAGATCTGCGATATCCTGCAGTTCGCCCATGACCGCAATATCGTCTACCGTGACCATAAACTCTTGCATTACTACTGGGAGATTGAGACCCACGGGGTGGTGATGATCGATTGGAATATTGCCAAGCGGCACTCACAAGGTCTACCGGATGCGGAGATCCAATTTGACCTGGTCCAATTAGGGGCACGCGGCCTGCACCACCTGTTCACCGGTCGACCTGCCCAGGGTAGCCTCCCGCTGGGACCCAACCGGCCAGAAGATATCGAGAAAGCCTCCACCCATTATCCCGTCAATTGGACATATGACGACGAACGCCTGCCGAACACGCTGCGTTCCATCCTAGAACGGATGCTTAATCAAGGGTATACTCAGGTCGGCGAAGTGAGGCAAGACCTGCTCGCCATCTACCAACAACTACTCGGTACCGATACGAAATAACGCAAGCAAACTTATGAGTGACGAAAATTACCGGAATACACTTAACCAGATCGAAAAGGACTTCCAAGAGCTCACATCAAACGAAATCGCGAGTGTGGTCGATATGCGCCACATCCTGCTGGATATCGAGGAGCTGGTCAATTCGGAGGCTTACCCAAACCTGACCTCTGACGAGAGAGCCTCCCTGCAAGCCTGGCGGAAGGACCTGATCCTGCGCATCCAGGTGCAAGAAAACGGCGACAAGACCCCGGCCAGCGAACCGAACGGAAAAGCAGAAAAAGATTCTTATAAACCGGATGGTTCATTTTCGTCGGAGGCTTCCCGCCCAGAACCTGAAAGGCAACATAACCCAGCAGCCGAGTCACAGATGGAAATGGCGGAGAAGCTGTTCTACAGCGGCCGGTACACCGAAGCAGTGCAGGTTTTTGACCGGGTCTTGCAGCTGGAACCGAACTGGGAGCGTGCCCGACAGCACCGTACTGAAGCTGAGAACTACCTGCGTACCGGGTATATCCCGGTGGTGGCCCTTCCGGCAGATGCAGCTTCCGCCTATGGAAAAGCCCAATCGGCAGCCCGGGTAGGCCGGTTCGCCGATGCCCTGGCATTGCTCGAAAGCGCACAGAATGCGCTGCACGAGCTGGGTATCCAGCGCTGGCAGGAAGGCCAGGATTTCGCCCAGAAGCTGCAGGAGAATATCGACGCTGAAAAAGCCTACGAAGAGGGTTTAGCCTTTTTCAAGCAGGGGAATATCGATGAAGCCATTGAACGGATCCAGGCGGCAGCCGGAGCGACCGGAATGCCGAAATATTCCGAGCGGGTGCAGAGCCTGCAGAAGGTAAAGGACAGCCTGCGGTCGATCTATGACAGCCTGAACCAGGCGGATATCGATCCAAAGACAGCCTCACAGGCAAAAGCAAGCCTGGATGCACTGATTGTTGAGTATGGGGATAACCCGGCGTTCGACCGGCTGATCGAGCGCTTCAAGACCATTACCCCACGCGTGGTTGAGCCGCTCAAAGAACAAACCCGGGCACTGAAGACCCAGGCTGACCATGCCACCACTCTCGAGGAAGGCCTCTACCTAAATAAACAAGCCCGCCAGAACCTGGTGCAGATCAGGAACCTGGAAGGTGTGGACGAAAGCCTGGATCGCCTGCAAAGCGAGATCGATCGCCAGCAACGCGAGTACCAGAAGTATGACACTGATCTGCAGGCGGCCAACCAGGCCTTTGAAAATAACCCTGGCTGGCCAGCCGAAGCCGCGCGCCTGAGCTCGGAAGTTGCCAAGCGCTTCCCGGTTGACCCGGGTGTAAAAGAGCTTAAACGCAAGCTTGGCCCGTACCGATGGAAAGTTATCGGAATGCGAGCAGGAATCATCTTGATCGGTGTCCTGGTCCTGGCTCTCCTGGCTGCCTGGGGAAGAGGCAGATACCAGGCTTACGTGCTGGCCCAGACCCCGACCGTGACAGCCACAGCCACCGCCACTGCCACCATGACCCCCTCACCAACCCAAACCGCCACCCTGACCCCAACACCGACCTCCACCATGATGCCTACGCTCACGCCTACCCCCATCAATGCCTTCACCCAGCGGGAAGTATTTGCCCGGAATGGCTGCTATGAAAAATTCACAGCCGTGGGCAGGATTCCCGCCGGGGCGACCGTGCGGTTTCTACCAACCGAGCGGCGCTTCGATGAATTTAACCGTGAGTGCGTGCTGGTAGAGTATCTGACTGCAGAAGGTGGTGCCGTGGATGGCTGGGTACTTACCCTGGACGTAGGGGTGGCGCCGCCACCGACAGCAACCATTGCTCCGTAAAGCAGATATCTTCGATTGCGCACTTATCCTGCTTGGACCAGTCTCCGAAGCGGATTGAGAGTAAGCTAAAATCACAGGTCACGACCATCAGAAGCAGGATTGCTACTCCTTCCGGTAGAACGATCTACAAGGTTCTCGCCCATCACGCCCAACCCGTGCTTTGGACAGCCACACCCTGCGCTGATGATGGCTAGTCCTGGCCTATCTCATGCTTGAGCTCATTTACTTATCGTCATCCGACTCTGAACGATCATCACCAGGCTGATGACGAGCAATATCCCCAATCCGCCCAGGGCAATGACACGCGATTGGGGAAAAATATCCGCAAAAGTCTTATCTGGAATACTTGAGTCGAATTCTGTGACATTGGTTGCCGGTGTTTTTAATATCTGGCTAATAAGTCTAAATATTCCGATCCATACTCTTGAGATGGTTCGATGTAGCTATTCTCGCTAAACTCGTTCCAGCTGATGGTGCCCAGCTGCATCCGGTGTGGAAGCCATGGCCGTATTGATCTCGATCCTGAATGTATCGCCGTTCTTGCGCTCAACGGTTGTCGTACCACCGATCAGGCGGGCATCGAAGCCAGGCGCGAGGGGCTATCCACAGTCCATTATTCTGGTGGACTGCCTGACTCAACTGGTCGAGCTTGTTCTGATAACCTGGGTAAGTATCAGGGTTAACCGATGACCAGTAATAAGCTTCGCCATCGACGAAGTTCGCCAGGCGGGTAAATCCGGCAGATCTCGCTCAGATGCCAGGATCAACAGGGAGCTCCGGCGTGATTTTGTAACTTGCTCAATATCGGTGTGCTAAATTCCAGGTTCCAGACAGATGATCATCGGTTTTGAGAATAATTGAAATGGGGGCAAACTAGCAAAATTCTGGATGAAATAATCCAGATCACTCGCCACTTGATCCACTGGCAGCGGATCTCGATTGAAATCCAATCCCTGGTAAATTATAGCCAGCTTGAAGTTTTCTTGCTCAGCAACCTGAGCCAGCAACTTAACCGGCGGTTAAGCACGTCCGTGCTTTTCCAACTGACGATAAAGCCGTGATCCGGCAGCTTTTGCTTCTCGAATGTGCTGGCGCATTACGGTGATGTATCGCTGGTGTAACTACCAGGAGAGGTAAATCCGATTTCGCCCGACTCCAAGAGTTAAATCGTACCAGATGTAGTAATAAGCCAATACTGGAATCGGAGCGGTATTGGATGTTTGGACCGCATCGCTGGAAGCTTCCGCGACTTTTATTTTTGGAGTGTTCAGAGCATTCGCAGCAGTCAGCAGCAGCGCACAAATTACCAGGCTAATTAAGATGATATTTACAAGTAAAGTTCTTTTCATGTGCGAACATCCATCGTTTTGTGAACAGCAGATCGTTTCTTCCTGACTATGTTTCCTAACAACCATGGCCTACCAATAAAGATCAACCTAAGGCCAATCCAAAGGCGGTCAGGCCACCTACTCCTGCATCAAGGGGGGTAATGATCTAACCGACTGGTTGCGTGATAAAGCCACCGGTGTGCTTGTGCCCATTCCCCTAATCCCTCGAAGTGAAACGTGATAAATCCGCGGGCGAGTGTATAAATCGTCAGGTTACTCGCATTATCGAGATTAAAATTCGTAACCTGCCCATTCGGATAGGTCAGGCTGACCGACTTTCCTACGGTGATGCGAACAACGCATCTCTGGTAGAAATTTTGAGGGTATACAGCAAGAGTGAGATTGTCCAGTTATCGTCTAGTTTGGCATAAAAACGCTGCTGAGAGGAATTCACCACGTTCGAGCCATCGATAACGACTGAGTTGACTGAATAGAGCAGATCAGTTTCCTGAAGACCATTCTGGCGCCGGGCAGTCCGGCTGGCAGGAAGCCAGGGTGTATCACCTGGTTAAGATTGAATATGTCTCCTTGGACACTACGGATCGATATCGAGCTGATACGGGAAAGGTCAACCGGATAGTTATCGAGATCGACGAACGTAAAATTCACTTTATGGTAGATATTTAAACCAACCTGGATAACATTATCGGTAGGAACCTGCACTTCGCGAGAAGGCTGATATGATTCGACCGACCAGCGGCCAAACTCAACCCTCTGGGAAGGGTTATTATATTGATACACCAGGGCGTCGAGGCGATAAACACCAGATTGGTTGATACTCACCGAAGCGATCCCGTCCGCACCGGAAACAAAGGTTTGTCCAGCCATCTGGAAGGGAATCCCAGGGGTAGCTGGTACTGTCTGGACGCTTACCGTAGCTGGAAGGATTGTAAAAGCAATCAATCCTGAGGCTGGATTTAACAGATGTGCTCCCTTGAAAGCTGCGGTTACCACATAATTCCCCGCCGGCAGGTCATTATAGATCTCGATTTGAAAGCCACCTGGTTATCCGTGTGAGCCTGACCCAGCGTGGTGCACTGGTAGTAAATGTGACAGTTTTATTGGGAATCGGCGCGCCTGAGGATAAGTCCTTTTAATAATCCTGAAAGTACGATCTTCTCGGTAAGCTGGAACTGGCTATTACCAGCCAGCGTAATTCCCACCTGGTGGGGTGTTTTATTGTCCATCAGAATGGTAGGAGTATGTATGCTGCTTGCAGCAAGCCATGAGATACCACTGGGATCAAGCGATGGAGAACGTGCTGGCCAAATTTCGTTCGTGCTCGAATTGGACAAGTTAAATTTCGTGTGCTGCAAGCTTGAGGTAGCAGCATCCTGTGGATTTGGTACTCCGGCTGCATGGGTCACAGTCGGCCGTCCATGATCTTGCGAATTAGGCTGTTTTGACTGACCATGCATGGCGATGCCAGGGCTGGCCGCCAGAGCATGCATCGTTGCAGCTTGGAGCATGCCGATCAACATGACAACGAAGATAAAGATAGCAGCTATCCAGCGTTTCATCCTTCACCCCTCTCATTGGGTTTGTCCTGCTTGCTTCTCCTGGAACGATAGTTAGCAATTCCGATGACCGCCAGGGAGAGGACCAATACTCCCCCATAGCCAAGATATATCACCTTTGTGGGGTCCTTTTTCGCTACGGGTGGGGTGATACACGTCAGGGGGAGGAAAATTGGCAGGCGTGGGGCCTGGTTAAAATCAAAGGCAGAGAGGAAGTTATTGGCATTGGCGTCTCGTTGCGATAACGGAACAATGTTCCAATTTTGTTCGATAAATTTAAGTACGGAAGTAAAATCCAAAACAGTGCTGTCAATATACCCTGCTCTGGCATAAGGACTAACCAATAATCCAGGCACCCGTGGACCATAACCAAACTCATCCACCTGGGGAGGCGTGACATGATCGTACCAACCACCCCAATCATCGTAAAGCAGCAGAAATGCCGAGCTATCCCAGGCACTGGAACGCTCCAGCTCTTGCAAGATGGATTTGACAAATCGCTGCCCACTCATCAGGCTGCTTGGAGGGTGCTCGCTTGCTCCGGATGGGACGATATAGGAAACCGCCGGTAGTGTGCCATTATCCAGGTCGACGAAATATTGGCTAAGGTCAACAATGTGGCTGGAGAGGGTGGGATCATCAATAAAGCGGTCGAAATTCAGCAGCGGAACCCAAATGACCTGCGATTACGCGGTTGCCCTTGGAAGCCAAATCTCGATAAGTTATGGTCGGGTCGTAGTTTTGGACATAGAACTTCCAGGAAACACCAGCTGCCTGGAGGCTATCAAATATCGTGGGCATATTAGCCAGGACATCAGAAAGGTTCACCCCCTTTGGGGTAATTGGGGGAATACCCGCTACCCAATACAAGTGATTGGCAAAACTCCCATCCTTAGCTGAGCTGAAGAATTGGTCAAAAAGTACATAGTTATCTGCCAGGTTCCAATAATAGGGAATATCACTGCCATTGTAGTATCCCATGGCAAGCTTACCATCTTGATTGCGAGCGTTCAATGCCGAGACGAAACCATCCATCTTGCCATTGTTGTATTGATCTGCAAATGTAGAAGAGCTATGACTGAGGTCGGTGATGGTTGAATTTCCAATATGCCAGGGTGAAACATAGCCCGCAGAGGGATTGTTAGGATCGATTGGCATTTTTACATCAGCCGGTATACCATCCGCACCCGGGTAAGTCCCAAAGTAATTATCAAAGGTATGATTCTCCTGCATCACTACAACCAGGTGTTGTATGGGCGTAGTGGGCACGTGGCCCGCTGTATCGGAAGCAGCTTTTACAGGAAGCACCTGAATGATGACCAGGAAGATTGCGATTAATAAGGCGATTGATTTGCGCTTAATCATGGATAAACCTCATAGATAATGATGACTGGTTTGACCACATATTCCCCTGTTTGGTCCTTGACGGTGATGGTTTCTGTGTGCACCGCATGCCCGTTGTACTTGGTTACATAGCCCATTATCTTATCTGCAAAGAACGGTGAACGGCTGGCGGAGAAAGAGTTCCATACCAGGTACTGCAGCTCTGAATTACGAATTTGGACATCTGGATTTAAGATGGGATCGTAGGATGGATTTCGGTGGAGGGGGTTCGGGCTGACCGCAAGTCCATATGCCGGTCGCTCGCCGTAGAATGCGATGATGTTTGCCATCGAAGGGCCGATGGTCATAAATTTTGCCTTCTCGGGGACATGGTCATCAATCCATAATCCGGCCTCCCTGCCACCTGGCACTCCACCCGTACCCGCTAAGAACGAGGTGGATATTTCAGGCTGTATCCTTTGCCATGCAGAAAAGCCTAAAGAAAATACCACCAGGCTGGTCATCATCCAGTATAGCGCTGGCTGGTTTAAGAAAGTTTTATATGGAGAAAAGTAACGCTTTCCATTTGCTTTTAAAATCCATTTTCCTAATGCACGCCCAGCAAGCAAGGCTACAGCCGGAGCAATTGGAAGTAAGTATTGAAATCCCTTTACCGGCCAAATCTCAAAGAATATGATCGGCACGATGAGCCAGGCAAGGAGGAGTTTCTCTCGCCACGAATGTTCACGCCTGAGCAAGTACAATCCGGCGATGGCGGTGATAACGACCAGGATGCCCAATGCAGGTGGCACAATCGTGAAATAAAACTCCCAGGGATGGTTTGGCCGCCTGAATAACTGCCAAACCAGATAGTTTCGCCCGGTCGAGGAACTCCCCGCCAGGATCACAGACAGAGGGAATGGCGCGATCACCAAACCCATGATTGCGATAGAGATAATCAAATCTCTGATGCGGGTGTGGATTTCAGGTGCCAGCGCAAGGAAAACGAAAATTCCACCCACAAGCACGATACTGGTTTCCTTGCTAAGGACGGTCAAACCCATGGATACACCTACTGCATACAGCCAGACAGGTCGCTGTGTCTTGGCGAAACGAGCTAACATGTATAAGGTCAGGGTGGCAAAGAAGGTCATCGGGCCATCCAGGAGTACCTGACGGGATACGATCACATGATATGGCATGAGGGCGAGGAATAAAGCTGCCAGAGCACCCGGTAAGCGACTGTATAGTAGCTTCCCAAGCTTGTAAGTGATCAGGATAGTTCCAAGCCCAAAGGCAACTGCCAAGATCCTGCCTAAAACATCGCTAAAGTGGATACGATAGACCAAGGAAAGTAAAAATTGGAATAAGAGCGGATGGGCACGAAAGACAGGAAAAATATCCATCAAGCCGGGTACTCGTGCGATAGCGGCAGCTTGACCAGCATAGACAGCTTCATCGGTGTTAAAGCCCATTGCATCGATTTGCCAGATGCGGAAAAATAACCCCGCACCCAATGCGATAGCAAGTATCAGATGACTGATAACTGCTTCGTTTACTAATACACGGCTTTTCGGACGGGCGACTTCTTGCTCGTAGACGGTTTCACTTATGTTTAATGAATTTGAGACCCTCATTCAATTCCTCCTACCATTTATCTCATCAGGTCAATCATCGTGCGATCTCACAAATTCTCATCCCCATCCACGAGGCAAAGCTCACCTTAGAGATGGGGATGAGAGTGAAGATAAACGAATTGATCGTGCGGGACTAGCGACCTGCCATTCCGCTAGCCGATTGTAAAGGCTGTACCACAAGCTGGTTACCATCACACACACAATCACTGGCGACCTTTTCATCGATAAACGATGGGATCAAGCACCACCAGTCCAGTTTCTTGGATTGGACCACGGTAGCAGCCAGGCCTGCAAAGGATTGGCGGATGATACTCTGCTCGATTTTACGCAGATCGACTCCATTGCTGTGATAAAGGAATTCCTTCAAATCATTGTAAGGAGGAAAACCATAGGCATCCTCACAATTACTTAACAGGATCTGAATGGCCTCATTATTATTAATCGTTTTAATTCCTTCACCATTACGCTCAATGATGAACATACCCGCAAAACTTGCCTCTTTCTGGAGCTTTACGGCGGGGAGCAATTTTTTCACAAAATACTTCGGTGGTGGAACCACGATTTGCATCAACATATTGATTGTCGCAGCCGGGAGCTTCGTTTTGGTGATAAAGGAAGCAGCTTTTCGGCCACTGCGTGAATGGATGCGGCTCTGCAGTGGAAGGGATAATTTTTCCCTGAAGTTCAGCGTTTCCGCATTGATCGCTCCAAGGGTATGAGCACTGATCGTCAGGGGTTTAGGGTACGTGAGGGCCGATCCATCCGGAGAGACGATGATCATGTCATCGGATAGAAAGGCTGCCCGATCGCTGTTACGCCGTTGATGGCTCAAGATCTTTAAAAGGCGGTGGTCTTTCCGGTATCGGTCCGGGCAGTGATCATAAACGCTTGTTCACCGAAGGCAATGGTCGCCCATGGACCAATGCGAAGCCTTTTTTCACGAAAGTCCAACGCAGGATGGGCTCGACAACATTCGTATACAGTACATGCGGTGAGTAGCGCAACAGGGGAGATGCGACTACATTTACCTGATCTCCCATCCAGATCCCGACCCAAAACCAAAATGGCCGAAAATCTCTCGGAAACGCAGGTAATTGCTGTGGTTACGCTTTTCATGTTTGGGCTCTGGTGGGATCCCGATGCGGACATTAATGGTGGGATTATCGATGGTCTGGAAAACCCGGAAAGGCTCAAGCTCGGGCAGCCCCCTCAGAGACAACACTGATAATATTGTGGATGTCGTAAGCATAGACTGGCTTCAGCTCGCCTGAGTTCCTGTTTCGTATTCCCCAAATCATCGAGTCGGCGTAAAAATCTAACACGGTCAGAAGGACGAGTGAGATCAGGTTCGAGATCAGGTAGTTTATACTGAAGAACGTTGTCAAAAGATAGATGATCGGACCGCGTAACGCCAGGGCCGGATGTTCATCAGAGAATAATGCCAGGCGCTGTATACGACCTCTGGATTGGTCAGCAACCCGATAAACAAGCGTCGCCGGCAATTCAAAATCCATAGTGTGGAGGCTACCGTGGCAATTACTACGGATACCAGATAATAAATATTCAGCCTGGAGGTTGCTAAATATAGCACGAGGGAATTGACCAGTATGCCACTGGCACCCACCAGAGCAAACCCAGCAAAACGTAACGTGGAGGGTTAAATTTTAAAGTCCATAATAGCTTGAAATAATTCAAAGCTTCTTTAGTCGAAGCCTTGCTTTCACCAGCATGACGTTCACCAAAGCTAAAGGGGACCTCAGCTTTGATAAGTTTTGGATTACGAACCAGTATCTCAAGTAAAATCTTGAACCCATTGGGGTGGAGGTCGGTTATATTTAACGCATCAACACGCACCATAAAAAAACCTGAAAGTGGGTCACTTACGCCGTGTAGACGGCGAGGGAAAAATAGGCGTGCGTCAGTCAAGTCCGCGCTGATCAAGTTGCGGGTAAGATCAAACCTTTAATCTGGCTTTGCTGGTACGGCGGGTGGCTATCACAGGTTGGCATGTTTTTTTTGAGGGTATAAAATAAGGTCGGGATAACGGGTAGGTGTTGAAGATCCCATCCATAACACAAGCATATTCAGCCTGTGCATTTTTCATCCCCAGCACAACTGCGCTACCAACCTCCTGTACGTTGCTGAGTTCCTTATGGACCAGGCGTACTTTCAGATCAGGATACTGAAGTCTGGAAGCTTCCACAACCTGAGGTGTGTTATCTGATAAATTATCAACAAAGATCACTTCTACGTTATAACCATTTAGTGACCTGCTTAGCTGGCTTAATAATGTGTCGATGTTACTGCTTCATTGCGGGTTGGAACAATGATCGAAAGATTTAATAAAAATTTACTCTGTGAGCCACTCATCTTGTTGAAATTGCTCCATTAAATACTCATTGGATTGCATGATATTTCTCTATTCCGAACTTAATCAGTAGTAGATTGAAAAATTATACGAAACTAACTCAAACGATATATTATTAAGTTGTTTTTTTGATTTGTTGAAATTTCTTGTTAGCTTAGCAAGTTGTTATCAGGTATATTATAAATCTTATATCCGATAATTAAGTGATTATAGTACGAATACAAGAATACGCAAGTACAATATGAAAGAATTGATATTTATAATATTATTCTTTTAGTTAGAAAAAGTGGGATCAGGTTTGGTTTATTACACTTTTCAAAAATATATGACATTCATCACTATAAAACTGGGGTCGATCGTAAAATGCAACTACTTCTTATTATTGGTATCAGCATTTCACTGATTAATCGATAGCTCTGATTGGTAAGCAGATATGCTTTTTGTGTTAATGGCCAGGAGTTAATGGAAGAGTATTCTTTAGATATTCAGAAAAGAGTAAATTAATAGAATCAAGTTGAAACACAATTAACAGAATAGGCGACGGGTTCTCACCACCAGGATCTGAATGGTTTTCAACAACTTCACGGATCAACGTTCCGCTCCGGTGGAAGCATGAACACCAATCGGATGGGGGGAACAGGGGTACAGAATACGGTGGTAATTCCAATGGTTAATTCAGCACCGTTAATAATTTGCTATCGTTGTCACGAGAATTTAAGAATTATTCAGCACTCGTAAAAGGAGAATAAATCACATGAAAAATGTGCACACTCGCTATAAAGTATCTAGGTTTCTACTCAGCATCATGATCGTGTCGGTTTTGGCTAGCAGCGCTGTAATTGCTTCACTCGCGCTAACCAGCCAGGCAAATAGCACACTGACATTTACTAATCACAATTCATATGTTAATCAATCTGATCCAACCAAAAATTTCGGGACAACATCTGGATCTGGGTAGATAATTTCCCAACAGTAAATTCCTATCTTCGCTTCGAAATCAATGGGCTCAATGACACATCAGCAAGGTGACTTTGCGGATTTTCGCAACAGCTCTTCATCAGCAGGCTTCAATGTAAAAAAAGTTACCGATAACTCTTGGCTGGAGAGTCGATCACATACAACGCTGCTCCTGCACCGGGTGATCAGGTAGGCACATCAATAAGGTTGCATCTAATGACTGGGTGTTGATTAATGTCACACCATTGCTTCAAGGCAATGGTACATTCAGTATCGCTTTGGTGGGGATCACTCGACCGCAATCAACTTGGCAGCTCGAGAAGATACAAACTATGCGGCTCAGCGTTGGTCGAGACTGCTGCACCTGTAACTTCAACGCCGACTCGCACTTCGCTACCCAACGCAACAGCGACCAGGACGGGTGTCCCAACAACCACATCTACCTCTCCCACTGTAACCGGGCCAACCTAACCCGACAGCTACTCAACCTAATCCTACAGCCACACAAGCAGGAGATATTAGCTAGGTTTTCCAATCCGGGCGATGTTTTATTACCATGGTTTCCAGAAGCTTGGAACCTGAGTTTTAACTCCTTCACGAACTACACTCTCAGTTTAGGCTTCTATAATTCCAGCTCGCTTTCAATCATCAGGAGCTAAATCAACAGTATGACGTATGGAAACATCTCCGCGCATCTTATCTTGGTGGGGGCAAGGTTACAGGACTGACCAGCGTGTTGCGACTATCCTGGGAGCGACACGGGTTCATCAATCCAAATTTCCGCTGGTGATCTATTATGAGAACAAATCGCTGGGCAATCCGACAGTGTCTGATATTCAGAACGACCTGCAATATATCAGAGCACTATGGATCAGACCCCAGCTTCTTACGGGTGAACGGCAAGTTTGTGGTGTTCGTATACGCCGATGCAACCGATGGCTGCGGTATGGCTGACCGGTGGGTGCAGGCAGACAATGGGCTAGGGCATCCAGCTTATATCGTCCTAAAAGTGTTTGCTGGCTACAGCTATTGCGCCAGCCAGCCAGACAGCTGGCACCAGTACAGCCCAGCCGTGGCTACCGATGAACAGAAAGGTTTCAGCTACGCCATCAGCCCGGGTTTCTGGAAGAAGGGTGAAGCACCCCGACTGGTACGAGACCTGGCCAGATGGACAAGCAATGTCGATCGATGGTCGCCTCCGGTGATCCATGGCAGCTTGTGGCTACATTTAATGAATGGGGCGAAGGTACATCCGTCGAAGCTGCTGCGGAGTGGGCTTCAGCTTCACAGAATGGCTCATACCTGGATGTGCTCCATGAGAACGGAAACACTATCCCTCCTTCTCCACACCTACAGCTCGACCGACCAACACACCCGTTTTTTCGCAACACCAACCCGCACTGGCACGCTACCCAACCCGACTCTACTCCGACACGGACTGCCACTCCCGTTGGGCCAACCCCAACATCGACGCGGACAGCTACACCTCCTGGGACTACCCCCTCACCAACACGTACGGCCACACCCGCCCAGGTAATGACCCCATCTTGTTCTACGTGAGCGATCTGGTATCCAGTGGGTCACTCAGTCGTGCCAGGCAGTGGTCAGCTTGATCAATAACTTAATGAGCAACACCCCAACACCCAGATGCTGGTGGCGTCTGGCGGTGATAATGAACAAGAAAGCTCACCCACCATTTCCAACTATCAAAATTACTTCGGCACTACATTTGGGAGCTTTGTCACGCAAGGTATCTTCATGCAGGTACGAGGGAACCACGATATCCAATCGGCCGGCTCATATACAGACTATGATGGAACCGTGCATAATACCGGAGCAGCATACTGGGATTACTTCGGGGCGAATGCTCATATGTACAACATCGAAGGGAAGAAGCTTACCGATTACAGCTACGACCTGGGTACCTGGCATATCATCGGACTTGATCAGCTGAACGGGAGTGTAACCAGCTTCCTGGATTTCTTACTCAGACCTGGCTGCGCATTCCAATACGACTGCAGCTGGTTTACTGGCACGTTCCACCTACTCATCCGGAGCTTCCACGGTAATTGCTAACTGAAACCAATCAACCAGGTTGAGTACAATGCGGGTGTGGATATCCAGCTCAATGGCATGACCATGACTACCAGCGATTTTACGATCAACCGAGTGGGTACCGATGATGCTCGGGGGATCACACGTTTGTGGCGGGATCGGAGCAGAGGACAACCGCACAGGTCACAAAACTCGATCGCACAAGCAGCTCAGCGGTTTATATGGAACTTCACTGGGACCAGCATGCAATTGGTGTGATCATGTTTGTTTGCATGCAATTCGGCAGATTACAAGCTGTATGATGCAATAACGGTGCAGATCGAAGGACGTGTTCAAACGTGAGAAGATCAATGTGTAAAATTAACGAGAAAAAGCGGCATATGCATCGAGATGCACGTCATCATCATGATAATACTGATGTAAGATTACTGTTGACTGACCACCGACTGGTCTTATTGGAATTCGATAATCAATTGTGCAGCATTTGCACCGGATTTTTCGTGGCGAAGCTGATGGCAGTCGATCTTGGTGTTGTGATTCCGAAACTATATGTGCCATCTCCAGTGATGTAGATGTTACATCAATCGTGACTCAGCTTCCAGAGGCAAATGCTCCTGCGGAGCTTATCGTTGTCCCAAGGGCTGGCTGGTATTATAGGTTACAGTTTTTTCACCCAGGAATTATCGGATTTTTTCTTGCGTTGTTGTTGGCGTGTTTTCTTTTGCTCTTTTTTTTTGCTTTTTTTCGTTGTTCTTTTGCTTTTTTTTCTTTTTTCGTTTTTTTTCTGCCTTTTTTTTTTTTCTGCCGTTTTTTTCGTTGTTTTTTTTTTTTTTTTTTTTTTCTTTTTGTCGTTTTTTCTTTTTTCTTTTTTTTTTTTTTTTTTTTCTCGTTTTGTTTTTTCGCTGTTTTTTTTTGTTTGCGCTGTTTTTTTTTTTTTCTCTTTTCTCGTTCGTTTTTCTGTTTTTCGTTTTTTTTGCTTTGTTTTTTCGTTTTTCTCTTTCTTTTTTTGTTTTTTTTGTCTTTCTCTTCTCGCTTTTTTTTCGTTTTCTCTTTCTTTTTTTTTTTCTTTTTTTCTTTCTTTCGTTTTTTTTTTTTTTCGCTTCTTTTTTTTTTTTTTTTTTTTCTTTTTTTCTTTTTTTTCGTCCTTTTTTTTTCTCTTTCTTCTTTTTTTTCTTTTGTTTTTTTTTCTTTTTTGTTTCGTTTTTTTTTTTTTTTTTTTTCTCTCTTTTTTTCTTTCTCGCGTTTTTTCGTGTACATTGATCGCTACCCGGTTCCTGAAGCATGTCTCGACGATCCGATAATCGAACCTAAAGCTGGCGTTGTATTTACGTCACAGTATTTTCACCCCAGCTATTATCTGCAACGTTTAGCGCATTGATCCCAGGTTCGAGTCGTTATTGGCTAACCTGCAGTAGGCGCTTTGTATTGCTAACCAGCTAGACCCTGTACGTGAACGCAGTAGCTGCAGGTCGGTGAGCCATCCACCGCCAGACCGTGGCTGACCATATTCATCGTCGGTGACCCGAGTTGATACGTTTTGCTCCACAGAAAGGTCAGGCTGGATGCTGCTGGCGTGGTGACACTGACCGGAGCGGCTTGTGCAGATGGTTACCTGCTGTTCGAGGCGTCCATGCTATATGTGTAGAGTGAGTATGCCTGAATCGCTATAGCTTAGTGAGATGTACGGTAGCCAGGGTAGCGCCATCGCGATAGATCGTTAGCCTGCGACCCCCCTTTCAGTCGATGCTTGCCAGTTAGATTGACCTGCGTCGCTCTCGCCACGGTGGCCGTAACTCCGCTGGCACACTGGGCGCCTGAGTGTTCGCCCCAGCTTTATTGCAAGGGATCACACCCGAGTCAAGGACTGTACCGCTGGTATTGATATAAGTAAAATTCGCTCTCGCTGAATTTAGTGCCAATTCAAGCACACCAAATGCCTGAGGGTTCGTGTCATCCCAATACGCAACTCTGTATCCGATTGATTAATTGTTTGGAGGCTATGTCCACCCATCCCGGCCACAAGCTCGGTGACACCCGTAGTGCTGGGACTCCCGTTCCCATCCAATGCCACCCAGCGTTGGTAATCATGATCATGCCCGTTGAGAACAATGGAAACGCCATCCTGGGCTAGCAGTGCCCAAATATCTGTTAGCGCTGTGGTAGGGCCTTCGGGGCCAATATTTATAGATGATGGTGGTAATAAACGATCGTGCATTTATTGCTATTGGCTGCCAGGTCCTGAGACAGCCAGGCATACTGGGCCGAGGTTTTATTCACCCCGATATGCGAAGAATTGGAATTGAGGCTGTAAAATGCCATCCGCCTGCGTCAAAGCTATAATAATTCGGGATGTTGTTCCAGTAATCGAAATAGCCGGCAGTCGAGCTACCGATATATTCGTGGTTTCCAATGGTTGGATTGGTGATGGATAAGAAGCGCGAGTAACTGGTGGTGCTGGTACTACCAGTTATAAAATTCCGCTGGGGTGCCATCTTCATAAACATCTCCAAGATAAAGGAACAAGTTGGGATTGATGGAAGCAATAAGGTTGGTCACATTCGTGTTGGCGGTTGCACCATCAGCACCGTCGCCAACCGCAGCCACGATGAACGGCGAGCCGTTGGCTGGTGTGGTGCCAGTAGAGGGGGTAAACGTGCCTTGATTTATTGGAGGTTGAGAATTCCCATTATTGAAAGTTAAATTGATCGAGGCGGGGTTGGCAGTGGTATAGCCATCACGCATATATGCAACAGCAGAAATCGAATAGCTGCCATCCTGCCACTTCTGGGTTGGGAGACTGAAGGAATATGGGCTTTGAAAATCGGTTAATAAAATGCCATTATTGATTGAGAACATTGCCCGCCCTATCCCAGGGTTTGTGCCTGTGACGCTGATTGATATAGATACCCCGACTGCCCCAGCTGATAATGCTGCCTGAGCTAGGAGCGGTGAAACAGATCAGTAACGCTGTATGCTCCGCTTGAAGGTGTACTTGTTGCCACGTAGAGCCAGGATTTGGTGTTGGTGAAGGAGTTGGAGAAGGTGTTGGTGTAGGCAAAGGTGTACGTGTGGCTGTGGTAGTCGGGCTTGGTGTTGGTTTCCCTTTGGAATAAACCGGAGTAGCTGAGAAAATCAACATGATTGCTAAAATTACCAATAGAACCGGGTAGATGCGCTTGGCTGACATAAGAATTTCCCTCATTACTTGAACATACTGCCTTGATCATCGATGCGTATTACCTACATTTCGTGACCGGTGAATGCGGATCACGACCAGGGCTGGAGTTTAAACTACAATTCCCTAACAAACCATAACCTATTATGGTTTTGCGTCTGGCTAACTTTATCTACGAAAATTTTTATTAATCCCCTATACAGCAGTGTTTGTAACTGACTTACTTAGGTTGGATTTCCCCTATTTCTGATTTTTATCTTATCAAAAATCCTTATACCGTTCTTAATATTATAACTAATATCATCTTATTTGTCAACATATCTGTCGAGGATGTTCCTTTAACACCAGACTGCATATATTTTTACCATCCCAACCGTAGATATTATCCAGGCAGCAGCTGAACTGCATGTGTCAAAATACTAAGCAATTGCTAATCAATATTTGGACTAAATCGGTTGTTATTGGCATATAATTTGGCGATATTAAAATGGGGGAGAAATTATAGGGTAAAAAAGTTATGATCACTCATCATTATTATCGAAAAATCACCGGTCTAGTAACCACTGTAATCTTGCTATTGCTATTGAGTAGCTGTGCAAAGGTTTCCGCTGGAAATCAAGCTGCATCGGTAAAAATCTTGCTCCAAAACAGCATGAACCACAATTCCGTACAGATCAATCCGCAATCCACACCATCGCCATCACCCCAAACCAGGCAATCGAGTAGCGCTACACCACAGGCAACACCGGCAGATAAGCAGGCTGCGACGACAGTCACCCCAGCTAACACTAATATCAAGACTGTATTTCTCATCGTAATGGAGAACCACAACTGGTCGGATATCCAAAACAACCCATCAGCTCCATATATCAATAAAACTCTCCTACCCCAGGCATCCTATGCCTTACAGTACTACAATCCAGTCGGAAACCACCCGAGTGAACCGAATTACTTGTGGTTAGAAGCGGGTAAGAATTTCAACGTATCCAATGATAATCCGCCGAAGGATAACCACCAGAGTACTACCGATCATCTTGTTACCTACCTGGATAAGGCAGACATCACATGGAAAGCATATGAAGAGAATATCAGTGGGCATGCCTGCCCGCTACAGGCAGCCGGCCTGTATGCTCCGAAACATAATCCCATGGTTTATTTCGACAATGTGACCGGAAATAATGACTCGAATTCTGCCTATTGTATCCAGCATGAGCGACCATATTCAGAACTGAAGACGGATCTACGAAATAACACTGTTTCACAATATAACTTCATCACGCCTAACCTGTGCGATGACATGCACAATACAGATGGTTGTCAAAGCTCTGACCCAGTAAAGAACGGTGATACCTGGCTTTCTCAACAGGTCCCGATGATCATGAGCTCAAAAGCTTACCAACAGGGCGGCGTAATTTTTATCACCTGGGATGAATTCAGAGAATGGTGACCACCCAATTGGCATGATCGTACTCTCTCCCTTCGCTAAGGGAGACGGCTATACGAATTCCATCCGATATACACACAGCTCTACATTACGCACGATCGAAGAGATATTTGGGTCATCCCTTGCTTGGCGATGCTGCCAAAGCCACAGATCTGAGTGACCTGTTCAAGGTGTTTCCGTAGTATTTTTTACCCCACAATTACGGTAGCTTTTTATAGAAATTGCCAATCGCTTCAATGGTAGACTGAGAATGAGGCGCAGCACGAGTTGAATAAATAGTTGACCTTAGGCTAGAAATAACCAATGGCTTCTCGTATATTGAAGGCGTCAACGATTACCAGAACACTATCAGGAATATTTTACTGGCTTTCGGAATTCAGCTGCGAAGCTGATGCTAGACCCCTTCACCTGGAAAAGCAGGCGAAACCTCTTCTACGGTGGGTAACTTGTGCGTCTGGATACGGCTGGCTGCCAGGAACCCCAACGCGGCGATCACCACGCCGATCAAGAACACGTATTGAAAACCGAACAAATTCCAGATCACCCCACCTACCAGGGCTATCCCAAGCGAGAAGAAGTGATCGATGGTCAACCCGGCTGTCAGGGCTGGCTGGATATGCTCTTCCTTGATGGCGATCTTCTTCATATACATTGAGCGAGCCATGTTGACTGACATCAGCATCTGATCGAGAAGGTAAAACCCGCAGACGAAAAGAAAAGCTGTGCCTTCAGGGAACACGAACAAAGAGAATCCATATCCCAGGCAGACTACCACCAGAACTGCTGCTTCGATCTGCAAGATAAGCCGTTCTCCAAAGCGGTCGATGGCCCTGCCCAGTACGGGCTGAAACAGGATCCCGATCACACCCCCAATGGTCAACAAGGTGGCGATGGTCTGGGTGGGCTGCTTGAATACCGTGACGATCACCCACGGGCCGAAGGTTAAGAAATATCTGTTTTCTTGAGCCTGAGATGATATTCAAATAGTAGTAGAGGCGATATTCCTTGTGGAGGGTGAGGAATGTCTTTGATTTTTTGGGAGTATCCGGTTTCATCAAAAACATGATCAAGCCCGCCACGCCCAATCCTGTGGCAGTCAGCAGAAACGAATGCTCGAACTGGAAACCCAGGAAACGGAAACCAACAAAGACCACGAAGCTGCCCAGGATGGTGGCAAAATTGCGCAGGGCGTTCAGCTGACCCAGGCGCCGGCCGGTCTGGCCCTCGTGAGATAATTCCATCCCGATGGAGGTAGTTAGCGGCATGAACAGGTGCATCCCCATGCTATAGATAAACAAGCACAGCATCATGGCTCCATAGGTCGACGAGGTGAAGCCAATCAGCAAAGCCCCAAGCGCACCGAACAGAAGGGCAAAGGCCCCCAACCTGCGGCTGCACAGGAACGATAACAACGCGCTGACAAAGACCACCAAAAAACCCGGCAGCTCACGGGGGACTTCCAGCAGGGCGCGCTGGAAGCCGGTCAGGGCGAAACTATCATTGATGAAATTGTTGAATGTGGAATCGTAAATGCTGTAAGCAATGCCCATCAATATGGACGTTGCGGCGAATAATTTTAGCTCACGGGACATACCCGTGATGCGGGTCTGTAAGGTCATCGTGTTATAAAGGAATACTGGAATCTATCGAGTATTATAGCTTACACGGGCAAGTTAGGTTTGTTCGTTACACGATTTCATGGAGTGCGCGGCTAGGTTCACATATGAGATCTGACAACTCCAAGGATTTCTCATGATGATATCGAATGTTCGGTTTGCAAGAATTGCTCAACCCAGGTGATAACTACAATGAAACTTGAGAACAAGTTGCTTAAGCGGAAATAACTCTTTTGATATGCTACGTAATTGCCATTCAATGTGTGCTTTAGCAGAATGGCATGTAATTATTTATTACGGAACACCTTTTTTGAATTTCTTTGCAATTCATCGAATGCCACTGCACCAAGCAAGATCATGCCTCTGACGATAAATTGTGCATACGTACCCCAACCCGCAAGCTGCATACCATTCCCAAGCACAGCCAGAAGCAACACACCCGCGATCAATGATTGGATGCTGCCTTCACCCCCCATGAAGCTGATCCCACCTACGATAGCCGCTGTCAGGGCGATGAACTCAGTCCCAGGCCCGAAAGACGAGTTAGTGGTGTTCGATTTAGATATCATCACCATCGTGGCAATCGCTGTAAAAAAGCCACAGATCGTGTAGATGGCAATTTTCATTTTTCGAACATCAATCCCAGATAAGCGTGAGGCCTCTTCATTCCCACCCAAACCCATTAAACGGAAACCGAAGACCGTTTCAGAGTAGATAATACTCACCGCGACGGCAATAACCAAAGCAAGCACAATATCAAATGGAATACCCAGCACCTTGCCTTTGGTGAGATACAAAAAAGCTTCAGGGTAGCCACGAAAGGTATTTGCTTTTGAAATAATGTAGGAAATACCTTGAAAGACGGTGGCAGTTGCGAGCGTAGCTATTAATGGAAAGATTTTTATACTCGTAACGATCAATCCATTAATTAGACCTAATGTCGTTCCCAACAATATACCTATCAAGGCAGCGAACCAGGGCGGTAGATGATAAACCATCATCAGCATGGCGGTGACAACGCCTACCAGTGACATCTGATACCCAACCGACAAGTCGATGCCACCACCGATCATCACAAACGAAAGGCCGATCGCAACGATAATAAAATATGTGTTCTGGATGATGATATTGGTCAGGTTCCGCCAGGTCAGGAAATATGGACTCACTAGTGAGAAAACTGCCATAAGAGCTAAAAGCACAATAATGACCGTATATTTTTTAAAAGAACTTAGATCGATTTTTGAAAACTTTTCCCTGGTTGCTAAACCACTTTTATTTCGATGCATACATTCAACCTTTATAAAACCTTCATTTGAGTGCTATCCGTAGGACCGGTACTCAACATCCGATGGTTTGGTCCCATTAAGATCTTTTCCACGTATGATCATTGTCACTACATCATCTAGACAACACTTACTGACCTCCAAGACATCCTGCCGTTGGCCGCCTTTTAGGACGAAAACCCGGTCAGCAATTGCTAAGATGTCTGGGATACGCTGGGTGATCAGAAGGATCGAAAGCCCCATGCCCTTCATGTTTTTGATTAAACCGAGAAGCTTATTCGCCTCCGTTACACCCAGGGCAGCCGTGGGTTCATCCATGATCAGTACCTTGGACTGGAAGGCTATTGCACGAGCACAGGCAACCATCTGGCGCTGCCCACCCGACATCCTTGATACATTCATTTTGGGAGACTTAATGTCCACACGCAGGTCACGGATCACTGCTTCCGTTCGCGCATACATCTTTTTCTTATCCATAAATAGATTGAACGGCCCCCTGACCAGTTCCCTACCAATATAGATATTTTTCGCAACATCCAGGTTGTTAAACAATGCTAAATCCTGGTAGATCATCCCAATCCCAAGATTAAAGGCATTGTGGGGATTCTGAATTTGTACTTTCTGCCCGTCAATAAAGATCTCACCTTCGTCAGCCTGGTAGGCACCGGAGAGGATCTTCATCAACGTTGATTTCCCAGCGCCATTATCACCGACAAGACCCATGATCTCACCACGCCGGAGCTCCAAATCGACACTTTTCAACGCCTGGATACCCCCAAAACTCTTACTGATAGCTTTCATCTCAACGATATTTTCTATAGTCATAAAACCTCAAAATTCACAAATGCCAGGTAATTAAGAGCAATCTATTAATTCTCCCACATCGCTGGCGGCATGGTCAAGCTGAATAGTATTTTGCCATGCTTTTCAGAAGTTTACTAAATATCAGGGCTGGAGAAGAGTAATACTCTATTCCCCAGCCCTATCTTGTTCTCAGACAATTTGCCGTTTTGGATGATTAGCCTTGACCAGTATTAGCTGATTCTCAAGGGAATGAGCCATTTACAAAGCTAGGGTCCTGGGAGTACCAATGGCTGCGGTTCAGTAGTCGGAGCTGTAAGCACGGTGGCACTTTCAACAGGCACGAACATAAGCTGCCCGTTTTCCGCAGTTACCAGATCGAGTGCATCCCAGATGATTTTGGGATACTCGCCGCCACCCAGCATTTTACCAGCATACTCCATGGTTCTGCCAATGAGGTCGCCTCCGAACCGGACAGTCCCCCGAAATACACCCTTCCCTGTCGAGGAATCTGCCACTGCCGGACCTTCAGCACCGATCATCCCAACACTGAAGACGGCTACTTTGCTCAGGTCATCGATGACCGAGGTTCCTGCACCTTTGGCATATTCGTCCATGATGGCTTGCGAGGCACCCATGCCGCCATCACCGGCATATGCCAATACCAGCTTTACATTAGGATTGGTGGTGAGGACATTCTGCATGGCTGTCTGACCAGCCTGGAACATCTCTGCTTGCACGGTCTGAACGACTTTCACAGCTGGGCTATAGGCAGGATTATCTACTTTGTTCGCCTCATCTACCACAGCACCAGTGGCGTCGATATACTCTCCATTCTCGTTTTTAAGGTACGGCTCAGTGATCATCTTCAAACCTTGCGACCGAGCGACTGCCTCTGGATTAAGGGTTGATTCAAAGATCGCCGTTTCGATCGAGCCTGGGGCAGCATCTGGATAGGTTTTTTCGACCCATTGCTTGGCCATCAACGCCGCATATTCACCGGATAAAAATTGGTTCATTTTCATCACGGAATCATAGGCATTCTCGTCACCCGGATCACCGCCCGCGAATAAGACTTTTACACCCGCATCACGTGCAGCCACTAGTTTTGGCACCAGGCTGGTGGGCTCAACTGCCATGACAAACATGAAGGCAGGTTTCATGGCAGTGTAGTTTTCGATCTGTGTTGCCTGGGTGTTGGCATTCCCATCCGCGCTAGATACCTGCACATCATATTTATCACCGAAAGTCTTCGAAAATGCATCCTGGAAGGCAAGCATCAGCGGATTATCCAGGGCAGGCAGGCTGACTACCAACAGCGGTTTCTTAGCTGGCTCAACAGCTGTAGGTGCTGGGGCGACAGTGTCAGGCACACTGGTTTCTGGAGCTGCTACTTCAGGAGTTGTAACTGGGGAGGTTGTCTGTTGAGCCTGGCAGGCAGATAGCATTATCCCGGTAATTAATAATACTGAAAACAGAATTGAAAGTTGTTTTTTCATCTACTTTTCTCCTCATAGAATTATCCATTGAAAAAGTGACGTTTTCAAAACTTGTTATTAATATCCTTACTCCATCCTTCCTCCTCCCTAGCTGCGAATTTCAGATATTTAACGATTGTTCTTCTCAACCACATCAACGGATTTGTACGATAGTCATCATAGATTGACCCGAAATGGATCATTTAAGATATTTATCCAGGAAAGAAAATACACGCTCCATGTTTGCTTCTGTTTCGAACAATGGATCAGCGTGACCTGCTCCTTCGATAATATCAAATTCGAAACGGTCATGATCAACATACTTTTCCAGTTTTTCTGCAAACATAATGGATTGCTGGACTGGCACCATATCGTCCAGGCGTCCATGTTGTATCAAAATGGGAGGCATGTGTTTATGAATATATGTCATCGGGTTTGCGATTTCTACTTTTAATGGAACATCAGATAGTTTTGCTCCCAGATATCTTGATTCAGGAGAATCTGCTGCATTATGATCCGATGGACCAAAACCGCTTTCATCGAGTTGTTCATCCATTTTTAAAAAATCTGTCGGCCCATACCAATCCACAGCTGCCTGGACATTGCACAGGTATTCCGGGTTACCCAGGCTGAGATCATCGAAAGTCGGCACATTCGCAGTCAGGCATACCATGGCTGCGTAATTTCCACCTGAAGATCCACCACAAGCCGCAATCCGAGATCCATCAAGGTGATATCGCTCGCAGTTTGCTTTAAGCCAGCGTAGCGCGGCTTTTATATCCTGCAACCCGGCTGGGAATTTGGCTTCACCGCTCAAACGGTAATTCACGCTAACCACTGCATATCCACGCTCTAAGCCCCTCAAAAAAGTTAAAACATGGATATCTCGTTTGTCTCCTATGGCAAAGCCACCACCGTGGATATAAAAAATGACTGGAAAAGCATCCTTCTCCAAATCGGGTAAAAATATATCAAGTTTTTGAGCAGGTGATAAATTCGCGTATGGTAGATCCAGCCACTTTCGATGGATATGTGAGACATCTGCTGTCGGGATAAAGATCATGGATTCATCTATTTTTTTCATCTTATTCAATACCACTGTAACTATCATACTCTCTGGCTATAGGGGGTATCAATTCATTCTATGTTACAATCTATTCAGTTTTGGAATAGTTTCAAAGGTGTAACCATGGAAATGCGCCAAATCCAATACTTCCTTTCAATAGTAGACACGGGTAGTTTTTTAGCAGCAGCTGACGAGCACTACATATCCCAATCCTCTCTTTCAAAAATGATCATTTCCCTTGAAAAGGAACTGGCGGTTTCCCTTTTCGATCGAAGTAAACGAAAAGTATCTCTGACGGAAGCTGGAGAAGCGTTCCTGAGGCATGCGCGCGTGCTTGCAGCTGACTATAAAGCAACATTGGTTGAGATGGATGGATATAAACATTCGGAGGACTTCATCTATATTGCTGCCATTCCAGTACTCCCCCAGTATGGAATCGCTACCTCCATATCTCAATTCAGGGATAAATATCCACACATCCGCTTTAATTTAGTGGAGATCGATGGGCTAAATATTATCCCTGCCCTTAAAGAGCGCCGCTTTGACCTGGCTTTTGCTCGTCACAATTACCTGGATGATGACCAATTTGATTGCGTCGAAATAAGCCAGGACAAGCTTATCCTGGTCGTCTCAAAAAATAACCGCTATGCCGACAGAACTTCTATCTCGCTTAAAGAACTAGCCAATGACAATTTCATCGTGTTCGACAGGGTGACCGAATTACATCGGTTGATCCTGGATGAATGCGCAAAAGTGGGGTTTGAACCAACGATCTTCTATTCAAGCCACCGAAAGGTAAGTGTTATTGGTCTGGTAACAACGAATATTGGGATCGCTCTCATGCCGGTAAAAATCTACGAATACTACCGGCATCCTGATGTTGTATCCATTCCTCTGGATGAAGACATTCAATGCAATATTGTTCTTCTGTATTTGAAAAACCGGCAACTTCCCAAAGCTGCAATGACATTCGTGGACTTTATGATGCAAACCGTGGATGGTGGAAAACAATAAGTAGTCGGAGAAACCCCACGAATTCCATGCCTCTAACCTGCATAATCAATAATCCCCCCAAAAAAGCGGATACGAATCTAGAATTTAACCTAACTCTCTAATGCATGCTGTTTGATAATCGTGTGGGATGGGACAGGATACCGCAGAAATCCAGATATGACAACCGATCACAATGACAAACGCCAAGGACCACAATAGAGGGTCAGCCTAATCATGCACAAAGGGTAATGGCTAATTGTAACAAGCAAAGGTGACAGCAGACCTGATGTTATGTAGCTATTAATTATCGATAATCAGCTCACGTTCCGATTTTTCAATTCGTTGCAAATGTATTCCTGATCGACAGGTAATCGATCAATTCGGACACCCACAGCATGGTAGATCGCATTCGTAATTGCCGGCGCAGTGGGTATCCCTGCGATCTCGCCCACCCCTTTTGCGCCGTAAGGTCCCTCCCGGGTGGGATGTTCAACCACAAAGCTGGTGATTTCCGGGCTTTGCTTGATCGTTGGGATGCGATAACGCGACAGTCTGTCGGTAAAGACCATGCCCTTCTCGACGATGAAATTCTCGGTCAAAGCACCCCCAATCCCCATGACTACCCCCCCTTCCACCTGCCCCTGCAGCCCTAATGGATTGAGGCACTTGCCCACATCATTGGCAGTGATCACCTGGAGCACTTCCACCTCACCTGTGCGTACGTCCACTGCTACTTCGGCAGCCTGTGCAGCAAAGGAGTATGCGATGTGCGTGTCCCCGCCTTCACCCAATGTCATTGTTGTTGGAGCCTGGTATTCATATCTTATGCAGGTACCTCGCCCCTCAAGCTTCATCATTTCTGCGATGTCTGCCAGGGTATAGCTCTGGCTTCCAGCCCAAACCATCCCTTGCGTAAAGTGGATCTTCTCCGGGGCAATATCGATCTTCTCCGCAAGCACGCTCACGATGGATTGCTTGAGCAGCTGCGCGGCAAAGCGTACAGCATTTCCACTCACATAGGTTTGGCGCGAAGCGGTGGTAGCTCCGCCGTCGGGGGTCAGATCGGTATCCATCAAGTGGACTTTAACCGTGGAGGCAGGTAAGCCCATCTCTTGTGCGGTGATGATTTGCAGCACGGTGGATAGCCCCTGGCCCAGCTCAGCTGAAGAAGTGCGCGCTTCCACTGACCCATCAGAGCACAGCTCGACTTCCGCGGTAGCAGCATCCACTGCACCACCCCCAAAACCAGTATTTTTATAGCCTATTGCGAAGCCCCAGGCTTTCCGTTTGTTCCCTTCAAGCCTGGATTCAAAAGGCCGGTCGCCGGCTACTTTCTTCAGATGATTTTCAACCCGTTCAATGCACTCCAATAACCCGACACTCTCACGCAGCACCTGCCCGGTGCTGGTGATGCCTCCTAAGCGCAGTGCGTTCTTCTTCCGCAGGGCAATTGGGTCTAAATCCAACTCTTGCGCAAGGATATCCAGCATGCTCTCAATGGCGAATGTGGATTGGGTCACCCCAAACCCTCGGAATGCCCCCGCAGGTGGGTTGTTGGTATACATGGCGTAACAGTCAGAGCTTACATGCGGGATCTCGTATGGCCCGGTAGAATGTGTGGTAGCACGTTCCATCACCTTCTCACCCAATGAGGCGTACGCACCCGTATCACCCAACAATTCAGTCTCTACGGCGGTCAACTGGCCATCACTTTTCACCCCTGCTTTCACGCGTATCTGGGTGGCATGCCGTTTCGGGTGGACCAGCATGCTCTCATGCCGGTCAAATAGCAGCTTGACGGGACGGCCGGTGGCTTGAGCTAACAGCGCAGCATGGATTTGCCCGGAAATATCCTCCTTACCACCAAATCCGCCTCCCACGAACTGGCCGATGATCCGCACACGTTCCTCCGGCCAGCCTAACGCCCTGGCAACCTGCTCCCGGTCTGAATATGGGATCTGCGAGCCGACATAGATTTCCATCTTACCCTCAGGGAGTCAGGCGGGCCAGGCTACATTCTGGCTCGAGGAACATGTGCTCAGCCGATGGCATCCAAAAAGTATGCTCAACGACCTTGTCGGCTTCGTCAAATCCTATGCGTACATCACCCTTGCGCACCTGGATATGTTTCAAAAGATTCCCGCCCTCATGTAAACGAGGTGCTGAAGGTTGAAGCGCCTCCTGCGCTCCGGCTACGACCGGCTGGGGCTCAAGATCGACCTTGATCAGCTCGAGCGCCTGGGTGGCGATCTCATACGAATCTGCAGCAATGATCGCCAGGGCATCGCCTACATACCTGATGCGCTCGCCCTCCCCAACCAGGATAGGCCAATCATTACGCACCAACCCATGCTTCTTACCTGCCGGCAGGTCTTTCGCCGTCAGCACTTTGTGCACGCCGGGCAATGCCTGAGCCAGGTGGACATCCAGCCCGCGCAAGATGGCATGCGGTATCCCCGCCCGCTTAACCCTTGCAATAAGCATTCCGCTAAATGACAGGTCGTCGGTATAGATGGCTTCGCCGGTCACCTTTTGGGTTGCATCGGGCCGGGCAATGACCCTGCCTACCTGATATGATTCCTCCGTAAATAAATCCGGTGTAGGTGCTAAAACAGGATTACCTGTCCTCATTGCTTCAGCGCCTGCCAGCACAGCCCGCTGGATGGCCGGGTATCCCCCGCAACGGCATAACGTACCGCTCAAAGCTAAGCGCATCTCTTCGAGGGTCGGGTGCGGATCTCGCAGAAGCAATGCGTAAGCGGTCATGATCTGCCCGGGGGTGCAAAATCCACATTGCACCGCGCCATAGTCAATAAACGCCTGCTGGAGAGGGTGGAGCAGCAGCTCACTGCTTCTATCCACCTGGTGCTTTGCCAAGCCCTCAATGGTCAGGACTTCTTTTCCCTCAGCCCGTACGGCAGGGTAGGCGCAGGAGAGCACAGGTTCACCATTTACCAGGACCGTACACGCGCCACACTCCGCTTCATTGCAGCCAATTTTGGTACCGGTTAATTTCAAGCGCTCGCGCAGCAGCTCCGCCAGCGTCTCCCCGGGGATGGTGGGAAGTGAAACTGGTTTGTTATTGACAACCAGGGAGAGGGTTTTTGGCTGTAGGACGGTCATCGGTTATTCTCCCGCCCTGTGCCAGGCTTCAATAAACGCTTCTTCCAAGAGCACACCAGCCAAGTGCCTGCGGTATTCGGCTGTCGCCCGGTGAGGGCTGGTGCGGAAGTTGGCGTCATTGAGCAATGCTTCAAGCACACCATCCAATAGACCTGGTGTAGTACACCTGACCAGATAAAGCTTGTTCAGCAGCGGACATGCGCCGTGGGACAGGGCCTGAGGGTCCGACGGCGATGCGTGCAGCCTGGATCAGCTCGCCATCGCGTTCGAGCCAAATTGCCAGGTTGAGCATTGCCAGGGCGATACCCTGTGGATTGATCCGCCTGGCAAATGCCGAAGCCTGCCCCTTTTCTCTCAAAGGCAAGTGAAACCCGACCAACACATCACCCCACGGATCCAGTGCCAATTCACCCGGCCCTTTGAAGAGGCTGTTCAGTGGGACGATGGTCCGGCCATTACAGCCGGCGATATTCGCCTGGGCATCCAGCGCCAGCAGCGCAATCGTCCCATCGGCAGCCGGTAGAGCATGTGCCACATTGCCCCCGATCGTGGCGACATTGCATACCTGCGGGTTAGCCATCAAACGGGCGGCTTCATGCAAAGCCTGCGCATGGGTCTTGACCAGATCAGAATTGGCTAACCTTGCCAGCGTGACTGCCGCACCAATAAACAGGGTTCCATCCCTGATCTCAAGCGCACACAATTCATCAATCTCGGTGACGTCGACCAACCTACCAATGGGGGGGAAATCCCCTTGCTGTAACTCCAACAGCAGGTCCGAGCCACCGCTGATAATGCGCGCCTCACCCCGTCTCTCAGCCAGGAGCGCCAGGGCTTCTTCGACCGTATCAGCCAGCATGTACTCACCGCAGGGAATCTTCATTATCCGGCTCGAAAAGGATTTATCAAAATTATCTGGAATGCTGCCAATAAGACTAGCTTTGGTTTTACTGCAGGTACTGCTCCTGGTAACGGCAGGTGGCTCTCATGCTGCAGAAATCACAGGTTCGTCCTGAAGAATCCAGGTTTGCGCCCAGCCCCATAACCATGGTCAGCGATTTACGCGGGATCATAATGAAGCTCGGGGTAAGACTGACGATCGAACCGGCTTCACCCAGCAGGTTAAAGATCTGGGGCTGACCATCGGCCACCGACCAGTCCACCATCCCCGGACTAAACGGGATGGAAGCCTGAAGCCCTTCTCCGAGCGCTTTCTTTTCGAAATACTGGCAGGCTGCGTTCGCCAGGGCTTCCACCGCACCAGACCCAGCACCATCCAGGGCCAGAGCATACACCATGTCGGCATCCCATATTTTGGAGACACGCTCTTCCAACCCGTCCCCGATGGTTGCCAGCAGGACGATCACTTTCGTGGCGGGTGCCAGCTGGCGGGCGAGCAGGCTGCTCTGCAGCCGCTCGCCTCCCTCCAGGAGCAGGTGTTGGTGTTGTACTCCAGCAACGGTGTATTCCTGATAGACTACCCTGAGGAGCCAGGAGGGACAGGCTTTCTTCCCTGGCTCGCTCGGCGATTTCCACCAGCGAAGGCCTGCGGGCGCGTAGTACCGCCGGGTCTGCCCCCTGACCGCGCAGCACAGCATCCACGTCGTAGTCCAGGTCAAGATTTAGCAGGAGCTCCATCGGCTACCAGGCCTAGTGCCTGCCGTTTGCGAAAATCTTTAATGAAGCGCCCGGCGAACGGATCGCGTCCCAGAAGAAGGTCCGAAGCGCGTATGATGGGGGTTAATTTCTCCGGGTTGGTGATCACACAGCTGGCGCCCATCCCAGCGCCCAGTGCCAGGAATGCCTGGTTGACCGTGTGCCGGTCAGGAAGGCCGAAAGACACATTACTGGCACCCAGGTTGATATTAACGCCAAAATCTCTGCGGACCATCTCGATCGTCTTAAGCGTAACCTTGCCAGCATTCTGATCAGCTCCTACCGTAAGCACGAGCGGATCAATAATTACGTCTTCGGCCGGGATGCCTAACTTTGCAGCCCGCTCCAGGATCTTACCGGCGATCTTCCGCCGAACCTCTGGGTCGGTTGGGATACCATTTTCGTCCATGGTTAACCCGATCACGGCTGCGCCGTACTCCTTGATGATCGGCAGAAGAGTGGTCAGGTTAGCTTCTTCGCCGTTAACCGAGTTGACCAGGGGTTTTCCCGGCATAACCTTCAGGGCGGCGGCAAGCGCCTCGCGGTTGGATGAATCGAGGCACACAGGCACATCGAATTGCTCAGCTACCGCCACTGCCACCCTGGGCAACACGCTAAGCTCATCGACACCCGGCGCACCGACATTGATATCCAGCACGTCTGCACCCGTATCGAGCTGAATTTTTGCCAGCTCGAAAATATAGTCCATTTCGCCCGAAAGTAATGCAGCCGTCAGTTTTTTGCGACGAGTGGGGTTGATGCTCTCGCCAATGATGGTTACCGGTCCATCGGTGGATATTTTGACCTGCTTGGTCTTGCTTTTTAGGAGTGTTTGCATACAGTTCACCATTTATTGAGTTATATCGAAGATGTCAACTGCCAAATAAATAGACCGCGCACCTGTAGAGAAAGCGCATGTGAGATTAGTCGTAAGGTCCCTGGGTAAAGCTCACACCTAACCTGGTCAGGGTTTCCTTGGCACGTTTGTAGCAATCCTGCCATGCCTGGTTTGGAGTGATTGTCTGGGTATTATACAACTCATGGAAAGGTTGTCCAAGTTTTGGATTCTTGAAGGTGTCTTTGTAAAGGGGTAATAGCTGGAGGGCGATCTCATTGGCTTTTTCGCGCGTGATCCCGCTACGTGTGGCAGCAATGCCCACTTCACCTTGCCAGCCGGCTTCTAGCCCGGTATGGTGGTCGACAATGTTGCCGCCCGTACTTCCTACGCCATGCTGTTGAAAGCCACATACCGAGCCAATGATAGCATGCCCAGCTACTTCGTACAGGTTTTCAACCGTGCCTGCCCCGTTGACACAGAATGGATCATTGGTCCAGACAATGTGTGAATTACGCGCCATGGCTTGCCCGGTCATGGAAAGCACATACATGCCCCACGGATCAGAATTGTTCGTCCACTTAATATGGGTGATGCTCAGGTAGTGATAGGTGGCGAAATAGCACACCACCCCGAGCAGCGTCTCTGCAACGGACACTACAGCCACTCCAGCGGGTCCTCCGCCAATCCCACCGGTCAGGGGCGTCATCAGGTTGATGATGTGCGAACCGTAATTGAGCAGGTGCGGTACACGGATCAGCTGGTCGTCGTTCGTTTTGAGCTCACACATTTGCGCCACAAGGCGACCATCGCAGGGGCGTAACAGGTTCACTGGCTCAGAAGCTGCCATTTTCCCAACGGCAGTCATACCCGTGGCGGCATCCCCGATATGCATCCCGGGCTTTCCAACCCGGCGGATCGCTTCACGTGCTGTAGCGGCGTCACGCTGTACAGCCTTTACTTCCAGCAGGGTATTCGCCATGATGTCCACGCCGTTATAGGTCAAGGTAGCCCCAGATTCAATGGCATGCACATAGGGCTCCTGGGCATAGCTGATCATTAACTCAAGGTAGTGCTCTTCACTGCACGGCTGCCCAGCAGGACCGGTCAGGTTGAGAGGTGGATTGGAGTCTTCGATATTACGATGCCGGGCGATGACCATATCACGCCCTTCGCCGAGGTAGAGGGTGTCTGGTGCCTTACGTAAAGCTTCTAAAATCTCTTCACGGCTAAACTTGATCACCCGCTGGGTGTCAAGGTGGTAAACACCGACATCAATGATTAACTGCAACCCAGCCTGGAACACACGGTCTGCCATTGCATCGTCAGCTGGGCAGACAACATTCGGATCGAAGGAGATGTTATACTCCTTGAGTAACTCCTGCGTACGCCGCGCCAACAACAGGTCGTATTCCACTTCTTTCATATACTGTCCCCGGCGGGAGCGTTGATAAATTTCAACCAAACGGTCGTTGTAGAACATGCTAGGCTCCTCTCTTATTCTGCATCAAGCTTTTTACCAATTCCACTGCGCCACTACCCGTCTCTGAGAAGCCATCGGCGCCGATCTCATCGGAATAGTCCTGGGTAATCGATCCACCCCCGACGATAAACCGATATTTATCCCTCAGCCCCCGGTCTCGTAACAGATCTGCCACGTCTCGGCAACCAGCCCGCGTGATGCTCATGATAGCTGATGTAGCGATTACATCGGCATGATTGGTCTCCGCTTCATCGATAAAGCGTGCAGCAGGCACATCTTTTCCGAGATCGATGACCCGATAACCGTGTGCCTTGAGCAGGCTGATGACAATGTTCTTCCCAATGTCATGGATATCACCTTTCGCAGTCCCGATCACTACCGTGCCTTCGGATTGAACCTGGTTACCGCTTTGCACGATCGCCTGTTCGATGATCGTTGTACAGGCATTGCCAGCTTCACCTGAAGCCATCAGCTCGGGCAGGAAGATTTCCAGTTCTTCAAAGCGTCTCCCCACTTCCGTCAGAGTAGGAACAATCGCTTCCTGGACCAGTATGAGGGGTTTGATTCCCTGATCCAGTGCTTCTTGCGTGGCTTTAACTGCTGCTGCTTTGTCTCCCTGTATCAGGGCGTCCGTTAATTTTTCTGCGATCTCTTTCGGAAGAGAAGAGCCCATCATCATGTAACATTCTCCTTTCACGTTTGACATTCTTCTGGTTTTAATGTATGATATTGTTAGATGGCAGCCATCAGACATTTTACTCTAGTTAACCCGATTTTTCAAGTGTCCTATGAATAAGACCCCTGTACGCCAGTCATCTCTCTCCTCTCAAATCCTCACCATCCTGATTGAGCAGATCAGGAATGGCACATTCCCTCCCGAGACCCCCCTGCCACCCGAAAACCAGCTGGCAGCTAACTATAAGGTCAGCCGGGCGACCATTCGCAGCGCGTTTGACCGCCTGGAGGCGATGGGATTGATTGTCCGTCGCCAGGGGGTTGGAACTTTTGTCAGGAAAAGCTCAAATATCTCCAACCTGCTTAACCAGTTCATAGATTTCCCGCGGCTGATCACCGATAACGGTTTTGAACCAGGCTATGAACAACTTCGGACAGCGATTATTGAACCAACGCCCGAGATGGTGGAGAACTTTAAATTAAACCCTGGTGATCAGGTGCTTGAGATTGAGAAGGTCTTCCTAGCAGATGGTGACCCGATCATCTATTGCATTAACCACATTCCCCAGTGGGTTTTCATGGTCGATTTCCCGGGTGATGAGATCTATAAGCCCGGTCTGACTGAGCCTATACTGGAATTCCTGGAGCAGAAATGCGGCCAGTCGATATCGTATTATGTTTCTTCAGTTAGGGCAGATATCCTGAAGAACTGTGGCGTACCGAAAATATTCAAGAAAATGGACCCCCTCACACCGGTGCTTGTCATTGACGAGATCGGCTATAACCGGGATGAACTGCCAGTACACCAATCCATTGAGTATCACCCGGGCAACCGCATGAGTTTCAAACTGATCCGCTCGCGGAACGGGACATAATTCTTCTCTACATGATTGGAACAGGCTAAAGGTATCGTCCAGGTCAATTCGTGATCGTACAGTTCTTATCCAGGCAGATATTGATCGAGATAGAAATCTTGCTTATCCATTAACACTGATAACACAAGGATCACACGATGCCACTTAATGGATTCCGATGTAAAAAACCATATGAGATCCTTTCAAAAGACGAGATTGAAAGGATTCACCAAGGTTCCCTCGAGGTACTGGCGGAGACAGGGATGACTGTCGTACATGAACGCGCCTTACGTATCCTTGAGGAAGGCGGATGCAAGGTTGACCACGATAACCGGCGGGTGAAGTTCCCTCAGGCTATCGTGGAGTGGTCTATCAAACAGTGTCCGGAGACATTCCTGCTCAGGGCTCGCAACCCTGAGCTGACCCTCAACCTGGGTGGAGAAATTGTGTACTTCGCTTCCTTCCCTGGCTTTACCTGGCTTGACATCGACACCTTGGAACGCCATGAAGCCACGGTAGAAGAATGCGCCAGGCTAGTACGCCTGTGTGACGCATTGCCCCTGGTTCACACCTTATGCCAGCCTGTTGCCCACCTGGGAGATAAACCTCCCCAGGTGGAGCTGGAGTGGGTGCACGCCACCGAGCTGCGCAATACCGATAAGACGATCATGGGCACCGCTTTTGGCGGCAGCTCAAAATGGTTGGTGCAGATGGTGGCAGCGACCGACCAGCAAACTTTGGGTGGCATATGCATCTCTTCGCCCCTGGCAATCCCAGCCGATCAGGCGCAAGGCATCCTCGACTATGCAGGATCAGGCAATCCACAATTGATCCTGAGCGGCCCTTCCAAGGGAGCCACGGGTCCGGCAAGCATGGCTGGCACACTGGTGCTGCAGAACGCCGAGATCCTGGGAGGGACCGTGTTGGCCCAGCTGGCACATCCAGGTTGTGGAGTGATGTACATGGGATACTCAACCCCCATGGACATGCGCTACGGCAGCATGGCCAGCGGAGCCGTGGAAGTCGGACTCATGGGCGTCGCAACCGCTCAGCTTGCCAGGTATTATGGGATGCCTTCGGGTGTTTTTTATCCCATGACCGATGCCAAGGTTCCCGACCCCCAGGCAATCTTCGAAAAGCACCTGCAGACCTACCTGTGTGCCACTGCCGGCGTGAACTACATCATGCCACTGGGTGGATTGGATAACGAAGGATCGCATTCACCCGTGCAGATGATCATCGATCACGAAGTCTGCCGTATGGTGGGCAAAGTCCTGGATGGTATCAAGGTCGATGAAGAACACCTGGCAGTTGAACTGATCAAGCAGGTCGGGCCACCTCCGGGCAACTATTTAAAAACCAAGCATACCCGCACCCACTGGCAGGAAGAATATATCCTCTCAGATGTAATCGTGCGTGAGAATTATAAAGCCTGGGTGGACGGCGGCAGCCGCGGGATCGTGGAACGGGCGACAGAGGTTGCACGACACTTAATGGAAACCCACCAACCTAACCCCCTCCCTCCTGAAGCGGACCGCGAGCTGGCAAAAATCCTCCAGGCAGCTGAAAAAGAGAAAATCAAGCCTTGAAAAATGGCAAGAATATGATCTGTAACTATCCCATACCTTTGTAGAAAGGTAATGCATGCAAAATAACCGCCTCCCCCTCATCCTTGATCGTTCTGAAAACGGCATTTTCATGAAGGAAAATGCCTATGATCTAGCTTTGGCACGCAAAACGATAGAACTTGTGCGAAAGCACGGCATTAAGTTCGACCGCTCAGTAGTCGTCCCAGCTGACGATGCGATGGCTGACCGCCTGTACGAGGCTGGGATGGAGCTCTTCCTCGATATGGGTGTTTATAACCAATCCACTGAGCGCTGCATTCATTTCGAGCGGGAAGAAGTGGAATACGCCGTAGCCGAAGCGCCGGCAGCGATCACCATGGGATGTGGCAAGGACGCTCGCCAGGTACGCCATCGAAAGGTCGAGACGGGCGAGCCCTGTATCGTCCATAGCGGGCCAACCGGTACTCCAACTTCCGAGCGCTACCATCCACTGATCCTGTATAGCTGTGCCCAGGAGCCGCTGGTGGACGTGCTGGGCGGTGGGTCCGTATCCACCTACATGAACCAGCTGATCATCCCCGGCTCTCCGACCGAGATCCTCGGCTGCCGTAAACAAGCCATGGTCGCACGGCAAGCCACCCTGATGGCCGGGCGGGGCGGGATGGGAATCAACGATGTAGCTGTCCCACTCACCTGTGCTGGAAAGATGTCGGCTTATGACCCCGATATCGGCCTGCGCCCGTGTGACAGCATGCTGGTCGCCATCATGCCTGAGCTCAAGACCAATTATGACCAGCTATCGCGGGTTGCCTTTCAGCAGAGTGTTGGCATGCATATTTGTAACTTGATGACACCCCTGATCGGCGGCCTGGGTGGCGGAGCGGAAGGTACGGCGATCGTCACCGTGGCAAGCCATATCATGGGAGCAGTATGCTACAGCGTTGCCTACCATGACATGGGGCACATGAGCCTGCGCTGGTCGCACAACACCGATCGAATGGGCTTGTGGATCTACGCCATGGTGGGTCAGGCAATTGCGCGTAATACCCCGATGATCACCACCAATGCCATTTATACCCGCAACGGGTTGGGAACGCCAGAGCTACTGTGGGAGGTGGCTGCCTGTGCACTCGCGTGCACGCCGTGTGGCGTGCACCAAATGGGGATCGGGACGACGGGCGGCAAGGAAACTGACCACACCAGTGGACTGGAGGCACGCTTTAATGCCGAGGTGGCCCATGCTGCCCTGGCTTTGAAACGCCAGGAAGCCAATGAACTCGTCCTGCGGTGCCTCGGGTTCTACGAGAATAGCATGGCTAACCCGAACCCTGGCAAGCCTTTCCCCGAGCTGTACAACACCGACACCGTCGAAGCCGGTGAGGAGTGGCTTGGGGTTTACCATCAAGTTCGCAGCCAGCTGATCGAATTCGGGCTGGATATGGACAACGCCTGGAAGCGGGTCCGTAAATCCTTCGCCCAAAAGCAGCCTGTGTAAATTAGCAATTTCTAAAGCAGATAGAATGAAAACGAGCTGATATGCCAGGTGATTTTATAAATAAGATTGTCAACCGTTCAGAGAACGGCCCGTTCATGAAAGAATCGGCCTTCGACCTTGCCCTGGCGCGCAAGGTTGCTGAGCTGGTTAAGAAACATACCCTAAAATTTGACAAACAGGTGCTGGTACCATCCGATGATGCGATGGCAGACCGGGTGTATCAGGCAGGCCTTGAGCTTTTCCTAGAGATGGGTGTCTATAACCAGTCCACCGAGCGGATTATCAGGTTCAGCCGCGAGGAAGTGGAAGCAGCTGTTGCAGCTGCACCTGCTGCGGTCACCCTCGGCTGCGGGAAAGATGCAATCGTCGAGTACCACCGAAATGTTGAGAGCCTTACTCCTTGTAGGATGCACAGTGGGCCAACTGGCACCCCGACAAGCGAGAAATACCACCCACTGATCTTGCAATCCTGTGCGCAAGAGACCTTAGTGGACTGCCTGGGTGCCGGATCGCTAGCAACGTATCAAGGACGCCTGATCATTGCCGGCTCTCCGAGCGAGATCCTGGCTTCCCGCAAGGAAGCAAACGTGGCGCGTGAAGCTGTTCGCCAGGCAGGCAGGCCCGGCATGCATATCGAAGATGTGGCTGTGCCCCTTACCTGTGCCGGGAAAATGGCAACCTTCGATCCCAAATCGGGACTACGCCCATCGGATGGGTTGCTGGTCTCACAGATGCCGGAGCTCAAGACGAATTACGACCAACTCTCGCGCGTGGCGTATATGCAGAGCGTAGGGATGCACATTGTTGACTTGATGACCCCCCTGGTGGGCGGGCTGGGAGGCGGTGCGGAGGGCACTGCCGTGGTCACGGTTGCCAGTCACATCCTTGGGGCGGTCTGCTACAAGGTATCCTATCACTTCATGGGACATATGAACCTGCAGTTGGTCGCACAACACTGACCGGATGGGGCTCTGGATCCAATCCATGGCCGGGCAGGCCCTGGCACGCAATACACCCATGGTGTGTGTAAATGATCTTTACCCACGCTCAGGGTTAGGGACCCACGAGGTGCTGTGGGAGGTGGCGGCAGGTGCCATCGTCGGTGCGGTCAGTGGAATGAACCAGCATGGCGTAGGTGCAACTTGCGGTACAAAAACCGACCATACCAGCGGGCTCGAAGCCCGTTTCCAGGCCCAGGTCGGGTACGCTGCGCTTAGGATTAACCCGCGAGCTGGCGAACCATTACGTAATGGAGTGCCTTAGCCACTACAAATCTACACTGGCTGACCCAAAACCTGGCAAGGCGTTCCCTGAGCTCTACAATACCGATACCCTGGAACCTGGAGAAGAATGGCTGGATATTTATCACCAGGTTTGCCAGGAGCTCACTCAAATTGGATTGAACATCGATGGAGGCTGGAGAAAAGTAAAATATGACAATCATTCCTTCTGAGCTGCGTGAAAAACTTGATGCTGCCTTACGCCTTGGGGATGGCGACCAGGCCGAAGCAGTCGCCAGACAACTGCTGGAGAGCGGGATTGAGCCCTTCGTCCTGGTGCAGCAAGTACTCGTTCCCACATTAAGCGATGTGGGCCAAAAATTCCAGGATTTTGAGATCTACTTACCCGAGCTGATGATGGCGGGTGAAGCTGCTGAACGTGTGACGGCATTGCTGGAAACCACAATGCTGAATGCTGGTAAGGAAAGCCTATCATTCGGCACGATCATCCTGGGGCAGGTCGAAGGTGATATCCACGACATCGGTCGTAACATCCTGTGCATCCTGCTCAAATCGCATGGTTTCAAGGTGATCGACCTGGGACGTGATGTGGCAGCCAGTGCTTTCCTTGATGCTGCCCAAAAGGAGAAAGCCGATATCGTCGGCCTCTCAGCCCTGATGACGACTGCCTTGCCCGCCCAGAAGCGGACCATCCACCTGTTCTCAGAGGTGGGGCTACGCCAGCAGGTCAAGCTGATCATCGGTGGAGGCGCCACCAACCAGGCCTGGGCTGACGAGATCGGCGCAGACGGTTACGCACCCGATGCAGCTGCAGCTGTTGACCTGTGCAAGCGGCTGCTCGACCAGCCTTCCAGCAGATAACCGCCTATCAGGTCAAATTCTATCGTTTCCGATAAGCAGCTCGAAGATGAGGTCCCATAGATGAAAAACTCTTCCCGATTAATGGACATCATCCAACGCTGCCTGACCGGCTCCATCGTGGATGAACAGGAATTTGACGCCCAGCATGTGACCCTTGGACTCCGCCGGGTGATCAAACAATACGATATCCACCTGGACCGCTCGCACGTGGTCAACCTGGATGACGCACTGGCTGACCGCGTTTGGGAAGCTGCCCTGGAGTTCCTCACTTCCTGTGGTATTTATTGCCTGGACACCGGCCGGGTGGTCCAATTCAGCCGATCCGAGATCGAGCAAATCCTATCGGAAGCACCCCAAGAAGTATGGCTTGGTTCGGGTAAAGATCGGGTTTTGGAGCGTTTCCGAACGATCGGCGAGGCCCGTCCACCACTCAACATGGGTGGGCCGGTTGGCACGCCCGTCAGCGAAGAGCTGTTCTACCCGGTCATGCTGAGTTACGTCCAGGAACCCGGCGTAGACGTGGTTTGCCCGGCGACCCTGGGCACGGTCGAGGGATGCGACATCCGCACCCGCTCACCCCTCGAGATCATGGCTGCCTGGCAAGAATACGACCAGATGATGCAGGTGCTGCAGGCAGCTGAACGGCCTGGGATGGCCGTGAACTGCGTCCAGATCAGCATCAGTGATGTCGGGTTTCTGTCTGCCATTAGCCGGGGAGGCTACCGGCCAACTGACATGCATACCCTGGGCATGATCAGCGAGCTAAAAATCAACTTCGAGCAGCTCAATAAGGTCGCCCATACGGTTTACCAGGGGGGTATCATCGACCCGTTTGCAAATCCGATCTACGGCGGATTGGGAGGTGGAACCGAGGGTATTGCCGTGCTCCTGACGGCGGAGATGGTGGCCCTCAATCTCGTTTATATGGCCGTTTGCCATGGTTCATCCCCCACCCACCCGTTTAACTTCAATGACACAAGCCGCGAGATCATGCAGGCAACCAGCCTCGCCTTGCAAGCCCTGGCGCGCAATTCGCACCTGATGACCAATATGACTGTCTCGCCGGTGGGTGGGCCTGGCACGCACACCCTGCTCTACGAGTGTGCTGCCTACACAACCCTGTGCACCGTCTCTGGCATCAGCCGTATCCTGGGACCTCGCTCGGCCTGTGGTACCGTAGTCAATCACGTCTCCGGACTGGAGGCGCGCTTCAATGGGAAGGTTGCCCATGCGGCCGCTCAGCTGAACCGCGAGCAGGCGGATGAGATCGTCAAACGAGCCCTTGAGTATTATGAGGGTTTACAGGATAAAAAACCAGTCGGCCAACCTTTCCAGGAAGTTTACGACCTGGATACCAATCAGCCGACCGCGGAATGGCTGGCCATTTACGACGACGTCCTGGAACAAGTCTACAGCTGGGGGTTACCGGTTAAGTAAACAAGGTGTGGGCGACCTTGACTGCTTCAATGGCGTTATCGCCATAGGCATCTGCGCCAGCCTTATCAGCCCACTCCTGGCTGACCGGCCCACCGCCTATCATCACCTTGAAGCGACCCTTGTACTTCTCATTTTCGCGCAGGATATCGATCACATCTTTCATCGACGGTAAAGAAGGTAGCATCAATGCTGAGAGGGCGATGATATCGGCGTTGAAATCCACAGCGGCTTTGATCACCCCTGCGGCCGATACATCCACCCCCAAATCCCTGAGCTCGAAGCCGTTGACCTCCAGCATGGTCTTGACGATGTTCTTGCCGATGTCGTGCAGGTCTCCAGAGACCGTGCAGATCACAATCCGACCCTTCTTAGCCTGAGATGGCTCATCCGCCAGGTAAGGTAACAGCACTTCCTGGATCGCCTTCACTGTCGAGGCTGAATTCATCAGCTCCGGCAGGAAAATGTCGAGCCGGCTGAACCGGTTTCCGACATCCACCAGGGTGGGCTCGATGCAGTCGATGAAAATCTCGGGCACCTTTTTGCCGCGGCTGGCCAATGCCAGGGCTTCCTTGATCCCGGTATCTTTATCACCGGCATGGATTGCTTCAGAGAGGGGTTGGTATTCTGGGTTCACGTTTATCTGCCTCTTCGTCGATGTAATTTAGAATACTTTTTAAAACTCTTGATGCGGATATCACTTCATCAAAAGCGATATCCTCTACTTCTTGGATACAAAGGGGGAAATGATCTCATGCTTACTCACATCCACCAATCCTATGTCGGTCAAGCCTAGCTCTGGGACGGTCGGCAGTGAGATGAACGACAGGCTCATGAAAGGCGCGGGAAGAGAACAACCCAGATCATGCGCTGCCTGGTTCATTTTTTGGAGTGCCGTGATCACCTGGGCTGAATTTTGCTCGCTGAGCAGGCCTGCAACCGGCAAAGGCAGCTCAGCAAGGACCTCTTCACCCCGGCAGGCCACTAATCCACCTTGCATCCGCTCGATAGTACGCACGCAACATGCCATGGAAGCATCATCCGCACCTACGACGACAATGTTATGGTGATCATGCGATACCGAGGAAGCCAGCGCGCCACTCTTCAAGCCGAACCCGCTGACGAACGTGATCCCGATGTTCCCATTCATCCCGTAGCGTTCAACTACTGCAAGTTTCAAGGCGTCCTTGCCAATATCTGCCAGGGCATTCCCATCCACCACATCGAGGAGCACAGTTTTTCTCTCGTTGACGATCTGGTCGGCGGAGATCTTGATCAGCCACGCCTCCTCTCGATCACCAACTGCTTTCAGGGTAAAATCCCGGGGCTCCCGCCCACAGGTAACCTTTACCGTCTGATGCAGCCAGGTTGGAAATGCATGTGGGTTGACCTCGCGGGTCAGCCGGCCCCTTTCTGCCACCAGCTCCCCTTTGAAAAAGACCATCTCGGGATTGCAGGTTTTGCAGATCCCTGGACAGGATCAGGTTTGCCCACCTGCCGGGTGCAAGGCTGCCAATGATATGCTCCTGCCTGAAGTGCAGGGCGGCATTGATGGTCGCCATCTGGATCGCCTTTACCGGTTCCAATCCGATCGAGATGGCTTTCCTGACCATGTAATCGATGTGCCCTTCCCGAGCAATATCGTCTGGGTGTTTGTCGTCGGTGCACATCATCCAATGCCGGGTATCAGCCTTCTCTTTCACCAGCCCACCTACCAGTGCTTCCAGGTTACGCTCGGTGCTGCCCTCACGCACCAGGATTGCCATCCCCAACGCCAACCTCGCTTTGGCGTCTTTGTAGGATACACACTCATGGTCGTCCGCGATGCGCGCGCAAGCATACACTGCCAGGTCTTCCTGGGATAATCCCGCCGTATGTCCATTGGAGATCTTCCCATTGGATTGGGCTTCGAGAACTTTCTCAAGGTATTCAGGCATACGGCCCAGCACCTTTGAAGGATCAAGCTCCCCCAGGCTGACCGTCATCCCCCAGCTCAGCAAGCTGCGCGTTTCTTCCAGACCTAGTGTACCCCCAGTCGTCTCCAGGCCTGGGGCAGATGGAACACGTGACGGCACTTCAACGAAGAAATGGAAAGGCAAATCATCTGCTGCCTCAACCAACGCTTTTACTCCCTCGATGCCCGCCACGTTTGCGATCTCCATCGGGTCGGCAAAGACTGCCGTGGTCCCATGTGGGACGATCAGCTCAGCCAAAGCTGACGGAGTGAGCAGGGTCGAATCAACATGCACATGGGTGTCGATCAACCCGGGCAAGGCATAATATCCCTTCCCGTCGAGGATTTGATCCGCGCTAATATCGGTATTAAAATGCGGATATACGATCCGGCCTTTATAGACCCCCAAGGAGCCTGGTGCGATCTCTCCAGTATAAACATTAACGATCTGTACATCACGGATTACCAGGTCCAGCTTCCGTTCACCAGAAGCTGCCTCGATCAGCTCGATCAGATCTCCAACGGGTTGCATCATTCTTCCCACATCAGGCTAAGGCCTTAAGCCCCATCGACCAGATTTCTTCTTTTACTTCTTCATACATTTGTTGCCATTCGGGTACAGGGACAAGTGTCTCCTGGTCATAGGCCTGGGTAAAAGGTGCTCCGGGGTTTCCGGCTGGCTGGGAGAAAACATGCTCATATTTTCGGACCAGCTGGTCAACCAGGTCGTTGGCTTCATGGAGGTCCAGCCCCTGCCTGGCCACTGCATGACCTACCTCGCCCATCCAGCGCGCCTCCAACCCGGTGCAGTTCGGCAAAAGCCCATCGGCGCTGGCTGGACCTTTAAGGTGCCCGCCCGATACTGTGATCACGATGGCATTCGCGGCAACTTCGTAGAGCAGCTCACGCGTCAGAGGGCCGCTTTTTGGATAGATGTCCCCAAAGATGATGCACGGGGCATGTTTTGAAAACGCCTGGCATACGACACTTTCAACCCACAAGACACTTCGGGTGGTCGTGGAAGTATGCCGGATATGGATCGGATGGCAGCTGTGGAAATCCGAAAGACAGGCCAGGTTGGAAAGTGCGAAGGAAGCAATATTAACAACCGCAGACCCGGGTGCGTCTCCCCCGAGCCCACCCACCACCACGCACGCCAGGGATGAGTTGCGCATGCCATATTCGATGGAATTGGCAGCTTTCATCAGGCTGGTATGATCTACTTTGAGCTCATTTTGCATCGGGATCAGGTGGGCATCACATGGACGCAGGAACTTTGGATTTGCCACACCCACATCGCCATACGCTGAGACGGAGCTTTCAGCCCCCATCAGACCCATCCCAGGCCTGCCAGCGCATTCGATTGCTTTCCTCAATAACGATAACTCGCGCTGGGTTGCCAGCAGCTCAAGGGGTGTCCCGGTACGCACCTCGCGTCCGTCTACAGTGGCTAAAGACCCGGTTGATAGCATATCGATCCGTGGCTCTTTAGCGTAACTGGTCTCGATCGCCAGGAAATATTCTTCAGGCAGGGATGTCCCAGGGCTGCCCCCCCAGATCCTGGGAGGTCGTTCATCCATTACTTTCCTGGGAAACAGAGTGCATGAATCATTCCCCTCACCCATGCTTATCTCAGCTGGCATCGATTCCAGGCCTGCCTGGAGCTCTGCCAGGCTGTACCTGGCAACCCGATGGGTATCGCGCACATATACACCCAACTCAGCTGCCAGGCTTACCCCAGCCTGGAAAACCGAGTCGATCAGAACGGGGTTGTCCGGGATGAGACACTCTGGTGACCAGGAAATATTGTTTTGACGTACGAACCGGCGGACTGTCGAGGCGACCCTTTCTAAATCCCAGGTCTCTTCGTCAAGGAACTCGCCTTGGATAGAAAGGTCAAGCAGCTGCTCGAGCCTTTCCCGCTTCCACTCTTGCGAGTGGAGCATTGATTAACCTTCCTCACGAATATAGGGATATCCCAGGTGCTTGGGTGCCAGCGACCTGGCCCGGTTGGCCATCAGAACCACGATCGCTAACACATAGGGAGCAGCCAGCAGAATTTGATAAGGTAGCTGGATCCCAATTCCCTGCAGCTGAAGCTGGAATGCATCCATAAAGGCAAATAACAGAGCTGCCAGCAAGATCCTCCCGGCTTTCCAATTGCCTGCGATCACGATCACCAGTGCCAGCCAGCCTCGGCCAGCAGTGATCTCCGGTAAGAACCGCACCAGTGTCCCAACTGTAATAAACGCACCCGCTAAGCCCGACATCACCCCCCCAAATAACACCGCCAGGTATTGCAACCTGGTCACATTGATCCCCTTCATATCCACCGCACGCGGGTTCTCCCCCAGGCTGCGGATTGCCAGGCCGGTATAGGTCCGGTAAAGGAAAAATGCGATGACCGGCACCATGATGAATGCCAGGTAAGTGAGCAATCCCTGATTAAAGAAAACTTGACCCAGGTAGGGAATATCCCCCAGGATCGGAATTTTGACCGTCCCCATGGTCTGTATCGTAGGGATGGATTCTGTACTTGTGCCTTTAAAAGCCACCCTGTACCAAAAAAGAGAAATGCCTGAAGCCAGCAAGTTGAGCGATAGGCCGGTCACAGTTTGATCAACTTTCAGGGTGGAGGCCATGAAAGCCATGATCAGGCTCATCAATGCCCCAGTCAACATTGCCGCAGCGAGAGCCAATGGGATCGAGTTTGTTTGAAATGCGACCAGGAAAGCTATGAATGAGCTCATCAACATGGTGCCTTCGATGCCCAGGTTCATGACGCCAGACCGTTCTGTGACCAGCTCTCCCAGGGCACCCAGCAACAACGGCGTAGCGATTCGCACGGTTGAAGCGAGTACATTGATAATGATCGCGGTTGATAAAAGGCTAATCAACACGTTCGGCTCTCCTGACTCGGAAGCGAGTCAACACCTGCGCGCTCAACAGAGATAACAGGACGATCGCCTGGATCGCGGAGGTTAATGCTGTCGGCACACCTGTCGCGATCCTCATCTGTGCCGATCCATTGATAATTGCACCGAACAGGATCGCGGCCGGGATGACCCCAATTGGGTTCAGTCCCGCCACCATTGCCACGATGATCCCGGTGTAACCGTATCCAGGGGATAGGTCGGGTCTCAAGCGATATTGGACTCCAAACAACTCACCGGCACCAGCCAGACCAGCCAAAGCACCACTGATGAACATGGTAACGATAATGATTTTATTTATATTGATCCCTTTGAATTTGGCTGCCTGTGGGTTTGACCCAAATGCCCGTAACTGAAATCCAAACGGGGTGTGGTTCAGGATAAGGTAAACCAACATACTGCAGATGATGGCAATTAAAAAGCCAATGTGCAGACGAGAATTTGCAAATAAGATCGGGTAATAGGCATTCCCACTGATGGGAGCCGTCTGCTGGTAATAAGAGCCAGCCTCGCGCCATGGACCTACACCAGAGAGAAGGAAGGATAACAGATAATCAATGATATAGTTTCCCATCACCGTGCTGATGATCACATCCACATTGAAATAAGCTTTGAGCAAGCCGGCAATCATACCGCCCACACCACCCGTGATAATCCCTGCCACGATGATGATAGGGACAAGGGCCAGGGCGGGCAAGCCCTCGAATATTCGGTAAGCCCAGTATCCGCCGATGGCGCCCAGGAAGAATTGACCCTCCTGACCAATACTCCAGATCTTGCCCCGGAAGGCGATCACGGTGGCAAGGCCGGTCAGGATCAATGGTGTTGCCTTGACCAGGGTTTCCAGGATGGCGCGTTTATTGCCGAACGCCCCTTTAAACAAATTGGTGAATGCTTCCACAGGGCTGGCGTTAGCCAGCTGGATCAGGATGGCCGAGATCAGCATGGCTGCGATCAATGCAACAATGATGGCAATAATCCGCCCGATCGGCCTCACGTCGTCTCTTTTTTCGATGCTCAGCTTTGCAAACGGATTCATGAGGCTTCCTTGTCCACAATGCCAGCCATCAAGAGGCCGATGCTCTCAAGATTGGCTTCATGAGCATTAACTATTTTAAGGATGTTGCCTTTGAACATCACCGCAATGCGGTCCGATAAATTGAATATCTCGTCCAGGTCCTCTGAGATCAAAAGGATCCCAATGCCGCTTCGTCTCATATCGAGCAGTTTTTTATGTACATATTCAATCACGCCTACATCCAGCCCGCGTGAGGGCTGGTTGGCCAGCAGCACCTTGAGTGATTGACGCAGCTCGCGGGCCAGGATCACCTTCTGCAAGTTGCCACCGGAAAGATAGGAAGTGCGCTGTTTTATTGATGGTGTGACAATATCAAATTGGCTGACGCTATCATCAGCGAACTTTTTGATGTAGGATTTATTCAGAAATGGACCCTTGCGGTAGGGTGGGTTTTCCTCCAGGCCAAGGATCAGGTTCTCTTCAACGCTGAAATCCGAGATCAACCCTGAGCCAATCCGGTCATCCGGAACATGTGCAAGACCTTCATTGGCGATCTTTCGCGGGCTGTAACTGGTCACTTTTTTTCCAGCCAGAAGTACTTCCCCACTCACCGGTTTCCGCACACCCACCAGGACCTCAAACAGCTCCTTTTGACCATTGCCTGCCACACCGGCAATACTGAGAATCTCATTGCGATGCAGAACCAGGTTGATCCCGTGCAATGCCTCCAGGCCCATATCACTCCTGGCGAACAGGTCTTTCAGCTCCAGGATGGGATCACCTCGCTCGACTTCATCTCGATTGACCCGAAAAACCACCTTGCGACCTACCATCATGTAAGCCAATTCTTCGGTAGAGACATCCTTGGTGTTTACAGTGGCGACTTTCTTTCCCTTCTGCAGCACAGTCACGCGGTCTGATACCTGCATGACCTCTTTCAGCCGGTGGGTGATGAAAATGATCGAAAGTCCTTCGCTCTTCATGCGTTGAAGGACGGAGAATAAGCGGTCTGCCTCCGGGGGGGTGAGCACAGCGGTGGGTTCGTCCAGGATAAGCAGCTGGACGCCGGTGTAAAGGGCTTTGAGGATCTCGACCCACTGCTGCTCTCCCACTGAAAGCTGCCAGATCTTAGCGTCCAGGTCGATCTTCACGTCATAAAGTTCACACAATGACCTTAACTTTTTTTCAGTGGCTGGCAAATCGAGCAGGAGCCCCTTGTGATCGGTACCCATGACAATATTCTCGATCACACTGAGTGGTTCAACCAAGACAAAATGCTGATGAACCATTCCAATTCCAAGATGAATTGCATCATTGGGAGACGAGAGGTTACAACATTCCCCATCAAACAGTATTTGACCTTCGTCGGGCTTGTAAAATCCAAACAGGCATTCTGCCAGAGTGGTCTTGCCTGCGCCGTTTTCACCTAATAAGCAGTGAATCTCCCCGCGCCGGATATTGAAGTCCACCTTATCATTGGCAACAACCATCGGGAAGCGCTTCGTTAGTTGAACCGCTTCTAATAAATAGCCCTCGTTTTGATCGCCAGGACTCACCGGAATATTATCTTGTTCCAAAAAATTCCTCCAGTAGAGGCGTGCCCTCGTTTATCTTGTTGGCCAAGAAAGACGAGGGCACCTGGAATAATATTTTTTAGTTTACCGTTACGGCGTTGAAACAGGAACTTCGATATTCAGCGGGACTTCAAGCTTCCCAGCCATGAAATCCGCGTATGCCTGGTTGTATTTATCCATGCACTCCTGCGGGATTTTCGCATCTACACCGTGAAAAGGTGCCAAGCCTGAAGCACCATCCTTCATGTTGAACCAGTGCTTATCCGCCGGTGCATTATAGGGTTCACCAGTTGTCTTGTGAGCCCACCAGTTATCGATCACCCACTGGATGTCGGGGTCCCAAAAAGCTAAAGCGCTGGTGAGCACATTTTCTGGGGCTGCAAAATTGTAATCCTGGTAAATCCCGTAACAAAGGATGTCATTCTCCGAACATGGCTCATAGGATTCGGCAATCATGTCCATGTGATCCACCCCTGCCGCGATTTGAGCATTGGCTGCCTCGAGTGCCTTGGCAGGATCATACCAGCTCTCAATAAAAGAAGCTTTCTGCTTGACATCCGGGTTAACCGACTTTGCTCCATCAAAAAATGCGTTGATTTCATCATTGACATCATCGTAGGCGTAGGTACCCACCGCACCGATGACGTTAGTCTTGGTCGAGCAGCCTGCCAGGATGCCCATCAGGTAGGAAGGTTCATGGATGCGCTTATAAACCCAATACACATTGCCGCCCAGACCTTCATTGCCGGAACCGACCACCACCCAGGCAATCTCGGGGAACTCATCCTTGAGATTCTTAACCTGGTCAGAATAAGTACTGTGTGCCCAGATGATGTCATACTTGCCGGATTCTGCATACGCTCTCAGTACAGTCTCCGCCTCGTCCCCCCACACACCCTCGGTATAGTCCAGGTCAGCCATGGTGAGACCGTGGGGGCTCTCAGCCTGGACGCGCCCATAAGCTTCAACGAAGGTACGGTCCCAGGCATTATCCAGGCCGACGGTTAAGATTGCTGCCATGTGCAGTTCTTTCGGTCCCTCGACTGCGGTGGTTGGCGCGACGGCAGGTTCGGTTGGTAATGATGCTGCAGTGGAGACAGGGGCTGCCTGGGTAGGTACCACTGGAGCCTGAGTTGTTGCCTGGCTACCAGCACAGGCGCTCATCACCATAGAAAGGAGCACGAAGATGAGCAGTAGTTTGAACATTGACTTTTTAGACATTTTTAGGCTTCTCCTCACGAACTCATTTGATATGTACAGATTATTAGAAGTCAAGGATGATCATAACGCAGATCAATTTCCCCTATACCTACCTCCCTTCCATTTCCGGAGCCGTGGAACACAGAAAAAGGTTAGATAAGGTAATGTTGCTAGAATTTAACTGGATCAATCGAGGGGAACAAACCGGCAGTTGAGTCATAAACAGAATGCAGATCCCCATCATGAAAGAGTCAACCTTCCATTTTCAAAGGGCGACATTCTGAGAAGTCAGCCTGGCTTGTCGGTTGTAGTGAATTCATAAATTTATTCAGATGAATGAGTACTCAGGCCAGTAATATCCTGAGAAGCCCATTATAGTCGAATAACTCCATTCATTCATAAATTGTCGCAATGTTCAGACGCGATGTGGTTAGTTTCCTCTTGTTAGCGATGAGATTTTGATTATAATAATAAACGTAATTGTCAGATGTCAGCCATCATACATCAATAATATAATCCAAATGGCATTCTTTGTCAACAAACACAGCAGAAAACATATCTATCAATCAACCGGGTTATTCACATGGACAAACTCACGCGTTTCTTAGACGTAATCGACCGAGCCTACAGCGGTCCAATGGCGGATGAAGAAGACTTCGACCTAAAAATAGTTGCGGCAGGGGTCCAGCGCGTACTCCAGCGATTCAACATAAAATTTAATAAAGAGCAGCTTATTCAACAGGATGATGCACTTATCGACCGGGCTTTCGAAGCCGGCCTGGATTTCTTAGTCGAGTGCGGCGTGTATGACCGCAGCACAGGCCGGGTAATAAAGTTTAACCGGCAGGAGATCTTGGACACCATTACGGCAGCTCCCACCAAGGTGGTAATCGGTGAAGGCAATGAGGCGCGTGTATACAGACCCCGAAAAGTAGAAGATCCCACTCCCCCGCAGGTCAGCGGTGGCCCAATCGGCACACCACTTTCGGAGGACCAGTACATCACGATCATGCAATCTTACTGGCAAGAGCCCATCCTGGACCTGATCGTGCCAGGGACGCTCGCCACCACTTATGGCCGCCAGCTGCGCGCAAAATCTCCGCTCGAGATCACCGCCTCCTGGCAGGAATCAGCTTTTGGTAATGAGGCAGCTCGCAGGGCAGGCAGGCCAGGCCTGTCGCGCATGTGCGTGGAGATGTCGATCAGCGACATCGGCCACCTTTCTTCGATCAGCCGGGGTGGGTTCAAGCCGACCGATGTCCATGTGGTCCCCATGATCGGCGAGATGAAGACCAACCACGAGCTACTTAACAAGGTCGCGCATAGCATCCATCAAAATGGGGTCATCCTGGGTTTTTATAATCCCATCCTGGGCGGTTTGGCTGGACCGGAAGAAGGTGTGGCTGTGCTCATTATCGCTGGTTGGATCGCCCTGCACATGCTTTACATGCCGGATAGCGTAGAATCATGCCCCACCCATCCATTTTCCTTCAATTCCACGGCTCCGCAGATCCTGCGCGCGGTTAGTGTGGCAGCTGCAGCCTTTGCACGTAATACCCATTTGCTGACTGAATTCATGACTTCCCCGGTAAGTGGGCCCGGGACCGAATCTCTCCTGTATGAATGCACGGCGATGGCCACCGTGGCTTCCGCCTGTGGAGCTTCGCGTGTTTTGGGTGTTCGCTCAGCGGTGGGGATTGTGGAAAACCACTGCACCGGGCTCGAAACCCGCTTTAACGGCGAGATCGCCCACGCTGCGGCCGGGATGAGCCGCTCAGATGCTGACAAGATCGTGAAAAAGGCTGTGGCTGCTTACCTGCCTCAACTGGAAACCAAACCGATAGGTCTACCGTTCGACCAGTTATATGATCGAGAGACAGTCCAGCCCGAACAAGCCTGGCTGGATGTGTATTACAAGGTTAAGGATGAAGTGTCGAATTGGGGATTAGCTCTTGAATAAAATCCTGATCCATAATTGCCGCTATCTGGTCACCCGTCCTGGCTCGATCGATGGGATCATTGAAGACGGGGCCGTTTACATTGAAGGATCTCAAATTGTGGCAGTGGGCAAGACCCAGGATATTACAGGGAAATATTCTGGGCAACCGGGTGTTGATATCCTGGATGCCCATACGAAAGTCGTGCTGCCCGGCTTGGTGGATGCCCATAACCACGTGGGCGAAGTCCACACGTTACTGGTGCCGGGATGGCTGGATACACCGATCCGCGGCATCTTCGATGCCATGTTGCGCATGTACTGGCCTGCATACAACTGGCTGAGTGAGCAAAGCACCTACGACCTGACCCTGTTCGGATTGATGCACCTGCTCAAGCATGGTGTCACAACCCATACTGACGCGATGATCTTCCCGGAGGCCATCTACCGCGCTTCATCAGATGCTAAGGTCCGCACCATCATCTACCCCCAGATGGTTTCCGATGTGCAGCTGGCTGATGCGCACGATGAGCTGGAGTACCTGGCTCACACTGAGGCGGCGATACAGGATTATCACGATACGGCAGGGGGTTTGATCCAGGTAGGTGTCCATCCGAGTGCCATGTTTAACTGCAGCGAATTGCTGTTAGAGCGCAGCCTGGATTTAACCCAAAAATATGGTGTGCAGCTCGTCACCCACCTGGCAGAATCCCCAGAGGAAATGGCCAGTCATGCAAAGGTATTCAGCAAGGTCGGCGGCGTGGTAGGTTATATGCACCGCAAAGGTCTGCTTGGGCCACACACAGTCATCTTCCACGGAACAATGCTCAACCAGGTGGATATTGATCTCCTGGCCGAAACAGGCACCGCCCTGGTACATTGCCCGGCCACGAACGCCTGGTTTGGCCATTGCGCTTACCTCCCGTACATGTTGAAAGCCGGGGTGCGGGTGGGGCTGGGCACGGATTGTATTACCCACAACATGTTCAGCGTCATGAACTCGGTCTTGCAGCATCACAATATCATGCCCAAGGAGCTGCGCGGTGTTGAGCCTGCCAGGATCTTCGAGCTTGCTATCCTGGGTGGTGCCCGCGTGCTGGGCATGGAGGACAGCATTGGCTCACTCGAACCAGGTAAAAAAGCTGACCTGATCACACTTGACTTGCATGACAACTCGAGCCTGTTCCCATTGAGCCGGCAGGTGTTTTACGACATGCTCACCTTGAATGGGGCAGGCAGCGAAGCCTGCGATGTACTGGTCGATGGGGTGTTTTTACGCCGAGATTCGAAATTCACTTTCCTGGATGAAGAAGTGATCATCGCCCGTGCCCGAGAGTGGTGTGACCGGTTCGACCAGGATTATCACCGCATGCAACAGACGGGCCAGCTCATGTTCCACCGTATTTTGAATGAAATTCAATACACTTTCGGAGGTATGAATGGCACGAATCCTGATTAAAGGCGGTTACCTGATCACGATGGATGATGAGGATCATCGAATATTTGCGGATATCCTCATCGATGGAAATACGATCCAACAGATCAGTCCGCACATCGATACACCCGCTGAAAAAGTGATCGACGCAAGTGGAAAGCTGGTGTTACCCGGCTTTGTCCAGTCGCATATCCACCTGTGTCAGTCGTTATTCCGGGGGCAGGCTGATGACCAGAGCCTGATCCAGTGGCTGGTAACCATCACAACCCTCGAATCCCACCATACCCCAGAAACGCTGTATGCATCTGCCCGGCTGGGATTGGCAGAGATGATCAAATCGGGAGCAACTGGCCTGATCGACATGGGTACGCTGCACCACCAGGACAGCGTCTTCCGGGCGATCGAGGAATCCGGCATCCGGGCACAGGCGGGAAAAGCCATGATGGATCTGACAGAGAACTTACCCCCAGCCTTGCAGGAAACCACCGAGGCTTCGATCAGGGAGAGCATGGACCTGCTCCACCGCTGGCATGGCAAGGCGAATGGTCGCATCCGTTATGGGTTTGCACCCCGCTGGCAATTATGGAATACCGATGGCCTGCTGAAGGAGATCAAGCAGGAAGCTGACCGCCATGGCGCGGGCATCCATGGTCATGCCGGTGAGATCCATGACGAGGTACCCCAGATGCTGCGAGAGCGCGGCCGCCGCAACCTCAAGTACCTAGAACATATTGGCGTGGTCGGTCCGAACGTACAGATGGCTCACTGCATCTGGCTGGACGATTCCGAGATGCGCGTCCTGGAAGAGACTGGCACACATGTATTGCACTGCCCTTGCTGCAATATGAAACTCGGCTCCGGAATTGCCATGGTGCCCGAAATGCTGGCGCGGGGTATCAATGTCGCCCTCGGCTCAGATGGCACCCCCAGCAACAATAACTTTGATATGTTCATTGAAATGCGCCTGGCGTCGCTCATTAATAAATATCGCCTAGGTGCCCAGGCTATGCCTGCGGGGGCAGTCTTGCGCATGGCCACTCGCAACGGTGCAAAAGCCCTGGACCAGGGTGGTACCAGCTTTGGATCACTGGAAACCGGCAAAAAAGCCGACATTATCATCCTGGATAACGGAGGACTGCACGCAGCACCACTTCCAAAGTATGATCGCGATGACCCGGTGAAGCGAATCGTCTCAGCCTTCCAATCAGATAGCGTTCGCACCAGTATCATCGATGGAAATCTTGTCATGGAAGATGGTAAACTGTTGACCATGGACGAAGACGAGGTATTAGCTGATGCTACCAGGGCATGGAATGACATTGCTGCCCGCATCGCAATTGGTTAACAGTATTTAGGATCATGTTCAGCTGTAGTTACCTGGCTCCCCGCACTTTGAACGAACTGCTCTCCATGCTCCATCAGCACGGCGGGGAGGCAAAGGTGATTGCTGGCGGTACCGACCTCATCCCACAGATGCGGTTGGGCAAAATTGCCCCCCGCGTGTTGATCGATCCACGCGGTTTATGCCTTTCTGAGATCGCTGTGGAAGCAGAATTCCATCCAGCTGGGAGCAAGCACCACCCATACCCAGGTCCTTTCATCACCAGTAGTTCAAAAAGGAATATCCCGCCTTGGTAGAAGCCTGCCAGCAAATTGGGGGCCCACCAGTACGCAACCGCGGTACCCTGGCAGGCAACCTGGCCAATGCTTCCCCTGCTGCAGATTCGGCCCTACCTTTGTTGATCTACGATGCTCAGCTTGTGATCGCCCGCCTGGAAGGCGAGCGCGTGCTGCCACTCAGACAGATTCTACGTGGGTCCAGGCTTGACCGTAATCTCGCAAGATGAGTTCATTCGGTCTATTCGAATCCCCAAAGCTCCACCGCGCACGATTGCCATCTTTCTCAAGCTGGGAAAACGCCAGTCGATGGCAATTGCGGTCGCCAGTGTTGCTGTTCGCCTTTCATTTGATGAGAATGACCAGATCGCTGAGGCACGTATCGCCCTTGGGTCGGTCGCGCCAACACCGCTGAGAGCTTACCAGGCTGAATCGACCCTCTCATCCAACGTGCTTGATGATGAGGCGATTCACCAGGCAGCCCAGGCTGCGCGGCAGGCTGCATCACCCATCTCCGACCTGCGCGCCAGCGCCGAATATCGCAGCCAGATGGTTGAAGTGTTAACCCGCCAGGCTTTGAATATCATTCGCACCCGTATTGCAACGGAGATACCGCATGGCTGAGGTCGAAATCCACCTGACAGTCAACCGCCAGCCGCAGGCGGTCAAGATCGAGCCATGCAGCACTCTGCTGAGACTTCTGCGGGATAAGCTTGGACTGACCGGCACCAAGGAAGGTTGCGGTGCCGGAGATTGCGGAGCATGTGTTGTGGTCATGAATGGCCAGGCGGTTAATGCCTGCCTGGTACTGGCAGAACAGGCGGAAGGCACAGAAGTCATCACCGTCGAAGGGCTGGCCAGAAATGGCAGGCTCCATCCGCTTGCAGAAACTGTTTGCTGAAAAGTGGGCCATGCAATGTGGATTCTGCACTCCAGGCATGCTGATGTCGTGTTATGCCCTGTTGTTGAACAACCCAAACCCGACGCAAGAAGAGATTCGTGAAGCTATCTCTGGAAACCTGTGCCGCTGTGGCACTTATCAAAGCGTGGTTGAGGCAGTCAGGGCCGCAGCCAGGTTGAGCGAGGTCCAACAATGACCGAGTATGAAGTAATCGGTAAGCCTGCGGAGGCCTACTCAAGCCACGAGATCCTTACCGGAATGGCGCGTTACTGCCCCGACATCCACCTGCCAGGCATGCTGATTGGAAAGCTGCTTTACACCCCCCATCCTTGCGCCCGCATCACCCACCTGGATGTGACTGCTGCCCGTGCCCTGCCGGGCGTGGTCGCCGTGCTTACCGCACAGGATATCCCCGGCGAGAATAGTTACTTATACTCCCCTCCAGCTGACCAGCCCTTGCTGGTAAATGAAGTTGTCCGTTACCAGGGGGATGCAGTCGCAGCTGTCGCCGCTGAAACTGAAGAGGCTGCCCAGGCTGCACTGAAAGCGATCCGGGTTGAATACGAGCCTATTCCAGGTATCTACGACGTCCTCCAGGCGATGCAGACTGGTGCGCCGCAGGTGTGGCCTGACCGAGGCAACATCGCTGATCACCTGGTGATCGAGCATGGCGATATCGAAGCCGGCTTCAGGCACGCCGACATCGTTATTGAACACACCTATTCCACACCCCTGGTCGAACACGCTTTCCTTGAAACCGAGGGCGCGGTCGCATATCCTGACGACGAAGGCAGCATAGTCGTGTATTCTTCATGCCAGGCGCCTCACCGTGACCGTGCTCAAATTGCACGTTCACTGGGCATGCCAGAGAATCGGGTCAGGGTGATCACTCCGCATATCGGCGGCGCATTTGGTGGCAAAGATGAAGCCCACGTGCAGATCCACGCAGCCCTCTTAGCCCAAGCCACACATCGCCCGGTCAGCCTGATCCGATCAAGAGAAGAATCCATCCTGACCCATGTCAAGCGTCACCCGGTCATTATTCGCTACCGCAGCGGTATCACACGGGATGGAAAGCTGACGGCAGTGCATGCCGTGGCAATTGGCGATACTGGCCCTTACCTCAACGCAGGCCGGGATGTAATGAATTTTGTGGCCGCCACCCTGAGTGGGCCCTACTACGTCCCCAACGCACGCCTCGAAGCCTATACGGTTTTCACGAATAACCCGATCTGCGGGGCTATGCGCGGTTATGGAATTCCCCAGGCTGCCTTTGCCTGTGAAGCCCATATGGATGCCCTGGCGCGTGCCATCCACATGGACCCATATGAGATCCGCCAGCGGAACGGCCTTGAGACCGGCATGCAGGTTCCCACGGGTGTCACATTGAGGGAAGCTGGTGGTATGAAAGCCTGCCTCCACGAAGCTGCCCGGCTTTCTGGCTGGCAAGAACGCCATCGAATAGCTCGCCAGCCAGCCCCTCATTTACGCCGGGGCTGGGGGTTGGCTTCCATCTGGTTTAGCATCGGTATGGGGCGTAATGTGCCCGACCATGCAGCTGCAACACTCGATCTGCTGCCTGACGGCACCCTCCTTTTGCACACTGGTGCAGCGGATATGGGCCAGGGGGTCCACACGGTGCTGGCGCAGATGGCGGCCGAGGCGGTTGGCGTTACGCTCGAGGCGGTCAAGGTGATTACCCCAGACACTGACCGCACCTTTGACGCTGGTCCATCCGTTGCCAGCCGCCAGACCTTCATATCAGGCAATGCTGTGTTGAACGCCGCCCAGCCTATCCATCAAACCCTGCTGCAAACTGCGAGTGACCTCACCGGGTTGCCTGTGGAAATTTTGCAAATTAAAAAAGGTCGGGTGCTGGCTGAAGGCGAGCTGATCCCTATCAAGATCACGGAGCTGGTAGCCAAAGCCATGGAAAAAGATCGCCAGCTGCATGCCGACGGATATTATGCGATGGAATACCCGGAACAGCTGCCTCCAGGCAGCTACACGTATGCGCCTTCAGTATTTACATTTGGAACGCAGGTCGCCCAGGTGTTGGTAGACATTGAGACAGGCCAGGTGACCCTCGAGCGGCTGATTGCCGTGCAAGATGCCGGTAAGATCATCAACCCTGGTGGGGCACACGGACAGGTTGAAGGTGGAGTCATCATGGGAATCGGGTATGCGCTCATGGAGGAGCTGCTCGTCGACCAGGGTAACACTCGCAACACCAGCCTTGGTACCTACCTGATCCCCTCCGCGAAAGATATCCCAGATCTGACCGTAAAGATCATTGAAGTTCACGAGCCATATGCACCATACGGTGCTAAGGGGCTGGGAGAACCGCCCCTGACGCCTACCGCACCGGCGATATTGAATGCTGTTGTCGATGCCATCGATGTGCCTTTGTACACAATCCCACTCACTGCCGAGCGCGTCCTGGCTGCCATCCAGGCTCAGCAAAAGTAGTTCATCAAAGCTGCGACACTGAACTCCTAAACTCCCTACCTGTACACATAAAAGATTCCCGATGCCTGACGACTTGCTATTTCGGAACGCTACCCTCGAAAACAACCCTATCTCCAGCTGATATCCTGATCCGGTCAGGGATCGTGGCAGAGATCGCCCCCGGCTTACCCGCGCAGGGATGCCAAATTATCGATGCCACGGGCATGCTGGCATCACCGCTATTCATCGATCCCCACCACCACCTGGATTGTGCCTTCCTCTCCGAGCCGCCCAATATATCGGGTACACTGGAGGAAGCAATCGAAATTAACGCTCAAGTGAAGGTAAGCCGCTCAGACGAAGATGTATACAACCAGGCCTGCCACGCTTTACGCCTGGCATTACTGAACGGCACCGGATATATGCGCAGCCACACTGACATCGACTCCGTTTCCAAACTGAGCTTGTTGTATCCGATCCTCAAAGCCAGGGAAGCATACCGCGATCTGGTGGATATCCAGGTAGTCGCTTTCCCTCAGCTCGGTTTGGTAGCCGACCCTGAGAGTGTTCAGCTTATGCGAGCAGCCATGCAGGCTGGTGCGGATGTGGTCGGAGGCATGCCACATGCGGAAGCTTCTGAACAGGATTCAGCCAGGCAGATCGAGTTTCTATTTGATTTAGCAGCGGAATTCAATGCCGATATCGACATGCACGTGGACGAGACCGATAACCCTGATTCGCACACACTCGAGCTGCTTGCTGACGCCACCCTCCGCCACGGTTATGAAGGGCGCGTGACAGCCGGGCACTGTTGCGCTTTGGCGGCTTACCCGGATGAATATGCTGCACGAGTGATGGAGAAGGTTGCCCGAGCGCAGATCAACATCATTACCAACCCGCTCGTGAACCTGTATCTGCAGGGGCGGCACGACCCTCAACCTGTCCGGCGTGGCATCACACGTGTCAGGCAGCTGCGTGAGGCTGGCGTCAACGTAGCCTGCGGTTCAGACGACATTAGCAATCTATTCTTCCCCTTCGGTCGCATGGACATGCTTGAGATTGCGATGATCACCTCAGTCGTCTCGCACCTCACCCGCCCGGAGGAGATCAAGGCGGCCTTTGACATGCCCCGCAAGCATGCTGCCCAGGCCCTAAACTTGAAAGATTATGGCATAATGGTTGGCAAGCCTGCGAACTTTGTCCTGCTTGCTGCCCAATCCGCCCAGCAAGCCTTACAACTTCAGCCTGTAAAGCGGTTGGTAATCCGTAATGGACGTATCGTAGCACGCCGCGATGAGATAACAGCATTCGAAACCAGCGAGGATAAGATATATGAATGACAATGATTTGATCGCTCCCATCACTCAAGCCGTCATCGATGGCGAAAGTACGACGGCTATCGCTGCCACATTGGCTGCACTGGAGGCGGGCCTTGACCCACTTCAAATCCTGAATGAAGGCCTGATGTGTGGTGCTGATGAGGTCGGCAAGCGCTTTGAATCGGGTGACTTTTTCCTGCCTGAGCTAATGCTTGCCGGGCGTGCCCTTGAAAGCTGCCATGGAAGTCCTCAACCCATCGTTAGCCGGGAGAAACCTTTCCAGCTCGGGCCAGGCCAGTGGCAAGGTGGTCATCGGCACCATTCAGACCGACATCCATGATATCGGTAAAAATATCGTGGCGTCCATGCTGACAGCCGCTGGATTCTCTGTTATCGACCTGGGGGTGGATGTGCCGCTCAAGACCATCGTGGACAAGGCAGAGGAAATCGGCGCCCAAATAATCGCCGTATCAGCATTACTTACCACCTCCATGCCTTACATGAAAGACCTGATCAACCTGCTCGAGAATCGGTCTTTGCGTAAGAAATATCTGGTACTGGTGGGTGGTGCATCGGTGACAGAGCTCTGGGCCCACGATATCGGTGCTGATGGCACTGCCCGTAATGCAGCCCAGGCTGTGAGCCTGGTCCGTAATTTACTGAAAGCTGCGTGAGGTGCATATGACCGACTATCTCGAGATTCTAGAACGCTCTAACCAGGGTGAATATATCACCGAAGAGAGCTGGGATCTGGATAAAGTAGCCTTAACCGCACGCCGCCTGGTAAAGAAATATCGCCTTGAATGGGATCGCAATCAGGTCGTTACCAATGACACTACTCTCGTGGATGCTATCTACCAGGCGGGCTATGAGATGGCAGTGGAGCTGGGAGCATACAGTCGCTCGACTGAACGTATTATCCAGCTGACGCAGTCAGAGATTGATGAGGGCATCCGTAACATGCCGCAAACGCTCAGCATGGGAGAAGGAAAAGATGCGCGCGTGCTGTACGCCCGAAAGTTGGGTGACGAACGCGCTCCAATGTTCTTCGGTGGCCCACCTGGAAACCCCATACCGCAGGCTTACTTATTTCAAAATATGGTTTCGTACGTGCAGGAACCCCTGATCGACCTGGCTACGTGCGGAACACTGACCGAAGTGGATGGGTACCCGGTTCGCACTGGCCATCCGATGGAGATCGTCGCTACTCGCCGCGAAGCACAGATCATGCATGCAGCCCTGGAGCGCGTTGGTCGCCCAGGGATGGGCATGTTGGGAGCACAATCGAGTGTCTCTGAGCTGGGCAACCTGGCTGCCACGCAGCCCCGCTACCTTCGCCCAAGCGATTCACACCTGATCCCCCTGCTCAACGAGCTTAAGATAGATAACCGCAACTTCTCACGGGTGGTGAACTCCCTGGATTACGGCATGATCAACGCCTCTTTAGCGTGTGTGCTCGTAGGTGGATTGGGAGGTGGGCCACCCGGCTCAGCGGTTGTCACCGTGGCTTCATTCCTGGTCGCCAATGTCATCTGCAAAGCGGGGTACCATATCCTGCACCCCATCCATGTACGCCACATCGCCACATCCACGCGCGAGGTGCTGTGGGTGATCAGCGTGGTTGGACAGGCTTTTGCCCGCAATGCCCCCGCCATTATCGTCGCGGATATCTATCCCAAATCTGGCACCGGGACCAAAGAGCTGTTATACGAAACTGCCGCGAATGCCATCGTCAATAGCACCAGTGCCTGCCACCTTGAAGGCTGCGGATCAGCCGATGGAGGCCTACCAAACTGTTCTGGATTGGAAGCCAGGCTGATGGCGGAGGTGGCTCTGGCCTCTCACCGGAGCAAGATGAGCTTGCCCGAGGCAAACGAGTGGGTGCTCAAGCTTTTACCCTTCTACGAGCATATCCTTCCCCAGGAGGGTGGTAATCCAGGACTGCCATTCGACCAGGTATATGACCTGGAATCCATACAACCGCTCCCCCTCTGGCAGGGGATGTATGACGAGGTTAAAGCCAGGCTGCAAGACATGGGTTGCGTTTTTTAATCATTTACCTCGAATACGAAGCATTTTTTATCGTTGTAAATGGTGATGAGGGTATCATGGGATATTTCCTGATATCCTCATTTTGCACATAATACTGCAGGTATGTGGAAGGCTATTCACACAATACCAGAGAATTTTGTTATTGCAGCTTGTCTCATTTCTGTACTACCTCCCACACAATATTCAGTTGGTGTGTGGAAAATTATTATCTCACCCGATAGAGTAATTAACCCCAAGGCATTCCAGGGCGCTGCCCTTTGGCAACAAATGGGGATTATTATCGAGCATTTTATTAAGAGTTACAGGCTTGTTGATTGTTTCCACCATCAAGTGTGAGTAACCTTAGCCTTGTGAGTAGATAATCACGATCATCTTGACAAATAAAATACATAAATTATAATAATTACAAATTTATAGTAATTATAATTAAGATGTCTTCGATTGAATTTTTCACCAGCGCTTTAAAACATGCCGGGATGCGTCTTACGCCACAGCGTATCGCAATCTGTGAGCTGCTTTGTGAATCGAATGCTCATCCCACAGCAAACGCAATATTCGACCAGACTCGGACGCAATTTCCTTCTATCTCACTCATGACAGTCTATAACACCCTCAATGCCTTGGTGAACCTTGGTGTGGTGAACCAATTAGGCAGCGTTGGGGATGACAACGTCCACTACGATGGAAATATTGCTCCCCATGTCAATTTAGCCTGCATTGCGTGCCATAAAATTGTTGACATAACCTCCCCGCATATTGATAACCTCGCGCACGAAGTAAGCACCACCTCTGGTTATAAACTGCTGGGGGTTCGCATGATGTATTATGGGCTTTGCCCGGATTGCACAAAGGAATCACGTAATTTACTCATTAATTCGGCTATTAAATAATCACTCTCATATTTTTTTCAATAAATTTGCTTAATAGGAAAGCTTGAAATTAATAAACACAAACGAGTTTCAATAAACAACAGATGCTTCCTGATCAGGGTTGTCTTTCTTCAAACCTGTCTATTTCAATGATATCAATGATAGTGTCAAAAATTAACCATAGTTATTAAAATCAACTTTCTAAGGAGAATATATTATGAGTGATGAGAGCAAGTGTCCGATCCATAAACACACAGCCAGCAGTGGCACAACAAACCGGGATTGGTGGCCGAACCGATTGAATCTCGATCTTCTGCACCAGCATTCCGCAAAATCCAATCCTATGGATGAGGGCTTTAACTACGTTAATGAGTTCAAAAGCCTTGATTTGGCAGCTGTGAAGAAAGACCTTGCCAGGCTGATGACCAATTCACAGGATTGGTGGCCAGCTGACTGGGGCAACTATGGCGGTCTGATGATCCGTATGGCCTGGCACAGCGCCGGCACTTATCGCACTGCTGACGGCCGTGGTGGCGCAGGCAGAGGTCAGCAGCGCTTCGCACCACTCAACAGCTGGCCCGACAACGTAAACCTCGACAAGGCACGTCGCCTGCTCTGGCCGATCAAGCAAAAGTATGGGCGGAAGATCTCCTGGGCTGACTTGATGATCCTGGCTGGCAACGTCGCCCTCGAAACAATGGGCTTCAAGACCTTCGGCTTTGCTGGCGGTCGTGAGGATGTTTGGGAGCCAGATCAGGATGTCTATTGGGGTTCAGAAGACACCTGGCTGGGAGACAAGCGCTACTCTGGTGACCGTGAGCTTGAAAATCCGCTGGCGGCTGTGCAGATGGGCTTGATCTATGTCAACCCGGAAGGGCCAAACGGCGTTCCAGACCCGGTTGCTTCCGGCCGCGATGTCCGCGAGACCTTTGGACGTATGGCCATGAACGATGAGGAGACCGTCGCGCTCATCGCTGGAGGACACACTTTCGGTAAGGCTCATGGCGCTGGTAGATCCCTCCTTGGTCGGCCCCGAGCCTGAAGGTGCTCCAATTGAAGAGCAGGGCTTGGGCTGGAAGAACCGTTTTGGCAAAGGCAAAGGTGCAGACACCATCGGCAGCGGTATTGAAGGCGCTTGGAAACCCAATCCGACCCGATGGGATAATGGTTATCTGGAAATGCTGTTTGGCTACGAGTGGGAACTGGTCAAGAGCCCGGCTGGCGCGCACCAATGGGTGGCAAAGAATGTCAAGCCCGAACACATGATCCCTGACGTGGACGACCCAGCCAAGAAGTACCCGCCGATGATGACTACAGCCGACTTGTCGCTGCGCTTCGACCCCGTTTATGAGAAGATTGCACGGCGATTTCTTGAGAACCCAAATCAGTTTGCGGATGCTTTTGCACGCGCCTGGTTCAAACTGACACACCGTGATATGGGGCCTAAATCCCGCTACCTCGGACCAGAGGTTCCTCAGAGGAACTGATCTGGCAGGATCCCATCCCGGCTGTAAATCACAGATTAATCGATGAACAGGACATTGCCTTCCTAAAAGCCAAGATAAACGGTTCTGGATTGTCCATCCCTGAGCTGGTTTCAACTGCCTGGGCTTCAGCTTCAACCTTCCGTGGCTCTGACAAACGCGGCGGTGCCAATGGTGCACGCATTCGCCTGGCGCCACAAAAGAATTGGGAAGTCAATCAGCCCACCCAGCTTGATAAGGTTCTCAAAACCCTGGAGGGCATCCAGGCTGACTTCAACCAAGCCCAATCTTTCGACAAGAAGGTCTCGTTGGCTGACCTGATCGTCCTGGCCGGTTGCGCAGGAGTCGAGCAGGCTGCGAAGAATGCCGGCTTTGACGTGGTTGTTCCTTTCACACCCGGGCGTATGGACGCATCACAGGAACAAACCGACGCGGTGTCATTCGCAGTGCTTGAACCGAAGGCAGATGGCTTCCGTAACTATCAAAAAGACAAATATGCAGTGCCTGCAGAGGAATTACTGATCGATCGAGCGCAACTGTTGACGCTGACAGCTCCCGAGATGACGGTCCTGATTGGTGGGTTGCATGTCCTGGATGCTAACTTCAAAGGCTCCCAGCACGGCGTATTCACAAAGCGTCCCGGAGTGCTCACCAATGATTTCTTCGTTAATTTGCTTGACATGAGCGTGGAGTGGAAGCCGGTCTCGGATGGCTCTGATGTGTTTGAAGGCTATGATCGCGCAACAGGCGAGCTCAAGTGGACTGGCACCCGTGTTGACTTGATCTTCGGCGCAAACTCCCAATTGCGGGCCCTTGCGGAAGTCTACGCTTGCGAGGATTCTGGGGAGAAGTTCGTCCACGATTTTATTGCCGCCTGGAATAAGGTCATGAACCTTGACCGTTTTGATCTCACCCGATGAAACCAAAATCGTCATCGAGAGCTTCTGATAAGGTGATAAAAAATGGTCAGGATAATGAGTGTGCTCATGAGGTGGCATCTCCATATCGCCACCTCAGACAACAGGTAACCGGGAGAGGATATTCTCACCGCAACTGATATGTGAAACTGCTTTGCCTATGAGTGGATGGAAGATGAGGTAAATGAAAAATATATACCAACGATCCTTTTACACCAAGCCGATTGATTAAGCAACCATTCTCAAAACGGTGCTTAGGATGTAATATCAAAATAACGTAAATCTAGGAAAATTAGAAAGGATAGTACAAGGAGGATAATATGATTTCTAGTGTAATGCAAAAAGCGATTAATGAACAGATCAATAAAGAATTTTTTTCGTCCTATCTATATTTATCTATGGCAGCCTATTTTGATGCCAAGAACCTCCCGGGTTTGCCAAATGGATGTATGTCCAGGCGGATGAAGAGCGCAGCCATGGGATGAAACTATTTGAGCACCTGCTGGAAAGAGGCGGAAAAGTTGAGCTCAAAGGAATTACTGCGCCTCAAATCGATTGGCAGACTAGCCTGGACGTTTTCAAGCAGGTCCAGGAACATGAAGCAGCAGTAACCACCTCGATAAACACCCTCTATGAATTGGCACTGTCTGAAAAAGATTATCCAGCCCAGTTGTTATTACAATGGTTCATCATAGAGCAGGTTGAGGAAGAGAAGAATGCCGCAGACATCGTCCAACAGATCGAGTTGATTGACGCTCGTGGGACTGCAGTTCTGATGCTTGACCATCAACTGGGCAAACGTGGAAAAGAGTAGTTTCTCCACACCCATGTTGCAGCATCTAGCAATATTCTTTCGAACATAATATCAGCTTCTGTATGCGGGGAAATCCACTTGATGTCCGGTTAAATATAACAAAAAGTGGATTTCCCTGCACGAGATGGCGAAAAAGGGCGGATTTTTATCAATTCCCCAATTATTCTTGCATAAACCAGTCAGACCATCGTTGAAAAAACCGTTACGATACTCTGAAAAACCCGTAAAGGAGCTTACAGTGCTCCTTATTGATAAGTCACCGAAGAGTGCTTGTACTGTCAGATGTTCACTTGTGTTGGAAACCTGGAAGTGCGCAGGGTAATTTCGCCATTATTATCAATTCATCTATTGATACCTTATGCTTTACCGCTCATAATCACAAATTTCCATTTTTTCCATAAACCATTTCAAGAACCCCTTTTTTACCCCAGAGTACCCACTAAAATAATAGACTTTTCCATGCCTCTGACGCAACTCTTAATTATGGATGAGCTTTACGCCTGGCTGTATTTTCTTGCCCAGGCCAGGCATTGCCATGCGTCCATAACAATTCAACCGGACACATTGGCTCCTAATCTGCAGGAATTATTGATTTAGATATCACAGGGAATCCTGCCGGAACTATTCACTCCTACCGCGTGCTTGAAGAATGTTTCTGTTTAATCTAATTTCTATGGAGTGGTATTTAGTAAATCACCACAGAATCATCTATTACATCTCATCCGTTTCAGTGTCATAGTCCACGGGTTGCCAAGCTGCTTCTCCTCACCTGCCCAATCACCGAATGGATCGTCAGAAATTCACTAATATTTTCTGCAGTTATAAGGCCTACCAGCTGACCGTGATGTGTCACAGGCAAAGTTTGGCAGTTGCAGGTCTGCATACGCATCATGGCTTCTTCAAGCATATCGTTTGCCTCTACTACCTGAAATTCACGATGCATTATGCTAGCAACAGGATAATCTTGCCCCTGGTGGGATAGAGCAGCAAATATATCCCTGCGCGAAAGCATCCCTACCACAATGTTATTCTCTACGACAGGAAAATCAGTTTGCGAGCCGCTGATGATAAGCTGGACTGCTCGGTGCAATGAAATCTTGGGGAGATAAGACCTGATAATCCGTGAGCATGGCCCTTCCGGTGGAGATACCGCCCACTGAAGACTTCAACTGCACCAGCGAAGCTTCTTGCCCTGCGCCAAACCATACAAAGAACGCAATGAATACTAAGAATGGGTTGGAGAAAAGCCCCGCAAAGCCTAAAAGCAGCGCCATTCCACGACCGATTGTTGCGGCGATCTGTGTCGCACGTGTATAATCCATCCGCATCGCCAGCAGCGCACGCAGGACACGCCCACCATCCATTGGGAAGGCTGGAATCAAATTAAAAAGTACCAGCGATACGTTTACCATCAAAAGGCGTTCGATAAAAGATCCACTTACGTTATTCATATTTGCCACAGGCGCTAAGGTGTTGGCAATCACCAGCCAGAGCAATAAAACTAGTGCAATGGCAATATTAACTGCCGGACCGGCCAGGGCTACCCAGAGCTCCTGGAGCGGTTTATCAGGCATGCGTTCGAGGCGAGCGACCCCGCCGATGGGGTAAAGGGTTATATCAAGGGTTTTGATATGATATCGCCTGGCAGTCAGGGCATGGCCAAACTCATGCAACACGACACAGCCAAACAAGATTATGGTGAACAATATACCTTCCATCGTTCCAGCCAGGGTCTGGGTTTGCTGCCAATAGCTGAAGCCTACCAACGCAATGATCAGCAGAAATGTTGCGTGAATATATACCCCAATCCCTGCAAATGAACCAATCTTCCAAGACCATTTCATAGCCAATTCCCTTCCGAGTTTTGTATAGTAATAATATATATACTGTAAACTATTTTTACATATATCGGTAAGAAAAATATTAACAAAAGGTTATTTGCCCATTAGAATTGGCTCACATGGAGAACTTTCACGATATCCATTGATCAACTTCAATCACTTAGGATGCTGCCAAGCTGAAAATAAGCATATCCAACCACAGGGCAACTGTGATGGCCGCCTTTGATAAATGATGCATGAACGGTTCATAGGAAAATAAAAACTGGATCAACCACATCCAGCTAACTCCGCGCACTGATCAGGGATTGGAGAGCAAACTCAATTGGAAGAGAGATCGCGTACGCGTGCGTGATTGGTTATATCGATCAATTCTTCTGGGAGATGGACAACGTGATCTGGCGCCGCCCCAACCAGCTTTCCCACACTTTGATGTCCCCAGCTGACCGCGATGCTTGTAACTCCCGCCTCCCTCGCCTGGCGGACATCGCTCACCGAATCCCCCACCATGAACACCACCTCATCCCGAGCGGCAAATTGACGTTTCGCCATCAAGATTTTTTCCACCTTTGACCCAGGCATATCCACCCCATACACTGCGCTGAAACAGGTCTCAAGCCTATGTGCCTCCAAAAAAGCCCGGACATTCGCCTCTGTATTCCCCGTCACCACTGCAAGCACATGCGTCTGTGCCAGCTTCCTCACCACTTCCCCCAACCCGTCAAATATCGCGGGTGGCGAGTTTTTCTCGGCGAACTTCTGCGTGCACATGCGGACGAACTCGTCCACCAAATCTTCAGGCATCTCGCACGCCCGCCCAAACGTTGCAAAAGACATCACTTCCAGCTCGCTTATATCGGTTTGAACCACCGTATGTTTCACCCCCAACTCATCACAAACCTGCTGGGCAAAGCGGAGCATATCCGCGATGGTATCGGCAAGCACGCCGTCAAAATCAAAGAGGATGAGGGACATAATGCTGATTATATTGCGTATCTTCTATAAAGATAGCCAGCCAGTGAAAGTCTTTTGGCTATTATTTTCGGATAAACCTACTAAGAACTCCAGAGGAAGATTTATTTGTTTATTTTGTTACAGTCAGGCTAGCCTGTGATGTGTATCCAGGCTTATCCAGGCAACAGGGATTGACTGGACTCATTAGGCGGAGGGACGCTTCGGCATGGATTTTGTTCGCTCCTATACTAGGCTCGCCGGTGGCGGTGAACCAACCCGGGTTGCCTACTGATCTACCAGCTTCTACCAAATCGGGTAGATGCTTTATTATTGTCAGAAAGTAGTGTAATCTTATAAGGAATACTGGCTGAGATGAAATCTTCTAAGGAGGGTACCTATGACTCGCATCATCCTCGTCCGCCACGGCCAAACAGAATGGAACCGTGTTGAACGCTTCCGTGGGCATGCTGATGTGCCGCTTAATGAGACTGGTCTGGCACAGGCCGAGGCAACTGGCCTCCGCATCCATGGTGAATGGCAGCCAAGCGCAGTGTTTTCCAGTCCTCTTTCACGGGCGGTGAAGACTGCCGAAGCAATTGCAAAACACTTCGATTTACCTGTGCAAATTCAATCCGGTCTGGTTGACATTGATTATGGTGAATGGCAAGGGTTATCACCCGACGAGGTGCGAGCGCGCTGGCCAGCGGAACTGGATGCGTGGTATCACCAGCCTGATCAGGCAATTATCCCGGACGGAGAAACGCTGGCCCAATTACGCCGCGTGGCATGCTCACCGTAAACGAGCTGTCTGCGCGACATGCTGGACAGACTATTGTGTTAGTTGGACACACTGTAATCAACCGCATCATCCTTTTAGGCGTATTAGGCCTGGGCAACGAACGCATCTGGCACATCAAACAAGACACCTGCGCCATCAACGTCTTCGAGGCCGAAATGGATGATTTTGTGCTTGTGTCTCTCAACGATACATGCCATTTGAGTGACTCTATGGCCTAGGCTCTTTATATTTCCATTCTCATGTGATTTTATAGTCATCGAGCACGCCCCAGGCTTCGTCCTTATTCCATTTTTTCTGCCTGGCATGGAAGTGGACGATGATCTTTCCATTTGCTAATTCGGAATGGAGACTCAATAAACTTCTATCTCCATACCAGAATGCTTCCAATACCAGTGGCATGCTATATTTGAAAATCCCATAACGCAGTTTTGGACCACCAAAGACCAAACCCCCACTCACATGGCAATGGACATGTAGAGAAACGCCTTCGTCGACATCCCATTGGGCAAAAACTTCATCGCGCATCAGCTGAGTATATAACCCAGAAACTTGACGAAAATTGTAGTGCTGGCTAATGGTTAGAAATAAATCCCCGGTCATATCCGAATGAGTCAGCGTGTATGTCCTCGGTATGACAGGCCCATTGGTATTGGCACCGTCACTGAAATTGACATGAAGCTTGTCGGGATTAAGATGATCCATATCTTTACCTAAATGGGGAGCAATTTGCTTAGTTCTTTCTCATCGATCTGCTTTGACCGCACGCTCACTAACCGTTATTCGGATACGCCCACCAAAATGTCTGTCCCTTCCACCTTGACAGTGTAACAGGCTTCATCCTTTACATTTACCTTAATGAACCCGATCTTGGCTCCCCGCACAGCCTTACCTGTCTTTATGTCGAATTGAGAAGCATGCCTCGGGCAGGTGACGATGTTTCCGTCCAGGGTGCCTTTCACCAATGAACCTCCCGCGTGGGTGCACTTATTGGCGATAGCATAGTAGGAACCATCCACATTGACCAAGAGGACCTCTTTCCCACCCACAACAACCATGATCATCTTGTTTGATGGTAACTCTGCTGTATCTGCAACTCTCATGTATTCCATGTTTGTCTCCTATCAGAATCTCGAGTAGAGAGCGTATCTATGAATGCAATGACCATAATACTTGTTTAGGCGCCTAATGACGGCGTTCGCCATCGATTGATAAAAACCCTAGACCTACCCTGATCTAAATTCACAGGTCACTTTTCCGAAACCATGGTGCCATCCATAATATTTCTGGTGTCAATAAATCTCTTATGGAGTTAGTTTCCGCCGTATCCACTTCTCAATCTCAATAATCACAAATGCCGCCAGACTCACCCCCAGTATATCTAACCACAATGCCCAAGGGATACTGGCACTGCCAAACAAGGTGTTCATAAACGGTGCATAGGTGAAAATCACCTGTAACACAGCCATCAGGACTGCTCCTCCAATTGCCCAGGGATTCGAGAAGAAACCCAGCTGAAATGGGGACCGCGTTATCGAGCGAGCATTGAATAAATACAGTATTTCGACAAATACTACAACATTCACGGCTACGGTGCGGGCTTGTTCAATCGCAGCTCCGCGGATCATTTCATACTCAAACAATCCAAACGCACCTGCCAGAATAATTATGCTGACTAGCACGATACGCCAGATGATCGTGGATGTCAATAATGGTGCTGCGGGATCACGCGGTTTCCGGCGCATAATACCCTGCTCCTTTGGCTCCAACGCCAGTGTTGTACCCAGAAGTGCTGCGGTGACCATGTTGATCCATAAAATCTGGATCGGTAAGATGGGCAGTATTGCCCCGGTTACGGTGGCTGCCAGCAACACCAGCCCTTCTCCGAGGTTGGTGGGCAATGTCCAGGCAATGAACTTTATCAGATTGTCGAAAACGCTGCGCCCTTCTTCGACAGCCGCCTCGATGGTGGCAAAATTGTCATCCGTCAACACCATATCAGAGGCTTCTTTAGCGACATCCGTACCGGTGATGCCCATGGCTATGCCGATATTGGCTTGCTTAAGGGCTGGTGCATCGTTGACACCATCGCCTGTCATGGCGACGATATCACCACTGGTCTGCAGTGCTTCCACCAGCCGGAGCTTTTGTTCCGGCGCAACGCGGGCGAAGACATTAATCTGGTGAACCTTTTCGACCAGATCACTATCTGAATGTCCAGCTATTTCTGCCCCCGTGAGCACCGAGGTACAATCGGATGGGCATAAACCGATCTGATTGCCGATCGCTGCAGCGGTTAATGCATGGTCACCTGTGATCATCTTCACTTGAATCCCTGCTTGTTGGCAGGCATGCACTGCTGTAACGGCTTCAGGTCGCGGAGGATCGATCATTCCCTGAAGGCCTAACAGTGTGAGTTGGGTGATGTCTGCATGGTTTATTTTTTGTCGATCAAGCTTATCCAGGCGGGCAAAAGCCAACACGCGCAGGCCTTGCGAGGCCATTGTTTCGACCGCCTGGCGAAATTCGTCTCTACCACAGTCTGCTGTTTGGCCCGACGGGTCGAGAGCCCCGGTGCAACGGTCGAGCAACACTTCCGCTGCACCTTTGATGTATACCGTGCCACCGGCGTGCAGCGTAGCCATGTATTGGTGCTGCGAATCAAACGGGATGGAATCCAACCGTGCGGAGTAGGTTTTTCCATCAAGGTCAAGTGCCCCTTTACGGGCAGAGACCAATAGCGCGCCTTCGGTTGGGTCGCCTTGCACTATCCAATGCCCTTCAGTCTCAACAACCTGGCTGTCGTTACACAGCAGACCCGCTTTGAGCGTCTCAATCACAGCAGCGTCGCTGCTCCAATCCCCAGATATCTGCCCTACCGGCTGATAACCAACACCACTCACAGAATAAACACCACCCTGGGTGTGGATTTCTTGCACCGTCATTTGATTCTGGGTGAGCGTACCGGTCTTATCCGAGCAGATAACGGTGGTGGAACCGAGCGTTTCAACCGCTGGTAAATTTCGGATGATGGCGCGGCGGCGGGCCATGCGCGAAACACCGATCGACAGGGTAACCGTCAACGCAGCGGGTAGCCCTTCTGGGATGGCGCCGACTGCCAGGGCAATCGCTGCCATGAGCGTATCCACCACTGGTTGACCGCGTAGCAAGCCAATGCCAAAGGTCAGCGCCGAAAGCACCAGGATTACCACTAACAGCACCCGGCTGAACTGGGCAATCTTGCGGGTGAGAGGGGTCTCCAGCGCTGCAGCTTCAGAGATCAACTGTGAGATACGCCCAACTTCGCTGCCGTCGCCTGTTGCGACCACCACGCCGGTTGCTGTGCCATACGTGACCAGGGTGGAAGCATAAGCCATATTGCGGCGCTCAGCTAAGACAGCATCGTGTGCAATCAGCAAGGAGCCATCTTTCTCTACCGGGAGCGATTCGCCAGTGAGTGCGGCTTCGGTTACCTGAAGATCGCGCGAGTTCACCAGGCGAAGATCAGCCGGGACGCGTGACCCCGCCTGCAATTGCACGATATCACCTGGAACCAGATCGGTTGCCGTCAGGCGCACCACCTTCCCGCTGCGAATGACGGTAGCTTCGGTGGTCATTGTTTTGGCTAAGGCGGCAATAGCTTGTTCGGCGTGCGATTCTTGGATATATCCGATAATGGCATTGATCAGCACGACCCCAAAAATCACCAATGCGTCAATGGGGTCTTTCAATATCGCCGTCACCAGGCTGGCGATCATCAAAATGATCACCAGCGGGTTGTTGAACTGGGACAGAAAGCGCCGCAGTGAGCTTTTACCCTTTTTCGGAGTCAGCACGTTGAAGCCTAAACGTTCCTGGCGGTGCTTTATCTCGAAAATGTCCAATCCATGCTGGATGTCGCTATCCAACAGATCGAGAACTTCATTTGCAGGAAGATGGTGCCAGTGTTTGCCAAGTAAAGTGTTCATAGTGGTATACGTTCCAAAATGGTAAATGCAGACTAATGACTTGGGTTAATTTGGGGTATCAAGACAGGCGTTCTTTTTTTATAAGCTTCATAATCTGCCTGACCGCTCCATTTTTGGTCAGCCTTCTTTTCGAGCAGTGGAATACCGCTGAGGCGGGTTAGAAGCAGGGTGACAAAGATTGGGGAAATCAGAGCCACCCACTGCCAACCCTTCAGAACCGGCAGGGATATTAGGAAGACACCAGTCCACAAGACAATCTCCCCAAAGTAGTTCGGATGGCGTGAACGAGACCACAGGCCAGACTGAATGAACTTACCTTTATTATTGGGGTCAGCGTTGAAGCGGCTTTTTTGATGATCAGCTACTACTTCCATTGAAAATCCGAAGACCCACACCAGGAAGCCGATCAGGGCAAACAGATCCAGCCCTTTGCGATTGACTGTGGTGATCGTGACCAGCGCAGCTGAGACCGTTAAGGTAACCCACACACCCTGGATAGTCCATACATTCAGAAAACGGATGAAAGAAGGTTTGATCTCATCGAAACGGTCATCCTTGCCCGCTTTTTTAATACGATTGAACAGGAAGGAACCCAGCCGGACTGCCCAGATCACAACCAGCGCCCATACCAGGATCGCTCTGCCATCCACGCCAGTACTCATAAATAAGGCCAGCGTGCCGACGGTGATATAAGTGAGGCTGCCTGTCAGGTCGAAGAACTTCTCGGTTTGCCGCCAGTAAGCCGGGATAAAGACCAGCCACTGGATGAGAAAGGTCAGGCCCACCAGCAGAGCAAAGACTGGGATCCCAGCCACCCGACAACCACCCTGGCTGCCAGCAACCGCCACCAACAGGCCGATCACGATCAAAACCGGGAAAATGATGATGGCATTACGATCGGTTGTTTTCATAAAATGAGTAGCATTTATATCCACTTACGATCCGGTCATGATTAAAACTAGTTTCTCGTTATTCAATCGCCCTTGTGCACTAAGTACTTTCTTGATCCGTGGATCTTCCTCCCGCTTTTAGATACTCATTCCAGTAACTTACTCTAAAGCTTCACCAAATCTTAAGTTTGAGATCAGGTGGCTGCCTCAAGTGGGATAAAGCCAGGGCAATTCTTGTAAATACAAATGACCGGTCGACAGCCCCCCGTAAACCGAGACCGGATTTTGGTGAATTGGGTAAAAACAGCTTGAACTATATAGGGGCCAGGGTACCAGTCCAGATCAACCAGGCCAGTACTGTCTTTGCCAACAGGCTCAGGATGATATAGACGCGTTCCCCAACCAGGTAATCCTTCCACGGACCAACCTTCTTGTACTGTAAGACCATGTTGATGGCGAAGATATTGAAAAAGACAAACAATGTTGGGACAATGGTGTAGACAAATGGTGGCGGTTTGGCCCCCGTAGAATTGACCGCACCTACGAAGAAGAGCATGATCACAATCCACGGCACGATCCCGGCAATGCATCCATAGATAAAGGCGGTCCAGTTTGTCTTCTCGGTGTGTTGGTTGTGCAGCTCCATCATGTTGCCAAACAGATTCATTGTGGCGTTGACTGCGAAGATCAATATAATTGCGCCCAGATCCCAGATGCCGACGAGCATGCCGATTAATACGATCATCAACGAAGAACTGAGGGCATATTCATAAAAGCGAATCGGGTTCATGCCCTTCTTCAGATTTTTTACATAGCCCTTGTAGCCAATCGTAGCCAGGTAGAAGTGCGCTACAGCTGATATCAACAGGAAACAAGCCACGGCTATGCCAAATGGAAGCTCATAGACAAGCTCAGGATTAGGATTTAGTGAACGGGTAGCAATATCAAATTTAAGGAAATTGGTGTAGATGGGGTATGTGGTGTCATTGCTGACTGCGATCATGAAGATGCCCTGGACCAGGTGCAGGACGCCCATGCCCAGATTGAAGCGCCGCAGTCCGACAAACTTGCGATCTGCTGCGCTTGTTGAACTTTCTGTTACGCTACTTATCGTTGCCATCTCGTTTTCTCCCTTCATGCAGAATGATTGATCAATGATTATTACGGAAAATAAGCCGCTTTGCCACCATAAAACTGATATAACTTACCAATACGCTCAATATTGTACCCCAAGCCAAATCTATAACGGTGATCAGTACAGGCCAGTTTTTCACGGTTGCCAGGTTGGTAAGATCATAAGTGGCATAGGTTACAAGCCCAAACAACATCGCACGTAGAAGGGTTGCTTTAAGTGAATTATCCTGTAGCCCAGGCAAAACGACAAATACCAAGATCCCCAGAATGAACAAGAGATAGAAAAGTATCACTGCAAACCAGTTAGTGGTGGAAGCCAACAAGAAACCAAGATAATTCCGGTAAAGTGTGCGTGCGATCAATCCAAGCCAGACCATATCGATCACGAAGAATGCGATCAGCGTTGCAATATAAAGTTTAATATAATCTCGCACGATGTTTTGCTCCAGTGGTGATCAGTTATGTTCGGATTCTAAGCTAATCGCCCGAATTGCAATCTGATCTATAAGCTTCCTATAGATCAATTTGTGAAGTGGGTAGACCGCATACCAATACAACCATCCCAATAATCCCTTCGGAGCAAAGAAAGTAGTTTGCAGGAGTAAAGCGTTTTTCTTCTCTCCAGGGATGACCTGCCACTGTAACCAGGCTATTCCTGGCATTTTCATCTCGGAACGTAACCTTAGGAGTTGTCCTGGCTCCAGGGTTTCGACCCGCCAGAAATCTAGGGCATCTCCTACCTGCAAATCAGCGGGACTTCGCCGCCCTCGCCGAAAGCCTACCCCACCAACCATCCGATCCAAAAAACCGCGCATCCTCCATACCCAAGTAATATTAAACCATCCACGCTTTCCTCCCAGGCTGGTGAAGATTTGATAAACAACTTCTGCAGATGCTGGGACAACACGCTTGTGGTGCTCCAAAATCATGCCTTCGTGAATAGTTACCATGACGGGAGCTTCGTCATCCCAGATGGTCTTTATTGTCTCATTCCAGTTGGAGTCGATCATACCTGGCTCCAAGTGGGCGAGTGCCCGCTCCACTGACGTACGGTAATCTACTGGCTGGATGTGGGGGAATAGCTGCCTGGCGATGGGATCATGCACTGTGCTTTCGGTACGTAAGCCTTCGATGAGTGGACGTGCAATGGCTGCCGGGATGGGAGTGACCAGGTTGACCCAATAGGATGATAAACGCGGTGTTAAAACCGGAACAGGCACCATCCATCGCTTAAGACCTCGCACATCGGCATAAACCATCATCATTTCTCCATAAGAAATGACTTCTGACCCGCCAATCTCGATAATACGTCCAGAGCTCTCAGGTACGGCCAGTGCAGATGCCAGGTATTCCAAAACTTCACGAATGCCGATCGGTTGGGTGGGCGTGTAGACCCAACGCGGGCAGATCATGGCCGGTACACGCTCGGTCAGGTAACGTATCATTTCAAAGGAGATGCTGCCAGAACCCACGATGACTCCAGCTCGAAATTCAGTCACCGAGATGCCGGCGCTACGCAGGTTATCGCCTGTTTGCAGGCGTGAGCGCATGTGTTCCGACAAATTGGATGTGGTCTCAGCCAGACCTCCAAGAAAGATGATACGCTCCACTCCAGCATTCCGTGCAGCCGTGCCAAAATTATGGGCGGCAATCAGATCAAGCTGGTGAAAGTCTGATCCAGCTGACATGCTGTGAACCAAATAGTAAGCTGCAGATACTCCTTGCATGGCTGGTACAAGCGTATCTGGCTGGAGCACGTCGCCTGCAACGATCTCAACGACACTCCGCCAGGAATATCTCTTCAAGCCAGCAGGATCTCGCACCAGGCAACGAATGCGGTATCCAAGCTCTAGCAGACGTGGTACAAGTTGTCCCCCGATATACCCGGTTGCGCCTGTAACCAATATGAGACGAGCTGTTTTATTCTCTACTAACATTTTTTGTCTATGATTAAGGTCCATCTATCGCAATTCGTTCCACTCATTCCAGCGCTTTTTGGTTAAGTTGGAGAAGTACCTGGCGGAGAGCGATATCCATCTCACTGCTATACGGGCCACGAGCGCGGAAAAATTCATTCCCCTGTTGGTCAACAACCAAGATATAAATGTGCTCTTCATCTAACATACCCAAAGTGGAACGAAAAGCCGCCTTATCAAGATAAAGGGTGATCGTACGTTCACGGGTTTTTTGATTGGGGATACCAGCCCGCATGCCCTCATTGATGAACAGCTTGTAGAAAGAATTCCTGCTCTGTATGGTTGGCAGCTCATAGTAAACCAGACCGTCAAACTGCTCCTCCAATTCTTTGGCCAAAGCCATCCAGGAATCCACCTCCATCTGCTGCCACTGTTCAAAGGGGATGAAGATTAGATTTAATTTGCCTTTAAAATCCCCAGGCAAGGACAATTTCTCCCTGAGCAAGTTTGAACCGTTAACTGTTGGAAATATCATTTCTAAGCCATCCCAAGAATCTGTAGTTGAGATCTTATTTTATTCCCAGAATAATACCGTCCTAATCTGATTTTACCTTGTCCTAAACCGAAGTCGGCCAGGAAATCAGCTGCAGTAAGGCGTCCAAGACTGCAGAGATTGATCGTGCCAACTGCATAGACCAAACCACTCAATACTGCTTCGGAATCTTGTGCTGCCCGGATAAATAGACTGCTGTCATTGACATCGCCCAACGTAGAAGTGCGCCAAGTTCTCTCGCAATGTCTGCTAACCTCTCTTCATACCGTCCCACCAAGTGGAGATTATACCCACGTGCATGGAGTATGCGACTTGTAGCTGAACCAATGCCACCAGAACCATCATATGTTAATATCTTTTGTACAAAAGTTACCCTTTCTCTATAAATTCAATTTAATAATCATGCTCAAGTTTTGTGATATTCAATATACTGCCTAACGAATTGCATCGGCAATCAGTTGCCAGAAGAGCCTCCCGGTGGGATAGATAGCAATTACACGCGAACAAGAATGCTAGGCAATGCCTGTACGTGTTTTTGGCATCAAGCCAGCTCATCGGCAAATCCGTGATTTACATCGCGGTGATGGGACTCATCTTCACGGACCACGATGATTACATCTCTCAACCGTGAATCTGATGCCAATTTCCAATAGTCAATAGCGATTTTGGGCGCAGGGACATTGGGGATTATTCCACTGTCTACATCATTGAGGTACTCTGTGTAGCTGTGGATTGCTTCCTCTTCGAAGTACCCCACAACGCGGTGAGCAGTTCTTGGAGATAAAAGATATAGCAGAAAGAAACCATTGAAAAATACGCCTTGGGCTAGCAGAATTATCAGTCGCTCCAACAATGTCGGTTGGGCGTAGTTAATGAAGGTCATCAAGTGCATACGCTCGTTTTCGGCTTCATCCAATAAGGTACGAATCCAACCCTTATCGCTTTCCATGCGACGCAAGGCGCGCAGGTGTTGTAAAACGCCTCCAACCATGCCTGGTACCGCGGCTACTGTTTCCAATACAACCGCTCGATGACCGTAGCGGCGGGCAAAAAAAGTATCAGCAAAGAAGCGCATTGACTTCGTTAAAACAAGCGCAAAATGATCGGAAAAACCATTTGGTTTGTGATGGTGTTTCAGCGAAACTTCAGTAGACATTAGGATGCTCCTTTGGGCTTAACTTGCTCAATTATATTTTAATGTAATTCAGTCAAAAAAAATGGATAATTAAATACCCAAATGACACGATGTTAGTGTTTTTTTTTAATTTTGGCTGTTTCAACTTGTTTAAGGCCAACTTTGCCATCTTTCAGTATCTGCGCGGAAGATTCCAGCACAGACTGTTCCCCGGGGGATAGTTCAGTCTGCACAATGCGTTCGACTCTGCCCTGCCCGACGACACATGGACTACTCAGGATATATCATGCAGGTCATAGTTGCCTTCAAGATAAGTGGAAATGGTCAGAACACTGTTCTGGTCCTAGAAAATTGTTCCAATGTTACGAGCCAGTGACATGCCGATCCTAAAATAAGTGGAACCTTAGTAATTTATGATGTAATTTGCCGAATCCTTCACTTCACGGACGATGTGATTGCACTCACCGTTCCAGTCGCGGCAGTTGCTGCATTTCAGGTAATAACTGTCCATAGGCATACCATCCACATTCTTCATTGATAAGGCTGCTACTTACCTGTCGCCGTGCTCACCCATAAATATAAGCATGTATGTACCCTACGTCCACTTTGCAATGCTGGCTGATTATGTGGTGGGGATGCCAGCCCATATGCATTCATTAAATAACATCTTTTATAAAGTATTCCTGCTCTGTATGGTTGGCAGCTCATAGAAAAACAAATCGTCGAACTGCTCCTCCAATTCATTGGCCAGAGCCATCCAGGAATCCACCTCCATCTGCTGCCACTGTTCGAAAGCGATGAAAATCAGATTGAATCGGCCTTTAAAATCCCGAGGTAAGGTCAGCTTCTCCCTGAGCAAGTTAGAACTGTTTACCGTTGGAAATGTCCTTTGTACTCCCCATCCCAGGCATCTCTAGAAAAATCTATTTTATCTCAGGACAAATTCCATCCTGATCTAATTCTACCCTGTCCATTAGCAATATTTGTATGAAAGAGATATACATGCACCTGATCATGCAAAATAGTATGGCTCGGGATATCCATCAGATAAAACGGTATCGATAACATTAGAATCCGATTAGTATCTATACATTATTTATACAAAATATTGACATTTTGTATATATCTATTATAATTACTACAATGTACATCAAGTTTATCTTTATTGTGAGGGAGTGAAACAGATGAAAAACAACATATATCTCAATCAAATTAATAACCAAAATCCCACAAATCAAAGAAAGGTAAAAACAATGAAATATCTCAGTAAGTTTTTGTTTATCGGACTGCTACTCGTAACCGTAATTCTGTCAACAGTTTCACCAGCTTTTGCTGAAAGCCAGCAAAGGCACAAAATTCCTCCAACAAATAAAATTCAAAATGCCACAGTTAATGTAGCCCACTTTGCTCCCTTTGCCAACACACCGGTCGGCACATCCGTCACCGTGCGTGTGGATGGCGTGGATGCCCTGACTGACTTCCAGTTCAGCGAGATCGTCGCTGGCATCTCACTCCCAGAAGGCGAGCACCTGATCGAGATCATCCCCACCGGTGCTGTGGATCCTGCCATTGCAGGCACTGTCACCCTCCAACCCGGAATGCAGTACACCCTGGCTGCCATCGGCGGAGCCAACAGCTGGCCTCTTGAGCTCTTCCCCCTGGTCGATGACATCACCCCCGATCCTCTCAAGGCCAAGGTACGCATCGCCCACCTGGCACCCTTCGCCGCAGACCTGGATGACACCATGGTCGATGTCTGCACCGATGCCGGCGCAGCGGTCCTTACCAATGTACCCTACAAAATTTTCACTAACCCATATCTGTCCCTGCCCGCTGGTGATTATGACCTGCTCATCGCAGTGGCTGGAACAAGCTGCGGCACCGTCGCCCTTGACCTGCCCTCCCTGCGCCTGGCAGCTGGTGACATCGTGGATGTCTTTGCCATCGGTGGCGCCAATGACTGGGACCTGCAGGTCACCAGCATCACAGGCTTTGAACTCAGCCCAGCCTATGTTGCTGTGGGACACTTTGCTCCATTTGCAGCTGGATTGGAAAATACATCAGTGACCGTGCGTGTGGATGGAACAAATCTCTTGACCGACTTCGTATTTGGGGAACTGACGGGTTATGTTGAGCTAACACCGGATGTTGATCACCTGGTGGAAGTAATCCCAACTGGTGGAGTTGACCCAGCCATCTCCGGCACCTTCAACCTGGAAGGCGGTCAGAGGTATACCCTCTCAGCCATCGGTGGTGCTAACAGCTGGCCTCTTGAGCTCTTCCCCCTGGTGGACGATAACACACCTCCCATGGCAGATATGGCTCGCTTAAGAGTGGTCCATTTTGCACCTTTTGCTGATACCCTGGAAGGCACAAAAGTTGATGTGTGTACCGATAGCGGAACGGTTGTAATCCCCGGCGTACCTTACAAGGGTTACACAGACCCTTATCTTGAGCTGCCGAGTGGATTTTACAACCTGAAAGTCACTGTTGCAGGCTCAAATTGCGGTACGCTGATCTTCGATATACCGACCATTGTCCTGCGGAGTGGCGTGGTTGCCTCAGTATATGCAGTAGGTGGTGCCAATGGATTTGATCCAACAGTGATCACAACCCCCAACTTGACTTCCTATCGTATATTCCTATCCACCATTGCCAGATGAAGTAATTCAATAAACAACCCAAACTCCCCCATTCTGATCGATCTCTGAGATTGGGGGAGTTTTTTTTAATGATCGGAAATAGGAGGATTATCGAGCATATTTATAAATTGGTTTCTGATTGTGGAAAGAAACCTTGGTTCATACAGAATCTGGGATCATTAACCTGGTAATCATAGCTATGATGCATAAGTTACCGGCTATGCAGGTTCGTACCAATTCGTCCAGTATGGGTAGCTAGCATAGAAAGACAGCAAAGTGATGCTTTGAATTAACAAATAATGTATTATTATTAGTTAAACGCTGATAGCTTTTACTAAACTTAATTATGGATAAAGGAGGTGATTTAAGGAAAGTAATACTTGTTGAAAGTGATCGCTTTCAACTGACAAAAACAATACGACGACAGTTCATAAAAGGAGAATGCTGTGAAAAAGTGCCTGCGTTTTACCAATTTTCTCATTCTGGCAATAATGATTACCGCTCTTGTTGTAGGCTGTGCTCAAACATCGACACCGACACCGGAGGTCATCACGATAGAAAATACTGTGGAAGTTCCGGTGGAAAAAACCGTTATTTCGACTGTGGAAGTAGTTAATGAAGTTATTGTCACTCCCACACCTGCACCGACCGCTGAAGGCGGTAAGATCATTTTACGAGTGGGTACAGGTGACAGTGGCGAAGGATTAAATCCACATCAAGAGATCATTGCTGAGTTTGAAAAGCAGAATCCCGATATCCTGGTGCAGCTTGAAGCAGTCTCTGGGAATGACTACTACACCCGCTTGCTGACCCAAATTGCAGCCGGTGACGCCCCAGACATCATTCAAATCGGTGATGATGCCGTGCCGATGTTTGTTTCTAAAGGTGGTTTCCTACCGTTGGATGATTTTATTAACGGTAATTATCCTTTGGACACCAGTATTTACCTGCCTGGCATGTTGGATCCTGGTAAATACCAGGGCTCGCAATATTTCCTGCCCAAGGATTTCTCTCCCCTGGCTGTGTATTACAACAAGAAGATATTTGATGAATATAACGTGGCCTATCCCACGGATGATTGGACCTGGGATGATTTCTTGAAAACTGCCCAGGAGCTGACCAAGGACGTTGATGGCGATGGTCAGACGGATATTTGGGGGGCTCAACTATCAGCCAACTGGACCAGTGGATTTGAATACTGGGTGGCAGCTACGGGTGGCAGGCTGATTAGTCCGGATGGTAAGAGCTATGTTGGCTACATGGATTCGCCGGAGACGATCAAGGCTGTACAGTTCTATGCCGATCTATATAACAAGTATAAAGTAGCCCCTCCACCTGCTGATTTCAACCTGTGGGCGGGTGGCAACCCTGAGTTCGAGTCTGGGAAAGCTGCTATGCGCCTGTTCGGTCGCTGGCCTCAGACTGGCTTGCTCAGCAATCCGAATGTGGACCTGGGCACCGTGGAAGTGCCTGCAGGTGACGTAAAAGCCAACGTGCTCTTCTGGGGAGGCTTTGGCATCTACAGCGGCACAAAGAATCCTGAAGCGGCCTGGCGCTTCCTGAGGTACTATGTGGGAGCCGAAGGTTCGGAAATCTGGAAATTACATGCGATTCCGCCGGTTGCCGCTGTGGCAGAAGCTGCCGGTATGACAACGGATCCAATTGAAGGTGCCTGGATCCGTGGCCTGGATTACCTTGCCCCTCGGGCCTATGTTTCAACCGATTACTGGGGAGAAACAGGCGACCCTGCACTTCGTAAAGCGCTTGAGACGGTATTGATCGATCCCAATGCGGATGTTGCCCAGGTAATGAAGACTGCTGCTCAGGAAGCTCAAGCTGCCTTGGACGAGAAACTCAAATAAGTTTTACTGCTTTGGGAGTGCCCTCACGCCAGAGGGCACTCCCCTCCCACCAATAAAAGGAATACCCGGTCAATTTTCCTCTATGATCTCGCCTTCCCTCAGAGCCAGCCTGCATATCCCCAGGCTAAATTTGCGCCAACGTGAGGCCATCACATTCTATCTGTGCATATCTCCATGGTTAATTGGTTTCATCTTGTTTTACCTGGGTCCCATCCTGGCCTCATTTTATTACAGCCTGACTGAGTGGGATTTGTTGACTTCACCTCAGTTTATCGGTATGGAGAATTATGTACGCCTATTCACTCGAGATGCCCTGGCATTGAAATCCTTTAAAGTTACCCTGGTGTATACATTAATTTACGTACCGCTGGATATGATTTTTGGCTTGGCGTTGGCCCTGTTGTTAAACCAAAAGCTACGCGGGATCGGGGTATTCAGAACAGTATATTATTTACCATCCGTGCTGAGTGGAGTCGCCTATGTAGTGATGTGGATGTGGATGTTCAACCCCCAACATGGCTTGATCAACACGCTACTCAGCTACGCTGGCATCCAGGGTCCACGCTGGCTGCTCGACCCAAAATGGGCTTTGAGCGCCTTGATCATCATGTCGTTATGGGGTGTTGGTCGAACAATGATCATCTTCCTCGCAGGGTTACAGGATATCCCCACAGTCCTGTATGAAGTTGCAGAGATTGATGGTGCGAACCGTTGGAACAAATTCTGGAAAGTAACCTTGCCCCTACTCACGCCATCTCTTCTGTTCAACTTAATTTTCGGCATTATCCTGACTTTTCAAACCTTTACCAACGCTTTTGTAGCAACGAATGGTGGACCGTTGGATTCAACCCTCTTTTATGTGCTCTATTTGTACCGCAAGGCTTTTGAACACCTTCAGATGGGGTATGCTTCAGCCATGGCCTGGGTGCTCTTCTTAATCGTTTTAGCATGCACATTACTGATCTTCATGACCTCAGGGAAATGGGTGTTTTACCGCAGTGTTGGAGAATGAAGCATGGCTTTGAGAAGTTCATATAATGAGCAAGACTATTTACAGCCTTCTCATTGGCGCAGGAATATCTGGAACCTGATCGTGTATCTGATGCTGATCGTGGGTTCATTGATGTTTATCCTACCACTTTTTTGGGCTTTGTCCTCTTCATTCAAATCCGATTACCAGGTTATGCAGTATCCCCCCCAGTGGATTCCCAGCCCATTGCGTTGGCAGAATTATCCCGAGGCGCTGACCTATGTACCTTTTTGGCGCTTCACCCTGAACACCTTGTTCATAGCTGCCTTAGCCATCTGCGGGAACCTCTTGTCCTGTACGATTATTGCTTATGGTTTTGCGCGACTACGTGCACCCGGCAAGAATTTCTTATTCATCCTCATGTTATCGACCATGATGCTGGTTGAACCGGTACGGATTATTCCACTCTATATTGAATTCAATAAGCTTGGATGGATCGACTCATACCTGCCATTGATCGTTCCAGCCTTCTTTGGCAGCCCATTTTATATCTTTTTATTGAGGCAGTTTTTTATGAATATTCCCCTTGAGCTTGAAGAGGCTGCCTTGATCGATGGTGCGAACCGAATACAAATCCTTTGGAAAATAATCGTTCCGCTCTCAAAACCGGCTTTAGCTGCCATCGCCATTTTTAACTTCCAGGGAGTATGGAACGATTTCTTGTACCCATTGGTATTCTTACATAAACAAACCAACTATACCATCGCCCTGGGGTTGAATTTCTTCCGGAGCACCTATACCGTGCACTGGGGATATTTAATGGCGGCTTCAATCGTTGCATTGCTGCCCATGGTGATCATCTTCTTCATCGCTCAGCGATACTTCATCCAAGGTATCACCTTTACCGGGATAAAGGGATGACCTTTTTCATAGATAAGACCTCGTTAGAGCCTATGATTGATTACTTGCCTGCCTGCAATATTAACCTCCTACTGGTTGTGGCACATCCTGCCAATGCCGGATCCATATATGGAAGAATGATTGCGAAGATCGTCAAGCACGGTTTATTGTTCAAGTGTTGAGGTAATGTTCTGTGATGCTTTTTAAAGCAAGCCAGCCAGCAAGCCGATGAATACTTCGAAGGACACTGCATTCGTTGGAGAATGGATGTAGTATGAGTATAAATAAATCAGATAAGCAATACGATGTGATCCATCTCGGTCCATATTTTTGTGATCTGATTATTGCTGGCCTGGCAGATCTACCCCAATTGGGCACAGAAATCTACGGGACGGAACTTCACATGGTGCCTGGTGGTGCTTTCAATACCACGTACGCACTCCATCGTTTAGACATGAAAACAGGTTGGGTTTCAGACTTCGGATCAGATCACTTCAGCCAGTTCGTGCTCGAAAAGATCAAAGATTTGGGGATTGACTCCACTTTCTTTAAAATCCACGATCATCATCTTTGTGCTCTTTCGGTGGCGTTTTCGTTCCAGTACGACCGAGGCTTCATCAGTTATATGGATCCATGCGAACCCTGGAACCTGATCGAGATCCTAGAAACCTACCGGCCGCGCATCTTCCTGGTGGGTGGGTTAGAGTACGGCCCGGCATTCCTTGATTTCGCGGCTGCTGCCCGGCAGCTTGGCATTACCCTAGTGATGGACTGTCAATACCGGGATGTAACGCTCCAGACACCGGGTGTGATCGACGCACTAAGCAGCGTAGACCTGTTTATGCCGAATTGTTGTGAAGCCTTTCGACTGACCGGTATACACGACACGTCCGAATCGGCACGCATCCTTGCCCAATTTTCTCCCCAGGTAGTAATAAAGATCGGGAGGGAAGGATCGGTTGCTTATTCTCAGGGTAAAGTAACCAGAGCACCGGCAATCCAGGTTCCGAGGATTATTGATACTACAGGGGCAGGTGATAGCTTTAATGCCGGTTTTTTATATGGCTATCTGCATGGCGCAACGATCGAAACTTGCTTGAAATTCGCCAATATCATGGGTGCGGCTTGTGTGACCGGCTTTGGTGTCTCACAGATCCCTAATAGCACCCAATTGGAGACATTGATCGGTCAGTATGACCAGATGGTAGCAGGAGTAGGGGATTTTCCCAGACAACCATCACTTGGTTTGGATTTTAGTATCAGCCCCGTGATCAATCCATCCAGTAATCGAACTTAACTGCAAGCGCCGTAAGCCAGACGCTAGTAATTCAACACGATCGCGATTTTTGAAACCGATGATAATTAATTGTATGGATATTGAATACAAGGCAAGTGAATATCGACATGCTATGATGGACTCACGCAAATCATTTACAAGAGTATTACCTGCTTATGTGTATTCCAACTTCTCATAGGGTCAAAGAATTTTATATCTCATGGATTCATAAATGGCTGACCATTGGCTTCCCATGGACGAATGGCATAACGGATATCGGTTGTTATGTGCGCATCCTTAAAGTGGACCAGTCGAATTCCATAACCTTTCGGATAATCAAACGCTTCCCAATGCCAGGCGAAAATTACCAGATCTCCGATCCTTTTAGGTGTCTCAATTATGGTTGGGTTCCAGCCAGAAAATTGGGTCAATAATTGATTAATCCCAGGGGGAATCGAAAAATCACGCCAGGCTGCCTGAGCCAAATCTTCATCGCTAAGGATAACCGGATTTGCAGTATAGATTTCTTGCGCAGCATTCTGGTCAGAATTCACCCAAACCTGCATCATATTTGTCATGTTGCTGTCTTCAACATAAGCGGTGCCATCAGCCGGATTGGGTGTCAGCTGGCTGGATTCAATAAAACTGTGCAGGAAAATTTTGTCACCTTCATAGCGCAGTAGGGCAGCACCATCGTATCCTTCGGTGTCATCCTCCCACCGATACAGAAAAGCGACCAATTTCCCGTAGATCATCCAAGGGTCCGATAGGATATGCATGGTCATACCATCATGTGCTGCAACCTTTTCAACAAAAGAAGGGTCTGACACCAGCACATCGATTGGCTGTTGGTTATGCAGATTTTGCATCTCAGACTCTGAATAATACCTGGCATCCTGCGTGTAAAAGGAGCGAATTTTTTCCACGTCGCCACTGTTCCAAGCAGACACGAAATTGGACAGATCAACCGTCTCGAGATAGGATTCGGACATTGGTGATGGGAGGATACTTTGTGTGTTCAATGGCGAGGCGACAGCTTCCGTAGCCGGTGCAGCCTGAACAGAACCAGGTGTAGGTTCAATAGAGGTTGGAGCAATAGTGTCAAGGGCTGGGGTTCTGGCGCATGCCGTCAACGTCCCCAGGAATAGTAGTAAAAGAATTATCTTATCCATCATAGCTTTCCATTCTTACCGATATTTGTTTTCTATCTCAAGAGAATAGTAATGCCAAATATACCATATTATAGAGAATTAAGATGATATAAGTAGTAATAGGTGAAAAAACTTGTACATCACCGTCCTGGCTGTGAGACTAAGCGGTTAATTGTGCAAATGGATTGCAGCAGGCAGGAAATTCACAGGAAATATCGTAATCGGATAGATCATGCTGAAGGTAATAGGCAATCTCAACTCCCCATAGTGAGAGGATACCAACATGCTTATCCCCTGATGATATGAATCGGACACACCAGGGTTACCGCAACAATCCTTACAAATAACTAATCGTTGAAGGAATTTACCAGGCTAATACAGGGAACGGAAAGGAACCGATGAGAAATGCACTGACAAGCATAACATTGCAGATGCTGTGACACGTATTACCGTTTTTTGATTTCCTTTTTTACACGGTCAGCTGCGATCTTGCCGGTGATGATCGACACCGGTAAGCCTGCTGGGCTGTACGTCCACTGGCCTGCCTGAAACACGCCCGGCACTGGCGTGGTGATCGCGTTCATGATCCTCGGCAGCCGACTTTCAGCTGGCATTGAATGATTGGTGAACGACCAGCCTGTGATGGCGCCCTCAGAGTTGCCTGCTAAGCGCTGCATCGTCAGCGGGGTAGAACTGAATTGCTGTAAAACAGCTTGCTGTAGGCCCGGGTAAATGGAGCTATCCAATGTGGCGACCACACACTGCTCGCATAGGGCCTTGAATGCTTCGTACCAACCCATCTCGTGGATACGCCAGGTGAGTGCGTAATCGAACAGGACGCTCACGATTAACCCGCTTTGCCCTTGGGGAGCCAGTGTCGGATCCCGCATCACTGGGATGGATATTTCATAGGTGGTAAGCGCAAAGAACTCTTTTAGCCAGCGTTCGATCTCGTCTCGCCCTGCGTGAAGCGGTATCGGACCGGCTTGTGACTGGCCGTGCCGGCTGGGAGTGTAGAAGAAATGCTCACTCGCAATCCGCTCGAAGTAACTTTTATCCAGGTTGACCGCCAGGTACACCGTGTAGACCGAATCGTTGCCGACTTTATCAGCTACTTCAGCCTGGCGGAGCCGGACAGCCTCCTGCACATGCTGATCCTGAATGTTTTCCATGGAGACCAGCCTGTAGAATGATTTCAAATCAGCGGCCCAGACGAGCCTGCGGTAATGGTGCTGGTTCCCCTGGGCATCCACAACCAAGCGGGTCCCCGGGTCTACCAGGCGAATTTCGGTATTGGTGCTGATCACGCCCGCGTGGTTTTCGATAAACCCGGTCAGACTGTCAATGAGCTTCCGCGTCCCTCCGAGTGGGTAGTTGTAATCCAGGTACAAATTAATGTAGCTTAGGGCGAAGAAAGCTGGCGTTTGCTGAAAGAAATGCTGCGAGATGATGTCCAGCAGGTTTTGGTTGCTTGTGTACTGGCGCAGGAAATCCACAACCGGGCGATTTAACGAGGTGATCTTTCTCACGGTCAGGGCGTACCTCAACATCCAGGGCAGGATTTCCTTCAGCAGATAATCTCGATCCTTCTTAAAATCCAGGAAGAGCGGATTGTTGATGCCATACTGCACCTTCATGTAGCGCATGATCAAGCGGATCTGTTCGATAATCCGGGCAATCTCAGCTTTACTTTGTGGATAGAACCCTTCAAGCAGGCTCTGGTAATCGTTCACACTTGCTTCGCTCTCCAGGCGGATCACACGATCTTCGATACCCATGGAAACATGGTTTTTAACCAGCTCGAGCTCAACGCCCAGGTGCTTAAGCATGGGTAGCAGCACACCCGAGTTCTCCATGGCGCGGATACCGCCATCAAAGACGAAACCATCCCGCTCAAAAGAGTTGATCAACCCGCCGCAAAAGGCTTCCTTCTCGCATAACAGGGTGCGCAGGCCAGCTTTTACCAGGTAGGCTGTAGTAATCAAACCAGCAATCCCACCACCTACAACAATGGCGTCATATTCCATATTCTCTCCTCCAAGATCCACTTGCCCGATCACTCATGCTAAACCTGTGGCTTGCTCGCTGATCGTCCAAACTTGCTTACCCAGCTCCCGGTCGAGGGCGTGCACTAGCCGGTTTCTCGTCGATGGTCTGGTTGAAGAAACGACCACTCACCTCAGCCATCTCAGGTGCAGCCACCAGGTAATAAATCGCCTCGCCCGATATCACCGGGTCTTTCAGCATCCATCTGATGAGATTGCGCTGGTAGAAACGGTACACAGGCCCATTGTTCATACCAATATTGGTACGCACCTCACCCGGATGCATCGCATTAATCGTCACGCCTGTTCCCTGCAACCTCTCTCCCAGTTCCCAGACGGTGAGCAGTTGGGCCACTTTGGATGCCCCATAGCTTTGCAGTCCATGAAAGCGCCTGCGTTGCCAGCTCAGGTCGGTGAGATCCAACCCGCCAAAGCGGTGCCCCTGTGAATTTACCTGTAGGATACGGCTTGGAGCGCTGGCGATCATCCGGTCGAGCAGCAAGCGTGTCAACAGAAAAGATGCCAGGTGGTTAACACAGAAGACAACCTCGAAGCCATCCCCTGTGAGGATGCGATGGGTATTGTGCAGCCCGGCATTATTGATCAATATATCAATGCGCGGGTAGCTTGCCAGAATGACGCCTGCAGCTTCACGCACTTCATCGAGACGGGAAAAATCCGCAATGATCACATCGACCCGAACCCCGTAGGCATGTTGCAGCTCAGCCTGCACATGGGCAGCTTTGAATGGGTTGCGGCAAACCAGCACCAGGCTGGCTCCACCCTGGGCAAGCCTTTTGGCAGCCTGGTAGCCCACACCAGCAGTGGCTCCGGTGAGTACACAAAGCTTGCCATCCATCCGGACCTGGGTGGTTCTCTGAGGCAGGCGGGCATTTTGAAAGAATTGGAGCTCTTCAGGCAGTTTCATGTACGGCTAACTACTACCCAAAATATCGACGCATAAATTTCCAATATGACTTACGCAGCAAGGGGATGCCATTCAAGATCGTACCCCATAAGTCGAAATAATCGCGCTGCATAATGATGCGGTTATCTTCAGCCACGGTGAGTTTTGTGCAGCCATACAAGGCATTGCTGGGCCACTTCTTAAAGCTCATCACCATCTTCCATTGAAAAAAGACATGCTTCCCATCCATGACTATCGATTGGATGTCCATATTGACCTGTTCACAGCGATTAGCCAGGCGGTTGCACATCGCCATGAACTCCACCTTACCCTCAATATGCTGGATGATATCATCGAAGATGATGTCATCATGGTAGTAGGGGAACAGGTGCGACCAATCCGGTTTACCCTGAGTATTGTACGTTCGCGACCAGAGCTCGCATAAGTGCGTCGTGGTCAGAGGTTCCAGCATGGAAATTTCCTGAGCTTTGGATATATCGTCCATTTGAATTTCAACCATTAATGTTATGCATTTTACCCGAATTTATACGCTTGTAAATAAAAAAGAGGCATTGTTATTAGCCGGAAGGTCAGTTTGCCATCCATACCGGGCAGTTTGACTAAAGCAAATCCATCTGCATATTGTGGAAAGTAATTTATTTTTCACCTCATTCAGCATTGCACAATTAGAGAAACTCTAAATATCAGGAAGCTCAATCAGATCATGAGCTACCTGTATGGCGATGCACCAGCTTACTCCAATTCTGCCTCACAAACAATTCATTGATGGTATAGAAGGTTCTGGTCCACTTATCCCACTCGCCTGCACGCTGAACCATTCAGATCGGGAGGTTCAGTATCACTTATTTAGCCTTGATATCGACTGTCCTACTAGAATAGAATAAAGACAGGCCGCTCTCGCAACCTGTCTTTTCTTCTATATTATTCCTCATTTCCCTATTGCTCACCAGGGAGAATTGAAGTCATGAACGATCAATAATGTGTTCCTTGGATATATGTCCTCTCAACATTATTTGGCACTACTTCATCCGGGCGCATCATTTCGTTATCCTCATGATCAATGATATGGCAGTGCCATACATACCCACCACCTGCAGCTCGTGGGTCAAAGGTGAAAAAAGCATTTTCAGGAGCTGTACTTGCAGGCATGTCTGTTGGTGCCCACCGGACAACGAACCGCGTCACTTGCCCCGGTAGCACTATAACAACATCCTTCCAACCAGCTTCCTGTGGCAGCGGCGGAGTAGGAGTGCCCTTGAGATACTTAGGCTTGTTTCCTGAAGCTGCAGCAATATCAGGATTGCCACCGAGTGCCCGTGCATTGCCAGTCATGTAGTCTAATGGCGGACCAAAACCAGGAATGTAAACGCCGGCTGGATATGCTGCCTTGGTCATGGGATCATAGCCTCCACCACCGAAGACGGCTGCGTAATCCGTCATATACTTGCCAAGATCAAAACCTTGCCTGTTCATCAATTGGAACTGCGCCAGGTGGGTGTGAATGGGATGAGCGTCAGCTGTCAGGTTGACGATCTCCCACACCTCGGTTTCGCCCTCCTTAGGTAGCTCGGACAGGTAATTTTTTCCAAATTGATCAAGGGTGAAGCCTGGGATAGGCTCCATCGTATAACATCCCATCTCCACCAACTCCAGTAATTCGCTTACCGCTCCATTTGGTATTATTAACCAGGATCTCCAATGGTCCACCTGGATATGCTGTCGGAACACCAGTGACTGGATCGATAGCGTTCTGTGGCATACCCATCACTTCATTAAGGGTAAGTTGACGGGTAGCGTTTACCTTCACATCAGCGGCTAGCGTACCTGCCAACGGATTTACCAGACGCACCATGGGTGTCGGTCGGACGGTGGCACCGGGTAGAGCTGGATTGAAGCTGGTGTCAGCTATTAATGTGCCAGTAACCCTAAACTGCATGATCTGACCGGTGGTATTACCAGTGGGTGCAGCACCACCAGGGTAGGGTGCCTTAGCAGTATTATTGAGCAACCAGGTGCCTGAATAAGGCTTTCCGTTCGGTCCGATCACCCCTGCTTGGAATCCTGCAAAGTCCATGATTACCCAATAGCGTTCACCCGGCATTATGACCAACTTATTGTTATTTCCTGATGGTGGACCAACCCTGACAGGCCGATCAAGGTAGCCGCCATCGGTTCCAATCACCCACATGGCAGGACCTCGATTTCCGGATATCGGGTCGGTCAAGAACATCTCATAGGTACGAGCATTTGACCCATTCAAGAACAGGAAAGTGTATCGCTTCGGATCAACATTCATGTAAGGCCATGTCTTGCCATTAACCAGGATCGTATCACCAATAAACTCTGGCACCCAGTAAGGATGCTCAGGGTTAAGCGCCCAAAGAACACCACCGGCGCTATCAGCTGGGAAAAACAACTGCCCGTTTGTGTCGAACATGCGGTCCTGGATCACAAGCGGAACCAGTTGTGGCAGGTTGGGTGGGTCATTGGCAGGGTCGGTGATCAAGTATGCGCCCGCCAATCCAGCGTAAACGTTCAGTCGAGTGACACCTAAAGTATGGTCATGGAACCAGATCAACGCACCTTCTTGGCTGTTGGGGTAGCGGTAGATGCTGTAATTCTTTGGGGTTGTTCCATCTTTGCTGTAATATCCATGCCCAACGTATTGACCATCGCTAGTGAACCAAGCATCAGGTCCACCATCCAACACCGGCGGCACCTCCCCACCATGCAGGTGCACTACCGCAGGGATTGAACCTTGAAAATTTTCAGCGCCTTCCGAACCTGGTGCAGGTGGCATGGCCATGTGATTCCACATATTCATTTCATTATTTAGTGGATCAGCCCAGTGCAGGGTCTGGTCACTACCATACTTGTAAGCCAGAACATTGGTTGTGGCAGCACTGCCTAAATTATTGACAAATTTCATCTCGGTTGCCTGGCTGCGGGTAGCAACGATCACGGGTCCAAGGTAACTTGCACGGCTGTTTTGACCTGGTTGTAAGTACCCCCATACCCAGGTTTTTGGCATACCCGTTGGAAGCACCTGAGCCTCAAACTCCTTCATTTGAAGCTCGATCGCATTGCCATTATCCACAATCAAATGATTTGCATCCAGCAAATTGGGCAGGGGATCAACATATTTGGGGATTGTTTTGCTTACCATGGGTATTTGGGGAGATTGGGCTGCCTGGGCAAGATGAAGGAGACCTCCCTTAGTGGCTATGTAGGTCGCAGCACCGCCTGCGACCGTTAGTTTTATAAAATCCCGTCTAGATAACATCTTTCCTCCTCATAAAGATAAATGGTTGATTTTATAAACTGGATTGCTGAAAATCAATATATATTTTCGTTAATAATAGTTTCGATAATCTTCATTCGAAAAATATATGATTTTATTAGGATTTATTGGCTTGAAGCCAATGCATCAGGAAGTATTGTATGGTGGTTACAAACAATGCATCTCGGTTATGTATTTCAATCCTACGCTTAGAGAGCGCCCTCCTTTCTAGACGCTATTTATGTTTTTAAAGTGGATTTCTAGAATTTGATATTTATAAAAAACAGCCTAGATTGACCCCTCGCATTCAACCCGCTAAAGAGGGAGCTTCTGTAAGCCAAATTAGCGATTTCCTGTGGGTCCTCACTGCCCTAATACTCGTACTATTAAATTGAATAGCTAAATCTAGTAATTTGAAATATATCATAATATTCTGCTAAAGTCTATAGTAATTGTGCAATTTGGTGGAAGATTGAAGGTGGAGTTTAACTAGATGAAAGACAAGACTTGAGCTAGCTCGAGATGGTTTACTACCCACCTGGCTACTGATCCAGAATTCTTGAATTGTTCGCATTCGTTGTTCGCTAAAGCATTAGTGCCTACATTATCACATCGGCTCACCAGCTGCTGAACATTCGTTGGATGATATTTGGGGAAGAGGGCGCTCTTTCTAAGATCACAGTTAAATAAAAAGCTTGCTTCCCCCAAGATAATGAGCACCAGGTCAATCAATGAGCATGACTAGGAAGATCGACCAACACAACAAAATCGGAACAGTAGAAAAGGTCCAGATCACTTCACTCTGATGCTGCGGTATGCTTCAAGACCCGGTGTTTAGATAGGCCATCCGGCTTGGTGACAACCAATTTGTCCGATCGGTTTTCGGGTGCACAGCACCCTTGATCCGCAGTGTGCATATGCAACAGAAGGTTGCATCTGAGCTGGCGGAGTTGAAAAGTGGGCGTGATCGTCAGTCCCCTTTTATAAAGCTGAGTTTTTAGTGTTTATGGTTTTTGACCAATTTATGAAGGACATCAGGCTAATTTAAAACCTTGCACAAATTATAAAAAGTGGTATTTGTCATTTCTTACATAGCCCTGGTAACCATTTAAATGCATTACAGGGATAAAAAAATATGGGATAATTCTGCAAGCCTTGTATCCTTTAGAGTGGGAAGACAGACCTATGCGCATTAAATTGATCGCTTTATCATTGATTACCGTTCTTATATTATCTCAGGTCTCAAGCTGTTCTGTATTAAATCTGGCTAAAACTCCTACACCAAATCCACAAAGTACTTCGCCAGCAGTGTCGAATAATACAGTATCTGCTTCAGGTGAGGTCGTCCCAGGAACGTGGGTCAGCCTTGGCTTTCCATCCGGTGGACAAAATCTACAAATCCTGGTGAAAGCAGGCCAATTAGTCGATACAAGCACATTAATCGCCACTGTGGATGATCTATCAGCAACCGCGGCCGTCAAATCCGCCAACGCCCAGGTTTCTAATGCCGTGGCCACGCTTGACCGCCTTAAAGATCAAGAAGCAAATGGATTGGACATCACTGCTGCACAAAATGCTTTAGCAGCTGCGAACGCAAACCTGGATTTAGCTAATCAGGCACTGGATCAAACAAAACTGTACAGCCCTATCAATGGCTCCATCATTGAAATCAATGCACACGATGGGGAGTATATTGCCCCGGGTCAGCCGTTCATAACCATTGCGGACATGGCGACCTTACACGTAGAAACCACAGACATGAGCGAAGTAGATGCGGTTCGTGTTCATGTGGGGGATTCTGCCGATATATCGTTCGATGCGCTACCAAATGAAGCTGTGATTGGGAAAGTAACCAACATCGCGTTAAAAAAATCCCCCGGCTCAGGTGTATATTACACCATCACCATTGCGCTAGATACCGTTCCTGATAATCTACGCTGGGGGATGAGCGCTTTTGCGGTGATAAAAATCCAATAATGGATTTATCGAATTTATAAAAAAGTCTCGCCGAAATGCCCTGATCGATAAAATTCGTCTCCCCGATTCCTGCGTTCGACGATGCAGGAGAATTATTCGTAATGGACTGCTTCCAGGATTTTAACCCTGGCGGCTCGCCGCCCGGGTATGATTGCGGCGACCTGTGAAATAAGAAATGCCACGATGAACGTTAACACTACACCATCCATGGGCATGACAAATTCAATCGAATAACCTGACATGGCTTTCATCCCATAAAATAAGATCCGCGCCAGGATGATTCCGGTCGCCAGTCCAAGCAGCCCTCCAAATAGCCCCATCAAGCCAGCTTCTGCCAACACCATCATCACGATTTGCCCTCGTAACATGCCTATGGCGCGTAGCATCCCGATCTCTTGCGTGCGCTCGATCACGCTCATGGTCAGCGTGTTCACAACCCCTAGTGAGCCTACAACAATCGCAATAAGTGCCATGACATCGAACATGCTGAACGCCTGGTTCATCAGCGTGAGCACCCGCTTTTGCAAAGATACGTTCGATTCCAGGATCAAGCTATAGCGTTTTTTATACTGAGTCTCAATTTGTTGCTGTACTTGTGAAACTTGATAGCCATCGCCGACTTTTACCATGAACGTACTGGCATTATCTATATGAAAATAGCGGCGCATATCATTCCAACTGCCCTGCACCACCAAACCCTGATTGTAAAAATCGACTACTTCTGCAGCAATTTTAAAAGCACGAAAACCACCCGGAGTTCGCAAAAGGGCCTCATCGCCGGTATGCAGCCCATATTTTTCAGCTAGCACGCTTGATATCAGGATCTCATCCCCGCGCTGGAGCGCTGAAACGACAGTTTCGGTACTCGGCTGGTCTCCACTGAACACGAAGCTGGTTACCTGGCTATAAGCAGCAGGATCATAGGCCATAAAGTTGATCGTTTGTGTACTCCCACCGGGAGTTAATAGATCAACATTAAAGTAACGAAGCGGGGCAACCCCAGCAACACCCGGAATTGCCTCTATCCGGCTGACCATATCACCGCGCAGAGGAACAGAGGCACCAATATAAATATCCCCTCCCAAATAAGCCTTGATCCATGAGAGCAGATCGCCGGCAAAGGATTGGGTCATGCTGCGCGTCATGATCACCATTGCCACGCCGATCATTAATGCCGCAGTTGTCAACGCTGTTCGCTGACGCGAGCGTCGAATATTACGGCTTCCAAGGCTTCCACTCGAACCATAGATCAGCTTAATGATCGGTCGACCAAGGCTCTCCCAGATTCCCACAGAGGCTGGGATTAATAATGTGACCCCAGCAAATAAGCAGAAGACCGTCATGCTCCCCATGCGGAATTGGACATCATACGGGAATGGATTCCAGATCAAGATGGCGATCGAACCCAGCAACAAAAACGCACCCAGAATCCAACCCCGGCGAATCAACCAGCTTTCGCGTGATTTCCCACGGATGCGCAAAGCTTCCATTGGAGAGATGCGCCCGGCTTGCCAGGCTGGGATCCCTGCCGCCAGGAGTGTCACCACCACGCCGATAACAAAGCTGGTAACAATGGATGATAGTGGGAATTGGATGGCTTGTAATGATTGGTTAAGTATTACCCCCATGAGGGCAGACAGGCCTCGGGCTAAGATCATCCCCAGGCCGATGCCTAAAATTGACCCACCGATGCCCAGGACAATGGCTTCAAATAGCATCTGGCTGGTCACCTGACCGCGGGTCATCCCAATGGTTCGCAACATGCCAAACTCGCGCGTACGCTCAACCACGGTCATGGCAAAGGCGTTGTAGATCAAAAAAGCACCCACAAATAAGGCAATGCCGCTCATGAAGTTTAGCCCAATCTGATAGTTTTGCAGCATTTGCGTCATGCGCTTGCCTTGATTGGCTGGATAGGTGACCAGAAATTCCTTTCCTAACCGGGTCTGGAGCAGGTTTTTTATTTTCTCCAGGGACTGGTTGGTAGGATTATTTTCGGTTGTTAATATATCGATCTGGTCAATGCTTTCATGACGGTTGAACAGCTCCTGAGCGGTTCGCAGAGGGATCACACCAAAAGAACCATTATTCGTCTGACCTGGCCCTTCCTTTGCAATCAAACCGACGATTTTGACCTGGTTCATGCCATTGGGTGTCAGGATGTTAATCCACTGGTCTAGTTTCAGCTTTTTATCAATAGCATAATCCTTGACCAGGACGATCTCCCGGGCGGCAGGCTCAGACGAGAGAAACCTCCCCTCAATCAATTTATATGGTCGTATTTTTGAATCAATGGCAGCATCTACACCATAAACCTGCATTCCCCCGGTGGTGTTCGTGCCAAGCATACCCAATCCAAGCTGATCGGGCACTGCCTCATCTGCTAAGAGGGTTTGGATTTTTACGATGGGTGCAGCGACGGCAATCCCCGGGATATTCAGAACTGTCTGAACAGTCCGCTCAGGTATTCCCTGGCTACTATCCGAGCTGGCACTGACAATAGACAGCTTGGCATTACCAGAGGTATTTTGGAAGAGCTCAATAATCGAAGCAAGCGCCGCCTGGTTAGTCACATTGATAGCAAGGATACTTGCCACGCCTAAAACAACGCCGAATCCACTGAGAGCAAAGCGCAGAAAATGGGTCCTGATAGAGCGAATAGTGATCAACCTGGACAGGCGAAACATGCCTAAACCTCAATTAGCTCCAGGATGTCCATAATGCTGCGCAATCGTTGTGGCAAAGGGTTCTCTGAGGGTGGTTCCAGGATAGTGACCACTGCCCCATCACGGAGGAAAACGACGCGGTTGGCATAGGCGGCTGCCTTTGGATCGTGGGTAACGACAATAACGGTCTGATTTAACTCCCGGGCAGACCGACTCAATAATTCCATGATGGCCGTCCCTGTTTTCGAATCCAGGTTACCTGTGGGCTCATCAGCTAAGAGAATGGCTGGTTGGGTGATCAAAGCCCGCGCAATCGCGACCCTCTGTTGTTCACCACCGGATAACTGATCCGGTTTGTGTTGACGCCGATCGGTCAAGCCAACTAACTCCAGTATTGAATTTAAACGCTGGTAGTATTTCCGGGGGTTCTTCCCATCGATAATCAATGGTAAAAGGATGTTTTCTTCCGCGGTCAATGTGGGTAACAGATTAAAGAATTGGAACACAAAGCCTACATTATGCCGCCTTGCCAGGGTGGCAGCTTTCTCGCTTAGCCTGGAAAGCTGCTGGTCAGCCAGGGTGATTTCTCCTTGAGATGGGGTATCCAGACCACCGAGCAGATGTAATAAAGTCGATTTACCACTTCCTGATGGACCCATGATGGCCACAAATTCACCCTGCTCCACCTTGAAATTGACCCCCCCCAGGGCATTAATCAGGTGCTTGCCCATTTGATATTGTTTATGAAGGTCCTTTGCTTCCAGAATGGTCATGAATGCTCCAAAAATTGGGCCGGTTAGTTAAGATTATCGCTTATGATGAGGAATGAATTATGACAATGCCTTTTTGCCCATCTACCGAGACGCACATATTATCCCTCAATTTCATCGCTCCATTGGCTGAAACAACAGCTGGAATACCGTACTCGCGGGCGATGATCGAGCTGTGGGATAACAAGCCGCCCGATTCCGAGACGACCGCACCCGCCCGGGCAAATAGCGGAGACCAAGATACTTCAGAGTAAGGGATGACGAGCACATCTCCATCCTTCACTTTGGAGAAATCATGTATACCTGTAACAATCCTGACAGATCCTGTGTAATACCCAATCGATGCTGGTACACCGATCAAGGTGTCTTGGGATTCATCGGATATGGGTGGGGTTTCCTCTCCGTAAATTACTGTTGGTAAGGGGATATTCTCATAACGCTTGATATCTGCTTTATGCTGCTCAATGATGGCGAGCAGGTCTTTCGGTGGGGAGAGGATTTCAGCCAGGTCTTGCACTTGCTGTTTGGTCAGGTAAAAAATGTCATCTTTATGTTCTAATATTCCACGGTTAGTAAATTGCTCCCCCAATGCCAGGTAATAATAACGAAATAGTCCATATCCGTAGGTATATAACATGCTGACTTGCTCACGGAGCAGGCGGAACTCACGAGCCCGGTGATAAAACAGTTTAAAATATATTCCCAACTGTTTATGGTCCGCTATTTCATCCAGCCTAATTTTTTGGTGTCTTTCCTCTTGAGCTGGATCAAAATTGAGCACCATTTTTAAAATCAATTCCGGCGATTCCCGCCATGGCCGGACCGAAAAATCATTCCCATTATCACTGAGATGGCCAAAGCGCTCAATGAAATTAGAGACATGGTGAGAAAAGGTTTCCGCTCCATTTAATTCGAGAAGCTCTGGGTAAGTGATGGTACGAATTCGGTCTTGAATTTCCTCTGGTAAGGAATGAAATTCCCGGTGCAATTCACGCAGGTAGGTGGCTGGGTCATATGAAGCTAGCTCACGCATGTCCTCGGTTAGATCGAAATTATTGATATCCACCCCAGCCTTTGCCAAGCTATTTTTAACCACCTGGTTGTACATCATCATCATCAACGGACCGACCACGTTAAAATATGCCAATTCTTGAAGCAGTCGGAAATGCTGATCGATCGATGTGATCAGTTCGCGCGGACTTAAATCCATAAGGTTTTTATAGGGCGTGGCTTTTATTTTATCCGTATATTCCTCAAGAGCGCGCCGCATTTTCCTACCAAACCACCATTTATCATTTAGAAAGATCAGTATCCATGGAAGACGGGAGAAGGTCTTCCAACTGGGTTTTATTGCCATTCGTCCACTGCCCCTTGGGATGAGGCCCATCAGCATCTCTACTGATTCCTCAGGTAGCCCCAGGCTCTTGAAAATATCCCCCAGCACCCCCATGTTGAAATATACCCGGTAATAGAACAATTTTGCCAGGTCTTCCGGTTTTATACCGAGATCACCGGTTATTTCGCTGAGCAGACGGATCCAAACCCCATTAATCAATGGGATGTTCACCGAATAAATAAGTGGCTTGATGATCCCTGCCAGCATTTCACGGGGTATGTAATTCGAGTAAACATTCCGGTTGTTTAGTGCCGTGATAGGCCGCATTTGAACCCAGTAAAGCTCATTGCCGTCATAAACCCATTCCATGTCCACCGGCTGCTTCAAACGTTTCGCAATACAGCTTATCTCTGCCACAATGCGTTCAATCAAGAAGAAGGGCACATCAGCATTGTCAGCTTTTTCCAACCAGTAACCCCACTTATTCACCCAGCGAAGGGGCGTGAGGCCTCCCTGTACCAGCTGCGATCCTTCTCCCTTAATCGCCTCCACAACAACCTCATCACCTCCAGTGACCGGGTTCTTACTCAATGCCACACCGGAGTAAATAGGATCAACCATTTCCTGGATGAGGATGGCCATGGATAGCTTGGTTTCAGTAGCAAGATTCTTTTCTAAATAAGTTTGAACGATCGGCGCATTTGTGGATGACCAAATCGACCACATCGCCTGAAGGATGTTATTATCTCCCTGTACATTCAAGGATGATTTAAATTGACCAGCGAATGATCGCTGCATACCATCTTCAGTATTCGCCGAGGATCGGATAGCATACTTCTTCTCTGGTGAGATTAGCTGCCCTAGTTCTGCTTCAATTTGGCCAATCAGACTGACATCATCTGCGACATAGCGATGATACGCCTCCCAATCACAGATGTAGGTGACTGGGATGCGTACCCCAATCCCAAGCAAGCGTTGTAGGTTGCGTGCTTTATTACCTGCAGAAATCGGCAGATGGCTTTTTTTAATCGGATAGATAAGTTGCTTCTTCACCATCTGTCATCCGGTTTTTTTGCGTGGTTCAACACCAAATAATTTCATGATCTTAATCATTCCCCGTCCCATGGGAAATTTTGCCATGCTGGCAGCCATATCAAGCTCCCCTGAGCGTTTTTTCTGTAGATATTCCCTTACATCTGGGATGATGGCGATCATAAAAATGATATTCATAACGATGCCATAAGCAATGTACTGCCACTGCCCTTTGAAAATGATCAGCCAGAGGAGAAAGAACCATAATCCAGAGGTGTAGGATATCAGGATATCTCTGACGATGAAGAAGCCAAATATTAAACCCGCAAAGGCTGAAACGAACGTTCCAACGAAATCCACCACAAAAAAACCACCATAGGTGGGGGAGATTCCACCCCCACCTCGGAAATGGTGATAAAGCGGCCAATTATGTCCCACGACCACAAAAATGGCAGCGACAAGAAAGTAATACTGATCTGGAAAAACAAGTTTGGTGACCAGGGATGCAATCACGCCTTTCAGGATGTCAAGCAGGCCGATCGCACAACCTACACGCGGGCCGAGTTTAACCGAAGCTGTGGTTGCTCCGACTGTCTTCAGGAATTGCCCCTCGCTACCATCTGCATTGGTCAAATGAACATTTTCAATGTCAACTGTAGGAGCTACCAGTCGGGAGACAAGGCGTGATATGGAAATTGATCCAAACAAATAACTAACCAGTGCAATAATGAGAATAATTAATATATCCATGATCACCCCAATCTTAATTGGTTATATTGATGAGATAATTATCAAATTTGTCAGGATGATAGTGTAATATATGGCTTTTTAATCCACAAGGTTGGTGTAACATTCTTTCTGTAAATTCCTGAACCTTAACAAAAGTGGTAAGTCATAAGTATCCTATAGAAGGTCGGTAAACCAAAATAGGAGACAGAAATGACTCACCAAAATGATTATACCCTTCCAGGTGAACTTGCAGAAAAAGGTTTAGAGGCTGTCCCAGAATTATTGCGTGTTCTGATCAATAATGTTATGCAAGCGGAGAGGTCCAAGTACCTTCAGGCAGATCAGTATGAACGAACTGAAGATCGTAAGGGTCACTCCAACGGATACAAACCGAAGACGGTCAGAACACGAATGGGTGAGATCACCTTTGCCGTGCCACAAGTGCGAGAGGGTGGCTTTTACCCGACTGCGCAAGAAAAGGGACTGCGAAGCGAGCGAGCGCTGGTTACCACACTGGCAGAGATGTATGTCCAGGGTGTCTCAACCAGAAAAGTCAAAAGCTATCACCGAGCAGCTGTGCGGGGTTGAGATCTCAGCCATGCAGGTTAGCCGGGCAGCGGCCCAATTGGACACAGTGCTGCAGGAGTGGCGAGAAAGATCGCTGGGTGAAATCACCTATCTCTATGTGGATGCCCGTTACGAGAAGGTACGAGAGGCTGGCCAGGTGCGGGATGCGGCTGTTCTGATGGCCACCGGCATCTCTCCACAGGGTGAAAGGCAGATTTTGGGTATATCTGTGTCGCTTAGTGAGCATGAAAGCCACTGGAAGACCTTTCTGAAAGGGCTCAAGGACCGTGGAATGAACGGAGTGCAGTTGGTGATCAGTGATGACCACGAAGGTCTTGGAGCAGCCAGGAGAGCTGTCTTGGGCAGTGTTCCCTGGCAGAGATGCCACTTCCACCTGCAGCAAAATGCTGGTGCTTATGTGCCCAAACAAGGCATGCGCATGGAGGTAGCAGCTGATATCCGGTCCATGTTCAATGCCCCGGATCGAAAGATCGCAGAAGAATTCCTGCGAGCAGCCATCCAGAAATATGCTGTCTCAGCACCCAGATTGTCTGCCTGGTTAGAGGAAAACCTTTCGGAAGGGTTTACGGTTTTCGATTTTCCTCTCGAACACCGAAGATCTATCCGGACAACCAATAGCCTGGAACGGATCAATAGGGAGATTCGTAGAAGGACAAGAGTTGTGGGTGTTTTTCCGAATGAGGCTTCGTGTCTCAGATTGATCTCAGCACTCCTCATGGAAATCAGTGAAGAGTGGCAGATCGGAAAGCACTATTGTATTGGCAAGTCATTCAATTGATAAAGTACGATGGATATTTCTGACTCATATTTACAGAAAAAAGGTTGCGTAATCTACACCAAATCCAGGTTGTTATCAGATTATAGTAAGGTAAAATGCTGAAGAAGTACTATTATTAAAAGATCTTCTTCATCTACCTTCTTTTCGAAAAGAAAAAGGCATATATCAACCTATGCACAGAAATATTGGTAGAAAAAAATGAAAACGATCGTTATCACTGGCAGTACACGTGGCATTGGTTTTGGACTAGCAGATGCATTTTTAGCCAGGGATTGTGAGGTTGTTGTTAGTGGAAGGTACCCAAATGTTGTTAATGAAGCAGTCAGTTCATTAGGGGAAAAACATGGCGCAGCTCATCTTGCTGGAATCCCGTGTGATGTTACCCAGTATGACCAGCTGCAAGCCTTGTGGGATGGCGCTACGAAAAGATTTGGAAAAGTTGACGTCTGGATCAACAACGCCGGGATAGGCCATGCCCAACAAAATTTTTGGGAGTTCGATCCGGAAGCAGTACGCCGGGTTATCGAAACCAACCTGGTAGGTGCCATGTTGGGCTCGATCGTAGCCATGAAAGGGATGATCCATCAAGGTTATGGAGCCCTTTATAACCTGGAGGGATTGGGAAGCGGTGGAGGTCCCAGGGTAAAAGGATTATCGCTGTATGGTACAACAAAAGCTGGATTAAAGTATCTAGACGATTATTTAATAATGGAAGCTAAAGAAACTCCCATCATTGTTGGGAGGATCCGACCAGGTATGGTTGCCACCGATATGCTCACTCAGCAATATGAAGGTCATCCCGAAGAATGGGAAAACGCCAAACGGATCTTCAATATCCTTAGCGACAGGGTGGAAACGGTCACCCCCTGGCTGGCAGAAAGGGTCCTTTCCAACCAAAAAAACGGGGTAAAGATCGCATGGAGTTCGAACTGGAGGCTGTTTAGCAGATTTCTTCTAGCTCCGTTCCATAAACGCAAGATATTTGAGTGAAACAAGTTGGAAGGTCAAAATAAATGCATCCTAGACTCGACACGACCAGTCATAGGAGAACGGATCAATAACGGTGAAACCACTTAACCAATTCCGCTTGATAGATAGGCTGCCATGTTGATTAAAACTATCCTGGTTCCTGGTGCATACCACGGAACGAATAGAAAAGCTCCATTTTTTGAGGGTTGGTACTATAAACTGATCAGCGCAGACGAGAGCCAGAAAGTTGCCATTATCCCAGGCATGATCTTCGGCCAGGATGCACATGCATTTATCCAGGTGTTGGACGGGGTAGAAGCTACTTCTATGTATCACTCCTACTCTCAGAGTAGCTTTCATGGTAGCCCTGCACGTTTTTCTCTTGAGGTTGGAGAAAACCATTTTGACGATCACCACTTGCGCCTTAATATAAACCGACCTGAAGGCCACCTCAAGGGCGAAATTCAACTTGGTCCTCTCAACCCCTGGCCAGTCACATTGTTTTCACCGGGGATCATGGGCTGGTATGCGTGGGTACCACGGATGGAATGCTACCACGGTGTGCTCAGCTTTAACCATTCCTTGCAAGGTGCCTTGACCTTCAATGGTAAATCGATGGATTTCAATGGCGGGCGCGGCTATATCGAAAAGGACTGGGGAAAATCCTTCCCCACAGCATGGGTCTGGTTTCAGAGCAACCATTTCAAAAACGCCACAGCCTGTATCACAGCCTCAATCGCCATCATTCCATGGGTTGGAAGTGCTTTCAGGGGTCTCATTGTCGGTCTATGGCTTGACGGGAAACTCTATCGCTTTGCCACGTATACCGGGGCGAAGGTCAGGAAGCTTGATATTACGGATGAACGGGTGACTTGGGAGGTGCAAGATCGCCATTACCGCTTAAGTATGATCGCCAGCCGCCATGAAGGTGGCTTGCTGCGCGGGCCGACCCGTGTCGACATGGGCAAGCGGGTTCCTGAAACCTTGAATGCCTCTGTCCAGGTCGAACTCAGAACTTTATCCGGTACGCTGCTTTTTGAAGGAAACGGTCTACACGCCGGGTTGGAGGTCGTGGGAGATCTTCCCAGGCTCTTGCAGGATTAACCTGGATCATTATGACAAAATCATGTAAAAAAATTTACATCTTCATAAAATATGATAGCTTAACTAAGATCGTGGCTGTGGTTAGGTCTCACTGCCCTGGAAATCTTCAGGCTCGCCAGTCGGTTTATCGATTAACAAGCTTGCCCATTTCTCGAATAACAAGTAAATCGGTTGCCGACCGTGCGGTTCATCAAACGAATAAGGATCGGTGAGAGATCTACAGATTTTTAGTCAGTCAACTTCAATCATGAGGGAATCTTCCTGTAGCTTCACAGGAAAGCATTTCACTGGTTTTACTTTCATGGTTTGAAAACCAATTTTGGCATTGGTGCATGGTTGACCAGTGGTGAGCTCAAAACTGGCTCCATGATTGGGGCATGTGACGATGTTTCCATCGAGTTTCCCTTTCGAGAGAGAGCCACCCAGGTGAGTGCACTTGTTATCCATGGCATTATAAGTTCCAGCCACAATAGCAATAAGTATATCCTTACCACCAACCCCCTCGTGTTTCATCGTGCCAGCTGGCTATGAAGATGGTTCCAATACTTTTACATAATCCATATAAATCTCAATTATTCTACCGGGATAACAAGTAGATTAATTTTAACATTATGAGGAAATGACCTGGTTGCTCCTGTACGAGGTGAAGAGAAATAAATTTCAACAAAGAATGATCTATGTTTCGGTTCACCCAGGAAGACAACAATAAAATGGTGTAGGAAATTTTGTTTTGAACAAATGCAGAGATTTTTATGAACCTGGAAGGGTCACCCTGCCACTCGTGCCCTTCGACCTGGTTCCAGACCGGGCTGCGCGCCCCACCCCCCAGCACTCGGGCTTCCACCAGGACCAATTCACGAAGGGATTCCTTCAATGTTTTTTTGAGTGCTCCTATTCCCAGCAGCGGTTGATGAAATCGACCGCATTTTCAGCGCCATGTTCACCACGAATTTTTTCTCCTAGCGTGCGGGCCGCTTCACGGATTTGTGGTTGAATTGCCGTGGTAATTGCACCAGCCAATGCCTCAACGCTCAAACGTTTTTGAGACACTGGCTTGGGTCCCACGCCCAGCTCGAATGCGCGCAAGCCCCAGGCGAACTGATCATTGCCGTATGGGAGAATGACACTCGGAACCCCAGCGCGAAAGCCTGCGGCGGTAGTCCCTGCGCCACCGTGGTGGACGACGGCTGCCATGCGTGGGAAAAGCCAGGAATGTGGGGCGCTGTCGAGCATAAAAATGCTGTCGGGCAGGTCAGTGATTTTTGTCATCGCGTTCCAGCCGGTCACCAGCACGCCCCTCTGCCCTGAAAGTTTGAGAGCTTCAATCACTAGGCGGGTTTTCTGTTCTGCCTGGGTGGCATCCCCCACGCTGCCAAAGCCCACATAGACGGGCGGCTTGCCGTCCTGAAGAAAATCCAGCAGGCCCTGAGGCGGCTGCCAGCCAGCTTCTTCATCCAGGAACCAGTAGCCGGTGATATGCACATGCTCCGGCCAGTTGGCCGGCCTTGGAAAGACGTGCTCGCTATAAGAGATCACGGTCGGGTCGTGGCGGGTGATCTGCCTGGGAAACGGGCTGCCAAAGTTTTCTGGTGGATGGCCAAACTGCCTTTGCCAGTATTTGCGGATTGCCTGGGATGCGGTCGACCAGAAGACCTGCGCCTGGATACGGTGGGTGAGGGCGTTATAGGTCCTCCCAAGCCGGGGCAGGTGGTAGAACAGGAGCGAAGGGTAATCAGAGGTTGGGGTGAAGGCGTAGGGAGTAGCCAGGATAGCCGGAATTTTCATCTCCTGTGCGATAAAAAAGCCAATGGCTGCACCCGGATGATAAGCGATGGCATCTGCGCCGATACAGGCATTGTAAAAATCCTGCTGCAAATCTCCAACCAGTTTCCTCAATTGGTTGAAACTCAGCATCACCTTGAGTGGATTATCGGGGCTCATCGCTTCGCGCCCAAGCTCCGACCGGGTTACCTGCATGACATCCCCCCGCACAGGATAAAACTCCAACCCGCTGGATTCGACCAGGGATTTGAAATTCCCAAAGGTGGCGATTCGAACCACATAGCCAGCTTTTTGTAAGGCCCAGCCTAAAGCGATATATGGCTGCACATCACCACGCGAGCCGGCGGTTAATATCGTTATTTTCACTTCGTTATCTCTTTTCCAGGCTGGTCGGATGGTAGCTTGGTTTGATTCTCTTTATCTTTAAAAAGTGGGGTGATCTTCACGATGGCAGCCTCAAACTGGCGCATTTCTTCCTCTGACAAGGTGGATTGAACAAGCTACCCGAACAAGGTTCGGGCTGTTCGTCCGCCCGATGAACGAGGTTGAAGCATTGTTGCTGGCTATAAACAAGTGTGCGGTGCTGGCTTATTGAATATCTAAATAATCCGGCACCGCACACCAAACTCAAGAGGACTATAACCTGGGTAAGTCAGCTTCTGATTTCGATACAATCACCCCAATGCTACAGCCCGTAGTGAGCCGCATTTGCATCGGCAATGGCTTGGATTTGGGCGATATGTAGCGTGTCACCCTCACCTTCCATGAGATGGCGAAAACGCTTTTGCTGCCGGAGATATTCGGTCACTGGGAGCCGCTTGGGGATTTTGCGTACCTTGAGAGGTTGGCCTTGAAAAGCCTCATAGATTGGTACAAGACCTGTTTGGACAGCTAACTTGGCCAGCTCGATGGTTGAGGCTGATTCAAACCCCCAGCCTATAGGGCATGGGCTGTGGATTTCGATATATTTCGGCCCCTCAATAGACAAGGCTTGTTTTACCTTGCGGGTGATATCCTTGGGGAAAGCAATCGAAGCTGTGGCTACGTATGGAACACCATGTGCCATGACAATTGCGGGTAGGTTTTTCTTCGGGCGCTCTTTGCCCCAGGATTGTTTACCCACCGGGCTGGTTGCTGTGGAAGCACCTACTGGCGTCGAGCTGGAACGCTGCACACCGGTGTTCATGTAAGCTTCGTTGTCATAACAGATATAGGTCACATTATGACCACGCTCCAGCATTCCGGAGAGCCCACCCAGACCAATATCGTGTGTGCCACCATCGCCACCGATAATGATGACCTTGACCTTCTCGGCGAGCCCGCGTTTTTTGAGGGCAGCCTCAACACCTGAGGCGACCGCGGCTGCGTTCTCAAACAGGACATGCAACCAGGGAACACCCCAGGGTGAGTAGGGATATTGGGCTGAAAAAGTCTCAAGGCAACCCGTCGGGCTGACCACGATCACGTCCGGTCCGGTCGCCTCCAGGATGGCGCGCACAGCAATCGTAGCGCCGCAACCAGGGCAAGCGCGATGCCCAGGAGTAAAGAGCATTTTGTCATATTTTTCAAGCAAAAGTTGATCCATAAAACATCCTCATCTACGATAATAAAAATTTGGTCATCCGAAATGGCAAGGCTCGGAGATAATATCAATACGCCAGGCGGGCTATATCCTAAACTGTGGCAGGGTATCCGTCTTCAATCCGATGAATTCGGCCTGGTTGGGAACGATACCAGTATCCAATGCCCGCTGGGTGCGCTGAACTACCTCACGAATTGTTCCCAGGTTAACTTCTCGTCCACCAAAACCGACCATCATGCCTATGATCAAGGGGCGTGTAGGAGCATCATATAGCGCTGATTTAACATCGGTGGCAAGAATCCCTTCGTAACCGTATGAGAGGGCTCGATCCAACACGGCCACCGCACCAGCGTGGCTGATCGCCTGGCGTAGCGCTTCAGCCGGAAAAGGTCGAAAACTGCGTACTTTGACCAAACCGACCTTAGTTCCCTCACTGCGCAGGATATCTACAGCCTCGCGCAGGGTACCGATCACAGAGCCCATAGCTACCAGGATAACTTCCGCATCCTCCGTGGCATAGGTATCGATCAAGCCACCCCGATAATGCCCAAAGCTGGCCTCAAACTCGCGCGCCACAACTTCGATTTTGTTAATCGCCCGCAGGGCAGCTTGCTGGCCCATGTAGTGAAATTCCATGGTATTGGGCTCATCGGTGCCGGAACCAAAGACCATGGGTTTTTCTGGGGTCATATAATGAATGGGCACATAGGGCGGCAAGAAAGCATCCACATCTTCCTGGCTAAATGTCTTTACCGGCTCATAAACATGCGTCAGGACGAAGCCGTCCATGCATACCATCACCGGCAGCAAAATATCGTGATCTTCTGCAATTTTGAACGCCTGGAGATGTGTATCATATGCTTCCTGTACATCCTCAACATACAGCTCGATCAAGCCCGCATCCCGAAAGCTCATCGTATCCTGGTGGTCAGGCTGCAAACCGATCGGCGCGGTCACCTGGCGATTCGCGCCGGTTAATACCACCGGTAACCGTGTGCCAGCCAGATAATAGATCATCTCGGTCATCAGTAGCAAACCTTGTGATGAAGAAGCCGTATAAGTGCGCACCCCTGTGGCACTGGCACCCGCTAAAATAGAAATTGCTGAAAATTCCGAATCTGCCCGAATGTACTCAGCATCGAGCTCCCCATTGGCGACCATCTGGGCCAAAAACTCGATGATATGGGTTTGGGGTGTGATCGGATAGGCAGAGATCACGGCTGGCCGGCAGGTTCTAACCGCCTGCGCGACTGCCATCGAGCCCTCCATTACGGATAGTTTACCTTTTGCCATTTTTCACGCCTCCTCACTCACCATCTGAATCGCGTTTCGGGCACATACTTCGGCACAGATACCGCAGCCTTTACAAAACTCAAAATCCACAACCGCTTTCTCATCCACGATGGCCATACAGCTATCGGGGCAGAACGTCTCACAAATCGTGCATCCATTGCACAGCTCAAGGTCGATCTGCGGGCGGCTATAACGCCAGCTCCCCGTCGGGTAGCCCAGTGAGGTACGAGCGGCTACTACCGAAGCGAAATGCAAGGGCTGCCCCGGCACGCCGGCCACCTCTTCCCGCAACCAAACGGAGGGACGCCCCACTGCCTGGTTTGCTTTCTTCACCTGGACTGGTGCTGCCCCGCTTCGGATAAATTCATATCCCATCTTGGCGGCGCGGCTATTCTTTTCGCCCAGTGAACCGGGAAAGCGATGCTGGAACGCATGGGCGATCGCTTCAAGGCTAACTTCGCCGGTTACGGCAGCCCAGGCACCCAGCATGGCGGGGTTGACAAATGGATGGCCGAATACTTCGAGCGCAATGCGCGTGGCTGGGATCGCATAAACAGGCGCATCGACCGACCAAAGCAAGTCGGCTGGAGATTTTTCACTGTCGATCAAGGCCAGCCCACCTGCTTTAAGACCATCCAACACATCGACCATGTTTGGCAGTGTATGGTCCATGATGATGACATGGTCAGGCTGATTGACGCGGTAACGTACGCGCACCGGGTGCTCATCCAGACGGACAAACGCTTGAACCGGAGCACCTCGCCGCTCGCCTCCAAAGGCAGGGAACGCCTGCCCATACTTGCCATCCTCGAAGGCTGCAACAACCATTAATTCGGCCGCCAGGACTGCACCCTGGCCACCTCTTCCATGAAGCCGTATCTCTTTCAAGGTTTTTCTCCCATCTCTATATAAAATGCAGGTAATAAGAACAGATCATGATTGGCAGTCCAGAACCAATCTCTTCACCAATGCCCGGGTGAACTCAACCATAAAATGGTTGCGATGGCGAGGTAGAGCATTTGCAACGACCGCATCTGCAGCCGCCTGGGCGCTTGAAACATTGAGTGGCTGGCCGATAAGGGTTTGCTCAGCCAACGTTGCTTTGTATGGAATGACATACACCGCATTGAGGCAGATGCTGGCAGTCTTCACCAGGCCATCTTGTAGTTCGATAGCAGCTGCACCATTTACGATCGGGAAGTCAATCGCTTTCCGCAGGGCAAATTTCTCGAAGGCACTCTTGCCGCGCGGCTTTGGCACGTGGATCTCAATCAGAATCTCGTCATCATCCAGGACGGTCGTCCGGCACTCATCGACCTGGAAAAAATCCTGGGCACCGATGATACGCTTAGAGGTTTTTAGCTGGGCGTTCAACGCGATAAGGGCAGGTGCGGTATCGCTCGGGTGTACCGCAATACAGCCTTCCTCCACGCTTCCGCCAAAAATGGAGTGATAGCGGTCGTCACCGGAAAGGGCATAACAGCGACCTGCGCTTTTCCGCAAGCAAGGGAAGCGGTTATTGGGGCTGCGATAATACCAACAGCGAATGTCCTGGCAAAGGTTACCGCCCAGGGTACCCATCTCCCGCAGGTGCGGTGATGCGGTTCGACTGGCCGCCTGGGCTAGCGCGGTAAACTGGCTTTAAATCACCGGCTCAGCAGCAATATCTGCCAAACGAGTGAGGGCGCCTATCTTGAGCATTTCGTCTTCGTAGCGGATGAAATCCAGGCCAGGTATCCCCTTGAGATTTATGATCGCCTCGGGATAGGCAGGCATGACCTCATCCTTCAATTTACCCAGGAGATCGGTCCCGCCAGCGATGAGATTTGCCCTGCCATGGTAGCGCTGCAAAAGCGAGACGGCTTCCTCGATGCTCGTGGCATTGATGTGGGTGAATTTATTCATCACGGCACCTTTAGATCTTCCCCAGAGCTTTCAGTACTTTATCCGGAGTGATCGGAAAATCGTCCACCCAACAGCCGGTGGCGTTATATACAGCCGGGCCAACCAATGCCGGGATGATCGTAGCTGTGGCTTCACCGATGCCTGATGCTCCATACGGGCCGTGCCCCAAACCGGTCTCTATAAACGGTGTGTCGATCGGGCCGCAGTCAAGCATCGTGGCATATTTATAGTCCAACAGGTTGCCATTGAGCAATACACCCGTATTGGGGTCCCAAATCATCTCTTCGGTTGTCCCCCGGCTTACGCCCATGACCGTACCGCCGTACATCTGCCCCTCAACGCCTTCAGGCGAGACCGCCTTACCCACATCATTGACGTTGACCACCCGAGTTACTTCAACCTGGCCGGTTTCGTCATCGACTTCGACCTCCATGAAATGGACCTGGCGGCATAAGCGCGGCCGTCCGGTTTCATTCGCCTGACCCCAAATCCCCTGGTTGTGCCAGGCCCACCCGATGATGGGTGGCTGAGTCCAGAAGGCACTTGAGACGTGCATGGGTACCGAGCGGGCCACGATCTCCCGCAACGGATAGGCTTGAGCAGGATCGGCTTTGAGAAAAATCACCCCATCCTGGATGTCGAGGTCATCAGGATTGCTCACTTCAAATTTTTCGGCAGCCAGCTCAAGCAGCAACTGCCTGGCTTTGTGGGCAGCCTTGCGCACAATGTTTCCGTTGGTGACTAAATTACACGAGCCATCGGGCGACATGAGCACAAATCCGGAGTCGCTGGACCAAGGCTTGATATGCACGCTTTCGAAGGGAACGCCGATCTCGTCAGCCACGATCTGGCACAAGGGTGTCCATGGATTCGGGCCAATGTCCACATGCTGACCTATGATACTGATCGAGCCATCATTTTCGATCATTACGGCAGCTGAGCCTGCGCCGCGCGTATCATCCCAATTATGAGACCAGGTGAAGGCAATCCCATGCAGCTTGCCACTCTCTAATCGACGGGTGCCCGGCAGGTGCCATTTCTCATTCCAGCCAATGGCCCGTTTGCCTGTTTCGATACACTCCTTAAGGCTATCCCGGTCCGGAAAACCATGCTCACGTCTATATTCGTCAAGGAAGCCGGTGTCGTGCCCATGACTGCCATCGTTCAATAAGGCTAGCTCGATCGGATCCTTCCCGAGCGCAGCTGCAACGTGGTCGAAAATCAAGGTCAAAGCCAGGCAACTGGTCAGGTGCTCACAGCGTGCCCACCAGGCTGGACCAATGCTCACATCCACGGGTGTCGCCTCGCAGGACAGGTTTTTGATGCGCGTGTTATCCACGAAGTGGTCGATGCCTGTAGCAGCCAGGTATACGGCAAAGATGTTCTTCATCTGGACTGCGGTGATGGTTCCGTCGTCCTTGAAACCCACCTTAAAGTCACTGACTGACATATCCCCAGATTCACCGAAGAAAGTGTCACGCCGGTCGTAGAGCATCTTGACCGGTCGTCCGGTTGCCTTCGATAAAAGGCTGGCTAAAACATTGATACCGTTTTCAGAGTGGTTGGCCGGATTGCCACGACCACCAAATGAGCAGCCTTGATAGAGTGCGTTGACGGTGACTTTGTCCAGGGGGAGATTATGCCATTCAGCGATGAGCTGCCTGGCGATATACGGCTGCTGCTGATGCACCCACAGCTCCAGGCGACCATCCAACCAGCGCACGAGGGTGCTGGGCATCTCCGCACCGGCCCACAGGTGAGGCCGCCGCCGGGCTTTGAACTCGATCACCTGGTCGGCTTCCTTAAAACCTTGTTCTACATCGCCAAGCTCAAAAAACTTGCGCGGGTCGTGCACTTCATTGCTCGATGCGCCCGGCCGCAGTATGGGCGCACCTGATTTCAGCGCCTCTTCCTGGTCCAGGACGAAGGGCAGCTCTTCCCACTCAATCCGGATCAGGCTTATGGCTTGTTGAGCAATATCTTCACTGTCGGCGGCGACCGCGGCACCCATCGGTTGTCCTTCGTACCAGGCTTCATCCGCCAAGACCAGGTGAATTGGTTTCAAGGCCCAGCCGGCCAACTTAGGGCGTGACCAGCCCTGGGCGAAATAACTGCCATTCAATATCCGTCCCCTGATTTCAGGGTCATCATAACGCAGCACCGCTCTCACCCCAGGCAACGTCTCAGCCTGGTGAGTGTCCATGGATATGATCCTTGCATGGGGATAGGGTGAGCGCAGCACACGCGCATACAACATCCCAGGGAGCCCCATATCGCGCGTGTAAAGGGCTTTTCCGGTGGCCTTCTCATACCCGTCCAAGCGGCGCTGACCACGCTTGCCCACTTCCTTAAAGGTGATATCCAGTGGCTCAGGACCGACATTGTACTGCCCTTCTGCGCGCAGCTTTTGATAAGATCCCGGTTCGTCTGGCATGCTTACCTTCCTTCCCTGAGAACCTGAGCAGCTTCAAGCACAGCTTTGGGATGTTGAGGGTAGGTACCGCATCGGCAAAGGTTACCTGCCAGTGCTTCCTTGATTTCGATTTCATCTGGATCGGCATTGTGGTCAAGCAACGCTTTAGCGGTCACGATAAAACCGGGGGTGCAATAACCGCACTGTAAGGCATGATGCTTGACGTATGCATCAATCAAAGGATGGTGGTCAGCTGAAATGCCTTCGATGGTCTCGATAGTCTTGTCTTTACACTCGATGGCAAGCGTCATGCAGGAGAGTACGGGCCTGCCATCGATGTTGACCGTGCAGGAGCCACAGGCGCCTCGATCGCAAAATGTCTTGGTTCCGGTCAATCCCAAGCGGTCGTGAATGACATGGTGTAATGTCCATTCAGGCTCGACATACAGCTGATAGACCTGTTTATTGATCGTAAGCTGGATAATACCGTCCGGCAATGGCAGCAGCTCAGTTGAGTGTTCAACAATGACATGGATTTTCAGCGCATCAAATGCATCCACCGTCACCGCACAGTAAGGGCACAGATAGGAGTCCGTCATTTTGTTGAGCACCTTTCGTTTCTCATCCCATCACTGGCTTTGCTGGAGGCGCAATGAGCGCAACAGGACCGATTGCCGTATGCGGGCGTCATAGTCGCTTTTGAAGTATTTTAGGGTATCTAGAACCGGTATCGAAGTGGCCTGCCCCAATCCGCATAACGAGGTAAGTGACAACACCGTGGACAATTCTGTCAGCGTGCGGATATCTTCGGGCTGGCCATCCGCCCTGGCCAATCGTTCCAGAATTTCGAGCATTACCTCACTCCCCTCCCTGCAGGGAGTGCATTTTCCGCACGATTCTTCTGCCAGGAACTGGACGGTGCGGGTGATGAAATCCAGCGTATCCCGGCTATTATTCAAGACGGTGATGGCACCTGATCCCAGGACAGTCTCGAACGCCAGAGGAGTCTTGAGCGATGCAAACGGGATGACCGCACCGGTCGCTCCACCCACCTGGACCATCTTGATATCCCTGGCGCCGGCCCAATCCAGGACGATTTCGTCCAGCCGGCTGCCCATGGCGAACTCACACACGCCGGATCTTGCCACGTCACCACTGACAGAAAACACCTTGGTGCCCTTGCTCTTTTCGGTGCCAATTTGATTGAACCATGCCGCACCATTCAACAAAATCGGGGGGATATTCATCAGGGTCTCGACGTTATTGATCACCGTCGGTTTACCCCACAGGCCCTTGCTCGGTGGATAAGGGGGTTTAAAACGGGCTTCACCCCGTTTGCCCTCGATCGAGTCCATGAGGGCTGACTCTTCTCCACAGATATATGCACCTGCGCCTTCGCGAATTTCAATGCTTACATGCGCCAGGAAGCCGGTGGCTTTTACCTGGGCAATTGCATTCACCAATTGATCGAGCAAATAGTGATACTCAGCACGTACGTAAATGAAGGCACATTGCGCTCCAATGGCATAGGCAGCAATCGCAATCGCTTCGATCAGGGTGAAAGGATCATATTGCAGGATGTAGCGATCCTTAAATGTCCCTACCTCACCTTCATCCGCATTGCAGATGAAGAATTTCTCATCACTGGCGGACTTGCGGGTAAGCTCCCACTTCAATCCACAGGGAAAGCCCGCCCCCCCACGGCCTTTCAGATTTGAGGCTTTGACCTCGGCGATCACCGCTTCGGGAGGCATGCCCAATGCCCGATTTAATGCCTTAAATCCATCCTGTTCCAGGTAAGTGTTGATGTCCCTGGGGTCAATGACCTGACAATTCTTGAGAACAAGCAGCTTTTCTGGCATTTTATTCCGGTCTACCGATACGCCTGAAGGATCTTTACAATCTTGGCTGGGGTCAGGCAGCCGTGCAGATCATGGTTCAACAACATCGCCGGGGCCTGGTCGCATGCGCCAATGCAATTGGTTAGCTGGAAGGAAAACCTGCCGTCTGGAGTGGTCTCACCGGGTGCGATGCCCAACTCCTTCTGGATGGTCTCCACCACCAGCTGCGAGCTTTTGAGGTAACAAGGGATGCATTTGCATACCCGGATGACATTTTTGCCTAAAGGCTTGATCGATAGCAAGTGGTAGAAAGTCGCCACCCCGTATACTTCACTGACAGAAAGCCCTAATGATACTGCTGTCTGCTCCATAAACTGCTCAGAGATGTGACCGTTTCGCTCATGCTCCCCTTGCAGCAATAACAGGAGTTGCTCTTGGCCTTGGGTGGTCAACTTTTCAGGCATGCGCCACCTCTGCTTTCTCCGGTCGGCTCAAGGCCTGGGTCGGGCAGTAATCAATGCATAATCCACAATCACGGCAGGCTTCGGTGACCAAGGCAACATCACAGTCCACCACTATTTTCGAGCCATAGCCGCGATACGCGATGGAGAAGACATTCTTTTTTGCAATTTCGTTGCACACCGAGACACACCTGCGGCAGAGAATACACTTAGACATATCCCGAAGGACATAGGGATTGTCCACTTCAACAGGATAAGAACGGCGTTGCCTGACTTGGAACCCGCTGCGCCGTACCTGCAAATCGGAGCATAATTTATGCAGATCGCACAACTGGCAGGATGGGTCGGTGACGCAGATTGCATCGTGAGCGGCTTGCAACAGCTCAACATTTGCCCGCCGGGCGGCTAACACCTTGGGGGAATGGGTGCGAACAACCATACCTGGTGCAACCGGGGTATGGCAGGCGCCAACCAATGTCCGCGAACCTTCGACTTCCACGGCACAAATGCGGCAGACACCCGTGGCATGCAGATCAGGGCTATAACACAGGGTCGGTATCTCGACACCGATCTGTTCGGCGGCCTGCAAGATGGTCAGGTCCTCCCGGCAGCGGGTTTCTTTGCCATTGATTGTTAGCTGTACTTCTGTCATATGCTTACCTCGCCCAGTAGCCTCCGTCATCCTCCACTGATCGCAACCGAGAGATGGATCACGTCACCATCGTGCACTTTATAATTTGGCTGTTCAACACGATGATTTACCAGGATCGAAGATACTTCGTCAGGCGGAATGCCCAGGCCGGTGACAATCTCCTGCAGTGTTTTCCCCACCGCATCGGTAAGGATCAACCCTTTGTCAGGGTCATAACCTGGCTGGTACATTCTTCTCAAAATTGGATTGAGATCGACTCGGACAGACATCGGGGTTTCCTCATTCTCGCTCCTACCGTTTGGAAGGGAAGTATATCATTATGAGTGTGCGATAGAACCATTGATTACGCCTTGGGTGTGAGAGAGGGTCAGGATATTACTCAAGAGAACCTACATGATAGCTGATTCTTGAAAAAGGCACCCTCGTCTGCACGGTGCTCAACCTGCTGAGGTTTATCAAAAAAATACCCCGAAGTTAGCTATATCGGGCGTTCCAATGATGATCCGAGATTATAAAAGCTGCGCTGAGTATACCTTCCAAGATATGAGGAAAAATTGGGGAGAAACTCCTGGCAGCCAACCCTTCAATATTCATCTAACCAATAATGCCACATGCCCTCAAGGAACACTCAAACACGAAATAAATCCACGTTTACAAAATGAACAAATTGTAGTAATGTTATGTTGTAATTACAACTTCAGAGTATAACAGACTTATTCATGCTGTCAAGTAATTTCGTTTGCCAGGCTGTCCTAACGATTAGCTTGCTCTTCAATATATTTCACCACTTCTCTTCATTATTCGGAGATGCTATAATTTAAATGAGCAAAAATTCGCTAAATTAATAATTACTCGACTATGCGAAAGGAAAGAACCTTCACAGATCATTGAGTTATACCTTTCTGCATTGCTGCTATTGGCTTCCAATTTAGCAGCTGAGCGAAATTCGCGAACAATCCACCGCAAGGTGATAAATTTTTGACGACACCGATAAGAGGAGCAATGAAGATGATTCTGGATAAATTTCGCATCGATGGAAAATTAGCGGTTGTCACAGGTAGCCGGCGCGGGCTGGGGAAAGGAATTGCCCTGGGCCTGGCCGAAGCAGGCGCTGACATCGTCAGTTTTGATCGACACGACCCGGAAGACCTCCGTGAGAAGGTCCTGGCTTTAGGCCGCAAGCACGTCTGGAAGCAAGTGGATTTGCTCACTGCCAAGCCAGAAGATTTCGTTCGACTGATCGATGAGGTCGTGGCTGAATTTGGCAAGCTGGATATTCTGGTCAATAATGCCGGAATTTGCCCGCGCGATGAAATCCTGGACTATTCTGTGCAGTACTGGCAGGATACAATCCAGGTGAACCTGAATGCCCCCTGGTTCCTGGCCCAGGCAGCCGCCCGTCAAATGGTGAAACAAGGTCAGGGGAAGATTATTAATGTTGCTTCATTGCTATCACACCAGGGTGGTTTGCTTGTCCCGGGTTATACCGCATCCAAACATGGTGTTTTGGGCTTTACCCGGGCCATGTCGAATGAGCTTGCTCCCAAAGGTGTTAACGTAAACTCGATCACCCCTGGTTATATGCACACCGACTTGACCGATCCCCTGATAACCGACCCAACTTATATCCGTGAAAAACTCGATATTGAGGCGCGCACCCCCAAAGGGCGCTGGGGTACGATTGAAGACCTACAAGGTGCTGCCCTACTGCTTGCGTCGGAGGCTGGTGAATATATCCAAGGAACAAATATTGCCGTAGATGGAGGTTGGCTCGCCTGGTAGTTAAATCTTAATAAATCCCTGGTCTACGTATCGCCTGTAGACCAGGGACGAATCGATCCTGTATCAAAAATCGATTAGGGTTAATTAACTCAGACGCGTCTCCATAGCAGATGGACCTGATTTCCAGCCGGGTCCGTCTGTTTTAAAAATGCAGCTTTAAAATCCTGACCCACCTTAGGTTCTTCCAGCTCGACTCCCTTCGCTCTGAGCATCTCGGCTGCCTTGTCAAAGTCGAATACCCTGATGGCGATATGGCAGCGGTCTGTCTGACCCTCCTTCATGAGCTCAATGCGGCCAGGACCGCTGGCTTCCAGCATGATACTCGATTTGCCATCCTGGACCTTGAAGCCAAATACCTGCCCGTACCATTCTGCCAGGCTTTGCGCGGAAGCCCCCGCGAAAGGATACAGGGCTACATGTTCAATGCCTGCAATGGGAGACAACCCGCGTGCCTCTCGGATCCAGGCTAAGACCTGCGCCACGCGCTCTGAAATTGCATCATAGTTGTCTTCTGCCAGCCATTCCTTCTTGATCAGGTTGTTGCCAATCCCAACAGCTGCAACGCCCGCGTTGAACCATGCGAATATGCTTTCACGGGTGTCGCTCACGCCACCGGTGGGCATGATCCGCGTCCATGGGCAAGGACCCAGGATCGATTTTACAAACTGTGGGCCACCCGACCGAATCGCCTGGAAAAACTTTGACGATCTCCACGCCCAGCTCTTCAGCCTCTGCGATTTCTGACGCACTCCCGCAGCCCGGGCTATAAGAGATCTTTCGGCGGTTGCACAGCCGGGCTACTTCAGGATTAAGGTTTGGGCCGACAACAAAGCTGGCGCCTGAAGCGATGTACAGGGCAGTCGTCGGCGCATCTACGATGGAACCTGCCCCCAGGATCACCTTCGGGTCAGCCTTGGCGAAGTACTGTGAAAGCTCGTTAAAAACCTGCGGGGCAAAATCGCCCCGGTTGGTAAACTCTGCTACACGTGCCCCACCGGCCACGCAGGCTGCTACAATCTTTTTTGCCACTTCGACATCGCGATGATAGAACACCGGGATGAGGCCGGTTTCCACGATCGTGTTGAGCACGTTGAGGCGGTTATGATTTGCCATGTCTAATCTCCTAAAAATGGTATAAAACCGCGTGCGAATGCAGGAGGCGGTCGATTTTTCTTGGAACAAAGTCTACGAACCGGCTGCTACCATTTGCTCCAGAAGCAGCTGGGTGCGATAGGCTTCCTGAGCTGAGGTAAGTGGTATGGCGCGTTGCTGCACACAGTCGATAAAATGCGTGATCAACTGCTCGAATCCTCGGATGTGTTGTGAAGTTTGCCAATCTGCAGCCATTTCTCGACCCAAGACCTGGTCTTCCATTCCGTGTAAGATGCGCAGCTCCCTGAAGGCATCCACCTGCACCGTCAACCCGTCACCGTGCAGAGTGACCCGCTCCATCCAGCCACCACCTTCCAGGCTGGCCGCCAAAAGGCCTACTCCACCACCTTGATACGCGATCAGGCTGGCGGCATCGGTAAGCTTACCATCCCGCATCAGGCTGCGCGTCGAAACCGCCTCGGCTTCACCGCCATACCAGCGTAAGAGGTCGATCATGTGGATGTCCTCTTCAGAATAATGATCGAAGAGCGACGGATTGACTGCGTGCTCACGGTGTTTCTCTGCCGTGCATAACGTCACCCGGCGCCCAGCAAATAGCTCTTTAGCCTGCTTATATAGCGGTGCATACCTCCGGTTGAATGCGATCATTAACACCCTGCCTACCTGGTCAGCCAATTCACCCAGGATGGCAGTCTCTCGGCTGGATAGCGTGGCTGGTTTTTCAACCAGCACGTCCAGACCTGCCTGAAGTAATGCCCTGACGATCTCGAAATGGGTTGGCGACGGGGTTAACACCACCGCTGCCTGAAGGTCCTGCCGCAAAAAATCGGACAGGTCGGTAACGCCAGCCGTCACGTGGTAACGGCTGCGAAGTCTCTCAACTGCCTCGGGATGTCGACTCATGATTACAGACAGGTCAGCCGTCTCCAGGTTGGTGAGCACTGGCAGGTACGCTCGCTGAGCCATTCGACCGAGTCCTATAATTCCAATTCGCGTTTTCATACTTCCCTTCAATCTAGCTATAACCGTTGATCCTATCGGCTATATTCTTTATCGATTGAACATATTACTAATCTTCTCAGGATGCGTCTCCCAATCCTGGGATTAGCGCGATAGCCAGCCGCCGTCCACTGGCACAATCGCGCCGTGCAGATAATTGGAGGCGGCGGATGCCAGAAAAACCACCGTGCCTTGTAAATCGCTGGGGGTGCCCCAGCGCTCGGCTGGGATACGATCGAGAATGGCCTGCGCCCGGCTGGGATCCGCTCGCAGGGCAGCCGTGACTTCGGTGACCATGTAGCCGGGGGCGATTGCATTGACATTGACTCCATACCGAGCCCACTCATTGGCAAGGGCACGAGTGAGGCCGGCTGCGCCGGATTTGGCTGCCGTGTAGGAGGGGATCAGGAGGCCTCCCTGAAATGAGAGCAAGGAGACAATGTTGATGATCTTGCCGTGTTTCTGCGGCACCATCACTCGGGCTGCCGCCTGCGATAGAAAAAAGACGGATTTAAGGTCAATCTGCAACACATCATCCCAGTCGGCTTCGCTGAAATCCAGCGCCGGGGTTCGGCGGATTATACCGGCGTTATTCACCAGAATGTCCAGGCGTCCCAGTTCATCCAAAGTATCAGAGACCACCTGCTGAACGTCTTTCACGGAGGCGCGCCGCAGATCGCAAGCAATAGGCTGGCAGCGTCGTCCCATCGCCTTTACAGCCTGGCTGGTTTCGCTTACATCATTAACATCCAGCGCGCAGATATCCGCGCCAGCCTCTGCCAGTGCCAAAGCCATTGCTTGCCCCAGGTTTTGACGGGCACCAGTCACGAGTGCCACCTGCCCGTCCAGTCGAAAGCTATCGAGGATCATGAGAAACTCCAGCTTTTCATAAATAAATAACCATGGGGTCCTTAATGGGTATCAAAGCCCTTACCACCGCCGTTGTCCTTTACGTCAGTGCAGTCCCTTTTTACGTCATTTACTGCAGAAATATTCAACTTCCTGTTTTGAGAAGAGTAAAGCCTTAATCATTAAGCCTTGATTTCAATTAACATGTGTTTCACTCGCAGGCACTCATCAATCACATAATGACGCAGCTCCACGCCCACGCCACTCTGCTTCCAGGTTAGCCTGCACCGGCAGATATGCTCGCTGAGTCATTCGTCCCAGCCCAATCATCCCAATGCGTGTCTTCGTTTCGCTATGCCACTCCAACAGCCGCCGCTAATGTGCGGAAAAACCAATATCTCATCGTCCGGAGTTAGCAGCTGGTCAGGAGGTAACTGGCCCAGACCAGTCTGGTTCAACACCGCAATATTCTTTTGATCATCAAGATCCAGCCCCAGGGCAATCAGTTGATTTTGTAGATCAGCTACAGTCGCATTGCCTGGCAGGCTGAGGGTGGTGCTCGCCATCCCCATATCCTGGCGTAGACCACCTAAAAACTTAACCGTGAGAGTGATCATGCCAACGCAGGTATCTCCGCCAGACCGAGCTTTTCCAAGGTTTCAGGGAGCGGGTGACCCTGGGCATCCCAGCCTCTTACGGCGTAGTATTCGTCGAGCATCACATCCAGCATCTGGTTGTCGATGAAATGTCCCTCGGCGGGTCCATTTGGTACGGCTTCACTCATCCGCGGCGGTAGAGCATCATCCTGGCGGGTGATGCCTTCACGCACCATGATCTGCCGTTCCAGGTTAGATATTCGCTCGCCAATTGTCATCAGCTCTGGAGCAAAATCATACCCCGTGATGGCTAGCATTGTCTCTGGTGTGGGCGCGGTGCTGAACTTATACGCCCCACGCACCACAGTGCACAAACCAAGGCTGTCGATGTAGGCGCGATTGTCCTGGAGGGTCTTAACGAGCTGCCCCTTGCCTACCACGGCATAACGGTCATATTTCTTACCCATCAGCTCTTCGCTGACCGTATAACCACCCACGTTATGGCAGGCACCGCGGACGGAAGTTGCGTATGCCAATCCCATACCATGGAAACCACGCGGGTCATAAGCGGCAAAGGTCATAAACTTTGATTGAAGGATAAATTTTCCCCATTCAGGGCGAGCCTGGATAATACCCTTGGCGCCGTCGGCGATAATGGCTCCCAAACCACGTCGCTCTGAGATGAAGCGCAGCATTTCCAGCAAGGCCTGCCCATCACCAAAACGAACTACTAACCCATCATTATCCTGTGCAGTGACCAGGCCTCGCTCAAACAGCTCCATTGTCATTGCCACCAGGTTGCCGGCCGTGATGGTATCCATGCCAAGCTGATCACACAGCTCGTTGGCAGCAATGACAGCCCCCATGTCATTGATTCCGCAAGAAGGACCTAACAAGCCAATGCTTTCAAATTCCGGCCGCGCTTTCGCACCAACAAAAGGTCCTTCTTTAACCTCACCCACCTGGCCGCAAGCTACACTGCAACGGTAACACGCATAATTTCGCACATGGTAATGATCATGTAAGGTCTGCCCGTAGACACCCTCAACTTTCTCAGGGAGCTCCCAGGAAGTTTGGAAATTACAGGTGGGCATGCAGCCAAGTGCGTTGATCGGCTCAACCAGCTGCGCGGTGCCCAGCTCACGGTGCTTTGCACGCGAGGTCTTCAGGTCAAGGATGGCGTTTTTGGCGATCTCTTTGCACATGGCGGCGTCTGCCAGGGGCACGGGGACATCACCCCAAACTGCCACAGCCTTGACTTTTTTCGAAGCCAGCACCGCACCACCACCACCCCGGCCGAATGCCCGCCCATCATCCACAAAGATGGAAGTGAATGCCACGCGATTTTCTGCGGCTGGCCCAATGCTCATGGTAGACCACTTTGGCTTGCGATCGGGTAGCTGCTCCAGCAGCTTTGCGCGAGCTTCCATCGGTTCGAGCCCTTGCCAACCGTCATCGTCCAAAAACTTCACATCATCTTTCTCAATCACCAAGGCAGTCCAACACTTAGACACGCCTTCCAGAATCAAACCGTCAAAACCGGCCTCGCGCAAGCGCGGCCCGAAATTACCGCTGGAATTGGAGCACAAATAACGCCCGGTCTCCAGCCCTTTGGTCGTCAGCTCAAACTTGGTGGTAGAAACCAGCGGGGTTCCGGTCATCGGGCCGACAAAGAAAGCCATTTTATTTTCAGGGTCTAGCGGCTTGACCTGCGGAGACACTTCCCGTGAGTACCACTCGGCTCCCAGCCCACGCGCGCCTAAAAAGAGACGCAGCTTCTCATCTGGAATCGTTTCGATCGAATATTGCCGGGTGGTCAAATTTATCCTGAGCAACCGACCCAAATAGCCACCTGAAAACATAGGTACCTCCTAGAGTATTACTTCATGCGTTGCTTTAATAACATCGGTATCTGTGACGGCGTATCAGCAATCGTCACGCCAGCTTCGCGTAAAGCCTTAATTTTTTGTTCGGCTCCGCCGAAGCCCGAGCGAATGATCGCGCCTGCATGCCCAAACCGGCGCCCTGGGGGTGCTGCCCGCCCTGCGATCAGGGCTACCACCGGTTTACTCATGCTGGCGATATACTCAGCTGCTCGTTCCTCGGCAGTGCCCCCAATTTCACCTACCAACGCAACACCATTCGTCGCCGGGTCAGCTTCAAAGCGCTTTAGGACCTCGACGAACTCGGTGCATACCACCGGGTCACCGCCGATACCCACTGCAGCAGTCTGGCTCAGACCAGCTTCAGCCAGATTGGCAATGACCTCATAGCTCAGCGTGGCACTACGACCTACCACGCCCACGCCCTCTGCGGTACCCTGGCGAAAGATACTCGCAGGAATGATCCCAAGCTTACCGATACCTGGCACAAAAAGACCGGGACAATTCGGGCCAATCACTGTTACGCCGGAACTCTTTGCGCGGGCTTTGATCTCCATCGTATCGCGCATTGGGATATGCTCGGTGACGATGACGATCAGCTGCAGCTTGCAATCGATGGCTTCCATAGCGGCCTGGCGTGCTGCGACCGCCGGAACGAATATCACAGAAGCGTTTGCTCCTTCATTACTAACACAATCTGCTACCGTATTAAATACAGGTAACCCTTCAATAACTTGTCCGCCTCGGCCAGGCGTCACACCCGCTACAAGCGGCGTGCCAGCTTCAAGCATCCAATGTGTTTGAGCTTGTCCGACCCTACCCGTTATGCCTTGCACGATGGCGCGGGTTGATTTGTCTACCCAGAAAGCTGCCATACGCTAGCTCACCAATCCTGCCAACCTGGAAACAGCATCCTCGGTCTGCACCACCCGGATGACATGCACATTCGGCGCTGTTTCCAGCATAGCCCAGGCTTCTTCCTGTTGATTACCTAAAATCTTCACCACCAACGGACGTTCGCCTGGAATCGTTTGTAATGCAGCCACAATTCCTTTCGATGCTTCGAGCATGCGGTTTATTCCACCATATAAATTTATGATTGCCCCGCGTACCTGGGGTGGTTCCATGATAAGCTCCAGCGCCCCCTGCACCAAAGATGCGGAAATGCCACCGCCAGTATCCAGGAAATTTGCAGGATTAAGACCTCGTTGCTTGAGCAAATCAATGGTGCACATGCCCAGGCCAGCTCCGCTGGTGATCACACCGATATCACCGTCCAGCGGAACATAAGAGACACCCAATTCTCGGGCGCGTAATTCGCGGGATGAGAGCGAGGCGCGGTAAACTTCTGCGAGTTCTGGATGGCGTGGCAGACTGTTATCGTCTACCTCCAGTTTGCAATCCAGCAGCACGAGGCTGCCATCGCTGAGGACCGCCAAAGGGTTGACTTCAAGAAGAATTGCATCCAGGTCAGCAGCAGCACGGTAGAGCGTCACCAGCACGTGGGCCAAGGCATCAATATTGACATCTTCAACCTGGGTTTGACGCAGCCATTGGCGAATCCGGTAGACCGGTAAGATATCACCTGGCTCTACTGGCAACTGCCAGATAGCCTGATGATCACTTTGGGCGGAATTCTCGATATCCATACCACCCGCAAAGCTCAGCACCAGGTCGATCCTGTCGGTAGCCGAATTGGCAACCACGCCGGCATAGATCTCGCAGGCAATCAGCATGGCTTTCTCAACCAATACCGAGGTCACGTGGCAGCCCAGTAATTCATGACCTAAAAGGCTGCCTGCGGCATCGGTAACGGCATCGATAGAATCGCACAGTTTCACTCCGCCAGCTTTGCCACGCCCACCAGCCGGAATCAGTGCCTTCACTACGAAAGCTGAACCTCCCAATTCCTGGGCACCTGCCCTGGCTGCTTCGGGCGTTTGGGCCACCCGACCAGGCGGGACCTGCAACCCATATGCTGCAACCAGACATTTAGCCAGATGTTCAGATATGATCAAATCAGTACCTCAGATGCCTCAATACAGCGGTGGTGCAAAGACACACAGGATGAATAAAGGCGTGGATTCAAGGTTGCGTAAGGCGTGGGCAACCCCTGGGAAGGCGAGGGCTACATCGCCTGGTTCCAGATCCTCCCACGTATCACCGATCTGAGCCTGGCCGCGCCCTGAAATGACAAAGTGAATTTCTGTTTCGCGCTCGTGGGCATGCGAAATGAACTCACCACCTGGTTCAATGCGTAAATGGTGAGCACTCATCGCTTCGGTCTCGATGCGGGTAACCAGATCCCTCGAGAAGCAGTCTCTCTGCCCAGGCTCGGCTGGCCAGGCACGGGTTTCACCATGGATAATCATCGTCGCCTCCTTCTGCTAGATACAGGTGTTTATTACTGAGCGCCTTGATCAACAACCCCATACGCTTCTGGGTTGACCAACCCGACCGGTTTTTCACCGCGCAGCACCTGGACGATATTCTCGGCGGCCATCTTTCCCATACGCAATACGGTCTCCGTGGTCTGGGCACCCAGGTGCGGCGCCAGCAACACCTTGTCACCCAGCTGCAACAGGGGGCTATCCTTAGGTGGCTCATCAGCAAATACGTCCAGCCCTGCACCGGTCAAGCGATTTTCTGCCAGTGCGCGGCTGAGAGCTTCTTCATCGATCAGACCACCCCGGGCAGTATTAACCAGGTATGCGCCGGGTTTCATGAGCCTTAATTCTTTCTCACCGATTAACTTCTGAGTATCAGCCGTGAGCACAGCGTGCAGTGTGACGATGTCAGACTCAGCCAGCAGCTCGTTCAGCTCCACAAAGCGCACATGATGTTCGTCGGCAAAGGCCTTGTCCTGGTAAACATCATAGGCCAGGAACTTGACCTGAAAGCCTTCCAATCGCACCACGACTTCCTTACCAATGCGACCTAAGCCCACCAATCCAACAGTCTTTCCAGCCAGCTCGGTTCCGATAATGCGACTCCACCCGCCCGACTTCACCACCGTATCGTGGTAGGCCAGTTTCCTGGTCAGCGCCATGATCAGTGCAACCGTCATTTCAGCCACCGCCACCTGGTTAGCACCGGGCGTGTTGGTCACGACCACACCGGCGCGTGAAGCTGCAGGCACGTCTACATTGTCCACACCCACGCCGTGTTTGGCGACCACCTTCAGGCGAGGCGCGGCAGCGATTACAGCGGCAGTCATGGCATCATTGCCAACCAATATTGCATCCACATCACCCACAAGCGAGATCATCTCTGCTTCTTTTAGTGGCTGATCTTGCTCCGGTGTAACAATCTCATAGCCAGCATCCTGAAGGACCCGCCAGTGATCACCTTGCATTTTACGGAACGAACGCGCCGTTACGAGCACTTTTGACATTTTGTCTCCTGTATCACGGTAGTGCACTGAATCGATTGAATGGGTCTTGCATTTTGTCATGCATATCTTTAAACATGTCGAATAAATAATCGTAGCGTGCCTTGGTGGTCAGATTCGGCTGGAAGGTTGGCCCCAAACGGATCGTTCGCTCAGCACCGGTCCGCTCATCGGGGTACACGCCTGCGCCTACCCCGGCCAAAATCGCAGCGCCGAGTACACTGCCTTCAAATACCTGGAATGTGACTACTGGTTTCTGATAAATGTCGGCCTTAATTTGAGACCATAGGGCGCTCTGAGCGCCACCACCGGTCGTGCGCACCTCGGCCACGCCATTTCCAGCGGCCTCAATAGCTTCCAGGGCACGTTTGAGCTCAAAGGTTACACCCTCCATGATCGCCCGGGAGATGGCACCCTTGTTGGTTCGTAAGCTCATTCCAAAGAAAACGCCACGTGCATAAGCAGTCCCAAAGGTCCGTTCGCCCATCATGTAGGGGAAAAACAACAGTCCTTCAGCACCCGGCTCAACAGCCGCGGCGTATTCATCGAGTATCGCATAGGGCGAGCGACCAGTTTGGCGGCCAAGAGCGATTTCCTCCTGGCAGAAGGAATCCTTGAACCATTTCAATGTTCCACCGGTTGAGTCGATGATCCCAAATGGAATCCAGCCCGGCATCACGTGGTGTAAATTCATCAAGCGTGCATCCTGGACAGGCTCACTGGTAAACACGGATAAGTGTGAGGCCGTTCCGGTGATATCACAGGCTGAACCTGGCTGGGTGATGCCGGCAGCCAGAAGAGCGCACAGCATATCACCCCCGCCAGCAACCACAGGGGTGCCTTGCATCAAGCCGGTTGCAGCTGCAGCTGATGGGGTAACGGTGCCAATGACGTGTGCAGCCGGGTAGGGTGGAGGCAGTTTATCCATGTCCAATCCCAACCGGCTAACCATATCTTCTGACCAGGTTTCACGTTTAGCATCTAAGAGAAAAGAACCGGATGCTTCTGAGTAGTCAATCGCAGCAACGTCAGTCAGGCAGTAGTTGATAAAGTCCTTGGGGACGACAAATTTCCAGGTGCGCCGGTAGATATCTGGTTCGTTAACTTGCAGCCACTTTATCTTGAATCCAAACCAGGAGGCGGCCGGTGGCGAGCCAGAGATGAGCTGGGCTGAGGCTGCATCGGGGCGCAGCTTAAATTCATTTACCAGGCTGGCACTGCGCTTATCACACCACAGCTGCACACCATGCGATAGCAGCTCTCCTCCAGGGCCAAGCGGCACCGTTCCATGCATCTGGCCGCTGACACCCACGCCCAATACTTGTTGCGGTGAAATCGCGGCCTTCTGTAACACCGATTGGATGTTTGAGGCCGTCGTATCCCACCACACCTGCGGATCCTGTTCGGCCCATCCTGCACGCGGTGTCTGTAAAGTTAACTCCTGTGAGCTGCTAGCAATCACCACGCCAGTCAGGTCAATCAGGGCTGCCCGGCTGCTCTGTGTGCCGATATCGATACCAAGTAAATATTTATTGGTCATAGTCGTCTCCGTGTATCAGTTCAAGCAAAGCAATATCCCAAGATGAGTCGAGTAAATTTATTAGCGAGCCTAATTACACCTGGATCAGGCGCGTATGACTTACCGAAGGGACGAGAGGATTTATTTTTAATATCGGTAGACTATCTTTCCCAGCGGGAGATTCATCTCGATAAGGCCGTAATAGCCGCAAATGATGCGCTCAGGCTTCAGGATGTCCAGGGGGTCAATGTCTGAGTGCTCAAAGGAGATGGAGCCACGCCCCTTAAAGAAATGCCCGGGCACAGCATTCACCGTGCCGGCGGTCAAGACCAATTGTCGTAGCGGTGGCTCGCCTTCTTCAGCGGCAGGGATATTTTTCAGAGAAAATACTCCCGAAGTTCCCCACGGAATATCGTCATAACTGGCAGGCTCGTCAATCGTGGTCTGAATTGTTAATATCTTTGTGCCAACCCGCTCGACCTCTCCGCGGGCGATTTCCTTGTCCAATCGCACGTTGATCGTCGCCAGCTTCTTGCAGAAGCCCCAGATTTCTCGCCCCGCGGCCAGCGGGATCTCTGTAGTCACATACAGGTACGGCTCGTATGTGCCCACGAAGTCTTTATATTTCGCCTGTACGTAGATGCAGGCTTCTCCACAGGCCCCTTGGGTGCCCATCGGAACCCAGGAGACAAACGCAATGACATTGTTGCCCCATGGCTCCATTGGCTCAGGCAAAACAGAGCGAATGGCTTCCAGGCTAGCTTCATACTGAACCATCACCACCTGGGCATCGCGCCAGATAAGGGGTGGTTTTGAATACAGCGGAGCAATTACGGGGTTGGTGTAACCCCACTGTTCGAGTTTCATGGCATCCTCCTGTAGATTCGGTATTATTTAATAATGATGTCTGTTCTAGAGCTGCTGATCGAGATTCAGATCAAGTTCTTTGGTTTACTTTTTCTGGATCGTGATCCAGAAAAACTCTAGCGGTACACTGTTCGGATTGCGGGTGGTGTGGAACGGCCCGAAGGGGACGTAGAAGGTATCGCCTGCAGCAACTTCATATTCCTTGTCCTCAACACCCATGATGCCCTTACCACGCACAAAGTAATATACTTCTTCACGGTCCGGGTGAACATGGCCCTTGGTTTTGCACCCAGGATAAACAATCGTATAACCGGCGTGAAGAACGCCTCCCTCGGTGTCTTTCGGAAGCACAAGATTGAACACGTCGCGACGGATCTGGTCACCCTCTTCGCGCAGCAGGGCAGCAAAGCCACTTGCGCCTGTCTCGACCGGAACCTTGAACATCTCAACCATTTTTTCCATATAGCCATCTCCTTCGTTTATGAATGTACCAGTTTTGTCTGAACCTGGTGGTGACTGCCAGGAATGTTCATGGATTCTTGGTCTCTATGGGAGTTATCTCCAATTTCTCACTCTCCATGAGTAGTCTCATGCGATCGCCGCGATGACGTGATTTGTAATGATCAATCGGCCGTCCATCATCCAGATACACCGTACTCTCGATCATCAGCAAAGGACTGCCAATTTTTACCTTGAGCAGCTGGGCTTCGGTTTCATTTGCGCCTACCGCTTCGACAAAACTCTTGGCACGGTGCGTTTTAATCCCGCTCGTATCGCGCAGGTATTTATACAAACCGGTATGGGTAAGGTCCGCCTCCAGCAGGCTTGGACATAGATCGTACGGGACATAAGAATTCACGATCACCACAGGAATATTTTGTACATAACGCACCCGCCGGATTTCGATAACCGCTGCATTCTGATCAAGCTCAAGCTCACGGGCGATACCCGCCGGGGGAGTGATTTTGTGTAATTCCAATACCTGGGTGACCACCTCGAAGCCGCGCTCAACCATATCGTCGTAAAAACCAATCGGCCGGTTGACCAGCCCCTCGATCATCTTAGGCTCAGCGACAAATGTGCCACATCCCTGCTCACGGCGCAGCAAACCAAGGTTTACCAAACCATCCAGAGACTTGCGGACGGTGGTCCGGCTTAGCGAGAAGTATGTGCACAAATCTTCCTCTACAGGAATTTGCTCGCCCACCTTCCAGTTACCCGATTCAATCTCCTGGCGTAATAATTCGGAGAGCTGGTAGTGGAAGGGAACCGGGGTATCCCGGTTTATTCTTGTGGAATCGAGCGAATCGAGCCTAATCATGATGGATTTATCCCCTTTCTACGGATGATTCATTTCCCGCGCGCTCGTTGGACAGCATCGGAAAAGCGCTGGGCATGGGCTGTCAGACCGGTCCAATTCTTTTCCTTGATTAATTTTGGATCAGTTAAACTCGCACCGACTGCCACTGCTGCAGCACCTGCGGTGATAAAGGCGGGAATATTATCCAGGGAGACACCACCCGTGGGCAACAGGCGCACATACGGCAGTGGGCCAAGAATGTCTTTGATGTATTGAGGGCCGACGGTGGAGGCTGGGAAAACCTTAACGATATCAGCGCCACACTCCCACGCCGCTAAAATTTCTGTGGGGGTAAAAGCACCCGGCACAATGATCTTGTTGTATCGCCGTGCTAACTCGATCAAGGCGGGATTAAAGTTAGGTGCAACCAGGAACTGCGCTCCAGCCAGAAGCGCTGCTCGGCCGGTCTCAGGATCCAATACGGTTCCAGCGCCGAGCAAAATTCGGTCCCCCCATTCCTGGGCTATCTGGTGAATGGCATCCAGTGCATTCGGGGTACCCATCGTAAACTCGATCACCCGCACACCACCCGCTTCGATGGCCTGGGCAATGGACACCAGCTCAGCGGGCTCTTTTAAGCGGACAATCGCCACAAGCCCGTGATCCAGCAGAAATCGTAGTTGTTCGTCTTTGTTCATGATCACCTCTGTATTTTGGTCTGCACGTTTTCGACCTGCGCTTTAAGTTCAGCCGGGGTTACCCAGGTGTAATCGCCGGGTATTGAATGCTTGATAGCTGCCAGGGCATCACCATAGGCCACAGCCTTATTAAGGTCGCCTGTTAGATAACCATACAGGAAGCCGGCATCATATGAATCTCCGGTTCCCATCCGGTCAATGAGTTCCAAACTGATCGTCCGCCCGGTGTATACTTTGCCGTCTGCGAGGGCCAGGCTGCGCCAGATATTACGCAGGACGCTCGGTGCTTCGCGTAGGGTGATCGCCACCACCGGTACATTCCACCGCCCAGCAATTTCCCGGGCCACCTCTTCAGCCTCCCCTTCGAGACCCAACACGGCATTGGCTTCATCCAATGTGGTAAACAAAATGGTCACATCCTTAAGCAAACCGGTGATGCATTCGCGGGCGGCTTCCTTTGACCACAGCCTGGCGCGAAAATTGATATCAAGGCTGACAACACATCCGGCCTGTTTGGCTGCAGTGATAGCTTCTACGGAGGCTTCAGCACAACTTGCACTAAGGGCAGGGGTGATGCCGCTGATGTGAAAGGCCTTTACTCCCTTCAAGATGGGTGCCCAATCCACTTCACCAGGTTTGAGCTGGCTGATGGCGGAGTGCGCCCTGTCGTATATCACCTGGCTGGCACGTGTAGAAGCACCCATTTCATAAAAGTACAATCCTACTCGGCCTTCCTTCGCCCAGATAATATTGGAAGTGTCAACATTTTGTTCCCTTGCCCGGTTGGCGATCATCCGCCCTATCGGGCTATCTACCAGGCGTGAGACCCAGGCGGTTCGCATTCCCAGGCGTGCCAGCCCAGTCGCGGTGTTCAGCTCTGCACCGCTTATGCCCACTTCAAATTCATGGGCCTGTTCGAGACGTTGAAAATTCGGCGGAGTAAGCCGGATCATCGTTTCTCCAAACGTTACTATGTCATACATCAGGTAAAGCTCCTTTCACACTCGATCTGCGTTAGCCTGCCAGGCCAATAATTCGTCCCGAAGCTAGCGCGTGGCACGTACACCGGCGCTGGATAATGCCCGTTTTACTTCAGCTAACACTGCTTTTTCGTCAATCATCGTAATGTCACCAGGCGTCTCCTGGACCAACATCCCATGGGCGGCACCCCACTGCACGGCTGCATCCAGATCCTTGCCTTTGAGCAGCGCAGCCAGCACCCCGGAGGCAAACGAGTCGCCCCCACCCGTGCGGTCAGCAATGGGAATATCCCGGCGGACCGGCGCGGAATAGAGCTTATCGTCGGCCGTGTCGTAAAGCACCCCGCCCCAGCTGACCAGGTCGGCGTTCGTCGCCCCTCGCCATTGTGTGCCGATCAAGCTGAGATTCGGGAAATCTTTGGCCACCTTGCGCACCGTTTGTTGATAAGCGTCGAGCCACGCCTCAAAGGAAGCGTCCTCCGGCACCGGCGTTGTGTAGCCCAAGGCGTCTGCCAGGTCGCTATCATTGCCTACCAAAAACCCAAGATAGGGGGTGATCTTCTGGTTGATCTCCCTGGCGCGCGCCTTATTGGGCTCGACCTTGGAGCGGTAGTTCAGGTCGGCAGCTACGAAGGTGCCCAGCTCATTTGCCTTTTTTACGCCTTCCAATGCCAGGTCAGCAGAAGTGGGCGAAATAAGGGTGAAAATCCCACCCGTGCTGAATACACGCACACCTTCCTTACCGAATAGTACATCCCAATCCAGGTCGCCCTCGCGTAGCTCACGCACGGCTGAATGAGCCCGGTAATAGAGCGTATCCGAGGGGATGACCCCTTTACCGGCGTAAGTAAAATTGAGCCCGTTCATCAGGGTGCCCTTGGAGTCCGTCGAAAAGCGGGAACCGTCATTCTTGGTGTTAAACCAGATAATTTTGCTGGTATCCACACCCGCAGTGCGCAGCTGATTGCGGATATTCTTACCGATATAGTCATCCACCAGAGCGGTCAGAACGGCCGTACGCAGGTTAAAAGTATACGCCAGGCCACATGCCACATTCGTCTCACCGCCGCCCTGGAATACGCGCATCTGACGCGCCAATGCCGTAGGTACATCATAGGGATCCAGGCGAAGCATCACCTCACCCAGAGCAACCCCATCGTAATGACAGGCTTCTGCCGGTTTGATTTCGTGGAAATTTACGATCTTGGTCATGGTGGCGTCCTTAGGACCTATTTTTTCCGTGCTTCGCGAATCCAGGCAAGCACCTGCGCCACGCGGGCTGAGATCGCTTCATAGTCACCCGCATCAATTAAATCCTTGCGAACCAGGTTGCCTCCAATGCCAACCACCGCAACACCTGCCTTGAACCAGGCGGTGACACTTTCCTGCGTGGCTTCCACACCGCCTGTGGGCATGATGCGCGTCCAGGGGCAAGGCCCGAGAATGGATTTCACGAATTGTGGACCACCCACGGAATCACCTGGGAAGACCTTGACGATTTCCACGCCCAATTCTTCTGCTTCCGCAATTTCGGAAGCTGAGCCGCAGCCTGGGCTGTAAGGGATCTTGCGTCGATTGCACAGGCGCGCTACTTCAGGGTTCAGGTTGGGCCCGACGATAAAGTTTGCCCCACTGGCGATATATAGCGCGGCAGTGGGTGCGTCGACGATCGAGCCGGCACCCAGGATAACCGTGGGAAGTGTTTTAGCTACATGCTGGGAGAGCTCGCTGAAGACTTGCGGGGCAAAATCGCCGCGATTGGTGAATTCCACGGTACGCACCCCACCTGCGGCACAGGCCGCTACGATTTTCTTGGCGACCTCAACATCCTTGTGATAAAAAACCGGAATGAGACCTGTGTCGACCATTGCGTTCAGTACTTCTAATCTTGGAAAACTAGCCATAGGTATACATGCTCCTTTATTTATAGATCTCGTTATCTTTCAAGCGAACGCCTTTGTTAAATACGCTGGTATTTTTCGAGCCCTTTGAGCAACGACTTGGTCTCATGGATCAAGCGAGTCTGCTCTCGCTCCCGGTCTTCGATATCCTGTGCATCCTTTAGCACAGCCTCCACCAGGCTAGCTGGTACCACGATCACGCCATCCCGGTCACCCACGATCAAATCACCAGGGTTGACGGTAACCCCTCCGACGTTAACCGGCTCGTTGGCTGCCACCGTTTTGAATCTCCCAACGGTCGTGGCGGGGCATATGCTGCGGGAGAACACGGGGAAACCGAAATCACGCTCGATCTCTTCCACATCCCTCACACCACCATCCAATACCGCACCCTCAATCCCATTAACCACCGCACCAGCCGTCATCAGGCCACCCCAAACCGCGACATCGCGGAAGCCGTCAATGGCAATCACGATGACACTACCCGCTGGGCTATGGTCAATGAGCTCTAAAGCATGGCTGGGGGGGATTCTCTCGGTGGTTGGTTCTTCACGCACGGTCACTGCTGGTCCAACGATTTTGACCTTCATGAAAGGTTTGATCTCATGGTCCATGTGGCCAGAGACCCCCAACCCCCACAATGCATCAGCGACTGAAGCCGTGGTGATCTTGCGAAAAGCCTGGATAATTTCTGGCGTAAATGTACTTTGTTGAGTCATTTCTTATCCTTTTTTCGCAAGTATCAGTCTTTTGGCAAAGCCAGGTCATGCGCTGCCAGTAATCTGTCTATTAACTGGTTGTCTTCAACAGGGAGAGCCCATTCGCCAGCTGCCACCGTCTCTTCAATCTGAGATGGCTTACGTGCACCCACGATTGCAGATGTGACCTCTGGACGGCGCAATACCCAGGCAATAGCCAATTGCGCCACGGTCAAGCCGTGTTTGGCAGCAATCGGTTGTAATTGTTCTACCAGGTCCAGGTGAACTTTGAGCCGAGGTTCCAGAAAATCCGGGTCGGATAAACGGTGATCATCGGCTGCCAAATTTCCCAGACGATCCTGGAATTTTCCTGTGAGTAACCCTTTTTGCATGGGGCTGTAGACCACCACACCAATCTGGTTGGCGGCACAATATCCCATCAATTCGCTTTCAAAGTCGCGTTTCAGCATGCTGTAAGGTGGCTGTAGGGAGGCGACGCGATGGATCGGTTGAACTCGCTTGAGCTGCTCAACGCTAAAGTTGCTGACGCCGATATAACGTACCTTGCCTTCCTTTACCAGGTCAGCCATCGTACTCCAACCTTCTTCAATGTCCTCATCCGGATTCGGCCAGTGGATTTGGTAAAGATCGATCTCATCCACTCCGAGACGGCGAAGGCTGGCATCAAGCTCAGCTCGCACACTCTCTTTCTTTAGTTGGGCAGTTACTTTCTTAGTTGAATCCCAAACCAGGCTGCACTTTGTCGCTAGGATAGGCCGATGGGAAAGCTTCTTCAGTGCCATCCCAACCACTTCTTCTGAGTGGCCCAGTCCATACACTGCCGCAGTGTCGATCCAATTGATGCCGAGCTCCATCGCTCGCTCGATCGTATCCACGGAGGCTTGATCGTCCTGCGGACCCCAACTCCACAACCAATCGCCCCCGCCCAGCGCCCAGCTGCCATAGCCGATGGTCGTCAATTGTAAATCTGTCCAGCCTAATTTCCTAGTTTGCATATGGTCTCCAGTGATTTATGTAGCCCGCTGTGTACGGACGAGGATCGTATTGCGTAATTTGCTGACTGCTCCTTCAAAATCGCTGAAAGCGTCTTCAGCCTCTTGCGACCCGGGGTTGGCGGCCTTCAACGCCTCCACAGCTTTCCAACAGCGCTCGATCATTGGCTTGGCTTCTGCGGTGCGGATGAACAAGGTTGTTTTGGCTTCCTGGAGATCCTTGATGAGCAGCTTCATTTCTTCCTTATGCGGAGTTGTCACAACATCTTCCAGGCTGATCGCTGTTTCCAGTACTTGGTCAAATAATGTCTTGTCTGCCATAGTTCACCCCGTTATGCTGTGATGACTCGATACTCAGATTCATTTGTGACGCCCAAGCCAAGCTCAATCGCCCGCTTGATCACTGGCATCTCCCAGACCGGCGCTTGAATAAGGTTCTCGCGTGGGTATGTCTTCAGGATCTTGACCCCTTCTACATCCAACGCAATCCGGTCACCAGATGCCAGAATGACATTCGGCTCTACCACTTCACCATTATCGGGACCGCCGGTTACGAATGATTTGCGACCATCCATGATGATCAGATCGGGTCCAACCGGCAAACTAAGCTCTATCATCTTGAGGTACATGGGCTCATCGGTCTTGCCATTGTCAAAATCGGCATGCATATACTGCATTTCCACTGGATGCGTCAGGCCGACGGTAAGCTTGAGGCTCATGGTGAAGGTTGCCAGGAAATGGTGCTTCATACACGGGAGATATACGATCTTGTCAAAACTCTTTAACGACTGGTGGTATGCCACAGCTTTCCACCAGCGTGCCTTTTCACCTAATTGGACTTCCATCCAGGGCCCTGAGTCGAAATCAACCACGGGCAGATCCAAAGCTTTCGCCCTTTCAAAGACGCCCATGGCCCTAAGTATCTTGCTGGTCGGCATCCAGGGCCAGCCCGAACGCTCACCCAGGGTAAGGTTCGTGATGCCCTCTCCGCGCAACACCTCAACCACCGCAGTTAAGAAACCCAGGTCAGTTGAAGCCGGGTACTCATCGTCGCTGTTAAAATTAGCCTTCAGTAGCACCCGGTCTTGCGGCTGGAGTGCTTTACGCACTCCACCGATGGCATCCACTGCGGCTTTTACTGCGACCTTGAGGTCACGGTCGGTGGTTACCACTTTGGAAACCAAGGCTTGCCCATCACGGGTGTACACGTTCACCGGGCGATGACGCCAATCGGTGACCTCTTCCACCTTGCGCTCTAAACTAAGATACTCTTCTTGACGCATTTTGCCTCCAATTCTCTATGATCATCGAGCCAGGAATGCACCATCGACGGGCAGGAGAATACCATGCACGTAGTCGGATGCAGAGGATGACAGGAATATTAAAGCTCCTACCAAATCCTCAGGTAAACCCCAACGCCCGGCAGGGACACGATCCATGATGAGTTTATTTCGGGCGGGGTCTTCCATAAGCGGGATATTCATTTCAGTCGCCATATACCCCGGAGCAATGGCATTGACATTTATTCCCTTGCTGGCCCATTCATTTGCCAGGGCTTTTGTCATCTGGGCTACACCTCCCTTACTGGCCGCATAACCCACCGTCAGATAACCCCCGCCGAAACTTAACAGCGAAGCGATATTGACGATTTTGCCGTGCCCTTGCTTCAGCATGTGCTGCCCAGCCAGCTGGGCGAGAAAAAAGACCGAGTTAAGATTTACTTCCAGTACGATATCCCAGTCGGTTTCACTCATCGCTTCGGCCTGGCTCCAGCGGGTGATACCGGCGTTATTCACAAGGATGTCTAAGCCACCCAGCGCCTTCACAGCTTCATCAAAACCAGACTTGAGCTGATCACGCTGTGACAGATCCGCTTGAACACCGACTACACGCCCCCCCTGAGCACCCATCTCTGTGGCGATGGATTGAATGTTATCCGCCATATCGATCAGCGCTAGCTCAGCACCGGCATTCAGTAATCCCTGAGCCATGCCACGACCTAACCCACGCGCTGCACCCGTAATGATTGCTTTTTTACCTTCGATTGAAAAACTGGTAGTCATTATCTTTCTCCTTGTGCCGTCAGCTCAGGCAATTCCTTTATTGAATAATCAGGTGAACTTTAACCATATCCGGATGCCCATGTGCAACCATGGCTAACGCCTGCGGCCCTTCCGCAAGGGGGAAGGAGTGCGTGTTAATTGGCAGAACCTTTAGTTGCCCTTTCCGTACCAGGTCCACAGCTTCATCGAAGACAGTCGGCCCACCGAGCGAACCCATGACGGTTAGCTCCTTGGGCATGATGGTGTTAAAATCAACCGCCTGCAGCTCTTTCTCGAATACGCCCGTGATTACCACTCGGCCGCGGGGTGCAGCAGCACGCAGAGCTAATGTCGCCCCCTCTGATACCCCTGTTGCTTCGATCACGACATTGAAATCCTGATCCCTTGTTACCATGGGTGCGGCATCAGCCACAACCTGATCTGAAATATTAACCACTGTATCGGCACCCATCGTTTTAGCCAGATCAAGCTTGAAAGGCGAGCGGCTTACAGCTACCACTCGATCAGCACCGAAGAAACGTGCCGTCTGGACGGCCATAAGGCCAACCGTCCCACAGCCGATCACTGCCACCCGGTCACCCGGCCCGATGCCTGCCCGGCGCGCCAGCCATATCCCAACAGTACACGGTTCCACCAACGCACCCTCTTGAAAGGAGAGGTCATACAGATGATGAGCATGGGCGGCTGGCACCGTCAGGAACTCTGCATAGGCACCATCCCGATTGAAAACGCCCATCTCCACCCGATCGGGGCAAATATTGTGTAAGCCCATCTTGCACAACGCGCAGTGGCCACATCCCTGACCGCACTCACCGGTCACACGCTCGCCGAGATCAAAACCTTCCACGCTGGAACCAACCTGGACCACAACCCCAGCCCATTCATGACCGACGGTAATTGGTAGTGCTGCGCCTCCCGTGCGGTAGATGCCAAGCTCTTGCCGGTATACTTCCACATCGCTGTGGCAGACACCCACCCGCATCACTTGCACCAGGATTTCATCTGGCGTAGGAATGGGCGTAGGTATATCCGTATATACTGCCTGTTCGTAGCCGATGATGCGTACAGCCTTCATAGATCAATCCTCGCAGCCCAGGTCAACCGATCGCTTCTTGATAAATTTGCCGTAGCTCAGCGATGAAATCATCAAACGTGTGCTGTTGATAGCTCAATCTTGCCTGAGACTCGATCGTATCGTACCAGGCTGGCCAGTTGGGCGTATCCATGAAGGATGCAGTTTCTACGGGGGTGTCGAATGCCCCGCAGATCGCGTCTGAATAACCTTGACCTGTTGTGCGCCAGGTGCTTCCACCTGCGATTTGCCAAATCTTACCCAGCGAACTGGCGTTCCCCACGCAGTTTGCTACTGCCAGGGCAGCATCATGCAAGTGGATGAACTCTACCTTTTGATCCTGGGTAAAGAACCACGGGCGAGGAATCTCAAGCAAAGCGGGCACAGAGATACCCGAGATACGCAGGATCGCTGCGGGTATTCCACTTGATATAATATCTCGCTCATTCTCTACTTTGGTTTGGCCATAGAAATCAATCGGTTGCTGGGGATGATCCAAACCAACCACCTCACGTTGAGCAACACCATAGGTTGCAACCGATGAGGCCATAACCAGCTTAGACCCAGCCTGCATGGCAGATAATAACGCCCGGGTGCCTTCGATGTTTACGGTGTGGGTCAGATCCTGCTTAATCTCACTAAGTGGCGGAATGATCGCCGCCAGGTGGATCATCCAATCAACCCCGGAACAGAGCCGGGCAAGTGCGGATTGGTCACGCAAATCACCCTGGATGACCTCCATGCCCGGCTGCCCGGAAGCAAATTCATAGTCAACATCCGGTAAATCAAAAACGCGAACATGATAGCCGCGCCCGGCTAACAGGAAAGCGACCTGCCTTCCAAGATTACCGGCACCACCTGTAATGGCTACGATACTCATAATCGTCAGTCGCGAGGTGCCAGAATCGCCTTGCCTGTTGCCTTATCAAAGAAGCGCATAAATACAGGATCGAATTTCAGAAAGACCGGCTGATGTCGATCTACTTTTAACGAGGTTGGTGTCACTGCCTGGAAGCGTACATCGGTCATATCGATTGCTACGATGCTGTAGTCGCACAGATTTTCGGCAACAAAAACTTCACCTGTGGCATCATGGGGGTTGCTGCTATCTGCGCTCAACGCCACGTCAAACGGGCGGATGCCCATCGTAAGATTACCGGGCAGTGTATCGCCGCGCGACTGCATCCAACCCGGAAGCGGAAATTGCCGGTCCCCCGAGCGGAACATCCACTGCCCATCGCATAGGTTGGGAGATCCCTCCAGGAAATTCATCGGGGGCTCACCCACAAACCCAGCCACAAAGTCATCCGCCGGGTCTCGATAAATTTCAGCTGGCGTGCCTATCTGGCGGATCAAGCCTTCGTGCATCACCACGATTCGATCAGCCATGGCCATGGCCTCCTCCTGGTCGTGGGTCACATAGATCATGGTGAAGCCCTTTTCCAGGTGCAGCCGTTTGATGATCTGGCGCATACGGTGGCGCTGGCGTGTATCGAGGTGCGAGATGGGCTCGTCCAGCAAGAAACAGGCTGGCTCACGTACGAGCGCCCGCGCTAAACCGACACGTTGCGCCTGCCCACCACTCAGGTCACCCGGCATCCGGTCCAGTAAGCGAGTAAGCTCCAGCAATTGGGCATACTCCTGAACCTTTGCGTCCACCTTTTCCTTATCCCAATCCGCAGACCGGAGTGGAAACGCCAGGTTTTCATAGACAGACAGGGTGGGATACAAGGCGTATGTCTCAAACGCCATCGCTACTTTTCGGTCGCGGGGACGGAGCAAATTTACCGGCTTGTCGTCGAAGTAGATCGTACCTTTGGTGATTTCCTCAAGGCCAGCGATCATGCGCATCGTGGAAGATTTGCCGCAGCCAGATGGGCCTAACAGCGCCACAAACTCGCCGTCATTGACCTCAAAATTAATACTCCGCACTGCCTCAACGCGATTGCCGTAGGTTTTGGAAACATTTTCGAGTGTAATCTTTGCCACTGTGTTTACCTCGCTACTGTCATTACGCCGTTGGTCATCACATCATTCCGGAAGTGGGATGGATGCTGAAGAGCAGCGGTCTTGTAGAATAAGTGCATATTTTCCGCATTTAGCGAAAGCCAGATCGTTTCACCGCGCTTTGGGACAATGGTGGACTCAGTGATTACGCGGATCAAGCCATTCCCTAACTTGGCGGAGATGATATTGCAATAGCCCATGTGCTCGACGATATAAACCTCTCCCGCTACTTGATGACCCGCATCTTTTTGTGATGACACCGTAATTTCTGAGGCGCGCACACCCAGGCGGTAGCCTTCCTTCTCCCCGTTCAGGTGCTCCGCCAGCTGGGGTGGCACCTCCAGGCAATCGTCGCAGTCTTGAATTTGGAAGAGAAGCCGTCCATCCTCACTCCTCGGCTCGATACCTAAGAAGCTCATGGGCGGTTCGCCAACAAAAGACGCTACAAACTCGTTCACCGGTTGATAATAAACTTCATTGGGCGTACCGATCTGCTGCAAGTTACCTTCTCGCAGGATGGCGATCCGGTCACCAAGCGCCAGCGCCTCGCGGGAGGCAGTGGTCACGAGCACAATGGTGGCGTTCAAATCTGCTGACATAGCCTTAAGCTCACCGCGCATACGGTTGCGCAGTTTCGCATCCAGGTGGCCAATGGGCTCATCGAGCAGGTACAGATTGGCAGGGCGAATGATGGCACGTCCCAACGCCACACGTTGCCGTTGCCCACCACTTAGAAAGCCGGGCCGTCGGTCGAGCAAATCATTGATCTGTAAAGTGCGGGCCATCCGATCCACACGCTCGTCGACCTCTGTTTTGGACATCGCTTTCGCGCGCAAGGGAAAGGCCAGATTGTCCCGGACAGACATATGCGAATATAGGGCATAGTTCTCAAACGCCATAGCCATGTCACGGCTTTCTGGAGCCACATCGAGTAGTGATTGACCATCGCGCTCAATATCTCCAGCCGTAGGCTTGATAATCCCTGCCAGCAGCTTTAAGGTTGTGCTTTTACCCGCCCCGGATGGGCCGTAGATTACCAAAAATTCCTGGTCCCGAATCTCAAAGTTAAGATCACGGACTCCAAAGGCTGTTGTGGTATACCGTTTAGAGACATTCTTCAGTGTAATCATGCGATTTCACCTTCATATTCCACTGCTGCAGCTTCGTGTTCCTGGATTTGTTTTTGGGCGGTTTGCCACTCGCGACGAATTTTACGGTAGCCCCAGTAAAAATTAAACCCAGCTGCCGCCAGGGCAACAAGGATCATGGTCACCACGGATGTGCTGCGCGATGCGAAAAGTGGCTCAATCCATAACAACCAGACGATGCCCACCCCGACAAACACCTCGAAAGACTGAAACGATAGTTCCCAAATCGTTGATATGTTTAGCATGGCAACTCCTCTTATTAGCCGCGGACAGCCCCGAAGGTCAGACCGCGCACCATATAGCGCTGCAATATAAGTACAAAAATCAACATGGGTACCACGCTGATTGTAGCGGCTGCCGCCACCGGACCCCATAGGATCCCGCGCAAAGTAAAGAAGGATTCAACTCCCACGGTGATGGTGCGGGCGACATCCCGGGTGAGGATATATGCAAACAGGAACTCGTTCCATGCAAAAATTAAACAGAAGATCGCAGTAACGGCGATACCGGGCATTGCCAGTGGTAATACCACCTTCCGTAACACTTGCAGGCGATTGTAACCATCCAGGCGGGCTGAGTCTTCCAGCTCGCGTGGTATGTCCTGGAAAAAGGACACCATTAGCCAGATTGCAAACGGCAGGTTGAACATCGTATAGCTGATGATCAATGCGCCGGGTTTATCCAATCCAATTTGGAGAAAATTACCAATCCCAGTATTGCCGATTTCTTTGAATATGAGAAAGTATGGCAAGACGACAGCAATAGCCGGGAACATTTTGGTGGTCAGGATGAAGAACAGGATGTTACCTCCACCCGGGTTGTAGCGGGCAAAACTATACGCAGCCAGGGTGCTCAAAATAACCACAAAAATTGTTGAGACGATCGCAACCAAAAGGGTGTTCTTAATAAACATCAGGAAGTTAGCCTTTTGGAGGGCATAAATATAGTTATCCAAAGTCGGTTTGAAGATAAAGTGCGGGGGGTAAGTCATAATATCTTCTGGCGGCTTGAAAGAGGTTAAGATTAGCCAGATGATCGGAAAAAGAATAGCGACCAAAACAAGCGCAATGAGCGTGTAGCGTAAAATTACAGACGCCTTAGATTCCTTTTGTTGCAACATCGTCTTATCTCCTTAACGCGCGCCTGCGCGCTTGGCAAGCCGGGCAAGTAATGGGCGTAGGGCAAAACCGCTGGCTACGATCACGGCAAACATAAACAATAAGGCCATGGTCGAGGCATAGTCCATGCGGAAGAACACCAGACCCTGCCGGTAGAGGTAATAGGTCATGGTTTCAGTGGTGTCACCAGGACCACTACGGGTGAGGGTGGCTACACTATCGTACAGGCGCAGCAGGTCAATGGTGCGCAGGATGAAGACCAGCGTGAGCACGGGTGCCAGCATGGGGACAGTGAGCGTGCGTAAAACCCGGAAAGTGGAGGCGCCATCCAGCTCGGCGGCCTCGAAAGGCTCTTTGGGTAAAGACTGCAAACCGGCCAGAACGATCAAGGCTACAAATGGCACCCACAGCCAGGTATCAAAGATGATCAGGCTCATCATCCCCAGTTTGATGTCACCCAGCCAGTTGGGCTGCCAGGGTAGACCCAAGGCGCTGATGAAGAAGTTGAAGACGCCAAACTGAGTATCGTACAGGTAGCGCCAGAAAAGCCCGGTCACAGCCGGCGCCATTGCCAGGGGTAGAATTACCAAACTGCGGATTATGCCTTTGCCAAAGGTCGCGCCATAGATCAAAAAAGCAATGAAGATGCCGAGGGTCATCTCAACGATGATAGCAAAGAAAGTAAACACTAACGTCGTCTTCACTGTAGACCAGAACTTGGCTTCGTGCAGCACCGTCCGATAATTGTCTAACCCAACCCATCCCTGGATGCCTCCCATGGTCAAGTCGGCATGGCGGAACGAGACACTCACCGCATAGAAGAGCGGCACAAGGGCGAAGAACAGGATAATGGCCATGGCGGGTGTGATTAACAGGCCACCGTACCATTTATCAGATATGGTTCTTCGTTTCTTTGTCGCTTTCTTTGATTGTTCTATAGCTGCTGATTCCATCTTTTTCTCCCAGCTAAACAAAGTGGCTTTTATCTAAAGCAGTGTCGGAGCCGGTTTTACTCCGGCTCCGACCAACTGACTGCGCGATTACTATTTATTTACGGTACAAACATCACCACCGCAGATTTTCACAAACTCGGCAAACAACTCTTCGAGTACCACCTCGGGCGTCTTTTGACCAACCGCAGCCTGATGATAGATCAAGCCCATGGAATTATAGAGCTTGGCACCATATGGGCTGTAGAACAGGTTGGATTTATAGTTGGCCATATTTTCGAAAACTTTGAGGAGTACAGCAAAATGAGCCGTGAATGGACGGCTTTCCGGGGTGTTGAACTGGGGATCGCTCAATACGCTGATGCGGGTCGTCGAACCGCCCATGGAGGCAAACGTAGTCTGAGCCTCTTTACCACCCACGTAGGCCACGAAGTCAAAAGCTTCCTGTGGGTGCTTCGATGAGCTCGATACACCTAGCAGGAAAGCTCCAACATAGGTTACTTTCTCGATGCCTTCGCCAATGCCCATCACGGCACCCGGGCAGGATTGCTCGGTCTTGGCCGCGTTCGGCCACTGGTCCAGGAAGAAGTTGGCTGTCATGGCGATCTGGCAGTCTTGCATCTGGTTCATCACGCCGTCATAGGTAACCGTCGTGGCGGCAGGAGGCGCAAAGGGCAGTAGATCGTTAACATAGGTTTGCAATGCCCACAGGTTGTCAGCATCATTCACCGTGATTTTGCCGTCATCTGCAAGCCAGTCGCTACCCTTCCACAAGATCATCCCTGAAAGCTCATCCTGGATCTCCTGGTATGGTCCTGCCATCAGGCCGATGCCATAGAAATCTTTGGTCAGGGCTACACCTTTCAGGTTTTCACCTGCCTTACGGGTGAAGAACTCGGCCACGTCGCGCGCCTGATCCCAGGTCTGAGGTGGCACAAGATCATAGCCATATTTTTCTTTAAAGGCAGCCTGCTCAGTCGGATCGTCAAACAGGTCCTGGCGGTAGAACTGACCTTGGGTGTAGGTGTAGTACGGCAGACCCCAGATTTTGCCTTTGTACTTGGTCGTAATGTCGGCCAAAATGGGTGCAACATCCGCATAATCTACCTCGGGATGAGCAGCAATGTAGTCATCCATTGGCAGGATATAGTTATTCTCAGCAAAGCCAGCCTTTTCAGCGGTTTCCATCGTGAACACATCATAGGCGCCCGTATCGCCCACAGCTTCGATGATCTGCTTGTCATATAGCTGCGAGTTATCGATGCCAACAACAGTCACTTTTACACAATGGGTGGCCTCGAAGTCGGAGACGATCTTGGTCATCGCATCTGTATAGAAACCAGCGATAGTCGACCAGGAAATGGGCACGCGGTCCGCATCATTACAGGTGGTAGCCGCAGGTGCGGTAGTCGCTTGGGCAGCAGTCGTTGGAGCAACAACTGGAGCCGTAGTCGCCGTTGAAGCGCATGCGGAAATGAACATCGTTGCGACCATCAAAACGCACATTAATTTCCAAAAATTGCCTTTCATCGGATATTCTCCTCCATTTGAGCAAAACTGAGTTGAATGATTGAGAAGTTAATGTTTCTTATTGAACCGTCCGAGTGGTAACTCGCTGAGTTTGACTTTCGCATACACCTGCCGCAGGATATTTACCAGTTGGACTTTGTACAGTTCCTCGAGGCTAAATCGCCGTTTCTTCTATACAGCCTCAGGATTTACCTAATTAATTCTCTGATTTCGTGTCTTTCCTCGAGCTCCACCTCCTTTTTTATTGTAAAAGGCAAACCAAGCTTTTTATCATTTAATTTTCACCTTCGGATCGTACCCCTGTCCACTCGACATCAGAACTACAACAGTAAGCGCGATTCGACCTGGAGACACCGAATAAGCAGCGATTAGGTATATAACAATAAAAAAAGTGCCACGAAAACCGTGACACAGTGGAACCTCTATGAAACTAGTTCAACAGGGCGTACATCGAGTGAATTGAATAACACATGCGGTTGGCAAGCGTCATTGATTTACTAGTAATTAACCTTGTTGTCGTTTATTTTTGTTAACCAAAAGCTATTGAGAAATATTGTAGTAATGTAATATTGTCATTACAATTAGTCGGCAGTATAACAGAATTTTTTACCCTGTCAATAGTTTTATTAGAGTGCTAGATCAAAGGTGAATGCTACGCTTGTTTTATATCCGCACGATATCTATGTGAAGTATTGGCGTCAACAATGGTAGTGCTTGTTGTATACAAGCACAAACTTCAGGAGGCGTACCGAATTTATCAAATGAGAGAAGGGAACTCAAGCAAATTTAAAAAACGACCTACAGCTTATGAAAATTTTAGTTCTCCACCCCAGAGCACCGGGTGCCCTGTAGGGCTACACCGTTAAATCCATAACAGGTCGATATTATGCATCATGACCGCCTGTGAAAACATGGAACCAATCAGTTATAATTTCCGCTGCACACACAGTGTGAACTCACTCACGCTGTATGGTGATTAAACGGGAGTTTTTATCGATATTGATTTTCTCCGTTTGATAGCCTGACAGCTTTTCGATGAAAGAAGATTATAGGTATGAGCCTTGAAGAAAAGCATGAAAATTTGAAAAAGATGCTCACTGAAATGCAGTCGGTAATCGTGGCCTATTCCGGGGGCATAGATAGTACCCTGCTGCTAAAAATCGCTCACGATGTGCTGGGTGAGCAGGCAATTGCCATAACTGCCTTCTCGGCCAGCATGCCCCGGAATGAGCTGGATGAATCTCGGAAAATTGCCGAGCTCATCGGCGCAAAACAGGTAATCATCGAAAGCCATGAACTTGAAGACCCGCGTTACGCACAAAACACGCCTAACCGGTGCTATTTTTGTAAACAGGAAGTATACACAACGATGGTTGAATACTCCCTTCAACATGGCTATCGAAATATCCTGGATGGAACCAATGCGGATGATCAGACTGACCACCGGCCAGGCAGGCAAGCAGCTCTGGAAAAAGGCTTGCGCAGCCCTCTCATGGAAATCGGCTTGACAAAAGCCGATATCCGAATGTTAGCTCGGGATTTTAATCTACCGAATTGGAACAAACCCTCAGCGGCATGCTTATCCTCTCGCATCCCGTACGGGACCTCAATCAATGCATCCATGCTGCACAAGATCGAACAGGCAGAGCATCTCCTTCACCAATTGGGTTTCTCACAAATCCGGGTCCGCTATCACGATCAGATTGCGCGGATCGAGATGGAGCCAGTGGAGTTTTCTATCGCCTTGGAAAAGCGCTTTGAAATTGTCTCTGGAATAAAAGCGTTGGGATTTTCATACATTACACTTGATTTGATCGGATTCAGATCGGGAAGCATGAATGAGGTACTTGAGAAAAATGGATAATCAAAAATTACGGCAGATCCTCACAGAATTATCCGATCAGCAAATGAGCATTGAAAGTGCGCTAAATCAGCTGCGCGACTTCCCTTACGCCGACCTGGGTTATGCCAGGCTAGATTCCCATCGCGCATTACGCACAGGCTCGGGGGAGGTGGTTTTTTGTGAGCATAAGACCCCCGAACAGGTAACTGCAATTTTTCAACATATTAAGCAATCCGATGGAAGGGTAATGGGCACGCGAGTTTCTTCCGATCTGGCCAATTATGTCAAACTGCAGATTCCGGAAGTGCATTATGATGCCATCTCACGAATGTTAGTACTGCACAAGGAACCGCCTTTCCCTCCTGCTGACAATCAACCGTGGGTCGCCGTAATAACAGGTGGCACCGCGGATATCCCTGTAGCCGAGGAAGCGGCGCAGACGCTGGAATTTTTGGGTCAAAAGGTCTTCCGTGTCTATGACGTCGGGGTTGCGGGATTGCACCGTTTGCTTGACCAAAGGGACATCCTCATGAATGCAGATGTGATCATCTCCATTGCAGGGATGGAAGGAGCTCTAACCAGCGTAGTCGCTGGATTGGTTGCCTGCCCGGTGATTGGTGTGCCAACCAGCGTTGGTTATGGCAGCAGTTTTGGAGGCCTGGCAGCCTTGCTTGCCATGTTAAATTCCTGCGCCTCAGGAGTCGCCGTGGTTAATATTGACAATGGCTTCGGCGCTGCTCAAATGGCATTTGCGATCCTTGAGCGAATTAGAACCAATGCCCTAAAAGGAACCTAACCCATGAAAATCGGGTATCTCGATTGCCCATCAGGGATCAGCGGAGACATGTTTTTAGGTGCTTTGGTGGATTGTGGTGTTCCACTTGATGTAATTAAAGAAAGCCTGGCTGTTTTGCCGATCGACGGTTTCGAAATATCAACCCAGCGAGTGAACAAGGCTGGGTTGATTGCTACCCAGTTCGAAGTTATGGTTGAAGATCAGGTGACAGAGCGCCGGCTCACCGATATAGTCAACCTCATACTGGAAAGCCCTTTGCCCGAAAAGATAAAAGAGAAGTCAGTGGAGGTCTTTCGAAGGATCGGTGAGGTTGAGGCGCGCATACATGGATTAGAAGTAGAGAAGATCCATCTACATGAGCTGGGCGGCCTGGATACGATCATCGATGTGGTGGGAGTGATCCTGGGTGTTGAGATCCTTGGAATCGAAAAACTGTATGCCTCCGGGCTGCCCCTTGGCTCGGGCACCATCCAATCAGCCCACGGAACGCTCCCACTACCAGCCCCGGCGACCCTGGCGTTATTAGAAGGCATCCCCGTCCATGGGAGCGAAATTAAGAAAGAATTGGTTACACCGACCGGAGCAGCGCTTATAACCAGCCTGGTGCAAGAATTTGGTGGCATTCCACCCATGCGTTTATTGAAAACAGGTTATGGCGCTGGTAAGCGTGATTTACCAACCCCCAACGTTTTACGCTTATTGATCGGCGAAGACATCGAACCAGTCTCGTCCACTTATCCATACCAGGTGGAGATATTGGTTTGCCTCGAATGCAGTATTGATAATATGAATCCTGAAATTTACTCGTACCTCTCCGAAAAGCTTTTTGATAGCGGGGCACTAGATGTTTCTCTCTTCCCCATTTATATGAAAAAGAATCGCCCTGGCACACTGGTCACGGTGCTGTGTTCTCAAGAAGCTGCGCAGAAATTAATGGAGATCGTATTTTCCGAAACAACCACATTGGGTGTCCGCAAATATACCGTTGATCGCTTCTCAGTGGAACGGCACATTACGCAAGTGACCACACCTTATGGAGCAGTGAACATTAAATATTCAAAAAAGGGTGATAAAACCTGGAGCTTTGCTCCTGAATATGAAGATTGCCGGCGATTGGCATTACAGCACAATATACCGATCCGGAAAATCTATCGAGCTGCGGAAGCGGCTGCAGAAGAATATTTAAAAAAATCGGTTGGGTAAGAAGCCAGGGCAGCCGTTCGTACCTGTCAGGTAATATTGGCTGCCCATTTCTACAGAGATCAAGCTAGCTTGCTGCGCATAAAGGTTAATGCTGCTTTTGCTTGCAGGTCAAGCTGAGCTTCATCTGCGCCGCCACTCAGGTCACGCCACACATGGATGGCCTGGCCCACCTCCCCACCCGGCTTGATGAAGGGTTCCATCACCACCCGACCCTGGTAATTGATCTGCTTCAAGGCCTGAGCAATTTCATCCCATGGCATACGCCCCTGACCTGGTGGCTTTCGGTTTGTTTCACCGATATGGAAATGCCCTAACCGGTCACCGACAGAAGTGATTGCCGCACCGATGCTATCTTCTTCGATATTCATGTGAAACGCATCCAGGAGGATCTTGACATTCGGGCTGCCAATTGCGTCCACATAAGCCACTGCTTCCGCAGCGGTATTCAACAGGAAATGTTCGAAGCGATTCACGATCTCGAGGCAATAGGTAATACCATAGTCTTCGGCCACTTTACTAATTTCCTTAACACCGCGGGCACTACGCTCGAGGTACGGGCGCTTGTCTACGAGATCAATGGGAAAGACCGCTGGCCAGGCGGAATAATTAATTCCGCCAAAAACCTTACCACCCATAAAATGAATGACGTCCAAAATCCTGATGGCGTAATCAAGACCTGCCTGCCTGACAGAAGCAGACTCGCTGGCCAGGTCCTTGTCTTGTGAAAAACCAATACAGTAGGTGAGCTCCAGACCCCGGTCATTGGCCAATTGGCGCAAGTTTTCAAGCTCTGCCTTGGACATACTCAGCAGCAGATCTGGCTGGACCTCCAATATATCAAAACCGAGCCGGGCGACTTTATCAACAAAGTATTTGTAATCTCCCGTCCACTTGTCGGTCCAATAAGCAAAGTATATTCCGATGTTATTCATGCCATCTTGCTCCTTAGGTTTTGAAATTAGGGATACTTAGCAGATTATCCAACTATCTGAAGTACGATCTTGCCTCTGACCCCACCCGCTTCAAGGCGGTTGTGCCCGGCTGCCACTGCTTCTAGGGGAATGACCGAGTCGATGACTGGTTTCAGCTGCTGGCGTTCGGCTAACACTCTTAGTGCATCCAGCTTAGCCTTGGCTCGTTCCATGAAGCCAAAATAGATGGTTATGTTTTTAGGGTTCGCGGCACTCAAATCACCCGTGCTATTGACACAAGTCACGGCTCGTCCATGGGGTTTGATTGCTTCAATGCTGCGAGCCAGTATGTTGCCACCCACCGTATCATAGACGCCATCCACACCTTCGCCGCCGGTCTCTCGTTTTATAGCTGTGACGAAATCTTCGGCTCGATAATCAATAGCCACGTCGGCTCCCAGGGCTTTGACCAGCTCTTGGTTTTCGGCGCGGCATGTGCCCAGCACGCGTGCTCCAGCTGCTTTCGCCATCTGAACCGCAAGCGAACCTACTCCACCTGCGGCTGCTTGCACCAGCAACGTAGCTCCTGGCTTTGGCATTAAAAACTGCATGGCATCCCAGGCGGTCATGCCTGCCAGAGGCAATGCAGCCGCTTCAATAAAGCTCAAATTCCTGGGTTTAAGTGCGACGATCGATTCATCAGAGACTTGATATTCAGCATAGCTGCCATCCCCTGCCCATATTGATGGAGAATAATAGACTTCATCGCCTGGCTTGAAAGCTTTAACGCCTGCCCCCACTGACTCAACTACCCCGGCAGCATCATAACCCAGGATAGCAGGGGGTTTTAACCCTGCCCATCGACCGTCCTTGCGAATTTTATAGTCCACCGGATTTATCGCGGCTGCGTGCACGCGCACCAGCACTTCGGTAGCCCGGGGTTCGGGCTTGGGCCAATCACTGGCTTGAAATACGTCTGGCCCTCCAAATGCGGTAATGATCATCGCTTTCATACGCATACTCCTTCGCGGCTATCCTTATTATGGTGTTTTGGTCCGCGTTATTTAGATATCGGCCTTGTATTTACAGGCAACGCACAATAATCTATGGATGACTCAACTCAACTGAAGCACTTATGCCACATCAATGACCACCTTCATGCTCTTGTCTCCGAATTTATCAATATATCGGTAGGCATCGATATAATTGTCAATCGAGTAGTGCCTGGATACCAGTGGCTCGGTGATGATGCCACCTGAGCCAATGAGCTCAACGGCGCGAATGTAATCGGGACGTTTGTACATCAAGGTCCCGTGTATGTTTAGCTCCCGGTCTTGTACCGTGGACATATCCAGTCGGGGTTTATCGCCAAATACACCGACAATAATAATAGTGCCACCTTTTTGAATATTCGCAACTGCTGCCGTTATTGTTGCTTCCACGCCCACACACTCAAAAGCGACATCAAAACCTTCCTTACCAAAAACACGCCTGGCAGCACTTGCCAGGTCCTCTTCATTGGGGTTGGAGGTATTTTCTAATCCACATTGGCGGGCCACTTCAAGGCGATAATCGCTCAGATCAGTGATCAAGACCTGTGCACCGGCTGCGCGGGTAGCCTGTGCGACCAGATTACCGATCGGACCTGCGCCTAATACCACCGCGCGATGACCAGCCAGGTCTCCTGCTCGCTCCACAGCATGAACCGCCACTGCGGCAGGCTCAACCAGGGCCCCCTGCTCGAAAGTGAACGTATCGGGCAGCGAGATGATCATGTCAGCAGATGTGGTCCACAATTCTTGGGCACAGCCGGGTGCTTGAAAGCCCTGCACTTTTAGTTTATCGCATATGTGATAATCACCGCGAAGGCATGGGGCACATTCACCACACACGATTTGTGGCATCGAGGTGACCTTGGTGCCGGGGGTGAGACCGGTGACCCCTGGTCCTACCGCTTCGAGCACGGCGGAGAACTCGTGCCCCTGGACGACCGGATAGCTGGTGAGGGGATGTTTACCGTGATACACATGGATATCTGAACCGCACACCCCAATGCGCTGGACGCGTAACAGCACTTCGCCCTGCCCCGGAGTAGGCGCAGGTACTTCGTGAACCTCAATTTCCCCAGCTTTTGTCATAACCGCTTGTTTCATTGATTGCCTCGCTTTCTTTTAGTAGTGGAGTGAGTAAAAAAAATTAGGCGATAGATTTCAACCAGCCACCGTCTACATAATACGTAGAACCAACGCAATAACTGGCGCGGGGTGAACAGAGAAACGTAAAAAAGTCAGCCAATTCTTCAGGGGTGGCAAACCGCCCGATGGGGGCATTCTCCCTGGCAATGCGGTCGAGATATTGGTCGACGGTAACATCAGTGCCCGCCGTCAGCTGCGCGGCAGTCTTCTTCCAATCGGGGGTTAGGATCAACCCTGGGTTGATACAGTTGACGCGGATGTTGTACTGGATCAGCTCGTCGGCCAGGCACTTTGAAAACATGATCAGGGCTGCTTTGGTGACGTTGTAGATGGGCTCATATCCGAGCGGTTGCTTACCACAGATGGAGGCATTATGGATAATGACACCCCCATTACGCTTTTGCATCAGCGGTACCAGACCCGCGCGCTAACCTGACTGCCGCCATGACATGCAGATCCCAATAGTACTGCCATTTGTCATCGGGAGCGTCCAGGATGGTCTCATTGCTGCCAGTGCCGGCATTGTTGATCAGGATGTCTACACCGCCAAAAGCCTGGCTGGATTGCGTGATCACTTTGGAGATATCCTCTGGTTTGGAAAGGTCGGCCTGGATACCGAGCGCTGTTACCCCATGAGTGGCTGCAATCTCAGCAGCCATTTCGTGTACCCTGGCCGCATTGCGGGCGCAAATCAGAACGTGCACGCCTTCCTTTGCCAGGCAATGGGCTACGGCCAGCCCGATGCCAACGCTTCCCCCTGTGATTACGGCCACTTTATCCTTGAGCTCGAGATCCATTGTTAACCCTCATAATTTCTAAGCTACCTGGCAATAAAATCTTATGATATCTCAACCACGCCTGATTAAGCATGGATAGGGTAACAACGCTTATATTCCTTATGAAACCGATAGAGGCATTCCAGTATACTCTCTTGACTCAGGTGTGCCTCTACTGGAGATGAAATTGTCTTGCTTTGAGAAAATAATTTCGAATATTGTAGTAATGTCATATTGTAACTACAATTACAAAAAGTATAGCATCGTTTCGATGAGTGTCAATGGATGCATACTGATCAAATGCGAAGTATTAGTGCTTTACGGGTCGGATATCCTTCACGCACTTACTTGAAACCACGTGTGTGCCTCTGGCACATATCGTTGGTTTATCTTGTTAGCCACCAATCCACCAGCATGAGCATATGCGGAGCTTTACTTTACTTCTCCAAGAAGCAGGGTTACCACATTTCGGTTTCATGATCTTCGCATGCAGCTAGCCAGTTGTTGGATTACACCATTCCTTCCATCTAGTATCAGCCATGCTTGGGCATACGAGCGCATCGATAACGAGTGATGTAGATGGTCACCTAATACCTGGTATTCAGAATGAGGCTGCGAAGCTAATCGATGACCTGGTGACACCGACTCCAGTAATGATAGATGATTCTGTTGTAGTAAAGTAAATCTGTCAGCTCGAATGCAAACGGTTGAATATGGTTGCAAATAATTAGAACAGATTTTCCAAGAACAAGACCCATACCCCCATATATAGGCAATAAAAACATTTATCCCCACCTTTCGGGTAATCTGGTGGACTTAGCGGGATTCGAACCCACCCCACCATCAGCGCGATATATTCAGGGGACCATCTATATTATCTCGCAGCCGTCTTTCGTGGATTTTCTTCCAAAATAACGCCAAATTTTGGGTGAAAACGTCTGTGAGCCCCCAAATAAACATTGCGTGATTTTTGATCTACAGACGGCTGCAGCCAGTTGCAGCCGATTGCAACAATAATTGAGAGCCACGATATGAAGCAAGGAAAGCAAGTCCTGTCCAGTGAGTTGGTTAAGTTTTAGGGGGGTTTAGGTTGTGACCAGTATCAAATCCGATTCTCACAGAAGTCCGAATTTTCCCTGTAGTTTTACCAAAATTTAACGAATGCATGAAGGAGGAATTATGCATAGCAACTGAGTCCGGAGGGGAAAGAAACACATATGCGATGTTTTGTGAGAATTTAGATTTTCCCCGCATAAAGACCTTCTGTTGAAATGACTTCCGTCAAACTACACCGCATCCTTTCCAAAACGATCTTTTTTGTGTATCCAATTACAGAAGTGTTAATTCGGCTATATCTTGAGCAGTGCTTCCCAAGCATTGAAAAGCGATTTTAGTTTTAGTTCGTCTTTTATTCAGTTTATCTCTACTATCTGATGGTTCATTGGTTCTCTTGGACAGGCTGAACTATTACATTCGATTGGGCAGGAGCTGGATACTTACCTCTTAGCAAAAGGCCTGGGCACACGTGACAGAAAACCTTTCACGCTATCCATAAAACCCGGCTTCTCCTCAACCGGTGGTGGCTCAGGTTGATCCTCTACGATCTTTCTATATATATATCTGAAGATCAAGTTCCCCGTGGCAATCACCGGGGTGGCTAGAAGCGCACCTAATATCCCGAACGCCCCAGCACCTGCAATGGTTCCAATCAAGACCACCAGGGGAGGTAGATCCACAGCATCACCCATCAGATTTGGGACGATGAATTGATTTTCTAGCAACTGGACAAGGACGTAAAAACCAATAACGATCAGAGCAAATACCAGATTACTGACTGGGAGGTGGGTGGATCCTACTAACAAGGCCAATAAAACCGCAGGTATAGCCGCCAGTGTAGGCCCAATGTTCGGGATCAATTCCATGACTCCTGCGATCACGCCCAGGAATAACGCCTGAGGCAGCCCCAGGATGGTGCCTCCCAGCCAGGTAATCACACCAATGAGCAGCATGAGTGACATTTGCCCACGCAGGAAACCAACCCAGGTATTGCGAATTTTCTGTATCATCATGGCTAGTTCGGGTCCATAACCTGGAGGGATCAGGTCTGCGTACCAATTCTTCATCCCATCGGCTGTGAGCGTCATCTGCAATGACATCAACAAGGTAAAGAATAAGGAAGCCAGGAACGAGAAAGTTGGGCCTAAAATTTTAGATAATGAACCCAACACTTGTCCAAAGCGGTTTGCTAATTCTTCAACAGACAGGCTGTAGGTTGGAGTTCCAGCTTGAGTAGCCGATGCCCAATCGCTGATTTTTGTGGACAGTGAATTCAAGGTGGGCTGAACAAATGCAGCCAGGGTGGGATTGGTTTGAACAGCGGTTGATACAGTCTGAATCACCTCACTTAAGCGCCTAAATACCAGCTGTGTGTCGATGTGCATGACAAAATTGACTGCATTCACCAGCGAGGGGATCGCCAGAAGAGGGATTAGTAGCAGCAAACCAATGACGAACAAATAAGTCAGAGCAACAGCTAGACCTTTTTTAAATTTGAAACGACGTTTTAAAAATCCGACCAGCGGATCGATAAATAGAGCCAACAAGGCAGCGGCGACCACCATAGGAATAGCTGACCGGCCAATCCACAACACAACCAACATTGCCAGGAACAGGAACACACCCATAATGTAGCGGGTAGGTGCACTCCAGTGCTTGCTGGTGGATGCTTGACTGGGCTTGGTAGCCATTACCCCAGGCTTGTCGGTTTTCGATGATTTACCCGAGTAGGGAATAGCTGTTGAGGAAGCACTTGAAGCTGTAATATCATTGGTCTGTTTATCGAGGATGGTGTTTTTTTGATCAGTGCTGATCAATTCAGCCTGGAGTGTGGCAATCTGACTGCTCGTCATAGTGCCTGACTGAAGTGTGGAAGGAGAGACATTTTCGAAAGTAATAATTTCACTTATATCTGATCCGCTCTGCGGATCCGATGGGGAAGGAAGCTGCGACTGTCTTAATGATGATTTGACCTGATTGAGGCGGGATATTACCAGGGAAATCACCGCCCCCAAGATCGCACCGATCGAAAAGACCATCAATGCCAGACTGCTATTGTTCAATCCATCAGGATGATTGCGGTTATCGGCTTTTTTCATCTATTTCACCTAGTTATGACCCTTTCGAACTGATTGGATGAAATACTGCATGATTTTTACCACAGTTTTGATGCTTATATGCTGAACAACTGCAGTTGAATTCTTATCCTCAGTGCCTATGTAATGAAGCACTTTTCAACTTTCCGGAGGCCTTGGATAGAAATTTCTATCTTCTCTGATTAAGCGAAGGTCCTAAACACACGCCGACTACCATATTTATCCGGCTCGAGCTTCAATACGACCTGAGTGAATTGCTTTCAAAAAAGCGACAAGGCGGTATTCAACCTGGCTTCATTACAACTGCCTGGTTAAAGGATATATCAACCCGACAATCGGAAACATAAAACTGAAAGATCTGCGGGCTGATCATATTCAAGGTTTGATTATTCAGCTTCTAAAATCCGGTACTGGCATTTATTCAGTTCGCAAGATCTATGATGTCCTGAAATGTGCATTAAACCAAGCACTCAAGCAGGATATGATTATGCGTAATCCAGCTAACCAGGTCGAGCCTCCTCCAAAACCACATCATGAAATGGAGATCCTTACCGAAAGCCAGGTAAGCCAACTCACGATTTCAGCCAGGGGCCACAGATTAGAAGCCTTGTTTCACCTAGCGATAACTACCGGGCTTCGGGAATCAGAAATTATAACTTTGAAGTGGTCGGACCTTGATTGGACGAAGCAGTCGCTGAAGATTGAAAGTCAGCTGGAGCGTCCGCATGGGGAAGGTGTCCAGTTCTCATCACCTAAGACAGCGTATGGTAAACGCTCGCTCAAACTTGGTCTTATAACTATCGAGGTACTGCGTCAACATTACAACGCCAACAAGTTGAACAAATAGCCGCTGGAGATGCCTGGAGAGAGTATGATCTGATCTTTCCTTCGAGGGTCGGCACACCGATCCATCAACGCACCCTCCTAGATGAATTTAAACTCCTATTGAAACAGGCAGGGTTGCCACCATTCAGGTTTCATGACCTTCGCCACACATCAGCTAGCCTGATGCTGAACCACGACATCCCGGTGATCGTCGTCTCTTGCCGGCTTGGACATGCCAGGGCGTCGATTACCAGTGACGTCTATGGCCACCTCCTGCCCAACATGCAGGATGAAGCGGCCGAGATGATCGATGACCTGGTAACACCGACTGAAGTAAAACTTGATAAAACTATTTCAGTTGAGTAATCTGGTTGCAGCCGGTTGCAGCAGATTTAATCCATTTAGAATAAATCCTTTGCCACACCCCCATATATATCCATAATAAAACAAAAACCCCCAGCAGTGGGGGTAATTTAGTGGACCTGGCGGGATTCGAACCCGCGGCCTCTTCAGTGCGATTGAAGCGCGCTCCCAACTGCGCTACAGGCCCTCTTGGCAGCAAGATTGTATCTTAGGGGGATAGCACTGTCAAGTCAATCACAAATCCTTCGTTTCGCAGGCTATCACAGCCTTCTCAATCAAGCTATAATTCCGGAAGGTCATTAGAGGAGATCATATGAACCCCGGAGAAAATTCATTCATTCCTTCTGTTTTCCAAAGACGGCAGGCGAAATTAGCCACGCTTCTCTCAGAAGCTCAATTGGACAGCCTGATCCTCAACCCCGGACCGAGCCTGGTGTACCTCACAGGCTTGCATTTCCATCTATCTGAGCGCCCCGTGGTGGTGATGTTTGTCCCAAATGGATCACCCGTCATCGTACTGCCAGAGCTCGAGCTGCAAAAACTTACTAACTTACCCTACTCCATCCAGGGCTTTCCGTATGGCGAGGACCCTCAACTCTGGGGAAAATCCTTCCAGGCTGCCATCCAGGCTGCCCACCTCGGCAACAAGCGGAATGGGGTGGAGCCCCGGCAATTACGCCTGCTCGAGTACAGTCTGCTCATTGAAGCTGCTCGGAAAGCAGAATATATTCCCGCCGGTGAGAGCGTAGCTCAGCTGCGCATGTATAAAGATGCCGATGAGCTGGCCTGCATGCGTGAGGCTGTTCAGATCGCCCAAAATGCCTTGCATGCCACCTTGCCACAAATTAAAATCGGTATGACCGAACGCGAGCTGGCTTCAGAGCTAACCCTGCAGCTATTCAGGGCAGGTTGTGACCCAGAAACGCCATTCGCACCCATCGTTTCTGCAGGGCCAAACGCCGCTAACCCACATGCCACACCCACCGATCGTAAACTATCGCCAGGCGATATGCTGGTGATCGATTGGGGAGCTAGCCACGCGGGATATATTTCCGATATCACCCGCACCTTTGCCATTGGAAAGGTGGATCCGGAGTGTGAAAAAATCCACCGAATTGTCCTGCAGGCGAATGAGGCAGGCAGGAACACGGCACGACCCGGCCTCCCCGCTGAAGCAGTTGACCAGGCTACACGGCGAGTCATTGACTCGGCTGGTTATGGGAAGTACTTCACCCACCGTACCGGGCATGGCCTTGGCATGGAAGGCCACGAGGATCCATATATCCGTGATGGCAATCATCTCCTGCTCGCACCAGGCATGACCTTCACCGTTGAACCCGGCATCTACCTGCCTGGCAGGAACGGGGTGCGTATCGAAGATGACGTGGTTATCACCGAAACCGGAGCAGAGTCGCTCACCGATTATCCCAGGGAATTCCAGCAGATCATCTTGTAGAGCAACCGAAAGGAGAATGCTGAAATGATCATTCCAACCGCAGAGCCGTTCTTTTTCCCAGGCAATCGCACGGGATGTTTGTTAGTTCACGGTTTCACCGGTGCTCCCAAAGAAATGCGCTGGATGGGCGAATATTTACACGATCAAGGCTACACGGTTCTGGGGATCAGGTTAGCCGGTCATGCCACAAGGATCGAAGACATGACGCGCATGCATTGGCAGGATTGGCTGTCAAACGTCGAAGATGGTTATTGCCAGCTGAAGGATTGTGTGGATGAAATTTTCGTCATCGGTCTATCCATGGGTGGCATCCTTTCCCTCTTATTTGCTTCACAACACCATGTAGCGGGGGTAATCACCATGTCGTCTCCCTTTCAGCTTCCAGACGATCCACGGCTCCCGTTTGCGAAAATACTCGCTCCAGTTATGACCAAGGTAGATAAAGGAGCTCCCGATTGGCATAATCCTGAAGCAGCAAAAGACCATGTCGAATACCCATACTTTCCGGTTACAGGCATTATCCAATTACGCGATTTATTGGCTGAGATGCGCGCAGCTCTTCCTAAAGTAATGGCCCCAGCCCTCATAATCCATTCGCGGGAGGATGGATCGGTAAACTCAACTAATCCCGAGAAGATTCTGGCTGCTTTAGGTAGCCCGGATAAGCAGATTTTCTGGGTAAATAACAGCGGCCACGTGATCACCCGCGAGCCTGACCGCTTTCTCGCCTTCGCAAAAGCCAGTGAATTTATTACACGTGTGAGCAACAAACAGTCTCATCTATGAGCCGTGACCTCATCCTCCTCAGCCTCTCCTTGATGACCTGGGGGGTTGGTGAGGCGATGTTCTTTATATTCCAACCGTTATACCTCCAGGAGCTGGGTGCCGATCCAGTCACCATCGGGATCATCATTGGCGCAGCCGGGATCGCCATGACCATCGCCCATATCCCGGCCGGGCACCTGGCAGACCGAATTGGCCGCAAGCCACTCCTGCTGGCCTCCTGGATCATGGCTATGCTGGCTACCTGGGTGATGGCTTTTTCCCCTTCCCTGCCGTTCTTCGTGGTCGGCATGCTTATTTACAACCTGACTGCCTTCGTTTCATCGCCATTGAGCAGTTATATCACCGCAGCCCGGGGAAAATTAGGTGTCGCCCGGGCGCTTACCTTTGTGTCAGCATTTTATAATGGTGGGGCGTTGCTGGGTCCATGGTTGGGTGGCCAGGTGGGAGAAAGGTACGGTTTGCGGACGATCTATTTCATCGCTGGAGGCATTTTTATCGTGTCTCTGGTCATCCTTTTGTTCATCAAATCGCAGCCGGTGGAAGTCGTTGACGAAGCAGACAAGGAAAATGTTAAATTTATCGATCGGAAATTTGTCACATTCCTGGGTGTGATCCTGCTAGCAGGATTTTCAATGTACCTTGCCCAACCACTGTCCGCGAACTATTTGCAAAATCAACAAGGCTATTCTTTAGAATCCATCGGCCTGCTGGGTTCCATCACCAGTGCAGGCATCGTGATTTTGAACCTCGTGCTGGGCAACTTTAATCCTTACGCGGGTTATCTATTAGGCCAGCTGTGTGTCGCATTGTTCGCCATCATCATGTGGAAAGGCAGTAGTTTTGCCTGGTATTGTGTGGGATATTTCCTGGTGGGAGGCTTCCGCATGGCACGCTCCCTGGCAACCGCCCTCACCCGGAACCTGGTCCACCAGGCACGTATGGGGCTGGCTTATGGCATTACCGAAACCATCGGCTCATCAGCAGTCATCCTCGCTGCGCCTATTGCGGGATACTTATATCAGATCCAACCCACATTGATGTACATTGTAGGATTTTGCTTGATTTTAGTCTCCATGTTGGTCAGTGCGTTGTTTATACCTCGTCCGCAAACCGGGGCATGAATTTCTTTCCAGTCTATAATTAATCACTCAACATTTATTCTGGATATTCGGAAGTGAGGGAGGCAATATGGATACGATATACACCTTAGGATTAGAGATCAATTTATGGTTTCAGCACCTTGGGCTGTGGCTCAGCCCGATCATGAAATTCTTCACATTCTTAGGTTCCGAGCAATTCTACCTGCTCGTCGCCCCTGCCATCATCTGGTGTATCGATGCCGCACTGGGGTTGCGCCTGGGATTATTCCTCATGATCAGCGGCATGGTCAATACTGCCCTTAAGGTTGCCTTCCACATGCCCAGGCCGTACTGGTACTCGAACGAGGTGAAGGTATTGGGTGGTGCTGAAAACTCGTTTGGTGCCCCGTCCGGCCATGCGCAGAATGCGGTGGTGGTATGGGGCACGCTGGCGGACTATTTCAAAACGCGGGCAGCCTGGATCATCGCCATCATCATCATGATCATGATCGGCCTGTCACGTATCTACCTGGCAGTCCACTTCCCCCTGGATGTGCTGTTAGGCTGGATTTTCGGGGCAATCCTGCTCTGGCTCCTATTGCGCTTAGAGAAACCAGTGGTCAGCTGGATCAAACGCTTCCCATTCAGCCTGCAGCTATTCCTGATCTTTTTGTTCTCGCTGGGATTGATCCTGATCGTGCTCCTCGCCCAGCTCACCCTGGGAAGTTGGAGCATGCCGATTGATTGGGTAACGAATGCACACCTGGCGTTTCCCGAAGAGCCTGCCATCAATCCCCTCTCGTACCATAATTTCTTATCAAGCACAGGGGCATTCTTCGGCCTGGCAGCCGGTTTCATCTGGATCACACGCCTGGGCGGTTTCACCACCAGGGATGCCTGGTATAAGCTGGTACTTCGCTATATCCTTGGATTGATCGGCGTGCTGATTTTGTATCTCGGCCTGGGAAAGCTCTTCCCTGAAACTGAGACTTTCATTGCATATGCCCTGCGCTATATCCGGTATGCCCTGATCGGGTTCTGGATCGCAGGTTTTGGCCCCTGGCTTTTTATAAAATTACGGCTCGCATCGCGTGCAAAATAACCTCCAGCTACAAAAAAAGGCCGGCATGGTGACCATGCCGGCCTTCATTGACAATAGAAAAGACTACTCTTCTTTCTTCTCCTGTAAATCCTTCAGGCGGGCATTGATCACCTCTGCAGCAATATGAGTAGGGACATTCTCGTAATGGTCAAATTCCATGGTGAAGATGCCTCGCCCACCGGTCATCGAGCGTAGATCGGTGGTGTAGCGCTGCATTTCAGCCAGTGGAACCTGAGCAGTCACCACGGAGTGACCTTTTTCAGTGTCCATGCCCTGGACGCGTGCCCGGCGCGTATTGAGGTCACCCAGGATATCGCCCATATTGGCTTCCGGGACGACGATACGGACGTTCATGATCGGTTCGCGCAGCACCGGACCGGCATCCTTAAAAGCCAGCTTAAAGGCTTCGCGCCCGGCAGTTTCAAAGGCGATAGGTTTCGAGTCTACCGGGTGCTCCTTGCCGTCATAGACTGAAACATGGACGTTCAGGACAGGGTAACCAGCGATCACGCCCTCTTTCATCACACTCCGAACGCCTTTCTCAATGGCAGGCATGAAGCTGTTGGAAATTGCCCCACCGAACACATCATTCGTGAATGAAAAATCTTCGTCCTGGTATGGCTCAACGCGCATGAAGACTTCTGCGAACTGGCCAGCGCCGCCGGTCTGTTTCTTGTGGCGGTATTGAGATGAAGCTTGTTTCGAGATCGTCTCCTGATATGGAACTTTCGGAATCTCAGTCACCAGGCCAGTCTGGAACTTACTTTCGGCTTTGCGAATGGCAACATCGATATGTTGGTCACCCATACCCTGAAGGATAGTTTGATTTGTGCTTGGCTCCTGGCGCCAGCTAAGGGTCATATCTTCTTCGCACAGGCGGGTCAGGGTCGGGCTGATCTTAGCTGAATCTGCCTGGGTCTTCGGGAAGACAGCCACACTAAATAAAGCGTGTGGGTAAACGGGCATAGCCAGTGTAAGCGGATGGCCCTTCTCACAGAATGTGTTCCCCGTGGCGGTGGCATTCAGCTTGGGCACCGAAGCGATATCACCTGCATGGATGAGCTTCATCGGGATCTGCTCTTTGCCACGCAGAAGGTGTACGGTACCAAAGCGCTCTTCAACGGACTTCGTCTGGTTCCACACCCGTGAGTCAGAGCTGACCGTGCCTGAGTAGATGCGGAAGTAGGTGATGCGACCGACAAATGGATCCGCCGTGGTTTTCCATACATAAGCTTCCAGGGGCTCATTATCTGCAGGCTTGAGGGTTTCGTCACCATCCTTACCTTGAGCAACCGCCAGAACGGCTTCTTTGGGGGAAGGCATCAGGTTGATCATGGCATCCAGCATGGGAGCCAGGCCGATCTCGGCTGAGCCAGCCGAAACGAACACCGGCACCCATTCACCAGCAAGGACTGCCTTTTTAAACCCGCGCAGGATCTCTTCCGCGGTCAGCTCAGAACCTTCCAGGTATTTCTCCAGCAGTGAGTCTTCACCTTCAGCGGCGGCTTCAATCAGCTGCATGCGGGCAGTTTCAACATCATCCTTATACTCTGCAGGGATATCCTGAGCGGTTTCCCCAGCGCCAGGGTAGGCTTTCATCGTCAACAAATCCAAGACGCCTTTGAAATCGGCTTTCTCACCCCACGGGAGCTCTACTGCAATCAGGCGCTTGTCAGATATCTCCTGGACGGATTCGAAGGCTTTTCGGAAATTCGCATTGTCGCGGTTCATTTTGTTGATCACGACCATGCGGGGTAGTTTGAAGGTATCACAATATGAAAGGGCAATTTCGGTCCCAACTTCGGCACCAGCAACTGAGTCCACCAGGACGGCAGCAGCATCTGCGATCCTCAAGGCAGAGATGACTTCGCCGACGAAATCGGTATATCCGGGAGTATCCAGCAGGTTGATCTTACAGCCTTTGTACTCGACCGGGATAACCGCTGTCGATAGGGAAATCCCGCGGCGAATCTCCTCTTCCTCAAAATCCGAAGCTGTCGTACCATCTTCGATCTTACCTAAACGGGTGGTTGCGCCAGTGAAGTGTAAAAATGCTTCCGCTAGCATCGTTTTTCCGGTGCTGCTGTGCGAGACGAGCGCAATATTCCGTATGGACTCAGTTGTATACTCTTTCATTATGAAACCTTCCTTTTATTCGCTAGATTCACACGAACCTTGATTTTACAGGAAACCAGGCAAGTTGTCAAAGTATTTGTTATTTATAGTTCAAAAGTGAACTCTATAAAGTTGAAAAGTGAACCACTCAACCAAAAAACGGAGCAGGATCAGGTTGATTATAAATCCATGTGAACAGACCCCATAATTTGGAGTAAAATAGTCCACATGATGCGAAAGCTCTTTTTTAACCTGGCTTATCTGCAGAAACCGGTCTGGGATACCGGCATCTCTCCCCCAGAGCTGTTGGATTTTATCACCACCCACCCTTTAGGCCGGGCACTTGACCTGGGTTGTGGGACCGGTACGAACGTGATCACACTGGCTCAGCAAGGCTGGGATGTAATCGGCGTGGATTTTGTCAAACGTGCCATTAATATCGCCAGGAAGAATGCAGAACAATACAGCATCCAGGCTGAATTTCAGGTGGACGATGTGACCCGGCTGAGCAACATCCAGGGCAAATTTGACCTTATCCTCGACATGGGCTGCTTTCACAGCCTGCCTGCTACAACCCGCCAGCCTTACATCATCAAGATTAGCCAGCTGTTAGCAGAGCAGGGTACCTACCTTTTATACGCATTCTTGAAGACCAGCTCGGATGGCAGCGGACCAGGGGTGACCAATACAGATATACGCGTTATTATGGACAATCTGAACCTGCTCGATCGGAAAGACAGCACAGAAAGAGGTATACGCCCTTCAGTGTGGTTCACTTTGCAGAAAATGGATCCAGTTAATGGCGGGTAAGATCATCCAGTGAAGCTTCTATTCCTGTTCCTGGATGGAGTTGGGCTGGGTGAAGATGAACCGGCGATCAATCCTTTTGCCAGGGCAGCCATGCCTGTTATGCTAGATCTGCTGGGAGGCCATAAAATCCTGGACCATGATCCTATGCTGAAGGGTGGAACTGGCTCCCTGCAAATTCATACCCCATCGGCATCGCTTCTATCCCTGGATGCCTGCCTGGGGATCGACGGACTGCCCCAATCTGCCACCGGGCAGGCTTCCTTGATGACCGGAACGAATGTACCCGCCTGGCTTGGCTACCACGAAGGTCCCAAACCTACCCCACCCATCGTAGACCTGTTAAAAAATGATACGTTGTTCACCCGCCTGCAAAAAGCAGGTAAAACATCAGCATTGATCAATGCGTTCCCACCCCGCTATTTCCAGGCCATCCAGGCAGGCTACCGCATCCCTGGGGCAATCGCTCTCAGCGTGTACCAGGCTGGCATCCAGCTTAAAACGGAGGCGGATTTGTATGCTGGAAATGCGATATCAGCAGATTTCACTGCCGAAGGCTGGAGAAGCCACCTCGGTTACGCTGACACACCGGTTCTTTCACTGCCGGAAGCAGGTGAAAGGCTAGGTGCTCTGGCTGTTACCGCCGACCTGACGATCTTCGAGTACTGGCTGACAGATATCGCCGGCCACCACCAGGAGATGGATACCGCAGTCAATTTGCTTGAGACCTTTGACCAGGTGTTGGGCAGCCTGGTCAATACATGGGACCATGAAAACGGCCTGATCCTGATCACCTCAGATCACGGTAACCTGGAAGACCTCAGCACACGCCGGCACACCCGCAATGCTGTGCCACTTGTGCTGATCGGTTCAGAAAAGCTGCGTGAGGAATTTATTACCGAGCTGGACCGGTCGCGGCAAACCAGGCAGGAACCCGACCTGACCGACATCGCCCCATCAATCCTTGGCTTTCTGGACCCTCAGTAAAATCTAGATTATCCCGACCTGCTTGCCTACCTCGGCGAATATTTCTAGAACCCGCTGAAGTTGTTCATCGGTGTGGGTCGCCATGTAGCTGGTGCGCAGCAGCTGCTTGCCTTCTGGTACGGCAGGTGAGACAACCATATTCGTATATACCCCGGCTTCGAACATGGCCTTCCAGACGATGGCTGCCCGCCGGTCATCACCGATGAAGATGGGGATGATCGGGGAGACAGAATTTCCCGTATTGAATCCTAACGCCTGGTAGTTTTTCCGCATAAAGTCACCGATATCATTCACACGCTTCACACGCTCGGGCTCGTCTCTCATGACATGTAGGGCTGCCAGGGCGGTGGCTGCATTGGCGGGTGGGATGCTGGCACTGAATATCAGCGAGCGGGCATGGTGCTTGATATAGTGGATGATATCTTCATCGCCGGCGATAAAACCGCCCAGGGAGGCGAGCGACTTGCTGAAAGTCCCCATGATCAGGTCGACCGCGCCGGTCAGGCCAAAGTGAGCTTCCGTTCCCCGGCCACCGCCCAGCACACCCAGGGCGTGGGCATCATCAACCATCAAGCGCGCCCCATACTCCTTACAGACCTTGCTGATCTCGGGCAGGCGGGCAATATCGCCCTCCATGCTGAACAAACCATCGACCACCACCAGTTTACCAACGCTGTCATCCAGGCTCGATAAGACGCGCTGCAGATCTTCAATGTTATTATGCTGGAAGCGCTTCACCTTCCCCCAACCCAGGCGGGCACCATCGACGATACTGGCATGGTCATCCCGATCCAGCAGGACCACATCATTCCGGCTGACCAAGGAGCTGATCGTGCCAAGATTGACCTGCATCCCGGTGGAGAACACCAGGGCGGCTGGTTTGCCAACCCATTCGGCAAGCTCACGCTCGAGCTGCTCATGCAGCTCAAGTGTGCCATTCAGGAACCGCGAGCCAGTGCAGCTCGTGCCATATCGGTTAATCGCATCAATGGCAGCTTGACGCACTTTAGGGTGTGTGGTCAGTCCAAGGTAGTTATTCGATCCAATCATAATGAGGCGGCGACCTTTAAAAATGGCTTCGCTGCCCTCGTTGCCTTCCATGGGGATAAAGTAAGGGTAATACCCGGAGGCAATGAATTCTTTGGCGTAGGTAAATTCAGAGCACTTATCGAAGATATCCATGACTAGGCCTCTTGAGGTGACGATATATGTGATTTTTTATACGTATTCGCAACAACTCGATCCAAATAATCATTAAGTAAACCCCCGGTGATTCCATTCAGTCTATAGACCATTTTGCTCTCGAACCCAGGCAATATATCATAAGTGCCATGTTGTATGCCTTTAATAATTTCCTTTGCAACAGCTTCTGCAGACATCTCCTTGGCGTTACCCTCGAGGGCTTTTGTCTCAGGTGGTTTTGTTTTATTCTCATTTTCAAGCCCTGGAGTGTTCATATTAGGCGGATAGACTACTGACACCCCAATGTTCTGAAATTTTAACTCGGCTCTCAAGGCGCTTGAAAATCCTCGCACGGCATACTTCGATGCACCATAGGCAGTATATCCGAATGTTCCAAGGAATCCTGCTATTGAAGAAGTATTAACGATATAGCCTGCCCGTTTTTTTATCATTGAAGGTAGTATTTCTTTCGTCACATAAACGGTACCGAAATAATTAACATCCATCATCGAAGTGAATATTTCCACATCCAAATCCTGGACGTAACCTGGATGTGCTGCTCCAACTGAATTAACCAGCAGATCGACACCACCAGAATTCGCAGTGAATACCTGGAGCGCTTGATGAACTTGATCTCTATCCGAGACATCCGCGGTTATCGTACCGATCACCTGATTCAAGCTCTTTCGATGATTTTCAACTTCCACGCGGGCTGATTCCAACACATCCTTGCGCCGCGCCAGGATCCAGACATCCATGCCACATTCCGCCAAAGCGCACGCAACAGCTTTTCCCATCCCGCTTGACCCACCAGTGACCAAGGCAACTTTACCAGGCTCTAATTGTGCTTTGATTTTCATATACTCATTAACCCAATAAATTCTAAAAGGTTCTCCGCTTACAGGTTAGTTAATTCTCATCCGGTAGCTAGTTCATGGCACTGGAAAAAAAGATTATACATGCGTTTGGGGATAAAATACCTCGATATTAATAATTAACCCCCATTCGGTGCTTATAACGAAAATAAAAAAACCTATCGTAAACTAAAAACTATAGCCTGATATGCAGTATCATTAGGATTCAGAACCGCTCCGGGTAGGGTTCAAACGATGATGACGAAGAAATTGATGATCAAAATAGGTTACCATGCCAACCCTGTCTGACCGTTTAAAGGCCCTGGGAGTGAAGATCGGCACCCAGGACCTGCCAGCCCCCCAAATCAACCGCACCCACCCTGTCGAAGAGATCGTTCCGGGCCGGTTCGTCGAAGCGGGCGGTGGCAGGGCGTATTTGATCGAGCAAGATTTCCCGAACAGTTACCTGCACGGCCAAATCGGCCTGCGTATCAACACCCAGCCCTTAACCATCGCCGAATGGGCAGGTGAAAAACGCATCGCTGAACAAGCCCCGGAAAGCATGGTGTTCCTGGACACGGAGACCTCCGGGCTGGCTGGCGGGACCGGTACTTTTACCTTTCTGGTTGGAGTGGGCCGGCTTTATCCGGGTGGCTTCCACCTGGCTCAATTCTTTATGCCCGACCCGCTGGATGAGCCTGCCCTGCTCCTGGCTCTTGAGGAGTTCCTGGCACCCAGCCAGACAATCGTCAGTTTCAATGGTAAAGCTTTTGACGTCCCTTTGTTGGATACGCGCTATACACTCCAGGGTTGGAAATCACCCTTTAAAGACCTCTCGCACGTGGACCTGTTGCATTTAGCCCGCCGTTTATGGCGCGACCGGCTGCCCAGCCGGACCCTGGCGAACATCGAAGTCCAGATCTTGCATTCGAGCCGTTCAGACGACGAAATCCCAGGCTGGATGATCCCACAGATTTATTTCGATTACCTGCGCGATGGCGATGCCCGGCCGCTCCAGCGGGTGTTCTACCACAATGCCATGGATGTGGTGTCTCTGGCAGCCCTCTTGAACCATACCTCCTCCCTGCTGGAGGATCCGATCACAAAGGCCGAGAATGAGTTGATCGACCTGGCAGCAGTGGCCAGGCTGCTGGATGACCTGGGCCACCCGGAAAAAGCCATGCAATTGTACGAGACCTGCCTGGAAGGTAATCTCCCTGATGAAATATTCAACAACACCCTGGCCCGCCTGGCTTTACTTCATAAGCGGGCCAACAATTACCCGGCAGCCATCCCCCTGTGGGAGCAAGCTGCCAGCCGTAAGCAGATCTTTGCTTATGAAGAATTAGCCAAGTATTACGAACACCATGCTGAAGACCTGGCAGCCGCGTTCGGTTGGACACAGGCCGCGTTGGAGCTGATCCACGCACCAGATTTCCCACTGAGCGAAAAGCTGCAGTGGCAGCCGGAATTCAATCACCGTTTAGAGCGGCTCAAGCGGAAGCTTTTACATGGGGGAGAATCATAAGGGCTGCCTTTCATCTGCTGGCAGCCCTTATTTCTAACCGAAAGTCTAGTTCAGTGACTCCAGCTGTTTTTTCAACAGCTCGACCGTTTCTTTATAATTGGCAAGCTTTTCCCGTTCTTTCTGAACGATGTCAGCCGGAGCACGCTCAGTAAAAGAGCTGGCAAGCAGCTTTCCCAGGCGGGCAGCCTGGCTTTCAGCCTCGCTCAAAGCCCGGCTGATACGCTCACGCTCCTCGCGCTGATCGACCAGACCAGCCAGAGGTAAGTGGATCTCCACCGAGCCGACGGCGAGCCCGATCTCATCCTCTCCCTTGGGGGGTAAGCTGTTGGAGATCTCGAACTGTTCAGGATCGACCAGGGCCAGGGCAGAGATAAGGTTTTTCTGCTGGTGGAACAAATCTGTTTTCTCCCCCGCAGCCAGCCGCGCAGGGATACGCTTACCCGGCTTGACGTTCTTTTCTGCCCGGATATTCCTGATTGACCTGATCACTTCCTCCACCAGGCCAAAATCAGAGCTCACCTGGCTCTCCCAGCTTTCGATGGGGCGGGGTTGGGGCCAGCGGGCGATGATCAGGTGCTCCTCCCAGCCAGCAGACACATCTGCGAGGGGACCGTTATTTACAGCTTGATTTAGGGTGTCCCAGATCTCCTCGGTTACAAAGGGCGCAAAGGGATGCAGCAGGCGCAAGCACAAGTCCAAGACCCGCACAAGCGTGGAGGCGGTGTAGTAGGACCTGTCACCACCTTCCAGCATCTGGAGCTTGGCGATCTCGATGTACCAGTCGGCAAATTCGCTCCAGAAAAAGTCGTAGATCTGCCGTCCGGCTTCTCCATACTGATACGTCTGGAACAACCGCTCTACCGTACGAATCAGCTCCTGGAGGCGGGACCAGATCCACGAATCCGCCAGGGTCCATTCTGGTTCTGCGGTTGGCTGGGCGGTCACTTTATCCAGGCTGGTGATGATGAAGCGGCTGGCATTCCAAACCTTATTGATAAAATTCCGGTTAGGTTCAACCTGCTTGATGCTGGCATTCATGTCTTTCCCAGGTGTCGAACCGACCAGCATGGAGAACCTCAATGCATCGGTGCCGTATTCATCCATCACGATCAGTGGATCGATGACATTATCGTAAGATTTGCTCATCTTCCTGCCATGCTCATCCCGGATGATCCCGTGCAGGTAGATCTGGCTAAAGGGGATGTTGCCGGTAAATTCCAGGCCGAACATGATCATCCGGGCCACCCAGAAAAATAGGATGTCGTAGCCGGTCTCCATCATGGTCGTCGGGTAGAAATAAAGATAATCCGGGGTATTATCCGGCCAACCCAGGGTGGAGAATGGCCACAAAGCCGAAGAGAACCAGGTATCCAACACATCCTGGTCTTGCTCAATTTTTTGACTGCCACACTTGGCACAGGCCGTTGGATCAGTCCTGGACACGGTCACCTCCCGGCAGTCTTGGCAGTACCAGACCGGGATGCGGTGACCCCACCACAGCTGGCGTGAGATGCACCAGTCCTGGATATTTTCCAGCCAGTTGTAATACACCTTGGTGAAGTGGTCTGGTACGATGTGGATCCTACCGGTCCGCACAGCTTCCAGGGCTGGTTCGGCCAGCGTTTCCATGCGCAGGAACCACTGCATCGAGATCATTGGCTCGATGATCTCACCTCCCCGCTGGGAGCGGGGGATATTCATCATGTAGTCCTGCTCCTTGATCACGAGTCCCACCTGGCGCATGTCTTCCCATAAATTCTTGCGGCACTCAAACCGGTTCTGGCCTTTGTATGGCCCACCATTCTCATTTACCCGTGCATCAGCATCCAGGACAGACACGACCGCCAGGCCATGCTTCTGGCCGATCTGATAGTCATTCGGGTCGTGGCCCGGGGTGACTTTCAGTGCGCCGGTCCCGAATTCACGATCCACATATTTGTCAGCGATGACCGGTATCTCACGTCCAAGGATCGGCACGATGGCTTTTCGGCCAATGAATTTCTGGTAGCGCTCATCTTCCGGATGGACTGCGACGGCGGTATCACCCAGGATGGTCTCGGGCCGGGTAGTTGCCACCGGGATATATTCATCCTGTGAGCCCACCAGCATATACTTGAAGAAATAAAGCTTCCCCATTTCTTCGGAATATTCCACTTCAAGGTCAGAGACCGCGGTCTTGAGCCCGGGTGACCAGTTGATCAAGCGCGGCCCGCGATAGATCAGCCCTTTTTCATACAAGCGTACAAAGGCTTCGCGCACGGCACGCGACAGGCCTTCATCCAACGTGAAACGCTCCCGGCTCCAATCACAAGAGGCTCCCAAGCGGCGGATCTGGCTGGTGATGATGCCCCCATACTTTTTCTTCCACTCCCAGGCACGTTTCAGAAATTCCTCACGGCCAATTTGCTCACGGCTGGTGCCTTCACGCCGTAAGGCTTTTTCGATCTGGAGGTGGGTGGCAATGCTCGCATGGTCGGAGCCAGGCACCCACAGCGATGGAACACCCTTCATGCGGTGATAGCGGATCATCAGGTCTTCCAGCGAGACAAACAAGGCGGATCCCAGGTGCAGCTCACCGGTGATATTGGGTGGAGGGATAGAGATCACATAAGGCTTTCGGCTTGGGTCAAATCCCGGCTGGTTGGGATCATTGACCGGTTGAAAATAGCCTTTCTCCTCCCACATGCGGTAAATCCGCCCTTCGGTGGATTTAAAATCATATGCTTTAGGTAAATCAGTCGTAGTCATCGCTGCCTCCATAAAAATGTACTCAGATTAAAACAAAATTCCTTCCGTCCGCATGAGGACGAAAGGATCAGCTTTCGCGGTACCACCTCATTTCACCAGGAAGCATGGTGCACTCACCCTGACTGACATCAGGTTGCGCTGTAACGGGCTTACCCGTGTCGGTCTACTAAAGCCACTGCGGCACTTTCTTCGACATATCAACCAGGCGACATTCGGTGGGAATTGCTGAGCGAGGTTTTCAGCCGATGACCTCACATTCTCTGGCAGCGCAACAACCGCCTACTCCTCCTGGGATTGCATCTATTTATTTATTTCGCTGATTATACCCACTTTACCAACCGTGGTCAACAAGCTCTTTTCAGTTCCCGGCGAATTCATGACAAATGGACTTGACTTTTGGGTTTCATTTGTGCTATCCTTCAGCACGTTGTTAACGGAGCGGTATTGCCACTCCATTCCACAATTTACATCAAAACATATGGCAAGATCAGACTTGGGTGAATCAGGATAAGATCTATGCAGCGTGAGCGTGTAGCTGATAACGTGTATTATTTCCAGAGCGATGTTTATGCACAGGTAACGGCTGGAGCAGTGATCGGCCCGAATTGGGCGGTCGTGATCGACACCCTGGCCATCCCAGAAGAAACACTTCAGATCCGGGATTTTATTGAGCAGGACCTCAACCTGCCAGTCAGATATGTGATCGATACGCATTACCATGCTGACCATGCCTGGGGTAATTGCTTTTTCCCTGGAGCCACCATCGTAGCCCATACGCTGTGCCGCAAGCAGCTGGCCAGCAAAGGTCAGACATCCCTGGTGGAAGCCCGCAAGCAAAATCCCACCTTCCGCAGGGTGAAGATCGTCCTACCGCAATTAACCTTCGAGGAAAGCTACCTGATCCTCAGGGTAGGCAAGAAAACCTTATCGATGTTTCCTCTACCCGGCCCATGTGAAGATAACATTGGCGTGCTGGTCGAAGAAGACCGGGTGTTATTTGCCGGAGATGCATTCATGGCGCTGCCCTACATCGTCGATGGCAACATCGATGACACGATCGCTTCATTAAAGAAGATCAGCAAAATGGGCCTGGAAAATGTTGTCCCTGGTCACGGGGATATCGTGCTACGGGGCGAGATCGACGGGGTGGTAAAGGAGAACCTGAGCTACCTCTCGGCCCTGCGCAAGGTTGTTCGAAAGGCTGCCCGACGTAAATATCCACAGGAAGTCCTGTCTGAGGCTGGTGTTGAGGAATGCGGAAAGAGCCGCGTGCTGATCGGGGGCCTAGCAGAAGAGCTTCACCGCCGTAACTTACGTGCTTTATACTTCCATATGTATGGTAAGCTGCCAAAAGCTGGTTCATCCGACGACCCTACGGATGAATTAAATGAAGCAAACCAGGACTAGGTCACTCAACCAGCTTGCGCTTTCTCGCACGTAGCCCAACTACTCTTTCAGTACCATCCAATAGCCGTTGGATATTTGGCCTTAATGCCCAGGCCAGGGCAAAGAAGGACAACAACCCGTAGACGGCATATTGCCAGGGGTTGAGGCCCAACCATGCCCGTATCGCAAATATAGATGTAGATACCAGGGCAATACTCAGGGTCGTGATGGAAGCATATCCCCCAAAATAATAGATCAGTGCACATACCGGCAGGATGATGAACAAGCTTGGAAACCATAAGCCGACCGACCCGCCCAGGCAGGTAGCTCCTCCTGCCCCGCCGCGGAAACGAAGCCAACCAGATTCGTTGCGCTCGATCAGGAAAACCGAATAATTATGGCCAATGATGGCCAGGAACGGGGCGATCACTTCCAGCCAGACGTGCATCCCAGGAACCAGTGTATGGCTGATCAGAACGGCACAGTAGCCCTTTAGTACATCCAGGATCGCGGTCGCCAGGCCTGCCCAGACACCCGCTGCCCGCATGGCATTGGTCCCACCCGTCCGCCCGCTTTCGACCATGCGAATATCCTTGCCGGTGGACAACTTTACGATGATCAAACCACTTGGGATGGAGCCTAGAATATAGGCCAGGATTAAGGCAATCAAACTATACAGGAACATGCAGGCTATATTTTACTCCTTAGGATCTACAGCAGTGTAAACAACCCTTCGATCAGCCGCAAGTTACGCAGCCGATAAGAGTATCATAGGGACTTCGATGGCGTGAGCAGCAGCTTCCATAAAGTAAGCACGGCATCGCCACTGATCGTTGGCCTGGTACCAGATCAAGTAGATCACTCCCGGGAAGGTTAATTCTTCGAAATCGGTTGGAGAAGGCTGGCTGATCCCCTGAGGATGGGAGTGATAGATCGCGATAATCTCAAGGTGTTTTTCCTCAGCTAATAAAAAAGCATCCAGCTGTGCCTGTGGATCCATGCGGAAACGGTACGGGTCATGCAGGATGTTTTGCACAGGAATGACCAGCCTGGAATGGTTGCCTTCACCGAGCACCAGCCCGCATGCCTCTTCTGATGGTCGCGACGCCACATCTTGCAGCATGGTTGCCCATTGTTCAGATGACAGGTTTATACCAGCCAAGAGCGGGTTCATCGGATAACCAGAGCTGCACTCCAGGCGACGACCAGGCTGAGGATGGGCTCAACGATCACGTTGCGGAAAGGTTTCTCTTCGATCAGGTTACAGAACAGGCTGATCAAAGCATTGGAAGGCCCTAACAATAAGAGCCCGAACGCAACGGGTGATAATGGCCAATAGTTGAATGCCGCGGCAACCTGCCCGATCAGAAAGGCTATGATGGCTGATTCGTAGATCGTCCAAATTCCATGCAACCGTAAATTGGTCACGCGCAAAGACACCAGCCAGGCTGCGAAGACCAGGGCCGGAACGGTGAAGAGTAAACGGATTTCGTAACCGCGCAAGGCGCCACAAAAAAGGAGGAACAAGGCAAAAGAGGCTGCCGAAAGCGCAGCACTCGCCCAGGGCAGGCGTAGATCCTGCGGATCGACAGCAATATATTCAGCGATCAGCACCAGTACCAGGATCACCGCCCCACACATCAGCCCGACCCACCAACCCACTCCAACCGGCACGCTGGCCAGTGGGATCCCGATTGCCAATGCGGTCAGGGCTGGTAAGATCGAATGCACCAGGCTCTGCCTGCCATGAGCAGCCGGGTGACTGCTCATCAACCAGTTTGCACCTGCCGCCGTCATTAAGGCAACCAGGACCGAAGTAATCAGCCCAACATTGATGGTGAACTCGATGTATAAACCGGGCAGCTGCCGCGATATCTGCCAGGATGGCAAGTTGATGAAACGTGCGACGATGTAAGCCAGCACGATCATAGCTGCTAAAACGCTCAAGTGATCGATATTTGGTAAATTCTGGGCGTGCCTTTGTGCCTCCATATCTAGATTTTACTCCCCCCACGCATATTTACCAAGCGATGGGACGTCCTTGACGTAACGCCTCCAATCGCTTAGCATTGCTCACAAAAGTGCATTATGCGTATCGGGATGATGGCAGATCTATATAAGCCGCATATCAGCGGCGTCACCAACTCCATTGAGCTGAGTAAACACTGGTTGGAGCAACAAGGCCACGAGGTATATCTCTTCACTTTTGGCGATGCTGAAGTGGTGGATTACGAGAAAAATGTCATCCGTACTTCTGGCGTGGCTGTTGTTGATTCCGGTTTCTATTTCAACGTGCGCTACGACAAGCATGCCCGGCATCTACTTTACTCAATGGATATCTGCCATATCCACCATCCATTTATCAGCGGCTCGCTGGCCATGCGATACTGCGTGCCGCGCAACATCCCGATCGTTTTCACAAACCACACCCGCTATGACCTGATGACCCAGGCATATATACCGATCCTCCCTGAATCCATTGGCGATGCAGCCTTAAAAGCCTATTTATCACCTTTTTACCGGGCCTGTGACCTGGTGATCGTCCCAACCCTTCGCATCAAACACGTGTTGGAAGAGCATTTCGGGTTGTCCGCCCCGGTCGATATCATCCCCAATGGTGTGGACCTGACGGCTTACCGGAAAAAACTCGAACCGATCGATCGGGGGCTATTTGGAATTTCCAGGGATGAGATCATCGTGATCTACGTAGGCCGCTTATCACCTGAAAAGAACATCTCTTTCCTTCTCCGGGCATTCTATGGCGTAGCAATGACTTATGAAAATGTGCACCTGTTGTTGGTTGGAGAAGGACCTGATCGGGATAGTCTCGAAACACAGGTACAGCATATGGAGATCGGGGATAAGGTGCATTTTGCCGGGCTGGTAGAATACCACGACATCCCCACCTACCTGGCTGCATCCGACATATTTGTCACTCCGTCGAGTGCTGAAACATTCGGGCTCTCGACCGTTGAAGGGATGGCGGCTGGATTGCCGGCATTAGGCCTCGATGCCCCAGGTAGCGGAGATATCATCGAAGACGGGATCAGCGGATTGGTATCGTCTGATGACCTGGCAGTATTCACCGCAAAACTCATCCTCCTCTCGACGAACCACGAGCTACGCTGCACGATGGGGATAAATGCCGCGAAGGCTTCAGAAAAATATGATATCAATAGCACGGTTGGAAAAACACTTCAACACTATCAGCGGCTGGTACAAGCCACGCAGAAACGCAAGCGCGGCCCTCGTTACCGGTTCGCACGCTTTTTAGATAAATTCAAATGAGAACAGTCCGGCAGTCCTTAGGAAAACGGGGTGAATCCATCGCAGCTGAATTCCTCAAAAACAAGGGGTACACGATACTGGAGACGAACTGGCGTTCACCCTATGGAGAAATCGACCTGGTGGCTAACCAGGATGGCGTGCTCACTTTTGTAGAAGTAAAAACAAGAGCCAGCAAATCCCTCGGCCCGCCCGAAGTTTCCATCACCCCGCGGAAATTAGAGCATATGCGTAATACAGCCGAATATTACATGCAGGAGCATCCAGATTTTATCCATGAATGGCGAGTTGATGCCATCGCGATCCAGCTGCGCGCCGGGGGTTTGCCCCCATTGATCGTCCATTTCGAGAATGTCATCTCCTGATATTACTGTAAATCACTCGCCCGAAGCAACCAGACTGGCTCGTATCCCCCTGGTTGTGATCCTGGGACCAACCGCCTCAGGGAAGACAGACCTATCCATCCGGCTGGCACAGATGTTCAACGGCGAGATCATCTCTGCCGATTCCAGGTTGTTTTACCGGGGGATGGATATTGGGACAGCAAAACCTTCATTAGCTGAGCGTGCTGGCATACCTCACCACCTGATCGATGTGGCAGATCCCGATGAAATCTGGAGCCTGGCTGTATTCCAGCAAAAAGCCAATCAAGCGATACGCGAAGTGCATGAACGCGGACGCCTGGCATTCCTGGTGGGCGGAACCGGGCAGTTCATCCGGGCGGTCGTCGAGGGATGGAGGATGCCAGCCGTCGAACCAAACCCCTGGCTACGCTCGGTACTTTCACGCTGGGCAGATGACATCGGTGCACAAGCGATCCACGCCAGGCTGGCGGTACTCGACTCCGCAGCTGCCGCTACGATCGACTATACGAATGTCCGGCGCACTGTCCGGGCGCTTGAGGTGATCTTTTCAACCGGAAAGCGCTTCTCAGACCAGAAAGAGACCGGCTATAAACTCTACCGGTCCCTGTTGATCGGCCTGACCTGCCCCCGCCCAGAGCTATACCAGAGGATCGATGAACGGATCCAAAAAATGATAGACAGCGGACTGGTCAACGAAGTCCGTGATTTGCTAGCCAAGGGCTATTCGCCTACACTGCCCACCATGTCGGCCATTGGATATGGTGAGATCGTCGCCTACCTGCAAGGCGATATCTCACTAGAAGAAGCGGTGATGTTAATGAAACGGCGTACCAGGGAGTTCGTCAGGCGTCAGGCAAATTGGTTCAAGGCGGATGATCCTGATATCCACTGGTATCAATCGAAACCCGACCCCGTGCAGGAGATTGCCCAGTTGATCATGGAATGGAAAGATAATTTATAACCTGCAGCACAACCAGCGGATAACCTGCTCGGTTTCCTGATTGACATTCATCCTGGAAAAATCTATACTAATATTATTGATATCACCGTCCATTCAGCCAAAGGAGGATAGAAATGGAGGATCGTCCGTGGTTTAAGCTGTACGATGAAGGCGTACCAAAGCACATCGACTACCCGGCAATTCCCTTGTTCGGCTTGCTGGAAGAGTCAGCCCGTAAATATCCCAACAGCGCATGCACAATTTTCAAAGGAGCCGTGATCACCTACCAGCAGATGAACGAGATCACCGATCGCCTGGCAGCTGGGATTGCCAAACTGGGTATCAAAAAGGGTGACCGGGTCGGGATTTTCATGCCCAATACACCCCAGTTCGTCATCACGTTCTTCTCCATCCTGAAGGCTGGTGGCGTGGTGGTTTCGATCAACCCACTGTATAGCCCCCGCGAGATCATCCATCAGGTAAATGATGCCGGGATCGAAGTCATCTTCGTGATGAGCAATTTCTATAACCTGGTCAAACAAGCCCAGCCCAACACCAAAATCAAGAAGATCATTGTCTCGAATATTAAGGAGTATTTACCACCACTTTTGGCAATCCTGTTTGGGCTTGCCAAAGAGAAAAAGGGAGGTTTTCGGGTAGAGCTGGCTGCCGGTGACATTTGGTTTAAGGACCTGATGGCCAGCCACAAGCCAGAAGAACGTCCCAAACTGGATATCGGTCCGGAAGACACCGCAATTTTCCAGTACAGCGGTGGTACCACGGGGATATCGAAAGGGGCGATCGCTTTGCACCGCAACCTGGTAGCCAATTCGCTACAGGTACGCAGCTGGATCCAAACTGCCATCGATGGACAGGAGACCGTCCTGATGGCGATCCCCCTGTTCCATGTGTATGGCATGGTCGCAGGCATGTTATTTGCCGTCCGAACTGGGGCAGGGATGGTGATGGTCCCCAACCCGCGCGACCTTGATGATGTACTCAGCAGTATCCAAAAATATAAGGCCTCGATCTTCCCGGGTGTACCCACCATGTACAATGCGATTAATAACAATACCGGAGTGATCGCCGGGAAGTACAACTTGAGCTCGATCAAAGGCTGTATCTCAGGCTCAGCCCCGTTGATGAGGGAAACCAAGGAGAAATTCGAAGCACTCACCGGTGGGAAGCTGGTTGAAGGCTATGGATTATCTGAAGCGCCTACAGCCACGCATTGCAATCCGTTGTATGGAGATATCCGTACAGGCTCCATCGGACTGCCGTTACCGGATGTCGACTGCCGCATCATCAGCCTGGACGACGGCGTTACCCCACTTAAACCTGGCGAAGTGGGTGAGCTCTGTATCCAGGGACCACAGGTGATGAAGGGCTACCACAATATGCCCACCGAAACAGCAAACACGTTACGGGATGGCTGGCTATACACGGGGGATATCGCCAAGATGGATGAGGATGGCTATTTCTATATCGTGGACCGCAAAAAGGAATTGATCAAGCCGGGTGGTTACCAGGTATGGCCGCGAGAAGTCGAAGAAGTGATCTCCAGCTACCCGAAGGTTATGGAAGTGGGTGTTGCCGGTGTGGTCGATGCTTATCGAGGTGAAACCGTTAAAGCCTGGGTGGTGTTGAAACCCGGCGAAACTGCCACTGAAACAGAGATCCGCGACTATTGTAAGAAGAATATGGCCCCCTTCAAAGTGCCGACCGAGGTCGAATTCAGGAAAGAGCTCCCCAAGACGACCGTCGGTAAGGTATTACGGCGCGAGCTGGTGCGCGAGCATATGGAAAAACAAGCAGCCCAAGCCGTAGCGAGCAAAAACTGATCCAAAAAAGCCGGAGACTGGGAGCCAGCCTCCGGCTTTTCGATTATTTTATAAATCACCGGGTAATTTTTTCGATAACGGCAGGTAACAAGTCGGGCGAAGCCAGGTGGATGTGGAGCACACGCCTGCCCTTGGCTTCCAGCGCTTCGATATCACCCAGGGCCTGCCCATGCTCAAGCACACCAAAGGTTAGCCCCTCGTTCGGGATATCGATATCCTGCTTGGGCGCGGCGGTGATCACCAGGAATAAGCCTTGATTCGGCCCACCCTTATGTAATTGCCCCGTAGAATGCTGGAAGCGTGGTCCAAACCCGACCATCACGGCGTGCTTCGACTTACCCGTGATCCACTGGCGCAGTTTCTGCAATTCAGTAGTGTGCTTTCGATCACGGGCGAGGTAGGCATTGATGGCGACATAGCTGCCCGGTCCACCCGAGGTGATAAACCGATCCACCACCCGGTCCAGGTCTTTGGTATCGAGCTTGAGCTGTGTGCAGATCTCAATCCCGTGGTCCGATAGGACTGGGGCAGGTTCTATAAACTGGTGCTGCTTCTGATAGTAAGCGATCTTTTCCACGGTCCGGTTTTTACTGTCCTGCACATCCGGTTGGTCAAAGGCATTCACACCCAGCACAGAACAGGCCGTCGCTACCGCAAGCTCCCACTTGAAAAACTGAGCTCCCAGGGCATATTTGTCTGAGAATTCCTGGGTCAACACCGGATGACCCGCCTTACGCAGCCGCTCTACTATTCGATCGAGCTTGCCAGATTGCCGGAAATATACGAATAGCCGGTCTGAGTCATACCAGGCGGGGTTGGAGACGGTTTCACCTGAGATTGGCACGATCCCCTTGCCTTGTTTACCACTGCTCTCAGCGATCATCTGCTCCAACCAGGCTCCGAAGGGAGCGATCTCCGCATCAGCGAGGATGGTTAATTTATTGCGCCCGTGGCTGGCGGCTTCGCCGAGCACCGCTCCTAAAACGACACCAGGATTGCGGCAGACAGGCAAGCTTAAACTGCTTTCAGCCGCCATCCAGGCAGCACTATCGAGCAGCTGGGCTACATCGATGCCCATTAATGCGGCTGGAACCAACCCGAAAGCCGTAAGGGCTGAGTAGCGACCGCCTACTTTTGACTCGGCCAGGAAAATTTTGCGAAAACGCTTCTCGAAAGCCAGTTTCTCCAGGGATGTGCCCGGATCGGTGATGGCGATGAAATGTTCGGAAGCCCGTTTACCAACAGAACGTTCAGCGAGCTGCCAAAAGTAATCCAGCATGGCATTCACTTCAGCTGTGCCACCCGACTTGCTGGAGACGATGTAGAGGGTTCGGGCGACCGGGTTTTTGCGCACCGCACTAAGCACCTGGGCTGGGTCGGTCGAGTCGAGGATTGAAAACTTGAGACCGTTGGCTTGGCCCTGAAAGATCATGCTCATCACCTCGGCAGCCAAAGATGAGCCTCCCATACCGAGTAGTAATGCATGATCGTACCCCGCTTCCATGACCTCATGCGCGAATCTCAGCAGACCGGGTACAAGGGCCTTGCTGGTCTCGGGCAGGTTAAGCCAGCCCATACGGATACGCACCTCCTCGAGGCCTTTCGGGTCAGAAGTCCACAATGTTCCTTCCAATGCGTAAAAACGTTTAAGGAACTGCCCGGCCTCGAATGCCTTGATGCGGGATGCGACCGGCTCAGCCAGGCTGCCCAGCTGGTGAATAGCCTCCTCGCACCTGGCTTTCACCGAAGCAAACAGGGCTTCGTATGAATCAGAAAATGCCTTGACCCCCTCCTGCTCCAGCTCATCGGTTACTTTTTTCAACGAAATGCCAACCGCTTCCAGGTCTGACATCGCCTGGGAGGCTTTGTCCAGGTCTTTCTCAATCGTCAGCTTTACGGTGCCGTGGTCCTGAAATGCATCCAATGTCTGGGGAGGGACGGTATTCACGGTGTGATCACCGATCAGCTCATCCACGTACATCGTGTCGGGGTAATCCGGATTTTTTGTGCCAGTGGACGCCCACAAGACGCGCTGGATCGTGGCACCTTTACCTTGCAAGTGCTGGAATCGGTCACCTTCGAAGACCTTGCGGAATTCCTGGTAAGCCAGCCGGGCATTGGCAACCGCAATCTTCCCGAGCAAGGATTTGGCGACCCTGGCTTTCTGCGGTGAGGTTTGGCTGACCTGTGCGAGATATTTATCTACCTTCGAATCAATGCGGGACACAAAAAACGAAGCGACCGAATGGATCTGGTCGACCGGCTGGCTAGCCTTGATACGGTCCTCCAGGCCAGAGATGTAGGCTTCCATGACTTCTTTATACCGATCGATCGAGAAGATCAGCGTGATATTCACATTGATACCGGCAGCAGTGGACTTGCGAATGGCAGGCAGCCCTGCCTTGGTAGCCGGGATCTTGATCATCACATTGGGCCGGCTGACCAACTCCCAATATCTTTGCGCCTGGGCAATGGTTTTCCTGGTATCGTAAGCAAGCTCTGGTTGCACTTCAAGGCTCACAAAACCATCTGCACCGTGGGTCCGGTCGAATACAGGCCGCAAGAGGTCGGCAACCCGCACGATATCTTCGATCATCAGCTGCTCGAGGATATGCTTATCTGTGTAGCCTGACCACGCCATGGGGATCAGGGCAAAATCGTAATCTTTCGATTTGGCGATGGCATTGTTAAAGATGCTCGGATTTGAGGTTAACCCCCTGACATCGCCCGCTTCAATCATTTTTTCCAGCTCGCCGTTCACAATGATACGGCGTTCCATATAATCCAACCAGATCGACTGACCGAGGTCAGCCAGTTTATTGATCTTTAAAGACATTTATCCACCTTTTGGTTAAAATCCAGCTTTTTCAATTTGATACACCTTGTTTACGCGACGTACATGCCGTTCTTCATGCGTAAATTGCGCGTTCAGGAAGGCGTTGACCAGCTCCTTCGCCAATTCGTCGCCAATCACCCTGGCCCCCAGGCACAAGACATTCATATTGTCATGCTCCACCCCCTGGTGAGCTGAATATGTATCATGGCATAGACCGGCATAAACGCCCTTGATCTTGTTGGCAGCGATGGACGCCCCCACCCCGGAACCGCAGATCAATATACCCCGCTCAGCTTCCCCACGTGTGATCACCAGACCTAATTTCTCGGCAAAATCAGGATAATCGACACTTTCTGTGCTATCTGTTCCGAGATCGACCACCTCATGGCCATTTGCCAATACACTTTCCATGATGACATTTTTTAATGGAAATCCGCCATGATCACAAGCGAGGGCGATTTTCATAGTAAGCTCCACAATCCATCCGAAAAAGTACAAAATTTATATGTAATATGAAAGCAGATTATGCTTTCCCACCTTCAATCAACTGGCGAGCGCGCAATATGACGTTTTCGACCGTGAAGCCAAGGTGTTCGAAAATGATCTTATACGGCGCTGATGCCCCGAAACGCTCGATGGAGATGCAATCTCCCCGGTCACCGACCCACCTCTCCCAACCCTGGGCTACAGCAGCTTCAACGGATAAGCGCAGGGGTATATCCGGCGGGAGCACCTGGTCGCGGTATGCCTGGTCCTGGGCTTCGAACAGCTCGAAGCTGGGGAATGAGACCAGCCTGACGTTCACGCCTTCACTGGCCAGGCGTGCCCCAGCCTCATTGATCAAGCTTACCTCCGAGCCGGACGCCATCAGGATCAGCTCCGGGCGTGCATCACCCATATCTGCCAGGACATACGCGCCCTTATGCAGCCCATCGGCAGGCGAAAATATCGATCGGTCGAGGACCGGGATAGCCTGGCGTGTAAGGATGAGTGCTGTCGGACCATGCCGGCGCAATATCGCTTCCTTCCAGGCTTCGGTCACTTCATTGGCATCTGCCGGGCGGATCACCACCAGATTAGGGATGGCCCGCAAGGCTGCCAGGTGTTCAACGGGCTGGTGGGTAGGCCCATCTTCACCCAGCCCGACGCTATCGTGGGTATAGATCCAGATACTTGGATAATGCGATAATGCTGAGAGCCTCACCGCAGGCCGCATATAGTCAGAGAAGACCAGGAACGTTCCCCCGTAAGGGATCACGCCAGCATGGACAGCCATTCCATTAACCACCCCACCCATGCCGTGCTCACGGACACCAAAATGGAAATTTCGTCCCTGGGGGGTGGCCTTCTGGAAATCTGGGCTATCTTTGATCCACGTGTCGTTCGATGGGGCTAGGTCTGCCGAGCCCCCGATCAACTCAGGCAGCCTGGGTGCAAGGGCATTGATCACCTTTCCCGAAGCAGCCCGTGTGGCTATCCCCTTGGCATCCGCTGGGAAGATCGGCAGGTCAGCCTCCCAGCTGGCAGGTAGATCTCCCATAAGGCGCCTCTCAAGCTCGGTATCAAGCTCAGGGTATTCTGCAAGGTATGCTTTCAACCTGTTTCGCCAGGACCGCTCTGCCCGCGATCCACGCTGGACTGACTTACGCAAAAATGCCAGCACATCTTCAGGGATGAAAAACTTAGGCTCAAGCGGCCATCCCAGTTTCTCCTTGGCTCCGTTCAGCTCCTGCTCACCGGGAGGCTCACCGTGGGCCTTGGCAGTATCCTGGCGTGTTGGCAAGCCAAATCCGATGTGGGTTCGGCACGCGATCAATGAAGGACGAGGATCGCGCTTGGCGCGCCGGATGGCCCTGTCCACCGCATCGGTGTCATTACCATCTGCGACGCTCTGGACATGCCACCCGTAAGCTTTAAAACGGGCTACCCGGTCTTCGGTAAAGGTCAGCTCGGTACTGCCATCAATGGAGATGTGGTTATCATCGTACAGGTATATCAGCCTGCCCAGGCTAAGGTGGCCAGCCAAGGAGGCTGCTTCAGACGAGATACCTTCCATCAAATCGCCATCGGTCACGATGGCATAAATGTAATGCTCGACCACATCGAAACCCGGGCGATTGAACTCGGCAGCCAGGTGTGCTTCGGCGATGCCCATCCCAACGCCATTGGCGAAACCCTGCCCTAAGGGCCCTGTGGTAACTTCCACGCCTGGGGTGAGGCCATATTCAGGATGCCCCGGGGTCAGGCTGCCCCACTGGCGAAAATTCATTAGCTGCTCGAGCGGCAGGTCGTATCCGGTCAAATGTAAAAGGGAGTACAGTAAAGCCGACCCATGCCCACCCGAAAGAATGAAACGATCGCGACCGGGCCACCTGGGATTGCGCGGGTTGAAGCGAAGATGGCGAGTCCACAGGGTGTATGCGATTGCCGCGGCACCCATCGGAAGCCCAGGATGACCTGAATTGGCTTTTTGCACCGCATCAGCCGATAAAAACCGGATGGTATTTATGGCCCGATTTTCTAATTCTTTCGATGGTTTCATCCTTTTCCTCCCGCAATATGATGGACTAATTTTACCGCGTTAGCAATAAGATGGTTAACCGTCACCTGAATACCCGTGACAATTATCACTAATGTTGTATGTACTTATCCACTGGTATAGATATTCTGGTTCGACAATAATATATTCATCACCTTTTAGATGTGATGATTTAATGTAAGTTACAGCCGTTGGTAACAGCTTGAAGACTTGGTTATTCGATTTAAATCACAAGATCACCCAAATCAACAACCGGACAACCCGGAAGTATTAATTTAAGAGGAGGTTTGTATGGCGGAAGCCACAACGCAAGCACGAGCTCCAACATTTTTTGACCGAGTAGTAGCTGCTACTCCTGGCGATCCGCGCCTTGAGATGTGCATCCAGTGTGGTACCTGCGGAGGCTCATGCCCCTCGGGTGCTGATATGGATCACACCCCACGCGCCTTGTTCGCAATGATCAAAGCCGGCATGGATACACAGGTCTTGAGCAGCAACACTCCCTGGTACTGCGTTTCGTGCTATTACTGCACGGTACGTTGCCCGCAGGAAGTGCACGTGACCGACTTGATGTATACCCTCAAGAGATACTCAATTCAAGAAAAGTTCTTCAAAAAATCGTCTTCCGCAGATGCACCCCCATTTTCGCAAACTTTCATCCATTATGTTGAGAATTATGGCCGCAGTTTTGAGCTTGGTCTGGCTACCTGGTACCATCTGAAGTACCATCCGCTGGATATGCCGAAGATCATGCCCATGGCCACGGGATTGCTGCGCAAAGGCCGGATTGATATCACTCCGAAGAAAATCAAGGGTATGGATTCCTTGAAGGCGATCCTGGCGAAGGCCAAGGAACTGGAGGGTGAGATATGAAATACGGATATTATCCCGGCTGTTCGCTAGAGAAGAATGCTGCCTCTTACAACAGGTCTACTTTGGCGGTCGCTAAACCCCTGGGCATCGAATTCCAGGAGCTCGAAGATTGGAACTGCTGTGGGGCTACTGAGTACATGACACTCAACCGCATGGCTGCCTATGCCCTGATCACCCGTAACCTGGCCCTGGCCGAGAAACAGCTCACCAACGGCAAACAGGTGGCTGCCCCTTGCAGTATGTGCTTCCTCAACATGACAAAAGCAGATCATTACCTGACAGATGACCCGCAACTGGCCAAAAATGTCAACCTGGCCTTGAAAGCGGGTGACCTGCACTATACCCCAGGCTCGGTTAAAGCCAGGCACCTGCTTGAGATCATGATCGAAGATATCGGCGTGGAAGCCATCGCTGCCCAGGTCACCAAACCACTTAGCGGTTTGAAAGTGGCGCCCTATTATGGCTGCCTGATCACGCGACCTGGCTACCTGTCAAAATTCGACGACTACGAATACCCTACCTCACTTGACAGGATCATGAAGGGTCTCGGGGCAACCGTGGTCGATTACCCGATGAAAGCCCACTGCTGTGGTGGACACATGACCCAGATCAGCCAATCAGTGGCGCTTGAGCTGATCCGCCAGCTGCTCCAGAATGCTGCAGAGTATGAAGCGGATATCATCGTCACGCTGTGCCCGATGTGCCAGTTGAACCTGGACGCCTACCAGGGCGATGTCAACCGATTTTTTAAGACCAAGTATCACATCCCGGTGCTGTATTTCACCCAGATGATGGGCTTAGCTTTCGGCATGTCTGCTAGAGAGCTGGGCATCGGTAAAGAACTGGTGGATGCACGGTCGGCATTAGCTAAGATCGGTGTACAAGTACCGGAAGCTGAACCTGCCAAGAAGAAGAAACCTTCTAAGGAAGAGCTTCCCATGCCGCGCATGCCGGAGGAGAGTTAGCCATGACGGAAAAAATTGGTGTGTACGTTTGTCACTGTGGCAGCAACATCGCCGGTACTGTGGATGTGGCAGAAGTAGCCAAATGGGCTGCTGAACAGCTGAAACACCGCGGCGTGGTCATCGCGCGTGATTACAAGTTCATGTGCTCCAGCCTTGGGCAGGAGCTGATCGAGAAGGATATCAAGGAGCTCGGGCTGACACGGGTAGTGGTAGCTGCTTGCTCCCCGCACCTGCACGAGAAGACCTTCCGCAATGCTTGTAGAAACGCAGGCTTGAACCCCTACCTGTGCGAGCTGGTCTCGATCCGTGAGCAGGTCTCATGGGTCCACTCGGACAAAGTTGCCGCGACCGAAAAGTCGAAGGCAATCGTGGCCGGTGGAGTCGAGCGCATCATCTGGCACGAGCCACTAACACCGCTTAAAGTACCCATCCATCCCGCTACGCTGGTGGTAGGCGGTGGGATTGCTGGTATCCAGGCGGCTCTTGAAATCGCAGATGGTGGAACACCTGTCTATATGGTCGAGCGAGAACCATCCATCGGTGGTCACATGGCCCAGTTCGATAAGACCTTCCCCACCCTCGACTGCTCCGCCTGCATCCTGACCCCCAAGATGGTCGACGTTGGAAACCACCCCAACATAACCCTGCTCACCTGGGCAGAAGTGACCCATGTGGATGGCTATGTGGGCAATTTCCAGGTAACCATCCGCCAAAAGCCCCGCTACGTAGATACCGACACATGTACTGGCTGCGGTATCTGCCAGGAAAAATGCCCCAAAAAGGTCATTGACGAAGTCTTCGAAGCCGGACTTGGTTACCGCAAGGCAGTCTACACCCCCTTCCCCCAGGCCGTGCCAAAATTCCCGGTGATTGACCGTGAAAACTGCACTTACTTCCAGAAGGGCACCTGCAAAGCGTGCGAGAAGTTTTGCCCGACCAATGCCATTAACTTCACTCAGGAAGAGACCATTATGCAGATCGATGTCGGCCAGATCGTCTTGGCTACCGGCTACGACCTGTTCGACGCTCGGCGTATCCCTCAATACGGGTTTGGTCGCCTGGCGAACGTGTTTTCCAGCCTGGAGTTTGAGCGCCTGACCAATGCGGCCGGCCCGACGGGTGGCAAGGTGTTCCTGCGCGACGGGGTGACGGTACCCAAATCCATCGCCATTGTGCACTGCGTGGGCAGCCGCGACAAGAATTACAACAATTACTGTTCCAGCATCTGCTGTATGCAGAGCCTGAAATTCGCCCACCTGGCGCATGAAAAGACGGGTGCAGAAGTTTATAACTTCTACATTGATATCCGCACGCCAGCCAAAGCCTATGACGAGTTCTACCAACGCATCATGGAAGAAGGCACGCACTTCATCCGTGGACGTGTGGCGGAAGTGACCGATGCCGCCCGTAACCCCGGCGAGGAAGGCAAGCTGATCGTCCAGGCCGAAGATACGCTGATCGGAAAGCAACGCCGCATCCCGGTGGATATGGTTGTCCTATCAGCTGGGCTCGAACCCCGCCACGATGCAAAAGAAGTCGGACGGATGTTTGGTCTTTCTTGTAGCTCGGACGGTTGGCTCATCGAGAGGCACCCAAAGCTCGATCCGGTGGCTACGATGACTGATGGAATTTATATCGCCGGTGTTGCCCAGGGACCCAAAGACATCCCCGCCAGCGTCGCACAAGGCGCCGCAGCTGCAGCGCGTGTGATGGGTAAGATCCAGCAAAAAGAAGTTGCCATGGAACCTATCCGGGCGACAGTCAACCAGGACAAGTGCTCGGGTTGCCGCATCTGTAACAACCTTTGCCCGTTCAATGCCATCCTGTTCCACGAAGACAAGATGGTATCTGAAGTCAACCCAGCCTTGTGCCAGGGCTGTGGCACCTGCGTGGCAGGCTGCCCGGCTGGTGCGATCACTGGAACCGGCTTCAGCGACCAGCAAATCCTGGCTCAGCTCGATGGCCTGTTACTGCTCAATGTCAAACGACTTGAGCCAGAGCCTGTGCCGGCATAAAAGGAGACGATATGAGCGATCAATTCGAACCTGTAATCATCGGTTTCACCTGTAACTGGTGTAGTTATCGCGCAGCCGATATGGCAGGCACAGCCAGGATGAAATACTCACCGAACATCCGCCTGATCCGCCTGATGTGCTCCGGGCGCCTCGACCCTACGTTCGTGCTAAAAGCCTTCGCCGGTGGAGCTGATGGTGTGATGATCACTGGCTGCCACCCAGGTGACTGCCACTATGTAGAACAAAACTATAAGGCCCTGCGGCGCTTCATCATCCTCAAGAAAACCCTGGAACAGATGGGTATTGAGGCCGGCCGGATCAAACTGTTATGGGCCAGCGCAGCTGAAGGCGCCATCTTCACCGACGAGGTTAACAAATTCGTCGAGCAGGTCAGGGAACTAGGACCACTGCAGTGGCCAACCAGCGGAGGTGGCATGGAGAAGATGTTCGCCATGCCTGAGCATATGCTGGTTAAGGAGGTGTCAGCATGAGCGGTAACGGAAAACCAAAATTCGCCATGTATTGGGCAGCCTCATGCGGTGGTTGTGAGATCGCCGTGCTCAACATCCACGAGAAGATCCTGGATGTGGACGCCAATTTCGAGGTGGTATTCTGGCCCGTTGCCATGGACGCCAAGTACAAGGACGTCGAAGCCATGGAAGATGGCTCGATCCTGCTCACTCTGTTCAACGGGGCCATCCGAAACGATGAAAACGAGCATATCGCCAAGCTCTTACGGAAGAAATCCAAGCTTCTGGTGGCGTTCGGTTCGTGCGCCAACGAGGGCTGCATGCCCGCCCTGGCGAACCTGAGCAATATCCAGGAGATCGTCGATACTGCCTTCACCACTCTCACGACAGACAATCCACAGAATATCCGACCCAATGTAAATTACACCGTCCCAGAGGGTGAACTGCACATCCCCACACTCTACCCGGTGGTACGGACCCTGGATCAGGTCGTGCCGGTGGATTACTACATGCCGGGCTGCCCGCCAGAATCGCACCAGATCGCAGCGGTGATCGACCTGGTTATCCAGGTGCTGCAAGGGAAGGCTGAGCTGCCTCCGGCTGGCTCGATGATCGGTGTTGGCAACTCGACGGTCTGCGATGAATGCCCCCGTACGCGTAACGAAAAGAAGATCAAGAAGTTCGAGCGCATCCAGCACATCATGATCGACCCTGAGCTGTGCATCCTGGAGCAGGGTGTGCTGTGCAGTGGCCCGGCTACCCGCAGCGGCTGCACCGCCTTGTGCCCGAAAGCCGGCAGCCCCTGTATCGGCTGCTACGGGCCTGCAGAAGGCGCCGAAGATTATGGATCACGCCTGATGACCGCCGTCGCTTCAGTGATTGACAGTAACGACCCGGCTGAGATTGAAAAGATTTTCGAAGGCATCCCGGACCCTGCTGGCCAGTTTTACCGCTTCAACCTGGCAGGCTCCCTGCTGCGCTTCAGTAAATCCGCGTGGAAAGGATAACCGGAGGAGGACACCATGCAAAGAATATCAATTGACCCCATCACCCGGCTGGAAGGCCATGGAAAGATCGAGATTTTCCTGGATGACGAGGGAAATTTCGCCAACTCCTACTTCCAAATCCCTGAGCTGCGCGGTTTTGAACGCTTCTGCGTTGGCCGGCAGGTCGAAGAAGTGCCAATCCTAACCAACCGTATCTGCGGTGTGTGCCCCGAAGCCCACCACATGGCCGGCGCCAAGGCCGTGGACGCGGTATACCACGTAGAGCCACCCCGCACCGGCAAGATGCTGCGAGAGCTTTTGTACAGTGCTTTCTATTGCACCGACCACACGACCCACTTCTATGCACTGGCCGGCCCGGATTTCATCATGGGCCCAACTGCACCCGTGGCTGAACGCAACATCCTGGGTGTCATCCACAAGGTAGGCCTGGAGATCGGCGGCAAAGTGCTGCAGATGCGCAAATATGGGCACACGGTGGTAGAGATGATCGGTGGCCGCAAGGTCCACCCGTGCACCTCGATCCCAGGTGGATTAACCAAAGGCATCACCGAGGAACAGCGCCAGGAAATTGAGAAGATGGGCCGTTGGGCGATCGAATTTGCCCAATTCACCCTGCAGGCTTTCAACGATATCGTTCTGGGCAACAAGGAGTATGTTGACCTGATCCTGGGCGATATCTACACCCACCACACCTACTACATCGGCACCGTGGATGAGAACAACAAGGTCAACTTCTACGATGGCAAGGTCAGCGTGGTTGACCCAGAAGGCAAGCGCCTTGGGAAGTATGCTGCGAACGAATATATGGACTGGATCGCCGAGCATGTCGAACCTTGGACCTACCTGAAGTTCCCCTACCTGAAGAAAGTCGGCTGGAAAGGCTTCGTGGATGGCAAGGATTCAGGCGTTTACATGGCCACACCGCTTTCAAGGCTGAATGCAGCCGATGGCATGGCCACGCCGTTAGCCCAGGCTGAATACGAGAAGTTCTATAGCACCATGGGTGGAAAGCCGGTCCACCAGCGTTTAGCGATCCATTGGGCCCGCCTGGTCGAGCTGCTGTACGCGGCCGAACGCTGGGTGGAGCTTGCCACCGACCCGGAGATCACGAGCGATAATTACCGCACCATCCCCACCGAAACTCCCACTGAAGGTGTGGGCATCGTCGAGGCTCCGCGCGGTACCCTCACCCACCACTACTGGACCGATGAGCGCGGCGTAACCACCAAGGTAAACCTGATCGTCGGGACGACCAACAACTACGCCCCCATCCAGATGTCCACCAAGAAGGCTGCCCAAAACCTGATCAAGAAGGGTGGTGAAGTATCGGAGGGAATACTCAACATGGTCGAGATGGCCTTCCGAGCCTATGACCCTTGCTTTGGCTGTGCAACGCACAGCTTACCCGGTCAGATGCCGCTTGAGATTATCATCAAAGATGCCAACGGCAACACGGTTAATGTCGTAAAACAGAATTGCTAAGCTAAACCATGTGAAGGCTCTGGGGTTCCCTCCTGGAGCCTTCACTCAATTTATCAGATTAAACGAAGTGAAAACGTTAGTAGTTGGACTAGGGAACCCGATATTAGGAGATGATGGAATCGGCTGGCAGATCGCACAGGAATTACAAAACGCAGAACGAATTCCTTCAGATGTAACTATTGAATGCCTGGCACTGGGTGGGATAAGCTTGATGGAAGCACTCATTGGTTATGATAAGGCAATATTAATAGATGCAATTATTACTCGCCAGGCACCCATTGGCAGTGTGAGCTGCTATAAATTAGAAGACCTGCCGAACCTGACTTCGGGGCATATGACCTCCGCGCACGACACCTCCCTGGTGAATGCGCTTGAAATGGGACGCAGCCTGGGGGCACAGCTGCCTGGCGATATCGCAGTGGTTACTGTTGAATCGCAGAAGATATACGACTTCTCTGAAGATATGACGCCAGCCGTTGCGGCTGCCGTACCCCAAGCATTAAAAATTATTCAGGATTTACTGATAGAATCAGGTGCTGACAAGGCACCCAATTTGGATCAATTTAACAACAACTGAGGAGGAACACCGATGGTTTCACCTGAGATTATTCGACGTTATCCTTTCTTCGGAGCCCTGACCGATGCCCAGATCAAGGCGATCGCCATGATCGCCGAGGAAGAGAACTATGCCAAAGGCGCGGTGATCTGTGAGGAAGGCCAACCTGCTACCGCTCTTTATCTACTGCAAGAAGGCGGGGTCAGCCTGTATTACAAGTCGGAGGAAGAATTCCATCCGAGCACCCGCAGGGATTTCTTGGTGGGTGAGATCAACCCAGGCGAGGTTTTTGCGATCAGCGTATTCGTTGAGCCGTACAAATACACATCCACTGTCAAGGCAGAGCAAGATATCCGGTTGATCAAGTTTGATGCTGCCGAGCTAAAGAAGTTGATCGATAAAGACCCACGCTTATATTGCATCTTGATGCGAGAAACCGCCAAAGCCGCCATGGAACGGTTGGCCTACGCGCGTATCCAGCTGGCCGCAGCCTGGGCCAAATAAGGTACTCAAAAGTTCAAGGAGTGCAGGTATGGTTACCAAGGAAGATCTCATCTACCGCCAGGTGTTCACCCTCAAGGATGGAGCCAGGATATTGCTCCGGCCACTCACCCAAGATGACCGCCAGGCATTAATCGATCTATTCAGACCGGTATCGGCGGATGATGTGAAGTACATGCGCCATAATGTCATTGACAGAAAGGTCATTGACCAGTGGGTAGATGGCTTGGACTATACAAAAGTGTTCCCACTGGTGGCGGTCTTCGGCAGCCGGATCGTTGGGTTAGCCAGCCTGCACCTGAATGAGGGCCCTGCCCGGCACCGGGCAGAAGTGCGGATATTTCTCCCCAAGGATTTTCGCCATCGGGGAGTGGGAAGCCGGCTGTTGCAAGGCTTGATCGAGCTGGCCAAGCGCCATAACCTGTACCAGATCGAAGCACAGATCCCCAGCGACCAGACACCCATCATCCGCTCCTTTCAGAACCTGGGATTCGAGCCAAAGACGGTCTTTGATGACTATTTCATGCTCCCAGATGGTGATCTGCGCGATGTAACCCACTTAATCCTGCGTTTACGCGCCACCGATGACCAATTTTAAGCGGTTTGTTACTGAAAACACTGACATTCTATCCTGGAGGACGACTTCTTAAAATAATACACTTTTTTTGAACACATCATAAACACAAATCTTATTATTGCCTTTGGAGGAACAAATGCAAAAAGTAACTTTCGAGACCCCCGCCCTGTATGGGGATCACCATGTTACAGAAGTACGGCGAATATTGCTGGAGCTGCCTGGTGTGGATGATGTGTACGCCAGCAGTGCCTTCCAGGTCGTAGAGGTGACCTACGATCCCGAAAAAATCAATGACCTGCAGATTGCCATGAAGTTGGATGAGGCTGGATACCTGGGGGAATGGACAGCACCCATCGAATCAGGCGCTGCATCTTACCACGCGGCCGAGGGGAACAAGCCATATTTCCGCCACACAGCAGCATATGAACAAACTCGATTAACGGTAACTTTTGCACAAAATGTAGCCTACCTGGGTCGTCCTCTTTGGCCGTGCCCTGGGATGGGAATTATTTCTAAGCCAATGGAGGATTAATCAATGGTACTTAAAGGTAAAAGGAGCAACGAGGAACGGACATCAGATCCTGCAGCCCAGGAGATGCTCATCCGAGCGGACGAGCTGGGAATTGATACTGCCTTTAGCCGCGCTGAAGAGATGGTACCGTGCAATATCGGCGGGGCAGGGATGTGCTGCAAGCAATGCGGGATGGGCCCCTGCCGGCTGACCAAGGAAGGTCAGGTGGGTGTGTGCGGGGCGACTATCGATACTATCCAGGCCCGCAACCTGGTCAGGGCGATCGCGGCTGGCGCAGCCGCCCACTCAGACCATGGACGCGACCTGGCTTTCACTTTAAAAGCAGTTGCTAGCGGTCAGACCGAAGGTTATATGATCCGCGATGTGGCCAAGCTGAGAAACGTCGCTTCGATTTACGGGATTAAAATTGAAGGCCGCTCGCCCACTGACATCGCCAACGACCTGGCTGACCTGTATCTCTCACAATACGGCCAGCAAAAAGGCGAGCTCGTGTGTGTGAAGCGGGCACCTGAAAAGCGCCAGAAAATATGGCGAGAGCAGGGTGTCGTACCCCGGGGTGTCGATCGTGAGGTGGTCGAAGCTCTCCACCGTACGCATATTGGGGATGACCAGGACGCGGTCCACATCCTTCAGCACGCGATTCGCACTGGCCTGGCAGATGGCTGGGGCGGCAGCATGATGGCGACGGATATCTCGGATATCCTGTTCGGCACCCCTGCCCCATTGCTTGGGCAGGCTAACCTTGGCGTTTTAAAGGATGACATGGTGAATATCGTCGTCCACGGGCATGAGCCCACGCTGAGCAATATGATCGTGGCGGCCTCGCAGGACCCGGAGATCATCGAATACGCCAGGGCAGCAGGCGCGAAGGGTGTCAACCTGTCAGGTATCTGCTGTACAGCGAACGAAATCCTGATGCGCCAGGGCATCCCTGCCGCCGGGAACTTCCTGCACCAGGAACTGGCTATCCTGACTGGCGCAGTCGAAGCCATGGTGGTGGATGTGCAGTGCATCATGCAGGCCCTGGTTGAGCTGGCGGGAAATTTCCACACTAAGATCATCACCACCTCCCCCAAGGTGAAGATCAAGGGTGCCACGCACATCGAGTTCGATGAGCATAAAGCCCTCACGATCGCCAAGCAGATATTGAAGGTCTCAATAGACAATTACAAGAACCGCGGCAAGATCCACATTCCCCAGATCCGGGAGGACCTCATCCCCGGTTTTTCGCACGAATATATCAATTACATGCTGGGTGGCAGCTACCGGGCGTCCTTCCGGCCCTTAAACGATGCCATCATGGCCGGCCGCATCCGCGGTGTAGCAGCCATCGTCGGCTGCAACAACCCGCGCAGCAAGCAGGATTACCTGCACACCTACGTCACCCAGGAGCTGCTCAAGCAGGACGTGCTGGTGGTCGAGACCGGTTGCGGTGCGATTGCGGCTGCCAAGCTGGGTCTGCTGCTTGGTGAAGCCGGGCTGGATAAGGTCGGACCTGGTTTACGCGAAATCTGCGAGACGGTGGGCATTCCTCCGGTGTTGCACATGGGCTCCTGTGTGGATAATACCCGCATCCTGACCGTCTTGACACAGATGGTAGCTGAAGGCGGGCTGGGTGATGATATCGACCAGATCCCGGCAGTCGGCCTCGCCCCCGAGTGGATGAGCGAGAAAGCCCTGGCGATCGCTACCTACTGCGTTGCCTCGGGTGCCTACGTCATTTTCGGCGGTGCCAGCCCAATCAGCGGCATGCCCGACCGTGTCTCAGACAGTGATGTGGTGCTGAAATACATCAGCACCGAGGGCTGGGAAAAGCTATACGGAGGTAAGCTTGAATTCGTTAATGACATGAACGAGATGGTTCGCCGGTCCCTGGAGCACATCGATAAGAAACGCGCTGCACTAGGCTTACCTGTTTACGACCCAGCCAAGTTTGGCCGAAGTGGTGACACGCGCATGCTCGAGTTCGAAAAACTGCCCATCTCTGAACGCCGACAGAAAATTTACGGCACCGCTGCCGATTAAGAGGAAGAGACCATGTCACGTTATATTGCCACACGAGCTATCCGGGGCGCAAATGCCCTGGTAACCGAAGCAGAAATAATGTTAGACCAAGCCTTGAAGGAAAAAGGACCTGATACCCCGGTCTCTTTCCCCAACACAGCCTACTATATCCCAGTCATCGGCGGGATGACTGGTGCGACGGTTGAAAAATTAGGCCAGCTCAAAGCGGTGCTCGAGCATGCCCGCGGCCTGCTGCACCCGTCCCCGTCGCTCAATAAATGGACACCCTATCTGGGTGAAACCCTTGATAGTGGTATGGCCACATTGATCGCCGCCGAAACCATCGAAGTTGTGCGTTTTATCTACGGGCTACAGCCTGAGCCGATGCCGGGTATCACCCTGGCTGGCGCTACACAGTATGGGAATCAGAATGGTTCCGGGCACCTCAATGGGCCCATTGATGATATCCGCCTACGAGCATGGGGTATTCAGCTGGTGGATGGCCGTATGCCCGGGTTTGCAGCCATCGTTGGTGCAGCAAAATCCAATGAAGTGGCGGTCAAGATCGTGCGTGAGCTACAGCGCCGCAACATCCTATGCTTCCTCTCCGGGAACGTCAACGGCCGCAGCATTATCCACCAATTGATGGAAGAAGGCGTTGAGCTGGGATACGATACTTATACGGTACCGTTTGGAACTGATACGATCAGCGCCATTTACGCGCTTGGCTTCGCCACCCGTTCAGCCCTCACCTTTGGTGGGTTGAAGATGGGGCAAGCGCGCGAGATCCTGCTTTATAACCGGGCGCGTGTGTTTGCCTTCGTACTGGCGTTGGGAGAAGTTGATGACCTGAAATATGCTGCAGCTGCCGGGGCCATCAACTATGGCTTCCCGGTGATAGCCGATACGGTCATCCCCGAGATCCTGCCCACGGGTGTCACCACCTTCGAGCACGTGGTCAGTATGCCGTTTGAAGAGATAGACGGCAAGGACGACCTTGAGAAAGCTGAGCGGTTGGTCCAGAAATGCATCGAGGTGCGTGGAGTAAAACTCAAATTGACGGAAGTACCCGTTCCAGTCCCCTACGGCTCGGCTTTCGAAGGCGAAGTGGTACGCCGCAATGACATGCGGGTCGAGTTTGGTGGTAAGAATGCCCGCTGTTACGAATACCTGGAAATGGCCAACCTGGATGAGGTGGTAGACGGAAAGGTGGAAGTGGTTGGACCAGACTTCTCGAACATCCCACCCCAGGGTTACATGGACATGGGCGTGGTAGCCCAGGTTGCTGGCCGCCAGATGCAGAAAGATTTCGAGCCGGTGCTCGAGCGCCAGTTCCACTATTTCATCAATGGTGCATCCGGGATCCAGCATATCGGCCAACGTGATATCGCCTGGGTGCGCATCTCGAATGCTGCAGCTGAGAAGGGTTTCAACCTGGAACACTTCGGCAAGATCCTGCATGCCCGTTTCCACGCAGATTTTGGAGCCATCGTCGACAAAGTGCAGGTGACCATCTACACCGATCCTGCCAAGGTGGAAGAGTGGCTCGGTAAAGCCAGGGCAGCCTATGATTACCGCAATAAACGCCTGGCAGACTTGACGGACGATAAGGTGGAAGAGTTCTACTCGTGCACCCTGTGCCAGTCATTTGCCCCCAACCATGTGTGCGTGGTCAGTCCAGAGCGCTTGGGATTATGTGGCGCGTACAACTGGCTGGACTGCAAGGCCTCTTATAGCATCAATCCCACAGGTCCCAACCAGCCGATCAAGCTGGGCAAGATCATCGATCCAAAGAAAGGTTATTGGACCGGGACGAATGAATACGCCGTCGTGGGATCACATGGTGTCGTAAATGAAGTGACGATGTACTCGATCATGGAAAACCCCATGACTGCCTGCGGATGCTTCGAATGCATTTGCATGCTGATCCCCGAGGCGAACGGCATCATGGTGGTGAGCCGTGAAGACCCCAGCATGACCCCTGCAGGTATGACTTTCAGCACCCTGGCTGGGATTGCTGGTGGTGGTCTGCAGACCCCAGGTGTGATGGGGGTGGGTAAGTTCTACATGACCAGCCCGAAGTTCATCTCAGCGGATGGCGGCTTCAAACGCGTCGTCTGGATGAGCAGTTGCCTGAAGGAGATGATGGCTGACGAATTCAAGGTTGTAGCACAGCGCGAAGGTGATCCGGACCTGATGGACAAGATCGCCGATGAACGCCATGTAACCACAGTCGATGAGCTCCTGAACTGGATGGCAGAGCATGAACACCCTGCTCTCACCATGGAGCCGATGTTCTAACGAATGAGAGCAAACAAAAGGAGAGAAACATATGCCTGTAGAAATACCAAAAGATAACTGGCCTGGCACCGTCCGTACTGTGACCATTGGAGCCACTGCTGCTGAGGGTGGTACCCGCACCTCCACTGTGACTGTGGGAGGTGAGAAAAATCTACCTTTCCTTCATTTTGAGAACAAAGCACCCAACCGCCCGGCGATCGCCATCGAGATAAAGGATCACCGCCCTGAAGATTGGTCCACGCTGCTGCTCACCGCCTGGGGAGACGCTATGAATGACCCGGTTCAGTGGGCCAAGGCTGCCGAAGCTGCAGGTGCAGACCTGATCCAGCTGTCACTCTCCTTGAATGATATTAACGGCAACCCAACCACGCCTGAAGCAGCCGTGAAAACCGTGAAAGACGTGTTGGCTGCCACTGGCTTGCCCTTGATCGTCTTCGGCCCGGGGCAGGCTGAGGCAGATAACAACCTGCTGGTAGCAATCGCTGAAGCAACCAAAGGCGAGCGCCTGGTATTGGGCATTGCGGAAGATAAGAACTACCGCACGCTCATCGCCACTGCCATGGCGAATGGACACCTGGTAAATGCGCGCAGCCCCATGGATGTCAACCTGGCCAAACAGCTGAACATCTTGATCAGCGATATGGGCATGCCGCTTGACCGGGTCTTGATGGACCCGACCACCGGTGCACTGGGGTACGGCATCGAATACGGTTTCTCCGCCATGGAGAGACTGCGCCAGGCAGCCCTGCAAGGGGATGCCATGACCCAGCTCCCCATGCTGGTGACCCCTGGGTATGAGGCCTGGAAGACCAAGGAAGCCAAGGTGAACACCGGTGTACCCGAAGCGTGGGGTGACTGGCTGGAGCGCTCCATCAATTGGGAGACCATCACCGCCATGACCCTGATCGAAGCCGGGGCCGATATCGTCGTGTTACGCCATGCAGAGAGCGTCCGGCGAGTGAAAGCTGCAGTCACTGACCTGATGGCGGCTTCCTATACGCTTGCCTGAGCGAGCGAAAGCAGATAATGAAGATAGATACGGAGATGAACTATGGCTCTGACTGGCATTCAAATATATAAGCTACTCCCCCAAACCAACTGCAAGGAATGCGGTTTCCCAACATGCCTGGCATTTGCCATGAAACTGGCCGCCAAGCAAGTCGAATTATCCGCCTGCCCGTATGTTACCCCTGAAGCCAAGACCCAACTGGCCGAATCTGCAGCACCGCCCATCCGCCTGGTTGCCTTGAAATCTAATGGCTACGAAGTAAAAGCCGGGAATGAAGTGGTGCTCTTCAGGCATGACAAGACCTTTTATAACAAGCCGGGCTTGTTTATCCGACTGTATGATAACCAACCGGCCGATGCCATCAAAGCGCTGGTGAGTGAAGCCGATGCTTATGCGGTCAACTACGTCGGTATGGACCTGACCGTGGATGGTTTTGCGGTCGCTTCCACAGCCGGCGATGCAAACGCATTCGCAGCCGCGGTACAAGCCGTCCGATCAGCCAGCAAGCGCCCGGTCATCCTTTTGACCCGTGATGCCAACGTGGCTAAAGCCGGCCTCAAAGTACTGCAAGGCGAAAGTCCCTTGATCTACGGAGCGGATGCATCGAATTGGGAAGCATTTACAGACCTGGCCAAAGAGAATAAGGCCTCCCTGGGCGTGGTGGCTGGCTCACTGGCCGAGATGGCAGATTTGACCGAAAAGATAAAAGCCAAAGGTGTCGAAGACCTGGTCATTGACCCGGGTGGGCGTGACCTAGGTTCAGGCCTGGCTTTGGGAACGACCATCCGCAGGTTGGCGATCAAGAAGAACTTCCGTGCGCTTGGGTTCCCGGTCATCACCTTCCCCGGGGATGTGGGCGACCCTGGATTGGAATCGGTCCACGCGGCTCAGGCGATCTCCAAGTATGCCGGTTTTATCGTGCTGGATCATTTCAGCCCGGCTACTGTCTACCCGCTATTGGTCTTGCGCCAGAACATCTATACCGATCCACAAAAACCCATCCAGGTCCAGCCGGGTATCTACGAGATCAATGGACCGAAGCCCGAGTCACCGGTACTGGTCACCACCAACTTCAGCATCACCTATTTCAGCGTGGCCAACGAAGTGGAAGGCTCCGGCCTGCCTGCCTGGCTGCTGGTGACCGATGCTGAAGGGATGAGCGTGCTGACAGCCTGGGCCGCGGGAAAATTCGATGCAGAACGGATCGCTAAAGCGGTCAAAGGTTTCAACATCGCTGACAAGGTCTCGCGCAAACGCATCGTGCTACCCGGTCATGTAGCCGTCCTATCTGGAGAGCTGGAAGGTGAATTACCTGATTGGGAGATCCGGGTGGGGCCGCGTGAAGCGGTGGACCTGCCCGCCTTTATGAAACAGGCACTTTAAGCGATTGAGGTGTGCTTGTTATTGTTGTAATTGATAAGCTTGGAGTGAGTGCAGCAGGGATAATCCTGCATGACTGATCACACTGTCATCTTCGATACCGCAGAACGGCCAGTGCGCGTTCCCACGGGTACACTGCTCAGTGAGGCAGCGCGCCTGGCTGGGCTGGATATCGGGCAACCCTGCGGGGGGCAAGGACGCTGTGGCCGCTGTGCCGTGCAGGTTACATCCGGGGATGTTCGCAGGCGCAGCTCGCTGCGTTTAAGTGCTGAAGATGTGGCCCAAGGCTTTGCCTTAGCCTGCCAGTCGGTTATTGAAGGTGACGTGACGATCACGGTCCCACCCCAAGAAAAGATCGAACGCCGCCTTACCACTGATCGTACCGCCATCGAAGTATCCGTCCCAACCGATTATGACCCCGTCTATGCCCAGACGATCCAGCGCATCAACCTCAGGTTATCACCACCCCGCATGGATGACCAGACCGACGACTGGAGCCGTTTAAAGACCGCCCTGCGCCAGAGGGCCGGGATCGAAGCGATCAGCGTATCTTTGAACCTGCTGCAGAAAATGGGCGACATCTTGCGGGAGAACGACTGGCAGGTCACTGCTATCACCGATTCGCATATTGAGATGGATGGGCAGCGCACCGAAGAACGCCTGGTAGCGTTGATCGCTGACCTGGTTCCCAGTGACGATCCGATCTACGGCATCGCGGTGGACATCGGCACCACCACCGTCACCGTGTGGCTGGTTGACCTGGTATCGGGTAAGGTAGAAGCCCAGGCCTCGGAATACAACAACCAGATCAACCGGGGTGAAGACGTCATCTCTCGCATCATCTACTCGGGCAAAAATGGCGGCCGCGAAGAATTACAGAACCGCGTCCTGGAGACGATCAATAAACTGGTCACCCAGACCTGCAAACAAGCCAAAGCCAGGCCACAGGATATCGTGAAAGCGACTGTGGCAGGCAACAGCACGATGACCCACCTGTTCCTGGGCATCCCGGCTTCCAGCATCCGCTTATCCCCATTTATTACTGCCGTCAACCAGCCTCCGATCGTCACGGCAGGCTCGATCGGCCTGGCCATCAATTCGGAAGCCACGGTTGACTGCCTGCCGGGTGTGGCCAGCTATGTGGGGGCCGATATCAGCTCGGGTGTGCTGGCCTGCCATATGGATGAGACAGACAAGCTCACTCTGTTTCTGGATGTAGGCACCAACGGCGAGACCGTCCTGGGTAGCCGTGAGTGGCTGGTAACCTGTGCGTGCTCGGCTGGTCCGGCTTTTGAAGGTGCCGGGGTGATATTCGGCATGCGTGCCACCCGGGGGGCCATCGAGGAGTGCTGGATCTCAGGTGAGAATTCCTCCCATCCTTACGAGCCTACCTACCGGGTGATAGGTAACGTTAAACCGCGCGGCATCTGTGGCAGCGGCCTGATCTCACTCCTGGCAGAAATGTTCCTCACCGGGGTGGTTGACAAGGGCGGGATGATCAACATATCTCTGGCTGGTACCAGCCCGCGCATCCGCGAAGGTGAGCATGGACCGGAATATGTGATCGCCTGGGGCGGTGAGACCGAGAATAGTAAGGATATCAGTATCAACAATGTCGATGTTGATAATTTAAAGCGCGCCAAAGCCGCCATTTATGCCGGGTTCACGGTGCTGGCGCAGAGCGTTGGAGTTCCGCTGGAGATGGTTGAACAGATCCTGATCGGCGGTTCTTTCGGTAAATACATCAACGTAGAAAAAGCAGTGCAGATCGGATTATTACCCGATATGCCCTGGGATCGTTTTAAATTCCTGGGCAATACCTCGGTACAAGGTGCTTACCTGGCCTTACTGGACTGGAGGAATCGAGACCGCATCCGAGATATTGCTTCACAGATGACATATATTGAGCTTTCAGCTGACAACACATTCTACGACGCGTTCATGTCGGCCATGTTCCTGCCGCACACCGACCTGGCAAGTTTCCCCAGTGTGGCAGCCGCGATTGAGAATAAAACCATATCCTAAACTAGCGAAACCTAAGGAGGTCAAATGTATATCATTGGAGAGAACATCCATATTCTTTCAGACAAGGTGAAAGAAGCTGTTAAAACGAAAGATGCAAAATTCTTTCAAGAACTGGCAGTGAAGCAGGTAGAAGCCGGAGCTCAGGCGTTGGATCTTAATCTCGGGCCGCGCAAAGTTGACTGGATGGATATGTTCCCCTGGATCGTCAAAACAGTGGAAGCGGTTGTGGATGTACCACTTTCCATTGATACGATCAATATCCTGGGGGTAGAAGCAGCCCTGAAAGCCGTCACCAAAGCACAGCCCATCATCAACTCCGTTTCTGATGAGCCAGAACGATTGGAAAAAGTACCGCTGCTGGCGAAGCAATATAACACCCGCCTGGTTGCCCTGACGATGAGCACGAGTGGCGTTCCTGTTTCCGCAGATGAGCGCGTAAATATTGCCTTGGAGAAGCTCATCCCACGTATGGTGGAAATTGACTTCCCAATTAAAGATCTGATCATCGATCCATTGGTTCTCACCGTCTCAGGCTGTCAACAATATTGCCCTCATCTCATTGAGGCGATCCGTACACTGCAGTACGCCTGGGATCCGGCACCTCAGTTATCAGTTGGACTATCCAATGTTTCCAATGCAGTCCCACGCGAAGGAAGACCGTTGATCAACCGGGTTTATTGTGCCATGCTGATGGGCGTTGGTATGAATATGATGATCGCGGATCCACTCGATAAAGATCAAAATGAAGTCGTCCGCATCGTTGAACAACGCGATTCCAGCACACCTGTCGGAAGGTTATACCTGAAGATCGCTGACCGCATCGCAGCCATGGAAGAACCTCAACTGGAAGACGTAGATATGTCTGACCCTGAACAGGCCGCGATCTGGAAGACCACACAAATCCTGCTTAACAAAGTCATCTATGCGGATGGCTATCTATCACAATAGGAGAACATTATGACCAATCAAAAACAAGTTAATATCGACGAGCTTTTGGCAAAGGCGAAGAAACCCTCAGCAGATGCTATGGTCCTTCACCCCTTTTACAGGGGCAAGGTTGAGACCGCCCTGAAATGCTGCGTGCGTGATTTCAATGACTTCGCTATCTGGTATACCCCTGGAGTGGCTGCACCATGCCGGGCGATCGAAGCGGACCCTGAGAAGGTATATGAATATACCAACAAATGGAACACGGTGATCGTCGTGAGTGATGGCACTCGCGTTTTAGGCCTGGGGGATATCGGTCCAAAAGCTGGCTTGCCAGTTATGGAAGGCAAAGCCCTGCTGTACAAGTACCTCGGCGGCGTCGATGGGGTAGCCATCATGCTCGATACGAAGGATCCAGATGCCATCATCAACACCACCTTAATGCTCCAGCCAGGCTTCGGTGGGGTCAACCTGGAAGATATCTCAAATCCGAAATGCTTCTACATCCTCGATACCCTGCGAGAAAAAGCAGAAATCCCCATCTGGCACGATGACCAGCAGGGGACTGCCACAGTTACATTGGCCGGCTTGATCAATGCACTTAAAGTAGTTGAAAAAGATAAAGAAAAGGTGAAGATCGCCTTCATCGGCTGCGGGGCATCCAATGTCGCCATCTCGCGCCTGATCTTCAGCTGGGGTGTGAGACCAGAAAACTGCCTGATCGTGGATAGCAAGGGCATCCTGGGAAAACACCGCAAAGACCTAGAAATGCGTAAAGCGGAATACGTAGATAAATGGAAATTATGCCAGATCACGAATCAAGAAAACCGTGAAGGCAATATCCCCGATGCTATCAAAGGATCCGATGTTGTTATAGCCCTCTCTCGCTCAGGACCTGGGGTCATCCAGCCTGAGTGGATCGAAACCATGGCAAAACGTGCGGTCCTGTTTGCGTGCGCAAATCCTGTACCTGAAATTTGGCCATGGGAAGCAGTGGCTGCCGGAGCGGAAGTCGTTGCGACGGGTCGTTCCGATTTCGATAACCAGGTCAATAACTCACTCGGTTTCCCAGGAATTTTCCGAGGCACCCTGGACGTCCGTGGCAGGACGATCACCGACGAGATGTGCTATGCAGCTGCCAATGCCCTGGCTGACCACGTCGGATCAGCCCTCGCCCATGACCATATCCTGCCGACCATGGATGACTGGGAAGTCTTCCCGCGTGAGGCAGCCGCAGTGGCCGTGAAATGCCAGGAGCAAGGACTGGCCCGCAAGCAGATGACCTATGAAGAAGAGTTCAAGAACGCCACCGAAATCATCGGCAGGTCTCGCAACCTGACGCAAATGATGATGAAAGATGGTTTCATTGGCCAAGCACCGGTATAAAAAAGAGAGGATAAATAATAGGTGAACTATGTATGATCTAATTGTCGTCGGTGGTGGACCTGCTGGATTGACTGCAACGATTTACGCTATCCGCAAGCGCTTAAACGTATTGCTGATCACGAAAGACCTGGGTGGAAAGACCAATTTCCGCCTGGCACTGCCCTGGGTGGAAGACTACCAGGTGATCAAGGGCCTGGAAATTGTGAACAAATTCAAGAGCGAGCTGGAATACCTTGAATTTGCCCGCCACATGGAACCAGCAGATAAGATCATCCGCAAGGAAAAAGGTTTCATTGTTAAGACCCGCGGTGGTGGCGACCTGGAGACGAAAGCGATCATCATCGCCACAGGTACCCGCCAGCAGCTGCTGAACGTCCCGGGTGAAAAAGAGTTCATCATGCGTGGGCTGTGCTATTCTGCCCTGAGCTATGCACCCTTGTTCATCGACAAGACGACCGTCGTGATCGGTGATGGCGACCTGGCGCAGCGTTCCACCGCTGAGCTTGCCACAGTAGCCAAGCACGTAACATGGGTATGCCCAGCGGATAAACTGAAGGTATCCTTCATAAATGAAAACCTGAAGACAGCCAAGAACGTCACCATCCTGGAAGGGCACCAGGTGGTTGAAGTGAAGGGCGATGACTATGCCAAGAGCTTAATCGTCAAGGATAAGGCTGGCAAATCCAGCGAGCTGCTGGCCGACGGTACATTTGTTGAGATGGCCCTGGTACCCAATTCGCAGATCGTCTCCGATTTTGTCGCCCTGGATGAGCAAAAACGCATCATTATTGAACAAAATAACCACACCAATATCCCTGGCATCCTCGCAGCTGGGGATGTGACCAATACCTATGCCGAACAGGTGCTGGTAGCGGTCGGCGAGGGAGCCAAGGCCGCCCTAAGTGCCTACGAATACCTGCTCACATTGAAGTAATCGAGCAAGCCATGGGGAGTGGTGTAATGCCGCTCCCCATACAGATCTAAACGCCAAATTGGAGGACTACTATGCCCGGATTTACCCCAGTTAGAAGATGGCAACCCCCGTATCATCCTTTTCGCAGAGATCCATATGGACTGCGGGTGCTTGAATCGGTTGAGCGCCTCATCAAAGGACCGCTGTTTGGATGCCGCATGTGCGGCAACTGCCTTTTACAAGAAACTGCCTTCATCTGCCCAATGGAGTGCCCGAAGGGGGAGCGTAACGGACCATGCGGAGGTTCCACCACGGAGTATTGCTACGTTGATAAGACCCGCCCATGCGTCTGGTTCAAGATCTACGAACGCGCCTTCAAAATGGGCCGCGAAGAGATGCTTCTTGAAGTCCTGCCTCCACTTGATTGGGATAAAACCGGCGGTGAAACCTGGGGAGATGTCTATCACCAGATCAAAAAAGTTGGTGGCCGGAAGTTCTTCGGCGGTGTCTTGAAGAAAGATACCCGCCCGGTAGTGTGGTCGGCTGTTTTCCGCCCGGTACGCCAACCGGAATGGTGGAATGGCGATGCAGAATACCATGCCCCAGCCTATACCGAGCCTGTATCCAACCTGGAGAAGCGCCTGAAAGCCGGCGAATTCGTGGTGACAGCTGAAGTAGCTCCACCTGCTACCGTAGCCACGAACAAGCTGCTAAAAAATATCGAGCTGGTCAAACCATATGTGGCTGCGATCAACTTCACGGACTGCCCATCCGCTTCACCCCGCATGTCTTCATGGGCGTGCAGCTCGATTACCGTCCAGGCTGGCGGAGAGCCAGTGATGCAGATCGCGGCGCGTGACCGCACCCGCATCGGGTTGCAGGCCGAGGTGTTAGGCTCTAACGCCCTGGGTGTCCGCAATATCTTGTGCCTGTCGGGTGACAGCATGAACATGTCGAGCATCCCCAAGGGGAAGATGGATATCCTCGACATGGATTCGATCCACATGCTATGGATCCTGCGCCGGATGCGCGATGAAGCCATCTACATGGACGGCCGGTCGATCAAATTCCCACCGAAATATTTCCTGGGCGCAGCCGGCTCACCCTATGCTTCCAATCCGAAGATCCAGGCCTTCCGCGAGCACAAAAAGATCAATGCCGGGGCACAATTCTTCCAGACAAACCTGGTGTATGACGCCGATAAGCTGGATGAATGGCTGGAAGCCCTGGAAGCGCGGGGTGTGCTGGATAAAGTCTATATCCTGATAGGGATCACGCCACTCAAGAGCCTGAAGGTTGCTAAATATATGAATGAAGAAGTACCCGGCGTGACCATCCCGGATAAGTTGGTCAAGCGGATGGAAGCCGCGGGTGACAAGGCAGAAGAAGAAGGTGTGCAGATCGCCCTTGAGCTGATCGAGGCCGTGAAGAACAAGAAAGGCGTGAACGGCATCCACCTGATGGCGGTGGGCTGGGAAGAGATCGTGCCGCGCATCATCACCGAGGCGGGCATCCTGCCTCCCGACTTCACTCCCCCACCTGCCCCTGCTCCAAAAGGGTAAATACATCTAATATTCTTTGATCGATTATTGGTTGTAAATGACTTTACGCAGGTTGATCTTAAATAAGACCGGACAAGACGTGCAGCGCTGTAGAGGCTGCCAGCTTTGTAACGCAGAATACAGCCAGGACCAGGATATCCCACTGGATAGCCTGGTCCAGCTTATTATCATGAATGATGAGGAAGTCCTTACTTCGCGAACGTTATGGTCCGATGAAGTCCTGAGCTCTGCCAAGGATGCCTGTGCGCGCGAGCTGGACCTGGAAAAGATCCTGCTGGTGTTAAGGGATGAAGCGGTAAAACGGGGGTTGGTGACGCAAGAGAACCATCCATAATTGGGTTATAATTCTCGGCACTTTACTTTTCGGGAGATAAGATGAAACTAGCGATTAGTGGTAAAGGGGGCGTGGGCAAGACAACCCTGGCAGCCCTGTTGGCGCAGGTGTATGCCGATGCAGGCCGCCAGGTACTGGTGGCAGATGCAGACCCATCACCCTGCCTGGCAGGCGCGTTGGGTTTTCCACAAGATTTACGCGACCAGCTCCATCCCATCGCTGAGATGGACGGATTGATCGAGGAACGGACGGGTGCCAAACCTGGCACGATTGGCGGGTTTTTCACGTTGAATCCACGGGTCGATGATATCCCTGAGCGCTTTAGCGTGCTGCATAAAGGGGTACGCTTGCTTGAAATGGGTTCGGTTGATATGGGTGGCTCCGGGTGTATCTGCCCCGAGGCTGCCATGCTGAAGACTCTGTTTACCCACTTGCTTTTCCGCAAGGATGATGTGCTGATTCTGGACATGTATGCTGGGGTGGAGCATCTTGGCCGGGCGACCGTGGATTTCGTGGATGCCATGCTGATCGTGGTAGAACCCACCCGGCGCAGCCTGGGAACTGCGGCACAGATCAAGCAGCTGGCCAATGATATCGGCCTGGCACGCTGCTGGTTGGTGGGCAATAAGGTCCGTAACGAAGAAGAAAAACTGTTCCTTGAAACAGAAACACCCGGCTTGCCGGTATTAGGGGTCATGCCAGCGGATATGGGCGTTCAGGAAGCTGACCGGCTGGGAATTCCCGTGTATGACCATGTGCCAGCGCTACGCACAGCCGCTGAGCAGATAGCGAAACAGCTGGATGAGCAGCTGGTGAAAGTCGTGGTCGAATGACAGTCACGATTGCACTGGCAGGTAAAGGTGGGGTGGGGAAAACCACCATTGCCGGGATGGTGATCAAGTACTTGGTTCAGAACAAACCTGGCCCGGTGCTGGCCATTGATGCTGACCCAAGCAGTAACCTGAACATGGTGCTGGGTTTGGATCTCGATTGGACCGTGGGCGACATCCGCGAAGACATGCTGGCCCAGGTAAAAAACTCGTTGGTTGCTGGCGGGGCAGCCATGGGTGCCCTGCCAGGTGGAATCTCGAAGCACGATTACCTCGATCACAAGATCAGGGCTTCGCTGGCTGAAGGTGAGGCATTCGACCTGATCGCCATGGGGCGATCGGAGGGCACAGGCTGCTACTGTGCCGTCAACCACAACCTCCGCGAGGTGATCGATTCGATCAGCAAGAACTACCGTTATATTGTCATCGATAATGAAGCCGGAATGGAGCATTTGAGCCGCAGGACCACGCGGGATGTCCAACACCTGCTGGTAGTCAGCGACCCCACCCAACGCGGCATCGTGGCTGCCGAGCGGATCGCTTCCTTCCGTAACGAGCTGGATATCCGTATCGAGCATGCTTACCTGATCATCAACCGCTTGCCGGGTGACATGCCGCCGGCACTCAATGTCGAGATCAGCAAGCTGGACCTGCCATTGCTGGGTACCGTTCCTTCCGACAGCGACCTGATCGATTTCGAGTTCAGTGGGAAACCCCTGGTGGAGCTGGGGAACGAATCACCAGTCTATCAGGCTGTGGCCGGCATGCTGGAAAAGATCTTATAGCCTGGGACAACCTGATTAGGTTAAATTAACAAGCCACCTTCTGAAAAAATGCTTCCAGCCCATGGAAGCATTTTGCGCTTAATTTATGCCCCACCTCATCCTCACAATAGTTCACACTGGCACCGTCTCTCTCCAGCTCGGCAACACTCTGGCGGGCCTTCGCCACCGGGATGAGCTCGTCCAGCGTCCCATGGGCAACGAAAATCGGCAATCCTTGCAAGCGGTTTGGCCCAAGCCAGGTCGAAGCCCCATCTGGCAGGAAACCGGATAGCCCGGCCAGCGAGGTGACCCTTTCAGGGTATAGCGTAGCAATCGAATAAGCAAAGGCTGCCCCTTGGCTGAACCCAACCAGGTGTAAATTTGAGAAATCACCCGACGGGAAGTTCCTATCCGATACCGTAGTGAGGAGTTTTTCAACTGATGGTTGAAAATCATTGATCCAGGGCCAGGGTTTCGAGAGGGCAGGGTGCCAGCTGTACCCGGACCCGGGAGCTTTATATAAACCACGCGGTGCGATCAAAATCGCATTCCTGGGCAGCCGCGACGCGAACACCCACATGGATTTCTCATCACCCGTCCAACCATGCAGCAGCAGGATGACCGGGAACGGGCCGCTCCCTTCAGGCTGGTGGAGGCGCATCACCCAGCTATCGATCGAAATTTCCTGGTCAGTGATCGCCATAGGCTGCTAAGTCCCCTGGTTATTGCGCCTGGCGATCCAATCGATAAGCCACAACGAAAGCACGATCAAAAGGAGAGGCAGTGCAACGCCTGCCAGGCAAACTAAGCCCATTAAGGCGGCTGCCTTGCCGATGAAAATGAATATCAAGCCATCACCGACGATGAACAGCAACAGGATGAAGCCAACAACCAGGCGGACATTCGTCTGCCGGGAATATTGGCGCAGATCATGCCCCATGCTTGGGTCTCCGACCATAGGGTAATATTTGAGCTACCTTCCTGCTAATACGATTTTTCCACTCGTCCAATTTACGCAGCTCAGGCAGCGCAGCCATCGCAGCCTGTTCCCCTGCCACGATCAATCGCTGGACGTCTACACGGTCTACGATACCCACCTGGCCAAGTTTTGGTCGGATGATCACATCCGGCCGTTCAAGCTGCAGTTGTTTATCCATCAACATCTGGCCGGAAAGATCCATGGAGTGGATAAAGATGTTAAACGCCTGGGCCAGGCGTAACCTACCAGCCAGCCGGTAAACCAAAGGTAGGTTGGTCATCAGAAGTGTGGTGTTACCAGTTGAGTTGATGCCTGCTTCTACCTGCCAGCCCAGCGGTGGAGATAAGACGACCGCCACCACTGGTATCGCGGGGCTGAAAGCCCGCGCTTCAGCCACCGGGATGGGATTCATCACCCCTCCATCCACCAGCACATGGCCGGCGATGTGCCTGGCAGGAAAGACACCTGGCGCGGCACTGGTTGCCAGGACCCCGTCCATTAATTTACCTTGTTTTATAACTACCGGTAATCCGGTGTTCAGGTCGGTAGCAGTGAGCGCTAAGGGCAGGCGTAGGTCATCAAAACTACGATCACCGAGCAGCTCGCTTAAGATCGCCACAACGCCAGCAAAGCCGAACAGCGCTGGTCCATCGCCATGCATGTGTGTGAAGAGATTACCCTGGTCGATGTCACGCAGACGGTTTTCCATCTCGTCCGGCGAATAGCCTGAGGCATACAATGCGCCAACCAACCCACCTGCGCTCGTGCCTGATACACCCCGGATGTGAAAGCCTTCCCTCTCAAGGATGCGGATCACACCGATGTGAGCAAACCCTTTGACGCCCCCACCGCTCAACGCTAATGTAATATTCATGATGTTGATTGTATCCAGGGAGAGTGATGCGGTCAAGGAATGGTAAAATCTGTCCGTGAATTCAAAGGCGATTTGGGGTGAGGATTATCGAAAAGAGATCGAGCATGCTGAGCAAGCACGTGCGCGAGGCAATGAAGGCATGGCACGCGTGTGTGCCCGGCGAGCGGCCGGGATCGTTATTGGTAAATACCTTTCCTGGCATGGTTATTCCACTGTAACCCACAGTGCTTATGAGCGAGTAAAGCTATTCTGCAGCCTGTCTGATGTGAAGCAGGGAGATAAAGATTTGGCTGGGCACTTTCTTCTCAGAGTTAGCAAAGACGGTGGATTGTCTGAGGGCATTGACCTGATTAATGATGTAAAGATCCTGGAAAAGGCGTTGCTGGCACACAGTAACTAACGACTATGCGCATACTTGCACTCATCAATAGCGATTACGGCGTCAGGCACCTGGCCAATATCACCCAGCATACCCCACAGGATTGGATCATCAACCAGTGGCGCGCCCCGGTTTTCTTTCCCCTTGTGATTGACTACCCTGAAGAATTCATCCCGGCTGACCTGCCAGAGGCAGACCTGATCCTATCTTTTGCTGAACATAAAGGTGTGGCTGAGCTTATCCCCGATATCGCCAAGCAAACCGGGGCAAAAGCGGTCATCGCGGCCGTGGATAACGAGAATTGCCTCCCCCGCGGCCTGGCGCGCCAGCTGCGCGGCTGGCTTGAAAAAATGGAAGTTGCCTGTGCTACCCCAAAGCCCCTGTGCTCACTCACGGAAACCGATTACTGGGTTACCCGCCGTCAACGCCTGGAACACCACAGCCCACTCATTGCCGAGTTCGCCCGCTATTTTGGAAAACCTGAGTTTTCCATCGTGGTTGACCCGCAGAGCCACATCATCACTTCAGTGGAGGTTAAACGGGACGCGGTGTGTGGCTGTGCCCGTTTCGTTGCCCAAAAACTGGTGGGAGTATCAGCCGATGATGCTGAATTTGAAGCCGGTATGGCCCACCACCACTATCCCTGCCTGGCCGCCATGGGAAAGGACATTGACTTCGGGGATACCCTGATGCACATCTCAGGCAATATCATGAAGGATAATGTTGCAGAGCAGGTAAAACCTTACAAGCACATCCAGTACATCGCCCCCGGATTTCGTTTAGACGAGCAACCAGAAGAAAATAAATAAGCCGCATCGGCTCGATACAGCTCAGGATATTGATCCACACACACTGCCACAACAGCTGATCAGTTTGCAGAGCGCTTGTTTTTGGTGGATTGGATCATCCCTAAGGCACTGAGCACCACCAACATCAGCCGAACCCAGATCGAAAACAGGAAGAACAAACCGATCACGCCGATCATGGCGAACACCAATGGCCTGCGGATATCTACTTTAGGCTCATCCAGATCGCCATAAGTGTAATTCATCAGTCCCGTATGCAGATTATCTATGAATTCGCGGCGTGGTGAAACCGGCTGTAGACCTGATTCCAGAATCGATTCAACAGCCACCAGGTCTCGCTTTCCCTTTTTATTTTTTCGATTGTCTATACCAGCCATTCAACCTCTTCATACTTAAGCAACTGCATAGGCAACGATCCCAACGGTACCCGGCCCCAGGTTGGCAGCCACGCCAATTGAAAGGTCCGATATGAATGATTTATTGATACGCAACGTCTCTGAAACCTTCTGCATGAGCTCTTTGGCAGTCTCAAGTGACTGCGAATGGACGACCGCGACATTTACCAAGCGATCATCCACCCGTTGATGGATTATCTCCAGGACCCGATCGAGCGAGCGCTGGCGGGTGCGAACCATCTCCCTCATATCCAGCATACCTTCTTTGAGGATGATGATCGGTTTGATCTTGATCAATGCAGCCAACGCAGCGGGCAGGGCTTTAACACGCCCGCTCCGCCGGGCATACTCAAGCGAATCCAGGGTCAGGACAATACTGACATTCTGGCGAACGACTTCCAAACGAGCCAGGATCGCCTGGATGGTGGCACCAGCCTTTTCCAATTGGCGAATTTCCTGGCACATAAAGCCCATCGCCGATGAGCCACAACCCGAATCAAATGGGATGATGTTAAATCTCTCCTTCAATTCCTGGGCTGCCATTACGGCCGAGTTGAAGGTTCCCGAGAGCTTGCTGGTCACATGCAGTGACAGGATCGTATCTCCAGCCTGGGCGATGCGATTATAAAAATCGACGAACTGTTGCGGGGTTGGCTGGGAAGTCTTTGGGATGATCCCACTTGTGTCGGCAAGTCGATAAAAATCATCATTACTGAGGTCGACGCCCTGCGTATAAGATTTTTCACCAAATTGAATATTGATCGGAATGACCTCTACCGCGTATTCTGAACGCCAGTCATCCGGAATTTCTCCTGCGCCATCCATCACGATTCTTAACATGGATCTGTCCTTTTAATTTCAGGTTTCTCATCCTGTGACAAGCTATCCATTTCGACGCGTAGGGTAAGCAAAGTGCGATGATAAAGGCTTTTCACTGCCCCTTCAGTACGGCCCATGATCTGGCCGATCTCAGCATTTGATAAGTGTTCCACAAACTTGAGGATGATCAGCTGCTGGCGCTCGGGTGGAAGTGTCTGGATGATGTTCAGTAGATTATTCTTTTCCTCCATGTGCAGCAGGGTGACCTCAGGGTGTTCTGAATGGGGGATGGCTGCGTATCCTTCATCCAGGGATATCTCGGGCCGCCTGCCGCGATCACGATGCCAGTTGGCTACCAGGTTATGGGCGATCCGGTAAAGCCAGGCAGAAACTGGCAAACCTCTTTCTTCATAGTCCGGTATCCGGCGCATGGCCCGAAAAAACACCTTGGCCGTCAGGTCTTCCGCATCATGCTGGTTGCCGGTCCGGTAATACACATAACTAAAAATCCGCTCGACATATTGCTCGTACAAGACGCCAAAAGCTTCGTGGTCTCCCTGAATCGCCTGGGTCAGGTTTAGGTCTTCTGAGGTGTCAGTCAACCTATCACTCTGGACGAGCTGGGTTTCCATACTAATGAACCCCAATCCCGAAAATAAGTTGCACCGAGCATATCAGGCTGGGTGCATGTCGAAAAAAAGAGAACCTCTGTTCGTGAACGTTGCTCAGCTCGCCAGAGATCATGCAGCCTTGATTACCCCAGGACTCACTCATCTTCACCTGCCGCCAGGTACATGATGCGTTCTAGACCATCGCTGAGTATTTTTTTCAATAGAAATGCTGTTTCAACGTAGTCGGAGAGCTCTCCATTAACAGGGTCAGAGATATCAGCGTATTCTCCAACCATCTCGCTCAGCATGAAGGTCCGGTCGGAATACTCTCGATATTGTTCAGCTAACCACAGTTTATGCTCCTCCTCCATGGTCAGAAAAAGATCAAATTTCTCGAGCAACCGAAGTGTGATAGCTTGGGATTGATGGTTGCTGATATCCATTCCCATTTGTTCCATCACATATTTAGAAAGAAAAGCTGGAGGTCGACCGTCCACTGCCCAGGTACCGGCCGATTTAACATGCCATTGCTCATCCATGTTACGCTCTGCCAGCAGCTGTTTCAATATCGCTTCAGCCATGGGCGAGCGGCAAACATTGGCAGTGCAGATGATCAGGATGGACGGCAAATCAATTACCTACGGCTTGAAAAGTTCATCGGACGATTTTCAAAACACTTAACATTTAGATCTTCATGAACCGGCATGTGCTGTGAGCGGATGGCGATACTCCATGATCCGATAACCAATTGGATGGTCGCAGGTGTGATTTTCTTGATTGGCATCAGGAATGCTTCTTGGGTTCAAGCTGACTGGCTTCCAGCTCAACCGGGACGAAACGATCACTCAGGAACTGCAACAGGACACGCACACGTTCTGTCCCGGGTAGGCGGGCATCAAAGATCGCCTCATAGCCTTCGAATGGGCCATAACCAATGCGGACAACATCTCCCTTGTGTAGGTCATCAAACACTTCACCACCTGCTTCGGCAATCTCCTTCACCCTGCGCATGATGGCGTGGATCAGATTATCGGGTACTGAAGAAGGTTCACCACCGAAAGACACTAAACCGTTGGAATGCGGCAGCCATTGAAAAGTGGACAACCCGACCTCATCGATATCCACGTGCACAAAGAGATAACCCGGAAAATAGGAGCGATACTTGCGCGACCTCGGATTCACCGGGTTGACACGCAGGCGTGGATAGAATACCTCGAAACCGCGCACGCGCATTTGCTTCGTGACGACCTCCTCTTTTTGTGGTTTACTCCGCAGTGCGTACCAGTGTTGTCCCATATACCTCAGAATTGTCCCGCAGGCTACTTATTCCCAATACTTATCTCGAATGTCAGTGAGTGCTAACCTCGAAATTATTACGCGATTTTACCAGTCTTAAAATCGTATTATAAAACATTCTGCCTCAAACAACCCGAATTCCGGTGATACGTGAGAGTAACTTCCGGAACAGCCAGGTGGGCGGCAAAAAAAACAGGTGGATAAGGATCGTGATGCCAAAAATCGTGGAGACGGCGTTCAGGGCCGTCAGTAAAACAAGCTGGGCATGACTAACCAGCCAGGGTCCCAGGCCTACAAGCAAGACCAACCCGAGCAATCCGAATACCACAATGAGGATCGGCCGCCAGGAACGACGATCGGAAGCGGAGGGCAGCATGGTGCTACTTACCGTGAAAACCAGGTAAAACCACAACCAAAAATCTGGCTGCGCCAGGATGGTCTTGAAAGCCTGGCTGATGGCAGAAAGATGGCCCTGGATTATACTGTTCCACACAGCATCCAACCCCAGGCGGTACACGCCCACCAGGGCTACGAACACACCCCCAGTGAGCAATGGTGCAACCCCAATCATGGCATCCCGGAAGAAATCGGTCTGTTCAGTCTCAACATACCCAAGCCGCAGCTGCCCGCTATCGATCTTCCTGGGCATCAGTGAAAACCGCCCAGTTCTCACTCCCAGGATCTGGGCCATGATAAAGTGACTCGCCTCGTGGAGGAAGACACCCGGCAGGAATAGTATGGCAAACAAGCTCATGGAAAGCTCAGGCTGGCGGGTGAGCAGCAAAAATACTGCCTGGATCTCACGCTGCAAAGCCCTCGGCAGGATGACCATGGGGATTAACAGGATCACCAAAAAAAAGAATGTACCCCAGAGACTATTATCCATCAATGGGCGGCAGCACCAACTATTCCGATAAACTCGTCAGCTTTCAAGCTTGCTCCACCTACCAGTGCACCATCGATATCAGGTTGGCTGAATAATTCACCGGCATTGCTGGCCTTCACCGAGCCGCCATACAAGATGCGTATCGCCTGGGCAATCCCAGGACCATATATCTTCTCGACGCCACGCCTGATCAAACCACCGATGACTGCATTGGCGCCCTCCGCAGTAGCTGCCCGCCCCGTGCCGATGGCCCACACGGGCTCATAGGCGATCACGATGGATGCTGCCACGCTTGGATCGATCCCAGCCAGCCCACCGTTGAGCTGCCGCGTAACCACTTCAGCCGTGATCCCAGCTTCGTTCTCGTCCAGGGTTTCACCGATGCACATGATCGGGATAAGCTGGTGGGCGAGAGCAGCCTTGACTTTGCGGTTCACGGTTTCATCCACCTCACCAAAGTACTGGCGCCTCTCCGAATGGCCGATGATCACATACTTACAGAATTCAGCCAGCATGGGGGCAGCTACCTCGCCCGTGTAGGCTCCCGATGCCTCCCAATGCATATTTTGAGCACCCACTGCGACCTGTGTACCTTCCAGCATAGCCGCCACCGCCAAGATCGAAGTGAACGGTGGGCACAAAACAATATCTACCCCGGTGATCGCGGTTAAACCTGGAAGCATCTCGGATACCAAAACTCGCGCTTCTCCAACCGTCTTGAACATCTTCCAATTACCTGCCACTAAGCGACGACGCATATTGACCTCAATTAATCACTTCAGAAACATCAAAGATCTTTGGATTCCTAATGGCAGGGCCATGATGGATCCTGGCCCTGCCTGGTTAGCCTATTGTGCCAGATTTATGCTCAGCATCTCCTCCAACCCGATGCAGGTTTCGGGAGATGCTGGGGGTATATTATTTATCTTGAAGCGCAGCCAGGCCGGGCAGCTCCAGGCCTTCCAGCATCTCAAGCGAGGCTCCACCACCCGTGGATATATGGGTGATCTTATCCGCAAGGCCAGCATGGTTGATGGCTGAGACCGAGTCACCACCACCGATAACAGAGACGGCATGGCTGGCAGCCACAGCCTTGGCGACCCCAATGGTACCTTCAGCGAATCGTGGGAACTCGAACACGCCCATCGGTCCATTCCAGACGATTGTACCTGCCCCGGACACGGCTTTTCCAAAATTAGCCACAGTGGCAGGTCCGATGTCGAGGATACGCCAGCCGTCAGGGACGGGCCCCATGGGGATGACCTTCTTCTCGGCTTCGGCGTCATATTTATCAGCAATGACGACATCTACCGGCAAGCGCAGATGGCTGGCACCCGATATGAGCAGCTCGCGGGCGGTATCGAGGGCTTCATCTTCGCACAACGAATCGCCAATGGGATACCCTTGGGCTTTAAAGAAGGTATTCGCCATTCCCCCACCGATCAGGATCTGGTCAGACTTGGTCAGCAGGTTGCGGATCACACCGATCTTATCGCTGATCTTCGCTCCGCCCAGGATGGCAACAAACGGTCGCTTTGGGTCTGCGATGGCCTGTCCCAGGTATTGGATTTCCTTTTCCATCAGGAAACCTGCCACGGCTGGCAGGTAATGGGCTACACCCTCCGTGGACGCATGGGCACGGTGGGCTGAGCCGAAGGCATCGTTGACGTATATGTCTGCCAGGGAAGCCATTTTCCTGGCGAGCTCAGGATCATTCTTCTCCTCTTCAGGATGGAAACGGGTATTTTCCAGCACCAGTACCTCGCCAGGCCTCAAGGCCTTGGCGGCAGCTTCGGCTGCTGGGCCAATGCAATCGTCAGCGAAAGCCACGGGCTTCCCCAGCAACCCGCTCAGGTGGGCCGCAACCGGCCGCAACGAGAATTTCGGGTCTGGCCCACCCTTCGGCCGGCCGAGGTGGGAAAACAAAATCACGGCTGCGCCATGTTCCAATAAATAATTCAGGGTCGGCATGGCAGCCACGATGCGTGTGTCGTCCGTCACCTTTTCGTCCTTGATCGGCACGTTATAATCCACCCGCACCAGCACTTTCTTGCCTTTGACATCGATATCGGTAATTGACTTCTTATTGAACATATTCCCTCCGTATATACAAGAAGCGGATGGCGGTTGGCCATCCGCTTCTTGATCACGAGTTATAAGGATTTAGCCAGCAGAGCTGCTAGATCAGCGGTGCGAACGGAATAACCCCATTCATTGTCGTACCAGGCCACGACCTTGGCAAAGTTATTCTTTTCCTTGCCCAAGACCATGGTAAACGGCAGATCCACGGATGAGCTATGCGGATCACCCTTGAAATCGATGCTGACCAGGGGCTCGTCGACTGCCTGCAGAATGCCCTTCAGAGGGCCAGCTGCTGCATCACGGAAGGACTGACGCAGCTCCTCGGTGGTAGTGCTGTTTTCGAGCTCAACGGTAAGGTCGATTACCGAAACGGTCGAGGTGGGAACGCGCAAAGCATAGCCGTCCATCTTGCCTTTCAGGTCGGGGATCACCAGGCTGATGGCCTTAGCTGCACCGGTGGTGGTGGGGATAATGCTCATGGCGGCAGCCCGGGCACGGCGCAGGTCGCTATGGGGCAGGTCCAGGATCTTCTGATCATTGGTGTAGGCATGGATCGTCGTCATGAAGCCACGCACGATCTTATATTTGTCGTGGACCACTTTGACGGCAGGTGCCAGGCCATTGGTGGTGCAGGAAGCATTCGAGATCACGTGGTGGATCTTGGGATCATACATGTTGTCATTCACGCCTAATACCACGGTCAGGTCTTCCCCTTCAGCGGGTGATGAGATGATGACTTTCTTTGCGCCGCCCTTGGTGATGTGGTTTTCGGCACCTTTGACGGTCTTGCCCTTCTTATTCACACCGTCGCTTTTAATCGTAAATAAGCCGGTGCTCTCAACCACGATTTCCACGCCCAGAGAGGCCCATGGAATGTTCGATGGGTCGGACTCCTTGAATACTTTGACTTCCTTACCATCGACAAAAAGCTTATCATCCTTAACTTCAACGGTGCCGTCAAATCGCCCATAATTGCTATCGTACTTAAGCAAATGAGCCATGGTTTTCAGGTCGCCGATGTCATTAAAAGCCACAACCTCCAGGGTGCCTGGATGATTGTCACGGATTGCCTTCAGAACCTGCCGGCCGATCCGTCCAAAACCATTAATACCTACTTTTGTTGTCATTTTTTCCTCCATCCAAAATGTTATTCAGCAGCATAGCCTTTCGGTCAAGCTCCTGTAAGATACCTAGAAAATTATTGCTTATTCTACCAAAGGTCCTGTTCGTTCTTGATATAGGTCGATAAGCGACCTGGCCAATTTTGGAGAGTCATGCCGCCAGGGTTGGATCGTGTCTACCAAATCTGCCCGGTAGATGGGCACCTCCATTTCGATTTCCTGCGCTGCCTTCACCCAATCGGTACCGGCCGGTAATTGCGCCTCATAGTTGTCATTGGCGACCACAATGTCGAACAGGGTCGTACCAACATGGTCGCTAATCACCTTGACATGATCTTCGCAGGTAAACCCTTCGGTTTCACCAGGCTGTGTAGCAACATTGCACACATATATTTTTAATGCCCGGCTGGCCCGGACGGCAGCGGAGATATCGGGGACCAGCAAATTTGGCAGGATGCTGGTGAACAAACTGCCTGGTCCGACCACGATCAGGTCTGCAGCCAGGATGGCCTGGATGGCCAGCGGATAGGCTGCCGGATTATTCGGCTCCAGCCACACACGCCGCACATCGCCAGGGAAGGTCGGGATCGTGCTCTCGCCCTCCACCCTGACTTCCGCAATGTTGTGCGGAAGCTGGACATCCGCAACCAGCCGCACATCGTGCAAGGTTGCAGGGAGCACCCTGCCTTGGACTGCCAGGACTTTCCCAGATTCCACTACGGCTTCTTCAAAGCTGCCAGTGATCTCGGAGAGGGCACTGATGAACAGGTTGCCGAAGGGGTGTCCATCGAGCTCAGCGCTTGTATCGGTAAAGCGGTATTGGAACAGCTGAGTCATCAGGGCTTCATCATTGGACAAGGCAGCTAGGCAGTTGCGGATATCTCCCGGAGGGGGGATGCCCTTTGTCCGCCTGATCCTTCCGGATGATCCACCATCATCAGCCACGGTCACCACGGCGGTGATGTTGTAGCTATGGCTTTTGAGGCCTCTCAGTAATGTAGCCAGGCCATGCCCACCCCCGATAGCCACGATGCGCGGCCCTCGTTCTTTACGGCGGTGGTCTGTCAGCTCATCCAGGACTGGTTTGCCCGATCTCCGGTACGGTGCCAGGAGCGTGCGATTGATGCCCCAGATGCCCAGGAGCAGCAGTCCAACGCCGATGCCTCCGAATATGACCACACGCACAGGGCGGCTCAAGGCACGCAGGGATGCCGCGGATAAGATAGGCAGCCACCAGGTATCCGGCGCTGTGCGATAGATTTCCAATAAGGCGAATGCTAAACCAACTGCTAATAAGGTAATGCCCAGGAGGATGATCACCATCCACCGCTTCACCCCTATACCTGGCATTAGCCATCCTAACGGGTTACGGACGCGCTTTGGGGCATTCTTTGGTCTACTTGATTTTGCCTTGCTCATACCAACCCTTGATGATAGCAGTCTTTAGGCATCTCGTCAACAACAAACTATGCTATACTGTGAAATATGGGACGAAATTTCATTGTTGCCGATGTTGGGGGAACACATATTCGGACGGCATGTTTCCCCGTCGCCAATCAGAAGCCAAGTCGCATCAAAAAAACCAGCACTCAAGGGTTGGGGACCCCCCATGAGCGATTACTCGACCTGATCGCAGCAGTCGCACCGGAAGGCGACGAAATCGCGGCCATCACGATTGCTGCTCCGGGACCCACCGACCCTTATGAGGGGATCGTCTTCGAAGCACCTAACATCCCGGGCTGGAAAAACCTGCCACTCAAGAAACTTGTGACCGATCGCTTCAATGTGCCAGTGGCCATCGGTAATGATGCCAATTTGGCGGCATTGGGTGAATGGCGCTTTGGGGCTGGGATTGGACACCGGAACCTGGTATATTTTACAGTCAGCACCGGCATTGGCGGGGGAGTGATCATGGACAACCAGCTACTGCTTGGCGTGCGCGGCCTGGCAGCTGAGCTTGGCCATGTCACAGTCATTCCGGATGGTCCCATATGCAGCTGTGGTCAGCATGGACACCTTGAAGCCGTCACGTCCGGCCCGGCGATTGCGCGCTGGGTGCAGCAAGAAATTAACAAAGGAGCACGGTCGATCCTGGCAGGCAAACAGAGCCTGTCGGCCAAGGATGTATCGCAGGCAGCCAACCAGGGGGATGCGCTGGCCATCGCGGCACTCAACCGGGCAGGCTGCTATATGGGGATCGCCGTGGCTGATTACCTGCATATATTTAATCCCAGCGTGGTGATCATCGGGGGCGGCGTATCACAAAGCGGGGAAATTTTCTTTGAATCCCTGCGTAAAGCCATGCGCGAGCACGTATTGAATGAACAATACCTCGTGAACCTGATTTTAACCAAAGCAGCCCTGGGGGATGATGCTGGATTAACGGGGGCTTTGGCACTCGCTCAAAACCTGGACCAACCACCACCATGCCCATGATCACCAAAAGATGGGAGGTGGCTCCTGTACTCCCCCACGAAGTTGACCAGGAGCTAAGCGGGTATCCGCCGATATTGCGCCAGTTATTATTTAACCGCGGCTACCAAACCCATGAGGCAGCCCGCATTTATTTAGAAGCCCAGACACCCCCCGGATGTGAACCCGCGAACATGCTCGACCTGCCTAAGGCAGCCGATCGCATCGTGTATGCCATTCAGCACGATGAGAAGATCATTGTGTATGGCGATTATGATGCTGATGGAGTGACAGCCACCGCCTTGCTGGCGCTGGCTCTGCGCTCAATTGGTGCCAATGTGGTGGAGTACATCCCTAATCGATTTGACGAAGGCTACGGCTTGAACCTCGAAGCGATCCGCAGCCTGTACTGAACAAGGGGCTGGGCTGGTGGTCACGGTGGACTGTGGCATCCGTTCGTGGGACGAATGCGAATATGCGCGTTCACTTGGCCTTGATCTGATCGTCACTGACCACCACCATCCACTGGATGTGCTGCCCCCGGCTTTCGCGGTGGTCAATCCAAAGCAAACTGGAGACATATACCCGGATAAAAATCTTTCGGGGGTTGGCCTGGCGTATAAATTAGTAGAAGCATTAGCACAATCTGGCCGATTTCCTGACCTGCAGGCGCGGAATTACCTTGACCTGGTGGCCCTGGGAACAGTCGCTGATCTGGTGCCTTTGACCGGCGAAAACCGGGCCCTGGTCAGGGCTGGGCTGGAGCTGCTCCGCCAGCCCATTCGCCAGGGGATGATGGCCTTGATCGGTGTATCAGGGTTGACACCTGCAAGGATCACCACCGGCGATATCAGCTTCATGCTAGCGCCCAGGCTGAATGCCTCAGGCAGGCTGGAATCTGCCCTGGCATCGCTGAACCTGCTCACCTCCCAAGATCCATTGCAAGCCGGCCAGCTGGCCCAGTGGCTTGAGATTCAGAACCGTGAGCGCCAGAAGATTACGCGCGAGATCCAGGCCAAAGCCGAAGCGCAGATCATTACTGATGACCAGATCCCGCTCTTGCTTTTCGCAGCAGACCCGGATTACAACCCTGGTGTGGTCGGTCTGGCAGCCTCCAGGCTGACCGAGCAGTATTACCGCCCGGCGATCATCGCCAGCATCGGGGATCAATTCACCCGGGCTTCCTGCCGCAGCATCCCTGAATTCCATATCACCAATGCCCTGGATCAATGCAAAGACCTTTTGGAGCATCACGGGGGTCACGCAGCCGCAGCTGGTTTTACAGTGCAAAATGAGCGTTTGCAGGAACTGATCGAACGATTGCGACTCATTGCTTTCGAACAGCTGGGGGAGCTCGACCTGCGTCCAAAGATTACCGCTGAGCTCGAGATTCCATTGGCGGAGCTCAGACCTGAGCTACTCAAGTATATCGGCTGGCTTCAGCCGACTGGCATGGGAAACCCTGCACCGATCTTTATGTCGACGGATCTCAAGGTACTGCGTCAACGCGCCATCGGCACGGATGGGTCGCATCTCAAGCTGTCGGTGACTGATGGCAGGATCACGTTCGATGCGATCGCCTTCCGGCAGGGTCATTGGATCGCCAAGCTACCCCCCAGGATCGATCTGATGTACGTCTTTGAGCTTAACGAATTTAACGGGCAGGTATCACTACAACTTAATGTAAAGGATATCCAGGCCTCGCAAGGATAATCCGCCTCCTGCTAATCCACAAAACGATATTTCACTAACGCCCATAGAGCGATGAATGCATCGCGCATCTTGATCTTTTTGCCTTCGGAGTAGTCTCGCGGGTTGAATTCAATCGGCACTTCGTAGAGACGGATCTTACGCTTGAGGATCTTGGCCGTGATTTCGGGCTCAAACTCAAACCCATGGGCATGCAGTGGAATTCCCTTGACAACTTCGCGCCGGAAGAGCTTATAACCGGTTTCCATGTCGGTGAGGATATTGTTGTAAAGGATATTGGTTACAAAGGTCAGGATCCGGTTGGCAACCATGTTCCAAAATAAGACCGGCCGTCGACCTGCACCGAGGAAGCGCGAGCCGTAAACGATATCGGCGATGCCTTCCTGGACGGGTTTCAACAGGTGGGGATATTCACGCGGGTCGTATTCTAGGTCGGCATCCTGGATAATGACCAGGTCGCCACTGGCTTGTTCGATCCCAGCGCGCACGGCTGCACCTTTTCCCAGGTTGCGTGGATGCGTGATGAGCTTAATCGCTCCCTGGTCAGCCAGGTGCTTTAGGATCTCAGGGCTGTTATCAGTGGAGCCGTCATCAACGACCAGGATCTCATCTACCAACCCGGTAGCTTGAACACGCCGGATGATCTCCTGGAGGGTTTTTTCTTCATTGAAAGCGGGGATGATCGCAGTAAATGTCATTGCTTCTCCTGTGTATTGCCTAATTTTAACTGATAATTGAGCCACATCACGCTATCCAAATCAGCCCGGCATGCTATAATCACCTTTGATACCCAATGCAAGCCCTTTACCAATGGAGGTTGTGCGATGGACACATCTACACGTGGCAAACCGATGATGGGGACAGCCAGTGGCGTCTTTTCCCCCCCCATTTTAGAAAAAATCGAAGACACGGGATTGTCGACCCTGTGGATGCAGGACCTGGCGTTAAAAATTCTGTATTTCCAGGGATACCTGACGGGCTATAAGATAGCTGAAGAGATGGCCTTGCCATTCACGGGGATCGTCGACCAGCTGCTGGAAAACTTGAAGCGAGATAAGTTTGTGGAAGTCAAGGCGTCCCAGGTCGGACTCGGCGAAGGCACGTACCTGTATGCGATTACCAACCTCGGGGCTGGCCGAGCACGCGAGGCCATGGAACGCAGCCAATATGCCGGACCGGCACCCGTACCGATCCAGGAATACAATGAATCCGTGCTGCGCCAGGCTCAAGGCCGGCCAACCGTATCAAACCGGATGATGCACCAGGGCTTGTCTCACCTCGTGCTGCCAGAATCAACCATGCAACGCATCGGACCAGCGGTCAACTCTGGTACATCGATCTTCATGTATGGGCCGCCGGGAAATGGCAAGACCAGCGTGGCCAGGGCGATCGGCAATATGATCTTGCATGAGAGCATGTATATCCCGTATGCCATCTACATCGATGGCCAGGTAATCAAGATCTACGACTCGGTCAACCACCAATTATCTCCGGAAGATTCGTCTGCTTCGGGTGGAACGGGTAACTCGAAAATGACCGGTAGAAAAGACCTGCGCTGGATACGGATCAGGCGTCCATTCATAGTTACCGGTGGAGAGCTGACCCTGTCAGGGCTGGATCTGGTCTACGATAATGTACATAAGTTTTACGAAGCGCCATTCCAGATGAAGGCCAATGGTGGCATCCTGTTAATTGACGACTTCGGCCGGCAGCTGGTTAGACCTCGCGACCTGCTCAACCGCTGGATCGTACCGCTGGAAAATCGCATCGATTTCATGACCTTGAACACGGGCCGCAAGATCGAAGTTCCTTTCGATGTGCTGGTGGTATTCTCTACCAACCTGCCACCGCGCGATCTGGTCGATGAAGCGTTCTTGCGCCGCCTGCGCCATAAGATCGAGGTGGGCGATCCAACATTCGACGAGTACCGTGAGATCTTCTCCAGGGTGGCAGCTGCCAAAGGTGTTCAGTATAACGATGAAGGTTTGGCTTACTTGCTCCAGGAATGGTATATCAAACGAGCCCGCAAGCTGCGCGGCTCGCACCCGCGTGACCTGTGTGACCAGATCCTGGATATCTCCCGTTACCTATCGGTCGAACCGGTTATGACTCGCGATCTGATCGACCGGGCAGCCAGTGCCTATTTCGTGGAGCTGTAATACGCTCCTATGACTGAATCCACCATCAGCTCCTTATTTGCCGATCTGGGAAGACCGGTGATTTTCGCTCACCGGGGCGGAAGTGCATATGCCCCCGAGAATACCCTAGCAGCCTTCAAGCAGGCTGTCGAACACCATGCGGATGCGATCGAGCTGGATGCCAAGCTCTGCGCCGATAACCACGTGGTCGTGATGCATGATGATACAGTCGACCGCACTACAAATGGGTCAGGCAGGGTAAAGTCGCTTAGCCTGGCAGAGCTGCAAAAGCTAGATGCCGGCTCGAAACATCCCCCACTTTTTAAACCACAAAGTGTCCCCAGCCTGGAGCAGGTCTTTGAAGAAGTCGGTCGAAAGATATTCATCAACGTCGAATTGACCAATTACGCTTCACCGATGGATGACCTGCCTGAAAGAGTAGCCGAACTGGTGAAACATTTCAACCTGGAAGAACGGGTGATGTTTTCTTCGTTCAACATGATCGCCTTGATCAGGGCGCGTAGGGCACTTCCGAAAGTACTGCTTGGGTTATTGACCTTCCTTGGTCTAGCAGATGCGTCTGTACGTTTACGGATGATACGGTTTAACTCACTGTTGGCTTTGCACCCTAACCACGAGGATGTCAGCCCAGACATTGTGGCGATGCTCCACCGAGAAAAAAGCCGGGTGCATGCTTATACCATCACTACACCCGAACGGATGCGACAGCTCTTCGAATTAGGCGTTGATGGCATATTTACCCCCGACCCATTATTAGCCCAGGAAGTATTAGCGGGTCAGCATTCCTGATTCTATGATCCCATTTACCTGGATTGAGGAAGCTTCCGAGCGGATACGACCTTACATCCGCAAAACTCCCCTAACCTACGATCCAGGCGAGCAGGTGTATTTGAAGTGGGAAAACCACCAGGTAACGGGGTCATTTAAAACCCGCGGGGCGCTTAATAAGATCCTAGCCTTGCAAGATTGGGAGATTCGAGCGCGGCCTGGTGACCGCTTCAGCCGGGAATCATGGCCAGGGTGTCACCCTGGCAGCTAATCTACGCCACGCGTCGGTGACGATTTTTGCGTCTGAACACGCCCTGCCTAATAAGGTCAAAGCGATGCGGGAGCTTGGAGCGGTGGTAAACCTGATTGAAGGAGGCTACGGCGAGGCAGAAAAAGCTGGTATTGCCTATGCCCACTCATGTGGAGCCACCTGGGTATCACCGTACAATGACGGAATGGTCATCGCCGGGCAGGGAACCATTGCGCTTGAAACCATACCAGATTTACAAGAACCGACCGGGGTCACCTGGATCGTGCCCGCTGGCGGGGGTGGCCTGGTCTCCGGCATCGGCTGTGCTTTACAAAACCTGGATCCTCGGCCCCGGCTCGTTGCAGTTCAATCTGAAGCCTCGTCTTTTTTACACCATATCTACCACCAGGGCACCCAGGCTGGCGTGATTGAGCTGCCCAGCCTCGCTGATGGTTTGGCAGGTCCAGTCGAAGAAGGTTCCGTGACGATCCCGATCGTGAAGAGCAAGGTGACCGACTTCGTTTTAGTGACCGAGGTGGAGATCAAAGAAGCGATCCGCTATGCTTGGACTACCTATCACGAGCAGATCGAGGGGTCTGCGGCAGCTGCTCTTGCTGTAGTTCTGTTCAATCGAGTATCCGCTCGTCCAGCCCTGGTGGTAATCACTGGTGGTAATATTGAGCCTGAAGAATTCGTGCACATCATCAGCGGTACGAATTCTGCATTGGATCGATAATAATGGAAATCACCCCTGACGAATTCATGGTCGCCTGCATGTCTCACCAGGTGCGGGACGGCGAGATGGTTGCCCAGGGAATTGCCACACCCTTGGTTGCAGCTGCTTACCTGTTAGCCCGCCGCACGCATGCCCCGCATCTCTATTTTTCGTCAGCGATAGGGCAAGGCATCTGCCGCCACCCTGCCCCGATGAGCCTGAGCCAGGTAGAGCGTCTGTGGCTCGATCGGGCCTTAGTTAATATAGGCTTCGCTCGGGCAGTTTGTGATGTTTTGCCTTCCCTCAGGCCTTTGGAATTTCTACGTCCAGCACAGATCGATCCATTTGGAAACTTTAATAACATCGCCTTTGGAAAAGATTATCACCACCCACGTCTGCGGATGCCGGGTACTGGGGGTATCCCTGATGTGAGCACCTATCTAACAGATGTGCAGCTTTACGTCCCACGGCACTCACGGGTAACATTCGTGCCCCAGCTTGACTTTTGTGCTGGACTCGGGCATAATTCCGCACGCAAGCATGGTAACGGTCCGCGATTCCTGGTCTCTGACCTGGGGCAATTCGATTTTGCTGAGGGACGCATGCGATTGGTTTCCTTTCATCCAGGTACGACGATCGAAAAGATCCAATCTCACACGGGTTTTCCTCTCGAGGTGGCACCTGATGTAATGGAAACCCCTCGGCCAACAGACGAGGAGCTGGAACTGTTGCGAAAAGAGATCGATCCGCTCAATATTCGCCGATTGGAAACCCTGAGCGGTCCTGCCCGCCGGGACTTGCTGCACAAGATCATCGAAGCCGAAACGGCCTGATGTAGAAATTAGTGAGCTGAGATATTGGAGATAATGCACAACTTATTGCGTAAGCTTATCGTCGCGGTCTTTATCCTTTCCCTGATCATCCCCTCTTCGATTGGACAGGCTTCACCTGCTTACCAGGTGACAAGCTCGGATGAGCTTGCCCAAACATTGCTCGATAAATTAACCCCCGAAGAACGTGTTGGGCAACTTTTTCTGGTTACATTCACCGGACCTGAAGCTGCCAACGCTTCCACGACGGGTGCCAAGATCTATGACCTGATCGTTAACTACCACGTAGGCGGCGTGATCCTCGAGCAGGCGAATGATAACTTCGTCGGTTCTGATCAGACCTTACCCATTGCCCAGAGCCTGACTGATCAGCTACAGCGGGATGAGTTCAGTGCCTCCCAAACGCAACAAATAAACCCGGTTACAAACGAAACCTTCACGCCTGCCTACATTCCGCTATTAATTGGTATCGCGCAGGAAGGTGATGGTTTCCCATACGATCAAATCCTGAGCGGGATGACTCCCCTACCCAGTCAGATGGCAATCGGGGCAACCTGGAGTACAGACATGAGCCGTCAGGTTGGAAATGTGCAGGGCAAAGAGCTGGCTGGTTTGGGTTTTAACCTGTTACTGGGTCCATCATTAGATGTACTGCAAGTTCCCAGTTCAGATAGCGGTGGTGATCTTGGGGTCAGGACCTTCGGCGGAGATCCATTCTGGGTGGGTGAAATGGGCCAGGCCTATATTGCCGGAGTACACGAGGGCAGCAATGGGAAGATGGTCGTGGCAGCCAAGCATTTTCCGGGCTTTGGTGGCTCCGATCGGCTCCCCGAAGAAGAGGTTGCCACGGTCTTGTCTTCACTCGAGCAGCTGAAACAGATCGACCTGGCACCGTTTTTTGCTGTCACTGGGAATTCGCCGGATAGTTTATCCATGACCGACGCCCTGGTTGTTTCCCACATCCGTTATCAGGGTTTCCAGGGAAATATTCGCGCCACCACCCGGCCAGTCAGCTTCGACCCACAAGCCTTCTCACAGCTTATCTCGCTGCCTGAATTTAATACCTGGAGGCAGTCGGGTGGGGTGATGATCAGTGACAGCCTGGGCAGCCGCGCTGTGCGGCGCTTCTATGATCCAAGCGGCCAGACCTTCAATGGCCCATTGGTTGCACGCGACGCATTCCTGGCTGGGAACGACATGCTATACCTGGATAATTTCATCTCAAGCGGCGATGAAGATGTTTACACATCTTATATTCGCACCTTGCAATTCTTTGCCCAAAAATACAGCGAAGACACAGCCTTTGCACAGCGTGTTGACCAATCAGTACTCCGGATCCTGAAGCTCAAGTACAAAATCTACAACAATTCCTTTGCTGTGACGTCCACGCTGCCCAACGCAGATGCATTAAACTCAATTGGTATTTCCTCCAGGGTGACCTTTAGTGTTGCACAGCAGGCTGCTAGCCTGATCAGCCCTTCACCAGAAGAACTGAGCAATGCCATCCCATTACCGCCTGCGCGAGAGGATAACATTGTATTTATTAGCGATACACGGGTTTATCAGCAATGTAGCAATTGCCAGCAACAATATACATTGGATGTTGATGCCCTTGAGAATGCAGTGATCCGGTTATACAGCACCAGCGGGCAGGTCATCCCCAGCAATCTGTATTCCTACACTTTTCAAGACCTCACTGATATGCTGAATAGCGGCACCGGCCAGATGCAGATCGAAAATGATCTGCGGGCCGCAGACTGGATCGTATTCGCCATGGATACAGTCTCGAATGACAACCCCACCTCGCTGGCTTTACGCCAATTCCTGGATCTCCGCCCCGATCTTTTCCAGGGCAAGCGTATGATCGTGTTTGCCCTGAGTGAGCCTTACGCATTGGATGCGACCGACATTTCAAAGCTTTCGGCGTATTACGCACTTTACAGCCGCTCGAGCTCATTCATAGAGATTGCAGCCAGGATCCTGTTCCACGAAATCCAACCATCTGGTCACTTGCCTGTATCGGTCCCAGGGATCGGGTATGAGATCCTGGTCGCCACCTCACCAGACTCGAACCAGGTCATCCGCATTTATCAAGATATACCCGTCACACCCACATTCGAGGGGACAGAGACACCGGCTGCTACGCCTACGGCCATGAGCGTAGGCACGCCGATATCGGTAGTCACGGGAGTAATCCTCGACTATAACGGAAACCAGGTGCCCGATGGAACGGTGGTCACATTCTCCCTGTATCATAACGGGGAAAGCGTACCCTCTCAGATTGTCGAGGGCAATACATCCCAAGGGATCGCCAGGGCAAATTTCGTGATCGACCAATCCGGAGAGATCAATATCCGAGCAGAGAGCGGCCAGGCTGTCAACTCGGATGTATTGACGTTTGAAATCCCACCAGAATCCATAACAGCCACCCCACAACCGGCGACCGCGACCCCACAGCCTTCGCAGACGGCAACCCTTCAGCCTACATCAACGGTAACAGCCACACCCCAGACAACGCCGATCCCACCCAATGTAAACAGCCTGGGTGGGGTAAATTTCGGCGACTGGATGATCGCACTGGTTGTGACGGCCCTGATCAGCATAGCCAATTATTGGTATTCCAACCTAAAAAGCGGCTTGCGGTGGGGAGTGCGCGGGGCCTTGCTCCCCATCATCGGCGGGATGGTAGCTTATATCTACCTGGCTGTCAATTTCCCCGGTAGTGGCTCGCTACTCGAGCAATTGGGCGGCTGGGGTGTGTTGCTTATTGTTCTGATCGGGGCAGGCTTCGGTGCAGGTGCAATGTGGCTGTGGCAGATGCTGGACCTGCGCCATGTCAAGCCGATATAAATTTTACATGCCAGCCTGCGATTAACTGCCGCCAATCACTGCGCGAATTACCTTATAGCCTTCATTATCAAAGGCAGACGCAACCTTATCCTGGAGTTTTTCTCCAGGGGTCAGGGCTACCATGTAGCCACCCCGGCCTCCACCGGTGACCTTGGCTCCCCAGGCGCCTTTATCGATGGCTGATTTACACAGGTAATCCAGGATTGCATGTGAAAAATCCATCTCCACCAACAGCTTATGGTTGGTGACCATGATCTGGCCCACGGCCTCTAAATTGCCAGCTTCAAGGGCCTGTCGCATCTCGTTGGATTGGCTGGTGATCAGGCTCATCTGCGAAGCAAACATGCCTGGGTCTTCTTTTTTCTGCTTCTCGGTCACTTCATCCAAAAGGGCGGTATTAGCAGTGATGCCACTGTTGGCCAGCACGATCTCGAACGGCCTGGGTGTTTTGATGCGCTCAAAATGCTGCTGCCCGTTGATCAGGCGGAACTGCAGCAGGCCGCCATAGGTCGAGGCAGTGTTATCCACCCCACTGGCCACCCCATGGTAGGGGAACTCACCTTGCCAGGCTACCCGGTTGATCTCTTCGATCGAATAACCCAGGCTGAATTCCTCATTCAAAGCACGCGCCAGCGAAACACAGCTGGCTGCGCTGGCACCCACCCCACTCCCTGCCAACAGGTTGCCACCGATGGTGATCTTGATCGGGTTTTTCGTTACGTCAATGTTCATCACCTCGAGGATGCGGTCGATCGAGCGAACCTGCTGCTCTTTCTTCTTTTCTTTGTAGCCGGGAACCTCAATGCGGTTATCTTCAAGGGTCCATCCTGAGCCAGCGCTTCGCTCAACAATGGTCTCTGTCTCGTAGGATATGGCTGAAACAATTGCTGGGACCTCTTCCAGCACAAATTGGTCCCCGATCAAAATCGTTTTTCCAAAACCTGTACCTTTACCCATGCGATGTCCTTTCAATGATTTTTTCCATCTCTTCGATCAGCTGTTCTTCCTTGCCAATCGCTACCGTCGTTGCCGCGGTCAGGCTGTGGCATGCATCCGAAAAACCGCCCAAGATCGTTGTAGCCTCAGGGAGCAGGATGTTTAGCCCCAAAGCCAGCCCTGATCGAATCTTCCCTTCGAAAGCTGGTGAAACTCGCATCGAAACCTTCACTTCATCGAATTTAAGTTTACCGATCCCGGGAATTTCATCCGGGATGACTTGAAACCCCGCCAGGTATTTGTCTGGATCGATGAGATCGGTCACCCGGATCGCATCACAGAATGCCCCGATCATCTTCACACCCATGGGGAAAAAACGATTCTGAACATGAAACCATTGAATGTGGGGTGACTGGATCAGCTCGCCCGTTTTTAATCTCTCGATTTCATCGTCAAAGATCCGCTGACGGATCGATTTTAGTTCATCGACCATGCGGTCAGTCTCTGCCGAAAATCCATCCAGGCAGACACCGATGCCGGTACCAGGTCCGTTCCGGTAATAGCCGACTCCACCCAACAGGTCCAGATAATCACCGACTTCGACACAATCCATTGAACCCTTAGAGGTCGCCAGTAAATATTTCTCACCGGTGGCTGCCGGCTGTATCTCGAGCTTTCCCTGGCGGACGGCCTCGAGGGCGGCATCCCGGTTCACGCTGACCAGCTTTCCGTCCACAAAAAAACCGTCACCGACGGCCCCAATGCTGGCGATATCTGCCATATCCCGGTTCTCAGGATCCAGGGTTGTGGCGAACACATAGCAGGTCGTCGCGCCAGCGATATCCCGGTCGCCTTTCAAGCCGTGCAGGTCAGGATCGAGGTTATGCACCATGGGATCCGTTGAGGCTTCGGCGACATGGTGATCAAGGATCAAAGTCAGGTTTCGTCCTTGGTTCAATTCGGAGATTAACGGAGCAATACGGCCAGCGAAGTCAGCAAAGACGATCAAGCTGCCTTCCTGTTCAAAGACCTTTCTCAACACTGCCGGGTAAGGTTTTTCAAGGCAATAACGCTTAACCTCATATCCTTGCCGCGCAAAAGCGCGGGTCAGGATAGCCCCAGAACTAAGCCCGTCAGAATCGTTATGATGAAATATTTGAACGGTCTTACCCGGCCACTGCCTGAGTTGCTGGATGGCTTGCTGCATGGCTTTAATCAGGGTATCCAACTCTATCCTCCTTGCTTGAATTTGAGCCAAAGAATCTTATCACAGAGAGACTAAAAATCAAGGCGACCAAAATCACATCATCGCAAAGACGCGTATCCCGATGCGCGTTTAGCACTGGAACTCTAAATAAATCGTGACCAATACCCCGGAGGTGGTAAAATCTTGCCTGGCAGGGCAGCCTGGTCCACGAGAAAAGTTCACTGAAAATCCAGATTCCTTTCACTGGACCAGGAACAGCTGTACTCCATTAAAACAGAAGGTTAGCAAAATGGTTAATTTCGAGAAACTGAATTCAGTGCGCGGTTTTTTGCTTGACATGGATGGCACATTCTACCTGGGTGACCGGCTGTTGGAGGGGGCGCTACGGTTCATTGACCTTCTGAACCAGCAAGGCAAAGAATACCTGTTCCTGACCAATAACTCCTCCAGGCACCGTAGCCAGTATGCCGAGAAGATCAACCAGCTTGGCTTGCCCCTCACCGAAGAGGCGGTGTTGACCTCAGGGGAAGCCACGGCGCTGTACCTTCAGGATCGATACCCGGGAGCCAGGCTCTACCTGGTTGGCACCCCGTCGCTGGAAGAAGAATTTCGCCAGCATGGTTTCAGGCTTGTAGAGGAAAACCCTCAGCTCGTCGTGCTGGGTTTTGACACTACCCTCACTTACCAAAAACTCTGGAAACTGTGTGATCTCGTGCGTGAAGGACTGCCATATATCGCCACCCACCCTGACTTCAACTGCCCAACCGAGACCGGCTTCATGCCCGATGTAGGGGCGATGATCGCCTTCGTCAACGCTTCTACCCACCGGCTACCCGACCTGGTCGTTGGCAAACCGAATCGCATGATCGTGGACGCTGCGGCGGTAAAAATGCACCTGCCGGTGGAACAGCTCGCCATGATCGGCGACCGTTTATACACCGATATCGCATTGGGGCAATCCAGCGGCATCACCACCGTCCTGGTCCTGAGCGGGGAAACCAGGCTGGATGATTTGAGCGAATCACCGTTTAAACCGGATTATATATTCGACCATCTGGGTGGTGTGGCTGACTGGCTGCAGAACCATCCATAACGCTGGCTGCCTGACATGTGCTCCGCATACCCCCAAAGCTTTTTTTAATCGATCTATCGTACTAAGGTGATGATCAGGCTGACCAGGATCAATATACTTGCCACGCCGAGCAGGACTTGTTCACGCGTGCCGGAGATGATTGACCTGATCGTCGGGTGCTGGGGTTTCTTGTTAGGGTGGATGGGAGGCACCCAGTTGCCAATTAGCGCCTGCCGGAAGGCTTCAATATCCTGGGGACGCTCGTCGGGATGCAGGTTCATTGCCCACAGAATGGCTTTTTCGGTGCGTACGCTGATATCAGGGTTGATCTGACGGGGTGGCGTCAGGTTCTCAGGATGCAGAAAACGCTCGCGGGCTTCAAGGGGTGGTTGGTTGGTGAGTAAATGATAGAGTGTTGCTCCGAAGGCATACACGTCGCTTCGCCGATCGGTATGACCGGTGTCGCCGCCATATTGTTCCAGGGGGGTGTATAGGGCCGTGCCGCGCCCCTGCAAGATCGTGATGGTCATTTCCTCAGAAGCCAGGATTTTCACCAGGCCGAAGTCCACCAGCTTAATCAACCCACTGGGGGTTACTTTGAGGTTGCTGGGCTTGATATCCCGATGCAGGATGGGAGGGGTCTGGTTGTGGAGGTAGCTGAGCGCGTCAGATATCTGGCTGGCCCAGGAAAGCACCTCCGCTTCAGGCAGAAACATGCCCCGTTGGCGGGCTTCCATCATCAAAGTTCTGAGATCATTACCCGGCACAAAATCCATGGCCAGGTAGTCACGCGGCCCAATTGAAAAGAAATCAGATACTTTGGGTAAATTCGGGTGGTCCAGACGCGCTAAAACCGTCGCTTCGCGGAGAAATTGTTCGCGGGCTTGCTGAACTATCTCTTGCGGTAATGTGCGGTCATGCTCGACCTCTTTCAGCGCACATTGTCGCCCTTCCAGGCGCAGGTCATCCGCAAGATATATGCTTCCCATGCCCCCGTGCCCAATTACCCGACGGATTTTATAGCGACTTCTCAGGACTTCTCCAGTCTTAAGGGGCGTCGGCATGATATTTTACCCGGTGGCGTTCCGGTTGATGCTATTATACCTTTGCTTGGAAAAAGAAAGGTGAATCACTTCAAAGGGAGGGACCTATGGATAAACGATATAATACCAAAATGCTCCAGGCACATATTTTCCTAGATAAACTATCTATTCCGTATACAACCGCAGTGTTCCCATCCACCACGCCTAAGGGAGCAGCCAATGTTGCATTGGTGCTGGGCATCCCAGAGCATCAGGCGATTAAGACCTTGATCTTTGATACCGCGACGAATGAAAGAGTACTGGTTATGGTAGGTGGTGATCAGAACGTAATTTCAGGCCATCTCAAGAAAGCCGTTGGCTCTCGCAACATCCAGCTGGCCAGCCCGGAGGTTGTCATCCAGACGACCGGTTATCAGATTGGCTCAATCCCACCCTTTTCATGGCAGCCGGAGGGCTTTCGCTCATTTCTCGACCTGGATATGATGAGCCAACCCATCCTGGCCGTTGGAGCCGGCGTGTGGGGAAATGAGATCCTGCTCACACCCGCAGACCTGGTGAGAGCCAGCCGGGCGATTGTGGTCAACCTGGCAGACCGTGAAAAACCCGCCTTTCCAGCGGGTTAAATCATGGTATATTAATTATCCTCTACACAGTGGTTGGTATCCAGAGCGATAGTTCGAGGAGAAAAATGACGGCGGAGAATGAAGACTTCCCGTTATTGATCGCCCAAACAGGCCCATTAAATGGCCAGCGATGGCTGCTCAAGGATGATGTCATCATCGGTCGCGATGATTCTTGCAATGTGATCATCCAGGACCGCCAGGTGTCGCGTTACCATGCCCGGTTCATTACGCTACCGCAAGGCGTTCAGCTGGAAGACCTGGGCAGCAAAAATGGAACCCACGTCAACGGCCAACCCATCGTTGAACCAGTGACCCTGCAAGATGGGGATGTCATCCAGGTCGCACTAGCCCAGCAATTCATCTACATGAGCTCCGATTCAACGATCCCCCTGGAGCTCGCGCGTCAAAAACCTCCCGAAGTACTGTCCACTCAGACCAAACTGCGCCTGGAGAAACGCTCTCGCCGGGTATGGATCGGAGACACCGAGCTGCTACCCCCCTTGTCGGTATCGCAATACCAGCTGTTGGAAGTGTTGTATGACAACCCTGGGCGGGTGGTTACCCGGGCGGAGCTGATCCAGGCGGTATGGGGAAAAGAAGACGCGGTGGGTATCTCGGAGCAAGCCCTGGATGCCCTGGTTCGACGCCTGCGCGACCGCCTGGCGGAGATCGATGCCACACACCAATTCCTGGTCACCGTACGCGGTCATGGCCTGAGGCTGGATAACCCCGTAATTTCTTAATCACCAACGCAGCAAGTCAAAGGCGCAGTGATCCTGCGCCTTTATGATGCCAATAATTGATGAAAAGATGCTCAGCAGGCTTGTTGGCCTGCTGGTTTGTTTATCAGCCTAAATTCTCCGACATGCTCAGCCTGATTGCAGCGCTGTAGACCTTGCTCATACGGGTCTTCAGTTCTTCATCCTCACCGCTTTCAGTCCGTGCCACCAGGCTGGATAATATCTCCATGAATTGAGGGGTGATTTCTTTCTTATGCTCATTCAGCTTGTTAAACAGCTCCCGATCCGAGCCAGCTGCCTCAAGTAGCTCCTGGATCAATTCCACCTCCGGGGGTGGGGCACTGGCCTGGTCCACCACTTCTTCCACCTGCTTCAATTTGCTGATCTTCTCAAGGTCACCGGCTTTCCGGGCAGCCTCCATTTCTTCATTGAAGGCCTGGACAAAAAATTCATCCACTACCGCCAGGTTCTGCGCAGTCGTTTGCTGGATATCATTGGACTGCAGGATGGCGGCCAGGTTTTTGCGAGACTGCGCCAGCCGTTCGCCCATTTGCTTATCGATCGCCTGGGTCATTTCTAATAATTGATCGCGCAGGACGGTCAACCGCTGCTTGCTTTCTCCACTGGCCCGGTCGATCCTGTCACTAAGCAATTTAAAAAACTCATAATCCATGCCTGCCCTGGCCAGGCTGACAATCACACTCAGCTGAGTCTCATTGGGTGCTTTGATCACCATCTCGAGCAGCTTCTCACGTGTCAGCGATTTACCAGCCGACTGCAAAGTCTGGATCGCAGCTTCCACGTCTTTCGATTGCTCCTGGACCTGTTTTCCGAAGCTCGTCATGCCCAGCAGCTTCTTTTGCAGCTCAGCCAACTTCTTGGCAAATTCCTGGTCTCCGTTCACCGTGGCAGCCTCGATCAACCGGTTCAGGATATTAAAAAGTCATTATCAAAAGAAGCGTCTTCTTTGGTGGTGATTTCCTTCAAAGTCTCATCGGAGGCGGTGATACAGCGCTGCAGCAGGTTCATCCGGTCCTGCTGAGCCTGGATCATCTCCTTGGTGATCCCATCCGCTTCCAGGATGCGTTCCAGCATGGTTTGCAAGGTAAACATTGATTGAGGCCGGAGCAGGTAGGCTTTGCGCTTCTCCTGTGGCAAACTGTTGGTAATGCGGGTGATCATTGGGCCGATGATCCGTTCCTGATCATTGACCGGCATGCTCAGCTCGGGTGGAAAATAGGTCAGCAGCAGCTCTTTTTCTGGGTCGTGGTACACCAGGGGTGTGGCGATCATGCCCCGGTAGCCACAGTTCGGGCAGGCTGCCTGGTTGAAGGCCCCCGAGAGGATTTTTTGCTTGGCTGTTGGGTCCTGGCCAGCATCAAACAGCTGGTCGATGTCTGCCATGATGGGTTGGCGGCAGTTTGGACAGTTAATACGCGTCTTTGGCATGCATAACTCCTGTTAAAAAATGCCCTGTCAACAGACCAGGGTATGAATTTGCAGAAATGAGTGCGGTATCCTGATTAACCCCGCGGAATCGAAAAACAGATACGCGCCCCTTTACCGGGCTGAGGGTCGACCCAAATCCGGCCCCCGTGGGCTTCAATTACCGCGCGTGCCAAGTATAAACCCAAACCGGCGCCTTTCGTGGTCCGTTTTGCAATCGAGGAGCGGTAAAACCGGTCAAAGATATGCGGGATGTCCTCGGGTGCCACGCCTGGTCCCTGGTCGCTGACACACAGGATCACGTTGTTCGGGCGGATTTGGCCACCGATGTGGATCTCACCACCCTCGGGGGAGTACTTGATGGCGTTCGATACCAGGTTTCCAAGCACCTGCTCAAGGCGGGTCTCATCCCCATTCACGATGGGAAAATTATCGGGAATGTTGACAATGATCTGGTGGATCAACGACTGTATCTGGAAGCGCTTGGCGATCCGGTCGACCAGCAGCTTCAGGTCAACATCTGCCATCTTGATCGAGAGTCCACCGGCTTGCAGCCGGGAGGCATCCAGCAGGTTTTCGATCAGGCCGGTCAATCGATCCGCCTCTTCCTCGATCACGGCCAGGCTATCCTTGATGACCTCGCGGTCCCAATTGGCGTCTTCTCTACGCAAGGTTCCCACGTATCCTTTGATCAAAGCCACCGGAGTCTTCAGCTCATGGCTGATCACTGATATGAACGTGCTCTTGAGCTCCTCCGCCTCCCTGAAGCGGGTGATATCTCGTACCGTGGCGATGATGTTCAACAGGCTGCCTTCATCCGAAATCAACGGGGCGTACGTGATGCCAACCGGCAGGGGTACTCCAGAGGCGCGCTGCAGGTCTCCTTCTACGTAGAGCGTGGCATTCTGGGTCAGCGGCCAGCCTCCAGCCTCAGCCTCCTCCAGGGTCAGCATTTCTTCCCGGCAGGTCAGGTTGACGATCTCATCGTGGGATTTGCCAGTGATCGATTTGACCGGCTGTTCCAGCATGCGCGCAAAGGCCGGGTTGCAACGGGTGATGACATGCCCCGGTGATAGGATCAATATGCCATCCGCAGCCGAATCCAGCAACGCATCCACGCGCTGCTTATCCTGGCTGACCTGCTGGTAAAGCTGGGCGTTATCTACGGCGATGGCCGCCTGGTTGGCGAAGCTCTGCAACAACAGGCGATCATTGGATGAGAATATGCCCGGATAATTCCTGAACACAAAAATTACCCCGATCACCTTTTCACGCGTGATCAAGGGTAAGCCAACCCCGGTGAGCAGCCCGAGACCGACCGTGCGGGTCAGGTTCTGCAGCAGGCGGTTGACTTCCGGCAGCTCAAAACGGGCTGTGTCTTCATTGTCTGGAATCTCAGCCAGCAAGGGCTCAAGGTAGACGCGCCAGGCTGGCGGGGATGCCCAGGCTGGTGGCTACCTTCCAACCGCCCTTCTCAACCCGTAAGGCGATCAAGCCAGCTTGCCCAGCCAACATTTCAGCGCTGATGTATAGAATACGCCCCAGGAGCTTGTCGAGATCAAGCTCCTGGGTCAGGGCACGGCTTATTTCTAATAAATAATCGCGTTGTCTGACGCGAAAATCAGGCAACATGTGAGATCTGGAATTCCTTTTCAGCCAGCGTAATCGACTCTTCGAAAATTTCCAGACCATCGTCAATTTCACGCCTGGTGATGTTCAAGGAAGGAGATACACGGATCGTGCTCTTCCCGCAGCCCAGGGTTAATAGACCGCGTTCAAAGGCCCTTTGAACGATGCGCTCGCTCATGTCATGCGCTGGCTCTTTGCTCTGCTTGTTCTTCACGAACTCCACGCCGATCATCAGGCCTTTCCCGCGCACCTGGCCGATACTCGGGTGGCGTACCGCGATCTCATTTAATGCATCCAGTGCATAATCGCCCACTTCCTGGGCGTTCTGCAGGTATTCTTCCTGGATCAAGTCCAGTGTAGCCAATGCAGCAGCGCAGGCGATCGGGTTACCTCCATAAGTATTACCATGCGAACCCAAAGGCCAGGAGACGATGCTTTTACGGGCGATGATGGCACCCAAGGGGATGCCCGAGGCGATGCCTTTGCCCACGCACACGATATCGGGCTCGATGCCGAAATGCTCGATCGCCCACCACTTGCCTGTGCGGCCCATGCCGGATTGAACTTCGTCCACAATCAGGAGGATGTCGTGCCGGTCGCACAAGTCACGCAGAGCCGGGTAGAAACCCTCAGGCGGGATGATATAGCCGCCTTCACCCTGAATCGATTCAACCAGTAGACCCGCTACATCCTCAGCTGGGAGTAATTTTCCAAGCACCTGGTCTTCAATATAGCGCACCACCGTCTCACCGTAATCCTCACCGGGCCGCTGGTTGAACACTGGCCGGTACGGATCGGGATAGGGGACGTGCACAACCCCGTTCATCAATGGGTAGAATCCCTCGTGGTAGATAGGCTTGCTGGCGGTGAAACTCAATGATCCCAGCGTCCGACCATGGAATGCCCCCAGAAATCCAATGAACTGGCTTGCACCAGTATGGTAACGTGCCAGCTTGATGGCTGCCTCCACACTCTCAGTGCCAGAGTTGGTCATAAACGAGACGGCATCCTCCTTAAAAGGCGCTATCTGGTCTAGGCGTTCACCAAGACTGACCCAGGCTTCGTGATAAAAGTCGGCAGAGATATGAAGGAACTTATCCGATTGATCCTTGATAGACTGGACAACCCTGGGATGGCTGTGCCCGGTAGCGGTCACGGCGATCCCAGCTGCAAAATCAAGGAAATGGTTACCATCCACATCCCACACATCCGACCCCTTACCATGATCCATCACAAATGGATACGCGCGTGCATAAGATGGTGAGATAACAGCTAAATCACGTTCGATAATGGCTCTTGCCTTCGGACCTGGAAGATCATAGACCTGCATATATTTTCTCTCCTTGTTTGTGCCTGTAAACCCCACCCGGTATGAGATACCGTTGGCAGCTGGAAAGGCACCAGCGATATCGTGTCTACAGGTTAATATATGTAATCGATCTGCCCTTTGGGAAATTATAACACCAGCCGGTAGGGCTTATGGATGGGTTATAATCAGGCTTCACCATGAATGTTGGATTTCATTTCGAAATAATGGCACGCTGCGGGCGTGCCCGTAGGGGAGTCTTTCATACCCCGCACGGAGAACTCGAGACACCGCTATTTGCTCCGGTTGGCACCCAGGCAACGGTAAAATCTGTCACCCCGGCGCAGCTGGAAGAGCTGAATGCCAGCCTCGTCTTGGCTAATACCTACCACCTCTACCTGCGGCCAGGTGATGAGCTGATCGCCCAATTGGGTGGCTTACACAATTTCATGCACTGGGAACGCCCGATCCTGACCGACTCAGGCGGGTTCCAGGTGTTCTCTTTGGCGGACAGCCGGAAGATCGATGACGATGGTGTGACCTTTAAAAGCCACATCGACGGCTCCACGCACCGCATCACCCCTGAAAAATCCATTGCCATCCAGGAAAACCTGGGGGCGGATATCATCATGGCATTCGATGAATGCGGCTCCCCCTATGATATTGAGAAAAACAAGCTCGCCATGCAACGTACACACGCCTGGGTTGAGCGTTGTGTAAAGGCCAAAACCCGCCCAGACCAGGCCTTGTTTGGCATTATCCAGGGGGGTGTGTATCCCGAGCTGCGCCAGTGCTCCGCCGAATTTCTAAGCACGCTTGACCTGCCCGGTTATGCCATCGGGGGCCTGTCAGTCGGTGAAAGCAAACAGGAGACCATGTCGATCCTGGAGCTGGTCGATCGCTACCTGCCGGAGGATAAACCACGCTACCTGATGGGAGTTGGCTCACCAGAGGACCTGGTGACTGGCGTGCAACGTGGAGTGGATATTTTCGACTGTGTACTCCCCACCCGCCTGGCCCGGCATCATGCAGCCATCACCCGCACCGGCCGGCTGAACCTCGCCAATGCGCGATATACCTCGGATACCTCACCCATCGATGAACAGTGTTCCTGTTACACCTGCCGGAATTTCTCAAACGCTTACCTCAGGCACCTGGTGCTCTCCAAGGAGATCCTGGGACCCACACTCCTCACCATCCATAACCTCAACACCCTGCTGACCTTGATGGCCGATATCCGCCAGGCAATCATGGAAAATCAGTTTGAGAGGTTTACATCAGACTTTCTAAACCACTGGGATAATAGCTCATGACCATCTTCCAATCCATCCTGCTGGGCATCATCCAGGGCCTGACCGAGTTCTTACCTATCTCAAGCTCAGGGCACCTGGTGATATTTCCTTACATTCTGAATTGGCAGATTCCTGCTCAGGAAGCGTTCGTATTCGATGTGCTGGTCCAATTAGGGACGCTACTGGCCGTCATCGTCTATTTTTGGAAAGACCTGGTTGCGATCATCCGCTCCACCATCACCGGGTTGATCCACAGGAAGCCCTTTGCCGACCCAATGGCGCGCCTGGGTTGGTACCTGGTCATCGCGACCATCCCAGCCATTATCGTCGGGTTGTTCTTTAAGGACCTGGTGGAAAAGGCCTTTGCCAGCCCGCTGGCAGCCGGGCTGTTCCTGTTTGGCACTGCCACTTTATTGGTCACAGCTGAGCGGGTGGGCAAACGCAGCCGCGAGCTTGAATCCACCACCTGGCTGGACGGCTTGCTGATCGGGTTATTTCAGGTCATCTCCCTGCTCCCGGGGATCTCACGGTCTGGATCCACGATCTCTGGGGGAATGATCCGCAATCTAAACCGGCCAGCTTCAGCCCGATTCTCATTCCTGATGTCGGTGCCGGTGATGATCGGAGCAGGGCTATTGGCCGTGCTGGATTTGCTCAATCAACCTGATTTCAGCGGGCAGATCCCCACCCTGGTGATCGGTTTCATCACAGCGGCAGTGGTGGGTTACCTGGCCATCCGCTGGCTGTTAGCCTTCATCAGTAAACGTTCGCTGTATGTTTTTGCCATTTACTCGGTTTGCGCGGCCCTGGTGGTTGTGATCTTTTATATAGTTCGCATGTGATCATGAAACCCCTGCTAGTGCTATGCCTGGTCCTGTTGCTATCCGCCTGTGGTGCTCCACAGTCAGCTACTCCAGCCCCAACTCCCCAGGCAATCACCGTGATCTACCCTCCCGACCTTCAGCCTTGGGTCGACCGCCTGGGAGAATGTGCTGATAACGATCCACTATCTGCCCTGTTTATTCAGCCATCTAATAAATATGATCCAAATATCAACCCAGACGAGATCGCGCTGGTGTTGAACCCCACGGGTGAGCAGACCAGTAATAATTATGCTTCGCAGGTCGGCCAAGAACAGCTGGTGGTGATCGTCAACCGTGATAATCCAATTTCACAATTATCAGCAGAAGAGCTCAGATCGATCTATTCAGGTCGTACTGTTGCCTGGCAGGCTGGCAGTGGTGGAACCATCCAGGTGTGGGTGCTACCCCCGGATGATCCGGTCCGCAGGGTTTTTGACCAGGTGGTGATGAAAGATCAGCTGATGACCAGTGATGCCAGGCTGGCCCCCGATCCGGTTGCCATGCTTGAAGCCGTGTCAGGTGAAGTGGATGCCATCGGCTTCCTCCCAGGATCGTTCCTAAACGCGGCTGATGATCAAGCTACCGGAGACGTCAAGGAAGTGCAACTTGAGGAAGGGCTTACTGCCACATTGGATCAGCCCATCGTGGCAATCACGCAGGCAGAGCCTTCAGGTATCTTGCGTAGCCTGCTCGTGTGCCTTCAGTCAAGTACCCCCTAAAGATCATTTTCTTGTCACATTCCCCCAATATTCCGCGCTTTACCTATTTCAGGATTCCTTGATTTCGTTGATCACCCTATTCCAACCGAGGGTTCAAACGACTATGCGCATTGCGATGGGGTATTATCATCGGTTACCTTATCTTGAGGCTGCGGGTGGCAGTTTTCCATACAAATACCAGTAAGTCTCAGGTGGAAAGCCAGAGTTTACCTCGGTCTCCCAGATGAAGTCTCCAATCTCAAGCTCACCCTTCAGATAGCGGTCCAATCCAGACAATATTTCGCCCTCAACCGGTTGCATTTCCCCACTTTCTGCTTCAAGCAATTCGAGCATCGCCCGCAAACGCACCTCATAACGATACCGGCCGGCATTATCCTGGGGATTGCTACGGTATTCCTCAATGTAATCTGCCCACATGCGCAACCTGACGGTCAGGCAATGTCTGGCTTTCTTCTCCCAATTAACTCGCCATTTGCTGCGTACATGGTCCAAATCAACGAGAACCCGTTGGCGCTCTGTTTCTTGCGCTTGAGACAATGGATATGCTTTCAACCTGGCCTCAGCCAGCAGTATACCGCCCAGGGTCAGGCGTGGATACTCTGGCTCACCCTCGGGTGGGCTGGCATCAATCGGCCAAAAAACATCCTCCGCCAGCAGGTAAGCTTCGAGTAATTCCATTCCCGCCTGTAAATACCCGAGATCATACACAAACGATTTCATGCCTATCGCCTTCGATCTGATAAATCGACCCCTGGATAATTGGTTTCAGAATAATAACCTCAACGGTTCTTCGATGAATTTTGCTAACGCCTGTAAGAACCTGGCTCCTTCCACGCCATCGCTGATACGGTGGTCGATAGATAGGGTCGCCTTCATACGGGTACCGATCTTGATCTCACCGTTCACCACCACCGCTACCTGCTTGGCTGAGCCAATTGCCAGGATAGCCGCTTCCGGTGGGTTGATGATGGCCGTGAACTGCTCAACATCGAACATGCCCATGTTGCTGACCGTAAATGTGGAACCCTCGATATCATCGGAGCGTACCTTGCCCTCACGTGCCCGGGCTACCATCGCTTTCAGCTCAGAGGATATCTGGTGGACGGTTTTCTGGTCGGTATTGCGGTTGACCACAGTGAGCAAGCCGTTTTCCATGGCGACAGCCACACCCACATTGATCTCACCGTGGTAGATCAGCGCATTATTTTTCAGATCCAGGGAAGCGTTCAGGTTGGGAAATTCTAATAGAGTTAATGCTGAAGCCCTGACGATAAAGTCATTCACCGAGAGCTTATCATCCTCGGTTAGCAGTGCATTAATCTCCTTGCGGCGTTCAAGCAAGGCAGCCACATCATATTCATGCGTAACATAGAAATGAGGCGCCTGCTGCATCGATTCGGTCATCCTACGCCCAATGGCTGCCCGCAGCTTTGGTAACGGCACCGTCCTGATTTCCCGGATGAAAGCTGGGGCGGGTGCCAGGGTAGGGATGCGCACAGCTGGAGGAGCTTTGGGCGCTTCGGCTGCAACCGGTTTGGCCTGGTAGGCTTCAATGTCCTTTTTGCTGACACGCCCACCCGGGCCGGTACCTTTCACAAGCCGTAGGTCGATGCCCAGCTCTGACGCCATCGAGCGCGCCAGGGGCGAGGCTCGCACCACGCCGATAGTCGGTGTGAGGATTTCCTCAGGAGCTGCTACGGCAGGTTCGAAAGGTTGCTCAGCTGGTTTTTTCTCCACCGCGGGTGCCTGCCCCGCAGGCTGCTTACCCAACAATGCATCCACATCCACCGTCTCATTCGCCTCACCGATCACTGCGATCGGATCATTGACAGGCACCACCGTGCCTTGCGCCACCAGCTGGCGGAGTAAAACGCCAGAATATTCCGCTTCAACTTCCACGGTAGCCTTGTCAGTCTCAATTTCTGCCAGCACAGCACCTTTGGTTACCTGTTCCCCTTCGTTGACCACCCAGCGAACCAGCGTGCCTTCAGCCATGTCGAAACCAAGCTTGGGCATCCCAAGAATCTGAGCCATTAGATCACCTCCCTGACTGCCTTGATCACATCTTCCATTTGCGGGAGTGCCAGCTGTTCCAGGTTGTGGTTATAGGGAAGCGGCACTTCTTTCTGGGCCACGCGTTGGATGGGCGCATCGATGAAATCGAAAGCCTCCTCGTAAATCTGGGTAGCTACCTCTGCTCCAACCCCATACGACCGCCAGCCTTCCTCAACAATTACAGCCCGGTTGGTCTTCTTGAATGAATCCAGAACTGGTCCCATATCCAGGGGCCGTAAAGTCCGTAAGTCGACAACTTCAGCATCGATGCCTTCCTGAGCGAGCTGGTCAGCGGCCTTGAGAGAGACATCCAGCATCTTGCTGTAAGTGATGATGGTCACATCATTCCCTGCTCGCTGGATCTTGGACTTCCCGATCGGGATAAGGTTTTCACCCTCCGGCACTTCACCCCTGGTCTGGTAGAGTGTGGCGGATTCAATGAACAGGATCGGGTCATCCGAGCGGATGGCAGATTTTAACAATCCTTTGGCGTCTTCGGGGGTGCCAGGGGCCACCACCTTCAATCCGGGGAAGTGAGCGAAGATCACATCCGGTGTCTGGGAGTGCGTGGCTGCCAGCTGGCGCCCACCTCCACTGACGGTGCGGATCACCAGGGGCACCTTCATCTGCCCGGCGAACATATAGTGCAGCTTGGCAGCCTGGTTAACGATGTGGTCGAATGCAGAAAATGCAAAATTAATGGTCATGATCTCAGCTACCGGCCGCAAACCCGTGAGAGCAGCACCGATGGCCGCCCCAATGATCGCTGCCTCAGATATCGGCGTATCTCTCACCCGGTCAGCACCGAAGTGATCAAAAAAGCCTTTGGTGACTGCGTAACTTCCACCCCACACGCCCACTTCTTCACCCAGGATGAAAACATCCTGGTCACGTTCCATCTCTTCCCACAGGGCTTGCGAAATCGCTTCGCGAATAGTTATTCTAGGCATAGTATTCTGGTCCTATTCTGCTTCCACGTAGATGTATTTATACAGGGATTCAGGCTGGGGTTCGGGACTGCTCTCTGCATACGCAACCGCTTCATTTACCTCAGCCTCGGCTGCATTCCCGAGCTCATCCAATTCCTCGGGGCTGGCGATCTTATGCTCCACCAGGTACTTGTGATACATGCCGATCGGGTCTTCTTCATCTTGCCAGCATTTCACTTCTTCTGAGGTTCGATAACGCTCAGGATCGCCCATCGAGTGGCCGCGGAACCGATAGGTTTCGATCTCCAGGAAGTAGGGTGTTTTATTGGTCCGGACCCTCTCAATGGCTTCTTTGGCTGCTTCACGTACTTTGAGAAGATCCATGCCATCCACCCGGCTATTCGGTATTGCATACCCCTCGGCCTTCTGGCGGATCTCAGACACAGCTGAAGCACGGTCGACCGCCGTACCCATCCCATACAGGTTGTTCTCACACACCCATAGTACCGACAGGTTCCATACTTTTGACAGGTTGAGCGCTTCGTGGAAATATCCAATGTTGGTGGCACCATCGCCGAACATGCAGATGGTCACTGCATCGCTACCCTTATACCGGTCCCCCAGGGCTAGGCCGGAGGCGATCGGCAGGTGAGCACCCACGATAGCATGACCACCCCAAAAATTCTTACCCACATCCGCCATGTGCATCGACCCACCCCTACCTTCCGAGCAACCAGTCTGTTTACCCAGCAGCTCAGCCAATACGACCTTCGCAGGGATGCCGCAGTTGATCGCCACGCCGTGATCGCGGTAAGCTGTGATCACCCTGTCTTGAGGCTGGCGTGCCGAGATCAATCCAGTGCTGACCGCCTCCTGCCCGATGTACAGGTGTAAAAAGCCACCCACCTTGCCTTGCTGGTATAACACAGACGCCTGTTCCTCCACGTACCGGATCTCAATCATCTGATGAAATAATTCCAGGTATTCTTGCTTATCCATTAAACGAACCCTCCCACATGGAATTTTGTTCGTCCATCTGCCAGGTGAGGCGCGTGGATGAACAATAAAAATTATACCAACTTATCTACATAAGCAGGCCTCCTTTGGTAAAGTATCGATTAATCCATCTGTGTTTCCCACCCAGAAACGGGTCACCGGCAGTTCGTTGTATAATATTCAAGCCGTGGACATCCTGACAATCACTTTCTTGCTCAATGGGGTGCTGATGGTAGCCATACCCATCTTGTTGGGCATCTTCCTGACGAAGAAATTTAAATTAAGCTGGAACATCTGGTGGATTGGTGGAGCCACTTTTGTCATCTCCCAGGCGCTCCATATTCCTTTTAATTCATTGATTTTGAATCCCTTACTGGAGCGCATCCAGGTTTCAATTCCGGGTTTGACTGGGATAGTGATCATCGGCCTGCTGCTCGGACTAAGCGCAGGCGTGTTTGAGGAATGTGCCCGGTATTGCATGTATCTCTGGCCACTAAAAAAGCAGCGCACCTGGCGCGTGGCTGTCCTGGCAGGTGCAGGGCATGGCGGGATTGAAGCGATCATCCTTGGTGCCTTAGCTTTGTTTTATTATCTTAATATGATGGCGTACCGAAATGTGGACCTCACCACCTTGAACTTAACCCCGGAGAAGCTAGCCACCTCCAGCCAGGCGCTTCTGGCTTATTGGAGCGCACCCTGGTATGCCACCCTGCTTGGAGCAGTGGAAAGGGCTTTCGCCATCCCGTTCCATATCGCGGCCTCGGTGATCGTGCTGCAGGTCTTCACGCGCCGGCCTGGGCACCAGCAACCGAGCTGGTTGCTGCTGGCCATCTTTTTGCACATGCTGATGGATGCTTCCGCCGTGATCATTGCCAGCCAATGGGGGGCGTATGCCATGGAGGCGGTCTTCGGTGTGCTGGCTATCCTGGATATTTTTATTATTTTTGCTCTCCGCCAGCCTGAACCTGAGCCTCCGGAAGCGCCGCTCTCATCACCCCCAGCTGAACCCACTCCGCTAGCCGTAAGCCCGGTCGAAGAAACCTCAGAAAATCTGGAGAACACGCGCTACCAATAACCTATAATAAGTAATCATTTGATAATAAAATCAACCAAGAGAAGCGAAAACGTATGATCATAACCGAAAACCTTACCAAGAATTTCAACCAAACCGTCGCAGTCGACAAACTGAACCTGCATGTAGATGAAGGTGAAGTATTTGGTTTCCTCGGCCCCAACGGAGCCGGGAAAACCACCACCGTCAGGATGCTGACCAGCCTGATCTCACCCAGTGAAGGCAGCGCCGTGGTCAATGGCTTCAAGGTGGGTCAGCAGGACACCGAGATCCGCCGCTCCGTGGGTATTCTGACTGAAACACCTGGCATGTACGATAACCTGAGTGCCCAATTCAACCTGGAAATCTATGCCAGCCTGTATGAAGTCAAGGACCCAAAAGGCCAGGTGGAAAAATACTTGCGTATGCTGGGCTTGTGGGAGCGGCGTAACGATGAAGCTGGGACGTTCTCAAAAGGCATGAAACAAAAGCTCGCCATTGCCCGGGCATTGTTGCATGAGCCGCGTGTCTTGTTCCTGGATGAGCCCACTGCAGCCCTCGACCCCGAAGCCTCGCACCTGGTGCATGATTTCATTTCCGACCTGCGCAAGGAAGGTCGCACGATCTTCCTATGCACGCACAACCTGGATGAAGCCGACCGCCTGTGTGACCGGGTAGGTGTGTTTAAAACCCACCTACTGGTGGTGGATACCCCTGCCAACTTGCGTTCTCAGCTATTTGGTCGGCGGGTGGTGTTCCACTTGCTGCAAAGCAACGAAACAATGGCTTCTTTGGTGAAAGCCTTGCCGTTCGTAAAAGAAGCCAAAGTGGTAGAGAACAAGCTGCTGGTCAGCCTGGACGACCCGGAGACACACAATCCCGAGATCATCCGGGTGCTGGTGGGTGCGGGGGCCAATATCCAGTTTGTCGGTGAGCTGCGCCATTCGCTGGAAGATGTGTACCTGCAGCTGGTGCAGAACTCCTAAATCAGTCCAATCATATCCCTGGAAAATTCCTATGAACAAGATAAAAACGATCGTTCGTAAAGAATGGGCAGAAGTATTCAAGAAACGTATGGTGCTTTTCTCGGTGATCTTTTTACCTCTTTTCCTAAGTATCCTGCCATTGATCATCCTCTACTCCATGGGCGGTTCAACCGGGAGTAGTGCCGGCGCAGAATTACCCGCTCAATTCGATCAGCTGTGTAAAGAAGGGTTGACCTCCGGGGAGTGTATGCAATATTACATCGTGAGTGAATTCATGATCATGTTCATGCTGATCCCACTGTTCGTCCCGGTCAATATCGCGGCCTACTCCATTGTGGGAGAAAAGACCACCCGCAGCCTGGAGCCCCTGTTGGCAACCCCCATCACCACAAGTGAGCTTCTCGCCGGCAAGAACCTAGCCTCCGTCATCCCGGCCATCATCGCCACCTGGGTCGGTTTCGCTATTTTTGAGGTGGGCTCGATGATCATCACTGGAGGTGGCGCATTGGCTGGAGCTCTGCTCGACCCAATGTGGCTGCTCGCGGTGCTGGTCGCCGGGCCATTGATGGCGGTTTTATCAGTCAATTTCAGCATCATGGTTTCTTCCCGGGTGAATGACCCCCGTGTAGCTGAGCAATTATCGGCCGTGGTGATCCTGCCCATCCTGGCCATATTTTTCGGCCAGATTGCCGGGTTGTTCGTGCTCAACAGCGCCTTGATCCTGGTCATGTGTGCGGTCCTGGTACTGGTCGATATCCTGATGATTTACCTGGCGGTGCGCCTGTTCCAGCGCGAGACGATCCTCACCAGGTGGAAATAACATTGGCAATACCTCAAACAAGGAAGCGAACAATGAAAAAGACATTACTTTTACTAATGACCCTGGTTGTCCTGCTCATTTACACACCAAGCCTGGCAAATGCCCAAACTTCTGAGCAGTTACAGCTTGGATTGAGCAGGGATTGGGGCTATGGTGGTTTAGGGAATGATATCCAGGGATTATTTTCTGCAAAAATAAAAGACCCACCTGCCAATGTGACTTTGGTCGAGTTCTATATTGATACGACATTGATGGGCACTGATGACACGCCACCCTTCAGCCTGCAGTTTAATACGGATTCTTACCCGCTGGGTGAGCATACGATCAGCGCCATCGGCTATACATCCGACGGATCGACGATCAACTCAAATCAAATTGTGGTGAATTTCGTGCCTGCCCAGAACATCAGTGAGGTAATGCTAAAGTTCATCGTCCCCTCCTCCTGGTGATCGTGGCAATTGCGCTAATCGCGGTTTTCCTGCCGCTGGTTTTAAGCAAGGGGAAACTCGCCTCTACACCACTGGGTGAGTCGAGGAAGTACGGCATCGGTGGTGGAGGCATCTGCCCGAAATGCGGGCGCCCCTTCCCCCTCCGCTTATGGTGGATCAACCTCGGCGCAAGCAAGATCGATCGCTGCCCCTATTGCGGGAAATGGTCCATGGTGCGCCCACGCTCAATCGCCGAGCTACGCGCGGCCGAAGCAGCCGAACTATCTCAGGCGGGTACCAGCCCTGAGATTTCAACTGAAACTGAAGCAGAAAAGCTTAAAAGGGAGCTGGACGATTCCCGCTATCAGGACACCTAAGCAACTCGCTCCCCGGCTGTAAACCGGGGAGTTTATTTTTCGACCGGCCGGTTTGGATCGGTGATCCACTCACTATACGAGCCAGCATACAGGCGGGCTTCACCCAGGCCTGCTTTTTCCATAGCCAAGATATCATGCACGGCGGTGACACCCGAGCCGCAGTAGCACACCACGTGGTCACTGGGTGATTCTCCGATCAGTTGCCTGTACCGGTCTGCCAGGCTCTCCTCTGATTTGAAGGTCCCATCTGGATTCAAGTTGCCTGCATAAGGTACGGAAATGGCCCCGGGGATATGCCCGGCCACCCGGTCGATGGTCTCATTCTCTCCCCGGAAGCGATCCACTGAACGGGCATCCAGGAGGCGGTAAGCAGGGTCATTGCGAATTCTTTCTACCTCTCTACTGGATACGATCATCTCCGGGCGAGGATGGGGGATAAATTGCCGATAAGCACGCTGCTCAATCCCACTGCGTACCGGCAGCTTGTGGTTTTGCCACGCCTGCCAGCCACCATCCAGGACGGCCACCGCCGGATGACCCAGCCACCTGAGCAGCCACCAAACCCGGTCGGCAGCCAGGGCACCCCCTTGGTCATCATACGCCACCACCTGCACATGCCGGTCAATCCCCAGCCTGGAGAACACCTCGCTCACATCTTCTACCCGCGGGAGCGGATGCCTGCCTGTCACCCCCTTGGTGACCGGTCCGGATAGGTCATCATCCAAATGGGCATAGACTGCCCCAGGGATATGTGATTCCTCATAATCTTTTCGGCCTTGGTTTGGATTTTCCAGCTTGAAGCGGCTATCAACGATAGCCCAGGCCGGGTCGCCCAGGTGCCGGGCAAGCTCCTGCACAGGGATGGTCGTGGTGAATGGCATAAACCCTCCTTTCGTTCTTCAATCAAAACCTCATTTAGTTATATCGTATTACAATTAGCTGGTCAATATATCACGCCGCGGTGTGCCAGTGTATCCGAATACGGTGTGTAATTTTCTGGCACCCCGAGATCGATGACCTCAGATGCTATCCATCTGGTAAGGGCGCCACTTGATATAATCTTTATACCGCTGACAGAAAGCACATATTGCACAGCAGCAGCGACCAGGAGACCCATGCACAACCACCGCTCTCACATCTATGAATTCCACATCTCACGCCAGGCGCGTGAGTATTACCAGTTCGACCAGCTCATGTTCGGCCAGGCTAATAATGTCATCTTTGCCGATTTTCATGCGGCGCGCCTGTTCGCCCTCAAGATGAACCAGAAGAAAGACCTGTTGAATTTCCCCGAACAGGTGGTGCGCGCCGGGCAGATCAATGCCATGGGTCTGATCGATGAGATCCTGCACATGGTCGTCCAGCTGTATCGGCGGCAGGTAAACCCTGAAGTGATGCAGGCAGCCCTGGATTGGGTCAGCGGCATGCTAGGCCGGGAGGAGCTCGACTTGGTCTTGCTGCAGTTCGTCCAGGAATTTCCTACGGTGGATGTCTACAAAAATGGGACCAACGCCCAGGATTATCTCCAGGGGACAACCCAGGGGGTATCGAACCGTCAGATTGCCCTGGAAGAGCTGCTCCTGTTATGGTTGGCGAACGCCAACCCGGCGTTTTCACCTTTTCGCGAATTATTTGATGACAGCCACCTGGTGAAGGACACTGCCTATGAAAAAGTGTTCCCTCTCTTGCATGCTTTCTTTGAAACCCAACCACCATTTGGACCGGACAACCAAAACCTGGTGGATATGCTGCGTGCGCCGGCCATCCATGCACCGCATTCACTGACTGCCCAGCTTGAATTCATCCGCCAACATTGGGGTGTCTTGTTGGGCAAGTATCTGTTCCGCCTGCTAGGCAGCCTGGACCTGATCAAGGAGGAAGAGAAAGCGGCCTTTCTAGGGCCAGGACCGGCGCGCGTGTACGAATTCACCGGGATGGAGATCGAGCCTGAGCGCTATAGCATGGACAAGGATTGGATGCCCAGCCTGGTGTTGATCGCCAAGAATGCCTACGTCTGGCTCGACCAGCTGTCGAAGTCCTATCAACGACCGATACAAAACCTGGCCGAGATCCCGGATGAAGAACTTGAAAAGCTTGGCCATTGGGGCTTCACGGGTTTGTGGCTGATCGGGCTATGGGAGCGTAGCAGCGCTTCGAAACGCATCAAGCAGCTGCGCGGCAACCCCGATGCAGTCGCTTCGGCATACTCGCTGTTTGACTACCGTATCGCCGATGACCTGGGCGGTGAAGAGGCTTACCAAAACTTACGCCAGCGCGCCTGGCGCAAGGGCATCCGCCTGGCTTCCGACATGGTCCCCAACCACATGGGGATCGACTCACGCTGGGTGGTTGAACACCCCGAGTGGTTCATCTCGCAGGATTACAGCCCGTTTCCTTCATATACATTCAATGGCGTCAACCTGTCTTGGGACCAGCAGGTAGGGATTTACGTGGAAGACCATTACTTCAACAACACAGACGCCGCGGTGGTCTTCAAACGGGTAGATTTCTGGTCTGGGCAGGAGAAATATATCTATCACGGCAATGACGGCACCTCGATGCCCTGGAATGACACTGCTCAGCTTAACTATCTTAATCCGCAGGTACGTGAAGCCGTGATCCAAACCATCCTGCACGTGGCACGGAAATTCCCGGTCATCCGCTTTGATGCCGCCATGACCCTGGCCAAGAAGCACTACCAGCGCCTGTGGTTCCCCGAGCCTGGCACCGGTGGTGCGATCCCGTCGCGGGCAGAGCATGGCCTTACCAAGGAACAATTCGATTCCGCCATGCCAGTCGAGTTCTGGCGCGAGGTCGTCGACCGGGTAGCCCAGGAAGTGCCAGATACCCTGCTCCTGGCAGAGGCATTCTGGTTGATGGAAGGCTATTTTGTGCGTACCTTAGGCATGCACAGGGTGTATAACAGCGCGTTTATGAACATGCTGCGGGACGAGAAAAACGCCGAATACCGCCTGGTGATGAAAAACACCCTTGAATTTGACCCCGAGATCCTCAAACGCTACGTGAACTTCATGAACAATCCCGACGAGCGCACTGCGGTTGACCAGTTCGGTAAAGAGGACAAGTATATCGGTATCTGCACCATGATGGCCACGTTACCCGGGTTGCCCATGTTCGGTCACGGGCAGATCGAAGGCTTCACCGAGAAATACGGGATGGAATACCGGCGTGCATATTGGGATGAGAAACCTGACGAGTACCTGATCGACCGCCACCGTCGTCAGATCTTCCCCTTATTAAAGAAGCGCTACCTGTTTGCCCAGGTTCAGGACTTTTTGTTATATGACTTCTATAGCCCTGAAGGTTATGTGAATGAGGATGTGTTTGCCTACTCAAACCGGGCAGGTGATGAGCGCGCCCTGGTGGTTTACCACAACAAGTTCGCTACTGCACGGGGTTGGATACGCATCTCCGCCGCATACTCAGTCAAATCTGAAAGCGGGGACCATATGCTCATCCAGAAACGGTTGGGAGAGGGGCTGGGAGTTCCCGACGACCCAAACACCTATTGCATTTTCCGTGATCCCATCAATAACCTGGAATATATCCGCAATGCTCACGAGCTGCACGAAAAAGGGCTGTACATCGAGCTGGAAGCCTACAAATGCCAGGTGTTCATGGGGTTCAATATTGTGGTCGATAACGACTGGCATCAATACGCCAATCTGGCTGCATATTTAAATGGCCGTGGAGTACCTAACATCGATGAAGCGATGAAAGAGCTTTTCCTGCAGCCTATTCACACCGCATACCGCGAGCTGGTCAACGCGGGTTTCTTCCGCTGGATCATCACCAACCGAACTATCCCACCCGCTGGGCAGGCTGCGGGTGTAAAACAGGAGGACACCCCGGCTCAGCTGCTCCAGGAATCAAATGCCAAGCTTACCCGGTTGCTGGAAGAAGTTGCCCACATTACCCAGGCAGGTGGTGACACAGGAGCCATCGCCTCCACCATCCAGGAATTCCTGCACTCAGCCATTGACCTGCCAGCCTACCAGGAAAAACACCCCTCGCTCCACCTGCGCAAGTTCCAGCCGGCCATAAAATACCTGCATGCCGGGAACAGCCGCACCTCCCCATGGAAAAATGGTGACACCTATACTTGGAGCGTCCTGCTTGGCTGGCTGTACACTTCTCACCTGGGCCTGACCCTTACTCTGGAAAATTATGAAGAGGTCAGCCGCAGCTGGATCGATGAGTGGATGTTCAATAAGATCATGGTGACCACCCTGACTGAACTGGGTCTGGATGAACGGTCAAGCTGGCGCGCCGTCACCCTGGTCAAGCTGCTCACATCCTACCATGCCTGGTGGAAGAAGATCGGCACCGCACAGGGAAAAGAGCTCGGCTCTCCCGCCTATCAGCTGTTGACCACCCTGTTCTCAGACAGCGATGCCCTGATTTACCTGGGTGTGAACCGCTACCAGGATGTCTTGTGGTTCAATAAGGAAGCTTTTGATGATTTAATGTGGTGGCTGTTCATTATTGCAGCGGTGGAAATTTCAGTTCCGGGTGAACAGGCCGGCGAGGTAGGCAAGCTGATCATCGCCATATACGAGCAGATTGACAACCTGGTGCAAACTGCGCAAGCATCCGGATTTAAATTGGAGAAGTTTTTAGAGCTAGCTAAATAAACTGACGGGGATGGTTTTCTGCATTTCCCGTTGAAATACCTTGTCTCCCCGCATGCCTGTACGCTGGCTGACCACATATCGCAGGTCAGCCTTAAACTGTTCAGCAAGGTTCACGCCGCTGGCAAGGTAAGTGAGCCTGACTGCCTGGGCGGCATAGGCAATACTGTTCCTGGGCTCGATTCGGCTGAAATCATCAAAAAACCAGCTGCAGGAGGTATAGATCCGCTGGCGCTCCCTTTGCGCTTCGAGCAGCAGGCGGATCTGGGTCAATTGCTCCGCCCCAAGCCTGCGGCCAGCGTACTGGTAGATCAGGTCTTCACACGGTAGCTGGTTCAGCATCACATGCACGTACGCATTCCGGATTTTCCAGGCCTCGATCTTATAACCGGTCAGTACGTCTACATAGACCTTATCGAGCTGGTGTGCCAGGCGGTTAAAGGCCTGCCTGAGATAGCCTTTCCAGCGCCCATCACCCGGCGTACAGCCGCAATCACCATTCCAGCGCTCGACCCCGTGGTGGCAAGACCAGGAGGTATTCTCCCGGATGCTCACCCAGTGCTTCGGTGGGTATTTCTTTAGCCATAGTGCTGGATAGGTTTTTTCCAACCCGGCGCAGGAGCTGGCTCCATTCACCAGGTGCGCCAGGAAACGGTCCCTGAAATGCTGGTGGTGACCATACAACTCACCATCGGAGGCGATCAGCAGCAGCTGGGGCTCGCCTCGCAGCTCCTTGTCGAGCTGGAAAGTCGGCACCAGGCAGTTCCTGACAAACTCATCCGCATTACTGGTCAGCCCCGGGTTGAAGCTTATCCCGGAGCTCAATTCCTGCTGATAAAAAAATACCGAGATGCTTTTTCCAGCTGATAAAGCAACTCGGTAGGGTTCGGTCACATCCAGGGGATAAATTTCTGCCTGCCAGGGCGCCAGGATGGTGAACTCGATGCCACGCTCCGCCAGGATGTTTAGGGTTTCCATGTCTACGGCTGTTTCAGGCAGCCACATCCCGAGGGGTTTGCGACCATACTGGTATTCAAAGTCGGCGATCCCCCATTCCACCTGGGTAACCTTATCTTCATACGAAGCCAGAGGCAGGATGGTGTGGTTGTAGGATTGGGCAATGGCGTTACCCACCCCATGCTGCTGCATGTTCACCCGGTCTTGTGCCACGATCAAGCGCGTGGCGGCAGGATCGTAGGTGTTCATCCACGAGAACAGCGTCGGGCCGATATTGAAGCTGATCTTCTCAAAGTTCCCAAGCTGGGCATTGGGAAGGTAGCATTCAGCATGGATACGCTCATTCCAATTGCGGTAAGGTGAGGCACCGTGCTCGGCAGGGATCAGACCCGAGATGGGATCTTCCCGTGGAGGCTGGTAAAAATGGCCATGGATTGATATAGCCTTGACTGACATGATTCCTAGCACTCCCCCCGGATGGCTGCAACGAACCACAAAATCATGCCCTGAGTTTTAACCCAAATCTCATTTTTTCGCAAGGGGTTTACCGCATTTCTAATCTTTAGCGTGCGTACATTGACAATGAACGATGTGGGGCATATCGTGTAAAATACTTAGGTGCGAGGTGGCAGCATGGCAGACTCATCCCGGATCAATGTGCTTTTCCTGGCATCCGAAGCCGACCCCTTGATCAAGGTCGGAGGCCTGGGCGATGTGGCTGGCTCATTGCCGCGCGCCCTCAGGGCAATTCAGCCTTCCGACGAAACAAAGAAAACCGAATTGGATGTCAGGCTGGTCATCCCATTTCATCCGGCGATACCGCGAGACCGCTATGCGATGCAGCTGGTATCGCAATTCACTCTCAATGCTCGCAACGAAGAGATCCAGGTTAAAGCTTTCTCTCTTGAGCTGGATGGCCTGCCGGTTTACCTGATCAGCGGGCCACCTATTGACCATGAAACCGGGATTTATTCGCTTGACCTGGAAGCGGATGGGTATAAATACATCTTTTTTTCGCTGGCTGCCTTACAGCTCGCCCGCGAGCTTAATTGGACTCCAAATATCCTACACGCCAATGACTGGCATACAGCAGCTGCAGTCTATTCCCTGTCGCTGCGCCGACCGCTGGAAAAATTTTTCAGCTCTACCACATCCTTGCTGACCGTCCATAACTTGCCTTACCTGGGTTCGATGACTGCTTCAGGATTGGAAGCGTTTAGATTGCCTCCAGCCATCCACTCCGATTTGCCACCCTGGGCTCAAAACATGGCTCTACCTTTGGGACTCCTCACAGCTGATTCTATCGTGGCCGTCTCACCGGGTTATGCCAGCGAGATCCTGACCGAGGAATTTGGCGCAGGGTTGGATAGTTTCCTGGCCTCCCACCAGGAGAAGATTAGCGGTATTCTGAACGGACTGGACACAATCCGCTGGGATCCAGCCACCGACCAGGAATTGGCGCGCAGGTATTCGGTACGCACGATTAACGATCGATCGATCAACAAGTCAGCCCTGCAATCCGAGCTTGGGCTTGCAGTTGACCAGCAGGTCCCCATGCTCGCCATGGTCACCCGCATGGATCCGCAGAAGGGAGTTGACCTGGCGGTGGAGGCTGTCCGATCCCTGCTCGGATTCCCGCCCAAGGATTCACCACCCTTCCAGGTAGTTTTCCTGGGCACGGGGGACCCGAAGCTGGAAAGCGCCGCTTGTCAGCTCGAGCAGGATTTCCGCAACCAGGTGCGGGCTAGGATCCTGTTCGATGAGCGCTTCAGCCGCCGCATCTATGCCGGTGCGGATGCCCTGCTCATGCCATCCCGTTACGAGCCATGCGGTCTCTCACAAATGATCGCCATGCGCTATGGCTGCTTGCCCATTGCCCATGCTACGGGGGGCTTGAAGGATACGATCCACGACCCAACCAATTCGGAGGAACCCACCGGCTTTTTATTCGATCATGCAGAAGCAAATGCCCTGGCAAAAACGATACGGCGGGCATTGGTAGCGTTTACTGACCATCCAAAAGCCTGGCGCTTTATGCAGATCTTCGGAATGACACAGAATTTTTCTTGGGATCAATCTGCCAGGGAATATCTGAAGCTATATAAGCTACTGCATCGATGAAAATCTATGTATAATGTTTCCAAATCGATCAGGAGGTTCACATGAAAACCCGCGCCGTCATCCTTGCTGGTGGCGAAGGTTCCAGGCTTGGAACACTCACCGCTAAACGCACCAAGCCAGCGGTCCCATTTGCTGGAAAATACCGCATCATCGACTTTACCCTCTCAAACTGTGTCAACTCCGGGATCTTCGATGTGATGATCATCGCCCAGTACCGGCCGCATTCGCTGATCGAGCACATCGGTGCCGGTGGTCCCTGGGACTTGAACCGTGACTTCACCGGCGGCGTACGCATCTACACCCCCTATAAAGCCCGGGGTGCCTCAGATTGGTTCCTGGGCACAGCCGACGCCGTCCAGCAAAACTTCCGATTTATCAAGAATTCCAACCCGGCTTGCGTGTTGATCCTGTCAGGTGATCATATCTACGAGATGAATTATGCCCTGATGGAAGAAGCCCACGCCGCCAACCAGGCTGACCTGACCCTGGCTACCATCACTGTCCCGATCAAAGAGGCCTCGCGCTTGGGGATCGTTGGCGTGGATGCCCAAAATCGGGTGACATCCTTTGTCGAGAAACCCTCCGAGCCACCTTCGAACCTGGCTAACATGGGCGTATACCTGTTCAAGACGGATGTGCTCGACCAGTACCTGCTCGAAGATCACAACCTGCCAGGCTCATCCCATGATTTTGGGAAGGATATCCTTCCCAAGATGGTGGCGGATGGTGCACGGGTATTTGCTTATCCATACAATGGGTATTGGATGGATGTGGGGACGGCTTCATCCTACTGGAAAGCCCATATGGACCACCTGGAAGACAAGCCACCCTTTGACCTGAATGACCGCTCCTGGATCATCCACACCCGCACGGAAGAGCGCCCGCCGGTTTGGATTGCGCGCGGGTCAACAGTCGAAAACAGCTTGATCTGTGACGGGTGCGAAATCGATCCGTCAGCCAAGGTCATCCGCAGTGTGCTTTCGCCGGGTGTGTTGGTACGACCGGGTGCTGTGATCCGTGAATCGATCCTGTTGACCGATACAATCATCGAATCAGACGCCGTGGTCGAACGGGCTATCATCGATAAGCGCGTCCGGATCAGATCACACACCCGGGTGGGAGGCATGCTGGATGGCCCAGAACCGGTGCTCACCATGATCGGTAAGAACAGCGAAGTCCCCAAAGGTTTTGTGGTTGAAGCAGGGGCAGTCATCGGCACAGATGTGGTTGAAAGTGATTATCCTGCCACGGTCGTCCGCGGCGACGACTACATCCTTACCAAGAGGTTAGCCCATGAAGTTTAGACGTTCATCAGGCATCCTGCTGCATCCCACCAGCCTGCCAGGCCCGTACGGGATCGGTGATATCGGACCGCGTGCCCATCGTTGGATCGATTTTCTTGCCAGAGCAGGCTGCAGTTTATGGCAGGTACTCCCAATTGGTCCAACCGGGTATGCCGACTCACCCTACCAGTGTTTCTCTTCATTTGCCGGCAATCCTCTGCTTATCAGCCCGGATGCCCTTCTCCAGGAAGACCTGCTGCACCCAGACGACCTGTGCGACCACCCATCATTTCACACGCAGCGGGTAGACTTTGGTGAGGTCATCCCCTGGAAGTCTGGGGTGCTTGACCGGTCCTTCATTCGCTTCCAGAACTCCCGATCCAAATCCATCGTGGCGGATATGGAAGCGTTCCGGGCACATCAGGCAGACTGGCTGGAAGACTATGTGCTCTTCATGGCGCTCAAGGAAGCCCATGACGGTGCACCCTGGCCTACCTGGGAAGAACCCTTACGCCAGCGCAGGCCAGATGCCCTGGCTGAGGCGCGCAAGACCCTCGCTGTCGCGGTCCAAAGGCAGCTTTACCGGCAATTCCTTTTCTACCGCCAGTGGGAAAAATTACGTCATCATGCCCACCAGAACAATATCCAGATCATCGGCGATATCCCCATCTTTGTGGCTCATGACAGCGCGGATGTCTGGACCCATCCTGAGCTGTTCTACCTGGACGAAACCGGAATGCCCAGTGTTGTGGCTGGTGTGCCGCCTGACTACTTTGCACCCACCGGGCAGCTATGGGGCAACCCGTTATACCGCTGGGATGTGCATGCGCGGGATGGGTACCGTTGGTGGTTGGAGCGGATTAAAGCCACCCTGGCCATGGTAGACATCGTCCGCATTGACCACTTCCGTGGTTTTGCAGGTTATTGGGAGGTGCCCGGCAAAGCCAAGACGGCTGAGAACGGCTGCTGGACCCCCGGCCCAGGGAAAGCTTTCTTCAGCAGCATCCGCCAGTCGCTGGGTGACCTGCCGATCATTGCTGAGGACCTGGGCGTGATCACCCCGGATGTGGTTGAGCTGCGCGATTCGTTCAACCTGCCCGGTATGCGGATCTTCCAATTTGGATTTGACAGCACCCCCGATGATCCATTCCTGCCCCATAATTATGTGGAAAATTGCGTGGTGTACACCGGCACGCACGATAACGACACCGCCCGGGGTTGGTATGGACGCGTGACCGAGCAGGAGAAAGAGATGTACCGCAAGTACATGAACTGCGATGGTAGCCGGGTGAATTGGGATTTCATCCGTGGGTCCTGGTCGTCAGTGGCGGTCTTTGCCCTGGCACCCATGCAGGATTTCCTCGACCTTGGGAATGAAGCCCGCATGAATTACCCAGGTAACCCCAGTGGGAATTGGATGTGGAGGATGGAAGCCTCCACCCAAAGCGGTGAGCTGCAGGCGAAGATTAAGGAGCTGAATTACCTGTATAGCCGCTTGAATAACTCAACCAGCCAAAGTTAGCAATCTTTAGTTACATTTTTGTGGAATTTTTCGGATAACACAATTCTGGCAGGTGCAAAACCTGCCAGAATTGTTTCGAACTAGTATCAAGAACCCCACCATGTCGTGTGATGCAAAGTTCTGAACCTGCTTTCGCAGGTTGGCGTCCTACCCGGAGGATCCGCCTTGGCTCTAGCCTATCGCGTCACCTTCGTGAGAGTGGACTCCCGTACATTAGTGTTGGCTCAGAACGCAAAAGCAACAACACGTGCACAGCAGGGTGACTATCTTATACCACAAAAAAAGACGCGCGAGTAGAGTTTATAGATTAGACTACTTATCACCTCTGAAAGGCTACCGCCTTCCTGGAGGTAGTTTAGGGGTATACCCGTTTGATCGTGCGCGGGAACGGGATCGCCTCACGGATATGCTCGATCCCGCAGATCCAGGCGACGGTCCGTTCCACCCCCATCCCAAACCCGGAATGGGGCACACTGCCAAATCGACGCAGCTCCAGGTACCACTGGAAGGCAGCTTCGGGTAAATCATGCTGGTGGATGCGCTGCAGGAGTAATGCAGGGTCCGATATTCGCTCGCTACCCCCGATGATCTCGCCATATCCTTCCGGCGCCAGCAGGTCGACGCTCTTGCACACCTCGGGCCGGCCTGGCCAGGGTTCCATGTAAAAAGCCTTGACCACAGACGGGTACCCATACACAAAGACCGGTTTTTCATACAAATTGGTCAGCGCGGTTTCGTGAGGTGCGCCAAAATCCATCCCCCACTCAATCTTGAGCAGCTCCTTCTTCTCGGGGTCATCGGTTGCCTCGCGTAGCTGCTCAATCTTTTTAACCGCCTCATCATATGAAATCCGCGGGAATGGGGGTGAGATCTTTTCCAACCGGCTAATATCACGTTTTAGTGATTTCAGCTCAGGCGCACACTGCTCGAGGACTTGTTTGACGATATGCGAAACGAACTGCTCTTCAATCTCCATCAGCTGGTCCAAGTCGCAGAAAGCCACTTCCGGCTCAACCATCCAAAACTCGGTTAGATGGCGGCGAGTCTTCGATTTTTCGGCCCTGAAGGTAGGCCCGAAACAGTAAACTTTCTTGAAGGCAAAGATGTCTGCTTCGTTATACAACTGGCCACTTTGCGCCAGGTAGGCTACGCCCTCATCGAAATACGGCGTTTCGAACAGGGTGGTGGTGCCTTCACAGGCTGCCGGGGTCAGGATGGGTGTGTCCATGCCGACAAATCCGTTGCCATCCAGCCAGCCGCGGATGGCCCGGATAACTGCAGCCCGCACACGCAGGATCGCCCATTGGCTGGGCATGCGCATCCACAGGTGCCGGTGATCGAGGGCGAAATCTACGCCCTGCTCTTTAAGTGCCATGGGGTAATCAATGTCGGCTGCCTGAACGATCTCGACATTCTTGACGCCAACTTCGTATCCACCTGGGATACCCGGTGCACGGGCATCTGCCCGGACCACCCCACTGATGGTCAGCGATGATTCCTGTGGAAGGCGTATCAGGCGGTCGAAAATCTCTGGGTCCAGGTCACCTTTGAAAGCGACACACTGCACGAACCCGTAGCCATCGCGGACCAACAGGAAGACAAGCTTGCCCTTGTCTGTGCGGTTATATGCCCAGCCCTGGATGGTGACCTCCTGGCCGACATGCTCAGCAATTTGATCCACTCGAATAATGGGTGCCATTCCTGCCTCCCTTGATTAGTTATTTTTCAACTTTAATATGCAATTCCCGCAGCTGTGCCGGTTCGGCAGGTGATGGGGCACCCGCCATCAGGTCTCGCGCGGTCTGGCTCTTGGGGAATGCAATCACTTCCCGGATGTTCGGCTCATTCGCCAGGATCATGCAGATCCGGTCGATCCCGGGAGCGATCCCGCCATGGGGTGGTGTGCCGTATTCAAAGGCCTCAAGCATGTGACCAAAACGCTCACGTGCCACCTCAGGATCCAGGCCGATCAGCGTAAACACTTTTTCCTGCAGCTGGCGCTCGTGGATCCTGATCGAGCCGCCACCCACTTCGTAATTATTAAGCACCAGGTCGTACTGCTGGCCGCGCGCCTTGCCCGGGTCGGTATCTAGGAGCGGGATGTCTTCCACCATGGGCGAGGTGAACAGGTGGTGGCTCGGGTCCCAGCGGTTTTCCTCGGCGTTCCAGACGACGAAGGGAAAATCGACGACCCAGCAAAAAGCCAGGGTGTTTTGATCAGCCAGGCCTAACCGTTCTCCCAGGAGCACACGCAGCCTCCCCAGGGCTTCGTAGACAATCGCCGGCTTATCGGCGACGAACAGCAGCAAGTCTCCAGGTTTGGCTTTCATCCGTTCCAGGAGCGACTGCAACACCTCCGGCTTAACTGCCTTGGCAAAGGAAGAGCGCTGCTCGCCGGCGGTGGTAAGGGCGATATAAGCCAGGCCTTTGGCGCCATACTTCCTGGCAAACTCAGTTAACTCGTCCAGCTGTTTACGGCTGTAATCACCTAAACCCGATGCATTGATACCACGCACGTGCCCACCTTCGGCTACTGTGGTTTCGAAGATCTGGAAACCCGATACCCCAGCCAGATCGGTGACATCCTGCAGCTCCATGCCAAAACGCATATCGGGGTTGTCCTTCCCAAAACGCTGCATAGCTTCCTGGTATGTTAGCCTCGGCCATGGGCTGGCGAACAACCGTTTTTCTGGAACCACCTGGGCCACCATCCGGGTGAACATGCCTTCGATCAGCTGCATAATATCATCGCGCTCAACGAACGACATCTCCAGGTCGAGCTGGGTGAATTCCGGCTGGCGGTCGCCGCGCTGGTCTTCATCACGGAAGCAGCGGGCGATCTGGAAGTAGCGTTCCACACCCGCCACCATTAACAACTGCTTGAGCTGCTGGGGAGATTGGGGCAGGGCATAGAACTCTCCCGGGTAAACTCGCGAGGGCACCAGGTAGTCGCGCGCCCCTTCAGGCGTGGTCTTGAATAGGATGGGTGTTTCAATTTCCAGGAATCCCTGGTTGTCGAGGTAATCGCGGATGAACTTGATCACCTTATGGCGCAGGATCAAATTTCCGCGCATACGCTCGCGCCGCAAGTCCAGGTAACGATAGCGCAAGCGGATCTCCTCGTTTTCATCCTCTTCTTTGCTGATCGTGATGGGTGTGGTTTTCGCCTGATTGAGGACTTTTACCTTCGATGCCAGCACTTCGATATCACCGGTGGGCATATTGGGGTTTGCCAGTCCTTCAGGGCGTAGCCTGACGACCCCCTCTATCTGGATCACCCACTCCGGGCGAACTGCTTCCAGAGCCTGGTGGATATCGGGGGATTTTTCTACATCACTCACCACCTGGACAATGCCAAAGCGGTCGCGCAGATCAACAAAATTGATCCCGCCTTGCACACGCCGGCGGTTCACCCAGCCTGCCAGGGTAACCGCCTTACCTTGATGACTGGCACGTAGCTCACCACATGTATGTGTTTTATACATTCTTTGCCTCCATACCTTTCCAAAGCCGGATTGGCAAAATAAATCGCCCTTCGCAGATGGCGTCGGGCGATCGAGGGTGTCTTCTCTGGTTCAGCTCTCTAGCAGCCTGGAACATCTCGCCCGACGCAAGCCTGGATTATCATTCTCATTCAGTGCGAAGAAGGCCCAGATTAAAAAGTCATTCTCTGCTCCAGATTTCGAGCATTATAACCGAGAAAAGGTTAGCATGGAAGGAAAAGTAGTGTAAAATATGCCCTCAGATTAAAAAGATATTAGTGAGGAGCAGTGTATGTCGCGGAAATTAGTGGTGATGATCGGTTTCTTGCTGATCCTGGCAGGTGCGCTGGCAGCCTGCGCAGGTGCGCAAGGTGAACAAGGGCCGGTTGGCCCTGCGGGACCGGCTGGTCCCGAGGGCCCTGCTGGACCTGTCGGCGAAACCGGCCCTGCGGGTGAGGCAGGACCTTCCGGTGCTGAGTACGTTGGTGACCAACTGTGCTCAGGCTGCCACAATGATCTTTCCCAGTCTTACATGAAATCTGGCCACCCATGGAGTTTATCCCAGATCACGGATGGTAAAGCGTCTGTCTACCCATTCAGCCCGGTGCCAGCCCTGCCGCAGGGGTATAACCTGGGCGACATCAGTTACATTATCGGTGGTTACAACTGGAAAGCGCTGTTCGTTGATTCAGAAGGCTACATCATCACCGATAGCCCAAGCAAGACCGGTGACACAAGCTACTTTAACCAGTATAACCTGGGCATTTCAAGCCTGGGTTTATCTCCAGGCTGGGCATCTTTTCATGCTGGTGAGGCTGACCTCCCATTTACTTGTGGAACCTGCCATACCACAGGCTACTCCAGCGGTGGCAGCCAGGACAATTTGCCGGGAATCACCGGTAGCTGGGCACAGGCTGGTGTAAGGTGTGAGCGCTGCCATGGTCCGGGCAGCCTGCATGCCAACAATCCCAAGGGTGTACGTATGTACGTCCAGCCAGACGCAAGCCTGTGCCGCGAATGCCACCAGTACGTGCCCACCGTCATGCTCGATGTAAAAAATGGTTTCATCCAGCACAGCGACCAGTTTGGCGACCTCAGCCAGAGCAAACACATGGTCTTAAATTGCCTGACCTGCCATGACCCCCACTCAGGTGTCGTCCAGCTGCAGGTAGCAGGCGAGCAAACCACCAAGCTGCTCTGCCAGGATTGTCATTGGCAGGAAGCCCAGTTCCAAAATAACCCGGCACACGTGACCAATAACATTGGCTGCACGGATTGCCACATGCCCCACCTGATCCAAAGCGGCTCAGCCAATCCCCAGGCCTACACTGGTGATATGGCCACCCATGTGATGGCAATCGACCCACGCAAGGTGAGCCAGTTCAATGAAGACGGCAGCCTGGCTACCGGACAGATCAGCCTGGATTACGCCTGCCGGCATTGCCATGGCACGCTCCTGACAGATGCAGAGCTGGAGGCGGTTGCCAATGGCTACCATGCCATCCCGCCTGTAGCGACCAATCCCTAGCTTAACCCTACCTTATCGGGAATTAACGGAAAGGGCTGGTAACAATTTACCAGCCTTTTTTTGTTTAATCGCGCATTACATTTATCAATGCTTAAAACTGACTTTCCTAACTTAATAATTCTATAGTTTCTAATATCATTAACATAGGGTAAAATAGCCATATTCTCATGTGGTATTAATAGGGTGAACAACCTATATGTGGAGAAAAACGTGATGAAAATTCTCAAGGTGATCAGAAAGAAACGTGCCTGGGTAGTGTTTGGTATTGTGTTCAGCCTCAGTTTCTTCATTGGAGGGTTGCTATCAGTGACCCAGCCTGCTACTGCCGCACCGGCACCCGCGCCAGCCTACCAGGTTCCGGGTTATGCTGGCTCGCAATCCTGTGCACAGTGTCATGAGAATATCTACACTGCCTGGCAGGACACTCGCCATGCCCTGGCATTCTCTGCCCCAATTTTCCAGCGCGATTGGACACAATTGGGCAGCCAGGTATCGTGCCTTGAATGCCACACCACAGGTTTTGATACGGCGACTGGTTTATATGCCGAAGAAGGCGTGACCTGCGAAGCCTGCCATGGGCCGTTCCAACCAGACCACCCAGAAAAACCCATGCCGATCACACCCAATGCCGATCTGTGCGGGACCTGCCACAAAACCACAACAGATGAGTGGCATGCCTCGGTTCATGGTCTGGAAGGCATTCAATGCCAGGCTTGCCATAACCCCCATTCGCAAACGCCCAAGGCAGAATCAGTCACCGAGCTTTGTACAACCTGCCACCAGGAGCGCGGCGGATCATTCACCCACAGCACGCATGCCAATGCCGGCCTCGAGTGCAGTAACTGCCACATGTACACCAGCCCGCGCACCAACGACCCCATTGAGGGACTGGTACCCACCGGGCACACGTTTTCTGTGGGATCAGACGCCTGCATCGCCTGCCATCAGGATACGGTCCACACTCGGGATGAGATCGTCAAACTAACCGGTGAAGTTGCTTCGCTCAATGCGGAGGATGCGGCTACCCTGCAGCAGCAGGTTCAAACCCAGCAGCAGCAGATCACAGAATTAAAGTCTCAAAGCACAAATCGCTTATATATCGGCTTGGCTCAAGGCGCCATTGTCGGTTTGATGATCGGTGGTGCTGCAGCGTGGGTCGTCAGCCGGGGTATCACAGTGGTTGAGGCAAAAGAAGATGAGCAAAAAGAAGACAAAAGTTAAGCTCGAGCTCTCGCGAAAAGACTTTTTGATCCTCGGCGGGGTAGCTGGAGGCTCGGTTATCGCCGCCCAGCTGCTCACGACCGGCCCGTTCTCCCCCTTTGCCAGCTTTAAGCAGGAGCAAGTTGAAGGGCTCGAAGAGACGAGCGCGGATATCTCAGGTCATCATTGGGGAATGGTAATCAACCTGGATCGGTGTATCGGCTGCGAATACTGCCTGAGGGCATGCTCTGCCACGAATGACGTGTGGGTAGACATGGAATTGAAGCGACCGGAGAAACCCTGGAATATCGTCGTAGACGAAGAGACATCCACCGGCACACCATTTTATTTCAGCCGGCCTTGCCTGCATTGTGGTGATGCCCCTTGTGTGGAGGTATGCCCGGTCAAAGCCACGTATCACCGTGCCGACGGTTTGGTAGTCATGAATTATGAGCGCTGTATCGGCTGCCGATATTGTGAGATCGCCTGTCCGTATGACGCTCGAAAGTTCAACTGGCAGCAATATACCGAAGCCAATCCATACGTCCCCACCTGGGGCATTCCCGAAGTGGACCGCCGCCCACGGGGCGTGGTCGAAAAATGCACCTTCTGCATCCAGCGCATCGATTCGGGTCTGGCTGCGGGCTTCGTGCCGGGTGAAGATATGGATGCCACCCCTGCGTGTGTCAATATCTGCCCGGTAGGGGCGCGCGTTTTTGGAGACTTGAACGACCCCGAAAGCAAGGTATCACAAGTCATCGCGACGGAGGCAACCATCCGGTTGCGGGAAGAGCTGGGCACTGAGCCAAGTGTCTATTATGTCATCCCCAAGGAGGGCTTATAAATGGCCACACAAGCTCTTGGTGAACGAAAACAATTTTCGATCAGCCCGGCGATGCTTGCCTGGCTCGGTTTTCTCGCCTTATGCATCATCATTGGCTTAGTCTCGGCATTTACCGTGTTCTGGAATGGACTGTACGTCACCAATATGTCAGACTCGGTCCCCTGGGGGTTATGGATCACCATCGACCTTTCGTCAATTGCCCTCGGTGCGGGGGCATTCACACTTTCTGCAGTGGTTTACCTTTTTGGACTCAAGCGCTTTAAACCCATCATCCCCATTGCAGTATTTATCGGGTTTATTGGTTATAGCTGTGCTTTGTTGACGCTTGTGATGGATATCGGCCGGCCTGACAGGTTCTGGCATCCATGGGTCTATTGGAATATCCATTCGGTCTTATGGGAGATTACCTGGTGCATCACGATCTACCTGACCATCATGCTGGTCGAGTTTGCACCGATCATTGCCGAGTCGCGTTTCTTCCGGAAATACCACTGGATCCAGGTGGCTGCACATTATCTGCACAAGGCTGCCCCGGCACTGGCACTGGCCGGTCTGGCGATCTCGCTGCTACACCAATCATCGCTTGGTGCAACGTACGGCATCGTAAAATCACGGCCGATCTGGTTCAAGCCCAGCATGCCCATCATGTTCATCCTGTCTGCAGTTGCTGTCGGCCCCGCCCTCACCATGGCGATTACCTATATTGTGGAGTGGATCACCGGAAAGAAATATATCGCCGATGACATCCTGCGCACTATCGCCCGCTTCAGTGGTTTTGCACTGCTGGTTTATGGGTATATCCGTTTCTGGGACCTGGCAGCCGTTACCTATTATGGCCGCACCCCTTCGGTGAGCGAAGCGTTCAACCTGCTTAGCCAGCAGACTCCCTATAATTTTTCATTCTGGGTGTTCGAGATCCTCCTGGGAGTGATCGTACCGGCGATCCTGTTCCTCACACCGCGCTTTAACCGCCGGCCACCCTTCCTGGTCATAGGGGCCGGCTTGGCCGTGCTCGGCATCCTGATCAACCGCTGGAATGTCACAGTCGGTGGACTATTCGTGCCACTCAGCTATTCTCCAGGCACCCTGTACCAGCTACCTCCGGGTAGATATTTCCCCGGCCTGCCCGAATGGGGCATCGCGATTGGCATTATCGGCTATGCCCTGATCATGCTAACCCTCGGAGTAAAATTCTTACCCCTCTTCGGTAAAGAGGAACACTCATAAATTTGACCATACGGATAGGTTATACTTAATAGTGAAAAATTTCCTTTATAGCGACCATTTATTGATTAATCCGATTGTCCATGCTTGCAAGGTTGGATTTGAAGGCTTCCTGGCTGCGAGCGGAGGATAAAGACTATGGGTGATGCCTCAACCAATCCACTTTATGTAGCGTTGCTCTGTATCGCACGCTGCCTCGTACCTTTGATCATTCTGTTCGGCGTCTCTTACCTGCTGCGTCGGTTCGGAATTGTTGCAAAACCCGCTCCTCCAACTGAGGATTATCAGAAAAGTGAAGATAACGGCTATTAAGGAGGACCGGCACATGACAAAGATCTTATCAAATATAAAATTGCTGGGGATTCTCCTGGTTATTGGGCTGGTCGTGATCCTGTCCTTATTCAGTGCTTCACCTTCGCAAGCCAGTCAGCCTGAACAACAGACCGAAGAGTATTGCTTATCCTGCCACTCAAATCCGGATCTAAAAATGACCCTGCCAAGTGGTGAGACGGTCCCGTTGTATGTCGATGCGGAGCAATTGAAAACTTCAGTTCACAGCCCGAATGGGATCGAGTGCGAAGCCTGTCACACGAACATCACCACCTACCCCCATCCGGCGATCACCTACGAGACCAAACGTGAATTGACCCGCGAGTATTACCAGGCCTGCGAAAAATGCCACCCCGATAACTACAGCAAGACCTTCGATAGCATGCATGCACAGGTAGCGGATGAAGGGAATTTAAATGCCCCGGTCTGCACCGATTGCCATGGATCACATTATATAAAGCCACCGGATGAACCCCGCACTTTGATCCCCGAAACTTGCGGAAATTGCCATACACAAGAGTATGGCATCTACCAGAACAGTGTGCACGGCAATGCCCTGATCCAGGAATCAAACCCGGATGTACCTGTCTGCACCACCTGCCACGGCGTACACAATATCCAGGATCCACGGACCCAGCAATTCAAAGTTGAAGAGCCCGACCTGTGCGCCAGCTGCCACGCCAACGCAGAGATGATGGCTAAGTATGGCCTGTCTGCAGATGTTTACGACCTGTACAACCTATCGTGGCACGGCGTGGACGTCTCGGTGTACGAAGCACGCTGGCCAACCGTCCAGCACAACTCTGCGGTATGTTCCGATTGCCACGGGATACACGACATCCTTAAACCAGATGACCCCAATTCGTCGGTTAATCCGGCCAATCTACTGGCCACCTGCCAGAAATGCCACCCGGGTGTCGGCCAAAATTGGACAGGTGCCTGGACCGGCCATTACAAGGTGACCCTGGAGCGCACCCCATTCTTATATTACCTGGACCTGTTTTATTCATACTTTCTTCCTGCAATCTTAGTGATCTGCGGTGTATATGTACTGCTGCAGTTCATCAGGTTCATGGTAGATCGAGGTAGGAGGAGCCTATGAAAAGCACCAAAGTTGCGACCTCATCCTCAAAAGCTACGGGTGTCAGGCTGATCCGAACATTCCCGCGTTTCGATCTCAGCCAGCGCTGGGAGCATGTTGTCTTGATGGTCAGCATCTTCATCCTACTGCTAACAGGTCTACCCCAAAAATACAATACCTCCACCTGGAGCCAGGCGATCATCTCCACACCGGAGCGGCTGAATTTTATCCAGCAAATCCATCATATCACTGCGCTATTGCTGACAGCCCTGGTTTTATACCACCTGGGGAAGATCATCTTCCAGATCATCCGGAAAAGACTGCCCGGCGATATGCTGCCGACCGTGCAGGATATCAAAGATGCCTGGAACATGGTGCTATACCTGATACATATAAAGAAACGCAAACCCGCATTCGGGAAGTATAACTTCGAGCAGAAGGTGACCTACTGGTTCCTGTTTTTTGCAGTAGGGATCATGATTGTCACTGGATACATCCTATGGTTTCCGGAAACTGTGACACGCTTCCTGCCAGGCCAGGTCATACCAGGCGCCATCATGGCACATAGCACGGAAGCCATGGCGACGGCTGTGTTTATCATCATCTGGCATTTTTACCATGTGCACCTCGAGAGGCTCAACCTGAGCATCTTTTCGGGCTGGCTGAACGAAGACGACATGCGTACCTATCATTCCTTAGAATATACACGCTTGGTCAAGGAAGGTCACCCCGAGGAAGACCCAGGAGAAGTCAAGTCATGATGTCCGTACGGAAACAGCTGTCTATCTTCCTGGTGGGGACGTTGCTGATCGTTATCGGAACAGCCAGCTTACTGGTGGTTAAAGCAAGCGCTGCACCAGCCAGTGGGCTTGCACACGAAACATCCTTCCAACAGGTTGTGGCCCCATCCGAGAGTGTCAACCCAATTGTGAGCAACGAGACCTGCCTGGGCTGCCACGGTACACCAGGCCTCACAATGCAGCTAGAAAATGGCGACACACTGGATCTATATGTCGATCCCGAGACTTACGCAAACTCCATTCATGGTAAGGACGGATATGCCTGTGTGCAATGCCACACAGACCTGGGAGAGTACCCTCATCCCGAGTTCACAGCCACGGATGCCCGCGATGCTACCCTGCAGCTGACCGGGGTGTGCGATCGATGCCATTCAGGCGAGTACAACCTGACCATGGATAGTGTCCATGCAGCAGCCCAGGCTGAGGGAAAACGTGAGGCTGCGGTGTGCTCTGATTGCCACGGCTCACATTCCGTCCAGCAGTGGACGGACCCCGAGACAGGTGAGCTGCTTCCCGAAGCGCGTTTAAATATCCCGCTTACCTGTGCCAAGTGCCATAACGCCATTTATCAGAAATATGTCGAAAGCGTGCATGGCACCGCATTAACCCAGGAATCGAACACCGATGTACCAACCTGCATTGACTGCCACGGTGTGCACAATATCGGCAACCCAACCACGGCTGCCTTCCGCTTGAGCTCACCTGAGCTATGTGCTGGCTGCCATACGAATCCTGAATTAATGCAGAAGTACGGGATTTCCACCGATGTTTTGAATACTTACGTATCTGATTTCCACGGGACTACGGTCACCCTATTCGAGAAGCAATCACCGGATTCTCAGACCAATAAACCGGTGTGCTACGATTGCCATGGTGTCCATGATATCTCCAGGGTAGATGACCCCCAAACAGGCTTGGAGATGAAAGACAACCTCCTGGCGCGTTGTAAAGTATGCCACCCGGATGCTACCAGCAATTTCCCCAGTGCCTGGATGTCACACTATATCCCTTCAACCAGCCGCTTCCCTGCCGTTTATTATGTAAATCTGTTTTACACGCTGTTCATTCCTGCTGTTCTGGGCTTCATGCTGGTCCTGGTCGGCCTGGATGTTGGTCATTCAGTGTATGTAAAAGCTCAACGGAAAGGAAAAACCGGCGAGCCACCTGTTGAGCCTCAAGCGACCGAGGCTACTCCACCTCCGGCTGAGCCAGGTAGCCAACCTGAACAGACTGACCAGGCGGATGGCGAGGTGACCCATGGATAAAACGGTCATGCAATCTCCCACAAAGGCTACCCCTTCAGATAAACTCATCACATACAATCGATTTGATATCTCACAGCGTATCGAGCATATCATTTTCCTGGCTTCCTTTACTGTATTGGGTTTTACCGGCCTGATCCAGAAATTCGCCGCCTACCCTATCAGCGATATGTTCATCTACACGCTCGGCGGGATTGAACAGGTACGCATTATCCACCATATCAGTGCCTTTATCATGATGATCATCAGTGGATACCATGTGCTCGTCCTGGGTTATAAAGTTGCTGTGTTGCGGGTGCCATGGACGATGTTGCCAGGTATTGAAGACGGTCAGCATCTCATCCAGGATGTGCTGTATTGGTTGGGGTTCCGTAAGCACCGCGGATATTACGGGCGCTTCAATTATGCTGAAAAAATGGAATACCTGGCAGTGGTGTGGGGCACGGTCATTATGGGTTTGACCGGGTTCATGATGTGGAACCCCATAACCACGACCAGCATCCTGCCCGGTGAGTACATACCGGCAGCGAAAGCAGCCCATGGTGCCGAGGCGATATTGGCTGTACTGGCGATCATTATCTGGCACTTTTACCATGTCCACATCAAGCACTTCAACAAAAGCATGTTCACGGGCAAGTTGAACCGGGAAGAGATGCGCCATGAGCATCCAGCCGAGCTGGCCCAGATCGAAGCCAACAAGGCACCCAGGCGCCCTTCCCCTGAGGTGATCCGCAAGCGCCAAATTGCTTACTTCCCGGCTGCCTTTATCTTTACCCTGGTCTTTGGCTTCGGTGTTTACAAATTCACCTTCGTCGAGGAAACCGCCATTACCACGGTTCCCCAGGGTGAAACGGCTCAGGTTTACGTGCCAGTCACTCCCACCCCGCGACCTTCACCCACAGCCCCGCCTACCCTTGCGCCTGGTGCGGAAGTGGGTGCCATGACCTGGGACGGCTATTTCTCAGGCCTGTTCCGCAACCGCTGTGGTTCCTGCCATGGGATCACCAAAGTCGGTGGGTTGAGCCTGGCTACCTATCAAGATGCATTGGCTGGCGGGAACACTGGTCCGGCAATCATCCCCTATGACCCGGATAACAGCATCCTGGTCCAAAAACAATCCGCTGGGAACCATCCTGGTCAGCTCACCATCGATGAGCTAGACCAGGTTATTGCTTGGATCAAGGCTGGAGCACCAGAGAAGTAACGGAGAAAAACCAATGAAAAAATTCTTCAAACGCCTGGGAAATGCGCTGCATAATTTCTTTTTCCCGCCAGCTGGCTCGAAAACATGGGTCAAGGTGCTCCCTTACGGCATCCTGGGCATACTTACGATCATCTTGCTAATTGGCGCAGCTTATGGCTGGCAGTATACCAACAGCCCTGAGTTTTGTGGAACCACTTGTCATACCATGCCACCCGAATACTCTTCCTACCAGGCTTCACCTCACGCCAGGGTAGACTGTGTGGAATGCCACATCGGGCGCGGTTTTATCGCTAACCAGATCACGCGCAAGGCGGGGGATATCCGGCACGTAACTGCCACGATTTTCCACAACTATACCTACCCGATCTATGCTACCAATATGCGTCCTGCCCGCGACACGTGCGAAAAATGCCACAATCCCGACAAATTCTCCGATGACAGCCTGCGTGAAGATAAGCGCTACCAAACTGATATCAACAATACCCCCTACAGCCTCTTCCTCAGTTTTAAAACCGGCGGTGGAACCAGCCGCGAGGGATTGGGCAAGGGCATCCACTGGCACGTGGAAAATCCGGTCCAATACTATGCCACAGATGAGCTTCAGCAGGAAATCCCTTATGTCCGTGTGACGAACCCCGACGGCACTTACACTGAATATACCGATATCGCCTCAAGTTTCGATCCTGCCAATATCACCGATGCAGACTTGAAAGAAATGGACTGCGTTACCTGCCACAACCGGATCACCCACCTTGTACCGATGCCGGAAGAGCAGATCAATGCTGGATTGGCGCGTGGTCAGATTGACAAAACCATCCCGGATATCCGGGCAAAGGGTGTTGAAGTGCTGGGTGCCCCCTATACTTCGCAGCAGGAAGGGTTGAATGGCATCTATGGTCTGATGAATTACTACCAGACTTATTACCCTGAATATTACGCCGCACATCCCGATGCGATCCAAAATGCCATTTCGGCTATCCAAACGATGTTCATCAATTCCGTCAATCTGGATCAAAAATCTGATTGGAATGCCCACCCCGAAAACGTCGGTCATTATTACTTTCCAGGCTGCTTCCGTTGCCATGATGGCAAGCACTTGGATTCATCTAACCAATCTATCCGCCTGGAATGCAACCTTTGCCACACGATACCCGAAGTTGCTGGTCCTTCTGATTTTGTCGCAAATGTTGAGATCCCACGCGGCCTTGAACCGCAATCGCATCTGAATACCAACTGGATCGCCATGCATAACCAGGTCTTTGATGAAACCTGCAATGATTGCCACACTACCAGCAATCCCGGCGGCACCGATAACACCTCCTTCTGCTCAAACAGTGCTTGCCACGGTATCGAGTGGAAATACGCCGGCCTTGATGCTCCTGGCCTGCGAGAGACGATCTTAGCCAGCTTACCCCCCACCCCCACACCCTCAGCACCGGTAAATCTGTCTGGTCCACTAACCTACGATGCAACGATCGGACCGTTATTTAAATCCAAATGCGGCGCATGCCACGGTGAGGACGGCATCCAGAGTCTGAATCTGACCACCTATCAGACTGCAATGCAGGGTTCCGTTAATGGACCCGTGATCATCCCTGGAGATGCTGCAGGCAGCCCGCTGGTAATAAAACAATCCGGAACTACACCACATTTTGGCCAATTGACCCCTGAGGAGCTTCAGCTCGTGGTGGATTGGATCAATGCAGGTGCTCCGGAAAAATAATTGATCGCCACCGATTGCCGATGGAGGTGAACGATGGGTCATTCTGAGAGACTCAACCGGCTTTTTGGGGTACCCGTTTCCACGTGGGGGATAATAGTGGAGGAGATATCCTATGCGCGATGCTTTGTTGATCAACAGATGTGATACTTGCCATTCTTACCCCCGGTAGTCGGACGAGTTTAGGAAACCTTCGCAAGGCGATAATCAGGTGAAGCGTAGCGAGAGTAGATTGGCTGATGGCTGACTTTTTTACCAGAAATATCATCATCGTTTACTTCTTTTATGGGCTGTCTTTCTTTGTGATGGGCCTGGCAGTCCTGCTTGAAATTGGCCATTCGTCCAAGATGGATTTTTCGCGAGCTCTGCGCCCATTGATCGGGTTCGGATTGATCCATGGCTGCCATGAGTGGTTTGAGATGTTCCTGATCATCAACTCACAGATTTTCGGGGGCACAAATCCTCTCTGGGTGCTGCCTGTGCGATTGGTTGCCCTGGCTTCTTCATTTTTATTCCTTATCGCTTTTGGAGCACGCTTGATCACTGGCGTGGAAAAACGCAAGCTATATATCGGCATGCTGTCCACCATCACGGCGATTTGGGTGATTGGATTATTGGGGGTTCTGTTCAGCCAGGCCAGCCCTGAAGCGCGTGCGATTGCTGCGGATGTGTATACACGCTATGCCCTGGCAATTCCCGGTGCGATCCTGACCTGCTGGGGCTTGATTTTACAACGCGGTAGATTTATCCAGATGGGCATGCCTGCTATCGGCCGAGATGTCTTGTTCGCCGCGATTGCCTTTGGCCTGTATGGTTTGGTCGGCCAGTTATTTGCCTCTCCGAGCGTGATCTTTCCATCATCAGTAATAAACGCTAACGTTTTCCTGAATGTGTTTGGGTTTCCGATCCAGGTTTTCCGCGCCTGCATGGCGATCCTGGCCTCATTCTTTATCATACGCTCATTGCGGGCGTTCCAGGTGGAGAGCAACCAGCAGATCGATTCTCTTCGCAACGCCCAAATTGCCGAGCAGATGCGCCTCGAAGAACTGCGCGGAGAGCTGCTCCACCAGACGGTGATCGCCCAGGAAGCAGAGCGCCAGCGTATTGCGCGCGAGCTTCATGACGAAACCGGCCAAACCCTGACTGCCTTGGGCATGGGCTTACGCGGGATGTCGGAGATGATTGTTACCAACAAAACCCGGGCAATCGAACAAGCTAACCAGTTGGAAAAATTAGCAACCGATGGGGTGGTAGAGCTACAACACCTGGTAACCGGATTACACCCACCGCAGCTAGATGACCTGGGCTTACTGGCTGCCTTACGCTGGTACACCAGTGATGTCAGCGACCGAACTGGCATCCCCATCAACCTGGTTAGCCACGGGGGTAAGCCCCAACTCAGTTCGGACTTACGAGCGGTCGTCTTCCGCATCGCTCAAGAAGCCATCACGAACGTCGTACGCCATGCCAATGCTACCCGCATCGATATGCAACTCGACTATACAGATGAAAATATCTACCTGCGGGTAGAGGATAATGGTCAGGGTTTTATAACCGATGCTGTAATGAAAAAGAAACCGGGCAAACCTACTGCCCTCGGTTTGATGGGCATGGTGGAACGCGCTTCTTTGGTAGGTGGAACCTGCACTATCCTCTCGCAACCTGGTAAAGGCACGCTGATTCAAGTGAATGTACCTATTATTGGAGGGACACAAAATGCCTGATATTAAATTATTGCTTGTTGATGACCACCAAGTCGTTCGTACCGGTCTACGAATGCTGCTTGAAGGCCAGCCGGATATGAAAATCATCGGAGAAGCAGATAGCGGCATCCATGCCCTGGAAAAGACCAAAGAATTATCCCCAGATGTCATCGTCATGGATATTACGTTGCCTGATATTTCAGGTATTGAGGCAACCCGGCAGATCAAGGAGCAATACCCAGATATCTCGGTGATCGCCCTGACCATACACGAAGACGAGCAATACTTTTTCGAGATGCTGCAAGCCGGGGCCTCGGGATATGTACCCAAGCGGGCTGCCCCTGAAGACCTGATCACCTCGATCCGGGCGGCGTATGCAGGCGAAATATATATTTATCCTTCCCTGGCGAAAGCCCTGGTGGCCGATTTCCTGGGCCGCTCGACCCAGGAAAATGAAAAAACCTCCCTGGATGGGCTGACTACGCGTGAACAAGAAGTGCTCAGCTTACTTGCCGAAGGGCTGAGTAATGACGAGATTGGAGAAACCCTGAATATCAGCAAACACACCGTGGCACGCCACCGAGAAAACTTGATGCGAAAATTAGAGCTCCACTCAAAAAGTGAATTAGTAAAATATGCTATAAGAAAAGGACTAATTACTCCTTAATTTAGGCTAATCACCCTATCAAAAAATCCTTCTCCACCCCTATTGACGAGAACCTGCCGGACATCTATGATATAGATAAATTACCGGCAGGTTTCTGTTTTATGGAGGTTGAGATGCGCAAAGTACAATTTCATGCTACTTTTTGGACATTGGTAATAGCTATCCCTTTCACCGTCCTGGCTCTAATTGGTGTAGCTTATCTTACGGTGAATTTGTCACACATCGCTAACGCAATCATCAAGTTTGCCAATCAGCTCTCGATTGGAGGCCGTGGATTGATGCTTGAGTTTTCTGCCCGCTGGCCAGAGATCGCTGGGATGGTGATCGGCATGATCGTTATCCTTACCATCTACCTTTTCGCTCAGGGAGCTAACAAAGCCGAAGAACATAAGGAAATCAAGTAGCCTGCAAGCATCCTCCTTGCCCATCAGCCTTGCGCCAGCTATGATATCCTTCACCTGGCGCAAGGTTTTTGTTTTTATAATCTAGTTGGCACAAAATTCCCCCTTGCTAGCTTGAGAATTTTAATACAAACTACTCATAATGCCCTAATTATATGGTAGAATTATATAGGGTGTTCAACCTATTATTAATGGTATTTTCAATTACTTCTGTCCCAAGCAATAGGTTTACCCACAAACGTTACAATTTTTGATGTTTCGCCAAAGGAGGCGCCCTATAAAAATATCTTTCACACCCCCCCACCTGTACCTGTTGTAAAATTTCTATTCCCTCATGAGGAGAAATCTATGACTTACAAGAAATATCTATTTGTTGGGTTGCTGTTGATCGGCCTGGCCCTGGCCATCGCAGCATGTTCAAGCCCAGCGACCCCCACTGTGGTGCCCACGGTTCAGGAATGTCCGACCTGCCCACCTCCACCCGCTTGCCCAACAGCAGAGCCCTGCCCGACCCCGGTCGTGCTGGTGCCTGAAATTGAAGCATCTTGGGCTGGATCTGGCCATGCAGATGCGACAGCTGAAGCCTTCCGCCATTGGGATGGGGATGACCCTCAAGAAGTACCCACCAGCTGTGCCCAATGCCACACTTCCACCGGCTTTGAAGATTTTGTTGGCGCCGATGGTTCCGCTCCGGGTGTGGTTGATGCTGCCCAGCCGGTCAGCAATGGCATCACTTGCGAAGCCTGCCACAACGAAGCCGCTGTTGCCTTGGATGCGGTCACCTTCCCATCCGGCGCAACCGTGTCCAACCTTGGTCCAGAAGGCCGCTGCATCGCCTGTCACTACGGGCGTGCTTCAGGCTCAAGCATTGATGGCGCCATTGCCACCAACGCCCTGACAGACACCCTGGATACCGTTTCCACCGACCTGCGCTTCACCAACATCCATTACTTCGCAGCCGCAGCCACGCAGTACGGAACCGAAACCGGTGGTGGATATCAGTACGCTGACCAGACCTATGACGGCAAATTCCTGCATGCTGATAACCTGAATACCTGTATAAGCTGCCACGATCAGCACTCGCTAGAAGTCAAGGTGGAAGCCTGCCAGGAGTGCCATACAAACGTTGCCTCTGAAGAGGATCTGGTCAACATCCGCATGAATGGTTCCTTGGAAGACTACAATGGCAACGGCGATACGACTGAAGGCATCGCAGCTGAGCTTACAGGCTTACAGGATCTGACCCTTACAGCCATCCAGGCATATGCCAAGCAGGTAACGAATGCCCCCGTTGCTTACGACCCAGCTACCTACCCATACTTCTTCAACGACACCAATGATAACGGTGTGGTCGATCCTGAGGAAGCCAGCTCAGAAGAAGCTGCTTATGCATCCTGGACGGGTCGCCTGCTCAAGGCTGCCTATAACTACCAGATGTCCGTCAAGGACCCCGGTGCGTATGCCCACAACGCAAAGTACATGATCGAGCTGCTATACGATTCGATTGCTGATCTGAACTCTCAGCTCAACACCCCGATCGACATGAGTGCCTTGCACCGCATTGACGCTGGTCACTTTGCTGCCACCGAGATGGCCTTCCGTGATTGGGATGCCGATGGCGAAGTTCCCGCCACCTGCTCCAAGTGCCACTCCGCAGCTGGCCTCCCGCTCTTCGTCAAAGAAGCTGCTAATTCGGCTGATAAAGTCACGGGTGTAACCATCGCTCAGCCCATCTCGCAGGGCTTTGAATGCCAAACTTGCCATGATGTCACTCAATTCCCGGCCACTTACGCAGTCGCTGGCGCCAAGTTCCCCAGCGGTGCCGTGATCACTTTCGGCGATGGTGCCCCAGCCAACCTGTGCATCACCTGCCACCAGGGTCGTGAGTCCACCGTCAGCGTCAACAAGGCCATCGGCGACCTACCGGCTGACGCCGTTTCGGTTGACCTACGCTTCAGGAATCCGCACTACTTCGGTGCAGGGGCCACCCTGTTCGGTACCGAAGCCAAGGGTGCCTATGAGTTCACCGGCAAGGAATACCTGGGTCACCATGCCCACGTCGATGCCGGCCAGACTTGTGTGACGTGCCATAACTCGCATGAGCTGGGTGTCAACACCGAGCTGTGCGCTGGCTGCCACCCTGGCAACAAGGGTCCTGAAACCATCCGTATGGGAACCACCGACTACGATGGTGATGCCAATACCACCGAGGGTATCTACGATGAGGTTGCCACCGAAGCAGAGCTGCTTTACGCGGCGATCCAGAAGTACGCCAACGATGTAGCAAAATCTCCACTCGTGTACGATGGCGCTAGCTACCCATACTTCTTCATCGATACCAATGCCAACGGTGTAGCTGATCCGGAAGAAATGACCCGGGCAAATGCTTACGCTTCCTGGACGCCCAATTTGCTACGCGCTGCCTACAACTACCAATGGGTCCAGAAGGATCCCGGTGCATTCGTCCACAACGGCAAGTACATCCTGCAGGTGCTATACGACAGCATCCAGGCCGTCCGTGGAGATGTCACTACCCTGACTCGCCCACCAGTAGCCGCTCCATAATATCCCCGTTAATTGCTAGTGAAAGACCGGATGCCGAACATCCGGTCTTTTTTATTTCCATGAAGGCATGTGTTAGAATCTGTTATCGAAAAACCAACCTCTAGAATGAGCCTTTTCTCGCATGACATCCAGTGAATTTTCTCCCCACTCGTCCTTGTTGCGAGTGATGCATTATTGGTGGGTTGTCCTGATCGCCACACTTCTAGGGGGAGCGTTTGGCTATATCTTCTTTCACATCCATCCTCCCGTCTATGAAGCCACAGCCACTTATTTTGTCACATTAGACTTGAACACTTTTCCTCACATTGGCACCAGAGAAGATCTCATCCAATATAATGAAGATATGGCGCTCAATACCACGGAAGGAGCCTTGCTTGCCACCCAAACCCTCAATCAGGTGGTCAGCCAGGCGCAAGAGGCTGGGTTCTCATTAACAGTCCGCGATCTATTGAAAAATTACACCCTCGAACGTAAACATGACATCTGGGAGCTTCGATTCCGCAGCCAGGTTCCTTCGGTGGCCCAGGCGATTGTGAATATCTGGGCTCAGGCTGGCTACCAGGAAATGCTCGAGTGGCAGGCGATAGGCCTGGCACAGCCGTACGTCGTATTCCAGGCGCCATCCCCCGCCCTACTGCCCGAACAACCGGTTCTCTATGGGCGCAACAATCTGGTCCTGGCAGGTGCAATGATCGGATTCATCGTTGGTATCTTCATCTCGCTTTGGATCAGCCATACCCCCAGTTGCTCGCAGACTAAAAAAGAGTGACCAACCTGTAAAGATGAAAGCAGATCAGTTCTTATGGAAGTGGCCGTGGTAGGACCAGCGAGCCAACCCATGCGCTGGTGGGAAAGGGTCTGTGAGGTCTTGTGGGCTTTGGCTTTGATCTGTCTGCCACTCACCTCTTTCCCATTATTATCTTCTCTTACGGGCGCACTGGTAGCGCCCCTATCCATCCTGCCCTTCCTCGTCCTGCTCATCATCTGGACAATCCCGCTCATCTTCCGGAAGGGTAAGCTACCGAAGGAAACCGTACCGTTGTTACTCTTTTTCGGGGTGGCTGTGATTGCCAGTGCCGCGGCATACTTCTTATACATACCCGGCTTCAAAGGGAGATCTGTTCCAGCTCAGGAACTGCGCGCCCTGTTCACCCTGGCGATTGGGATCACCTTTTACCTGGTAACCACCAGCTGGGTGAAGAGCCCTGAACGATTGCACAATACCTGGAAGTACATCACCATCGGGGGTATCATGGCTATCGCCTGGGCAGGCTTGCAGGCATTTTTTATCTCCCGCCATTATGACTTCTACCCAACCTGGATGAACCAGATCCAATCCTGGTTGGCGGTCCTCTCGCCCCAGTACTCGCCCCGCTATGGGCGGGTCAATGGGCTGACCTATGAAGCCTCCTGGTTTGCCCATCAGATGGTGATGGTGTACCTGCCCATCTGGATCGCAGCCACCTATCAGAAAACCTCGGCTTTCAATTTCCGCATCTGGCGGATATCCATCGAAAATATCCTGCTGGTCTTCGGCGTGCTTGCATTTTTCCTTAGCTCTCCACGGATTGGATTGATTTCGTTTCTGTTGATGCTTAGTTATATTTTTATTAGGCTTAATATAACGTTGTTTCGCAGATTGGTTTCTTTCCTGTCTACACAGGGCTTTCTACTGCCTCGCCTGTCTGCCGAAGCCCGGAGACGCTGGATAAAAGCGATTGCCTCGGCAATTCTGATCTCCACCTATGCCCTGGTGCTGGGGGGCATTCTCTACATTTCGGTGCAGCGGGATTGGAGATTGGCCAAACTGGTCAGTGCGCCACCGACATCCCAGGAGCTCATCGGCGTGCTTACGTTGGATGAAACAACCCTGTTAAAGCTGAGTCAGCGTTTCATTTTCCTGGAACGCATGGTTTACTGGCTAAATGGTTGGAATGTCTTCAACCAGCACCCTTGGTTGGGGGTCGGCTTAGGGAATGCTGGCTTCTTCTTCCCCAGCCTGGCACCCCCCATGGGTTGGGCAACCTTCGAGATCCGAAATGTGCTTTTCTACCTGAACCAATTACCGAATGTAAAGAGCTTCTGGTTCCGCCTGCTGGCTGAAACTGGAATTATTGGTTTTGCGGTGTTTATCTCATGGATATATATGCTGTTTCAATCAGCGAGGTTTTCTCACCGTAGCCAAAACCCGGTAATGAAGACGTTAGCCCTGGCCGGGCAGCTTGCATTGCTGGCCTTCATTGGCGAAGGTTTCAGTATCGATTCGTTCGCCATGCCATATCTTTGGGTCATCGCCGGTGTGATCGCCGCCATGGGGTTGCTGGCACGCCAGGAAGCAGCAAACAAGTGATGCCAGGCAGGGACCACCCCAATAGAACGGAAGTCTTATCATCCCAAGGCGATTTTGGTTTACAGAAGGATTTCGCCGCGTGTGAAATATGCCAGCTTACTTCCTGGGTGTTGATATTGGTGGCACAAAAAGCCACGCTTTGATTGCTGAGGAAAACGGGCGTGCAGTGGGTTTTGGCAGCTGTGGTCCTGGCAATCACGAACTGGTTGGCTATCACGGTTTGGAGAAAGCCTTAAACACAGCCGTGGATCATGCTCTTAGAAACGCCGGTTTAGCTAAAAACCAGATCACTGCTGCAGGATTCGGCGTGGCTGGTTATGATTGGCCATCGGAACGCCAACCTACCCTTGATGCGATCGGTTCAATCGGTTTAACCTGCCCGGTAGAAGCCGTCAACGACACGATTGTCGGCCTGTTGGCAGGCGCATCACAGGGATGGGGAGTTGCAGTGGTGGCAGGTACAGGTACAAACTGCTGGGGTTGGGATAAGGATCACAACGTGGGCCGCGTAACCGGCGTGGGTTTTGGGGAACATGGAGGTGCGGGAAATTTAGTTGAACAGGCTTTATATTCCGTTGCATACGAGTGGACGAAGCGTGGCCCCAAAACCCAATTGACGGATGAGTTCTTACACCTGACTGGTGCCAGGGATATCCCCGCATTGCTGGAAGGGATCGAGATGGGCACTTACGATATCACCTCGGATCATGCCCCGTTGGTCTATAAAGCCGCTTGTCAAGGTGATTCTGTGGCACAGGCCATCATCCGCTGGGCAGGCAGCGAGCTTGGTTATACTGCCCTGGCAGTCATTCGGCAGCTGGAATTCTCAGGACAAGAATTTGAGGTAGTGCTCGTCGGTAGCTTGTATGATATCGGAGAAATGCTCATTGCACCCATGCGGCAAGTGATTACCATGGAAGCGCCAAAAGCCAGGCTGATTTGTCTGGACTGTCCGCCGGTGGTCGGAGGTGTGCTGCTCGCCATGGACTTGGCTGGAAAAAATTATCCGGCACTCCGGGAGCAGACAATTAGTACCACCAGGACATTGCTGAGCACGGAGACTTCATGAAGATTTTTCTTCAACATCGCTGGCCGCTTCATAGAACACCTTGCTTCAGAAAATTGGTCTTCTAAAAAGCGAGACTGACTTGTGGTTCTTTATAAAGAAAATCCTTTTATCGATTTGCTGGCATCAAAGCTGAATAGTTACTCGGTACTTACCGATTTATCTGGAAGTTTCAAACCCGATAAGACAAGATTTATGGTCGCAGAACACGCCAATGCAACAAAACGGCTTGGTTGATTGACAAGGTTGTATAATGTGAGTATATTAATGTTAAATCCCTTGTCTTTTGGGGTGGATCAGATACAGGCAGATAATTGCCGGGAAAAGGAACTTTCCTAATCTTCCCGCACAGACCATGGAATCGCTGTTCAGGCTCACACTGACAACGAGATCAGTGCCGTCGAAAGTTTCATCACATATGTCTGGTCGAATAAAATGGTTGTGCATATAAATCAACCAATCGATAAATTGGAGATACTGAAAGGAGGGAAGGTAGGGGAGATTGAATTTCCGCGAATACGCATTTTGAACGATAAAGTCAATCAGCAAATATAACGAGAAATTTAGGAGGAGTACCTGTGTTTAAAAATAGTAAGATTTCAGCAATTTTGTCTTTCCTGTTTGTAGCTGCGATGGTTCTTACAGCCTGCGCCCCGGCAACCACAGCTGCACCTCAGGCAACAACCGTACCTCAGGCGACTCAGCCCCCCGCGGCTAAGTTGTCTGTAGGTGTCGTCTTACCGACCAAGGATGAACCACGCTGGATCCAGGACGAGACCCGTTTCAATGATGCCTTCAAAGCTGCCGGGTATGATGTCCAAATCCTGTTCAGCCAGGGAGATTCCGCTAAGGAAAAAGCCAACGTTGAGTCCCTGATCTCGCAGGGTGTCAAAGTCATCATCATCTGCCCACAAGATGCGACTGCCGCAGCCGCTGCTGCTGATGAAGCCCGGGCAGCTGGCATAAAGGTCATCTCCTATGACCGCCTGATCCGAGACTCCGAAGCTGTCGATTACTACGTCACCTTCGATAGCATCGAGGTCGGCAAGCTCCAAGGCCAGTACCTGGTCGACAAAGCCACCGGCACTGGCAACCCGCTGTACTTGTATGCTGGCGCCGCCACCGATAACAACGCCTTCCTGTTCTTCGAAGGTGCTTGGAATGTACTGCAGCCCAAAATCGTTGATGGCACCTTCGTGATCAAGAACTCCAGTGAAGCAATCGCCCTGCAGGATAAGGCTACCCTCACCCGAGACGAGATGGGCAAGATCATCGGGCAGGTGTCCACCGACTGGAAGTTCGATGTCGCCAAGAACCTGGCTGAAGCCAACCTCACCGCAGCTTCCACGGCTGACAAGGGTAATGTCTTCATCCTCGCCCCCAATGACGGTACCGCTCGCTCCATCGCCGATGTTTTCGCAGCCGACAAGGATGTCACGAGCTATGTCATCACCGGCCAGGATGCTGAGGAACCCTCCGTGCAGTACATCATTGATGGCAAGCAGTCCATGACCGTCCTGAAGGACGTCCGCACCCTCGTTGGTGATGCCATCACCGCCGCAGTCGCTTACTTGACTGGCGGGACTCCGGAAGAGACTACAACCTACAATAATGGCAAGATCGACGTCCCTGCTAAGCCGTCTGCGGTCATCACCGTTGACCAGACGAATGTCCAGGAAGCTGTAATTGATTCGGGATATTGGCCTGCCTCCGACTTTACCGGGTTAGGCGGCCTTGCCCAGCCCACTCAACCTGCGCCAGCTGCATTTTCAGTGGGAGTGGTCCTTCCTACCAAGGATGAACCGCGCTGGATCCAGGACGAGACCCGTTTCAATGATGCCTTCAAAGCTGCTGGATACACCGTTCAGATCCTGTTCAGCCAGGGAGATTCCGCTAAGGAAAAAGCCAACGTTGAGTCCCTGATCTCTCAGGGTGTCAAAGTCATCATCATCTGCCCACAGGATGCGACTGCCGCAGCCGCTGCTGCTGAAGAAGCCCGGGCAGCTGGCATAAAGGTCATCTCCTATGACCGCCTGATCCGAGACTCCGAAGCTGTTGATTACTACGTCACCTTCGATAGCATTTCGGTAGGCAAAGCCCAGGGCCAGTACCTGGTCGACAAAGCCACCGGCACTGGCAACCCGCTGTACTTGTATGCTGGCGCCGCCACCGATAACAACGCCTTCCTGTTCTTCGAAGGTGCTTGGAATGTACTGCAGCCCAAAATCGTTGATGGCACCTTCGTGATCAAGAACTCCAGTGAAGCAGTCGCCCTGCAGGATAAGGCTACCCTCACCCGAGACGAGATGGGCAAGATCATCGGTCAGGTGTCCACCGACTGGAAGTTCGATGTCGCCAAGAACCTGGCTGAAGCCAACCTTACCGCAGCTTCCGTGGCTGACAAGGGCAATGTCTTCATCCTCGCCCCCAATGACGGTACCGCTCGCTCCATCGCCGATGTTTTCGCAGCCGACAAGGATGTCACGAGCTATGTCATCACCGGCCAGGATGCTGAGGAACCCTCCGTGCAGTACATCATCGATGGCAAGCAGTCCATGACCGTCCTGAAGGACGTCCGCACCCTCGTTGGTGATGCCATCACCGCTGCAATCGCTTACTTGACTGGCGGGACTCCGGAAGAGACTACAACCTACAATAATGGCAAGGTCGACGTCCCTGCTAAGCCGTCTGCGGTCATCGCAGTTGATAAGAGCAATGTCCAATCTGCAATTATCGACTCGGGATACTGGCCAGCCAGTGACTTTACTGGATTACCATAAGATTTTTTCGTTAGTCAATGCAGGGATAGTGGCAATAAAATGCCACTATTCCTGCAGTTCATCTGAACTAAGCACTTTTACAAACTGTAATAATGGTCATTCCTCATTGGTTTGACCTTTTTTTGTAATAGCGAATAAAATGTCATCGCGATCAATAAGTATCCTAACTTAGGCTAATTTAAAAGAGAAAACTATGGAACCTTCTACTACAGCCACACCGGTCGTGGAAATGCGGAACATCAAAAAGAACTTTGCTGCGGTTCAAGCACTCCGTGGAGTAGATCTAATTTTGCACCACGGCGAAGTATTAGGATTGGTGGGTGACAACGCAGCTGGCAAATCTACCTTAATGAAAGTTCTCAGTGGTGCATACATCCCTGAGGAAGGAGAGATTCTCATTGAAGGTAAGAATGCTCATCTAACCGATCCTTTGCATGCTCGGCGCCTCGGTATTGAGATGGTCTATCAGGATCTGGCACTTGCCAACAATCTTGATGTGACCTCCAATGTGTTCTTAGGTCGGGAAGCGGTGAGCACACACCTCGGCTCATTCAGTGTGATGGATAACCGGCGCATGGAAAAAGAAGCAGCACGCTTGCTCGGCCGTCTTAAGATCGATATCCCTTCTGTGCGCTTGATGGTAGAGAAACTTTCGGGTGGTCAGCGTCAGGCAGTAGCGATTGCCCGCGCCATGGCATTCAATTCAAAGGTTATTATCATGGACGAGCCTACCGCGGCTTTAAGTGTGGCTGCGATTAGCAAGGTCCTCGATCTTGTCAAAGAGCTCAAAGCCCAGGGTGCTTCAATAATAATAATCAGTCATCGTCTCGAAGATATCTATCATGTCAGTGACAGGTTGATGGTAATGCGTAATGGCCGGAAGGTCCGTGATTGCCCCATCACTGAAAATATTGATGACTTCCGCGAGCGGGTCGTTGCTTACATGATCGGCGCCCGTGATGATTTTGCAAAAGAAGCCCAAGCTACAGTTGGATAATCGCTATACGGAGGCTTAACATGTCTGTCAAAGAAACCCTGAAGGCTCAAACTCTTAATATTCGTGATTACGGCATGTATATCGCATTTGTCGTAATCGTTCTCTTTTTCACTATCAAGACCAACGGCCTCTTCATTTCACCCAGGAACATTGGCAATTTAGTGAATGCTGCCAGCTATATCGCTGTCCTGGCGGTTGGCATGACTCTGGTGATTGTCATCCGCCATATTGATCTTTCGGTTGGCTATCTGGCAGGCACCCTGGGAGCGATCGCGGCAATCGCTTTAAAATACTGGCATCTACCTGTATTCGCAACCATACCTATGGTATTAGTACTCGGGATTATTGCGGGGATAATCACAGCATTCCTGGTGGCACAAATGAGAATTCCCGCCTTTGTTGCCACACTTGGTGGTTGGCTGTTCTACAGGGGAACCTTACAGATGGTAACGCGAAGTACTGGAACAATTATTATTGAGAATGATATATTCAACGCGTTGGGTAATGGTTTCATTCCCGATCCGATTAAAATCGTACCGAATATCCATAACGCAACGCTACTCCTTGGTTTAATCGTTATCATTTTATTTATCGTAAGCGAAATCAGCAATCGCAAGAAAACACAAGCTTATAACTTTGAAGTGCTTCCGCTGAATATGTTCATAATCAAATTGGTGGGCATCTCAATCATCATCGGTGCCATCACCTGGGTGCTTGCTGGATATCAAGGACTCTCCTGGGCTGCAGTCATCCTCGTAATCGTGGTTCTCATATATTCTTACATCGCCTCAAGGACGGTTGTCGGAAGACATGTTTATGCAGTAGGTGGAAACCCAGAAGCAGCTGAGCTGAATGGTATCAGTGTTAAAAAGATTACATTTTTGGTCTTTGGCTCGATGGGCATGCTGACTGCCTTGTCCGGAATTCTTTACGCCTCCTGGTTGCGGTCTGCCACAACGATTGCAGGCCAAGGCATGGAATTCGATGCGATCGCCGCGGCTTTTGTTGGTGGTGTGGCAGTGGCCGGGGGCGTCGGTAAAGTCAGCGGGTCAATCCTCGGTGCTTTGGTGATGGCATCCCTGACAAATGGCATGAATTTACTGGGCTGGGATATATCGGTCCAATATATTGTCAGAGCGCTTGTGCTTGTGGGTGCAGTTATATTTGATGTGCAGACCCGGAGGAGTAAAAAATAACAACCCAGATTCTTTTGAGATGCAAAGTATCGGCCTGATTCGGATACCAATTGCGTCTTGCCTCCCAGTAGTCGGAAAAGAGAACCTTGAGCCAGGTTCTCTTTTTTTATTAATGGTTGTTCCGAGCTATACCTGATAAAAATCCAATATCTGCCTGGCGTAGTCGACCACACTGAACCTCAGGGCATCCGGCTCGAGCACTTCAGCTGCCCTGCCGAAGTTTAAACACACTCGCGTGCCCTGAAGAAACTCTCAAACTGGAGGCTGACATTTTTCCAGCCACCACGATCTTCAAGAACCGGATCATCCAGTTCATATTTTTCAGTCTCACCCAGGTAATATCCCAGCTTCGATAATAGTCCTGGCGACATCCTCAGCCTCACCGGGTACACCCAGCGCCTGCTCTGCATGTCTTTACACCACGCGGCCCAAAACGCCTGTAAATCAAATCCGTTTTGCCGGATAAAACCTTGGTCAAGCATGCATACTTCCAGGATATCCGTGGTCTTTAATACCCGCAGGAACCCATCCACCCTGCCAACAAGGTGCCAGGTATTCATCTTTGCCACCAGTCCCAGCGGCTCCATGGTACACTCCAGCCTGGCTTCAAAACTCCCCCGGTAAACCAGGCTGATCTGCCTATCCTGCCAGACAGCTTCGTGGATCACCCTCAGATGAGCGGTTGGTTGCTCGGGTTCGTTCCATCCGGTCGAATCGAGGTAAATGCGTTGCTGGGCATGCGATTGCACAGCCTGTTGATTTGCGGGGAGAGAACCAGCCAGCTTTAATAAAGCGCTCTTCAGTTTTTGTCCCACCCCAAGGTCAACCAAAGCTTGCGGGATGCTCAACATAAATAAGGCCCGCATCTCGTCCTCATTCATCCCGGTCAGGGTTGTGCGGTAGCTTTCCAGCAGCGAGATTCCCCCACCCGGCCCGCGGTCTGTGTAGATGGGTATACCAGCCACATTCAAAGATGTGATATCACGGTAAATTGTCCGCGGAGATACTTCCAGTTCATCTGCCAGCTCAGCGGCAGTCATCCTTTCCTGGGTTTGCAGCAACATAACGATGGAAATCAGGCGATCAGCGCGCATGGCTATCCTCAAGTTGCAATCAGAATATTTTTATGGATAATTCATGACATAAGATGTCAGTTATCTCATGCTATTATACCCTTGCGATCGCAACCATATATCAGCTGCTTAATAAGGAGAAAAGAATGGAAAATCAAGAAGTCCGAATTGTTAGCTTACCGCCCATGAGCGTAGCCTCATTCTATGCATACAGCGAGTATCCCGAGATCGAAGCATATGCAAAAGTAGTTACCTGGGCAAAAGCACATGCTTTGTGGAAAATGCCCCCCGAAACGCGTATCTACGGTTTCGACAATCCCACCTCTTCGGAAGGTAGCCCGAACCGTGGTTATGAGTTCTGGGTGGCAGTCGACCCGCAGGTTCAGGCGGATGAACAGGTCAAGATCAAGCAGTTCAACGGCGGTTTATACGGAGTGCTGCGTTGTGATGTGACCAGCGCCGATCCTTATGATATCATCCCTGCCACCTGGCAAAAGCTGGTCAAGTGGCGGGAGACCAGCCGTTATCAGCAAGGTAACCATCAGTGGCTCGAAGAGCATCTCACCCGTAATGAAACCGGTGGTCAGAACTTCATCCTGGACCTTTACATCCCCATTGCCGAATAAGTACATAAAAGCTCCCTCTTGCCGAGTACAAGGGGGAGCTTTTACTCATCGCATCATTCGACTTGCCTAAGGTATTGCCGGCCTCAACTGAGGTTGGGGCCGTTCAATCGGATCGGTGATGTCTGGCAGGGGTAAGGGTGTATAGGTCTGTCCCGTCCCGATCGTCCCATAAGGGATGTAATACAGTTTCGTGATACTCTCCTGCCCAAGGTTAATATCCTGGAATGCGAATACAAGGTATGTGCCATCCGGGCTGAATTCAGCATCGCGATAACAGCAGGAGTTATTGATCGGATTCACGCTTTGAGTGAATTTGTACGTCTCCATATTGAAAAGATGGAGGTCGCCAAAGCCATCGTTGCGAGTGATGCCATGCAGAGTGAATAGGGTATTCCCATCAAAACCCAGGTCCTGGATCACGGGGAATTTTTCATAGCCTGGGTAGGTAAAATGGGGTGGGGGGAATTGAATATCGAAGGCGGCGTAATTATCCGGGTAACATTTATCGACGGCAAATACTGCCACGACATCTGCCCGCATCCCGTTATATGGCACCTGGACCACTGCAGCCCAGGTCTTGCTATCATCTGACCAATGCACGAACCTGGCGCTATTGCGGGTATAGGGTGCCATGTTTTCGCAGGTGGCCAGGGCAGCCAGGCTGTCATGCGAATAGGCGGTCGAGAGTTTTTCCAGGTCAAACGGAACCAGGTAAACCTGGCTGTCCAGCCCGATCGCAACCTGCTGACCATCCGGCGAGACTTCGAATCCTTCTAATTTGTCTGCATTATTGAAGCAGGTTACCTGTGATACCGCGCCTGCCAGGGATACTGATTCGATGCATTTTCCGCTGATATAGGTCAGGCCCTGCCCATCGGGCAACCAGCGAAGATAATTCTTCTCCGTGCCATCCTGGGTGAGCTGGGTCAGCTCGCTGCCATCCAGGTTAGCTACCCACACATTCTTGCCGGAAATAAAGGCGATCTTATCGGCACCACCAATTACGAGCGGTGCAGGGGTGACTGTCGGGGCTTCTGTTGAAGTGGGGCTGGGAAGCGCTGTTTCGGTTGCGGATGGCTGCGAGGTGGAAGTTGCCACCAAAACCACCTCAGTATTTGAAGCGACAGGTATCACGATTGCGCTGTCGGTTGTAGCGGATAGAGCTGGTTGGAACAAGCCTCCTCCACCCCCGAGCCGGGTAATTCCGATGTAACCGCCCCCTCCAATAACCAGGAGTAACACCACGATCACCACCGCAATCCAGACCTTACCCCGTTTCTTCTCCACTGGCGCAGTAGCTGGCGCTACACTTACGGGGGGAGCAGTCGGTTGTGTGGAAGGTTTGACCACCTGCTCAACCAGGGTTGCCTGGGCTGGCACTTCGGCTTGTTTCACTACAGGGGTTACAGGTCTGACGACTTCTTTAGCTGGCACTTCCGGCTGTTTCACTGGGGGAGTGACTGGCTTGGCAACTGCGATGGGCGGCACTGCCGCCTCGATCACCGTCTCGCCGGTATCCTTCACCCCAGCGGTTTCAACCATCGTCGCTTCTACCACCAGCGGTGCTACCACCTCTGCTTTCTTAACTACGGGAGGCGTTGCTACCTCTGCTTTCTTCTCCACCAGCTCAGGCACCTTGCGCAGTGCTTCACCCATCTCGCGTGCCGTCGCATAGCGCGCCTCTCGGTTCTTCGCCAGCGACTTCTCCACCACACCCACCAGCTCTACCGGCACACCAGGATGCAGCTCACACAGGTCAGGCACCGGATCGTTCAGGTGCATCATCATCAGCGTCATCGCTGAATCCGCCTCAAATGGCGGCTTCCCACTCAACATCTCATACAGCGTGATCCCAAGCGAATAAATATCCGCCCGCCCATCCGTCTGCAAGCCCCGGATAGCCTCCGGCGACATGTACATCGCAGTCCCCAACACCGCACCCGTCGCCGTGTGCTGCGTCCCTCCCACCATGCGTGCGATCCCAAAGTCCATCAGGATCGCTTTCCCATTCACATCCAGCATGATGTTGGCTGGCTTGATGTCACGGTGGATCATCCCTCGCTGGTGCGCATAATCCGCGGCATCACAGATGTCCGCCGTGTACTCCACCACTTCATGGATCCCCATGCGCCGCTTCGATGCATTCAACCGCTTCAGACGCATCTGCAGCGTCTCCCCCACCACATACTCCATCACCATGAAGTACAGGTCCCCCTCATGGTTGAAATCGTACATCTGCACTATGTTCGGATGGCGCAAATGGGCGACGGCGGTCGCTTCCTCCTCGAAACGCCGGAAGAATTCAGGGTTGCTCGATAAGTGCGGGTGGATCACCTTGATCGCCACGGCCCGCCGCAGGTTCGGATCGTACGCCTTGTACACCGACGCCATGCCCCCCTGCCCGATCAGCGCCTGGATCTGGTACCGCCCTCCAAGTATCTGCCCCTCGAGATTGGTAATGCTCATTCATGACCTCCGCGAATTTGGAATACCGATATTAATCAACGGTCACATACACACCCAATGTCCACCATTAGGTAAAGCTATGGAAACCTTGCTTCAATGGTGAACCGCGCATTTCTCTAAAAACCAGTGTGTGGATGGTCGCGTAATTTATCCTGTAAATTCGATCTTGCAAGATTAAGTCCATTTGGTCGGAAAACCATGTTCGCTTTGCAATGTTATTTACGAGTTATAGACAATACAGATGTAATCTATGGCCAGATCAGATCAGGTGGATAATCACCGGAATGATATTCGTAGATACCGATCAGTGGGTCGGCGCAATCGCCATTGGGATTACAGGTCAGGATGCCGGTCAAGCCATTAAAATCCGTTGTAGCGGCCATTGCGTCGCGCAACGCCTGCCGGGGGATAACAATCGTGCCATCATCGCTGGTTACAGCCACCTTTTCTATGGCAGCTTTAAGGATATTAAATGCATCATATGCATGGGCATGGAAGATACTAATCGGCTGGGTATCGAATTTCGCTTTGTATTTAATAACAAAACGGTCGTATCCCGTACCTTGGATGATTGGGCTGGATACCATGAAGCCTTCAATAAATTTATCCCCGGCTTGCATCACATCCGGAGAGAACAGTCCATCTCCGCCCATCAGCTCAGTCGATTCCAATCCCTTAATCGCATGGGCTTGCTTGATCAGATAGGTCCCGGCTGGGAGAAATACCGGAAAGTAGATCAATTCAGGGTCGCCAGCTGCAATGTCTATAAGAACCGGCTTCATGTCAGTATCCCCTGGCGAGATAGCCTTCGAGGCAGTGATTTCGCCCCCGAACCTGACGAACTCTTGCCTGAATATTTCGGTTAGTTTTTCAGAATACAGGCTGCCATCATTAATCGTAGCTACCCTGCGGAATCCCAGATCGTTGTACACAAAATCTGCAGCTGCAGCTCCCTGGGCAATGTCATTGTAGGCAGTCCGGAAGTATCCCCAATAATGGTTCCGGCTTTTTGGATCGGTCAAGTCTGGCGTCGTATTTGAGGGCGAGACAATCGTGTATCCAGCCGTGGATAGGGCTTTTAGTGCAGACCGGGCTTCGCTCGAGCAGGAAGGGCCAATGACTGCTACGATCGAAGGGTCTGCTGCCAACTTGGTTCCCGCGGCCGTACCGCCTTCGGAGGTACACTCACCATCCGCCCCATCAAATTGGATGGGATGCTCAAGGATTTTTCCGCCTGAATCATCGATGGCAATTCCTACACCATTCCAAGAATCAATCCCAATAGCTGAATTTGGGCCGCTCATGGCCAGCAGGTAAGCAATATGGATTGGGTCTGATGGACCGATGGTCACGCATCCGAGTGGATCGGTGCAGGTGTAAGCTGTGCCTATCGCCACGGTTGTCGAGAGAGTCCCCGTCGGGGCCTGGCTGGGTATCATGAGCTCTGTGGGTGTAGGTAGCGCTGGTACGGCTGTATCTGTAGCCCTGCGCACCAGTGTAGAAGTCGCCTGCACGATCACTTCAGTGGGCGACGTAACTGGCACAATGGCGATATTTTCCACGGTAATTGTTGGTGATGGCTTGAATATCCCTTCACCTGCTAGGAACTGTGTGTAGCCTAAGTACCCTCCGCCGCCCAGTATGATTAGCAGCACAATGGCTACCACCGCGATCCATACTTTGCTACGCCTTTTCGCAACCGTCTCCCCCACCCCAGGCTCACCCAGTGCTCCAGCAGAGGGAGATGTAGAGGGTTTGAGTGCCTGCTCGACCAATGTCGCCTGGTCCTTCACTGGCATCTCTTCCGGTTTTACCGTAGGCTTTTCCGGCCGAGATGGTTCCTTAGCTGCGATAACTGGCACATCTGCTTCGATCACCGTCTCTCCGGTATCCTTCACCCCAGCGGTTTCAACCATCGTCGCTTCTACCACCAGCGGTGCTACCACCTCTGCTTTCTTAACTACGGGAGGCGTTGCTACCTCTGCTTTCTTCTCCACCAGCTCAGGCACCTTGCGCAGTGCTTCACCCATCTCGCGTGCCGTCGCATAGCGCGCCTCTCGGTTCTTCGCCAGCGACTTCTCCACCACACCCACCAGCTCTACCGGCACACCAGGATGCAGCTCACACAGGTCAGGCACCGGATCGTTCAGGTGCATCATCATCAGCGTCATCGCTGAATCCGCCTCAAATGGCGGCTTCCCACTCAACATCTCATACAGCGTGATCCCAAGCGAATAAATATCCGCCCGCCCATCCGTCTGCAAGCCCCGGATAGCCTCCGGCGACATGTACATCGCAGTCCCCAACACCGCTCCCGTCGCCGTGTGCTGCGTCCCTCCCACCATGCGTGCGATCCCAAAGTCCATCAGGATCGCTTTCCCATTCACATCCAGCATGATGTTGGCTGGCTTGATGTCACGGTGGATCATCCCTCGCTGGTGCGCATAATCCGCGGCATCACAGATGTCCGCCGTGTACTCCACCACTTCATGGATCCCCATGCGCCGCTTCGATGCATTCAACCGCTTCAGACGCATCTGCAGCGTCTCCCCCACCACATACTCCATCACCATGAAGTACAGGTCCCCCTCATGGTTGAAATCGTACATCTGCACTATGTTCGGATGGCGCAAATGGGCGACGGCGGTCGCTTCCTCCTCGAAACGCCGGAAGAATTCAGGGTTGCTCGATAAGTGCGGGTGGATCACCTTGATCGCCACGGCCCGCCGCAGGTTCGGATCGTACGCCTTGTACACCGACGCCATGCCCCCCTGCCCGATCAGCGCCTGGATCTGGTACCGCCCCCCAAGTATCTGCCCCTCGAGATTGGTAATCCCCATTTATCGCCTCCGGCTACGGCTCAAGCAGCCATAACCAAGCGTTATCAAATTTACACTGCGTATCACCGCCCTGGGTAAAGGCGAGCATCGATAAAAAGCCATCGGTGTAGATCGCCTGTTCTTTCTGGTAGTTTGAATAAGCGACCTGGTAGTTCTGCTGTGCCTGCTGCATGATCTGTTCGTATTCATCCAGCTGGTCATCATAGGCTTCTACCGCGGCTGAATCGGATGAATCTACAGGTGGAATCGGCTGGGCAGGCATGACAATCGGTTTGGGTGGCTGGGTAGTGTCGATCTCTCCGATCTTGGCTCCGTTGGTATAGATTTCGATCAGGTTGCCACGTGCAACGATGGCAAATCGATTGGTGGTGTCATTCTCCCATTGGAAGGACCGGTCGGTATCCTTGGGATAAAAATCGTGAATATTTGCTAGATCACCATCCGCAACCGCGGTGAAGATCACGCGCCCATTGGCGAAACGGGTAGCAATCAGCATGTAGGCATTGGGGTTTTGCTGATCACCATTGGAACGGAACATGAAGCCACAGCCAGAATCGCCATACTGGGTATTCCAGGTGATATCTGAGGCAAGCACAAAATCCTTGGCGGTGACATTCATATAATCATTCCCATAGGCCATCTCCTGGTAGCCTGAAACGTCCAGCGTCAGGGGGTTGTGCATCCAGCCCACCTTGCCACTTGAGCCATCCAGGCCGTAGAGAGCCAGCTCTGCAATGATCGGGGCAGTGACGGTCGAAGTCGCAAGTTTCGTGGTGTCGCGGCTGGCCAGCTGGGCTGTTTGGGTAGCAGAAATTTCGCTGGCATCTTGGGTGGCCTTAGCCTGGGCGGTGGCGAGCTCATTTGCGTTCGATGCCCTGGCTGCCTCCACCGTGGCTGTGCCAGCGATATATTGACGCAAGACCGCCAGGGTTGCCTCAGAGGACCTTTTCTTGGCACCTGCGTTACATCCCTGGACCAGGATGCTCAGTATGACCAGGAGAAGCAAGCTGACCAAAGTTCGAGCTATGTGTTTATTCATAATTTTGCCCTCTTCATGATCTACTGAATTTATGCTGACGCATCCTTGCGTTTGATAAACACCAGGATCAGTCCAAAATACACGGCAATAATGATCAATTGGGCAACCCAGGTATTGGTGATCCATTTCAATAAAACGGTAGTATTCCTGACATCCACAAATGTCCAGCCCATGATATCGATATTCGACTTGATCATTGCTTCGGCACCATTCACGGCTTCGGCTCGGCGTCCTTCATAGGAGACCAACGCAGTCTGGTAATCCTCCATCTGAGCAGTATACAGGTCTGCCTGAGCCCGGTACAGGTCCATCGAACTCCTGAATTGATCCTGAAGCACCTTGACATCATCCTGGTAGGATTGAAGGGAATTCATATACTGGATGACTGCCACCTGGTCTGTCTGGTCGGCTGGTGGTTCCGGGGCCGGAGGGATGACCGGCTCAGATGGCTCGGGTCCAAGCGCGGCTGGTTCAACCGGAGCTGTCTGGTTGACCTCTGCCTTATAGAAATCTCCGAGGCCTGGGAAATTACACGAATTGGTATCAAATACCGCCAGTCCCATGCACTTACAACCCAAGCCAGTTTTTTGTTCTATTGAAAGGGAATCACGCTCACTTTGGGTAAGCAACCAGCACGGATCCGAAGCGATATCGGAGCCGATCCCGGTGAGACCCAGGAAATCCTGAAAAGACCAGCGGGTCGAAGCAATGGCAGTGACATTTTCTGGCAAGGGTGCCAGGCTACCGCTGAGCACGATCTGAGGGATGATCAGCAAGATCATCAATAACGGCGCCACACTCGAAGATTTGGAGATCGAAGACGCCAGCAAACCGTTCATGCTACCAGCCAGCACCGCCAGTACCATGGATACATAGTAAAGGCCGATTACCAAGGGGGTTGCCGGGATATCAAAAGCCACAAAGCGGATAACCAGGAAGGCGGCTGCACCGTAAAACGATAAGAGTAACGCAACCCAGGCTTTCGAGGCAACATAAGGGAAGATCTTTAAATTCACCAGCCGCTCGCGTTTATAAACGTCAGCCTCCTTGACGAACTCACGCATCTGCGAAAACCCGCCCACCAGCAGGCAGTCAATTGCCAGGAGGAACGTGACCACCGAGGCATTGGCAGCATCACCGATCTTGGTATCAAACAAGTGCTTTCCCATGGCTGGCGCCAGGAAGAAATCGAGCGAAGCCACCAGGATGGGCACCAGGAACATCAGGATCAGGCTGGTCCGGTCTCGAAACAGGATCTTGATATTGCGTGCCGAAAGGATCGTGAATTGCTTGAAAGCGGAGACGCGTGGTCTGGTCTTGGCCCGGGAAACTTTTTCTTTCGGTTTTTCCTTAGCGCCTTTCATGACCTGTGTGCGTGTGGATTGAAGTGGGTCGACGATATATTTTTGATAGGCAGGGTGTTGCATATACCGCTCGGCCCAATCCTTGGCTTTCCCCTTGGATTGATCGTCCAGGATGGCATAGATCTGGTCGAACTCCATCTCATGCGCCCGCTGCTCGCGCTCTGAGCGGTATTGGTTAAAGTATGCCAACGCTTCTTCGGGTGGTCCAAACCAGGCTACATAACCGCCCCGGGCAAGGAAGACCACCTTATCAGCCAGCATCACGTTTTTCGTCGCGTGCGTGATCATGACGATCGTGCGACCCTGGTCTGCCAGCCTGCGCATCAGGTGCATGAAGGCTGTCTCCGTCCCCGGGTCGAGACCCGAAGTCGGCTCATCCAGGAAAAACAAGCCCGGTTTGGTCAACAGCTCAACCCCGATCGATACGCGCTTGATCTGCCCACCACTCAGCCGGTGGATAGGGGTATCCTTGCGCTCCAGCAGGTCCAGATCTTCGAGCACCTGCATAATGCGTTGGTGCCGCTCTTCTTTGCTCGTGTCACTCGGCATTCGTAGCTGCGCCGCATAATTCAGGGCCTGGTAAACGGTTAATTCGAAATGGATGATGTCGCGTTGAGGCACATATCCGATCTCATTTTGGATCACATCAAAATTTTGATAAATGTTGGTGCCATTTACCAGCACCACACCTTGCGTGGCTGGGCGGTATCCAGCGATCGCATCCACCAGGGTGGACTTTCCACCACCCGACTGGCCAACCACGACAATGAATTCACGCGGTTTGAACGCCAGGGAAATATCCTTCAGGATGTTCAGGTCCTTACGCACCCATTTGTTCAGATCGATGGCATCAACACGCAGGCCTCGGCTTTCATCAAACTGACCCAGCTCATCTTCGCCCATCACAAAGCGGTATGAGCCGATACGGACCACGTCTTCAAGCTGCAGCCACCCTTCGCCTTCGACACGCTTATCATTGACAAAAGTGCCATTCGTGCTGCGTAGGTCGATCAGCCGATGGCGTTGACCGACCCGTTCGATCTGGGCATGGAAACGCGACACGGCTGGTGAATCCAGGACAACATCATTGCTGGCGTCACGGCCGATCTGGATGGTGTTCTTCTGCGAGAATTGGATCTTCGAGGCTTCTTTTTCGGCTGCCCTGGAAAGATCAATGAAGGTCATCGTGACCATCAAGCCGGGATCAAGGCTTCCAATCCGCAGCAGCTCACCATTCTGAAGTGGATGCTTATCCGCCACAGGCCGGCCATCGAGCAGGATCGGATTGCCTGCGGTTGGAACAAGGTATAGAACATAACCTGCTTGTTCCTTCTCCAGGATGGCGTGGTGGCGTGAAACAATGGGTGAATTGATAACGATATCGTTATCCTCGGCCCGGCCGATCGTCACCCTGCTCCCACTCAACGTATATGTCTTGACCTCTTCCCCAGCAATGGCAACTTTAATTTGAGGCGGGATGGCATCTTGAGCTCCTGGCAGCTCTTGCCCGATCATGGTCATCTGCGCATCAGCAGGTACGGCCACAACTTGTTCAGGAGCTGGTTCCGCGGGCGCGTGGACCACGGTCGGTTGAATCGGCTCCTCGATTAATGTCCCCCCTTCAAGGGGCAGCTCGCTTTCGATCACTGTCCCGCCTTCCAGGGGCAATTCACTTTCGATCATCGTGGCAGAAAACGCGGGCTGCACAGCCTGGTATTCAAGCTGAACCAGCTTTCCCAGGCTGATCTTGTCGCCTGGGTTCAAGATCCGTGGGGCAGTAATTCGTTCACCGTTAACAAATGTTCCATTACTGCTGCCGAGGTCTTCTATCAGGTATTGGTCATTTTTGAGAATTAAACGAGCATGCTTACGGGAAACACCAGGTGAATCAACCTGGATCGTATTGGTCGGCTCTCGCCCGATGAAGATCTCATCTACTTCTAACGGGAGTGCCGTGCCAGTGGAGGGTCCTTCTTTGATAACCAACTTGTGAGCGGGTATATTGTCCATAACTACTCCACGGCAGTGCAGAATTATTGGATTTTTTGCGAATTATTTGGTTGAGTAATTACCGAATATCTGTGAAGATTAATACAATATTATAGTCATATTTAAGAAAACAACAATAGCTTAGCCCCATAGATATGGCATCCGGAGTAGAAATCCTGTATTGTTATTTAACTTCATCCAGGAGTACAGTGCTTAAAAGAAATCCACAGGTCTCGCCGATTCGCCAAACCTCTCAGATGGATCATTCGTACTGAACGGAGATTAGTGGCTCTTGCCCTTCAGCAATTTTTCCTGGACGCTTCTGACCTTATCCTCCATGGTCTGCTTACGGTCAGTACGCGTGCCCAGGCGAATGGTTGAGGTGATGCGCGGTGCACCCATCTCATGCACCCGTTCATGGCAGAGCTTGATTGCAGCAAAAACCTCATCCCACTCACCTTCGATATTCGTCCCGTACGCATGCAGCTGTGTCTTCAAGCCAGCCGCAGTCAGGATCCTCTCACATTCAACGATGTAGTCTGACACCGATACCCCCACCCCCAGGGGCACCAGGCAAAAATCAACGATCACTTTCATTCGATACCTCTCTATCGTTTATGTCACCGCGCATCCAGGTCAAGCGCGGATTGGATGATACGCTCCACATTCGGCAAGGTCTGGTACTCCAATGCGCGGGAAAACGGGATGGTCTCCGTGGTGCACACCCGCCCATATTTACAATCCAATCCTGCTTCCATGATGACCGCTGCCAATTCACCTGACAGGCCGAATTCCTGGTAGTCTTCATCAACCACCAGCATCCGGCCAGTTTTAGAAACACAACCAATGACCAGCTTTTTATCAAGCGGAGAAACCGAACGCAGGTCGATCACCTGGGCAGACACGCCTTTCTTATCGAGCTCCCTGGCAGCTTCAACTGCCCGGTGGACCGAGACACCCACAGACACGATCGTCAAGTCATCTCCATCGCGCTTCAATGTCCCCTGGCCAAGCGGGATGGGCTCCCACACTTTAGGGACTGCCCCACGCACGCCTTCTGCCGGGACGTCGAACTTCACGTTCTTACGGCTGCTGCCTCCCATGGAATCCAGCCAGCTTTCTGATAAAAGCTTATGCTCCAGGTAGATTACCGGCCCATCGTGGGCCAGGGCGGCCATCATCAGCCCGCCCGCATCGAACGGCGTAGACGGCACCAGCACCACTAAACCGGGAATATGCGCCAACCAACCCCACAAGCTCTGCTCGTGCTGACCCGCATCACCATACCCACCTCCACAGGTGGCGCGGATGACTAACGGTACCTTCCACTGCCCGTTGGAGAACTTCTCGATCTTGGCTGCCTGGTTCAACACCGCATCCATGGTCACACCCAAAAAATCTACCAGCATCACTTCCACCACAGGGTGCAGACCACCCATGGCAGCAGTTACGGCAGCCCCCACGAAAGCTGATTCGCTGATCGGGGTGGGTAATACTCGGTCCCGCCCGAACCGCACGCGCAGGTTAAGCCTTATACCCTGTACATCTTCTCCCAAGATGATGATGTTTTCATCCGAGGCCATGGATTGCATCAAGGCATCTTCAATTGCATCTTCGAAGCTCAAAGTCCTCATTATGCCTGACCTCCCTTCTGCTCGACAGGGATACTCACCGCATCGACGATGGCTTGGGTCTCGAAACGCATCTGCTGTTCGATGACCTCAACTTTGGCAGCATCTATCTCAACCAGCTTCTTTCTGAATAATTGGATTGGATCACCTTCGCTGGATCGAACTTTCCCTGCATTTGCACGGATGAGGTCAAGGACTTCTTTCAAGCCTGCGGTTCGCTCTCGTAAAGGTGCCCCCCTGGATTGGGTATGGGCCTTGATAAGTGGGGCTGCCATTTTCAACGTCTCGCTGATCGAATGCTGTGCATACCTTAGCAGTGGGTCGCCCAGGAAATGCCCTTCCAGGTGTGTACAATGTGCCAGAATGAAGACCGGCTCTCCACCACCACGCAGGCGGCTGATCTCTTCATTAGCAACCATCCAAACCTGTTCCACATCCCTGCCATCTACCTCAACTGCCCTGAGGCCGAATCCTGTGGCGCGTTCAAGCAGGTGCCCGCCGGTAACCTTTGGAGACTCGGTTGCAATTGCCAGCGCATTATCTTTACAGATGAACATCACCGGCAGTTTCCAGGCAGACGCCAGGTTGAACGATTCCAGCAGCATCCCCTGGTTGGCTGCACCCTCGCCGAAGAAAGCTAAAGCGATCTTCCCTGGTCGCAGGCGCTGGTTTGCCAATGCGAACCCCACGGCGGCTGGCCCGGATGATCCGACGATCCCAGAAGACGCAGCATGTTTGGCGGGTGCGAACAGGTGCATATGCCCGCCCATGCCGCCATTCAAGCCATCCGGTTTGCCCATGAACTCTTTCAACAACAAGGTGGCATCCACACCTCTCACCAGCATCGGAGCCGTCGCCCGGTGATCAAGTGCCATTGCATCCCCGTCGGTCAGCTGGTCAACGATGCCCACTGCAATGGCTTCCTCCCCCATGCTCATGTGCATCTCACCCGAGATAGCACCCTCATCCCATAATCGCTTTACCTCCAGCTCAAACAAGCGGCAGCGCAACATCTGAGCATACAGGTGCCAGCGATCAGGTTCGGGTTGTGATTGGTTAGCATCCATATCTACCCTTTCCAAAACACGAAATCACTTGTTTCATATATTTTAAACCAAAAGACACAACACCTTCACGATGTGAAAGATATGTGCCTTTGAGTCTTCGTAAAAGCGAGGATGGGAGTTATTCCAGGTTCCCGATGGCCTTCTCCACTTCATTCAATATCTCACCCGATTTAACCAGCTCTTTCATTTTATTGTGGTCAGTGTGCAAAGGCCGGTCTTCATCCAGATGCTCGACATGCTTCCTGATCACTGCTTTGGCCGCCTGTACCCCTTTACCGGGTGTGAACTGGCGAAAGTCCAACGCCTGGGCGGCTGCCATGAACTCGATCCCCAGCACGCCATAGGCGTTATCCAGGATCTGTCCGTTCTTGATGGCTGTGTTCATCCCCATGGAGACGAAATCCTCCTGGTCGGCTGCGGCTGGGATGGATTGGATACTGGCTGGCATGCAAAGGATACGCTGCTCGACGATCAACGTGTCAGCCGTGTACTGGCTGAGCATCATCCCCGAGAACATCCCGGCGCCCTTGGTAAGGAATTCCGGCAAGCCCACGCTCAGCGCCGGGTTGGTCAGCCGGTTCAGCCGGCGTTCAGATAATACACATACCATCGTTATGGCTGCCCCGGCCATGTCCATGGGCAAGCTTACCGGCGATCCCTGGAAATTCGCACCAGTCAGAGTCAGGCGGTAATCCGGAAGAAAGATCGGATTATCCCCCACCCCATTCAGCTCAATCTCCACCTGGCTCTGGGCATAATCCAGGGCATCCTGCGCCGCCCCGATCACCTGCGGGGTGGAGCGCATCGAGTAGGCATCCTGGACCTTGGTTTTCATCTTGCCGGTGGTCAGATCACTCCCCTCAATACATTTCATGATCGCCTTGGCAACCCTGACCGCACCTTTAAAGCCGCGTGCCTGGTGCAGGCGGGTATCATATGGCTTCAGGTTTGCCAGGAGCGCTTCCAGGCTCATGGCGCAGGCGATCTCAGCCTGTTTCAACCAACGGTTCATATCGTAGAGGTGGAGTGCGCTCATGGCAGTCAGCAGGTTTGAGCCGTTGATGGTCGCCAGCCCATCGCGAGCCTGCAAGCCGGGGATGGCAATCCCCGCCCGTTCCATAGCGATCCGCCCAGGCAACCGCTCTCCTTCAAAGAAAGCCTCACCTTCACCCATCAGTAGCAAGGCGATCTGGGACATAGGTGCCAGGTCGCCGCAGGCACCTACGGAGCCTTTCTGGCACACCACCGGTGTGACACCTTTGTTCAGCATTTCAACAAGCGTCAGGGTGATCTCGGGGCGACAGCCAGAGTTACCATGGGCATGAACGTTGATCCTGCCAGCCATGGCTGCCCGGATGTGCTCCACCGGGCAAGGCTCGCCGATTCCCGCAGCGTGGTTATAGATCAGGTAGCGCTGGAACTGCGTCACTTGCTCATCGTCCAGCACCCGCTCGGAAAACTCTCCGATACCGGTGTTCACACCATACATGATCTCGTGGGCCTTGATCTTCTCCTCTACCATCAACCGGCAGGCCTTGATCCTATCCAGGGCTTCTGGCTGCAGCGCTACTTTCTCACCACCCCTCCCGATCTTCATTGACTTTTCAATCGATAAACCTGTGCCATCCAGGGTGATCGTCATAAATATCTCCTTTTATGAAAATCCCGTAACTTCCCTGTTATACCGGAATGTCGGATTATGGGCAAGTGATTTTAATCCGTAGTTGCAATACGGATTTCGTAAAATCATCAGCTGGCTTAAGTATTTACTTAAGATACCTGTCCTATGACACACAGGATATCTGTCTCTACCCGGAATTTATAACTTGATATAATCTATTATTGCAATCTCACCACGGAGAGGTTTTCATTATTAAATCCAACATCACCAATCATTTTCCTGCCAGGTCCTGAAAGGAGGTTCGCTATGCGGCTATACGCCGATAGTGCCAAGTGCTCGGGGTGTCGAGCATGTATGGTGGCTTGCTCACTCAATCTATTCAATGAGAGTAATCCCAAAAAAGCTTCATTAAATCTCATCCCCCACTTCCCCGCCCCGGGAGTGTATGAGATGAAAGTCTGCACCCAGTGTGGCGATTGCGCGGTTGTTTGCCCAACCGAGGCGATCAAGCTGAATGAGCGCGGCGCCTACTATGTGGATTTCAACGAGTGTAACTTGTGCGAAGCTTGCGTACCCGAGTGCCCTGAAGATGTCATGTTCGTGCGCGCTGAGCTTGCCAACACCGCCTGGAAATGCGACCTGTGTGGTGATTGTGTCAGTGTCTGCGGAACCAGTGCATTATGGATCGATAATTAGGAGGCAGATATGAATGGCTATGGCGGAACGATCCTACGTGTAAACCTTACCGACGGGAAGATCACCAAAGAGCCCACACCTGCCCAACTGGCACGTGATTTTATCGGTGGGCGCGGTTTTGGAGTTTATTTCCTCTTCAAAGAAGTCCCGAAACATGCTGACCCCCTCGGCCCCGAGAACAAGCTGATCATCTCAACTGGACCATTATCAGGCATGCTTGCCCCGGGTGGTGGTAAATGTGATTGGACAACCAAGAGCCCACTTACCGGTGGTTATGCCGATGCTTCCATGGGTGGCCATTTCACGGCTGAGTTGAAATATGCCGGCATAGATACCATCATCCTAGAAGGCAGCAGCCCGAAGCCGGTTTACCTGTTCATCGACAATGATAAGATCCAGCTCCTGGATGCCTCCGCTCAATGGGGTAAGGGTGCCATTGATGTTGAGGTGGAATTCAAGCATAAGTATGGCGAAGAATACCAGGTGGCAGCCATCGGGCCGGGCGGCGAGAACCTGGTGCTGTACGCTTGCATCAACCATGACTACGGCCGCCAGGCTGGGCGTGGCGGTGTGGGCGCGGTGATGGGCAGCAAAAAACTCAAAGCCATCGTCTTGCATGGCACCAAATCCGTGCCGGTGGCTGACCCGGTGAACTACCACAAGGCTGGCCTGGCGCTTTACAAAGCCTGCAAGGATGCGGAAGGCCTGGCAGAGTGGTCACGTTATGGCACCACAGTGGTGACCAGCTGGTGCAACGAAGTGGGTGCCTTGCCGACCCGCAATTTCAGTGCTGGCTCGTTCGAAGGCATCGACAAGATCAACGGCCAGGCTATGCGCAAGGAAATCGTTATCACCGATAAGGGTTGCTTCGGTTGCCCTTCCCCGTGCGGCAAGTACTCCAACATGAAGCGTTACAACACCCAGGTGGAAGGCCCCGAGTATGAGACGATCGGCTTGATGGGCTCCAACCTGGGGATCGCCGATATCCAGGTTGTTGGCGAGGCCAACCGCCTGGCGGATGACATGGGGATCGATTCGATCAGCGCTGGCAGCTGTATCGCCTGGGCTATGGAATGCTACGAAAAGGGTATCCTGACCAAGGCCGATACGGATGGCCTGGAGCTCAATTTCGGGAATGCCGAAGCCGTCTTTACCTTGATCAAGAAGATCGGCCATCGTGAAGGCAAGCTTGGTGAGCTGCTCGCCCTGGGAGTCAAAAGAGCCGCTCAGAAGGTTGGCAAGGGCAGCGAGAAATTCGCCATCCATGTCAAGGGCATGGAGCAGTCCGCGTACGCCACCCACAATGCCACTGCCATGTTGCTGGCTTACATGACCTGTGATGTGGGTGCGCACCACAACCGCTCGTGGGCGATCACCTACGACCTGCAGGTGGGGCGTGACAAGGTCGTTCCTGAGAAAGTCGCCCGCATCATCTGGCTACAGAATTTCCGGCCGATGTTCGATGTTATGGGCTCCTGCCGCCTGCAGTGGGTTGAGCTGGGGATCGACCGCGATCTGTATGTGCCTCTGCTGGAGGCGATCACCGGTGTGCACCGCACCTGGCAAGACCTGGAAGCCGTCGGCAATCGCATCTGGACCCTGACCCGCATGTACTGGCTGCGCGAAAACGAAGGTTTCGGACGCGAGTGGGACCTGCCCTCCCAGCGGTTCTACACCGAGCCGCCCAAAACGGGTGCGACAGCAGGGCAAATAACCAGGTTTGAAGATGTCCAGCGGTTGCTAGACATGTACTATGAGCAGCGCGGCTGGGACGGCAATGGCCTGCCTACCCCCGCCACGCTGGACTCACTCAACCTGACTGGCCTGGTGGCGTAATTAGTAAAACTGGAGGTTCGAGGTCATTTGTAGACCTCGAACCTCATTTTTAGAATTTATGAGCGCAACGATACGCCCATTGGGCATGCTGAAAGACTACATCGGTGAGGTCAAGGAGACCCAGGTCCAGGCCGGCTTGACGGTCCGTGAGACCCTGCAGCACATCGGGATCAATCCCGATCTGGTAGCCGGTGTATTCGTCAACGACGATCAGCAAACCAAGGATTATGTGATCCAGGATGGAGATATTGTGAAACTGTTGGCTGTTATCGGCGGTGGATGACCCACCGCCCGCCCATCTCACCCAGCTCTTCCACAAAATTCAGTTAGCACATCCCACAAGACTGGTAGCCCACTGGCAATAAAGCTAATCGGCAATCTTTCGTCGTGCCCATGGGCGAGCTGCATCAGGGGCAACCCGGCGGGGACGATCCCGGGGGTGAACCCATACATCTTGATCCCCGCTTCCTTATACTGGCAGGCATCCGTCGCACCTGGCATTAGCATGGGGATGACTATGCCTCCTGGGTCCATCGCGTGGGTTTTGCTGGCCATCAGCTTGAATAGTGCAGAATCGGTCGGGAACTCAGCTCCGCTGGTTGTGTAGACGGTGTCCAGCTCGATCTTCTCCCCCACAATCCGGTGAATCTCCGCACCCACGCTCTCAGGCGTCTGCCCAGGGACCAGGCGGCAATCGATCTCAACTTCTGCTGTGGACGGGATGACATTCACCTTGCTGCCAGAGTGCAGCATGGTTGGTGATACCGTGTTGGTCACTAACGCCCTGAGCATATTGTGGCTCTCCCCTTTGGTCCTTCTCAGAATAAAGTTGACCATCCCAGGCGAATGAAGCAGCCTGGCCAGGCTTTTCACTGGCGAATTCATCTGTGAGCCTGCAGTATCCACCATATTTAAGAAGGTTGGGCTCAGGTGGACGGGCAGGTGGTCAGCCCGGCGGAGTTTTTCCAAGGCCTGGGCCAGGTAAAAAACCGGGTTATCAGAGTGTGGGATAGAGCCATGGCCCGGTTTCCCAAGCGCCCTTGCACGCAACCAGCAGACCGCTTTCTCGGCTACCTGGATCGGGTAGACCTTGGTCTTCCCGAAAAAGATCGACAGCCCACCCGATTCGGTGATACCGTATTCCGCATCGATCAGATCGCGGTGCTGCTCGACCAGGAATTTGGAACCGTGGGTAAAGCCGGCTTCTTCATCTGCGATGGCTGCCAGGATGATATCCCTTTTGAGAGGCACCTTCAAGCGGAATAACCCCAGGAATACCTGCAGGTACATGGCCAGGAACCCTTTCATATCGAGGGCACCTCGCCCCCACACCATTCCATCGGAGACTTCCCCGCCGAACGGTGCATGATTCCACTTATCTTGCTCGACCGGGACCACATCCACATGCCCGCTCAGCAAGAATGGCCGTTCCGATCCATCACCCTTGAGACGCGCCACTAGGTTCACCCGATTCGGGTCCGATTCAACAATCTGGTAGTTCTCCTGGGGAAACCCCACCCCATCCAAAATCTCTTTTATGATCATAATAGCGGGAAGCTCGTTCCCTGGCGGATTGACCGTCTCAGCCTGGACTAATCGCACCAGGTGGCTAATCGTCTCATCAGTTGCTCTATCCCAATTCATTGTTTCTGGCATATGTCACTCTCGATTCTGAGTTTGATCTCCATCCTTCAAGGATAGTGAATAAGGACGCAGTGATTGAAGCTGGGTGATCAACACTGCGGCGAGGATCAGCCCACACCCGAATAGCTGGATGGGTTGCATGGATTCGCCCAGGAAGATGGCTCCGAAGATGGCGGCAAAAACCGCCTCCATGCTGAGCAGGATGGTCGCATCGGTCGCAGGCGCATATTTCTGCCCCAACCCCTGCAAAGTGTAGCCTACCGCGGTGGAGAGCAACCCGATATACAGGATTGTCCACCATCCGTTACCCGCTTCAATAAGCGGTATGTCCGTATGCACCAGCAAATTGATGACCCCTGCGACGATGTATTGCCCGGCGGCAAAGGTGAGCAAATCCATGTGGTGCACCGCCCGGCTTACCAGGATCATGTGTAAAGCCCACAGGACTGACCCCGCCATCACCAGGGCGTCCCCCCATGCCAGGCGTAGCGTTCCACCTGTGCTGAGTAGCAGGCTGCCGATGATGGCAATGAACGCCCCCAACCAGGCTAACCGGCTAATTTTGTCTTTCCAAAATATCACCAACAGGATGGGCACCAGCACGACATAAAGGGTGGTGATGAAACCCGCATTACCGGCCGTGGTGGTTTTGAGACCAGCCTGCTGTAGCCCGGCTGCCCCAAATAACAAAGCCCCACCCATCAGCATAAAGAGGTAGGATTTTCGATCCAATGGCATTACGGGGGTGGAATTTTCAATTCCGTTTTCAGGCAAGGATTTTCTATAACGCAATGGATTAAGCCGGCTGAACGGTGCCAGCACCAGCCCGCCCAACAAAAAGCGTAATCCATTAAAGGTGAACACATCAAAGTATTGGGCCGCCACGCGCTGCACTGCGAAGGCACTCCCCCAGATCACGGCAACTAGCAGCAACACGAGGTCGGCGCGGAAGCGGCTCATGTCTGGATTATCTCATAAAGCACTGTGGGCACCCCGTCATCCACGGCTTTTCAGCCAATTCATGATTCGAGAGACGCTCCAGGTATTGATCACATCCTCGGCTGTCACCCAGCCCCGCCGGGCAGTCGCGACCCCAAAATGCATCATCTGCATATCTTCTTCGCTGTGCGCATCCGTGTTGATGCTCAGCTTGATCCCCATCTCGATTGCCCGCTTGGCCTGGACATCATCCAGGTCCAGGCGCGAGGGGTGGGCGTTGATCTCGAGCACCACACCTGACTCCTTGGCGGTTGCCAGTACGGCATCCATATCCAGGTCTGCCCCCTCCCGGTCGGGAAGCAGCCTGCCGGTCGGGTGCGGGATGATATCCACATGCGGGTTACGGATGGCTTTTACCATTCTTTCGGTTACCTTTTCGCGAGGCTGCCGTAAACTGGTGTGCAGCGCGGCAAAGACGATATCCAGCTCATCCAACACTTCATCGGGATAGTCCAGGCTTCCATCAGCCTTGATCTCCACCTCGGCTCCCCGCAGGATGTGGATCTTCCCGTTCAATTCCTTCGCCGCTTCATCGATCTCCTGGCGCTGTTTCCTGACGTCTTCGGGGGTCATCCCCTGTACGATCCCCAGGCTGGAGGTATGGTCAGTAATTGCCAGCAGCTCATATCCACGCCTGATGGCAGCTTCGGCCATCTGCTTGATGGTAAGCTTCCCATCACTCCAGGTGGTATGGATCTGCAAGTCCGCCTTGATATCATCCAGCTCGATCAGTTTGGGCAATGTACCTTTGATGGCAGCCTGCACCTCTCCCCGGTCTTCGCGCAGCTCTGGAGGGATAAAAGGTAACCCGAGGGTTTCGTATACCTGTTCCTCTTTCTCGCAGGTAACCTCGCTGCCGTCCTTACGCTGCAGAGAATGTTCGGACAAAGAATAGCCTTTTTTCAGCGCATATTCTCGCAGGCGTACATTGTGATCCTTCGAGCCAGTTGCGTAGACCAATGCTGTCCCCCAATGCTCAGGTGGATGCACCCATAATTGGGCTTGCAGGCCGTGGGTGAACTCTACGCTGGATTTTGTCTCACCTTTCCCGAGCACCCTGGCGACATCCTTCCGGCTGGTAAAGGCCTCCATCACCGCCCGAGAGTCTTTGGCTGCTGCCAGGATGTCAATATCACCCACGGTAGCCCGCATCCGGCGCAGGCTACCCCCAAGCTCGACGGCTTGCACACCCTGAGCTTGCCTGAGGTAATCCATTAACTCCTGGGCGAAGGGCCAGGCGCGTCCGATCGGGATGCGGTTGGAGCGCCTGCCCAACGCCTCAATACCGGCGATGATCTTGGCTTCCGATTTCTCCCCCATCCCAGGCAGCGAGCGCAGCTTCCCATCGCGGGCGGCTTGTTCGAGCTCACTCAGGCTGGTGATACCCAGCTCTTTCCAAAACATGGCGACCTTTTTGGGTCCCAGGTCTGGCACATTTAGCTCTTCTGCCAGTGTAGGCGGTACTTCAGCTTCAAGTTTTTCCAAAAATTCAAGATGGCCGGTAGTGAGCAGCTCGTCGATTTTTTCAGCGATGGCTTTGCCAACCCCATCCACCTCGGTGAGCTTACCTTGCTTCCACACCTCATTGATATCCTGTCCGAGGTTACCCAGGCTGTCGGCTGCCTTGCGGTAAGCCAGGATCTTATAGATATTTTCCCCCTTGATTTCCAACAGGTCGGCGATAAGCCGGAAGGTATTTGCGAGCTCTTGATTAGTCATAGCTGTCATCCATCATGCAAAGATCAATTAGCTTACTGTGTAAGTTTATTTTACTTGATGCTATATATTTGGGAATCCAGAGTTTATTGATATCCATATTCCTCCCCTTCTGCTAAAATTCTAATACCATCCTCGGTTCGTGGGTAGACTAGATTATCAAATGGATATTTATTATTTATTGCGCGGTTTAGTGATTGGATTTTCGATCGCCGCCCCGGTCGGACCGATCGGTATCTTGTGCATCAACCGCACGCTCGTTTATGGCAGGGTCTATGGCTTCATATCGGGCCTGGGCGCAGCCACTGCCGATGCTCTCTATGGATGCCTGGCTGCCTTCGGGCTGACATTCATATCTGGTATCCTGGTGCAGCAACGCAACTGGCTCCAGCTGGTTGGCGGGATATTTTTGTGCTTCTTGGGGATACGCACCTTTTTTAGACAGGCAGCCCAGAATAATGACGTAATAAATCCGGGCAGCAAGCTGAATGCATATAGCTCTACTTTCCTGCTCACCCTCACCAACCCGGTGACGATCCTGGCCTTCGCGGCGATTTTTGCCGGGCTGGGGCTTTCCACCACGCCGGGTAATTATGCCTCTGCGGGGATGATGGTGTTGGGTGTGTTCCTTGGTTCAACCGCCTGGTGGCTGTTATTGAGCACCATCACTGGCCTGCTAATGGGCCGGATTAGCACTGCAGGAATGCTGTGGGTGAACCGGCTGTCTGGCATGATCATCCTCGGGTTTGGCATTGCTGCCCTGGTCAGCGTGGCCTCCCATTTCATCTAGGTCGCTTGTTACCGCGCAAGCGAACCTAGCCGCTCTGCCCAAGGTTGACCAGGCTCAGCACTCTGGATGAAAAAGCTGCGATTCAGGTTAAGTCGAATAATATAACAATAAGAGCTTACTGCAGGTCTTTATTGGCAAGCTCATTGTTTTCATCACCATCCCCATGGCGAATCGATTGGTAAGTCAACCCCCACAACCAGTCTTGCAGGTAATTCTCGATATTTTCTAGTAGCTGGATTTTTGTGTTCAGTGTGTTGATGAGCTCGCGGCTATCTTTGAGAACCTGCAGGCAGCCAGACCTGGCTTCTTCATCCAGGATCTCCTGCTGATCCATCAGCGCAACCAGCTGCTTCTCATCGACCTGCTGCAGCACCTGGTTTCCCCCGAACGCTTCCAGATTCAGACCGTACCCCTTCAGGATAATCGATAACTGGTTGATCACCTGGTTCAGGTCATCATAAACCTGAGACTTTCGCTTCATGGTTTCGTTGAGGATCTCACGCAAGGCTTCCAGGCTCTGCGGACCGGCAACCACCATTTCTTGGATCAATTCGTGGATCGGCTCCGTGGATCCATCTTCGATGCAACGTGTGAGCACATCCCCGGCTTGCAGGCGAAAGTAGGCTTTTTCGACGATGGTGTAGATGGAAGAAGTTGGCTTATTGCCCATAGATCTTCATCTCCTGGCAGATCGGGCAGGGACATAACGCCCTCAAGTAATGCCAGTTATAGATCCCGAAGCGATGCCCATCCTCCCACATGATCGTGATCCCATAGGTGCCGACCCCTTCAATACTGCGTAGTTGGGTGGCAGGTGTATCTTCGATGGGTATGTAAAAAACCTCATTCGGAGGCTCATCACTCATTTGATCGTGCCCACCCCGACACACCTCACACGGGCAGGCATAACGCACCAAAGCGAAAGGATATAGGCTGGTATGCCCATCACTCCAATTGATGCTGAGCTCCCGCTTCTTCTTATCGGCCGTGATCCCGGTTGGTTGAACCGGATCCATGTGTTCCATAACGGGATTACTATATAACGAATTTTCAAATCACGCAAATTTGTGAGATGAATACGTTTTGATTTCCTTCATGGGTTTTGTACCACTGTCAGGTAATTTGCTACCCCCCACCCAGCAGCATCGCTGGCATAAGGATCCTGCAGGTACCACCAAATGTATCCATCTGCTTCTATTGGACCGTCTTTAACGATGAAAACTTCGGATTCCAACGCGACATAGCGGGCTTTACTCGATACGCTGGCCGAATCGTGCAGGCGCAAGCCATCACCACCTGTACCCGTTACCTGAACATAGTTGCCAATCGAGATATTGGCGGCAGGGGCGGGCTCCTGTTGGGGTGTAGCAGCAGATGTTGCGGTCGGCTCCGGTGCAATGGGTGTGGCCGTGGGTGCTTCGATCACCTTTAGGATCGCAGTAGCTGGGAGCGTAACCATGTCCTTCGCCCTTGCTGACCAAAGCACTGCCACGAGGGATGCAAAGACCACAATGGCGAAGAGTATGCCACCCAAGATCACTTTGAGATTTACCAGGCTTCTTACTGACTTCATAAGCGCATCTATACAGGCATCAGGAAGAATGTTAAGGCGAGGATGATGTAGATCGCCAGGAGCTCAGCTCCTTCCAGCCAATTGGACTCTCCATCCGCTGAAACCAAAGCCGCGATCAAGACTCCTGCGACCAATGCGATCAGCTCAATCTGGTTGAAAACCAGTGTCAACGGATTACTCAACAATAAACTGATAAACACCAACAAGGGAGCAACAAAAAGCGCGATCTGCAGGCTTGAAGCGATGGCAATTTCCACACTGAGGGTCATCTTATTCTTGATCGCCATTTGCACAGCTACGATATGTTCGGCAACATTACCGATGATCGGGATGAGGATCAACCCGATGAAGAACTCTGAAATACCCAGCGTGCTCATCACAGGCTCAATTGTCCCCACCAGCACCTCCGACATATAAGCTACACCGATGGTCGCAGCTGCCAGGATGATGATGCCTGTGCGCAGGGACCATTTTCGCGGCGCATCCTCTGGTCCTTCATGTTCCTCAACTGTCGGCCCCCCTACGACCTTGTAGTTATAGATCAATCCTAAGGCATACAGCACGATCATCACGGTGGCTACGCCCAGGCTGAGTGTTTCCACCCTCGGTCCAGGAGTATCAACATTCCCTATATAATGACTCAAGAGGGACGGGATCAAAAGGATCACTACGGAGAGCACCAGCATGATGGCATTGCTGCTGGCTTGCTTTCGGTTGAAAGTCTGTGTGCCGTGCTTCAACCCTCCCAGTAGCATAGACATTCCAAGGACCAGCAGCAGATTTCCCAGGATCGAGCCGGTGATGGAGGCTTTGACCAGATCAAGGTAACCTGCCCTGATTGCTGTAATTGTGATGATCAGCTCAGCTGCATTTCCAAGCGTTGCATTCAATAATCCACCGATCCTCGGGCTCGTGTGGTAGGCTAAAACTTCCGTTGCTTGCCCGATATAACCCGCCAGGGGAATGATGGCGATGGCTGATAGAACAAATATTGTGGTAGGCGACCAGCCAAACAGCTCTCCAAGCACCGCAAACGGAAAGGCCAGCAAAAGGATGCTAAAGGGGTTCTGTCGGATAAAAGACCAAAACTTATTCATATTATCAGTCTCTTAGATTGAATTTTGAACCATAAAAAGCTTCCTCGGGGTCCTTTCTGGGACTAAAAGCTTCAAACCTTTTGAAACTACTTTGACCTCTGCGGTATGCTCCTCAAATCCCAGTGGTTCACCATCCACTTGCACATACATGTGCGAATCGGAACCGATGGTCAGCGTCTGGAAGGGGAGGTTGTGCACCCTTTCTGATTCCACATGCCTGCCTGCGTACACATCCCATGCCAGCTGGATCGTATCACCCAAATTATCACCTTCAAATAGCCACAGGTCCATTATTCCATCGTCAAGTAGTGCATATGGCGAGAGCTTCGCAATTCCACCCGCATAGAGGTTGATATTGCTGATCAGGGCCAGAAGGTAATGGCCGCTGACATTGATATGGTCGGTTGAAATGTTCAGGTTGACCCCGTGCCACAGGCTGGCTTGCCAGGCTACCGAGGCGACATACATCGCATTGGCAAAGAGTTTATCGGCTTTCGGCCGTGGCTCGATATGATGGATAGCGAAGCCGTCCAGGCCAACACCTGCCCACATCAGGAAAGGAACCTCACCGCACATGCCGATATCGACTTCACGGATGCTGGCCTTAGAAAGCCTGCGCGCGCTTTCCTCCAAAGCCATCAAACGGGTCCAGGTTATACCTGGTAGGCCAAGTTCCTGTGCCAATACATTTGCAGTACCGGCAGGTAGGATTCCTAGCGCAGTGTCGCTGCCGGCCAGTCCGCGCACCGCCAGGTTGATCGTGCCATCCCCGCCCACCACGAACAATGCATCTTTACCTTCAGTCGCTGAGCGTTGCGCCAACTGTGTGAAGTGTTCAGGGCTCTCTGCTCGCTCCAGGCGGATCGACCAACCGCCGTTCTGTAGCACTTTTACGGCGCGTTCAGCTAATATCCGTGACGGAAACCTGCCTGCGTTTGGATTGTAGACCATATCGGCGGAGTACATCCAATCATTTTACCCGAATTTTCAATATCATCCATATTCGTGCTAGAATTATTGGCAGTATGAGCAATCCAGGCCTGCTTAATAACCGTTACCAGATCGAAGGTCGCATCGGCTCAGGAGGTATGGCGGAGGTTTACCGGGCGCGCGACCTGATGCTGGAACGCACGGTGGCAATAAAGCTGTTGCGGGAAAATTTCTCTCACGACCTGGTCTTTCGGGAGCGCTTCAAGCATGAAGCCAAGGCTGCTGCCAGCCTTTCCCATCCAAATATCGTAATCATCCACGATTTTGGGTTTGATGACCAGCAGGTATTCATCGTCATGGAATATATCCCTGGCACTGACCTGAAGTCAATTTTGGAGAGCCGGGGGATCTTGAGCTTAGAAGAAACCTTCCAGCTCATCATCCAGGCTTGTGCCGGTATCGGTTATGCCCATCGCGCCGGCCTGGTCCATTGCGATGTGAAGCCACACAACATGATTGTCACGCCTGATCAAAGGTTGAAAGTCACTGATTTTGGGATCGCGCGGGCGCTGGCGTCCATCCAGGCCCAGGAAGTGAATAATGTTGTTTGGGGTTCACCCCAATATTTTTCGCCCGAGCAAGCAGCTGGCCGGCCGCCTTCGCCAGCCTCAGATGTTTACGGGTTAGGGGTAGTGTTATATGAAATGCTTACAGGCCGGCTGCCTTTCGCTGGCAAGACAGCGGCTGAGCTTTCACATCTGCACCGTACGGCTGTCCCCGCGCCACCCAGTGAATTTAATCCATCCATCCCATCCGGCCTGGAGCAAGCCTGCCTGAAAGTGCTATCGAAGGAACCATCATCACGTTATCGTACCGCAGACCAATTTGGCAGGGTGTTGATCTCATTGAGGAACTCGCTCGAGGCACCTCGGGGAGAGGTGGATGTGGCCTTGAAAGCTGCGGTGCTCGTAGAGAGCAATCCGAACCTGACTTTGCCGCGAAAATCTATATCCCAAACCCAGCCTGTGCCGGTTCAACGGCGCAATAACCAGCCTCAGCTGGTGCCGGTCCAGGTACCCGTACAGGTTCCGGATGCCTCACAAACCTACGCGCCGCCCCGTAATGGATTGGATATCGACTGGGGCACCTGGGCCCTGGTGGTATTGATGGTCATCTGCCTGGGTGGCTTGATCCCATTTTGGGTGTGGATCTATTTCCTCTATAATCCACCGTAAAAGTGACCCGTATGAACCCTAGATATTTATTAGCTGCATCAATCCTGTCTGCCGACTTTACCCAGCTCGGGCAGCAAATCGCTGAAGCTGAAAAAGCGGCGATAGACTGGATCCATGTGGACGTGATGGATGGTCATTTCGTGCCCAACCTGACCATGGGGCCGTTTATTGTTCAAGCCTGTCGCAGAGTAACCCGCTTACCGCTGGATGTCCATTTGATGGTTGATAACCCCGACAGTCTGTTGGAGGCATTTGCACGGGCGGGGGCTACTAACCTGAGCGTGCATGTGGAAGCCTGTCCGAACCTGCACCAGCACCCTGCAAGCTATCCACGCGCTTGGCTGCAAAGCAGGGGTCGTGCTTAATCCTGCTACACCTGTGAACCTGGTTGAGCCAGTCTTGCACATGGTTGACCTGGTGTTGGTGATGAGCGTCGATCCGGGTTACTCAGGCCAATCATTTCTACCCGAGGTACTGCCAAAAGTAGCCAGCCTGCGCCATAAGCTCCAACAAGTGAATCCAGCAGTCGATATCGAAATTGACGGCGGGATCAATGCAGTCACCCTGCCCCAGGCACTCGAGGCAGGTGCAAATGTGTTTGTATCTGCCCACGCAATTTTTGATTACCCCACAGGTATCGCGGCTGGCATCCAGCAGTTGCGTAGCAAAATTTCCACTTAAATAAAAAGTCACGGCTTGCACCGTGACTGTGTAAAGCAATAATCAATTCTTGCTCAGGATGTTTTTACCAACGTGCGCAGGCATTTAGCACATAATACCTTGCGGACTTTTCTTCCACCTTCTTCATATACGGTGACTGCCTGAAGGTTGGGACGAAAAGAACGCCGGGTGCTTTTATTCGACCATGGACGGTTGCGTCCAAAACTGGTTGTTTTACCGCAGTGAGCACACTTTGCCATATTTCACATCCTTTTCTGGTGACCATACCCTCCGAGCGAGCCGAGGCACTGGTCAAAAATATTGCTTGTAGATATAATGAAATTCACGCTATAATTACGTCTCTATTAATTCAGGACTTGTCTTAAGCCCGCCAAGTTTACCACAGTTTGGATTTGCTTACAAGCCGAAAATTTACAACATACGGAATCGCTTATAAGAGGCCTGTCATGACAAATGATAATACACCCTTGGGACGAGTCACAGTAGCGACCCGCGCCATTGCCACGATCGCCTACCAGGCAGCCCGGCAGTCTTATGGAGTGGTCGGATTAACCTCCAAGAACCTGATGGAAGGGATCACCCAGGTCATTGTAAAAGACCCTACCCATGGGATCGAGGTTAAGCACACTGAAGACAAGATCACAATCGATATCTATGTGATCATTGAGTATGGCACGCGGGTAAAGTCCGTAGCCAGTAGCGTCAGCAATACGATAAAATTCAACGTCGAAAAAGCCCTGGGAATGCCAGTTGACCAAGTCAATGTCCATGTACGCGGTTTACGCGTAAGCGACACAGATTAAGGCTATTATCCATTATTGGTGCCATTCCTAGGAGCTTTAATTATGGATCTTGAATCCGACGTCAAAATCACGAAACAGCCGTATCCCAACCAAAAATACCCCGTAGATGGTCAGGTGTTTAAGACCCTGATCGAATCAAGCCTGGCCTGGCTGCGCACGAACCAACAGGCGATCAATGTCTTAAATGTGTTTCCGGTCCCTGATGGTGATACGGGTACGAATATGGTCCTTACCATGCAAGCTGCCTGGGATGAGATTGCCAACTCAGCTGAGCACAATGTCGGCAAGCTAACCCACCAGGTAGCCCATGGAGCCCTGATGGGGGCGCGTGGAAACTCAGGTGTCATACTCTCCCAGTTGTGGCGTGGCTTCGCGCGCGCCCTCGACAGCCTAGAAACACTGGACGGCAAATTATTGGTGACTGCGCTGCATCAAGGCCGCAATACTGCTTACAAAGGTGTCGTCCGTCCTGTCGAAGGCACGATCCTCACCGTGGCAAAAGATATAACAGCCGAAGGTGAAGACTGCCTCAAAGACACTCAGGATCCATATGATATCCTCGAGCGGATCGTTGCTGCGGCTGATGCATCGGTCGCCCGCACACCTGATTTATTGCCAGTACTCAAGGATGCCGGGGTGGTCGACGCAGGCGGAAAAGGACTGTTCATCATCCTCGAGGGAATGCTCCGGTATATTAAAGGATTACCCCTGGATGTCGCCATTGCGAGCGTCCAGCCATTATCGGCGATGAATTTGGAGAATACACTGGATACAATTGAACCCGGTCAGGATTTTGAAGTAGTGGTAGATTTTCACCCGAACCAGGAATTAAACATCCCGCAATTTTACGAAGATCTCCAGCAGATCGGCACTTCGATCCAGCTTGGGGAAGGTGATGGGATCTACCGGATGCACATCCACGTCCCGGCAGATAAGCTTTATGAGCCAATTCAGTATACGAATTCTATCGGCGTGGTGACCAAAGCCGCCATCGAAAACCTGCGGGCTCAGATGGAAGCAGTTGAACACCAAAGTGTGAGCTCGCTCCAGCTAACGCCTGTCGAGCCGGGCCAGATCGCCACGGTGGCAGTTGCCCCTGGCCCAGGGATTGCCCGCGTGTTCGCCTCATTAGGTGTCTCAGCGATCGTGGAAGGTGGCCAGACCATGAATCCTTCCACCCAGGAAATCCTCAACGCCTTTGAGAATTTACCGACCGACCAGATCATCATTCTCCCGAACAACAAGAACATCATCCTGGCCGCACAAGCAGCTGCCCAGCTAACGGTAAAAACGGTTACAGTCGTCCCGAGCCGGTCAGTTCCACAGGGTATGGCAGCCATGATGCGCCTGATCCCAACTGGAAATATGAAAGACGTGGCAGCTGATATGAAAGCCGCCCTGAGCGATGTCGAAACCGGTGAGATTACCACTGCCACCCGCAGTGTAGAAATCGATGGCGTCAATGTGCAGGAAGGCCAGATCATCTGTTTGCTGAATAGTAAGCTAGTACTGGCGGTAGATAACCTGAAGGATGCCACCTTGGGGTTGTTGAAAAAAGCCCATGCTGACCATTTCGAGCTGATCACCCTGTTTTTTGGTGCAGGGGTATCGCGTAGGGAAGTGGATTCGATTGTTGACTTGATCCGCAAGAAATACCCCAAGCAGGAAATCGAAGTCCAAGACGGTGGGCAACCGCACTATCAATTCATTATCTCGATAGAGTAAGACCCTCGGTAACTTATTTTTATGCCTCGAACCTGCATCATTACAGATAGTACCGCATATTTCACCAAACCAGCGTTTGCAGGTCAAGAACACATTACTATTCTTCCCCACCAGATCCAGATAAACGGCCAGAGCCTGGCCGACTGCCGCGAGTTATCTCTTTACCAGCAAGCGCTGGATCGCAAGGATCCCCCGGTTGTAACCCCTCCCTCGGTGGAGGCTTTTCAATCAGCATATAGCTCACTCGGGATGAAATACAAGGAAATCGTGGTAATCCTGATTTCGTCCCACCTGAGCCTGGCAACCCTCAACGCCAATCTGGCTGCCGATTCTGCTAAGAGCCCGGCGAACGTCATCATCATTGATTCCTTGAATACCGCCATTGGCCTGGGTTTATTGGTCCAGGCTGCTGCGGAATATTCGCACCGTGGATTCTCAGGGGTCGAGATCAACCGCCTGGTGCGCGGCATGATCAACCATATCTATTCAGTATTCTGCCTGCCCGATCTGGCCCACCTGTATCGCTCAGGGCAGATCGATGCTGCCCAGGCCATGGTAGGCGAGATGCTTGGTGTGATCCCGTTTTTTACCCTCGAGAACGGACGGCTGGTCCATACCCAAAAGATCCGCAGCCCGCGCCACCTGGTCGATATCATGTATGAATTCGTAGCCGAATTCGAAAACCTTAAATACCTGGCCTTATTGCAAGGGATCACTGCTTATGAACAAGAAAGTCGCAACCTGCGTGATCGCATCAGCCAGAATGTGAGAACCACACCCCTATGCGAGTATGGATTAAGCCTGGCGCTGGCTACGATCCTTGGTCCGCATGGTATCGGCCTGGTTGCCGTGGAAAATATACCCAGGGAGGCCTGACATGAAAATTGCCATTGTCACCGATAGCACGTCTGATGTCTCGCCCCAGCTGGCAGAGGAATTTGGCATCTCCGTCGTTCCGGCCATATTGATGGTCAATGGTCGCAGCTTTGAAGACGGAGTCGGCATATCACGCGATGAGCTTTATAACCAGCTACCTAATATGAAAACACCTCCAACCACGGGTGCTCCATCGATAGATGTCTTCGCCCAGGTGTATGACGGCTTACTTAAAAAAGGTGCTGACCAGGTAATATCTATCCAGGTATCCAGCACGCTGAGCAGCATATTTAACAACGCACTGACGGCTGCCAAAGCTTTTGGGAAGCGTGTGCAGGTCATCGACTCCCGCCAGGTGACCCTCGGCCTGGGCTTCCAGGTTCTGGCAGCTGCCCAGGCCACCATGGAGGATCGCACCCTGGCTGAAATCCAAAAGGTGATCCTGGACATCCGCCAGCGTATCCATCTGGTGGCAATGCTCGATACGCTTGAGTTTGCCTACCGCAGTGGCCGCGTCTCCTGGGCTCGCACCAACCTCAGCGCCTTTTTCCGGATCAAGCCTTTCGTTAGTGTGGTGGATGGCGATGTGCTGCGAATGGGAGAGACACGCACCCGGCAGAAGGGGATAGAACGGCTATACAAGATGCTTGCCGACCTGGGACCCTTGGAACGACTAGCGGTCTTGCACACCAATGCAGAAGAGGATGCTCTTGAAGCCGTCGACCACTTTAAATCTGTAGTCCGACAACACCCGCTCATTGTGAATGTCACATCCCTGATCGGTGTCCATGTCGGCCCCCATGGGCTAGGTTTCGTCGCAGTGACTGAATGATAAGCACGCTCGGGGGCTGCTGATGGTAAAATTACCATCGATGAGACCATCCCTCCAAAAATTAAAGAAATTTGTCTTGCTTGAGGCTCAGCACAATTACGATAACCGCTCAGTTATCGGTGGTTTTGAGCGCATGGTGGACCCGTGGGTCTCGGAAGCTCAGGCGGATAATCTGCCGGCAGAGCTGATCACCCTCGTCCGCAGCCGCTTGCATGATTATGCCAGCCTGTCACCAAATTCACGCTACGATACCCTGTGTGGCCTTTGGAACCGTATCCAACGCGAGACCCAAGAGACCTATCCTCCCCTACCACTCCCGGTCGAGCAGGCTGCTAAGGCTCCGGCAGGCGAGGTCGGTTCTCATCCTCCAGCTCACCGTAAACCTGCCACACCTGCTCAGCATGCGCCGGAAGCCCCGGTCAACCCAGCCAAACCACCGTCCCAACCGGCTGCCTTATTGGCACCCACCACGGTTCTGCCCGGGGTTGGCCCCAAGCATGGCCAGACATTAAAACGGCTAGGTATATTTACCCTGGAGGATATGCTGTACAACTTTCCCCGCCGATATGACGACTATACGCAGCTTAAGCCGATCCGCCGGCTGGAGTACGGTGAGGATGTAACAGTGATCGGCACGATTACCTCGATCTCTTCCCGCCCAATCCGCGGCGGGCAATCGCAGATCACTGAAGCCATTCTATCGGATGGCACAGGCTCATTGCGACTAAGCTGGTTCGGCAAGTATAGCGTCGCCAGCCGTCTGAACCCTGGCTCACAGGTGGTCGTATCCGGGAAAACTGACCAATACCTTGGCCGTCTGGTGATGACCAATCCCGAATGTGAGCCATTAGAGCAGAAAAACCTGCATACCAACCGTATTGTTCCGGTTTACTCGCTTACGGCCAATATTGCCCAACGTTGGCTGCGCCGCTTAATGTATGATGTGGTCACCTATTGGTCACCCCGGGTAACCGATCCTCTGCCGGATTCGATCCGCCAATCAGAACAACTGCTGGATCTATCAAATGCCCTGCTCCAGGCTCATTTCCCCACCTCTCTAGACCAGCTGAAGCTTGCCCGCTACCGCCTGGCATTCGATGAGATTCTGATGCTTCAGTTGGGTGTCCTCAGCCAGAAACGCAATTGGCAAAACCGTAGCGCGCGGGTGTATGAAATAACCGATGAATGGATAGAAACTCAAGTTTCCAGGCTGCCCTACCAGCTCACCAATGCACAGCAAAAAGCCCTCCAGGATATTCGCTCAGATCTGGCATCGGGGCGTCCGATGAACCGTTTGCTGCAGGGCGACGTAGGCTCTGGCAAGACCGTCATTGCCGCCCTTGCGATGGCCGTACTGGCTCACCAAACTGCCCAATCGGCTATGCTGGCGCCCACCAGCATCCTGGCAGAACAACATTATAAGACCATGCTTGGGATGCTGGCAGGAAATGGTCAGCACACCACTGAATCAGGCAATGGCACAGATTATCCCCTGCAGCCGGGAGAGATCCGTCTTTTAATTGGCGCTACGCCTGAATCAGAGAAACAAGAGATCAGGGAAGGATTATCTGCCGGCTCCATTAAGCTGGTAATTGGTACACACGCGCTGCTGGAAGACCCTGTGGTGTTTAGCAACCTGCAGCTGGCAGTCATCGATGAGCAACATCGCTTCGGTGTGGAGCAACGCGCCATCTTGCGCTCAAAAGGTGAAAATCCGCACCTGCTCGTGATGACTGCCACCCCCATCCCCCGCTCACTGGCTCTCACCGTCTATGGTGACCTTGACCTATCTGTAGTAGATGAAATGCCACCCGGTCGCTTACCCATAGAGACCCAGGTCTTTTACCCACGAGAGCGTGAACGAGCCTATGTGTTCATCCGAAAACAGATCGATGAAGGTCACCAGGCCTTTATCATCTATCCATTAGTCGAAGAGAGCGAAACCAGTGAAGCCCTGGCTGCAGTGGAAGAGCAGAACCGCTTGCAGAAGGATGTCTTTCCAGATTACGCCCTGGGACTCTTGCATGGTCGCATGAAGCCCGACGAAAAAGATGCCACCATGGCCAGGTTCTGCAGTGGCGAGATACAGATCCTGGTTTCGACTTCGGTTGTGGAAGTCGGTGTGGATATCCCCAACGCCACGGTAATGCTGATCGAAGGCGCCAACCGTTTTGGGCTTTCACAGCTACACCAGTTTAGAGGCAGGGTTGGCCGCAGCCAGTTCCAGTCGTACTGTATCCTGATCCCGGATACACCCGATGCAGCTGAAAATGAACGCCTGGCCGCAATGGTCGAAACCAATGACGGTTTCGTGCTTGCCCAGCGCGACCTGGAGCAGCGTGGCCCTGGAGAATTCCTCGGCACGCGCCAGGCTGGTTATTCCGAGCTGCGGCTGGCCAATCTCACGGATATCCACCTGATCGAAAATGCCAGGCGCTGTGCCCAGGCTCTATTTGAAAGTGACCCTGACCTGTCGGATCCCGAGCACTTGCTCCTGGCCGAATCCCTCAAACGATTCTGGGGCCAGGGTCAGGGTGATATCAGTTGACGGGGTGGTAAAGAATAAATAACATATGAAGGAGAATTACTAACCATATGTCTGTCAAAGCGTGTTTCCCAGGCACATTCGATCCTATTCACTACGGCCACTTAGATATTGCACGCCGTGCTGCCCGGCTTTTCGAAGAAGTGGTGATCGCGGTGTATGACCGCCCGATGAAATCCCTGATCTTCCCGCCCGATGAACGTATCTCCCTGGCAGCTGAAGCGGTTAAAGATGACCCAAAAATAACCGTGGTTGGATATAGCGGCCTGACTGTGGATTTTTGCCATAAGATCGGCGCCCAGGTTATAGTGCGCGGTCTGCGCGTGTTCTCCGACTTCGAGTACGAATTTCGCATGGCCCTGGCCAACCACCGCCTGGCACCTGAGATCGAGGTAATTTCGCTGATCACCAACGAAGAACAAACATTCTTGTCTTCATCTACCGTCCGAGAGATCGCAGCCTTACACGGAAATATCAGCAGTATGGTGCCTCCGCACGTAGAACAAGCGCTCAAGCGTCGCTTGCAGGAGCTGGGCGAAAGCGAGCAGATCGTTCCGCCTACCTCGATGCGTGATTAATCGCACGAACTGCTTAGCATTGGTAAAATAGTTGACGTATTTTAGATTTCGTTGTAATCTTGTATACAAACACAATAAAGTTTATATAATGAAATGAGTTTATTAACATCGAGCGTAAAAGACCTGGAGAATTCGGGTAAACTGGAGTAAGCCTATGGATATCCTGCAAATGATCGACCGGTTGGAGGAACTTCTCAACGAAAGCCGCCCTCTTCCTTTTACCCACAATGTGATCGTCGATGAAGACCGGATGCTTGACCTCATCGACCAGATGCGGGTTTCCATCCCTGAGGAAGTAAAGAAAGCACAGCAGATCATGGCCCAGCGCGACCGCTTGCTGGCCCAAGCAACTGAGGAAGCCCAGCGCACGGTCAACCTGGCGCGCGATAAAAGCAGTGAGCTGGTCGAAAGGGACCAGGTGGTTCAGGCAGCGTATGCCCAGGCAGAGCAGATCAAAGCCCAGGCGCGCCTTGATGGCGATGCCATCCGCAAAGATGCAGACCAATATGTGCTCGAAACTTTACGCAGCCTTGAAATGGAGATGGAACGCTCAATAACTCAAGTCCGTAATGGTATCCGGACCCTTCAACAAGAGCCGCCCGACACGGAGGGTTAATATCTTCGATATAAACAGCTAGTGAGTGGCATGGTCTTTGCCACTCACTAGTTTGTTTAAACCTGCCTCAACCCCCATCCCTGCCTCTCCCATATGCCACCTATTATAGGAGAGGCAGAGATGTGACACCGATCAGCCTATCCCCTCAAGCACTGATCCAGGAAAGTATTCTACAATCATTATATAGAATAAACGTCACAACGACGTCACCAATATCGTCACAAATATTGCAATATTCATTCATTATTAGTAAAATTAATCTGCGTTTACTCCAATGGCTCAATTGTCGTTATCCTTACTCGGAAAACCAACCTTACTCCTGGATAGCCAGTCTGTTAGCCTACCCACCTCGAGGGGCATACCCCTGCTTGCCTATCTGGCAATGACCGGGACAGCGCAATCACGTGAAACTTTATCTGCCTTGCTCTGGTCAGAAAGCAATCAAAAGCAAGCCCTGGGAGCACTCCGAACAACCCTTTGGAGGCTGAAAGATTCTAGCCTAAAGGAATGGATCGGTTGGGATCGCAATGAAGTGTTCCTTAGCCAGGCTCAAAATATCGATTTTGATGTGGCTAAATTTTACGCTGCCCTCGAGCGCTGCAATGCACACGGCCATCCCCATTCTCAGGTGTGTTTATTTTGTTCAACAGCCCTAACGGATGCACTTGCACTTTACCGTGGTGAATTCATGCAGGGTATTTATCTGGCAAAAGCAGTATCCTTTGAAAACTGGCGAACGGAGCAAAGTGATAACTTCGAGATGTTGCATCTAGACGCTCTCGAACGCCTGGTTAAATGCCATCGGACGTTCGGGGACTTCAACCTGGCGATTCACTATGCCCGCACCTGGCACTCGCATGACAGCTTGAATGAGAGTGCGAATGCTCAGCTATTGCAGTTATACGCCATCACCGAGCAGAGGACAGCCGGGATGTCGCTGTACAAACATTATAAGCAGCAGCTCGAAAAAGAGATCGGCATCGCGCCATCCGATGAGATCACTGCGTTATACAAGCAGCTCGTCAGGGGTCATACCACGCCAGTCTCGAAAACGAAGGTCCTATCTCCGATCTTCTTGATTGCAGATATTGAAAAAGCATCCATCTATTGGAACTCGGCAGGTAACCAAAAAAATGACTTCCTGACCAAATATCGCGAAATTTTCAGGGATGCTTCCCACCGTTTCGGCGGTACATTGATTCAAAAAACCGAAGACCATATCACACTACTTTTCGAAAATGGTCAGCCGTTGCACTGTGCGGTGTATTTGCACTTGTTGTTAAAAAAGGCTGATTGGGGAACAGTTGGACCCCCGGGAATTCGTATCGTGCTTTATTCCACCGTCCTGGAGGATGACAATCCGGGTGATTTCACTATGCTCACCAGCGCAGCATCCTCTCTTTTATCAATAGGCTGGGGTGGGCAGATACTTTTCTCCGAGTCAACCCTCAAACTCTTAGATTTTCCATCGGGTGCGAAGATCAACGACTTAGGGTTCCATAACCTGATGGAGAACCAAGGTCCGGTACATGTTTTTGAGCTACTTCATCCGCACCTCCCCCGTAAGGATCACCCCCCGTTATTATCCACTACTCAGCAGATGTTTAATTTTCCAATCTTTGATGTGCCGTTCTTTGGCCGCGAAGAAGAACTTATTGAGCTGCGTAGCTCTATTCTCTTGCCCACCAACCGCCTGGTGTCAATCACGGGTCCGGGTGGGGTTGGAAAAACCCGCCTAGCTGTGCAGTTAGCGCCCACGGCGGTGGATTTTTTCCCCGATGGAATATATTTTATTTCTTTAACCTCACTCCAGGATGCAGATTTCATCCCGATCCTGCTGGCTGATGCACTAAAGTTCAACTTCTACGGGCCAACCAGCCATACTGAACAACTGACAAATTACCTGCACCGCATGAAAGCCCTGCTGATCATCGATAATTTTGAGCATCTACGACTTGAGGGCGCGAAGTTCTTAGCAACATTGCTTTCCAACACTCACTACCTGAAATTAATCGTCACGTCTCGCGAGCGGTTAAATCTCATTGCTGAAAGCGTGGTCGATGTCGGTGGATTTCCCATCCCCGATCTACAGGCTGCCGAACATCCTGAAAATTACACGGCAATTAAGTTATTTATCCAAAATGCACAGAAGAACTATCCCAGGTTCTCGGTCCAGAATAACCTTGAATCGATCGTTCGAATCTGCCGTATGGTGGATGGCATGCCACTGGGTATCCTGTTGGCTTCAGCCTGGGTCAGGGTGTTTAGCTGCCCAGAGATCGAAGTTGAGATCAGCAAGAGCATCGATTTTCTAACTACAAATGCCCCCGACCTGGACCCACGCCACCGCAGTCTGAATGCAGTCTTTGACAACTCATGGAAATTATTACCAGAAGAAGAACGTAGCATCCTTTGTAAGCTATCAATTTTCAGGTCGTCTTTTTCTGGCAGGGCAGCCCTGGAGATCTGTGGAGCTACACCCCTCTCACTTTCATTATTAGCCGATAAATCTCTGCTTCTCCATCAGCAGGATGGTCGTTATTCCATGCTGAACACAATTAGCCAGTATGCATTGATTAAGCTGAACGACACAGACGAAGAATTGGCTGCCACGATAGGCAAGTTCATCAACTATTATGCTGATTTCTGTGTTCAAAAACAACAAGAGCTCTCCTCGCTCATGCAGAGAAATGTGTTGATCGAAATGACCACTGAGCGTGAAAATATCCGCACAGCCTGGATATGGATGGTGGATACCGGTCGATGGGATTTAATCTCAAAATGCAAAGAAATGATTTTTGATTATTATGCGATGCTTGGCAACTACAGCCAGGGTGGTGAGCTGTTCAATTTAGCGCTTCAAAAACTATCTCGGTATGAACAGGCAGAGCATGAGGTGATCAGGGCGAGCATGCTGCAATATGCAACCTGGACAAAGTTTAGGCGCGGCTTTGTCAGCGATTCCATCCAACGCCTGGCAGAATGCCTAGAAATCTTCCAAAAGTATCATGCTGAATGGGATGTAGCCATGAGTTATTACTTCCTGGCTTTAATCCACAATGGATTAAAGCAGGCTCAGGTGGCAAATGGATATATTGAGCAAGCGATCAATTTACTGGGATCAGAACTAATCCCACAAACTGCTTATGTAGCTACAGTCACAGCTGAATGCCAGGCAACCTTGGGTACCATCCAGATGAGTCTGGGTGAGTATGAAGCTGCCCGTAATAATCTTACTGCCAGCCTGGCAGGCCAGACACGGTTAGGCACAGAATATGGAAAGATCCATCCGTTGATGGGCCTTGCAAGGCTGGCGTTTACCCAAGGTGACTTTTCGCAGGCTCGCGATTTATATCTCGAAGTGCTAGAAATCGCTGAGCTTTTTTTTGACCAACGCAGCACGGTTCTCATTCACAATAACCTCAGCTCGACTTATGAAGCCTTAGCGCAAATCACATTGTCCTATCACCATCTGCAGACTGCGTTAAGATTATGCAAGGAAACTGGTGACCGACGCCTGACCGCTGTGATCTTGAATAACCTGGCTTATGAGCAGCTAAGATATCACAAGCAACCCACGACAGCTATTCGAACTTACCAGGAAAGCATGGAGATTTTTTCTAATGTAGGTGACTTACGTGGGATTGCTTACTCCAGTTATGATATCAGTAAGGCCTACCTATGCGTCGGACTATTGCAAGATGCATGGAGCTACTGTCTGCGCTCATTAAACACTGCCATGACCCTGGACGATATCAGCCTGGTCTTGCATGCCTTACATGGCTTTGCTAACTTCTTTGTGGAAAGTAAGCTCCCTGAGCGAAGCCTGGGTCTATGCTACTTGATCGAGCATCACCCTCAAGTGGATGAAGATACAAAAAATCGGGCAATTGTCACTCGTGTTATCTTAGAGCAATCATCGAATAAAGAAACCATCCAAAGTGTCCGTGCCTGGGGGGAGAACGTTGATTTGCAAGAAACGATCAGTCAAATCATGTCCGATGATTCGTACCTTCCTAAATACCAGACAGCTGGGTTTTTCGATTAACACCCTGGTAAAAACTCTCATCAAACCCTGACCTGCCTGTCCTTGACATTCCCTTTAATCTGGTCTAGAATCATACCGACCGGTCGGTATTTTTATTGATTGTAAAGGATGAATCATGCATGGACGCAGTGAAGAAACACGCAATCATATATTAGAGACCGCCAACCACCTTTTTTCAAAGGCCGGGTATGATGCGACTGGAGTAGCCGAGATCTGCCAGGCCGCCGGTGTGAGTAAGGGTGCTTTTTATCACCATTTCCCTTCAAAGCAAGCCGTTTTTCTCGAGCTCCTGAATTCTTACCTGAACAGCATTGATACCGGTTTTAATTTGATGCGCCAGGAAGTACACGACGTTCCCCAATCAATGCTCCAGATGGCTGAGCTGGTAGGCTCACTTTTCCAGTCAGCCGATATCCATTTACCCATCTTCCTCGAGTTTTGGACCCAGGCAAAACATGACCCATTGATCTGGGAGACCACCGTCGCACCGTACAAGCGCTACCAGACATACTTCGCAGAGATGATCCAGGAGGGCATCCATCAAGGCTCGATCGAGCCCATGGATTCTCAGCTTGCCGGTAGGGTGTTGGTTTCACTGGCGGTTGGTTTACTGATGCAATCCCTTTTTGATCCCCAAATCACCGATTGGCAATCTGAAGCCAGGCAGAGTGTTGAATTACTATTACAAGGTATGGCAAGGAGAAGAGCATGAACTTAATTACCGGAGCTACCGGGCATATTGGTAATGTACTGGTTCGTATATTCAGTGAACGCGGTGAAGAAGGTCCGCGCCATGATCATGCCGGGTGAGGATCCCACTCCTCTACACGGTTTGGATGTTGAGATCGTCGAGGCGGATGTCCTCGACTACCAATCGTTGTTCAAAGCTTTCAAAGATATTGAAGTGGTTTACCACCTGGCCGGGATGATATCGATCCTGCCAGGGCGGGATGCCATGCTAAATGCGGTTAATGTGATGGGCACCCGTAATGTAATCCAGGCTGCCCGTAGCTGTGGTGTCCGGCGCCTGGTGTATACCAGCTCGATCCATGCCCTCCAGCGTGTCCCGGAGGGCATCCTTATCGATGAGACAGTACCCTTCGATATTGAACATGCCATCAGCAGTTATGATTTATCCAAGGCCAGCGCATCCCTGGACGTGTTAAATGCAGTGCAGGATGGGTTGGATGCTGTCATTGTCTGTCCTACCGGGGTGATCGGCCCGTATGATTTCCGCACATCTGAAATGGGCCAATTGATCCTGGATTGTGTCGACGAAAAGACGATGTTCTATGTGGATGGTGCATATGATTTTGTGGACGTCCGGGATGTTGCCCAGGGTCTCATTCTGGCTGGAGAAAGGGGCCGGTGCGGAGAAAGCTATATTCTCTCTGGTGAGCGGATCGCGGTTTTCGACATCATCAAGATCGTCCAAGAGGTTATTGGCAAGCGCCTCTTCAGCTTAAAAATCCCATTTTCGCTAGCGACGTTCACTGCCCGTCTAACACCGCTGTATTATCGCCTGACACGCGTAAAGCCACGTTTCACTAGCTACTCATTGGCGACAATTGCCTCGAATTCTCATATCAGCCATACCAAAGCCCAGCGTGAGCTGGGTTATCACCCCCGCCCACTGCGCGAATCCCTCTCTGATACGGTCAGGTGGTTTAAAAATCGAAAGCTCCTCCGGCTTAAAGACCATCGATAACCCACAATGATGATAGGAATGAATTGTGAATAAGCAACCATCAACCCCATTGCGCGGCAAAATTGCTTTGATTACCGGTGCTTCCAGTGGGATAGGTGCAGCCACAGCACGCAAACTTGCCCAACAAGGTCTCAAAGTGATCCTGGTTGCTCGGCGTGTCGATCGATTGGAGCAACTGGCAATGGATATCAACCAGGCCGGCGGTAATGCCGAGGTTATCGCTGCTGATCTTTCCCAGGAGGCAGAGCGTCAGCGGGTGTACTCTCTTATTGAAGCTCGTTATGGCCAGCTGGATATCCTGATCAACAATGCCGGGTTGGGCTGGTACGGTTATGGAACCGACATGCCCTGGACGATCGCCTCGGAGATACTGCAGGTCAATGTCGAAGCCGCAGTCCATTTTACCCTGTTATTTTTGAAGAAGATGCGCTCGCTCAACTCTGGCCATATCATCAACATCGGATCCATTTCTGGCAGCCTGCCCAGCCAGGGCGTCGCCCTGTATGGTGCGACGAAATCCTTCATCGACAACTTTACCACCGCCTTATATCGCGAGCTGACTGGGACACACCTGCACGTCAGTGTGGTGCGCGCAGGACCCGTCTTGACTGAGTTTTGCGACACTGCCGCCAACCAGGAAGGTGGCCTGCACCTGCCCACCGAGCGCATAGGTGTGACCGCCGAGACAATTGCTGACCAGGTCTGGAGCTTGCTCAAGCGCCCACGCCGGGTAGTCTATGTACCATTCTGGCTGGGTGTCACCCCTTATGTCGAAAGTCTGTTTGGCTGGCTCATCGACCTGCTTGGCCCCCTGCTCTTACGTCTTCAGGCCAGGAAAAAATAACCGAATTCGGATGTATTTCTAGTTACTCGCCACATTTAATGGCTTGTATTCCCCATTTACTGTCACAGTAATCCAAGCCCATCTGCTCAAATTTCCAAGTAAAATTCCCATTAATTACTAAGTGACTCTCTGCTAAGCCCAAAGTCCATCTATGATGCTTAACTCCCTACTCCTTGCGATTGCAGGTCCATACTCCGGTCTTCTGATCATTGTCCTCGGATTCCTTGCCTTGCTGGTGATCGACTTGATCATTGCCCTCATCGAAGGGGTTACCCTGACCCTGCTCAAATGGTACCCATTCCGTACTTCACTGATGGTCTCTTTCATCATGAACATCTTTGCAGGGATCATCAACGGGGTTCTGCTGATCTTGCTTCAGCGTTATCCTTTCGCCTGGTTGCCCGTTTCTATTTTGATCTCCGTCCTGCTCGATACATTGATCATGACCTATTTCAAACGAGAAGCCATGGCTAAGAACAGCGCCTATGCATTGATCGCCAACCTGGTTAGTTATATCCTTCTCATCCTGCCGGCATATTATTATGGGGCAAAACCCTGAGCTGATGGGTTACTGCCGTACTCGTTCACGCACACGCGTTCGGGGTACAATTATCCTGGGAAACTGAAATCAATGATTTTATTGGTGTCGACTGGTTGATGATCAAGGAAAATCGAAATCCTTCTCAACCTGAAAGGAGATGCCAGCCATGAATTTTGAGCTCACCGATGAACAACGCATGTGGCGTGATGCAGTTCATGATTTTGTTGCCCGAGAAGTCAAACCCAAAGCCCATGAAGTGGATGAAACCGCAGAATTTAACTGGCCCGCAGTGCGCAAGATGGGCCCATTAGGCCTGCTTGGCTTGACCATCCCCGAGGAGTACGGCGGCTCGGGGGTGGATGCTGTCAGTGCAGCGATCGCGATCGAGGAATTAGGCTGGGGGTGCGGCAGTACCGCCCTGGCGATCGCAGCCCACAACGGTCTGGGTACAGCACCTCTCGTGTTGTATGGCACGCCTGAACAAAAATCCACTTACCTGCCCCTGGTTGCATCTGGGAAAGCAAAACTCGGCTCACTGGCCCTCACCGAACCAGGCGCTGGTTCAGATATCCAGGGGGGTATCCGCACCCATGCTGAGCTAATTGCTGGAAAATGGGTGATCAACGGCTCAAAGGCCTGGTGCACGAATGCCAGCATCGCCGAATACATCATCACCCTCGTCCGTACCGACCCTGCAAGTGGTCCTCACTCCTTGAGCATGATCATCGTTCCCACCGATACTCCTGGCCTGCATATCCACCCTGCAGAGAAAAAGATGGGACTCAAAGGCTCACCCACCCATGCTGTAACCTACGAAGATGTGCATCTGCCCGAGGCTAACTTGCTGGGTACGCTTGGGCGTGGTTTGCAGCAAACCCTTACCACATTGGACGGTGGCCGCATCAGCATTGGCGCATTGTCCGTTGGCCTCGCCCAGTCAGCCATGGAAGACGCCATCCGCTATGCAAAAGAGCGCCAGACATTCGGGAAACCGATTGCAGAACATCAGGCGATCCAGTGGATGCTGGCTGACGCAGCCACAGAGATCCAGGCTGCCCGACTCATGATATACTTTGCTGCCTGGCTGAAAGAACAAAAGCGACCCTTTACCAAGGAAGCCTCCATGGCCAAGTTGTTCGCCACCGAAATGGCTGAGCGTGTTTGCCGAAACGCCATCCAGGTTCACGGTGGTTATGGGTACAGCCGTGAATATCCCGTCGAACTGACTTACCGGGATGCCCGGCTTATGACGATCGGCGAAGGCACCAGCGAAGTCCAACGCATGGTGATCGCCCGGAAATTACTCTCCTGATTGCGTGAGAGCACAGGGCAAGATTTGGACAAGTGGAGCTAGATCTGAAGAAAATTTTCATCCCAGCCATCATCATCGGGATAATCCTGTTGTTGGGTCTGGGGTTAACCTTTGGTCTACGCAAGACCATCACCCTATCAATCGATGGAAACGAGCGGGTGATCACCAGCTATGCGTTTCAGGTCGGTGACCTTTTACGCTCGCAGGGTATCCCCCTGGCTTCCCAAGACATGCTCAGCCCTTCTGAGGATAGCTGGCTTAAAAATGGCCAGGCAGTCACATTAACCAGGGCAGTGCCCGTCAGCATCCTTGCCGACGGAGAGATCATTTCCATCATCAGTGCAGAGCGTACACCTGCCGGGTTACTTGCCCAGGTCGGTTTAACCGCCCAACCAGATGATATCCTGCTATCCAATGGTCGGCCTGTCAGCCGAGACGAGCATTTCCCCCCAGATAACAAGTCTATCTCGCTCCAGCTCATCCGTGCCCAGAGCTACACGCTCACCGAGAACGGAGAAACCCAGGAGCTTACTTCAACCGCTCCAACGCTTGCCTCGGCTCTATGGTCAGCCGGCTATACCCTATTCGAGGCTGACCAGCTGAGCCCTGACGCAACTGTCCCACTTAACCCCGGCCTGGCTGCACAGCTAATCCGTTCCAGCCCTGTAATAGTCCAAACCCAGTATGGTGATATTCCGATCCGTACTGCTGCCGAAACGGTCGGTGAAGCCCTCCAGGCGGCCAACCTTGCGCCGCAAAGTCTCGACTATAGCCTGCCCACGGCATCGGAAACGATCCCGGATGACCACCGGATCCAGCTGATCAGGGTGAACGAAGAAGTCATTATCCAACAAACTCCCCTGCCATTTGGTAACGAATACCAGGCTGTATCAGATATGGATCTTGATACGCAATCGGTTATCGAACCCGGCGAATACGGCGTAGAAGCTGAACGCGTCAGGATTCGCTATGAGGATGGACAAGAGGTGTCTCGCCAAACCGATAGCAAATGGATTGCCAAGGAACCACAGTCGCGCATCATCGGATACGGCACCGACGTTGTAATGCACACTGCGGTGGTCGATGGGGTAACGATCCAATACTGGCGCGCATTGAACATGTACGCCACTTCATACCACCCGTCTGAAGTCGGTGATACCACAGCGTCTGGATTGCCTCTCAAGAAGGGTGTAGTGGCAGTCGACATCAGTATCATCCCGTTCGGTACTCAATTATTCATACCCGGATATGGAACCGCCGTAGCAGGTGATATCGGCGGGGGGGTGATCGGCCGCTGGATCGACCTGGGGTATAGCGATGACGACTACGTCCCCTGGCACTCGTGGGTAACTGTTTATTTCCTGTGGCCTCCCCCGGATAATATCGTGTGGATCATCCCCTGAGCTTACCAGCCCTCGATGTAGCGCGCCTGCTTCACCAGTTTGATTTGCATCCCCGCAAGTCACTTGGGCAAAACTTCCTGGTGGATGAGGCAGCCCTGCAGAAGGTGATTGCTGCTGCAGAGATAACAGACAGAGATGTTATCCTTGAGGTCGGCCCTGGCCTTGGCAGCCTGACCCGCCTCCTGGCGCTCGCGGCACGCCAGGTTGTGGCCGTCGAGATCGACGCCAACCTGATACCGGCTTTGAAAAGCGTCGTGGCAGGATTCTCCAATGTTGAGGTCATCCAGGGTGATATCCTGGCTTACGATCCAACCGAGCTGGTCTCCGGTTCTGAATTCCTGGTGGTTGCCAACATCCCCTATTACATTACCTCAGCCCTTATCCGCCACCTGCTGGAAGGAAAATTACAGCCTCGCCGGCTTGTCCTTACCGTTCAAAGAGAAGTGGCGGAACGCATCTGCGCCGGGCAAGGAGACCTGAGCCTGCTTGCACTCAGCGTGCAGGTATACGGGCACCCTGCGATCATTACTCGCATACCGATCGGTGCATTCTACCCACCTCCCAGGGTGGATTCAGCTGTTATTCGTATTGACCTGTTTGCTTCCCCCTCATCCCTCCAGACAAGCTCAACCTCTTTTTTCATCTCATACGGGCTGGTTTCAGCCAGAAGCGCAAAACCTTACGCAATGCCCTGGCAGGTGGTTTACACCTCCAGCCATCCACCGCGACAGAATTACTCAGCTCAGCCGGAATCGACCCGATGCGCCGCGCTGAGACGCTCAATATTAACGAGTGGCACCAGCTGGTGGATGCCTATTCCATTCAGATAAGCTCAAACTAAGTGGGTTTGGTCAGCCCCACAGCCAGAATAACCCGGCTGACAGGAAGCGTAGCAGGGCAGCCAGGTATATAGAAGACTGCAACCCGATCAGATCTGCGGATAATGGCCCCAAGAGCGATCCGCCCAGGATCCCCAGGTTGAGCGCCATGTTGTGCAGGGCCATATGGGCCGGACGGTCATCCGCTGGAACGCGTTCCATTAACCGGTTGAGCAAGGCAGCGCTGAGCACGGCATAAACGGCCCCTCCCAGCAGGCAAGCCGCGTAATAATATTCTACACTTTTCCCGACGGCGATCAACAGCGGATAGATCGGGAAGACGGCTGCACTGGCAATTAACAGCTTGCGGTGACCATATTTGGCGCTGATATGGCTGAGCCTGAAAGATGCCAGCATCATCGTCCCATAAAAAAGTGCTGACCCCAAACCGATCATGCCATCGGTGAGGTTCATCCGGTCGACATACGCGAGGGGAAAGAGCGGCAGGGGGAAGTATTGGAAAGCGTAAAAAGCCAGGTATGACAGCATGAAAACCCCGAACGGCCCTTTCAGTAGATCTAGCCTCACCAGTGAACGCCGGGGTAGAATGGCTTTTTCCCCAGCTACAGCTATAGGGGCCGGCGGATCGATTAATTCCACTGGTTTCTTGATCCGGCTGATATGGTAGCTGCTCAGCATTGCACCAGCTGCTCCGATCAGGAACACCACCTGGTAATTCTGAGTGAAGTCCAGCTTATCCAGGATGTATCCACTCACCAACGTCGTGACCGTGATGCTGACAGCTAACAGGATATTCCTGCGACCAACCGCATAGGCGCGCCATTCAGGTGGCAGGACTTCGGCAAACAAGGCATTGAACGAGATCGCCAACACAGTCCCACCAATCGACATTACCAGTGTGGTAAAGATCAACCCCCAGATCTGCCCTTGAGCCGTCGGAAATAACCAGGGCAAAGCCACCAGCACCAGGTAACCCAATCTTTGCCAAATCGCCGACCGGTAAGATACCTTGATCAGCGGCTTGCCTTCCAACCAGCGGCCTGCGGGTAAGGTGAAGATCAAGTTGATCACGGCCGGCCCGGCGCTGATCAAGCCGATCTGAAACCCGGTTGCCCCCAGACGCGCTGCATAGACTGCCTGGAAGGCAATTGTGCTACCTGCCAAAACGCCAAACCACAGTACATCCCAGTACAGCTGGCGCAGGTTCCACTTCAATATGGGTTCGGGTTTCCGGAGAACTTCGGTTGTCATTTGCAAAAAAACGCGGAGGGCAATCAGCTGGCTCTCCGCAATAGTGGGCTACGGTTATTATACACGCATCTGCTTGGGGCTTTACAGTATGTTCTTGAGCGCCTCAACCGTCCGGTGCATATCCATCAGGATTAATCCCAATTTGGCAGATTCGCGTGCGAGGGCGGTCAGGACGGCATCCTGCCCGACCGACATGAGCAAGACATACCCACCGGCACCCTTGATGTACACCTGTTCCAGGGTTCCGCGCCCCAATTCAGATGCGATCCTCTCCCCTAACGATAACATCGCCGCAGACATCGCCGCAACCCGGTCTTCTTCCACATTCTGTGGCAAGGCTGAAGCTATAGTCAAGCCATCCACACTCACCACTGCAGAGGCTTCAATGTTGGGAGATGAAGCTTGTAAATTTCGTAAAAGCTCAACCATTAGCTGCGAACGGGTTTTGATCATGATGATCTCCTGAGCTTATCGGCCAATAGCGTGGTTCTACTAAAATGGTGAATAGAGATTTTACCGAAAAGCTCTCTCCTTGGGGTGCAATAACAATACCAACATGCAACTACGCGGGTTGTCCTGGCGGATTGTTTTCGCCTTCCGTGGACGGCTCGTCCTTAGTCTCTTCCTTGGGAATACTATCCGGGTCATAATCACCCCATTTTCCGCTGAACGATGATGCGAAAACCACGGCGCTGGTATTCTCCACTTCTCGGATGGTCTTCAACCGCTGGGCTTTGCGTTTCTCAGCCCCATCCAGAGATGGTGGCAGGGATGGTTTTTCTACAGCCATTACCTCGATGCTTAATATATCGTCTTTCAAGTATGGAATGATGCTTCCGGGATGCTCACCCAGGATTGCTTTCGCAAGGGGCGTGAGCTCACTCACATAACCACGCGAAAAATCCGCTGCACTATCCGGGACAATGACCACAGTGATGCGTTCCTTCTGGCCAGTTCGGTCAACCAGCTCGAGCTCAACCTGGCACCCAACTGTAACAAGCTCATCAGCTACCATTACTATAGTATACGTCGGATAGTTTGGTCCGGAAAGGCTAATAAATCTATTAAGATAGCCTGTAATTCAGGCACATTTCCACTGGTATAATCTTCGACGACATAATTATGAAAAAATCGATCACCTTATTTATCGTATTTTCACTTGGCTTAATGGTATTTGTGAAGCCTCAGCCGATCTCAGCCCAGGAGGAGAAATCACCAATTTCCCCAAGCGTGCTGTGCATGCCGGGCGTCTATCTGACCGACCCACAGGATTGCTTACCACTCGGTCCATCGAGCTACATGACCCAGCTGGCCTCTGAAGGAATCCACCTGCCCCTGTCGAAACTGCCATCGCAGCCGATCGACAGCCAGCTGGGAGAGCTGCCATTTTTCTATGCCATCCTGGGTGATGGGGCGACACCGGTATACCCGTCGCTCGAAGATGCCATGTATGGCAGGAACGAGATCCGCAAAATCGATCCCGGGAAACTCCGCTACGTTTCGTACATAGATTATGCTGAGACCAATTTCGGCCGTTTTTTCCAGCTGGCTGATGATACCTGGGTGAGTGTGTCGAGCCGGGTATCAGTCCCGCACAGCTATCCTGGGGGAATCGAGTTTACCCAAACCCCAACCAATTCCTTCGGGTGGGTCCTGCCATTTGCAGCGAGTATTGAAACCAAACGCACCCCTGGGTATACGGCGGATGATTCCACGGGTAACACAGTCGCGCCATACCAGATCCTCCAGGTGTATGGCACACAAACCGTGGATGGCCAGGAATGGGACCTGGTCGGCCCGGATGAATGGATTGACGGGCGGTATATCGGTAAAGTCTATCCGAATTCCACCCCACCTCCAGGGATCGAAAATGGCCGCTGGGTTGAGGTGAATCTTTTCGAGCAAACCCTTGCCGTTTATGAGAATAACCAGCTTGTCTATGCGACCCTGATCGCCAGCGGAATGGATCCGTTCTTCACCAAACCAGGGCTGTTCCAGATCCAAAACAAGCTGGAGTCAACCACCATGTCAGGCGCATTCGAAGCCAATCGCTCCGATTACTATTACCTGCAAGATGTGCCCTGGACAATGTATTACGATCATGCGCGTGCCCTGCACGGAGCTTACTGGCGCACCGCATTTGGTTACCCTCAATCGCATGGCTGTATCAACCTGTCTCCAGCTGATTCGCACTGGCTCTACAATTGGGCGAATGTGGGAGATTGGGTTTATGTTTGGGATCCATCCGGCCAAACTCCAACAGATCCAAGCTATTACAATGATGGCGGAGCGTAGCGCCGGTACGAGATTGCAAGATCATCATAAAAGAGGATGGGGATTGAGCCACCCAGGCAAATTGGTACCATGGAAATATGAAATTTGATACCCGTTCCCTCTTCCTACTGCCAGTCATCCTTGTTCTGGTTGCCTGCCAAGCCCTCATCCCTGCTCACTCACCTACGGCCACGGCCACAATAACGCATATCCGGCTTGCCAACAAGCCGTCGCATACACCGGAACCAACCCGCACCCCATCTCCCACAATTGCTTATTCCCCGACACTCCGTAACACCTTCCTTTACTGCTACAAAGGTAATCACACCTACCTCCATCGCCACCCAGATCCCGGTTGCCATGCAGCTACGGATCTTCGAGAACCTGTGGAATGTCGTGAATGACACCTACTTGTATTCAGATTTTAATGGATTTGACTGGCAGGCGGTTAAGGAAGAGTACAACCAGAAAATAACTGCAGGGCTGATCAATGAAGAATTTTACTCACAGATGTCAGACCTGATTGTGAGCCTGAGAGATGAGCACTCATATTTCCTCACCCCACAGGACGTGGCTGCACAAGATGCAGCGTATGAAGGAAAGCACGATTATGTGGGCATCGGCATCTATGTCAGTGCAGTTCCAGAACGGCAACGAGGGGTGATCCTTACGGTCTTCCCAGGAAGCCCAGCGGAAGCTGCAGGGCTGAAACCGCGTGACAGCATCCTGTCAGTGGATGGAACCCCGATCCTGGATGAAGAAGGCTTCTTGCGCGATATCGTGCGCGGTCCTGAAGGCACTTCGATCGATATCGTTGTGCAAACACCCGGGGAGCCACCGCGCCAGCTTAATCTGACCCGCCAACGGATTACCAGCACCTTCTCGGTGGATTACCGAGTCATCACCACCTCTGACGGTTTACGCATTGGATATATTTTCTTGATGACTTTTATGGATGGCACAGTGGACGAGCAGGTGGAAAAAGCTTTACGAGAGATGACGCTCGATGGTCCACTCGATGGGTTAATATTAGACAATCGCATGAATGAGGGTGGTTCCAGCCTGGTACTTGAGCCGATGCTTGGATATTTTTCCAACGGCACCTTGGGTTATTTCATCCGCCGTTCGGAAAAAACCCCACTATTGATCAAGCGTAATGACATTAACGGTTCATCGGATGTCCCGCTGGTCGTGCTGGTTGGTTCAGGAACAGCCAGTTTTGGAGAGATATTCTCAGGTATCATGCAGGATGCCGGTCGCGCACACCTGATCGGCACGACAACGGATGGAAATGTCGAAATCCTGTGGGGCTATGACTTTGAGGATGGCTCCGAGCTATGGTTGGCCAATGAAACTTTTCTACCAAAAAACCATCCTGAACAGGATTGGGAGCAAACCGGGATCATCCCCGACCAGATCGTCCAGGGTGATCTGGATGAATATACCATCCAAACCGACCCATTGATCCTGGCCGCGATAAAATACTTTTCGAACCAGTAAACGATAAGGGCAAGAGAACTTCCGATATGCTAACCACACCAGAGAAGATCATCTTTATCCTAGCCGTCCTGGGCTCATTAACCCTCACCTCACTAGCCGTACGGCGCATCGTCCGGGTGATTCGTCGCGGTCATGGACGTCCAGATTTCACAGTCCTGCGCCAGCGGATATGGTCGGTTCCGCTGCGCATCATCTCATTTCAGCCGCTCTTTCGTTTCCGGCCAATCCCCAGCCTGTTTCATGCTTTTATTGGTTGGGGTTTCTTGTTTTTTGTGCTGGTAAACCTGGCTGATCTACTTCAAGGCTTCATTCCCGGCTATACCTTCCTGGGTGCGGGTTGGTTGGGTAATCTCTTTCTCCTGGGTGCTGATGTGAGCAGCATCCTTGTATTAACTGGCATCAGCTTCATGCTGGTGCGGCGGTTTATTTTTAGATCCAAAAATCTAACGGCGCGATCAGACATATTGTTGCACCCGAAGGCACGCACTGGGATTCTGCGTGATTCGGCGATCGTAGGCGCGTTCGTCACGTTCCATGTTCTTGCCCGCTTCATCGGCGAAACATTCAAGCTGGCTGAGCACGGACCTGATCCATGGCAGCCTTTCGCCTCGGCGGTAGCTCAACTTTGGCATGCATGGGACACAAGCGCCCTGGTTATCGGGGTACACGCCTGCTTCTGGATCTCACTTGGCTTGATCCTGGCGTTCCTGCCCTACTTCCTATATTCCAAGCACATCCACCTCTTCTTTGCTCCAATAAATTTCCTGCTTAAACCTGCGCGAAGATCGATCGGTGAGTTATCACGCCTGGATTTTGAAGACGAGAGCGTCGAATCATTCGGTGTTTCCCGCCTGGAAGATCTCGGTTGGGAGCAGCTCATGGATGCCTACGCATGCATCATGTGCTACCGTTGCCAGCAGGTCTGCCCGGCCTACAACACCGGGAAGGTCTTATCACCTGCGGCGCTTGAGATTAATAAGCGCTATTTTCTTAATTATTATGGATCTGAAATCGCCAATGGGAAAGCCAGCCCACAAACCCTGGTTGAATTTGCCATACCGGAAGAGGCGATCTGGGCCTGTACTGCCTGTGGGGCATGCATCGATATCTGCCCGGTCAACAACGAACCCATGCGCGATATCCTCGATATCCGGCGCTCGCTCGTCCTGGATGAAAATGCCTTTCCACAGCAGCTTCAAACCGCCTTCAGGGGCATGGAGCGCAATGTCAATCCGTGGAACATCCCGCCGGCTGACCGGCTGAAGTGGGCTGAAGGGATCCAGGTGCCAACCATCGAAGAAAATCCCACGCCAGAGATCATGTGGTGGGTTGGATGCGCCCCAGCGACCGATGTACGGGCGCAAAAAGTAGCCAGAGCATTTGCCACAATTCTCAACCAGGCGGGTGTAGATTATGCGGTACTGGGTAAAAATGAACAATGCAATGGTGATTCTGCCCGTCGAGCGGGTAACGAATACCTTTTCAATGAAATGGCTTCATCCAATGTTGAAATCATCAACAGCGTCAATCCAAAACGGATCGTGACCACCTGCCCACATTGCCTGCACACACTTAAGAATGAGTACCCGGCATTTGGAGGAAATTACACTGTAATTCACCATTCTCAGCTCATCCAGGAGCTGATCGAATCCCAGAAAATAAAAATTGCTCCCCCTCCTTCCAGCGACACCCCCAATGATGCGATCACGTTCCATGACCCATGTTACCTTGGCCGCCATAACCATGTGCTCGAAGCACCACGAAGCGACCTCCTCGCTCTCGGCCAGACATTTAAAGAGCTGCCACGCCACGGGATGAAGTCTTTTTGTTGTGGAGCAGGCGGAGGCCAGATGTGGAAGGAAGAAGAGCATGGCTGGGAGCATGTGAATGCCAACCGCTTTAGTGAAGCCGAAGCAACAAATTCAGACGTACTGGCTGTAGCATGTCCCTTCTGCCTGATCATGCTCACAGATGCAAAAAAAGCTGTCAACAGCGAGATGCAGGTACTTGACATCGCTGAGCTCGTGGCAGCCAGATTGGAGTAAAAAATGGAGGAAAATAAAAATTTACCCAGCGTTGAGGAGATTATCAAGGATTACCGCCTGGCTTACCGCAGCCGACAGGCCAGCGTGATTGGCCGGCGGGAGGTGCTCAGTGGAAAGGCCAAGTTCGGCATCTTTGGTGATGGCAAAGAGCTGCCCCAGCTGGCCATGGCGCGTGTATTTCAGAAAGGAGATTTTCGTTCCGGCTACTACCGTGACCAAACGATCTCATTTGCCACTGGGGTTGCTTCCATCCAGGAGTTGTTTGCCCAACTGTATGCCACACCCGATGTAGAAGCTGACCCGTCCAGTGGTGGGCGCATGATGGACGCCCACTTCGCCTCTCGTAATCTCAACCCGGATGGCAGCTGGAAAGTCCTCACCGCTCAAACCAATTCAGGCGGAGATATCTCACCCACCGGGGCACATATGCCCAGGGCAGTTGGCCTGGCATACGCCTCGAAACTGTATCGACAGCTGCCATCCCTGGCTCAATACAGCGCGTTTTCTGATCAAGGTAATGAGGTGACCTTCGCCACGATCGGAAATGCTTCCTGTGCGGAAGGTATGTTCTGGGAAACCGTGAACGCCATCGGTGTGCTACGCGTCCCGGCTATCATCACCATCTATGATGATGGCTATGGGATATCCGTATCCAACGAATCACAGATCGCCAAGGAAAACATCTCCGAGCTGCTGATGGGCTTCAAACGGCCACCCGGTGAATGCTGCGATGGGTTTGATATCTATACTGTGAAAGGTTGGGATTATCCCTCCTTGATCGAAGCTTACCAAAAAGCTACCCAGGTAGCCCGGCAGGAACACATGCCCTCGATCATCCACGTGTCAGAGCTCACCCAACCCCAGGGGCATTCCACTTCCGGTAGCCACGAACGCTATAAATCGAAAGAACGCCTCGAGTGGGAACATGAGTTCGATTGCATCAAGAAGTTCCGTGAATGGATCATCGCAGGAGGTTATGCATCGGGTGAAGAGCTGGAACGGATTGAGAAAGAAGACCAACGCGCCGTCGAAGAAGATCGAAAACGCGCCTGGGAGGCGTATATGGATCCGATCATAAGCGAGCGCTCCCAGCTGGTTGTCTTCATCGATCAGCTTGCGGAAGGTTCGACGCATAAAGCTGCCCTGGATCAGATCAAGGAGAAGCTGGCCAACATCCAGCTACCATTCCACCGCGATAGTATGTCAGCTGCCCTGGCAGTGCTGGCAGAAATCCGCGATGAGCAGAACCCTGTAAAGCAGCAGCTTATCGAATGGAACCATGCCGTAGATACCCGCTTTCAGGAAAGCATTGGAACGCACCTTTACAGCCAATCAAATGAATCGGCTCTCATCATACCCGAAGTAAAACCCGTCTATTCAGACAAATCCCCTACGCTGAACGGTTATGAAATCATCAACACCTATTTCGATGCGGCTTTCGCGCATGAGCCGCGCCTGATCGCGTTCGGCGAAGATGTAGGCCGGATCGGGGATGTCAACCAGGGGATGCGTGGCCTGCAGGATAAATATGGCGCGCTGCGGGTGACCGACACCGGTATCCGTGAAGCCACGATCATTGGCCAGGCGATCGGGATGGCGATGCGCGGCTTGCGGCCAATCGCTGAGATTCAGTATCTCGACTATGTATTGGTCGCCCTGGAGCTGATATCAGACGACCTGGCCACCCTGCGGTGGCGTACGCACGGTGGGCAAAAAGCCCCGGTGATCATCCGCACGCGCGGTCACCGCCTGGAAGGTGTCTGGCATTCTGGCTCCCTGATGGCGGGCTTGATCAATTTTCTGCGCGGCGTTTACGTGCTGGTGCCACGTAATTTCGTCCAGGCAGCTGGTTTTTATAACACCATGCTGCGCTCGGATGATCCTGCCTTGTTGATCGAAGTGCTTAATGGTTACCGGATGAAGGAGCGCTTACCGGATAATATTGCAGAAATCACGGTCCCATTGGGCGTGCCCGAAGTTATCCGCCCTGGCAATGATGTCACCCTGGTGACCTATGGTGCCTGCTGCCGAATTGCCCAAGACGCAGCCGAAAAATTAAGCTCCGTGGGTATCGACACCGAGATTGTCGATGTCCAGACGCTCTTGCCCTTTGACCTGCACGGAGTGATCCTGGAATCATTGAAGAAAACCGGCCATATCATCTTCGTCGATGAAGATGTGCCTGGAGGAACGACTGCGTATATGCTGCAAAAAGTCATCGAGGAACAGGGTGGCTATTACTGGCTCGATTCGCCCGCCCGCACCCTGCCCGGTGCAGCACACCGCCCGGCCTATGGATCGGATGGTGATTACTGGTCAAAACCGAATGTTGAGTCAGTTTTCCGAGCGGTGTACGAGCTGATGCATGAGGTGTCACCAGCTGATTTTCCGATATTTTATTGAAATACCCGTTCGTATGAGATAGGCGTAATAAAAGGAGGAAACATGCCTACCAAACTTGTGATGCCATTATTGGGTGAAGCTGTAACAGATGCCACGGTGACAATGTGGCTGAAATCTGTCGGCGATAAAGTTGATGAATATGAGCCCATCCTGGAAGTCAACACGGATAAGGTTGACACCGAGATCCCCAGCCCAACCACGGGGGTGATCCTGGCCGAATATGCCAATGAGGGTGATGTGATAAAAGTGGGTGCTACACTGGCCTGGATCGGCCAGCCAGGAGAAGCCATCCCAGAGGAAAGAGCGACACCCCCGAAACCCACGGCAGCTCCACAAGCCGTCAGCCAGGCGGCACCCCAGGCGATGGCCGCGCCAGCTACCCCAGTCCAGGCCGAATTGGTCCAGCCGCGTGAGCTCGGTTTCATTTCGCCGGTGGTCGCCAAGATCGCCGCGGAGCAAAATGTCGACCTGTCAAAAGTCCCAGGGACTGGCATGGGCGGTCGCATCACCAAAAAAGATATAGAGAAATTCCTGGAGTCTCGCTCGCAGGCACCGGCTACCCCGCCACAAATTACACAAGCGCAACCGGCTGCCCCCACCCCTCCCGCTCCAACGCCGGTAATCGCCACACCAGCCATCTCGAGCCTGGCAGGTAGCTACACGACCCGCCCGCAGACACCCATCCGCAAGGCGATCGCTGAGCATATGGTGATGAGCAAGCAGGTCGCCCCACACGTTTCCACGATCATGGAAGTGGATATGACCCGCGTGGTGGCTCACCGGGCTGCCAATAAGGAAGCATTTGCTGCCCAGGGAGTTAACCTGACTTTCACCGCTTATTTCGTGCTGGCTTCCGTAGCGGCTCTGAAAGCCTATCCGCTGGTGAACTCATCCTGGTCGGAAGATGGGGTGCGCATCTTCAACGCCATCAATATCGGCATGGCTGTATCGATGGGCGAGGAGGGTCTGATTGTCCCGATCATCCGTGGGGCAGACAATCTCTCACTGTTGGGTGTCGCCCGGATCGTGAATGACCTGGCGAACCGGGCACGCGCACGCAAGCTACAGGCAGATGAGGTAAAGGGCGGCACATTTACCATCACCAATCACGGAGTAACAGGCTCTCTATTTGCTACCCCCATTATCAACCAGCCTCAGTGTGCCATTCTAGGCGTTGGCGCAATTCAAAAACGTCCGGTCGTGCTCACCCTGCCTGAGCTTGGAGATGTCATTGCCATCCGTCCAATGATGTATGTGTCGCTCACCTTTGACCACCGCATCATCGATGGGGCGATCGCTGATTACTTCCTGGCAAAGCTGGTCGAAACCTTAAAAGATTGGGCTTGAACCGATCCCGGTGCCTCGTATCAAAACATTGTTGCTTATAATATCAAGATCTCAGCTGTATTGGATAAGGAGCGGTTATGGAAAATTATGATGTTGTCGTGATTGGTGCCGGGCCAGCCGGCTATGTGTGCGCCATCCGGTCAGCCCAACTGGGGTTACGCACCGCGATCGTCGATAAGCAGTGGCTCGGAGGTGTGTGTCTCAATGTAGGCTGCATCCCTTCAAAAGCACTGCTGAGGAATGCAGAAGTTGCCCACACGCTGCGTGAACGCGGCAAGGAGTTCGGATTCTCGTTCGAGAACCTGAGCCTCGACTATGGCGTGGCAGTTAAGCGCAGCCGGCAGGTATCCGACCGCCTGACCAAAGGGGTCGGTTTCTTAATGAAAAAGAACAACATTACGGTGTACATGGGCAATGCCAGGCTCTCGTCAGCTGATACAGTCATTGTGTCTGAAGGTGATGGGAAATCCACGGAGCTCAAGGCTAAAAATGTTGTCATTGCCAGCGGGGCATCCACCATGGTGCCGCCGGCCTGGAAAGTAGATGGCACGAAAGTTGTCACCTATCTGGAAGCCATCCTCCAACCCAGCTTGCCGAAATCAGCCATCATCATCGGTGCTGGGGCGATCGGGGTGGAGTTTGCGACCATCTGGAGCTCTTATGGAGTGCCAGTGACCATCGTGGAAATGCTGCCGCGCCTGGTGCCGCTGGAGGATGAAGAGGTGAGCGCTGAGCTGGCCAAGGCCTTTGCCAAGCGCAAGATCAACATCCTGGTGGGTCACCGGGTAGAGTCGTTGCAAGCGACGGATAGGGGCGTGACCCTCAAGGCGAGCGGGGAAAAAGGACTTGTCAGCCTCGAGGCTGAACAAGCCTTGGTTGCCATTGGTTTTCGCCCGAATACCGCCGAGCTCGGCCTGGATAAGGTGGGGGTTAAGCTCAGTGAAAGAGGCGCGGTTGAGATCGATGATCGCATGGCCACAAATGTACCGGGGATTTGGGCGATCGGAGACGTGACCGCCAAGCTGATGCTGGCCCATGTTGGCTCTGCCCAGGGGATCATCTGTGCTGAAAACATCGCCGGCGTGGAAACCATCCTGCTGAATTATGAAATGATGCCACGCGCTACCTACTGCCAGCCACAGGTAGCTTCCTTTGGCCTCACCGAGAACCAGGCCAAAGAACGCGGCTACGATGTAAAGGTAAGCCGCTTCCCCTTCCAGGCGAATGGAAAAGCGCTTGGATTGGGTGATTACACGGGCTGGGTGAAGCTGGTCACCGACACAAAGTATGGTGAGATCCTGGGGGCACATATGATCGGCCCGGAAGTGACCGAGCTGCTCCCCGAGCTGACCATCGCCCAGATGATGGAGCTAACTACCGCAGAAATTGCTCGCAATGTGCATGCTCACCCAACCTTGAGTGAAACCCTCATGGAAGCTGCCCACGCGGCTGAGGGACACGCAATACATATCTAGGTTCGCCAACACCAACGAAAGGCTGCCTTGGGCAGCCTTTCTTGCTTTATATTGGGATGAAGTATACTTGGATGAGATATCAAGCTCAGCTGGATTTTGTTCTTTACCAGCCAGAGATTTCCCTTGAAAGCTGGGATAAAAACTGCGAAACATGGTAAAAATCCGTATACTTTTAGCTGACGACCACACCATCCTGCGGGAAGGGATCCGGGCACTTATAAACGCTCAGCCGGATCTGGACGTCGTTGGCGAAGCCGAAGACGGCCGCCAGGCGGTAAGATTAGCCGAACAACTGAACCCGGATGTCGTATTAATGGACATTGCCATGCCACTATTAAATGGCCTGGAAGCCACCCGCCAGATCAGGCATGCCTTTCCCAAGGTTAAAATCCTGATCCTGACCATGCATGAGAACGAAGACTATATCCGCCAGGCATTGGCGAATGGCGCTATGGGCTACCTGCTCAAGGATGCCACCTCATCCGAGCTGGTTGCAGCGATCCGGGCGGTCCACCGCGGTGAAGCAGTACTCTCACCGCCAGTAACCCGGCTGGTGGTTGAAAATTACCTGCGCTGGGGCAATCTACAGACAGAAAGCGCAACCGACGGCTTAAGCCCGCGTGAGCGTGAGACCCTCCAGCTGATCGCAGAAGGATATACCAACAAGCAAATCGCAGAAATCCTGTCCATCTCGATTAAAACCGTGCAAACCCACCGCTTGAACTTGATGAAGAAGCTGGGTTTACACGACCGCGCTGACCTCATCAAGTACGCAATCCAAAGAAAAATCATAGATATCTGAAGCGGACTAAGGTGCTAGACCTGGGTCAATTAAGGTCTTGAATTGATTGCACCTTAGGCAAATTCAGGTATACTATTAATGTGCGTTTTGTCACAATAAGTAGGGAAACAACCCTGCTGCCCTAAAAACTACCAGCGAAATAAGAGGTGGCTCCATGCGATTCCTTACTCTGAAGCGTCTTGGCGTTTTTTTGATGCTGGTCGTTGCGGTTGGGCTTTTCATTTTCATTACATCCCATGCCCAGGCTAATACTCCAGATACCGGAATAGATGCCATTACTGCCGCATCACCCAATTGGGCTTTGGCTGAAGATATATCCGCTTCACCACAGCTTGCCGCCACTCCCCCACCCCCTGGCGAAGATACCTGCTTAAGCTGCCATATCCTGGGGCAAAATAAAGGCCTGTGGACACCGCTCGGCCGGTGGGTGCTCTTTGGAGGCCTGGGCCTGGTCTTCGTCTTCGGCGTTTACCGCAGTGCCAACACCTGGGTTACGCGCTCGCCCTGGAAGCCATTCAGTCAGCGGGCTGCCGGTTGGGTGGATGAGCGCTACCAGGTATCTGAACCTCTCACCAAGGTCTTAAAAAAGCCGGTACCAAAATACGCCACGCGCTGGTTTTACTGCCTGGGTGGTATCACTGCCTTCCTGTTCGTTGTGCAAGGGGTCACTGGGATTTTGCTGGCTTTCTACTATCAGCCAACTCCTGAGGCAGCCTACGCCAGCATCCAATATATCGAAACCCAGGTTTATTTCGGTTCGTCGATACGGGCCATTCACCACTGGTGTGCGAACGCCATGATCGTCATGTGTGTGGCACACATGATCAGGGTATTCATCATGGGCGCTTATAAAAGACCCCGTGAGCTAAATTGGGTTTCTGGTGCACTTTTATTGCTGCTCACCCTGGTGTTTGGCTTTACCGGGTACCTGCTTCCCTGGGATCAGCGAGCGTTCTGGGCCACGACGGTTGGCTCAGAGATTGCCGGTGCCATCCCTGCGATTGGCAATCTCGCCCTGGTCTACCTGCGCGTGGGATGGAACGTTACCGGCGAAACACTGAGCCGTTTCTACGGCTTGCATGTGATTGTCGTTCCATTGGCAACTGTAGCGTTTATGTTCGCCCATTTCCTCATGATCCGCCGCCAGGGGATCGCCAAGCCCCTATAAGCCGACGAGGAGAATTGCCATGTCTGACATCGAACACAAATCTGAAGACACGATCCCCTTCTACCCTGACCATATCAAGACCGAGTTTTACGTTGTCTTGGGTATCTTGGCTGTGGTCCTGATTATCGGGATCATTGCCATAGCTAATCCAGTTGGATTGGGAGAACCAGCCGACCCGCTAAATACCCCGCTGCATGTGAAACCAGAATGGTACTTCCTATCCTTGTACCAGATCCTCAAGAAAATCCCCCCGGTGGTGTTGGGTATCCAGGGGAAGATCCTGGGAGTCGTTCTACCGATCGTACTTGTCGGCCTGATCTTTTTGTGGCCTTTTATCGACCACAAGCCCGATCAATCGCGTAAGGTCTACCGGTGGCGCACGATCTTCGTGATCATCGCGGTGATAACCATCATTGCCCTGACCGTTTGGGGAGAGGTGAGTTAGCCATGAGCCCGATCAATCGCCGTGATTTCATTAAACTCGTTGAAGGTGGCCTGGTGGTGGCTGGAACCGCTGTTATCGCTGGACCCGTGGTGGCCTATTTTTATCCGAAGAATTTGCAGGAAACACCATCAGAACCCGTGCTGGTATGTAAGGTGGATGAGCTGCCACCTGGAACTAGCAAGACCATCAATTACGGCCGGTATCCCGCCATTGTCATTAATACATCTGGGAGCATATACGCCTACTCTGCCGTATGCACCCACTTCGCCTGCATCGTTAAATGGGAAGACACTAAAGCATTGATCTATTGCCCATGCCATGACGGATATTTCGACCCCGCCAGCGGGCAGGTGGTTTCTGGCCCGCCACCCACAGGCTTGACGCCTATCGTGGTAAATGTCGTTGGAGACGAGATCTACATTGGAGGTGAAGCATGACCGCCCAGGCATCCACGCAACCCTCCCCTGCCCAACCCGCGACCAACCGTTTACGAGCCGCCTGGGATAAAGCCTCCCCAAGCATTCGCGACTTTTTGGTGCATGTCATCGCACAGGTCAGGATATTGAAGAAAGCTTACCCGGGGATCATGCACTTCATGATCTTCTGGGGGGTGAGCATCCAGGTGGTCGGCACGATCATCAACATCCTCAATATGCTCCTGTTTTTCCCATGGGTGATCACTTTCCCGCGCAGTACAGCCTACCTGTATTACGAGCTCATCATGGATATTGCCGGGGTAATGATCCTGATTGGCATCACCATGGCTTTCCTCCGGCGCCTGATCTTCCGCCCCAAATACCTGGAAACCCGCTGGGATGATTACTATGCTTTGGGGATGCTTGCGCTCATCCCGATCATTGGTTTTATCACGGAAGGGACCCGCTTGCTGGCTGCTAATCCGCCGTGGAGGGCATGGTCGCCTGTGGGTAACCAGGTCGCGAACCTGCTGGCAGCCTTGGGGATGACCCCTGTAGGTGCCGTTCACCTGCATGATATCCTGTTTTGGACCCATGCAGCCGTGGCGCTCATCCTGGTTGCCAGCATCCCGTTCACAAAAATGCGGCATCTGGTGAACACCCCGTTGAATATCATCCTGCACCCGCGCCGCAAAACGGGTGAGATCGAGAAGATCCAGAACATCGATGAAGCGGAAGTTCTGGGGGTCGGTAAAGTATCGGAATTCACCTCGCAGCAGCTGCTTTCATTTGATGCTTGCCTTAATTGCGGGCGCTGTGAAGATGCCTGCCCGTCCACGATCAGTGGGATGGATTACTCACCCCGCACGCTCATCCAACGGACCCGCAAGACAATGGTCGATTCGCTGGGTACCTCCAAACCGAAGTCTGACCAGGAGATATTTGGAGAGCCATTTAACGATTTTTACCCATGGCAGTGTACGACCTGCGGTGCGTGTATCCTGCGTTGCCCGGCGCTGATCAACCCGGTGGACGAAGTGGTGGATATGCGCCGCTACCAGGCTCTCACCACCGGGAAAGTGCCCAAGTCTGTGGCTGACTCACTGCGTAACATTGAACGCCAGGGTAACCCCTGGGGCATCCCGGCCCAAGACCGCCTGAACTGGTCGGATGGTCTAAATCTGCGCGAGCTCGCCCCGGGTGATGAGACCGATGTATTGTATTACGTGGGTTGCGCGTCTGCCTTCGACGACCGTAACAAAAAAGTCGCCCGCGCCTTCGTCCACCTGTTGCAAAAAGCCAAAGTGGACTTCGGTGTGCTGGGTTTCGATGAAACCTGCTGCGGCGAAACTGCCCGCCGCATGGGAAATGAATACCTTTTCCAGGTTTTTGCAGAGCAGAACCTGGAAGCCATGAGCAAGCTGAAATTCAAGCGCATCGTCACCCAATGCCCTCACTGCTTTAATACGCTGAAAAACGAGTACCCACAGTTTGGCAGCACTTACAAAGTGCAGCATTATACCGAATTCCTGCAGGAGCTCAAGCTGAATGAAGTGCTAGCACCTAATGGGCAAAAACTGGAAGGCCGATTAACCTACCATGATTCCTGTTACCTCGGGCGCTATAACCAGGTTTACCAGCCCCCACGCAGTTTATTAAAGTCTGCCAACCTGGCACCGGTTGAGCTACCACGCACAGGCGAAAATAGCTTTTGCTGTGGTGGTGGGGGAGGTCAGATGTGGTTGGAAACTGACCCGAATACACGCATTAATCACCGCCGACTGGGTGATGCACTGAAAGTCAAAGCGGATGTGGTGGCAACCGCCTGCCCTTACTGCCTGATCATGTTCGATGATGCCATTCGCTCGAAGGGCCTGGGTGATCAGATCCAGGTAATGGATATCGCTGAGATTTTAGAGAAACAGTTATCGGTGTAGGCATTGGGTTATTGGTGAGTGAGGAGGTAGGCAGATGAAAGGCCAATGGTCACTGGATACGCATGGCGACCCGCTCGGAGCAGTCCGGGAGGTGATCAAGGAGGTGTGGCTTCAGGCAGGCCTGGCAGGGATGCTGGTGACCATGCCTGATGAAGCCGAGGCGCACGTGATGCCCCACTTTATCACTGACCCGGCAGCGCTCGGTCTCATCAACCCGTTTATGCCCCTCATGGAGATGAACATCGCGAAGCTGGTCCCGGGTGTGATCAAGGATCACCCAGGCGAATGGATTGGAGCACTGCTCCGGCCATGCGAGCTGCGCGCCTTGATCGAAATGACCAAGCACACTCCGATAAACCTGGATCACTTCATGACATTCAGCGTGGACTGCCTGGGAACACTGCCAGCTGATGAATACCAGTGGCGGCTCGAACGGAGTAAAAAGGGATCCCAGCCTGCTGCAAGTCAAACACCTAGTCCCGAAGATGAGCTCGCAGGCGAAGCATTAAAATTCGCCAGGCATGGCGGTGTCATCCCTTACCGCTATCGCCCCGCATGCCAGGTCTGCAGCTCGCCATCTGCCGGTCAGGCACAAGTGAACCTGTTTGTCCTGGGCCTGCCTGTCCGGCAGCACATCCTATTATCTGTCTCTGCTGGAAAGCTTCCCAGCAGCTTCAACCTTGATCAGCTCTCCATCCAACCAGCAGGTGAAAGCCTGGTCGCCCAGCATGAGCATGTAGTAGAAAGGATGATCGAGCGCCATACAAGAACAATACAGCGGGTGAACGAAGCCCTGAGAGACCAGCTACCTAAGAATGTAGAGGCAATCATCAGACAGCTCGAAGGCTGTGGCGACTGCCAGGCCTGTATGGATGTGTGCCCCATCTGCTCGGTCGACAAGCCGTACCGGGATGCGAATGGCTCTTATAACCGTAGTGCCATCATGCGCTGGTTGGTTTCCTGCGCCGGATGTGGCATGTGTGAGCAGGCGTGCCCCAACCACCTTCCTACTGCGGTCATCTTTGCTCAGGTTCGCCAACAACTCGATCAGGAGTGGGAATATTTGCCTGGCAAGTCGATAAGTGATCCTCTCCCAAAGCTTTAACGGAAGGCTATAAACCGTAGAGCTTGTGCAACAGAATCTGCTATTGTCTGCAGGTTGTTGACAATACTTAAATAAAAGCATAGAATAGAAACAACATCACGCCCCCCACGCTGAAAAAACGAATAACATGGCAATCAGAACGGAGGTGCATCAGATTCCTTTTTACTATTTAACGACCGTATTCTCTCCGGCCGCCTGAGTAACTATCAGACTTATCAGTCATTACGTCAAAGGAGGAAGATATGTGGATTCTCCGGGTTAATTTGGACGATCAGTCGTACAAGGTGGAGCCATTACCAGAAGCGTACAAGTTCTTGGCCGGGCGAGCACTCACCTCAACCATCGTCGCAGAAGAAGTCCCGCCTCTCTGCCACCCATTAGGAAGCAACAATAAAATCGTTTTTTCACCCGGTATCGTCACCGGCACACCAGCTCCGACCTCTGCCCGTATCTCTGTGGGGGCCAAATCACCTCTCACAGGCGGGATCAAAGAATCCAACGCAGGTTCAGCATGGGGCTCTGATCTGGCAGACTTGAATATACGTGCGCTGATCCTCGAGGGCCAACCGAATCAAAATGGTGACTATTGGGGATTACACCTTTCGTATGATAAGAAATCCGCAAAACCGAAGGTAAAGTTTTTCAAGGCAACCCCATACGCCAACCAACCCCTTGCGAAGGTGTTTCCTAAGCTTTATCAGCGCTTTGGAAAGACTGTGTCAATCGCAGGTTGTGGAATTGCCGGTGAGCGGGGATATGCAAACTCCGGCATAGTTTTCAACGACCTGGCAGGACGTGCTACCCGCTACGCAGGCCGGGGTGGAATGGGAGCCGTGCTGGGAAGCAAGCGGGTGAAGTTCGTCATCCTCGATTGCAAAGGTGCCCCAGGGGTGAAGCTGGCGAATCCCACCTTGTTTGAGCAGGGCCGGAAGAAGATCACTGAATCGATCCAGGCCCATGACCTGACCAAACCAAAGGGTGCGCTTAACACCTACGGTACCGCCGTATTGATCAATATCCTCAACGAGGCAGGTGGATTGCCTACCCGCAACTTCACCGATGGGCGTTTTGAAGGTGCCGCTAAAATCGCCGGTGAGGCAATTTTCGAGGGCAACAAACACAGGCTGGGAAAGGAGCTCTATAACCATGCATGCAGTCCAGGCTGCATCATCCAATGCTCCAACACCTGGTATAAAGAGGATGGCTCGGAACACGCTTCTTGCGTGGAATACGAATCAACTTGGGCATTGGGTGCTGATTGTGGCATCGACAATCTGGATGATATTGCCGAGATGATCCGCCTGTGCAATGACTATGGCCTGGATACCATCGAGACTGGTACGACCTTGGCAGTTGCTATGCAAGCCGGGGTTGTCCCCTTTGGGGATAGCAAAGGTGCCATCAAACTCGTCAAAGAAATGGGTAAAGGGACTCCCCTCGGGCGCATATTGGGGAGTGGCACAGATATCACCGGTAAAGTATATGGAATAAGCCATGTACCGACCGTGAAAGGTCAATCCATGCCAGCCTATGAGCCAAGAGCGGTCAAGGGCATCGGGGTCACCTACGCCACCACTCCGATGGGCGCCGATCATACGGCAGGTTACACCATCGCTCCGGAGATCATTGGTGTGGCCGGTAAAGTTGACCCGCTCACCCCAGAGGGCAAGGCTGAGCTCAGCCGGGCGTTCCAGGCCGCCACAGCGTTCATCGATTCATCCGGACATTGCCTGTTCATTGCCTTCCCGATTCTTGATATCGTAGCCGGTTTTGAAGGCATGGTTGAAGAGTGCAATGGAGTGCTTGGAACGAACTGGACTACGGCAGATGTTGCGAAATATGGTGATGCAGTCCTCAAAATTGAACGCCAGTTCAATGAAGCAGCTGGTATCGGTAAGCAGGCTGACCGTGTCCCAGAGTTCATGAAGACCGAGGCGCTGCCACCCCATAACCAGGTTTTCGAAATTACTGATGAGGCCTTAGATTCAGTTTTTTCGAATCTTTAAATACTTTGATAATCGAGCAGGGTAGGTATCCTACCCTGCTCTTATTTGAAGAAAAATTGTTGGGCTTTTTCGATCGGAGCGTTGCTTTTGCATGGTAGTAACCGTCAAGCTCTTCGCTTCTCTTTCGCGATTCTCGCCTGGTGGATTACCCGGCACACCGTTTGAGGTAATCGTCGCACCTGTAACCAGCTTACGCCAATTGGCAGACCAGCTGTGTATACCAGCGGAGGAGATGAAAGTCGCCTTTGTCAATGGATTGATATGCGATTTTGATCAGGCCCTCCAACCTGGCGATCAAGTCGGCTTTTTCCCTCCGGTTGGTGGCGGCTGAGTAGATGGAAATCCAAATCGATACCTGGCTGTACGGAGAATTATCTCAATATGGTGGAGAAGCTGACCAGGGAAGCTTTGCCAATATTAAGGTAAACCTGGATGCAGATTGCACGGTTGGTGATCTACTGGAAAAATTGTGCTTACCCACTGAGAAACGTGGGATTACATTTATCAATGGAAACCTGAGTGCTTTGCCAGGTGTGCAACCTGATCTAAGACACATATTATCGAATGGAGATCGGGTTGCGTTTTTTCACCTGCGAAGTATGTGGCCCTACCAGTATCGTTCAGGTGCAGCCATGACAGGCGAGCTGTCGGCTGCCATCCAGGCGCGAACCGACCAGGGGTTAACTCATTCCAGCATGACCAGTGAATAACAAAGCCATACGCTACCAGGATTATTTACACTCTGCCTGGACAATATAAGCTGATAGAAACCCTTCTTAGCTGGGGAAACAACCAGACTTTATCAGCTATAATTCCGTCACTTTATCTTAATCATCGTAGAAAATGAAGGTTTTGCGCGTCTGGCGCGTCTAATCTCTCAAGATGCCCAATCATGACGCTTTCCAATTGACCCGGGTGGCAAAAAGTGCCCAGCCAGAACGGCAGCCAATGACCCCAATATGGCTCCGTGGCTGCTGGTGCAGCCTATGTGGGTGTATAGCGGGCACTTCGATGACGGGCGCCGGTTCACTGTCCAGGTCCAGGCACTCCCCGACGAGTATCTCAAATAAAGCACAGGCATCACAGTATTACACATCTCAGGCTCGGTCGCTGACCATATATCCTTGATCAGGTCATGTATAAAACCAGGGTATTTAATTACCAAGATGCTTGCCAGTTATTAATTCAACTCAGAGGTTGGGGAGAGATAGGAAATTACGGGTTAGACAGTAATCGGTCGTAAAACTCGCTCGCTTGCTGCATCACCTGGCCATGTTCCGCCCGTTCGCGAATCAGGGCTAGGTTCTTATATCCTGCTCGCTGGCGTAATTGTTGGTCAGCTACTGCCTGGAGTATGGCACTGGCTAAAGCACGCGGGTCAGCCGGGTCGACCAGGAGACCATTCTCGCCCGGGGTGATCCACTCCCGCAGGGATTCGATATCCCCGGCAATCGGGAAGCACCCGCATGCCATGGCTTCCAGCAAGGTATTGGGGGTGCCGTCATGCGTAGTTATCGACACCATAACCTCTGCCCGCCTGAACAGGTCGGCCATCTGCGACCTGCTTTGGGGTGGCAACAGATCGACTGCGTGACTGATCTTTAGCTCAGCCACCCATTTTTCAGCCTGCGCTTCGCCAGCCATGGCTGGGCAGACAAAGCGGACTTGCGGCTGTTTTTCAAGCACCAGGGGAATGGCTTTGAAGAACGTGTCATTCCGCACGTAAGACCGAAATCCGCGCGGATTAATCACCGTCAACGGCGTAGCGTTCGTTAGTCGTGTATTTCCAGATGTTTCAAGCCTGGCAGGCGGATGGAAAATATCCATCTGCACGCCTCCCCCACCGGGCAGCACAATCTTGGGCTTTGCTGCATCAAAGCCGAACTCAACAGCCATGCGTTGGTCTCGCTGGCAATCGGTGTGCAGGGCATTCGCTGAAGCCATCGACCGGCAGGTAAGGTCATACATCGGACGAGTTGAGCGTGCATGTAAGGTAAAATCATTACCCCACACCGAGATCAATAAGGGCGGTGTCTTTCTCTGGCTTGACCTATTTATGCCACCCTGGATCGCGCTAGATGCCAGCATTCCTTCAAATGGGATGCGCATGGCATGGATCAAGTCGGGCTGGATGGAGTCGATCACCCCCGCCAGGTATTCTACGGCCCGGGGAAGTGCATAGGGAAGAGACCTGTTCCTGACCAGCGTGCGGAGCTTAACCGGCAGGATGCTACGCAGCAGGCGGCCGCTTGCGTTTCGGCTGCCTCCCTTATCCATGCCTCGCATGGGCAGCGGAAGAATAGCGAGAGACGCTAATCCGTCCACTGCCTTGCACGGAAAAGTTGATGCCAGGTGGACTTCGTAACCAGGCTGGACGAAATGCTCGATCCAGTTCAACGCAATGGGTGAGTGGCCATCCGCCACAAACAGGATTTTCATCTGCCAAAGGGTACAACATTTCTGCCAGAAATGCAATGCCTGGGAATACTTTCCTGACGCACCTGAGTGCTTGACAATGTAGGGATAAATCCTTATTCTGTTATAGTCTTCGGATTTTTTCATTTAATCTTACAGGAGAAAACCATATGAAATATACCCCGAACATCCAGGCATTCTCAAACTCGCCAGATGACCTGGAAAGCCTATACCAAAGTGCCAGGCAAGCCAATGAGGAAATTGAGTTCCGGTCAGATCTGCAAGAAGTATATGAGAAGAGCCCGGATAATATCTTGCTGTCTGCCTGGAATACCCGCTTCACACACATGCCGTTGCTAAAAGCAAAAAGGACGACGAATTGGTTGCTGGCAGTCATCCTCGGATTGGTGACAGGTGCGATCCTATTCTCAATATCTGGTCCAAGCCTGACCATCAAGAACGGTGTGCCTTACATCGTTCTGTTGTGGGCACCGATCGCTACCATCCCAACCCTGATCTTCCTGGCAGCTGTATCCAAACGCAATTACCTCTACACCGGTCTGACAGCCCTGGCCCTAATCGCGTTAAGTATCTACGCATTGCTGATGATACCAGGCCTGCCTGGCATGCGCAGCAACGATTACCTGATCCTGATGCTCTTTCTCCTGCCACTGTTATGCTGGATAGGTCTGGGAGTGGCAGTTTTGAAATTCAAGTCTTCAACCAGCAACCGGTTTGCGTTTATGATCAAATCCATCGAGGTGATGATCACAGCCGGCATCTATCTGATCGCCGGAGTTGCCTTTGGCATGATCACGATTGCCATGTTCGCAGCCTTGAATGTGACCTTGTCAGATGTTCTCATGCGCCTGGCTGTTTCTGTTGGCTTTGGCTTGATCCCCATCATGGCTGTGGCTACCATGTACGATCCGCACTTACAGCCAGAAGCTCAGGATTTCAACCAGGGTTTGAGCAAGTTCATCTTCACCATGATGCGCCTGCTGCTGCCTCTGACCCTGCTCGTGCTGGTCATCTACCTGTTTGTGATCCCCTTCAATTACATGGCGCCTTTCAATAACCGAAACCTGCTCATCGTCTACAACGTGATGCAGTTCGCCATCATCGGTCTCCTCATCGGCGCTACCCCGCTCAAGCTGGATGACCTATCGGAGAAGCTGCAAATCTGGCTGCGTAGGGGCATCCTGGCAGTTGCCATCCTGGCACTGGTCGTCAGCCTGTATGCCCTCACGGCGGTAGTTTACCGGACAGCTGTCGATGTGCTCACACTGAACCGGCTAACCATCATTGGCTGGAATATCATCAACATTGCCATCCTGGCGGTGTTGATTTATACTCAATTTACGAAACAACAGCCAGCCTGGAATGAACGCCTGCAGCAGGTTTTCAGCAGGTCGACAACCGCGTATTTGATCTGGTCGCTTTTTTTGACCCTTGCCTTACCACTGCTCTTCAGATGATATGATTAATGTTTTGCTCGTCGAAGATAATCTCCACCTCCGCCCCGCCCTCAAGGCGGGGCTTGAGACTAATCAGGCTGTATCTGTCATTTACGATTGCAGTCAAGGGGAAGACATCCTCGACTACTGCCTTCACACCGAACCAGAGCAAAGTCGGAGCGTGATCCTGATGGATGTTCAGCTGGCCGGGGCGATGAACGGCATCCAGGCAGCCATCGCCATCCGGCGCGAATTCCCGCGTTTCCCGGTGGTTTTTTACTCCATCCAGGATGACGACAGTTATTTCCGAGAATTCAGGCTTTCGGGGATCCTTTCACATTATGCCTATGTGAAGAAATCCAACTACCTGCTACCCGACATGCTGCTGCCCCTGTTCAATACTGCGATCAACGGGGGGAAATTTATCGATCCGGAGATCGAAGTGCGGGTGCGCGAAGTGCAGGAGAGAGATGAAAACAATCCGCTCGATCTGCTTGAGCCGAACGAACGCGAAGTCGCGCTTATGCTGGCGGGAGGTATGACGAATGAGCAGATCGCGGCCAAGATGGGCTTCAAAGACAAGCGGACCATCAGCCGTATCAATGGCCAGATCTATAGCGTGTGGGGCCTGAACCAGTCAACCACCAATGAAAAAGTTGCCCGGACAAGGGCTGCCATCATCCTGCGGGAGGGGAAACTACTTGGTTGGGACGAGAATGGTGAGATAATCGAGGAGTAATAGGCACTGTTTATCACACAGTCTTGAAGTTCTGACAAGGCAATTTCACTCATCGATCCAACCTCTGTAAAATGTCTACTGATCAATTCATGAACTGGATGGTCCTGGCAGTATCGATATTCAATACCATCCTGCTTTTATGGCTTGGGCTGACCGTGCTGCTCAATGCAGAACGCCGCACACCAGGTGTTTGGATCGCTGGGGCAGGCCTATTACTTGGCAGCCTGTTCTTTATTAATCACACCGCCATCCTGGCGACCGGGCCGCTTCAACCGGATGCCCGGCTGAACCTTTGGTGGCGGACTGGCTGGATCCCTGTCGTGATTATGCCTTACGCCTGGTATCTGGTGATGCTGTGGTACTCAAGCTACTGGGATGACACACACGGCACAATCCGGCAACGCCACCAGATCCCGCTCGTCCTGGCGACTCTATTGGCGGTCAGCACAGTCGGATTGGTTTTCGTCTTCAACGCCATCCCGTCCTACAGCCAGGTGATCCAGCTTGACCTGGGTGAAGTATTAGGGCTGGGGGGTATTCCCATTTTGATGGTCGTATATCCCATCTATCTTCTCCTTTGTATGGGTTTCTCGCTGGATGCACTGCTGCACCCGGGCTCACCCATACGCTTGATGGGTCATCTGGCGCGGCAGCGCGCCCGTCCATGGCTGCAAGTGGCAACGATCTCTATGCTGCTTGTCTCCCTGGCGGTAGGTCTGATCATCTTGTGGGGAATTTACGTTTCCAATCAGGAGATCAGCCCGGCGGCATTTTCGGAAGTGATCTCTACCTTCGATCTGGTGGTTGACCTGTTCATCGCAGTCACCATCCTCTCGATCGGTCAAGCCATCACCTCATATGAGATCTTTACCGGTAAGATCATACCCCGCCAGGGGCTGAAAAGATTCTGGTACTGGGCTATCGCCTTATCACTCGGCTATGCTCTCTTTGCTTCCTATCTCCTGGTGAAGCAGGTCGAAGCCACTTATTTTGTTTTAATCGGAATTTTCCTCATCACGGGTATCTATGCACTGTTAGGCTGGCGCTCCTTCATACAACAAGAAAACTATCTTAAAAGCCTGCGCCCGTTCCTCTCCAGCCAACATCAGTACGACCAGCTGGTATTTCAAAACCCACAGGCTTTCAACCGTGAGATCATTAATGCCTTTAACAGCCTATGTAAGGATGTCCTGGTGATCAAGCGGGCATATCTGGTACCGCTTGGGGTCTATGGCCCACTGGCAGGCTCGCGCCTCTCCTATCCTGAACAGGCAGACCCGCAAGCTGATCAGGAAATTGAGCAAGAAATTCACGCCATCACCTCTGCCAGGATCGAGCCCATCCCACACTTGCTGCCCCCCTCCAGGTGCCTGGGTCAGAACCCCCTGGTGATCTCACTGTGGAGTGAGCGCGGCTTGATTGGTATGCTCATCCTGGGTGACAAACAGAACGCAAGCCTTTATACCCAGGAAGAGGTGGATATTGCCCGGACAGTGGCAGAGCGCTTGATCGACAATAAGGCGACCAATGAGCTGATCCACCGGCTGATGCAGCTTGAACGCCAGCATCTCTCAGAGACCAGGGTGGTGGACCAGCAGACCCGCCGTACCCTGCATGACGACATCCTGCCACGCATCCAATCACTGATGATCAGGATGTCGGGTGCATCAGCCGATAAAAACGGAGCCTTGCAGGAGCTGGGGGACATTCACCACCAGCTTTCGGAGCTGATGCGGGATCTGCCAGCACTACAGGATCCCGAGCTGGCACGCCTGGGGTTGGTAGAAGCACTGAAGCGCTCGGTGGAGTACGAATTCAAGGCTTACTTCAACACGGTTACCTGGCAGGTAGATGAAGCAGTTATAGAGAACGTGCGCTTGATCAACCCATACGCGGCGAATGTTGTCTACCATACCGGGCGGGAGGCGATCCGCAATGCGGCTATTCATGGTCAGGTGCCTGGCTCTGACCAGCCGATAAACCTGTCAATCACGATGCTCTGGAAAGACGGGTTAATCCTAAAAATTGTTGATGATGGTGTGGGTTTTATTCCCGGGAAGAACATGTCTCAAGATGATGGACATGGGATGAGCCTGCACAGCACACTCATGGCCATCGTGGGGGGGTCCATAACCTGGGAAAGCAGCCCGGGGAAAAACACCTTGGTGACGATCAACCTGCCTGCTCGGCTGATGGCACTTAAAGCTAATTGACAAAAGCTCTATAAGGGTTACAATGAAATGACCTGGGGGAAGGATCCAGCACAAGCGCTTCATCATGTCCTGAAAACTTTAGTTGGGGAGGATGCTATGGATAGTTTGTTTTTCATTTCAAGTGGAAAAAAGAAATATCAGCGAATGCTTTACCCCATCCTAGCCACCTGTGCAGCTTTAATAATCTTGTGCGGTCTCCTGGCAAGCCTGCATACCATCTCAGCCAGCGCCTCAGCTGAAAAAGTGGGTCTTATCATCCTGGGTCCCTACGATGATAAGGGATTCAATTGGCTAGCATATGATGGTCTACAGCGGGCAGAAACAGAGCTTTCCGTGGTTGGCATGGTCTATCAAACCAACGACGAAGCTGATCTAGAGCCGCTGACCATCCAATGTGCTGTCGATGGCAATGACCTATGCATTGGGGTTGGCTTCATGACCATGGATGCCATCACACACACCGCAGGCACGTATACCCAAACCTACTTCGCAGTCGTCGATGCAGCATTTAACAATTACTTACCCAATCTTCGGTCATTGTTGTTCGCCTCTGAAGAAGCCGGTTACCTGGCAGGCACGTTGGCTGCCCAAATGAGCCTGTCTGGTATCATCGGGGATTTGGGCGGTATGGAGATCCCGCCTGTGGTTGCCTTCACAGAAGGCTACAGAAATGGCGCCATGTGTGCAGATCCAGACATCACCACGATCATCAGCTATACGAACGACTTTATGGACCCAGCCCTTGGAGCAGAATTTGCCCAGGGGATGATCGGGCGGGGAGCGGATGTAATTTTCGCTGCTGCTGGTCCTACCGGCAACGGAGCAGTTTTGACCGCCACCCAATCCGGCGTCTGGGCGATCGGGGTGGACACCGACCAATACATCACATTATTTATGACCGGGACAGTCGAAGGTGCCGACTACCTGCTGAGCAGCGCGATGAAACGCGTGGACAATGCTGTCTTCGCCACCATCTCTGACCTGGTCGACGGGAATTTCACATCAGGCCCGATCATTTATGACCTTGAGACAGGCGGTGTAGGGCTGGCTCCTTTCCATGATACAGATCCTTTGGTTCCATTAGAGACCAAAGCCTGGCTGGATTGGATCTCACGGGCGATCATTGCAGATAGGATTGCACCCCTGGACCCTGAAAGCCCCTGCCTGGTGATGCACCACCTATATCTGTCATTAACCAGTAAGAACTGATTTATGAGGCTGGCTGACTTTACTGGAAAGCATTTAACGCCCTAATAAAAACCTGTACCATCGCATCTACATTGATCTCTTCCGCCACGATGTGATAGGATGCCGCGCCCATCTGGCGCAGCTTGGGCAGGTCGGATAATGCCTGGCGCAGCACGTTCGCCAGGGCTTGTAGGTCGTCAGAGGGAACCTGCCAGCCATTTTCAACGCGCACCAGGTCATCCTGGGTACCATCACCCTGGGCGACGATCACCGGAAGCGCATGGGCCATGGCCTGCTGGATCGCCAGGCCACCCGTCCCGGGTAGGACAAAGAGATCAGCTCGATCGAAATAGGGGCTGAGCTCGCTGCCATGTCTAGCGCCAGCGAATTCTGCTGCGGGGTATACCCGAGCTGCTAGCTCCACCAGGCTTGCCCTCTCTGGGCCATCGCCGACGATCACCAGGTGCGGTTGGAGCGCTTCGGCCAGGCTGGCGCAGGCCTGCAGCAGCAAGTCCACGCGTTTACGAGCTTGCAGGCGACCCACGAATAGCACTGTCGCTTGCCCGGTCGTTTGGGCTGGCCTGGTAGGGGGTGGGTCAATTGGCGCCCGATCAACGGCATTAAAGGCGGTGAACACCCGTTCTTCCGGGAGACCCAGCTGGCGATATTGCTGGGCACCCTGGCTGCTGTAGGCGATCACCGCATCCAGCGAACTGAGCAGGCTCGCCCGCTGGCGATTACGAACTCCGGCTAAGAATCCGCCCATCGGCGCAGCTCCCAGCCCCCAGCCGATCACCTTGCAGCCCCGCGAATGCATCCAGCGGATGGCTTCCCGTGTGGTTGGGTAGCGCGGGTTGGCTTCAACGATCAAGGCATCTGGCTGCCAACTTTCCAGCCAGTCTATAAAGCCTGGCTGCCAGCACATAAAAAAGGGTGAGCTGGGGTCGCCTAAATAGCGGTTGTTCGCCCTGACGAGACGGGCAGTTTGAAGCTCATTCACCGGCTCGATCCCCTCCTGGGGTAATGGCTGGCCAGCAAAGACGCTTAAACCGGCCTGACAGGCTGACGCCAGGGTATCCAGGAACACTGCCCGGTACGTGGGTAAAACGCGTTGCTGTAAGCCTAACTTACCCACGAAAATCTCACCTGTCATAAGTCCATCGCTGCCATGTATCCAGACACCATCCGCTCAAGCCCAAAGGCAGCCTCGGCTCTATGCCTGGCCGCCGTACGGTACTCAGGCTGGTGGACCAGGATCTGGTTCACCGCCTCAGCCAGCCCGTCGATATCTGGTGGGTCCAGGTTCCATGGATCTCCCCCATATGGCATGATCTGTCCGGAGCCTTCGGTAACGATCTCAGACAGGGCGCCGGTATCAAAACCGGCTACTGGCAAGCCGCAAGCCAGGGCTTCGATGACCGAATTAGGGCAGGCGGGGTTAAGATCCGCAGCAAATAAGACATGGGCGGAGCGATCGATCTCCGGGATGATCTCAGCTGGGACCTGCCCGGTAAAGTTCAGCATGAGTTCTGTGCGGGCAAGCCATTCACGCTGGAGCGCTTCGGACACCCGGCCAACAACAACAAGCTCGATTTCACGCTGGTAGCTGCCGCTCAGGTGTTCCCCCAGCTGTACAGCAGCCTGTAGGCCCATTTCATACCCACTCCCGATGGTGCCTTCAACCACCAGGATGCGAAAGTGTTCGGCGGGCAGCTCGCCTATTCCATTTGGGGTATACCATTTCAGGTCCACACCATTATGGACTACCTGCCAGGGCACCAGGGTCTTTCCGTATTGCCTCTCCCACCACTGGATGGAAAACTCACTCTGGTAAATGATCCGCTCCGCCAGGTGCTTGCGAATCGTCGAAAGGATGAAATTCCCATACTCTGAGCGCAGATAATGACGCAGCCCCGTGCGGGTCTTGCGGTGGATCCAGTTCATCCCATCCAGGCGCTGGATGATCGGCACACCACGCCGTTTTGCCTGCCATAAACCAGGCAGTTCGCGCGTGCCTCCAATGACCAGGATCCTATTATATGGAGTGTCTGCCAGGCTGTAACTGACATCGATCCCCCGCTCAGCGAAACCCTTGACCAACCGGCCTCGAAATGACACCATACCCCCCACCCCACTGACGCTGGGGACGATACATACCCTGCGCCTCGCTGGATCAGCTGTCATCCCGTATGCCTACACGGCGGGCCGGCATCCCCGCCCAAATCTCATTTTCACCGGTCGACTCGAGCAACACTGCGTTCGCGCCTATCACGCTGCGCTTACCAACGGTGAGAATACCTTCCTTACACAGGATCTTCGCTCCAGGGCAGATGATGCTGTCGTCATCAACGACGATCCCTTGAAAGCGGGATTGCTCCATCGGGCGATAGATATCAGCCCGTCCAAATGTCACACCTGGGTAGATCTTTACCCGGGCCCCGATCGTTGTCGCTGAATGGACCACCACACCAAAACCCCCATGGACCAGCTCAAGGCCTTGACCGACCTTCACCGATCGAGGTAGCTCGACCCCGAGCAATTTCAGAAGGTAATACGCCAGGCTTCCGAATATGCGATTATTACGGGCGTAGACCAACCGTGAATAGATGTCGCGTTTCATACGCTAACCCCAGAGCAGTTAACGACCTTGTTCGCCAGCACCCAGGCGCGAGAAAGTAAAGCCTGCCTGGGTCCATGCATCCCTGTTCCAGCCACCCACCGCGTCAATCACAACGCGTGCCGAAGACACCTGGCTGACCCATGATGGGTCCAGCTGTAATAACGCCTGGTGGCCAACCAGAAGGCACAGCAGGTCAGCCTCACCAATAGCGTCTTCCAGCCGCCTCGCCAGCTTTACACCAGCGATGCTCGCATCCGGCTTGTAGGGTTCGTAAGCAGTGACCATGGCACCTGCGTTGGCGAGCAGCTGTGCCACTTCGATGGCTGGGCTTTCGCGCAGGTCATCCACATCAGGTTTGAAGGCCAGGCCAAGTGCAGCAACCTTCTTACCGGAAAGGTCGCCTCCCAGCCAGCGCGATATAAGATCGAAAACAAAATGAGGCTGCGCATCGTTCACCCGCCGGGCGGATGTGATCAGCTCGGCCAGGTCTGGCGCAGCTTCCACCAGGAACCACGGATCGACACTGATGCAGTGACCACCCACGCCTGGACCAGGATTTAAAATCTTCACGCGTGGGTGTCGGTTGGCAATCTGGATCGCCTCCCAGATATCCACGCCAAAACGATCAGCCAGGCGCGAAAATTCATTGGCGATGGCAATATTGACATCACGGTAGGTGTTTTCCATCAGCTTGACCATCTCGGCTGTGGTGGCGTCCGTGAGGACGATCTCACCTTTCACAAAATGGGCATATAACTCACGGCCGGCTTCAGAAGAGACTGGGTTAATGCCTCCGATCACCCGCGCATTTTCAGTCAGCTCCTGGATGATCTTGCCCGGCAGCACTCGCTCAGGAGAATAGGCCAGTAGAAAATCAACCCCAGCTTTCAACCCAGACTCTTCCAGGATGGGTTTTACCAGGTCGAGGGTGGTACGGGGTGGAGAAGTCAATTCAAGCACCACCAGGTTGCCTGCTCGCAGGTAGGGCACAATCGAGCGCGTGGCAGAGGTAACCGCCCGCATATCTGCCAGGCGGTATTCGCGGCCATTATGGGTTTTACGCGCATCATGATAAAAAGGTGTTGGGACAGCAACAATGAAAGCATCCGACGGCTCAGGCTCATCACTGATCACCAGGTGGCCAGTTGATAAGGCATCCCTCACCAGGGCTTCCAAACCCGGTTCGGAGATGTGTATTGCACCGCCACGCAAGGTCGAAACGACCTGCGGGTTATTATCCACCCCTACCACGCGCACCCCGTGTGTGGCAAAAGTGCTGGCCGTCGGCAATCCGATATAGCCTAAACCCAGCACACAGATTTTGTCAAATTTCATAACGACTCCACGTTAAATTGAGAAGATTCTTTTGTCAATTCAGGTAACCTAGATTGGATGATAGGCAATTATCTCACAATATCACCGGGAAGACCGTTCAAAGGTCAACCAGGGTATTTTACTCAAAAATTCGGGTGTATAAATGGGCAGGATCATTTTCCTTTTTTGGAACACTCTCAAAATATCAACAACTGCTCAAGCAGTAGGCATTTACCTACTTGACATCGAACGAATGTTCTGGTATTATATTTTATAGAACAACTGTACTGATTTTTCGGAGGTAAACCATGACACCCAGACGGCGAAGCTCAACCCTTACAGAGCCTCAGATCAAAGTCCTCAAGGTGATCGAAGATTATCAAAACAATAACGGCTTCCCCCCTTCCATCCGCGATATCCAGGATATGGGAAAGTTTTCCTCAACATCTGTGGTCAATTACTACCTGGATCAACTGGAGAGCATGGGGCATATCAAGCGCTCTGGGCGAGTCTCGCGCGGGATACGCTTGATGAGGCCGTTCAACGAGATCGCCCAATCAGCCAAAGGGGTAGCGCAGAATGTGCGCGAGTCAGTCGAGCAGGTGCTGCGTATCCCGGTGATGGGGCGCATCTTCGCCAGTGAGCCGGTCCCGGTACCAGGCTCCGACTTCGCCTACCTGGATGCAGAATCGGTCGTCAATGTTGCACGCAGCATGCTCCCCGCCCGCGAAAAAGTCGAGGAATTATTCGCCCTGGAAGTCAATGGCGATTCGATGATCGACGCCATGGTCAACGACGGCGACATCGTGATCATGAAACCCGCCAAAGATGTCCATAATGGTGACCTGGTGGCGATCTGGCTACGCGACAAAGACGAGACCACCCTCAAGTACTTCTACCTGGAAGATGGAAAAGTACGCCTGCAGCCAGCCAACCCAACCATGAAACCGATTTATATCGATGACCCTTCTACGGTGGATATCCAGGGCAAGATCGTGATGATCATCCGCCCGTGTGAAATGTCACTCTTATAATCCATTATCTTGTGATGCTATAGACTGAAATCCGGCCGGATTTCAGTCTTTTTTTTGCTTATTAGCATTGTGAACACCATTTTTCACAGGGCGTTTGTGGCAGCCAACATCTGGTAGAATTCCAATATGCACCCTGGCGGAAAACCAGCCCCCACTCGTATCTCCAAGCGAATTCTTGACCTTGTTATTACCTTCCCTGGTCTAATCCTGCTATCCCCCGTGTTGCTGGTAATTGCAGTTCTGGTTCGATTGAATTTTGGAAGCCCCATCCTCTTCAGCCAAAAACGCCCAGGCTTAGGTGGGAAACCGTTCTGGGTGTATAAATTTCGCTCAATGACCAATGAACGGGATGACCAGGACCAGCTTTTACCCGATGGACAACGCATCACCCACCTGGGTCGTTTCCTGCGCTCAACCAGCCTGGATGAGCTGCCTGAGATGATCAATGTGCTGCGTGGAGAGATGAGCTGGGTTGGCCCCCGGCCCTTGCTGATGCAATACCTGGAGCGCTATTCTCCCGAGCAAGCCCGCCGGCATGATGTGCTGCCCGGGATCACTGGCTGGGCCCAAATAAACGGCCGAAACGCTCTAACCTGGGAAGAGAAATTCAAGCTGGACGTGTGGTACGTGGATCATTGGTCTCTCTGGCTGGATGTCAAGATCCTGATGCTGAGCGTGATGAAGGTATTGCGGCGGGAAGGCATCAACCAGCCCGGGCAGGCTACTGCAGAAGAATTCATGGGGAAACATGAATCCTAACCTCGGCGAGCTGGCCGCCCTCCTGACGGCATTGTGTTACTCGGTCTCATCCATTTTCTTCACCTATGCCGGGAAGCGCTATGGCCCACTGGTCTCCAACCGCATGAGACTGGTGGTGGCCATCATCCTGCTTGGCAGCGTACACTTACTCGTCTACGGCACCCTGCTGCCGATTAATGCCGGCGTGGAGCGCTGGTTTTGGCTGGGGATTTCCGGGATTGTTGGCCTGGCAATCGGTGATTTCTTCTTGTTTAAAGCATATATCTCCATGGGACCCCGCATCGGGCTATTATTCCTCAGCCTCTCGCCAGCCATAGCTACCCTGTTGGCATGGCTGCTACCCGGAGAAACGCTTAGCGTGGGTAGCATCGTAGGTATCAGCTTGACCCTCGTAGGCATCGCCTGGGTGGTCCTGGTTAGCAATGGGCAGAAGAATCCAGCAGAATCAGAGCAATCATCTGTACGGGTGATCGATGGGAAAGGCATCCTGGCAGGGCTGCTCGCCGCAGCTGGCCAGGCATTCGGGGTTGTTTTGGCAAAGAATGGTTTGAAGGGTGATTTTCCAGCCCTCTCAGGCAATGTCATCCGCATGAGCACGGCTTTCCTCGCCTTATGGCTCGTCACCCTCCTGCAGAGGCAGGTCGTCTCAACCATCCAGCGAGTGAATGCCGAACGGTCGAGGATGTGGTATATCCTGGGCGGGGCAGTGTTCGGCCCGCTCATCGGTGTATCCCTATCCTTATTTGCGATCCAAAATACAAGTATTGGGATCGCCAGCACGCTGATTGCCTTACCACCCATCTTCCTGCTACCGATCGGTCACTTCGTTTTTAAAGAGAAAGTCTCCTGGCAGTCAGTAGCCGGGACGGTTTTAGCAGTTGCTGGTGTGGCTATCCTGTTCCGTATATAAGCGTATACTTAACCTGGCTATGACCTCAGACAGTACTCTTTACCGATCGCTCTATCGCATCCGCAGGTTCGAAGAACTGGTGGCGCAAAATTTTTCGCGCGGGGTGTTTTCCGGTACCACCCACACTTGCCTGGGGCAGGAAGCCAACGCGGTGGGTGTTTTATCGTCGATCCAGGCAAACGACATCGTCTTCAGCAACCATAGAAGCCACGGCCATTTTTTGGCATATGGTGGTGACCCACGCGCACTGTTCGCTGAGCTCATGGGCCGTTCGACTGGTGTCTGCGGTGGTAGAGGGGGCTCGCAGCACTTGCATTGGCGCAATTTCTATTCGAACGGGATCCAAGGTGGTATCGTACCGATCGCCACCGGGATGGGCCTGGCAGAGAAATGCAAACGCTCAGGTGCGATCTCCATAAACTTCATGGGGGATGGCACCTTGGGGGAAGGGGTCATCTATGAGGCCTTTAATCTGGCCTCGCTATGGCAAATACCGATCCTATTTGTGCTTGAAAATAACCACATTGCCCAGACCACCCCGATTGAGCAAGCATTGGCTGGCAGTATCGAAGGCAGGTTCATAGCTTTTAATATCCCTGTGGTCACGCTGGAAACTGCCGATGTTCAGGAAATCTATTCGACATCAACGCGCCTGATATATGAAGTACGCCTGAATAGCTCCCCGCGTGCCTTGGTGCTTAACACCTGGCGGTTTGGCCCGCATTCGAAGGGTGATGACACCCGTAGCTCAGCTGAAATCGAAGATCTGTGGGAAAAATTCGATCCAGTCAAGATCCAGGCATCCCGCCTGGAGGAAAAGATTAAATTGACTATCGAAGCAGAAGTGGAAGCTGAGATCAGCCAGGCATATGAGGCAGCCCTGAGTGATCCCTTCCCTGTCCAGGGGTGATCAGCGCCTCCAAGTAAAGTGAAACCCTGCCTGGATGATCAGGTTTACCGATAAAATCATAGAAGAAAGAAAACCTGGATGATTGAGCTGCGATGATGAAGACCAAAGAATATTCTTTAGAAGAGCCACGCAAGTTACACACGGGAGCCACCCTATGAGACGCTGGAATGGCTGGGGAGACGATTCGATCGATTACCATCTACCCAGCTCGTCACAAAGGTTCCTGCTCCAGCTGGTAGGTGGTGGGGTACGGCCTAGGGAGGCCAGCATACAGGAAATCCTGAACTGCATACCTAAGTCGCGGCTGCGTGACCATCCGCTGGTATCGGTGGACCCATTCCAGCGCCTGACGCATGCGCGCGGCCAGAGTTTCCCGAACTGGCTGGACCTGCGCAGTGGTCAGTTGGATGTCTACCCGGATGGTGTGGCATTCCCCGTATCCAATGAAGACGTGAAAGACCTCATCCAATATGCAGAGCGATACGATGTAAAGATCATCCCATACGGTGGTGGGACGAGCGTTGTCGGGCATATCGACCCGATCAAAGGCAAAAAACCCATCCTGACCATCGACATGTCGCGCATGAACCGGCTGATTGATCTGGATACTCGCAGCTTGCAGGCTTCCTTCCAGGCAGGCGTTTCGGGACCAGACCTGGAAGCCCAATTACGGGCCCACAGCTACACCTTGGGTCATTATCCGCAGTCATTTGAATACTCAACCTTGGGAGGCTGGATCGCTACCCGCTCATGTGGGCAACAATCGTTACGTTATGGGAGGATCGAGCGGTTATTTGCGGGTGGAAAGGTCGAAACCCCCAGCGGTATGCTGGATATCCCCGCATTTCCTGCTTCAGCTGCCGGGCCAGACCTGCGAGAAATTGTGCTTGGTTCGGAGGGCCGGCTGGGGATCATCACGGAAGCATGCGTGCGCATGTGCCCGATCCCAGAGCAGGAAGAATTCCACGCAGTTTTCTTTCACGATTTCGAACACGGGATCGAAGCAATCAAGCAGATCCTGGCGAGCAGCATCCAATGCTGCATGCTGCGACTAAGCACCGCCCCTGAAACCTCCACCACACTGGCTCTGGCTGGGCACGAAAAACTCATCGGTGCCCTCGAACGCTTGCTCTCCATCCGTGGGTTGGGTGACGAGAAATGCATGCTCCTGCTGGGTTTTAGCGGAAAATCCAGCCTGGTGCGAATGAACCGGCATGAAGCCCTCGACATCACCTCAAAATGGGGGGGCGTGCATGTGGGAAAAACCTTCGGAGAGCAGTGGCATAAAAATCGCTTCAAAACCCCTTACCTGCGGAACACATTGTGGGAGATGGGTTATGGGATCGACACATTGGAAACAGCTATCCCCTGGGGTAAAACCGCCCAGATGGTTGACCAGATCGAATCTGCAATACACCAGGCGATGGCGAAATTCGGGGAAAAAGTGCACGTTTTCACCCACCTTTCACATGTATATCTAAATGGGTCATCGGTATATACGACCTACCTGTTTCGACTGGCTGCTTCACCCGAAGAAAGTCGCCTACGCTGGCAGGCGATGAAAACCGCGGCCAGCCAGCTGATCGTCTCACTTGGCGGGACGATCAGCCACCAGCACGGGGTTGGAACGGACCACCTGGCTTACCTGCAGGAAGAGAAGGGTGAATTGGGGATAAAGACCATCTCCAACCTGTGCCGCCAATTTGACCCAAAGGGAATAATGAACCCTGGGAAATTAGTGATATAAAATCATTACAGCATATGACACACAGGTGATGGAGAATGTGATGTGGAGTAGTGGATGGCGAAACAGGATCTGGGAAACCATTTCTGGTCCATGGGATATGATCGTGATTGGGGGAGGCATCACAGGTGCAGGCATCCTGCGCGAAGCCACACGCCTTGGTCTGCATGTGCTGCTCGTCGAGCAACGTGATTTCGCATGGGGAACCTCGAGCCGGTCATCTAAGCTGGTACATGGGGGTCTACGCTACCTGAAAGAAGGCAAGCTGATATTAACCCGCGATTCAGTCCGCGAACGAGAACAGCTATTGCACGAAGGGCCTGGTTTGATCGATCCACTGGGCTTCCTGCTCACCGTGTACAAAGGCGATTCACCTGGCAGGTGGACATACGAGATGGGCCTCACCGTGTATGACCTGCTGGCTTTACGTTGGGACCACGCCTATTATTCGCCCCAAAATTTTAAGCTCCTGGCACCCCATATCAGCCAGAAAGAGCTCAAAGGCGGCTTCCGCTTCGGCGATGCCCAGACAGATGATGCCCGGCTCACGTTACGGGTCTTGCGTGAAGCCGTAGCGGATGGGGCAACAGCAATCAATTACGTTAAGGCGTGTGAGCTGATCGTCTCAGATGAAGGTGTGAAGGGAGTCCGGCTCACGGATGTGCTTGGTGGAGACCAGGCTGATGCTTACGCCCGGGTCGTGGTCAACGCAGCTGGGGCGTGGACCGATAATTTACGCATGCAGGTAAATGGCAGCCCACTGATCAGGCCGTTGCGTGGCAGCCATTTGGTCTTTCCAAACTGGCGGCTGCCTGTCGCCCAGGCGATCAGCTTCCTGCATCCATTTGACCACCGGCCTGTTTTCATCTTCCCCTGGGAAAAGGTCACCCTGGTGGGGACGACGGATGTGGACCACGACGCCCCCCTCGACCAGGAGCCATGCATCAGCCCGAACGAAGTGACTTACCTGATGGCAGCGGTTGAATACCAGTTTCCCTCGCTATCCATTAGCCTCAAAGATATCATCTCCACCTATGCGGGTGTCAGGCCAGTCATCAGCCAGGGAAAGATCGACCCCTCGGAGGAATCACGTGACCATGTGATCTGGGAAGAGCATGGCCTGTATTCTGTTACCGGTGGCAAGCTGACCACTTTTCGATTGATTGCCCTGGATGTACTGAAAACCATCCGACCCCTATTTCCAGAAATGCCTGAGCCCGACCATGATATGCCAGTCTTGAATACGGTGGACCTGGCATTGCCGGGCTGTGGGGAGCTACGCGAAACCTGCCGTCGCAGGCTTCTAGGGCGGTATGGCGCAGATGCCATGCAGCTGGTGGAAGCTGCCCAGACCGGTGAGATGGAAACGATCCCGGGAACCGAGAGCCTATGGGCTGAGCTGCGCTGGGCAGCCCGCAGTGAAGGGGTTTGCCGCCTGGAAGACCTGCTCCTGAGGCGCACACGCTTGGGGCTCATCCTGCCCCACGGCGCTGAGTCGATCATGCTGACAGTGAAGCGCATCTGTATGGAGGAACTTGGCTGGGACAACAACCAATGGCGTGCGCAGCATGAAGCCTACACTGATCTTATTGATCGCTGTTATGCTCTACCCGACACGGAAGCTATCCCCGATTGGAGCATACTGTTGTCAGAAGCGCTAATGAAGCGAAAAACCGCCAGTGACGAGACGCGGGCGAAAAGAAGACAACAATCGATGATCCTGGCGCTTGGTCTGGCAACCTCGGTGGTGATTGGTGCCTTGCTCTGGAAATATAATAAGCGGGCAGGTTAACTATTCATCACAGGACGTATGTTACTAGCCGGGCGAGTAAGGATACCCGGAAACATCTTGAGCAAGTATTTAAATAACAAACTGCGAGTAAGAATCTACTCGCAGTTTTATATTATTGATAGATAGCTTATTCTACTAGGATGAGCGGCTTTTGAGTGTCCGCGAATAGATCGTCTCAAGCTCTGCATTGGTATCGGAGCTCTTGCGTTTCTTCTTCTTCTCGGTTAACAAGTTGACGGAATCGACGCCTTTACGTTCCATGGCTTCACGCAGAGCCATTTCCATGGCGGTTGGGACGGGCACTTCCTTCTGCTCTTCAGCAGCTTCCTTTTCCTTATCCTGCTCACGATTGTGCTGTTCGCGTTTGTCGATCTTCTCGATCGTGGCTTTTACGATTTCTTCTGGTTTGTCCTGAAGGGCTTTCATGCTCAGCTTGATCTGCTTTTTCTGCTTAATCACTTCCAGGACTTTTACTTCAACCTCATCGCCTTCCTTGACAAGGTCACCCGGGGTGCGGATGAAGTCGTGGGTCATCTCACTGATGTGCACAAGGCCTGGACGTTCGGCACCAATATCGACAAAAATCCCAAATTTCTCAAGCCGGACGACTTTTCCGGTAATTACCATGTCCTTCTTGATCTCATTCCATTCCAGGTCTAGCGGCTTGATCATGGTCAGCTCAATGCGACCTTTTTTGGGCGAGACCCGGCGAACCCACACGTCTACTTCATCGCCTTCATGAATCACATCTTCGACCCGTTTTACCGGATTCTGCTGAAGCTGGGAGATATGGACCATGCCTGGGGTTTCCATACCAATATCCACGAGTGCCCCTGCGAGCGAAGTTTTGACAACTTTGCCGCGAAAATATGTTTTATTTTTTAGTTCTTTGATATTGCTTGGAGCACTTGTTGTATTGGCATCCATAGCGACCTCTCCACTTATTCGAATTTCACGCAAACTTAGATTATACCAAGCGCGTGCAAAAAAGTCAAAATTCCTTGTGTTTCCGAAAATAATGGGGTTCCTGGCCATACAGCCAGAAACCCCTGATCGTTATCAAACTGCCAGGCTGGAAGGCTTAGGCAGGCTTAGGCAGTGGTGTGCCTCCGTTTTTTGGATGCGGAGGAGGGAACAGGGCTTCAAAGTCATCCCGAGAGAGTGTTTCAACTTCCAAGAGCCTGTGAGCGATCGCATCCAGGATGTCGCGGTATTGGGTTAGGATACCTTTGGCCTTGCTGTAGGCCTCATTTACGAGTAATCTGACTTCCTTGTCGATCTGCTCCGCCACGGCTTCTGAATAATCGCGCTGTTCCGAAATCTCACGCCCGAGGAAGATCAGCTCTTCTTTCTGCCCATAAACCATGGGTCCCAGTTCATTACTCATTCCCAGGCGGGTTACCATGGCACGTGCCATCTTGGTGACGCGTTCCAGGTCGTTAGAGGCACCGGAGGTGATGTCATTAAACACGATCTCCTCAGCCGCGCGCCCACCCATCAAGCCCACCATATCTGCAATGAGCTTGTTGCGGCCCATCAATGTCCGGTCTTCCTCCGGTAGAGCCAGGGTATATCCACCAGCCATGCCGCGGGCAGTGATCGAGACTTTATGTACGGGATCAGCCTCGGGTACTGCATTCATCACAACCGCATGCCCGGCTTCATGGTAAGCAACGATACGCTTTTCCTCTTCACTGATCAGGCGGCTCTTGCGTTCCGGTCCAGCGATCACCCGCTCGATGGCTTCCTCCAGATCCTCCTGCTCAATCGATTTCTTATTCCGCCGAGCAGCCAGGATTGCTCCTTCATTAACAAGGTTTTCGAGGTCTGCACCTACAAACCCTGGGGTTGAGCGGGCCAGAACTGCCAGGTCAGTGCTGGGTGCCAGGGGTTTACCTTTGACGTGGACCTTGAGAATGGCTTCTCTACCGCGCATATCAGGGCGGTCAAGGACTACCCGCCGGTCAAAACGACCGGGGCGGAGTAATGCGGGGTCCAGGATATCCGGCCGGTTGGTGGCAGCCATGATGATGACATTCGTGTCAGTATCAAAACCGTCCATCTCAACCAGCATCTGGTTCAAGGTCTGCTCACGCTCATCGTGGCTCCCGCCTAAACCAGCCCCGCGCTGACGGCCAACTGCATCAATTTCATCCACGAAAACGATACACGGTGAATGGCGCTTGGCTTGCTCAAAAAGGTCACGCACACGGCTGGCGCCAACACCAACGAACATCTCGACGAACTCGGAGCCTGAAATGGAGAAGAAAGGCACACCGGCTTCGCCAGACACGGCTTTGGCAAGCAATGTCTTACCTGTTCCAGGTGGGCCAACCAGCAGTACGCCCTTGGGGATGCGCGCCCCCAAGGAGATAAACTTCTCAGGTTCACGCAAGAATTCAACCACTTCTTCCAGCTCTTCCTTGGCTTCTTCCACTCCCGCCACATCAGCAAAGGTCACCGAGGGTTGATCACCAGTGAACATGCGGGCGCGTGACTTGCCGAATTGCATGGCAGCATTGTTGCTGCCCTGTGCCTGGCGGAACACCCACCAGAAGACCCCGCCTAGCAGGATAAACGGAATGATATATCCAATATTCGAGAGGACCCCGACCAGTGGGCTGGGAGGTTTATATTCAATGGCTATAATATCGGGTGAGAGCTGTTCAGTGGTCACACCCAGGTCCTTCAGCTGTTGGACGAGCGTTCTCCCAGGTTCTTGATAAGCCAGGCTGGATATCTCGGCAGCACCTGTCCCATAGATCACCGTCAGCTTATCCTGTTCTTCAACGATCCGGGAAACCTTCCCGGCAGCCACATCTGCAGCTACCTGGTTAATCGATTTCGGTTGCTGCCCAGTTGTGTTTTGATTAAACATAACAAAAACCATGATTATGATTCCTGTTAATAATATTATATAAATAATCGAAGATCGATTACGTGTCGGATTCACTCAAGCCTCCAAAAATATGCAAAGACCCATGCAACAATTTCCCTATAAGCCGGGAATGCCTTAGGTCTAGTTTCATTATACCAATCTCTTGGTATGGCAGGAAGTATTTTATAGATAAAGGCATGTTTTCTAACATGCCTCTAACATTTTTATACCGCCTGTTTGAATTATAAAAGTAGTATCAGGCAGTTGCTGTATGCGTCGCGCGAAATTTCGTGTAATATCGAAAATCCGAGCGTGCGTTACTCATGTTATCGACCGCGTCCCCAGATCCAGCCTTCGATACGACGCAACAGCCTGAGCAACCGTGACCGAATCGAAACCCACATCTGGTATGAAGGAGGATAGATCCGACGGTGTGGCAAGAACGGTCCAGTCCACTTGACCAGCGCCGAGCCCCAGGTCAGACCGGCTCCAAAGCCAACGAACACGGTGGTATCTCCGTATTGTAAGCGGCCCTGCTGGATGGCTTCACAAGTTGCAATGGGTATCGACGCCGTGGACGTGTTTCCGTAGCGCTCAATGTCGATGAAACATTTATCCATCGGGATTTCAAGGCTACGCATGGCAGCCTCAATGATACGCAGATTAGCCTGATGAGGGATCACCAGCTGAATATCCTCGATTTTTACATCTGCACGAGTAGCTACCTCGTGGGTAGCCTGCACGATCACACGTGTGGCAAATCTGTAGACTTCACGCCCACTCATGTGGATGGTGTGCTGGTGATTTTGCACGGTCTCACTACTGGCAGGCATGCGGCTGCCACCAGCAGGCAATGAGAGCAGGTCACCACCTGAGCCATCCGAGCGCATCACCGAAGAGAGCAATCCGCCTGGCTCATCCCCTGCTTGAAGGACAAACGCACCCGCTCCATCACCGAACAGGATGCAGGTGTTGCGGTCCTGCCAGTTAACGAACCGAGACAGGGTTTCAGCGCCGATTACCAGTGCATTTTGGATCGACCCGCTGCGTATTGCCTGGGTGGCCATGTTCAGGGCAAAAATAAAACCAGAACAGGCTGCTGAGAGGTCAAACGCTCCAGCATGCGTCGCACCAATCTTATCCTGGACCAGGCAGGCAGTGGCTGGGAAAGTGTGCTCTGGGGAGGAAGTCGAGACAATGATCAGATCGAGGTCGGAGGGATTAAGATTTGCCACCCTGAGGGCATTTAGTGCCGCATCTTTCGCAAGCGTAGCAGTAGATTCATCGTTATTGGCGATATGACGCTGCCGGATACCGGTGCGGGATTGGATCCACTCATCGTCGGTATCCACGATTTTTTCCAGGTCCGCATTGGTCAACACCCTGGAAGGTACTGCCATCCCCCATCCAGTGATATGGGCATAGGGAGACATAATCAGGCCTCGCGGTAACGGCTCAGGATTATGCTCGCGTTATGCCCTCCGAAACCAAAGGAGTTGGACATGATATTCTGGACAATAGCTGGCCTGGCGTAATTGGGTACATAATCCAGGTCGCACTCAGGATCAGGGGTTTCATAGTTGATCGTGGGTGGTATGATTCCGTCCCGGAGTGTTTCGGTACAGATCACAGCTTCCACTGCTCCAGCTGCGCCCAGTAAGTGGCCAGTCATTGATTTCGTCGAGGAAACGGGGATACTGTACGCTTTCTCTCCAAACACCGATTTAATGGCCTGGCTTTCGCTCCGGTCATTCAATGGAGTGCTGGTGCCGTGGGCATTGATATAGCCAATGTCGTCCAGACCCAGCCCGGCATCCGCCAGGGCGATTTGCATACACTTGGCTGCGCCTGCACCATTATCCGCTGGTGCCGAGATGTGAAAGGCATCGTTGGTCGTACCGTAACCGGTCACCTCAGCTAAAATACGAGCACCGCGCTGCCGGGCGTGATCGAGTGATTCAAGCACCACAACGCCTGCCCCCTCGCCCATCACGAAGCCATCCCGATTTTTATCAAACGGGCGCGAGGCGCGCTGTGGCACTTCATTGTTGGTTGACAGGGCGGTCATTACGGTCAGCCCAGCCATCGCGATCGGGACGATCACAGCTTCACATCCACCAGAGAGAATCACATCTGCTCTCCCATGGCGAACCATCTCAAACGCTTCCCCGATGGCATTCGTCCCGCTGGCACAGGCAGCCACGATCGCCATGTTAGGCCCACGCAATCCCAGCTGCAATGCTACCATGCTTGCAGCTGCATCCGGGATCATCATCGGGACGAGCAATGGACTGACCCGGTCAGGCCCACGGTCGAAAAATAAGTAGGTCTGTTGATTCAACGTGTCCATCCCGCCAATTCCACAGCCTAAAACGACACCAATCCGGTCGCGGTTCTCATCAGTGATGGTTAAATTTGACTGTTGTATGGCCTGCAGTGCAGAAGCATAAGCAAACTGAGCATAACGATCCATCCTGCGCGCATCCCGCGTGCCAAATCGTTCTGCACCATTAAAATCCTTAACTTCGGCGGCGATCTTCACCTTGTATTTGGTCGTGTCATAATGGGTAATATAATCGACACCAGACTTGCCAGCCTTGATGTTTTCCCACATGGTGGGTACATCGTTACCCAGCGGTGAGATACAGCCTAAGCCGGTAATGACCACGCGATTTTGCATAACTACCTCCATGGTGATCCAGTAATGACGCACCAGCGGTTAAATTACTTACGAATTAATAACACCGCCTCAATAGTGCAGAGGCGGATGAAAAGTAATTACAGACTGAGAAAAAAGATTACAAAGTCTTGTATACCTGTTGGATATGGAGGATATCGTGCCCAGCGATGATATTCACCAGTTCGTATAGCTTCATGGGCCCAAAGATCGCATGCCGGGCTGGCCTATTCCAACTCTGTGGCTCAATATTTTCCAAAAGGCTCAATAGTGATTTTCTGACCGAGGTGAATTCCTGCAAGGCGGACCATCCATCTTGATTACGGTATTCGCGTATCTCTGCCCATGGATCAGTATCCTGCCCAGGCAGGAATGGGTTCTGCTCATTGATCACTTTCTCCAGGCGTGAGAGGTTAACCTCCGCATCAACATCCCTTAGATGGCACATTACTTCACCTGGGCTCCATTCACTGGGTGCTGGCCTGCTAGACCAATTCTCTCCCGTGCGATGTAATAATACCGCCAATGTCGCCGGCGTCGCCCGCAATACTGCCAACAACGCCTTCGGAGTGTTGAAACTGGCTGGCATGGGTGCCAGGTGTGACGAATCCAGCCAGGCAAGCAGCTCATCAAAACTACCATGCGGCGGAGGTTCACCTTGACCCGACCAATCCACGGAGCCATTGGGCGTCAGCCAGAATACCGGTAATCCAAGCTGGGTCGCAGCCGCGATATCCAGCTCCACATCATTGCCCACCATGGTCACAGGTACTTTCGGCCAGCCGAGCTGCCCCAAGAATTCTGCAAAATATGCCGGGTTTGGTTTGGCAAAGTGGAATGTGTCGTAAGATGGGATGAGTGCAAAATGGATCTCATCTACGGGTAGGCCCGCCCACTCTAAACGCTGCAGGATGGCAGTGCGGGGAAAAAGGGGATTCGTAGCAATGGCTGCTTTATCTCCCCGGCTGATGACCTGCTTTACCGTATCGATCGCTTCCGGCTTTCGCTGAGTGAGTGACCTGAGACGTGGAAAATCCTGCGCATAAAAATCATCGATAATCGACTGTACATCCTCACGGAGCAATCCCAGGCGTGGAAAAAAAGCAGCATCAAACCTCTGCTCCAGGGTCAAGCCTGGATCCTGGTTCTCCACCATCTGGCGGGTAGCTGATAACAGGGTTTTTACCATCACCGAGGGCTCCGCCACGGTCGACATGCGCGCGGCCAGCGCCTGGAGGTAAGCAGGAATAAAGGTATTCATTTCATTGCCGAGCAGGGTATCGTCCAGGTCAAACAGAAGAAGTGCCACTGGAGCCTTTCGTGAACTCGGGAGGTAATTCGTGGCATACTCCACAGCCAATATGCGGATCAAAGCCACCGCGTTCGGTCTTCCGGCAGAATGTCTGCACCCGCACTTCCTGCTTCCCAAGTGGGATCTTCCGAACCAGTTTGGGGATCAGAACCATGTGCGGGCATGAATTGGCAAGTTGGATCGCCGGGACTGGGCAAGTGCTGCAGAACTCGCGCTTCCAGGCCAGGGGATGGGATGCCGCCCCTAGCAGGCGGCATTCTTCATCTGAACGCCCACGGAAGTAATTTCCGTAGAAGTAACTGCATTCCTTCCCAGCTGGTGTACGCATAGCTATTCTTCGCGAAATGGGTTATACCCGGGTTACATATGCCCCAGTGCGGGTATCGATGCGAATTCGGTCACCAACATTCACAAATGCCGGGACCTGCACTTCCAGTCCGGTGTTGGTTTTTACCTTCTTATTAACACCCGTGGCGGTATCGCCCCTGACGGCGACTTCGGACTCCACCACGTCCATATCCACCGTGATGGGTAGTTCAACATCGATCGGCTCACCCTGGTAAAAGGTCAGTTTAATTTCCATGTTTTCGGTCAGGTAATCGGCACCCTCACCCAAGACATTTTTAGACAGGGCTGGCTGTTCATAGGTATCCAAATCCATAAAATGGTATAACTCACCATCGGTATACAGGTATTGGACGTTGTGGAAATCCAACCGGGCATCTTGGACACGTTCGCCACTTTGGAAGGTTTTTTCAAGGGTGGTGCCTGAGCGTAAGTCCACTGCTTTTATGCGAATGGTGGCGTTTCCACGCCCTGGTTTATTATGATGGTAATCCAGTACTTTATAGAGTTTTCCATCGAACTCGAAGGTCACCCCTTTTCGCAAATCGTTCACATCGATCATACAATTGCCTCATTCATTTAAAAGTCTTAACATGGGGATTATAGTTTAGGCTTAGTTCCCTGGCAAGGTTGCAGATGCGGTTGGCAGTCTGCCTGGCTAACCAATGCGATAAATCTTTTTATGGTAAACTTTACCTGACCCTACTCGCCGAAGGAGGCAGCCTTGAATAAGCAATCCAAACGGGTGGCTTACATAGAAGACGAAGCAGAGATGATCGACCTCGTGCGATTAATCCTGGGTCATCAGGGGTTCACCGTATTAGGGGCGAATGGTGGCGTAGAAGGCGTCGAGCTCGTTTTAAAGAGAAACCGGAGCTTATCCTACTCGACCTGATGATGCCGGACATGGATGGTTGGGAAGTTTACCACCAGATTAAATCAGATGAAAGCACCCGGGATATCCCGGTGATCGTGATCACTGCCAAGGCCCAGGATATAGATAAGATCCTAGGCTTACGGGTTGCCAAAGTGGATGACTATATTGCCAAGCCGTTCAGCCCCGAGGAGCTGATCGAACGGATACAACAAGTTCTGAACAAGGCGCAAAAAGTGGCCGGGTAGAGAGCGGTTTGAGCTGGGTGACACCTTTCACCCAGCATATTTTTAACCACCGTCAACGATAATTTACGAAGCGAAATTCCTCACCTCCATGAAATATGTTCGGATCATCAATCAGAGCCGCCCAGCGCTGGTGCCGATCAAGGCAAAATACTGCGCATCTTTTCTATGCCAGCTGCGCGGGTTGATGTTCACACCCAGCCTGCCTGACCCTGCCGGATTACTGCTGGTGCAGGGTTCGGACAGCCGGATTAATGCCTCGATCCACATGATGTTCATGCGCATCGATCTGGCGGTGGTATGGATCAACAGCGACTTCGAGGTGGTCGACCGGGTGCTGGCGCGCAAATGGAAGCTCAGTTACGTTCCCCGCCTACCGGCCAGATATGTCTTGGAGGCTGGTGTTACCCGCTTGAATGATTTTACTGTTGGTGATAAAGTTAGCTTTGAAGAGTTTCAAGATAATTAATATGAAAAAGTTGTTCTTTTATTTCTTACTGGTATTGTCGCTCATCATTCCGGTACACACGGTTAATGCACAATCGACAACACCCTCTGGACCGGTTTATATTGTCAAAGAGGGTGATTCGCTGTGGAGTATCGCCTACCGGTTCCATGTCTCACAGCAAGACCTGGCGAATGTTAATGGCATCACGAATGCCAATCAGATCGCTATTGGCCAGCAGTTGGTGATCCCCGGGCTGGAAGGCATCCAGGGCATCCTGGATACCGAGCAGGTTCCATATGGAGAGACCCTGCACAGCCTCTCGCTGCGCTATCACCTTTCGCAGGACCTTTTGAAGCGGTTGAATCACATCACCAGTCCAAATGAAATCTTCACAGGTTATTACCTGGTGGTTTTACAGGAGAACACAGCCAGTTCGCCAGGCAAGCGGGCAAATTTGGAACCTGGCCAATCCATCCTTGAGATGGCAATATTAAATGGCACAAATACCTGGACCATCCTGACCAACAATCAGCTTGAAAGCTCTGCGCCAGTTGTGGCAGGAGAGGTCTTGCGCATTCCCGGCAGTGATGACCCAGGGCCAGGTGCAGTACCCCCCAGTATCACCAAGATGACCGTCTCTGGATTAGAACAAGGGCTGACCTCTGAAACCAGGATCGAGGGAATCAGCTCCACCTCTGTAGATGGCTCTTTGATGGAACGCCCGTTGAACTTCTTCCAGGATAGCGATAACTCGATGGTAGCCTTGCAGGGGATCTATGCCTTGGCTGAGCCCGGAGTATATACACTGAGCATCTCGGCAACCCTGTCGGACAGCACGAGCTTCAGCTTTGCCCAGGACGTGCTGGTGACCGAAGGTGACTTCTTATTTGATCTCCCATTAACGGTAGATCCGGCAACGCTCGAACCAGAAACTACCGTCCCGGAAGAAACGCAGTGGCGCACGCTAGCCGCACCTGCCAGCCCCGAGAAGCTCTGGGAGGGTGTTTTTTCTCTACCGGTGGACTCGGTTTTTGCAGAGTGCTATGCTTCTCGGTTCGGAAGCCGGCGCTCATATAATGGTAGTGAATATAAGTATTATCACACCGGGCTGGATTACTGCGGCCAGGTGGGTGATCCGATTTATGCTGCAGCCTCAGGTGTGGTCGTGTTCGCCGGGCCGCTCACCGTGCGAGGCAATGCCACGATGATCGACCACGGTTGGGGCGTCTATTCAGCGTATATGCACCAATCGGAAATCCTGGTTAATGCCGGAGACCATGTCGAAAAAGGGCAATTAATCGGCCGGGTCGGGAATACCGGGCGCGTCGAGGGTGCGCATCTGCACTTTGAGATCCTGGTAGGTGGCGTGCCAGTGAATCCTTTGTCATGGCTGACTGAGGAATACCCCTAGATTAATCTACAATTGTAACCAGTTACGAGTCAGACCCTTCGTCAGGACCTGGATCTTCCAGCTCCATATTTTCATAGTCCCCCCGATAGTATGCTTCCAGTATCTGGTGCGCATCATTATACATTCTCGATGGAACCATTACTTCCACCAGTCCCAAACTACCTACTTCAATTGCGTAAGCATGGGCTGCCCCTTGCTGGTTCAGCCAGACCATAATCCCCTGGGCTTCGAGCAGGCCTTTCAAAATCTCAGCGGTTAATTGCCCCTGTACCTTATCCAACAATACCCATTCATCTTCAGTCATCATTGTGCTCCAGGTATACATCTTCGAACATAAAAGCCTATCAACTGGCTGGCATTTGAATTACCTGTATTATAGCCCACCTCAGCAGGTACAGTTTCGATAATGAAGGATAATTATTTATGAAATTTTTAATCCTCGAGTATAATACGCATGCAATTTATATGGAAAAAGGGTGTCGATCACGGGTTGTTTTGGCGTATCTTATGAGAACTCATAAGGAAAAGGGGCATAGGAAAAATACCAACTCCAAATTTTGGGTTGACGCATTAAGGTACGTGGCACAATGATGAGTTTGGCTTCATTATCATTACGGGAAGATTATTGGGAGACATTTGAACTTAAAGAGGATGACCGGGAATTTATATACAATTATCTCCTGGAGCTCGAAACCCCGTTAACCTCACCTCAAATCCTCTCAGCGTTAATCAACGAACGCCTCCACCAAGAAAAATTAGCCATCGAAAAACAACGCACCTCCGGTGGGGATATTTATAAACCTGCCGATCTTTACCAGAACGACCAGGACCTGGTGTTTCCTGCTTTCGGCTGGGAGCATGCCAAGGTGCTTGCAGTGCGGCCCGGTCAAAATCCCGATCTGGGTGAATTCCAGGTTATCAAGGTCAAATTTGATAATCAGGAGATAAAAGAATTCGCTTCGAATATTCAAGACCACATCCTGAACCAGCCACAAGAGTTATCCATCACTGATGCCTCGCTGGACGCGGAAACCGTGCTTGAAAGTTATGGAGAGCATCTACTCCAGATATTAGACAAAGAGCTACAGAAGAATCAAGAATTTGTTCGCATCGCCGGTAAATGGTTCCCACGGGCTTTGCTGGTGGATATCAACGTCGGGCACTTAAACTTGGCTGAAGCGATCCTTGATATGGCGGGCGGGGGACCACTGCCGACCAAGGCCCTGCTTGAACAAGTAGGCCTGGCTTCCAATACAAATTCAAACCTGGTGGAATTCTCCCTGGACCACGCACTGCAAGAAGATCCTCGATTTGATGAAGTCGGTCCAGCTGGAGAAGTAATGTGGTTCTTAAACCGCCTTGAACCGGAGAGTGTGCTGCTGGTGCCGGTATTCCTACGCTACCAGCCGTTGGATTATGATGCTTCCCTGCTCACACCAGAGATGCTGGACCTGGAGCGGAAACTGGATGATGAGCTCTCAGGATTAGAAGGCAAATACCCCACACCGAATGAGGTACAACTTACCCTGATCTTCCCGCACTGGCGGGCAGGTACTTTACCGCTCACCCCCAGGCTTAACCATCTCTTCCCGACTGCATATGAGGCACCTCGCATCCGCTTCCAACTGGTCGATGGGGAAACAGGGCAAAAATTCCCCGGCTGGGTGGTTCAGAAGAATCGTTATGTTTTCGGTCTCAAAGACTGGTACAAGTCACGCGGCATCATACCGGGCAGCCTGATCAAAGTGAAACGGAGTAAAAATCCTGGCGAAGTGATCGTGCAATGTGATTCTCAGCGCGGCTCGCGTGAGTGGGTGCGGACGGTACTGGTCGGTTCAGACGGCGGGATCGTGTTTGCCATGCTTAAGCAGGTCGTTACGGCAGCCTATGATGAACGGATGGCCATCGCTGTGCCCGATGCAGACGCTGTGGACGTTGCCTGGAAGCAAATCCAGAAGGAACGCCAGCCGTTTGAAAAGATCGTCGTGAACACAGTACGAGACCTGGTTAAACTAAACCCACAGAGCCACGTGCACGCCACTGAGCTATATGCTGCTGTGAATATTATCCGTCGCTGTCCACCTGGGCCACTCCTGGCATTATTGGCGTCTAGACCCTGGTTCATCCATGTGGGTGACCTGCATTACCGCTTCGATGATTCGGAGAAATCCTAATGGCCCCACTGCCTGATGTGAAGCGCGCTTCACGCCTTAGACCGACAGTTCAATCGCATTTCCACATCGATTTCAAGTGGTGGCAGGATCGTGACCGCGACTGGCGCGTGTTTTTACAAAGCCTGCTCTGCCCGGAGCACAAGCAAGCCTTCGCCGACCTGCCAGATGACCACCTGGTAGATTTCGTCGACCCTGTGACAGCAGAGGTCCAACGGGTGGACGGTTTGCAACACATCCTCATCACCCACTGTGCCAAGATGGAAGGGTTTATCTCACCCCATACGACACTGGTGGACGCGATCTTCCGTGTCTTCCTGGCAAATGGGAATATCACCATGACGCCGCTGGAACTGGCGCAGATCTCAGGGCGACCTGCTGATCTCATCTTGCGCGTACTGACTGGCGAACAAATCTACCGTGGATTACGTCCTGTTGTGGAGGGGTAGTGTTGCCTGCCCCTGTAGCTCAATGGATAGAGCAGCAGCCTTCTAAGCTGTTGGTTGTGGGTTCGAATCCCGCCAGGGGCGCTATATACCTCTTCTCATAACCGGATGCATTGAGCGACTGGGGTCAAGAACTTGCATCTAATATAAAAATGGAGTTAATCATGACAAATGAAAGAGTTGGTTTATTAAAATTCGCTGGCAACGATGTTACGGTTGTCGGGCCAGATATCAAGGTGGGCCAGACGGCCCCAGATTTCGTAGTAACTAATCAGGATTGGACAACTTTCCATGGATTGCAGGACACACAAGGGAAAGTCCGCATCATCGGCTCACTCTTATCGCTGAACACATCCGTGTGTGATCGCGAAACCCGCCAGTTCAACCAGGAAGCAGCCAGTCTGGGAGATGATGTCGTCATCATGGCGATCAGCATGGACCTGCCTTTTACGATAAAGAATTGGTGCGCCGCAACAGGAATCGACCGGGTCATTACACTTTCGGACCATATAGATGCCGATTTTGGCGAAAAGTATGGCGTTTTGCTAAAGGAGCCCCGGTTCTTACGGCGGGCCATATTTGTGGTTGACCAGAATGAAAAAGTCGTTTATGCCGCCTATATGCCGGTACTTGGCGAAGAACCTAAGTATCCTGAAGTGCTCGAAGCTGCAAAGCAAGCCCTAAATAAATGATGAATAGCGTTATCATCCAGCAGGAGTACGGCTTATGGAGAAAATAGCAGTATCGTCCGATTCCTTACGCCACATTTGGCATATTTCAGAAGATTATCAAAGCCCGATCACCGAAACATCACGTTGGAGGATCATCTCACGCCCGCATGCCTGGCGACCTCCAACAGACGTATATGAAACTGAAGAAACCTTGGTCATCCGGGTCGAAGTCGCTGGAATGCGCGAAGCCGATTTCACCATCTCGTTGGCGGAACGAACGCTCACCATCCGGGGTATCCGCCAGGATACCTCTGAGCGGCGTGCCTACCACCAGATGGAAATCGCCTTCGGTGAATTTACCACTGAAGTCGAGCTCCCTTACAACATTATCTCAGAAAAGGTGGAAGCCACCTACCGGGATGGTTTCCTGCGTATCACGCTCCCAATTGCCCAACCAAAACATATCAAAGTGGAGGGCGAATAGTCAACAAATGACTGCCACGCGTTGGAACACCCTCAATTTAATGCGGTGGCTGGAGGAACACGGCTGGCCGGAAGAAGACCTGGATTTGAAGGAAATGACCTTGGATTCAGATGATCCTGGAATTCGCGCCATCACAACGCAAGCCTTAGCAGACACCGAACCAGTCAGCGAAGGAGAACAGCTCCGTGGGAAAATCCCCGATATCCTCCCCATCCTGCCCCTGCGAGGACTGGTGGTATACCCCGAAACCGCCGTCCCCCTGACGATCGGACAACCGCGTTCCATCCGCCTGGTGGACGACGTCGTATCTGGTGATGATCGCCTGATCGGTCTGGTCACCTCGCGTGACCCCGAGCTTGAGATACCCGAGCCGAAAGACCTGTTTGAGATCGGCACGGTTGCCATGATCCACCGCTTATTCCGCGCCCCCGATGGTACGATCCGCTTACTGGTGCAGGGAACCGCTCGGTTCCGCTTGGGAGAATTCACACAGCAGGAACCATACCTGAAAGCGAATATTCAGCTCATCCCTGAGACAGAAGAAGAAGGGGTGGAGGTTGAAGCGCTTGCCCGTAATGCCAGGGATCAGTTTTCTCACATCGGTGAGCTGATCACATCGATCCCACGCGAGCTGGTAGCCTCGGTACAAGCCATTGAAGATCCACTCCAAACTGTATATACCATCGCAAATTTCCAGCGCATGGACCTGACTGCGGCACAATCGCTATTGGAGCTGGACTCGGTCAAGGAGAAACTGCATAAGCTGGTAGGCATCCTCACCCGCGAGATCGAGGTCCTAGAAATTGGCCAGAAGATCCAAAATGAAGCCCGCTCTGAGATCGAAAAGATGCAGCGCGATTATTTCTTGCGTGAGCAGCTGAAAGCGATCCAACGCGAGCTGGGTGAAGGCGATGAACAAGCCGCCGAGGTTGAAGAGCTGCGTCAGAAGATTGATGCGGCTAAAATGCCGGAAGAAGCTGACAAACAAGCCCGCCGTGAGCTGGACCGACTTTCGCACCTGCCGACTGCGGCAGCCGAATATGGGGTGATCCGCACCTACTTGGATTGGATGGTGTCGTTACCCTGGTCGATCCGCACCGAAGACAACCTGGACATCGCGCACGCGCGTGAAATCCTGGACCAGGATCATTACGGCCTGGAAGATATCAAAGAACGTATCCTCGAATACCTGGCAGTGCGGAAACTGCGCCAGGAACGCAAAGAAGAGGCCACACCTGAGAGCACTGATCAAATCCGCCGCTTGCGTGAAGGGGTGATCCTGTGCTTTATCGGCCCGCCCGGGGTAGGCAAGACCTCACTTGGGCGATCGATCGCCCATGCCATGGGACGCAAATTCATCCGCATCTCACTAGGTGGCATGCGCGATGAAGCTGAGATCCGCGGGCATCGACGGACGTATATTGGTGCCATGCCCGGGCGTATCCTGCAAGCACTGCGCCGGATCGAATCGGGTAACCCGGTCTTTATGCTGGACGAGATCGATAAACTGGGCATGGATTTTCATGGTGACCCGGCTTCTGCGCTGCTGGAAGTTCTCGACCCTGAGCAGAACTCCGAATTCCGTGACCACTACCTGGAAGTGGCGTTCGACCTGTCGCAGGTGATGTTCATCACTACCGGCAACCTGCTGGAACCGATCCCCGACCCCCTGAGAGACCGCATGGAGATCATCACCCTGTCAGGTTATACTGAGAACGAAAAATGCGCCATCGCCAAGCAGTACCTTATTCCGCGCCAGATCAAGGAAAATGGATTGCGCCCGGATGAGATCGAATTCTCTGAAGAGGCCCTGCTGACAGTCATCCGCTCCTTTACCCGTGAAGCAGGCGTCCGAAACCTGGAGCGTGAAATCGGGTCAGTCTGCCGTAAAGTGGTCACCATCATCGCTGAGAATAAAACGAAATCGGTTCAGATCACCCCAGAAAAGGTTGAAGAATATTTAGGTCGCCCACACTATTTTGGAAATGAAGAAATTGCAATCCGTACTTCGATCCCAGGCGTTGCCACCGGATTGGCTTATACCCCTGTGGGGGGCGATGTGCTGTTCATTGAAGCCACGCGTATGCCAGGCAGCAAAGGTTTCCAGATCACCGGTTCACTTGGTAGTGTGATGCAGGAATCTGCCCACGCAGCCCTCTCATTTGTGCGTTCGCGCACTGAGTCATTAAACCTCGACCCAGATTTCTTCGAGAAATCTGACATCCACCTGCATATCCCCGCCGGCGCGCAACCCAAGGATGGCCCGTCGGCAGGCGTCACCATGGCGACTGCCTTAGTCTCGCTGATTTCCGGCAAACCTGTTCGGGCAGATATCGGTATGACCGGCGAGATCACCTTACGCGGCCAGGTTCTACCTGTAGGTGGAATTAAGGAAAAGGTATTGGCAGCTCACCGGGCCGGCTTAAAAACGGTCATCTTGCCCAAGCGGAATGAAAGTGATCTTGAGACACTACCTGAAGAAGTCCGAAATTCCATGAAGTTCAACTTCGTGGAAACCGTGGATGAAGTATTGAAAGCCGCCCTTGAGCCTGATTTACACAAAAAACACCTGGCAAAAACAAAGGATAAAAATGATAAGCGGTCAAAATCAGGAAAATAAGAACCTCAAGATCATGGTCATTGAAGATGACCCTAACCTGGTTTCGCTCATCGCCACCCTTTTAGATCTGGAAGGCTTTAGCGTCAACGCTCCACACGATCACCAACGCAGCCATATCCTGGATCAAATGCACCGGCATCATCCACAGGTCACCTTGGTGGACGCGAATCTCACCAACAGTAGCGGGCTTGACCTGGTCAGTGCCATACGGATGGAGCCGGGGCTGGAAGATACCTGCATCGTAATGACCTCAGGCATGAATATTAAAAAAGAATGCCTGCAATCAGGTGCAGATGCTTTCATCCAGAAACCTTTCATGCCTGATGAGCTGGTCAGCCTGATCCATAAATCATACAAACCATAAAACATTCATTCATATAAGAAAGATAAGCAATCATTGTGACAAAAAAAAGAATACATACCCAGATGCAATGGTATTCAATCGACCTGCATCTCCATACACCAGCTTCGAGTGACTTCCAACAGCCGGATATTAAATACCTCGAAATCCTGCAGCGTGCAGAAGCACGCGGCCTCGACATCATAGCATTCGCTGACCATAACACGGTCGCAGGATACCGAAAATTACAGGACGAGCTTCACCAGCTTGAGTTGCTGGAAAGGCTGAACCGCGTCCTACCCGAAGAGCAGAATCGCCTGCGTGAATACCGGCGGCTGCTTGAGAAAATATTAATCCTGCCGGCGTTTGAGTTTACAGCCACATTTGGATTCCATATCCTTGGGCTGTTCCCACCTGAAACACCGACCCGTGAGATCGAACACCTGCTGATCGATCTCAACATCCCGAACAACCAACTCGATCTCGGCTCTGCTACAGTTGGGGCAACCACCGATGTACTCAGTGCCTATCGCATGATCAATGAAGCTGGTGGGATCGTCATTGCCGCGCATGCCAATTCGAATAACGGTGTCGCCATGCGAGGCTTCCCGATCGGCGGGCAGACCAAAATCGCCTACACCCAGGACCCGCACTTGCATGCCCTGGAAGTGACCGACCTTGAGCAGCACGGCAACCGGACCACAGCAGCATTTTTCAACGGCACAAAGCCAGAATACCCGCGCCGGATGCACTGCATCCAGGGCTCTGATTTACACCGGCTGACTACTGACCCGCAGCGCAAAAAAAATCCCGGGGTCGGCGACAGGGTCACAGAAGTCCTGCTGCCTGAGCCATCTTTTGAAGAATTAAAAGAGTTATTCTTGAGCAATGACTTCGCCCGAACCAGGCCTCGCCATCACAAAGAGCAGCCCGCCTATGATTTTCTCCTGGTTGCCCGTGAAGAAGGCCCAAACATCATCCAGGATTTCCATGAGAATATGACCATCCGCGGTGGAAAGCTGTACAACATCATCGCGGATGTGTGTGCATTCGCCAACACCAACGGTGGAACACTGTACATTGGTTTAAACAGTGATCCGAAAAAACCCGTCATAGGCATCACAAATCCCGAGCAGGCTATTAACCAGCTTGATAAGGAAATCAGCACACGCATCACTCCCCCCTTGCAGTGCTCCATCGATGTGCACGAGACGAACGGAAAGAAACTCCTGCGAGTCCTCATCCCACGCGGAGACGATCCTCCTTATGCTGTGGATGACAACAAAGTCTATGTGCGAGATGAAGCTGAGACTGGCCTGGCTGTGAGGGATGAGATCGTCAGCCTGGTGATGCGTAACACTCGCACACCCACTCCACCTGAACCCAAGCCTGAGATGGAAAAGCTGCCCGTGGCTGAAGAGATACCTACCAGCCGTATGACTCAGATGCGCGATGTAGATTCGCCTCCACGAACCGGTGTGGAAGTGGTCACGGTTGATGAACGCGATGGCATCTCTTATTACACCATGCGTGACTTGAGGAATGGCAACGAGGTGAAGAATGTCACCCGGGTATCTGCCCGCCGGTTGTGGCACTACGCCATCACTGAGTTCGACCAGCTGCCGGCCGATCTATCCAAGGCAAAGATCCAGTGGCAAGGAAAGTATGGCTTGTTGGGTATCCAGCGGCAGGGGAAGAATGTGCGTTACAACCTGGTGGAGCGAACTGCCAAGGGACATCGCCTTTATTTCGGTGTGACCGAAGATGGCATACATGGTCCCTGGAAAAGCCTGGTTGGCAGCGAAGATGAGTGAATCTGGCTCCAGTTGAAAACCTGGTCATAAGGGAATATCGACACCCCCATGATTATGCCCAGGTGATTGCCCTGTGGGAGCATGCCGGCCCAGGTATCCACCTGCGCCAGTCAGATGAGCGTGGCGAGATCGACAAAAAGATCCAGCGCGATCCCGATCTATTTTTACTGGCAGAGATAAAGCAGCAAGTCATCGGTTCGGTGCTGGGTGGCTTCGATGGCCGGCGTGGGATGGTCTATCACCTGGCAGTTCAGGCACACTACCGCCGAAAGGGCATTGGTGTAGTTCTCATGGAAGAGCTTGAGAAGCGCCTGAAAGCTAAAGGCTGCTTACGCACTTACCTGCTGGTGACACATGAAAATTCTGAAGCCATAAAGTTTTATGAAAACCTGGGTTGGCAAGTGATGGACCTGCTGATCTATGGGAAGGACCTGGCATAACCCAGCCTCAAAATCGATATGTCTATGCGCATTGGAATCGTCACAATTTCAGACCGCTCAGCCCGCGCTGAACGACCAGATGAATCTGGCCCCGCCCTTGCAAAGGCAGTCACAGCCGAAGGCTGGCAGGTCACTCGGACAGCTATCCTACCCGACGAATTCGAGCGAATCAAGCAGTTACTCAGTGAATGGGCTGATAGTGGCGATATGGATATCATCCTGACCACTGGTGGCACTGGCTTCAGTCCGCGCGACGTCACTCCGGAGGCCACTCAGGCTATCATCCAGCGCCCCACCCCGGGGCTGGCTGAAGCCATGCGCAACGCGAGCTTGCAAATTACCCCACACGCCATGCTCTCCAGGGCGGTGGCTGGTATCCGCCTCCACACTCTGATCATTAATTTGCCTGGTAGTCCGCGTGGAGCAATGGAGAACCTGGAGATTGTCAAGCCTGTTCTGCCCCACGCTGTCCAGCTCTTGCGTGAAGAACCTGCAGCCGAGCAAGGGCACCGGGCTGTTTGAGTAGGGTATAATCCTGCATAACCTACCCCTTAAAATCATCTGGAGGTTGTAGTGGATTTTTGGCACGCCGAGATGCTTCCTGATGCCTTGCCTGAAGGAGAGAAACCAGGCTGGCGCAGGACTGGCCTCGATATTATTGAGACAATCTTATTAGTCCTGGTGGTCTTCCTGGGTATCAACGTTGTATCGGAGCGGATTCGCGTCGAATCGATCAGTATGCTGCCGACCCTCTACCCGGGCGACTATGTCATCGTGAATAGATTAGCCTATCGCTTCAACCACAACCCAGAGCGTGGGGATGTAATCGTGTTCAAATACCCCCCCAACCCGGAGGCCATTCCCTATATCAAGCGCATTATCGGGCTGCCAGGTGACCAGGTCCACATTTCGGATGGAAAGATCTATATCAACGGGCAGCAGATGCTGGAACCTTATCTCAATGTCACCACGAACCGGGGAGGTGACTGGACTGTACCAGAAGATCAGTTATTCGTTATGGGGGATAACCGTAACAACTCGTCTGACTCGCGTTCCTGGGGTTTTGTTCCTTTTGAAAATATTATTGGAAGGGCAGAGGTGATCTACCTTCCGCCACAACACTGGTCGTTCCTCCACCAAAATATCGCCGTTGCTTCGCCTGAGCCTTGATCTTGAAGCTGAGTCGGGGGTAATCTCAGCTGGTTACAATATTGCAACCTGTAACAAAATTCGTCTTATGACGTTTTATTAGGTGATAGTATGCCAGGCAGGCTCGACCATGATCACGAGCTGATCAAGAAAGCCCAACATGGTGATCGTCATGCATTCGGTGATCTATATGAACTCCATGCACCGCGAGATATATCGTTATCTGTATGCTCACCTGGATGACGTGATGGATGCAGAAGATCTAACCGGCGAAGTATTTCTCAAGGCCTGGCAATCCGTACCAAATTATAACGAACGGGGCATACCCTTTGTAGCATTCCTTTTCAGGATCGCCCGAAATGCGCTCATCGATCATTACCGCCGTCGAAAACACTCCGACCCGCATGCTCCGGAGGAGATGGATGGGATCAGAAACGACGCTGAGCAGGATATTGGCGAGATCATCAGTAATAAAACCGAGCACCAGCAAATGCTACAAGCCCTGTCGCAGCTCAAGCCGGATTTCAATGAAGTACTCACCCTGCGCTTCATCGCAGGCCTGTCTCCGGATGAAACGGCTGAAGTGATGAACCGCTCCACTGGGGCCGTGCGGGTGCTGCAACACCGGGCATTGGCAACGTTGCGTGAAATTATGGAAGAGGCATCACCGTATGAAAAATGACAGACAGATCGAAGACCTCATCAACCGCTATACTCCCGACCTATCCACAGGCCGGGAAACGGTTGCCTCGATCCTGGAAAAACATGCTCAATTCGCAGCTGAGCTCAAGCCCAGGCTGGAGGCGATCTGTTGGCTGCTTGATAAGGAAAGAAGCTTTGAGCCACGCCACGGTTTTATCTCCTCCTCTCGTAGATACATAGAACAGCAAATTGCATTAAAGCAGGACAAGGGTTTTTGGACAGCCATCATCAACCGCTACTTACCCTGGCGGTTGGCATTTTATGTCACCACCTCAGCATTGATCATCATCCTGCTGGCGATGACGATCAACAGCCTGGTCCTGACCTCCCAGCTATCTATTCCGGGGGATCCATTCTATTCAACGAAACTGATCATCGAAGATGTTCAGCTCGCCTTCACATTCAGCCCAGAAGCAAGGGCAAACCTGCACATGCAGAACTCAAAAGAAAGGACCTCTGAATTCGTTGAGCTGGTTTTAGCCGGTGATTATGCCGCCCTGCCAGATGCGGCCTCACGCATGGAGTCTGAGATCGCTGCCTCAATCCGTTCACTGGCAGATCTTGAAGACCAGGATCAGACGGCCACGGAAGCCAGGACTAGCCGAGCTCCGTGAAACCCTCTCGAACGAGATCCTTATGTTGAGGATCCTAAGAGCCAATCTCCCAGGTACGGTAGCTCAAAACGTTGATCTGGCAATTCGGGTTGCCAGGACAGGTTTAATGGCCATCCATTAGGAGATGAGATCGAATCTGGATCACCACCTTGCACAAATGATAAGGAATATTAACCGCAGAAAAGGTATGATTAGCTTGGAACGATGTAACAAAGTCGGGCTATTGACGTTTTATAAGTAAATGTTCAATCCGAGAAATTTATTGCAGATTGAGTTTATAATTAAAATATAAATTGCTAAAAATCTTCGTACGGTGAGACTGGATATGATCAAATCCATTCGAAAACTAAATTTTCTCAAGCGTGAAAATGCCCAAACCATGGTGGAATTCGCATTGGTTTTTCCGATCGTATTGCTGATCACCTATGGAATTATCGAGTTCGGCCGCATGGTTTTTATTTACGCAGCTGTAACTGGGTCAGCCCGAGAAGGTGCCAGGTATGGTGCTGCGGGCGGGAATTATACCAGCCGCTATTACATGGATTGCACTGGCATTCTGGATGCTGTCCAGCGTGGCGCTTTACTTTTACCTATCGACAATCACGATGTTTCCATCTGGTATGACCGCGGCCCGAATACCAATCATATAAAGAACTCATGCCCTCCCATGGATGCAAATGAGATGGATTTAATCAACATGGGTGATCGCATTGTGGTGCACGTCGTGGCCCACTATGATCCGATGATTGCATTTCTCGGTTTCAAAGGGTTCGATATCGTCTCTGAAAACGCCCGCACCATCCTGGTGAATGTAGACGTGGTCGGGTACCTCCTACCCACCTGTGCCGACCAACACCTCCACTCGCACACCCGGACCTTCGCCGACCAGGACACCCAATTACACAGCCACACGAACCCCATCACCCACACCGACAACCCTTACGCCCACACCGACCGATACACGTACGCCGGGCGGCCCAACCGATACCCCGGAGACGCCCACGCTCACACCTACCCCGGCCTGCGTTGTGAGCGGTGGAGGCTTCGAGTTCCACGCCAATTACTTCCGCTGGACACTGACCAGCCTGAGCACGAACTTGATCCGCCTTGAAAGTGCTTCGATCAGCTGGCCGACGCCGGAAGCTCCAAATCCTTATCCTGCTGTCGTTGTCCCATCGATTCCAGTAGGATTGTCCAGTGATGCCTCGAGCACAAATTATGTCATCGTCAATAGCTCCAATAACCCATCATCCGTAAATGGTTCGACAGGTGTTGTTCTAACAGGGTTTGGGCCAAATCTCCCGCTTGACCCAAGGACAGATACTCCCACACCAACCGCAACCAACACGCCCACGCCAACGATTACGCCCACACCGACGATCACCCCAACGCCAACGAATACACCTATCCCCGCACCGTACCTGACACAAGTAGACGTGAGTGTTTACCAGGTATGGCTTGGTAATCAACCGCCTCCTTCCATAGGGATCGGCAATTGGCTGGGTGATGAATCCAGGCGAGAGCTAAATCCAGGTGCATCGCACACGACATCCTACATGTTTTCGATGGATTTTCTGCCGGACTTTACTCGGTCACATTGACTTACATGGATGTGAACACAGGCCAAACATGTACGGTGAGCTACTCGTCTTATTACAGATAATGGAGAGCTATCCACGACGAACCGTGCAGGAGATAATGGTACGCACAGAACGATTGTATCTCGGTCAATACTTCACTTCACAGCCTGATCAGCCGAATTCGGGTTAGAGGTAGAAGGAGCTGGTATGAAAAATGACTTTACATCCAAGGAAAAACGAACAAGGCCAGAGCATGGTGGAGCTGGCGTTAACGATCACCTCTTGATGATCATCCTGGCTGGCACGATCGACTTCGGGCGGGCGTTCTTCACCTGGCTGGCGTTGCGTGACGCTGCCCAGGAAGGTGCTTCCTATGGATCGATTTACCCCAGCCGGGTCGATTTGATCAAAGAGCGCGTATGGGACAACCTGGAACAGGTTGTCCCCAACCCACGTGCACAGGTCGCAGTAAATGTTGGTTACATCGACCATCCTTGCACGGGCAACACAATCTTGGTAAATGTTAATTACCCCACATTTCCCATCGCCATGCCATTTTTGGGCACAATTCTTGGTTCACAGACCATCAATATCCATGCTAGCCGTGAATGATTTCAATTCTGAAACCAATGCAATGCCCATAGAAAGCATTTGTTGATCGGAGGAGATATGAAGAAAAAAAGAAGTTCAACTGAAGCGGCCAGGCGATCGTCTACCTTGCGATTGGCATAGTCGTTTTCCTGGGCTTCATGGCCCTGTCAATTGATGGTGGCATGGCGCTGGCTGATCGCCGCCATTCGCAGAATGCTGCCGATGCATCCTCCCTGGCTGGCGGTGCTGCAGCATCGGTTATCCTTGAAAGCCACGATATTGACTATACAACTGGAGCTGTGGAATGATCAGCGCTGGCAAGCCGCTCACAGTGCTGATGACACCGCCATTTCACGTGCCGCAGCAAATGGTTTCGAATCGATACAAATATGAGATGATCATAATGGTGTTGATCGCAGAAATGCGGTCTACTGACTATCCATGGTATTTTAGTGATGTTTATATGGATGTCTCCGTGGATATCTCTGCCACAACCCGAAGTAATTTTGCCCAGCTCTGTACCCGAGTGCCTTCCATAATGAAGTCGATGCCACTACACGCGTCCGACCTCGCCAACCATGCGCTTTTGGTAATGCCATTGTGGCCCTAAGCCCTGAAGGGTGTGCAGCGGCAATGGCAATATGGCGCATCGTTTATGGGGACTAGCGATATTAAATTACCGGAGGTGGGATATTTTCAAATGGTTGCCTGCGTGGCAACGGAAGCCCACGATGGTCAATCACCGATGGTGGTGCCATTAGGTAATGAGCTCATCCCATGGAAATGCCAATTGGAATCCAGCTTCCTCACCAGCACACAAACGACGACATCCCAACGTCCAATTATGAAATACAATATCACCCCACCTGCCTGCGCAGACTAGGCAGCGCATCATATCACTGTGAAGTCAACTGGAAAAAGATATAAAAGCTGAAAATAAAAAAGGTCGATCCTGAGTCTATGGTGCATTACAGGTAATATCGACCTGCAGGGTCACATAATAAATTGTATGGGACAGGTGTCACATTGTATCTTAGCCAATGGGGAATTCACGTGGCCGGCAATGGAGATATTCAGCTGACTGCACCCGTCTGAGAACCCGACCCATCTCCGGCTATCCCGGGGTTATTGATCTACCTGCCACCCAGCAATACAATCCAGTGCCACCTCAATGGTGGTTCTGAAATGCATTTTACGAGGGCTATGATCCTGGCTTCTCGTTCTAAGATAACCATGAATGGAACGGTGATGAGTATCTACCTGGGCAGGTAGTAGGTTGGAATGTGGAAGTCGGTGGTACAGCGGACTTGATCGATAAATTACAATCCGGATGACGGCTACCAAAAACCTACATTAATTGAGTTCGCCAAATAACTCCTCAATCCACGATAAAAACAAGCGGTGGCATCACCGCTTGTTTTTGTTTAAGCGAAACTCCGGACAGGCTACCCAGCGGCACCCGGAATATCCTCCTTACTGCTGCTTCTTCTCAGACCTGACAGGGTTCGAAGGGTTCCGCCGCGCTGGACCCATCCGGAGCGGAGCAAGCATACCAAATGAAGTAGTCCCTGTCAATGCTTTAGCCTGCGTCTCGCCCCCAAGACGCCTCCGATGATGATCAACACCAGCACGCTGGCCCCAATGACCAGTCCAGCGTTACTACCTACCGGAGGTAGCGTGCGGTCCGCAGGACCAGATCGAGACAACCGGTTCCGATTCGGTTGGCATTGGGGTAATTTCTGGCAGGGCTGAGTGTATTGTTTGCGAAACTCCCGCCCCTAGAGCAGGGAAAGCAGCGCTGGCATTTTTGGAGACAACTCCGAAAATTACTACCCACGCGATGAAGATCACCAGCCAAAATGACAGTTTTTTCATGAAGTTCAGACCTTTGGATCGACCACCCAGGATTAATGCTAGTTTATCACAGGAATAGAAGATGGATAAAGTAAACCCTGTGATCTAATCGATGATTAGCAAATAGATTCCTAAAGGTGACCAATGTGGTCTGAGGTGAGATCATCAATTTCCTAATCCATATAGATTACGAGCGACAATTCGGCTTGTTATTCGCATGAAACAGTTAGTTCGCCAATGCTCTCAATCATGGACGATCACCTGCAACCCGTAACCGGTACGAGGTCACGTCATTGTAATCACGATAATATCCCAGGAAATCGATCGCAAATGAGCTGGACTGACCCGGGTTAAGGTTCACACTGCTCACGTAGGCATGTTTACAGCCCACTGGCTGGCCTGACCTGTTGTACAACGTCCCGCTAACAGCAACATTTTTCGCGGTCAGGTTGCCGTTGTTCCAAACCTGACCGATAAGATTGTAACTCCCGTTATTATAGTCACCGTTCGAGTCAATGATGGTTAGGCCTGGACTGGTACTACCAGATATATATTGCGGATCCTCGAACTTATAATATGACCAACCGGCTGGAATATTCATCGTTATATTAAAGCACCCACGCTGGGTGGCTGGCAAATCGAGCGGCCACAGGTAAGCAGTTCCAGTTCCCACAAGCCGGTCGGAGGCATCATATAAATCGACGATCACTTCGACCAATGATAAATTCTCGGTTGTATTATTTAATACCTCACCGATTATGAACAGGGTATCATGCAATTCATAGGAATAGCTGGACGCCAGGATGTGGACCCCATATGGTTCAGGCTTCGTATAGCTGACTAACGGCATGAAAATATTCCTTGCCAGCGGTGTAGTATTAACGCTAACATTCTCGGTATTAGACCAGGGACCAGAGCCACCGGGATTACTGGCCAATACCCGGTAATACCAGGTTCCGTCTGCCTGACCGGTGACCTGGTACTGGCTGGCAGGGCCTTCGTAGCGCTCTACGGGGGTAGCAAAGCCTGGATCATCATCTTCCTGCAACAGGTAATTATCTGCACCAATGCTCTCATTCCAATCCACCAGGTACTCCGAATTCCCACCAGGGTTGGAGATCGGTAGGAGTACTGGAGCAGCTGGGATGACGCTCACCGCCTCGCTACTCGACCAGGGGCTATCTCCGCCTGGGTTGCTGGCCAGCACCCGGTAATACCAGGTACCACCTGCCTGGCCATTAACTTGCAGCTCAGTCGCACCACCCTCATATCGTAGTGTGGGCGAGATAAAGCCCGGGTCGTCAGCCTCTTCCAGCCGGTAGCTGTCAGCACCAAACACAGTATTCCAATCAACCAGGTAATCTCCATCGCCCTCAAGATTATCTATGGGCAACAGTACCGGGGCACCCGGGACCACCCCCACCCATTCGGTGTTCGACCAGGGGCTAGAACCACCATCATTACTGGCTAACACCCTATAGTACCAGACGCCACTCGGCTGGCCAACTACCGGCAGCTCAGTTGCAGCACCCTCATACTGCACTGTGGGCGAAATAAAGCCAGGGTTGTCAGCCTGCTCCAGGCGGTAGCTGGAGGCGCTTGCCACCTCATTCCAATCCACCAGGTAATCGCCATTCCCATCCGGATTGCTGATCGGGGCCAAGATCGGGCTCTCCGGAGGAGCATGCAAAACTACCACGCTTTGAATGTTCGACCAAGGGCTATCGCCCCCAGCATTGCTGGCCAGCACCCGGTAGTACCAGGTGCCGGAAAATTGCCCGGTCACCTGGTACTGGATCTGGGGTCCGTCATAGATTACGCTTGGTGAAGGAAATTCGGCGTTGTCATCTTCCTGTAAACGGTAATTTGTAGCACTCACTACCACGGTCCAGCCGACCAGGTAATCCCCATCACCGTCAAGATTCTCGATGGGCAACAACTGTGGGGCAGCTGGCGCAACGCTGGCTGCTTCGGTATTTGTCCAGGAGCTGATCCCATAGGCATTGCTGGCATAAACGCGGTAGTACCATATCCCAGTAGGCTGGTCTAATACCTGGAGCTGGCTATCAGGCCCTTCATAACGCAGCCTTGCGGCATTGAAATCGGGGTTGTCAGCCTCTTCAAGCCGGTAGCTGGTTGCTCCAGGTACTTCGTTCCAATCGACCAGGTAATTCCCATCCCGGTCCAGGTTATCGATGGGAAGCAGCGCAGGTGTTGCCGGAACAACGCCGGTCGATACAACATTCGACCACGCGCTATCCCCGCCCGGGTTGCGGGCTAAGACGCGGTAATACCAGGTACCACCTGCCTGTCCAGTGACCTCGAATTGGCTGAGTGCGCCTGTGTAGCGGTCGATGGGAGTGGAAAAGTCCGGATTATCGTCTTCCTGCAGCAGGTAAGTATCACCACCACTGACATCAACCCAATCCACCAGGTAATCGCCTGCTCCAGTGGGATTGTCGATCGGTAATAATACCGGCGCTTCAGGAATGACACTCACTATAGCAATATTCGACCAGGGGCTGTCTCCTCCTGCATTGATGGCCAGCACGCGGTAGTACCAGGTGCCACCGACCTGACCGGTGACCTGAAATTGGCTGGCAGCTCCCTCATAGAGGGTTATGGGGTAGCTGAATTCAATGGAATTTGCTTCTTCGAGTCGATAACTCGTAGCGCCGGTTACATCATTCCAATCCACCGGGTAATCGCCATTCCCATCTGGATTGGAAATCGGTAAAAGCACTGGAGCAGCCGGGATTACGCTCACCGACTCAGCGTTCGACCATTGGCTATCACCCCCAGCATTGCTGGCCAGTACCCGGTAGTACCAGGTGCCACCCAAATGGCCGTTGATCTGCAACTCGGTTGCGGTACCCACATACAGCACCGTGGGTGAGATAAAGCTCGGGTTGCTGGCCTCTTCCAGCCGGTAACTGGTAGCGCCAACCACGATATTCCAATCAACCAGGTAGTCTCCATTCCCGTCTGGATTGGAGATCGGTAGCAGCACAGGCGCAGCTGGGATGACATTCACTGACTCAGTGTTTGACCATGGGCTATCGCCCCCAATATTGCTGGCCAAAACACGGTAATACCATGTGCCGCCCAATTGGCCTGTAATCTGCAGCTCAGTCGCAGCACCCTCATATAGCACGGTGGGTGAAATAAAGCCTGGATTGCCAGCTTCTTCCAGGCGGTAGCTAGTGGCGCCGACAGAATCATTCCAATCCACCAGGTAATCACCATTCCCGTCAAGGTTGGAGATCGGGAGCAGCACCGGGGCAGCTGGGATCACACCCACCCACTCGGTATTGGACCAGGGGCTGTTACCACCTTCATTGCTTGCCAACACCCGGTAGTACCAGACGCCACTTTGCTGGCCGGACACCTGGAACCCCGTCAGGATGCCGGTATAGCGTAACGTGGATGAAATGAAGCCTGAATTGTCAGCTTCTTCCAGCCGGTAGCTGGTTGCGCCGGCTACTTCATTCCAATCCAACAGGTAGTCTCCATTCCCGTCCGGATTGCTGATCGGGGCCAGCACCGGGCTCTCCGGTGGGGCTTGCAAGACCCTCACCAATTCAACATTCGACCACGGGCTGTTGCCCCCGGCATTACTGGCCAGCACCCGGTAATACCATGTTCCGTAATATTGTCCAGTCACCTGGAATTGGCTGCTGGCGCCTTCATAGCGAATGGTTGGGCTGATGAAGCTGCTGTCGATTGCCTCCTCCAGCCGGTAAGAGATCGCACCATCTACGTCGCTCCAATCCACCAGGTAGTTCCGATCACCATCCTGGTTATCGATGGGCAACAATTGTGGAGCAGCCGGGGCAACCCTGGCGGTTTCGGTATTTGACCAAGGGCTGACCCCATACGAGTTGCTGGCATATACCCGGTAGTACCATACCCCGGTCGGCTGGCTTAGCACCTGGTAGTGGCTGTCAGGCCCCTCATATCGCACTGTGGCTGCAGTGAAATCCGGGTTGTCAGCCTCTTCCAGACGATAGCTGGCTGCTCCAGGTACTGTATTCCAATCTACCAGGTAATCACCGTTGGCATCCGGGTTGCTGATGGGTGACAGGACCGGGTTACCCGGGCGAGCCAGGTCGACACTGACAGAAGTCGAAGGGGACCAGGGGCTGTTTCCACCCAGGTTGCTGGCCAGTACCCGGTAGTACCAGGTGCCGTAATACTGGTCGGTGACTTGATACTGGCTGTTCGCGCCTTCATACTCGGATCACCGGTGAATCAAAACCTGGGTCGTCATCTTCCTCAAGCGTGTAGCCGGTGGCACCGACCACATCATCCCAATCGGTGAGATAGGCGCCATCCCCATCCAGATTTTCGATAAGTGCCATCACCGGCGCAGCAGGGATCACATGCACCAACTCCACATTGGACCATAGGCTCATGCCATAGGTATTGACAGCCAAGGCGCGATAATACCAGGTACCACCTACCTGGCCGGTGACCTGGAATTGGCTGGCGGAACCTTGATAAAGCAATGTGGGAGAAATAAAACCGATATCGCTTGATTGCTCGAGCCGATAACCTGTAGCTCCGGGCATATCCGTCCAGTCCACAGAATAACTCCCATCTCCGTCAGGATTGCTAATCGGCGATAGAAGCGGTGCAGCAGGTGCGACACCCACCGTTTCGACATTCGACCAGGCGCTATCGCCTCCCTGGTTGCTGGCCAGCACCCGGTAATACCAGGTACCACCGGCCTGCCCGGTCACCTGGAACTGGCTGAGAGACCCTTCATACCGGATCGTTGGGGTGATGAACTGAGGCTCGTTCGCTTCTTCAAGGCGGTAGCTCGCAGCCCCGATGACATCATTCCAGTCGACCAGGTAATCACCATTTGCATCGGCGTTTTCGATCGGCAGGAGGACCGGTGCGGATGGGATTACTCCCACTGATTCTGTGTTAGACGAGGGCCCATCACCATAGGTGTTGGTGGCAACCACACGATAATACCAGGTGCCACCTTGCTGGCCAGTGATGAGAAATTCCGTCGATCCCCCTTCGTACCGGACGGTTGGGGTGATGAAGCCAGCATTGTCGGCTTCCTCGAGGCGATAGGCGAAAGCACCAGGCACATCACTCCAGTTGGTCAGGTATTCGCCATTCCCATCCGGATTGCTGATCGGGTCCAGGACGGAAGCGCCTGGAGGTGCATAAATGACTGACACCGACACGGTGTTTGACCAGGGGCTGTTACCGCCCGAGCCTGTGGCCATCACCCGGTAGTACCATGTTCCGTAGCTCTGCCCATCCACTTGAAATTGCGTATTAAGACCATAAAATCGGGTGGTGGGTGAGGTGAATGCCGAATTGTCGTCCTCTTGCAAAGTGTAGCTCGTGGCGGGCGGAACGGTAGTCCAGGTCACCAGGTAGTTCCCATCACCATCCGCATTAGCGATCGGTTGTAGGGTCGGAGCTTTTGTTCCAAGCAAAGAATCCTTGTCAACAAACCCAGTAGTAAGTTTTGGGAGTGAGCTAATCTGAGCGGAAGCAGAGGGGATCGGCGTGGTGCCGGGACCACCCAGGGAGGTCAGTAACGATAGAAGGATAAATACTCTTGCAAGAATACCGATGCGCATGTCTCACCACTCAACTGGTACATAAAAACTAATATTCTTAAATATAAACCATAACCCTGATGAAATCGATTAGAGATTTTCGATTTTCCTGTGATAACCGGTGGAAACGTCCTGAAGGGTACCCAATCCGTCGGGTATAACGATTAGCGTGAGCTGTAACTCACCACGCAATCGCCAACAGAGGATTTAATGGTCACGTAAACGGTGGTCGATGCCGGGACAGCCCCGGATGATCCGAGGCAGTACGCCATTCCATCTCCATCGGTATCGGTAGCTGAGCAGCCACCCTGGCCAGGGTACCCAGGGTTGTTGATCGCTTCAAATCCATAGCCGGGTACCTGCGTTGAAAACTGGACAATGAAAGTGATTGAAACGCTGGTATCGACCGGCACCGTGATCGGATCGACCTTGCAGGATTCAATCACGACCGGTGGCGCGGTGGTTGGCTGTATCGGGGTTGAGCTCGGATATACGATGTTTGAGATAACCGTGGAGGTGGGTGTGCGCGTATAGCGGCGCGTGGGGGTTGGGGTTTCCGTCGGCGTTTGGGTGATGGTGGGTGTTCTGGTGGGTGATGAAGTATTCGTTGGGCGGGCGGTCCTTGTCGGCGGAGGGGTGTAGGTGGGCAGGCTCGTCTCGGTTGGAACTGGCGTATAGGTCAAGCTGGCGGTTGGGGCGTTAGTTTTTCGATAAATCTCCGTCATATCTATCTTAGGCGCAGAAATACCGCCATCTTTTACATTAAAAACCCCGATCAGGAAACCGAACACAGCAGCCAACCCTACCAGGAAGACTGCCAGGCCTTTCCTTTGAAAACCCGGGTCAAAAATATCCATGATCCTTCACCGCACAGCCTGCCCGTGCAAAGAGCTACTTTGGCACTGCGTTGATCATCGCACTTGAATGGGTTGAGCGAGGCAGTTTATTCTACGGTCGACCGATACCCAAAAATCCGTACCTTATTTTACATCATTGTGTTGCCGGATTCAGATCGGACTGGCTTAATAAATCTGAAGAATTATAAGCTTAGGAAATGGAAAGTGAGCTTGTCAGCGCATGCCTTCAAACGTTACAGGTTCTCGAGTAGTCAATCGAGGCATGAATAGCCCAGCATCGCTCGGTGACAAAACCGAGCCTAGAGATCATGTCAGCTAGCTAAAAGCGATCGATCATGGAAAAGGCCTGCCTATCGTAAGTGCCTGGATCAGTTCCGGCTCAAGGTCCAGGTAGGTATCATCTGGTTGGATGTTTAGCGTGTCGAGAGTCTTGCTAAAGAAACTGCGGGCAGTGACGGCCACGATGACATCCAGGATCTCTTCGTCGGTGAGGCCGAACTTGCGAAGCTCACCAACGCTACCCTGGCTGATTGCTTGAGGCTCGTTGATCACGGTTTTTGCAAACGACATCAGAGCTACTTCTTCGTCGGTCAGACCCGCATCTCGAAAATCCTTGATGATTGCCTGGAGTTGCTGGGCATCGAAAAAGTTTTTACGGAGCAACGCTCCGTGAGCAAGCATTCAATAAGTACAACCAAGCGCCATGGCTGCCGAAAAGGTGATCAGCTCATAACGGCGTAACCTCATCTTTGAACGCACGGCACCAATGAGTTTTAACCATGCATCGTAAATATCTGGGTGCAGGCTAAAAGCCTGTACATAGTTCGGTATGTATCCTTTGGATGCCAGGTCAGCTGTGTACTGCTCAAGCACCAAACCATCCGCCTGGTCGAAAGGGATTGTTTTAATATAGGCCATCATCAGATCCTTTTCTTATATTTGAAAGGGTTTTTCTACCTTTTTTATCCACCCTAATTAGACCGACATTGTAACATATATTTCGTTATCGTGATCATCGTGCCGGACAGGATGATCACCTTCGGTAAGCTGCAGAAGCTTTCGTAATTAAGAGAAGTAACTTGCAATCAATGGCAAAATACCGGATCAAGCCGTCCTGAGATGCTACGCGGGGCAAATTTAGATGGTTATTCCGGTGGCTTGAGTGCCTGCCCGTCAATAGCTCTTTTCTTCATCCATCGTGTGATCTGTGAATTCGCCCAGGCATAGTGGTTACATGTGTTGCCTGTGATGTAATCAGCCAGGCTCAGCCGGCCCGTCCAGGCCAGGCGACCGTGAGCGAACATGTCCGCTTCAGGCATCGCTTCTACGGCAGCTAAGATTTCCTGGTATGAGGCGTGGAACCCCTCCATAACATCGGTCAGGCTGCGCGCTTGATTCTGCTCATAGACGCGCTGGTTGAGGCTATCAATGGTGGTCCGGCTCATGCCAACCGGTGAAATATCGGGGGCTGTGCCACGTAAACCAGCGAAATACCAATCCAAAAAGAGCCTTTCCCAGGCAGCCAGGTGAGCCAGGATGTCTTTCACCGACCAGGTCCCCGTGACACCGGATATCAGCATTTCTTCCGGGCCCAAGCGGGAAAGTTTTTTCTCTAAACGCCTGCGTTCAGCATGGATATCGTTCAGGATTTGGGCTTTATTGGTCTGTTTAGCCATAGACTACCTTTCCGATGACAAATAAATACGCATAGATATTATTTATTTTACTCACTAATGCCAGTGGGGATAGCTCTACCTTAACGTATCTCTGGGTGGAAAGGAGGGATTTGAACCCTCGTTCCCTTGCGGGAAACACGCTCTCCAGATATTGGCAGAACACAACCACAATGTATTCGTCTTCTACATGTTAATGGGGCATGCTGACCTTCAGGTATTCCTTAGCTTTCTGACTCAAACGACTTCGGATAGTGCTAAAAATGGGGTAATTAATGGCATCTTCGCGATGAGGAATTATTGGCGGTGTTGATGCCTGAGGCTTTGGTGATCGACTCATAAGGGCATTGTTTAACTAATGTTCCGCTCATCGAACAGCCGCACGCTTACTCACTGTAAAAGTTGGCGGGTGGAGCCTATGTTAGGCCCTCTTATTATGCTGTAGTTATGTGTACTCTGGGCTCAGACAATTTGTCCTCCCTTGAATAACTCTATCAAGTCTAAACAATCCCCGCGCTTTTCACCTGTTCTGCGATGGCCTGCATAACATCCAAGGGGAGAGGGCCAAATTGCAGCGCCTGCACCAATACCCGCATTTGCTCCATATTGCGAAAGCCTGGCAGGGGAATCGTCAAAGGGGAGCGTGCCCATATCCACCCCAACGCCCCTTGCACATAGGATCGCCCTTCGCTGGTTAAGTAAGGTTCAATCTGTTGCGCGCAGGTTAACACCTTCAGGAATCCCTCTTGCTCAAACCATATCGCCCGAGGATCACCCTCCTCCAGTTTCGACTCTGACGACCAACGCCCTGTTAGGACACCCATGAGTAATGGAACGCGGTTCAAACTTGCCAGATTCTGCTCTCGGCAAAGATCCAGTATCGCTTCGTTATCATTGAATACATTCAAGCGATGTTCGATAGCGATACAGTGTTCTCCACCTGCGAAAAGTCTGGCCCTTTCGACATCGTCCGTACTCCAGCCGTAAAAACGGATCTTGCCTTCGCGCACCAGCCCTTCAAGCACATCAATCAACGCTGGAGCTCGTTCGAGTGGGTAATCGCGGCGATGCAAAAGGTACAGATCAATGCACTCAACCCCTAGGCGATGCAGGCTGCCATCGCATTTCCGCACAACGGAATCGGCATCCAAAGACCAGGGATCCTCCTGATCTGGCATTGGATCTTCCCCGAACTTGGTTGCTACCACGATGCCATTATGATGACCTCGCAGGGCTTCGCCCAAGATGGACTCGCTTAATCCCTTGCCGTAGTTATCCGCTGTGTCGAAAAATGTCACGCCTAGATCGACAGCTGCCTGGATTTGCCGCACAGCATCCCGTATCGTCAGAGTGGGAGCTTGGGATACTAAATCTTCATGCCACCCCAACCCAGCCATGCGAGCCGTACCTAATCCCAATGGACTGACTTGTATACCACTTCTCCCTAGCGTGCGATATTTCAGCATCTGCAACGCTCCGTCTTCAACAATTCGGTACCTTGACCCTGCCTCCCAATTAGCAGGGCGGTGTAACGATAGATTTTACTAACTTTTGCTATACCCTAATTTCACTTTATTTTATACCTGTAATATAAAAATCTACTACATTTAGTCTTCATATCCAAGAAGTCTTTGATTATTTCCAAAAAATCGCTTGGTTCATTTGCGATAATCTCTGAATATGCGCTCATTCAGGAGAAATAGTTTTCAATTTTTATCCTCTGCTGCTTTGAAAGCTGGTTATATAGAGGAGGTAAGAAGACCATAAGTGAACAAAGAGAGTATCAACAATTGAACTTCACTTCGCTCGCTTTCGATGACCCTGTAGGGCACCGCCTGGACGCATTGGGAGTGTGGGTAAGCTATCAGATTGGTTAATAATTAAACGAAATTGATGCACACGATTATTATTAAAACCAACAGTTGGGCCGTTTTGTAACCCCCATAGATAGCAAATGGGAGCATCACTGCTCCCACAATATCTCCTGGCGGAGAGGGAGGGATTTGAACCCTCGTTCCCTTGCGGGAAACACGCTCTCCAGGCGTGCGCGCTAGGCCAGACTACGCGACCTCTCCGGATAAATATTCAATTACCGCCTCTCGACAGCGAAGCGCATTATACCATAAAGGTGCCTGAGCCCGATTTATGCCTCGCGACCTTGGGCCATGCCAGGAATATCAACCTGACCTGAGCTCGTAGATATATAAGAACACGTCCCAGCTTCGCTCGAAACCATTCTTCCCCAGGGCTCCGATCACCTCCAGCTGATTAGGCGCCACCCAGCCTGCCGTCTTGTAACCCAACCGCCCCATCCAGCGGCGGTAATCACCCAACAGGTCGCTAAGCTCGTCCACCTGACAGGCGACCAGCTGGATCCCAGGGTAACGCTCATCGTCTTCATCGTCCTCCCAGATGGAGATAAAGCCCCGCCCACCCCGCCACCACCAGGCATGCTTCTCTTCGATCGCCTTGCTTATGTGCTTCAGCTGCATGTCAGCGTACACCCATCCCAAATTGATCAATCCATGGGATAAGGCATGCACCGGGCTGGTCAAGGCGAAGTCCATCGCCTGGGGTGCTTCCTCGGCTGTCAATGCACTGAAATCCGCTTCCCCTGCCTCACTAGCTGGAGCCCGGTAGGCGATGAATTCGGCAATACGCTGGAATCCGCTCTCCTCGCACATGCGGTGCACCTTGACGTTGTAGGATCCGGTGGTCAGACGGATGATCCCGCGGCCCATGCGCCGCCAGGTATCCAACACGTAATGGTGGATATGAGAGGCCACACCTTGCCCCTGAAAATCGGGGTGAACTCGCAAACCCTCCATATACCATTCGTCGTCCTGGAACTTGGTCAGCTTAAACACCCCGGCAATCCGGCCGTGCAGCTCGGCTACGCCAAACATGCCGTTGGGGTCAGCCAGCCAGTCATCCCACACGTAGGGAAGATAATCATTGCCTTCCCAGATGTGAGAGCTTAGCTCTAGCACGGCCTCCTTATCCCTAGCCAGGGCAGGTCGGCAAACCACGTTATCCACGTCAAGTCGATCCACCATATTTGCTCACTTTATTCATCCTGGAAATAATTCATGTAGCATCACCGGTGCGTACCGGCGCACCATTTCATCTGATATGCCATTCTCACGGCATATCTCTGCGTACAGGTCGGCGCTGGGCCGTTTATGGCGCGCCTGTGTGTCCTGATCCAGCTCCCACAATCCAAAGCGCTGGGTCCAACCCCGCTCCCATTCAAAATTGTCTACCAGGGTCCAATAGAAATAGCCTTTCACCGGCCAGTTGAAGTTGACCGCCTTCCATACCTGGTGGAGATGCTCCACCAGGTAACGAGGTCTCAGATGGTCATCGACATCTTCAATGCCGTTTTCAGTGATGATGATCGGTAGGTTGTAGCGGCGACCCCACTTTATGGCTTCATAGATTCCCAATGGCTCGTTGGCCAGGAAGCCCGAGGTGCTCAGCTCGGCTTCCTCACGGAAATAACGCCTGTGAAACAAGTCCTTCATCCTGAGCAAGTTGAAACTGACGTAATCACGTGTGTAATAATCGATCCCCAGGAAATCCTGGGTGGCTTTAGCTTCTTTGACCTGCTTACGCATCCACAAGAAACGCATGACCCCATCTGTGGCACCATTGGGGAAAGCCATGTTTAGCTGGCCCAACAACCCCGTGACCCATCGATCGGGCAGGAACCAGCTTTTCGAAGGTTTCAGGCTGCGGTAATAATGCGAGATCCCGACTCTGGCGTGGGGTTGGAGCTGGTGAATGGCATGGTATGCCGCCGCATGAGCGCGCAGGAGATTGACCATGACCGCGAAACCTGTGCCGATATCCTGCTTGCCAGGCGGAAATTGCCCTTGGATGAACCCCTGGACGGCGTACCCATTCGGCTCGTTAATGGTACACCACAAGCTGACATAATCCTTTAAAGCCTGAACCACCTTCCTGACGTATTTCTCAAAGTACACTGCAGCCGAGTCCAGCTCCCAGCCACCCTGGTCCACAAACCATTGGGGATCAGAGTAGTGGTGCAGGGTGACGAGGGGTGTCATGTTCAGCTCAACCAGCCCGCGCACCATCTCCACGTAGCGGTTCAAGGCATCTTCATCCCAGCGATCCGGGGTTGGTTGGATCCGGCTCCATTCCACCGACATGCGATGCGCATTTTGGGCACCATCGGCGGCGCGGCGGAAATCCTCCCGCCAGCGCCCGTTCCACCAGTCGCAGGCCAAGCCAGCCTTGTGCTCCTGCAAGATCCTGCCCGGTTGCTGCTCCCAGGCGTACCAGTTGCTGTATGGATTGTTACCCTCTACCTGGTAGGCTGCGGTGGATGTTCCCCATAAGAAACCACGTGGAAAATGATATGTCGCCTGCGGCATCCATACTCCTCGAATCTGATCTTCAACGAATATTTTAGCCGTTCATTGCCATCCTGGCAAAGGAAATCTACGGCGCTTAAAGGTTTCTCATAGAATAATTATGGTATGCTATAGTTACCACGAGGAGGTGTTGCAATGTCTGAAGCATTCATCATTTCCGCTGTTCGAACGCCGGTCGGGCAAGGCAAACCCACTGGCGCATTGGTTTCCCTTTCACCGGTTGAGCTGACTGCCCTGGTCCTCCAGGAAGCAGTCAAACGGGCAGGCATCGAGCCTGCCCAGGTCGAGGACGTCGTCTGGGGTTGTGTGACGCCCATTGATGACCAGGGTGCGAACCTGGCTCGCCTGGCTGTGCTCCGGGCAGGCTTCCCAATGCATGTCCCGGCCGTGACCCTCAGCCGGATGTGTGGCTCCAGCCAGCAAGCCATCCATTTCGCCGCCCAGGCTATCCTGGCAGGTGACATGGACCTGGTCATCGCAGGCGGCACAGAGATGATGTCTCACCAGCCATTGGGAGCCGATTACCCGAAAGAATGGCCAGAAGACCTACCTTATAAATTGGTGCACCAGGGCATCAGTGCCGAGATGATGGCCGAGAAGTATGACCTCACCCGTTATGAGCTGGATGATTATGCCTGTGAATCGCACATGCGGGCCATGCAAGCCATCCAGAATGGCCACTTTGCAAGCCAGGTCCTGCCGATCACCTTAAAAGACGGAAGGGTATTCCAGGTAGATGAAGGTGTCCGCATGCCTCCCAATCGCGAGAAGATGGGAACCCTTCAGCCTGTGTTCAAACCCGATGGCGTCATCACTGCCGCGAATGCCAGCCAGGTTAGTGACGGTGCAGCCGCCCTGGTATTGGCTTCAGCCAAAGCTGTTGGCGCATATAATCTTTCACCCCTGGCCCGAATTGTCACCCGCTATGTAACCGGCTCAGACCCGGTGCTCATGCTGGATGGACCCATCCCAGCTACCCGGCAGGCACTGCAACGCTCGGGGATCTCACTGGATGAGATCGATGTTATCGAGATCAATGAGGCGTTTGCATCGGTTGTTTTAGCCTGGGCGAAGGAGATTAAGCCTGATATCTCAAAGGTCAATCCGAATGGAGGTGCGATTGCCCTGGGCCACCCCCTGGGTGCTACAGGCGCAATCCTGATGACCAAGCTGGTCAACGAGCTACAACGCATCCACGGGATGTATGGCTTGCAGACCATGTGCATCGGCCACGGCATGGCGACTGCTACGATTATCGAGCGAGTATAAGCAGGGGTACTATGGCAGCCAGTATATATCTATCCTTGGGAAGCAACCTCGGGGACAGGGTGGCCAACTTACAGCAAGCCATTGAGGAATTAGCCCCACAAGTAATCCTGGTCGCGCAATCCCCGATCTATGAGACTGAACCCTGGGGTTATTCAGACCAACCTTTATTCATGAACCAGGTGATCAAGGCCACCACTGAGCTTGAGCCATTTGATCTGCTGGCCTTCTTTAAAACGACCGAGGTTAAATTGGGACGTGTGGAAACCTTCCGTTTTGGCCCACGCCTGATCGACCTGGATATCCTCTTGTATAACGAGCTGGTCCTTGCTACTCCTACCCTGACCATTCCGCACCCACGTATGGCTGAAAGGGCATTCATTATCATACCATTGTCTGATATTGCCCCTGACCTTATCCACCCATTGGTGGGAAAAACCGTACAACAGCTCAAAGCTGGATTGGATCCAAGTGGTGTAAGGCCGTATAAATCCGTAAATCCCTAAGCAGGAGCCTGCCTATGTCACTGATCATCAAAGCCGGCACGATCATAACTGCCTCGGAAACCTTCGAAGCCGATATCTTGATTGATGGCACAACGATCACCTCGATCGGCCAGGGTATTCAGAAGCCAGGGGCAGAGATCGTCGACGCCAGGGGCAAGCTCGTGATGCCGGGAGGTGTGGACCCCCACACCCACTTCAACCTGCCCATGTTTGGGACAGTGAGCTCAGACGACCACTATACAGGTCATAAAGCAGCTGCCTTTGGCGGTACCACCACAGCCCTCGATTTTGTCTCGCAGGACTCCGATTCGCTCCATGACTGTGTAGAAGCCTGGCACGCACGGGCTGACCAGCTGGCAGCCATTGACTTTGGCTTCCACATGAACATCACACATTATGATGAGAAAATCGCATCCGAGATTGCCGAATTACCCGGCATAGGCATTACATCATTAAAAGTCTTTACTGCATATAACAATCGCCTGCGCCTGAGTGATGGTGAGATCTTCCAGGTGCTACGCCTGGCGAAAAAGCACCAGCTGCTGACCATGCTGCATGCAGAAAATGGTGACGTGATCGACCTCTTGGTCGCTGAAGCGCTCGCGGAAGGGCACACCACGCCTGAATGGCATGCCCGCACTCGCCCAGCCTGGGGTGCGGTAGAAGCCACCCTGCGGGCTGCTTCATTATCCGCACAAGCAGGAGCTCCGCTGTACGTCGTCCACATGAACGCAGCCGGCGAAGTTGAACAGCTGGCGTACGCCAGGGAGCGTGGTGTGCAGGTGATGGGTGAAACCTGCCCGCAGTATATGTTCTTTTCGGCTGATAAGTTAAGCAAACCCGACGGTGCGAAATGGGTCTGCTCTCCACCCCTGAGGACCCCTGCTGACAACCAGCGCTTATGGGCTGGCGTGGCGAGCGGTACTATACAGACCATCGGCACTGATCATTGCGCGTTCTTCTACGACGGAAGCCAGCCGATCATGTATGAAGGTCAACCGGTAGCCATCCCCGGCAAAGAGCTCGGCAAGGATGATTTCACAAAGATCCCGAATGGCTTGCCATGCGTGGGTGACCGGCTGCCTATCCTGTGGACATACGGGGTGAGGGCTGGCCGGATTTCGCCCAACCAATTTGTCACCCTGACGAGCACCAACCCTGCCAAGATATTCGGCCTTTACCCGCGTAAAGGCGCCCTGCTGCCTGGCTCGGACGCAGATGTTGTGATCTGGGATCCTGAGCGCAAGCTCCGCTATGGGAAGGCCTATTCGCAACACCGTACGGATTACAACTTGTTTGAAGATTGGGAGCTGATCGGCTACCCCGAGAAGGTTTTCCTGCGCGGGACGCTCATTGTCGATGGCGACCGCTGGCTGGGTCATCCTGGTGACGGACAATTTCTCGATCGTAAGCCTGGCATGATCTTATAACCAGGCTCCCTACGCGATGCTGATCATTCTGAGCATATTCCTTTTTTTATTTGCATCATTGGCGATGGTAATTTTGCATTGGGTCAGGCCAAGGTTCAGCATCCAGGGATTATTAGCTGTCCTGGCCCTCCTGGCCGGGATCGTGATGGTCTTCATATCAAGGTCAGAAATTCCCACAACCATTTCACTGCTGAATTGGGAACCGAAAAGCTTGTTCCCGGTCTCGCCGATCTTGTTGGTCGATGATATCTCATGGTATTTTGCCCTGGCATTATCGGCTTTATCCTTCGGGGTGCTGATCAGCTCCATTTCTAACCTCGGGCAAGCTACACGGCAAAACCAACCTGTTAACCAGCCCGCAGTGGCTGCCCGTGATGACGACCATTCAACCGGCCTGGTAGGTTCGAATGTATCCCCCACGCATAACCAGGCAGACCAGATGCCCAACTGGAAGCTGTGGATCGTGATCTTGATCTTCACCTCCATGGGCCTGGTAGCTGTAACATCCGGTAACCTGCTGTCGCTGGTGATCGCCTGGGCTGCGATCGATATACTGCAGCTGGTTGTGCTGCTCAGCCAGACTCTCAGCAGCCAGATGCGTGAACGCGTGATCATCAATTATTCAGCCAGGCTAGCTGCACTGGTGCTGGTCATTATTGCGGGGATGATGCTCTGGTCTCAAGGGCGAGGGGTCACGTTTGATGGTCTGCCATCCACGGTAAGCTTGTTGCTGGTTTTTGCGGCTGGGATAAGATTGGGAGTGCTGCCTCCGCTGCTTCCGTTCAGCTACCATCTCTCCATGCGCTGGGAGCTCGAAACAGTTTTGCAGCTCATCCCGGCCTCGGCGAGTTTAATTTTACTGGTCAGGGTAGCAAATTCAGGCAACATTGGCGCAATCACACCCGTGCTCCTGGGCTTCACTGCCCTGGTCGGCTTATACGCATCGATCAAGTGGATAAACACCTCCACTGAGCTGGATGGCAGGTTGTACTGGACGATGGGAACTGCTTCCCTGGCAATATGTGCAGCCATCCTTTCCCAGCCATCCGCCAGCCTGGCGTGGAGCATTGCCTGCCTGCTATCTGGTGCCCTGCTCTATTGTTTGAATATCAGGCATCGTAACCTCATTATCCTGGTGATCTTGGGCCTGTTCAACCTTTCTTGCATGCCTTTCAGCCCTACCTGGCCAGGAGTGAGCATTTATCAGGCGCTCATCACACAATTCGGTGTCGTCTTGGCAGTAGTATTCACCATCGCGCTGATCCTGGTCCAAGCGCTCATTTTTGCTGGCTATCTCCGCCACAGCATGCGCGGGATCTCCCCCGCAGATATTGGCCCAAATGAGCACATCGAAAAGTGGGTATGGGTGCTCTATCCAGCCGGGCTGCTGCTGATCGCAGCAGTCCATCTGCTCATCGGTGTGCTGATCCTCCCTGACTTGGCCACCCTGCCGATATCAGCCTGGTTGATCGGCCCGCTTAATCTATTGGTTGCAGCAGCGTCGATTTATATCTTGAGGCGCATACCAGTCAGCGACGTAAGGGTCACCCCCCGGCGGAATAATTCCTTCTGGAGCAAGCTGTTCTCTCTCGAATGGTTGTACTTGCTTATCTGGCGCTTCTTTCACGCATTCCGTAGGTTTTTTGGCCTTGTTTCCAGCATCCTGGAAGGTGATGGAGGCCTGTTGTGGGCGTTAGTATTATTTGCATTGATATTCGTGTTCTTGCAGAAGTGAGCGCCGATGGCTTCTGATCCGCTCTCCCTTGGCGCTGTTCTCCTGGTCACCCTGGTATCGATCTATATATTAATCGCTAAAGATTGGCGACTGGCAGTAGTCGCACTTGCGGTCGAGTATGTTGGCGTTTTTATTTTGGTTAGCACGTCCTGGTCGCTAGAAATGGCAGCGGTAAAAATGGTTGCTGGATGGATGACTGCCGCGATCCTGGGCAGTGCAATGGCTTACGAGCCAGAAGCCTGGCCTCAATCTGAAAGATTCTTGAAGTTCGGTATGACCTTCAGGATCCTGGCAGCTTGCATTCTCAGCCTGGCGATCACGTCTTTGGTACTTAATTCTGAAGCATGGTTCCCGAACCTGTCCAGCCAGATCCGCTGGGCAAGCTTCTTCCTGATCGGGGTCGGTCTGCTGCAGCTCAGCCTGACTTCGCATCCCCTGCGGGTGGTCATCGGCTTGCTCACGATCCTGGCTGGTTTTGAGATCATCTATGCCGCGATTGAAACTTCCACGCTGGTGACCGGGCTGCTGGCGGTTGTCACCTTAGGGCTCGGCCTTGTTGGAGCGTACCTCATCATCGTCCCGCAGATGGAGACCGCCCCGTGAGCACGCCAGTGCTGTGGATCATCACTCCTTTGCTCGGCGGAATGCTAATATTTCTCCTTCGCCGCTGGTATCGCATCAGTGTGATTGCAGGCACCTCCATCATGGTTATCCTGGCTATGACGGCATGGAAGCTGCCAATCAACAAAGCCATTACATTGGGTCCCTGGTCTTTCAAGGTGACTGACACGCTGGTCGTCCTGGGCCGGCAGTTTATCCTTGACAATGCACACCAGATGTTGTTGACAGGCATTTTCTTGATGTGTGCCTTCTGGTTCGCGGTCGTCTTCTTTGCAGATGCAGGGCGTATGTACGTCCCACTTGCGATGATCCTGGTAGCCCTGCTCATCGCTGCACTGGCTGTGGAACCGTTCCTTTATTCAGCTCTGATCCTTGAGCTGGCTGCCCTGATCTGCATCCCCATGCTGGTCCAGCCTGGCTCGCTACCGGGCCGAGGAGCGCAGCGATTCTTAACTTTCCAAACCTTGGGAATGCCATTCATCCTCTATTCAGGCTGGCTGTTGGCTGGTGTGGAAGCCAGCCCAGAACAAACGGCCCTGCTGAGTCGTGCCATGCTTTCTTTGGCGTTCGGGTTCCTCTTCTTAATGGCAATTTTCCCGTTCCATACCTGGATCCCGCTTCTGTCTGAGGAATCGCATCCATATGTCCTGGGGTTCATCCTGGTCACACTGCCATGGATGGTCACCTTGCTGGGCCTGGGTTTCCTGGACCGATACAGCTGGCTGCGTGGCTCCGAATCAACCGTGAACATGTTGCGGTTCACCGGGGCACTCATGGTGTTCGTTGGCGGAATCTGGTCGGCGTTCCAACGGCACCTGGGGCGGATCATGGGTTATGCCTGTATGATGGAGATCGGGATGTCCTTGCTGGCCATCACAGTGAATAACGGCCTTCAGCTGTTCTTCAGTATGCTTCTGCCCCGCATCCTGGTCATTGGCGTATGGGCCCTGGCATTATCAACAATCTACAACCAGCACCTGGCCCCCGGCGCAGACGGCCTGCGCTTCAGGACCGTTCAAGGACTGGCCCGGAAGCTGCCGGTCACATCCTTGGCTTTGACATTAAGCTGCTTTTCGGTGGCCGGGATGCCCCTGCTAGCCGGCTTTCCGGTAAATCTCTCATTATGGGGCAATTTGGCGATATCTTCACCGGTTACGGCTGGCTTCACATTGTTGGGAAGTTTAGGCCTGTTTATCAGCGGCATTCGCACTACGGCAGTCCTCACGATGGGCAAGGACGAAGAACCCTGGAGTGTACAAGAAAAACGGGGAACGCTTATCTTTCTTGTGATCGGGATCAGCTTGTTGTTGGTCGTGGGTTTATTTCCCCAGGTCTTTTTATCGCCCCTGGCGAATATTTCCCAGGTCTTCCCCCACCTCACCACCTGGCAACTGCCGTAAATCCACCTCATGCTATAATCGCACTTAATCGCGTGTGAATTTACACAGCTTGAGTGATTTTTATTGAGTTAGGAGTCCGCATGGATATCGATCAGCTTCAAAAAAGGATTCAATGGGTAGAGGAAGACCGCCGAAAAGAAAAGGATGCAATTGCCCTGCTGGAAAACAAGCTGGTTAACCTGGAGGGTAACCTGTCAGCTTCCCAACAGCAGAATAAAAGCCTCAGCAGCGAGATTACCCGCCTTTCTGCCATCATCACCCGTATGGATCAGTATGACCAGGCCATCATCAAAACCAGGATCGAGAACAAACAGGCCATCGATGAGCTGGATAAGGAGATCAAGCTACGCATCGATGAATCGGAAAAAGTACAGCGTGTGCAACTTAAATCCATTGATGTCAACTTCGCAGACCTGCAAAAACAGCTTGAGATCCTTCCCAAACTGGATAAGAATATCCAGGCGCGTGTAGATATCGAAATCGCCATGCGGCGCACGCTGGATGAGCTGCGCGGAAAAATCGACACCGTCAGGATCGAAGAAGAAGAGTATACCCGTACGATGCGGCTCCTGGAAGACGGGCGCCGCCAGGATGCCAAGCGCATCGTGGACCTGCAAGGTGAAGTGAATGCCTTGCGGAAACGCCTGGATGAACAGCGCGGCCAGAACGAGTTGATTAATACCAACATACGGAAATTGGAAACCCGCTTGAATGAATTGATCACCGTCGAAGATGAACGGCGGGATGCCATGGGCCAATTCCTGAATAAACAAGCCGTGACCCAGGTGGAGCGGGAACGCACCTGGAAGGAGTGGCAGGCGCGTTTCGATACCATTGAAAAGCAGGGGGTTGATATTGAATCTCAGCTGGTCAGCCTTGATAACACCCACCGGGAGGTCAAGCGCATCCAGGTCAACCTGGAAGAATTGACCCAGCGGGTTGAACGGCGCATCAGCGAGATCACCGAGATCCAGCGCCTGTCGGAAGATCGGTTCAGGCAGGAATGGGTTACCTTCAAGGCAGACGACCAGAAACGCTGGACAAACTACACCCTGACCCAGGAAGAACAGCGGAATGAATCCACTCGCCAGTATAGCAAGCTGGCTGAGCAGACCACCCACATCGAAGATGAGCTGCAGGATGTGAAAGACCTGATGCAGCAGGCTAATGAGCTGGTGGAAAAGCGCTTGCAATCGATTTTAACCATGGCTCATGAATGGGTGACCACTTATGAACGCACGATGGGGAATACTCGCTGAAGCATATGCACGTCATCGGTACCGCAGGGCATGTTGACCACGGAAAATCGAGCCTTGTCCTGGCATTGACCGGGACTAATCCCGACCGCCTGAAGGAAGAACGCGAGCGGGAGATGACGATCGACCTGGGTTTCGCCTGGCTCACCCTTCCATCTGGGGAGGAAGTGGGCATCATTGACGTTCCTGGCCACCGTGATTTCCTGGAAAACATGCTGGCGGGTGTCGGGGGTATCGATGCAGCATTGTTTGTCATTGCGGCCGATGAAGGCATGATGCCGCAAACCGTCGAACATCTGGCGATCTTAGACATCCTGCAAGTCCAGGGTGGGGTGGTCGCCCTCACCAAGATCGACATGGTCGAAGATACTGACTGGCTTGACCTGGTTGAGGAGGATATCCGCTCAGCCTTGCAGCATACCGTGCTCGCCACTGCCCCCATTGTTCGGGTGTCTTCCCGAACCCACCAGGGTATCCCAGAATTATTAAAGAGGCTCGACGATTGCCTAGAAAATCGCCCACCCCGGCCTGACCTTGGCCGGCCTCGCCTGCCCATCGATAGGGTCTTTTCCATGCCGGGATTCGGCACGGTTGTCACCGGAACTTTAAGCGATGGGACTTTGCAGGCTGGGAACGAGGTAGAGATCTTGCCGCAGGGATTGCGCTCCAGGATCCGCGGGCTGCAAACCCACCGCAAGAAAGAGGATAACGCCGTCCCGGGTAGCCGTACAGCGGTCAACCTGTCTGGCACCGACACAGACCAGGTGAAACGGGGGGATGTCATCACCTACCCAGGAACTTATCGCCCCACTCGCCGGATCGATGTCAGGTTCAAGCCATTGGCCGATATCTCCCTGCCGCTCAAACATGACACGCTGGTCAAATTCTTCATTGGTGCCGCTGAAGAGCAAGCCAGGGTGCGCCTGTTGGGTAGTGAAGAGCTGCAGCCTGGAGAAGAAGGCTGGTTGCAGCTTGAGCTGGAGGAACCGGTTGTAGCGATGCGCGGTGACCGGTATATCCTCAGGAGGCCGTCGCCTGGTGAGACCTTAGGCGGGGGGATGATCATCGATCCCCATCCTAAAGGACGCCACAAGCGATTTTCCGATGTCGTGCTGGCCAACCTGGATAAGCTCAGCCATGGGACCCCGGCTGAGATCCTTTTGCAGGCCCTCACCGCGCTGGGTATTGCCCCTCTGCAAGACGTGCTCAACCGGTCGAACCTCGACACCTCCACCGCCACGCATGCTGCTCAAGAATTACTCACCCAAGGTGAGATCCTCGCCCTGGAAAATCCGGAGCAGCTCACCGCTAACCCACAAGCGCTGGTGATCTCAAGAGCATACTGGAGCACGGTAAAACACAAGGTACTGAAGGAAGTGGCTGGGTATCACAAGAATTTCCCATTGCGGAGAGGCATATTGCGTGAGGAGTTAAAATCTCACCTGAAATTGGCCTCCCGGCCGTATAACGCCATCCTGCACCGCATGGCCGCCGAAGGTGAAATCGTCGAAGCAGGCCTGGTGGTAAGCCTGTCAGGGCATTCCATCCGCTTTACTGGCCAGCAACAGCAAGCAGTCGATGGGTTATTGAGGCGGTTTGCCGCTTCGCCGTATGCTCCACCGACCTCAAAGGATTGCATCGCAGAAGTTGGCGAAGAGCTATACAACGCTATGATCGAGGTGGGATACCTTGTATCAATCCCACCGGATGTGGTTTTCCGCAAGCAGGATTATGAAAGGATGGTTTCTGAGGTAAAGGGGATGCTTCAAGCCAGGCACACGATCACGGCTGCCGAAGTCCGTGACCATTTCAATACCAGCCGGCGATATGTGTTGGCTTTGTTAGAGTATTTGGATGCCCAGGGGATCACTGTACGCGAAGGTGATGCCCGCCGCTTGAAATAGCGGTTGCACCAGCTCTATTGGTTTAGTCCGCTTACTTTTCCAGATAATCTTCGATATTTAGGGATTTAAATAACCGCTGGCGGATATCCACGGGCATGCTTTCGTCTTCTGCCGTGGCATGGTAAAGGTAGACGGTTTTCCGCAGCGTGTCTACCACGATACGGCAATCTGCACAGTCTTCCAGGTGCTGCTCAAGCATACTGCACAGTTCATCATCCAGCTCTCCATCTACGTAGTCAGAAAGGGATCCAAGCAATTGCCGGCAGTTCTTATGTTCGTGTTTATGCTTAGGTTCCATCATCGCTCAGCTACCCTTCTTAAGAGAAGCCGCAGGTTCTCTTGGTTCAATTTCATTAGGTTCGTCCGGTTCATCAGGCTGCGGGTCAGTGTTGCTGACTCTCTCCTTGAAGTAAACCGATAGCTCTTCCCGTAATCGCAGACGTGCACGTGATAACCTGGTCTTCACCGCCGTATCGGTCAGACCTAACACTTCTGCGGTTTCATGTGTGGATAGATCATTAATATCTCGCAGGATAAACACTACTCTCAATCTTTCAGGCAGCTTCTGCACCGCGGCATCTAACCTTCTCCTGGTTTCTTCAGATAATAATTCTTCCTCGGGCAGGCAGCACCAGTCAATGATTTGGACAGGTTCCTGTTCACCTTCTTCAGTCTCTATCGGCTCGTCAATGGAAATCGTATCTGGATGCTTACGCCGGATGAGCATAAGCGCTTCATTTGTCGCAATTCTGAACAACCAGGTAGATATTTTTGACTGCCCATTGAACGATTTAATGCCCCGGTATGCTTTTAGAAAAGTTTCCTGTAATACATCTTCAGCATCTTGCTGCTGATTGAGCATTTTGGTTGCTAAACGGTAGATCTTGCTTGAATAGGCATCCACCAGCTTAGAAAACTCTTGTGGATCGCCAGCCTGCAATGCCTCCAGCGAAAATCCTTCAGCCTCTACTTTGTTGATTTCACCATTCATTGTTTAGATGCACCTTGGTTGTGATTGTTGCAGCGCTGTCATGCCTACAGTTAACCCGCCCATTTTGTCTTATTCTGAGCTTATAAAGTATACTCGAGAAAACCGGGCAAAGCACTGTTTGTAGATTAGACAACAATGATAATAGCTTTTTCCTGTTCGCGAAGGGTGATCTTCTGGTAAAAGCAACCCGCCCACCTATTTCGGGAGATAAGCAGGTAAAATTACACAAAATCAGGGAAAGGACAGCCATGCAAAGAACATTGAACTCCCTCAGCCCATACTTTTCACCGCACGGGATTGCCGTGGTAGGGGCCTCCACCGACCCGAATAAGCTCGGCTACGGCCTGGCACGCAACCTGGTCCAGTGTAATTTCCAAGGGGTCATCCATTTCGTGAATCCAAAAGGAGGCAGCCTTTTCGGCCGCCCGATCTATCCTTCTGTCACTGGCCTGCCTGACCCGGTTGACCTGGCTATCATACTGATCCCCGCTGAGGGCGTGGCGAAAGTGCTGGCAGAATGTGCCGAAAGGGGTATCCATGCCGCGATCGTGGCTTCCGGCGGATTTCGCGAGACCGGCGAGCACGGTGCAGCCCTGGAAAAAGAGGTCCTGGCAATCGCAAAAACGCATGGGATCCGCCTGATCGGGCCGAATTGTATCGGTCTCCTGGATACACATTTACCACTGGATGCCACCTTCCTACCACCCCCCGGCCCGCCTCCGGGCGATGTGGCGTTCATCTCCCATTCAGGCGCGATCTGCGCAGCCGTGATTGATTGGGCACGCGGCCAGGGATTCGGTCTTTCTCGCCTGGTCAGCTTGGGGAACCAGGCCGATGTCAGCGAAACCGATATGCTTGCCCCGGTCGCGGATGATCAATTCACACGCGTGCTGACCTTGTATCTGGAAGGAGTCAGTGACGGGCGAAAATTCGTTCAGGAAGCCCGCAACATCACTACCAAGAAACCTATTGTAGCTCTCAAAGTGGGCCGTTATCCTAGCGGACAGCGAGCAGCCGCCTCGCACACCGGTGCGCTGGCAGGCCAGGAAAACGCCTTTAATGCCGCCTTCCGTCGGGCAGGGGTGATCCGCGCTGACACGAGTGAGGAGCTATTCGACTGGGCACGCGCCCTGGCGTGGAGCCCACTACCGAAAGGCAGATCTATCGCCGTGCTCACCAGCGCAGGCGGGCCGGGTGTTACTGCTGCCGATGCCTTGGAAATGAATGGCATGTCACTGGCTGAGCTATCGGCGGAGACACAATCGAGATTAGGCCAGATCCTCCCGCCCGCAGCTAGCTTACACAACCCGGTAGATATGCTAGCGTCGGCCACACCTGAGCAATTTGCATCCTGCCTGAGGGTCTTATTGGAAGACCCTGGCGTGCATGGAGTTTTGGTTGTCACACCTCCCCCTCCCATGCACACCACCGGTGCAGTCGCCAAGTCGATGATCCCCATTATCCATAACTCAACCAAGCCGGTCACCATTGCGCTGATGGGTGAGCGTTTGATCCAGGAGGCGGTTGAGCATTTCCGGGCTGCCAGGGTGCCTGAGTATCGGTTCCCAGAGCGGGCAGCCTCGGCGCTGGCTGTCTTGGCGCAGCAAGCGGAGTTCGTGGAAAGCGAAAAAGACGCCAAGTATATCCATGCCAATGCAAACCTCGAGGCGGTGAAACAGGTATTAAAACTGCGCAAGGGTAACCCCGACAACTTGAATGCGACGGAAATATCCACCATTTTGAAGGCTTATCGCCTGCCGGGTGTCCCAATGCGCCTGGCAGCCAGCGCTGATGAGGCGCAAGCAGCAGCCCGTGAGATGGGGTATCCGGTGGTACTCAAGATCTCAGCTTCAGGCATCACGCATAAATCAGATATCGGTGGGGTGGTGCTTAACCTCAGCGATGCTGAAGCCGTCAGGAAAGGTTACGAGAAGATCATTTCTAATTCTAAGGCTGCATATCCTCAGGCCGAGATCCAGGGTGTGCATGTGCAACGCATGCTGCCTGCCGGACAGGAAGTGATCCTCGGCGCTGTTCAGGATGCCCAATTCGGACCGTTGGTAATGTTCGGATCTGGGGGCGTCGAGGTGGAAGGCTTGAAGGATGTGGCTTTCTCGCTGGCTCCCCTGACCTTGAAGGACGCCGAATGGATGCTGGAGAGCACCTGGGCAGGCCGGCGGTTGCATGGTTTTCGCAGCCTCCCCCCCGCTGATCGGAAATCCGTCCTGGATGCCCTGATCCTGCTTGGCCAGCTGGCCGCCGATTTCCCCGAGCTGGCAGAGATAGAGATCAACCCGTTACGCGTTTTCGCCGATTCCCAGGGTTCAGCTGCCCTGGACGTGCGTATGCGGGTGGTTTGATTGCCAGGTGGTAATTTTTCTACGCAGTCTTAGGGCACAGATAAAATCAAATCTGCCACAATCCCCAGGCCCATGCCGAGGGGAGCAATATCAAGAAACTCATCCTTGGTATGTGCTCCACCACCGGTGGTCAATCCGAGGCAGATGGCAGGCAAACCTCGGCTAAGGGGAATGTTTGCATCCGTCGAACCGATGATCATTTTCGGCCTGACCCCATGTTGAATATAACCCTGCCGGGCTAATTTAACCAATCGGTGGTCGACCGCTAATTCTCCCGCCGGCCGGTCTCCGATCAGCTCAGCGCTGACGTTCACTTGTGTGCTAACAGCCCGGTTGGCGTGCTCGATCAGTGATTTAACCTCCCGGACCAGGAATTCCAACCCAGACGGAGTCTCGGAGCGCAGATCCAGCTCGCAGCTGGCCTCAGCGGCAATGGTGTTGACCGAAGTACCTCCTGAAACCATCCCCACATTGACCGATGAACGTGATCCGGCTGGAAGCCTGATGCGATTGACCTGCACAATCAGCTCAGCCAATTCATGGATGGCCGATGGCCGGCCGTAATCGATCCAGGCATGCCCGCCAGCAGTTTGGACCTTCAGGCGGAACCGCTTGACTCCCAAACCCCGGTGGTAAATATGCCCAAGCGATATCCCTTCAAGGACGATATATGCAGCTGGTTTACTTCCGAGGGAATCCACGACAGCTTTCATGCCTACCAGATCCCCCAGCCCCTCCTCGCCTACGTTGGCCACCAGGAGCAGGTCTCCCCTGGGTTGTAGCAGCTCGCCCTGGTACCTGCGATCGCAGCTAAACAACCAATACAGCCCAAATAAACATGCCAGACTGATCGAATTATCACCAATTCCCGGCCCATAGATCCGGCTACCGATGCGCTGGACAGTTAAATCCGTCGACAATGGAAATACCGTATCCAGGTGGGCTGAAACAACGACCATTGGCTGCATCGATCGACCAGGGATTTTTACATAAACGTTGCCACACGGGTCCATCCTGGCTTGTGGTGCGCCTTGCGCGTTGAATGTCTTCAGGATGAATTCTGCCCGCGGCTGCTCACGAAAAGTCGGGGCAGGGATTTGCTGGATTTTTACAGCTAGCTCTAGCACCTGATCGATGATTGAACCAGGGATCTCCAAGGTTACACCTTTCTCACACCTGTTTTTAATGCCTCCAGCCTGCCCTGTGCCAGGCCGGGAAGGGCATCCAGCGCGTAGAATGCTCCGCTGCCCTCGATCGTGAGTGACGCAGAGATACTGCCAAACAACGCCGCCTGCAGCGGATCGTACGTCTGGCGATACCCAGCTAAAAAGCCACCACAATATGCATCCCCAGCCCCGGTCGGGTCGAGCACCCTGGCGGGATAGGCAGGTACTTCCCAACGCGCGTTCGTCGCACGATCGTAGAGAAATTGTCCGCTTTCGCCGCGTTTCACCACCACGATCTCACAACCGTAACTGGCGATGGCTTCCATCATCTGCCACACATCGGTGCTGCGGCCGTGAAACAACCTGCGCATCTCGTCCTCGTTAGGCATGAACGCGGTCAGGCCTGTAACCAGGGCCGGAATATCATCCCAAAAGGTGGGAGACATGGTCCCTGCGGAGGGATCCAGGGTAACTGTCGTAAACCCGTTCTGGCGCAGCACGGCAGGCAAGAGCATATGCGTCAGGTAATCGATCGGGCACAGGTGAGCTGCAGACGCATCCTGGAAGTCAGCTGGGATATCGGACTGGCGCAGAGAAGCCGCCATCAGGTGCGAGCGGCTGTCATAGCTGGTAGTGGGGCGAGTGTAATTCAAGAGAGCCTTGGGGAAGGGCTGCTGCAAGCGGGTAAAATGCGTCGCCGGATCATCAGTTAAACGCGAATTGGTATCGGTGTAGGCATAAAATGAGCGTACATCGAATGACTCAGGCAGGATGTGGATACCGCGGATATCAAACCCACGCATGCGGATTTCATTCAGCCACTCGCGGGGATAATCTTCCCCTACCCTGGCAATCAACCCAGCCAGGTTGGCGGGCTCCCACACTCCAAAGCCTGCAGCGGCATACACAACATTCCCACCCAATACATCGGCCAAAGCTCTTCCATTGGGTAATAATGCAAAATCTCTGCGCAAAAGCCCGGCAAATATATACTTCACTGCAGGTGTCATTGTGGTTGAATTTCCCCTTTGTCGACTAGGATGACATGCTTTCGCTTATCTATCGCTTCTACTTGGTCGCACTGATCTGGCTGGAGGCATCGGCACAGGTGCAGGCAGTAATCGTCCTACCGCCTTTCGTCAGCGTCCCTTCGTATTCAACACTTCCATTATGGGCCACCCATCCATCGAAATCCAATGGAATGATACTGTCAGCCGGCATCCATTCTCCGTTGTACTTTCGAGCGATATGGACGTGGGTACCCGTCGTCCGCCCACCTTCACAGGAGGGATGCCCGATCGGATCACCCGTCTGCAGTTTCTCTCCTACTGCCACCCGGCCGTCAGTACCAATGTGAAAATAAAATACTTCCCAACCGGTACGCTCATCACCATCTCCATCCATGTCTAAAACCACAGCTGCGTCATTGGAACGCACGATCATGCCCGGGGCCACAGCGGTTGCTAATTCTTCCGTGGTGACACAACCACTGCTCATAGCTCCCGGGGCAAAATCCACAGCTGCCAGGGGTTCGCCCTCTCCGAAACCAGTATGCGGTCCACCCGTATAAGCCCAGGCGATCCCGGGCAGGAACGGTAGGGTAAACATTGGTTGGGTAAGGCTGCCAGGGATGTGCGGTGAGACCACCTTCCATGGGTCTCCGAACAGGTTGATATATGACAAGGCGAAACCATCCTGGGCCACGGCATGCGCGTATTGATCCCCATCAACTAGTCGCGAAAAGTAGTACTGGAGAGCAACTGAAGCGGCATTTTGCCATGGATCCGGGCGTTCTTGCGTCCCATCCAGATGGTCAAACTCGGTCAGCTTGCCGAGCCGCCAATTGTAATAAGCGTTATTCAGTAAATTAGCCGCCCAAACCAACTGCATATACAGGCCCTCATGCTCCCAATCGCGGTATCCAAGCGGATACTGGCTGATGCCTTCCGGCATTGTTGGTAAGCTCAGGGCACCTGTCTGGTATTCCAGGAGGGCCAACAGCAAACGCGGGCTGACGCTGAAATTTAACGCCACATAATCAATGATCTCTGCTGCCGTGCGATTGTCACCAAAGGCATAATCCTTATAGCCTTTTAGCCAGCCAGGCTGTGAGTCGATGAAGGCTGCCGTATCGAAACTGATCTGCTCTGGCCCATTAATGTACAGGCTGTCGGGGATAATCTGGTATTGGGTACCCCAGAACGGCTGGTAGTAGATCGGGATCTTCATCGGCATGCCTGGCGGCATGGTGGTGGCCCCGGCAGGGATGAAACTATTGGCTGCCAGGATCTCATCGACCGTGGTATTAAAATGGCTCGCCAGGGCGGGCAGCGAATCACCCGCCTGAGCCGTATAATCCACCAGCTCCCCCGGGGAATAGGGCGGCCGGCTTGGTAAAGGCGTCGTCGAGATATTCGCCTGACTGATGGGCAAACTCTGCGTTGGGGTAGCCAATATGGTTTCTATAATTGCCTGGCCTGGAGTTGCAGCCCCGGCACACGCGCTCAAAGCGACCGAACAAATGATCAACAGGGTCGGTAGATGAAACGATTTATTCATTTCGCCTGTCCAGCGATTGGTGCTGCGCCTGAGCAATCCGGATGCCTTTAGGGATTATCTTTCGTGCGCTTGATTTGTGATTCATAGGAACCATAAACACTGGCTGAGATGGTCTGAGTGCCGCTGGTCATCGTACCTTCGTATGGGCTGTTACCGGCATGCACAGTCCATCCGCTCAACACCAGGGGCAGGGGCCCATCAGCCGAGATCCATTCACCGTTGTATTTGCGTGCAAAATGGACATGTGTCCCAGTTGCGATGCCACCTTCGCAGGATGGATGCCCAAGAAAATCTCCGGTCTCGACCCAATCACCCGCCTTTACCGCTGGTTCGACCAGGTGCATATACAGCAGGTTCCAGCCTGTTTGTTCTTTGCCATCACCATCCAGGTCCACAACCAGAGCTCCATTGCCCTCACGGACAACCAGCCCGGGTGCTGAGGCAACCACCCACGAATACGACTTGACGCAGCCCGACTCCGTGCTGCCGGGTGCAAAATCAACTGCGGCCCGTGCCCCATCCCGCTCCCAGGCGCCATGTGGTCCACCGGTGTAGCTCCAAATCTGGTCGATCATGAACGGTAGGACTAGCTGGGGTTGGACTAAATTGGGCGGGTATAAAGGCTCGAAATCCAACGCCCGCACCCATGGATCGCCATACATGCGTTCGTAGATGGCTGGCAGCCCATTATTTTCATCGAGGGCACCCAACCAACCTGGTGTGTCGTTTAGCTGGGCAAAATAATACTGGAGTGCGACTGTACCGCTATTCAGGTCTGGTGCTAGGCGGGCAGTTACCCCATCGGAAAATGTTACGTCGGTGACCCAGCCTTCACGCCAACCGTAATACCCAACGGATAGCTGATTGACCGCCCAGGCAAGCTGTGAGTATAGACCTTTTAATGATAGATCGACTTTCCCAAGCGGGTAATCTTCCTGTTTTGGGTTGGATGGCTGCCCGAATACCCAGCCACTTTGATATTCGATCAGCGCCAATAGCAGGCGTGGATCGATCGAGTTTTCGGTGGCAATCCGCTCCACGATCTCTGCCCCAGTCGTCCACTCAGTGGATCCCAACCACTCCTTGTATCTGCTCAGGTAACCACCTGCCTCATTTACATACGCTTCGACATCAAAATCAACCGCTGAAGGTGAGAAAACAAGCGCACTATCAGGGATGACCTTAACCGGGCTGGTGGTGTTCACCAGCATATGGGGGATAAGCAGCAAGGTATCGGGGGACAACAAACCGGTAGCAGGCAGGGTTTCGTTCGAGGAGGTGATGTCATCAACTTCCACACCAAAACGCGTGGCTATAACTGGTAGTGTGTCTCCCGATTGCGTGTAATACAATAACGGGGCACTGTCTACTGGCACGGCCTCCGGTGTGGGTATGGCTGTCGAGGAGATCAGGATTTGCTCAGAGGGAGATTTGCTGGTGACAAGCGGCACAGCTCGATCGGTGGGAAAGCTTAATGAAGGTGTGGGAGACGCCCACAATTTTCCATTGGGAGCATTGTAGAGTGGATCATCCTGATCCAAAACCCCGATGGCACAGGCCAGGCTGGCAAAAGCCAGTGCCAGCCCGCACATCGTCACACGTACGAAGTTTGAAGGCCTTCGGCGCTTATCTATGAATTGTGTTTTGAGGGAAGAACCCTTCCCAGGCTTCAACCGATTCTCCATCACGCGTTAAATACCCATCATATTCTATGCCATCACCGCTTGATACCCAGCCATCCATGTTGAAGGGTACGCCAGTGATCGTTTGAGTTTGGTCAGCAGGAATCCACTCACCATTATACCGCCTTGCCAAATGGAAATGTGTGCCCGTGGAGTAACCACCCGTACATGAAGGATGCCCGATCCGGTCGCCTGCCTTGACAACTGTACCGGCTTCTACCCGGTCCCGACCTTCGATATGCATGTACAGCACGCTCCACCCCGTACCTTCGTTCCCATCTCCATCCAGGTCTTGAACGACCCGCCCACCATCAGCCCTCACGATCAGCCCATCTGCTACAGCTACCACCCACAGGTCGCTTTCCACGCAGCCCAGGCCATCATTGCCGGGTGCGAAATCCAGCGCAGCCCAGGCTGAGCCATCACCCCAACCCCCATGCGGACCGCCAGTGAATGCCCAATCCACACCCGGTTCAAGCGGTAGCTGCATGGAAGGCTGTCCGAGGTCATCAGGTATAAGCGGCTCATATCCATAATCGAAGGGATGGCCGAAGAAATTGCTATAGGTGGCATACACGCCAGCTGGTGAGACAGCCTGGTCCCACCCCGAACGATCGTATAGCAAGGCGAACATCTGCTGTATACCCGCAGTCCCGGCGTTGATGGATGGATCTATCGGGATGATTTCACCATTCGTCACTAACCAGCCCCCGACTCCATCTACACGCCACAGGTAATAACCACGGTTCAAGTTGTTGGCTGCCCAGGCAAGCTGCTTATACAATCCCTTGCGAAAGCTCTCCTGGTTCCCCAGTGGATAATCAAGGGTTTGTTCACCAGGGTTGGCTTTGGTCACCCACCCGCTCTGATATTCCAGGACTGCCAGCAGCAACCTTGGATTGACCGAATAATCCTGCGCAACCAGTTTGACGATCTCAGGACCACTTAGCTCCGCACCTTCCACTTCCTCAGTATAGCGGTTAAGGTAACTATCGTAACGGCTGGTTAAGTCGCTCACATCGAAAGCCTGGGCGTACGGTCCGAAAACCAACTCAGAATCGGGCACGATCTTAAATCCTGACCCTTGCGTCCCAAGCACCGGAGCCGGTATCACCAGCACCTGGCCTACTTCTAGCAGGTCAGGATCAGTGATCGTGTTCGCCGTCAGGATCATCGGGGCAGTGATCCGGTACCGGTCGGCGATCTTTCCGAGCGTATCGCCGGCCCTGACGGTATAGCTCTCTGCTTCGGTACGGATAGGCGGCAGCTCAATGGGAGCATCAGGTGTCGGAGATGCAATTGTGGTATCGTTCGAGCTACGCGCCACCGGGAGAGAAACCGCAGAGATCGCTTCAGGCTCAGGTGTAGAAGTTGCTTCGGGTGTGATGCTGGTATAGTAATGGGTGGGGATAGCCAGTGGCTCGATGGACTTCTGACAGGCCATTGAAATAGTTAGCACCAATAATATAGGCAACACGATCACTAATTTCTTAGACAGCATTTGTGATACCTTTCGCATTCTACCGTGAAGGTTGAATCAAGTCAACACAACCATCCACACCACAATCCAAACGCGAGAAAAAAAGCTCCCGTAAACACCGAGGGTATAATTGCCATATCTTGACATCGAGGTTTGCCATGGTACAACCCCTTATTGAGTGTATTCCCAATTTTTCGGAAGCCCGCCGCCCTGATGTTGTTAATGCGATCATGAGCGTGATCACTGCAGTGGATGGCGTCAGCCTGCTCGATCACCATTCTGACCTGGACCACAACCGGACCGTGATCACCTTCGTGGGTTCCCCGGCTGGTGTGGAAGAAGCAGCCTTCCAGGCTATCGCCAAAGCTGCCCAGCTGATCGATCTCGACCACCATACCGGTGAACATCCCCGAATCGGGGCTACCGATGTCGTCCCGTTCGTGCCGATCTCGGGTGTAACGATGCAAGAATGTGTCCAAATTGCCCGCCACCTCGGGCAGCGGGTTGGGAGCGAGCTGAACATCCCTGTCTATCTTTATGAAGAGGCAGCTACCCGGCCGGAACGCACCAACCTCGAGAACATTCGCCGTGGCCAGTATGAGGCTCTGAAGCAGGAAATGGGTGTCAAACCAGAGCGTGACCCCGATTTTGGACCCAAATCGATCGGACCGGCTGGGGCTACCGTGATCGGTGCCCGGCAGCCATTGGTTGCCTATAACGTGTACCTGGCCACAGACAACGTCAGTATTGCTGAGAAAATAGCCAGGACCGTACGCTACTCGTCCGGAGGGCTGCGTTATGTGAAAGCCCTGGGGATGCTGGTGGAAGGTAAGGCGCAGATCTCGATGAACCTAACCAACTTCCACAAGACGCCTTTAGCACTGGTGGAAGAGACGATCCGCCGTGAAGCTACCCGCTATGGGGTGATGATCCATCATGCTGAGCTGGTCGGACTGATCCCCGAGGCTGCCCTGATAGATGCGGCCGTGTGGTACCTGCAGCTTGACCAGTTCAATTCCGACCAGATCCTGGAGCAGAAATTATTCACCCTGATGCAGGCTCCAGGAGCTGGCCCCTCTGAAAGCCCTGCCAACGGGACGGGGTTCCTGGACGCCCTGGCAGCTGGAACAGCGACCCCCGGAGGGGGTTCAGCTTCAGCGTATTCTGGTGCGGCTGCAGCCAGCCTGGTAACGATGGTTGCCCGCCTGACCATCGGCAAGAAGAAATATGCCCAGGTTGAGGCCCAGCTGCAGACGGTGCTCACCCAGGCCGAGGCATTGCGCAATGATCTCACCGAATTCATCAAGTTAGACAGCTCGGCATTTGAGAGTGTGATGGCTTCCTACAAACTGCCCAAGGAAACGGCTGAGCAGCAGGAAATCCGCCACAAGGCCATCCAGCAGGCGATCTTGCTGGCCACGCAGGCACCGATGGGCGTGGCGAACAAATCCCTGCGGGTGCTCGAGCTGGCTGAGCAGGTCATCCATATCGGGAATGTATCCGCGTTGAGCGATGCGGCAACCGCCGCAGCTCTGGCCAGGGCAGCCATCAGTGGAGCAGGCTACAATATCCGCATCAATGCCAGGGAGTTGCCAGACTCGCTGGCCAGGCCATTCCTGGCAGAATTGAATGGGATCGAGCAGCAAGGGACGGCTGTTGAAGGACGGATCCAAACAGCCCTGCACGAGCGGAGCATTTAAAATATGGAGTCGCCCACACACAACATAAAACCATCCCGCCGGTTTCGAATTTATCATTGGTTTTGGCTTACTTACTTGATTATTTTCTTGGCTCCAAGCTGCAGACAGGCAAACCCAGTCTCTCAACCGACAGCCACTTTGCCTCCACCAAACGTGCAGGCTGATCAACGCCCAGCCCAGCCAATAAGCTCACCGCTACCTGAACCTTCACCCTCGCCCACCCAGCCACCTCTTGGGATCTGGCTGCCACCCTATTTACCAGAAAAGATGAGGGCTGCGATAACAATTCCAGCCGGATTCGAGCTGTCTGCCTCGCAAGCTGACGCCGCAGTCACACTTACCGCTGGTTCCCCAGAGCAAGCACCCAGCAGCCAGTGGATCTATGCCCTGGTTGCTCCCTTCCCTACCGTCACCGATGGGGTCAGCTTTGAACAGCTGCAAGCTGCCTGGAATGGGACTCCCCCTGATCCTTTTACCAGCTCCCCGCTCCTGATGGATGAATCCACGCAGCAGGTACTGACCGCTGTGTGGGGTGAGCCCGCCTCGGGTGCCGTGTCGATCATGACGGCTGACCAGCTGTTGGACCAGGCCTGGTCCTGTCGGCCGGCTTGGGCGATCATTCCCTTCGAAGGCCTGGAGCCACGCTGGAAAGTATTAACCGTGGATGGGACTTCACCCCTGTGGAAGGATTTCTCCCCAGGCAGCTACCCGCTCACCATCCCATTTACCCTTTCAGGGAATACGGTCGTGGATGCACAGCAGATCAACCTGCCGCCGACTAATCGTGATCCTTCCAGGCTCACGACGGTAGCCATGACCGGGGTCACCGCCATGGTGCGCTCGACCGCCCTTTATATGGAACAAAAGGGGATTACCTACCCGGCTGAGTATGTCGGACCACTGCTTTCGGCTGCGGATATCGCCCATATCAGCAACGAGATTCCCTTTTCGCCTGACTGCCCCTATCCATCACTCACCCAGGATAACCTGGTATTTTGCTCCAGCCCTAGCTATATCGACCTGTTGAAAGCGGTCGGGACAGATATCATTGAGCTGACTGGCGATCACTTCATGGATTACGGTACAGATGCCACACTTTATACGCTCCAAATGTACAAGGACCTGGGGTGGCCGTATTACGGGGGCGGGGCAGATGCTGAAGAAGCCCGGCAACCTGTCAGGCTGCAAAATAACGGCAACAAGATCGCCTTCATGGGATGCAATGTGGGATGTACAGTGAAAAATGAGATTCCCTGCAATGCAATAGCCACCGACACCCACCCCGGGGCAGCCCAGTGCGATTTCGATTACATCAGCACGGAAATCCCTGCTCTGCGCGATGAAGGTTACCAGGTAATATTTACCTTCCAGCACCGAGAATACTACACCTACACCGCCATGCCCAGCTTGGTGAATGACTTTGGACTGGTGGCTTCAACCGGTGCTGCTATCGTAAGCGGTAGCCAGGCTCATCAGCCGCACGGGTTTTCCTTTGAGAATGGGGCAACTATCCATTACGGCCTGGGTAACCTGTTCTTCGACCAATTCGGTTATTGTGTGGAGCAGGCCTGCGATGATGCCTTCATCGACCGGCATGTGTTTTACGATGGGAAACACATCGCCACGGAGTTGATCACCCTGCGTTTTGTGGATTTAGCCCAACCACGCTTCATGACCCTTGAGGAACGCCAGCAATTCCTGGAGAAGATTTTCAAAGCCAGTGGCTGGTAAAGGTGCGCACCACCGGGTGCTTGCCAGCGTCGGAAACTAAACATTCATATCATTGCTCTAATTAGCCAACAGGCACAGGAGAAAAGCATGGGACTCCAACCAGATCACTGGATCCGAAAAATGGCCCTCGAAAACCACATGATCGAGCCTTTCGCCGATAGCCAGGTGCGCGATGGGGTGATCTCTTACGGCATATCTTCGTATGGTTACGACCTGCGTGTGGCAGACGAATTCAAGATCTTCAGTAATACCTCCACCACCCTGATCGATCCAAAGCACTTCGATGTGCACTCCATGCTGGATTTCAAAGGAGAGGTGTGCATCATCCCACCTAATTCATTCGTGCTTGCGAGATCAGTGGAATATTTTCGCATCCCGCGCAATGTCCTCACCATCTGCCTGGGTAAGTCGACCTACGCCCGCTGCGGGATCATCGTTAATGTCACCCCCTTTGAGCCCGAGTGGGAAGGGTATGTCACCATGGAGATTTCGAATACCGCCCCGCTGCCGGCCAAGCTTTATGCCAACGAAGGCATCGCCCAGGTCCTATTCTTTGTGGCTGATGAGCTGTGCGAGACTTCTTACGCCGATAAAAAAGGCAAATACCAGGCCCAAAAGACCATCGTGTTGCCCAAACTTTAAAACGCCTCGTGCTCGGTCCGGGCGATGATCTCATCCTGCAGGGTTTTACTGAGGTCGCAAAAATAATCGCTATAACCCGCCACACGCACGATCAGGCTGCGGTACTGCTCGGGGTGCTGCTGGGCTAGCCGCAGGGTGGCAGCATCTACCACATTGAACTGGATGTGATGTCCATCCAGCCGGAAGTATGTACGGATCAGCTGCACCAGCTTGTTGAGACCTTCGTCACTCTCCAGCACCTGTGGGGTGAATTTCTGGTTGAGAAGCGTGCCACCCGTACGCACATGGTCCATCTTCGCCGCTGAGCGGATCACTGCCGTGGGTCCCTTATGATCAGCCCCTTGCACGGGTGACACACCTTCCGAAAGCGGGGTATACGCCAGGCGCCCATCTGGGGTCGCCCCGGTGACACTGCCGAAATAGACATGCACGGTGGTAGGCAGTAGGTTGATGTGGTATTCACCCCCCTTGGTGTTTTTCCGCCCGTCCACGGCGTTGAAATAGATCTCGAAGATGCGTTGCATGACCGTGTCTGCCTGGTCATCGTCGTTCCCATACTTGGGGGTGCGGTTGAGCAGTAGCTGGCGCAACGGCTCATCCCCATTGAAATTTGCCTCAAGTGCATCGACGAGCGCTGCCATGCTGAGTGTATGATGTTCATAAATGTGATAGCCGATGCTGGTCAGGGCATCGGTCATGGTTCCCAGGCCTACACCTTGGATGTAGGTAGTGTTGTAACGGGCGCCACCGTCATGGTAATCTTTTCCGCTCAAGATGCAATCATCCACCAGCAACGACAGGAACGGGCAGGGCATATAGCGGGCGTACAGCCGCTCGATCACGTTATTGCCGCGCACCTTGATATCCACAAAATAATTCACCTGCTTTTCAAAAGCTTCAAACAATTCATCCATGCTGGTGAACGTCCGCGGGTCCCCGGTCTTGAGCCCGATCAGTGTTCCACTGCGCGGGTCAATTCCATTGTGCAGGGTGATTTCTAATACCTTGGGCAGGTTGAAATAGCCCGTCAGGTTATAGTTTTCCTTGCCGAATGCGCCCACCTCGACACAACCACTGGAGCCCCCGCAGCGTGCATCCAGCACCGTTTTGCCCATGCGCACCAGCTCCTGTCCGATCAGGTCAGCATTAAACACGGAAGGCTGGCCAAAACCGGTGCGGATGATCTCAGTGGCGCGTTTAATGAAGCGATCGGGATTCTTCTTACTCACCTGGATCGAAGTTGAAGGCTGGAGCAGGCGCATCTGTTCGATCACATCCAGCAGTAAGTATGTGACCGCGTTCACGCCATCCGATCCATCAGGCCGCACCCCACCCAGGTTGATCTGGGCAAAATCGGTATATGTACCACTCTCTTCAGCGGTCACACCCACCTTGGGTGGCGCCGGCTGGTTGTTGAACTTGATCCAGAAACACTGCAGCAGCTCCTCAGCCAGCTCACGGGTGAGGCTGCCATCACGCACCCCCTGCTCATAAAATGGCTGCAGGTGCTGGTCCAACCGCCCGGGCGAAAATGCATCCCAGGTGTTGAGCTCCAAGGTGACCCCCAGGTGCACGAACCAGTAATACTGCAGAGCTTCCCAGAATGTGCGCGGAGCGTGGGCGGGGACATGCTTGCACACTTCGGCGATCCTGATCAGCTCACTTTTCCTTTGTGTATCCTGCTCAGAGTCTGCCAGGCTAAGCGCCAGCTCAGCATGCCGTTCAGCGTAGCGGATGAGCGCCTGCGCTGCAATACGCATGCCGCGCAGCTCCTCTTGCTTCTCATAGGCGCGTGGATCATTCATGTAATCCAAGGCAGCCAGGCGCGCTTCGATCATTTCCTGGAAGTCCAGCATCCCTTTTTTATAGATCTTATCGTCGAGCACAGTGTGCCCAGGGGAACGCTGCTCCATGAACTCTGTAAAGATGCCTGCACGATAAGCTGACTTCCATTCAGGGGTCATCTCAGCAAAGATCAGCTCGCGCATCGTCTTTCCCTTCCAATAAGGGATGAGTCGCTCTTCATAAGTACGCCTGGTTTCAACACTGACCTTGAACGAGGTCTTCTCACGCTGGTCCAATACATCCAAGTCCTCCAGGCTGTGGCAGCATAACTCGGGGAAGGTGGGGGCGGTCTTCGGGGCAGGCCCTTTCTCGCCAACGATCAGCTCACCGTCGTTGATGCACACTGCCTTATGCTCCAGGATGTACTTGAATGCCAAGGCCCGTCTTACCGGGGTCGAAACCAGGCCGGTCTCCTGGGCTGAGAATTCGGTCAGCAGCTCTGCCCGTTCGGAAGATAGCGTTTCGATTAACTCGATGCTCTGCTTGCGCAGCTTAACGACACGTTCGCTGATGCTCATAAGGCCCTCCCTGAATATTTCATAACTGGTAAATCATACTCACCTAATACTTTTTCCACTTTGTCAACCTGCTCCCTGGTAGGAGGTTGCAAATCACTCGGCTTATAGGTCATACCCAGGGCGGCGTACTTGGCAGTCCCGATCGTATGGTAGGGCATGAGCGCCACACCGACCAGGGATGGCAGGCAAGCCAAAAAGGCTCCGAGCTCGTGTACACTCTCATCGTCGTCATTGATTCCAGGCAGCAGGGGAATGCGGACCATGATCTGTGCCCTGGCTTCTGATAGCCTGCGTAAATTGCTCAACAGCAATCGGTTCGTTACGGATGTATATTGGATGTGCCTGGGTTCATCGACCAGCTTCAAATCGTAGAGGAACAGATCGATGTACGGGTGGGCAGCCTGGAGGTTCTCCCAGGCGGTGTGCCCACTGGTATCCACGGTGGTGTGGATATGCTGCTCCTTACAGCGCTGAAGTAACTCAAGGAGAAACTCTGGCTGTGCCAGGGGCTCCCCACCTGTGAAGGTCACGCCTCCCCCCGATTGATCAAAAAAAGGAACGTCGCGCAGGATCTCGACCATCAGCTCGTCTGTGCCGATCCACCTACCCACCATCTCTCGTGCTCCGGCGTAACAGCTCTCGGCACATTTCCCACACTGGTCACACTTTTCCCAATCGGTGATGGTTGTGCCATTCCAGCGGATCGCACCTTGTGGGCAGGCTGCCATGCAAGCCTGGATGGCTTTACAGCGGTTCTGGCGGATAATCAGCTGGGGCTGGAATGACTGTCCCTCCGGGTTGTGGCACCACCAGCAAGCCAACGGGCAACCCTTGAGGAAGACGGCTGTACGGATCCCAGGCCCATCGTTGATGGCGTAGCGCTTAATATCGAAGATCATACCCTCAGTCATGGCAGATATGATTAATATAATCTCCTGGACAGTGAATGTCAATATAAATATCCAGATTGTATACAATCGATATATTTAATAGCGCTTATGGTCAAGCTATGGTTTAATTGTGATTAGAAGCGAGGCCCCTGATGGACAACCTTGAAAATCCCACCTCCCGTGAGAGCGACCGTGTTGAAAAAGAGCTCCGCCAGCTGATCCTGACCTTGCAAATCGAGCCCGGCCTGGCAGTCAGCGAAGCCAGCTTGATGCAGCGCTATGGCTGGGGCCGGACACCTCTGCGTGAAGCTTTTCAACGCCTAGCTGAACAAGCGCTACTCCAGATTATCCCCCACCGCGGTGTTGTGATCACACCCCTGAGCGTCTTCGATTTCGTTGAGCTTATGGATGCCATGGCTATGGTGATCGGCCCGGCTGCGTCACTGGCCTGTAAACACCTCACTGAGGATGACCTGCTCCATTTGGAACAAAATATCGAAGAGACCCAGGCAGCCGCTTCGAAAGCAGACTTTATCGCCGTGGCTTCCGCAGATTATGAGTTTCACCGTTCCCTGGCAGCTGCCAGCGGGAACCGTTACCTGGCCCGTCACCTGATCCACCTGCACCAGGTGGCGATGCGCTTTAACCTGGCAGCCTGGAAACGCGATGCCAGTATTGCCTACTCACTGGATGAACACCGACGGATCCTGGCAGCCCTGCGAGAACGAGATGAGGAGCATGCCCTCTCGATGATGCTCGAGAACATTAATAACGCTCGCTGGCGGATCATGGGGACGTTCCAACCGTGATCAAGTCCTTGATGGCATCGAATTTCGCCTGACCGATCCCGGTCACCTTCAGCAGGTCTTCGATGCTTGAAAACGGTCCATTACTCAGCCGGTAATCAATAATATCCTGGGCAATAGCCGGCCCGATCCCTGGCAGGCTATCCAGCTGGTCGAGGGTGGCGGTGTTGATGTTTACCGACCCTGAATTGGTCGGGTGCTGAGTCACCTGTTGGTGTTGGTGCTGGAAACCCTGGAAAATTCACTTGCTGGCCATCGCTCAGAATTTCTGCCAGGTTGAGCGCATCTTGATCAGCACCTGCGCTAAATCCGCCTGCGGCCTGGAGTGCATCGTTAACCCGGCTGCCTGGCTGTAATGCATACAAGCCTGGTTTATTTACCTCGCCACTGATGTACACCGTCAGAGGAGCTTCGGTGGGAGGTGGAAGCAGCCTGATGGATTCACCCCTGGGTGGGCGGGTGACCAAAAACAAGATCCCCGCGCCTAATAAAATCCCCACCACAATAAAAGCTCCGAGCCAATACCAATGTTTTTCCATACCAATAAGCCAATAAATGTATTAAATTATTGATGAGTACTACTTACCTAAGTTTAAGCTCAGGCCCAACCGCTGGCGGGCAGCATTCACATTGATGATCCGTACCTTTACTTCCTGGCCTTCATGCAATCCTTCATCTGAATCCTCCGGGCCAGGTTCTTCGCTGAACTCCGACGAATGGATCAGTCCATCCAGACCTTCTTCAATGCGGGCAAATGCGCCGAAAGGTACCAGGCTGGTAATGACCGCACTCACGATCTGACCCGGGTGATAGCGTTCTTCCGCAGTCTCCCACGGATTCGGGATCAGCCGCTTAAGTGATAGTGCGATGCGCGATCGGTCCTGATCGACATTGATCACATATGCCTGGACGGTGTCACCAACTTGCGTGACTTCGCCCGGATGGCGCACCCGGCCCCAGGATAGCTCAGACACATGGATGAGCCCTTCCACACCGCCCAGATCTACAAATACACCGAACTCGGTGATATTGGTTACGATGCCGCACACCCGCTTGCCGGGGTAGATCTCGCCAAATACCAGGTTCCGCTTACCCGATTCAGCCAGGGCTGCCCGTTCCGAAAAGACCACCCTTCCACGGTCAGGGTCACATTCAATGACCTTGAAGGATGCACTCCGGCCAACATAGCTGGAAAGGGCTCGCTCCTTTTCGGCTTCATCCGTCAGGCAGTTGATCTCTAATAAATGCGAGACCGGGACAAATCCATGCAAACCGTTACCAGAAACCAGCAACCCGCCTCGATTGAAACCCGTTATCTCCAGCTTGATCACCTGGTCGGTGGTGAATATCTTATTGACCATCTGCCAGTCGATCTCCCCGGTTTTCAGCCCTCTCCTGATGTTTTGAGGCTCTGGCTCATCCGGTTCTTCCAATGGAACAGGCTCTTTGTTCCCAGAATACTTGTGTTTCTCTTCATCGGCTAACAACGCCGTCCACCAGGCTTCATCGATCTCAGGAGCCTTCGAAATACTAGATTGCTTTGTTACCATTAAACCCTCCTCCTCAGTGATCAAAAAGAATGATTTCAAGATAAATTATGTTTCAGATCTGGCTTTCTGTTCCATTTCCATAATCGCATCTGCCACTGCTTCAACCGCTACCCGCTGTTTTCGATATAGGTCTGCTTCAGACATCGACAAGCGCGCAGCAATTTCCCGAACTTTTTTCCCCTCCATGAATTTCATCTCCAGGATATTGTACAGGATCCACTCGCCGGTGAACCTGCGCTCCCCCTCTGGACGCACCTGGTCAACTGCCTGGCGTAGGATCGCTCGCAGGGCGTTGGCTGGATTATCCTGGTGTTCCTCCAGGTTGTCTTGAACCACTTTGAGGCCCAGCAGTGGGCTGTCGGTCAGGCGCGGGCCTCCCCAATAATGGGTCAGGGCATCTTTCACCCAGCGTGCCAGGTCGGGAGATTCCAATGGAATTTCTTGAGCGGAGAGCACATCCGTACCCCCATACCGCGAGGCCGCCCGCAAGCGTTGGATCATATCGATCTGCGGGCTCAAATTTTCGATGGAGGTGAAGATCTCCTGTTGCTGGACGTGATCTTCGAGGGCTGTGGCCGCCCGTTGAGCCAGGAATAACACGGCTTCTTTTTGATCGTCTCCGAGAACGCTGTCCGTTTTTCGAGCGATACCCAGTATCCCCAACATGACCCCCTCGCTGATGCGCTGCGTATGGAGGGGGATCAGCCAGAAGCTATTCCAGGTATAGATCCCTTTGCCGTTTCCGTTTTGGGTCACCAGGTGATCCAGACCTTCAGCCATATCGGTTACATCAGGCACATCACCGATATTCACCATCATTTCGAGGTCACCCGTGTCCATTGCCAGGATGAAGGCGCGCGGTGCCTGGATGCGGTCACAGATGGCAGCCAGGACCGACTCAAGGAACTGGCGCATGTCACCGGTGGTCAACAGGCGCTCATTCAACGTTTCAACCAGCAATAAGCTGCTCTTATCCCTGCCAGTGAATAGCCACCGCTCCCACAGGGGTGCAGCCAGGGTGATAAAATATTCCAAGAGCAGCAAAGAGATGACCATCACAATCGGTACCGCGGCAGAATACTCAAACCCGTAATACTCACCTGCCCGCCTGACAATCGTCGTCATTGCCAGGACCAGAGAAGCGGTGACCGGACCGCGCATCAGCCATTTGAACAGCCGGCGCTTCACGACCCGGTCTGGCCAGGACACGCCATAAAAAGCCACCGAGTAAGCCATGATGACCAGCAAACCAAGCACCGCGAAGTTGTTCATCACGGCTACCAGCCAGAACAGCAGGGGATGGTTGGTCGCGATTGCCGATCCGAACAGGAGGAATGGATAGGTGCCCAGGATAGGAGCCAGGGCACCAATGATCAGATATCGCATTCTGCGCCGGCTGGTGGGTGTGACAGTGCGCCGGTAAGCCTGCCTGAAATTTAGCCATGACCATATGACAGCGGCCAGGAAATACAATGCAAAAATCCACGAGAGCAAGGTGCGTTGCAGGTGAGGCGCCGGGGTCGCATTGGGCACAAGTGGACCGACCAGCAGCATGAGTGGCAGGGTAACCAGGAAACCCAGGCTGACTAGGTAAGCGCCGCCGATCACCCATCGCTGCCTGCCTGCTGCCCGGCTGCCGGTTGTGGCAACGACCGCATTCGAAAAATGGAAATAACAGGCGGGTAAGAGTGCAATCCCTAGCCATTCGAGCTGCAGCCAGAATTGCAAGACATCCGGCAACGCCACGACGCTGCTTATGGCATCACCAACAAAAACGATCACGATGCAGATCAAGATCAACGCGAAGGTGCGGGCTACCCGGTCGCGCAGGTTGAACGTTAGGGCGTACAACAACAAAGAAAATGCCGTAATGGCTATCCCAGCTGTAAGCAGCTGGTTGATGAAAGCCAGGCTTTTAATAAGTGCACCGATCATATAATACCGTCAAGTCCCTGACAACCTATACAAACACCTACCAACGAGAAAGAGTAGTAGTTCAACCTGCCCGAGATCACCTCAAGCTTTTAGAAAAAAACAGTGCAATATCCTGGTTGGGAAAGTAATGATCATTATAACCACATAGCTCAAACCCAAGTTTCTGGGCCAGGCAGATCGCCGGATAATTCTTGGGTTGCATTTCCAGGACCATCCGCAGGCAGCGCTTATGGCGTGACCAATCCTGCCCGGCCAGCACCAGGGCACTGCCTATTCCTTGCCGTCGGAACTTACGCATGATCACCAGGTCGGTCATCCAGCCTGTGTAGGCAGCAATCGAAAGCTCGACACTGGTATATCCGACAACTTCTCCCTTCAAGACCGCCACCAGCAAGCACGCCCGCTCTTTCCAATCGGATGCCAGGACTGCCGGCGAGCGTGGGTAAGCGACTCTTACAGAGCGGGGCAGTTTTTGCTGCCGGAAGATGATCTCCACCATCAGCTCCGATGGTTTTTGGCCGGTTTCTTGCTGGATATCCATCTGCCAAACATGGTCACTTATGTAGTCGTGATCGATCTCGATCAGCTGGGGTATTTCTAACGAGGTGGGGGGGCGAATTTCAATCTCCGGCATATCTGCTCCAATCAAACACTAAGGTGATGCCTGCACGTTCACCTGGATATCACATGGCGCTTGCGCATTGCCAACATTATCGGTAACCATCAGCTCCAGCATATATGCTCCAGGTGAGAGCGCCGACGTATCCCAGGTGCCCAGTATATCGTTCTTAACCGGCTGCTGACCCACCTGGATGGGTAAATAGATCGTGTCACCGGGTTTAGCGATTTGCAGGGTGAAGAAACCGAAATTCACAATATCTGCGGTCCCACGTATGCTGACACTCCCATTAATGGTATCACCATTGCGGGGTGAGGTCAGGTTGACCTGTCCAGGGGTGCAGCCCTCCGCCGCAGCGACCTCCCCTGGCGTGGGGGTAGGGCCTTGGGTGGCATTCGGGTTTTGGGTGGGTGCCGGCATGGTGACCGTGGGAGTTGCCAGCAGATCCAGGGTGGAAGTGGGCAAAGGATTGGCACCAGGTACGGTGGGCGCTACAAAAGTCACAATTGTAAACTCAACCACTGCCATAATAATGAGGGTCACTACCATGGTAGCAGCTGAATTGACCCGTGCTTGAGCTGCTTCCCTTTCCATACCGAAAAATGCTCCGCGTAGTTCTTCCCACCCAATTACAAATTTGCGGATCTGCCATATCGCTAATACCCCCAGGATGATGTATATATAGATCTCATAGTTTCGAAAGAACTGGAGGATCTGTTCCATGCGGCGTTATTGATCTCCGTGATCAAAGTATCCAGAGTATGTCACACACCATCAGATTATAGATGGCACAGCACCCCCTTGATAACCGCCGTAAGTTTTGGAGCAAGTGTCTGCCCAGCTTGCAGCACCTCTTCGTGCGACGTGATGGTCTCGCCATCCAGGTTCGCCTTGTTGCTGATCCCCGAGATACCCAGGACTCGTATACCTCCGTGACGAGCCGTGATCACTTCAGGGACCGTAGACATACCAACCGCATCTGCACCGATGATGCGCAAGAAACGCAAATCTGCTGGTGTTTCGAATGAAGGTCCAGCCAGGCATACATAAACTCCTTCATTCAACGCCAGTTTTTCTTCGAGAACAACTTTACGGGCCTGCTCCAGTAAGGCCCGGTCATAAGCTCTGCTCATATCTGGAAAACGTGTGCCCAGGGCATCCAGGTTTGGACCTCGCAGTGGATTCAGTCCCGCCATCCCGATCACGTTGATGTGATCGGTGATCAGCATCAGGTCACCCGGCTTAAAGTTGGGGTTAACCGCCCCCGCCGCATTGGTAACGATCAGTATCTCAATACCCAAACGCTGTAGCACACGCACGGGGAGGGCAACCTGATTGATCGAATATCCTTCGTAATAATGCACCCGCCCCTGCATTACGATGACTTCTTTTCCTTCGAGTTTACCGATCACCAGGTGACCCTGGTGCCCAATCACGGTCGAGACGGGCCAATCAGGAATTTCATTATATGGAATGATGGTAGCAAATTCTACGCTGGCTGCGATGCCACCTAAACCTGAGCCAAGGATGATTCCCACCTGTGGATGATAACTTGTTCGAGCACGAATAAAATCCGCGATCCGATCGATCTGGTCCAAAGAATAATATTCACTCATGTTAAATCTGCCTCTCCTTAAACCCAACGCTAAGCAACAACCGCCCCGGTCAATAATAAAATTATTATAACATGCAGCCTAGATACCGCCTTCCACGCTTACATCCGTTCGATCTGCGAACCCACATCTTCAAAAGCCAGCAGAGCCTTCTCGACCGCTGCGTCATCAATCCAATAATGGGTCACCAGCCGGAAGCGCCGCTGCCCGTTCACACCAACCTTAATTCCCTGCTTATCCAGCAGAGCAGCCACTAGTTTCGCCTCCACCCTGTAACCATCCGCGATATTCATGAAGATCATGTTGGTAAATGGTGTCCCCTCATCCAGAGCCAGCCAGGGTAAGAAAGATAGGCCCTGCGCCAGATTGCGCGCCCGGTGATGGTCTTCTGTTAGGCGGTCGACCATCGTCTCAAGGGCCACAATCCCGGCAGCCGCTAATATCCCTGCCTGGCGCATCCCACCTCCCAGCTGCTTGCGGATACGGTGCGCCTTGTTGATGTATTCGGCACTGCCGCATAACACCGATCCAACCGGAGCACACAGGCCCTTGCTCAGGCAGAAGGTAACCGAATCAGCTGGCGCAGCCAGCTCTCTGGCGGGAACACCCAGGTCAGCTGCAGCATTGAATATCCGCGCGCCGTCCAGATGCAAGAGCAGGCCATTGGCGTGGGCAAGCTCTCCCACCGCCCGGGTGTACTCTGCCGATATGGATACACCACCGCAGCGGTTGTGGGTATTCTCCAGGACCACCAGTCGCGAAATTGGCTGGTGCGCATCCTTGGCACGGATGGCTCCTTGGATATCCTTCAGCAACAGCGTGCCATCTGGCTGGTTAGTGAGCTGGCAGGAATGGACCCCCCCAAGCGCAGAGATTCCGCCGGCTTCATACAAAAACGTATGAGCTTTATTTCCCAGGATCGCCTCATCGCCACGCCCGCAGTGAGCCAGGATGCCCACCAGGTTGCCCATCGTGCCGGATGGCACGAACAACCCGGCTTCCTTGTCCATCTTCTCAGCTGCTAATTTTTGCAATTTATTTACGGTTGGGTCCTCGCCGAAAACATCATCGCCAACTTCTGCCTCAGCCATAGCCTGTCGCATCGCAGCAGTAGGGTGGGTCACCGTATCTGAGCGTAAATCGATCCAATCCATTCTGACTCCTTTTGTGAGACTAAGTAAATAATGAAGGCTATTTCTCTTTCCGTAACACTGCCAAAACCTGTTTCAATTCATCAGGCAAGGGTGCTTCAAACGTTCGTGGTGTTCGCTCGCCTGGCAGGAGGATGGTTAGCCGGGAGGCATGCAGAAATTGTCGGCTTATGGGGAGGGTTGGTTGCCTGTGACCATACACGCCATCACCTGTCACCGGGCAGTCGATGAACTGCATGTGCACACGAATCTGGTGGGTTCGGCCGGTCAGTGGGTGGACCTCCAACAAGGTATGCTCATGGAAAACTTCCAGGGTACGATATTCACTGACCGCCTCCCGGCCTTTTTTGATTCCCGTGACAGTCATCAATTTGCGATGGACGTCGTCCCTGCCAACGGGTGCTTCGATCCGCCCCGTCGGGGTCGGCGGCTTACCATCCACGAGGGCCAGGTAGATCTTCACCGTCTTCCGTAATCTGAACTGATCTTGCAGGAAGCGATGGGCAAAGTCATTCTTCGCGATCAGGATCAGACCCGAGGTGTCCTTATCCAGGCGATGCACCACACCCGGGCGCTTCTCACCGCCCACGCCCTCCATCTCTGGCGCATGCGCCAGGGCAGCATGGACAAGCGTTCCCCTGGTGTGACCGGCGGCAGGATGGACGACCATCCCGGCTGGTTTATTGACTACCATCAGGTCATCGTTCTCATAGATGATATCCAGGGGGATGGCTTCTGGCACCAGGTCGGTGGGCTCGGGTGCGGGGATATGCACATGCACGCAATTCCGCCGGTCGATCAGCTGGCCGCTTTTGTGAGCCGGTTTGCCATCGATCAGGATGAAGCCGCTTTCGATGAGGGCTTGTAGGCGTGAGCGTGAAAATTCAGGCAGGCACGTCACCAGGAATTTATCCAGGCGCAATGTGCCATCCCCCTCAAATTGAAACTCCAAGGTTTGGTCACTCAAGGGGTGGATTCTCTGAGCCAGTCTGATTAGCAAGGCTGGCTTCATCTTGTAGCTTTTCTTGCGCGATCTTTTTCTGCTTCCGCTCGCTTCTCCATACTGCGAAGATCAGCAGCACTGTACCGACCGAGATGCTCGCATCAGCCACGTTGAACACCGCGAAGGTACCCACTGAGATGAAATCGGTGACTGTACCCTGAGTCAGGCGATCGATCAGGTTACCCACCGCGCCACCCAGCATCATGGCCATCGCCAGGCGGATCAGCCACTCCTCATGGGGCACCTCGTGATAATAATATAGGATACCAATTGCTACCACAAAGGCCAGGATGGTGAAGACCAGCCCGAACCCTTGCAGCATGCCAAACGCGGCCCCGGTGTTTTGCCAGTGGACCAACCTGGCATACGGATCCAACCATGCAAAAGGTGACCAGCTGCTGCCCAATGGGATCAGCGTTCGCACGAGGTTTTTAGACCACTGGTCAAGGATTACGATAAACCCTGCGATACCTAAAAGAAAGACATAATCCCAAAAATACCTTTTCAATCGTGTTCTCCAATTATCCGATCATCTCAAGTATACAAACACAAGGCGATCTGCCCCAATCATTTTACCTCACTATTCTCCGCCGTCATGCGCGCCTGAGGCGGGCAGCGCTTCAGCATACTCGATCGCCCTCAGGTTCCAGTCAGCGAACTCTGACCTGACTGACACCGCATCTTTTAATGCTTGTAAAGGGAACAGCTGCGTGTCTGCCAGCAATTTTGCCAGGCCGATGATCGCCCAATATTCTTTCTTCGCCGTCCATACCTCCGATTGCTTGAATGCCAGCGGCACCACCCTGGCTGGGGTTGCCAGCGGCAATAGCTCGCTGTTGACGTAAACCACACCCTGCCCGTCCATCTGTTCCAGCTGGCTCTTTATAGCTGGCATGCCCTCCTTAAATAACAGGAGCATCATGGCTGGTTTGGAGATACCGGTGTAACCTACCGGCTCGGGTGAGATGATCACTTCAGAGACCGAATGCCCTGATTTGACTGTGACCGGATAGTCATTACGCTGGCTTACCCATAATCCTGATAGCACTGCCGCCCGGCAAAACAGGGCTGCTGCCGAATTGATCTTCTTCCCGGCTGCCCCTGCGATCACGAGACCCTTCTGCTGGTCTAGGTTGCTGCTGAATTTTGTTGGGATGAGGCGGGCAGGCATGGCCGGCTGGCCCGCCTGTGAAGCCACCGACGCACGGTATGCCACGCTATATTCAGGCCTGGGAGCCTGTGAGATGATCCCGGTTTTAAAGCCTAACTGGTCGAGCGTGGTCTGAAGCAAGCCTTTATTGAAGCGGTTGTTGGGAACGTAATAAGCTGTGCATAACTCCCAGATGTCCACCAGCGAGAATCCCTCATTTTCGATTGCTGCGGCCAAAATATCTGGCAGCGACTTGTCAAAAGAAGTGGTGCGGGCGGTGAAACTGGCACCGTTCACCGCCACGGTCTGGCAGATATCCATGGTCTGCTCCAGCTGCCCGTACGGGGTTGAGCTGGTCAAGCCGCCCAGCGGAGTGGTAACAGAATGCTCGCCACCTGTCATACCGTAGTTAAAATTATTGAACACGATCACGCTCACCCCGATATTCCGTCGGGCGGCATTGATCAGGTGGTGACCGCCAATACCACAGCCTCCATCGCCCATCAGCACGATCACCTTGAGCTCGGGGTCAGCCAGCTTGATTCCCGTCGCGTAAGTCACCGAGCGCCCATGCAATCCGTGGAAGGCGTTGGTGGTAAAGTATTTATCGGTCAGCCCGCTGCAGCCGATATCGGTGACGATTACCACTTTACGTGGGTCGAGCTGCAGTTTCCGTAGCGCAGCATTGAGGTGATCGGTGATCATGCCATGCCCACACCCCGGGCAGAAAAAGTACGGGAGCAAGCTTTCGTCAAGATAGGTGTTTACGCGCTGGTCGGACATAGCAGGCCTCCTTGCTGCAGGATTTCCTGGGGGCTGATCAGCTCGCCGTCTACCCGGTTAACCCCTAGCACTTGCACACCCTCCGGAGCCAGGCGCTCCACTTCCAACCGGTACTGCCCGAGGTTTAGCTCAGGCACGATCACCTTAACCATCCCATTCATGCCGGCTTTGATCTCCTGCTCTGGTACCGGCCATAAGCTTAAAAGGGTGAGTGACGATACGCTCCTACCATCCCGGCGTGCAGCCTGAACCGCCTCTGCCACTGCCAGACTGGTGACCCCGTAGCCAATGATCAACGTATCGGCTCCTTCCATTAGATCTGCTTTGACCAGCGAAATCTCATCCACATGCGCTTCGACCTTGGAAGCCAGCCGTTCATTGAGCTGGCGCACTTTAGCAGGATTCTTGGTCAATTGTCCGAATTCATCATGCGTGGAAGTGGTGAAGCGCAGGATGTGGGCACCTCCGTAAGGGGAGAACGCTGGTACATCATCTGGGGTGGCTGCCTTGTATGGAATAAATTTACCTTCCGCCTGCGCAGTCTTCCGCTTTCGTACAGGGAAAGCTATGAACTCATTTGCATCTACCGTCACCAGGGTCAGGGCGGTTTCCTTGTCGGTTGCCAGGAACACCGGCACCCTGAAACGTTCCGCCAGGTCAAAGGCACGGCAAGTCAGGTTATAGCTTTCGGGCACATTGGTGGGGGAGAGCACGATCACTGGGTAGCCTCCGGACGTTCCCCAGCGCAAGAATTGAATGTCACCCTGTCCGACGGTCGTAGCTCCGCCCGTGGCAGGGCCCATCCTCTGCACGTCGACGATCACCATGGGTACCTCGCCCATGATCGCCAACCCGATGTTCTCGCTGTACAGGCTGATCCCTGGACCGCTGGTTGCGGTCAACACCCGCTTTCCGGTCATGGCAGCCCCAATGCAAAACCCCATTGAGGCGATCTCATCTTCAGCCTGGATCGCGATCCCGCCCACTTTGGGTAGCTCGCGGATCATATATAGAAGAATATCGGTGGCTGGTGTAATGGGGTAACCCGCGAAGAAATCACAGCCTGAATCTATCGCGCCGCGCACGATCGCCTGGGCGCCGGTCATCAGCTCGCGCATGCCTGCCTCCTGAGAAGATAATACCCTAGTATAACCAAATCCTTACCTTCCTGCACGGTGTGCTAGGTCACCCCTTTATCTTGAAATTGCTCCTCAGCCGCTATTCAATCTGTGAAAAGCGCAAGATTTGGGTGGATTAACAGCCTGGCTTGTATATAATCGTGGCATGAACACTTACACACAACTCTCCAATGACTATGCCCGCATCGAGCAGGTCATTTATTATCTCGAACAGAACGCCTCCCGCCAACCCAGCCTGGACGAGATCGCTGAGTATATCCACCTGAGTGAGTACCACCTGCAGCGCCTGTTCACCCGCTGGGTGGGGGTAAGCCCTAAACGCTTCCTGCAGTTTATCACCAAGGAACATGCCAAGCAGCTGCTACAACAATCGGCCAGCGTGCTCGACGCGGCATACCAGGTCGGGTTATCCAGCCCAGGCAGGCTGCATGATCTGTTCATCACCTGGGAGGCAGTCACCCCTGGTGAATTCAAGCAGCACGGGGAAGGTCTCACCATCACATATGGCTTCCACCCCACTCCCTTTGGGGAGGCTTTATTGGGCAGCACCGAACGCGGCATATGCAATCTGCAATTCGTCATGCCATCCGGTCATCCAGGAGCCTTGCTGGCCCTGTGCGAGCGATGGCCAAAGGCTAACCTGGTGGAAGACCCGGTAACAACCGAACCCCTCATCACAGGCATCTTCGGATTATCCGGCACCCGCCACACCGATCCGCTCCATGTTTATCTGAGCGGCTCTAATTTCCAGCTCCAGGTGTGGGAGGCCTTGCTGAGGATCCCACCGGGTAGTGTGGTATCATACCGGGATATTGCCGCCCACCTGGGAGATCCACATGCTTCACGGGCAGTGGGCAATGCCCTGGGACACAATCCCGTGCCAGTGTTGATCCCCTGCCACCGCGTCATCACCTCCCTGGGTGAGTTTGGAGATTACCACTACGGGGGAGCGCGGAAGATTGCTTTGCTGGGCTGGGAAATGGCCAGGCTGCCGAGCGCAGAGCCACTAAACTGGAGCTATACACTTTCATGAAACCACGTGCCTGGGCGGCGCTGATCGCCGTCTATATTGTATGGGGGTCCACCTACCTGGCGATCCGTTTCACTATCGAAACCATCCCCCCATTTATCTCGGCGGGAGTCCGTTTCCTGATCTCCGGATTGATCCTGTACGCCTGGCGCCGGCTGAGTGGTGACACACCCCCCAGCCGAAAAGAATGGCGGGCAGCTTCAATTGTTGGGCTGCTGCTCCTCCTGGGTGGGAACGGTGCCCTGGTGTGGGCTGAGCAGCGTATCCCATCTGGGATCGCCTCGCTGTTCATCGCCACCACGCCCTTATGGATGGTGTTGATCGATTCATTTCGACCGGGCGGTAAACGTGCCACATGGCTGACCTGGGTAGGGGTCCTGGTCGGCCTGTTTGGGATCGCCTTGCTGGCCAACCCATGGCAAGGCCATTCGGCTTCCAGTCCACCACTCGACATGCTGGGAATCCTCGTGCTGATCCTGGGTGCGTTGTCCTGGTCGATCGGCTCCCTGTATAGCCGTGAAGCAACCTTACCCAAATCTCCCCTGCTGGGGACGGGCATGGAGATGCTGGCTGGCTCCGTTGGATTATTTGCCTTTGCCACGCTGGTCGGCGAGTGGAGCCAGCTTGACATCAGCTCGATTTCGCTTCCATCACTCGGCGGGCTGACCTACCTGATTATCTTTGGCTCGGGCATCGGTTTCGTAGCGTATACCTGGCTGCTGCGCAATGCACCCACCACCATCGTGGCGACCTACGCTTACGTCAACCCGGTGGTAGCCATCCTGTTGGGCAGCCTGATCGTCCATGAGCCACTTGAGCAGATCGAGATCATCTCAGCCTTGATTATCATCTCAGGGGTCGTGCTGATCACCACCGGTCGGACACTTGCGGAGAAAAAACTGGATCCTGTCCCGCTCACCCCCGGAGAAGATTGACCGGCAGCTCAGCCGACCGGAGCTATTTAATACGCAACCCATCACTGTGTGCTCACAGAACAACTTGTAGGGGCTCAGCGGCGCTGAGCCCCTACTTTTTTATTTATTCTTTCGTCGGAATCGTCGCCAGGTTTTTTTAGTCCTATTGCCGTAACGCGAATGGCAGGTAAATTTCGGTATAGACCGTGATCGTCCATTCATCCATCACGGCGCCTGCAGGGTTGCTGGCAGTGACTGCGATGGTATGCACTCCCGGCTCGCTCAAGGTGAACATCTGTATATCTATCGAGCCATCTACCTGGGAGACCGTTTCGATGCCATCCAGCCACCACGTGTAGGTGAATGGAACCGTCGCAGTGACCGGAAGTACAGCAGCCACAAATGTATAGTCTTGATCCACAAATCCCCACCATGGGCCGGAAATGACCAATGATTCGGGCGGTATCCGCACCATCACTTCCATCTCGTCGGAGGTCGCGCCATTGGCGTTCGCAGCTGTCACCTTCACCTGCTTGGGCCCTGGTGTATCCCAGGCAAGCTCAACAGTATCAGTGTAACCACCCTGGCGGATGATCAGCGATTGCCCGTCAACCTGCCAGGTATAAGTGATCGGCAGAACTACATCCGTTGGCACGCTGGTAGCAATAAAGGTGTTCGCTTCATCATAAACAACATCTGCTGGGCCTGATAGCGACACAATCGGGACCAGGCTGTCGATCAGGACCGAATGGGTATCCACCACGCTACTGCCGTTATTTTCAGCGGTGACGGTGATCAGCTTGGTGCCAACACTATCCCAGGTAAAATCCACCTGATCGAGGGTGCCACCGACATGCACAACTGGGGGTAATCCGCTGGCCTCCCAGGTGTATGTGATCGGTGTGCTGGCATCCGGCGGGCTGACTGCAGCTTCAAAGGGTAGGCTTTCTCCTACCCACCCGGCGTCTTCACCGCTGATCTCCACACTTTGCAAAGGGATGAGCCGATTACGGATCGTAACACTGTAACCAGACCCGGTATGTTGGCCGATGGTTACCGAGATCCCGTTAATATCATCCCGAAACACTTCCCCAGTTGTCCACATCGCCCCGGCGTCACCGGTAAGGCAATCTCCGTCCTGATCGATCACGACTGCCGGATCGCCTCGGACAAGATCGATATCGTGGATGATGACTGCGAACCCGGGCAGCCATTTATCATAATTGGCCTGCTCAGCCGTTGGCTGGCGGACTTCAAGGGTGTAATAATGCTGGGTGCTGTTATTGATCAAGATGCGCGCTTCAAGGTAATCGTCCGATTGGGGCAACGCCAGGCGCTCCAGGGAGATCGTTTTTCCGCTATTAACCTGTGAGGTATATATCTGGTCTGGGGTGATCCACTCCAGCATCTCTTTGTGATACGCGATGGTGTGCTGCCCTTGCGTCCCAAACTGAGGGAAACTGGGGTCTGTACCGTTGCTCCATACATCGCTCAGCACGTCCCACCGGTTATCATAGCCACGGCGGCAATTACCCAGTGAGTGGGGTAAACCAAAACCGTGCCCGGTTTCGTGGGCGATCACCCCAATATTTTGGTATCCCCAGGGTGGTTCCCAGGTCATGCGCCACACCTGGCAGGTGCCATCCAGGCACAGGTACCATGCCCCACCCCAGGCACAGCAATCCAGGTTGTCGTTGAACATCATGTTGATCCCCACATAATCAGTGAAATCCACCGCAGCATCCGCCGCGTGGGTGCAGTCGACCGCCGCCCTTTCATGGATCAAATCGCCTTCGGCATCGAAATAATAGGCGCGCGGCTGAGGTAGCACAAACCACCCGAATGCCCCCGAACCCTGCAGGTTAGCCAGGTTATAGGAATTCTGACGCCAAAAATGGTCGAGTCCAGGATATTGATCAGCGTACATCTGGTTGAAAAAATCCAGGTCATTGGGCTCAGCCGGATTATCATTGAACTTGCACAAGATCGACACCCAGGGTTGCGGGCCGTAAATACCCTCGGGTGTCCATGTATCACCCCCGATTGGGAAGATCGTTTGAACCATCAAGGATTTCCCCTCCGCCTGCCACGCCCCGCTCACGGATACGGTCTGTCTATCCAGCGCCAGTGCCCCACCCGCACTGGATAGAACCCCTTCACTGATCAACAGCTGGATTGTGCTGCCTTCGCTGTTGGAGAGGTAATAGTTTGTGAATGGCCCTGTTGAACCAAACTCTGCGTCTCCCCGTACGATAAAAAAGGTACCTTCCAAATGAACCGGTGTAGCTGCTTGCCCCGCCTGTGAAGTGCTGCCCTGGAACAATAAGACCATAATGGCCAGGATATTTACTGCCGTAGCGAAACGTCTAAGCATCCTGTGCTTCTCCTCAATGCAATGGATTAGTTGAAAAGGGTATGCTTGAAATTATATCCTTAAAGCTGAGAGGGGGTTTTTCTTCATCGACACCTGCAAATAATAAAACTGCCCCCGCAAGCTATCCGGGGGGCAGTCAGCAACAAAAGGATTTTTCGATCAGGAAGGACGCTTCGAGCGCCTGGCAAATACCACAACCAGCGGCAGGCCAAGCAACGGGATGAAAGCAACACCACATACCTCCAGGGATGTTGAATGCGGCACATCGGTAGCGGTCGGGGTTGGTAGGGCAACCCTGGTTGGGGTCGGAGTCGGGTCACCGGGTTGTGAGGGGGTTGGAGACGGATCGGCAGTCTGGGCAGCTTGTTGAGCCGTGACAACTTCGTAAGCAATCCCATCCGCAAAGGCAATCACTTTCTCGCCCAGTGAAAATGCCTTGGCCAGCTCGGGATGACTGGCTACCAGGTCGAAGTATTCAGACGACAGGAACTCGATCGAGCTTGCTTCCATCGTATCTGGATCAAAAGAGGTATCGATCCACACCCCATCGGCGAGTACATAGGTGCGCGAGCCCAGCACGCGCACCGAGCTCGCCGCTTCCAGCGGGACGGAAGGAGCGCTGGCGGCACTCTGCATGGCCCCTGCGTCTACGGCAGATTGCACAGCCGCCTGACCCGACGGGGCAGCAGTCGGCATGGCCTGTAAGGAGTTGAAGGTATCTTGTGACAATTGCTTCTGTTGCGCTTCACCCAGGGGTGCCTGCTCGGTCACCAGGTAGGAAGTGTAGGGCGTGACGATGCCATAGCGGATGCTCAGCTTGATGATCTGGTCGATAATCTCCTGGTTGGCCCCCTGCAAGCGAATCTCGTTCAACAGGAAGCCCACCTTCCGGGTGGCCCACAAGCGGGGGATGGATGCCCGGATAGAATTTGCTTCGGATCGCTGTTCCAGTTTCTGGCCTTCGAATGTCAGGGTCTGGCCTTCACCATTCACTTCCCCCATCAAGCTGATATCCGCTTCACCACCCTCCCGGTAACGCCCCAGCAGGATGACCTGTGATCCGGCAAAAAGATCGGGCAGTGGGTTGGGATACAGGTCATAGCTGGATAACCCAGCGATGCTTAGCTCCAGGTTGGTCATCACCGGTGTGCTGATCCCGTTATAAAATGTCGAAAGGATCTCGCCCAGGCTCATCCCGGGTTGGACGTATGAGCTGCGCCCGTGGTGCTCCTGTGACAGGCTATCCAGCAACACTGTATCTACATCGTAGCCCACCCCGAAGGTGAATAACCTGAGGTTCTCAGGCGCGTTGGCGCTGAAATTTGCCAGGATCGATGGGCTATCCATTACCCCCTCGGTGGGCAAACCATCCGTCAAGAAGATCAAGTAGGCTGGGCGCTCCACATCGATCATGGCGGCTGCTTCGAGCAATGCCCGGTTGATATCTGTCGATCCACCCGCGCTCAAACCGCCGAGCCACGATAGCGCCTGGTCCACTTCATTTGCAGGCCTCAGCCGGCTGGCGTAGCTACTGATCCCCGTACTGAAGGAGATGATGTTGAAACGGTCTTCTCCATTCAGGTGCTCCAAGATATAGCGGGAGGCTTGTTGCACTTGCTGGAATTTCTCCCCTTCCATGCTGCCCGAACGATCGAGCACCAGCAGCAGGTCCTTGGGAATGACCTGGTCGCCGGCGTTGATCCCGGGTGCCAGCATGATCATAAAAAACCCGTCCGGGTCAGCCCCATCACCTGGGTCGCGGTAGCTTAACAGGTGAAAAGCCTGGGCTTCTCCCAGGGAATAATACAGAGCAAAGTCGGTATCGGGGAGCACGTTGGAGGCTTCATACCCAACCGTGATGTGTGTATCACTCTCCCGGTTGATTCCCACGTTATGGCTGGGAGAATAGATCGCCCGGATGGGCACACTAGACTGGATATCGACATTTATCGTTACGGATTCGATGGGTTGGATAGAAAATTTCTCCGTATTGAGCGGGTAAAGGTAGCTCACCAGGCCTCCTTCCGCAGGCAAGGCCTGGGTATATTCAAGCTCGATGCGGCGCTCACCCTGGGGAGCGATAGGAAAGATGCGTGCCTGGACAGCCCCACGGCCGATATATTCAAGCAAAGCCGGGTCCCGCATGCTGGCTACGATCTGCTCGTAGGTCTGGCGGGCCTGGGTGGCATCCAAGACCTGCCCTTGAACCGGTTTTCCATCCACCCATAGGATGAAGTTGGAGACCACAGCATCGACCGGGATAGGGAAGATGTACGTCCCTTCGATGGTCCAATCATTGGGGTTGTAGATTACCTGGTCCACATGGGTGACAGATACCTGGTCATTGATGGTGACCGTCACGTGATGGTAGCGGATGACCAGCTGATCCATGGGGATGACCACCGGCGGGCACGGCCCTGGATCGCAAATGGGTGGGTCTGGCACAATGATGCCGTCTGCCAGGGCGGTGGCAGGTAGCATCAAGACCGAAAAAAAGATCATGATGATGCTGAAGGTAAGGAAAGCGGACTTTGGTCTCATATTCTCCTCCTTTACGAGCACTTCCGTCCAACCTTAATAGCCATGCCCGATTGCGCATAAGACGACCATAAATCCTTAAAAGTTCCGGTGGTATAATCATTTTCTTGACTGGGAGACCCAAGAAAGAATGCCATTAGATTTATTGGATAAGCTGTCTGGAATTGAGCAGCGTTATGATGAGTTGAACCAGCTATTGATTCAAGTCGGCGATGACTACCAGCGCGCCGCAGAGCTGAATAAAGAGCGCATCGACCTGGAGCCGATCGCCATGATTGCACGCAAGTACCGCCAAACCCTGGAGCGCATCGAAGAAGCCCATGCATTATTGGATGGCGACGATGACGAGCTACGCATGCTGGCCGAGGCAGAGATCCTGGACCTTGAGCCGCAAGCTGACCAGATGGAAGGCGAGATCAAGGCGATGTTGCTACCCAAGGATCCGCGCGATGACCGCAACGTGATCATGGAAATCCGCGCCGGTACCGGCGGTGATGAAGCCGCTATCTTTGCCGCTGATCTGTTCCGGCTATATGCTCATTATGCAGAAATCCGCCGGTGGAGTATCGAGGTTTTATCCTCCAGTGAGATCGGCATCGGCGGCTACAAAGAGATCATCTTCCTGGTCAAAGGCAGGGGGGCGTATTCCCGCCTTAAATATGAATCTGGCGTCCACCGGGTGCAGCGCGTGCCAGTTACCGAATCGCAGGGCCGCATTCACACCTCCACTGCCACGGTGGCAGTCCTGGCAGAAGTCGACGAGGTGGAGATCAACATCCCCGAATCGGATATCCGCATGGATGTCTACCGCTCCGCAGGCGCTGGCGGCCAGAATGTGCAAAAGAACGCCACCGCGGTGCGGATCACCCACATCCCCACCGGGATCGTGGTTGCTTGCCAGGATGAGCGCTCACAGTTGCAGAACCGTGTACGGGCCATGAGCATCTTGCGCGCCCGCCTGTATGAGATAGAAGAAGAAAAACGACGGGCCGCGATCGATGCCAACCGCCGGTCGCAGGTAGGCACGGGGGAACGGTCAGAAAAGATCCGCACATATAACTACCCTCAATCACGCATCACCGATCACCGCATCAACCTCTCCACGTATAACATGGCTGGTTTCATGACCGGGTCCTTATTGGATGAATTCATCGACGAGCTGGCAACCCGCGATGAGGCTGAGCGACTGTCTACACTGAGTGAAGCAGCGGTCATCGAAGATCGCGATTGAGGTATCCCCTCATTGTGAAATCCAATCGTATGCCTTCTCCACGTCCAATCGTATCTTTGGATGGCGTGGCTGGCAGGTGAGGTCCTTTCAACGATGGAACTGACCCTGAAGGATATACTGCGCGAGATTACACAGCAACTTCAACCATCCAGTGAAACGGCCTCCCTGGATGCGCAAGTCCTGGCAGCCGATCAGCTCTGGTAGATCTCGCTCATGGGTCATGGCTCACCCCGATGAGCCCATCTCAAACGATCAATACCAGCAAATTTCTCGCGCCGTCGAACGCCTGGTGCATGGCGAGCCACTCCCCTACATCATTGGGCATTGGGAATTTTTTGGCAGGGATTTTATTATCACCCCAGATGTGCTCATCCCCAGGCCTGAGACGGAGCTCCTGGTCGAGCAATGTATCCGGTGGCTGAACGACCACCCATGCAGGCGTCGTGCACTCGACGTGGGCACCGGCTCCGGTTGTATCGCCGTTAGCCTGGCTGCCGCGATTCCGGATCTGCACATCGTGGCATCGGATATCTCTCCGAAAACGCTGGAAATCACCCAGCTCAATGCAAAAAAACATCATGTCGCTGGCCGGCTGGAGGCAATCCAGGCTGATCTGCTTGACAGCATACCAGGCCGGTTCGACCTGATCTGCGGCAATTTACCCTATATCCCTTCTGCCCAGCTGAAAACGCTGGCGGTAGCTAAAAGAGAACCCATGTCCGCTCTGGATGGTGGTACGAACGGGATGGAGTTGATCCGCAGGCTGCTCAGCCAGGCTCGCCAGAACTTACTCCCTGGTGGGGTGATGTTGCTCGAGGTTGAAACATCGCAGGCTGACCAGGTCCGAGCACTCTCCACTGACCTCTACCCGTCCGCACGGGTAACCGTGCTGAAGGACCTGGCAGGTCATGACCGCTGCGTGAAGGTCGAACGCTCTACCTACCTTGTCCATATCTGCCCTCGTATCGAGTGGGAACAAGCGCTTGGGCAAGGTAGTTTTACCGATGCGTCACTGGAGCGGGATGGGTTCATCCATTGCTCAACGCCTGAACAGGTGCTGGAGGTGGCGAACCGCTTTTACTCCGCTAAGCTGGGACTGCTGCTCCTGTGGCTGGAGCCCACCAACCTTACAGCGGAAATTCGTTGGGAGCTCGTCGACAACGACCTATTCCCACACATATATGGACCCATCAATCTTGAGTCTGTTGTTTCGATCTCCAACCTGACCTGCGAAGAAAATGGGGTGTTCCGCAGGCTGGAGCTGCCGGGTTAACCCAAACCAGGCAGGGAGGTCCCTGCCTGGGAGTAATTAGTTTTGGTTATTTTTTAATATCGCTTATTGCCGCCCGGCTTGCGGTACTTTCCGCTGTCCTCCTTCGGGCGTGCGAGATTGACCTTTAGGGTGCGATTATCCAACAGCGTGTTGTTGAACAGACCTACTGCCTTTTCAGCTTCAGCCTGGTTACTCAGCTCGACAAATGCAAATCCGCGTGATCGTCCGGTATCCCGGTCTTTAATCAGGCTGACAGAGACGACTGTACCTGCCTGGGCGAACATATTGCGCAGGTCATCTTCGGTGGTGCTGAACGGCAAGTTACCTACATACAGTTTATTATCCATCTCTCCTCCAAAAAAATCCCACCGCGACACTTCGTCGCGGCGGTATAAGCTGCAGCAAGCCTGTATCATTGAAAATTATATCATCATAACAAAAAATTCAAGCCAGAAATCAGGGCGGCAATTTGTAGCGACACCTGACATCAGTCTGGAGCTCCAAGTTATGCACCGTTGAGGCAGATGACCCACAGCTCACCCGGTCCATGCACCCCGATTGTCAGGGTCATCTCAATGTCAGAGGTGCGTGAAGGCCCGGTGATGATCACACCACTCGCTGCCTGCACAACCTCTGCTTCACAAAGGACCTCATCCAGGCTTTCATAGATATCCTGCTCATGCAGGATGGCGATATGGATCTCAGGCAGAAGCGAAGCTGCCATTGCCCTGCCCTGCCCACCTAACAAGACCACCGACCCGGTATCAGCCAGTCCTGCGTACGCGCCCGTTAATCCGGCTGAGACCTTGCTGCATTGGTCAAGAGTTTCTGCCGTGGGATGGATGGTTGCGATTCCAGCCCTGGAAAGACCGTCAAGCAGCTCAGGTGGTAACTGTGAGGTCTCCCAGGCCAGTAGCTGGTCTATGCCCCTGGTTTTCAGGATGCTGATGACCTGGTCAGTTAAATCATACTTCGAGCATTTAACAAAATGGCCTCCGAGAGCTGTCAGCTCTCGTTCGAAGCTGGTAATCCCTTCCAACCGCTGAAGCGCTGGTGGCTGGTTTTCAACTGGGGGTGAACTACCTTGCACACCTGCCTGGGTAGCCTGCACCGAGACAGCATGGTTCATCTGCGTGAACCTCGCATGGAACGAACGGGCAGCTGGCCGGGGAAAATCCTTCGAAGCTCCCCATCCCGTAAAACCGGGTAGTCGGAGCATGCCATCTTTCCCAGAAAACACTGCCCCGAACAGCCCCGCCAGCTTTTGGGCGAGCGTAAAAAGTCTGGGTGAAGCTGCTGCCAGGCTGAAGAGACTCAACCCAGCCTTCAATACCAGCGGGGCATTCGGTCTGGTCGGTTGGGTTGCCTGGCTTGTATAGATTCCAGCCCTCACCCGCAAGAGTAATTTCGGGATGTCGATATCCACCGGGCAGGCTTCTCGGCAGGCTCCGCACAGGCTAGAAGCCCGCGCCAGTTGGCCAAACTCAGCCTGCCCAAACAGCGCAGGCGATACCACGCTCCCAACCGGTCCCGGATAGGGGCTGTGCTCGCCCTGGCGCGAAACATAAGCATGCCCGCCGATTTCACGGAAAACCGGGCACGCATTCAGGCATGACCCACAGCGAATACAATACAGGATCTCGCGTAACTCTGATCCACGTGTCGCCCGGCGTCCATTATCCACCAGGATCACGTGCCGCTCTTGCGGGCCATCCGGATCAACACGGCGGCGTGGGCTGGTGATCAGGCTGGTATACGCAGTGAGTTTTTGGCCCGTTGCTGAGCGAGGTAGCAAGGAGAGCATGAGGGCCAGATCAGCCATGCTTGGCACAAGGCGCTCGATGCCCATCAAGGCAATATGCACAGGTGGCAGCGTGGTAACCATCCGGCCATTTCCCTCATTCGTGACCAGGCACAATGTCCCGCTCTCCACCACCCCAAAATTAACCCCTGAGATCCCGACATTTGCGTCCATGAACACCTGGCGTAGAGTCTTCCGGGCAGCATTGGTCATCAGGCTGATATCCTCGGTGTAGGGGATGCCAAGTTTTTCCTGGAACAGCTTGCCTACATCCTGGCGCCTCAGGTGGACCGCAGGCGTGATGATATGGGAAGGTGGCTCACCGCGCAGCTGGACGATGTATTCTCCCAGGTCAGTTTCAATGACCTGGAAATCCTGTCCTTCGAGAGCCTGGTTCAGCTTGATCTCTTCACTCACCATGGTCTTCGATTTACCCAGCAGCCTGGCGCCATGACTTTGAGCGATTTCAATCACCTGCCGCACCGCCTCAGCTCCATTGGCAGCCTGGTGAATGATCATGCCATTCTCTTCTGCCTTTTGGATAAACCTTTCTAAATATGGTTCCAAATGGTCTATCACCTCAGCACGGATTGCTCGGGCCTGCATGCGCCGTGCTTGAGGGTCGGGTAACAAGGCGAAGGCGTTTTTCCGAACCGTGATACGCCGTTGTGCATTGCCGTCCAGGGCGGATTGTAAATTCTCGTCCGCCAGTGACTTCCGGATCTGGGCCTTGAAGTGGCTGGTCATGCTTGTTTCCCCAGCAGATCGGCAATATGCATGGCACGCGGTTTTTTATGCTTCCGGTGCAGCCCACCGTTGATGTTCGTTACACACCCCGCGTCGCAAGCCACTACGAATTCAGCCCCGCTTGACTCGAGATTGGCAATCTTGCGCTCGAGCATGGCTGAAGAGATCTCCGGGTGCTCCACCGAAAACACGCCACCAAAACCGCAGCAATCTGCCGTATCCGGCAGCTCGACCAGCTCTGCACCCTTTATGGCAGCCAGCAGCTGGCGAGGTTGGCAGTCCACCCCCAGGCCGCGTAAGAGGTGGCAAGATGAATGGTATGTGATGCAGCGGTCGAACTGCACGCCCAGGTCAGTGATACCTAAAATATCCACCAGGTACTCGGTAAGCTCATACGCTCGTCCGGCAAATTCCAGGGCCTTCGGCAGCCATTCCGGGTCACCAGCGAATAATTCTGGATAGGAATGCCTGATCATGGCAGCACATGAGCCAGAAGGCACCACCACTGGACCTGGATAGTCTTCAAAGGCTCGCAGCGTCTGGATGGCCATCTGGCGTGCCTGTGAGCGCATCCCTGCATTAAACGCAGGCTGGCCACAGCAAGTCTGTCCGGGCGGGAACGAGACGCTCACACCGGCCTTCTCCAGCACCCTGACCACTGCCTCGCCTGTCTCAGGATACAAGGTATCGATAATGCATGTCACGAATAGTTGAACAGTCTCCACATGAATTCTCCTGGGATAATTGTAACTTAAACCACGCTCCACACGGTTACATAGCCTGTAGTTTTACCTGATGGAAGGAGGTTGGTGATAGTCCTTCTACTTTTACAGGGGCTGCCGCAAAATCAGCCTGCCGTGGTAAGATTAATGGCGCTTTAAAGAGCAACTGACATTGCAAGTTTCAGGACAAAATAGATCATGGTAAATTTCAAAACGATCATCCCTAACCAGTTCGCACTTCCACGCAGGATCAACCGCCTGGGCGAGCTGGCTTATAACTTATGGTGGACATGGAACCCCGAAGCTCAGCGCTTGTTCTCCCGCATCGATCCCGTTCTTTGGGAAAAAACCAACCATAATGCGATCCAGTTCTTAAAATTAGTGGAGCAATCCCGCTTGAAGAGTGTGGTCAACGACCGCTATGCGCTGGATCACTACGACCGCATCCTGCGTGCCTTTGATGAATACATGAAGAAGAAGGACACCTGGTATGCCAGCCGTTATCCTCAGCACCTGAACCGCCCTGTAGCCTACTTTTCGACTGAATTTGGGCTGCATGAAACCATGCCGATCTATGCTGGGGGTCTGGGGGTGCTTTCTGGAGACCACCTTAAAGGTGCCAGTGACCTCGGGCTGCCCTTCCTGGCGATCGGCTTTTTGTATACCCAGGGTTATTTCTCGCAACACATCTCCGATGATGGATGGCAGGAAGCCCGCTATATGCGTTTGAAATTCGGCGAGTTACCGGTCTTGCCCTTCATCGACGACCAGGGAAACCCGTTCACGGTCACCATCGAGCTGCCTGGTCGGAATATCGAAGCCCGCCTATGGGAAATCCGTATTGGCCGGATACCGCTGTATTTGCTAGATAGCGACGTCGAAAGCAATTCCCCGGCAGACCGTGAGCTGACATCCCGCTTATATATCAGCGATATGGACGCCCGCATATCTCAAGAGATCATCCTGGGGATCGGTGGTGTCAGGGCGTTACGCGCCCTGGGTTATAACCCCGATGTGTGGCACATGAACGAAGGTCACTCAGCCTTCATGGTACTGGAACGCATCCGCGAGCTGGTTGCAGGCGGTAATTCTTTCGATCAGTCCGCCGAACAAGTGCGCTCTTCCACCATCTTCACCACCCACACCAATGTCCCAGCTGGCTCAGATGAGTTCCCTATCTGGCTAGTCGACAAGTATTTTTCTGGCTTCTGGTCACAACTAGGCCTGGACCGCGACCAGTTCATCGCACTCGCCCACCATAACCTGCCATGGGGCGAGACGTTCAGCATGCCCATCCTGGCCATGAATTTCTCTACCAAGCGTAATGCGGTCTCTGAGCTGCATGGTAAAGTAGCTCGCAAGCTCTGGAATTTCTATTGGCCAAACCTGAGAGAGGACAAAGTGCCCATCACCCATATCACCAATGGTGTGCATACTGGCACCTGGTTGGCACGGCGCTTATCCTCCTTATACGATCGCTACCTCGGGAATAACTGGAAGGAACATGTCGACGATCCGGCAGTCTGGGAACGGATCGAAAACATACCGGATGCAGATCTTTGGGCTATCCGACGCCACCTGAAGCGCAAGCTGACTATCTATATCCTGGAACGCGCCCGTGAGCAGTGGCTGCATGCGGGTGTTCATCCAGTCCAGGTGATCGCTTCAGGTGCGCTGCTTGATCCTTACGCGCTGACCATCGGTTTTGCCCGCCGGTTTGCCACCTATAAGCGAGCGAATTTGATCCTGCACGACGTGAACCGCTTGATGGAAATTATTAATAAGCCCGTTCAACCGGTGCAGATCATCTTTGCAGGGAAAGCCCACCCAGCTGACGAGCCAGGCAAGCTTATCATCCAGGAAGTCTACCGCATCATAAAGAAAGCTGAGGCGGGTGGCCGGCTGGTGTTCCTTGAAGATTATGATATGAACCTGGCCAGGTACCTGGTGCAGGGGGTAGATATCTGGTTGAATACCCCGCGCAGGCCAAACGAAGCTTCCGGCACGTCTGGCCAAAAGGCAGCCATCAATGGCGTGCTAAATTTTTCCGTCCTGGATGGCTGGTGGCGTGAGGGATATAATGGATCCAATGGCTGGGCGATTGGTGATGAACAAGACCGCGAGACCAATGAACAGCAAGATGAAGCAGATGCCGAGAGCCTGTATGACACCCTCGAGAACAAGATCATCCCGTTATATTATGAAGACCGCTCAGCTGACAATCTTCCGGGGGATTGGATTGCGCTCATGAAGGAATCGATTCGCACGCTCACCCCCCGTTTCAGCATCCAGCGTATGGTTAAGGAATATACCGAGCGGATGTACCTGCCGACCGAACGCTAACCATGACATCGATCATCACAACTCAGGCAGTATTCAGCGCCTTATTAATATTCGCACTGCGTGTGTGCGACATGACGCTCGACACATTGCGCGTCCTGTTCGTCATGCGCGGGAAAAAGAAGGTCGCCTGGGTGCTGGGGTTTTTCCAGGCGGCCATCTTCGTGCTGGCTATCGGTCGGGTGCTCACTTCGCTTACGAATCCATTGAACATCATCGGTTATGCCGCAGGCTTTGCCACCGGCAATGTCGTTGGTATGATCATTGAAGAACGAATCGCCATCGGCCACATCCTGATTAATATTATTAGCCCAGCTCGTGGGTCGGCGATTGTCACCCATTTACGTGAGAACGGCTATGCAGTCACCGAGTTATCCGGCCGGGGGAAAGATGGCATGGTCACCATGATCAACTGCTCCGTCTTGCGTAAGCAGGTGGAGGCAGTCTACCAGCTGGTGAATGAGATCGATCCAGAAGCGTTCATCACTGCTGAGGATGTGCGCCCTGTCAGGCGGGGTTTTTGGAGAGCATAAAAGAGCCTGAAAAGTCCGAGCGCGAAAACCATACAAAACTTGCCGTTCATGATGTAAAATTAGCTTGTGAAATAATCCTCTTTCAGATACGTAAATACATTTTTATTTGTGAGGAGTGCATTTATGAATGTGTTGCTGCTCGCAAGGTTCCAGTTCGCAATCACAATCATTTACCATTTTTTCTTTGTTCCCCTCACCTTGGGTCTAGTCCTGATGGTTGCGGTATTCGAATCAATCTACGTTGCCACAGGAAAAGAGATATATAAACGCCTGACCAAGTTCTGGGGTAAATTGTTCCTGATCAACTTTGCCATTGGGGTGGTAACGGGCATCGTCCAGGAATTTCAATTCGGCATGTCGTGGTCGGAATATTCACGTTTCGTGGGTGATATCTTCGGGGTACCCCTGGCCATTGAATCATTGCTGGCTTTCTTTATCGAATCCACCTTCCTGGGCATATGGATCTTCGGGTGGGATAGGATATCCAAGGGTCTACATCTTGCCACCATCTGGCTGGTAGTCTTTGGAAGCTATCTCTCTGCGTTATGGATCCTGATCGCCAATGTCTTCATGCAACACCCGGTGGGTTATGCCATTGTAGATGGACGGGCCGTTTTAACCGATTTTTGGGCGGTGATCACCAATTACCCCATTTTTAGCCATTACCCTCACGTTTTGAGCGCGGGATTGGCCACGGGTTCATTTTTCATGCTGGCAGTCAGTGCTTACCACCTGCTGCGGCACAATGAGACCGAAATGTTCCGCATCTCCATGCGCCTCGCCAGCGCGGTTGGGCTGGCGGCCGTCATTGCAGTAGGCTTGTTTGGGCACACACAGGGTCAGGAATTGTTGGAAACCCAACCGATGAAGCTGGCTTCCCTTGAAGCACTCTACAACACGGAAGACCCGGCTTCACTCTCGATCATCACCATTGGGAACCCGGTGACGCGCGAGGTACTGCTCGATTGGCGTGTGCCGGGTTTGCTCAGTTTAATGGAATACAACCGCTTCACTGGTAAGGTCGAAGGTATTCTTGACCTCGAGCAGCAATATCTTCAGCAATACGGCCCAGGCGATTATGTACCGCCATCCTATATCCTGTACTGGAGTTTCCGCGCCATGGTCGGGGCTGGCCTACTGATGATACTCATCAGCCTGGTGGCGTTAATCATTGAATTAAAGAACCTATACGCCAAATTCTCATGGTTCCTGAAACTGCTGCCCTTTGCGGTGGTATTGCCCTATCTCGCCAACACGACCGGCTGGATCCTCACCGAAGTGGGCAGGTTCCCATGGACGGTATACCAGCTGTTCAAGCTCCCCCAGAGCGTATCCGTCGCGCTCAGCACCGGCGAAATTGGTATAAGCCTGGTCGGGTTCATCCTGGTTTATGGCCTCCTGATCGCAGCAACGATCTACCTGATGTTGAAATTTGCGAAGGCGGGACCAGTTCTTGTTGCTGAAGCCCCCGCTGAATTTAACCCATCACTGGTTACCCCACCCGAAGGTAAGTAGGAGGTCTACAATGACACTCAACACGCTTTGGTTCATTTTCATTGCGGTCCTCTACACGGGATTCTTCATCCTGGAAGGCTTTGATTTCGGAGTGGGCATCCTGCTACCGTTCCTGGGTAAAACCGATCTACAGCGCCGCACCATCATCAACACCATCGGGCCTCACTGGGATGGAAATGAAGTCTGGCTAATCACCGCCGGTGGCGCCACCTTCGCAGCCTTCCCAAACTGGTACGCCACCCTGTTCAGCGGTTTTTACCTGCCATTGTTCCTTGTCCTGATCGGGTTAATCGTACGTGGGGTAGCCTTTGAGTTTCGCAGCAAGGACGAAAATCCTCGCTGGCGTTCCCTGTGGGATTGGTGCATTTTTGCAGGCAGCCTGATCCCAGCCGTCCTTTTACCCATCGCATTCTCTAACCTGGTCCGTGGTGTTCCGATCGATGCCAACATGCAGTATGTAGGCGGGTTTTTTAACTTGCTCAATCCCTACGCACTTTTAGCAGCGCTGGCCGTCGTCGTGCTCCTGATTTTCCATGGAGCTGCGTTCCTATCTATTAAAACCGAGGGAGAGCTATTACAAAAAGCCAAGAGCACAGTGCGTTCGCTCTGGTTACTGGTGGTGCTGATCCTGGTGATTTTCATCATCACCAGCTTTATCACTACCGATGTCCGCCAGCGGCTAAGCCTCCTGCCGGTGCTGTTCCCGGTCGCAGGTGCGGTCTCGATCCTGCTCAGTGGATATTTCCTGCGTAAAGAGCAATATGGACGTGTATTTCTAATGACCTGCCTGACCGTCGCATTCTTAGTTTTGACCATCTTTGCCTTCCTCTATCCTCGCGTGATGGTATCCAGCCTCAATCCACTCTGGAGCTTGAATATCGTCAACGCAGCCTCTTCTTTCACGACCTTAAGGTTAATGACCATTGTTGCCCTGATCTTCCTGCCGATTGTCCTGGTTTACCAGGGCTGGACCTATTGGGTCTTCCGCAAGCGCGTTTCAGGGGATGCGAAAAAACTGACCTATTAAAGTCCCGACCACACATCTTGCGGTCAGCATTCAGCTTTGATCTCCTTACGGGTTGGATGCTGACCGCGGTTATTTTCCTATGAAGATTGACCCTCGCCTGCTCAAAGAAGCCAGGCATGCCCGAAACTTGATCATCCTTGCCATCTGCCTGGGGTTGGCTGGTGGATTGCTGATCATATTGCAGGCCTTCCAGGTCAGCCGGGTGATTAACCAGGTGTACCTTGAAAATCAATCCCTCGATGCAGTCATCCCCATCATCGCAATTATCGTGATCATCATCTGCCTCAGGGCATTGCTTGGGTGGGGCTCTGAAGCGGTTGCCGGGGCAGGTGCCCGTAAAATTAAACAGGGTTTGCGCGAACGGTTGCTGGCGCAGCTCCAGGCACTTGGCCCGGCCTTCTTACACGGTGAAGGTAGGGGGCAGGATCACCGCACCGGAGAGCTGGTCAACCTGGCGACCGAAGGCATCGATGCCCTGGACGCTTATTTCGGCCAATATTTACCCCAGCTCGCCTTAGCCGCCATAATCCCGCTGGCCATCTTGATCTTTGTTTTTCCCACCGATACCCTATCCGGGATCATCCTCCTACTCACTGCACCGTTGCTACCGTTGTTCATGTACCTGATCGGCAGCGCGGCTGAAGCCCTCACTCGCAAGCAATGGCTGGGGTTAAGCAGGATGAGTGCCTACTTCCTCGATGTTATTCAGGGGCTAACGACCTTGAAAGCCCTGGGTCGCAGCCGGGCCCAGGTAGGGGTCATCCAGGAAGTGAGTGACCAGTACCGCCAGATCACGATGGGGGTATTAAAAGTCACTTTCTTATCTGCCCTGGCACTCGAGCTGATCGCCACCCTCAGCACCGCGGTTGTGGCGGTCGAGATTGGCATCCGTTTGTTGTATGGTCGACTGGCATTTGAGCAGGCTTTCTGCATTCTCCTGCTGGCCCCCGAGTTCTATCTGCCTTTACGGGTCTTGGGCACCCGCTTTCACGCTGGCATGGCAGGCGTGGAAGCCGCCAAGAAGATCTATGAGGTCATCGACCTGCCGCAACCGGGAATCCCACCACAGCTGCAGCCCGAAGCAGACCAATCTGCCTGGAAAGACGTACGGCCTGCGATAACCTTCAAAGACATAAAATTCGCCTACTCGCAGGGTAGCCCTGTACTTGACCAGGTCAGCTTTGAGGTACCCGCTGGTAAAACCACCACCCTGACAGGCGAAAGCGGTGCTGGGAAAACTACCCTGACCTGGCTGTTGATGCGCTTCATCCAGCCGCAGGCAGGGATGATCCTGGTGAATGGAGTACGCCTTGACCAAATCCCCATGCGCGGCCTGGCATGCGATGCTTGCCTGGGTGCCTCAAAATCCTTACCTGTTCGACACCACGATCGAAGAGAACATCAGGCTGGGCAATCCGGCTGCAGACCAGGTCGCGTTGGAAAAAGCTGCCCGCCTAGCACACGCCGACGAATTCATTCGCCAGCTGCCCGAAGGTTATGCCACCCAGATCGGTGAACGCGGCAGTCGGTTGAGCACCGGCCAGGCTCAACGCATCGCCCTGGCACGCGCCTTCCTCAAAGATGCCCCTATCCTGATCCTGGACGAGGCTACCTCGCACCTTGACCCTGAGACCGATTCATACCTGCAAGACTCGATCCGGACTTTGTCGAAGGACCGGACGGTGCTGGTCATTGCCCACCGGCAACGCACGATCCAGGCTGCCGACCAGGTAGTCAGGTTGAGCCATGGGATAGTCGAATCCATCGCACAACAGCAATCTGCGCACAACATGGATGTGGGTCTTGAGCTACCCACGACAGGTTCCGAGGCTCCTCTCGCTGGCACGGGTCCTGCGACGATCCTTCCCCAACCAGCACCAGAAGAGACTGTCTCACCTCAGCCAAGGATATCGCTCCCTCGCCTGCTCAAAACGATGCTGCCATACTGGCCACGCATCGGGTTGGCCATGTTGCTCGGATTTGCCACAATCGCCAGTGGTGTAGGATTGATGGCTGTTTCCGCATACATCATCTCGGCGGCTGCCCTGCACCCGTCGATCGCCGACCTTCAAGTAGCGATCGTGGGTGTACGCTTCTTTGGGTTATCACGTGGGGTTTTCCGCTATCTTGAGCGCTTGACCTCACACGACATGACCTTCCGCCTGTTGGCACAATGGCGAGTCTGGTTCTACCGGGCCCTCGAGCCATTAGCACCTGCCAGGCTCAGTCGTTATCATAGCGGTGACCTTCTAACCCGCATGATCCGCGACATCAGCTCGCTGGAGACTTTTTATGTCAGGGCGGTGAACCCCCCACTGGTGGCTATCCTGGTCAGTAGCGTTGTCCTTTTGTTTATTAGCCGGTTCGGCACATCGCTGGCTTGGGCGCTGGCAGTCTTCCTCATCCTGGCTGGTGTAGTTCAGCCGCTGATCGTCACCCACCAGGCACGCGGTCTCGGCTTGCGGATTGCCCGCCTGCGCGCCCACCTTAGCACGCTGATCATTGACTGCCTGCAAGGCATGCCAGACCTGCAGGCTTTTCGCCAGGCCGATCGGCAGCTTAGGCAAGTTAACCAGGCTGGAAAACACCTGTCCTCTACGCAGGGCCGTAGCTCCAACCTGATTGCCCTGCACACTGCCACTGGCAACCTGCTGGCTAACCTGGCCATGGTTACCGTGCTGGTTATAGCGATCCAATTGGTTGGTAAAGGCCAGCTGGACGGTGTCTACCTTGGAGTGGTGGCATTGATTGCCCTGACCTGCTTTGAAGCCATGCAGCCCTTACCTCAGGTAGCTCAGAATCTTGAGGCGAACCGGGCTGCGCTGGGGAGACTGTATGAGTTGGTGGATGCTCCCCAACCTGTGGTCGATCCCCCTTCACCACGGCCCCTACCAGTGGAGAATGACTTGCAAGTGCAGGAGCTTTCATTCTGCTACCCGGAGTGGACCCAAAATGGATCACTGACCAAGCCCACCCCATTCAACCTGAAAGCGGTCTCTTTCGCACTCCCCTATGGCAAACAGATCGCAGTGCTCGGGGCCAGTGGTTCTGGAAAATCTACCCTGGTCAATCTCCTGCTGCGCTTTTGGGAGTATGAAAAAGGCTCGATAAAATTCGGCGGAAACGAGCTGAAGGACTATCGCCAGGAGGATATCCGCGGGCTGTCCGGCCTGGTCACGCAGGACACGTACCTGTTTTGCGCTTCGATCAAGGAAAACCTGCTGATCGCCAAACCTTCCGCTACTGCAGAAGAGATGCTGCACGCTCTGGACCAGGCCCAGCTGGGTGACCTGGTCCGCTCGCTGGATGACGGGTATGAAACCTGGATTGGTGAGCATGGATTGAGGTTGAGTGCCGGAGAACGCCAGCGGCTGGCGCTTGCCCGGGCAATCCTCAAGGATGCTCCCATATTGATCCTTGACGAGCCGACCTCCAACCTGGATCCTGCCACTGAAGCAGCCGTCTTGAACACCGTCGCGCAATGTTCCCAGGGGCGGAGTATGATCACCATCACCCAGAATATGGTCGGTCTCGAACGCATGGATGAGATCCTGATCCTCAAGGATGGCCAGGTGGTTGAGCGGGGCAAGCATGCCGATTTACTCCGTCACCGGGGGATATATTACCGGATGTGGAATCTTTACCATCAAATCGTGTAAAATTGCAGCACTAATTTGAGCTTAGAATAATATATCCCGGGAGGCAGGTATGAATTGGTTGAAAAAACGCTGGTGGTTGATTCCACTTGGGATCATGCTCGCGCTGGTGATCGGTTTCGTAGCCTGGGGGTCGATCGTCCCAGCCCCCATGCCCGAAGCGCTGGCTGCATTACAGTCGGATAGCCAGGTCAAAGTTACCACGGAGCCCTGGCTGGTGTTTGAGCCGGTTGGGCAGACTCCGACCACCGGTTTTATGATTTATCCAGGTGGAAGGGTGGACCCAAGTTCTTATGCACCCCAGGCGCATGCCCTCGCTGAGCAAGGCTACCTGGTGGTAATCGTCCCCATGCCGTTGAACCTGGCGGTGTTCGGCTCGGGTAAGGCAGAGTCAGTCATCCAAGCCTATCCAGAGATCGAAAAGTGGGTCATCGGTGGTCACTCATTGGGAGGTTCGATGGCAGCCTTATATGCCGATAAGCATCCGGAACAGATCGACGGTCTGGTGCTATGGGCCTCCTATCCTGCCAGCAGCAATGACCTGACCGACAGCGGCTTGAGTGTGGCTTCCATTTCCGCTAGCCTGGATGGGTTAGCTACACCGGATAAGATCGATGCCTCACGAGCGCTACTACCCACCAGCACCACCTGGCTGGAGGTAGGTGGAGGCAACCACGCCCAGTTTGGCTGGTACGGCGATCAACCAGGCGATAACCAAGCCACGATCACCCGGGAGGAACAGCAAGCCCAGGTCATCCAGGCCACCCTTGACCTGTTGAAATCCGTCGACACATCCACCCCTTGATCCGGTGCGCTTAATTCTTTGGTTTTAAACAAAACGGGCAGGTCCATGAACAGACCTGCCCATTGATTTTAATAATCATTGCTAAATGAACTTCCCATCCCGGTAGATCGCGGAACCGTCAACCAGCATCTCTGAATCGTGCCGGAGATCGCAGATCATGTCCCAGTGGATGACGCTGGTGTTCTTGCTGCCCGTCTCAGGGTAGCCTGCCCCCAGGGCAATGTGGAATGTCCCGCCGAGTTTTTCGTCAAACAGGATGTTGCGGGTAAACCGGTCGATCTCAAAATTGGTTCCGATGGCGAACTCGCCCAGGTAGTGCGAACCTTCATCCGAATCGATCATCGCCTTCAGCAAGTCTTCACCGACGCTCGCCCGTGCTGAGGTCACCCGCCCGTCCTTGAACTCGAGCTCGACGCCATCCACCACCCGGCCCTGATATATGGCTGGATAGGTGAATTTTACCCAGCCGTTGGCTGAATTTTCAACCGGACCGGTGTAGATCTCTCCATCTGGCAAATTGTGCCTGCCAAATGAATTATTGAACTTGCGGCCTTTCACCGAGAGGCTCAGGTCGACATTCGGCCCAGCCAATTTAATCTTGTCGTGCCCTTGAATACTTTCGATCATCCGGCTTTGCTGCACGCGCACGAATTCCCAATGCGCCACAGGGTCAGCCGTCTTTTCATCCGCATGGCAGGCTGCCAGCAGAAATTGCGTGTATTCCGCCAGGCTCATGCCAGCCTCAGATGCATAGCCCTCGGTGGGAAACTGGGTAAGCACCCAGCGCAGCGAGTTTTCTGCGGCGCGTTGCAGCATCCTGTTCCGTACGGGCGCCATGCCCTTCTGCCGGAGCGATTGCTTCTCCGCCGGTACATCGCTCAGCCCACGTGGATCGATATCTGCGCGGACCCGGATATATACATCAAACTGGTCGGTTACCAGCTGCTGGAAGGTGGGTGTGTACGCCAGCTGATCGGGGTTGGCGAACTTAAAAAATATCCGCTCCTGGTCAGGCAAGCTCAGCAGGATATGAGGGTGCCCGCCCCGCTGCAGAACCAGCTCATATATATGGCTGACCAGCTCTGAAGCATTGGTAGTCGTCTCAATAGCAACGCGGTCTCCAGGTTTTACATTCGTGGAATGGTCCACTAAGATCTGAGCTAATTTATAGTAGGGTTGAATAGCCATTCGCCATCCTTCGTTAAAGTTGTCTGACATTTAAGTAGAAGAAAATTATAACATGCCGGTAAAATCCGCGCTATAATCTTCCCAACATCCTCTTTTGATTTGCCTCACGGCAGGAGATTTAATGAAACAGCTCCTTCAGAATATCCATATTGGCGAAACCCTGATCGCCGAAGTACCCATCCCGCAGTTGCAAGCCGGCATGGTCCTGGTCTGTACGCACGCCTCCCTGGTTTCAGCCGGGACGGAGCGCATGCTGGTGGAGTTTGCTGAAAAATCCCTGCTGGGCAAGGCCCTTTCTCGCCCCGACTTGGTCCGCCAGGTGGCGGATAAAGCCCGTCGTGAAGGCTTGTTATCTACGATCGAGGCTGCCTTCAACCGCCTGGACCAGCCCATGCCACTCGGCTATTCCTCAGCAGGTGTGATCGAAGCGGTGGGCGAGGGCGTTCAGGGCTTTAAGGTTGGAGACCGGGTTGCCTGCGCGGGAGGAGGCTATGCGGTGCATGCAGAGCACGTGCTCGTGCCGCAAAACCTGCTGGCAAAGCTACCGGATCAGGTGGATTTCGAATCAGCTGCATTCACCACGCTTGGTGCGATCGCCTTGCACGGTTTCAGGCTGGCGAATGCCCAGCTGGGTGAATCGGTAGGAGTGATCGGCCTGGGGTTATTGGGCCTGTTAACCGTCCTGCTGGCCAAAGCTGCCGGTTGCCAGGTCTTTGGGGTAGATCTGGATGAATCACGGGTCAAGTTAGCTAATCAATTAGGCATTACTGCGGTTCTGCGCACGGATGCAGTAGAGACTGCCTTAACATTTTCGGGTGGCCATGGCCTGGATAATATCCTGATCTGTGCCGATACCCCCAGCAACGATCCCGTTGAGCTGGCGGGCGAGATTGCCAGGGATCGCGCCCACGTGGTTGCCACCGGGGCAGTTGGTATAAATATCCCTCGCAAGATCTATTACACCAAGGAATTGTCCTTCATAAATTCTCGCTCCTATGGACCCGGCCGTTATGATCCAACCTACGAGGAAGCAGGCCTGGATTATCCGATCGGTTATGTGCGCTGGACCGAAGGCCGCAACCTGGCTGCCTTTGTTAGCCTGCTGGGTGAGGGTCGCGTGGACGTCAAACCTCTCATCACGCACCGTTTCCCCATCGAGGATGCCCCAGCGGCTTATGAGCTCATTACAGGCAAGACAAAACAATCCTTCTTGGGTGTGCTCCTGACCTACCCGCAGGCGAAAAACGAAGCCAGACCAGCCATCCAGGCTACACCCATCATCAAGCCCAGATTGCCACTCCGCGGCGTGAACACTGTGCGCCTGGGAGTGATCGGGGCTGGTAACTTTGCCAATGCGGTCATGTTGCCCGCTTTGCAGAAGCTGCCCGAGATTGAGCTGATCTCCATAACGTCTGGAGCAGGATACCACGCCGAACATGCCAGCAAAAAATTCAAGTTTAAATACACCGCCAAGAGCGAGCAGGAGGTCCTGCAGGACCCAGAGGTCAACACCGTTGCCATCCTCACCCGCCACCACTTGCATGCTGGGCAGGTCGTCCGGGCTTTGCAGGCGGGCAAACACGTGTTCTGCGAGAAACCTCTGGCGACCACACCTGAGCAGCTGGCCGAGATCAAGCAGCAACTTCTCGGCCAGGAAACCTCACCTCTGCTCATGGTGGGTTTTAACCGTCGTTTTGCTCCCCTCACTGCTGCCTTGCACAGTTTTCTCCAACCACGCACAGAGCCACTGGCCGCCACGTACCGGGTTAACGCTGGCAGCATCCCATTAACCCATTGGGTACAGGATCCGCTGCAAGGTGGAGGACGGGTCATCGGTGAAGTCTGCCACTTTATCGACCTGGTGAGTTTTTTGATCGGGTCACTGCCCATCGCCATAACAGCTTACAGCTTGCCGGATGATGCCCGCTACCGGGAGGACAACGTGGTGATCACCCTGAATTTCTCTGACGGATCGATCGGCACGGTCACATACCTGGCCAACGGTGATAAAGCCTTCCCGAAGGAACGTATCGAGGTCTTTACAGGTGGCAAGGTGGGTGTCTTGGATGATTTCCGCAGCCTGGAGCTGGTATCACATGGGAAGCGGAGAACCATCCGTTCACGCCTGCGGCAAGATAAAGGTCACCAGACTGAGTGGGAGATGTTCTCAAAAGCAATCGTGGCAGGAGATAAACCGCCCATCCCCTATGACCAGTTATTTGCCGTCACAGAAGCAACCTTTGCGGCCGTGAGTTCACTCCGTTCCAGGCAGACGGTCCGATTGGATACGACCCAGTCTTGACCCGCACGGTGAAATATCCTCAATGAATCCTGCTGCAGGCATTAAGATTGCGCTCAAGGCTGCGCACCAGCTCGGCTTTCACCAGGTTGGGCTGTTAATTATCTATAAGGTCGGAATTCTCACCGGGCATTACCGCAGAACCCTGGCAAAGGCGACCTCCCGCCTGGAGAAATTCTCCCAGCCAGCCCATCTCAAGCCATACCCGGTACTTTCCCAGCTGCCTGACCTAGACACGTTGAGAAACCTGCTCGGTGAGCAGGTAAGCTCCCTCTATGCAGAGGCTGATGAAATCCTGAATGGCCAGGTGCGCCTCTTTGGGGGCCAGCCGGTGCCATTAATCCTCAGGTCTTCAGAGCCACTAAAATACTGGACCGCGTATGAACAAGGCGACAACCGGGTCGAGGGACAGGATATTAAATTCACCTGGGAGGCTGGGCGGTTTGGTTGGGCCTGCACGCTGGCCAGAGCTTATTTATTGAGTGGCAACGAGAAATATGCCGAGAGTTTCTGGAAGCACACGGAATATTTTCTCGAATCCAACCCCTCATTTCTCGGACCGCACTGGGCGTCTGCCCAGGAAGTGGCAATCCGCCTCATCGCCTTGGCCTTTGCCATCCAGGCCTTCACCGGCGCAAAATCAACCACACCTGCCCGACTCAATAACCTTGCCAAGGCAATTGCCATCCACGCCGAGCGTATCCCGGCTACGCTGGTCTATGCCCGGTCGCAAAACAACAACCACCTGATCACGGAAGCCCTGGGGTTGTACACGGCGGCAGCCCTGCTGCGCGATCACCCGCTGGCAGCCAATTGGCACAGGTTGGGCTGGAAATGGTTGCAGAATGCGTTCAGGAGCCAGATTTTACCCGATGGCACCTACATCCAGCACAGCACGAACTATCACCGCCTGATGCTCCAGGCAGCCCTGTGGATGTACGCTGTCCACGATACCGCCTTTCAATCGGAGGCCATCCCACCACCCATCCACACCAGCCTGGCCTCTGCCACCGAATGGATCTGGCGGATGCTCGACCCCGAATCGGGGAGGGTTCCTAACCTGGGGCACAATGATGGTGCCTATATCCTGCCATTTACGGTTTGTCCGTATGAAGACTATCGCCCGCTGCTCGCTGCCGCCGCACAGGCATTTCTGCATCGCCGGCTGGAGCCCTCTGGACCCTGGCAAGAGATGGCCTCCTGGCTATGTAAACCAGCCGATCGCTCGTTATCCTCCATGGGAATAAATCTCTGGAATGGTGACCAAAAATCCAGCATTGCTGACCCCAGCTCACCGGCGCACCTACACAACCCGTCCAATGGATCGTGGGCTTCGTTCCGCATCGCACACTTCTGCTCTCGCCCGGCCCACGCTGACCAGCTTCACCTTGACCTGTGGTGGCGTGGCATGAACATGGCCCAAGATCCGGGCACCTACCTGTACAATTCTGCGCCACCATGGGATAACTCCCTCACCAGCCCTTTCGTCCACAACACCGTCACAGTCGATGGCCAGGAATTTATGCTGCGGGCTGGTCGGTTCTTGTATCTGGATTGGGCCCAGGCAAAAGTCATCGATGCAGATAACGATATCGGTCTGATCAGAATTTCCGCCGTTCAAGATGGATACCGTAGGCTGGGCGTGAGCCATACACGCCAGGTGACAGCGCTCCAGAATGGTAGCTGGGAGATTATTGATCAGGTGACTGGTAGCCCAGTTAAAAACCATACCGTGCGCCTGCACTGGCTGCTCCCAGACCTGGAATACGAGGTGTGTGAGCTTTCTTCTGACGCGAACCTTACCCTTTTCCAGGTTCGCCTCCGGACACAATTCGGGTGGGTATCGTTAGAAATGAGCATCATGTCACCAGCGGATGTTTCACTCAAAACTCAAAAGGTGAAGTTGCAGCTCATGCGTGCTGGGCAGCTGGTTCATGGCTCAGGTGTGGCTAGACCGATTGCAGGCTGGTTTTCACCCACCTATGGGGTAAAAGTCCCTGCCCTGGCGTGCATCCTTGAGGCTGACCAACGGCTACCCGTTAATATAAAAAGCGTGTGGGTATTACCAAATGAAATCTAGGGCGGCGGTTATCTTGATCGAAGGCGACTGCATCGCCCTGATCGAGCGCTATCGTTCAGGGTTGCATTATTTCGCCTTTCCAGGCGGGAAGGTCGAGGCTGACGAAACGCCCGAACAGGCCGCCCGGCGTGAAGCCCTGGAAGAGCTTGGTTTACAGATTGAGATCAAGCGCATGGTCGCAGAGATCTGGTACCAGGGTACACCCCAATATTACTTCCTTGTCGATATTACGCGAGGTCAATTTGGAACCGGAACTGGCAAGGAAATGAATACTTCGGTTAATTCAACTAAAGGCTCGCACCTGCCGGTCTGGATGCCGATCGAGCACATTTCGGAGCGGCCTGTCTTGCCAAGGATATTAGCCGATTTTATTCGTAAATCGCATCGCAATGGATGGCCGGATGAGCCATTATTGATCCCGGAACAGCCTCCAAATGAGCTGCTTTGATCGCACAGCAACATGTTCAGGTAATTGTAGAGCAGGTAGAATTCATCAATGCACATCCTTCTGATACACCAGGCATTTGCATCGCTAAACGAACCCGGCGGTACCCGTCACCATGAGCTGGCGCGCTACCTGGCTTCCCAGGGCCACCGGGTAACGATCATTGCCAGCCCAATCAGCTACCTGACCGGCAAGGCCGGTTCAGCCAGGATCGCTTGGGTTGAGAGACAAAGCGATGGTGAGCTCATCACGATCATTCGGGCATACACCTATCCTTCCCTTCACCGCAGTTTTGCTCACCGGTTGCTCAGTTTTTTCAGCTTTATGATCTCCTCATTCCTGATCGGAATGGGTATCAAGGATGTCGATCTGGTGTGGGGCACCAGCCCTCCGATTTTCCAGGGCCTCACGGCCTGGTTGGTCGCCAGGCTAAAAAGGGTCCCGTTTTTATTCGAGGTGCGAGACCTTTGGCCGGCATTCGCAGTGGCTGTTGGTGTACTGAACAACCCCGTGTTGATCAAGCTCTCTTCCTGGTTAGAACGCTTCCTGTACAGGCATGCAGACCTGCTGGTGGTCAATTCGCCAGGCTATATCACCCATGTGAAGGAACGCGGTGCCAGGCAGGTGAAGTTGGTGCCGAATGGGGCCGATACCACCATGTTCAACCCAGGTGTAGACGGTCAGGTTTTCAGGCAACAACACGGGTTCGATGGAAAGTTCGTGGCTTTATATGCTGGTGCGCATGGAATGTCAAATGACCTCGGTGTGTTGATCAATGCCGCCGGGATCCTGCGTTCACGGGCAGATATCCTGATCGTGCTTCTCGGGGACGGGAAAGATAAAGCATTATTGCAGGATGAGGCTCGCCAGCTTGGCCTGCAAAATATCCTGTTCCTGCCACCAGTTCCCAAGCTGGACATGCCATCCGCACTCGCTGCGGCTGATGCCTGTATCGCCATCCTCAAACCCATCGAGCTGTATAAAACCACCTATCCAAACAAGGTATTCGATTACATGGCTGCTGGGAGGCCAGTCTTGTTGGCCATCGATGGGGTCATCCGTCAAGTGGTTGAAGCAGGTGGTGCAGGCATCCCCGTCCCACCTGGCGATCCGGATGCAATGGCACATGCCATCCTCCAGCTTGCCGATAATCCACGTTTAGCACGATCGATGGGTCACCAGGCGCGCGCCTATGTCGAAACCAACTTTGACCGGAATACCCTGGCAGCAAAATTACTGAAAATAATGCTAAAACTCACCACATGACGACCGCCCTCCAACCTCCTGCCCCTGAAACAATCGAGCAGACGGATATCCAGGCACGCAACAAGCGTTACGTCCAGATCGATGCCGTCGGTGTTGGTACAGCCAATGCGGCTGCGCCTTTTCTGCCAGTATTCTTAACCCGCTTGGGAGCAACCGCAGTCCAGGTCGGTTTATTAACGACCATGCCAGGCATCACGGGATTGTTTCTCTCCCTATGGGTTGGCCGTTTCCTGCAGAGACAACGCAATGTCGTCCCATGGTTCAGCCTGTCCAGGCTACTGGTGATCTCAGCCTATGCGCTCACCGGGCTGGTGCCCTTTTTCGTCCCTGACGCTATCCTTATCTATGTGATCTTGATCATCTGGGCAGCCGCGACCATCCCACAGACCATGGTGGCGGTGGGTTTCTCGGTTGTGATGAATGAAGTTTCCGGGCCGGAGGGCAGATACGATCTGATGAGCCGGCGCTGGTCGATATTGGGGCTTACCACCGCCATCACAGTGGCTATCGCTGGCCAGGTATTGGACATGATCGACTTTCACTTGAATTACCAGCTCGTCTTCCTCGGGCTGTCAATGGGAGGCTTGATCAGCTATTATTTCTCCAGCCGAATCAATATCCCCGATGCCGTACCTGAAGCACGCACCACTCAGAGCTCCCTTAAATCCAACCTGAAGGATTATGTCTCGCTCATTAACACCTCGCCGGAATTCAAATCCTTCACGCTGAAACGTTTTGTCTACCTGTTCGGGATTACCCTGGCAGTCCCGCTGTTCCCATTGTATTTCGTGCGAGCGCTGGATGCCACAGATGCCTGGATCGGGTTGCTCTACACCGCTCAAACGGCAGTCCTGGTGGTGGGGTATTTCATCTGGCCACGCCAATCACGCCGGCGTGGCTCCCGTTTTGTCCTGTTGATCACGACCTTTGCCGTCTCGCTCTATCCGGCCCTGGTGGCGTTGACCACCAACCAGACGATGATCTTCATCTTTGCCACAGTCGCCGGATTCTTCCAGGCAGGCATCGACCTGGTCTTCTTCGATGAGCTGATGAAGACCATCCCGCCCCGCTACAGCCCCACGTTCGTTTCATTGGCTCAGAGTATCCAATATCTGTCAGCAATCGTGGCTCCCCTGGTAAGCACATACCTGGCTGAGCACATCGGGCTGACCAACGCCATGATCTTCAGCACAGTTGTACGGCTGATCGGGTTCGGGCTGTTCGCCTGGAAAGGCCCCACCAAAACAAAACCTGAGCAAGCCAACAACAACGATCTCCAGGTCGAACAGCTCCGTCAGGTAAACAAGGTATAATCTCGTCGTGCGCAAGGATAAATCACCCGAAGACCTATCGATCGATGAGCTTCGCCAGCTCATGGTGGAAAAGCGTCGAAAAATCCGCACGCAGCACCTGGAGCGTTACCGCTCTACTGGCAGGGTAGTGCACCTGGCTTCCGATATTCAAAGCCCTTCCCTTGAGCACCTGCACTCACAATCCGAAACTGAACAGATCCTGGGTGATGCTGAGTTACCCTGGTACAAGCGGGCCGGTAAAAACCTGGACCATTTCTTGTTGGCGGTCGAGATCATCGCTGTCATCGGCTTGTTCTTCATCATTTACAACGGGATAAATATCCTGCGCAACCTGAATACCCAGTTTAGTGAAGCCCTGACCCTGCCAACCTTTACACCTACACCGCTGATCGTGCCGGTGATCTTACCTTCAGGGCACACGCCTCCCAACTCCAGTAGTGGCGTCCAGCCAAACGAGAGTGAGATCCCGGCCCATCTGCTGCCGCTTTACCAGACCATGGCCCAAATGCCCATCCCCACGCCAGGACCGGAGCAAGCCGTGCAGATCCAAATCCCGGTCATCCAGGTGGATGCGCCTGTGGTCCAGGGAGACGGATGGGAACAACTGAAAAAGGGTGTCGCTCAACATACCGGATCAGCCAACCCAGGGCAGATCGGTAATTTGGTCCTGTCTGCCCACAACGATGTCTTCGGTGAGATCTTCCGCGACCTGGATCATCTGCAGCCTGGTGACGAGATCATCATCTACACTGCAGGGTATGCTTTCACATACGTGATAACCGATGTGCAAATCGTATCGCCCACGGATGTTGAAGTCATGGCCTCCACGCCAGATCCAACCATCACACTAATATCATGCTATCCTTATATGGTGGACAATAAGCGGATTGTCGTCCAGGGTAATTTGCTGAGCAGTGAATATTAAGATATATAATATGGGTCACAATCTTATAGGTGATCGATGGACGTGTCGCCATCACACCTGCGAAATTTATGGAGTGTTCGATGGCAAAGAAAAATAGACGTCCAATCAACAATAATAGCAAACCAGGGATCGAGAAATCCGTCCCCGATCCATTAACTGCCAGCCGACCGACTGGTTTCAATCCAGATTATAGCTTCGTGGTCAAGGATATTCGCCGGGTAGGAATCCTGGCCGGTTCTTTCTTTGTTGTTCTTGTGGCGCTGGCAATCATCCTGCAACTCTGAAGAAGGTAAGCTATCCTTGATGTAGCGCTAAAGGTGGGTAATGGTCCGGAGGCGATGGCCATATGCAACAAAACTAACGATCAGCTTGTTGCTGTTGGCCTTTTTCATTTACTTACTCACCCGTTTTCAGGAGATCATTGCTCCTATCGTCATTGCGGTGATCATCGCCTACATTCTCAATCCGATCGTTAACTACATCCAAAAAAAGCTGCACTTTCCACGCTCGCTAATCATCATCCTTACCTATGTACTTGTTTTAGCGGTCCTGGCAACCATCCTGGTGGCGATCATCCCCTGGATGGGAGGGAACATCGAAAAGCTGCAGATCAATCCGCAAGAGCTGGTCACCAGTATCGAGAATACGCTGGCCAAGGATTATACTGTGGCGGGCTTCACCATCCACCCGAGTGCGCTGGCCGGGCAGCTATTTGGAGCCCTGCAAGGGCTGCTCCAGCCGGTGATCGGACAAACTGTCACCCTGGTAAAAAATGTCATCACCTCGATCATCTGGCTCGTCTTCATATTCATGGTCTCTTTTTACCTGATCAAAGATGGGACCAAGCTGGGTGAATGGTTTTCGTCACACCTGCCACCAGATTATCTCCCGGACTACCGCTGGATCCAATCTGAGATCAGCCTGATCTGGTCAGCGTTTTTCCGGGGGCAGTTGCTGCTCAGCACGACCGTGGCGGCGATTTTTATTACGGTTGGGCTGATCATCGGCCTGCCCTTCGCGATTGCGATGGGCTTCCTGGCAGGGCTCCTGGAATTCCTGCCCAGCATCGGCCATGGAATCTGGCTGGTGATCGCTTCGTTGTTGGCGTTTTTCCTGGGTTCCACCTGGCTGCCCCTGCCGAATTGGGCCTTCACCCTGCTCGTAATCGGCCTCCATTTGATCTTTGAGCAGTTTGACCTGAACTACCTGATCCCACGCATTGTCGGCCGCAGGATTCACCTGCCCCCGTTGGTGGTGATCCTGGGGATCGTGGCTGGGGCCATCGTTGCGGGTGTGATCGGTATTCCGCTCGCAGCACCCACCATCGCCTCCCTGCGCGTGGTCGGGCGTTACCTGTTCGCAAACTTGTTCGACATAGACTGGACCCCGGTTAGCACCATACAACCGCTACCTCCGCCGAAGACTTACTGGTGGCAGCGAGCGCAAAAGAGAGAGAGATCGCCATGAGCAACGAAAAACCCAGCCTTTCCTCCCCAAGATGGAGCTCGACACTAAAGATGGTCGTTGGCCTGGTAATCACCAGCCTGCTTTTGGCGATGTTATTCTACTTCCGCTCCATTGTTGGCCCATTGATCCTTGCCTTTATCCTGGTGTACCTGCTGCACCCGATCGCAGCCCAACTGAACACACACACCAGGCTTTCATGGCGTGCATCCGTAAGCGTTATATACATCATTCTGTTGATTCTTTTGATCGGTGCTTTTACCCTGTTGGGCCTGGCAGTCTTGCAACAAACCCAAAGCTTGCTTAAAGTTGTCGAGCGTTTCGTCAATGACTTGCCTAACCTGATCGATAACCTGGGTAAACAGATCATAATTATTGGGCCCTACCGCATCGATTTCAACCAGTTCACCAACTTGGGTCAATTTGGCGATCAGCTGATCACCACCCTGCAATCCTTGCTGGGAAGGGCAGGCACAATCGTGGGCGCCCTGGCATCAAAAACAGCCAGCACGATCGGCTGGGGCTTTTTCGTCCTGATTATTTCATACTTTGTCTTAGTGGATGCTGGTAAAGTGCCCAGTATCCTAGATTACATTGATATCCCTGGCTATTCACAAGACATCCAAAAAATGAGCAGGGCTTTAGGGCGCAGCTGGAACACCTTCCTCAGGGGCCATATCCTGATCGTAATCATGGTCATCTTTAGCTACATGATCCTGCTCTCCATCCTGGGTGTCCGTTATGCCTATGCCATTGCGATCCTGGCTGGCCTGGCACGCTTCGTACCCTACATCGGGCCGCTGATCACTTACATCGTCATGGGTCTGGTGACCTTATTTCAAGGTGGGAATTACTTCGGCCTGCAGCCCATTTTTTACACCGCCCTGTGCATCATATTATCAATTTTATTGGATCAAATTTATGATAACCTGGTTTCACCCCGCATCATGGGGCGAAGTCTGGGAGTCCACCCGGCTGCCGTATTGGTAGTTGCCATCGTGGCGGCTAACCTGATCGGGTTGATCGGGCTGCTACTGGCAGCACCGGTTTTGGCCAGCTTTAACCTCATCAGTCGTTATACATTCAATAAAATGCTTGACCGGGACCCCTGGACAGGCTATGTTGAGATATCTGAACCCATGGGATTTACCTTTCCAGGAAAGCTGTATAAATCAATTTCCACATGGTGGGACTCAAGGAGAAAGGATAAGCCCATTAAATAATGACGGCTGGCTTTTTTTATGCCAGCCGCACAGCCAGGAAGGGGGAAACAGTCAGGCTGCTATACCGATAATTTCGATTGCCCGTAAATTTGTTCGCGTATCCTGATCACCTGCCGCCTGAGCTTGTCATCACTCTCAAGCAGATTGGTCACCTTCTGGCAGGCATACATCACGGTGGTATGGTCACGCCCGCCCATTGCCTCACCGATCTTCGGCAGTGAATACTTGGCTTCCTCGCGCAACAGGTACATGGTGATCTGCCTGGGGAGGACCACTTCCTGCCTGCGGTCAGGCCCGATCAGGTTCTCAACCGAGACACCAAAAGCCCCAGCTACCTGGCTCATAACCTCTCCAGGCTCAACCGAATTAGCCTTGGGCAGCAGGTCAACTAATGCGATATCAACCAGGCCAATACTCAATGGCAGGTTACTCAGTTCATGCAGGGCAAGCACACGTGTCAGACTGCCTTCAAGCTCGCGGATATTCGACTGCACCCGGTGAGCGATAGTTTCTATGATCTCATCGGGGATGTTGCTACCCATCCGCTCAGATTTTGACTTAAGGATAGCCACACGGGTCTCGAAATCGGGAGGCTGGATGTCGGCAGACAGGCCGCACTCAAAGCGCGATCGCAGACGTTCTTCCAGGGTCACAAATGCCTTTGGAGGGCGATCAGACGAAATGACGATCTGCTTGTCCTGGCCATGCAATGAATTGAAGGTGTGGAAAAACTCTTCCTGGGTGGATTCTTTACCTGCAATAAATTGGATGTCATCGATCAGCAGCACATCGATATGGCGGTATTTATCTCGAAATGTTTGGGTTGTGTGCTGGCGAATAGCACTGATCAGGTCATTGGTAAATTCTTCGGAGGTGACATAAAGCACATTCAATCGGTGTTTAATACAATGATTGCCAATGGCATGCAAAAGGTGAGTTTTGCCCAGCCCAACCCCTCCATATAGGAACAGGGGATTGTATGCCAGGGCAGGCCGTTCGGCTACGGCCAGAGAAGCAGCATGCGCCAGTCGATTTGACGACCCGACGATGTAATTTTCAAAGGTAAACCGCGTGATTAAGGCATTATTCCTGGTCTTCGGCAATTCGTCTTCCAGTTCGGCCGGTGCGACTAGCTCGCTTTCTGTTTCAACGATCTCAGGTGCAGGTTGCTCAGCTTTGGTCTGCCAGACAACAAAACGCACGCCAACTGTACGGTTCATGATGCCGCATAACAAGCGTTTGATCTTGCTCGAGAGACGGCTCTCCAGCCAATCGCGCGCATAAGTATTCGGCACGCCAATGAAGAAGACGTTATCCTCATAGCTGACTACGTTTGCGTTTTTAACCCAGGTATCATAAGATGCCCTGGGCATATCCATTTGTAGCTGGCCCAATACAGCCTGCCATGCTTGCTCAGCCTTCATGCAATCCTTCCTCCTCTAGACAAGGATGCAAATACAGCGAGATGCATTTCCCCGACACGATGATCGAAGATAAATAATGCTACATATTCACCTGCTATTCATTTTTGACGGAAAAGCCAGCCGATTATTAAAATATTAAGGCTGGCTCACCACACGATCTCCAAAACTTGATGCAGTTGTTACGAACTCATTTTAACAGAAATAACCAGGGGATGACAATATTCTTATCCTACGGTATCTTTAAAATTCTGGATTATTTAAGATTCCAAATCTTAAAACAAACTCTTTATTTGCAACACATGTTCGAGTTCCGGAAAAGCTCTTTTTATTAATTATCGACCTGAAGATTGGGGAACATCTGTTCTTACCCCCATATATAGCACAAAAGCGGTTTTTTTCACATACAACACTATATATGGCGCTACGTGAAAACAAAGAAATAATGGAAAAACCGCCAGGCTGGTCCAGTTTTCATCCAATTTTGGCATAATCTTTTGGCAATTCTTATCTTCTCATCATGCTATTGATCCATTTACCATACAGCCTTGATATCCGGCGCATCTTCTACTTCATCCAATCCTTGTGGATGGGAAGCAATGCTCTTGTTTGGATATTTACAACTCTCCTACATCCTGTTAATGAGATTCTTTCATTCAAAAGGTATCCTCCACCTGAGATAAAAAAGATTATGGGTATGCATCTTGATTTATTGTGCATACCAGGGAGAGTGTTGTATGTCCAAAATTATAGGTATCGACCTGGGCACCACGAACAGCGTGGTAGCCGTCATGGAAGGCGGTGACCCCACCGTTATTCCGACCGCGGAGGGCTCGCGCTTGCTGCCTTCGGTGGTTGGATTTAATAAAAACAGCGAGCGCCTGGTTGGACAGACCGCGAAGCGTCAGTCCATTATCAATCCTGAGAACACGGTTTACTCGATCAAGCGCTTCATGGGCAGGCGATTCGATGAGGTGCAAACCGAGCTAAAGATGGTCTCCTACCAGGTGATTCAAGGGCCAGCTGGAGATGCACGGGTCAAAATCCCGATCATGCGCGCGAATTATACACCGCAGGATATTTCTGCCATGATCCTGGGGAAACTCAAACAAGACGCCGAGGCGTATCTCGGAGAGCCAATCCACCAGGCGGTCATCACTGTACCGGCCTATTTCAATGATAGCCAGCGCCAGGCTACCAAGGACGCCGGGAAGATCGCTGGTCTGGAAGTCTTGCGCATCATCAATGAGCCAACCGCAGCCGCACTGGCATACGGCCTGGATAAAAAGGAGAATGAAACCATCCTGGTGTTCGACCTGGGTGGTGGAACCTTCGATGTTTCCGTGCTGGAAGTCGGCGGCGGAGTGATCGAAGTCAGGGCGACGAACGGCGACACCCACCTGGGTGGGGATGATTGGGATGAATGCATTGTCAACTGGGCAGCTGACCAGTATCAATCGGAGACCGGGATTGACTTGAGAAAGGACCGTCAGGCACTGCAAAGGCTGCGCGAAGCAGCTGAGAAAGCCAAGATCGAGCTGTCCAGCATGGTGGAAACCGAGATCAACCTGCCCTATATCACGGCAGATGCCAACGGTCCAAAGCATCTCCAGATGAAACTTACCCGCTCGATTTTCGAGCAGCTCACCGAGCACCTGGTGGCTCGCCTACGCCAGCCGTTCCAATCGGCATTGAAGGACTCCAACCTGACCCCCTCGGAGATCACTGAAGTGGTTCTGGTAGGCGGAGCTACCCGCATGCCCATGGTGCAAGACCTGGTGCGCTCCCTCACCAAGAAGGAGCCTCACAAGGGTGTAAATCCCGACGAGGTAGTGGCGGTAGGTGCTGCTATTCAGGCTGGTGTACTTTCGGGTGACGTAAAAGATGTGCTCCTGCTGGATGTGACCCCCTTATCCCTGGGTCTGGAAACCCTGGGAGGTGCAATGACCGTTCTGATCGAGCGCAATACCACCATCCCCGTTAAAAAGTCTGATGTCTTTTCCACGGCCGAAGATGGTCAAACTGCAGTGGACGTCCATATCTTGCAGGGTGAGCGACCCATGGCGGCCGATAATATGAGCCTTGGTCGCTTCCGGCTGGAAGGTATCCCGCCTGCGCCACGTGGCACACCCCAGATCGAGGTGACGTTCGATATTGATGCCAATGGCATCCTGAACGTGACTGCTCACGACAAGGCCACCGGGAAGGAGCAAGCGGTCAAAGTCACCGCTTCAACCAACTTGAGCAAGGAGGAGATTGAGCGGAAAGTGCGCGAAGCCCGCGAACATGATGCCGACGATCGACGCCTGCGTGAGCTGATCCAGGCACGCAACTCCGCCGACAGCCTGATCTACCAGACCGAAAAAGCGCTACGCGAGCTACAAGGAAAAGTCCCGGCTGGTGATCAACAGAATATTGAGGCCAAAATAAGCCAGCTGCGTAAATCGATGAAAGGTAGTGACATCAACCAGATCAACCAGCTTTCCAATGATGTACAAAATGCTTTTTATGCCCTCAGCCAGCAGCTGTACGCATCGCAAGGTACACCTCAACCGGGCAATGAAGACCGGGCGAATGGGGGACCTGGCAATAATGGACATCACCCTGGCAACCGGGAAGATGAAGGTGAAGTCGTGGAAGGCGAGTTCCGGGATATATAGTTACTCAGCAACAGGCGGGTGGTCGCACCACCCGCCTGTTTTTATTTTTAACGCCTGTGATAGAATTACTCGTGAAATGAAATCAAATCTCTCTCCGCGTGTGGCCAATTTTCTGCCTGCTGCCCTGTTCCTGATGATCATTGGTTGGGGTGGCTTGCTCCTGCTGGTCACATCCACCCTGCCCACAGTTGGCCCACGCTGGTTATTCTATTTTTTGATCGTTTTAGCCATCACAGGTACTGCCTTGCCCATCACAGCTTTCCTTAACCGCCGCTTCCCCAGCACACCACCCCCCACGTATTTTGTGGTTGTCAGGCAGGCGATTTGGTTCGCAGTATACATCTCCACACTCTTCTGGCTCCAGATCGGCCGGGTGCTCAACCCTGCCCTGGCTATCCTTTTGGCGATCGGCCTGGGTCTGATCGAGTTTCTGCTACGCCTAAGCGAGAGAAGCCAATGGAAAGGTTAAGCCTCGCGCAACAATCTACTAACCTCCTGATCCAGCGCTATGGGTAGTCTACGTAATCTGCCATCTGTTGACCAGCTGCTTCAGGACTCTCGGGTGACTACATGGGTTGGAGAATTCGGTCGCTTGTTAACCGTGGAAGCACTTCGCCACTCACTAGATCAAGCCCGGCAGGAATACAGCCTTTCCCAAACTGTACCAACGAATGCAGAGCTGCTGGAACAAACCCAGCAGACCCTGGCTACCTGGACAGCACCATCCATCGTACCCGTGATCAACGCCACGGGCGTGATCCTACACACCAACCTGGGGCGGGCTCCGCTCAGCCAGGCAGCCATCCAGGCCGTCCAGGCAGTATCGCAGGGTTACTCGAACCTTGAATTTAACCTGCTGAGTGGCCAGCGCGGCAGCCGGCTGGTGCATGCCGAATCACTGCTCAAGCACCTGACCCAGGCTGAAGCCGCCCTGGTGGTCAACAACAATGCTGCCGCGGTGCTGCTGGTTCTTTCAGTATTGGCTTCACGCCGCCGGGTGGTCATCTCTCGCACCCAGCTGGTGGAGATCGGTGGTGGATTCCGCATCCCAGACGTGATGCGGCAGTCGGGAGCCCGCCTGCATGAGGTTGGCACCACCAACCGAGTGCATCTGGATGATTACGTATCTGCGATCGAAGAAGTCTCGCCAGCATTGATCATGCACGCCCACCGCTCAAACTTCCGTATCAGCGGGTTCACCAGTGAGCCGACCCTGGAAGAACTTGCAAATCTCGCCCACCAGGCTGAGATACCCTTCGTGGATGACCTGGGCTCAGGCGCGTTATTGGATACTGCCCAATTCGGGCTGGAGCATGAACCGACCGTGGACGAATCGTTGTCTGCGGGTGCCGATCTGGTATGCTTCTCAGGCGATAAACTTCTGGGAGGGCCCCAGGCAGGCATCATTATTGGCAGATCAGACCTGATTGCCAGGCTAAAGAAACACCCGCTTGCCCGGGCGATCCGGGCCGACAAGCTGTGCCTGGCAGCCTTATCTGCCACACTGCTTCACTACCTCAAGAGTGAAGCTGTGCGCGAGATCCCGATCTGGCAGATGATCGCGGCCTCTCCAGAAAAGCTGCGCCTGCGTGCGGAATCCTGGCAGGGTGCACTGAACACCGGGGAAGTCATGCCGAGTCGATCTGCAGCCGGCGGTGGCTCGCTTCCCGGCGAGACGCAGGCAACCTATGTGCTGGCGTTATCGGTCACCTCGCCCAACCGCTTCCTTGAGCACTTACGCCGCTGCCAGCCGCCGGTGATCGCCCGCCTGGAGGCCGAGAAAGTCTTGCTCGATCCACGCACCGTCTTACCCGGTCAGGAACCCGAGTTACTGGCTGCGCTACGAAATACTTTAATTTCCCATCAAAAGGACATCCGATAACATGAAAGCTGACCTCGACGCACTGATGCAGCAAAATGACCTGGAGGCACTCCTGGTCACCGGCCCAGCCCAGCACAATCCCGCCATGGTCTACATGACCGGTGGTGCACACCTGACTTCGGGTGACCTGCTCAAGAAAAGGGGTGAGGCACCGGTTCTATTCTACAACCCGATGGAACGCGATGAAGCCGCCAGGTCGGGTTTGATCACCAAAAACCTGGCCAATTATAAATATTCGGACTTACTCAATCAGGCCAATGGGGATGTTGCTCTGGCGATTGCCATGCGTTATTGCCAGATGCTATCGGATTGCGGGATTGAGCATGGTAAGGTCGCACTGTACGGCCGGTCAGAGATCGGGACCTACTACGCGATCCTGGCTGCACTGCAGAAAGAGATGCCTGGCATCAGCCTGCTGGGCGAGATGAATAACTCCGTGCTGTTGCTGGCCCGCATGACCAAAGATCCAGCTGAGATCGAACGCATCCGCCGCATGGGAAAGATCACCACTGAAGTGGTTGGCCTTGTGGCTGATTATATGACTTCCCACACAGCCCACAATGGAATGTTGGTTAAAAAGGATGGAAATCCATTGACTGTGGGTGATATCAAAGCCAAGATCAACCTGTGGCTATCTGAACGGGGGGCCGAGAATCCTGAAGGCACCATATTTGCCATCGGTAGGGACGCTGGGGTGCCGCATTCGTCGGGCAACCCTGCCGACCCGCTCAGGCTTGGGCAAACGATCGTGTTCGATATCTACCCGTGTGAAGCGGGTGGTGGATATTTCTATGACTTTACCCGCACCTGGTGCCTGGGCTTTGCACCCGATGAAGTTCTGGCCCTTTATGAAACTGTGTTATCGGCTTACCAGAAGGTTGCAGCGAAATTGGATGTGGGGAAACCATTTAAGGATTATCAAGACATGGTTTGCGACCTCTTTTCCTCCCAGGGTCACCCAACCATCCACGAAGATCCTCAGACACAGGTTGGGTACGTCCACAGCCTGGGGCATGGGATCGGATTAAATGTCCACGAGCGGCCCTGGAGCGGTATCAATAGTGACGAAAAAGATTGCCTGGTGCCTGGGGCAGTCTTCACCCTTGAGCCCGGTCTGTATTATCCCGAAATGGGAATGGGGGTCCGGCTCGAAAACAGCTTGTGGGTAACTCCACAAGGTGAAATGGAAGTCCTGGCAGATTACCCGATGGACCTGGTGCTGCCGGTAAAAGGATGACTCACCCAGTAAACAGAGAAAGTGATATTTATGGCAAAAGATCCTGCCAGACCCAATACTCCTATCGATAGCCCTCCAGTGCGCATCCTGGCAATTGAGACTTCTTGCGACGAAACGGCTGCCGCGGTCGTTGAAAATGGTCGGTTGATCCTCTCAAACGTGGTCGCCTCCCAGGTCGATCTCCACGCCCAATTCGGGGGGGTATTCCCCGAGGTGGCCTCCAGGCAGCATATCAAGACCATCTACCCGATCATCGACCAGGCTCTGCAAGATGCCCACCTTACGCTCAACGACCTGGATGCCATCGCCGTTACGCGTGGGCCAGGTTTACCCGGCTCGCTGGTGGTGGGCATGAACGCCGCCAAGGGCATGGCTTTGGGGAGTGGCTTACCGTTGATCGGGGTGAGCCACCTTGAAGGGCACCTCTACTCTGCCTGGGTTTATAAACCCGATAGCCCTCCCCCCAATGAGCCAGAATTTCCGATCGTCGCCCTGATCGTATCCGGCGGTCACACCGAGCTGGTCCTGATGAGTGATCACCTGCACTATGAGCGGCTGGGCGCCACCCTGGATGATGCCGCAGGAGAAGCTTTCGATAAAGTCGCCCGCCTGCTGGGCCTGGAATACCCGGGTGGCCCTGCGATCCAGAATGCATCGACCGATGGGAATCCACTGGCCTATAGCTTTCCACGCGCCTGGCTGGAAGATAGCTGGGACTTTTCGTTTAGTGGCTTAAAAACTGCCGTGATGCGCGAGGTGCAGCACAGTAATGTGCCAACCCCCTTGCCGGTGGCAGACCTGGCGGCCAGCTTCCAGGCCGCCGTTGTGGACGTGTTGGTCACCAAAACGATCAAAGCCACCCAGGAATTCAAAGCCAGGAATATCGTGGTTGCCGGGGGTGTTTCCGCCAATCGAGCCTTGCGGCACGCCATCCAGGCCCGTTCCACCTGCCCGGTGCATATCCCCCCCATCTGGTTGTGCACCGATAATGCCTCGATGATTGCAGGGGCTGGCTACCACAGGTTCGTACGTGGCCAGCGCGACGGGTTGGATATGGATGTGCTCCCCAACTGGCCCCTATCCGAGGTACCTGCCCCACCTGAGGCATGATCCAAACGTATTTTTTTTGATTATCAGTGAGAAATTTGCAACCTGCCTTTTAAACTCAAATCGCCCTCTGAGATGGCTCCAATCTCATCGGGCGAGTTTGAGTGAGGAGAATGCAACTATCATTATATACACCAGCCTGAAAATTGAATGAAAGTAGATTAAAAAGTTCGTTAGAAAGTAAAGCCGTGTGAGAAAAGGGGGAGTTGCTAGCGTTATTAATTACTGTTCGCGTCGCGTTATTTATTCAGACAATGCCAGGTTGATCTCCTCCAGGCTGACGGGTCCCTCGCGCAGGATGCCCGGCGGTGTCGTCAGGCAGCTCACCACGGTGGATGGTACACCTCCGGCTGTGCGGCCTCCATCGAGGATCAGGTGTACCCTCCCATTTAGCTGGCGGTTAACTTCTTCAGCCGTATTGGCATTTTCCTGGCCAGATATGTTGGCCGAAGTCACCGCCAGTGGCCCGATTTTTCGTAAAAGGGCAAGTGCGACCGGGTGATCAGGCATGCGCACGCCGATCGTCGTATCCTGCGAGAGCTCCTCAGGCAGACCAGCGCGTTTGGGCACCACGATCGTCAAGGGTCCCGGCCAAAAGTGATGGGCCAGGCGTGAGGAATTGTCATCCATATGGTCAACGATCTTCGGCAGGTCATCAAAATTTCCGATGAGGATCGCAATGGCCCGCGTGCTGCTGCGACCTTTAGCAGAAAACAAGCGCTCCACAAACTCGCTTTTAAACGGCAGGGACGCCAACCCATAAACTGTGTCAGTCGGAAAGGCCACCAGGCCTCCGTGGTTTAAAACATCAACGGCGTGATCGATACTGCTGGGGTGTCCAGCCTTGATCAATTCTGTGATCATATGCACTTGTGTGAATTATACCCTGATGCCTTTTACTCGGGTTGACTCGCGCCCCAGGAAAAACGCGCAAACCCCCGGCCCATCTTCAAAACACTTCCCCTGTATTGATAACCAGCCTCCTCATACAAAGTACTGGTCGCCTGCTCGGTCCAGCGATGATTGTGCTCTGCCCGCCGCGCCCAATTGATTAAAGTTGCGGAGGCCATTCCTTGCAGGCCTTTCTCATGCACAAACTTGCTAGCCGATTGTTCACTCAGGTTCTCGGATGGATTAAGCATGGCGAGCCTGCCACCCGGGACCAGGAGCCTTCGGATTTCTTCCATCGCTGGCTGCGGTTCTGGGAGCAGGAACATCAGGTTTGAACATGTGACCATATTGAATGTACTCGTGGGGAATGGCAAGTGGTTTACGTCCCCCACGCATACCTGGCGATGCAGAGGTGTGGGGCGGAACATCCCCGGGTCCAGGTCAACCCCGACCGCACGGCAACCCAACCTTGCAAACAAGGCCGGTAGCAGCCCAGGGCCACAACCCACATCGAGGGTCAGCCAACCAGGTTGGGGGTCACACCAGGTTGCAAAACCAGCTAAAGTCTTGCCCCAGCCCGTGTGGGTTTGCAGCTCCTGGAAGTAATCTGAATCCTTCTCCAACATGGAGCTATTTAACAGCCTGGTTCATGTCCCAGATCATTTGCAGGCCATCCAGGGTCAGCCAGGGAGCCACAACCTCGATCACCGGCGTCTCGTGGGCAACAATATCCGCCAGGCCCCCCGTGGCGATGACCTTCATCTCCGGACCAAGCACCTGGCGGAAGCGCGCCACCATGCCTTCCACAAGCCCAACATATCCGTAAAGCAACCCGGACTGCATCGAATGTACAGTGTTTCGACCGATCACCGAAGGGGGTTTTTGGATATCGACGCGCGGCAGCTTGGCAGTCCGTTGGTAAAGTGCGTCGGCCGCGATCCCAATCCCAGGGGCGATCGCCCCACCCAGGTAATCGCCATTGGCCGATATGGCATCAAAAGTGGTGGCTGTCCCGAAGTCGACCACGCAAGCCGGTGCCCCATATAAGTGCACCACTGCCACCGCGTCCACGATCCGGTCTGCACCAACCGCGCGTGGGTCTTCATAGCGTACCCGCACGCCAGTTTTTACCCCCGCATCCACCACCAACGCCTCTCGGTGCAGGTAGCGCCGGCAGGCCTCGATGATCTTGCCGGTGATGGGTGGGACAACCGATGCCATGCAGATCCCGTCGATGTCATCCACGGTGTATCCAACATGCTCTAACAAGCCGAGTAGTTGTAAGCCGTATTCATCCGGCATGTGATCAAAGGCTGTGGCCAGTCGCCAGCGGGGACCCAGCTCTTTGCCATCGTATAGGCCCAGGGTGATGTTCGTGTTTCCGATATCGATCGCCAAAAGCATGGCAATTTCTCCTCATAACAAGTAATGATGAACCACGAAATGGTTCCAGCTAAACGACCACGTTGTCGATCAGGTGTGTTTTCCCGATCTTTACCGCCAGGGAGAGCAAGGCGTGTTCCACCTGGCCTTCCAGCTCTTGCAGGGTTTCGGGGTCGGCACATGACACGTATTGCACCTTGATCAGCGGCTCCATGGCCAGGGTATCCAGCATGATCTGCCGCAACCGGGCAGCCTCGTGATCGCCGGCCTCGAACCAATCCCTGGCTGTAAACAGCCCACGCGACAATGCCACTGCGGCCTGTCTCTCAGGCGGGCTGAGGTAGACATTCCGGCTCGACATGGCTAAACCGTCGGACTCACGCACGATCGTGCAGATGATGATCTCGATCGGGAAATTTAAGTCGCGCGCCATGGTCCGGATAACCACCGCCTGCTGGGCATCCTTCTGCCCGAAATACGCTCTTTGCGGTTGGACCGCGTTGAAAAGCTTTGCCACCACAGTCGCTACCCCGCAAAAATGGGTCGGCCTGAATACTCCTTCCAGGGTTTGGGTGACCTGCTCGACGGTCACCCAGGTCTGGTACCCGGCAGGATACATAACCCGGTCGTCCGGTGTCCAGACCAGGTCTACCCCTTCCCCTCGTAACAGCTCAAGGTCGCGCCTCAGGTCGCGTGGATACTTGCTCAGGTCCTCCTGTGGGCCAAACTGGCTGGGATTAACATAGATGCTGGCTACCACACTCTTGCACTCGCGGCGTGCCTGGCGGACCAGTGAAACATGCCCTTCATGCAGATATCCCATGGTAGGCACAAACCCGACTGGTCGTGATAGACCCGCCAGTGCCTTATGCAGGTCTTCTAATGTTTCAACTACCTTCATTCACATCCTTCCTTATCTTGCTTTCCAGGCCCTTTACCAGGTGCCACAATACCCGGTTAACTGGTGTGGGGATACCGACCTTCTCAGCCTCACGAACGATGGCCCCATTGATGGAATCGATCTCGGTTGGCCTACCATTGAGTAAATCCTGGAGCATGGATGACTGGTTGGCTGCCGTATTCCTGGCAACCTGCTCGACCGCCTCGATCGGGTCGGGATAAGGCAGCCTGACACCATTATGATAGGCAATGAATTCGGCTTCCGTGGCTACTTCACTTAATAACTCGCGCGTATCAGGCTGGGTTAATAGCTCGCCATTGGTAATCCCAAGAATTGCGGTTAACGGGTTAATGGCGGCATTGATCAATAATTTACCCCACAGCAATGACTTAGCGTCCGCTATTAATTCAACCTGGAAACTTGCCTGAGTGAGCATTTGTTGTAACACTGCTTGCCTGGGATGCGTCCCAAGGTTCACTTTCCCATCCCCAGTGTGCATGACATATCCCGGCGCCAGCAGTCGGGCAGCTAGTGTTGTAACTCCCAGGGCCACCCTCTCCTCGCCCAGTACGCTCACCAAAGTTTCATAATTCCCCAGGCCATTTTGTAGGGTCAGAACGATCCCTGAGGTAGCTAATAGATTATAAAGTTGCGTTGCAACCCGAGCCGTCTGCCATGATTTAACCAGGACGAGCACCTGCGAATATGTCCCACTATTTTCTTCTCCATTGAATACCCGCACCGGATAGCGGTGTTCAGTACCTTCCAATTCGCGCAGCCGTACTCCATTGGACTTTAAAGCATTCAATCCGTCCACCCAGCTGCCCAACATCGACACAGCATTCCCCGCACCTGCCAGGCGCGCAGCAAACAGGCAAGCCATTGCACCCGTCCCCACAACCAGGATTTCCATAAGATCAGCTCACGCTCTGTTCACGGCGGTCCAGGCCTGGTTGTGATAAATTGAGCCGGTTTTCCAGGATCTGCCATTCCTCATTGCTCATCTCCATGGTATGCTCCTGCGCCGGGAATGTCCTGGCTTTGACATCCCCCATGTATTCGTTGAAAGCCGCTCGCATCTCTCCAGCTAGGTGGGCATAGCGCTTCACAAACCTGGGCGTGAAGCGCTCGAATATTCCCAGCAGGTCGTGTGTCACCAGGACCTGCCCGTCACAGCCTGCTCCCGCTCCAATTCCCAGGGTGGGGATTTCCAGGCGCTGCGAGACCAGGACAGCCAGCCGGCCTGGGATCGATTCAAGCACCAGGCTGAAACAACCAGCCTCCTGGAGTGCCTGAGCGTCTGATAATAGCTTGAGGGCGGCTTCGGCGTCGCGTCCCTGGGGCCGGTAACCACCCAGCTTATGCACGCTCTGCGGGGTGAGACCCAGGTGACCCATCACAGGGATGCCGCTATCCACAATGGCCCGGATCGTATCAGCACGCTCGATCCCACCTTCTAGCTTGACGGCATTCATTCCGGCTTCCTGCAGGAAGCGCCCGGCATTCCGCACCGCTTCTGCAGTGGAAACCTGGTAGGACATGAACGGCATATCTCCCACCAGCAGGGCATACTTCGCCCCACGCGCAACGGCTTTGCAGTGATGGAGCATGTCAGCCATTGTGACGGGAAGGGTGTTTTCATAGCCCAGCACCACCATCCCCAGCGAATCACCCACCAGGATGATCTCCATCCCCACCTGGTCCATGACCAGCGCGGTGGGATAATCATAGGCGGTGAGCATACTGATGGGCTCATGGCGCGCCTTCATCGCCTGTACCAGGCGTATGGTGACTTTTTTACGCTCTTCCGGGGGATTAATTGGCTGTTGTTCTTCTGACATGGTACCCTCCTTGCAGTGTTCTGGTAGGGGCCAAACCTGCTCAATGAAATTCTATCATCCCAGTCGACTACAATCTGGGTGCGAAAATGATTATACTATTAATAGATCAAGCCCCACGGCCTGTTAATAGAGAATAAAAAGGCGGGAATCACTTCCCGCCTGATTTCATTCATTGGTCCTACTGCCAGGCCTCCGCATTGTAAGCCGGGAGCTCACACCGCAGGGGGGTATCCTCACGCAAACCCAAGGCGTATCCAGCCTGCATCAGCTGGTGGATCTCGCTGGTGCCTTCATAGATGATGGCCCCGCGTGAATTGCGCAGGAAGCGCTCTACGTCATATTCATCACTGTAGCCGTATGCGCCATGGATCTGGATGGCTTCCGATGCGGCATTGAATGATTCATCGGTGGCGAACCATTTGGCCAGTGAAGTCTCGCGCGTATTCCGTAATCCCTGGTTCTTCATCCAGCCTGCTCTCAAGTAAAGCAGGCGGGCCATCTCGTAAGACTGCACCATTTTGGCGATCTTCTGCTGGACCAGCTGGAACTTGGCGATCTCACGCCCGAATGCCCTGCGTTCCTTGGAATACTTGATGCTGGCTTCCAGGCTGGCGCGGATCAAGCCAGTGGCACCTGAAGCGACCGTGTACCGGCCATTATCCAGGCATGACATGGCGATCTTAAACCCTTCGCCTTCTTCGCCGATGCGCTGATCTGCCGGCACACGTACATCCTGGAAGTTGACCCATCCGGTGGAGCCAGCCCGCATGCCCAGCTTGCCATGCAGGTCACCAGTGGTTACGCCCGGCCGGTCCAGCTCAACCAGGAAGGCTGACAAGCCCTCATGTGCATCCTTGGCTTGCGCATTTGTCCGGCCGACCCATAGGCAGTGGTGGGCCTTGGTGGCCAGTGAGATCCACATCTTCTCACCATTGAGGACATACTCGTCGCCCTCCCGACGGGCCGTGCTGGTGATACCAGCCACGTCTGATCCCGCTCCTGGCTCGGTCAGCCCGAAGCAAGCGAACTTCTCACCTTTCGCCTGCGGTACCAGGAAGCGTTGTTTCTGTTCTTCGGTGGCCCATTGCAACAAGCCCAGGCTGTTCAAGCCGATGTGCACCGAAAGCACCACCCTCAGCGTGCTATCGACTACCTCAAGCTCTTCGCAAGCCAGGCCAAGCGAGATGTAATCCATGCCCTGCCCGCCATACTTTACCGGCAGGCAGATACCCAGGATGCCCAGCTGCCCCATGCGCGGCAGGATAAACGGAGCCATTTCCTGAGCCCGGTCAAACTCCTTGATGACCGGTGCTACTTCCTTTTGAGCGAAATCACGCACCATCTGCTGAACCATGCGGTGTTCATCCGTCAGGGCGAAATCCATAGATTGCCTCCAAATAAGTGTGATGCTTGAATTATAAATCAAGCCGGGGCTGCGGTGGTGAAAAGCTACTGATGATTGAACTCACTACCAAGAGATTATCCACCCAAATCCCATATGCGCAGAAACCTGGTCCGCCTTTTGCACTATAATCATCGATGGTGAAGATCAACCCCAACCTGCATATCACGCTACGCATCTTGCTGGTCAGCCTGCTGGTAGCCTGCCTTGGACTGGGAGCATCATCCTACCAGGCCAACCGCTCATTTAGTAATGGCATGCTGGCTGTTAAAGCCGAAAATTGGCTGGCGACTTCAACCTACCTGAAGTCAGCTGCTCAATATTACCCATGGCGGACAGAGTTATTGATCTCAGCCGGACGGTATGCCTTCCTGGGGGGTGACCCGAAAACTACCATCCAATATCTTGGTCAGCCACAAATCCAGGGTCAGCTTTCCAGCGATGACCTGCTTATGCTGGGCGAAGCGTACCTTCAAACTGGTAATATGGATAGAGCACGGCAAACCTGGCTGCAGGTCGCGCAGCAGGGAGATTCTATCCAGGCCCTTAAGCATCTTGCAGACCTCAGCCTGCAGCAGGGCGATTATTCCGCGGCAATTGGTTATTTCTTAAACATGCTGCGGCTTCAGCCATCCGATGCCAAGCAACAATATGAGGTTGGCCTGCTCTACGCCGCAACCGAGCCATTAAAAGCCTTGCCTTATCTGGCCACCGCAGCCGAGATGGATCCGGCTCTGGCTACCAGTGCCAGGGAGCTGCACGATGAGATCCGTACAGCCAACCTGTTCGATCAACCCGCATACCTCCTAGTAGCTTCCGGCCGGCAGCTGGGTAGCCTGGGAGAGTGGCGGCTGGCGGAAGAAGCCTTCAAACGCGCCACCCAGGCCGATCTGGAATACCCAGACGCCCGGGCTTTCCTGGGCGAAGCCAGGCAGCAGGCGAGTATTGCTGGATCTGAAGCCATCTCTGACGCTGGGTATTCCGATTTGACGATTGCACTTGAAATTGACCCTGGCTCAGTGGTTGCCAACACCCTGATGGGCCTATATTGGGAACGCCAGCGCGACTTCACCCAGGCACAGTTTTATATGGAGCGCGCCATTTCGATCGATTCTGACGACCCGTATTTATTTACCGAACTTGGGAATATCCTATCCAAGGCGGGCGATCTCCCTGCGGCCCAGGCAAATTTCGAGAAAGCCATCAGCCTGGCGCCTGACAAGCCACTGTTTTACCGGCTTTTGGCTGAGTTTGCGATGGAGAACCATATCCAGGTGCGTGAGCTGGCATTACCAGCCGGACGCCAGGCAGTTAAGCTGGATCCGCAAGATCCGGATTCCCTGGACGTCATGGCCAGGATCATGCTTGAGCTGGAAGATTATCACGCGGCAGAACAATACGCCAGGAAGGCGATCGATGCCGTACCAGGGTATGCCCCAGGCTACCTGCATCTGGGCATGGCATATATCTTCCTCGATCAACCGGATTTGGCCCGGGAGTGGCTTGAGCGGGCTAAAGCTGCCGATCCGGGTTCCTGGGTGGCAAGCCAGGCTTCGCGCATGCTCGATTATTACTTCCCCTAGCTCTAAACATGTTGATCCGAGGCCAGTCGATGCCATCTGAGGTGCATCCTGACCCTCAGATAATGGTACAATCCATCCCAAATCAAAGCTGCAGGAGTCTCTTCAATGAAATACTTTATCCGTATCTCCATCATATTGGCCATTCTTACATTCGCCGCGAGTTGCACCAGCAGCCAAAAAGTGTTGTTTTCTGATGATTTTTCCAGTACCAGTGGCAATTGGGATAAATACACCGACGAAAACATGACGACAGATTATTATGAAAAAGCCTACCGCATCCACGTCAATGCCCAGAATTATGATGCCTGGGCTAATCCTGATGACCTGAAGTTCACCGATGTACAGGTCGAGGTGGATGCTTTGAAAAATGCCGGACCAGACACAAACGATTATGGCATTATCTGCCGGTACACCGGCTTGGATAGTTATTATTACGGCGTGATCGCCTCAGACGGTTATTATGGCATTTATAAGAAAACAGCTGAAGGTGGTAATGTGCTGGGAACAGGCGGTGAGCAGTACACCGATAAAATTACCACCGAGGCAGCCACCAACCATATCCGTTTCGATTGCATCGGTTCAACCCTGTCCTTGTATGTCAACGGCAACCTGATCGACCAGCAAACTGACAACAGCTACTCGGAAGGCAACGTGGGATTGATCGCTGGCACGTACTCGCAAACCGGCGTGGACATTTTGTTCGACAACTTCTTCGTGTACGAACCTGTTGCAGAACCGGCGCAATCGGGAAATTAACCAAATTTTGAGAGAGAAACCTCGTAAGGGTATGCGTTATCTACTTATCTGCCTGATCCTGATCAGCGTCAGCCTGGCGTGTGTTTTTCCATTCATGCAGTCCGCCTCGGATGAGGTCCTTTTCCATGATTATTTCTCCGATAAGAGCAATAATTGGGACCAGGTATCCGACAGCTCAGGCACGACCGATTACTATAACGATGCCTACCGGATCACCATCAACGCCACTAGGTATGATGCCTGGGCCACCCCTGGGAATAAGACCTTCACTGACACGAGTATTGAGGTGGATGCAGCCAAGAACAGCGGGCCTGATGATAACGATTTCGGCATCATCTGCCGCTACACCGACGAGACGCAGTTCTATTTTGCCATTATCAGCAGTGACGGCTATTACGCGATCATGAAAATGACTAGCGACGGTGGTCAGCCGGTCGGTGAAGAAAGCATGCTGGAGAGCGACAAGATCATCCAGGGTGGACCCACCAACCACGTCCGTTTCGATTGCGTTGGCTCCACACTCACCCTGTATGTAAACCGTTACCTGGTAGACCAACAAACAGACCCTGACTATACCAGCGGTAATGTCGGCTTGATCGCCGGCACATTCGATACAGCAGGGACAGATATCCTCTTTGACAACTTCATCGTCTATAAACCTTGAATTTGCAAGATCAACTGATCTGTTTTTTTCTCCCTCCAGCTAAGCTGCCATGTTAAGAAGTACCCTTGCCTCAGTCCACCAAGCCACCATTACTCACGTCTGGAGATACAAGGCAGGCCAATGAGAGTATTCCTCGACATGGTAGGCTGCCGCTTGAACCAGAGCGAGCTCGAAGCCTACGCTCGCCAGCTGCGCCTGGGCGGACACACCCTGGTACCCAACTCTGACTCAGCAGATCTGGTCATCATCAACACCTGCACGGTGACCTCAGCTGCAGCTTCTGATTCACGGCAGAAAATCCGCCAGGCTGCCCACGCTGGAAATGTGCAGATCATCGTCACTGGCTGTTTGGCAACCCTGGATCCTGCCGAGATCACCTCCCTCCCGGGGGTCACCCGGGTGATTGATAATTCCCAAAAAGATGACCTGGTGCCATTGGTGCTGGGGTTGCCTCCGGCTGAGTTCATCGACCGTCCCATCGGGCGTGTGCCCATCCCAGGGGCTCGCCTGCGCACACGGGCATATATCAAGGCCCAGGATGGTTGCGATAATTATTGCACGTATTGCATCACCCGCATTGCCAGGGGTGTGAGCAAGAGCCGTTCCATCCACGAAATCCTTCAGGACATTCACTCTGCACTGGACGGCGGGGCACAAGAGATCGTCCTTACCGGCGTGCACCTTGGTTCCTGGGGCTACGATTTTAAACAGCCAGCTCACCTGACCGACCTGATTCATACGATCCTCGAAAAAACCCAGGCTCCCAGGCTGCACCTGTCTTCGCTCGAGCCGTGGGACATCACCGGCGAGTTTTTCACCCTATGGGCGGACCAGCGCTTGTGCCGCCATCTGCACCTGCCGCTCCAATCCGGATGCGCAGCTACATTGAAGCGCATGGGACGAAAAATAACGCCCCCGGATTACGCTGAGCTTGTCAGGCAAGCTCGCCAGGCAGTTCCCGGCATATCGATCACGACCGATATCATCACGGGTTTTCCGGGAGAGAGCGAAGAGGAGTTCGACGAAAGTCTGCATTTCGTTGAAAAGTTGAAGCTCTCAGGCGGTCATGTTTTCACCTATTCGCCACGGCAGGGCACACCGGCATCCTCTTTGCCGGGCCAGGTCTCTCCACACACCGCCAGGGAACGCAATGCACGCATGCGGCAAGCCATCCGGCAAAGCTGGTTAGAATTCTATTCGGCGCACCTCGGCCAGACGCTGCGCGTATTATGGGAAAAGGCGACCCCGGTAAACGGCCATGAATGGCAGCTCAGTGGCCTATCCGATAACTACCTGCGCGTCCAGGCTGCTTCCACGCTACCCTGCACGAATGAGATCATGGATGTGAAAATCACCAGCCTGGGTACAGATCACCTGGTGGGTGAAATCTTGCTCGCCTGACCAAGACCAGCCAGTAGAAGATACGATATAATCATCCCGTACGTAAATAACAAATTTCACGAAAGAAGTAACCATTAATGGACCTGAAAACTACCCTTCAGACCGACTTGAAAGATGCCATGCGCAAGGGTGAGGAAACCCGTAAGAGCACCATCCGCATGGCTTTAACCGGCATCCAGATAGCCGAAGCGGAAAAAGGCACCCAGCTGGATGACGCAGCTTACATGGCAATCATCCAAAAAGAGATTAAATCGCGCCGCGAATCGATCGAGGATGCCAGGCGTGCGAACCGCCCTGACCTGATCACTCAATCTGAGGCAGAGATCAAGATCCTGCAGGCCTACCTGCCACCAGCATTAACCCCTGAGGAGCTGGATGTGCTGGTTAAAGCAGCCATTGCCGAAGCTGGAGCCACCACGATCCGTGAAATGGGCCAGGTGATGAAAATTCTCACACCACAACTCCAGGGTCGGGCAACCAATAGTGAAGCCAGCCAGGCTGTGAAGAGGTTGTTACAGTAAAAAAGTGCCCGCAACAAAATTAACCCGGCGGACGTTTTTCCTGGGACTGATATTCCTGCTGCTTGGTGGGTTCATCATGTTGTCCATATTGGTCCCTGTCCTGCAGGAACTATATGAACCACCACTCAAGGTCGGGAATGTAGCTCCCTATGATATCCATGCACCGACCGTACTGACCTACCCGAGCCAGATACTCACCCAGCGCGAGCAAGACGCTGCAGCCGATCAGGTACCGGCGGTCTATTCCCCTTCAGACACGAGCATCGCCCGCAAACAGCTCGAACAGCTGCACAATACGATCGCGTATATCAGCAACGTCCGGGCAGATAACCTGGCTACCCAGGAACAAAAGATCAGCGACCTGTCCGCGATCCAGGGTACCCAGCTAAGCCGTGACTTGATCATCGCTATCCTATCCCTGAGCGCCTCACGATGGACGGCCGTCTCGCAAGAGGCTTCCACCGTATTGGATGAGGTGATGCGTGAGCCAATCCGCGAGGACCAGCTGATCTCAGTCTCTCAAGCGGTTCCCAACCTGGTCAGCCTGTCATTCCCGGAGGACCAATCTACCATCATTACCTCCCTCGTCCAGGCTTTTATCGTTCCTAACAGCCTATATGACGCACAAAAGACAGAAGCCGCCAGGCAGCAGGCTCGCAGCAGTGTCCAGCCAATCACCCGTTCTTTCATGACCAACGAGATCATTGTTCAGGCGGGTAAGGTCATCACACCCACCGATTACGAGGCGCTCCAGCAGTATGGGCTGGCCCAGCCACAAAACCGCTGGGCAGACGTGGTCAGCTCACTCGGCTTGACTTTGATCACAGCCGCGATATTTATCTACTATTACCGCCGGCATCCTCAGATATTCAAAGGCAGCCTGGGTCTCCGCAGGCTGACTTTACTCATCATCCTGTTCCTGCTTTTCCTGGGTATTGGCCGCGTGATCATCCCGGGCCATGCGGTAATCCCTTACGTGTATCCGGTCATGGGTTACGCGCTGACCATCGTGGCGTTATTCTCATCTGAGCTCGCCATCATCACGGTCATCCCATTGGCGTATATGATCCCCTATGGGCTGCCGGATGCCCAGGTACTCACACTCTACTATCTATTAGGGAGCCTGTTCGGCATCTTCGTTTTAGGTAAAGGTCAGCGGCTGACGTCGTTCTTCTGGGCTGGGGCAGCCATTGCCGTATCTGGGGCGGTCGTCGCCATTGCCTACCGCATTACCCAGCCCACGGCTGATTGGGTGGGGGTTGCCACGCTCGCATTGGCTGCCTTGATTAACGGTATCGCCTCCGCCAGCATTGGCTTGATCCTCCACTATTACCTCTCCCCGTTGTTGGGGATGGTATCGCACCTGCAGCTGATCGAGCTCTCGCGGCCTGACCACCCTCTGCAACAGCTACTGCTGCGCAACGCGCCCGGCACATACCAGCACAGCCTGCAGCTGGCGAACCTGGTGGAGCAAGCGGCTGAATCCATCAACGCTGAGGCAACCCTGGCACGTGTAGGCGCCTTGTACCACGATATCGGGAAGATCATGAACCCATTCTTCTTCATCGAAAACCAGCCTGCTGGGAACATCAATCCACATAATGATATTGACCCCGAGATGAGTGCCGCCACCATCATACGCCACGTCAGCGATGGGCTCGAGCTTGGCCGCAAGTACCGCTTGCCAAGGCAGCTGTTAGACTTTATCGGACAACATCACGGGACTACCATCACCCGCTACCAGTACACCCGTGCCCTCGAGCTGGCTGGGATGGACAAGAGCGTAGTCGATATTGAGAAGTTCCGCTACCCCGGCCCGCGCCCTGGCACACGTGAGATTGCCCTGTTGATGCTGGCAGATACTTGCGAAGCACGTATGCGCGCCGAACGCCCCAAGGATGAAGAGGCCCTGCACGAGCTGATCAAGAGCGTGATCAAGGATAAGCTCGATCTGGGTGAGCTTGACGATACACAGCTGACCTTGAAAAACCTGGAAGAGATCGCCGATTCCTTTACGTCCACTCTGAGAGGGGTATACCATCCGCGCATCCAGTATCCGAAATCTGAAAACGACGAAAAGACCCGGCCGGTGAGTTATCGCCTCCCCGATGGCGATACACCTCCCTTCCCGTCTGATCCTGGCACACCTCCCCAATCTTCTTAATGCCCCCCTGGAAGGAGGCAGAATGGTAACAATACAGGTCAAGCGCAATGTGAAACTCCAGGTTAGCCAGGCTAAACTTCTCCAAGCAGCCCAGCTAACCCTTGAAGTTTCCGGAAAGGCTGACAAGGCTGATCTGGGGATCGTGGTCGGAAGTGATGAATTCGTACGCAGACTTAATAAGAAATACCGCCAGGTTGATGAACCCACGGATGTGCTTTCATTTCCTGCGGGTGAGGAAGATCCGGATACTGCAGATTTGTACCTGGGAGATGTGGTGATCTCGCTCCCCCGCGCTCAGGAACAGGCGGCTGCCGGGGGGCATCCACTGGAAGCGGAGTTACAGCTGCTGGTGGTGCATGGCACCTTGCACCTCCTGGGATACGACCATGCTGAGATAAGTGAAAAGGATGTGATGCAGGCTGCCCAGGACAAGATCTTAGAGCAGCTTGGCGTGCCCTCAATCGGAAAATTATAACGATGGCGAGCCAGCCGCCAGGTTTTTTCAGGTCACGCATCAAGTCCTTTGCCTACGCTTTTTCAGGCTGGTGGTATGTCATCCGCACCCAGCGTAATGCCTGGATCCACATGGTGGTGAGCCTGGCTGTGATCCTGATGGCTTTCCTGCTGCACATCTCCGCTGGCGGGTGGGCAATGATCGTCCTGGCGATTGCCCTGGTGTGGATCGCTGAGTTCCTCAATACCGCCCTCGAAGCAGTGGTGGACCTGGCCAGTAACCACCAGCAGCATGACCTGGCCCGGGTTGGCAAGGATGTGGGTGCAGCCGCAGTGTTAATTGCCGCTATCGCCAGCATCATCATCGGTCTCTTGGTACTTGGCCCTCCTTTGTGGGCGGTGATTTCTTCAGTTTTCTAACCATTTTGTAATCAACTACAAGCGGCGTTCTCTTCGTTCGCCAATATAATCAAGGCCAAAGGACCGGAGGTGTGCATGTCAAATTCCTTTCGTTTTGGAACGGTAGGCTCTCCCATATCCACCCCTAAAAAGCCAGGGGGCAGTGTCGGGGCGATCCTGCGCCTCAAAGAATTGGACCTTAATGCCCTGGAGCTGGGCTGGGTGCGCGCCGTGCGGGTGACCGAGGAAACTTGCGCAGCCATCCGGGCTTGCGCCAGTGAGCAGGATGTGAAGATCAGCATCCACGCGCCTTACTACATCAATCTGAATGCCACCGATGAAGAATGGGTCAACTCACGCAAGCGCTTGATGGATGCCGCGTTTTACGGTAACCTGGCTGGTGCCACCGATATCATCATCCATCCAGGGTCGTATTTTGGAAACCCGCCCGCGGACGTATTACCGATTGCCATCCAGCGCCTGGAGCTGTGCCTGGAGGAGATCAGGTCAGCCGGTAACCCGGTCGTGCTCCGCCCCGAAACCATGGGCAAGTCGGCTATGCTCGGCTCGCTGGAAGACACTTTGGAGATGGCCAGGTCATTGAAAGGCGTGATACCCTGCATAGACTTTGCCCACCTGCATGCCCGTCCTGGTGATGGCTCGGTGAACACCTACGAGGAATTCTCACACATCCTCGAGCAGTATGGTAATGCCCTGGGTGAGAGCGCCCTGTCTAACTTGCACATCCATTTATCCGGCATCCTGTATGGGGAGAAGGGCGAGCGAGAACACCTCCGTCTCCAGGAATCGGACCTGAACCTCGCCGGGCTATTCAAAGCCCTGGCATCCTTTAAATGCAAGGGCAGGATCTTGTGTGAAAGCCCAGTGATGGAAGACGATGCAATTTACATGAAAGAACTATGGGGTGATCGATAAACCTGCTGTGCTCAGTGGCTGGCTCTACCTGTAGATCCAAACAGCGCTTATCGCACCTGGTTGAAATAGATGATAACCAGGTTTTTCTGGCAGTCTGCGTATGTATTGAAGTACACACGGTCAGAAAGTGGCAGGTTTTGCTGGTCGAGCAGCTGGATCCACAAGCTGCCTTCCGAAGCGACTAGCTGGTTGGCGATCGTGATCTCAAAGCCCCCGAAGCCGTACTGAGGGGCCAGGCCGGTCATGACCAGGTTTTGCACGCTTTCCACTCCGGGTAGAGTGCCACCGATCTCTACGAATAAACCCCTGACGGCCTCTCCGTTCAGGCTGGTTGCCTGGCCTGCCACACCTGTCCAATCACAGGTGGCTGTTTGGTGAAATTGAGCCGCCGCTATCGCCGAGGGGCTGCCCTGCTGGAGCTCGAAGGCGAATTCTTCGGTACTTTCCGGGTTGTTGACCGGGATTTCGGTCGGGTCTTCTCTCACCGTGACCGGAGATGCTGGCACCTCGCTGGGGACGGGTGTCTCGACCAGGCTCAGAGGCATGTTCGTAGGTGTCCAGGTTGGCACCAGGGTATAGCGCGGGGTCACCGTGGCGGTTCGTGGGATTAAGGCCGGGTTCAGCGTGGGTGGCGGAAAAGGATTGAGCGAGCTGGTGGGATTGACAAAGATAATGATCATATAAGACACCACGCAGAACAACGCTGCCAGGGTTAATACAGTAAGAATATTCCACACCCTGGCACCGGACCTTTTCTCGGTGTCCGGCTCTTTCGCCTCAGTTTGATGGAATAGACCCATAAAAGTGATCCCCTAAGCTCCTGGTCATGGGACCAGGATATTAATCTCACTCTGTGCCCTGCGGTCAGCCAGCCAGGCTTGCACGGCCTGCACCTGCAGTACCCGGCGTGCATCGGGTAGGAGCGGATGTTCAGGATCGCGCTCAAGCAGGTACAAGATATGGTAGCCGATGCCCGTGTGGATCACCTGGCTGTACTGGTCAACCTGGAGTGCGAATGCCGTATCTTCGATAGCAGGCTCACCCAGGTAGTCACGTGGGAACCAGCCCAGGTCGCCTTTGGTCAGCGGGTCATAAGTGGATGCGAGCTGCAGAAAATCCTCACCGGATTGCAGCGAAGCATATACTTCGTCAGCTTCTGCCTGGGTGGGGACCAGGATCTGCAAGACGTGCACCTGTTCTGCAATGTCCGGCACCGTGGCCGTTAGCTGATCGCGCATCCAGGCCGCACCAATCGAACGCTTCATGGCTGTGTTGAATGACTCGGTTGTATAGCCATTCTGGGCGATCCATTGGTCCAAGGCCTGGCTACCGCCAAGCTGGCTTTCCAGTGTGTCGATCCTCGATTGGAGCAAAGCGTCATCCACCACATACCCTTCTTTCGCAGCTGCTTGTGCCAAAAGCGTTTGGTCAATCAGCTCGTTGAGAACGATCGTTTGGGTATCTGATGCCAGAATCGTGCCAGTTATGACTGTACCGGCCTGGTAACGGGCCAGCTCAGCCTCGTATTCAGCCAGCGTGATCGTTTCACCGTTTACCGAGGCAGCAATCGGCTCAGGTGTAGCTGTGGGAGGTATCGGAGTGGATGTCGGTGTGGGGGAGCTTTGAATGACCTGAGTGGTATCCACCGGGCTGGAAGTGCTGGTGCCCACTGGGTTGTCCGCGTTACAGGAAGAAACGCTGGCAACCAGCAGGCAAAGGACGAGTATTCTAATTTTGTTAGGCAGGCTCATTCGACAGATTATACCCGTAATTCAAATCAGGTCTTTCTTCACCAGATCACAGGCTGCTCATTTTTTGGGCAAGAAATGCCCTGGTATGGTGAATCGTGCCTCTGGGTGATCACAGCCTTGACAGAAAATGACAATTGTCGATAATATGGAGAACACGAAAGGCTGTGAACGAGGAAAGTACCTGGATCGGAACCAACAGGGAAGTGTGGGCACAGACTGAGACCCCACCGGGTAAAAATCCAGCGAAGTTCCCTCGGGAGCTGTCCATGTGAATGCAGTACCTGCTAGTAGCGTGGGACGCAGCCCGGGCGTTAGATCGGGAGCCGATCGCCGTATGCCGTCGGATCGAGTGGGTCGTAATCAGACCAACAAGGGTGGTACCGCGGGAAACTCCTCCCGTCCCTTCGTGGGACGGGAGTTTTAATTTATCTTGCATAGATGACCTGACCGGTCAGATGAATACAGATGTACGGAGGCAACCATGTTGACAGATCTTGACCAAATCAAGCAAAAAGCTTTCGAAGCGCTGGAATCGATCATCGATGAGAACAGCCTGGAAGCCTGGCGTGTGACTTACCTGGGGCGTTCCGGCTTGCTGATGCCGATCTTCGATAAGCTGGGCACCCTTTCAAAAGAGGATCGTCCAGTCATCGGCAGGCTGGCTAACGAGATCAAACGCGCCCTTGAGGCCGCCTATGCTGCCCGTGCTGAAGCCCTACACCAGGCAGCGCTGCAGCATGCCCTCGCATCCGAACGGCTGGACATCACGTTACCCGGGCGACCTTACACGATCGGGCGACTCCACCCAGCTACCCTGATGTTACGTGAAGTAGTGCGTGCTTTTGCCGATATGGGCTTCCAGGTGTACCGCTCGCCGGAGGCCGAAACCGATGATTACAATTTTGGCCTGCTCAACATGCCGCCCCATCACCCCGCCAGGGACATGTGGGACACTTTTTACACCAGCAAGCCCAATATTTCTCTCCGCCCGCATACCTCGCCTGGCCAGATCTACGTGATGCGGCAGTATCATCCCGAGCCGATCCGGGCCATCTTGCCAGGTATGTGCTACCGTTACGAGCAGATCAGCGCCCGCAAAGAAACCCAGTTCAACCAGATCGAGGTCCTGGCCGTCGGAGAAAATATCACCTTGGGCGACCTGAAAGGCACGATCGGTGACCTGGCCCACCGGCTGTTCGGTCCAAACATCCGTACCCGTTTCCGGGCCTCCTACTTCCCCTTCACGGAGCCCAGCGCTGAGTATGACTTTGAATGCCTGTTATGCGCTGGCAAGGGCTGTACAGTCTGTGCATGGTCGGGTTGGCTGGAGATCGGCGGCTGTGGGATGGTTCACCCCACCGTGCTACAAAACGGTGGTTATGACCCGGCTAAGTTCTCAGGGTTTGCAGCCGGTTTGGGCACCGAACGCATCATGATGCTTAAACACCACATCGAAGATATTCGCAACTTCTGGGCGAATGATATTCGCTTTTTAGAGCAGTTCTAGGAGGCAGACATGAAAGTCCCCATTTCCTGGTTGAAAGATTTCGTCGATATCACCCTCCCGATTCCTGAGCTGGCCCACAGGCTGACCATGGCTGGCCTCGAAGTGGAAGAGGTAACTTTTGTTGGTTTACCGCCTCCTGGGATCGATGCAGAGCATCCCGCACCGGGTAGCGTAGGCGCCAGCATGGGGCTGGCCTGGGATCCTGAAAAGATCGTCACGGCTTCGGTGTCGGAGGTCATGCCGCACCCCAATGCCGACCGCCTGGTGTTGTGCAAGCTATTTGATGGTCAGCAGGAGCACATTGTTCTCACCGGGGCACCTAACCTCTACCCATATAAAGGCCTCGGCCCCCTTCCCAAGCCACTCAAGGTGGCATATGCCAGGCAAGGTGCGCGAATTTATGACGGGCACCAGCCAGGCCAGGTGATCACCACCCTCAAGCCGGCCAAGATCCGTGGCATCGAATCATACTCAATGATCTGCTCAGAGAAAGAGCTCGGCATCTCAGACGACCATGAAGGGGTGATCATCTTCGATGATGATGCACCGGTGGGTGTACCCCTGGTGGATTACATTGGGGATGCCGTTCTGGATATCAAGATCCTGCCCAACATTGCCCGGGCAGCCAGCGTTATCGGCGTGGCACGTGAGATTTCGGCTTTGACCGGGGAGGCCTTGCATATTCCGTCCGATTTTTACGAGCTCCACGCACAAGGGCCTGAGATAGCCGGCAAAGCCACGCTCGAGATCACCGCCCCGGAGCTGAACCCACGCTTTGTGCTGGGGTTGATCGAGCAGGTCGATATCAAGCCCAGCCCGTATTGGATGCAGATACGCCTGAAGCTGGCCGGTATGCGCCCGATCAATAATATCGTCGATGTGACCAACTATGCCATGCTTGAAGTGGGTGAGCCCCTGCACGCCTTTGATTATGATGTGCTGGTCAAGCGGTCAGGCGGAACCCCACCCACCATCCTGACCCGTAGTGCCACGCCTAACGAACGGCTCACAACCCTGGATGGCGTTGACCGGTTACTCAACCCCTTCACGGTCCTGGTGTGCGATACGGCTGGCTCTCTGTCCATCGCGGGTGTGATGGGTGGCGCAGAGTCCGAAATTTTCGCCGCATCCGAGCCATCAGCCGAGCCAGGGGAATCTGGTCAAGGTTCACAATCTACCAGGGTGACCACGACCAACATCCTGCTCGAAGGCGCTGCCTGGAACAACATCAATATCCGAAAAACGGCTGCGGCTCAGAAGCTTCAATCGGAGGCTGCTTTCCGCTTCTCACGCGGTGTGCACCCCGCCATGGCAGAGCGTGGTGTGCGGCGGGGCCTGAAGTTAATGCACCAGTTGGCCGGCGGGTATGTATACAAAGGTCTGGTGGATAATTACCCCTTGCCACCCAAGAACACGGTCAACGAGATCACCATCGAGGATGTACGCTGGGTCCTGGGGATACAAATGGATGCGCAGGAGATCATAAAAATCCTGGAGAGCCTGGGGTTCCAATGCGAGCTGGTAACGGATAAATCACCCACAATAATTCGTGCCCGCACGCCAGATCATCGCCTGGACATCGGTGAGGGACTGGTGGGTAAGGCCGACCTGCTGGAAGAAATAGCCCGCATCTATGGCTACGATCGCGTGCCGGAAACGCGCCTGACGGCGCAGTTACCGCCACAGCGCAGCAACCTGGCGATTGCCCGAGAAGAACAGGTAGTGGACTTGCTAGTGGACCTGGGGTTGCAGGAGATTGTCAGCCACCGCCAAACCACGCCCGAGCGGGAAGCCCGCCGCCTGCCTCCCAGCTCTGCACCGGATGACCAGCCCTATCTGCGTATCATCAACCCGATCGCCTCTGACCGGGTGGTGATGCGCCATAGCCTGCTCAACAGTGTTTTAGAAGCCGTGGAACGTAATTCTCATATCCGCCAGCGCATCACACTCTTCGAAGTTGGGCCGATCTTCATGGGCTCCGAAGCCGGTGACCGTCCGGACGAGCTGCAGCGCCTGGCGATCGCGATCACTGGGCCGCGCGCCTTGCCAACCTGGCAAAAAACCTCCTCTGAAACCCTGGATTTTTATGATATGAAGGGGATTCTCACCGGATTACTAAACGAGCTCCATGTGAAATTCCAGGTGGTGCCAGCCGAGCACCCCACCTTCCACCCCGGAAAGACGGCCCGCCTCGTGGTTGGTGACCAGCAAATCGGCGTGTTTGGAGAGCTGCACCCCCTGGTACAGCAGCAATACGATTTTTCGCCCAACCCGGTGATCGCAGCCGAATTCAACCTGGACTTGCTGATCAGCCTGATACCTGATCGATATGAAATAAAGCCGGTGCCCGAATTTCCACCTGTGCTCGAAGACCTGGCGATCGTGGTGGATGACGATGTGCCAGCCGGGCGGGTCGTGGAAGTGATCCGGCAGGCGGCTGGGAGGATCGTGCGAGAGGTGACGCTTTTCGATATATATCGCAGCGAACAGATCGGGAGAGGCAAGAAGAGCCTGGCTTACTCGATCACATACCAATCTTCCGAGAAAACATTGACCGATAACGATGTTACCCAGGTCCGGCAACGCATCATCCGCCGCCTTGAACAGGAGCTGGGAGCCAAATTACGGGCATAAAGCGTATTGTAAAGCGAATTTGAACAGATGGATTCTTGCACCACAGCCTGGAATGCCTTATACTTAGGTTTCCATTCGATAAATCCTTTAGGAGGTCGTTATGCGTGATAGAACCTTAGCAATTGTCCTCACCTGCCTTGTCGTGTTTGTGTTCGGGGTCCCTGGTCTCGGATTGATATGCCTGGGGTCAACTAGTTTCCTCATTTATGTCTTCAACAGTCCCTTGAATTTATCAAGCGGTTGGGCAACCACATTCAGTCTATTCGGACTTTCAGCGAATATGCATCGGTTTCTTCCTGGTGCTGATCACCATCCTGATCAGCTATCTGCTGCTTCATCGCAAATCAGATTTTGAGCCAATCAAACCGGCTGCACCCCTTCCAACCGAGAAACCCACCCAACCCGTCGAGACGCACAAGCCTGACGAACCGCTCCCACCAACCATATAAATTAGCACCTGCGAAAAACCAGAGCTGATGCCCAGCTCTGGTTTTTTAATTCATCTTTCCCGAAATCTATCTCTCCCAGGTAAATCACAGCCCGATATTGACAGAACCCCTGGACCTCAGTAAACTATCTATAACCGTTAAATAAATATTTAATGGATTAATATCATCTGAACGATATACACAATATTTGGCAAATGGCGGAATCATAGCCGGCAACTTGATTTTTGATAGGCATACCGCCAGAATCATTTCAAACATAAGAAACAAACAACGAATTATCGGAGGAAATATCATGAAGATCAGTGCAAGAAACATCTTAAAAGGCAAGGTAGTGAAGCTCGTCCGTGGAGCCGTCAACTCTGAAGTCATTATAGAGCTCCCGGGCGGTACCCAGTTGGTATCCATCATTACCAATAGCTCTGTTGATACCCTCGACCTGAAAGAAGGTAAGCAAGCCTATGCCATTATCAAGGCCTCCAACGTCATGGTCGGGGTAGACTAATCTTATTCATGGAGAACAAAATGAAAGCATCAAAGCACCTCGGATTAGTACTCTCAGTTTTCATGGTGGTCACGTTCCTGCTGGCAGGCTGTGCTGCAGCTAGTACCGCCACTCAAGCACCCGTAGAGCCTACCAAGCCAGCCAATCCTGACTTGATCCTGGCCACTACCACCAGCACCCAGGATTCTGGGTTATTGGATGTGATCGTGCCAGACTTTGAACAACGCACTGGTTACACAGTCCAGACCGTAGCGGTTGGGTCAGGTGAAGCCATGAAGTTGGGCCAGGATTGCAACGCAGATGTCTTGCTAGTGCATTCGCCTGCAGCCGAGAAAGACTTCATGAGCAGTAATTACGGTTCTAACCGGCGCCTGGTGATGCACAACGATTTCGTCATCGTGGGTCCAGCCGCTGACCCCGCCGGGATCAAAGGCGTGGGTGTAGCCAAAGATGCCTTCACCAAGATCGCCGAAAGCCAATCGCCTTTCATCAGCCGGGGCGACAAATCGGGTACCAACACCAAGGAGCTGGCGATCTGGAAAGCTGCCGGCCTCACCCCCGAAGGGAGCTGGTATACCGAATCAGGCCAGGGCATGGGCGCCACCTTGAAAATTGCTTCAGAGCAAGGTGCTTACACCTTAACCGATCGGGCGACCTACCTGGCGAATAAAGATAACCTCCAGCTGGATATCCTGGCGGAAGGCGAAGCTTCATTATTAAACATCTATCATGTGATCGAAGTCAATCCTGCCAACTGTCCGAAGGTGAACAATGCAGGGGCGATCGCCTTTGCAGATTATCTCGTCTCGCCGGAAGCACAAAGCCTAATCGGCAGTTTCGGGACCGAAAAATTCGGTCAGCCTCTCTTCACACCTGACGCGGGTAAAGACGAATCCACCCTCGGCACCAAGTAACTCGAAATGCAACCCTGACTGCGGAGGCTCACCTCCGCAGTCTTTTAAAATGCACATGATAGAATAAACCAATGCAAGCTGATATCTTTGAGATCACCCTCCTTTCTATCCAGGTTTCTTTGATTGCCACGGCAATTAGCCTGTTCATCGGATTACCTCTCGGCACCTGGCTCGCCTTAAGGAACCAGCTGCGCGGGCGCAGCGTTATGCTCAGCATCATCAATACGGGCATGGCCTTGCCGCCTGTGGTGGTCGGTCTGTTTGTGGCCATGACCTTGTGGCGAAGTGGCCCCTTGGGAGATCTGCACCTGATCTACACCCCGATCGCCATCGTGATTGCCCAGACCATCATCGCCGCCCCGATCGTAACCGGCCTGACTGCTTCAGCTTTGCAACAGCTCGACCCCCGCCTGCGTTTGCAGTTGCTCGGCTTGGGTGCTTCGCCGGTGCAGATGGTGATCGCCCTGTGGCGCGAAGCCCGCTTACCCCTGCTGGCTGCATTGATGGCCGCTTTCGGCAGTGTCATTTCCGAGGTTGGGGCATCCATGATGGTCGGTGGCAATATTCGTCACCAGACCCGCGTGCTCACCACGGCAATCGTCCTGGAAACCGGCAAGGGTGAATTTCAAAATGCAATCACCCTCAGCATCATCCTGCTCCTCATCGCTTACATGGTTAACCTTGGATTGACTCTGATCCAGCAACGGGGCACACGCTAACCATGCCGGAAAATATCCTGAGCGTGCGTGACTTGGTCGTCAGGCGTTCCGAACAAACCGTATTGCAAGTGAATGCCCTGGACATCCAGGCGGGTGAAGTGCTGGCAGTCATCGGCCCGAATGGCGCTGGAAAAAGCACCTTGCTTCTCGTCCTGGCCAACCTTTTGGAACACCAGGGGGGCCAGGTGTGTTTTCACGGCCAACCGCTCGAAAAAATGGACGAGCTGGCTTATCGCCGGTCGATCGCCCTGGTGCTCCAGGAGCCACTGCTCCTGCACCGGTCCGTATTTGATAACGTTGCGACCGGCTTAACGTTCCGTGGCCTGCCAAAACGCGAGGTGAAGCAGCGCACTGAGAGCTGGCTCAAGCAGCTGGGGATCGATCATTTGCGAACCAGGCCGGCCCAGCACATTTCGGGGGGTGAAGCCCAACGTACCAGCCTGGCGCGTGCCTTCGCCTTGCAGCCGGAGCTGTTGTTTTTAGATGAACCCTTTTCTGCCCTAGATGCACCCACCCGCTTCCACCTGCTGCAAGACATGAAAGCAATCCTCTTGCAGACCACCATTACCACCGTGTTCATCACGCATGACCTGGATGAAGCCCTGCTACTGGGTGACCGTGTGGCTGTGCTGCTGGGGGGTGTCATGCGCCAGGTGGGTGTACCCCAAGAAGTCTTCGGCTCTCCAGTGGACGCGGAGGTCGCTGCTTTTGTCGGTGTGGAGACTGTAATGGCCGGTGTAGTTACGGCAGCGAACAACGGCCAGTTAGCGGTGGCAGCAGGCGGAATCATGCTGGAAGCTGTGGGCGATCTACCGGTTGGGGCTGCGGTATATTATTGCCTTCGCCCGGAAGATATCACGCTGTCGATCAGCGCTGATACCGTGATATCCAGCGCTCGTAATCGGCTCACTGGGCATATCACCCAACTCACGCCCACCGGCCCGCTGGTAAGGGTGGTGGTCGATTGCGGTCTTCCCGTCGTTGCCCTCATCACGCGCAGTTCCGCCAATGACATGCACCTGGTCAGAAGGCATGCAGGTGACAGCCTCATTCAAAGCCACCGCTGTGCACCTTATCCCCCGCTAAACGATTAAATCGCAACTTCCCAGGGAGCAATCCCAGCCGGTCGCTGATTATCCAGGGATGCCCTGATCGGCTCCGCCAGGTCGGGTAGCACATCCGCCGTGGCAGCCAGCAGCCCGAAGCAGCCGGTGATCATCATATCCCCATACGGGGCAGGGAAATATGGCCGCAATCCTTTTGTAACCAGCCTTTGACCCCGGTTATCGAAGATCGCACGCCTTGGGCCGGTGACGACCACGTCGAAATTCACCCTGGCCCAGCTCAAATGCCACAGGGGTATATATCAAGGCACCGTGGCCATTATCATCGAAGATCTCCGCATTGCGGATGGTCCCACCAGCCAGCCTTTCCAGGAGCATTTCGAGTTTTTCCAGATCCAAAAAGCCGGTATGGTGCTCGAATAAGCCCTCGATCCCACCCGGTCCCAGGCGGAAAGCTAGCGTGTGGAAATTGCCCACATTGGCAACCAGCACCCTTTCACGTGCAGCCACCCGCGCATCCAGCGTCGTACCCAGCACGGCAGCCGGTGCAGTGTCCATCACCACCAACGGGCAATCCAACGCCTGCGCCGATTGGACAACCGCTTGTAAGCGTGTCATACGTTCGGGCACCTGGTCACTCCGGTAGGCAAAGGCACTCAGGCGGTTCAGGGAACGGATGCGCTCGTCCAGGTAGTCGAAACGGAATTTCCGGTCTGAGATCCCTGGGGGAGCATTTCCATGGTCGAAAACTGCCACGGCCACTGCTCCAAGGTCACCCAGGCTAACCCCAAAGGTCGAGAAAGCCGTAGCAATTGATTGGAAATCGAAATCGAACATCCTGACCTGCGCGACTTTGTTCGACAGCTGTAGAGCTTCATCCTTGCCGACCAGGACGATCCCCATTTCACGGATCGCAGCCAGGTCATCGTTAAACGTTTGGGCAGCTTCCAGCGTGGCGTACACTGGCAATCCTGCTTGCAGGTGAGCTTCAACCGCCCAGGTGCTGGGACCTCCGCCCATGGTCACACCCGTCAGCAGGATCGGCTGCCGCTTCCGGGTGGCTTCCTGCACCTGCTGGCGTATCATCATCGTTGGGCTGGGGAGGATCAGCTTGTAGTTGTTCTCCACGTCCAGCCCCGAGTTATAAAGCAAGATATCTTGGGTGCCCGTGCCAATGTCAACTGCCAGTATTTTCATGTGAAAAAGTTTACCATAACCTTGCCCGGCTACCAAATCCTCCCGTGAGCTCTGGATGAAGAAACATAAGGTATACTCTTGGGGAGAATTGAAAAGCTGAAATGAGGTCTTTATGACCCTGGAAGATGAGCAAAAACGCTGGCAAGCACGCCTCGAAAAGAATGGCAAACCTGTTCAAAATCGCAAGCCTGACTTTACAACCTCCTCAGGCATCTCTCTGCCACCCATCCTGACCCCCACCGGCCCCGACCCTGATTATATAGACAAGCTTGGCTTCCCAGGTGAGTATCCGTATACCCGCGGGGTGCAGCCCACCATGTACCGAGGCCGGCTGTGGACCATGCGCCAGTACGCCGGTTACGCCACTTCAGAAGAATCCAACCGCCGCTACCGCTACCTGCTCCAGCAAGGCCAGACCGGCCTCTCGGTAGCTTTCGACCTGCCTACGCAGATCGGTTATGACTCCGATGATCCCATGTCTCAGGGCGAGGTAGGCAAGGTAGGGGTTTCGATCTCATCTCTCGAAGACATGCAGACCTTGTTCGATCAGATCCCGTTAGACAAGGTGTCCACCAGTATGACCATCAATGCCCCGGCCTCAATCCTGCTGGCAATGTATATCGCCGTCGCCAGGCGGCAAGGCGTGGAGACCAGGTCGCTGCGTGGCACGATCCAGAACGACATTCTCAAGGAATACATCGCCCGCGGGACGTACATCTTCCCACCCGCCCACTCCATGCGCCTGGTCACTGACGTTTTCCGTTACTGCCGCCAGGAGCTGCCGCATTGGAATACGATCAGCATTTCGGGTTACCACATCCGCGAGGCTGGCTCAACCGCCGTCCAGGAAGTGGCTTTCACGTTAGCCAATGCGATTGCTTATGTTAGCGCCGCCATCCGTGCCGGCTTGGACGTCGATGAGTTTGCCGGGCAAATCTCATTCTTCTTCAATGCCCACAACAACTTCCTGGAAGAAGTAGCCAAGTTCAGGGCGGCTCGCAGGTTATGGGCCCAGCTGATGCGCGAGCGTTTCGGTGCCCGGCAGGAGAGCTCGCTCATGCTACGCTTCCACACCCAGACAGGCGGCTCGACTCTCACCGCCCAGCAGCCCGAAAACAATATCGTGCGGGTGGCGCTACAAGCCCTGGCAGCTGTGCTGGGTGGGACGCAGTCACTGCATACCAACAGCATGGACGAGGCCCTGTGGCTGCCTACCGAGAAGTCGGTGCGGGTAGCCCTGCGTACCCAGCAGATCATCGCCCATGAATCCGGTGTAGCCGATTCCATCGACCCGCTGGCTGGATCCTACTTGATCGAATATCTGACCGACGAGATCGAGCAGCGTGCAACGCAATATATCCAGAAGATCGATGACATGGGCGGCGCTTTAAAGGCTATCGATCAGGGCTATATCCAGGCAGAGATCCAGGAGGCGGCTTACCAGGCCCAGATGGCAATCGAACGAGGCGAGCAGCTGGTGGTGGGGGTGAACGCTTTCCAGAGTGAAGAAAAGATCACCCTCGAGCGTTTAAAGGTTGATCCGGCGATCGAGCAAACCCAACGCGAACACCTGCAAGTGCTCCGCAACCGGCGGGATAGCCATAAGGTGAATGAGCTTTTAGGTCAGCTTGAGGTCGCCGCCGAAGGGAATACGAACCTGATGCCGCTCTTCATCACCTGTGTAGAAAATGATATCACCCTGGGCGAGATCTGCTCCGTTCTGCGGCATGTCTTTGGGGAATACCACCCACCTGCCTGGCTGTGAGTGGCGACCGATCAAAGGAGAAACTATGTCTGAGGTTAAACACATCCACCACATAGCTGTGCTGGTCGAAGATATCCAGGCGTCACTGTCAACCTGGCGCACTGTCTTGGGTGTCGACCCTGCCCAGATCAAAGATGTGCCACAAGAAGCCGCTCGCATTGCCTTCTTCCCCATCGGTGAAGCCGAGATTGAGCTCGTCCAACCCACCACCTCTGAGTCTGGATTGAGCCGCTACCTTGAGAAACGTGGTCCCGGCATGCACCACCTTTGCCTGGAAGTGGACGACCTCTACGGGTTGCTTACCAAATTGAAAGCATGCCATATCCAGCTGATCAACGAAGAACCGAAGGCCGGCGATGATGGAAGGCTATACGCATTCATCCATCCCAAAAGCACCAATGGTGTGCTGATCGAGCTCTACCAATTGCCCAAGTAGCCAAAAAATCAATTCCGAAGGGCCGCCTCAGCTATCCCTGGCTGGGATGAAGACTGAAGATTTACTTTCAAAATCCAATCGTGATCAGCTACCCAGCTTGGTTTATTAGTTTTTCAATTTCCCTGCCCAGGGCAGGGCTTACTCCAGGGAGGCTTTCCAACCCCTTGAGCCCCATGGTCCGGTACACCAGCCCCACATCCTGCTCCAGGTCTTCCACTGCCCAAGCTGCTTTCCGGTAAGCCCAAATCTGGCCCTGGCTGGCATTCTCCAATTCCAACATGTGCAGGGAGTACGCCAGCTGTTCCACGATCCGCTTATTCAACGCCCTTTTCTCCCCAGGGATGATCGGGCGGGGGATGCGGTCAGAGATACCGTGTTTCACACAGGCTTCGTGGATGCGTAAACCCGTGAACCGCCACGGCTCTGCCTGCGCATAGCTCCCCGCCGGGTACAACCGGGTGTAAAGCGGCAGCAGCGCCGCATGTTCTCGCTTGAGACAGTCGAGGAAGAAAGCCTTTTGCTGGTCGGACAGGGTCAGGCCGCCGCCCAGCACGAACTTTCCACCATGTTCGGCAGTCCACTTTGCCAGCGCATTCAGGTTCGGCTCATCATCACACAGCCCCGGCAGGAGCGGCATGCCAGCCGTACCAGTGAGGATGCCCGCTTCAGCGATGACCTTCATGGCCGCAAAGCGCTTCTCAGCCTGAGGAGCCAGGCCTTCCAACCTTGATACGCTTTCATAATTCTGTGATTCTGGGGTGGCGATGATGCTGAACGCTACCACCACCCGGGCATGTCGGTTGATCTGCTCGAGCAGATCCAGGTCACGCAGCACCAGCGGTGAGCGGGTCAGCACAAACACCGGGAAACCCAGCTCCAGGCACACCTCCAGCATCCGGCGTGAGAGCTGAAATTTCCGCTCCGCTGGCTGGTAATCCGCAGTGAATACCATATCCACGGGCAACCGGCTGAGCGCTTTGCGCAGCAGCTCGGGGGCGTTCTCCTTGACCTTGATCAGGTGTGAGAACTCATCTACCTCGGCATCGTAGACCTGATCGGGATCGAGGGGTTTGTGCGGGATGTACTTGCGCTCGCGGCTGTAGCAGAAGGCACAGCCATGCTGGCAGCCCAGGTAGGGGTAGGCACCGTAGCGTGTCCAAAACCAGTGGTCAGCGCGCTTGCCTTTATTAAGGATTGTCTTCGGTCGGTAACAGATAAACCGGGTCCGTTGGCTCATTTTATTATTGTTCGAATGAACACCCGGTCTTGGGCAGCTTTTTTTAGGCTTACCGGGTCGAGCTGGCCATTTTCACGCAGGTCGATCTTGAACATGCGTCTGGCACGTGGATCGTTGCCGATGAACTGGCGTAAACCTTCAACAACTGCAGCTTCGTCCTCATAGGCGTGGGCTTCTGCGTCCACCATCCTCCCCTGTAGCAATAATTTGGCTTCTCCACCCTGGCGGAAATTCCGCCACCAGGTGCGATCTAATGAGCTGATGGTGAGCAAGGTGTTCTCGCTGCGCTGATACCCCACGGGTGTATGGTAGGCTTTGCCACTTTTCCGCCCGGTGAAATAGATGATCATCATGCTGCCGCTGATAAGCCTGTGGAATGGCGATTTTAATAGCCATTCCATGATCGGGTTAAACCACATCGTCATTCTCCTCAAGGTAGTGATTTGTGCTTGAGTCTTGTGCCAGTTAGTTATTATATAACGAACAACTGTCAGTTATCGAACGCCTCTCCTTGACCACCAGGGCCCATCAACACTCAACCCAGGGTTTCTGTTTTGATAGGTATGCAAAAACATTTCCAGCCCGTTTTACACTTTCATGATGGTAGAATTGTCCCCATGCCTTTTCCACGAGCGGTATTATGGGACATGGATGGTGTGCTGGCCGACACCAGCGAGCTGCATTTCCAACTCTGGGAGAAATTTCTTACCGAGCAGGGTATCCCTTTCGACCGGCAGAAGTTCCACCTGATCTATGGGCTGAAGAATCACGACCTGTTGCCGGTCCTGGCTGGCAAATCCCTGGAACCTGCCTGGATGGATCAGCTGGCTGAAAAAAAAGAGGTGGAGTTCCGGCAAGCCATCCGAGGGAACCTTTGTCCGCTACCGGGTGTGCGACGCTGGTTGCAACAGTTCAATGCCGGGGGTTACCGTCAGGCGGTAGCTTCTTCAGCCCCGCTTGAAAACGTGGAGGCGCTGGTGGATGAGCTACGCATCCGCAAATATTTCTCAGCCCTGGTCACCCCAGGCAGCCTACCTGGGAAGCCTGACCCGGCTGTATTCCTGCTGGCAGCCAGCCAGCTGGGTGTGCCCCCAAGGGATTGTGTGGTGGTCGAAGATTCCATCCCGGGGATCAAGGCGGCCCTCAAAGCTGGCATGCATACCATTGCCGTAGCAACCACAAATCCGCCCGAGGTACTCACCCAGGCGGATGTCGTCGTAGAAACGATGGACCATCTATCAGTCGAGCAAGTCGAAGCCCTATTTTAAGCAGCTTCGCTAGTGGTTAATCCCCAAAGCAAATCCCAATTTCACGGGCGGTCAACATAATATCCGAGTTCAGAGGCACTGTCTTCATACGCTTGGTGGCAGCCTCAAGCGGGACATATTTAACCGTGGGTGGGTCTAGGGCTACCATGATCCCGCGCTGCCCTTCAGCCAACGCCCGCACTGCCGCGGCCCCGAAGCGTTGGGCAATGATGCGGTCAAAGCGCGTGGGGGTGCCCCCACGTAAAAGGTGACCCAGGACCACTAGGCGGGTTTCTTTATCGGTGAGTGCCTGGAGGCCGGCAGCCACTTTTTCGCCGATGCCACCCAGGCGTTCAGCCCGGCCGCTTTCTCGGCTGATGATCGAGATTTCGCCACCTTTCGGTTTTGCCCCCTCAGCCACAACCACGATCGAGAACAAACTGCCACTATCTTCGCGCTCGCGGATCTTGCGGGCGACTTTTTCCAGGTCGAACGGGATTTCAGGGATCAGGATCACATCTGCAGAGCCAGCCACACCACTCTCCAGGGCGATCCAGCCCGCATACCTGCCCATCACTTCCACCACAATAATCCGGTTGTGTGATGCTGCGGTCGTGTGTAGGCGGTCAAGGCATTCAACGGTGAACGCACAGGCTGTGTCGAACCCGAAGGTGATCACTGTCTTTGCCAGGTCGTTATCGATCGTCTTGGGGACCCCTACCACCCACAGGCCTTTCTTGGCCAATTCATTGGCAATCGACATTGAGCCATCACCGCCAACCGAGATGAGCGCATCGATCTGGTGTAGCCTGAAGGCCCGGAGGAGCTCATCGGAACGGTCGATCTCAGTGACCACCCCATTCGCTCCGCTGATGGGGTACTTGAGCGGGTTGCCCTTGTTGGTAGTGCCGATGATGGTGCCACCCAGGTGGGTGATACCGCGCACACGGTCTCGTGTTAGACGCATCAAGCCACCTTCAATATACTGTTCGGGCATCAGCAGGCCATTATAGCCATCGCGGATCCCGTACACCTCCCAGCCCCGGTTGATCGCAGACAGGACGGCTGCCCGGATGACCGCATTCAGGCCAGGTGCATCACCCCCTCCGGTTGAAATGGCAATGCGTTTGATGTTCACGGCTGTAGGTGCCATCGCGCCTCCATAATCTGTCAGGTTAAATCGAAGCTATTTATTGTAATACGTGATTTTACACCCTGATTGGGTAATGTAAAGCACCAGTCATGCCACTTCCGTCAGCTGATCAGCCTGGCCAGTAAAAACGCTGCCCCAGCGGCAACTCCACCTACCAGCATGGTTTGTAACCCAGACCTGAGCGGCCGTGTACCGGTAAAACGACCCTTGATGTAGCCGAAGCAGGAACAGGGCGATCAGGGTGACTACGACCGAAACGATCAGGGCGGTGGATAAATTCGGGATCAGGATATACGGCATAAGCGGGATAAAGCTGCCCACAATATACGACAGGCCGATAGTCAGGGCGCTGATATTCGCCCTGCGCGGGTCAGGCTCTTCCAATCCGAGCTCGAAACGCATCATGAAATCGATCCACTGGTCATGGTTGGCGCTCATCGCATCCAGGATAGGCTGGATGTGGGTGTCATCCATCCCATATCCCCGGAAAACATCCGCGACCTCCTGCTTTTCGCGGTCTGGCAGGTGCTCGATCTCCCAATTCTCACGCTGTTTTTCAGTGTAATAGTGCTCTGCATCTGCCTTGGCTGCCAGGTAGCCACCCAATCCCATGGCGATCGATCCGCCAGCAATTTCAGCCAGCCCTGCCAGCACAACGATCTTCGTTTCAGCCCCTGCCACGCCTGAGATGCCAGCCGCCAGGGCAAAAGGTAGCGTCAGGCCATCAGACATGCCAATGACAATATCCCGTACAGTTTCATTGGATCGGAAATGTTGCTCAACATGAGCTTCAGCCGTCATATATTTCCTTCCAGATCAGGCTCTGGAACCTTTCCCAGGCATCCAGCCTATGCTGGGTATTACCCATCCCCACTCTGTCAAATACTCAATGAAGCGATCATCCTGAAAAGGAATGCGCAGGTTTTATCAAATCTACTCCCAATCCTGAATTAACCCCATACCACCATTGTCGTAAGAAAAAGCAGGTGAAACCTTTAATATCTGATGAGCGTCTATAATTAACCGTCCAGTCTTCAATATCAAGCAGTTTCTTCATGGAGAAGCGCATGAGAGTAAAACTATCCCTTTTTCTGTTGAGCCTGGTATTTTTATCTGCAGGATGCGGAGCAGTTGCACCGAAAACAGCTCCGCCGAAAGTGCCCACCAACACCCCAACCCTGGAATTTAGCCAGCCTACCCCGGTCACCCTGGTCGACCCTACCGCTGCCCATACCCCGGTTATGGTAGCTACGCCCACCGCTCCTACCTCAGATCAACAAGCCGTGTTGGACCTGGCCTTTGACGTCATCAATGGGCTCAAATCTAATGATACAGTCGCATTGTCACACTACGTCCACCCGCAGATGGGTTTGCGATTCTCACCTTACTCCTATGTCAAGGACACCGACCAGGTGTTTAGCGCTGCGCAGGTAGCCGGCTTGCAAGGTGACAGCACCGTGTATCTGTGGGGGAATTACGATGGCACCGGTGAGCCGATCAATCTGACCTATGCCGATTACTACGCCAAATTCGTTTACGATGTCGATTTTGCAGACGCACCTCAGATCGCATTGAACCACCGCCTGGGAACTGGCAACTCGCTGGATAACAGCCAGGAATATTACCCTGGTTCCATGATCGTCGAATTCCACTTCCCGGGCTTCGATCCCCAATATAGCGGCATGGACTGGCGTAGCCTGCGCCTGATATTCATGCAGGACGGTAGCACCTGGTACCTGGCAGGCATCACCCACGACCAGTGGACGATTTAATATAGAGCAGTGATTTCTGGGCCTCACCCCAGGAGATTCTGGCGTCTCCCTGGTCAGCCTGATCGGTAAATCAACCTGGATATCCAGAATAGTTTACAATTAAGCCATGTTCACCCATGCCATCACCCGTTTTCCCGGCGTTAATTTCGCTGACGGCATCACCACTTCTAACCTGGGTCGCCCGAGCTACCCTCTCATCCTCAAACAGCACCTGGCCTATCGCCAGGCTCTGCTCAGCCTGGGCCTGGATGTGCTCGTCCTACCCCCTGAGCCCAACTATCCAGATGCCTATTTCGTCGAAGACCCGGCGATTGTCACACCGGAGATCGCGGTAATTACATACCCAGGTGCTTCTGCCAGGCAGGGAGAGCAGGTCAGCATCGAGCCATTTCTCAGCTATTACCGTCCCATCTTCCACATCCAATCCCCTGGCACCGTCGAAGGTGGCGACATCTTGATGGCGGGCAATCACTTCTTCATCGGTCTCTCTGAACGGACCAATTCTGATGGAGCAGCCCAGCTGGCTGAGTATTTGGAGCATGCTGGGCATACCAGTGAACCGATCCCCGTGGATGCCGGGTTGCATCTCAAATCCAGTGTCAATTATCTGGGCAGAGACACGCTCATCATTTCCAATGCGCTCTGCAACCACCCGGCTTTTGCCAGCTACCATAAGGTCGTGGTAGATGATGACGAAGCCTACGCTGCCAACACCTTGTGGGTGAACGGCAGCCTGCTGATACCGAAGGGCTTTCCTAAAACCAGGGCACAGCTGGCTGGGTTAGGCATGCCCGTGATTGAGCTGGACGTAAGCGAAGTGCAGAAGATGGACGGTGGCCTGACCTGTATGTCCTTGAGGTTCTGAAAAGCCAATGCCGCTCAATTGGATAGATTCCAGCCAGCTATCCATCAACACCCTGCTCTTGCTTGAACGGGTACAGCTAAGCTGGTTTCCAGGCTGGGTACCCGAAGCCGAGCTGGCCATTGCCCTGCGTGCCAACCCGCATATTGAGTGGTACCTGCGCCATAAATGCCCCGAGCTGAATCCCTGGCTAGACCAGGTGGTATCCAGCCCTCCACTTGCCCTCCAACCGACTCCTGAGCAGATCCGCACCGCGGAGATCACCATCATGGATACCATCAATGATCTGCTGGTTTACGTGGTCGACCCTGCTCTTTACGATGCCAGGCCGTTCATGGCCTGGGATGCCAATGAGCTGCTCATGCTGGCAGATTTCTCGGGCAAGACGGTCATTGATGTAGGCTCCGGCACCGGCAAGCTGGCATTGATTGCCGCCATGCAAGCTAAGGTGGTGTTTGCCGTGGAACCGGTGGGCAACCTGCGCCGCTACATTAAGGAAAAAGCCCGGTCTCACAATATCTCGAACGTCTTTCCGGTGGACGGCCTGATCACCAACATCCCCTTCCCGGATGGATTCGCCGATATAACCATGGGCGGGCATGTGTTCGGCGGAACACCCGCCCTGGAATATGCCGAGCTGAAACGGGTGACCAGGTCTGGCGGGATGATCATCCTGTGCCCGGGCAGCTCAATGGGTGAAACCCAGGCGCATGAATTTCTTGTGGGGCAAGGCTTTGCCTGGTCGGTGTTTGAAGAACCGGAGGATGGCCCGAAGCGCAAATACTGGAAGGTGATTCCCTGACCAGCCAGCATGACACCACGGCTACCAGGCAATCTCAACAAAATATCACAAAAGCTCGAGGGCAGGGCATATTTACTGATCAAGTTGACCCCATCAATAAGCGCCTAGCAACATTAAAATATCAAAACCTACCCGCATTATCCAGAGCAGGTAGGTTTTATTGATCAGGATAATTGTGCCTAATGCCCAGATATTTGCTGCTCAGCCCGGTGCAGGATTCGCTTAATTTTTTCGGTGACATCCCCCGGTAAAGGGTCGACAACCGGCCCTTCCAGGATAGACTGCACCATTTCGCGCGCTTTCGTATACATCGACGGCTTTCCAATATTGACCCAGCTTTCATACGAATGGCGGTCAATTAACACCGGGGTATATAGCTCGTCACCCCGCGCGGCCAGGCGTGTGCTTCTTGCCCCCAAGAAGTGCCCCCCTGGCCCTACCCGGCCAATATCTTCAATCAGGTCTTTTCCATCCGAGCAGTCCACACCCTGTGCCAGGCGTTGTAGCAAGTGGGCCACCTCGTTATCCACCACGATCTGCTCCAGGACGAGCAGCTGGTCACTCTCGATTTCGCCAAAACCCACCAGGATATCTGCCCCAGCTAGAACCGATGGCAAGGTGGTGATGATCTTTTCGATCACCGCTTCAGGTCCGGCTTGCTTGGCATCTGAAGTGAAGCCCGCCCCGCTGGAGGGGAAGCCATAATAATGTGCCATTTCCACCAGGGCAGCTGTCTGCAAGGCCATCTCCGGCACGCCGGCCATGTAGGCACCGCTCCGGAAGTCAGTGATGGCTGTCGAGCTGGAGAAAATGATCGGCCGGCCGGGATGCGCCAGCTGGAAGATCACCAGTGATGATAGCATCTCAGCATTCGCCAGGGCGATGTTCGACAGCAAGCTGGCAGGCCCGGTGGTGCCCACCACCGGCATGGGCATGCACATCACCGGCAGGTCCACCTGACCGAGCTCGAGGTAAGCGTCCAGCATCTGCCCATCGTGAGTCAGCGGGGCTACCGGGCAGTAGATCAACGAATACGCGTGGCTTTCCTTCAGGGCTGCCTCGCTGCCCATGATCGCTACCAGGCCTTCGATGAGAAATGGTACCTGCGCTGCAGTATGCAGCTCATGCTGGCCGTGTTTCGAGCAATGGCTGGCCATGCTGAGGAACTCAAATAACGCCCGAATGTTGGCTGGCTGATCCGCCGCACAGGTAGGTGCCCACGCCATCACGCCCAGGTCCATCTGCTGAAAGATCCTCAATGCATTCTTGATGTCTGCACTTGTGCCATAGCGCCGTTCGCCGCTTTGGAAATCCTGGACAAAGGCTGCCGTCCCATCCAGTCCATAGCGGGTCTGCGGTGTGGGTACGGATAAGCTATATGCCGGGTTACGCGCGCCCAGTACGAATGACCTGGGAGCTGTCTTCAAAGACTGGGCGATCAGCTCGCCAGGTATCTTTGCGATCCTATCCTGCAGGTCGATCTTCACGCCGTTTTTCTGCAGGATTTTCGGTGCCAGGTCTCCGTAGAAGCGGATGCCCACTTCCTCCAGAATATGCAGGCTCATGTTGTGGACGCGTTGTTGCTCTTCTTCTGTCAGGATCTGGGCGGTAAATTGCATAATTCCTCCATGTCATTATCTACGGTATTGGCCAGCTTGGTGGGTTCCTACTGGCCTTTTTCTTTATCTGCGTTTCGCAATATCCGGGCCAGCTCCGACTTCTGGTTTTCTTCCAGGCGGCTGGGGGTGGTGATTGGCCAGGATCCAATCCACCTTTTGTCGGGCAACTTCGACCGGATCGTAGTATCCACCCCCCGGTTTAGGCTGGCCGGTCAGCTCAGAGAACTGCCTCTTCCGTATGTGGCTGCGCGTGTGGCGTTGGGCCAGGAAATGCCCGCCTGGCCCGACAGCTTTGATCACATCCAGGGCCAGGGCTTCGGGGCTGGTATCTAAACGGCTGGCTTCGATCCGCACCCGATGGCATATGTCCGCATCCAGGATGATCGCTTCCGGGTACAGCAGGGTGCACGACTCGACCAATCCCAACCCACTGCCCGTCTCTGAGCCATTTAATGCGCACAGCAATAGGGAGGACTTCAGCCTCAGCTGCCGATTGCCAGCCCGGCAGTATGGCATCGGTACCGAAGATGCCTGCCAGGGTGGGTACTCCCCAGCGATGGGCGATCTCACTCCCGATCGGGTAGAGCTGAGTGCCTTCCAGGGTTGTGCCCAGGTATGCGCCTGTGTGAGGGTGCATGGTGCCCGGCAGCAATGAATGGAACACCGCTGCTCCTGGGTGCGCCATCTGGATGAGGACCAGGGCGGAGATGATCTCGGCATCGCCGGTCACAAGCGTCCCAGCAATCGTGGCCGGGGCGGTAGAGGCGATGTTGACCATCGACATGAACCCGACCGGCAGCCCAGCCTCCGCGAACAGGAGCGCGGATTCCAGGCCGTCTTTATCCTGGGCAAGAGGCGCAATGCTGCACACCAGCAAGGATAAAGGCGGGCGCTGTCGCCTGGCCTGCTCGCTGCCTGCCACGACGTCGACCATCTCGATCGCGTAGCGTGCCGCCCACGCGCCCATGATGGTTTCTGACTGAACATGCTTGACCGTGTTATTGAACGAGGCCTCGATCTCGTGCAATGGTGCCGTGGCTGGGAAATCCTGGGCGCTCACAATTGGCCAGTAAAAGCTGAGCGCACTCAGGTAATCAGACACACGTGCCATTTTAGCCACGTCGTCTTTTGTGGATCGCCTTCGCTGGCGGCTGGAAAAATCGATCGTCTCCACCCCGCAGCCATCCGTGGCGCAGTGCAGGGCTTTGCCATCTAGTACGATGTCAAAGGCAGGTTGGCGGGCTCCCATGGTGTAATAGCGGGGTGCCTTGCGCATGGCTTCCATCACGACCGGTGCAGGCAGCCTGACGATTTGCTTAGAAAAGTCGACCAGCGCCCCATGCTCTGCATAGATTCCAAGTGCTTTTTCCGATGGGCAGTGGATACCTACCTGCTCCAGGATCTCTAAAGTAGCCGCCTGGAGCTGGTCGAGCTGTTCATCCTCCAAAATATTGACATGGTACCCTGGTACGATCGGCTGAAGTGGAGGTGTCTCATTGACCATTTCGGTTACCCCTTGCATAACTCCTTGTCCGCAGCTGCCAAAATGCGCCTGAGTTCAGCTTGTTTCGCTTCGTCAAGTGGTTCGGGGTGGTGATTCTTCCTGATCCAGTCAACCTTTTCGATCGCCACCTGGCGCGGGTCGCGGTATTTACCGTCTTCACCGAGCTGGTGGGTGATGCCACGCACCAATGACTCGCGGATATGGTTGCGGGTATGTTTCTGTCCTAAATAATGCCCTCCAGGTCCAACCGCGTGCACGGTATCGAGCGCCAGGGTTTCCGGGCTCACTTCCAGGTCCATCAGCTGGTAACGGGCGCGTTGGTACAGGTCATCATCCAGGATGATCTGCTCCGGGTAAAGCAGTGTGTAGGTTTCGGAAAGCCCCATGCCAGTCACGATGTCCGCCCCAGCCAGCCCAGCCAGGTACGGGTCAAGGGCGACTTCTGCAGCACCCTGCCATGTGCCGGGCTCGTGCGCATCGGTACCGTAACAAGCCCCCAGTGAAGCCATGCCCCAATGGTGGGCCATTTCCACCGGTGCGTAGCGTGTGCGGCTATCGAGTGAGTAGCTCACGTACGCGCCTGTACGCGGGTCAGCCCAGGCCTGCATTAGCGAGTGAAAGACGGGTGCACCGGGTGCATGCAGCTGCATCAGCACTGCCGCACTGATGATCTCGGCGTCTCCCATGGCAAAGGCACCTGCCAGGGTGGCGGGGGCAGTCGTACCCAGGGTGGGCATAGCCAGGAAACCCACCGGCAGTCCCGCTTCTGCCAGCACCAACGCCCCTTCGATTCCCGCCGTGTCTTGCACCAGGGGTGCGATCGTACACACCACCAGCGAGAAGGGTGGTCGCAGCCGCATCTGCTCCCGGCTCCCCGCGATCACCTGTGCCATTTCGGCGGCAAACCGGCAAGGGACTTCGCCCATTACCGTTTCAGATTGCACATGCTTGACCGAGTTATTCCAGGCGGCATCGATTTCGTGAAGAGGGGCCGACTCTCCGTGATCTTGCGCACTGACCATCGGCCAGATGAAGGCGATGGATGGCAGGTAATCTGAGATCAGTGCCATTGTGCCCACATCCGCCTTGCAAGACGGCCGGCGTATGCGGCTGTCAAAGTCGATTGTCTCGACCCCGCAGCCATCCGTGGTGAAGTATGTCACACCCTTCGCCAGCTGCAGGTCATACATCGGCAGGCGGGCACCCATCACAAAATAGCGCGGGATCGTGGATAGCGCTTTCAGCACAAAATCCGGGCGCATCCTGACGATCTGGGATTGCCAATCCACCTGCGCGCCGTGTTCAGCAAAAATCGATAAGGCTTTGGGTGACGGAAAGCGTACACCGGTCTTCTCCAAGATCTCCAGTGTTGCAGCTTGCAAGTCATCCATTTGCTTATCGCTCAGAAATTGAAGCTGATAAGCTGTTCGGAGTGGTTGTAAAGGTTGGTATTCAGCTGGCATTTTGTTGTTCCTCAACTTCCTGGCATGTCTGAATTGTCAACTTTTGTTTGGCGAAATTCTTACTTAAATCTGCGTGCCCTTCTTTGCAGAAGGTCCAGCTCGCCGAGTGTGTCTTCTGGGAGGAGCAGAGGTCGGTGGTTTGCGATCCGTTCCTGGATCTCTTGCCGGGCAACCGTCAGGGTATCCTGAGAGCCCGAGGCGACCCACTCTTCATATGGACCGTGCAGCCCAAACTTGCTGCGGTATACCTCATCCGACCGTACGAGGGAACGTGTGGAGCGATGTTTCAGGTAATTACCGCCTGATCCCAGCTCCATGATCACTTCACCCAGCCAATTTTCGCTAAGGCTGCTGATCCCCAGGCTCAGGCGTTTACAGCGCCGGATGACCTCCACATCGATGTACATCTGCTCCGCGCTGAATGTGGTTGAGCCCCCCAGCAAGCCGGGTCCCACCAGCAGGTCAGGCCGTGCCATGACCGGCAAGGCATAGTTCAAGGCGCGTTCGTATGCCGATTGGATACATGGCACGTGGTGATCCGAACCTCCTGTGCTCGCTTCCACGGGTAAGCCATACATGCGGGCAAGCTGCGTCACCGCCACGCTCAGCAAGGCATTTTCCACTTCGCCGCTCCCAAACCTGCCGGAATGCATATCCACCACCACGGGTACCGCTGCATATATGAATGGCGTACCAGGCGCGGTTGCCTGGATAAGGCACAACATGGCCAGGGTTTCACAATTAGCCAGCACGAGCTGCGAGATCAAGGAAGCCGGCCCGGTCAGGCCAAGCATCGGCATGGTCATCACTGCCACGGGAATGCCCCATTCCAGGGTCTCGAGATAAGCATCGGTATATTCAGCCTCGATGATCAACGGCGACGCTGGGCACAGGAGGAAAGAAACAGGCAGTGTTTTCTTGAATTCAGCGCGGCTGCCGAAAACTACCTCAAGCACCTCCAGCATCCAACGGCTCTCTTCACGAGTTGCGGTCGCCTCTTGCACATGCTTCGAAAAATTCGAAAATATCGTCGTCCAATATTCTACGATGTCACCCGGTGCATGCCCCCAGCATCCTTCAATGGCGCTCCAATATACCGCGATCTCATCCAGGCAATCGCCCAGGCGGGTCGCCAGGTACCAGTCGTCCAGGCATGCCAACCGGCGTGCTCCTTCATTTACATCGTATGTATAGATGGCCGCGCCATCCATGACGACTCCACACGCACCGGCATTCATGGGGAGTGCAAATTCGGGTCGGCGTGAACCCAGCCTGAACTCCTTGGGAGCGCGTTTAAGGCAGTCTTCAACCAGGCGTACTGGAAGTCGCACAATATGTGAATCGTGATCAACAATTGCACCCGCTTGTTCGAGGAATTCACGCCCCTGGCGGGTATCAATTCTTACCCCGGTTTTGCGCAGTATATTTAATGTCTCCTCATGAATGCGGCTGCATTCCTCTGCAGACAACACCTGCACCATGGTCTGCATCAGACTTCCCCCATTTTCTCCAATACTTTGTGTGGGTCAAACGCGTCACGCAGTCCATCACCAATGTAATTGATCGAGATCACCGAGAGAAAGATCATGATCCCTGGGAATATCGCTAGCCAGGGATATTTCACCAGGTAATCCTGCGCGTTGCTGAGCAGGTTACCCCAGGATGGGGTGGGTGGCTGTATGCCGAACCCGAGGTAGCTCAACCCCAATTCTTCCAGGATGGCATAAGCCACCTCCAGAGTGGCTTCTACGATGACCGGGCCAATGGCATTCGGAAAAATGTGGATGGCGATTATGCGCAGGTTGTTTGCACCAAGGGCACGTGTTGCCGTAACAAAATCCATCTCCCGTATCGCCAGGTAGGAGGCACGCACGATCCGTGCGGTGAACATCCAGGCCAGCAAGCCGATGACACCCGCAATGGTCAGCACCGGGTTGCTCTTCAACACCGAGGCATCCACTTCGCGCAGGATGGCGCTCAGCAGGATCAGCACCAGCAGCGAAGGCAAAGCCAGGGCAGCATCGGTGATACGCATCAAGATGTTGTCAATCCGGCCTCCGAAATACCCCGCGATTGCCCCAACCGGCACCCCGATCAACAAGGTGATGATCATCACCGAAAATCCCACGGCCAGCGATACCCTGCCCCCATACAAAACCCTCGTCATCAGATCGCGGCCCAGAGCATCGGTTCCCATCGGGTGCTGCCATGAAGGAGGCTGGTAGCGTTCAGCCATATCCGACTTGAGCGGATCGTAGGGTGAAAGGAACGCAAATACACAGGCCAGGATGATGCAAGTTAATACGATCATGCCTGCGATCGCGCCGGGATGTTTCCGGAATCGTTTCCAGATCATCCCACGCATGGTGGATTCACGTGCAATTTGTATGGAAGCTTCAGTCATAATGGATGCGGGGATCTAATTTGGAATAAACGATATCGGCCAGCAAGTTAGCGAAAATCACAGCCACCGTACCAATCGTCAGGATAGCCATTAAAGTTGGGTAATCACGGTCAATAGCTGCCTGGTAATACAGGCGACCCATCCCTGGCCAGGAAAAGAGGATTTCAACATAAAGCGAGCCGGCAAAGATGTAGGGTAGATCCAATGCGAAAATCGTTACCAGTGGGAGCAGGGCATTGCGCAAGGCATGTTTGTAATAAACTTTATTAAGCGTCAATCCCTTCGCCCGTGCTGTACGCACATAATCCTGGTGGATCACATCCAGCATGCTTGAGCGCAGGAAACGAGAGTACCACGTCACCCAGCCCACGACCCCCATGGTGACGGGCAGGATCAGGTGTTTTGTCCAGTCGATCAGCGAGAACGCAATACCATAAGTGTACATACCCCCCGATGGAAGCAGGGAATCGCCGGTGATTGGATTCTTAAGCCATACATAAAATATCAAGATCAGGATCAACCCCAACCAAAACTCGGGTATGGCTTGCCCGATGAAAGATAGCGTGGTAACTACAATATCGAATTTTGAGTACTGCTTAACGGCGGAGATCACCCCTACCGGAATGGCGATTATCGCCACAACCGTTAATGTTACCGACATGAGGTAGGCGGTATTTTTAAAGCCCTCCTTGATCGCCAGCATGACCGGTTTTCGCGTGCGGTACGAATTACCAAAGTCGCCCCGCAAGATGCCCTTGCCCTGGCCAGGCGTTTCCTTTACTCCGTCTCCATCCGCATCGGTTTTCGTCCAGTCATTTCCGATCAGCCAGAAGATATAGCGCATATAAACTGGCTGGTCCAGTCCAAATTGGCGTTTGAGGATTGCGATCTGTTCTGGGTTCAAACGGCGCGATGTCCCCCTACCAGAAAGTGGGCCACCAGGCGCCAGGTTGACCAGGGCAAACAATAAGATGCTGACGATCAATAGCAACGGTATTGCCTGCAGGAGTCTCCTGACGAGATAGTGGCCCACGTTAGCTTATCCCTTGATCTCGACCATCACTCGCCGCTGAGGGTCCAATCCGCCACATTCCAGGTGACGATCTCATTCGCGTTGGATTTCACACCCTGCAGTCGGGTGGAATGGGCGTTAGCATCAACCGTGGTGAAGAGCAACAGCTCTGGCAGGTCTTCATCCAGGACCTTGGCGAGCTGGCAGAACTGCTCCTGCCGCAGGGTTTCATCCAGGGTATACGAGTTATCAATCATCTCATCGACAGCTGGGTTGATATAGCGGCCGTAATTCAAACCAGCATCAGGTACTGCCGCAGCAGAGTAGTAGTAACCCCACAGGAAATCAGTCGGATCAGTGCCGGAATATCCATCGTCCCAGATGTCCATGTCAAAATTGCCGGATTGTTCGATCCCACCATTTTCTGATGAATCCCACAGCACAGTCCCTTCAACCCTTTGGATATTAAACTTGATGCCGATCTCACCCAGCTTTTCGGCAATGAATTCCTGGGTCAGGTCTAGCGCTTCACCGTACTCTGAATAGGTGATGAACTCCATTTCCATTTTGTAGCCCTCTTCAGCTCCGGTGGTGCAACCCTGGCATTCACGGATGCCATCACCATCGGTGTCCACCCATCCGGCCTCCTCCAGTAAAGCCTTGGCAGCTTCGGGATCATACGTTGGCTCGGGGATATTGCACACGTTATAGGGCGGCCGGAAGAATTCCGTCCAAACTTTATCCGCATAACCGAACCAAAATGACTTGGCAATGGTTTCAACATCGATCCCCATGCGGATCGCCCGTCGTACACGCACATCCGATAGGATGGGATGGGGCGTCGCAACTGGGTCCGTCGTTCCCTTGGCAGCCAGGTTGAAGAAGATACGCATAACCCACCGGTCAACCGTGCTGAGGCTGACCTGGACCACATCCGAGTATTTTTGGAGCTCACTGACCACAGGCTCAGGAGTCCACATATCCAGGTCGGCATCACCATTGATCAGCATCTGCTTGCGAACTGCCTCATCCGGAACGATCTTTACCACGATCTCATCGATAGCGGGTTTCCCTGGCTGAAAGTAATTGGGATTCTTCTCAAAGGTCAGGTGATCGTTCTGCACCCATTCCTTTAATATGTATGGACCATTGCTGAGTGGTTGTAAACCACAATCCCAATTTGCAAAGCCTTGCTCGGCATCACAATAATGGGCTGGCCATATCACCATCAGGTAGCCTCCGAATTGGGTCAGGTAACCAGGATACACCACGTTATAGTGCACCACAGCAGTGTAGTCATCGATCTTTTCCACACCATCCACGTAATCGATGCCGGGGATCCAGTAACCTGTTTCAGGGTCGACAACGGCTTCATAGGTGAAAACGACATCATTGGCAGTTACCGGGGTTCCATCGGCCCATTGGATATCCTGCCGGAGTTTCCAGGTTACATCCATGGTGGCATTTTCTTCATCGATTACCACGCCACCATTCTCAACCGTCGGCAGCTCCGCAGCCAACTCTGCATACGAGTTACCATTTTCATCGAGATCTGCCAGCCCAAGCATGGTCAGCTCCATGACGAGCACATCAAATCCATTTTGGTTGATGGCGGCGTTGAAGGTTGGCGGATCTTCAGCGATCACAGCCGTGATCGACGATTTCTCCTGGGCCGTAGGCGCATCGGTCTGAGTTTTACAGCCCGCAAGTGATGACCCGATCAATACCACAATTGCCAGGATTGTGAACCATTTAATTTTTGCATTCATCTCCTTACTCTCCTTTTTTACTTTACCTTACTTTATGGTTCTATTGTTTGGTCAAATGGCTTGATGGATATTCTCTGTCTTTACCGATATTACTCAGATATGTTTGGCAGGTGTTTCACCTGAAGCTGACAAAATGAGCGTGAGCGATAAATCCGGTAAATATTTAGGGGTATTGGCACGCTATGGAGTAAAGGAGACCCAGTGGAAATGGAAGAATGTCGTTCAGCCGGCATTGGTAGAAGTTGTTCTGCATCATGCTTCATTTGAACATAGCCATCAGACACGTAATCATATACCGTTGCTGGCCATGGCAACCATTCTCGAGAAAACGTACTGCGACCACTAGTGTGCCGAGTTCCCCCCTTCCTGATCAACATTCCCTTCACTACTCTCCTCCTGGATTGATCATCACATTGTGTCAACCGACTAAAACAGAAGAATAATCGTAGGGCGTGCGATTACTTTTCTCGGATTATATTATTGGCTCGACATCCTCTACGCAATCACGGAAATATATAAGGCAGGTGCCCAACAAATAGGTTGTCACAAGAATTGCACTCGAAATACCAATCTGGCTATTTAACTTGGGTTAATCTTCATGTTATCACGAAATAAAATCTTCGTCAATTAAAGCTGTAGGAAAATGACAAGGCTGTCGGATTTTTACCATAATCTTGCGAAGTTACGACGATATCATACATATATTCAACATTTCAGGTAGGATTTTCACAGGCCCTCTGGACATTAGCCGAATAACTTACTCTCCTCACCCCCGGTTTAGTTCGAATAATTCTAATTATTCGATCGTTTAGTATTTACAAAACATTGGAAACATTGTATACTTCATAGCTAAGTTTATGAAACGCACTACACTCCCACTGCTTGCCTGTCCCAACTGTCATGCAAGTTTATCGCTCCAACCTGCCCAAATCCAAGACCAAATTGATATGGGTAGTTTAGCTTGTCAGCACTGCCAGGCTACCTTTCCAATCCGGCATGGTATACCCCAATTTATCGTAGAGAGTGAGCTGGAAGGCTTGAATAAAACCTTCGCCCATTTATATGATTGGTTTTCTTTGATCTACACCGCATTCTCCAAGGTTGGCTTCAGGTTGCTGGGCACCACCGATGCTGAAGCCCGGACCGAGTTGCTCTCCCGCCTTGAGCTGAACCGAGGCAAGCTGCTTGAAGTATCGATCGGCAGTGGTGTGAATTTGCCTTACCTACTCAAGATGCCCGAGGTGGGCGAAGTGTTTGGCCTGGATATCTCGGGGGGACAGCTCACACGCTGCAGCTCGTTGATCCGCCGCAAAGGTTGGCCGGTCGATCTCTTCCTGGGCAATGCAGAGCAGCTACCGTTCACCGACAACAGCTTCGACTCAGTCTTCCATATCGGCGGCATCAACTTCTTTAACAACCAGCAAAAGGCCATCGAAGAGATGATCCGTGTGGCTAAACCCGGCACCAAGATCATTATTTGTGACGAAAATGAAACCGGTGCTCAATGGTACGAAAAATTCCTGCCGGGATTCAAGGGTGCATTCCAGGGCATGCGTAGAGAGATCTCTGCGCCTATTGGCCTCATCCCAGCCGCCATGCTCGATGTGAGCCTGGGCAATATCTGGAAAGATTTCATGTACTGTATCGAATTCAGGAAACCTTAGTGCTAGACCATGAGGGAAGAACCAATGGATGAACATCAACCCATAGAAGAGCTCCACTTTATTGAAGATATTGGCCTCTATTTTGAGCAGATGGGCCTGCCGCGCATGGCGGGCCGTATCCTGGGGGCATTGCTGATCTCCGATCCCATCTCCCAATCTATCACCGACCTGTGTGAAAAGCTGCAAGCCAGTAAGAGCTCGATCAGCATTATGGCCCGCCTGCTAATGGAACGTGGCCTGATCGAACGAGTAGCCTCTCCGATCCCACGCCGTGACTATTACCGGTTTAAACAAGGTGGATGGATCATCTACATGCGGCAGTGGCTAGGGCTGATGGCAGGCCTGCATCAGATTACCGAGCGCGGCATGTTGCTAATGGCCAATAAGCCGGAGCCGCTCAAGGAAAGGTTGCAAGAAGCGCACGACTTATTCTCAAATGTCGAGCAGGAATTCCCTGCAATTTTACAAAAGATAACCACCAAATAAATCACTGCACTGGGTAGGAAAGCAAAACCGGGCACTGTTATCAATAAACACTGATCACATGTAAAAGATCATCAGACCTTCTATCGGACAAATCCAGCACAACGCTCAGAGCTTCAACACCAGCTGTGATAAATAAGTTCAGGAAATTTAAATACATATCTACTTTGGAAATTACAAGAATGACTAAAACCTTACATTTACCTCGCCCAACACATCAAACCGATCACCACATTCATAACAATCTGGACCCACACCGCCGGAGTGCTTCTGGGTTATCAGATATCATCCTTGGGGGACAAGATGGTCTGGTAAATGTGCTTGGGGTGATTCTAGGTGTAGCAGCTGCCACCAGTGACACCCACCTCGTATTGGTAGCTGGCCTTGCCGCGACTTTTGCGGAATCAGTGTCCATGGGAGCCGTTGCCTATACTTCTACCCTCGCAGACGCAGACTACTACGACAGCGAGCTTGAACGCGAGATGCGGCATATAGAACAGGTCCCAAAAGTCGAACGTGCGGAAATCAAGCAGATCTACGCGGAAAGAGGCTTTCAGGGTGAGCTCTTGGAGCACATCGTTGACACAATTACAAAGGACCCGGATGTTTGGGTGGCAGTTATGATGGCTGAAGAACATCAGCTTACCCCGATCGACCGGAAGCAGGCCTGGAAGATAGCTCTCATTGTAGGCTTTTCCGCAATTGTTGGCTCTTTAATCCCGTTAATTCCCTTCATCTTCCTGCCAGTTTCCATAAGCATGCTAGTATCCGTGGTGATCACTGCTTTGGTACTATTCTTTGTTGGTGGATATAAAGCGCGTGTGACTGTTGGGCACCCTCTAAAGAGTGGCTTAGAAATGGCTCTGATTGGTACTTTGAGTGCCCTGGTTGGATATGCAGTCGGAGCACTACTTAAGACTCCCGCATCGTAATCATCTACACTTTGTATTTACGCGCATCCATGCAACAGGCAAGAAAATGTCGATGTCAACCAAAACCATAGATAATCAATCTGCACTATTCGTCCGTACTCCACCCTCGGGTTTGAGCCAACCAGAAGTTCAGGAATTGCGCAAAAAGCATGGAGAGAACCGCCTTCCTGTAGAAAAGGGAACCACAGTTTGGACGATCCTGCTTAATCAGATAAAAAGCCCGCTGGTGTACATAATCCTGGTCGCCGCAGGTGTATCACTGTTGGTGAAAGAATATAACGACTTTATCATCATCATGGCAGTGGTCATTATTGACGTCATCTTGGGTTTCTTTCAGGAATACCAGGCTCAGCAAACCTACACCGCCCTCAAAGGCTTGTTGAAACCCACTACTACAGTCCTTCGGAACGGCGAGCGACAGGAAGTGGAAGTCTGGGAGCTAGTACCCGGTGATCTAGTGCTGTTAAGCTCCGGCGAGCACGTCCCCGCCGATGGTCAGATATGCGAATCCACCCAGCTGGCAGTGGACGAAGCCATACTGACCGGCGAGAGCGAGCCGGTGAGTAAAAATACAACCGAGGAACATAACATCGTATTCATGGGCACAACCGTCATCACCGGCCGCGGGATGATCCAGGTTATCAAAATTGGCACCAGTACCGAGCTTGGTCAAATTGCAACCAGCCTCAGTGAGCATGTTGAAGAGGACACCCCGCTGCAAGTCAGGCTAAAAACATTCAGTAAAGTGCTGACGTACATCGTCCTTGGCTTTACCCTGGCAATCCTTGTGGTCGGTTTATTGATGGGCAGGGAATTTCTCGATATGCTGCGCGTATCTATCATCCTGGCCATTGCTGCTGTGCCAGAGGGACTGCTCATTGCCGTTACGGTGATCCTCGTCTTGGGGATGCGTAAAATTCTCAAACGCCAGGGCCTGGTTAAAAAGCTCTTAGCTGTCGAGACCTTGGGCTCGGTCACCGTCATTTGTACCGATAAAACCGGTACTCTGACTGAAGGCCGAATGCGGGTGGCACGGACTGATTTTCTGGATGATCAACGCGCCATACAAACCATGGTGCTGTGTAATGATATGGAAGGCCCAGTCGATATCGCTTTATGGGAATTCGCACAAAACAACCTGGACATCGATCCAAAAAATCTTCTGGACAGTTCGGAACGATTGGCAGAGGAATTATTCACCAGCGAAACGAAATATATGATCACCGCTGTAACAGGGGTGTATTTTAATGGGGCCAACTTCAACTTCCTCAAAGGCGCACCAGAGATTGTGCTCGGTATGTGCAATGCCAGCCAGGCGGAGCGCGATAAAATCCTCAATCAGGTAGATGAGTGGGCCGGTGAGGGCCTTCGTTTATTAGGATTAGCTTACCGGCCGATGGGCAGACTTGAGGATTACTCCGGTTACAGCTGGGTGGGATTGCTGGGAATGCAGGACCCGATCCGAGATGGCGTCCATGAAGCCGTTGAATTAGCGCAACACGCCGGTATCTCGATCAAGATGATCACCGGTGATTATCGCAAAACCGCCGAAAAGATCGCCCGGACGATCGGCTTGATGAAACCTGGTGAGTACAGCCTCGAAGGCGAAGAGCTGTCCAGGATGAGCGACCAACAGCTCCAGGAAGAAGTAAAAGATGTAGCCGTGTTTTCGCGCATCCGCCCGCAAGATAAGCTCCGTATCGTGCGCGCCTTGCAAACCAACGGCGAGATCACTGCCATGATCGGAGACGGTGTGAATGATGCCCCCGCCCTGCAGCGCGCCAACATCGGGGTGGTGGTTGGCACAGCTTCCGACGTAGCCAAAGAAACCGCCGACCTGATCCTGCTGGACAGTAACTTCCGCACCATCGTGGCAGCCATCGAAGAAGGGCGGGTCATCTTTGAGAACATCCGTAAAGTGGTCGCCTATACGCTTTCTAACTCTTTCGCCGAAGTGCTGACGATTTTCGCGGCGATGATGTTGCACTGGCCAGCTCCACTGGCTGTAGCCCAGATCCTATGGATCCACCTGATCTGCGACGGACCTTCCGATATTGTCCTCGGTTTTGAGCCAGAAGAGGAGGGCATCATGGATGAAAAGCCCAAGTCGATCAAGGAACCTGTGCTGGCTCCGTTGGGTCTGACGTTGATCGGAGTGATCAGTATCGGCAGTGCAATCGCCGCCTTATTCTTGTTTGGGCATTTTTACCTGGAACACAACAGCCTCGCCGAAGGTCAAAGCCTGGTGTTTGCGAGTTTTGCTGTCAATTCCATGATCTATATCTTTGCCTACCGCTCCATGCGCCTGCCCCTGTTCCGCATGAGCCCGCTTAGCCGTAACAAGCCTCTCATCTGGGCTGTGGCTGGCGGGCTGCTGATGGTGGTAATCGCCTTCGCCTTTCCGGGTATCCGCCAGCTGCTGGGGATCGTGCCGCTCACCCTCCAGCAATGGAGCTGGATTGCCGTCATCGCACTCGGTCTGCTGGTCGCCGTGGAGATCGGTAAATGGGTCAGGTTGCTGATCAGGCGTAGACTCAGGCTAAACCAATAGGACTTGCTGTTACCCATTACTCGCAATAACTGTATAATCAATGCCGGAACCAGGCGCGCATCACCGCCACTGTTCTTAATGATTTTATCAACCTGCGAAGGTTATTTCTATTCCGATTGAATGCGAGGAGCAATGGCCACCCACAAGATTCTTTACCTATCCCAAGCCGATGTAATCCAGGTCAACCTTGACATGGCCTCCGTGATCAACCTGCTCGAAGCGGCCTTCTGCGAAAAAGGCCTGGGGAAAGTTGAAATGCCACCCAAGCCTGGCATCCATACCATGCCAGATGCCTTCATCCACGCCATGCCGGCTTTCATCCCGTCTTTAAAATCTGCCGGGATAAAATGGGTGAGCGGGTACCCTGCGAATCAAGACCGCGGCTTGCCGTACATCACCGGGCTGCTTATCCTGAATGATGTGGAAACGGGCATCCCTTACGCCGTGATGGACTGCGCCTGGATCACAGCCTACCGCACCGGGGCAGCTTCGGCCCTGGCAGCCAAGTACCTTGCCCGGCCCGAGAGCAAGACCGCGGGCATCCTGGCCTGTGGTGTCCAGGGGCGCACCAATCTGGAAGCATTGCATGTACTCTTCCCAATTGAGAAAGTCTACGCGTATGACATCCACCCGGGTGTGCAGCAACGCTACGTGGATGAAATGTCACGCAAACTGGGTATCGAGATAGTTGGGGTGAATGATCCGAAGCAGGCGGTGATCAACAGTGACCTTGTTGTAACCTCCGGCCCGATCCTCAAGCACCCCACGCCTACCATTCAAAAGGACTGGCTGCAACCGGGAGCATATGGCAGCGCGGTTGACTTTGACAGCTACTGGACCGGGGGAGCTTTGTCACAGATGGACCGCATCAGCACAGACGACCATGCCCAGTTCCAGTACTATAAAACGGTTGGCTATTTCAACGAAACACCTCAGCCATATGCCGACCTGGGAGAGATTGTCGCTGGATTGAAACCCGGGCGGCAAAACCCAAACGAGCGTACATTAGCGATCAATCTTGGCCTGGCGATGGATGACATGGCAGTCGCTCCTGAGATCTACCGCAGTGCAAACGAGATGGGCATAGGCACCTGGCTCACCCTATAATTAACCTTTGCCATTCCACGCTTGATAAAGTTAACAAATTAATAAATGCGACGATCCCATTCAGGATCGCCGCATTTCTTTTGGTGAGTTGGTGTCGGGTTGCGATTGGTTCGTGCCAGGCAAAATCTGGCAAATTTTATGTCAGGGGATTCCCACAGTAGGGGCAGGTCTGCCAATCTGTCTGGGCGGGCTTTCCACAGTTCACACAGGTGCGCGCAGGTGCTTCAGGCGCTACAGGCGCTGCAGGCTGAACCTGGGCTGGCAGCGGTGCTTGTGACCGCCGGTTGCCTTGAATAATAGCGTTCACCAGGGCGACGATGCCGACGATGATCAGCACTAAAAATCCCAACCCGAGCAATCCGCGGAAGATGCCTCCCATCGGGTTGTAATAATTGTGATAATACGGCGTCATCATACGAATACCGGGCCTCATCATATAAAAGCCATGCCCACCTAAGCCGGCAAATCCAACTAGAATACCAGCAACCACTGCTAAGCACACCAGGCCAAGCAGGATATACAAGATCCATTTCAATGTTTTGCTCATTCTATAGCCTCCGATGATGTTATTGTCTAAGCATATCACTCGCCTGTGAAGAATTTATGAAGAAACTGTCCAGATAAGGTTAAGTTTATGGTACTTCACGATTGACGACTTATGGTTAGCCGTATCCGTTAATTGGCTTTTATTCTATAATAAGCCCGCAATAACCGAGACGTATTTCATTGGTTGCGGAGCAGACGATGTACGAAACTCTCAGCGCAGATTATGACCGGTTTGTGAATTGGCAGAACCGCCTGGCCGTGGAGCTGCCTTTTATCATTAATAAATTGAACCAGGTCAATGCAAAGCGGGTCCTGGATGCCGCAACTGGGACCGGCATGCATGCCATCTCCCTGGCGCAGCAGGGATATTCGACAACCGGGGCAGATCTCAGCCGGGGCATGATTGAACATGCCCGCCGGAATGCGCAGGCAGCTGGTATAGATGTACGTTTTGAGACGGCAGGTTTCGGAAGCCTGGCTGCGAGGTTAGGGGCAGGCGCATTCGATGCGGTCTTGTGCCTGGGTAATTCGCTGCCGCATGTCCTTTCACAGAAAGATTTAGATGCAACCCTGGTTGACTTTGCCAATTGCCTGGCGCCTGGGGGTATCCTGGTCATCCAGAACCGGAATTTTGATGCAGTGATCGCCAGCCACCAGCGCTGGATGGAACCCCAATCCTTTTCACAAGAAGGGGAGGATTGGATCTTCCAGCGCTTTTACGATTTTGATCCAGATGGACTATTGACTTTCAATATGGTGATCTTGAATCGCCCACCTGCAGGTAGTTGGACACAAAAGGTCGTCTCCTCGCGCATGCGGCCCATCCTGAAATTTGAACTGCTGCTCAGCCTATCGGAAGTTGGCTTTACACGCTTGAGCCAGTTTGGGGATATGAGTGGTTCAGTGTACGACCATGACCGCAGCCCCAACCTGGTTGTGGTTGCAAGGAAACCGTAAAAGCAAAGCTCCAGCTGGGGTAAATACCAGGCAAACAACGTCCAGATATAAATTATCCAATCACACGATCTATCAAGGAGTATCTATGACTAAAATCGCCTTTATTGGAGCCGGCAGCCTGGGTTTCACGCGTGACCTGGTGCGCGATATCCTCACGTTCCCTCTCCTTCAAGATGCTACCCTGGCGTTAATGGATATCGACGCTGAGCGGTTGGAATTCGCCCAGAAATCCGTGCAGCGTATCATTGATATGGGCAAATACCCGGCCAGGGTAACTGCCACGCTTGACCGCATCGAAGCCCTGCGCGATGCCGATGTTGTCCTGGTGACCATATTGTCGGGAAGCACCGAAGTCTGGCGCTATGACATCGAGATCCCCAAGCAATATGGCGTGGATATCAACGTGGGGGATACGCGCGGCCCATCCGGCATCTTCCGGGCCCTGCGTACCATCCCGGTCATGGTGGCTATCGCCAGGGACATGGAACGCTACTGCCCGGGTGCAACCTTGCTCAACTACACCAATCCAATGGTTATGCTGTGCCGGGCGCTGCAGAGAAGCACCTTCATCCGGCTGACTGGATTGTGTCACAGCGTGCAGGGCACCGCCATGATGCTGGCAGACTGGATCGGGGCTTCATATAAGGATATCACTTACACCTGCGCCGGGTTGAATCACATGGCCTGGTATCTTAATTACGCGTGGAATGGTAAGGACGCCTATCCGCTGATCCGCAAGGCAGTCACCGAACGTCCAGAGATTTATAACGAAGAGATCGTTCGCAACGAGATGTTCCTGCACCTGGATTACTACGTGACTGAATCCAGCGGACACAACTCTGAGTACAACGCCTGGTTCCGCAAGCGCCCCGACCTGATCGAGAAGTACTGCACCCACAGCACGGGCTGGAACCCAGGGGAATATGCTTACATCTTGAAAGAATACCAGAACGCCGAGAATACCTGGAAGGAAGAAGCGCGCAATTGGTTCGCTGCTGGTACCCCGATTGAGCTGGAACGCGGCGAGGAATATGCCGCATATATCATCAATGCCCTGGCGGGCGGGGAGCCTTTCACATTCAATGGAAACGTGCCCAATACTGGGCTGATCACCAACCTGCCACAGGATGCCTGCGTGGAAGTGCCGGTGTGGGTCAGCCGCAAGGGTTTCGAGCCGGTGCATGTGGGGGCATTGCCTCCCCAGTGTGCTGCCCTCACGAACCTGACTGCCCAGATAGAAGAGATGGCGGTTGAGGCAGCCCTGACTGGTGACCCGCGCCTGGTTTTCCAGGCCATCGCTAACGATCCCCTGACCGCGGCCGTGCTCTCCCTGGCTGAGATTAAGGCTATGGTCAACCAGATGCTCGAGCAAAACAAGGCTTACCTCGGTAATTTCAAGTCGCTAACTGTATAAATGCTGGGCTTAAGCATCCAAGGATGTGTGATCATCCATATTGACCATCCATTGCTACGCCTATACGGAGAGTATCGATGCCTAAAACTGAATTCCAAATCGTAATCGTTGAAGATGATCCATTCGCCCGTAACTGGATGGCACTATTGGCTGCACGTGACTGGCGTACCCGGCTGGCAGGCGAATTTGATGAGCCGCTAAAGGTGGTCCATCTCCTGCATGAGCCATCTTCCCGCGTGGACCTGATATTGATGGATACGGATATCCCGGGCGGCGAGGATTGGCTCCCGGAGATCCTGGGGGTGATCTCGAACTTGAAGCACCCTCCAGCCATCCTTTGTACTGGAAACCGTGCAAATCCGCAGGTGTTATCACGCCTGGCACATCCCAGCTTTGTGGGTTATATCCTAAAAAACGAGATCAGCTTCGCCCTGGCCTGGGCGATCGACATCGCACTTACCGGAAAATGGGTGATCACCGAAGGGGTACGATCGTTGGCCTCCGACCTTCGTTTTCCCATCCCACATCCGTGTGTGGTCATGGATGGTCGGAAGACGCTGCAGTCGACCCTCTCAAAACACCAGGCAGACGTCTCACGGTTGGCTTTCCTGTTCAGCATGGAACGCCGCGAGCTAGCAGATGAGTTGGGTATCGTTGAAGACTGGAGTTATGGCCTGGTAAGCCAGGTCTATGAGCAATTGGGGGTCAAGGATATTCTCAATGACGATGAGGCCCTGAAATCCTATTTTGGGGACCAGCCATTGATATTGGCTCACGTGCAAAAAATCCGAGAAGCCAACAACCACTCATTTAAGGCCCATGATCTGGAGACATTGGCTTTCCACTTGATCACCATGCCGGAGATGGTCGAGCTGCCCTAGACCTGCTTCTCGAGCTCTTCTGGTGTGACGAATTTTCCCCCGCTGATCTCTTTATTGACCAGCTTGTGATTTTTGTCGAACATCAGCATCAGCTCGATGGGTTGGTAGCATAATTTTTCGCCTACCAGCACCTTGCGGCAATAATAGGAAGACGGCTTATCGCTCCCGCCTTCAAAATCTGGTGAGAGCTCACTGTAGATATCAATCCTGGCGCGCAGTATTTCGCCGCATTTATTACATTTCACGTAAAGATACAAGGCGCGCTCTGCTTCACTCGGCCTGGAGCCAAAGATATTGGTCAAACTCTTGAGGAAAGGCATAGGTTTATTTTAGCACAAAGCAAACATTGCGAACCATCATCGATGCTCCGGAAGCAACAACTTTATTCCGACGCCATCTTGGATTTATGTCGTAGAGACGCCCTAGTAGGGCGTCTCTACACTACAGGGCGTCTCTACGGATCATCCGGTTTATCAACCCGGATGTAACCATCTGCAGGGTAGAAACATACCTATAGATTTGTATCCTTCCTTCCAGAATAAGTATCTAAGGACGCCTTCATGGATATACATTTGTAGAGACGCCCTAGTAGGGCGTCTCTACGGATCATCCGGTTTATCAACCCGGATGTAACCATCTGCAGGGTAGAAACATACCTATAGATTTGTATCCTTCCTTCCAGAATTAGCATCTAACTGTGTTGGTTAAGTATTATTCCATTGGAACAAAATTTCGAAGAGGTGTAATGCACATGAATGATAAATGGACCCTAAAGGATATCCCTGACCTGACCGGCAAGGTGATCATTGTCACCGGAGCCAGCAGCGGGATCGGTTTTGAAGCCGCGCGTGAATTCGCCCGTAAAGGTGCTACCACCATCCTGGCTTGTCGCAACATGGGCAAAGCCCAGGCTACCCTGGCGAGCATCCAGGCGGAAATCCCTGAGGCTCGGGTTGAAACCATGCAGCTCGACCTGGCTAGCCTCAAGTCGATCCGTAGCTTCGCAGACGAATTCAGGTCCAGATATGACCGGTTGGATATATCTATTAAACAATGCCGGGATCATGATGGTGCCATACAGGCGGACCGAGGATGGTTTTGAGTCACAATTCGGCACCAACCACCTGGGGCACTTCGCCCTCACCGGCCTATTAATCGATATCCTGGAAAAAACACCCGGCTCCCGCGTGGTAAACATCAGCAGTGGTGGTCATCGCCTTGGTAGTATGGATTTCGATAACCTGATGTACCAGGGTGGCAAAGGTTATTCACGTATTGCCGCATATGGACGCTCCAAGCTCTCCAACATGCTCTTCACCTATGAGCTCGATCGCCGCCTTGGAGCGAATGGCAACAATCCAATTTCGGTAGCTGCCCACCCCGGCCTGGCTGAAACACACCTGGCGGATCACTTTTGGGGTGGAAGGCTAAAAGGTTTATCTCACGTGTTTATGAAATACAAGGCCCAGAGTGCTGCACAGGGTGCCCTGCCGGGGATCCGGGCCGCGGTTGACCCCGAAGTGAAAGGCGGACAGTATTACGGACCAGATGGACCAAGAGAACAACGCGGCGATCCTGTTTTGGTTCAGTCTAGCCAGGCCTCTCATAATGAAGACGATGCGAAGCGTTTGTGGCAGATCTCTGAGGAGCTGACCGGGGTGGAATATTTATAAACCCCCGATCGGTCAATTTCATTTATGAGGCAGCTCAAGCCAAATTATGTTGGTTCGTATGGACTTCCTCAATCATAAATATCTACGGCAAAGGTTAATCAAACACCGCTAAGCTAGTGGGGCTACTGGCGAGTTGATTGGAGGTGACTGGCTTTCCTATCCTGGAAGCTCTTGCCTCGAAATATTGCCTAACCATCCCCATTCCTTTTTTCGTGAAACCAATCGCCATCCGGTGACCTGTTCCTTTCGCGGTATAATCGCCATCTGATTTGGGATAGTCAAGTTCATCTTCCATAAATAAAACATTTGTGCTATAATTATTTTCCGCTCTTGAGAGATTATGTTCATCTTACCCTGTGAGGGGATAGGCTGCATTAAGTATATGGGACAATAAAGAGTTATGTCAGCAAATGTCATCCGGGTGGTAGGTGCCCGAGTCCACAACTTAAAAAACATTACCGTCGAGATCCCGCGTGATAAGCTGGTGGTCATCACTGGTCTATCGGGCAGTGGGAAGTCCTCGCTCGCTTTCGACACGATCTTTGCTGAAGGGCAACGACGTTACGTCGAGTCGCTCTCAGCCTACGCCCGGCAGTTCCTGGGTCAGATGGACAAACCCGATGTGGATTATATCGAAGGGCTTTCACCGGCTGTGTCGATCGACCAGAAAGGCGTATCTCACAACCCACGTTCCACGGTGGGCACCGTGACCGAAGTTTACGACTACCTGCGCTTGCTGTATGCGCGAGTAGGTATTCCCCATTGCCCGGAATGCGGGCGTGAGGTGAGCAAGCAGAGTGCTCAGGAGATTGTGGACGTCGTGGCCGGTCTACCCGATTCCAGCCGCTTGTTGATCCTCTCCCCGCTCGTGCGTGGTCGCAAGGGTACCCACCAAGCGGTGCTGGAAGAGATCCGCAAGTCAGGCTTCGTGCGCGCCCGGGTGGATGGCACGGTTCACCAGCTGGATGAGGATATCCAGATGGATCGCTACAAGATCCACAATATTGAGGCCGTGGTTGATCGTATCGTGCTCCATCACGATCCTGACCCGGATGAAGAAAAGGTTTTCATTAGCCGCCTGACCGATTCGATCGAGACTGCCCTGAAGTTTGGGGACGGCTACCTGGTCGTCCAGGACATCACGGAAGCCAATGCTCCTCATGATATGTATTTCTCCGAGCACCTGGCTTGCCCAGAGCATGGTAGTGTGCTCCCCGAGATCGAGCCGCGCACATTCTCATTTAACACGCCCCACGGTGCTTGCCCCGACTGCCAGGGATTGGGTGGCAGGCTGGAGATCGACGCTGACTTGCTCATCCCGGATATGGATATGGCTCTCAACGACGGGGCTATCGCCCTGACCGAATGGAGCGGCCCGAAGGAAGAGGGTGGCTATTACTGGCAGAGCCTGGAAGCTGCGGCCAGGTATTACAACATTGACCTGGGAACCCCGGTGCGGGAGCTGCCGAAAGAAAAGCTGGATATCGTGCTGTACGGCACACATGGCAAAGAGATCCCCATCACCTACCGGCGGGATGATAACCACTCTTACAATTTTGATCGCGAGTTCGAAGGCGTGATTGGCAACCTGATGCGCCGCTTCAATGAGACCAACTCAGAATATATGCGCGAGAAGATCGGGGCTTACATGAGCATGCGCCCCTGCCCCACCTGCGGTGGAAAACGCTTACGTCGTGAAGCGATCGCAGTGACCGTTGACGGCGAGAATATCGTGGAAGTCACCGGGTGGCCAATCCTGCGTACCCTGAGGTGGATCGAGAAGCTGTGCGGTGCAGATACCCCGCTCAACCAACGCCAGCAGACCATCGCTGAACGCATCCTGAAGGAGATCTCCGAGCGGCTGGGGTTCCTGGTGGATGTCGGCCTGGATTACCTGACCCTCAACCGGTCGGCGGGCTCACTCTCGGGAGGCGAAGCCCAACGCATTCGCCTGGCGACACAGATCGGCTCACACTTGATGGGTGTTTTATACGTGCTTGACGAGCCGTCCATTGGTCTTCACCCCCGCGATAACACCCGTTTGTTGCGCACGCTCAAGGAACTGCGTGACCTGGGCAATTCGGTTATCGTAGTCGAGCATGACTCCGAGACCATTCTTTCATCCGATTGGGTCCTTGACCTAGGCCCTGGTGCAGGTGAGCATGGCGGTGAAGTGATCGCCGAAGGGCCCGTGGATAAAATCCTCGCTAATCCCAATTCGCTCACTGGGGCTTACCTTTCTGGGCGGTTGCAGGTGGATATTCCCCGCCAACGGCGCACCGGTAACGGACGCAAATTGACCATCGTGGGAGCGCGCGAGAACAACCTGAAGAACCTCAAGGTCGATATCCCGCTGGGCAAGTTTGTTTGCATCACGGGAGTGTCGGGTTCGGGGAAATCAACCTTGATGATCGAGATCCTGTACAAAGCCCTGGCAGCCAGGCTGCAAGGTGCCCATACACAGCCAGGTGAGTACGAGCGTATCGATGGGATTGAGTACGTAGACAAGGTCATCAACATCGACCAAAGCCCCATCGGGCGTACACCGCGCTCGAACCCGGGTACCTATACCGGCTTATTTGACCAGATCCGGACCCTGTTCGCTGAGCTGCCTGAGAGCAAGATACGCGGCTATAAACCTGGGCGTTTCTCATTCAATGTCCATGGAGGCCGGTGTGAAGCCTGCCAGGGGCAGGGGCAGCTGCGCATCGAGATGCAATTCCTGCCGGATGTATACGTGCCGTGCGATGTGTGCCACGGGGCGCGCTTCAACCGCGAGACCCTGCAGGTGCGCTACAAGAACCTGAGCATCGCTGATGTGCTGGACCTGACTGTCGACCGTGCCTTGGACGTTTTTGATGCCTTTCCAAACATGATGACTCGCCTGCAAACCTTGCAGGACGTGGGCCTGGGCTACATCCGCATTGGTCAGCCCGCCCCAACATTATCTGGTGGTGAAGCGCAACGGGTAAAGCTGGCGCGTGAGCTCTCGAAGCGCGCCACCGGCCGAACACTATACGTGCTGGATGAGCCGTCGGTGGGCCTGCACGCTGCCGACGTACACAAGCTGATCGAGGTGCTGCAACGCCTGGTGGATGCTGGGAACAGCGTGCTGATCATCGAGCACAACCTGGATATCATCAAGGTGGCCGACCACATTATCGACCTTGGGCCGGAGGGCGGTGACGCAGGTGGTGAGCTGATCGCAGAGGGTCCACCGGAGCAGATCTGCGAGGTGGAAGCCTCCTACACCGGGAAATTCTTGAAGCCATACGTCTGCAATGGCGAAGGTCTGCAACCGATCAGGGTCTAGTGCCTGAGGTCATTGGGAAAACCCCGCTGGTTTCAGGCAAGGAGAGCGTTTTTTGCTCAACGAAGCAGCCCCCATTAAATAAAAATCGGGATGCTTCAGCTCACACAATGGGTTTTACTGTGGCAGGTCATCACCCGTGTAATTCCCCCCACTCATCCATCAGTGTATCCAGCTCATGTTGGACCCTGACATAATCATTCCCCATTTTTTGTACCTTGGCAGCATCCTTTGGGGGGTTCTCCAGCTTGCGCCCCAGGTCCGCCAGGTCGGATTCGAGCTCATCGATCAGCGCCTCCACCTCTTTCAAGCGAGCCTGCCGTTTACGCTGATCACCCGATGAAGCCGCCTTACGCACCGGTTCTTTCAAGCCCGAGGCGCTCTGTTTTGTTTCCTGCTCGACCAGACGCTCGGTTTCCAGCTGGAGGTGATACTCGCTATAGCTACCCTTGAAGGTGCGCAGGATGCCTTTCTCCTCATCGATCTCCCAGATCTGGGTAGCCAGGGCGTCAATCAGGTAGCGGTCATGCGAAACGAGCAGGATCGTTCCCTGGAAAGCATCCAATACCTCCTGCAGGACCTCCTGCGAAGGGATATCGAGGTGGTTGGTAGGCTCATCCAGCAAGAGCAGGTTAGCCCCCGAGAGCGCCAGCTTGGCTAACGCCAGCCGACCGCGCTCACCACCTGACAGTACTTCCACCTTCTTGAACACATCTTCTCCGGAGAACAGGAATTTCGCCAGGTAATCACGGATCTCCGCCAGCAACATCTTGGGGGCGACGGCATCGATTTCTTCGACCAGGGTCCGCTCAGGGTGTAGATCCTCATGAGCCTGGGCAAAATAACCCACATTCAGGCTGGAGCCTAGTTCCACCTCACCTGCCAGGGGCGGGATCTTCTCCAGGATGGTCTTAAGGAAAGTCGTCTTGCCTGCCCCATTCGGGCCGATCAGGGCCGTGCACTGCAGCCGCCGTAGCTCAATCTCCCCGCCATAGAATAACGATTTGCCTGGGTAACCGATCCGCAAATCATGCGTCCGCAACACGATCTCACCCGAGCGTTCGCTGGCATGCAAGTGCAGATGCAGCTGGGGTGGGCGGTTGCTTGGCTCGCGCAAAGCCTGGATATGCCGTTCGGCTTCCTCGGGGCTCAGCATGCTGGTGGTCGTATCCACGCTGGTGCTCAGCTCCCCCCACTTGGTGTTCATCGTGGCTTCCAGACCAACCTGCTCGATAGCCTGCAGGCGGCGGGTAAGGCGGCGCAACCGACCGCGTGCCTGGGATACCCCCCGTCCAGAAATGTTGCGCTTGATATAATCCAGGTCTTTCTCAAGCCGCTCCTTTTCTCCTACAAAGACCTCGCGCCGGCGTTCCCATCGCTCGCTACGCTGCATTACATAGGCCGAATAGTTGCCATGGTAGACTTCAAAACCCGAGCGGGTCATCTCCCAGATCGTGTCCACCACCTGATCAAGGAAGTAACGGTCATGCGAGACGATCAGGCTGGCTCCTTTCCATTGGCGCAGGTAACCTTCCAGCCACTCAACCGCCGCGATATCCAGGTGGTTGGTGGGCTCGTCCAGGATTAGCAGATCGGGTTCTGATAGCAGCAGGCGTGCCAGCAGCGCCCTTGTCCGTTCCCCACCCGATAACCTGGCAAGTGGGGACTGGTATTCCTCCGGTTTGAATCCGAGCCCTGAAAGCACCTGTTGGATACGGTGGATATATGTATAACCACCCTGGTGTTCATACTCAGCCTGCAGGCGGCCATATTTCTCGAGCACACGTTCAGCTTGGTCCGTGCTCGCCATGGCATGTTCAAGGCGTTGCAGCTCTGCCTCTCGTTCGCGTAAGCCCTGGAAAGGTAGCAGGCATTCTTCCCACAAGGTATTGGGGGATTCGAGCCCGGCTTCCTGTGCCAGGTGCCCGATCGAGAGGTCGCGTGCCTGGCTCACCACTCCTTTGGATGGCTCCTCTTCGTGTGCCAGGATGCGCAGCAAGGTGGTCTTCCCTATCCCGTTCGGGCCGATTATGGCAATGCGCGCATGATATGGAATGCTGAGCGAGATGCCCGTGAATATATCCCGGGCCCCGAATGATTTTGTCAGGTCTTGTGCAGTGATCAGCGACATATGAAAAATTACATACCGGCCGAAGCTCGTGGAACCAGACAGGCGGGAAATTCGTCTTATTCAAGTCCTGGCTGGTGGCACTCATCGTGCAACCTCAGTCTTTTATATAGAAAACGCTATCATGCTCCACAAATCAAGCGCTTCATGGATGAATAATTATGCCACAACAATTCAACACATCACGTACCCAATTACCATCTACATGTTATAATCCGATTTCGATGGATCCTTACGGCCAAACAGATGCTCAGCGGCGAGCTCGCCAGCGACCTCCGCGTTCATCCCGATTCACCATGAACCCAGTCCTGTGGGGTCTGCTGATAATTTTCATTGTCACATTATCAGCTACTGCGTATTTAACCTATTCCGTGGTGCGCGGCGCAACCGAACAGAGCTATTCTTCACCCGACCAGCCTGAGCTGGCTATCACCGAAGCCCCGGTCAACCAACCCCCAGTCAACGAGAACCAACCACTCCAGGCAGACAACGGTCCAACACCCGTGCCATGGGATGGCGCCAATCGCGTGACGGTCTTGGTCATGGGTCTCGACTATCGCGATTGGGAAGGTGAAGGCCCATCCCGCACCGACACCATGATGCTGGTCACCATGGACCCGGTAAGCCGCACGGCTGGCATGCTCTCCATCCCGCGTGATCTTTGGGTCAATGTACCCGGCTTCGACTACGGAAAGATAAACACAGCCTATTACCTGGGCGAGTTGTACAACTTGCCTGGGGGTGGCCCCGGGCTGGCTGAACAGACCGTGGAGAACCTGTTGGGCGTAGATATCAATTATTATGCCCGCATCGATTTTTCAGCTTTTGAGAATTTCATTGACCAGATTGGCGGGATCGACGTGGAAGTGCCCTATGAGCTGACGGTTGACCCGATCGGCCCCGGCAATACCGTGACCCTTCCGGCAGGGATGCAGCAGCTGGATGGACCAACCGCCCTGGCCTATGCCCGCAATCGCGATACCTGGGGTGCAGATTTTGACCGGGCTGATCGCCAGCAACAGGTGATCATGGCAATCTTCGATAAGATCACCTCCCTGGGAACGCTCCCCAAGCTGATCGCCAACTCGCCCACAATCTACAACAACTTGCGCTACGGTATCCACACCAACCTGACTCTAAAAGAGATCATCTCGCTGGCTTGGACTGCGTCTCAAATCCCGCGTGAGAACATCAAGCGGGGCATCCTCGGTCCCAATGAAACCAGCCGCTCATTCTCGCCGGATGGCATGGATATCCTTCTACCCGAAATGGAAGCGGTGCGCGCCGTGCGTGATGAGGTTTTCTCCACCACCTCAGCGGTGGCCCCGGCCGCGACCGTTTACATCAGCAACCCCGAAGAGCTCCGCCAGGCAGAAAATGCCACCGTCACCGTATTGAATGCCACCTCCACGGCTGGTTTGGCTTCACAGACCAGCGAATGGCTGAAGAGCCAGGGAATTAATGTGGTCGATACAGGTAATGCTGACGAAAAATCGGACAACACCGTGATCATCGATTACACCGGTAAACCATATACCGTTCAGTACCTGGTTGAGCTCCTGAATATTCAGCCCAATAGCATTTATAGCCGCTACGACCCTAATAGCCAGACAGATATCGCTATCCTCTTGGGTGCGGATTGGGCGGAAAATAATCCTATGCCTTGAGAAAAGAATTGATGAAAGAAAAAACTCCTACCCTACTCAAAGTAGGTCTATTAGCCCTGTTTATCATAGCCGCGATTTTCGCGGCTCTTTTTGCCTTCAACAGATCGAAGGCATTCTTCAGTAGCTTCGATGTGGTGAAGATACCTGGGCTGGCTATCAAGTTGACTGCCACGCAGTTACCGAGCATCGACGGCTCCCCGGCTCCCACGGCTGTCCCCACCGTCATCTCCAGCGGGCCCGCACCCCAGCCCTGGGATGGTGCCAGCCGGGTGACCATCCTGGTGATGGGTCTGGACTATCGTGACTGGGAAGCCCAAGACGGCCCTCCCCGCACGGATACGATGATCCTGCTGACCATCGACCCACTCACCAAAACGGCTGGGATGCTGAATATCCCACGCGACCTGTGGGTGAACATACCCGGGTTTGATTACGGGCGTATCAACACAGCTTACCCGCTTGGCATCGCTTATGAAGTGCCAGGCGGCGGCCCGCAGCAAGCCATGGATACCGTGGAAGAGCTGCTGGGCGTACCCATCGATTATTATGCCATCGTGGACTTTTCAGCCTTTGAGCAGTTTATCGATGACCTGGGAGGTGTCAACGTAAAGGTTGATAACGAGATCAGCGTCGATCCGATCGGGAAAGGCAATACTGTGGTCCTAAAGCCTGGGAACTACCTGCTGGATGGCCCCACAGCCCTGGCCTATGCGCGTGCCAGGCATACTGAAGGCGGTGATTTTGACCGGGCTCAGCGCCAGCAACAAGTCATCCTGGCGATCCGTGACCGGATCTTTGAGCTCGGGCCAGCTCAGGTGGCAGCCAAGATCCCTGAGATGTACAACGAGCTGGCGGCTGGCATCCATACCGACCTGTCCTTAGATGATGCCATAAAATTAGGTTGGCTGGCATTGGACATCCCCATTCCTGAAGGGGTCCAGCGTGGAGCGATTGCTCCGCCCAATGCGGTTAGCTTTGCCAAGTCACCAGATGGTTCCCAGGATATCCTCGTCCCAGTCCCAGACCAGATACGCCTGATCCGCGACCAGGTATTCGCCTCATCGAGCATGGCCAGTCCAGCCCTCAGCTCGGGTGATGTCCAGGCAAATATGAAGGCTGAAGGCGCCTCCATCGTGGTTGCCAATGGGACCTATGTAGAAGGCCTAGCCTCGGAGACGCAAGCCTACCTGCAGTCGCAGGGTGCCAACGTGGTGTCGACCCAAAACGCCGAATACACTCAATACACGAAGATCATCGACTACACCGGCAACCCGTACACCGACAAGTACCTGGTTGACCTGATGAAAATCACCCCGTACAGCATATCGCTACAGTACGACCCCAATAGCCCGGTGGATGTCCTGGTCATCCTAGGGGATGATTGGGCATACAATAATCCTATGCCATAACAAATTAGGCGGACACGGTCCGCCTTTTTGTTTTTTCCACCGGATGATGTATTAGTTTTATACTTCACGCCGTTCTTATTAATCTCGTACGTGTATGATCATCATGATCCTACAATGAATTTATAAGTATTCACGGAGCAAGCTATGCAAATTCATCGGAAAGTATTCTCTGTGCTGGCTGTGTTCTTTGCTCTTGGGATTGCGCTTCTCTGGTTGCCTCGGCTCGGCTCTGCCTCCCTGCTGTCCAGGCCGTCTCTACCCACACCCGTCGCACCTGAACCTTACCCCAATACGGATATCTACCCGGCGCTGATCTATCTGGCTAATGCGGATGACCTGCAGTTCCTGTATGTTCAGCGAATCGATATCGGTGGCTTGAGTCCTGTGGATGGTGAAATTTTCCAATCTGGAGCCTCCTTCACACCAACTATAGCCACGGTTTATATCGATCTTGCACAATCCGCTTCCCTGGTGCAGGCTGGATTAACCCCGATCCCCATCCCCAACGAAGGCTATCGTAGTTTCCTGGATCATGGTCCGGGGACCGAATCACCGATAGGCTGGCCGACGTTCAGCGAGTATGTCGCACGCATGCAGCAGCTGGCAGACGACTATCCGGAGATTGTCAGGCTGCAACAGATCGGTACCTCCGTCCAGGGTCGGGGGTTGTTCTGCCTGAAGATCACCGATAAACCAGACATGGCTGAGATTGAGCCTGAATTCAAATACTCAGCGAATATCCATGGCGATGAAACCACTGGCATCGACATGACCATGCGCCTGGCCGAGCTACTCGCCAGTAGCTACGGCACCGATCCCAACCTTACTGACGTGGTCGATAAAATGGAGATCTGGCTGTGCCCGATCTCTAACCCAGATGGTTATGTGAATGGCAGCCGATATAACTGGAACGGAAAGGACATTAATCGCAATTTCCCCGACCGTTTTACAGGTGTCCCCCCTGACCTGCAGCCTGAGACCCAGGTTTTTATGGATTTTGAATCAGCCCACCGTTTCGTCATGGGTGCTAATTTCCATGGGGGCGCTCAGTTGTTCAATTATCCCTGGGATGCCATCGAACCACCAGGCGATCTGAATCAATCCAATTACGCCCCCGATGACGAGCTTTTCAATGCTTTTGGGCTTGGCTTTACCTCCCGCAACCCTGACCTGTGGGGCAGCCCTTACTTTGAGCACGGGATCACGCGCGGTTGGGAGTGGTACCAGATTTGGGGTGGCATGCAGGATTATGATTATTATTTCCACGGGGAACACCACGTGACCATCGAGATATCCAGCGTTAAGTCTCCTTCATTTTCGCAGATGGATACGTATTGGAACAAAAACCTTTCCGCCATGCTTTGGTGGCTGCAGCGCGCCTGGACCGGTGTGGGCGGTTTAGTCCTGGATGCCCGCAACAACACCCCGCTCGAAGCCATGGTCACCCTGGTGGGCAAGGAGCTGCCCAACACCGTTCTCACCGATCCGGCTGTCGGTGATTATCACCGGGTTGTGCAGGATGGTATATACGCACTGGAAGCCAGCGCTCAAGATTATTTGAGCCAGAGCGCGGATGTGACAGTGATCTCAGGTACAGTAATAAGCAAGGACTTTTATCTCTGCCCCGAGCTTTCTGACCTTGTGACTGGAACGGTTACCGATGCAATTTCCGGGTCTCCACTTCAAGCAAACATTGAGTTTGTTGGGTCTCGCCAGACCACAGTTAGCAATCCTGAAACGGGCCATTACTCAATATATATATGTCCAGCCGATTACACAATGCGTGTCTCTGCCCCCTGGCATTACCCGGAAGAGCGCCAGGTGAACATCGATCATCCCCAGCTGCAGGATTTTGCTTTATACCCAACACCGAACCTGGGTAACTCAACCAAGAAGTCGTCCGCCACACAGCTGCCCCCGGAGGAGATTGTCTGGTACCAGCTGCAGGTTGAAAATAGCGGGATAACGGCCACGGTTAATATCACCGACAGCCTGCCGATCTCCTTAACCTGGATGGACGAGCTGACTGCCACCCGCGGCATCCCGGTTTTCAATAACGGGCAGGTCCTCTGGCAGGGAGAAGTCCCTCCCGGGCAACCTGTGACCATCAGTTACGCAGCCCAGGTCAACCGCTGCTTGCCTGCCGGGACAAAAATCGTGAATATCGCTGAGTTCGCGGATGGTGTGAACGCCACTATTACCGGTAAGGCCCAGCTGGAAGTCCTCAATTCTGTCCCCAGCACACCTTCCATGCCTATCCCAGCGGATGGCGCGACCGGGCAATCCATCTTCACCAGACTGTCCTGGGCTCCCAGCCAGGACGCAAACTGTGACCAGCTGACCTACTGGCTGGCATTCGGTACGGTGTCCCCGCCTGCGCCTATTGTTTACGACCTGACCAGCCCAACCTATGACCCAGGGCAGCTTAACCCAGGCACGACCTATTACTGGCAGGTGGTTGCCCTGGATGGCGATTCTATGATCATCGGACCTGTCTGGAGCTTCACCACCAACCATGGACTGAATTTGACTTACCTCCCATTGGCTCGTAAATAACTCCCAACTTACTTAATAGACCAGTCCGATCCAAATGGCAAGAAAAAAGGCACGGTTGTTACCAACCGTGCCTTTCTCTGCATATAAACTTTGGAGGCTATCGAGTGATCAATGGCATCAGGTTGCGATACCATTCTGCCCAGGTAGTCACCCGTCCGGTCGCTCTGGTCGAGTGATTAATATCGGAGGTCGCCCGCAGAATCGTCACAGACTTATCGCCTTCACCGACCCCGGTTGGGACCGTCACCAGTACGACCACGTTCACACTGGCTCCAGCTGCAACAGGCCCAGAATTATTTCCGCCAGGCAGTACGTCTGGCCATGTACCGAACAGGGTGAGGGCGAACGAGTCAGTATAGTTCCCGGTGTTCGTTATGGTGAACTCATAACTGATCACGGTGTTAGGTGAGCCACTCCCATCAACCCCAGGCCCTGCTACCTTCACTCCTGGGGTGACATTGGCATTCGTCGTGCCGGTGGCCACCGCAATACCGCCCACAGTCCCAGTGGCGGTCATCGTAAAGACGTCAGTTCCGATGATGATGCTTGGGTTCATCGGGATGGTGACCACGACTGGTACAACAACGCTTTCTTCGGGGCTCAACAGCCCCGTGGTCGTAGGTGCTTCAACCGGCCAGCCAGATTCCACGCTGAGCGTGATTTCCTGATCAACATGCGCATCATTGGTCACGGTGAGGTCATAGCTCGTCTGCGTGCCTGGGCTGCCATTCTTGGTTTGTGCATCTGGTGTAAGCGCCACATTGGGGATGTATTTAAGCACAAAGTCCTGCGTAGTAACGCCGTTCTCAGCGACTTCCACTGGATAAACGTATTCTGATTGGTATCCAGGTCCAGAAGCAGTGATGGTGTAGGTCCCAGCTGCCACGGTCGTCGTGTAATTGCCACTGGCGTTCGTGAAGATACTCCAGGAATATCCTTCGGCATGTTCGGCCAGGATATTTGCCCCTTCTACCACGTTCCCGGTGTCCTCGTCAGTCACGGTGCCGTTGATCTTCCCTGCGCCGCCCATGGCGATGGCATACTGCACCGCCGCGGCTGCATCGATGGTGCCATAGCCCCAATCGTTGTTCGGGCCGACTGAATAATCACCGCCGCAGTTTGAGCCGTTCTGCCCCGTCAGCGGAATCACGGTGTCTTCGATGATCTGGTAGGTGGCATCCACCTGCCCACGTAAAGCCGGGTTGGCTGACCAGATCAAGCCAATCAAGGCTGTCATATGCGGACCAGCCATGGAAGTGCCACTGGCATAACCGTAGTCACTTCCCCACACCGAGCGCACGTTCTCGCCTGGGGCCATGAAATCGGGGAAGTAATCTCCATCCAGTGCAGATGGACCGCGGCTGCTGAAGCCGGTGATCGTCCCCGGTAGCACACCCCCTGAATGATTGACCGAGCCAGTGGTGAAGGTTTCCAGGTAGTCACCTGGGCTGCGCAGGCTTTGGCAGCCTGAGCCTTCATTGCCTGCTGAGACCTCGACAACGATTCCGGCAGCCAGCAGGTTGTCGACCGCTTCGCGCATATTGTTGTCGCCACCGCCCGGTATACCCCAAGAGTTATTGATCGCATCCGGAGCCAGGTCGGGGCGCGGGTTAGCACCATCCAGGTTCCAGGGTGCCAGGTCCCATTCGAAGCACTCGATGAAGTGGGCATCATCACCATAACCTGACTGCATGTTCTTACAATGGATGGTCGTGGCGCCTGGTGCCACACCGATCTGGTTGCCGGCTCCATCATCACCCACCATCGTGCCGGTGGTATGCGTCCCATGACCATAGTCATCCCATGGAACCCGATTTCCAGGGGAATAAACATCATACCAGTTGTAATTGTGATCGACCTGATCACAGGTAGGTGGGTTCAGGCAGCCGCGGTAGTGTGGCGCGATCGCCGGGTGTGACCAGTTCAGACCGGTATCGTTGCCCGCCATCACAGTCCCCTGGCCCGTCACGCCCATGCCCCAGGCATCGTCAGCATTGATGAAAGTGATGTTCGACTCTACACCTTCTGGCTGGGCAGATGTCAGCTGAAGGTTGATTGGTTCATCCAGCTGGTAGGAGCGGTTGGCATTGATGGCAGCCACATCGGCACGCCCTGCAATATTCTGAGCCAGGTCCAAGGTGCCTGCCTTAACCCAGATGGCATTAATGATGTAGAAAGATAAATATTCCGTGCCCTGGGCATCCAGGTAGCCACGCAGGTCAGCCTGGGTGCGTGAAGCAGTCGCAACCAGCATGTCAAACACGTACTGGCCTTTCTCAGCCTTTGTCTGCAGCTGAGCTGCCCCGCTCACATCTGCCTGGACGGCCATTTTCACGATGAAATCAGCCTGCCCGGCGATTAATGCCTGCAACAGCTGTGGCTCGATTTTTTGAGATGGATTAGCTTGGGAATTTACAAACTCGCTGGAACTTGCCAGGCTGGAGCCTGATGTGCTCCATCCGAGCAACAGGCCTGCAATCAGCAGGATTGAAAACAACCTGTGAATAGACTTCATTGGGCATTCTCCTAAGTAAATTTCGGATTCAAGTACTCAGAGGTAATTAACAATACAGCACCATTACAGCACAAGATTATGGGCTTCCCTTAGACAGCCTCCTCTCGAAACGAACATTAGTTGCCAACAAGTGATCTGATTAATTATTAATCATACCATAAACACCAACGCAGCAGCTTGAATGGCGTGCCACCCACTGTCCGGCAGCCTGGTATGTTTTTAAGTCAATTATTTAACGTCGAATGATCGCTGGTGTATCGGGCTTGGTTCAGGGCTCAACGAAGGTGAGCAACCACGAACCCCAATAGCGCGTGCCATCCTGTGCAACGCATTCTGCGGCAGTCAGGTCATTTACAGGCTGCCCGCCATCATTCACCTGCAGGGTGTAAATCACCCCAGGGGTCATCAAAAAATCCCCATACCCCTGCCCCAGCTCAGGCTGCAAGCCCGTGGAAAAATGATCTTCACCGCCCTCCCAGATGACGATCAGCTCGACCCCAGGGACAGGCTGCCCGGCGGCATCATTCACCTCGACCTGGATGAGTGGGTCATCTTGCTCCTGGCTGCACACTAGCTGAGAATTCTGTAAGGCATATGGTGCCGATGGGTCAGGTGTGAGAACAGCCTGGCTGCCCTCCGGTCCAACGCCAGCTACCCTCTGAGCCGGTCGCGGATCGATCGATGGTGTGATGCCTGGAGATGGTGTATCGCTGCTGGAAGACGGCACGGATAGGGCTGGTGCCGGTGTCAGGCCATCACCGGGCGCAGTTGGGGTTATCTCGTCGGTTAACGCTTCGGCCAGTTGCACCAACACTTGCACTTCAGCTTCTGGCCGTCCCTCTACCTGGGCCTGTTGGGCTTGCTTAATCACGGCCTGGACCGGATCCTCATCCTTGAGCTGAGCCAGACGGTCACGTGCTCGTACCAGGTCACCATTGTATAGATATGCTGAGGCGACCAGCAAGCGATACTCGTCTTTATATACCGCCCGCAGGGCGTATGGTGGGGCATCGATATATTTGACAGGGCTGACGACCCAGGCATAAAGCAAACCCACTGCGATCCCCAGGACTGCTCCAGTCAGGAGATACCACGACCCACGCCGGTCATGCCTCATGGTGTGGGGATCTCCTGGTTTGGATCCCAGGCGGAAAGGTCATCTCCCAGGGTTTGCATCAGGGCCATATCCTGCGGGGCATAACCATGCTGTAGGGCGTAATTCAACGCCTCGGTGACGATTTGCTTGGGAGATGAATTACCAATTTCAGCCAGCCGCCTGACTGCCAGGTCCTGTTCATGATCCACTTGGTACGCTTCCGCTACCATGAGCACATAATCCGCTTTGTAGTCCGATCTAAGGTTTTGCGGGCTGATATCCACATACTCGACCGGATTGAGCACCCAGCCGTAAAATAACCCCGCGGCAGCGCCTAGGATCAGGACGATCAGGAATTTTGTCCAACGCGACATTCTCTTCTCTTCAGTTACTGAGTTAAACTAACTTCAAAGCTATTCCCACGAATTCTACCATTGCTGCTTGCCATCCACTCTAAAATCTTGTACAATCAAAATAACGTACTGCCGATACCTTAACACTCGTCCAATGATAAAAGGAGGGAAGCCAACATGGATATTATCAAGGTTTCAGGCACCTCTCGCACTTCCGCTGTTGCTGGCGCAATTGCCGGGGTTATCCGTGAACACAAACATGCCGAAGTCCAGGCGATCGGAGCAAGCGCAATAAATCAGGCAGTCAAAGCGATGGCTCTTGCACGCGGCTATTTGACCAACGACGGGATTGACATCATTGTCATCCCTGAATTTGTGGATGTCCAGATTGATGACAAGGTGCGTACAGCTATAAAATTTACCGTGGAGCCTCGCTAGGTAGAAGCTAACCTGTCCCTACTGCGCTAACTAATTGGTCGAATTTCCACATCCAGGCAATCCGGTTGATAAAATCTGCCAGGCTGGTGCTCTGCTGGCGTAATAACCGCACCGCAGATCCAACCGGATCTGCACCCGCCGCTCCACCAGGCTGATCGGCATAAGCCCCGTAGAAAGCGAAGTATGCCTGGTTTAGCTTGCGGATCTGGTAGCCATGCTCCCAGAAGAAAACCCTGCGTTGCTCCATGTAGGTCTCCGCTTCTTCAATCTTCCCTTCAGCGAGCAGCTGATCTACCTTGAGGCGCGTGGTGTGCATCTCCGCCCTGAAATCAAACACCGGCGGTGAGGCTGGCTGTGAAGCAGCTTCCGTTGCAGACGGCGGCGGGGCTTCAGGTGGTAAATATTGGGGGTAATATTTCGCCACGACTGCCCGGCTTAATTCTTTCCCAGCAATGGATGCCACCGTCTCATTCATGATGCGCAATTCGGGGCTGTTGGAATAGCTGAACCCCAGCGGTCGGATAGTCAGATAGTTATGCACCCACTCGTGGGCAATGACTTCGCTCAGGTTGTTGATATCGGTCGTCTCCATCACCATGGTGGGATATAGGCCGATCCCGCCGATCCCAACTACCAGGGAAGACACATTCATGGCTTTATCCACCTTGTTTTCGAGCGCATCCATTTCATCCACGCTGATATCGGGTGAGATCGAGATATCCTGGTCCTGGCGGATTATATTGCGAGGGGAGATGATCAACGCATCGGGTGGAGGTGTGGTGTGGTATAAAACCGGTGGGATAGCCTGGCCGCCGAAAGTCAGGCCAGCTGCGGCAGCAATTTCACCCACCTGATCCTGCAAGATCGCCTCAGCCAGCGGTTCCAGCTGCTTACGTTGGTCCTCCAGCTTTTTTCGCTCAGTGCGTAGCGCCTGGGATGCCGAATCGGGATCATTGACCGTGGGGTCAGTGAAAATTTGTAATATCTGAGCATCCAGCGAATTGATCTGCCGGGTCACGTCGAGTGCATCCAGCACGGTCTGGGAACGCTCCTGCTCCGACACATAGCTGGCTGTATCCAAGGCAGCCTGGCCAAGCTTGAGCCCTAACGCATCCAATGTCCACGAGACGTAGTCGAATTCGATCGGCCGGGTGAGGGCCTGCACCTGCTCCAGCGGATCCGCGACGGGGACGCTGCTCGCCCCTAACATGACCACCATCATGAGCAGTAAAATTGTCAGCCAGAAGGCACCTTTAAAGGACACGCTTGCCATAATAACCTTAGCGCGCACCGTTGTCAAATTAAGTTTCGATTAACGATTGCATGCCTCCATGCTATAATCAGCTTGATGAACTTTCTCATCACTGGAGCGGCAGGGTTTTTAGGATCAGCTCTGGCTAACCGCCTGGCATGGGAGGGGCACCAGGTTCGTGGTCTGGATGATCTTTCGACGGGGGATCCAAACGCGCTCCATCCCGAAGTACTGTTCACTCGTGGGGACGTTAATGACCGGCCAAAATTATGGACGCTCTTGCAAGATGTAGATTGCGTCTACCACCTGGCCGCGCGTGTGTCAGTGCCCGAATCTGTCCTTTATCCGCGCGAATACAATGCCGTCAACGTGGGGGGTACCGTCAGCCTGATGGAAGCCATGCGCGATGTTGGGGTCAGGCGGGTGGTGCTGATCTCGTCTGGCGCAGTGTACGGCGATCAAGGCGAGCAACCCTTATCCGAAACCGCCTCGCCCAACCCTCGCTCTCCTTATGCTGTCTCCAAGCTGGCTGCAGAATACTATCTACGCTCGATTGGTGACCTTTGGGGAATAGAAACGGTAAGCCTGCGGGTTTTTAATGCCTACGGGCAAGGCCAGCATTTACCTCCGGCCCACCCACCGGTCATCCCGTTCATGCTTAAACAAGCCATGCGCAGCGGGACCATCATCATCCATGGTGACGGTACCCAGACCCGCGATTACGTGTATGTCGACGATGTGGTCAGTGCAATGGTCGCAGCCTCTACCGCGCCTGACCTGGATAACCAGGTCATCAACGTGGGCAGCGGGACTGAAGTGTGTGTGCGCGACCTGGCCAGTTTGGTCATCCAGGTGACCAACGGAAAAGCCGAAATTGTCTATAACCCGCGCACCGACCCAGGGGTTTCACGCATGTGTGCTGACCTTACCCTGGCACGCTCAAAACTGAGCTACCAACCCACATTCTCGCTTGCTGAAGGACTTAAGCTAACCCTCGACCGGGACTTGCGCTTCCGTAAAGATGCCACCCGTCCACTCCAGATGCCAACCACCAATCCATGACGCTTTCTTTCTGGCTGATCCTGCTGGCGGTCCTGGCATATGGATTACTCCATTCCCTGTTAGCCTCAATTCGCATAAAAGCTCACAACAGTCATTGGGGAGGGCCATCCTTCGAGCGATGGTACCGCCTGGCGTATAATTTTATTGCCATAATCACCTTAATCCCGATCTTGCTGCTCCCCGTAATCCTGGAAGACGAAGAGATTTATACCATACCCTTCCCCTGGGTGATCCTGACCATTACGGTGCAAGTGCTTGCCCTCATTACACTGTTCCTGGGTCTGCGCCAGACCGGGATCACTTCTTTTCTTGGGCTCAGGCAGGCATTTCTACCGGAAGTTACCACCCCACCTCGGCTGGTCACAAATGGATTTTACCGCTACGTGCGACACCCGTTGTATACAGCTGGTTTGGTATTCATCTGGTTGATCCCGACCATGACCTGGAACCTACTGGCCTTGATCATCGGTTTGACGGCTTACATCTTCATCGGGATCTATTTTGAGGAGCGCAAGCTCGTACGAGAATTTGGTCAGGCCTACGTGGAGTACCGCCAGCGTACTCCCATGCTCGTCCCTGGTTTAAAATTCCATAGGTCACTGCCCGGTAAGTAATCTGAATCCGGCTATCCAAAATGGAAGCCTCATTCTGGATCAAAATCGCCCTGAGTTTTGCGGTCGGCAGCTTGTGGGTTACCCTGACGACGCTGAGCTCCGAGCGTTTCGGAAGCAAGGTGGGAGGCTTGATCGGTGGACTTCCCTCCACCGTAGTGATTGCGCTGTTGTTCATCGGCATTACCCAGACACCCCAGGTGGCAGCCCAGGCCACCACGGTCATGCCTCTGGCGCAGGGGCTAAACGGGTTGTTTGTGTTGGTGTTTATCCTGCTTATCCGGCGCGGTCTCAAGCCAGCCCTGGTCTGCTCATTGCTGGTATGGTTCTTCAACGCAACCATCCTATACTTGCTAGACATTCAATCCTTCCTAATATCCTTGCTGGGCTGGCTGGTCATGCTGGTTTTCTGCTATCTCGTCGTGGAGAGGTGGATGGAGATTTCATCGCATGGAAGGCTATCGGTCACCTACCTGCCATCCCAGCTGGTGTGGCGCGCCCTGTTCGGCGGTAGTGTGATTTCCTTCGCAGTGTTCATGGGTAAGCTTGGTGGACCACTACTGGGTGGTATCTTCGGCTCATTTCCGGCCATGTTCTTGTCCACCCTGGTCATCACTGCTCAATCGGGTGGAGCTGATTTTTCACGCTCGGTGGGTAAATCGATGATGATCAGCGGGCTGATCAATGTACCACTTTATGAGATCATGGTCCGGGTGTTTTACCCAAGCATCGGCCTTGGCTGGGGCACCTTGCTGGCCGTACTCGGCTCACTTGGCACCGGGTATCTGACTTATCGGTTCATCCGGACCCGGTTAACATAATTCATTTCGATCCTCGAATTCCGGCTTTCCCTCCATAACGCTTGATGAAATCCTCAGCCATGAACCAGATCTCAGTCCGTTCCTGTCTCCAAAAATCTCTGCTTTGTAGGCTGACATCATTAAAAGCCCACATCAACCACCATGAAAATAGATTGGCCCAGAATTCGCCAAATTTCCCTGTCGAGCTATGGTACGGCAGGATGGTGAAACCCATGTGCTGGATCATCCGTAATCCACCTATATGGTCGGAGAATGAGAATAGGGTCGACTCACCATATATTGCCTGGACCTGTGAGTATTTCCCACCTTTTTGAAGCTCATTCGCCACCGCTTCGAAGGAGTGGATCGCCAGGCGCCTCAGGCGGATTCCCCACTCCAGGGTTGGCCCTTCTTTCGGGAGCTTTGGCATGCGTTCATTCCAGGCATGGATCACCAGCACGATATCTCCCTTTGATATTGTCACGCCTCCTTCATGTACGCTGCGTGGTGCACGCGTCAGCTGGATGCGCAGGATACAATCTGGGTCGTCGGTGAAGTCATACACGTGCAGGCTTTTTCGCACCAGGGTTTCAATCAAGCGCACACCCACCCGCAGTGGCTTGGTTAAATATCCGTGGTCAGCCATGAAAATCTTCCTCCCATTTGCACTGCATTCGCTTTATCATTATGGCACTGAATTAACTTCTTGTCACGTCCCAGCTTCTGTCGCCCTTTTATCTACCCTAACCATATGCTGGAATTTACCCTACGAATTTCGTGCTATGCTATACTTGTTCTTTGAACCCACCTTACCTGCTTAGCTTGGCGGTGTTGCACATGTTCGAACATCGTACCCAACCCCTACTTACCCCACGTCAATTCCTCGTTCGTCAGCTGATCTACCTGGCGGTCGCATTTTTAATCATCGCCGGTTCTTTGTTCTTGGGCATGCTTGGGTACCATTACCTGGAACACTTGACCTGGATCGATGCCCTGGTCAATGCCGCCATGATATTGGGCGGGATGGGACCTGTGAATGAGCTGCGTACCTCCGCCGGAAAACTCTTCGCCTCCTTCTACGCCCTCTACTCCGGGATCATTTTCCTGGTTGTTGTGGGTGTGATCTTTGTCCCTCTTTACCACCGCTTTCTACATCGCTTCCACCTTGAAATAGAAAGTTCATAGCCTGCTGACGTTCTTATTGTTTTTTTCATAACGCTGATTGATAAATCGATGGAATAAACATGCCACTACTCTGGCTTTCATTAGCATTCCTGGGCGGTATCCTGCTGGCACACAGCTTCGCCATTCCAGCTGCAGCCTTAATCCTTTTAGCTGGATTGGCTATCGTTTTACTGTTTTCACCAGTCTCCCGCCGCTTATCCGTGGTTATCCCTCCCGCCTTGGTTAAGCTCACACCGGTTAACCGCCTCACGCCAGCCAGGTTTTTCCCATTATTGCTCCTTTGCTTTTCCCTGGGAAGTGTTCGCTACCTCCTATACCAGCCCAAATGGGATGCATCCTTCATTGCGTTCTACAACGACCGGCCCACTGAGCTGCTGGTTGAGGGAGTGGTGACAGCCCCACCTGACCAACGCAATACCTATATTAACCTCCGCTTGAAAGTTGAGCGGTTGATTGACCCTGCTCAGCCATCCACCCCGACCGGAAGCATCCTCGTGACAGGCGCGTTGTTAGCCAGGGTTCCAATAGGTACCCAGGCAGCTTATGGAGACCGAGTCAGCCTGCAGGGCCATCTGGTCACTCCATCGGAAAACGACGACTTCTCATACCGCGATTACCTCGCTAACCACGGGATATACAGTTACATGGCATACCCGTCCATGGCGGTAATTAACCAGGCACAGGCCAGCCCAATTTATGCAGCCATCTTATGGGTGCGCGAGCGAGCCGTGAACCTGGTTAATTCCCTTTATTCCGACCCAGAAGCGTCGCTGATTTCCGGTATAGTCCTTGGGGTCCAGTCTGGGATACCCCAGGATGTACAGGAAGCCTTCAGGTTGACCGGCACGAGCCACATCGTTGTTATCTCAGGTTTCAACATTACCATCGTCGCCCTGGTCTTTGGTACGGTATTCAGCCGCTTGTTTGGCAAGCGCTGGGGCGCATTGATCGCGACCATTGGCATCATTTTCTATACTTTGCTGGTGGGTGCCGGCCCGGCGGTATTACGGGCAGCGTTCTTGGGATTGCTCACCCTGTTCGGGCACCAGCTCGGGCGCCGTCAAACCGGTGTCAACAGCCTGGCGTTTGCAGCTGCCATATTAGCTTTGGTTACCCCCACCATCCTCTGGGATGTCAGCTTCCAGCTGTCATTCGCAGCCACCCTGGGCATCATGCTGTACGCCGAACCCCTCACCCACTGGTTTGCCCGGCTGGCTGAACGATATACTCCGCCCATGATGGCCCGCCGGGTAACCGGTGTGGTGAGTGCCTATATCCTGCTAACCCTGGCTGCCCAGCTCACCACCCTACCCCTGATGGCCTATTATTTCAAACGCATCTCCCTGACTGCTTTGATCACTAACCCGCTCATCCTGCCCGCCCAACCTCCATTGATGATCCTGGGTGGTTTGTCCATCCTGGCTGGGCTGCTCTTCCAGCCACTTGGCCAGCTGATTGCCTGGGCAGCCTGGCCGTTTGCCACCTTTTCCATCCGCAGCGTGGAATGGCTGGCAACAGTCCCCCATGGCTCGCTTCCCACCGGGAAAATCACCCTCGTACTCATCCTTTTATTCTATGTGATCCTGTTTTCCATCACCTTTGCCCGCTCAAAAATTGCCAGGATAACCCACCGCTTTTCACCTGGGATTCCACTCGCCTGCCTGGCATTGCTTGCATTCGTGGTGTGGAGATCCGGATTCGACGCCCCGGATAACCGCCTGCACGTCACGATCCTGGACGTCGGCACCGGTGATGCGGTCCTGATTAAATCCCCCACCGGGCGTCACCTGCTGGTCAACGGCGGGCCCAGCACGCTGGCTCTTTCCGACGCCCTGGGTAGACGCCTGCCCCTGTTTGATCACACCCTAGAGTGGTTGGTGGTGGCCGATATCGACACCGAAGATATAGCGGCAATTGCGGGTAACCTGGAGCGCTTTCCCCCAACGAATGTGCTGTGGGCCGGCAATCTCTCCGGAACGCGCACGGTTGCAGATCTTCAGACCCAGCTGATCAACCTGGCCCTCCCAATCACAACGATGGAGCCGGGCCAGACAATCGACCTTGGTTCAGGCGTAACTTTACGGGTGCTTTCCACCAACCCGCGTGGGGCAGAGTTGATCTTGGAATGGGGTAATTTCCGCATGCTTCTGCCGATGGGGATGGATTTTACCGCCTTGGACTCTCTTCAGCGCAATACGGCTATGCGCAATATTTCTACAGTGCTCCTGCCCGAATCAGGTTATGCACCTGTGAACCCACCCGAGCTGATCGCCTTCCTCCACCCGCAGCTTGCCATCCTCAGCGTGGCAGCAGGCGATAAATCCGGGTTGCCCTCCCCCGAAACTCTCAAGGCGCTGGATGGATATAACCTGCTCCGCACCGACCACAACGGCTGGATCGAGATCACCACGGATGGAAGTCAGATGTGGGTGGAGGTGAGAAACAGTAATCCAACGAACGAACTGCTATAGTCCAAGTGGCATTACCCAAATGTTAGCCTCACATGAAATTTCAACAGCTTTACTCACGCCATGTAATATCCTTCCAAATCCCAATCGATCAACAACCGACCCGCTCGTTGCCTCAAAGTTACATTGCCTTCACCAAGAAACACGACCGGCAAACAACACGTCCAACTGACTGCGCCTGATTAAATGACCATAGTCTCGAAAAAACCAACGCCTTCCAGTGAATACTTGCGGCGTATTCCAAAAGTGTGTGCAGTCCTCCAACGAACATCCACACCCTGAATCCGATTTTCGAGAATCTTTCCCCCTTCTCTTTTCTCCCAGGCTCTCCACCATTGGTAATCTGAGCAACATGTTGAATATCAATTCCGACCATTCGGAAAGCGGAGGCGCCAAGAGATTATCCAGCTGATGCGGCAGCGCATAATAATAACTGGTGGGTAGTGATGCAGACGTACCCCGGAACAGCAGGACCCACTTCTTCTGGACCTATAACTCAATCCAGAAATGCGCCATTCTCATTGGTCGAATAACGAGCAGATGGTCCAGCGTGCAACTCTCGCATTCCTGCACCATCAAGAGCAGAAGCGCCATCCTATTCGGGTAAACGCGAACAGAGTATAAAACCGGTACAGCTTCACGGGCTGCGGTCATACTCTACTGGAAATTCTGCGAATAACTCACGGCAGTTTGTCATCTTCATCCTGCTGAGTAAACCACCGGGTTTTGGAATTCTTGCGGCGAAAACTGGTTCAGCACACATTTTTTTATTCCTTTCTCCGCTCACCGCCAGACTTAAGGTCGTAACCAATATGAGTAAGTGAAAACATCCTTTATTATGCATCCAGCTCACAAATAAGTTTTTTACCAATCTCGATTGCCAGGTAAAACAGTGATAAATAATCGATTGTTCTTTATAATTGTACACACTTTACTATATATTATTTCATGGGTGATTATCAAATGCATATATTTACTCCGCCAAGGTGGGCCCACCAGGTAACCGGTGTGGTGAGCGCCCGTTTCCTGCTCACCCTGGCTGACCAGCTCATCACCCTACCCATGATGGCTTACTATTTCATGCACATCTCTCTGACTGGTGTGAATATTCGTATCATTGTCAGCCAACAGAAAAGTCGACCAAACCTAACATAATGGAAAAAGATCGGAGGTGCGATGGAACTAAAATTCGTGCCAATCCCGATGATGTTAGGTACGATTGATACGCTCAAGATGGAAAACCATATCCGGTTGAGGTGATGAAAGACCAGGCCTATAGCTAACGGGGGATTTACCCTGCACTATCGAGCTGGATATATTTACATGAGCAGACCTGGTCACGATCAGCCCAGCTTGGAAGTCAGCTCAAAACGGGCTCCAATAGCTCGCTTCAGTCCATAAACTGCTCGACGTAACTATTCAGGCCAGGGAGCGCCTGATTGCATGGCCTGCCCATACTCTGCTAACCGCTCATCCTCAATGCCGCGGATATCCATCAAGAACGGAAAATCTTCAGGTGTGACCTCCAGCCTGGCTAGTGGCCTCACTGGCACGGGGCTGGCCAGCTGGGGTATGCGCACTTCATATGGCCCGATCCGGAGAGATGGTTGGTTGGTAAAAGTGTCTCCTGGGAGTATATAGACCATCCCTTTCCGCCAGGGTTGTTGAATAAGGGCCGGCCGACTGATGGAAAACACATACCGGGGCTCACTTACCTGGCCGGTTTCATCGACCAGGCGGATACAGGCATTGCTGGTCGTCAACCGGTACCGGCTCCGGTCCACGATAGCGAAGAACATCGCCCACAGGCCGTCTCCGGCCGCATAAACCGCAGTCTGGGCTCCGAACTCATTCAAGTCGTTGGATGGCCTCGGCTCAAAAACTTCGATCTCAGTCTCGCCTGTGCCATGCAGGACCACTCCCCACTGGTCAGCCAGGTAACACAAGAACTGCCATTTGGGGGCAGTGAGGTTGTAATCGATCAAGGTGGCCTTTTTGTTCGCCTTGACCTGTGCAAATATCCGCTCGAAATCTGACCGCGTCTGGGTATTGATATCCAACTTGGAGCGCTTCAACCAATAATCAGGCAGGATCATTATCGCTTGTTCTCTATTAAAGATTGTGACGCAATTTTAGCTGCTTGAAGGAAAACAAGCAATTTTTCAGCATGGTAAAGTGATCCAGAGAGCGAGGCTAATATCATCCCCTTACTTCCCGTCGTATGCAGCTTGCAGCTTGACCATGTCCAGTTTCTTCATTGCCAGAAAAGCCTGGGTCACCCGCTGGACCCTTTCCGGGTCGTCGCCACTGAGCAGTTTGCCCATGTTTTTCGGCACGATCTGCCAGGAAACCCCGAATTTATCTTTCAGCCAGCCGCACTGCTCGGCCTCGGGTACCGCGGAGAGTTTGTTCCAATAATGGTCTATCTCTTGCTGGGTGTCGCAATTCACCAGGAATGAGATCGCCTCGTTAAATCCAAAGGCGTGTTCACGCGCGCTATCCATTGCTCCAAATTCCTGGCCCGCGAGTGTAAAAGCAGTGTATCGCACCGTACCTTCCTTCTCGGGATCTTCACCCTTGCCATAACGCTGAAGTTGCATAATGCTCGATTTATCAAATATGGATGACCAGTAGTTAACGGCTTCCTCTGTCCTCCCGCAAACATTGCCTACGAACAACATCACGGGGATAATTTTATGCTTTAACTGGCTTGCACCTGCGTAGATAATCTGCCAGGATAATCCGTATTTATCTTGCACCCACCCGTATCGTTCACTAAATGGATATGTGCCAAGCTCCATCAGCACCTGCCCACCGGGTGAAAGTTTTTCCCAAATCGCATCCACTTCACCTTTCGTCTGGCATTTGACGTGGAACGATATCGATGGATTGAGCTTGAAATATGGGCCCGCGCTGATAGCCTGGAAGGCCTGTCCGGCGAGCTCAAAGCTCAGGATTTCGGTTGAACCCGAAGGGGTATTCTCGAGCGTTGTTAACGAGGTGATGCGTGAGCCAGGGATTGCAGAGACATAAAGCTCTGTGGCTTCCTTGGCTTCTTTGTCATACCATAGATGTGGAATTATTTTTTGCATGGCAATGATCTCCAGTTAATTTGTTAACCCTCTTTGGAAAGGCGCTTACGCCTGGCTAATTCAGCCTGGGATGGTGTCTCCAACTCGAAGGTTCCGGTTTTTAGCTCTCCAGCTGGTTCGTACCTGGCTAAAATGACACCTGTACTCGAAGTTTTACAATCGATCAGCTTGAGATTTGAGGGAAGTGTGCCGTGCCCAAATAGACGTTTCCCTCTGCCGATAATGACCGGGAAGGTCCAGATGCGAAATTCATCGACCAGGTTGTTCTCCAGCAACGTCTGGATAAAATTACTGCTTCCTTGGACCGATAATTCAGGCCCATCCTGCGTTTTGAGTTTCTTGATTTCCTGGACGATATCACCCTTGAGCAATGCCGTATTGTTCCATTCAGGGGTGATCATTGTCTTTGACGCGACATATTTCTTTGAGCTATTCAGCACGGATGCCGCGGGTTCTTCCTTTGAGTAAGGCCAGTGAGCCGCGAATATCTCGTAGGTTTTTCTGCCTAACAGCAGCTCCGACGGAGTTGCCATATACTCATCCATGGTCTGACCCATGATATCGTCCCAGTAGTTAACCGACCACCCACCAAAAGCAAAACCGCCTGAAGTATCTTCCGGCGGGCCACCTGGTGCCTGCATCACCCCATCCAGTGTGATAAAAGCGTTCACAATTAACTTTCTCATTCAATGTCCTCCACTTTTTCTAAGTATACATGGTGCTTTGTAAAACAATTTCAATCATATTATATCTTATTTATCCGATTTTTTCAATAAAATGCGAGCAATCATATTGTATAAATGTCCGCAAGCATTTGCATGCCTGGAACACATACTCCAACCAGCCATTCCTGGATTTTTGCTAACAATTCTTCGAGAATCTCCGTTTACGAATATTAGCTTAAAGAAATAGGACCAGGCAGATGGTCACATGCCTGGTCCTTTAGGTTGATCTGACTGCTTACGGATTATGCACGAACCTGTCGGTCGGTGTCGTGGCATGGCACACGGTGCATTTGACCAGTGTGCCGGTATGCCCCTGGAGCTGCAGGAATTTGATCGCATCATTGGCTTCGCGGCTGGGGGTGATGGCGTGCGTGCTATCATGGCAGGCTTCACAATATATCCCGCCGTGCCCGGTTGACTTACGGTACAGCGCCAGGCTTGTATCATACCCTGCACCATGGCAGCCGGCATTGCTGCATTTCGGTTCAGAAAGCCAGGGTGACTCATTCTGAGCCACTACGGTGATATCTCCATGGCAATTGGTGCAGTTCATGGAGAAATTTTGCGACATTGTGTCGCGTAAACATTGCGTCTTTGGACCTGGGTGGCAGTTATAACAGCCATCAGTATCTGGTGTGATGTCTGGCGCGTTGGTGGGGTTGTGATGCCCATGCATGGCATTAGACAGGCTTTTGATCTGCCCTACGATCGGTGCCCCGGTCGCATTCGATCCATGGCACCAGTCACAGTTTACCGGCTGGTGATCCATCAACGGCGTCTTCGCCAGCAGGTCAGGATAGTCTGCCAGGTACGTCGTGTAGCTGATGACATTCAAATAGTCATGCAGAGCCAGGATATTCGTCTCCACTTTGCCAGTCGGTGTAATGGGGTATTTCGTGGTAGCGTCCATCGTGTCGTCATGGCAGTTCACACAATTCAACTCGGTGGAAACAGGTGCGACCACAGTGAGCGAGGCCAGGATCTTGCTTGGGTTGTTCACATCTCTGACGGTGATCTGGGCTTTTTGGAATGGATATGGATTCTTGGTGATGGCATCCCGGTCGCGAATATCGGTTAATGGGATCCCCTCAGCAATGAAATATTTCCCGTTTGCTGCCAGGTCCATGGTGCCCGAAAGGCCTTTGCCGGTCAGGCCAATATCGAGTGGCGTGGTCACACCATAAAGCGCCTGTTCATACTGCCAGAAGTTGGTTTTATCAGGACGCCCCAACCTGCCTACCGAATAGGTATTCTCAGGGAAGCTGTACTCAACGATCACCCCCGAGTTGACGATCTGCGGGGGATCACCAAGCTTGACCACCTGGGCAACCAGCGTGTTGTAAGGAGGCAGGATGGCCAGGTTACTGAAATCCGGGTTATAACAATGCATCCCCAGGTTGTTCCACTCCAGCACGATATATCCTGTATCCTTTGGAAGTACCTGAGCCAAAACTGTAGGTGTGGTGGCCTTCACCTGGTTATCGGCGATTCCTGCTGCGATGACCCCAGGATGATCGGGAGAAATGCCCAGTAATATTTTTTCATCGTTCCCTCCTCACTTCATTTGAAACCATTTGCAACAAATTACACTATTCCAATTTTATAGGTTAACTCAACGTTAACAAATGGAAAAAATTGGTTTATATTGAAAAGAATGGGGTATCTTTATTAATAGGCAATTGATTTTTGATCCCTTTTGGTAACCGCATCCGAGACCTGCCACCCCTGTATTTAAATACAGAAAAATTGCTGATAATTCGGATTATCAGCAATCAGATCAAACGAATATCGAGATTTATTCGGACGAGTCTACTCACCCTTCGATCTCACTCGCTGGTAGACCGGAATGGTTAACCAAAGAAATATACTTAACCCCACCAGGCCTACCAAACCCCAAACCAATAGGTACACCTCGTACGCCATGCCCAACACCGGGTTTTCCATGCCTGCCAGGCGATGGACATTGCTGGAGGTGGTCGAATTTACACCCAACAACCACAGGCGGGAGTATTGCCATGGCTCGTCAATGGTGTACAGGTTGACCCACAAACCCGCCTCCTGGTATGCGCGGATCCATGCCTCGCTCAAGCCGTACTCAGAATTTACGATCTGGTAGCCGGAAGAGATCAGCTCATCCTTAGATGGTGGGGTTTGATATTTCACCCCATACGCGAGCTTCATCTCCGGGGCCACCGTCTTCACCAGCTCTGCCTGCTGCGGGTCGGCCAGCACCCAAACCTGCGTATCCATCCCCGCCTTATGGATGGTGTCAATGACCATCTCGAAGTAATTTTGGGCGTAGGCGTGATCTTCGGGCGGCTGTTTGATATCGTAAATAAATGCCAGGCCATTATTCTTTACGATCTGCAACTCATCTTGCAATACCGGTATTGTCTGCTGCGAGTATTCATTGACTTGCTCCTGGCTGACCTGGCCATTCTTTATGGTTTTAAAGGGATCTCTTTCCATAAACCATTTGCCTGCATTGAGCAGGGTAGCCTCAGCCAGGGTGAAATATTCTGCTCTTTCTTTCACCCGCTCCGGGTAGAGCACCGCTACATCCGTGGTTCGCTCGAAGGTATCATCATGCAGCAGGAAAGGCTGCCCATCCCGGCTGATGTGGATATCTGTCTCCAGGCCATAGACTCCCAGATCTGCGGCAAGATTTGCCGCAACAATCGTGTTTTCTGGTGCCAGCATGGATGCACCCCGGTGAGCGATCAGCAGCGGCTTGACCGGCAGCTCACCCCGGTACACGGAATCGGGCGGAACAATCGCCGCAACCACCCAGATGATCGCGATCCCGCACGCAACAAGCAGAATAGGCAAGATGCCAGGTTGCTTTCCACTTTGGGCTTTGTGAAGGTAGACCCTTTTCACCCACAACCCCAGCCCCACGCTGATCCCTAAAATGATCAATCCATCCAAATAGACCCTGAAATAGGAGAGTAATTGAAGCAGGCGGGGTATCTGCACGGCTGACTTCTGGAACAGCATCCAGAAACTCCCATAAAAAAATGCCAGGTAGATGACCCCGAGTATAAAGTACACGACCGATGTCAAGGTCATCAAGCCGTGTTTCCACTCTTTATTAAAGGTGAACAGGCGCACCGCACTCCAGATGGCGATCAAAAAGGATAATACCAGGAACAGGCTGATGTAATCGAACCGCATCCCAAGCATCCTGGTCAGGTAGTTATTGGTTTCGGTATAAAATAGCGCGTTCGTCATCCAAAAGAAGATAAATAAGATGCTATGGATAAGCACAATGATGGGCAAGATAATCCGTGTGATGCGCGAAAAGATAGACATGTTTCTTCCTCCTTGCTAATCTGCCTCCGGTGGATCGTCCTGACGGCCCAGCAGCGGACCCATATAGGTCTCCCGGTTTGGTGGGCTCAATCGATCGATGCTGTCCGCGCTCAGGCTGTTCCTCCTCATTCTTTACCTTTTCTCGTGGATAATTACTTCTATCCGGTCGTAACCGTAGGTCATGGATGGTGATGAGCAGCATGATCCCCAGCAAGATCGAACCACTTAACAACCAGAAGTGTGGGATCATGGCAGAGCCAATGACCAGGATGAAAACCAGCACGACCAGTGCGATCACCAGGATGACTGCACAGCCTTCACCATCGCAGTCTGGGAGATCGAAATCGATTCCGAAATCCCCCACCTCACCCCCAGTCTGGAAGAACATACCAGCCGGCCGGATGACATTGTATTGGACTGCCTCATTGGGTACCCCGGAGAGGATGGTGATGTTCTCCGTGCGGGTCAGCCCAACCCACACGGTGATGATCAGTCCGATGGTTGGAATGAGGAAGATCCACAACGGCGTGTAGTCCCTCGATTCTTTATACCAACGTGTACGCGGGATGAACATTGCCAGGCCAACCAGGCCAAAAAACGTGGGCACCATCACCGGTACAGCTCCCCAGGCAGCTTCCATTTTATGAAAACGAAACACAAAAAAAGAAAATGCGATCATCCCAATGACCGTCAGGGTTAGCATCCAGAGCGTGTTGGTCATGCGGCGTGCCTGAATATCCTGCAGGTCGTCCTTTACATCCTCGCTGATTTGCTCTACGAGCGGGCTGGCATATCTATCCAGCAAGCGTGAGAACGCGATGATCGTGCCTATGACAATGAAAATTATCGCCAGGGCCAGGAATAGCAGGGTGATCGATGTCTTCCCACCGCTAAATGTGTAGGTAGAGATGACCAGCAGCCCAAGCAGCATACCCACCAATACCATGCCAAGCGCAAAAATTGTCTTCCTAGACATTCGCATTCCTACCCCCAGGCACTTCGTAATGTGGTCACAAGATGATGGGACGCATCTGACCAACGGTGACTGACCAACCAGATTCTGGTTGTGATGTAAGCCACGGTACCCTCCCCTCGTTGATCATCTTTTCAAGCGGCAGTTATATTCCTGATGGCTGATAATTGGTATTACTATTAATCATAACGCATTCTTCCCAAAAAAGTTGCACATATCATGTGAATTGCACTGGATTTCGTATTTATCTCTCACCAGCAGGTATCAAATTGACCGGATTCTTCAAACGTTCGTTGGGTTCAGCTCTACCTCTTAGAATCCTAACAATACTGTTAACTTCTCCCAAATCACCCTGATTTATCCCTGCCCGCCTGCCTTTCTAATTGCCCAAATATTTAATTTGTGCTAAACTGAATACATACATGCAATTAAAGAGGAGAGGCAGACATGGCCGATAAAATCCTGGTCGTCGACGATGACCCCGATACCGTAAAATTTATTAACATCATGCTCAGCCGCCTTGGATACCAGGTCATCTCAGCCACCTCCGGCCTGGAAGCCCTCGAGCGTGTCCAGGTTGAGCATCCTGACCTGATCATCCTCGACGTCATGATGCCTGGTATGGACGGTTACGAGGTCAGCCGGAACCTGCGCCGTAATCCAAAGACTGCTACCACGCCCATCTTGATGTTCACAGCCAAGACGACCATCGAGGACAAGCTGGCCGGATATGACGCAGGGGTGAACCTGTACCTGACGAAACCCATCCATCCAATCGACCTGCAAGCTAATATCCGCAACTTGCTCACCCAAAAGCTCACCAAGGCTGATGCTTCTGGTGAACATGGTTATGTCGTGGGGGTCCTGTCTGCCACGGGTGGAGCGGGTGTTTCCACCATTGCCCTTAATCTAGCCATCACCTATGCGAAAAAGTATAACGTTAAGGTCATCGCGGCCGAGATGAAACCAGGGCAGGGCTCGTGGGCCTTGGATTTGAACCTCACTGAGCCGGTGGGATTGCCAAACCTGCTTGGCATGGAGCTGACCGACCTGACCGCTGAAACCGTCGCCAAGGAGCTCATCCAGACCAATTTTGGGATTAAGCTCCTATCCGCATCGAACCAGACCGAAAACGTGGAATATGCTGCTGCGACCCCTCAGCTTGAGCTCGTCTTGGGATATTTATCACACCTGGCCACCATGGTCATCCTGGATATCGGTACCAGCTTCCACCCTGGGTTTAATGCGATCCTGAATAAATGTGATGAGCTGATCATGGTGGTTGAGCCGCAGCCTGTGCCTATCAAGCGCTCCAAGCTGCTTGCCAGTGAGCTTCATCTGAAAGGCTTTGGAAGCATCAAGACCATGAGCACCGTGCTGGTCAACCGCACCCGCTCAGATATCGTGTTGAATATCAGCCAGGTGGAGCAGATCCTGGGCTACCCAGCCGTGATGGGCTTCCCTCCGGTCGTCGAGCAGGCCTACCGCGCCTCCGAACGCGCCCTCCCGCTGGTCGCTATCCAACCGGATGGCATCATCGCCATGCAATTCAACACGCTGGCCAGCCAGATCAACGAACGCGTCCCTGCACATTAAACTTATTTTCATCTAAACTCAAACCATCCAGACGTATAATCCTGGTATTCGTGTGAGATCAGGAGGGTTATGGGCATGGAAAATCCTTTCCGTGTAGAACATGATACGCTTGGAGATGTCAACGTCCCCGCTCAGGCTTTATACGGTGCACAAACCCAACGCGCTGTACAGAACTTCAATATCTCTGGCTTAAAACCGTGGCGAGCTTTCATCTGGTCAATGGCAGTGATCAAGCTGGCTGCCGCCGAGGTCAACCGCGACCTCGGTTTGTTAGACGGGAAAATCGCCCAGGCGATCATTACCGCCTCCCAGGAGGTCGTCGACGGCCAGTGGGATGTTGAATTTGTGGTCGATCCATTCCAGGCCGGGGCAGGTACCAGCCACAATATGAATGTCAACGAAGTGATCGCTAACCGGGCTACGCAGCTCCTGGGAGGGCAGCTGGGGCAGTACCTGGTCAATCCCAACGATCATGTCAATATGTCGCAGTCAACCAACGATACCATCCCCACCGCCATCCGCCTGGGCTGCCTATGGCGGCTGGAAGAATTGCTGACAGCCGTAGATGACCTGGCCTTTAGCCTGGGTCAGAAAGCCTCGGAATTCGATGATATCGTCAAATCTGGCCGGACCCACCTTCAAGATGCTGTCCCTATTCGCCTTGGCCAGGAATTTAGTGGTTATGCCAGGGCTGTCCAGCATGATGGAGACCGGATACTCGTGGTTGCCCAGTCGCTCAGGGCGATCGGGATTGGTGGCACGGCGGTCGGCACGGGTCTCAACGCCCATCCCGATTATCACCCTCGCATGGTGAAACGCCTGTCAGAGCTCACCGGTCAGGCATTGTATAGTTCCGAAAACCTGTTCGAATCCATGCAGTCGATGGCTGATGCAGCCAGTTTTTCAGCCTCCTTGCGTACCCTGGCGATCACCCTCACCCGCATCGCCAATGATTTCAGGCTGCTGGCGTCTGGCCCGTCGACCGGGCTGGATGAGCTGCAGCTTCCAGCCATGCAACCCGGCTCCAGTATCATGCCAGGCAAGGTTAACCCGGTCATGGCAGAGATGCTCAATATGTCCATGTACCACGTCCAGGGATGCGACCTGGCTGTCTCTCTGGCAGCCCAGGCGGGTCAGCTGGAGCTGAACGTCATGATGCCCATCATCGCTCATAACCTGTTCGAGATGATGCAGGTGATGATCGGTTCGATCAACGCTTTCACGGAAAAATGCGTCAACGGGCTGCAGGCCAACCGCAGCAAAGCTGAAGGCTGGCTGGCGAAAAACGCCATCATTGCTACGGCTTTAAATCCCTTGATCGGTTATAGTACCAGTGCCGCCCTGGTGAAAGAAGCTGTCCAGCGCAATGTTTCCATCCGGGAGGTAGCCCTCCAAAAAGCCACCTCCGGCCAGCTCCAGCACATAAAAGAAAAACGCCCCGTCACAACTGAAGAAGTTGACCGGGCGTTGACAGATCTGAAACACCTGACAGATGGGGGAATTGTCGGGTAGGGAGTTATTGCGTTCTGATATAGATCATATAACCCCGGCCTCTCTCAGCTCACCCACAACCCGCTCATCATATCCCAGGAACTCCCGCAAGACCTGGTTGGTGTGCTCGCCTAATAAGGGTGGGGGCAGACGTATGCTGGCAGGGGCGGTGGGGATTTTTAGCGGAGAGGCCACCATCCGCACCTTGCCGGCGCTGGTATGCTCGACCTCTGCCACCATCTCACGCGCTTTCACCTGGGGGTCTTCCAAGACCTGATCGATGGTATTGATCGGCCCGCAAGGTACCCCGCACTCTTCCAGGATCGACAGCCAGTGTGCGATCTCAAATTGAGCAAACAGCTCATCCAGCAGGGGGATCAGTTCAGCCCGATTTCTCACCCGCCCGGCATTCTCACTGAAGCGCGTATCCTCTGCCCATTCTTGCCTTCCGGCATGCTCACAGAACTGCCGCCATTGCAGGTCATTACCCACTGCCACGGCAAAATAACCATCCTTCGCTTTAAAAGTTTGGTAGGGGACGATATTGGGATGGGCATTGCCATACCGCTTGGGCTTCTCACCCGAGATCAGGTAATTGCTGCCAACATTCGCCAGCCATGCGATCTGCGAGTCGAGCAGTGAGATATCGATCCGCTGCCCATGGCCGCTGCGTTGGTGTTCAAACAGGGCTGCCAGGATCGCGTTACAGGCAAACAACCCGGCCGTGATATCGGCGATAGCCACCCCCATCTTGTAGGGCTCGCCGTCCGTCGGCCCGGTGATGCTCATCACCCCACCCTGCGCCTGGATGATGAAGTCATACCCCGGCAGGTCGCGGTACGGCCCGGTATAGCCATATCCCGTGATTGTGCAGTAGATCAGACCTGGATGGTACTCTTGAAGAACCCGGTAATCCAAGCCCCACTTTTCCAGCGTTCCAGCCCGAAAGTTTTCAACCAGGATATCGCTGTGTTTTATCAGCTCCCTGAGGATCAGCTGACCACGCTCGCTCTTAAGGTTGAGCGTCACCGAGCGCTTGTTCCGGTTTACGCACAGAAAATAAGCTGACTCTCCCCCAGGGGTGAATGGGGGACCCCAGTGCCGGGTATCATCACCGATCAGCGGTGCTTCTACCTTGATGATATCCGCCCCCAGGTCACCCAGCATCATGGTGCAATACGGACCCGCCAAAACCCGGCTCAGGTCCATAACACGGATACCCTCAAGTAACGGTCGCTGGTCGTTGTCCATGAGACTAGTAACGAAGCAGCGCGCCGATATTCGTGAATCCGTCTACCTTATGCTCTTGTTGCAGAACCTCCACTTCACCACCCGATCGCATGATGTCATGCACCACCAGCTCAACCGCATCCGGGATCTGGCTAAACGTCCCCCCGCAATACTGGCAATTGGGCATCTCCACCGTAGTCGTGTACCCACAACCCTGGCAGCGGTAGGCAGATTCACGGTATCCATCCGTGATCACCAGTGTCTGGACGCGCCCATCACGCAAGGCTTGCAAGGTCGTATCCAGGTTCAACACGGCGCGTTGTTCCTTCGCTGCCCCAGTGACCAGCTTCTTTAGTAGGTTTTCTTCCTTGCGAAACTCAGCTTGCTTACCTATTTGCATCGTCCGCTCCAGGACCTCGCTTTTACCTGCCGTCATGCTCATTGCGAAAGTGCCGACGATCAGGCTTTGCCAGCTTTTCGAAAGCTGGCTTTTCAGCAAGGCGATGTTATCGTCAGTTCCGCCGATCAGCACCCTGCGGACGTTGTGCTCCTTAAAAAATCGCTCGGTGAATTCTGCCACCTCGCGGAAATTCCGCTCGGTCAGCTCATCTTCATACCTGGTCTGTCCAGCCATACCTCCTCGCATACCGGTCTTAGCTGAAGATCCGCCATGCTTGGTGTGCTTCACGTCCTCGCCCAGAATACCTTCCTGTTCTGTGATCTCACCGAGGTGAAAGGAAAACAGCCTGGCGCCCTGCTTATCCACCAGCACGACCCCATAACCGCCGTAGTAATCCAGCAGGCTGGCCAGCGGTTTTACATATGGGCGGTCGTACAAGACCACCTGGTTTCGCACGGGGATTGCCAGTGGATACGCCCTGAAGAAACTCTCGGGGGCGCAAGAAAACAACACCACACCCCTTCCCGCCCAGTCATACTGGTGATTAAAATAGTTTTCGATGGAAGTGACATCCTCTGTAAGGTTGATGTCTTTTAGCATGCTCCTTAGGTTTAATCGATATACATCGGCACTGCCCTGCGTGGGATCAATATTAATATAAACGCTCAATACCTGATGCTCTGCCTGGTAACCGAGTAGTTCATGCAGGTTCGCTTCAGTCAACATAAAAGCTCCTCTCTTGATGAATTGACGTGGATGGCTAACTTACAAACGTTTCAGCTCTTGGAATAGCTCTTTTTGTCGTGGCGTCAGGTTATGTGGGATTTTTACCTTGATATGGGCATACAGGTCACCCCAGGTATTGGGGGAATTTAATTTTGGCAGCCCTCTACCAGCTAGGCGGATGCTCTGACCTGGCTGGATACCCGCTGGAATGGTCAGGACAACATTACCCGAAAGCGTCTGGACCTGCACCTCGCCTCCCAATACTGCGATATACAGGTCTACGGTTACCTCAGTGTGAAGATCACTCCCTTTTATTTCAAAGCGTGGATCATTGGCCACCTTCATCACCAGGTACAGGTCGCCTTTCTGTCCGCCGTTCGTGGTTGGGATAGCATTTGGCACGCGCACTTTAGTGCCCGTCTTGGCTCCCGCGGGGATCTTGACCTCGAGCCTGCGTCCATCCACCTCGAGTCGGCGGGTAGTGCCCTGGTAAGCTTCGCTCAGGCTGATCGTAACCTCCTGCTGGTATCCAGGGGTCTCCATCTGGCGGCTGCTCCTGTAGGCACTCCTCCCCCGGCTGGAGGTATTCATATTTGGCATACCACCGAATATTCGCCTGAAGAACTCTGAAAAATCACCCCCCAGGATATCTTCAAAACTACCAACCTTCACCCGCACATTCCCGGATTGAGATGTTGTGAACCAGTCTTCCCAGTTAAAGCCACCCGTAGGCGCACCACCTTGCTGCCATTGGGAATAAGATTCTCCCAGCTGGTCATAGCGGGCGCGTTTTTCCGGGTCACTTAACACCTGGTAAGCTTCATTAATTTCTTTAAAGCGTTCTTCAGCTTTATTATCGCCGGGGTTGCGATCCGGGTGTTCCTTCATGGCCAGCTTTCGATAAGCTCGTTTGATATCCTCTTTACTGGCTTTACGCTCAACACCCAGGATCTTATAATAATCTTTGTATTCCATAGTCAGACCACCACTAACTGGCGAAAGATTTCACCATACTTATACCATTTTATGCTCATCCGGTAGGCAAAGTCAAGCATTCCAATAGATTTCTTACAAAATTCTAACTCATCGTTTGTGCGCTCCGATAATTGACCATCATTTTTTACAAACATGCTATGATTAATCTCATGGACAGCCATTATGAGCACGTGCTCCTAATCGAAAGCGACCCGCAGGTATCTAGGCTGATCGCCGAGCAGGCCTTGGATCCGCTTGGATTTCAAGTGGATGTGTATGAATCAGCCGCGACCATCCTGCAAGAGGTTGTGGACCTGGCACCGGATGTCATCATTGTCAGCCTGAACCTTTCGGGGTTGAGCGGTAAAGACTTGTTAGTTGCTTTGAATGCCGAAGGGATCGACGTGCCCATCGTGGTAACGGCCAATAAAGGCCAGGAAGCGGATATCCTGCAAGCCATCCGCTTAGGTGCAGTCGATTATATAACCTGCCCGATTCGCGAAACCGAAGTGATCAGGGTCGTTGAGAATGTATTGAATAAACAGCGCTTGAAGCAGCAGGTCGAGATCTACTCGGTCGACCTGAGCCAGACCAGGTCGGCCATGGAACACCAGCTGGCTGACTTTTCGCAGATATTTTCTTTTGCCCGGCTGGCTTTGTCGACAAAAAACCTGCAGATGCTGAATGAGAAGCTTGCCAGCCTGGCAGTGCTGGTGACAGAAGCTGATTGTGCCTGGTTGCTGGCTTCTGAAGCGAGCCATGAAACGTTTATTTTGCAGGCCTGCCAGAACGCTCCTGAAAAGATCTCCGCCAGCCTCCACCTGCCCTATGAGGATGAGATCAGCTCTCTGGTGGCAGCCTCCGGCCAGATGGTCAGTATCCATGGTGATGGGCTGAACCAATTCAATGGGTATTCTGAATTCGGGGCTGTCCTGGCCGTCCCCGTAATGCACGACGATAAAGTCGTATCGCTCATCACGGTTGCGCGCAATAACCCCCAACCGTTCAACACCAGCCACCAGGCCATGCTTGAGCTCGTGGTGAATGTTGCCTCATCAGCCCTGGAAAACTGGCAGCGTTTCCACCAATTGGAACGTAGCTTGTCGCTTTTACAACAATCCTATGTCTATACCTCGATCGAATCAAGCATCAGGTCTGACCTGTTGCGCCAGGCCAGTTTGGAAATCCGCATGCCACTAAAAAACCTGATGGAAAATGTGGATGTTTTACTGGAAAAGGGTGGTCTGCAATTGACGCAAGACCAGGCTTTTGCCCTGGATGACATCCAGGAAGACTCCGAGGTCCTGATGGATATCGCTGATTCGATGATCAACAGCCGGCAGATCGAATCTATGCGCCTGGTGGAGTTTGACCTTACCGACCTGGTGCGCAACACGACCAACCGGTTCAAGCCCATCGCACAGCTCGGTAAAATCACGATCCAGGTCGATGCCCCGGCTGAGCCAGTCAGCCTGAAAGGTTACCCGTCACAGATCACCAAGGTCTTTGAAGGTCTTCTCTCAAATGCATTAAAATATAGCCCACCAAGTGGAGAGATCCGTATTCAAATCAGCCAGACGGAACACGATATCTTCTGTTCAGTGTCTGACCAGGGCAATGGGATTGATGAACAAGCATCCGAATGGCTATTTCAACAGAAATCAAATGTTTTTGGGTATTCGGCCAACCGTTTTGGAGGCATCGGCATCAGCCTGCCGGTCATTAAAGAAATCATCACCACATATAAAGGAAAAATCTGGGTTCAACCGCTCCAGGAGAAAGGCTTTGAGATCGCGTTTTCTCTTCCGCGCTGAGAACGGTTCAACATCCCGCTAAAATACTCATATGAAAGATGCCCAGCATTTATTGATCTACGCCGCTCCAGGGATAACCAACCATCTGGACCAATCAGCCCTGACCGCCTTGGGCTACGAAGTCAGCTCGGTTGCGCAACCAGCTGAGCTAGGCCTTCGCCTGGATGCTGATCATGCTGCCATCCTGATCATTGCCCATCCCACGCCATGCATTGGCCTTGACCTCATATCTGGGCTTCTTGCAGCTCACCCAGAGCTGCCTGCCATCCTGGTCACCATGGAAGCTGATCTGGCTCTATTAAAAAGGGGCCTGGAACTTGGGTTGGTGGATTACCTGGTGGCGCCGGTCGACCTGACCGCCATGCATGCAGCCATTGAGCGTGCAAAAGGCCGCCAAAAGATCAACCGGGAAGATGCCGAATTAGCGCTAGCGATCGTGGGTTCCCAGGATGGATTCGTCTATACCGACCTGGCTCACCACATCCAATTGATCAATGCGACTGCTCAGCAGATTTTCAACCTAACCAATGAACCACTGGAAGGCAAACCGGTCAACGAGGTGATTTATAACGTAGATTTTCTGGATATCTTTAAACCGAACCGGGTCTACCCGTATTGCAATGAAATCACCACAGAAGACAATCGCACATTCTGCGCCCATTCCAGCCTCATCGCTGGATTGGGAATTACTGTAGTCATGCAGGATATTACCCACTTTAAAGAGCTTGACCGCGGTCGAACCGACTTCATCAACACAATCTCACACGATTTACGCTCTCCATTGACCTCGATCTATGGCTTTATCGGTCTGATTGACCGGGTTGGCCCGATCAACCGGCAGCAAGCGGAGTTTATCAAGCACATTCAATCCAGTGTGCAGCATATCACTGCCCTGGTCAATGACCTGCTCGATCTCAACCGGGTTGAAGCGGGGTATGACCAGCAGCTGGTTGAAGTCCAGATGAAAGATATCCTGGTGAAGACCATCAGCAGCCTGGAATATCAGAGCAGTGAGAAAATGTTGGATATTGTTTTGACGGCCCCTGATGACCTCCCTATGGTCATGGGAAACCCCTTGCATTTACAACGCATGGTGGCCAATCTCATCGAGAACGCCATCAAGTTTACGCCCCCCATGGGCAGGGTCGACGTGCGCTGCAGGGCGGAAGCCAAACAACTCATCCTTGAGGTGGCTGATGACGGTCCAGGGATTCCCCTGATCGACCAGCCGCATATCTTCAATAAGTTCTATCGGGGTAGCAACATGTCGCAGGTCACCTCAGGGACTGGCCTGGGTTTATCCATTGTCAAATCGATCGTTGAAAAACATTGCGGGCGTGTCTGGCTGGAATCGTCGCCTCTTGGCACCACCTTCAGTGTGATTCTCCCCCTCGCATAACCTGGGAATATCAATCCATAGCAGCCCTTAAATGACTGCCTCCGCTGGGGTGGTGAGGTACCCAGCGGAGGCTTTCGCCAAAGGAGGAAACAGCAACGAGTGTAAGCGTTTGGATTTTTCCTATGCTCACCGCTCAATCACTATGATACATCAAGAGTTAATCTGTGCTCATTGTCAACTGTCATTATTTGATAGTGACAACACTCACAATGTATCTTGTGACATTTTATAGTATTCACACAGGGAATGTAGCACGCACACTTCACAGTCGGGCCTGCGTGGGTGGCACACCTCCCGCCCCAATTGGATGATGTTCAGATGAGCGGCCTTATAAGTCTCAGGTGGGAACAATCCCGCCAGGTGCTGGTGCGCATCTTCACTATTCATCTTTTCAGGCCGTAAGCTGATCCGGCCGGTCACCCGGTAGATATGTGTATCAACTGGGAAGGCAGGCTTGCCAAGCGAAAACAACAGGACAATGGAAGCTGTTTTCGGCCCGACCCCATCAAAGCGGATCAGCCAATCCCAGGCTTCCTGGGTGGTGAGATCATGTAAAAACTCGAGGTCCAGCGAGCCATGCTCGGCTGTGATCTGCTTCAATAACTTCTGGATGCGAGGTCCCTTCTGGTTTGCCAGCCCCGCAGAACGGATGGCATCAATAACCGATTGACTCTCGGCATCACGAACTTCTTCCCAGTTTTCAAAACGCTGTTTTAACTGCTTGAAAGCCCGGTCGCGATTGATATCATTGGTGTTTTGCGATAGGATGGTCGAGATCAGCTCATCCAGGATGGGTAGCTCTGCGTGCCAGGCAGGCTCTCCATATTTCTCGAGCAGGCGACGATGTACCTCCAGGGCACATTCGTGCAGGTCCATCACCTACTTTACCAGCTCAAAGCAAGGTGAGGCCAGGCCGACCTTAAAGTTTACGCCAGTTCTCCACCGGGAATTCTGGGCCGTACTCCTGCAGGCGAGCAATGTCCTGAGCATCGAATACACCCAGCTGGCGCAGGATCTCAAGCGTCACCGCCGGTCTCACGTGCCCCCTGGGGTCACCATACGGGAAGTTATGCCCTTTAAGGTCACCATCCGATACTTTAAAGGCGACCCCCAGAGCAGGAGAACCAGGTTTGATCGCCCCGGGCATGATCCCAAAAGCCTGGAAGCCTTCAGCACCGCCCTTGCAGATCAGCCTGCCTTGGGCAGCTTCCATCAGGAAGGTATCGAAATTATCCGGCCCGCCGATCATATCGGGGTAAGTCAGCATGGCCTTCGAGATCAGCCGGCAGGTTTCAACCCGCTTCTCAGTTAAGCCCTCGGGCTGGCACAGCCGGGCAAAGGCTAGCGCAGTGCCCTTCAAGGTCAAGGCGAAGTTTGGCGCCGAACAACCATCGATCCCAACATGGATCTCATCCGGCGGTAGGTTAGCCATCTCAGCCAAGGCAGCTAAGATCTTTTGTTGGACGGGGTGGCTGGGATCAATATAAGAGAGTGCCTCCGGACCAGTTGGGGTTCCCAGCATGCGGGCGTAGGCGAGCATCCCTGTGTGTTTCCCCGAGCAGTTATGCCGGTTGGGTGTGGGCACCTCGCCCCGCTGCCGCATGGCATCGGCAGTCTTCCGGTCATACACCGTGTGCACGCCGCACATCAGGTCGGTCTCGCTCACCCCGGTTTTAGCCTGGATCGAGCTAACTACCGCGAAATGCTCATCGGTGCCCGAGTGTGAAGCACACAACAAGGCCACTTCCTGCAAGGTCAAGCCGTAATGCGCCATACCCCCCGCCTCCAAGAAAGGCAGTGCCTGGAGTGGTTTGGCCGATGAGCGCGTGAAGGTGACCAGGCTGGGGTCAGCATACCAGGCTGCCAGCCGCCCTCCCGCTTCAACCACTGCGATCGCTCCGAAATGCACCGATTCGACGATATCTCCCCTGGTTAATTGGAATATTGGCTTGTAAGAAGTATTGTTCATATAACTAAGTTATTCACCGCTGGATTCACTGGGATGGTACCGCCGGGCATAATACTGAAACAAGCCGTGGCGGTAGCGCTGGTAATACTGGTCATACAGCTCATCCGGAAAGGTCAGGTCCGATAGCAGGCTTGGGATTAAGCGCTCAACCTCGGCTGTGGGAGCGCTACGCTTTACCATACGGTCCAAGCCCTTCAGGATATTCTTCAGGTGGCGCTGCTGGGCTTTCACGGCCTCCTGGTTGATCACACCCCCCCTGCCACTGACAATTGAATAATCACGGTATGAGCTCATCAACAGGTCGAGCGTCTCGATCCAGGCTGGGATGTCCGCATTGGTCAGGAAAGGAGGCTGGTTGAGCAGGACCACATCTCCGACAAATACCACCTTGGCCGATGGAACGACCACCCAGGTCCCACCTGGAGCTGGGCCGGCGTGGTATTCGATAATTACATCCTGCTCACCCCAATGCAGCGATATCTTATGCGTAAAGGTGATGTCTGGTAAAGCCCAACGCGTCCCCACCACATCGTCGAAGGTTTCCCAGATCGAGCCACTTTCAGCATTTTGGCCTTTGAACACCGACGGCCTTCCCCGGAAAACCTGGGCGGTTTTCTGGTGGGCCACGATGGTGCATTCCATTGACCGTGCACCCAGGGTCCGGTCGGGGTGAGCGTCCAGGTTGATGAGCATGCGGTTGGGCTTTGCACTCAGGTTAAACAAAACATTCAACCATGTGCGTGCATCTTCAGCACGTAAGGGCGCGTCAACGAGGATGGTACCCAGCGGCATCAGTACTGCCCCAATGGTCACACCTGGATAGGAGTTTTCGATATAGATACCGCGGTCAATTTGCTGCATAATCATCCCTGTATATGAGGTAGTCGTTCTTTATGCTTGCTCTTGAATAGCAGGCAGTGCAAATATGAAGCGCGAGCCAACCCCTAGCTCACTCTCCACCCAGATTCTACCGCCGTGTGCCTGGACTGCCAGGCGGCAATAAGCCAGACCGAGCCCCAATCCTTTGGGACCGCTGCCTGTCTTCAGGCGCGTGAATTTATCAAAAATACGCTCCTGCTCCGATGCCGGGATACCGCCACCGAAATCCTGCACCCAGACCACCACCTTGTCACCATCCAGATGGGCACCTACTTCAATATCAGTGTCAGCCGGAGAGTATTTACTGGCATTTTCAACCAGGTTGGTCGCCACCCTGCGGATCATATCCTGATCCACCAGCACCTTTGGCAGGCTCTCCTGGACGCTGTATTGGATGGATTGATTTTTGTTATTGATGGTCGATTCGATGGACTCGACCGATTCATAAATGATATCAGAGATGTTGGCAGGAGCCCGGTTACCCACTGGTTGACCCGCCTCTAAAATGCTCAGGTCCAGCAGCGATTCGATCATCCGCTGTATCCGTTCACTAGAGCGTAGTGAGATCGCCAGCAACGACTTCATGGAAGTATCGTGGGGCGGCAGCATTGTCTCCAGCAGGTTCAAACTCGAAACCACATTCGCCAGTGGCGAGCGCATATCATGGTAGATCATTGCAGTCAGGTCATCCCGCAGGGTATCCAGCTTTTTCTGCTCGGTGATATCACGCAGGATCCACTGCACGCGAGACTGTTCCTCGGTTTTGATCTCGCGCACATACACCAGGATCGGCACTTCATGCCCGCTGGCAGTCCGCAAATTCGATTCATAGGATAAGGTATTTCCTGTGTGTAGCTCGCCGAACCCTTCCCCTACGACATCTTGATTGATCTTATGCAGCTGGTCGATCCGCATGCCTCGCAAGGTATCCTTGCCGTAATCCGATGCCAGCACGGATTTCCGGTTGGTATCCAGGATCTCGCCCTTCCAATCGGTGATCAATATCGGGTCGATGCTATCTTCGAATAGATCCTGGTAGCGTTGATGGGCAGCCTGGAGCTGCTCGTATAGCTGGGCATGCCGGATGGCCGTCCCTGCCAGGTTCGCGATCCCCGCCAGGATGATCAATGCGTCCTGATCAAAATCTCCTTCTTTAGGGTTGATCGCCGTTATGCTCCCGATGACTTGCCCACGGTAATGGATCGGTGCGCACATGAGCGCATGGATCGCCACACCTTTGAGTTGGTCTGCTTTCAATACGATCCGCTTATCCTGCGCCGCCTCGGGGATGATCACCCCTTGGTCATTTGCAACCACCCAGGCAGAAATCCCGCTTTCGACCGGATGGGGCGAGAAACCCGCCAGGGCTTTTGGCCAGGACTGGGCAGCTCGATTCTCAAGCGTGCGGCCCTGGTTGTCAAACAATGCCAGGGAGACCGCCTGTACATTTAACGCCCAGTGGGTCTGATCCAGGATCCCGGAGAAGACATCCTCGAGGTTAAGGCTGGGAGATACTCCTGAGGCACTTTTCGCCAGGGCAGTCATCACTTCCGCCCGGCGTTGGCTCTCATCATACAGGCGGGCGTTCAACACCGCGATCCCGGCCTGGTCGGCGATGGCCTTGATCAATGACACGTGGTCAGCCGTAAAAAAGCCTGGTTGCGGGTGGACGAGCGTCATCACGCCTACCAGCTCATCCCGGGTAAGTATGGGCGTGCTCAGCGCAGACTTGGGTAGCTCTCCCTCATCGTCAGCATACTGGCGCTGCATCCAGCGCTGATCCTGGCTGGTATTCTCCACCAGGGCTATCTTCCGCTCACGCACCACCCAGCCGGATAAACCGCGGTTGAGGGTTTCCGACAGGCGCTTGGTGGTGTGCTTGTGAATGGTCTTGCCGGCAATGATGGTTGAATCGATCGGTGTGCCGTGGTCATCCAGTACAATGATGGAGCCATTGATGGCTCCCACGTTTTCCATCGACAATGCCAGAATGCGCTGCAGCAATGTGCGTAGATCCAACGCAGAGCTCAGCTCGCGGCTGATATTGTAGAGCAGTTCCAGGGAAGCTCGGGTGGTGCTGTCTTCCCTGGAATTTATTGCTGGGTTATCCATCAAGGTTGAGTTCCTGCTTCAGTATAGCACGATTCGTCATCACTCAGCCAAATTTATCCTGGGGTAGTCCATGAGCAGCACTTCCATTGCCAGGCGGGCATTCACATTTTTATCGATGCTTTCCATGGTGTCTTCTGTCAGGTTCACATACTTCTGTGCCTGTTGCAACCCGACCTTCTCCGCTAGCCCGGTGATCGGACCAGCAAAATCAATATTGGTCAGCTCATCCGGCAGGCCCGCTGCTGCGATCAGCACATCTCGCCAGAAAGTCGTCCACACCTGCAGCATAACGCGCAGCTCTTCCTTGTTGTCGATTTTCTCGCGTGCATCGGTTTGTACACGTGCAAAACCAAAACGCTCACCGCGTGAGCTGGCCAGCAGTTGCATCAGCTCATCCAGCGAGGTTTGGCGTTGTTCGAGCAGCTCTGGGTGTTCGAATAACCGGATCGCATACCCAGGCCTTCCGCCTGAGATATGTGCCAGACGATCGGCTAGCTCGCCAGGCACACCCCTGATCTGCTGCAACCCTCGCGATGTTTCTTCGATCGATAACGGTCGCAGGCGTATGACTTCGCAGCGTGAGACGATGGTTGGCAGCAGGCTCTCAGAACTTTGAGCGGTTAGCATGACCAACACCTGGCTGGGCGGTTCTTCCAGGGTTTTCAAGATCGCATTGGCGGCACTCGTGTTGGCTTCTTCGAAGCGCAGGATCAATGCCACCCGGTAGCGTGCTTCATACGGCGCCAGGGCCAGTACGTGTTGCAGCTCGCGCACTTTGTCAATGCGTAAGACTGCCCCTTCACGTTCGGCTTCCATGATCGAAAGGTCAGGGTGCTGCAGGGCTTCCAGGCGTTTACAGGTCGGGCATTTTCGGCATGGCTGGCCGGGTGAAGGGGGCTTGGGACAGTTCAAAGCCTGGGCAAAGCGCACCGCCAGGGTTTTCCGTCCCACGCCTTGCGGGCCGGTGATGAGGTAAGCATGCCGCTCACGCCTCTGGGCTGCGTGCCCGGCCAGCAGGTCGACTGCCCACTCATGCCCAACCATGCCCCAATCCATGCTGTGATTTTAGCCTAGAGCCTGGATATTGACAACCAGCCAGCTAAATATTGCCAAAAATAGTCAAATAAGTAAATATGGTAGAATTTGCCGGATGGACCTGCTCACCGGTCTAAATACACAACAACAGCAAGCTGTAACAGCTGGTCTGGGTCCCGTTTTGGTCATGGCGGGGCCTGGTTCGGGTAAAACGCGCGTCCTTACCCACCGCATCGCCTGGCTGATCGGCAAGATGGGTGTGCGTCCGGGGCACATCCTGGCGGTGACGTTTACCAACAAGGCGGCCCGTGAGATGGAAAACCGGGTCATCAGTTTGCTGGGTGAAGGAGCCCACGGGGTTACCCTGGGGACATTCCATGCCATCTGTGCACGCATCCTTCGCAAGGAAGCCCAATTCCTGCCCTTCAATGCCAATTTTGTGATCTTTGATGAAGATGACCAGCTGAGTCTGGTGAAACAGGTGATCACCGACCTGAACATCGACGAGAAGCTCTACCGGCCAGTGGGCGTTCTGAATTCCATCTCGAATGCCAAGAACGAGCTCATCCTGCCAGACGAGTACCCTCTGCAAACCTACCGTGATGAAGTTGTCAAAAAGATCTATATTGGCTACCAACAGAGGCTGCTGACCAATAATGCGGTTGACTTTGACGACCTGCTGCTATACACCGCGTTCCTGCTGGAAGATAACCCGGCCGTTCGTGAACGCTATGGCCGCCGGTACGAGCACGTTCTTGTAGATGAATTCCAGGATACCAATCTGGCCCAATATGCTTTATTGAGGAAATTATCTTCCTTCCATAATAATATCTTTGCCGTGGGAGATGCCGACCAGTCGATTTACCGCTGGCGCGGGGCCGATTATCGCAATGTGCTCCGCTTTGAGCAGGACTACCCGGCTACCCAGGTGATCTTGCTGGAGCAGAACTACCGTTCCACCCAGCAGATCCTGGATGTTGCCATGGCGGTGATCGACCCCAACCCCAACCGTATCCCCAAGCAACTTTTCACTGACCGCACCAATGGGCTGAAAGTGATCCTGCAAGAGACTTATGATGACCGGCAGGAAGCCTCGTTTGTGGTCGATACCATCGCCAGCATGGTCAGCAGGCAGCAGGTCAAACCCGGCGATGTAGCCGTTATGTACCGCACGAATGCCCAGTCACGTCTATTAGAAGAAGCCTTCTTGCACGCCGGTCTACCCTATAAGCTGGTGGGAGCCCAGCGCTTCTACGGGCGGCGTGAGGTGAAGGACATCATCGCCTACATACGGCTGGTGAATAACCCGGATGACGAGCTGAGCCTGATCCGGGTGATCAATGTGCCGCCTCGCGGTGTGGGCGAAAAAACCCTCCAGCTGCTGCGTACCCAGGCCCAGAAAGCTGGCCTGACGCCCGCCAATTTGCTGGTTGAAATGAGCCATAATCCACAGGCGTTTTCCGGGTTGTTCCCCGCCCGCGCCATTGGGATCCTGGGCGGTTTCGGCGAATTAATCGCCCGCTGGACCATGCAGGCAGGTGACCTGTCTCCCTTGTCTCTCATGGACCGCATCATCGACGACACCGATTATCACGCCTATATCGACGACGGCTCGGATGAAGGTGAAGACCGTTGGGAGAACGTGATGGAATTGCGCAGACTGGCCGGTGAATACCAGGACCGCACACTCAGTGAATTCCTGGAGAATATCGCCCTGGTGTCCGATCAAGACACAATTGAAGCCACCGCCAATGCACCCACCCTGCTCACCTTGCACGCCGCCAAGGGATTGGAGTACCCCGTGGTATTCATTGTTGGGCTGACGGAAGGCACGCTACCACACTCACGCTCATTTGATGACCCTGAAGCCATGCAAGAGGAACGCCGCTTGTTGTATGTGGGCATCACGCGTGCCAAAGACCGCCTTTACCTGGTTTATTCGTTTCACCGCAGCGCATTTGGCTACCCCGAGCCCGTGGAACCTTCGCGCTTCCTGGATGACATCCCAGACCAGCTCCTGCAGGATACTGCCACAATGCGTACTACACGCCCATCCAGGCTGAGCGAGTACAATGCAAAAGCTGTACAATGGGATTCGAAACGACCATCTGCTCCTCGACCGCCTGTTCAGAAATACAAGCCTGGTGCCCACGTCCAGCACCCGGTTTGGGGAGATGGTCTGGTATTGAGTAGCCGCCTGCAGGACGATGATGAGATCGTGGATATATTCTTTGAGAATATCGGCATGAAACGTGTAGCTGCTTCACTGGCTAATCTAAAAACGAAAGGGTAGCCATAACCACCTCACCGTCTTTCCGCCTGTCCTTCTCCAGTGGATATCGTTTTCAATTTTTAAAAATCCGCTGTATAATCCTCCCATGCCCATCCTCGATTCCCACTCCCTGGAGATCATCAGCAGAAGTGCCGAGCAAACCCGCCGGGTGGGTATGCGGCTGGGTGCCCTGCTCAAACCTGGCGACCTGGTCGCCCTGGTAGGTGATCTTGGCTCCGGAAAGACGACACTGGTTCAAGGAATTGCGGCGGGTTGGGGAACGCTCGACCCGGTCTCCAGCCCGACCTTTGTGCTCGTCAATGTTTATCGCCATTCTGACGGCTCGCGCCTGTTCCACCTGGACGCCTACCGCCTGAACGGTGCGGCGGAAGCCGTCGATCTCGATCTGGACACGATGCTCGACCAGGGTTCTATGGTTGTCGAGTGGGCGGAGCGCGTCAAAGAGGTGTTACCCGATGAAGGGCTGTGGGTGCACCTCAATTACATCGATGAAGTGCAGCGTGACCTGATCTTTTCGGGCCGAGGGGATTATTATCAAGATCTTCTGGCACACTTTCGGAAACTGGTCTATGGAGGCTGAGTGCTCCTAGCCATTGATACCTCCAGCCGCAACGTGGGAGTCGCTGTTTACGATGGCATCCAGGTGTTGTGTGAGACCATCTGGTCCAGCCGTGATTACCACACGGTTGAGCTGGCTCCAGCCATCCGCGATACCCTGGCCCGCGCTGGTTACAAGGTTCAGAATCTCAAGCTGGTGGCTGTCGCCACCGGTCCTGGCTCATTCACCGGGTTACGCATCGGGATGGCAGTCGCCAAAGGCCTCGCCCTGGCGTGCCACCTGCCCATGATCGGGATACCCACCCTGGATATTGTTGCGGAATCTCAGCCCGTCTCACTTGGCATCAGCATGGCCGCAGTCCTGCAAGCGGGGCGCGGTCGATTGGCAGTCGGTTGGTATACAGCCAGCGACGGCCGTTGGCAGCTAGATTCACCGGTTGAGATCATGGACGCATTTACTCTATCGCGCCAGATCCATGCGCCGACCCTAGTGTGTGGTGAGTTAAATGAAGAGCAACAGCATGCCCTGGCGCGCAAATACAAAAACGTGATCCTCGTCTCACCCGCCCATGCGGTACGCCGACCTGCACTGCTGGCCGAGCTGGCCTGGAAGCGCTGGCTGGCCGGGGATGTCGATGATCCTGCCACCCTTTCGCCTACCTACCTGCATCACGGCGAGCCGATCCCCAATCCATAACTAACCCAGGCTCCCTACCTCATTTGATGTTGGGGCATTTATTTCACATTATCCCTGTGCATCAGACTGAGTCTTCGGAACAAGCTCAACTTCTAAAATTCCGCCGCATGGTTCTGTCGGATATTCCCACTGTCCATGCGATCGATCATCTGTCGTTTTCCATGCCCTGGCCGGAGAGCTCCTATCACTTTGAGCTTACCCAAAATGCCTCCACCCTGGCCCTCGTGGCTGAATTGGTCGCCCATGGCGGCTCCACGATCCTCATTGGTATGTCAGTGACCTGGATCGTGGTCGATGAAGCCCATATTGCGACGATCGCCATCCACCCCGATTATCGTGGCCACGGCTATGGTAAGCAGCTCCTGTGCGAGACCCTGCGCCGGTCGATTCAATCTGGTGCAGGTGTTGCAGCCCTCGAAGTACGCGAAAGTAACCTGATCGCCCAGCAGATGTACCGCGAATTTGGTTTCAAGATCGTTAGCCGCCGCTCGAGATATTATAAGGACAACAGCGAAGACGCCTTATTAATGAGCTTATTGATTATGGGACCAGAATACCTTACCTGGCTGGATGAAAAGGAAGCTGGTGATGGAAATCATCTTGGTTAATGCTGGTATTTCCTGTATACTTACGCCACATTTTCTAGGAGGCAGCTTGTGGAAGATGAAAGAAGACAACTAGCCGAAGCTACCTTGGCCCAGATTGCACGTGAAGTAGCTGTATGCCAGCGCTGCATGCTGCACCATTCACGCAAGCTGGCGGTTGCCGGTGAGGGGCCAGCCGATTCCGAGATCATGTTCATCGGCGAAGGGCCAGGCTTCCATGAAAACGAGCAGGGTCGCCCTTTTGTGGGAGCGGCGGGCAAATACCTTGAGGAATTGCTGGCGAAGATCAACCTGAAACGCACTGATGTGTTTATCGGCAATGTGGTTAAGTGCCGTCCACCCAACAACCGCGATCCGCTCCCCGATGAGCTGGCCGCCTGCAGCGACTACCTCGAGCGCCAGATCCAGGCCATCAATCCCAAGATCATCGTCACGCTGGGACGTTATTCCATGGCCCGCTTCCTTCCCAATGCCAAGATCAGCGATGTCCATGGTCAATCCTACAAGCTCAAGGGGCGCCTGGTTGTTCCTATGTTCCACCCTGCTGCCGCTTTACACCAGCCATCTTTAAAAACTTCCGTCGAACGGGATTTTATTCACCTTTCGGAGCTGATATTAAAATCAAACGAAATTGCGGTTATAAAAGAAGAAAAACCACCTGAAGATAAATCAGAACCCACGCAGTTGAGCCTGTTCTGATACATCAGAATGAGGAATTATGAATCCGGTAAAAGATGCCCTGATCAAGTCCCTGAATGAACGCACTGCCAAGGTCGGTATCCTGGGCCTGGGATACGTTGGTTTACCCCTCGCCGCCGCCTTTGGCGAGGCTGGTTTTAAGATTATTGGGATCGATCCAGATCCCCGCAAGGTGGATTCGCTTAACCAGGGTGTTAGCTACGTACAGGATGTGCCCTCCGAGCAGATCACCCACCTCCAGAATCAGGGCAGGTTATCTGCCACGACCGATTTTTCTGCACTACGCGATTGCGACGCGGTCAGCATCTGTGTGCCCACGCCATTGCGCAAAACCGGTGACCCCGATATGTCTTTCATCTTGAGTGCCACCGATGAGCTTGCCAGGTACATCCACCCGGGCATGATCATCGTGTTGGAATCAACCACCTACCCCGGTACGACGCGTGAAGTATTGCTTCCCAAGCTGGGCAAAGAAAAGGGGCTGGAGGTCGGTAAGGATTTCTTCCTGGCTTTCTCTCCCGAGCGGGTCGACCCCGGCCGAGAGGATTGGAACACCCTCAACACCCCCAAGGTAATTGGTGGCATCACCGAAGACTGCAGTGATGTTGCTGCAGCCTGGTATTCCCACGCCCTCAAGACCGTCGTCAAGGTGTCATCTGCGGAGACGGCTGAGCTGTCGAAGCTGCTCGAAAACACCTTCCGCATGATCAATATCGGCCTGGTCAACGAGCTGGCCATCATGTGCGAGCGTCTTGGGGTGGATGTGTGGGAGGTCATTGATGCCGCCGCCACCAAGCCGTTCGGTTTCATGAAATTCACCCCTGGCCCTGGGCTCGGTGGCCACTGCATCCCGATCGATCCACTCTACCTTTCCTGGAAAATGAAGGCCTTCCAATACAATGCGCGCTTTATCGAGCTGGCTGCAGATATCAACACCAACATGCCCCGCTATGTGGTCAGCCGGGTCTCGGATGCCTTCAATGATCGGGGGGTGGTGCTCAAGGGTTCAAAGGTGCTGGTGCTCGGGGCTGCCTACAAGCCGGATATCGATGATATCCGTGAATCTCCAGCCCTGGATGTCATCGGTTTGCTCCAAAAGAAAGGCGCCCTGGTCGAATACCATGATCCGCACATCCCCCACTTGCGTACCCACGACAACATTGAAATGGAAAGTGTGAAGGACGTGATGGAAGCCGTGAAGCAGGCTGATTGCGTGGTGATCATCACCAACCACACCTCCTACGATTACACAGCCATCCTAAAAGAGGCCAGGTTCATTTTTGATAGCCGGAATGCCCTGGGTAAGCTGGGCAAGAATAATCCCAAGGTGGTGCGGCTCTAAGACATGGCCAATTACCTGGTGACTGGCGCAGCTGGCTTTATCGCTGCCAGCGTGATCAAAATGCTGCTTGAGGCAGGCCATACCGTCGTGGGTGTGGATAATCTGAATGACGCCTACGATGTGCGCATGAAGGAATATCGCCTGAGGCAGCTCACCGGCCGGCCCGGTTTCAGCTTCCACCGCCTGGATATCGCTGACCGGGGTACCTTTTCCAAGGAATCACCCCTGCGCCAGCTGAGCTACGCGGCGGTCATCAACCTCGCTGCCCGGGCAGGGGTCAGGCAGTCGGTGGAAAATCCCTGGGTGTACGTGGATACCAACATCACTGGCACCCTTAACCTGCTGGAATACTGCCGTGAGCTTGGCATTCCAAAGTTCATCCTGGCCTCCACCTCCAGTGTCTATGGCAGTAACGCCCCCCTGCCAACCCCCGAAGATTACAACAGTGACCAGCCCCTCCAGGCCTACGCGGCTACCAAGAAAAGCGCCGAGGTGCTCTGCCACTCTTATCACTACCTGTACGGCCTGGATGTCACGGTTTTCCGTTACTTCACAGTCTATGGCCCAGCCCCCCGCCCCGATATGGTCATGTTCCGCTTCACCCAATGGCTCAGCGAAGGTCGCCCGCTGCGCGTGAATGGGGATGGTGAGCAGTCGCGCGGCTTCACCTATGTGGACGATATCGCCCGTGGCACCCTGCTCGGTCTCCAGCCGCTTGGGTACCAGATCATCAACCTGGGCGGTCACCAGGTGATCAAGATCAACGAGCTGATCAGCTTATTGGAATCGCTTACTGGCCAGAGAGCACAGGTAGCATATTACCCGGCCCACCCGGCTGATATGACCACCAACTGGGCCGATGTCTCCAGGGCTGCCAGTGTTTTAGGTTGGGAACCCACCGTCACATTGCAAGAAGGTGTTGGCAACCTGGTCAGCTGGTACCGCCAAGAACGCGCCTGGGCCAGCGAAATCCTCACCCCGTAAAAATCTCCAGTCTGTAAATAAAAACATAACCTGCATCGCTCATGCTGAAACTATTGCGCCTCTGGTGGAATGACAAGCTGCTCCGGGGGGTGTTGAAGAACACCAGCTTCCTGTTCAGCAGCAATACCATCTCAGCCGCCCTCAGTATGCTGAACTCGATCTTCGCCACCCGCTTGCTGGGTGTGGATGGGCTGGGCATTGTCACCATCATCCAGTCGTTCGTGTCCAACGTCAACCGCTTCCTTTCCTTCCGCATGAGCGAGGTGGTGGTCAAGTATCTCGGTCAGGTTTTAGCCGACGGGCAGGTGGATGCTGGTCATCCCGGGCATGCGGTCTCCAGCCAGGGGAGCGAGTATCGTTCAAAGGCTGCAGCACTGGTCAAGGGCATTGGATTGATGGAAGCCGGCACTTCCGTCCTGGCCTATATTGTTGTCTTGCTTTTGGCTTCCTGGGCCGCCCGGGTGCTGGTCAAGGATCCAGTTGCGGTGCTCCTGATCCCTTTCTACGGGTTGATGCTCCTGGTCAACCTGGTGTACGAGACCTCTTCTGGGGTGTTGCAGACCCTGAAACGCTTCGACCGCATGGCGCTCATCAATACCATCCAGAGCGGCCTAACGGCTGCCCTGATCTTCCTGGCGTTCGTCCTGAAGGGGAATGTTTTCTCCGTCCTGGCAGCCTACCTGGCCGGGAAGGGCTTCGCTGGCATCGCCATCACCTTCATGGCCTTCCGTCAGCTTGACCAGGCCCTTGGTCATGGCTGGTGGCGGGCCTCGCTCAAGCTGGTCAAGGACTGGCGCGCCATCTGGCGTTTCGCCGTTAACACCAACCTAAATGGCACAGTGACCCTGCTCACCCGCGACAATGCCCCGCTCTACCTGGCATATCTGAGCCCGGCCAATGTGGCTCAGTCCTATGTTGGCTACCTAAAGCTGGGACTTTCCATTATCAACTTCGTCACCCTGCCCATCGATCCATTTATCTGGCCGACCTATGCGGAGGTCACCCGCACGATCGCCCAGCGCCTGTGGGATAAGACCCGCAGCCTGTTACGGCAGGTCAGCTCCATCGCTGGGGCCTGGACGTTAGCCGTGACAGTTTTGATCGCCCTACTTGGTTGGTGGCTGATCCCGCTCGTCTATGGGCCAAGTGCTGCCCCGGTCTACCCGGTGGTTCTGATCTTGCTGGTTGGTTATGGAACTGCCAACATCTTCAACTGGAACCGTCCGTTATTATTGGCTCTCAGCAAGCCCTCCTACCCGCTGATGGTGGCAGTGGTTGTGGGAGTCTTTGAGATCCTGCTAATCCTCTTGCTCGTGCCGCAGTCAGGTTACCTGATGATGTCTGCCATCCTGTCAGCCTACCTGGCAATATCAGTGGGGATCACTGCCTGGCGGGGCTGGAAGGAGATCCGCCTCCAGCAAGCCCAGGATGAACTGGCTGTCAGGTCTAGCTCAGGCGATATCCAATGAGGTCGAAACGATGAAGGTCGCCTGCATCTCCGCTTCGCGCGTGCCATCCAACGCAGCCAACAGCCTCCAGGTGATGAAAGCCTGTCAGGCTATCCAGCAGCTGGGCCACGATGTGCATCTCTTCGTACCGGGTGAACCACCAGTCAATGGCACCGATTTACAGGCTTTTTACGGGCTGAGGACAATGTTTTCAATCGAGTGGTTGCCTTCCCGGCCAGGGATGCACCGCTACGACCTGGCCTGGCGGGCTGCGCAAAAAGCTGCGCAAATACGGGCAGATGTCACTTATGTCTGGTTCGTCCAAGCCGGGATATTCTCGTTAGTGCGTCATCTCCCCGTGCTGTATGAGCTGCACGGGCCTCCCGAGGGCAGCTTTGGGCCCACGCTGTTTCGCCTCTTCTGCAAGCTGCCGAGCCAGAAACGGCTGCTGCCCATCACCCACGCATTGGCAAATCAGCTTTCCTGGGCCTACCGGTTCAACCCGGTCGAGCTCAGGCTCCTGCAGGTCTCACCCAATGCTGTAGATCTCGAGCGGTATACTGGCCTGCCCGATCCTCCGGCTGCTCGCCAGCAGCTTGGATTACCCCCCTCACTCACGGTTGGCTACACCGGTCATCTCTACCCGGGCCGTGGGATGGGCCTGTTGGTAGAGCTCGCCCGCCATTTCCCGGCGGTGCAGTTCCTGTGGGTGGGCGGCAGCCCGGGTGATGTGGACCACTGGCGCCAACAGCTCGCAGCTGAAAGATTGACAAACGTCATCCTGGTCGGGTTCATCGATAACGCGCGCTTACCCACCTACCAGGCGGCCTGTGATATCCTGCTGATGCCATACGAAACTGTGATCGCCGGCAGCAGTGGTGGCAATTCTGCCAGTTACGCCAGCCCCATGAAAATGTTCGAGTACATGGCTAGCCAACGGCCAGTGATTTCCAGTGACCTGCCGGTGATCCGCGAGGTATTGAACCCATCCAATGCCGTGCTCTGCCCTGCGCAGGATATCCCAGCCTGGTCCCTGGCCTTATCCGAATTGATCAAAGACGAGCACAAGCGTCGCTCATTGGCCACTCAGGCCTGGATGGATGTCCAGCATTATACCTGGCTCGAGCGTGCCCGCCACGCCTTGCAAGGCTTTCCTGCATCGCCGCCAGACATTAACCATGCATAATTCTCCACCAAGCTCACGCACCAATTGGATTTCATCCCCAGTCGCCTGGCTGGTCATCGTCGGCATCGTGGCTGTGATCTCACGCCTGCTGCTGGTCGTGCTGTACCAGCCAGTTGCCTACAGCGATACCCCCAGCTACCGCCGCCTGGCTGATACGGTCCTGAAAGGTTTTGTTGGATATGACGGCACACGCACACCTGGCTACCCGGTTTTCCTGGCGCTCACCGGGAATGACCAGCGCACCTGGATTGTCCAACTGCTTCTGGGAGCATTCACCACCTTGCTCTTATTCTTCATCGCCTGGAAGCTGACCGGCAAAGCCTGGTTGGGTGGCCTGGTTGGTTTGGCACATACGCTCAACCTGGGTCAGCTGTTCTTTGAATCCAATCTCCTGACCGAATCCTTGACCACCTTCCTGATGGTGCTGAGCATGGCACTCGTCCTGGTCTGGATGGCTTACCCGCAACGGCGCGGCTTCTGGTTGGCCCTATGCCTGGGCCTCATCTCCACGTTGGCAATCCTGGTGCGCCCATTATTTATATATCTTCCATTCTATTTATTTGCGTTCTTGCTGATCACCTACCGGCTGACCTCACCTGGGCGAGACCCTGAGCCTCCCGGGCAGGCTGCAGACAACCCCCAATATACCCCCCGCCGATCACTCCTGGACCTGGGCTTTGGCTTCCTCATCCCGGTGGTTGTTCTGCTTGGGGGTTGGCTTTTCTTCATCCACAAGAATTTCAACGAGTGGTCACTCACCACCATGAATGGTTATCACCTGGTCCAGCACACCGGCAGCTTTTTCGAGTATGTGCCCGATGAGTATGCTGCGCTGCGTGACACGTACATCAAGTACCGCGACGCTCAAATCGCCCAATACGGCACCCAGACTAACGCCATCTGGGATGCCATCCCTGAGATGAGCAAGGTGTCGGGCTACAGCTTTTATTCCCTATCGCGGGTGCTCGCCCGCATCTCCATCGACCTGATCCTGAAGCACCCGTTTTTATATCTCAAAAACGCTGTCGGGGGCTGGTGGATGTTCTGGCGTGCACCGGTCTATTGGAGCGCCGAGGCATTGCGCTACCCGGCCTTAGCTGGCCTCACTCGGCTGTTGATCCAGCTTGAGCGCGGCCTGTTGTTCATGACCAACCTGGCCTTCATTGCTTGCTCGCTCTTTTTTGTTATCTCTGAAGGTTATTTCACGCTCCGCCGTAAGCCTTCCCCGCATGGCTTCAGGCAGCACGATCCAATCCTGTATGCCTACCTGTGGATGCTACTGGGTAATATCTGGATCGCCTCGATCTTACAAACCCTGCTCGATCACGGCGACAATCCACGCTTCCTGGTCCCTCTGCAGTCCCTGGTCGTCCTGTGGGTGGCCGTTTTTATCACCCAGTGGGTCACCTACCGCAGAGCACGCAAGCCGGGCGCACCTCAACCTTTGCTTCAGGCAGATCCATCATGACGCTTACAATGAATAAAAGCAGATTTTCCCAGGAATTTTGGCTGACCCTCATCGCTGTCACCTTGCTTGCCCTCCTGCTGGTTGCCCTTGACCAGACCGCGAATACCTTTCGTGGATGGATCGCATACGCCGTCCTTTTAAGCATTGCTGCCCTGGTAATTTTCGCTGCCCGGAAAGGGCTGGTAGCCAACCGGTCGGCCGTTAGCGCAGCCCTGGTTGCATTTTTCTTACGCATGGTAATCGGGGTAGCCCTGGCACTGCTTTTACCGGTTTTTGGTTACCAAACCAGCCCCGAGCATCAGTCTGGTTATATTTATACCGATGCATTTTTCCGCGATAATCAGGCATGGAGCCTGGCAACCTCTGGAGATTCACTCACCACTGCCTTTACCGGTCAATATTCCGGTGACCAATATGGTGGTATGCTCGCCCTCAGTGCCCTGGTCTACCGCCTGCTCAACCCGGATGCCCACCGCCCGTTCCTGATCCTCATCATAAACGCCACGATATCTGCCCTGGGAGTGTTGTGCCTTTGGAAAGCAGCTGGCAGGTGGTTCACCGAGAAAACCGCCCTGCTGGCCGCCTGGATATTTGCCCTCTATCCTGAAAGTGTCTTATTGGGCAGTAGCCAGATGCGCGAAGCCTTCCTGGTGCCGCTGGTCGGCATCTCTTTCTATGCCCTGACGCAAATTCAAGCCGAAAAAAGGGCAGGCTGGTTGTTGATGCTGATTACGGCGGCTGTCATGTTTTTTATCCAGCCACTGGTCAGCTTTATCGCCTTCGCTGTGTTGCTGGGTGTGTGGTTCTTTGACCCGGGTACCCTGGGCACCCTGAAGAAGCGCCGGACAATTTTGATCATTGCCATCTCGCTCAGTATCCTGTTGGTCACCATGTTTGTGGTGAGCTCCATCATGGCCAATCTCCCCTCGTTGGAGGGCACCGGGCTATTAAAAATTTACCAGTCCTGGTTCCGTAACAATTTCACCTTTCAAAGCTATATGCTCGGCCGTAGCTCGGGCATCTTCCAGAGCCTGGTTGACAGTATCGGGAAGCAGTGGAGCTGGCTGGTTGTGCTGGTGTATGGCATCGCCCAACCGGTCCTGCCAGCCATCGTCGGTGACCCTGACGCAGCTACGATCATGCGCATCATTGGTCTCCTGCGCGCCATCGGATGGTACGCCCTGGTCCTGTTCCTCATCTACGGTACATTCGGCGTGCTGCGCAGCCGCCAGGAATTCCGCCGCTTTCAGCTGCTGTGGATCAGTGTGGTCAGCTGGGCCTGGATCATGGTGTCAGCCCTGAACGCCGGGGCCGACCAGTGGGATAACCCCCGCTACCGGGTGATCTTACTCACCTGGCAGGTGATCTTGGCAGCCTGGGCCTGGGAATGGGCTCGCCTCCGCCGGGATGCCTGGCTGTGGCGCTGGCTGTTCGTTGAGGCGGTCTTCGTAGGCCTGTTCACCGAATGGTATGTCGGTCGGTATTACCCGGGCATCATTCACCTGGATATTAAATGGATGTCGTTGCTCACCCTGGTAGTGTGTGGGTCTATCCTAGTGGGTGGGGTGATCTGGGATTATTTCCATAAGAAAAAGCCAGCGACACGGGATTCTGGTTTATAATTCAGCCACTGAATTTTGATTTTTGAGGAGAATAAGCGTGCCAACTGCAATCATCACCGGTATCACCGGCCAGGATGGCTCATATCTCGCCGAGCTTTTATTATCGAAGGGATATCGTGTTATTGGCATGGTGCGCCGGTCAAGCGTGGTCACCTTTGAGCGTATCCAGCACATCCAGGACCAGGTCGACATCATCCAGGGCGATCTCCACGACCAGAGCTCACTGATGGACCTGATCGAACAATATAAGCCGGACGAAGTCTACAACCTGGCTGCTCAATCCTTTGTGCCTACTTCCTGGAACCAGCCGGTGCTCACCGGTGAAGTGACTGGCTTGGGCGTCACCCGCATGCTCGAAGCCATCCGCCTGCTCAGCCCAAAGACACGCTATTACCAGGCCTCTTCCAGCGAGATGTTTGGGAAAGTCCACGAAGTGCCCCAAAAAGAGAGCACCCCGTTTTACCCGCGCAGCCCGTATGGGGTTGCTAAAGTGTACGGGCATTGGATCACGGTGAACTACCGCGAATCATATAACCTGTTTGCTGTATCCGGGATCTTGTTTAACCATGAAAGCCCCAGGAGGGGCATCGAATTCGTCACCCGCAAAATCACCTATGGCGCGGTGCGTATCAAGCTGGGCCTGGCCAAGGACCTCCACCTGGGCAACCTGGATGCCCGCCGTGACTGGGGCTTTGCCGGAGATTATGTGGATGCCATGTGGCGCATGCTCCAGATCGACCAGGCGCATGATTTCGTGGTCGGGACCGGTGAAACCCATTCTGTTCAAGAGTTCTGTGAGAAGGCCTTTGCTTATCTCGACCTGGATTACCACGATTATGTCGTTCAGGACCAACGCTTCTTTCGCCCAGCGGAAGTCGACCTGCTTGTGGCTGATCCATCCAAGGCGCGCCAACAACTTGGTTGGATACCGAAAGTCGAATTTGCCGGCTTGGTCGAGATGATGGTCGACGCAGATTTAAAGCGCGTTGGAAGGGAAATTTCCTGAGCGAAGAAAGTCCTCTTCCGGGATCTGCAGCAACCATCTCGCCTGGTCAGGAACCCCAGGCAAAAGCCAGGCAAACGCGCTGGCTACGTTGGCTGGGCACCCTTTTGTCTATCGGGTTATTGGTCTACCTTCTCAGCCAGCAGGGCTGGAAAGCCATCGCAGCCGCAGCTAGCCAGATCGAATGGTGGCAGTTCGCTCTGGCCCTTGGCCTGGTTATTGTCTCGCGCTTTGCGGTTGCCGGACGCTGGCACACCCTGATGCACTCCGCAGGTACCGGGATCACACCCCGCCAGTCAATCCGTCTCACCTTCGCCATGCTCTTCGCCTCAAATTTCTTACCCACCACCATCGGCGGTGATGTGTTCCGCTACGCTGGGGCAGTCCGCCTTGGTTTCGATAACGCGATCAGCCTGGCCTCCCTGGTGGTGGACCGGCTGGTGGGCATGACGGGTATGGCCATGGCCCTACCATTTGGTATCCCTGCCTATATTCAATATTTTTCAGCGGCAAAGACAGGCAATGCCCTGGCATCGACCGCGCTGGCAAAGTTCAGCAACAAGCTCACCCACTTTTTACAGGAACTGTGGCAAGCCCTCAAGATCTGGCTGAAGAAACCACTCTCCTTATTAACCGCCTTGGGCTTCACCTGGGTGCATATGCTGTGCACGTTCGCAGCCGTCAGCGTCTTACTGGCGGGTATGGGCGAGCACCTCCCTTTCTGGCTGATCATGGGCTTATGGAGCGCTACCTACTTCGTCACCTTGCTGCCCATTTCGATCAACGGTCTGGGGGTGCAGGAGCTGGCCATGACTTTTTTCTATGTGGGCATGGGTGGCATCTCTCCAGCTTCCGGCCTGACCCTGGCGATCCTCATGCGGGTCTTGCAGATGGTCGCTAGCTTGCCTGGTGCTTTGTTCATCCCGGATATCGTGGCAGGGAAAAAGTAACGATGAGCCGAAAACTTACTGGAATCCTTTACATCCTGTCCTTTGTGATCCTGCCCTGGCTGGTATTATCACCTGCGATCAACTTGCCCACCAGCCTGCCTCTACGCCTGGGATTATTTGCCCTGCTATCCTTGTTGGGTGCCTTTTTGTTCAGGCGCACTTGGCCGCAGCATGGCTGGGCGAGTGCCCTGTTGATCACCAGCTTGGGGTACACGGCGGCTTACAAGCTGGCCAGTTTCATCCCCGATGTTTCTCCCTATCCATTCTCATTGGGATGGTCTGAGGGCAGCCGCTATTATTACGCTTCCTTGTGGCTCTCGAAGCTGCTGTATGGGGTGCATTTTGCTCCTTCGATCCTGCATCCGAGCCGATATTTGATGCAAGCTTTGCCCTTGCTCATCCCCGGCAGCTCAATCTGGCTCAGCCGGCTCTGGCAGGTGCTGCTCTGGCTGCTGACGACCACATTAACCAGCTATCTCCTGGTACGCCGGCTTGGCCTGGCTGGTCGCGGGAAGTCGCTGGTGATCCTGTTCAGCACATTGCTATGGGGTTTTCTTTTCCTCTTCCAGGGACCGGTCTATTACCACCTGCAGGTTATGCTGATTTTGATCCTGTGGGGTTTCGACAGCAAGCGCTTCTGGCGTAGCCTGCTGATGGTTCTGCTGGCATCTCTTTGGGCAGGCATCAGCCGGGTGAACTGGCTGCCCGTACCAGGGCTGCTCGCCAGCGCGTTATTTCTGCTTGAGGAAAAGGCGCAGGGAAAACCCCTCGTCCGCTACCTCCTGCCTCCTGCAGCCTGGACAGTGGCTGGTACCCTGACTGCCTATGCCAGCCAGCGTGCCTACCAGGCTTTCTCGGGCAACCCTCAGTCCTGGTTCGGCTCGAGCTTCAGCTCTGACTTGCTGTGGTACCGTTTGCTGCCTAACCCGACTTACCCGATGGGCATCTTATTGAGCGCCATCCTGGTTTCGCTGCCCATCCTGGGATTGATCGTCATGCGCCTGGTTGGCCGGTGGCGTGAATTTCATTTCTTGCGCTTGTTGGGGTTGGCTGGCATTCTGGCGGCGCTATTCGGCGGTGGCGTCCTGGTCAGTGTGAAAATCGGTGGGGGCAGCAATCTCCATAACCTGGACGCATACCTATCCCTGTTAATGGTGATCGGCAGCTACATCTACTTCGACCGTTTCGTGCCTGATAATGCGAAAGACGCCAAAACTGGAGCTGACCCTATTCCTGCCCCCGGCAAACTGGCGCGGACTGTAGAATCGATATTACTAGCCGGGGCACTGATCATCCCCATGTACTTCACCCTCAGCACAGGTGGACCGATGGCCAGGCGTGATTATGCAGCTGCCCGGGCTGCCCTTCAAACCATCAAAACCTCCGCCCAGCAGGTGACCGAGCAAGGCGGGACGGTGCTGTTCATCAACCAGCGGCACCTGCTGACGTTCAATCAGGTCCCGGGTGTCCCCGTAGTTCCAGACTATGAGCTGGTCTTCTTGATGGAAATGGCGATGTCGGGAAACCGCGAATACCTGGATGCCTTCCAGGTAGCGATCAGCAACCAGCACTATGACCTGATCGTCTCAGAACCACTTGTCATCCAGTACCAGGGTCGTAACCACAGCTTTGGCGAGGAGAATGATGCCTGGGTGAAGTCCATATCAGAGCCGGTGTTGTGCTACTACCAGCCATCAGTAAGCCTGGACTCAGTCGGTGTGGTGCTATACACACCCCGGTCAACCCCTTGCAAGTGAGAGCAGCTGCGATTTATGTACTGGTTTTATAACAGAAACCTGCTCGATTTCGCCTTATTCCTGCTCTTATCCTGTGGGTGGGCATTCGGTGGTGTGCTTCTGGTAAGGTCCGTTTTTAAGCTCCACCGCATCGATCGCATCCTCACTGGGCTGGCTGCTGGATTTGTGCTTTTCATTGGTTTGAGCAACCTGATTGCAAATCTCCTTCCGCTCACACAAGCCTTTTGGCTTGCTTCGCTATTGATCCTCTTCTGCGGCATCATGTTCGCGTGGCGATCCCCAGGCAAGGTGAGGTTAACAAAAAAGATCGCGTTTCTGTACCGTTGCTTATTGGCTTGTTTGCCTCGACCATCCTATTCACCCTGATCTTACGCGGCCAGTCCATTTTTGATGAATACCTGCACTTGCCATTGATCTCGACCATGGCCGCTGGAGATATCCCACCTCATTTTTACCTGAACCCACAGGTTTTCTTTGCCTATCATTATGCCATCCAGGTCTTCGCCTCCAGCCTGGTGAGGTTATCCCACTTCTTCCCCTGGAGTGCCTGGGATCTGAGCCGGGCGCTTGCCCTGGGTTTCACCCTGGTGCTCAGCTGGAGCTGGGTGCGGAATGTCACTCGCAGCCGCCTGGCAGCCTGGTTGGGAGCTTTCCTGTTCGCATTTGCTGGCGGAACCCGCTGGCTGATGCTGCTCCTCCCATCCAGTTGGTTAAATTGGGTCAGCCAGGGAGTGACCATGGCCGGCTCTGGGTTGGCCACTGCCCCCAGTTTGGCTGAAGCCCTCCACAGCTCGTGGGTAATCGAAGGTGCCGGGCCAGTACCCTTTCCATTTGCGTATCATAATGGGATTTTTGTTCCCACGTTTTTTACCCTGGGTGGGTCTGCAGCACTCCCATTCTTGATAGTGTTCCTGCTGCTCATCCTTCTCCCGCGTGAGTATTCCCACCCGGCCGTTTTGGTCACCTGGTCAGTCATTTTCGCTACCCTGGCTTTGAGTGCAGAACATGTCTTTGCTATTGTCTGGGCAGGGCTTGCCCTGTCACTGTTGATTGCATTCATTTTCAGAAAACGTCTCTACCGTTCACTCCCGGCCTCCTACTTGAAGCAGTGGCTGGGCATCCTGCTATTAACCGCAGTGCTGGTAGTGCTGCAGGGAGGCTTTATTACCGATACGGTCCGGAATATATTCACTGCCTGGGTGGCGATCCCCTTGCAGAGTTATAACGCAGGCCGTTTTTCCTTGCGCTGGCCGCCTGGATACCCCTCCGCTCATTATGGTTCACTTTCGCTCAATAATCCCAGGCAGCTGGTCGTTTTATTGGCTGAGCTTGGGCCGGTCATTTTGACGGTTCCCTTCCTGTTTATCCGTTTCAGCAAAAACCTTCAGCGCAGGCAATGGTTCATCGCTGGGTTATCACTCAGCGTGGTCATCGGGTTGTTGATCCCACTGCTTATCCGTTATGAGGTCGATCGCGATCTGGCCCGGATGATCTCTGGGGCCATGTGGCTCAGCCTGGTGATGAGCTTCCCCATCCTGTGGAAGGTCCTGCCCCATCTCCACCCAGCTGCACTGGTTGGGATATCACTTGTGATGATCATCTGCACCCTGGGGGGGTTGGTGATCTTCCGTGTCCAGCTATACTCGATCAAATCCCCCCAATATGCCTCCTACATCGATGGCCTGGATGCAGGCTTTTTGAAGAGCTACTGGGATAAACTGCCTGAAGATGCCCAGGTGCTTGATAGTTTACCAGAGCGGGCTGTCACCCTGTTCGGGCGAGCCGTCCGCTCTAGCTCAGGCCTGTATGATCCACTAGCATCCTGGCAATCCGTGATCGCAGATCCAGATCCAGCAGCCATTTCTGCTGCAGGGTATGATTATGTGTATTTTGACAGGCCATGGTGGGATGGCCTGACATCTGCCCAGCGAGCTGCCTACCAACAACCCTGCGTGGAAATCCTGGATAAGCGCCAGCAAGACAACCACCAGAATTTCCGGATTCTTTTCGACGTCAGTGCCTGCCAGGCATCTCCGTGATAATGCCTGTTATGTATATTTTAATAAGCCTAGGAAAATGAGGAAAACCAATGAAAATAGATTATCAAGAGACCACCAATGATTTGCTGACCCGTATCGATATCCACAAAAAATATGGGGGCCGCGATATTGATGAATGGATGCTCCACCTGCTCAATCCTCGAAAAGGCAGCAAGATCCTGGATATCGGGTGTGGAGCTGGCAAGCAATGCTTCCTGCTCTATAAGGCCCTGGAAGGGGATGCGGACATCACCGGCGGAGATGTTAACCACCAGCTCTTGGAACAAGCCCGCCTTGAAAATGCCAAGATCGGGAATCGCATCAAGTTCATTGACCTGAATTTTAACCAGCGCTTTCCCCTGGAAGATAAACAATTCGACCTGATGACCTCTTGCTTCGCCATCTATTACTCCGAAGATATCCCATTCACAATTTCGGAGATGCACCGGGTGCTCAAACCTGGTGGTCGTCTGTTCACTACCGGACCCATGCCGGAGAATAAACAGCTCTTTTACGATATCATCACGGAGGCTACCCACAAATCCATCCCACCCATGCCTGGCAGCTCACGCTATTCCAGCCTGATCTATAAGGCTATCCATGGGCTGTTCTCTAGCGTTGAGATCCATATCTTTGAGAACCCCCTTACCTTCGAGGCAGTCGATCCTTTCCTGGATTACACACGCGCCTCCCTTTCCGAAGACCGTCGGTTATGGAAGGACTTGTTCGAGGATGTGGGCGGTTTCGAGCAGGTCATGCAAGCCATCAAGGCGGTTGCTCAAAAGCGCCTTGACCAGGATGGCAAGCTGGTAATGATCAAGGTTGTAGGTGGTTTCATCGCTACCAAGTAGGTTGGGTAGGCTAACGTAACAAATCCCATCCAGCCAATTTTCATCCCGTTATATAATAATTAAAGGTAATTACAGATACTAGATGAAAGGTCAACCCAATCTATCGGTCGTTTATGACAGCACCCGTCGGGGCTCGGTCGTAGTAGAAGAGCTGCGCGAGATCCTCAATTACCGCTACCTCGTGCTGCAGCTGGTCCGCCGCGATATCCTCACCCGTTACAAAAGATCCTTCCTGGGTGTCGCTTGGACCATGCTCAACCCCTTGGGCATGATGCTCGTCTGGACGATCGCTTTTTCACAGTTCTTCAAAGCAGGCGACCTTCCATCTTACCCTGCCTATGTTTTGAATGGTTTGCTGGCCTGGAACTTTTTCAGCCAGACCACCACTGCCTCCATGGTGAACCTCGTTTGGGGGGGAGGTCTGTTGAACCGCATCTACATCCCGCGCACGGCCTTCTCCGTCGCCGCCATTGGGACGGGGCTGGTGAATATCACGCTCTCCATGGTCCCGCTCATCGGGGTCATGCTGGTCACCGGCGTAAAGATCCACCTGTCAATCTTGTTCACCCCCATCTCAGTGCTGATCATCGCTGGTTTTGCCTTGGGGGTTGGCTTGCTGCTCTCCACCCTGGCAGTTTACTTCCCGGATGTTGCCGAGATGTACCAGATCTTCCTCATGGCGTGGATGTTCCTCACCCCGGTGATGTACCCCGTCACCATCTTACCGGAGGCCTACCGGGTTTTCCTGACCACCCTTAACCCCATGTACCACATGGTCATGCTGTTCCGCTTGCCGCTCTATTTTGGGCGCTGGCCAAGCGGACCAGAATTGCTCATACCCCTCGGGCTGTCGCTCTTCTTCCTTGCCACCGGCTGGTTGGTGTTCACCATGAAGTCAGATGAGTTTTCCTACCGGATCTAACCCCATGCCTGATCAGCTAGATTCCCAGGTTATGGATCAACCGATCGTCGAGCTGGAAAATGTCTCGGTGCAATACCGCGTCCCACAGGAGCGTATCGGGACCTTTAAAGAATATGTCATCCGCCTTTTAGAAGGCAAGATCAAGAACCGTAGCTTCAATGCTCTCAACCAGGTCAGCCTGGCTGTGAACCGTGGAGAGGTGTTTGGCCTGATCGGTCACAATGGGGCCGGCAAGAGCACCCTGCTCAAGCTGGTGGCAAAGGTCATCCGCCCCACCGGTGGTAGGGTCATTGTCAGGGGCAAAGTCGCACCTCTGCTCGAAGTCGGCGCCGGGTTCCACCCCGAGCTCACAGGTCGTGAGAACATCTTCCTCAATGGCGCCATGCTGGGCTTCAGCCAGGAGGAGATGAAGGAGAAATTTCCACGTATCGTCGAATTTTCCGAGCTGGGTGATTTTATCGACGCCCCGCTCCGCACATACTCATCGGGAATGTCTGCCCGCTTGGGTTTTGCGGTTGCCACCGATACTCAACCTGATATTTTGATCGTGGACGAGATCCTATCGGTCGGCGATGAGGCGTTCCAGCATAAAAGTTATGAGCGCATCCAGGCGATCAGGGCTCAGGGAGCCACCATCTTATTGGTCTCCCACTCGATGGGCATGATCGAATCGATCTGCCAAAGGGCTGCCTGGCTTCACCGCGGTCAGCTCTTATCCATGGACAATACCCAGGTGGTAGTCGACCAGTATCTCGGTCGGGTCTCAGATGAAGAAAATGAGCAGCTGATCGCCCGGGCTCACCTGGACGATGAGCCTGACCATAAAGTGTACCGGCCGATCGAGATCAGGCAGGTCCGCATCCTGAATGAAAAGGAGCGCGAACAACAAATCTTCCACACCGGCGAATGTATGCAGGTGCAGATTGAATACGTCGCCCACGAGACGATCAATGCGCTTGAAGTCGGGCTCGCGATCCACCGCCAGGATGGGATCCATATTACCGGTCCAAACACCACGTTTGATGGGCTAGACATCACCATGCAGCCCGGCGCAGGGGGCGTAACCTATACCGTGCCATCCATTCCATTGTTGGAAGGTCTCTACCAATTATCGGTTGCCCTGGTCAACCGGGATGGGAACCAGATGCTGGATTACCATGACCACTTCTATACCTTCCGCATCAACAACCGGGGGCACGCTGTGCGCGAGAAGTATGGGCTCTTGACGATGAGAGGCGAATGGCACGTGCTCTGATGGACTTTGGAGTGTATACCACCAAGCATCAAGCACTAGATCTTAAGTCAAACATAACCCCTGATATTATGGAAAGCATGTGTTAGTTATAACGCCCCAGGTGATAACTCTGAAAACGAATGAATGGGAAATAATCGTTAGGGAACAGTTGGCTGTTACCCGCTCCATCTCATGAGCATGTAACAGAATTGTATTTTACAAATGATTCGCTACGCCCATCCCTCCCAAGTTCAGCTTTCATACCTGCATAACCGCCCGATCCTGTCAACCGACCATAAAGGTTATGTCGCCCTGGATGCTCCCCTGTTGGCCGTATGGCAGTATGCCAATGGCAGTTCATTGGAAGAAATCTCCTCAGGTTTTCATAGTGACTTTTCTACACCGAAATTTATCCGGACAGCTTTAGCCTGTTTAGCGGAAGCGGGCTTGCTGGAGCGAACTTTTGATTCGGACGAGAATGAAAGCCAGGCGCTGCCGCGTACAGAGCTTCAACCGTTGCCTGTTCATCCACAATCTACCGTCTCGGTAGTAATTGTTAACTATAACAGCCTCGAATTTCTAAAAGCGTGCATTCACTCTCTACTTGCTCAGACCTATTCGAAGATCCAGATCATCGTGGTTGATAATGGCTCTTTTGACGGTGCCCTCGATTGGCTTGCAACCAGCTATCCAGACGTTCAACGTCTTCAGATTAATCGCCCTGCCTCGCTCTCACATGGCATCAATGCAGGGGTTGCATTGGCTTCACCCGCTAACTACCTGCTCATCCTCAATCCTGATGTCACGCTGGAACCCGATGCGATCGCCCAAATGCTGTTAGTTGCTTCGTGTGACCCATTCTGTGCTGCTGTAGCACCCAAGTTGTGCTTTTCTTGGGCTCCACCGTTCCTGAATGGTTTAGGCAATCACGTGAGTAATACCTCCTGGGGAACCGATAATGCGATTGGGCACCTCGACCTGGGGCAGTTTAATGCCTATCATGAGCTCCCGTCTGCCTGCTTTGCGGCTGCCCTGATAACCCCCAAAGCATGGGATGCTGTTGGTCCAATGGATGAAGGTTTCCCCATGTATTACGAAGATGTTGAGTGGTGTTATCGGGCACGCCTCAAGGGTTTTAAGGTTTTGGCTGCCCCTAAGGCAGTCATTTTCCATGCTTTTGGTGGCTCACTCGGATCCATGGGTCATGCAGAAGGAATTCCCCCTGAAAAACTGGCGAATGTTGTTTACGGTCGTCAGCGATTTGCCATCAAGTTACTGGATCGTTATCTCATGCGATTCTCGCGCAATTTTATCGCCGAAGATTGGCGGAATTTCATTCGCTATTTTATTACAAGAGATTTCGCGCATGCTAAATCATATCTACGCGCCACGAGTGCCTTATTAAAGACATTGCCCTCAATCCTGGCTGAACGTCGTCGCTTGCAGGCTGGCCGGGTAATCGCGGATGAGGCGCTGTTTAAGATTCAACGTGATATTCCTAAGCCCCTTGTGTGGAACCTTTTACCGGAGTTAACCTGGGATCTGATTACCGATCTTTATTATCCATTGATTGCTGCCAAAAAGACACGATTATTGCCTGAGTATTACTCCCAGAGCCATCAACATCTGCTCGTTATCAATACTGGTGATGCAAAGGAAGTCCCAGCGCTTGTCAGGCGCTTGATCCAAAGCCTGGAAGGCAAGCTGGATATCACCTATGCAATTCCGATCACCGCTGAAAAAAGCGAGATAGAGTTCACTGAATCAGGTGGATCCGGAAGCAGCCATTTCCAGCAAGTTGTCTATCCGCCTGATCAGCCAAAAAGCCTGCAGCTATTGGTGGAGAATTGTGATATCGCCATCCTTCCGGGAGAATTGGTAAGCCGTATTCCACGCTTGCAATATGCTGCATCTCGCCTGGTCATTCTTCTTCCAGCAGGCGAAGCCTATCCGAATGAAGCGATGGATATGGGTGGTGTGCTGACCCTGGGTGACTTTTACATTTCCATTGCATCTGAGCGTTCTCATTGGGTAGAAGCTGTGTACGACAAAGGGCGTACTGACGTCCAGGTTGAATATGATCTTGATACGATTACCCAATATTGCCTGCAAGGCAGATATGCACCTGACCGTGACCCACGCCTCGCATATCCCGCCCCACCTCCCCTTGGGCCATCAAGCCGGTTCTCGCTGATGATCTATATTTGGCGAACTCAAGGATTTCGCACAATGCTTCAACGCACCAATCGCTATATAAATCAGCACCTCCTGCATTCCTCACAATAAGCAATGAAAGTACTGCATGTCGTTCAAGGGTACTTTCCCTCCATTGGAGGTACTGAGCATCTCATTCAGCGCCTCTCCGAAGAGCTTGTCTCGCAATTCGGTGACGAAGTCACTGTATTCACGACCAATTGCTATAGCTCCGAAGCATTCTCTACGCCTCGCATGCCGCGCATGCCTCAAGGGTGGGAAGAGCTCAATGGCGTGCGTATTCGTCGTTTTCCCGTTTCAAGCTACATAAGCCGTTTATTTATTTTACTTGCACGCAACACCGACCTGCCTGGTAGTCAATACTTCCGCACACTTTTCAATGGTCCAATTGTCCCTGGGTTGAACAGCGCCATACGGAAAGCTGATTTCGACATCGCTGTAACTGCTTCCTTCCCACTCTTACACATGTTTACTTCGCTTAAAGCTGCCCATGCCACCCAGCGTCCATGTATCATGATTGGCTGCCTGCACCCCGATGATGCCTGGGGGTTCGATCGTCCAATGATTTACAGCGCAATTCAGCAATCCGATGGTTACGTAGCGCTTACTCCCCACGAAGCGAGCCATGTTAGCTCGCGTGGCGTTTCGCCTAAAAAGATCGCTGTCATCGGCGCGGGTACCGACATGGCGTCGATTGAAGCAATCGATAAGACCTCTGCCCGAAAGAATTTAGGCATTCCATTGGACGTACCCGTGATCGGTTTCATCGGGCAGGTCTCGAAGCGTAAAGGTGTCGAGACGTTGTTATACGCCATGCAGGATGTCTGGCAGAGTTATCCAGCAGCTCGTCTTCTTATTGCGGGTGCAAAAACGATCTACGCAGACCTTCTTTCGAAAAAGCTGGCTGAGCTTCCAGACTTCGACCGGGAAAAGGTTCTATTGCGCTACAATTTCCCTGAGCAGGAAAAACCGTTGATGCTCGCCTCCATTGATATCCTGGCTTATCCTTCGTCCTATGAATCATTTGGTATCTCTTACCTTGAAGCCTGGGCCATGGAGAAACCGGTCATCGGCTGCAGGAACGGCGCCGTCCCTTACGTCATCGACGCCGGGCGGGATGGGTTATTGATCCGATTCGATGAAGAGAAAATGCTGGCTGGCGCAATCCGGATGCTTTTAGCTAATCCTGCCTGGGCAAAGAAATTAGGCCAACAAGGACGCCAAAAAGTGGTTTCATTTTATAACTGGCCTGAGCTTGCCCGACGGTATCGTGAGTTTTATTGTCAAGTTCTAGATAGCCACTCAAAGAAAACAACTCCAAAGGAAAAAACCGTCTAACCCCTGATGAGCCTGGTAATATTAAAAGAGCTTGCGATTATTTTTGAAAATTGCTTGGTAACGAGACCAAGCCGAGCTCAAGTATCACCAATATTAAAGGCCTGTTTAATTGCCGTTGCGAAAGATTTATGAAGCGTAGACAAGCGATCCGGCTTTCCCTGGTATCTATCACCAGCCATTTACGGAACCGGGCCTACTTCGTCAGGCAGGGGTTACGTCTGTTGCGGCGTGAGGGGGCAAAGGCGTTTATCCGCCGATTGAGTGAAGAGACCAGCTATCGTTTACACAGGCCTTCACCCAGGTTAAGCCAGGGTCGTGCTGGCTCTCGGAGTGCTCCACAGACCGAGGTGGATCGAGTAAATTCTCCGGTTCCGCCCCACCAGGCCAGTGTGGATATCATTATCTGTGTGCATGATGCCATCACCGATGTTCAAAGCTGCCTCGAATCGGTGGTACGTTATAGCAACCCACCTTACAGCCTGATCCTGGTTGATGACGGCAGCGCTCAACCCACCCGTAGCTATCTTGAGGATTTTGCACTTTCACAGGCAGCAGTGCTGATTCGCAATGAGCAGGCCCAGGGTTACACCCGCGCCGCCAATCAAGGACTTCACGCCTCGTCTGCTGCTTATGTCATTCTCCTTAATAGTGACACCATCGTTACGCCCAGGTGGCTGGACCGCATGATTGCTTGTTGCGAATCGGATCCACACATTGGGCTGGTTGGTCCCTTTTCCAACACTGCCTCCTGGCAGTCTATCCCAAATATCTTTAATTCAGAGGGGGATTGGGCTGAAAACCCCCTGCCTGATGGCTTTAGCGTCGCGGACATGGGGCAGCTAGTCGCCACCTATTCCGGGCGCGTATATCCACGCATCTCTTTCCTCAACGGTTTTTGCCTGCTGATCAAGCGCGCTTTGATCGGCGAAATTGGATATCTTGACGAGCAGCGCTTTGGTGATGGCTATGGGGAAGAGAACGATTTCTGCTTGCGGGCAGCTAAAGCTGGTTGGCAAATAGCTGTAGCTGATGATGCCTATGTTTACCACGCCCAATCCCGTTCTTATTCACATGCGCGTCGTAAACAGCTTGTTGCCCGGTCTGATAAGGCTTTTGGTGATAAGTATGGTCACCGGATCATCAGCGAAGGCATTCAGCACAGCCGCTTTGACCTTTCCATGCAAGGCTGCCGGGCACGCAACCAGGTTATGTTTATGCGCCGGCAAACCATCTCGGATGCCAGGGAACGTTGGGAAGGCAAACGTGTAGCTTTCTTACTGCCGATATCAGAGACCAGCCACGCAGGTCACGTGGTTACTCAAGTAGCAGACGTTTTGCAGAAAATGGGAATCTGTGTCCAGATGATCAACCTCCAGGGTCATCAATCCCAATTTGAGCAAGCCTATCCAGACCTTACGCTCCCCATCAGGTATATTCAGGACCCCAGCCAATCTGCCAGCATTTTCACCGGGTATGATGCCATTATTGCTACCACGCCTGACTCGCTCTCGTTCTTAGCGTCATCCAAGATTTCACCCATGCCCACCTGGGGATACTACATACAGGGCGATGAGCCAGCTTTATTTGCACCCGAAACTGGCGCCTTCAAACAAGCCATTGAATCCTATACACGATTTCCCGACCTGGTGCGCCTGACCAATACGGAATGGAATCGCCAGTTTGTAGTACAAAACTTCGGTGTGGACAGCCACGTTGTAGGTCCTGTTGTAGACATCGATACCTTTCGCCCGCGCCCACGCACTGGTCCGGATTGGCCAGAGCGTCCTCTGCGCATTACCGCCATGCTTCGTCCCAGCACTCCCCACAGTCAGCCGGAATTAACCATGCAGGCCTTACATCAGATTTCCCTCCATAATAGGGATATCGAAATCTGCTTGTTTGGCTGTGAATCGAACGACCCCGGGTTCCCCAAATTAGACACGGCTTTCCCGTGGCAGCTGGCAGGCATACTTACTCAGCTGCAATTGGCGGCATTTCTAAACAAAATAGATATATTTGTCGATTTTTCCTCATCCCAGGCGATGGGCTTGGCGGCGATGGAAGCCATGGCTTGTGGCGCAGCGGTCGTCGTGCCGCAGTCTGGTAGCACAACCAGCTTCGCCCAGCACGAAAAAAATGCGCTTATCATCGAAACTACTTCACTGGATACGTGTGTATTCGCCGTTGACCGCCTGATCCGAGATGAGCCGTTGCGTAAAAGCATGCAGCAACAGGCGATTTTTGATATCTGTCAACACTATCCTGAAAAAGCTGCCTTTCATATTCTCGAATCTCTCTTCCCATAAAATTGTCTGATACCTTGGAAAACGACTCTTCCTATCACCTAGCGTTATATTAAATGTTGCGCATTCACATCATCTTCGAACACGCTAAAGACTACGAACCCTTTGGAGTCGCATACATCAGGGATATTCTGCCTCTCACCCACCCTGCCAACTCAGGCATCTTGCAGGTTACCAAGGGAACAGACTACTCCTCCGCGGCAGATGTCATCATCGTCGAGCGTACCTGGAAGCCGGATATCTCTCTATTAGAGGCTGAACGCCTGGTTGATCAAATCCGCCAAGATGGATTGCGCCTGGTGTATTCCATTGATGACAACTTACTCGATCTTGAGTCTATTCCAATCCAGGCCCGATCTGCTGTCCGGTATTTCTGCCGCGCCGCTGATGGAGTGCTTGTCTCCACTGAATACCTCAAAGAACGCCTTCAAAAACTGAACTCGCATATCTTTGTCCTCCCCAATGCCCTTGATGAGAGGTTATTTACAGGAGAAAATCTAAAACCATCTGCAGATCATAGCTCCGGCACCAGCAAGGTCATCGGTTTTATGGGTACATTTACTCACGATGCAGACATAATGATGGTTATGCAGGCATTACGCACCATCCTGCGCAGGTATACAGGTTCGGTACAAGTCCAGCTGGTCGGCGGGATCTCCACCCAGGCGGTTGTTCGCTCCTTTCAAGATCTTCCTGTGCAAGTTCTGAAAGTCAATCCGGTTGACATGGCCTATCCGAATTTCATCCCGTGGATGAGGAAAAACCTTTCCTGGGATCTTGGCCTCGCGCCTCTGGAAGAAACCCACTTTAACCGCTATAAGTCCGATATCAAATTTTTGGACTATTCTGCCCTGGGTATCCCAGGTATATACAGCCGCGTCCTGTCCTATGAAGGAACGGTGATACATCTTGAGACCGGTTATCTGGCTGAAAATACCCCGGCTGCCTGGACAGACGCGCTGGATGAGTTGCTGCGTAACGACGAGCTACGTACCCGGCTCGCTCTCAACGCCCAAGCATATGTGTTTTCAAAGCGCACCCTGCTGCAAAATGCTGCCTGCTGGCGAGAAGCCATACTTGCAATACTCGATACGAGATGAAGAAAAAACAGCCTTCCTTTACTAGCTCGAAAAAAGGGTTGTGGTATTCGATCAGTCATGGATCCATAAAGTATCCTTATTCCCACCCAGTGATCATTCATAATCTTGCCTCCTAGTGCTCCATGAGTCTCATCCAACGCCTACGCAAAAAAATGATCCCCGCCGGTAGCCAGCGTGAAAGTTTCGCGCGATCTCTGCTGGGCAAGTTGCGTCGCATTACACCTCAAGTCTTTAGATCTGATCTCAAGCAAAAAGCTGCCGGGATAAAGAAGCCGACCGGGCCAGGCTCTCCTGTATCTACGGATGATCAAAATACCCTTGGCAAGATCCAGTATTTCAAAGTTGACGAAGTAGCAGCCTCCTTCCCCGGCACCACAAACATAGTTCCTGTGCCAGATGACTCCAACCAACCACCCGACCGTGTCGTTGAAGGGTTATCGGCACGCGCAAAATACGCGCAAGCTCGTCAGGATCTCCTTCACCAGGGGCAGGAGCTTTTTTCAGGCAAGCGGGTGCTGTTCGTATTACCGGTAGCCGCGGCAGGCGGGGGCGCCAACCTTATCCTCCTAGCCGCTAGAACCCTTCGCCGAATGTCTGTAGATGCCCAAATTTATAATTTGCCGCCCTATCGTTCTGGTTTTGAGCAAGAATATCCAGACAATGACGTGCCGGTAGTATATGACACGGTCGAAAACCTTCCACAATATGCCAAGCATTATGATGCTGTTATCGCTACTTCTTACATCACCGTATACTGGCTCAAATCCGTATACCAGATCAAACCTGGCGCCACGCTCGGTTATTACATCCAGGACTATGAGCCCTACTTCGATGAGCCGGATACGGACGGGTATAAAAAAGCTGCCGCCTCCTATGACCTGTTCCCTGGTTTGGTTCGGTGTTGTACCACCCCGTGGATACGCGATGAGATCCAGCATCAATCCTCAAGCCATAACCTGCACATTCCAGTCACGGTAATTGGGGCGAGTGTTGAGACGGATCTATTCATGCCCCGGCCCAGGCTTGATTCTGAATTGCCCAATCGCCCATTGAGAGTGGCAGCCATGATCCGCCCCAGTACCCCACGCCGCAATCCCCTCCTGACCATGGAGCTTCTGAACCGCCTCAGTCAGGAGTTTGGTGATGCCATCGAGCTCATCCTCTTCGGTGCTGATTTACCTGAGCTGCAAGCCGCGCACATGCCGTTGTCTTTCCCCTTTAAATTGGCCGGTCGGATTAACCAGAAGCAGGTGGCTAATCTCATGAACCTGGTAGATATTTTTGTGGATTATTCCATCTTTCAAGGCTTGGGCTTAGCTGCATTAGAAGCCATGGCATGCGGGGTGGCGTCAATCGTACCCTCTCGCGGTGGCACCGGCGTCTATGCGCGCCACGAGGAGAATTGCCTGGTTGTCGATACCCGGGATCAATTTGCATGTTTCAACGCCCTCCAGCGCCTGGTCGAGGACAGTGAGCTCAGGCAAAAGCTGCAGAGAAACGCAATCGGTACCGGCGTGCAGTTTTACCCCGAGCTGCCTGCCTTAAATTTCCTCAAAACGCTTTTCACCCCTGACGCATGATCGTCATTCAAACCCATGCTCATTTTGAACACTGCGCTGTCAGCATGATTCCTGACCCGATGCTTCGGTCGATCGATCGGTCTGCGGGTCAGCGCCTGGAGTTTTACCCCTATGACTGAACCCGCCGGCGACAACCTTCCAGGAGTCAGCTGGTTTGAGTCATTCCTGCGCCATATTCGATATGGGATCACGCTCATCCGCCGGGATGGGTTGGCTTATTTCTTTAAGCGCCTCTATCAATTCGCAGCCAGGCAGGTGCTTCGCGCCTGGCAGTCGCTCCGGATTACGCTTTCACGATACAGGTATGGTGAGCTGATCGATATCGAAGATATTCCTGGTGGCGCTCAGCTCGAGCAGGATCAGGCTGCCTGGCTCACCGCAGGTGGAGATTCCCCTTCCGCCCGTGGCGACCTGATCCGCCTCGGCATCACCTGCCGCAAGCAATCCACTCTGGAGCGCCAGGATCTCATCGAACAGGGTCAGCGCCTTTATTCGAACCGCCGGGTATTGTTTGTCTCACCCATCCGGGTTTTGGGCGGTGGCGCAAATATGATTTTCCTTACCGTCGCCGCCATGCAGCGCATGGGCATCGATGCACAGATCCTGAACCTTAATGTGCACCGCCAATGGTTTGAAAAGAATTACCCCGACCAAAAACTGCCGGTCATTTTTGCTGGTGTTGAGGATATCCCCACCCATGCCCTGGGCTTTGATGCCGTTATCGCCACCTCCAACCCCACCGTTGGCTACATTGCCCCTGCAAAAGCATCTCACCCGAGCCTGGTGGTTGGGTATTACATCCAGGATTACGAGCCCTATTTCTATCCACAGGGCACCCACGAATTCGAGAGGGCATTTGCCTCATATAGTCTCATTCCAGGCCTGGTTCGCATGGTAACAACCCCATGGATTGCAGATCAGATTCGGCTCCATCACCACCTCGATAGCGCAGTGGTCGGCGCTCACATGGATATAGACCTGTTCCAGCCGCGCCCACGCTCAGACTCTTCCTGGCCAGACCGGCCATTACGCATCACCGCCATGATCCGCCCAACCACCGCCCGTCGTAACCCAGCCCTCACCATGACGGTCCTGCAGCAAGCCAGTAAAAAGGTTCCGCTCAGCCTGCAGATCAGGCTGTTCGGCTGCGACCCAACCGACCCTGGCTTTGCTTCACTTCCCCAGGATTTTCCCTGGCAGCTCGCCGGGCAGCTGCGCTCAGCCCAGGTAGCCAACCTGTTCAACGAAGCGGACATTTTCGTAGACTTGTCTGATTTCCAGGCCTTCGGGCTGACTGCATTGGAGGCCATGGCCAGTGGCTTGGCCGTCATTGTTCCCGCCAACGGCGGCACGAATGTTTACGCAAAACATGAAACCAACAGCCTGGTAGTTGATACACATGACCCGGCTGCTTGCCTTGATACCCTCGAGCGCTTGATCCGGGATGAAGCGCTGCGGATGAATCTTCAAGCGAATGCCGTGTCTACTGCCACACAATTTTATGCCGAGCTGCCTGCCTTGAAAATGCTTAAGGCACTTTTCCCGGGCGATAAATGAACCCCTCCACTTTGCCCGCTAAAATGCCTCGCAAGTTGGTCCTGTTTGAATTTATCGGAGATTTTCCTCTGGTTAGCAGATCCCTTCCGGCGTCTGGATTCTTGCATCTCACCCATCTCGTGGGCCAGGCAACCGCAGTTGTCACCCCGCCAATGGGTGTTAGATAGATATCCTGTTATTCATAGTTAGACTATACTGAATGCATCTTCAAAGATAATTCATCATGGCTAACGATGCACCTTCGCTACTGATTGTGAGTGGGGTCCAGGGAGACCCGCGCCGCTACCGCACCTTTCACCTGTATGAGCAGGCGCGCCTGGCCGGTTTAAACTGCCAGCTGTCACATATCACCGACCCACACTTACGCCATAAGGTGGAACAGGCTGCAGTGGTCATCCTGCACCGGGCGGCGTTCGATGCGCAAGTCACCTGGATCGAGCGAGAGCTCCACCGCAACGGCAGGATCTTGATCAATGACCTGGATGACCTGATCTTTGACCCCGCGGCAGTGCAGCATATCCACAGCCCCGATTTCGCCGACCCTGTCCGCCGTTCCTTATACCTGGAGGATGTTCACCGCTTTCGCCAGACCCTGGATGTGTGTGACCATGTCATCGTATCGAGCGATTACCTGGCAGAACGGGTCAAGCAGCTGGGCAAGCCAGCCTCAGTCCACCGCAACGCCTTCAGCCTGGAGATGCTGGCGATCGCCCGTGCGACCCAGCCATCCTTGCCAGCTAAAGCAGGCCGCCAGGTGATCGGCTACGCCAGCGGCACACCCACCCACGACCAGGATTTTGCGCTGATCAAGCCGGCTTTACACTCCATTCTGAGTCGCTATCCAAACGTTGAAGCCTGGTTGGTGGGGCGCCTGGATCCCGGCCGCGACTGGGGCACCGTGCATGATCGGGTAAAGAGAGTGGATTTCGTCCCCTGGCGAAAATTACCCGGGATACTGGTCAATTTTGATGTCAACCTGGCGCCATTGCAGGTCGACAACCCGTTTGGCCAATCGAAAAGCGAGATCAAGTATATTGAAGCGGCACTATGCTGCGTACCCACCATCGCCAGCCCCAGTGATTCTTACCAATACGCCATCCAGGACGGGCAGAATGGTTATCTGCGTGCATTCATCCCAGGAATGGGAGGCAGGTATTGATAGCGCTCCTCACGGATAACCAGCTGAGGTCAGCCCTGGCCCGCAATGCCCATCAAGATGTCCTGGAGCGCTATCATCCCACATTCCGCGCCAGGCAGCTGGTCGATCTGCTCAACGCGATCTGTGGTGAACGCTATCCATTCCGCTTTCTTCCAGTTGAGTCAGCTGCAGATGAAAAACCCGCCGGGTCATTTTGGAGCTGTGCTGATTTCGAGCGTACCCCCACCCTGGTCCAGCGCGGGATGTACACATTGAAATACCGAAACCTGCAAACTTTATGTAAACAGGTTTGGATATTTATTCGCCGAACCGCCTCTCCCCTGTTCCCATTTCCAAATCCAAGTTAAAGGACTGCTTATGATGCTCTTTCATGGAAAAAAAGTTTGTTTTATCGGCGCCCATCCCGATGATATCGAGCTGGGCTGCGGCGCGTTCATCTCCAATATCCTGGGAAAAACCGACATCCTGTGCGTCACCCTCTCGGATAACCAGAAGAACCCTTCCCTTTCCCACCTGGTGGAGGAGCATCAGCGCAGCATGGCTATCTTGGGCGTACCCCGTGATCACGTCCGGCTGGAATCATTCGTCACCCGCCGCTTCCCCGAGCTGCGCCAGGAGATCCTGGAGTACCTCTACCAGCTCAACCGCGAATACCGCCCGGATATCGTCATCACCCACACCCGGGCAGATATCCATCAGGATCACCAGCAAACCACCGAGGAAGTGCTGCGGGCTTTTCGCGGCACCACTGTGCTGGGCTTCGATGCCCTACGCAGCAGCTATGGCTTTTTCCCCCACTTCCTGGCCCAGGTGACCGAAGCAGGACCTTGAGCGCAAGGTCAAAGCCCTGGCGGAATACACCACCTATAACGAGAAGTATTATTTCAGCGCCGATGTGCTCCGGTCGACCCTCATCCGCCATGGTGCCCTGGCAGAGCTGCCCTATGCCGAAGGTTTCGATATCTTGCGTATCGTGGGGCAGTTTGACACACTCTGATGCTTATCAGCTTTGTCAGTCACCTGACCAAGGCTTCCCCTGTAAAAACTCCAAAAATAAGTTATAATTCAGTCGTTGAATTTCAATGACTGAATTTTGAATTCTGGAAATCTTAGATACTTGTACTTGCCCGTAACTACCGATGGCAGAAAACCCCGAAGCTACCCGTGAGATGAACCTTCTCGAGCAGATCGAGAAGGACCCCGATATTACCCAGGCCTCCCTGGCTACCCAGCTTGGCGTGGCCGTGGGGACGGTTAACTGGCACCTTAAACGCATGATCGCCAAGGGGTATGTCAAGGTCAAGCGGGCTGAGCGGCGCAAGCTGCGCTACATCATCACCCCGGAGGGGATCTCCTTCAGGGCCCATCTCACCATCGACTACATCGAGCAGTCTTTCCTGCTCTACCGCAATATCCGCATGCGTGTGCGTGAGCTGCTGGTCGAGGTGAGGCACAACGGGTATGACCAGGTTCACATTGCCATCCTAACCACCCCAGAAAATGGTAATTCCTCCACACAGATCAACGACATCGTGGATATCTGCCGCCTGACCTGCCTCGAGCAGGGCATCAAGATCATACCTGAGCCATCCAACCCCACCTTGCTGGTCCAGGGTGTCAAGGTAAGCCTGGTGATGGAGGAAATGGTGTGAGCGAAGGAGAAGCTTACATGCAGCCATCCCCGCTGAAGCATGTCGTCATCACCGGTGGAGCAGGCTATATCGGTTCGCTCCTTGCCGGTGAGCTGTTACGCCTCGGCATGAAGGTCACCGTGATCGACGACCTCATTTATGGCGGCGAATCATTGATTGCCTACCTCCCCCATCCTAATTTCCACTTCGCCAAGGCGAACGTCACCGAGCCACGCGCCATCCGCTCCAACCTGCCCTCCAATTGGGATAAGCCTACCGCCCTGGTTCATCTGGCAGCCATTGTAGGTTTCCCGGCTTGCCAGTCCGTCGGCCGCCAGGTCGCCTGGCGTTACAACGTCGAAGCCACCGAGAGGGTCTACGAGCAGTCTGTCCAACTGGGAGTGAGTCGCTTTGTATTTGCCTCCACCTACAGCAACTACGGTCTCTCCCCCGATGGCAAACCGGTCACCGAAGACACCGTACTCACTCCCCAGTCACTGTATGCCGAAACCAAGATTGCTGCTGAGCGTTTCCTGCTCGCCCAGGGCAGCAGCTCCTGCACCCCATTGATCTTCCGCCTGGCAACCCTCTATGGTCTTTCCCCACGCCCGCGCTTTGACCTGATCATCAACCAGTTCGTGCTCGAAGCCTGGACAAAACGCGAGCTGCTCATCTATCAGCGCGGCTATTCAAGGTCATTTGTTCACATCCAGGATGCCGTGCGCGGCTTTATCCTCGGCTTGCAGGCTCCGGAGGATAAGGCCCGTTGCCAGATCTACAACCTGGGTTCAGAGAGTGGCAATTACACCAAGGACCAGATTGTTGAGCTGGTGCTCAAACGCATGCCTGAGACGGTGGTTACATATAAAGATATGACTTTCGGCGGTGATATGCGGGATATCACCGTGTCTTTCGAAAAGATACAGCGTGATCTGGGTTTTCAAACTCGCCTCTCCCCCGACGATGGCATCCGCGAGGTGTTGCATGCCATCCGCACCGGGTTGATCAGTAACCCACATGATCCGCACTTCCGCAACGCCCAATTCATCGTTCAGTGAGGCGACCGCAAGGAGCAATGATGGCAATGAAATCTGATCCTGAATTTTGGAAGAACAAGCGTATTTGTGTAACCGGGGGTGCCGGTTTCTTGGGCTCATTTATCAAGGAAGGGCTGGCCCAGCGTGGGGCGAAGCACGTCTTTGTTCCGCTCATCGAAGAATATGACCTGGTCAATCCCCAGGATATCCAGCGCATGCTGGACCTCAGCCGTCCAGACATCATCATCCACCTGGCTGCCCTGGCAGGTGGCATTGGTGCCAACCGGGCCCGTCCGGCTGATTTCTTTTACATCAACCTGATGATGGGTGTTCAATTGATGCACGAAGCCTGGAAGCGCGGGGTGAGTAAATTTGTCGCCATTGGCACGGTGTGCGCTTACCCCAAGATCACCCCGGTTCCCTTCCAGGAGGCAAATCTGTGGGAGGGCTACCCCGAGGAGACCAACGCTCCCTACGGGTTGGCCAAGAAAATGCTCCTGGTCCAGGCCCAGGCATACCGCCAGCAGTACGGCTTCAATGCGATCTACCTGTTGCCAGTCAACCTGTACGGGCCGCGCGACAACTTTGACCTTGAAACCTCCCACGTCATCCCCGCCCTGATCCGCAAGTGCCTGGAAGCCCAGGAACATGGCGATCGCGAGGTCGTCTTGTGGGGGGATGGTTCGCCCACGCGTGAATTTCTCTTCGCCGGCGATGCTGCTGATGGCATCCTGACCGCCACCGAGTTCTATGATGGCCGCGAACCGGTGAATATCGGCTCGGGGCAGGAGATCAGCATCAAGGAACTGGCCCAGCTCATCGCCCATCTGACCGGCTTTGAGGGTCAGCTGGTCTGGGATACTACCAAGCCGAACGGCCAGCCACGCCGCGCCCTGGATACTTCCCGCGCCGCCGATTATTTCAGTTGGCGGGCAGGCACGAATTTCGAGCAGGGCCTGCGCCAGACCATCGAGTGGTACCGAAAGAACCGCAAGCCCTGATCAGATCTTATGGCCTCTGACCAGCTCTCCAAACCCCAGCCTGAAGTGACCTACCTGCGCCCCACGCGCGGTCTGGCCGCTTTAAACCTGCCTGACCTGTGGGTTTACCGTGAGCTGGTGTATTTCCTCACCTGGCGCGATATCCTGGTACGCTACAAGCAAACCGTGCTGGGTGCAGCTTGGGCGGTCATCCAGCCAGTCGTCCAGATGGTCGTTTTCACCCTGATATTCTCTAAAGCGGCGGGCTTTTCATCCGAAGGTGTGCCCTATCCCATCTTTAACTATGCTGCCCTGCTCCCCTGGGGCCTTTTCTCCAAGGCTATGAACGACGCGGGTCGCTCGCTGGTCGCCAACCGCAACATGATCACAAAAATATACTTCCCACGCCTCACCATCCCGGTTGCGTCAGTCCTGGCTGGCCTGGTGGATTTTGGGATCGGTTTGATCGTCTATATTGTGATTATCCTGGTGTACACCCTCGCCCCCAAAGCCGGCTACGACTACCAGGTTACACCTGCCCTGCTGGCTTTTCCCCTGTTCGTCGTCCTGGCTGTGCTGGTCACGTTGGGGGTCAGCCTGTGGCTCTCCGCCATGAACGTGATCTACCGTGACGTTGGTCATATCCTGCCCTTCCTCACCCAGATCTGGTTCTTCATGACCCCCATCGTCTATTCTGCTTCATCCATCTCAGCCAAGTGGCAGGTCTTGTATGCGTTGAACCCGCTGACCAGTGTCGTGGAAGGTTTCCGCTGGAGCCTGCTCGGGATTCAAAGCCTGCCCTGGCAGATCAGCGCAGTCTCAGCTGGGGTGGGCTTGTTGCTCCTGGTGAGCGGTTTATTCTACTTCCGCAACATGGAACGGACTTTTGCTGATGAGATCTAGCGCATTGTTGATCTCCAGTGATTCAGGATGTGCCTGCCATGGATGATATCGCCATCCGCGTAGAAGACCTTGGCAAGCGCTACCGCATCGGCACTGCTCCCGAGCGTTACAAGACCCTGCGCGATACCATTGTTTCCGGGGTGAATGCTCCCTTCCAACGCCTGAAGCGCGGCAAGGCAGTCACCTCCACTTCCTCTGAAGCGGGCTCGATTTGGGCCTTGCGCAATATCAGTTTCGAGGTGCCGCGCGGCAAGGTGTTGGGCATCGTCGGGCGGAATGGCGCCGGTAAAAGCACCTTGCTCAAAATCCTTTCTCGCGTCACCGAACCCACTGAGGGCAATGCTGAGATCCACGGCCGGGTGGGATCATTATTGGAGGTTGGCACCGGTTTCCACCCCGAGCTGACCGGTCGCGAGAATATCTACCTGAACGGTGCCATCCTGGGCATGAAGCGCCTGGAGATCGACCGAAAATTTGACGAGATCGTCTCATTTTCTGAAGTGGAACAATTCATCGACACCCCGGTCAAACGCTATTCGAGTGGTATGTACCTGCGGCTGGCCTTCGCTGTTGCCGCCCACCTTGAACCGGAGATCCTCGTCGTCGATGAGGTGCTGGCTGTGGGCGATGCCGAATTCCAGCGTAAGTGCATGGGCAAGATGAGTGATGTAGCCCAGGCTGGCCGTACAGTGTTGTTCGTCAGCCACAACATGTCCGCTGTCCTGCGCCTGACCGAAGAAACCATGGTCCTGGACAAGGGTCACCTGGCTTTCCATGCCCCTACCCCCCAGGCGGTGGACTATTACATGGAAGCTGGTTTCAGCGGAACTGGCGAGCGCCTGTGGACCCCAGCCGAGGTTCCCAGCGAGGCAGCCCCATTCACACCGGTGGCGCTGCGCCTGCGTGACCTGTCAGGCAGAGTGTCCGATACAGTTCGCTCCACCGAGCCCTGCACGGTCGAGATCGAATACCGCCTCGACCAGCCCATCACTGGCTTGCGTGTGGGCATATACCTGTTGACCATGCGCGGTGAGTATGTCTTCACCTCTTTCGACCTGGATGACCCTGAGCAGTTTGAGCAGCTTGGTGTACGCCAGGCAGGCAAGTATATAAGCCGCTGTACCATCCCCGCCAACACCCTGAATGAAGGCCGTTATGTACTGGCTGTCAATGCCAGCACCTTCCGCATCAAGCGCTATTTCTGGGATGATCATGGCCTGGCCTTCACAGTAGATGCCACAGGTGCCCCTGGCAAGCACTGGCCCGAACCGCGTATGGGGACGGTCCGCCCCGCCCTGGATTGGGTGATCGAGCGAATATGAAATTGGTCAGCAAGCAGGCTCTTATGCATATTTTGGGATCGGTGCCGCTCACCGCTGAAGCGTATTGGTACTTGCGCCAGCCCGGCAAACCGGTCACACCCGAGTTTACCCTCGACCGCCTGGAGGCTGCCATCCCTGAATGGTGTGGGCAGGTTTTAGCCTCCCAGCTGTACGGTTCCAAGAGCCATTCGCAGCACGCCCACGGCAACAAGCGCATCTTTATTTTTGCCACCCTGCGCTATTGGCTCGAGCATGCCACGGCTTTAGGTTTGGCACTGGCTGGCCTGGGCCACACGGTAACCTTATCCTATTTGCCCTATGCCCGCTGGCAGCAGCCGATCGACGCGTTCAACTTGCGCCGCCAGAATGTATATGCTGAAAATGTGCTTGCTAAGGCTGCTCCTTTGCTCAAAGTTCACCCGCTCTTGAGCCAATCCGGTAAATCCCGCCTGCCCGAAGCCCTGCAGGAATCCATTAAGCTGGTTTCTCTACGCGACACCCAGTACACCATGCAGGTGGAGGATGTCAGCCTTGATAGCAGCCTGTATAAGCTCCGTTACCAGCGTAACATGTCTGCCGCCATCGCGGCTTATTCCTACCTGCGCCGCCATAACCCCGATGTCGTGATCCTGCCCAATGGCACGATCCTGGAGTTCGGCATCCTGTACCAGATCGCCCGCTTCCTGGGCATTCCCACGGTCACCTACGAATTCGGCGAGCAGCGAGAGCGGATCTGGCTGGCCCAGAATGCCGAGGTGATGCGCCAGGAAACGACTGACGTATGGAAAACCCACCAGGCGCAAGCCCTCAGCGAAGAGCAGCTGTCCCAGGTACGTAAGCTGTTCGTGGCTCGCCAGAAAGCCAGCCTGTACGAGAACTTTGCCCGCCGCTGGCAGGGCGTGCCTTCTGAAGGCGGTGCCCAGGTACGCCAGGCCCTCAACCTGGATGAGCGCCCCATCGTTCTCCTGGCAACCAACGTCCTGGGTGATAGCCTGACCCTGGGCCGCCAGGTGTTCAGCGATTCGATGACCGAATGGCTCCAGCGTACCGTGGTCTTCTTTGCCTCCCACCCTAAGGCTCAGCTGGTGGTACGCATCCATCCCGGTGAGCTGATCACCCATGGCCCCTCCGTCGCCGATGTGGTCCACACAGCCTTGCCAGCCATTCCTGAGAACATCCACCTGGTGCCTGCCGATGCCAAGGTGAACACCTACGATATTGTGGAGATCGCTGACCTGGGGCTGGTCTACACCACCACGGTGGGTATGGAAATGGCCATGAGTGGAGTGCCGGTGATCGTGGTGGGCAATACCCATTACCGCTTGAAAGGCTTCACCCTCGACCCCCTCAGCTGGGAAGCATATTTTGAGACGCTATCAGCTGTCCTCACTGATCCCTCCAGCCACCGCCTGGCTGAAACCCAGGTCGAGCAGGCCTGGAGGTATGCCTACTGCTTCTTCTTTGACTACCCGCATCCTTTCCCCTGGCACCTGGTGCATTTCTGGCAGGATATTGAGAGCTGGCCGTTATCCCGCCTGCTGACCAGCGAAGGTTTCTCTGGGTTCCAAAAGACTTTCGGTTACCTGGTCGGGAAGCCGATCCATTGGTGAGCTATGCAGGCAGACACTGAAGTCAAGCAGCAGGTGCGTGAGTTTTATGACCAGGTCGGCTGGCAGACCGAGAGTGACGGTTTTTACCAAAACGCCTCCTATGAGGATCTACGCCCTGTCTCGCACGATTACATACATAAGTGTCATCTGCGTGTTTTGCGCTACTTGAACCCCACCGGCCGGTTCATGTTGGATGCCGGTTCCGGGCCCATCCAGTATCCTGAATACCTGGAATACTCCCGGGGGTACCAGTACCGGGTGTGCGCCGATATCTCCATCGTCGCCTTGCAGGAAGGGCGGAAACGCATCGGCACCCATGGCCTATTTGTGGTCTGTGATGTAGCCAGGCTGCCCTTCAAATCAGGCGCCTTCGACGGACTGGTTTCACTTCACACCTTGCATCACCTTCCGGCTGAGCAGCATGTGCGTGGTTACCAGGAGCTACACCGCACCCTGGCTGCGAATGGCCGGGGGGTCATTGTCAACGGTTGGGATAACCCGCCGTTGAGCATATTCCTAAATTTTTGGATCCGCCTGGTTGAACGGCTGCAGGGGATTTTCCGCCGGCATGCTCGATCTTCCCAAAGCCTACCGCCAGCCCCCACGATGGCTGTGACCCCACCCAGCCGCGGGACTTATGTGCGTAAAGAGAATGCTGGCTGGCTTCAAAAAGAAGTCGGCAGCCTCATGCCCATCTCGATCTGGTGCTGGCGCAGCGTGAGTGTCCGCTTCCTGCGCACCTTTATCCAAGCAAAATCGGGTGGAAAAACCTGGCTCAGGTTGATCTACTGGCTCGAAGAGCTCTTTCCCCACTTCCTGGGCCGCAACGGGCAGTACCCGTTGGTTGCGTTGAGAAAACAATGATATTTCACTGTGTGTTACTTATGGAGATCGCATGAACTGGTCAGAACAGGTCGTACTCGTCACCGGTGGCACCGGCTCTTTTGGTAAGAAATTCGTCCAGGCTATGCTGGCTGAATACCATCCCACCAAGCTGATCATCTTCAGCCGGGATGAGCTCAAGCAGCACGAGATGCGCGTGTCTGGTTTCGACCATGCCTCACTGCGTTATTTCATCGGGGATGTGCGTGATTTGGAACGCCTGCGGCGAGCCATGCACGGAGTGGATATTGTCGTGCATGCCGCTGCCCTTAAGCAGGTGCCCGCTTGTGAGTACAATCCCATGGAGGCCATTAAGACCAACATCCTGGGCAGCTAGCAACGTAGTCGAGGCTGCTCTGGATGCAGGCGTGAAAAAGGTCCTGGCCCTCAGTACCGACAAGGCCGTCAACCCGGTCAACCTGTATGGCGCTACCAAGCTGGCAGCGGAAAAGCTGATCATCCAAAGCAATTCCTACGCCGGGGGCATGGCTACCCGCTTCAGCTGTGTGCGCTACGGCAATGTGGTTGGCTCGCGTGGCAGTGTCGTGCCCATCTTCCTGCAGCAACGCGCCACGGGCAAGCTCACCGTCACTGATGAGCGCATGACCCGTTTCTGGCTCACCCTCGAGCAGGGAGTGCGTTTCGTCATCCAGTGCATCGAAAAAATGCATGGCGGTGAGGTGTTCGTCCCCAAGATCCCCAGCATGAAGATCGTCGACCTGGCCCGCGCCCTCGCCCCAGACGCCAGCCTGCAGGTGATGGGCATCCGCCCGGGTGAGAAGTTGCACGAGGTGCTCATCTCTGAAGACGAATCGCGCTCGCACCGTGGAGATGCCGGACATGTACATCGTCCAACCCAGCCCGAACGCCTGGTTCGGGCATGATTGGCAATCTGAAGGCTCTAGCTTGCCGGCCGGCTTCCGGTTCGGCAGTGATAACAACCCAAACTGGTTATCCGTCAATCAGATCCGTGAGATGGTCGCTCCCTTTGAAGGGCGCCAGGTCAATGGCTATGTAGAAGAATAGGAAACATGCGCATCCTCATCACCGGGGCCAGTGGTCTGCTGGGTCTCAACCTGGCATTGGAAACCGCCCACCGGCATACCGTTTTTGGCACGGCTAGCCAGCACCCCATCAAAACCGATGCCTTCACGGTGATCCAATCCGACCTCCTGGCCCAAGGCGCAGTGGAACGCCTGCTGGATGATACCCAGCCTGATTGGGTCATTCACTGCGCTGCACTGGCTAATTTAGATGCCTGCGAGGCTGACCCCCTCCTGGCGCAACAGCTGAATATCGAGCTCCCCCGTAAACTGGCAAGCCTTGTCGCCAGGGGCGGAGCACAGCTATTGCACGTCTCCACCGATGCTGTATTCGACGGCCTGCGTGGGAACTACACCGAGCTTGACCAGCCTTCACCGGTTGGGGTGTACTCCCGCACCAAGCTGGAAGGCGAGCAGGCAGTCATGGATGTATATCCAAACGCCATTGTCGCCAGGGTCAACCTGTTTGGCTGGTCCTTGCCCGGTAACCGCAGCCTGGCGGAATTCTTTTTCAATAACCTGAGTCAGGGTAAGCAGGTGATGGGCTTTACCGATGTGTGCTTCTGCCCTCTGCTGGCGAATAACATGGCTTCGATTTTCGTCCACATGCTCGAGCGCAAATTGAGCGGCCTGTACCATGTGGTCAGCTCAGAATCGCTCAGCAAGTATGAATTTGGCATGCGCCTGGCGCACCGCTTCAATCTCGATAGCCAGCTGATCAATCCCACCTCGGTCTTCAAATCTGGCCTCAAAGCAGCCCGTTCTCCCAACCTGTCACTCAGCTCGGCCAGGCTGGCAGCTGCCCTAGGGCAGCCCCTCCCCAGGGTTTCCACAGGCCTGGACAGGTTTTACACACTTTATCAACAGGGTTATCCACAGTTATTGCGTAGCCTGGCTTTGTAAGCTCGAAACAGCATACTGATTGGAGTTATTATGGAGATCACTATCGGTTCCCATACCATCGGCCTGAACCATCCCACCTATTTCATCGCAGATATCGCCGCCAACCATGATGGCGACCTGGACAGGGCCAAGTCGCTCATCCGTCTCGCCAGGCAGGCTGGAGCGGATGCAGCCAAGTTCCAGAATTTCCGAGCCCCCAAGATTGTCTCGGATTACGGCTTTACCCACATGGATGGCCAGGTCTCTCACCAGGCGACCTGGAAGAAGTCAGTTTTCCAGGTGTACAGCGAGGCTTCCATCCCCTTTGAGTGGACGCCCATCCTCAAGCAGGTCTGTGACGAAGTGGGTATCGATTTCTTCTCCGCCCCGTATGACTTTGAGGCCATCGACATGCTCGACCAGTATGTACAGATGTACAAGGCCGGCTCTGGAGAGATCGATTGGATCGAGGCGCTTGAGCGTATGGCCGCCAAAGGCAAGCCTTTCTTCGTAGCCACCGGCGCTTCTGATATCGGTGAAGTCCAACAGGCCGTGCATGCCATCTTAAAGATCAACCCCCAGCTGGTGCTGATGCAGTGCAACACCAACTACACCGCCAGCCCCTTGAATTACGACCACCTGCACCTCAACGTGCTCAAGACCTATGCCACCATGTTCCCCAATGTCATCCTGGGTCTGTCCGATCACACCCATGCCCTTGCCCCGGTGCTGGGAGCTGTCACCCTGGGGGCATGCGTCATCGAGCGCCACTTCACCGACAGCAACGACCGCCAGGGCCCGGACCACAAGTTCGCCATGGACCCGCAAAAATGGGCTTACATGGTCGAGGAAACACGCCTGCTGGAGCGCAGCCTGGGCAGCCCCGATAAATTCGTGGCTGGCAATGAGGTTGAAACGGCTGTCATCCAGCGGCGCTGCCTGCGGGTTGCCCGCCCCGTCAAGGCTGGCGAGATCTTTACGCGTGAGATGATCGATGTGCTGCGACCAGCCACCCCCGGTGCGATCAAACCTGACCAGATCGCTGAGGTGATCGGTAAGCGTGCCCTGGTGGATTTCCCACTCGGTAAAGAACTGCGCTGGACTGAGCTAGGAGAATAATTATGGCTGGATCCCTCCCTGAACGTGTTGAAGCTGCCCGAGCCGGCACCAATCAATCGGTTATCTGCCGCATGCCATCCGGCTGGGTCGCATTATGCGACCAACAATTCCTCCGAGGCTACTGCATCCTGCTTGCCGATCCTATTGTTGCCAGCCTGAATGATCTGGATCGATTACAACGCGTTGAATTCCTGAGTGACATGACAACGGTCGGTGATGCATTAATGGAAGTCACCGGGTCATTCAGGATCAACTATGCCATCATGGCCAATACCGATCCGTACCTTCACGCACACATCGTTCCGCGTTACCTGTCTGAACCGGACGAACTTCGTCGAGACTTGCCTTGGTCACACCCCCGCTCTGAGATAGATGCGAAACTATTTAATCTCGAGCGTGACCTACCCTTAATGGCAGAGCTTCGTCAGGCGATTGAAAAACGCCTTTAATCCACCAAATGCGGCTGCTTTACTTTTCGCGCGATTACACCACCCACGACCATCGCTTCCTGACCGCCCTGTCAAAAACCGAGCATAAGGTTTTTTTCTTGCGCCTGGAAGGAGGCGGGGCGGTGCTTGAAGACCGCCCCCTGCCGCCCCAGGTTGAGCAAGTGGAATGGGCGGGTGGGAAAAAGCCTGCCCACCTGGCTAACGGGCTGCACTTGCTCAATGACCTACGCCGGGTGATCCGCCTGGTCAAGCCCGACATGATCCATGCTGGGCCAGTCCAGCGCTCTGCCTTCCTGGCTGCCCTGGCCGGGTTTCACCCGCTGGTGAGCATGTCGTGGGGTTACGACCTGCTGCACGATGCAAATATCAAATGAAGCCTGGAAGTGGGCTACACGCTACACCTTGCGCCGCAGTGATGCCTTTGTGGGTGATTGTAAAACCATCCGCGACCTGGCTGTATCCTATGGCATGCAACCCGATCGCATCGTCACCTTCCCCTGGGGAATTGACCTGCAGCACTTCACCTTTCAACCCCGCCATAACCCAACCGGATCACCATTCAAGCTGCTTTCCACGCGCTCTTGGGAGCCGATCTATGGCATTGACATCATAGCTCGGGCCTTCAGCCTGGCTCTGAAAAAACAACCCGATCTGCAGCTCACCCTGCTCGGGGGTGGGTCACAATATGCACCGGTACGCCAGATCCTGCTGGTGGGAGCAGCCTTTGACAACGTCAGCTTCCCGGGTCAGGTTACTTATGCGGAGTTACCTGGCTATTTTCAGGGAGCCGATGTATATATCGGGGCTTCCCACAGCGACGGTACCTCCATCTCCCTGCTGGAAGCCTTCGCCACCGGCACACCCGCCATCGTCCCTGATATCCCCGGCAACCGAGAGTGGGTTATCCCCGGCGAGAACGGCTGGCTGTTCCCCGATGGTGATGCTGACGCCCTGGCCTCCATGATCTTGCATGCCGTTGAGCAGCGCCAGCAGCTGCCAGACATGGGGCGTAAAGCCTGCCAGCTGGCTGAAGCGCGGGCGGATTGGCAGAATAATTTCCCCCAGCTTGAGCGGGCTTACCAGCTCGCCCTAGCTTAAGGCGCCGCACTTGTTATTCATCCATCCTGATCATGCATAAAATTGCAATAATCCAGGCCCGCATGTCCTCATCTCGCTTGCCTGGCAAGGTGCTGAAGGATATCTTCGGGCGGCCCATGCTCCAGCATGTCATCGAGCGCAGCATGCGTGCCCACCTGATCGATGGCATCGTGGTTGCCACCACCACCGATCCGTCCGATGACGAGCTGGCTGAATTTTGCCATCGCCAGGGCATCCCCTGCTTTCGCGGTAGCCTGCCGGATGTGCTCGACCGCTACTACCAGGCCGCCCGCCAGTACCGCGCCGATGTGATCATCCGCCTGACGGCCGACTGCCCGCTGATCGATCCCATCGTGCTCGACCTGACCGTGAAAGCTTATCTGGGCCTGGAATTATCGCAAACAACCGATGTAGCCATGCCTAGCCAGCATCCCTTCGACTTCGCTGCCAACCGCCTGCCTCCCCCCTGGAAACGTACCATCCCGATTGGCATGGACGTGGAAGTGTGCTCCTTCACTGCGCTCGAAAGCGCCTGGCAGCAGGCTGACCAACCTTACCAGCGTGAGCACGTCATGCCATACATCTACGAGGGTGTTGCACTCTCTTCTCCAGATCCAAAACCGGACTCTGAATGGTACATCGAGACTGGCCTGACCCCACGTGGCTCACGCGTGGCCCTGCTCAACCACACACCCGACCTGGGTGAGTTACGCTGGACTGTGGATACCCCGGCTGACCTCGAGTTCGTCCGCCAGGTGTACAGCCACTTTGGAGCCTACCAGGTCTTTGGCTGGCAAGAGGTATTGGACCTGCTAAAAATCAAACCTGAGCTGTCAGCCATCAATGCCGGTGTGACCCATAAGACTGCTTTCGATGTAGACCAGCGTACTGCCCAGTAGCGACCCTGACCATGCCTGTCTCTGATCCATTCCTCACCATTTTCACTGCCCCCAAGCCCTTCACCAACCCCCACATCCAGCTCATCCAGCGCAACGCCATCTTCTCCTGGCAGCATCTTGGGGAAGATGTTGACGTGATCCTGATTGGGGATGAGCCGGGGATGGCCGAGTTTGCTGTCGAAACAGGTCTCCTGCACCTGCCTGATGTGGCCCGCAACCAGCTGGGCACTCCCCTGGTCAGCTCGATCTTCTCGCTGGCAAGCCAGTCCAGCACCTCGCCTTTACTGGCTTATGTCAATGCCGATATCCTGCTCACCCCGCAGATGCTGGAGATTGCCCGGCAGGTATTCTGTCAGGCCAAGCGGTTCCTCATCGTCGGCCAGCGCTTTGACCTGGATGTACAGCAGCCCCTGGATTTCAACCCGGGCTGGGATACGCACCTGCTGGAAGAAGTGCAGCAGTGTGGTCGCTTGCATCCACCTGCCGGTAGCGATTATTTCATTTTCCCGCGCACCTGCTTCACGAACTTACCGCCCTTCTCCATCGGCCGGGCCGGGTGGGATAACTGGATGATCTACCATGCCCGGATGGAACGCTTGCCCGTCATCGATGCCACAGCCTCCATTACTGTGGTCCACCAGGACCATGATTATTCTCACCTTCCCAATGGGCTGCCCCATTACCGCCTGCCCGAATCATCCGAGAACACCCGCCTGGCCGGCGGCCGGCGCGCCATTTTCCACCTCGAAGATGCCGACCATACCTTTGAAAATGGGCAGCTTAAGCGTATCCCGCTCCGCGGCCGTAAGCTGTTGCGCGAGATCGAAACCTTCCCCCTGATCCAGCTGCACTCGCATGCCCTGGCAGACATTTCATTCACTATCTTCCACCCGCTGAAAGCCTGGAAGGAATTTCGTGGTCGCCTGGCCTACAAGCTCAGCCACCCACACCCGACCCATGCCTGAAACCGTCCAGCACTGCCCCCTGTGTGGATCAACCAGCCATGCTCCCTTCGATGAGCGCCATTTCCGCGGCCACAAGGTTACGAATGTGATCTGCCAGTCCTGCGGCCTGGTTTTCCAGTCCCCCCGCATGGATGAGGCCGAAAGCCGGGATTTTTACCAGGCCGAGTATCGCCTGCTCTACCAGGGCCAGGCAGGGCCGAACGCCAAGGACCTGAAAGTTCAAACCCAGCGGGCCGAGGTTACCCTTGAATTCATCCGCCCATATATCAAGTCTGCCAGCCGTCTCCTGGATATCGGTTGCTCGAGCGGTTTGTTGCTCCAAAAACTGGCCGCGTATTACCATGCGGATGCCAGTGGTGTCGAGCCCGGCGATATGTACCGCCAGTATGCCTGTGCCGCAGGTTTTGAAGTGTTCCCCTCATTGGAAGGGCTAAAGCAGGCCGGTTTACCCCGCTTTGCATTGGTGAGCCTGATGCATGTTCTCGAGCACCTGCCCGACCCGGTGACCTACCTGGCAGGTCTCCGCACCACCCTTCTCGAACCCGGTGGCTGGCTGTTACTGGAGGTCCCCAACCTGTACGCCCACGACAGCTTTGAAGTCGCCCACCTGGTTTCATACAGCCCTCATTCGCTAAAGCAAGTGGTCGAAAAAGCGGGTTTCCGGGTGGTCGCACAGCGCAAGCATGGCCAGCCACGCTCCAAACTGCTCCCCTTATATATCACCCTGCTGGCAACCCCCCATGCTGCAGCAGAATTCAAACCTAAACCAGAGCATCTTGTCCACTTGCGTCGCCAATGGGGGTTTTTCCGGCGTAGGGTGGTCCAGCGCCTCTTCCCCCACCAGGCCTGGTTGCCGGTAGAGTAACTTTAGAGCCCATTATGCCCAGAATTGGTATCAATCCTAATCGCGGTCAGCAGAGCCAATACAACCCATCCCGCATCACCCTGGCCATGCTGACTTACCTGCCCAACCAGGCTGGATATTTCGCCGAGCGCCTGGCTGTCACCCGCCTGAGCCTGGACAGCCTGATCGCCAACACACCCAAGGCGAACGACCTGATCGTCTTCGACAACGGTAGCTGCCCCGAGCTGGTAAGCTATTTATGCCAGCTGCGCGACCAGGGTTTGATCACTTACCTGATCCTCTCCAGCGAGAATATCGGCAAGATCAGCGCCTTGCAGGTCATCTTCCGGGCTGCGCCTGGCGAGCTTGTCGCTTACAGCGATGATGACATCTTCTTCCTGCCGGGTTGGCTGGACGCTCACCTCAAGATCATGGAAACCTACCCTCTGGTGGGTCTGGTGACTGGCTTTTACATCCGCTCCCACTTGCGCTACGCTACTCAGAGCATTGAAGCCTTTGCCCGGCAGCCGGGCGTTGAAGTGGAGCGCGGTTTTCTCATCCCACACTCCCTCGAGCAGCATTACATAGATAATATGGGCCGTACAGCCGAGTCATATGAGCAGGAAGTCACCGGCTTGCAGGATATCCGGCTCACCTACAGTGGCCTGACCACGCTGGCTTCAGCCGGGCACCACCAGTTCGTTGCCCCACGCCAGCTTATGCTCGATATCCTGCCTGGCTGGGATACTAACTTGATGGGCCGCATGGTCGAGCTGGAAAACGCCGTCGACCAGCGTGGTTATCTGCGCCTGAGCACATGTGAGCCAGTTACCCGCCTGTTGGGCAACGTGATCAGCCCTGAGAATGCCGCTGAAGCCCAGCGCCTGGGGCTGGCTGCCCAGGCAGGACCGGTGATGAAGCTTTCCACGGGGATGATGAGTCGCCTGTTGAAATTCCCCCTGGTCAGGCGCCTGGCGCTTGGGATGTACAATCGATTGCATATCCTTCTAAACTCATGAGATACCTGATCGCTGGTTTTGGCTCGGTTGGCAGGCGTCACTTCCGCAACCTGCTCTCTCTGGATGAGCGGGATATCGTCATCTATCACACCGGGCATTCCACCCTGCCCGAGGACGAGCTGAAGGGCTTTTCGGTGGAGAGTGACTTGCACGCAGCCTTGGCTCGCCAGCCCGATGCGGTGATCATCGCCAATCCCACCGCCTTGCACCTGGAAGTCGCCATCCCGGCTGCCCGGTGCGGCTGCCACCTGCTGATCGAGAAACCAATCTCCCATTCAATGGCCGGGCTCGATGAGCTCGAGCAGGCTGTTACGGAGCACCATTGCAGGGTGCTGGTTGGTTTTCAGTTCCGCTTTCATCCTGGGCTGCGGGTGGTCAAGCAGCTCCTGGAGGATCGGGCGATAGGTAACCCATTATCAGTCCGTGCCCATTGGGGAGAGTTCTTGCCAAACTGGCATCCCTGGGAAGATTACACACAGGGTTACGCTGCCCGCCCTGAGCTCGGCGGTGGTGTAGTACTCACTTTGTCTCACCCATTGGATTATTTGCGCTGGTTATTGGGTGAAGTGACTACCCTGTCTGCCTTCACTAGTCACCAGGGGTTAGGCTTACCTGTGGAAGACACGGCCGAGATCGCCCTGCGCTTCAGTAATGGCGTGATCGGCAGCCTCCACCTGGATTATCTCCAGCAACCTGGATCACACACGCTCGAGATCATCGGCTCGTTGGGCAGCCTGCGCTGGGACAATGCAGATGGGATCGTCAGGATGGCCAGGGTTGGCCCACAGGATAATTCCGTCTCCATGCAGGAATTCTACCCACCGGAGGGCTTCGAGCGTAACTGGATGTTCCTGTCCGAGCTGAACCACTTCCGGGAGGTAGTCTCCGGCAAAGCCCAGCCAGCTTGCACGCTGCAGGATGGTGAAGCTGCCTTGCGCCTCGCCTTAGCTGCCCTACAGCAACAGCTGGTGAGTTTTGAATGACCAGGGGTTTGAGAATACTTATTTTGTATAAAATCAATAGAATTCAGGACTGATCCAAAGCCTATGAAACCAAACACCATATTGCAAAAATTCGACCTGTCAGGCAAGGTTGCTATCGTCACCGGCGGACCAGGCCTGCTGGGCAAGGAATTCTGCCGCACCCTGGGTGAAGCAGGTGCCCGCGTGGTCGTCGCCGACATCAATGCCAATGCTGTCAATGCCCTGGCCACCCAGCTGATCGAGGCCGGCTATCACTGCCTGGGTATCGCCACCGATGTCACCCAGCCCGAGTCAGTCCACAACCTGGTGGATGAAACCCTGGCCACCTTTGGCCGGCTGGATATCCTGGTCAATTCGGCCGCCCTTGACCCTAAGTTCGACCCGGTGGCCCTGGCTGAGATGGCCAAACAAGGGGCGGTCTCCGGCGCATTTGAGGATTACCCATTGGAGCAGTGGCAAACTGCCCTCGATGTTAACCTGACCGGCATGTTCCTGTGTTGCCAGGCAGCCGTGAAGCCCATGCTGGCCCAGGGCAAGAAGGGTTCCATTATCAACATCTGCTCTACCTATGGCCTGGTTGCTCCCGATCAGCGTATTTACCAGCGTGATGGGAAGCAGACCTCCTACAAGCCGGTCTATTACTCGGTGACCAAGGCTGGTGTCTTGGGTCTCACCCGTTACCTCGCCACGTATTATGCCGGTACAGATATCCGGGTCAATGCCCTTACACCTGGCGGCATCTTTAATGACCATGATGAGACATTTTTGACGGCCTATACTGCCCGAACCGTCATGGGCCGTATGGCTAATAAGGATGAGATGAACGGTGCCCTGCTATTCCTGGCCTCAGACGCTTCCTCCTATATGACCGGCTCCAACCTGGTCGTAGATGGTGGCTGGACAGCCTGGTAAACTACCAATCGAGAATCCTATGGAAATACTTGCCCTGATCCCTGCCCGCGGCGGCTCAAAGAGCATCCCGCGCAAAAATATCAAACTCCTGGCCGGCTACCCCCTGCTGGCCTACTCGATTGCGGCTGCTCTGCACAGCCAGCTGGTCACCCGCATCATCGTTTCTACCGACGACGAGGAGATTGCCCGCATCGCCCAGCACTACGGGGCCGAGGCACCCTTCTTACGCCCCCCTGAATTCGCCCTGGATAACACCACCGACCTGCCCGTCTTCACCCATGCCTTAACATGGCTCGAAGAGAATGAAGCCTACCAGCCAGACATCCTGGTCCAGCTTCGCCCCACCTCACCCCTACGCCCGCCTGGCTGTATCGACCAGGCGGTGCAGATCCTGCTGGATCACCCGCAAGCCGATTCGGTCCGGGGTGTCATCCCTTCTGGCCAGAACCCCTTCAAGATGTGGCAGATCAGCGAGCAAGGGAAGATGACACCCCTGCTCAGCCTGCCCGGGGTGGCTGAGCCGTTCAATGCACCCCGCCAGGAGCTGCCACACACCTACTGGCAGACCGGCCATATCGATGCCATCCGCCTGGCCACCATCCTGACCAAAAACTCCCTCAGCGGCGATGTGATCTACCCCCTGCTCATTGATGCGCGCTATGCTGTCGATATTGACACCCAGCGTGACTGGCAGCGGGCCGAGTGGATCATTGCCCAAGCTGAGTTGCCCATGCTGCTCCCCGGTCACGGAAAGCGCCTGTTACCCTCACCGGTCGACCTGCTGGTCTTCGATTTTGATGGGGTCATGACCGATGACCGGGTCTGGGTGACCCAGGATGGGAAGGAATCTGTGGCTGCCAATCGCCGCGACGGCCTGGGCATCTCCATGCTACACAAGGCAGGCATCCCTATGGTGGTGATGTCTACCGAGCCCAATCCGGTGGTGGCTGCCCGCTGCCGTAAGCTGAACCTGCTGGTCATCCAGGACATAGCGGATAAAGCTGCCACTCTCAGTCAGCTAATGCAAGAGCGCCAGGTGGACCCGGCCCATGTGGTATATCTTGGCAACGATGTCAATGACCTGCCCTGTTTTTCCATGGTTGGGTGTGCCGTCGTCGTTGCTGATGCGCATCCCGATGTCCTCCCCCATGCCGACCTGGTGCTCAGTCTCCCGGGCGGTGCCGGCGCGGTGCGCGAGCTGTGTGACCGCATCCTACAAACCCAAAGGAATCCTTAATACTTCCTTTTCTTATCCGTAGTCAAAAATCGTACAGAAAGGCTAAATATTATGGCGCGTGAAATTTCCATCGGAAATCGTAAAGTCGGTGAGGGGCATCCAACCTTTATCGTAGCTGAGATCGGAATCAATCACAACGGCAGTGTCGATATTGCCAAGGCACTGATCGACGTGGCGGTTAAAACCGGCGTGGATGCAGTCAAGCTGCAAAAACGCACCCCCGAGTTATGCGTCCCGCCTGACCAGCAGCAGCACATGCGTGAGACCCCCTGGGGCTATATCTCCTACCTGGATTACCGATATAAGCTCGAATTCGGCCCAAGCGAATATCAAGAAATCGACCGCCACTGCAGGCAGAACAATATCCCATGGTTCGCCTCGGTATGGGATGAGCCGTCGGTTGATTTTCTCAAGCAGTTCAATCCTGTTTGTTTCAAGATTCCCTCTGCATCGCTGACCGATAAGAACCTGCTCCTGCATGCTCGCGAAACTGGAGCCCCCATCATCTTATCCACCGGCATGTCTACTATGCACCAGATCCAGAATGCAGTCAAGATCCTGGGTGAAGATAACCTGCTCATTACGCATGCCACCAGCACCTACCCGTGCGACCCGGCTGAGCTCAACCTGAAGATGATCCGGACCCTGGCTGAAACATATAATTGCCCGATCGGCTACTCCGGGCATGAAGTCGGTCTGATCCCCACAGTCGTGGCAGTGTCCATGGGTGCCTGCCTGGTGGAGCGCCACATCACCATGGACCGTGCCATGTGGGGCAGTGACCAGGCTGCCTCGGTTGAGCCGGGCGGCATGGAACGCCTGGTGAAATACATCCGCGTCACCGAGCAGGCCCTTGGTGATGGTGTAAAGCGCGTCTATGACAGCGAGGTGCCCTCACTGCGCAGGCTACGCCGGGTGAAGGATTAACTGGATCAGCCGGTGCGCTGTCCCAACAATTGCATTTCGCCCAAAGAATAATGGGCATTGGATATCTAACCAGCAAGATATATCTCAGAATACATGCCGAACCCGCAACAGCTAACAGACATCCTCAAACAGCGTTCCAAACGTTTGAGCAATAACTACCAGGTGCAGCGCTTGGCCTCCCAGGTCAGCAAGCATTCCAGGCTCGATCCGCATGCCAGGCCGGTCGTGTTTTTCAATGCCTCCAGCCGCCTGGTCGGGCTCAGCCTGAATGCCGCCTTCTCCGAGCTGACTTCCCTGGCAGTGCGGCTCCAGAACGTCCCGGTGATCCACTTTGTGTGCCAGGCGGGTATGAGCCGTTGTGTCTTGGGCACCGATCGCAACGATTTCAGTAAATTGCCTCCTTGTAAAGCTTGCATCGCCCAATCACGCTGGCTGTATTCCACTGCTTTGGCCATCCCCTTTACTTTCGTGGAGCATCCTGGATTATCAGATACCCTAGATAGCCTCCTGCTGGAGGGGTTGATGGGCTTCGAATACCCGATGTTGCTTTCTCTCATCCCAGGCGTTGAATATCCACTGCCCATCCCCCTCGGTCAGCTGGTGCTTCCTGCCATCCGCTGGGTGCTGCGCCGCCACCATCTGGCAGACGATGAGCCCACCCGTTTCCTTTTCCGCCAATATATCCTTTCAGCCTACCATCTAGCCCAGAGCTTCTCTCTTTTATTGGACCAAACTGACCCCCAGGCAGTGGTATTGTTCAACGGTCAGTTCTATCCTGAAGCCACTGCCCGTTGGGTCGCCACCCAGCGGGGTGTACGCTCCTTCACCCACGAGGTCGGTCTGCAGCCTTTCAGTGCTTTTTTTACTCCCGGTGAAGCCACGGCTTACCCCCTGCATGTGCCGGAAGATTTCGATCTGAACGCAGCCCAGAACGAACGCCTGGATGCCTACCTCTCCCAACGATTTAAAGGCGCCTTCAGCATGGCCGGGGTGCGCTTTTGGCCCGAGATGAAAGGCCTGGATGAAGGTTTTCTCCAAAAAGCTTCCGCATTCAAACAGGTTGTCCCGATCTTTACCAACGTCATCTTCGATACCAGTCAGCCGCATTCTAATGTGGTGTTCCCCCATATGTTCGCCTGGCTCGACCTGGTGCTTCAAACCGCCCGGGCTCAAACCGAGACGCTATTTGTGCTGCGTGCCCACCCCGACGAGTCGCGCCCCGGTAAGGCCAGCCAGGAGAGCGTAGGCCAGTGGGTGGCACAAAACCAGGCTGATAGCTTACCCAATCTCATATTTGTTGATTCGGACCAGCCACTCAGCTCATACGAGCTGATCCAGCGCTCAAAATTTGTCATGGTGTATAACTCCACCATCGGCCTGGAGGCCTCCATCATGGGCATGCCAGTGTTGTGCGCCGGGAGAGCCCGCTTTACCCAGCTCCCCGCGGTCTTTTTCCCTGCCACCCCGCTGCAGTTCCAGCAGCAGCTCTCTGCATTCCTGGATTCTGAGTCCATCTCCGTCCCGCCTGAGTTCAAGCGTAATGCCCGCCGCTTCCTGTATTACCAGCTCTACCGCTCGTCGTTACCGTTTGGTGACTTCCTGGAGGAAGACGGCATCTGGCTGGGTTTTGTCAGGCTGAAGAAATTTCCCCTCCAGGCCCTCTCTCCTGAGGCTTCACCCACCTTCAAGGCTATCCTGGATGGCATCCTCCACCAGGGAGATTTCCTGCTTTCATCGGATCCACCATGATCAATCCGGCTAAGCTGGCAGGCTGCGTCGCATGATCTCCATCATTATCCGTGCTTGCAACGAAGAGCAGCACATTGGCAGGTTGTTGGATGGTATCGCCCACCAGACGCTTCAGGAGCATGAGACGATTCTGGTTGATTCTGGCTCCACCGATCACACCCTGGAGATAGCTGCTAATTACCCGTTGCGTGTGGTGCATGTCCAGCCGGATGAATTCACCTTTGGCTACTCGTTGAACCAGGGCATCAGCCAGTCAATCGGAGAGCTGATTGTGATTGCCAGCGCCCATGTCTACCCTGTCTACCCCGATTGGCTGGAGTGTCTGCTCAAGCCTTTTGATGACCCTCAGGTGGCGCTGACTTACGGCAAGCAGCGTGGCAGCGCAAGCAATAAATTCTCCGAACAGCAGATCTTTCACCACTGGTATTCCGAGCATTCCCAGCCCCACCAGCCCTATCCTTTCTGCAATAATGCCAACGCCGCCATCCGCCGCTCAGTTTGGGAAAACCACCGCTATGATGAAACCTTACCCGGCCTGGAAGACCTGGCCTGGGCGCACCATGTCATGGCGCAGGGGCACGCCATCAGCTATGTGGCCGAGGCGGAGGTGGTGCACATCCATGATGAGACTCCCCGCGCCGTCTATAACCGCTACCGCCGCGAGGCCATGGCCTTTAAGCGCCTGTTCCCTCAGGAACGCTATAATCTGTGGAACCTGGTCCATAACCTGGCGTCCAATATCACCAGTGATGCCCGTCAGGCTGCCCACCAGCGTAAATTAGGTTCCCATCTGGCTGAGATCTGCTGGTTCCGCTGGATGCAGTTTTGGGGTACCTACCGGGGTTACCGCCAGTCGGGCCCCCTCACATGGCAGCTGCGCCAAACCTTTTATTATCCGCGCATGGCGGGTGCCACGCTAAACGCCTCGAACCGCCAGGTGGCACCCATCGAGTACCTATCGAAGGACACACCCGTAACGAACAAGAGGTAATATGCCGAAGATCACCGCCCTGGTCCCTATGCGTCACCATTCTCAACGCGTGCCTGGCAAGAACTTCCGCCCCCTGGCCAGCAAACCCCTGTTCCACCACATCATCGCTTCTCTACTGGCCTGCCCGGAGCTCTCCCAGGTGGTGGTCGATACGGATAGCCCTACCATTGTCCAGGGGTTGCAGCAATATTTCCCTTCGGTCGTCATCCTGGATCGCCCCGAAAACCTGCGTGGTGATGCTGTCTCTATGAATGAAGTTCTTCTGTACGACACCTCCCAGGTGGCATCCGATTATTACCTGCAAACCCATACCACCAACCCGCTTTTGCAGCCAGCCACCATCTCACGCGCCATGCGCGCTTTGCTGGATCATTCTCCCGAATATGATTCCCTTTTCTCCGTCACCCCCCGCCAGGTTCGCTTATGGGACCAGCTGGGTAGGGCGATCAACCACAACCCTGCCATCCTGCTTCAGACGCAGGACCTACCCCCCGTGTATGAGGAGAACTCCTGCATCTATATCTTCACTCGGGCCACGTTATTGGGCCGCATGAACCGAGTTGGCGAGCGCCCGTGGATGTTCGAGATGGACGCAGCTGAAGCTTGGGACATTGACGACGAGCTCGATTTTGCCATCACCGAATTCTTAATGCAGCACATACAGGCGAAAAATGGATAGTCCAAAATATACAATACTTATCTCTGCTCCCTACATGATCCCGGTCCTGCCGCGCTTCCGCCCGCTGTTCGAAAGCCTGGGCCTGGAGCTGATCGTTCCCGAGGTGCGCGAGCGCCTGAGCGAAGCGGAGCTGCTCAGCTTTGCCGGCCAGTTCGACGGCACGATCTGTGGCGACGACCGGTACACCCAACCCGTATTGGAGGCGTGTGCACCGCGGCTTAAAGTCGTCTCCAAATGGGGTACTGGCATCGATTCGATTGACCAGCAAGCGGCCGCCCGCCTGGGTATCCAGGTCTGCAACACGCCCAATGCTTTCACCTTACCGGTTGCCGATACCGTCCTGGGCTATGTGCTCACCTTCGCCCGCCATTTCCACTGGATGGATCGGGCAATCAAGGCCGGTAACTGGGAAAAGATCCCCAGCTGCTCGCTCAGCGAGTGCACCCTTGGTGTGGTGGGGGTGGGCAAGATCGGCAAGGCGGTCATCCGGCGTGCCCGCGCCTTTGGGATGACCATCCTGGGTAACGATATCATCCCCATTGATCCGGTCTTTCTCAACCAAAATCAAGTGGAGATGGCGGCGCTGCCTGACCTGCTTTCCCGCTCCGATTTCGTCAGCTTGAACTGCGACCTCAATCCCACCAGTTATCACCTGATCAACTCGCAGACCCTTGCTCACATTAATCCTGCAGCTGTCCTCATCAACACTTCACGCGGACCGGTCATCGACGAGCCCGCCCTCGTCGCAGCCCTTCAGTCCGGTAAGCTCGCCGGCGCTGCCCTGGATGTCTATGAGGTCGAGCCTTTGCCATCCGACAGCCCATTGACTAAGATGGATAATGTCTTGCTGGCTGCTCATAATGCCAACTCAAGCCCCCGGGCCTGGGAAATGGTCCACCAGAATACCATCAACAACCTGCTCAAGGGCCTCGGAATCACACCACCAAAGGATGCCTGATCATGCCAAATCTTGACTCTGACAGTTCACGTCCCCCCACCCGCACGGTGCTGATCACGGGCGCAGCCGGCGGGATCGGACGCGCTACCGTCCACCATTTCGCTTCGCAGGGTTGGCGGGTGATCGGCGTTGATCGCTCGCCATTCGGGGAGGATTTCCCATCTGAAGGTTTCTTTATCCAATCCGATATCTCCGTCGGCAGCAACCTTGAATCGATCTTCAGCCAGGCACATGCCCACACCGGTTATCTGAATGCCCTGGTCAACAATGCTGCTGTGCAGGTGGCGAAACCCATCATCCACACCACAGTGGAAGAGTGGGATGCCGTCATGGCTTCCAACCTGCGCTCAGTCTTCCTGAGCGCCAAACTGGCTTACCCGCTCTTCAAAGCCGCTGGTGGAGGTGCCATCGTCAATGTGTCATCGGTGCATGCAGTGGCGACGTCTGCCAATATTGCCGCTTATGCTGCCAGCAAGGGTGGTCTTCTGGCCCTCACCCGCGCCATGGCCATCGAGTTTGCCCCTGAGAACATCCGGGTCAACGCCATCCTGCCCGGTGCAGTGGATACCCCCATGCTGCGTGCCGGTCTGGAGCGCGACCACGTCCAGGGCTCCGATATTCAAACCCGCCTGGACAACCTGGCCCGCAAGACGGTCAACGGCCGCATCGGCACCCCGCAAGAGATCGCCCACGCCATCTACTTCCTGGCGGATAATACCCAGAGCTCGTTCATGACCGGGCAGGCCATGATCGTCGATGGCGGTGCCACCGCCCGCTTGAGCACCGAGTGATCAGCCTATGACCCTCCGCCAATCGATCAAGAGAGTCACCCCCGCCCCCATCTGGGGCATGGGTTCGGATCTTTATTGGGGGTGGCGTAATCGTGGGCGGCATAACCTCGCCCGCCTGCTGGATGGTCGCTGGCGTGAGAGCGCCCGCTGCCTGGAACAGCTTGAAAACAGCCACGCCGGGCAACGCTGCTTTATCATCGGCAACGGTCCTAGCTTGCGCCGCACTGACCTGACCCGCTTACAGGGTGAAGTGACCTTCGGGCTAAACCGCATCTACCTGCTCTTCCCAGAGCTTGGCTTCCCCACCACCTACCTGGTCTCAGTCAATGACCTGGTCCTCGAGCAATGTGCCAGTGAAATGCAGGCCCTCAGCCTGAACCGGTTCGTTACTTGGCGCGCCCGCCACTGGTTCACCCCTGAGCCAAACATCACCTACCTGGATACTGACTTTACCGGCCAGGAAGACTTCTGCCAGGACCTCACTGGTCGCATTTTCGAGGGATTCACCGTCACCTACGTCGCACTGCAGCTGGCTTACCACATGGGCTTCAGCGAGGTGATCCTGGTGGGTGTGGACCATAATTTCGTCACCCAGGGTCCTGCCAACCTGGCCATTGTGTCCGAGGGGGATGACCCCAACCACTTCTCCGCCAGCTACTTCGGCAAGGGCTTCAAGTGGCAGCTGCCCGACCTGGCCGGGTCAGAGCGGGCCTACACGTTAGCCCGCCAGGCTTACACTCAAGCCGGTCGGCGTGTATTAGACGCTACCGTGGATGGCAAGCTGACCGTTTTCCCCAAGGTCAGCTACCTATCACTGTTTTGATCGATCAAGTGCAATGTCCTGCAAACAAAACTACACCAAGGCTTTCATGAATGGCTGACGCACTTCCTCAGCAACCTGCTCAAAATAAGGTCTCCCTCTGGGTAACTATCTGCGTGGTGGCGATCTTCATCCTCGGCACGGGATTACGCCTGCTCGACCTGACCGATCCTCCGCTGGATTACTTCCCCCAACGCCAGCTGCGCGGGGCCATCATCGCCCGCTCCATCTATTACCAGCTGCTCCCCTCCGCCGACCCAAACCAGCGTGCTCAAGCAGTATACCTGGCTAATACCATGGACACTCGCGAGCCTTCTGTCTTCGAAGGCCTGGTAGCCCTCACCTACCTGGTCGCGGGTGGAGAGCACTTGTGGATCGCCCGCCTCTACGCCATCCTATTCTGGGTGTCGGGCGGCCTCGCCCTTTACCTGCTGGCACGCCGCATGACCTCGGCCCTGGCAGCCATCGCTCCGCTTATCTTTTATTTCTTCCTGCCCTGGAGCGTCATCTTCAGCCGCATCTTCCAGCCCGACCTGATCATGGTGATGCTCACGCTGTGGGTGGCTTATACCCTCTACCGCTGGGGTGAAACCCCCACCTGGAAGTGGGCCATCCTCACCGGCCTGCTGGCTGGCCTGGCTGCCTATGTCAAGCTCCCTGCAGTTTTCCCCATCCTCCTGATGCTGGTTGGCATGGTGCTGGCTACCCTGGGTTTCAAGAAGGCCCTCACCCATCCACAGGTCTGGACCATGGCAGGCTTATTGGTCATCTTCCCGGCCATCTATTATCTGTTCGTCGTTCCCAATAGCTCAGGCGAGTGGCTCAGTTTCACCCTTGGCTTGCTTAAGAATTGGGTGCAGCCATCCTTTTATATCCGCTGGATCATCTTTGCCGGTGGTCTGGTCGATCTCGGGGTGGCTATCATCAGCTTCGTAGGCGTCTGGTTGCTGCCAAAGAAAGCCCGCATCATCCCCCTGGCCTTATGGTTGGGCTATTTTCTGTATGGCATGGCCTTCTCCTACCATATCACCACCCACGAATATTATTCCATCCCGCTCATCCCCGCCGTTGCTTTATCACTTGCCCCTATCGCTGCCCTGATTTTCGATCGCATCACGCAACGCGGTCATGCTGCCTCCTGGGCGGTGGTAGCCATCCTGGTGTTTTCAATTGGATATTCCGCCTGGATCGGGCGATCGATCATTTATGGTAAGAACTACCGGGCTGAAGCCATCGCCTGGCAGAGGCTCGGTGAAGCCCTTCCCAAGGAAGGTGATCTGATCGGCCTGACCCATGAGCAGGGATACCGCATCGCCTATTACGGCCGGCGCCACGTCACTCCCTGGTTACCCACCGCGGCTGACGAGCAAGCTTTTTACAGCACTTCCGACCCCCAAGCAAAATTTCAAGCCCTCTTCGAAAATACGACCAAGGGACAGGATTATTTCGTGGTCACCATGATGAACGATTTCAACGACCTGCCGATGTTGAAATCTTACCTGTATGACCACTACCCAATCTATTCCGAAGGGGATGGCTATCTCATCTTCGATCTGACCCAACCCAAGGAAACCGCCCCCCAGTGAGCTCCTCGGAACTGCCCCTGGTTACCATCGTCACACCCTCCTACAACCAGGCTCGCTACCTTGAACAGACCATCCAATCCGTCCTCTGCCAGGATTATCCCAATTTTGAATACCTGCTGGTGGATGGTAACTCGCAGGATGGCAGCCGTGAGATCATCCAGCGTTATGCCGATCGCTTTGCCTGGTGGGTCTCCGAACCTGATCATGGCCAGGCGGAAGCCATCAATAAAGGCCTGCGCCGGGCGTGTGGGCAGGTTGTTGCCTGGCTGAACTCCGATGACCTGTACTACCGCCCCGATACCATCAGCCAGGCTGTGCATGCCTTGCAGGCTCACCCGGAGGCCGGTATGGTGTATGCCGATGGGGTCATGGTGGATGCCGACCTGAACGTTTTGGATTGGCACACCTATCCGCAGTATTCTGCGGTTGATCTGCTTTCGTTCAATGTCTTGCTGCAGCCAGCCGTCTTCATGCGCCGGGATGCCCTCGAGCAAGCTGGCTACCTGCCGGCCGATTACCATCTCATCCTCGACCATACCTTGTGGGTCAAGATCGCCTTGCGTTTCCCCATCCTGCACGTCGCCGAAACCTGGGCTGTCGAGCGCACCCATGCGGATGCCAAGACCATCGCCCAATCGGCTCGCTTCGTGGATGAAGCTTTTCGGTTCGTCCAGTCCCTTGAGGCGGACCCTGTTGCGCAACCGCTCTTCCGCCACCAGCGTGCCAGGATATTTGCCGGCCTGCACGTTTTTGCCGGCAAGCGCTTGATCGATGCCGGGGAATCTCGTTTGGCTTTAACCCATTTTCGCCAGGCCTGGCAGCTCTCGCCGCAACTCGTATTACGTGCCTGGTACAAGGTCATCCAGGCTGCCGGGAATGCCGTGGGCTTGGGCAAGCTCTTCCTGGCCTACCGCACCAACCGCCGCCGCTTCCAACACCACGGCCAGGCCTTGCACGTGGATGCGCGCGGGGTTCACCTTTTGGACGGAAGCGTGGCGGGTTCAGGATAGAAGTTGTTATGCCTGACCTACCCCGCGTTTCCATTATTACTCCCTCCTACAACCAGGCACGCTTCATCGAGCAGACTATCCAGTCTGTCTTATCCCAGGATTACCCCAACCTGGAGTACCTGATCGTGGATGGAGGCTCAAGCGATGGCTCGCTCGAGATCATTCGGCGCTATTCCAGCCAGCTGGCCTGGTGGGTCTCCGAGCCCGATCATGGTCAGACCGATGCCATCAACAAGGGTTTTGCCCATGCCCACGGCGAGATATTCGCCTGGCTCAATTCTGATGACACCTATTTGCCAGGGGCTGTCACCCATGCGGTTGCGGCTTTGCAGGCTCATCCCCAGGCTTACGCTGGTGTATGCTGATGCGAACCTTATTGATGAACAAGGCCAGGTGATTGGCCGCTTCCCCTCCCGCCAGACCGACCTGGACCATCTGCTGAGGGGCTCGGTCCACATCCCCCAGCAGGCCGCGTTTTTCCGGGCTGCTGCCTGGAAGCAGGTAGCCCCGTTGGACGAATCCTTCCAGTTTGCCATGGATTATGACCTGTGGGTCCGCCTGGCAAAGATTGCCCCCCTGGTCTATATGCCAGGCCTATGGGCTAATTTTCGCTTGCATGGCGGGGGAAAATCGTTAACCATTGATGACCGCTGCTATCCCGAGATGATCCGTGTCTACCAGCGCGAGCGCGGGCATCGCCTGTCTGCGCTGCAGGTCCGCTGGCTGGTCCGCCGCACGCTGTATGCCTGGCTCCCCTTGCGCGTCCGGGTGTGGCTACGCCAATGTTTGAACTTCTGAGCCTGCCCGTGATCGGATAAATTGCGATTACAATTACCCACAACCCAGATGGAGAATGAAGAGCATGCAGTTTGAACCAACCACAATCCCCGATATTGTCCTTATTACGCCCAAGGTATTTGGCGACGAACGCGGTTTTTTCTTTGAAACCTACCAGGCCCAGCGCTTTGGGGCAGCTGGCCTGCCTTTCATCTACGTCCAGGACAACCATTCAGGCTCACAGCATGGCACGCTGCGCGGGCTCCATTACCAGGTCCGTCAGGCCCAGGGGAAGGTCATCCGCGTGGTGGCAGGCGAGATATTCGATGTGGCCGTCGATCTGCGTAAATGGTCAGCCACCTTCGGGCAATCGGTTGGGATCGTGCTCAGCTCGCAGAATAAATCCCAGCTATGGATCCCCCCAGGCTTTGCGCACGGATTTTACGTCCAGAGTGACTGGGCCGAGGTGGTCTACAAGGCCACCGATTATTATGCACCTGAATGGGAACGCACCTTGCTATGGAACGATCCGGCTTTGAACATAAACTGGCCCATCCCACCCGGTGAGCAGCCAATCCTCTCCGCTAAGGACCGGCAAGGCAAACCTCTCTCGGAAGCTGAAGTGTATGTGCAGGAGATACGATGAAGAATATTCTTGTCACTGGTGGGGCTGGTTTCATTGGCTCAAATTTCGTGCGTTACCTGCTCAAGGCGGAACCGGATGTGCGGGTCATCAACCTTGACCTGCTTTCCTACGCCGGTAGCCAGGAAAACCTGAAAGACCTGCCTTTCCCTGAGCGGCACACTTTTTTCCGCGGCGATATCTGTGACCGCCCACTGGTCGATCACCTGTTCCATTTTTACCAGGTCGACACCGTGGTTAACTTCGCCGCCGAAACGCACGTCGACCGCTCGATCATGTACCCCGAGCATTTCCTCCGCACCAACGTCATTGGCACGTTCACCTTGCTGGAGGCTGCCCACACCTACTGGATTCAAGAAAAAGCCCTCCCCCAGCAGACATTACGCTTCCATCATATCTCCACCGATGAAGTATTCGGTACCTTGAAACCCAGTGAGCCTGCCTGGACGGAGGATACCCCCTACTCGCCCAGCTCACCTTATTCTGCTTCGAAGGCCGCCGCCGATCATTACGTGCGCGCCTATGGCCACACCTATGGCTTGCCCTACTCCATCACCCATTGCACCAACAATTATGGCCCGTTCCAATTTCCTGAAAAGCTTATTCCGCTCATGATCCTCAATGCCATGGATGGAAAACCCCTGCCCATCTACGGAGATGGTGCCCAGATCCGCGATTGGCTGTATGTCGAAGATCATTGTGAGGCCATCTGGATGGTGTTGCGTGGGGGCGGTCTCGGCCAGACCTACAACATCGCCGCTGGCTCCCAGCCGACCAATCTGGAAGTGGTTAACCACTTGTGCGGTGCTATGGATGAGCTCTTGCCAGATTCTCCATCGGCTCCCCATTCATCGCTCATGCGCTTTGTACCTGACCGGCCAGGGCACGACCGCCGTTATGCCCTGGATATCACAAAAATAAAAACCGAGCTGGGCTGGCAGCCGAAGGAAACCCTCGGCAGTGGTTTGCACCGCACCATCCAATGGTACCTTTCCAATCCTGGCTGGGTGTCAGCCATCCGCCAGCAGCAGGATTACCAGCAGTGGCTGGAACGCAACTACGATAAGAGGCAGTGATCTGAGGAGGCTCGCATGAAAGGCATAATCCTGTCGGGAGGTAAAGGCACGCGTCTTTACCCGCTTACCATCGGAGTCAGCAAGCAGCTGCTGCCAGTCTATGATAAGCCCATGGTGTATTACCCGCTGTCCATGCTTATGTTAGCCGGGATACGCGACATCCTTGTGATCAGCACACCTGAGGCCCTGCCTGCCTTTCGCAGCCTGCTCCGGGATGGCTCTCACCTGGGGTTGAATGTATCCTATGCCGAGCAAGCGGAGCCGCGCGGCCTGGCAGATGCATTCCTGGTGGGCAGGGAGTTCATTGCCGGGCAGCCCGTCTGCCTGATCCTGGGTGATAACATCTTCTTTGGGCACGGCCTTCCCGCCCAGCTGCGTGCCTCGGCCCAGCTCACCGAAGGCGCTCTGATCTATGCCTACCCCGTGCGTGACCCCGAACGTTACGGTGTGGTTGAGTTTGATGCACAAGGCCTGGCGCTCAGCATCGAGGAAAAACCGGCCCGGCCTCGTTCACATTACGCGGTTCCGGGCATGTATTTTTATGACTCCCAGGTATGTGACCTGGCCGCCAATCTGAAACCTTCACCGCGCGGCGAGATCGAGATCACCGACCTCAACCTGATCTACCTGTCATCCGGGCGGCTGCGCGTGGAAGTGCTGGGCCGCGGTGTGGCCTGGCTGGATGCCGGCACCCACGAAGCCCTCCTGCAGGCCAGCAACTTCGTCCAGACCGTCCAGGATCGCCAGGGGATGATGATCTCGTGCCCCGAAGAGATTGCCTACCGCTTGGGCTTCATCGATGCCAACAACCTGCGCTCTCAGGCGCGCACCATGGACAATAATCAGTATGGTCGCTATCTGATGCACCTCCTGGAAGATGACCTGCCCTTCCATGGCCAGTAAGTCCTGGGTTCAGGGCTCTCACTGCACTCTTTCGATAAAATGACTATGCGCATCCTTCTACTCGGAAACACCGGCCAGCTGGGTTGGGAATTGGAACGCAGCCTGGCTCCCCTGGGTCAGGTCAACGCCTGTGATTATCCCGATATTGACCTGGCTGACCTCCGCAGCCTCCGCCAGCTCATCCAATCCTGCCAGCCTCAGCTGATCGTTAATGCCGCTGCTTACACGGCTGTGGATCGCGCCGAATCAGAACCCGAGCTGGCATACTTGATCAACGCTGCTGCACCTGCTGCAATGGCTGAAGAAGCCAGGAACGCTGGCGCAGCCTTCATCCACTACTCGACCGATTATGTCTTCGACGGGCTGAAAGGCTCACCCTATCTGGAAAACGATTCACCCCATCCCTTGGGGGTCTATGCCCAAACCAAGCTGGCCGGTGAGCAGGCTGTACAACAAGTCGGTGGGGCTTACCTCATCCTGCGTACCAGCTGGGTGTATAGCCTGCGCCGCGACAGCTTCGTGACCAAGGTTTTGCATTGGGCGCATGGCAATCCCCCCCTGCGCCTGGTCACCGACCAGGTCAGCGGGCCTACCTGGGCCCGTATGCTGGCTGAAGCTACCAGCCTGGTCATCGCCCAGGGCAGACATGACCCGATTGGCTATCTATCGCAGCATGCTGGCTTGTACCACTTAGCCGGCTCAGGTTATTGCAGCCGCTACGAATGGGGCCAGCAGGTGCTTACACTATACAGCCATCCAGAAGAGCTGCGTGTCCACGATGTGTCGCCTGCGCTGACCGCAGAGTTTCCCACACCCGCCGCCCGCCCGGCATTTTCAGCCCTCAATTGTGACCATTTTGCCAGGACCTTTCATTTTCAGCTGCCCGATTGGAGCCTGGCCTTGATGCTGGCCATGGGATCGCAATGACTCTACGAGTTCTCTCAGTTTTCGGCACCCGCCCTGAAGCGGTCAAGATGGCTCCAGTGGTGCAAGCCCTGTCCCGCACCGCTGGGATCGATTCCATGGTCTGCGTCACTGCCCAGCACCGCCAGATGCTCGACCAGGTGTTGGGGCTGTTTGATATCCACCCCGATGTTGACCTCAACCTGATGCAGCCTGACCAGAGCCTGGCCTCACTCACAGCCGAGATTTTTATCCACATCGACCCCGTACTAGCCAGCATGAAACCCGATTGGGTCCTGGTTCAAGGCGACACCACCACGGTCATGGCGGCTGCCCTGGCCGCCTATTACCGCCGCATCCGGGTTGGCCATGTGGAAGCTGGGCTGCGCACCAGCGATAAGTGGCAGCCCTTCCCAGAGGAGATCAACCGCCGCCTGGCCAGCGTGGTCACTGACCTGCACTTCGCCCCTACCGATTGGGCCCGCCAGAACCTGGTCCAGGAGAACATCCCCGCTTCCCACGTGGTGGTTACCGGCAACCCGGTGATCGACGCCCTGCAGGTTGTCTCCCGCATGCCTCCCACCAGTGAAGTCCTCAGCTTATTCGAACTCATCGGCATTCCGTATCAGGCCACCGATCCCTTGACCAAACAACAGCCTGGTATACCGCGCCTCGTCCTGGTCACTGCCCACCGGCGTGAAAACTTCGGTGCCCCGCTCGAGAATATCTGCCGCAGCCTCCACGAATTAGCCATGCGCTATGGATCAGGCATCCGCATCGTATACCCCGTGCACCTCAACCCCAATGTCCAGCAACCGGTCCACCGTCTTCTGGACGGTATCCCCAACATCATGCTGCTCGACCCGCTTGAATATCTCCCCATGGTCCAGCTGATGCGCCATGCCAGCCTGGTGCTCACCGACTCGGGCGGCTTGCAGGAAGAAGCCCCTGCCTTCGGCACCCCGGTGCTGGTGATGCGGGCGGTCACCGAGCGACCAGAGGGAGTCCAGGCGGGGACTGTTCGCCTGGTTGGCACTGACCAGGCGGTGATACTCACCGAGGCCTGCCGGCTTCTGGATGATCCGCAGGCGTACGCGCAGATGGCTCAGGCCATCAACCCCTATGGTGACGGTCAAGCTGCCGGGCGCATCGTGCAGGCCATCCTGGACTATTCAGCCTGAACGATCCCTCCTCAAGTCTGAGTCCGGTATCGCTCCCCATACTCTATCCACATAAGTAACAACTTTTTTCTCACCATATGGTCGACGTCTCCATCTGTATCCCCACCCTAAATGCTTCAGGCTACCTGCGCGATTGCCTGCGATCCATCAGCGAGCAACCCCTGCTGACCTGGGTGGCAGCAGAATTGAGCAGTGAAGGCTCGAATGAAGATGCTCCAGTCTCGCCCGGCTCACTGGCCGTTGAGATCATCGTTGTTGACAATGCCTCCACAGATGATACACTTGAGATGCTGGCGATTGAATTTCCCGCCGCTAGGCTGGTCAAGAATACCACCAACCTGGGCTACACCCATCCGGTAAATCAGGCACTACAGCTCAGCCGGGGTCGGTATATGCTGCTGCTCAATCCTGATACGATTATCCTGCCCGGGGCTATCAATGAGCTGGTGGGCTACCTGGAGTCGCACCCTCAGGTAGGTATCTGCGGCCCCAAGGTGCTCAATCGCGATGGCACACTTCAAAAGGCTTGCAAGCGCGGGGTGTCTCGCCCCTGGGCAGCCTTCAGTTATTTCTTGGGCTTATCTGCCCTTTTCCCGCACAGTAAATTCTTTGGCGGCTACCTGTTGAATTACCTCGATGAGGATGAGGTTCACGAAGTGGATGGCATCTCCGGGTCGTGCATGTTGATCCGCCGCTCTGTTATCAACCAGATTGGTTACCTGGACGAGCGGTTTTTTGCCTATCAGGAAGATGCCGATTACTGTTTTCAGGCCAAGAAAGCTGGCTGGAAAGTGGTATATTTTCCATCAGCTCAGATCATCCATTATGGCGGGCAGGGAGGTTCGCGTGCCCAGCCGTATCGGTCGATCTACGAGTGGCATCGCTCATACTATTTATATTATCGCAAGAACCTGGCGAGCGATTATTTTGTGCTGTTCAACTGGTTCTATTACCTGCTCATGGGCATCAAGCTGGTGATTTCATTGTTCGCTAACACATTGCGGTCAAATAAGTATGCTGGCCCACGCCGCTCTTAATCACCTGAATAAAAAATGATTAAAAACCTTACCACCCATCAGCTCCTGCTCATCGCCCTTGCGGCGGTGCTCCTGTTCCTCGCCTCTTTTGCCTTCTTTCTTCTTCAGAGTCCGTATGCCCCCTTGCCTTTTTTTGCCCTCACCAGCACACCGACTCCCACGCAAACGATCGCCCCACAGGAATTTTCCGCCACCCCCATACCACCCACCCGCCAGACGTCTTATACCCCGCGCGCTGCCTTTATGACTCCAGGAATGATTATCACCGAGCTGCCTGCACAAACAGAGGCCCCGATTATCATCGAACCCGGCTCCTATCCACAACCTGGAGGGGAATTTCCATATCCACCTGCGATCACTGCCACGTTACCCCGGGGCACACCTTTCACGCCAGCCAATCCCACCACCAGCCGAACGCCTCCAACCCCGCCGCAGGCTACTGGAACCCCACCCACGCCGTCGGCAACCTTCTTACCTGGTGAAGTGGGCGTTGTGGGCCGTGTGATCCAGAATGGCACCCCTATCGCCAATGTCATCCTAAACTTTACCGATGATGCCGCACCCCGCCAGGCCACCACCGGACCTGGTGGCCACTATACATTTAGAACTCTCGCTCCAGGCACAAATTTCACCCTCGTTTTCAAACAATCGCAGAATCCCAACCTTACCCCACCCGCCGATATCGCCTCCATGGCCCGTATCGAAGGTACCCTCCCGATCGGTGCTTCCCCCATTACGATCCCCGACCTGGAGATCAGTATCTTTCTGAACGGCATAGATTATGGCTTGCAAAACCCGGTTGACGGGGCCGCTTACTCTGCCTCGGCAATCAGCGCCAACAATCCCCTGCAATTTATCTGGTCGTTGTATGCGGGTGGGGGCGCGTACCACATCGAATTAGGCCCGGACGGTTCCGATGAGCCTGTCTGGACCTCCAGCCTGCTCACCAGTTCCAGCTATTATTGGGACGGTACATTGGACAATGGCAACCATATCGTCGAGGGAACGTACTGGTGGCGGGTTTCAGTCACCCGATCCCTGGCCAATTACGTCGAAGTGATCTATACCCAGCCGTTCGATCTCGTGTTCAACCCGTGATTCCGGGTGTCTTTCCTGCACATCATCGATGTGGGTGCCTGCATATGGCACCCACGTTTTTTTCCTGTTTCTGCCTGCGCACAAACCCACTGGATATCGTAAAAGATACTCACCTTGTGAACAACAGTTATTATGAATTATAATGCCCGCATCCTCCTCAAGACCTGCTAGGATGAATATGTCTAAAAATGGCTGGCTAGCCTGTATTATTGTTGTGGTCGTTTTAGGGTGTGTGGCAATCTTCTGCGTGTCGCTGAGTCTGATCGGTATAGCGGGTGTAATTGCCATCGCCCCAACGTATCAGCTTGATCTCCCCATTTTCTCCGGCGATACAACCTCACCTTCGCCGACCCCGGTTGTCGTTCGTCCTCTCTCCACAGTTTTATCTCCAACCTTTGATGCACAGGAAAGCCCATCTGGTGACCAGGATCTGGAAAGCACCCCCATCCCGCACGACGCGTTCACGCCCGTGCACGTCACCACCGACACACTGCACACGCTCGAAAACGCAGTGGTTCCCATTGCTGATCCAATCGACCTCGCCCATCGCCTCCTTGGAATGGAAATCCAGTCCCCCACACCTACACCGATCGTTTTATCCTATTCGGTTGGGGATCAAGAGTCGTTCTGGATCGGTAACGACGAGACGGCCAATTTCCAGGTCAACGCCACTTTGCGTTATATCACAGACCACCTTTATTTCTGGATCGATAACAGTGTGCATTACCATGAGAATGATCTCAAGGCCCTGGCGAATGCTTTCGAAAACCAGATCTATCCCACCAACCGGTCGTTTTTCGGAAGTGAATGGACCCCTGGGATAGACGGTGATCCGCGTATCTATATTCTATACACCCGTGGTCTTGGCCGGGAGACCGCTGGTTATTTCTCATCTAGCGATGAGTATCCTCCGTTGGTGAATGAATACTCAAACACCCACGAAATTTTTATGGTGAATGCCGATAACTCACCCCTGGATGACCGCTATACGTTTGGTGTGCTCGCCCACGAATTCCAGCACATGATCCACTGGTACAAGGACCGGAATGAATCAACCTGGGTCAATGAAGGTTTTTCTGAGCTGGCTGTCTTGCTCAATGATTATTATTTTGGTGGCTTCGATGCCCTGTATACCAGCCAGCCCGATGTCCAGCTGAATGATTGGCCCGAAGATTCAAAAGGGGATACCGGCCCTCATTATGGCGCAAGCTTTTTATTCATGACCTATTTCCTTGACCGCTTTGGCGATGCAGCTACCCAGGCTCTGGTTGGCAACCAGGAAAATGACCTGGTCAGTGTCGATACTACCCTTCAGCAAATTAAGGCTCTTGATCCTGTAACCGGCGAACCGATCACAGCCGATGACCTCTTTCACGATTGGGCAGTCACGAACTATTTGATGGACCGCTCAGTTGGCGATGGACGTTACACTTACACCAGCTTTCGTGGCACTCCCCCAGTCTACCCAACTGAAACGATCAGCGATTGTCCGGTCGAAAATATCACTCGCGATGTCCATCAATACGGCGCAGATTACATCAGGTTTACATGCCCCGGGAGTTATACACTGCACTTTGAAGGCACCATCCAGACCCCCCTCCTTCCTGCTGATCCCCACACTGGCCAGTATGCCTTCTGGTCCAATAAGAACGATGAATCGGATACCCGGTTGACCCACACGTTCGATTTTTCTGACTATTCAGGGCCTCTCACCCTTTCCTACTGGACCTGGTTTGATATTGAAAATGGCTGGGATTACGTCTATCTGGAAGCCTCCACCGATGGTGAGCACTGGCAGATCCTCAAAACACCCTCCGGCACAGACTACAATCCACAAGGCAACAGCTATGGATGGGGTTACACCGGAACCGGTGGCGGGGATCCCCTGTGGCTGCATGAGAATGTCGACCTGTCTGAATTCGCTGGAAAATCCGTTTCCATCCGTTTCGAATACGTCACCGACACGAATTTAACCGGGGAGGGGTTCTTGTTGGATGATGTGAGCATACCAGAAGTTGGCTACCAAACAGGGTTTGAAGAGGATAATGGCGGGTGGCAGCCTGAAGGCTGGGCTCGCATTGAAAATACCCTGCCACAGGATTATTCCCTGGCTCTGATTACCAGCGGAGATACCACCACCGTCCGCAACATCACCCTTGAGCCAGATATCTCTGCGGATATCCCATTTACGATCGGGGATGGCGTGGATGAGGCTGTACTGGTGGTCAGTGGTACTACGCGTTTCACCCGTCAGCCAGCACCCTACCGTTACAGCGTCATCCGCCATTAACCATTTAGATGACAAATAAGGGACCGTTCGTGAGTGAACGGTCCCTATCTTTTATAGAGTCTGCGATATTTGGATATCTAATTCACAAGTAAGTATGCTTTTCTTTTCGATGTATTCGAAAAGATCACTTTGAAGGCATCGTATGGCCACTTACCCTGAGGCAGGTTGTTCCGTTATTCGGGTAGTTTTCGGTTTGGAGCCCTTAGTGTCTCCAGTTCCCTTTCTAGCTCGGCTCTGCGTTCCTGGGCCACTGATTTGATCTCATCCCGAAGCTCGATCGATCGTTCCTGGATCTGTCCTCGTAACTCAACCCCTGAGCTCGGCGCTAACAGGATGGCTATCACCGCACCTACCACCCCCCCTAAAAGCGCACCAGTAAGGAAGCTTATGGCTTTGTTCATGTTGACCTCCTCTCAATATTCTCAGATTGTTCCTCATATTATAATATAGCTATAGGATCTTGATGGATCTGTTGATTTGGCATTATTCTATTGTTTCACTGTATAATGCATCATCATCAGATTAAAACACGAACACAAAATAGATCCTGAGTAATCGATTAATAGATCATTAAACACGTGCATTGAAAGGAGGTCAGTCTTGAAAATCGCAGTATGTGTTAAACAAGTACCTGATTCAGCTGCCAAGCTCACCGCAGTCGATGGTAAGGTCAATTGGGGTGACTCTCCCCTGGTCATCAACCCATGGGATGAGTACGCCGTAGAAGCTGCACTCCAGCAGGCTGAGGCGCATAACGGCAGCGTCATCGCAGTTAGCATCGGGGGAGAGAATTCCAAGGAAGCCCTCAAGCATGCCCTGGCCATGGGATGCTCAGAAGCCATTTTAATTTCAGATGACGCCCTGGTACACATGGATAGCCAGGTGACCTCACGTGTTTTGGCCGCGGCTATCCAAAAGGTCGGTGATGTCGATCTGGCATTCCTTGGTCGCCAGGCCATCGATACGGATACTGGCCTCGCAGCTGCGCAAACGGCGCGCCTGCTGGGATGGCCTGCCCTGACCCTGGTAGCTGTGATCGCCAGCGTCGATCCAGCCGCCCGCACGATCCAGGTCCAGCGCAGTGCCGAAGAGGGGCGGCTGACCGTGAGTGCCAGGTTACCTGCTGTGCTCAGCATCGTCAAGGATTTTGGCGAGCCGCGCTATCCTTCATTTATGGGCATCCGCAAGGCCTCCCGCGCTGTCATCCCGGTCTGGTCACTGGCTGATCTGGGTCTGAGCGGATTAAAAGCCAACATCACCTGGCCTGAGATATTCAACCCGCCTCAGCGCCAGATTACGACGGAAATGATCACCGGTGGCAGCCCGCAGGAAATTGCCGATACCCTCGCCGATAAGATCATGGCGGAGAAGATCCTATGAACAAGATTTGGGTTTACATCGATCAATATAAAGGTACTGCCCTGCCTACTTCCTGGGAAGCTATCGGCGCTGCTAAAAATCTGGCAGGTCAGCTCGGTGGAGGCGTCACTGCCCTTGTCTTTGGAAAAGGTGTTGAGCCCGTCGCTGCCGAAGCTTTCCATTACGGTGCCGATGAAGTGCTGTTGGCAGACGATGCCACCCTGGATGACTACCGCCCCGAGCCATACACAGCCTTGTTAGCCAGGCTGGCGGCCGAAGCCTCTCCCGAAGTTATCCTCTTCCCAACCACCTCCCGCGGCCGCGAGCTGGCCGCCATGTCAGCCATCGATCTTAACACTGGCGTCCTCCCCGATGTAACCGCCCTGGAAGTTAAAGATGGCGCTTTGCTTGCCACCCGCCCGATATACGCCGGCAAGCTCCTGAGCAAGGTTGCCTGCCTCACCCGACCACAGCTGGTCACGCTGCGCGGGCGGGCTTTCAACAAGCTGCCACCCGATACGGCTCGCACTGGAACCATCACCCGGGTCAGCCCCGTACTTGCCGAAGCCGATATCCCCAGCAAGGTCGAAACCTACTCAGCCGGTGAAGCCGGGGTGAGCCTATCGGACGCCTCGGTGATCGTGTCTGGTGGGCGGGGGGTGTCGAATAATCCCAACCTCACCCCACCCGCTGGCCTGGATGAAAAACAGGCTGAGGTCTGGAAAGCTCAGCAAGGCTTCAAGCTCATTGAAGACCTCGCCCAGGTGCTCCATGCTGCCGTCGGTGCCAGTCGTGCCGCTGTGGATGCAGGGTATATCCCCTATTCGCACCAGGTTGGCCAGACTGGTAAGGTCGTTTCGCCAGACCTGTACATCGCCTGCGGGATCTCCGGGGCCATCCAGCACCAGGCTGGTATGCGCACCAGCAAAGTCATCGTGGCCATCAACCGCGACCCCGAAGCCCCCATCTTCAAGCTGGCCCGCTATGGTATCGTCGGTGACCTGTATGCCATCATCCCAGCCCTTACGGAGGCTTTTCGCAAGCGCCTGGGGAAATAGCTCTTCGAACGTTTCCCTGCAAAGCCATTTTGCGGGGGAATGAACAGTGATATGTTGGTCCGCCACATCCCGGATGACCTGTTCGGGATGTGGCAGGAAAATCCTATGCCAGAAAAATACCTCGCAAACAAGAATATCCTCCTGGGTGTCACCGGCTCGATCGCAGCCTACAAGGCTGCCGACCTAGCCAGTAAATTGACCCAGGCTGGCGCCCTGGTGGATGTTATCCTGACCCCGGCTGCCCTTGAATTTGTGACCCCCCTTACCTACCAATCAGTGACCGGTCGTCCAGTTTTCACCGATAAAGCGTTGTGGGGGGCTGAAGCGCACGTCTTGCATGTCGGCCTGGGTCATTCCGCGGATATGTTCGTCATTGCGCCTGCCACAGCCAATACCATCGCCAAACTGGCGCACGGCATCGCCGACGATCTGCTCGTCCTGGCTGGCCTCTCCTTCGGCTCTGGCACCACCGAGCGTCCTTTCCTCATTGCCCCTGCCATGGATGGCGGCATGCTCAACCACCCTGCCACCCAGGCGAACCTGGAGATTTTACGCGGTCGCGGGGCAGTCATCCTCGGTCCTGAGGTGGGTCACCTGGCTTCCGGTTTGGAGGCGCGTGGGCGGATGACCGAACCGGCTGTTCTGCTTGGGCATATACGCTACTTGCTCACCCGCCATGGGCCTACTCCAGGGCCGCCACCTGGTTATCACCGCAGGCGGTACCCAGGAACCCATCGACCCTGTGCGCTTGCTCACCAACCGCTCGTCTGGCAAGCAAGGTTATGCCATTGCCCAGGCTGCCCTGGATGCCGGTGCCCAGGTTACCCTAATCTCAACGCCAGTCGCATTGGATGTCCCCCAGGGAGCGCAGCTGGTCCAGGTGACCAGCGCGGCTGAGATGGAAGCAGCGGTGGTCAAAGCCTGCCAGAAATCGGACGTCCTCATCATGGCGGCTGCTGTGGCCGACTATCGCCCCGCCTGGAAGGCTACCCAGAAGATCAAGAAGGATTCTGGCGTGCCTACCATCGAATTGGAACGCACTACCGATATCCTGCTCGAGGTGTCCAACCTGCACGCCCAGTCTGGTTACCCCCGGCTTATGGTCGGTTTCGCCGCCGAGACCCAGGACCTGCTCGTAAATGCCGCTGCAAAGCTGAAGGCCAAGCACCTGGATATGATCGTCGCTAACGATGTCAGCCTCGCCTCCTCCGGCTTCAGTGTGGATACCAACCAGGTCACCTTCCTGTTTGCAAACGGGCAATCCCTCGAGCTGCCGCTCATGGATAAATCTGAGGTAGCTGAGAGGCTCATTGCTGAAATCGCAAAACTTCTTAAACCTTAGGCTCCCTTGAACCTCCTGTTATAAAAATTTGATGGATAGGAGGGAATTATGAAAATAAATGATGCCATTACGGATATCCCTGGTATCCTGGTTGGGCATGCCCAAAATGATGAAGCCTTAACCGGTTGCACGGTCATCCTGTGCGAAAAAGGTGCGGTTGGCGGTGTGGACCAGCGCGGCGGTGCCCCAGGCACGCGCGAGATTGATGCCCTGCATCCCATGCATCTGGTCTCCAAGGTTCATGGCGTCGTCCTGGCAGGTGGTTCAGCATTCGGGCTGGAAGCCGCCACGGGTGTCATGCGCTATCTGGAAGAAAGGGGGGTCGGTTTCGACACGCGCATCGCCAAGGTTCCCATAGTCCCGGCTGCCATCCTGTTCGACCTGGGCATCGGCCGCCCGGATATCCGCCCCGATGCAGCCATGGGTTACCTGGCCTGCCAGAATGCCTCTAACCAGCCCCCCGCCGAAGGCAACGTGGGTGCTGGCACCGGTGCCACGGTTGGCAAGATCCTCGGGCCATCCCAATGCATGAAATCCGGTATCGGCACAGCCAGCATGGAGATCGGCGCGGGTGTGATCGTTGGCGCCATTGTTGCCGTGAATGCCTTTGGGGATGTCATCGACCCCACCACCGGGCAGGTCATCGCCGGCGCACGCTCAAGGGACGTCGGCCCCCTGCATATCGGGGCTCCAGGCTATTACGCTGATACCTTGCAGGTCATGAAAACCCTGGTTGGGCGCACTGCCTTAGGTTTCGGCAGCCGCGGCAACACCGTGATCGGTATCGTTGCCACCAATGCGAAGCTAGATAAAGAAGAGGTCAACAAGGTCGCCCAAATGGCCCATGACGGCCTGGCGCGTACCATCCGACCCGCCCACACCATGGTGGATGGTGATACCATCTTCGCCATCGCTACGGGTGAACACAACGCCGATGTCAACATCGTCGGCGCCTATGCTGCTGAGGTCTTCGCCCAGGCTATCCTGCGCGGGGTGCGCGCTGCCAAACCTGTCGCCGGGATACCCGCAGTGACTGAGTAATCTGATTTAGAAATAAACGCCTCGCTTCTTGAGAAGCGAGGCGTTTTGTTTAACCCTTCAGGTATTTTTCGAACCAGCGCAGGATGTGGTTCAGCCTGGCGATCCGCCGGTCTGTCCGGCCGGTACGTGAGAGCCCATGGAATTCATCTGGGAAGCGCACCATCTCGGTATCGACCCCCAACCTTTTCAAGGCCACGAAAACCTGCTCACCCTGTTCGATCGGGCACCGCAGGTCAAACTCATTGTGCAGCACCAGGGTTGGCGTGCGCGCATTCCCAATAAACGCGATCGGCGAGTGTTCCCAGTAATACTGCAGGTCTTCAAAGGGGGGCTTATTGTTCAGCTCCGCCTGGAAGGTCCAGTTGAAATCACTGCTGCCCCACATGGAGATAAAGTTGCTCACACACCGCTGCGTAGCAGCTGCCTTGAAGCGTTGGGTATGCCCGATGATCCACACCGTCATATAGCCCCCGTAGCTGCCTCCCGTCACGCCCATGCGGTTCGGGTCAATATAAGGCTGCTTCTCCATATAGTCAGCCCAGGCCATCAGGTCGGCGTAATCGGCTATTCCCCAATCACCGAAGATCGCCTTGGCATGCGCTTCACCATACCCACGCCCGCCACGTGGATTGCTGAAATAAACCACGTAGCCATGCGCAGCCAGGTAATAAAACTCGTGCATGAATAACTTGCCGTATTGGGTCAGTGGCCCACCATGGATTTCCATGATGGATGGATACTTTTTCGCCGGGTCAAAACCAGGTGGCTTCAAGATCCAACCCTGCAGGTCGTGATCGGGCCCCTTAAACCACACTTCCTCCACCTGTCCCAGGTCGATTCCATCCAGCAGCCCACGGTTTAAGCGTGTCAGCTGGCGGTCTTTATGGTTTTGCAGGTTGCGGCTGAAGACCTGCACCGGGTCATCCATCCTGCCGTAGAAGTAAGCCAGCGTTTTCTGCTGCCTGTCAAATGTGAATGAGCCCACGACCCCGCCTTCTCCGATCTCATCCCGCAAGTCCTCTCCCGTCACTGCTATCGAGGCAAGCTTGCTGCTTCCATGCAATACCGTATTGAAATACAATCGCTTTCCATCGTTTGACCAGGTGGGTGGCATCAATTCTGGGCTTCCCACGTCGTTGATCGTGCTCGAGTCGACATGCACATCATATTTTCCCGTCAGGTTGCGGGATTCACTCGCCCCATCAGCCGCAACGACCCACAGGTTGGTATTCCGATAATACTGCCCTTCTCCTTCCACCCCCAGGTAAGCAATCAGCTTTCCATCCGGTGAAAATTCAGGGTAACCCTTTTCACCGGCAGGTGTATCGATCTTCCTGAACTCTCCACCTGTGAATGGCATGACATACAGGTCAATTCGGTCCGGAGTTTGGTCAGGCTCCTCGCTGCGGTTGGAGATGAACGTTATCCACTTGCCATCCGGTGACCAGGTTGGGAAGATTTCGTCGTATACTGCCCCATCCGTTAGCTGCTTGGCCCGTCCAGTCTGGGCCTCCACCACCCAGATATGCGTGCGCTCGTGTGGTAGGTAGCCATACCCATCCAGCTTGTAGAACAGGCGCTCATAATGCCTGGCAACCACCCCCAGTTGTTTCTTCTGCGTATCTTTTTCGCGTTCAGCTACTTCTGCATCCGTTTTCCTTACGGTGCACAATATCTGCTTCCCGTTGGGTGACCAGCTCATCTGCCCGATCTCACCTTCGATGTGCGTTAGCTGCCTGGCTTCCCCGCCAGTAAACGGGATCACATAGATCTGGGCGGGTTTCTCCTTGTCCCCCCGGTCGGATAGGAATGCGATCCGTTTCCCATCCGGCGACCACCTGGCACTCTCATCGTGTTGGTCGCCAGTGGTGAACTGCCAGGCTTCCCCACCAGAGGTAGGGACCACCCACAGGTTGGTATACTTCTTTTCGGTCTTTCGCTCTACACGCTTGACCGTATACACCACGTGCTGCCCATCGGGTGATAGGCGTACCTCACTCACCGTATTGAACAGGTACAGGTCCTCTGCCGTTATGCTTCTCAGTTTTCGCGCTGCCATATTCGTCTCCATATACTTGTTTTGAGCTGATTGTTCGCTTGATTGCGATCTTTATTTTAGCATGTGTGGACCCCGGAAACACGCATGGGTCAATTATTAATGTTTCTTAGCCCAACTCTTGTCATTGCGGACAAATATGGTCTAATATATTTGTTCTGTCGGTTTTTTTAGTTTTTAACATTTTAGGTTATCTAGGTTCATCGGTGTTTATCTGTGTTCATCGGTGGTTTAAAATTTTTGGTTGTATGCCAAAATAATCAAAGGAGGACATCTATAGCCACCAGTCCCACACCGTCTCAAGAATCCATCGACCAGTTTGTCGGGAATGCCCACAGCAATATTGCCGTGGTCCGGGAGCTGCTCGAGAAGTATCCATCCATCGTCAGCGCCAATGCCAGCTGGACCGAAACCGCGGTTCAGGCTGCCACGCAAACTGGCCAGGTGGAAATCGTCAACCTCCTGATTGACCACGGCGCCGAATATGACATTTGCACCGCCGCCATGCTTGGTCATGTGGACTGCATGGACGATTTCTTAGCAGAAAATCCCGGCCTGGTGCATGCCCGTGGCGCCCACGGTATCCCTTTGATGTATTTTCCGGTCATCCATGCTCATCAAACCGTTGCCGAATACCTCCAACAGCACGGCGCTGACCTGAACGCAGCCTCACCCGATGGGCTTACACCCTTGCATGCTGCCGTGATGTTTAGCCAGCCCTCCATGGCTGAATGGCTTCTGGAACACGGTGCTGACCCAAACCCTCGCTTTGACGGCCAGACACCCCTTGCCATAGCGGCAGAAAAAATCCTGGACGAGCTCGTCAGGGTCCTGCGCCTGCATGGTGCCACACAATAAAGCGGTTGTTATCGACTGGAAAAAATGTAATCGAGCAGCTCACTATAGGCCGGGCGAGCCAGCATTGGGTCAGCGCAGCGCACTATGGCAGCTGTATCTGGCAGCAGCATTTTCCCGCCCCTGACGGTCACCTGGCCATCATTCAACAGGTCCCGGTAGGTCCCATCCGGTAAGCTGACCATGATGTAGCCTGTTTTCCCACTCGTATTGAAGATTCCGTACAGGTTTTTACTGGGGTATTCCCACAGTGCCTGGATCGCCGGGTCAGCCTGCATGACCACGAACTTTCCATCCACCTGAGCCGGGTCCTTCTTAAGCTTTGCCAGTCGGCTCAGGAAAGGCTGAAGCGAGTAATCTGACCAATCGATTTTATCGATCTCGAACAATGACGGGGTATGCTTGGTGGCTGCCTCTTCGCCATCATAGATCAGGAATGGCCCTTTATTGAATGCTTCAAAAGCCGTCCAGGCCATGGCCTGGTTTCTGCTGGGCGCCATGCGCATGATGCGCGCCGTATCGTGGTTTTCAACGCAGCGCATCTTCACGTAGTTGACCGGGAAGATGCATTCCTGGTAGCGCAGCATTTCAACATACCGCCGAACCGGCACCTTGCCCAGCACGGCCAGCTGCCAGATGGGCCAGATATCATAATCGTAGGTGATATCGAACGCCGTATATAGCTCGCTGTCCGATAACCCGGTCAGTCCATTTTGCCGCCTGGAGCCCACAAAACTGGCATGCACCGACTCGGCCAGCCAGATCACGCCCGGTTTCACCCGCTCAATCTCGGCCCGCGCTCTCATCCAGAATTCAAGCGGCACCAGCGAGGCTACATCGCACCTGAATCCATCCACCCCCAGCTGTACCCAGCCTTTCAGCGTATCGATCAGGTAATCTGCCAGGCCCGGGTTGGAGTGCTTCAGATCGACGACATCATTCCATTCCGGTACGGTGGTAACCGGGACACCGTTCTCATCCTGGTGGAAATACTCCGGGTGCTCCTTCACCAGGACCGAATCGTGTGCCGTGTGGTTGTACACCACATCGATCATCACCTTTATGTCACGCCCATGGGCCTGTTCGATCAGCTGGGCAAAATCCTCTTTGGTGCCATATTCCGGGTTGATCTCGGTGTAATCCCGGATCGAATATGGGCAGCCCAGGCTGCCTTTCTTGTTCAGCACCCCAATCGGGTGGATCGGCATGAACCACAACACATCCACTCCCAGGTTATGCAGGCGGGGTAAATCCTTTACGATATCTTGAAAAGTGCCATTTGGTCCATGGTTGCGTACATAGATCTCATAAATAACTAGGTTTCGGTAGCTGGAGGGTGTGTCAGTTGCCATGTGCTTGATCTCTAGGTTCTGCCAGGGTTGTTGGATATCACTAATTGTAATCCATATCACAAAGCCAGGCATTTCGGCTGGGGTGAACAATATTATATATTTGTGCGTACATTATTCATGAATTATGACATGTATCCCTTTTTGGCTTGAAACATCTAAGCAGTATGGCAGAGCAGGTGGACATTGATAGATATTCCATGCTCTACCAGATGATTCGCCAGCGGGACTTGACCTAGAACATGCGTTCCGGTATCATTGATTTATACGCGAAAGGAAGGTTTGTATGCCGCCTTCAGCCGTTCATCAAGCTCAACGCTATGTTTCACCACCCAGGCGCGATGAATTCAATCGCAAAGTCTGGGCGTTGGTTCGCCAGATCCCACCGGGGATGGTATCAACCTATGGTCAGATCGCCTCCTACTTGCCACCCCCTCCCGGGATGGACCCCAAGTCTTACCTGGCTTTTGGGGCACGCTGGGTAGGTGGCGCGATGGCTGACTGCCCCCAGGATGTGCCCTGGCAGCGCGTGATCAATTCTAAGGGCAAGGTCAGCCTGCGCCCTGGCGGTGGGGGAAACCTGCAGCGTGAGCTGCTTGAAGCCGAAGGGGTTGAGTTTGATGAGCATGAACGCGTTGATCTCAAGCGCTATGCCTGGAGAGGTCCGGCGCCTGATGGCTGATCGATCCATATCGTGGCTTGATCCACGACGATACTGATTTCATCCAGGTGCGCGTATCATGTATGTAAGGTAAACATCCGGATGAAATCCTCAAAGGTCCAATGATGGTTGAGAATTCTAAGGTTTTCGATGGCACTTCCTGCCAGGCTGTGAGCATGGGCAGGTTAGCTTGCTTTACCAGATCACTCAGCAGAAATATTCACCGATCTTGCAATCTGGATTGCCTGATCTGCACTATTCGCTGCCTGGCGCAGCGTTAACTAACTACAAGGCTGCTTTCGTGCCCACACGTAGTGCTCCGGTGTTTTTATCGGGTGGATTTCCTCCCCTTCTGGTGTCCACCGACCAGGACGGCGATGGAGAAGACGACTCTGGCTCATTGGAAGATGACTCCGACGATGAAGACCTCATCGAAGATGACGATCGAGAGTCGTCTGACGATGGCGAGCTCGATGACGAAGGCGACCTCACCGGGAAAGTTGGGGGCTCGAGAGCCGATGAAGATGAAGATCTCGAAGAAGAAGATGATGAGGAGTTCATCGAGGAAGAAGGCCCTGGCAAAGAAGTCGACCTCGACCTGGAAGAGGACGAGAGCGAGGATGATGCAGACGACATGAGTTCGATGATGAGGATGAAGACTTTGACTGGGAGGATGATGAATACGACGACGAGGATAGCTGAACCGGGCACAGGTTGACGAAAGCCTACTCCCATCGGTGAGCTGGCTTCAAGCCTTCGGTGTCAGAGTAAATCTTTTTTCGATGGTTCTGTTCGATAGGCCGTTCTCGATCGACTATCATCCTCGCTCTTAGCGACATAAACGCATCATTGGCTGCGATATTTCTTGGAGGGAAAAACAATGGAACGCAAAAACTTTACCGCAGGCTTTGCTCCGGTATATCACGGCGAGCTATATTACGAAGCTGCCGGTTCAGGCCATCCCGTCTTGTTGATCCATGCCGGTGTGGCCGACCTGACCATGTGGGATGCCCAGTTCGACCTGTTTAGCCAGTCCTACCGGGTCATCCGTTACGATACCCGGGGCTACGGCAGGTCACGCACCCAAAACACCGAGTATTCCAACCGCCAGGATATCCTCGACCTGTTCGAGCACCTCGGCGTTGAGAAGGCTAGTATTGTCGGCATTTCGCGTGGCGGTCAGATCGCCATCGACTTCACGCTGGAGCATCCGGAACGGGTTACAAGCCTGGTAGCCGTCGCAGCTGGGATCAGTGGCTTTGACTACCAGCCTGATGATAGTGAAGAAGCCCAGTTTGAAAATAAGCTTTTTATTCGCATGGAAGAATTATGGGGGCAACAGGCTTTTGATGAGCTGGCTGAGCTTGAGACGCACGTGTGGGCAGATGGCCCATCCCAGCCCGAAGGCAGGGCCCCTGTAAATATCCGTGAATATCTGCGCAAAACCATACGCTCGAACTTTACTCGCCAGGACGGGCAGGCTACCCCCATTCCCCTTCAGCCGCCAGCTTTCCAGCGCTTGGGCGAGATCAGCCAGCCCACCCTCATTCTGATCGGAGAATTCAATTCAACCGGCGCCAGGGCTGCAGCTGCCGAGCTGGAATGCCAAATACCCCATGCGCGCATGGTAGGCATTCCTGGTACCGCCCATATGATTCCCCTCGAACAACCAGGCAGGTTCAACGAGTTGGTCCTGGATTTCTTAAAAGAGGCGCAATGATATGCCCACCATACGTCCCCTGACGCCAGAAACCTGGCCCGACCTGGAAAAGCTCTTCGGGCCGCGTGGTGCCTGTGCTGGCTGCTGGTGCATGTATTGGCGCCTCACCCGCCAGCAGTTTTCTCAGCAGCAGGGAGTGCTGAACCGCCAGGGTCTCCGGTCCCTTGTCGATTCAGGTACCGTCCCGGGTCTGTTGGCATATCTCGAGGGTCAGCCAGTTGGGTGGTGTTCGGTTGCCCCGCGTGAAGAATTCCCAGTCTTGGCCCGCTCCCGTATCCTCAAACCGGTGGATGATCAGCCAGTGTGGTCCATCGTGTGTTTTTTCGTGGCCCGTTCACACCGCCGCCAAGGCCTGACGGTCCAGTTGTTACAGGCCGCGCTTGAGTACGCGGCTGCCCATCGAGCCAGAATCGTTGAAGGCTATCCCGTCGATCCAAAAGAAGGTAAAGCTCCCGATGTGTTTGTTTACACCGGTCTTTACTCTGCATTTAAGCAGGCTGGTTTCACGGAAGTGGCGCGCCGCTCAGAAACCCGCCCGATCATGCGCTATTTCATAGAATGACGTCAAAGGAGGGAAAGATGAGTCTAGACCATCCCGTCAGCCTGTTCGCCGCCATCGATGCCTGCTCCGAAGATTATTTATATCGAAAAACCATCTCATTTGAAGACAGGCAAGCCCTGGTTGCTTTGTTTACCAGCCGGCAAATATTATCTGGTCCGAATAGCGGATTTTTTACCCGTGACACTACCGAGCCAGACGAACGCACCCAGCTATTCACTGGTGAAACGCTGCACACGAAGCTTGCCTCTCGCCATATTCCGCTCATCGAGATTCCCAGGCTGCTCATCCTTCTGGCTGTAATGGATGAAGCCTCACTCAGGTGTATCGAGCTGGCTGATCAGCGCATGCGCAGCATGTGTTACAGTGAATTTTGTGCCTCAGGCGAATGCCGGGCATTGACGATTGCTTATATGCGTTATCTGAACGCTAAAGAATCAGATAAACTAGCCGGGCGTCTGAGCGACTTCCTCGAGCAGCTAAGAACATTCCGCGATGGCAAGGGCGGCTGGCGCGGTTTCCCCTATTTCTACACCATGCTGATGCTTTCTGAGCTGGATGATATAGCCAGGTACGAGCTGGAATACAGCCGCCCCAGGCTGGAGAAAATGGCTGAACAACGAAAGCCAGATCAGCCCATTTCTTTACGTTGCTGGGCGATCACCGAAACGATATTATCAAGGAGCTGAAACCATGCCAACTCGCTGCTTTTGGGCTGATACGACCGACCAGCTTTACCTGGACTACCACGACCACGAGTGGGGCGTGCCTGTCCATGACGATCGACTTCTCTTCGAATTTCTGATCCTGGAGGGTGCCCAGGCTGGCCTCAGCTGGTATACCATCCTGAAAAAGCGCCCCAACTACCAGCGCCTCTTCGATGGTTTTGACCCGCAGAAAATTGCTCAATATGATGAAAATAAAGTCGCTGAGCTATTGGCGAACCCGGGCATCATCCGCAACCGCCTGAAGATCAATGCCGCGATCCTGAACGCCCAGGCGTTTTTGAGCATCCAGCAAGAATTCGGCAGCTTTGATGCTTACATGTGGCAGTTCGTCGGTGGAAGACCCATCGTGAATGCCTGGACGTCTGGCCACGAGATCCCGGCTGAGACCGATGTCTCCCGCCGCATGAGCAAAGACCTGCTCAAGCGTGGTTTCCACTTCGTGGGACCAACCATCTGCTATGCCCACATGCAAGCCGTGGGCATGGTGAATGACCATACCACCGATTGTTTCCGCTACCAGGAGATCCTCAGCCTGAGAAGCTAACCAACAAGATGCTTGTCTGCTACGCCTTGGCCTTCAGAGCCCCACCCATGGAAGGTGGTAAAATAACAAGCCGTGAGTCATTCAGGCTGAAGCAGATGCTCCATATTAATGAGTATCGCTCCGTCTTTTTGCATCTAGTCCATGCCGGTATAGCATTGTCAACCAACCGGTAGCATGCAGAGGTTTTATATGGATCAGGCTCAATGGGTATACCGATCATTTTTACCTAACCACGATATTCCGCCTATGTTGGCGTTGTATGCCGCGGCTGAAAACGCTGACCAGCTGGGCAGTCAAGTCGATGAATCCACAATTCGGCAGCAGCTGAGCCAGCCAGGCCACAACCCGCTCACAGACCGCTGGGTGGTCGATGACCCTGGCGATGCCTCTTTCATGATCAGCTCAGCCATGCTGGTTGCCGGCCCTGATCCATCTCAGGTGAGTGCCAACATCGTCATCCATCCCTCCTGGAGGCGCAAAGGGATCGGTTCTGGGCTGCTTGAACGGGTTAATCAACGTGCTCTCCAGCTGGGGGCTTCCGCAGTGCAGGTGTATGCCGATTCCAGGCAGCCTGCCGCACGCAGTTTTCTGGAAGGAAACGGATTCACCCCCGTGGGTGCCTACACTGAATTGCACCTTCCAGCCGCTGTCAGGCTTCCCCCGGTGATCTGGCCGTTTGGCTATACCTTGCAGCCATACTCTGAAGTAAATCGGATATCCACCTTGGCTGAAGCCTTCAACCTATCCTACATCCCCCTCTGGGGGCACCATGAGGTGACTGAAGAGCAGCTGGCTTCTTGGCTCCCGGATTTTATCCCGCAGGGCATCTTCCTGGTCTTTTCTGAAAAAGGGAGAGTGGTAGGCATCAGCCGTGTTGAGCCATCGTCTGAGCGTTCTGCAAAGAATGGCGTGCCCACTGGCTATATCGACGCCCCTGGGGTGGTCCCGCAGCATCGCCGCCTTGACCTGTACCGGGCGCTGGTCCTCACTGGGGTCCGTTGGTTGGTTGAGCATGGGTCAGTGGAAATTGAGATGGAGTCGTGGGGAGACAAGCTAGAAGTATTGAAAATGTACCGCGAGTTAGGCTTTACCGATCGGCGCCAGCTGGTCTGCTATCAATTAAATTTAGCTGGAGGCGATGGGCAGACACCGGCTTCTCTTAAATAAACGAGAGCCGGGTACGCCACTACCGGCTCTCTAAAAAGGAGGAGAAGAAGAGAAATCGCCCTACAGCCTATATATTATCAAAATCCAGGGAGTCGTGCTTGACGGGAAACCTACGATTACCCTACGCTTTACCAACATTCTTGAAAGCTGAGTACGGAGTTTATGGACCTGACAATTCGCACCGAAAATCTTGGACGCACCTATAAAATTCGGGGTGGTAAAAAAACCGAACCCCGCTCGCTGGTTGCCCTGACAGATGTCAACCTTGAGATCCAGCCAGGTGAGCTATTCGGCTTGCTCGGTCCCAATGGCGCTGGCAAGACCACCCTGATCAAGATCCTTACCACCCTGCTCGCTCCTACCACGGGCCGCGCCTGGGTGTCAGGCTTCGATGTCGCCGCTGAATCCGACAAGGTCCGCCCGCGCATCAACATGGTCTCTGGCGGTGAGACCTCCGGATACGGCTTGCTTACCGTGCGTGAAAACCTGTGGATGTTCTCCCAGTTTTACGGCCTGTCATCCGACGTCGCCAACCAGAATATCAAGCGCTTGCTTGAGGTCGTTGGGCTTTCCGACCGCATGAATGCCAAATCCTCCGACCTGTCCACCGGTCTCCGTCAGAAGATGAATATCGTGCGCGGGTTTATGACCGACCCGGATGTGCTCTTCCTGGATGAGCCCACCCTCGGTCTGGACGTGGGTGCCTCACGCGAGGTCCGCCAGTTCATCCGCTCCTGGGTGGATAACAACCCCACCCGCACCCTGATGCTCACCACCCACTATATGGTGGAAGCCGACGAGCTTTGCGACCGGGTGGCAATCATCAACCAGGGTCGCGTCCTGGCCTGTGACACCCCCGAGAACCTCAAGCGCCAGCTGCAGCGTGAGGCCATCTTCCATTTGGAAGTCACACCATTTGATGGCAATCTGAGCGTAGCCCAGTTCCAGGCCTTACCCGGGGTACGCAACGCCACCCACCACCCTCAGGAAGGCTGTGATGCACTCGATCTCATCCTGGAAGAGGAACAAGCCCTGGCGGGAGTGGTGAACACCCTCAACTCCGCCAATATCCGGCTGCTGAACCTGAAGAAGAACGAGCCTTCTCTCGAGGATGTTTTTGTGCAGCTGGTCGGTGCGAGCATGGAAGAGGTCGAGCAGAAGGATGTCTCTGATGAATGATCATTCCTCTCCTGCTCAGCTTTCACTAAGCAAGCAAGATAACATAAATCTGTTCTTGAACACACGCTTGCAAAAGAAGCACGGCTGGAGATTATACCTGCAGACGGTCTATGCTCGTGCCTACCCACGCCTCATCGGTCAGCAGCGTGAAAAGTCGTGGCTGTTCTTCGACATCTTCATGCCTTTGCTCTCCGTGTTCGCATATGTATTCGTATATCGCGCCATCGGCGCCCCCGAAGATTACATCGGGTTTGTTGTCGTCGGTGGGGCGATGATCGCATTTTGGATGAACGTTTTGTGGAGCATGTCCAGCCAGCTGTATTGGGAGAAAGAACAGGGCAACCTGGCCCTGTATATCATCAGCCCTGCATCGATGATGGCTATCCTGCTCGGCATGGCCCTGGGTGGCCTGCTCGCCACCACCCTGCGCGCCCTCGTGATCATCGTGGTGGGTAGCTTGATATTCGACGTGAGCTACGCCGTCAGCAGCTTCGCCCTCTTATTTGTCGTCTTCTTCATCACCATGGTGGCCCTGTATGGCCTTGGCATGATGGCTGCCTCACTTTACCTCCTGCTCAGCCGTGAAGCCTGGCACATTTCCAACCTGGCTCAAGAGCCAGTGTTCCTGTTCTCTGGTTTTTATTTCCCCATCAAGAACTTCGGCTTTTGGATCGCTGCTACAGCCTCATTCATCCCTCTCACCTTGGGGATGGATGCCATGCGTCAGCTTGTCTTCGCCAGTGGGCCATCGCTGGGCTTCCTGTCCGTGCAGGTTGAGATCGCCATCCTGTGCATATTATGCGTTGTCTTCATCATTGCCGCCCGCCTGATGTTGGCCCACATGGAAAAACTGGCCATCCGCGAAGGGCGTCTCACCGAGAATCGCCGTTAATCGAGCCTCGAGGTTGTGTATGCAAACAGCTGATCTTCAAACGCCACCAAAATACAAAGGGAACTCGACCCGCTCCTTCCGCATGGCTGCCTGGTTGGGCTGGCAGATCGAATCCAACTGGACCGATCCATTCCTCTTCGCCATTTATTCCATCATCAAGCCCCTGGCCGGCGCGGCCATCCTGGTCGTGATGTACAGTGTCATAACCAACGGGGACTTTGAATCACCCCAGTTCACCTATATCTACTTAGGCAATGCTTTTTATATTTATGTGGCATCTGTCATGACCGGCATCTCCTGGGCCGTGCTGGATGACCGTGAGCACTATAAGACGCTTAAGTACATGTATATCGCTCCGATCAATGTGCGCGCCTACCTGATGGGCCGTGGGGTGGCTAAATTCCTGGTCGGGTCGATCTCCGTGTTCATCACCATTATCGTCGGAATGCTCTTCTTACATGTCGATATTGTTCTGACCGAAGTGGATTGGCCACTCTTCGTCGGCTCGCTCGCCATCGGCATTCTCATGCTGGCGATGATGGGCTTGATCCTTGCGGGGGTAAGCTTGCTGATTGTCCAACATGTCTGGTTCATTGGCGATGCAGTAGCGGGTGCCCTCTTCCTGTTTAGCGGTGCCATCTTCCCTCTCTCGGTTTTGCCCGTCTGGATCCGTTGGGTTGGTTATCTCAACCCCATCACCTACTGGCTTGAGATCTTACGCCGTTCCTTGGTCGGCTCAGTGGCTGAGGCGTTTCCAACCTTCCAAAACCTGAGCAATTCGCAGATCGTTGCCATCCTTGTCGCGCTCACCATCGTGTTTGGAATTGCCTCCTTCTATGTGTTCCGCCATTGTGAGCATGTCGCCCGCGAGCGTGGCCTGATCGACATGGTGACAAATTATTAGCCCATCATGCGTAGTCTATAAGGTAGCATGCCTCAACCTCGGTCAGAGTTAGCTCCCGGTTCCATCGTTATCGGCCGGCTTCCCACCAGCCCGATCGGTCCATTATGGGTCGCTGTGACGGCTTTGGGTCTCTTCCGGGTGGATTGGGATATGCCTGAGGCAGTTTTTTTCCACCAGGTCCAGCGCTTTTCTCTAGGTCCCGTTGCCTTTGACAAGGCTTGCACCGCTCCTGCACTCCAACAGCTGGCTGAGTACCTGGATGGCACCCGCCACCAGTTCGCCCTGCCGCTTGACTTGTCGCACCAAACCGGCTTTCAGCGCCAGGTGCTCTTGCTCACTGCCCAGATCCCCTATGGCCAGACCTCCACATATAAAGATCTGGCGCTCCAGGCAGGTCGACCACAGGCCGCCCGGGCGGTGGGTCGCGTGCAGGCCACCAATCCGCTCCCGCTCGTCATCCCGTGCCACCGTGTGCTTGGTTCGGATGGCTCACTCCACGGCTACGGCGGTCCTGGCGGGATCAAGCTGAAAGCCTGGCTGCTGCAGCTGGAGCTTTCTTGCGCTTAAAACAAATCCTGCGGGCAAGTTGCCCGCAGGATTTTGAATCTTTCTCTGTTCGTCCCTAACTAATCTTTGAATCCGTATTTTTCAATGATGGTTTGGATGATCTTGGCATCCTCTTCGCTTACATTCGCAAATTGGTAGCCCACATCATAAAACTCCGGGTTGATATCCGGCCCGCACCAGCGGCTGCTGGCTGTGAAAATCAGCTCATTCTTCTCGACAAAATTCTCAGGCAGTTTAATATGCAGTTCCATGGTGTTGTTGGCTGCGATTCGATCCTCGCTCAGCACCATGGCACCCTCCAGGGTGATATTCAATAATGTTCCAATGATCTTCTCACTTTTCTTATCATAAACATGGGCAAATAATAGCAAGTCTTTTCGTGGGTATTTTCTGCGTTCCTGCATTATTTTCTCCTCAAAACTTTAAACACCTGAGATGTGCTAAGGATACCGGAAAACTCGCCAATACGCAAGCCTGAAAAGATCCAGCCAGTACCCAAGTAGCTTCTTTTTTAGACCTGACATTGACGAGATGGTAGAATCAAGCTATCCGTTTTCAAGCGAAATCTTTATCATATAGGAGCATTCCAATGCCAACCCCTGTGATCATCGATGCCATCCGGACTCCCATCGGAGCTTTAGGTGGTGTCCTCTCAGCCGTCCGCCCCGATGACCTGGCAGCCCACGTATTAAAAGCCCTCGTCACCCGTAACCATCTCGACCCTGCCTTGATCGAAGAAGTTTATCTAGGCTGTGCCAACCAGGCCGGCGAAGACAATCGTAATGTGGCCCGCATGGCCACTTTATTGGCAGGCTTCCCGGTCGAAGTTGCTGCGGTGACCTTTAACCGCCTGTGCGCTTCCGGGTTAAACGCCATCAACCAGGCTGCGCGTGCCATCCGTGCCGGCGAAGGAGACGTTTTCATCGCCGGCGGCGTCGAGAGCATGTCGCGCGCCCCCTATTCGCTCCCCAAGGCTGAGCAACCCTTTTCCTTCGGGAACCTGACCGCCTGGGATACGGCCCTGGGCTGGCGTTATCCGAACCCCAAAATGCAGGAGCTTTACGGCACTGAATCGATGGGTGAGACAGCCGAAAATATTGCCCAGATGATGCCGGAGATCACCCGCCAGCAGCAAGATGCCTTTGCCGTGGCAAGCCACCAGCGTGCCATTTCTGCCATTGACTCGGGCAAATTTGCTCAGGAGATCATCCCGGTCAGCATCCCCCAGAAGAAAGGCGATCCGATCGTCGTATCCACCGATGAAAGGCCACGTCGCGATACCACCATGGAATCGCTGGCCCGCCTGCGCCCTGCTTTCCGCAAGGATGGCACGGTCACCGCCGGTAACTCGTCTGGCCTCAACGATGGTGCTGCGGGTGTCCTCCTGATGAGCGAAGCAAAGGCTGCCCAGCTTGGCCTGAAACCACAAGCCCGCATCCTCGCCTCAGCCGCCGCCGGGGTGCCTCCCCGCATCATGGGCCTCGGGCCAGTCGGTGCCGTCCGTAAAGCCCTTGAGCGTGCCAGTCTCAGCCTGGAAGATATCCGGCTGGTCGAGCTAAATGAAGCCTTTGCTGTCCAATCCCTGGCAGTCATTAAGGAGCTGGGCTTGCCAATGGATTTGACCAATGTGAACGGCGGGGCGGTTGCTCTGGGCCACCCCCTGGGCTGCTCAGGGGCGCGTATCCTGACCACCCTCCTTCATGAGATGCGCCGCCGGGCACCCTCCGAAAAACGTCCCTATTATGGCCTCGCCACCCTGTGTGTTGGTGTTGGCCAGGGTGAAGCCACGATTATTGAATGGCTGGATTGATCCCAGCCTCGCCAGCATGAGTTCATAAGCATCCTGGATCGTAAATCTGGTCTGCGTCTCGCCGGTAAAATAACAGGTCTAATGCATATCCATTAAACAAAACCACAGCAAGGTGCGATCACTTGCTGTGGTTTGATTTTATATTCCAGTGCTGTGTTACGGCGTTGCGGTCGCGGGCATGGGTGTGTTCGTCGGCACATTGACCGTCGGGTAAACCGTGCCTACCGTTGCGGTTGGAACGGGTGTGGCGATATTGACCGGGATCTTCAAGATGTCACCCGCCGAGATATCGTTGGCGTTCGCCAGCTTATTTTCCTTGACGATCGCATCCACCGTGCTCCTGAATGTCTGTGCGATTGCACCCAGTGTATCTCCCACCTTCACCATGTAGGTGATGAGCGTGCCGGGCGGTACCAGTGTCGATACTTCGGTCGGTGTGGGCAGCTGCATGTTGGGTAGTGGAACGAGGATCTTCTGCCCGACGTAGATGATAAAGCCTGGTGCGGTGATGTTTGGATTGAGCGCCAGCAGCGCGGGAATGTTGGTCCCAAAGCGCGCTGCAATGCTATCCAGTGTGTCGCCTTGTTGGACTGTGTACTCGAATGGCCCTGACGGTGTTGGGGTGATGGTAGGTGTTTCAGTGTTGGTCGGTGCTGAGGTCGGTGTGATTGTCGGGGTGTCGGTGGGTGGCATGGGTGTTGCTGTATTTGTCGCCGTGGCCGTACTGGTCAGGGTGGGTGTCGGCGTCGGTCCTTTTAACGGTGAATTGTCTCCCAGCAGCCAGAAGATCAACGCTGCAGCCCCGGCAATGAGAAGGATGGCTGCTCCGACCATGATGATCATCGGGGTGCCTTGCCGCATTTGCTGTCGCTTGCGGTGTGCCTCAATTACCTTTTGGGGTGAATCTTTTTCACTCATGAGTATCTCCTCACAGTATTGGATACAGGGTCTCCTGATCCGCTTGCCTCATTAATAGACGTGCAATGTTTAATGATGGTTCCAAATGATTCTACCCGATTTTAATCGACTTGGGGCACATGTTGTTTTCATCCTCCTATCATCATGGTAAGGTAAAATCACACAAGAACAACCATGGAGGCTGGCATGCATATCCTGATCTTTGGCACCGGTGGTGTGGGTGGGTATTTCGGAGGTCGCCTTGCCCTGGCAGGTGAACAGGTGACATTCATCGCCCGCGGTGATCACCTGCACGCCATGCAGGCCAACGGCCTCAGGGTGGATAGCCCATTGGGTGGTTTTTTGATTTCCCCTGTGCATGCCACGGATGATGCTAATGTAGTCAGTGACGCTGATGCGGTCTTGCTGTGCGTCAAAGCCTGGCAGGTACCGGCCGCTGCCAAGGTTTTGGCACCCTTGCTGAGCCGGGATACTTTCGTTGTGCCCCTGCAAAATGGGATTGACGCCCCATCCCAGCTGGCTGAGATTCTTGGTCGGGAGCATGTCCTCGGTGGTGTATGTGGGATTCTGAGTCGCATCGCCGCTCCTGGGCACATCCAGCATGCCGGAGGTGAGCCCTGGGTAGTCTTTGCGGAGCTGGACAACCATCCGAGTGCGCGTGCCAGGCATCTCCATGATATTTTTCTCCACGCTGGAGTGAATGCTGAGATCACCTCCGATATCCAGCTTGCCTTGTGGAAAAAACTCCTCTTCATTTCCACTTTCAGTGGCATCGGTGCACTAACCAGGGTGCCGGTGGGTATCTACCGGACCCACCCCGGAACCCGCCAGCTGTTCGCCGATGCATTGCAGGAATGCTACTCGGTGGCTTTGACCCATGGGATTCCGCTTCCACCGGAGAGCCTGACCGATATCATGGAATCTCTTGACCATTTTCAGCCAGACGCCATCGCATCGTTGCAGCGCGATATTCTCGCTGGTCGTCCCTCCGAGTTGGAAGCACAAATAGGCGTGGTGGTTCGCCTGGGTCAGCTCCACCATATCCCAACCCCCACCTTCTCTTTTATTTATAACGCTCTCTTACCCCAGGAAACGCTTGCCCGCGGCCAGGCAGGTTGATCACTTACTAAGTTAACCTCACGATCGTGCAACCGTAGGCTGCTGTCTGGCTGATTTCCACAGGCTGGTCGTTGATTAGGGCCTGGATCACCTCTGTAACGTACACGCATGTAGCGCTACGCTGCCTGAAGGTGATATCATCCCACGCCCCCTGGTATCTTAGCTTCCCCTGGCTGTCGACCACAAAAAAATGCGGCGTGGTCTGGGCCCCGTATAGGTCAGCCACCTTTTGACCGGCATCCATTAGCAGCTTAGGGATCCGCCGCTCCATCGCAGTCCTTTTGAGTAGATCAAAATCTTCATTGTTGTTGGCCGCGATCCAGGCAACCACCACCCGTTCTCCCCACTGCTCCATCCAGTTCACTAATTCACGGTCCACCCGCCTGCACCAGTTACACTCTGCCGACCAGAAATTGAGCACCACGAGCTTTCCACGTAAAGCTGCCAGGTCGAATGGCTTGCCTTCCAGGTCGCGTAGCTCGAAGCTGGGGGCGTTATCTCCGATCGTGATCAAGGTATCCATATGGGTCCATAGCCTCCGATGACAAGCTGGATTGGGTCACTGCCGTCCACATTGATCATCCATAGTTCTGGCGGGTTGAACACCCGCGACTCATCAAAGCGTACGTAAGCCAGCCTGTTTCCATCCCGGCTCCAGGTGATGTCGTAGTGGTTATAATCTGCCTCGTCGGTGATGGGATGGGCATTCGAGCCATCCGCATTCATCATCCACAACTGTCTCCCCAGCGACCAGCGCGTGGCGTCCAGGAATTTCCGTGCAAACACGATCTGCCTTCCATCTGGTGAGTATACGCCTTCAGCATCCTCAACCACCATCTGCTTCGATAGATCAACCGATGTACCACTGGGGAGTGTATAGGCGAACAGGTTGCTGATCCCTCGTTCAGTGTTTTCGGGAGCCTGGTAATACGATACTTCCGGTGCAAGGTAGACCTCACCCTGGGGGTTCCAATCGCCTGGCTGGCCGGTTTGGTTGGAAACAAAGCTCTTCTCCTGTGAGCCCAGGCTGATAAATTCATACCCACCCGCTGTGACGTCATAATACGCTAGCATGCCTTTGGACGACCAACCCGGCTGGATGGTTTCGTGCACCTCTGGTCCGACGGCTGAGGCTTCTTTTGTTGCCAGGTTGAGCACCCAAATCTGCGCCGGGCCGCTCCCCCCCGTAGGGTCAGGCTGCAGGTATTCATAGGCCAGGTACTGTTGGTCAGCCGATATAACCGGGTTCCTGCACTGGCTTGATTTGCATTCCAGAACAATCTGGGGCTGGTAGGACTCCCCCTCGCTTCCCACCTTGGTCCGGTCGATCTTGAAAATATCCGCCCCTCCTTCAGCATTGCTGGCGCTAAAATAAAGCCACAGCCCATCGCGGCTGGCGCTGAAATCCAGAACCCCCATATCCTTGGTATAGCGGGTGATCTTGCCCGTGGAAGGGGTGAGCGCGTAGATATCCGCTGGCTGGTCTGCCGGCCACAGATACGCCAGCATGACCTCACCGACCTTGAATGACCAGGTCTGGCTGCCCATCGGGAACGACAACCAGCTGCTGCTCCGACCGCCCGCTTCCAGGGTGATTGTGATTGCTTCCCCCGCTGGCCAGATCTGCTCGGGGGTGAAGACCAGGCTGTTACCCTCCCAATTAAAGTTGCCCGGTATACTTGGGGCGATTTTCAGTCGGGTTAATACGGACTGCTCTGCCATCTTGCGCGAGAATTCCAGGCGGACAACGCTGGTTGCTGGTGCACTGGCTTCCCCAGCTGCCGGGTAGGTTTTAATGAGCTGTGGTCGTGTATTCCAGCTGTAGAACAACAGCCCGGCAGCCGAGATCGCCACCAGGATGAAGATAACGATGCCAACCTTGAGTTTCATGCTCGAGATTATAATCCCGTCCAACGCCCTGTTTACTTTTCATAACTGGCTCTTCCCACTCCCACACCAGACTTTTTTACAGCCCCTGGCTTGTGATTTCTTATTGCCTGAACCCCCTGGCCATGACGGCTGACTTCGTTATGGTAGAATGAGTGCCATGAAACGCTGGCAGTTTTGGTTTGGCATCGCCATCAGTGCCCTTTTTCTATATCTGGTATTAAGTAAGATCGATTATTCACAATTGTGGCGGGTTTTAATTCAAGCCAATTATTGGTGGCTCATCCCTGGTGTGGCTGTCTATTTTGTTGCCCTGTGGGTGCGTTCCTGGCGCTGGCACTACCTCCTGCGCCCCATCAAGCCCATCCCTACCAAGACCTTGTTCCCCATCACCACCATGGGCTACGCCGGGAATAACATCTTCCCCGCCCGGGCAGGCGAAGTGATCCGCGCCGTGGTGCTCAAGCGGGATGAGAACGTGGCTATTTCAGCATCGGTGGCTACCATCATCGTCGAGCGCATGTTTGATGGCATCGTCATGCTCGCCTTCATTTTTGTGAACCTGGCCGAATTATCGCGAGTGACCCATGTTGCCGTGGAGATTGCAGGGTTCAAAATCGGCATCCAGCAGCTGGCCATCTGGGGCAGTGTGGCATTTTTCGGCGCGTTGATCGTCTTTCTCTTCGCCGCCATGTTTCCAGCACTCACCGACCGCTTCGTTACCTGGTTCGTGGACCATGTGGTTCCGGCCCGCTTCCGCGAAAAGACCCTGGGTGTGGTCCGCCGCTTCCTGGAAGGGCTAAAGGCCCTCCGCTCACCCGCCGATGTGTTGATGATCTTTTTCACCTCTCTCATTATCTGGCTGCTCGAAACCGTCAAATACTGGTTTGTGATGCATGCCTTCAGCTTTGAGGTAAGCTTCTTCGCCCTGATGCTCATGAATGGGGTGGTCAACCTGGCTACCACGATCCCTTCTGCACCCGGTTACCTGGGCACGTTTGACCTGCCCGGCATTGCCGTGTTGCAGGGCTATGGCATCGCCCGTGAGATTGCCGCCAGTTATACCTTCGTACTGCACTTCGCCCTGTGGTTCCCCGTCACCGCCCTGGGCCTGTACTACATGGTGCGGGAGGGCATTTCATGGTCCGAAGCCATGCACATTAAGGACAAACCCCTCCCGGCCGAAGGGGTCGACCAGCCATGAGGCGGGTTGCTATCCTTGGTGCGGGTTTTGGCGGCTTGTCGGCTGCCTATGACCTCGTCCGCCAGGGTTACCAGGTCACGATCTACGAGGCCTCGCCCACGGTTGGAGGCCTGGCTGGTGGCTTCAAGGAGCCGCATTGGGAGTGGTCAGTTGAGCAGTTTTACCATCACTGGTTCGCATCCGACCGGCACATGCTGGGCTTGATCAATGAGGTGGGCTGGTCAGACCAGGTGGTTTTTCCCCGACCATACACGGTGCTGTACCACCAGGATAAATTCTACCCATTTGATTCGATCCCCTCCGCCATCCTCTTCCCCGGGCTGGGTTGGGGGGTTAATAAAGCCCGTTTTGGCCTGGTTGGATTATTCCTGCGCCTCTCCAACAATTGGAAAACCCTCGAAAAACACACCGTGGATGCCTGGATGCGTAAGTGGGCCGGCGACCGCGTCTACGAGCTGATGTGGGAACCCCTCATGATTGGTAAGTTTGGTGAGCGCTACGCTCGCCAGGTCAATATGGCCTGGATGTGGGCGCGCCTGAAAGCCCGCACTACCCGCCTGGGTACTTTCCAGGGTGGCTTCCAGGCCTTTGCCGACCGGTTTGCTGCCCGGCTCATCGAGATGGGGGTCTCTATCCGGCTGGGCACGCCCGTGTCTGCCATTCGGACAACCTCTGGTGGTGCGATTGAGCTTTCCGTTGCTGGTGAGCCGGTGATTTGCGATCAATGCCTGGTTACAACTGCGCCCAACCTGCTTGCCCACCTGGCCCCCGATCTGCCGGGCGACTACCTCAAGGGTTTGCTTGAGCTAAAATCCATGGGTGCGGTCGTCATGACCCTATCCCTCAAGCACCAGCTTTCCACGCAAGGCTATTACTGGTTCAACCTTCCCAAATCCGCCGGGTTCCCTTTCCTGGCCCTTGTCGAGCACACCAATTTCATTTCACCCGCGCATTTTGGTGGTGACCATATCGTTTACTGCGGAGATTACCTGGAGACGGACCACGAATACTTCACGTTGAGTCAGGCAGACCTGCTCCAACGCTTCGCTCCATCTCTGGCCCGCATCAATCCTGACTTTTCGCCATCCTGGGTGAACAAGACCTGGTTATACCGCACGAAATATGCCCAGCCCGTGCCTTTGCTGAACCATTCTTGCAATATTCCCGCCATTCAAACCCCCATACCCGGTCTCTACTTCGCCAGCATGAGTCAGGTGTATCCATGGGATCGCGGAACCAATTTTGCTGTCGAGATTGGCCGCAAAGCTGCCCGGTTAATCATCGACACCCCCACTCATCCTTCATCGTAAGTTTGCTATCCATCGAAAACATCTAGAGGCTCCCCGTAGTGGGTCCCTGGATTTATTTGTCCATCGGTTTTTTCTTTACCAGATGACCAGGCTGGTATAATCATCCAGAATTGGAGGATTTCATGAGTCAGCCGATCAATAAATCACTTACGGGTGTCCTTGAATACCCGCTGCTTTCCCGCATCCGCCGCAACCACGCCCTTGAACACGCCACCTTGCATATCCTTTCCAGCCGCCTTCCCAACACGGGGCTGGTTGGCCACTCCGATACGGGTGGTTTTTGGATCCTTGGTGAGGTTCCCCCCGAGGTGTTACATGCTGCTGTGCAAGAAGCCCTCACCCGCCTGCAGGCTGGTGAGTCCGCCCTGGCGGTCCACCCGAATTGTGGCACGAACTACGTCACAGCCGGTGTGCTGGCAGGTTTGTCAGGGGCTGCCGCCATGCTCAGCGCCGGTAAGCGCTGGCAAGACAAGCTTTCCCGCCTACCCTTGGCAGCAGCTCTGGCTACCATCGCCCTGATCGCCTCGCAACCCCTCGCACTTTCAGTCCAGCGTAACATCACCACCGCCAGTGATCCCGGAACGCTCGAGGTCGTCTCCATCTCACGCAAGTTACAGGGGCGCATGGTGCTAAATCGAGTAGAAACACGAGGCTAGGCTTGTCTGACGAGGGACCGGAGATTTACCTGTTCGATGGGGATGATGAATTCGCAATAAACGAATCTGTCACCCGGATCGTCAGCCACCTCGGTGATCCGAGCATCGCCGATATGAATACCACCCGCCTGGATGGTCGGGTCGCTACCCTGGCTCAGCTCAAAGATGCAATTGCCAGCGTTCCTTTCCTGGCCACCCGGCGCCTGGTGATCCTCACCTATCCGTCCGCCCGTTACAAAGAGAAAAAAGATCAGGCTGAGTTTCTCACCTATCTGGCTATGCCCAAGCCGACTGCTAAGCTGATCTTGGTGGAATATGGATTCCTGACCGATGATAGATCTCATAGAGAGGGGAGACTGCACTGGTTGGAAAAATGGGCCCTCACCCCCGATCAGGTTCGCCGGGTGTATATCCGCCACCATCCCCAACCCGGTGGCGCATTGATGGTGAAGTGGATCCAGGAGCATGTTAAATCTGCCGGTGGGCAGATCACCACCCCCGGGGCGGTCGCCCTGGCCAGCCAGGTGGGCGATGATTCCCGACTCGCCTCCCAGGAGATTGAGAAGTTGTTGACCTACACGAACAACTCCCGGCCGGTTGATGAAGATGATGTTGAGCACCTCACCCCTCTCACCGCCAGGATCGGCGATTTTGACCTCGTGAATGCCATCCGCGATCGGGACCCACGCCGCTCTCAGGCCTTGCTTCACCGCAGCCTGCAAGACGAGGATCCCTTGCGTATATTTTCAAGTATTGTTTTTCAGATCAGGTCGTTGCTGGTGGCCAGGGAGATTCTAGATAACCACGGCACCGTAGATGATTTCCCCAAATCATTGAAGATCAGTTATTATCCTGCAAAATTTGCCATAGAAAGTGCGGCTCGCTTTTCCAGTAAATTCCTTGAACATATCTACCATCGACTCTTGTATTACGATGAGGCCATAAAATCAGGCCAGTTGGCCCCCGACCTGGCTCTTGAGCTGCTCGTGGTCGAGCTTACGAGCTAGCCGGCCCATTGCCAGTATTTACCCCCAGCCAAAAATGGTTTGGTAGCACCGAGCGGGTCACCCGGATCTCAATCCCCGTACCTTTCCACGTCGTTGTTCCTAAAGTCTTTGGGTGGATTAAACACAGGTTGGGTGCCTTGCCATATTTTGTGTGGTAGTAATCAACCGCCTTTTTGATCTTGGTGGTTAAGTCGGCTTGTTTGTCATTGTCATACCATAGCATTCCGATGTTCATCTCAGTTCCTCCGTATACCTTATACCGATCTCTTACCTGTATATAGTATAACAGAACATTTGTTCTATGTCAAGAGGATGGTTGCCATTTCCGGCAATATCAGAGGAAACTGCTTGAGGTGTGAATTTTGTGCTCACGGAAGTTATCTTCGGTCTCCAGGTTTTAATGCTTTACGATCTACCAGCTCTTTTATGCACGTTGCGTACCAGCTTTTATTAATCCCAGCATTTCTATTTCGCAGGTAAAATTGGGAATTCTGTAAATCCTTCCGGAGGCTCTTCCACATGCATCGTTCATTCCGCCGCATCACCCTTGCTGTTTTTTCCCTGGGCTTCATCCTGCTCTTTTCCTCCTGGCACCCGGTTCTCAGTGCTCCCATCTCCCCCCGCGACAATCCCGAGTTTTGGGATAAGTTGTCCTCTATCGTCCTGATTGATCCAGCCACGCTTGGCTATCCATCCTCCCGAGTCCCCTTTCTCCTTGATAGCCTGGATGGGTTGGTCAATCTGCTCGGCGACGTCCCTGTTGGCCCCAATGTGCTCACCAACCAGGATCCAACCACCCAGGCTCAAAACGAGCCCAGCATTGCCGTCAATCCAACCGATCCAGATCACGTGATTGCCACCTCCAACGATTATCGCCTGCGCGTCGATCCCCCGCCCGAGCACGATGTGCGCGCCGGATATTATGTCAGTTTCGACGGCGGCAATACCTGGCCGGGCGATGGCATCATCGATATCTCCACCATCCCCAACACCTTCGCCGCTGGCGATCCAGCCATCGCCATCCACGATATACATAATGTGTATTATTCCTTTATTGCCTTCAATCGCTCCACGGATGATGGTGGCGTGGCAGTTGCCAAATCCACCGATGGCGGTCTCACCTGGCTGGACCCGGTGGTGGTGGATTGGAATTCCCCGTCCGAGTTCCAGGACAAGGAATACCTGGCCGTCGATGCTTCCGGCAGCCCTTATGACGGAAATGTCTACCTGACCTGGACCCGCTTTGGTTACGGCACCCCCATCTATTTTTCCCGCTCCACCGATGGCGGAAGCACCTATGTAAACCCATTTCAGATCAGCGATTCCGGGTTGTCATCCAACCAGGGCTCGATCCCAGCGGTCGGTCCAGATGGGACGCTTTACGTGGCCTGGTTCAACTACGATACATCCGCCATCCGGTTGAATAAATCCACCAATGGTGGTCTGTCCTTTGGGACCCCTGTCCATGTTGCTTCCGTCAAGGCCATCCCCAGCCCCCTGCCTGGCGCTGAGTTCCGTGACAACTCCTTCCCCACCATGGATGTCGACCCCACCAATGGCAATGTCTATGTCGCCTGGAGCGATTATCGCAACGGAGATGCTGATATCTACTTCACGCGTTCGACGAATGGGGGCAGCACCTGGTCCACCCCCCTGCGCCTGAATGACGACTCCCTTTCAAATGAGCATCACCAATTCTTCCCCTGGGTGGATGTCGCGCCCAATGGAAAGATTTATGTCGGTTGGTATGATTCCCGCCTCGATCCTGCACCACAGGCGATTCCACTACTTTATGACGAGTATGTCGCTGCCTCTACCGATAGTGGGCAAACGTTCAGCTCTAACCAGCGTGTCAGTGAAGTGACCTCCGACTCAAGCATCGGTGGATTTAACACACCTTTCATCGGTGATTACAGTGGTCTGGCTGCCACCAACGATTTTGTCTACCCGGCCTGGGTGGACACCCGCCGCTCTCAGGAAGACATTTACACCCAGCGCCTGGAATCTGTCTCCGGCCGCAAGACCGCGCCTGCCTGGGTGAGCGCCTCTGAGCCATTTACCTACACCATCAGCCTGAACAGCTCGTTCAGCATTTCCAACAACCAGGTCACTGACCCGGTCCCAGCTGGAGCCGCCTACCTTCCCGGTTCTGCCCGGGCCACATCCGGCGTCGTCGATTTTCTGGATGGCGTGGTCACCTGGAACGGCGATATCACTTCCAGCAACCCCATCACCATCACCTTCGCAGTCACACCAACCGCTTCTGCCTGCCAGCCGGTTACCAACACCGCCCTGCTCACCACGGGCAAGGGCCAGGAGCTGTCCATGTCAGCCACCAGCGTCATCACGGGTCCCTTGCCGGCCCCTGAATTCACTTACGTTAATTCCGAGCTGGTGTTCACCTTTACCAACCAGACCTCCAGCCCGATCCCCCTCGATTACCTCTGGGATTTCGGTGATGGCAGCACCAGCACCGAGGTCTCGCCCGTGCATGCCTATGCCTTGCCTGGCCAATATGTTGTCACGCTTACCGCCTCAAGCTTGTGTGGGACCGTCTCGGTCAGCCAACCGGTGCAGGCCACATGTTCTGCCCCGCAGGCCAGTTTCACCTGGTTGGGCAACGACCTTTCAGTTTCCTTTACCAACCAGAGCAGTGGGCACTTTACTCTGAGTTATGTATGGGATTTCGGGGATGGAACAACCAGTACCCAGGTCTCACCCGTCCATGAATATCTCCAACCCTCCACGTATGACGTCAGCCTGGTAGCCTCTGACCAGTGCGGTACCGGCACCTATCACGAACAGGTGACCACTACCTGTACACCTCCCACTGCCCTCTTTACCTGGCAGAATGATGGTTTGACGGTCATGTTCACCGATTTCAGCGCTGGAACCCAACCCCTATCGTATGCCTGGGATTTTGGCGATGGTAATAAGAGTACCGATCCGTCCCCTTCCCATGCGTATGCTTCGCCTGGCAAATACACGGTACGCCTGTCGCTCACCGGGCCTTGCGGTGCTTCAGAATACGAAAGAATTATCATTGCCGGGAACCTGGTTTTCCTCCCCCTCACCTCCAGGTGATCTGTCCGCATCAAGCATAGATCATCTTAAAAAAAGTTGGGGTGGCTTGCGAGCCACCCCTGTTTTTTATGCCTTCTTCCAGATCCCAATGCTTTCCAAGTGGTAGGTCTGTGGGAACATATCAAATAATGCCAGCTTGCTGAGGGTATAACCACCGGCTGCCAATTGCTTGCTATCACGCCCCAGGGTCGCGGGGTCACACGATACATATGCCAGGTACTCTGCTCCCTGGGCCAGTACTTTTTCGACCGTTTGTGGGCCTAATCCAGCCCGCGGTGGGTCCATCACGATCACATCCGGCTTAAAGTTTATCGATCCCAGCACATCCTCAACCGGCGCTTCATAGAGCTCGACATGCTCAAATTCATCCAGGTTGAGCGTGAAATCCTCGCACGCCGTTGGGGAGACTTCGATGCCGACCAGGCGTTTCACCTTGGGAGCCAGGAATGCGCTGAATAATCCGACACCACAGTAGGCATCCAACAAGATCATACCTTCCTCTAAGGGCAGGTTCTTGAGCAGGTGCTCGATCATCTTCACCGCTTGCTGCTGGTTTACCTGGAAGAACGACTCCGCCGAAACCACGAACTGTCTATCCAGCACCGCCATCCTCACGTACTCGCTACCCGCCAGCACCAGGCTTCCGGCTGATCCTGTCTGTACAATCGATACCGGTAGGTTCTCGATGCTGAACTCAATTCCCTGCGTGCCATCGCTTTCGAGCACGATCATCAGCTCATCATCCATCCCTGCGCGCAGGCTGATACGTTCCAATCCGGGTATGGGTTCGATCTCTATCTGGGGCCACAGGCGTTGGATTGCCGGCTCAGGCAGGTGGCATTCCTGGATCGGGAAGGTCCGGTTGGAACGGGCTTTCTGAAATCCCAGCTTACCTTCTTCGGTCAGGTGAAACTGGAGCGTGTTGCGGTAGTACCATTCATTGGTAGATGGGATGACTTCAATGGGGGGTAGGTCATGCAGCCCCCCGATTCGTCCAAGCTGCTCCTGCAAAATCGCCCGTTTGCTCTCCACCTCGGTAGCGTGATCCATATGCTGGTAGTGGCAGCCTCCGCACATGCCGAAATGCTGGCAGCGTGGGAGCACCCGCCGGGGTGAAGGCTCCACCACCTCCACTAACTCTGCCTTCACATATTTAGGCTTATCCTCGAGCAGCCTCAGCCTTACCACCTCCCCTGGGATGGCGTAGGCAACAAAGATCACCCTGCCGTCTGGCATCCTCGCCAATGCCTCCCCACCATAGGCCAGGCTGTCAATCTTCACCTCGATCAGCTCGCTCATATCACCCCATCACTTTAAAACACAGAGACGCCCCACGCGAGGAGCGTCTCTCTCGGTTTTAACTGACTTATTTACCTGCCATGAATTCGTCGATACTATTCAGCAGGTATTCCAGGTCACTCATCTGGATTTCTGCCATGTGGGCGATGCGGAAGGTCTTACCCTTCAAATCTCCGTAGCCATTCGCCAGCCTCAGGTTGCGTGGACCAACGAATTTATTAAACTCTGCACAGTCAAAGGTCGGCGGGTTGACCACCACCGTGATCGTCTGAGACCGGTACCCTTCGGGGGCAAACAACGGCCAGCCCTTCTTGGTTGCCCATTGCTGTGAGTACTCAGCCATGGCACTGTGGCGGGCAAACCGGTTTTCAATGCCTTCTGCCAGCATGCGGTCGATCTGGTAATCCAGGGCAAAGATCAACGACATGGCGGGTGTCATGGGTGTGGTGTCCTTCAGGCGATGCTTCTCCAGCAGCAGGTAGTCAAAATACCAGCCCCTGAATGGCACCTCCGCTGCCCGGGCCATCGCCCGGTCATTCACACCGACCAAGGCGATCCCCGGTGGAAGGGCCAGGCATTTTTGCGAAGAAGTGAACAGGACATCCAGCCCCCAGGCATCCATCTCGATCTTTGCCCCACCCAGGCTCGACACCGCATCGACTGCGATCAAGGTATCCGGGCTAACCCGGTGGACTACCTCGGCGATTTCCTTGACTGGGTTTTGCACTCCGGTGGATGTCTCGTTATGCACGAGCGTGATTAGCTCGTACTTCTGCTTCTTGAGCGCTTCTTCCACCATCTCCGGCAGGATTGCCTGCCCCATGGGTACTTCCACCTTATCTGCCTGCTTACCGTTGGCAATTGACACGTCATACCATCGCTTGGCAAATGAGCCATTCACGCAGTTCAGTACGCGCTCCTTTGCCAGGTTGCGCACCGCCGATTCCTGTGCGCCACTCCCCGAATTGGTCATGATGAAGATGCGGTATTGCGTGAAGAAGATCTGGCGTAGCTTATCAGCTGCACGCTGGAAAATCGCCTCAAAATCTTTACTGCGGTGAGGCATCATCGCTTTCGTCTGCTGCTGTAGCACATCCGGTGAAACATCTACCGGGCCAGGTACAAACATCGGTGACATTATTACCTCCTTAGGTGAAAGATGTGAGTAGGTTGTCAGGTTCATTTTTATTCTACCACCCCAGAGTATTTTATAATATATGCATGCGTCGCATTTTGGCAATGATTTTCATCCTCATTGTGGCTGTGGGCTGTGGCGGCTTACCCATCTCGCTCCTGCCTCCGTCTAGCTCACCTACCCCGCTATCCACCTCCACCACCAGCCTATACAGTCGCCTCCGGCATCCTCCACCGCGCACCCGCTCCCTTCCGTAACACTAAGCCCCATTCCACTTACCTCCACCCCAACACTGGTCCCTATCCCTGCCCCAGGGGAGTTCGAGGTCCTCTTCCATCCCGACGATGTGCTCTATGTGGGTGACCAGGTCAGTTTCGAAGTGATCTCACCTGCCGAATTTGATGATCAGAATTCAACCCTGCGGGTGCAGGTCGACCCGCCATCCGGCCCAAAGCTTGGTCCGGTCGACTTTGGTCCATGGGGCATTGAAGGTCGCTCGGAAGCTTCCATGATCTGGGTCTGGGATACCACGCACCTTTCTCCCGGCTCCCACACCCTCGAGTTCACGGTTAATCCACAAAATATCACCTGGTCGCAGGCGGTCGAGCTATTGCCCCGCCAAAGCATGCCGCCTGAACAGGCAGCCGCCCATTGGGTTGAGACACGCTCGCAATGCTGTGCTATCCACTACATCTCCAACACCGCCTCCGAGCGTGACCTTGCCGCGCTGACCACTTCAATTGATGCCCAGGCTCAGGATGCCATGCAGAAAATGAGCGCCAGCTTCACTGAGCCCATCACCGTCACCATTCTCCCCCGCCTGCTCGGTCATGGCGGCTTCACCAGCACCGAGATCAGCGTTTCCTACCTGGATCGCAATTATGCCGCCAACCAATGGGAGATGGTGGTGCATCATGAGATGATCCATGCCATCGATGCCCATCTGCCAGGCGACTTCCGCCCTACCATTTTCGTTGAAGGCCTGGCGGTCTATATAACCGGCGGGCATTACAAGCCCGAGCCGCTCATGCCCCGCGCCGCGGCCTTACTTCCGGCTTACACCGGTATGTACATCCCGCTCAAGACCCTCGCCGATGATTTCTATGCCCAGCAGCATGAGATTGGTTACCTCGAAGGCGCGGCTCTCATTGAGTATATGGTGCGGACCTACGGCCAGGAGGCTTTCTTGTCCTTTTACCGTGATATCCACAGCCGGTCAGGTGAAAGTCAATCCGCCTCGATCGACACTGCCCTCCAGGCCCACTTCGCCATCTCCTTCGACCAGCTTGAGAAGGAATTCCTGGCTGCCCTGGAACAAGAACCCGACACCCCTGCCTGGGTGGATGATGTGTCCCTGACTGTCTCATATTACGATACCGTGCGCCGTTACCAGCAGCTGCTCGACCCTTCAGCCTATTTCCGGACCGCCTGGCTCATGGATAATAACACCATGCGCGCGCGTGGTATCGTCGCTGATTACTTGCGCCACCCCCACACCCATACCTACCTGGCCCTAGAAACCATGTTCATTGCCGCCCACCAGGATTTTACCGACCAGGATTACACCACTGCCAGGCGCATGCTGGAGGACATCAACCTTGTCCTGGATGGCATTGATCGCGGGGTAGCCGAGCCGTTCTCCGTATCCCAAACCACCTCCGATTACCTGGAGATTGTCACGCTGCTGCTCGGTCAAGGGTACGATGTCCAGAACCTGACCGTCAACGGGGATAGTGCTTCGAGCAAGGTCACAATGCTGTCCAGTGTAGATTTACAAACCGTTAATCTCACCCGCCAGGATGGCGCGTGGACTCTCGCCCCTTAGTCTTCTCTTGGGATTCTCCTTACACAGTCTGATTGCTGAGTGTGATGATCAGCATCAAGATCAACAGGTTGCCGATCGATCCGAGCATCAGCAAGCCGAAGCTCTCTAGCCATTTATCCCTGTAGCGTATGGCGATCACCACCGTAGAAAAAAACAAAATCAGGAACGATAGCAACACCATCGGTCCGATCGAGAACGCCCCCAGGATGATCAATGGGATGAATGTCCCAGTGATCACCCAGGTTGCCCTGAACCAGCCGGTATTTTTCTTGCGTAAGCTGAAAAATGCTGTGATGAATCCAACCACGCCCAGCAAGACCCACTCCGCCAATACCAGTCCTGGCAGGGGCCAAAGCGGTGTCACGGAGATCTTCTCCTGGCCCAGGTAGGTTACTAACGCACCTAAGAACGTAATGACGGCTGCTGTGAACGCTAACAACAAAGCCAGCAGGTCTGCCAGGGATCGTCTCTGCCTGCCTTCCTGGCTCATCGGGTCACCCTTACCGGCAATATCCAAGTGTTGAAAAGATGATGTCAAATGGTGAGATGCAATACAGCCCTCCACCGGGTTTCCAGGGCTGGTCGATGAATACCATCAGGGCGATCACCAGCACCACGATCACCAGCAGGCATCCACACCCCGCCATCAGCCACGAGTTGATCGGCTTTCGACCGGGTTCTTCGAAAGGGGCATCAAGTAGCACGGGCGGTTGCCCTGCTGGTACACTGCTGGCTGGCGGTTTTTGGACCTGTGGGGCTGCCTGGTAACCCTGTTGCGCGACCGGGATTGCCGCCACCGGTGTCCTCCCAATGTCCGCTGCGCTAGGCACCGTGAGATCTGCCATGGCTGGTTCCCCTTCGAACACCATCCCCACGTTGTCACCGAACATGACCGTCTCACCGCTCGCCATCAGGTGCGGTCCGATCAGGCGTTGCCCATCGATGTATGTCCCGTTTGTTGAGTTTAGGTCCTCCATCGTGTAACGCCCACCTTCCAGGATCAGCCGGGCATGCTTGCGCGAGACCTCCGCGTCGTTGATCACAATATCATTGGTAATATCCCGTCCAATCGCCACCTCGGCCTTTTTAAGCTCATAGATCTGACCAGGGTTGGGCCCTTGCCTTACCACCAGCCGGTATTGTGCTTCTGTCATAGGCTCCTCCTTGATAACTTGCGGTGTTGAACGGGTAGCGTGGTCCTACACATAATATTAATGACTTTTACCGCGAATGTCAAACCTCCCGCCCAGGCAGTTAATCAGCCAGCAGCACGCCACAATACTGGCAGAAACGTGCGTCCGGTGACGAGGTTCTACCGCACTGCGGGCACACCTGGGTCGGTTCCGTGCCAGGTTGTTCTCGCCGGTGGTGGCTAATCCGCAGGCGTTTCGGCTCACGCGGCAATATCGATCTCTTCCTTGATGCAGGTGTTTCGATGGCTGCCTTATCGTTGGGGATGGTCGAGATGACACTTACCGTTCCCAGCTCTCCCACTGGTAAAGCCTCCCCGCTTTCGATGGTGATATCACCCGCTGAATGAGCTACCTCTTCCACCAGCGGGACGGGTTTCTTTTTTCCTAATCTGAAACCTTCCTTCTTCTCTTTAGGCTTGCGTTTAGGGATCTTTGCTGCGATGCGCAGGGCATATTCCTTACCTCGCGTGAATGCCTGCATCGACAGCTCCCGCATCTGTTTGGGGGTCAGGTGTTTGCCTCCCAGGTACCATCCCAGGATGGCATGCCCTACCACATAGGTCCCTGAGTAGGCGATCGCCACCTTGGGAACGATGCCCCACCCTGGTACCAGCCCCACCAGGCTGCGCGCCGCCTGCCTCCACACGAATCCACTGCCGATCACCCCACCGAACTCGGTCACGTAATCCTGCCAGCGCGTCGAAAATCCGACCACCAAGCCCAATTTATACGCTAAAAACGCCTGTGATTTGGTCAGGATCACCAGGTCGGTCAGGTTCAACGGCAGGTCCAGCACCGGGACGATCTCCGCCACCCCCGTGCTGAAGGAATACGCCGCGTTTGAAAAACAGGTCTCATTGATCAGCTGGTGAGCGATCGTCAGGCGGAACAGCGGGAACAACCGCCCCATGGCCAGGTGGTTGTTGGGCAGCATCTCGAGCACCATTGGCACAAATTCATTCACCAGGAAGCTACTGTCGGTCACTTGTCCAACCACCACCCTTGCGACTGGCCAATCCTGCCGGCTGCCGCTCGCCTGGCTTCCTTCTTGTGCATCGAATTGGTTGACAAACACCAGCAGGTTTTTCCCTGCTTCACTCCATTTTGTGGCCAAATCCAGCTCATCCGCCAGCTCCTGGCGACGGCTGTCGACCATCAGGATGATCAGGTTAGCTGCCAATCCCGGGCTGGCAGCCTCAACGGTTGTGATCATGATCGTCGATTGGGTGTGGATGTCCGGCCGTTTTGGATCGCTGCGTAGCTGCTCTGCCAGGGTATGCCTCCCCGACCCTGGTGCACCAACCAGTGCGATCTTCACTGGATAGATGGCAGCATCCCTGATCGGCTTAAGGTCTACCTCTTTGATATTATTCCAGACAGTGGCGATATCTTTAACCCAGGCACATTTCCTCACGATTCAATGGTTTGATCTATTGCCATTGGATAGCATTATACCGCCTGACGCACCCTGGCTTCAATAAGTGCTTCCTTGCCCGGTGGATATTCGCAGCAGTAAAAGGTCAACACGCTGCCAGATGTGCCTTCAGGTGGGGATCAATTTTCTTGTTTGAGTAGAGGGATAATCAAATCAACTTCGGCTAGGATCAAGCCGCAGGTTTCACAGGGCGATCAACCCGTTCTTCAGGCTAAGCTGAACTGTCTCCAGCCGATTGGTGGTTCCTAGCTTTCCGAATATCACCGACAGGTGGAACTTCACAGTATGTGCGCTGATTTTTAACCGGGCCGCGATCTGCTTATTGGTGAGCCCTAACGCCAGTAGCTGCAGGATCTCCAGCTCCCGGTTCGTCAGGGCTTCAATGCCTTCTGGGCTCTGCCCAATTCGCGGTTCATCTTGAGCATAAATCCGCTTGATCCAGGCAGGGCTGGCCACTACCAGGCCTTCACTCAATGCCTGGATGCTGGCCAGGAGTTCTGCCTGGGTTGCTTCCGGTTCCAATATCCCCCAGGCTGTAACCAGCATGTCTTTAATCGACCGGATTTCCTCGATCTCGTTCGTTAGCACCAAAATGGCAGTTGGTGCTTTGATCACCCTCTTCAGGCTGGAGAACTCCTCGGCCAGGTCGACCAGCACACCAGGCGCCCACACCAGTACGTCGCTCTCAGGCAATATTTCATCCAATACCCCTGGCTTGCCCGCTTCTGCAACGATCTGCACCTGTGGGTCTTCGCTCAATAATGCTCTTAATCCAGCCCTGATCGCTATGGCCGGTGCAATGATAGATACCCGGATCACTTTCACCTCGTGGCTGTATTATATCTTCCGATTCATTGCTCGCCTTCCAGCCTGGCGCGCTGGTCAGCTCGGGTAGTTTATTTTCGCTCACCAACCACCACCGGGATCACCTTGGGTTGTCCACCCCGCATCACCTGCAGCGCCAGCGATTTCCCCACCGCTTCACCGTTCAGGTGCACCATCAGCGCCTCGTGGTCAGCGGTGCTTTGCCCTTCGATTGCCACCAGGATATCTCCGACGATCAGCCCGCCTGCTTCCGCCGGGCTGCCTTTTTCAATCGAGACCAACAGTAGCCCGGTTTCTTGCTCACGCCCAAGCGCTTTCTGCAGCTCGGGCGCCAACTCCACCTGTTGAGACCTTATCCCCAGGTATCCGTGCTTGATATACCCATAGGTCGCCAGGTTCTCTGCACCCGACCAGACCAGGGCAGCTGGTATGGTGATTGCAGCTCCGTGTGCCAGCCCAGACGTGTTCAATCCAAGCACTTGTCCTTCAACATCGATCAGCGGCCCACCCGAAAAACCAGGGAACAGCACCGCATCGGTGCGCAGGTAGCGTTCTAGTGATCCACCCCTGCCCGTCCTCACCGGCCCGCCAATGGCGCTGATAATGCCCAGGCTCGCTTCGATCCCTTCCTCGCTGGGCCGCCCAAGCGCCATCACCAGCTGCCCGATGCGCGCTTCCTGGCTAGCTTTCTTGGCCGGTGAAGCTGCTGCTTCAGCCAGCCGCAAGAGTGCCAGGTCATTGCCCGGGTCTCTCCCGGCCACACTGGCATTGACGTTCCTGCCATCGGCTAGGGTCACCGAGATATCTTCATCTCTTTCGACCACGTGATCTGCGGTCACAACCAGGTCAGCTTTGAATACGATCCCGCTCGCAGGCATCCTGCGCCGGGCATTCACCAGCACAGTTGCCATGCCGGCTTTTTCGGCTGCCTCAGCCAGTGCCTCCGAGAGTGCACTTAATGGGTTCTTTTCGCTTGCCATTTTCAACCTCCATAAGAAAAATATTTATAAAGCACGCTCGATGTTCGCCATCTTGAACATCAAAACCAGTATACCGGTTGTTGTTAGCCAGCGCATCTTCCATGTGGCTAGCCTGCCACCTGGAAATATGGGCAGGTATCTTTACGAACCACCACCTTACAAAGCTGTAAGCTCGCACTTCATAACCTTGCCCTTTGTATCATCCTTGGCTACAATAACAGACCAGACCAATGGAACTACAGCATATTGGGCGTTATGATATTAAATCTTTGATCGGCCAGGGCGGCATGTCTGCCGTATACCTGGGCTACGACCCACGCTCTCAGCGTGAGGTCGCTATCAAGATCCTTCCACCCTACTACCTGCACTCTCCCAAGTTCCGCGAGCGCTTCGAGCGCGAAGCCTTGATGATCGCCCTCCTGGAGCACCCAGCCATCGTGCCGGTGTATGACTTGGGCGAGGATGATGGCCAGCCGTACATCGTCATGCGCTATATGTCTGGCGGCTCCCTGGGAGACAAGTTAAAGAAAGGTCCCCTCCCTCTGCGTGAGTGCATGGAAATGTACCTGCGCCTGGCGCCCGCCCTTGATACTGCCCATGCCAGGGGTGTCATTCACCGGGATGTCAAGCCCGATAATCTGCTCTTCGATAAATACGACAATGTCTTCCTTTCTGATTTCGGCTTGGCCCGGCTGAGGGAAACCATCGGTTTCGCCAATATCTCCGACGGCAGCATCATGGGCACCCCGGCCTATATGAGCCCAGAACAGATCCAGGGCGAGCGCGAGATTGACGGCCGCTCCGATATCTATTCCATGGGAGTGGTGCTCTACCAAATGTTGAGCGGGGTCGTCCCGTATAACGGCGCCACGGCTGCCTCGGTTATGATGATGCATTTGGTTAACCCGGTACCCCAGGTACGCGACCAGATGACCAGCCTACCAACGGGCATCCAGGCTGTCTTGGAAACGGCAATGGCCAAAAAACCGGAAGACCGTTTTCAAACCGCGGGTGAGTTCGCCAAAGCCATCCAGGCTGTCACTACCGGTGTGCACCGTAAGCCTGCTGCCCAGAGCCCTGCTGATTCCGCTTCTCGGGGGACTCGGACTACAGGCATGTCATCCGCCACACCACCACCAGTAGCCTCGAATGGGATCCCAGCCTCCCGGCCTGAAAACCAGTATTCTAACCAACCATCGCCATCTGCCACTCCGCCCGGAGTGCAGAGGCCTTACACCTCCGCAGCTGCTATCCAAAAGAAGGGTTCACCGACCCCTCCACCCTCACCCTCCCGCACCCCGGCTCCTGTCCGCAAGCGTAAATCCATCCTCCCGCTGTGGGCCTGGATCTTGGGCGTGAGCGTGGTCATCCTGTTGGCTGTTGTGGTGTTCCTGATGGCTGCAAGGTACCCTGCGGATCCCCTTTTTGGGAGCTCCGACGTTAAATGCCAGCGCTACCAAAGCCCATAATACACCCCTACCCGTGGTTGGTCAAACGGTCACCTCTTCAGCAGGCTCGCCAGCAGGCCTGGGCCAGGCAGATAAGCTCGCTTTTCTTAGGGCTTCCGAGATTTGGGCTTCCAACCTGGATGGGTCTGACCTGCTGCAGCTCACCAGCGATGCACAGCCAAAGTCCAACCTGCATTGGACCCCCGATGGCCAGTCAGTCATCTACACCTCCGGCAGCTGTATCAACCTGGTCGGCTTGCAGACCAGGGAAGTGCTTTCCCTCACTTGCTTCGCTGGGGTGCCAGCCATTAATGCCTTTGACCTCTCGCCCGACGGTCAGCATGTGGCCCTGGGGCTGGACCAGACCAATCTTTACTTGCTTTCCTACGCTCAGCTCTTCAAACTGCCACAGGCAAGCCAGCCCGCCAACCTGCAATCCCTGGCTAGCTGTGCCAGCTTTGCTCCGTACAACACTGGGGATGTCCTGAAATCCGTAAGCTGGTCCCTGGTTGAAAACCACCTGGCCATGCTGCTTTCAACCCTGGTCGATGGCGTCCCCCGTGACGAGGTCAGCGTGCTCGACTTTACCCAGTGCGCGCCTGAGCCCACCACGATCAAGGCTATCCTCCCCACTCATTTTTTGTTCACCCTGCGCGACTATTTTGATCACCCTGAGATCACCAGCCTGACCCTGAACAACACTGGTCAGCTGGTATTGAACGGTACGAGTAACGCTGGTTTTGGTGACCTTCAGCTCTACAACCTGGCACAGGGCCAGAGCCAGCCGCTCGCTCCCAACGGTGAGTGCTGTTACCGCGACGCTCATTGGAGCCCAGATGGCACGTATTTATTTTATGCTTACCAGTCAGAACCAGGGGCTGAGGTGAATCTGTTTTACATCCCCGCTGCCAGGTTGGGCGAGCCCCCTTCCGCCATGGCATCCCTTGCTTTGCCTGCCGGCTTTCTTGAAGGCAGCCAGGATTCGATCCAACCCGCCCTGCGCCTCGCCCATTAGCTGGCGAAAAATTCACCTGTAGACGAAGGATTATTTTCTGATCACAGGCATGAACACTGGCAGCCTGCGTTCGATGAATATCCTCTGCAGAGGCGAGTAGGGATTGGAAACATTACCTGCTCGGTCGACCCCCACCACAAACACCTGGTAGGGATCATTTACTGCCAGCACGCTCGTATTGAACTGCACTTGGTATGGGTAAGTTGTATCATAACCAATGCTCACCCAGCATCCCGGCGGTGGGTTTCCTACACCGCAGCGATGGTCCCATAACCTGAACTCCACCTTTGCCACCTGGTCATTATCCGAAGCTGATGCTTCAAGCGTTACCTTCCCACCGAAGGCCAGGTACAACCCGCCATTCGGCACGGGTTTCTCCCAATTGACCACCGGTACGGTCCAATCTACCAGGGTCTTCTCTTCAGCATAATTATTCCCCGTATTCAGCTCGAAACCTGGCGATCCGGTGGCTGCTGCATTGATCATCTCCCCTGCCAGAGTCGGGGTTACCTCGATTGTCACGTGCGCTTCAGAGAACGCATAGATACTGTACAGGTCACATAGCACGATGCTACCTCCTTCACAGCTGCCTTGTGAGCTGCTTACCGATGCAAATTGCGTATTCGCCGGCAAGGTATCTGTAACTACGACCCCCAGGGCGTTGATCTCGCTGGTATTGGAAATGGTCAGGTGGTAGGTGATGCGGGTATTCTTTCCCACCGGGTCAGGTTCATCGACGACGCTAATACCCAGCTCAACCAACCCTTGCTCACTCCTCGGGTCCGCCTGTGGCTCTGGATCCCGGTATTGGCGGAGGTAGATCCAGTCTACCAACAAGCTGCTACTTACCGTCGTGTCATTATAGATAGTTACCGGCAAGGGAATATTTGGCACGCGTGCAGATAGGGTTGAGGTGATTGACTCCCCATGGTCAATGTTCCCGCTGGTTTGTCCCGCTTTCCAGCGTAACTCGTATACGTGGAATTCACCATGCCAATTTTGGCCGTTATATTTTGGAAAGACCGCATACTCAAAATCGATCCCATTGACGGTATTGATCATGAAGATGTCATTTACATTGCCGGGTTTATTGTCACTCACGATGCTCCATTGTTTATTACTGCTGTTGACATAAAACCCGATATACTCATCCAGTGAATTCAGGCCATAATTGGTCTTCATCCCCATTGCCTGGTTCTGGTAGGTGGAGGATTTGATCCCACTTCCATCCGGCACAGTTAATATCCCGGAATTAACACTCGGTGGGTTATTGATCACCGTCCAGGCGAATGGGCTATCCGGCTGATCCTGAGCCAGCAGGGTAGAGCTCGCTCCTGCGGATGGCATCCCTTCGCCATGAAATTGGTCCCAATTATCATCGAAAGCATCGAATGTGGCATTGCCATCGCTGGCAGGTTGTACACTTGGATCCGTGTTGCCATAATACAGGTAGATTGGCATCTCGCCCTGTGGCACTCCAGGCACATTTACCCAGATATTTGCCAGCCTCTTACTGCTGTCCCAGGATTCGATCCAAAAACTCAGATCGGTCGTGCCATTTGCATGGGTCACACGGATATCTGCTCCATCCGTCCTGGCATGGTTGAAGTCAAAATTATTAATATCCAGGCGGATCAACACCTGGTAATAAGGTAAGTAATTACCACTGTTCGAGATCACTACCAACCTGCGGTAGTGCCAGGCAGGGTTGAGATACCAGGGTGGTCCTCCCGCTTCCGTGTTTTGACTTTCCTGTGGCCTGGTTTGCTCCTCAACCGCGCCGCGTGCGCTGTGCAGGCCGAATCCAAGGACGATCAGGAATACGACCCCTAAACCAAGTGGGGCGAGTAAGCCGGTGGTTTTCTTCATGGGAATCTCCTCACTGACCAGATTATACGCTGATTCCTTGGCCAGGTTTACATCCTGGAAAATATCACTATGGTGGTGGGAAGGTCGGCGAAGGGGTATCGGTGGGTGGCAGGGTCGGCTCGATGGTTGGGGTGCGTGTGGGTGTCGGAGCAGTCGTATTCGTGGGTGGAGGCGCAGTGGTCCTGGTCGGCGTCGGCGTCGGTGAGAAATAAACCGGTACAGCCGTAGTCGGGGTTGGCGTGCGCGTTGGAGCCACATAAGTGTAACCGGGCAAGGATACCTCTGTGTCGGTTGGAGTAGCGGTCTCGCTTGCCTCTATAGTGCCGGAAGCAACCGCCGTCTCCGTGACGCTTGTCGTGCTTGTGCTGCTCTCCAGGCTCACGCGTGTGGCAATGTACTGCACCGCCGACCTGCATGCCGGGACTCCCGTCATGCCCTGGTTATAAGCTTCCAGCAGGCTCAACAACCGCTTGCCTTCTTCAAGCTCTGCCACACCCACCTGGCTGCCAACCGGGTGTGCCACCAGCCACCCATACGCCTCGAAGATTGTTGATTGGATATAACTCTGGTCGGCGCCCATCAAGATGTTCAGATAGGCCCCTGCCAGCTGGGCCTGTATCAGGGCAGGCAGGTCGGTCTGGCCAGAAAACACCTGGTCCAGCTCCCTTCCCTGGTATACCTTGTCCCCGATCACCAGCTGGGCTGGATAAAGTTCGGGGTGATTCACCCAATATCCCACTGGGGAGGCACAGTTTTCGTTTACCCGCATGGCTTCCACCGTATCGGTCTGGCCGGGCGATACAGGCAAGGTTACAGGCAGGAACGTGGCGATTCCCCATAAGAGTCCAACGAACACGACCACGGTTCCGACGATCAGGACGATAAGCAGGCCGCGTTTCTCAGTGATCGGGTTTCCCATACTTTCTATTTCGCTGCATGTTTAGTGCCGTCTCTCCACGAACCAATCACGTGCTAGCCGGCTTCGGGTTGGTGGGGTGGTTTCTTACAAAGCTCATATTTTCTGCATATTAAATATTAACAATTTTACTCTATAGTGTGTTTGGATTAAAAAAATGAATATTGATAACATTTATCAAATAAGGAGGTAAATACTATGTTAACTCGTTGGGATCCATTCCAGGAAATGCTAAATCTTCGACGCACCGTGGACCGGCTGTTTGACAATTCCTCTTCAGATCATGAGTGGCAATCGATGCAGTGGGGATTAGCCGTGGATGTGGTTGAGAACAAGGATGATTTCATCGTCAAAGCCTCCGTACCCGGCATCAACCCCGATGACCTTGACGTCTCTTATGCCGATGACACTCTTACCATTAAGGGCGAGGTTAAAGCAGATAATGAAGTCAAGGAAAACCAGTACCACCTGCGCGAGCGCCGCTATGGCTCGTTTGCACGCAGCATTAGCTTGCCCACCAAGATCAAGGGCGATGCCATCGAAGCCGCTTACCAGAATGGCGTACTCACCTTGCGCTTGCCCAAGGCTGAGGAAGTAAAGCCGAAACGCATTGCCATCAAGGTCGACGACCAGAAAATGATCGAAGGCAAATCTCGCAACAAGTAACCGGTAACGTTAAAAGTAGCTGTCCAATACCAGGTCAGCCCTTCATGAGAATTTCACTATAGTGGCGCAGCGGTGCTGCGCCACTACTCGTATATTATCGATTTTTATACCGAGCCTTTCTTAGCTAATTCGACGATCTCCGGTGTCTGGGTGATCGCCCCCATCTTGCTTTTTCCACGATCGCCTTGATGCGTTTCTCCCGCGTTTCAGGTCTTTTTGCACTTTCCAGCCAATACAGGTATTGCACCTTCTGTGATGCCGGCCAATTTTCAAATGCCAGCCAGGCATCATTTTCTTCCAGCGCTTGCACCAGGTCATCTGGCACCGAGCTCACATCCTCTCGCTCTTTCGCTGCTTCCCATTCACCCGATTCTTTTGCTTCGACGATCTTCTCCATGCCTGCCGGGGTCATCCGGCCTTCCTTGATCAATTTCTCCACCCGCCGCTGGTTATTCACCGACCAGATGCTGTTGGGTTGGCGGGGTGAAAACCTTAATCCGTAGGTCTCCTTATCGATGGGTTCAAGGGCCCCATGGATCCAGCCAAAGCATAACGCTTCCTCGATCGCTTCTTCGAGCCCCAGGTATGGTTTCGAAGTCCCTTTTCTGCCGATGAGCAGCCAGGCCTCTTTTTCAGTGGAGTGATGCCCTTCCAGCCATGCTCGCCACTCATCCCGGTTTTGAAAGACCTTGTATAAGTCAGCGTGTTTCATTTCTGTCGATTGTCCCATAAGCATGGAAAGAAATTAGTTAATTATATAAGGTAACCTGCCGTATCAGTGTCACTCATTTGCTTCAACAGAGATGATGGATGATCACTGCCGTAGCTCGCTTCACAAGAGGTACTACCCCGATGTTATACTAGGCTGATGCAGGAATGTCATGTACGCTGGTTGGGCCTTGTCCCCTACCAGCAAGCCTGGGATCTTCAGGCTGAGCTTGCGGGTAAGGTTGCCACTGGTGAGCTCCCGCCTACCTTGCTCCTGTTGGAGCATCCTCACATCTACACCTTCGGCCGTCGGGGGCACGCTTCCAACCTGTTGTGGAGCAAAGCCGAGCTCGAGCAGCGTGGTGTGCAGGCCTTATGGGTGGATCGCGGCGGTGATGTTACCTACCACGGTCCGGGCCAGCTGGTGGGTTACCCGCTCATCCCGCTTCGCCTGCCTGGCAATATCCAGCCCGGCTCAGATGGCTCGGCTCGCCTGCCTCAAGCAGATTATCTTGGCTACCTGCGCAAGCTCGAACAGGTCATCATCCTGGCCCTGCAGCAGTTCGGTATTCATGCCGGTAGGCTGAAAAACCTGACCGGTGTGTGGGTTGCAGGTGCCAAGATCGCTGCGATTGGCGTCAAGGTAGATGCCCAGGGGGTTACTCAGCATGGGTTCGCCCTCAATGTGGCCCCCGATATGTCGTATTGGGACGGGATCATCGGCTGCGGTCTCGAAGGTTACTCGGTCACCAGCCTTTCCCGGCTGCTCCCAGAGCCCCCCACCATGCCGCAGGTCATCGATGAAGTCATCAGAGCCTTTGAAGTTGTCTTCGAGGTCAGGTGTGTCAGAGATAGCTAAGGTATAATAACAGCGTTCGCATGTTTCGTAACAATCATCACAAATGGAGGGAAATCCTTGGGTAGTTCGAGCTTGAAGATCGTCATCCCCATGGCAGGCTACGGTACGCGTCTGCGGCCGATTACCTGGAGCCGCCCCAAGCAGCTCATCCGCATGGCTGATAAGCTGGTGATCGACCACCTGCTGGACTCGTTTGCCACCATCCCCGACCTGCCAAACGCTGAATTTATCTTTATCATCGGTTACCTGGGCGAAAAGATCGAAGAATACATGCACCGGGCTTATCCGGATCTCAAGGTCACTTTTGTCCGCCAACCCGAGATGCGCGGCCAGTCGCACGCCATCTCGCTGGCCAGGCAATTTTTGGGTGGTCCGATGCTCATGGTCTATGCCGATACGCTCATCGAAACCGATTATTCCTTCCTCTCCAGCGTAACCGCCGGTGCCATCACCTGGGTAAAGGCTGTGCCAGACCCACGCCGCTTCGGTGTTGCCGAAGTTGGGGAAGATGGCTGGGTCACCCATCTCATCGAAAAGCCCAAGGATATTTCCAACAACCTTGCCTTGGTGGGTGGCTATTATTTTCAAAGCTCCGCCGATTTACTCCTGGCGATTGATGAGCAGATGAAGCGCAACATCTCCCTCAAGGGTGAGTTCTTCCTGGCTGACGCGGTCAACATCATGCTCGAGCACGGGCTCAAGATGCGCACCCAGCGCGTGGACATCTGGCTGGATGCTGGCACACCCGACGATGTCCTGAGCACCAGCCGCTACCTGCTTGAACATGGTCATTCCAGCCCGGTAGATCCGAATTCTATCCAAAATTGTGTCATTATCCCGCCTGTTTTCATTCACCCTACTGCATCCGTGAAAGGCAGCCTGATTGGTCCACACGCCTCAATTGGGGCAAGCTGCAAGGTTGAGGGCTGCATCATCCGCGACAGCATCATTGAAGACTGCTCAGAGATTTCACATGTGATCCTCGAACATTCTCTCATCGGGCAGCAGACCCGCCTGCACCATAAAGCCACCACGTTGAACCTCGGCGACCAGATCGAGCTGAATCTGTGATGGCTGGCGATCGTGTGGAATGCCGCTCCGACCATGATTATATCGGTCATCCACGCGCATTCTACTGGCAGGATGTTCGCCTGGAGGTCGCTAAGGTGCTCCAGGAAAAACGTACACCTACAGGTCACTGGTTTCTTGTCCGCACTGGACAAGGTGATCAATTTGAGCTTGACTTTGATATCGATTCAGACCAATGGTCTATTCATCAACAATAACCTAAGGAGCGTACATGAATGATAGGTACCTGGCCCGCCATGTGGTCGGGCTAAAGCCATCCGGCATCCGGAAATTCTTCGATATCGTAGCCACCATGAAGGACGTCATCTCCCTGGGCATCGGCGAACCGGATTTTGTCACCCCCGCGCCGATAATTGACGCCGGCATTAAGGCTTTGCACGCTGGTGAAACCCATTACACCTCCAATGCCGGCCTGCTCGGGCTGCGCCAGGCGATCACGGACCACATCCACAAGACCTACGGCGTTAGCTATGACCCCCATGCCGAAGCCATCATCACTGTGGGCGTCTCGGAGGCCCTTTACCTGGCCATGACCGCCTTGCTCAATCACGGCGAGGAGGTCATCATCCCCACGCCGTGTTTCGTCTCCTACCAGGCGGAGGTCATCCTGGCCGGTGGCGTGCCGGTTGAAGTACCCACCTTTGTCGAAGATGGTTTCCAGGTCAAACCCGAGCGCCTGGAAGCTGCCATTACCCCCCGCACCAAGGCTATCCTGCTGGGTTATCCCAACAATCCCACCGGTGCAGTCTACACTCGCCAGGTCCTCCTGGAGATCGCCCGCATCGCTGAAAAGCACGACCTGATCGTTATTTCTGACGAGCTGTATGACCAGCTGGTTTACGGCGTCCAGCACGTTTGCTTCCCCTCCCTTCCCGGCATGCAGCCGCGCACCATCTTGCTGGGTGGTTTTTCAAAGAACTATGCCATGACCGGCTGGCGGGCAGGCTTTGCCTGTGGCCCGGCAGACATCATCCAGGGCCTGGTGCGTATCCACCAGTACACCATCATGTCTGCCCCCACCATGTCACAGATGGCTGCCTTGGAAGCCATTCAGCATGGTCACAAATTCGTCGTAGAGATGCGCGAAGAGTACGACCGGCGTCGCAAGTTGATCGTCAGTGGTCTGAACCAGCTTGGCCTGCCCACCTTTGAGCCGCACGGCGCCTTTTACGCCTTCCCCAATGTGGCTGTCAGCGGCATGGACGATGAGGCATTCGCCCAGAAGCTGCTCGAAGAGGAACGCGTGGCAGTGGTCCCTGGTAATTCGTTCGGCGCAGGTGGCGAGGGTTTCGTGCGCTGCTCTTATGCCACTTCCTACGAGAAGATCGAAGAAGCCCTGCACCGCATGCAGCGCTTCATGCAGCGCCATGGATGAGCTCACTGGGCTGTTGGTCACGAAAAACATCACCAACCGGCACACCAAAGCTGTGGCATTCGTCACTTGACGGGTTGTCAGACATTGATTAACCTTAAGTCACACGCCAGTGGTGGAACATTAATTTGCGAGGCTTGTTGGATACAGCCAAATCTTATTCCCGGTTAACTCGGTAAATTACAGGCCTCATCCTTGAGTGCCTGAAGCATATTAATATAAACAACCAACAGGAGTAGATTATGACCGAACAAATCAATGCATTTCAAATGGCCCAGCGCCAGTTCGATGGCGTCGCCAAGCAGCTCAACCTTGACCCGCAGGTAGCTGAGATCCTTCGCTGGCCCGCCCGCGAGTTCAAGTTCACCATCCCCGTTCATATGGATGACGGCTCCTTGCGTGTCTTCACCGGCTACCGTGTTCAGCACAATGATGTACGCGGGCCCAACAAGGGCGGTATCCGCTTCCACCCCGCTGAAACCCTCGATACTGTGCGAGCCCTGGCCATGTGGATGACGTGGAAGTGCTCCGTCGCCGATATCCCCCTCGGTGGTGGTAAGGGTGGCGTTCCGGTTGATCCGGCTACCCTCTCCGTCTTTGAGAAAGAAAAACTCTGCCGCGGCTGGGTTGACCAGATGTGGCGCAATATTGGCCCCCGCCAGGACGTCCCTGCTCCCGATGTGGGCACGACTCCCCAGATGATGGGCTGGATGATGGACGAGTATTCCAAGCTGGTCGGTCATTTTACTCCTGGTGTGATCACCGGTAAGCCCCTTGGTGGTGGTGGCTCCTTGGGCCGCACTGAAGCGACCGGTTTTGGCGTCATCTACACCGTGCGCGAGGCCATGAAGCACCTTAAGATCGATCCCGCTAAGTCAGTTGCCGCTATCCAGGGCTTCGGTAATGTCTCTCAATACGCTGCCATCGGCTTCATCGAATTCCTGGGCGGTAAAGTGGCTTGCGTTTCCTGCTGGGATCGTCATGACAAGTGCTCCTACACCTTCAGCCATCCCAAGGGCGTCGATCCCAAGTTCCTCCAGTCGATCACGGACCAGTATGGCACCATCGATAAGGCCAAAGCCCGCGCTGCCGGGTATGTCCTCGAGGATGGCGATGACTGGATCACCAAGGAAGCTGATGTGCTCATCCCGGCCGCCATTGAAGGCCAGGTCACCGCTGAGACGATCAAGAAGATCAGCCCGCGTATCCGCATCATCGCTGAAGGCGCGAACGGCCCCACCACCCCCGAAGCCGATGAGGTCATCAAGGCCAACAATATCTTCGACATCCCCGACTTTCTGTGCAATGCCGGTGGCGTCACCTGCTCGTACTTCGAGGGCGTCCAGAACGATATGAACTTCTACTGGACCAAGCAAGAGGTACTCGAGAAGCTCGACACCAAGATGACCCAGGCCTTCCACTCCGTGCTCGAGATGTCTGAGAAGGAAAAGGTCTACATGCGCGATGCTGCCTATATGGTCGCCATCGCCCGTGTGGTCAAAGCCATGGAGCTGCGTGGCTGGATATAAAAGCGTTTTTCTACCTGTGTAATTTAGACGCCCTGCGGGGCGTCTTTTTATTAACAATCAAATGTTCTCTCAAACGGTTTGTAGAGACGCAGCAGTGCTGCGTCTCCACTGTCTAATCCATCTACGTCTTAATATCTATTCACTCGCATACATATGTTTTTCGATGGCTTTTGTTTTGCACCTCATATACCCTAATTTCTCACCCAAGCCTCCCAACAGGACTGATAGGCAAAAAACCCGGTTTCCATGTAAAATTGGAAAAACTAGTGCAATAAAATACAAATAACCCTCAAAGATCTTTTCCCAGCTCGTAAACCAGACCGTCCTGTATTTGGAGGAAAGATGACCCGTAACCATATCTCGCTGCTACCCAGATTCCTTTCCATCGTTCTAATCCTGCTCGTCACCACCCAATGCGTGGCTGCCCCGGCTACCCTGAATGCCCCAACCGGCTCCACATCGAACGATTCCGGTGGTCCAGCATCTACGTTAGCGGCCTCACAAAGTGGCGAACCCACCGTAGAAGAATCGGGTGAACCTGTCACGGTTGACCTCAGTAATCTGCCCAACCTGGGCAGCACAACTTTCGCCGTTGATTCGTCCGTCAAAGCCGAGGGCGAGTACAAGGCGGATGGTAGCGAGCTCAAGCTTGAGCTCACCGACGGTGCCGGCTTAACCTGGACGCTCGTGATCCCCGACCAGGCACTGGATTACCCGCAAAAGCTCAGCATGACCTCCCTGAAAGACCTCTCAAGCGAAGACATCGTTGGTAAACTGGTCGGTGGCGTCATGCTCGAGCCTGATGGTCTGCAGTTTATTATCCCCGCCAGGCTGATCAGTCAGCGGACCCGCCCTGGAAGGGACAACCATCCTGCTGGGTGCCAAACAGGATGGCTCACAGGTAAATTTCCTGATCCCTGACTCTACTTGCAGGCGAGACAGCTGCCTTAATTTATCATTTCAGCACAGCCATGGGCGATAACCTGGACGACCAGCAGATTCCAAGCATGCTTAAGCAGGCAATGGCAACCTTCGTAGAGCTGGCAAAGCAAGCTAAGCAAATGTTGAAATCCCCGATCTCCACACCCACACCTCCTTCCACCAAGCTGCGTTGTATGACTGAAGATGAATCTCAGGGCGCGGATGAAAAATTTCAAAAGTTCCTTGATGAATTTAATTCTCCAGAAATAGGAATGGTCAGCTCTTTGCTTGGAGCTCGTAGAAATATTGAGCTACTTGGGGGTGACGCAGGAGAGTTCTCACTCGAAATTAACCTCCTCAAGCGCCAGGTCACCAAAGTTGAAAACCTGATTAAAACATACGGAAAGAACGCTGAGTACCTACCCGCTATCACCAGTGTTGCTCTCAGCACGATGAGGAACATCGGTCTCCTCGGCGGCGATGATTCACTTACTCAAAATCTGGCGAGCCAGTTGCCTACTCTGTGGGAGAAAGCCATCGATCAGCTGCTTAAGGAATTGGTTGAACAACACGAGTACCGCAATGTCTCTGCTATTATCAATGCTGCGCGGAATGCAGCATTGCTAGGTTCACAACTTGATACCGATAAGCTATTTGAAAAATTACGCAAGGCCATGCATTTTGATGTAGAGCTGAAATATACGCTTAACCTGGCCACCGCACACCACTGGAAATTTGAAGCCAATTTTCCACTTGAAGCAAACTGGGACACTGCCACGCTAAGGATAGAAGGAGATGGTACAGGGAATTTCTCCTCGTATGTCTATGATGGCGCTCCAGAATATACTGCCACAACCCCTACGTTTTCAGTGAATGCCGGGGTAACAGAATTCTACCCTTGTGACGGTACTGCCAAATTTTCAGTTGACCAGTTTTTCCCCCCCGCCGAAACCGTAACAATCACGGATGAGGATGGTGAAGACACCATAAGTACTGAGATAACTAAAGCGGCCTGGGAAACACATTTTGGTGACAAACTTGCAGATGGCAGATACACCTTTGAAGTGACCATAAATAATAATTCCGAAAACGCGGTGGATCAAACCATCACCCAGGCCTATGGTCCAAACGAGACGCTATTTGAGATCAAGCTCAAACACACTCCACAAAAATGAACCGCCGCAGCGTTCGGAAGGGGCGGGTCCTACGCGATTTTATTATCGATCTATCTTCGATGTTTAATCCTTGAACATCCCTCGTAGAGACGCCTGCGTAGACGCCTTTGTAGAGACACCCTAGTAGGGCGTCTCTCCGCGGAAGGAACACCCTCGTAAGTTCTCCAGAGCAGAGTATGCCAACAGCTTATTCTCGCTGATGAATTCCCTCTTCTTGCACCTCATCTGCAAAGTCTAATCTGGAACGTTTTCATCTGGCGTCTCTTCTTCGTTGTTTAATCCTCGTTTATGCCTCGTAGCGACACCGGTGTAGAGACGCCTGTGTAGAGACGCCCTAGTAGGGCGTCTCTACGTAAAATGAACACCCTCGTATGTAAGCCGGAGCAGCGCGCTTCAATAGCTAATTCTTGCTGAGGAATGCCCCCTTCTTGCACCTCATCTGAAGCGCTTTCATCTGGCGTCTCTACGGTAAAATACTGTGCATGTCTTCTCCATCACCAAAATTTAAGGGTAAATATCGGATTGCTTCAAATCGCCTGAAAGATTGGGATTACAGTTCACCTGGATATTACTTTATTACCCTGTGCGTAAAAGATAAAATACCCTTATTTGGTGTAGTTGAAGGCGATCAAATCCTTCTTTCACCAATCGGTAAAATTGTCTCTGAGAACCTTGAAAGAGCACCAACAATCTATAATCACGTCCTGCTTGATGCCCATGTGATAATGCCCAATCATATCCATGCAATTATTGCTATCGTGGAGGCACCCCAATGGGGGGTTTCCACATCCGAACCAAAAAAGCCACTTCCACTTGGAAACATCGTAAATCAATTTAAGGCCACCAGCACCAAAATGATCCATAAGTTGGGATTTGATGATTTTGCCTGGCAGCCCAGATATTATGACCACATCATCCGTAATGAACGATCTCTTCAGAAGATTCGCGATTACATTTTAGGAAATCCAGCACAATGGTCAGATGATGAATATTTTCATAGTAGTAATTTGTAGAGACGCCCTAGTAGGGCGTCTCTACAATCCATTCTGACCGATGGCAGATCCTCCTGGAGACTATCTATCTTTGTTATTTAATCCTCCTAGAGACTCCTCCGTTGTGACGCCTCCGTACTGATGCCTGTGTAGAGACGCCCTATTAGGGCGTCTCAATAGCTTTTTTTGCTTTGAAATACCCTGCCCGGCGTTTATACGCCACATGTTGACCCTGTACACGCCTCGCCGGGGTGCTTCTACAAATATCTACTGGAAAAATAATCCCTCTCGTTGTATACTCAAAGCACCCTGGGGCGTTATCCTCACGCTCCCAACTGAGGAGAATTACCAACATGAGAGTTACCGTCCTGCAAGAGAATTTAGCGCACGGTCTAAGCATTGTCTCGCGCGCCGTATCCCCCCGCAGCACCTTGCCTGTGCTCGCCAACGTGCTGGTCGCCACCGATGAAGGTCGCCTGCGTCTTTCCGCCACCAACCTGGAGCTCGGCATCACCGCCTGGATCGGCGCCAAGATCGCCGAGGATGGCTCTACCACCGTACCGGCGCGCACCTTCACTGACCTGGTCAGCACCCTGCCTTCCGACCAGGTGGAGATGAGCCTCAATGTACGCAACCAGAAGCTCAATGTCCGCTGTGCCGCTTCCAATACGGATATCAACTGCATCGACGCCCAGGAATTTCCTCCCATGCCCGTTCCCGACCTGACCGACGGCATTGAGATCAATGTCGTCCAGCTCAAGGAGATGATCCAGCAGGTCGTCTTCGCCGCATCCGCTGACGAAGCTCGCCCGGTCCTTACCGGCGTGTTGATGACGGTGAATGGCAATCTCCTTACCTTGCAGGCCGCTGACGGCTTTCGCCTCTCGATCCGCAAGGCTGAGCTCTCCTCCCCGCTGCCTCGCCCGGTCAAGGCCATCATCCCCGCCCGCGCCCTGTCCGAGCTGGCCCGCATCGCCTCCGATGGTGAGACTACCATCACGATGGTGCTGCCCCAGGGCCGCGGCCAGGTCATCTTTCATATGAAAGATGTTGAGCTGGTCTCCCAGCTCATCGAAGGCTCCTACCCTGACCTTGAGCAGGTCATCCCCCGCGCCCACCAGACCCGCACAGTCATCAACACCCCCGCCATCCTCAAGGCCTGCAAGCAGGCTGAGATCTTCGCCCGCGAGGGCTCGCACATTGCCCGCATCCAGATCACGCCCGGTGACAATAACCAGCCTGGCACGGTTGAGATCTCCGGCCAGTCAGAGGAGACCGGTTTCAATCAGACCGTCATCGATGCCAACATTGAAGGCAAGTCGCTCCTGATCGCCTTCAACGTGCGCTTCCTGCGCGAGCTGCTGGATGTGATCAAGACCCCCAACGTGATCCTCGAGACCAACATCGAGACCACCCCGGGTGTATTCAAGCCAGCCGGTGAGGATAACTTCCTGCACGTCATCATGCCCATGCACCTTGGCGGTTAATTTACACCTGTTTGTATGGGCGAAGCACCCAGTCACATGATTGCGCTATATGGATCGAGGTTGTGTGCTTCGCCCTTACATTTTGTTTGGACCGGATTCTTCGCCCATACCCTGGTAATGGCTTGATACAATTACACACATGACCCTGCCATCCATCAGCACGGAAAAAACCTTGCGCATCTACCTGGCTCTGGCCCAATACCCCATCCTGAGCAATCAGATCCGGGCCCGCATGCGCCGTGTAATCTTTGAGCATGGTGTCATCTCCCAGCATGATTTTGAAACTGAAGTACGCCGGCAGGCTATCCACTCACAGGTGCGTGAAGCTGTACATGACCCGTACATAGAAGAGCCTGTTGATGTCTGGGAGCTACGCCTCACCCGCATTCGCGACCACCTCACCGATTTTTACTTTGCCAACAACCTGCCGTACGAGCTGTTCGAACAGATTGTACGTGATATCCTGGCTGAACGTGGCATGCGTGTCAATGACTTGATGGTCAGTTTCAATCCGGAGCTGGCCCCTCAATCCATGTTATTCGAGCAGGCTTCCACCATCGAAAACCTGCCCCCGGCTGAACGCCTGGCGGCCGAACCTCACCTGCGCGAGATCAAGGTGGTGCTTATCCGCACCCTGATCAGCGATCAGCTCGCCTACGTCAACATTGCCAAGGATTGGCTGACCATTCGCGACCTGCGCGACATCTACCAGCACAAGATCGGCAGCGGGAAGATTGGCGGCAAGTCTGCCGGGATGCTGCTCGCCCGGCGCATCCTGGAGAGCGTCGCCTCCCCTGAGCTGAAGGCTCATCTAAGCATTCCCGAGTCCTATTTCCTGGGTGCTGATGTCACCTATGCGTTCATGGCACTCAACAACCTGATGCACTGGAACGACCAGAAATACAAGCCCGAAGAAGCCATCCGGGCTGAACATCCCCAGATCATCAAGGATTTCCTGGCAGGCAAGTTCCCTCCCGAGATCTTGAGCGAGCTACGCGAGCTGCTGGCCACGATTGGCCAGCAACCCCTGATTGTCCGTTCATCCAGTTTGCTCGAGGACAACTTCGGCACCTCCTTCGCCGGCAAATATGAAAGCCTGTTCTGCCCCAACCAGGGGAACCTCGAAGAGAACCTCTTCCAGTTTACCCAGGCCATCCAGCGTATCTACGCCAGTATCCTTAACCCCGATGCCCTGCTTTACCGGCGTAGCAAGGGCCTGCAGGATTATGATGAGCGCATGGCCATCCTTATCCAGCCCGTGCAAGGGGCGCGCATTGGTAAATATTTCCTGCCGTATGGGGCCGGGGTAGCCTTCAGCCGCAACCAGTTCCGCTGGAACCCCCAGATACGCCGTGAGGATGGCTTTATCCGCATGGTTGTGGGGATTGGCACCCGCGCTGTCGACCGCCTGGGTAACGATTATCCGCGCCTGGTCGCCCTCAGCCATCCACTCCTGCATCCTGAGGCCACGCCCAATCTTATCAGCCAGTATTCACAGCACGAAGTCGATTTGATCGACCTGGAAGCTAACCAATTCAGATCAGTTCCAATCCGTGAGGTGCTCGCCTCCCGCTTTCCCGGCTTGCGTTACATCGCCCAGCTGTATAGCGAGGATTCGATCCTCCCCATCCGCAGCATCCTCCTGGATGACCAGTCCTCCCAGCTGCTGGTCACCTTTGACGAGCTTTTCACCCGCACGCCCTTGGCCTCTCGTTTTCGCGAGCTGCTGCACCTGCTCGAAGAGCATTACCACTCACCCGTAGACACCGAATTTACCTTGCAGGTGTTGAACCCCAATTCCCCTCAGCCGGACGTGGACATCTGCCTGTTGCAATGCCGTCCCCAATCGCATTTCAAGGAAACCAAAGTCAGGCTCCCTTCCAGCCTGAACCCTGCTGATGTTGTCTTGTCGACATCCCGCCTAGTTCCTGACGGTTATGTCGGTGGCATCAGCCATGTTGTCTACGTCACCCCTGAAGGCTATTTCTCCCTCGGCACACGCCTCGAGCGCACCCATATCGCCCACCTGGTGAGCAAGCTCAATGCGCGCCTGGCCGGGGTAACCTTTATCGCCATCGGGCCCGGCCGCTGGGGAACCATCAACCCCGACCTGGGTGTGCCGATCAATTATGGCGATATCTATAACACGCGCTCATTGGTCGAAATCTCCGGTCAGGGGATTGGAGCAGCTCCTGAGCCATCCTTTGGCACCCACTTCTTCCAGGACTTGGTCGAAGCCAATATTTATCCCCTGGGTATCTACCTGGATGATACGGATGTACAATTCAACCGGGCTTTCTTTTATGACACCCCCAATCAACTGGCGATGTACCTTCCCGAGGCGGAGGAATGTAGCGACACGCTACGGCTGATCTCAGTCGACAGCTTTCGCCCATCTCACCACCTCGACCTGGTCATGGATGATGAGAAAGGCCAGGCGGTTGCTTACCTGGTCCCTGATAGTTAGGATCATTTTTCGGTGCAGGTGCTTTTTTATTCAAGAGAAGCGCCGCACAGGCTTCCAGCATATAATGGGTTCTTAGGCTTCCACTGCCGCGCTGTGGGCGGTAAACCTGGGATTGTCGTGTTTATTAACTTTGCTTGAGGAGATGCAACCTTGAAAAAATTCGTGGCCGTCGCTGGGAACATTGGGGTAGGCAAGTCCACCCTGGTCACCATGCTGTGCAACCGCCTGGGATGGCAGCCCTTCTTCGAGCCCGTTGGCGAGAACCCCTACCTGGCGGATTTCTACCATGACATGCACCAGTGGTCGTTCCATTCTCAGATCTTTTTCCTCACCCGCCGCCTGCGCTCGCACCGCCAGCTGCTCGATCATCCAACTTCTGCCATCCAGGATCGCTGTGTGTATGAAGACGCTGAGGTCTTTGCCCAGAACCTTTTCCTGCAGGGGTTGATGGACGAACGCGATTACCTCAGCTACCGTGAGCTGTACCGCGTGCTGAGTGAATTCCTGCCTCCCCCCGACCTGGTGCTCTACCTGCGCGCTTCGGTCGACACGCTGTTACAGCGCATCTCACGTCGTGGGCGTGATTATGAGCGTACCATCACCCATGAATACCTGGATCAGCTGAATCACCTCTATGAAGAATGGATCGCCAATTTTAGCCTGTGCCCCGTCCTCACCGTCCCCGCCGATGCCCTCGATTACGTTGCTCACCCTGGTCACCTTGACCTGGTCGCCCAGAAGGTCGAGGAGAAGCTGACCGGCAAAGAAGAGGTCATCTTCTCAGCCGATGAGGTGGCAAATTCGGCATAAGCATCCTGGGGGAGTTCCGTTTTGAGCTTGCCTTAGCCAGCTCATCCCCTCAATCAACCCATCAGCATTCCATATTGCGTTTGGCAACATACAAAAGGCACCCCCGTCGAGAAACGGGGGTGCCTTCATTTCCATGAAATCGGTTAGATTTACAACCTCTCAAACTCCTTGATCTTGTCTTCCGCCAAACCGATCACCTCGCCCATCGTCCCCGCATCGAAGACAAACCTGGCGCCCGCTGCCTTGTACAGCTCTGGGATTGCGACAGTGCCTCCCAGGCGTAACGCCTTCCGGTAGGCTGCCACGGCTGCTTTTTGATCGGTCAGGGCCTTGCGCCACACCTGCAGGGCCCCCATTGATGCCAGCCCATACTCGATATAATAGAACGGCACCTCGAAGATGTGCTGTTTGCGCTGCCAGCCGGTCATCATGATCTCGTCTAGCCCACCCCAGTCGATCCCGACCATGAACCGCTTCCATAACCGGGTCCATTCCTGGTCACAGTTATCTGGGTTTAGGGCAGCCTGCTCGTGGGTGTACGCCCAATGCTGGAAGACATCCACCACCGCCATATACGGTAAGAAGGTCACCATTTCCTCCAGGTGCTCAATGCGTGCCCGTGCAGCATCCTTTTCGGTGTAAAACCCGCCTTCGCTCGCCAGCAGGTACGGCGACGCCAGCAGCTCCATGGACATCGATGCCACTTCGGCAAACTCCATGCCCACCGATAGCTGCTGGTAATATGGCAGGTGAGCCTCTTCAAACACGTGGAAGGCATGCCCTCCTTCGTGGATCAGGGTAGCCACATCCCCGTGCAACCCGACTGCATTTTCAAAGATGAACGGCAGCATGACCATATCGTAATCGCTGCAGTACGCCCCAGGGGCTTTTCCCTTTCGATTCTCCAGGTCAAGCAGGTCGTTCCTGCGCATCGTTTCGAAGTACTCCCCTAGCTCCGGGTCAACCCGGTGGAAGATCGCGGATACTTTCTCGACCAGCTCCTCCACCCGTTCGTAGGGCTTCAACGCCTCCCGGTTGAGCGGGTCAACATCCAGGTCCCATGGCCTGACTGAGCTCAGCCCCAACCGTTGCTGTCGTTTTTCGTAGAATTCTCTGCGAAGCTGGGACTGCCACTTGTTCTATTGCAAGCTGAAAGGTTGTGCAGTCTTCCGGGGTGTAATCGAACCGGTGCAACTCGAGCCACTTGTAGGCCCGGTAATCGTTATACCCGGCATTTCTGGCCATCCTCCCTCGCAAGTCTAGCATGGTCACCCACAGATCATTCAGCCGTTGCCTGTCCACCAGCCTACGCTCCATGCTCAATCGCCAGGCCTTTTCACGCCGCCTCCGGTCAGGGCTCAGGTAGACTGGCAGCAGCTGGGTGGGGGTTACTTCCTGTCCTTCCCATTCCACTGTCTGTGCTCCGATGATCTCGTCATATTCATTCACGAGTTTCTTCTCTTCCGAAAGAAGCGGCAGGTTTTCTTCTCTGTAGATCTCTGCCTCGACCCGCATATTCATTAATGGGATCTCGAATCCAGCGGGCTTCAGTCCGCTGCTCAGCAGCATTTCCTTAAATACCTGGTTTGCAACCAGGCTGGGCGTCAGAGTCTCATCCAAAAAGCTGTTAAAGCGTGTTTTTAATTCTGCATCGGCCGTATCCCTAGTGGTTGCTACCCACAGTCGGGCGAACATCTCCGATACCACCCGGTTCAAATCCGACCAATCCATCACCCATTCATCCAGACTCGCCTGAGTCACAGCCCGCCTTTTTAGGTCGTCTGCATACGGCTCAAGTGTCTTCCAATTCCAATCCATGAAAACCTGGGGGTCTTTCGAGAGAGTTTTGAACATTTTCTAACCTTTCATTGATTATTGTGAGTATCGTTTGGGCCCCATCCGGCCGTGTAATGAGTCGCTGGGTCAGGTTACCAATCCATTGTATACCAACGCAGATAATCTTCTACATGTGCTTGCCAGTATGCTTCCTCGTGCTCTCCGACGAACATGTGCCATTCGTGTGGGATGCCGAAGCGGGTCAACAGACCCTCGAGCCATCGCGCCCCTTCTGTGATTCCCGGTCGGTCAGAATTACCAATATCCATGTAAATTCGAGGTGTCATCCCCTCCGGGATGGCATTCAGCCACTGGTAGATGGGCTGCACATCACTGTAAAACACGAATCCACTGTGCACCCCCAGAGCCCCAAATAACTCCCAGTGCGAGAGCGCCAGGTGGGCTGCCCAGGCCCCTCCCCGCGATAACCCACCGACCGCCCGATGCTCACGGTCGGCGATCGTCCGGTAATTTTCATCGATATAAGGGATCAAAGCCTGCTCAACCGCCAGGCCGAATTTATCTTCGGTTGGCTCAAGCCAAACCCGGTCCCGTGGCATCACGACCATGAATGGCGCGATCTGCCCCGTTCTGATCAGCCGGTCCGCTGTTTCTGGTACCCCCAGGCGGTCCCACTGCGTGTCCGAATAGGTCTGCCCGTGGATCAGGTATAGCACTGGGTAGGATTGATCAGTATCCTCTTCGTAGCAGGGCGGCAGGTAGATACGAAAGACCAGCGGTGCAGGTAGGATCACTGTTCTGATCTCGAGTACTTCCACGCTACCCCCGGCAGCCAGGCAGGCCCTGGGTGTGGCGGTGGCTGTGGGTGGGATTGCGGTTTGGGTGCTGGTTACGCTGGCAGTGGCTTGGGCAGGCGTGTGTGTTGGTGTTAGGCTGGCAGTCGCTGATGGCTGCCTGGTTTCGGTCGGTAATTGTTCTGTTACGCCCTGGGTTGGAATGGCGGTTGGTATCATCTCGGTTGCTGCAGTTGTAATCGGCAAGCACCCCTGGATGAGCAGTACAAAAAAGAATAATATTGTCGCGATCCTCGGCACCTCGTCAGTTTACCACAAGAAATTCGCCTTCGCTTTACATTAAGCCCGTGTGAGTAACCCCTGCTGGCAGACCCAATATACATTTTCGCTGGTAAAATTACCCGACAAATTTATCCATGGAGAACTGCATGCGAAAGCCCTTCCTCTTGTTCCTGCTGCTGGTAGCCCTCCTCCTTGCAGGCTGCCTGCCGCAGACCCAGGCGGTTGTCCCGACGGCAACTGCCACACTACCGGTCAAACAGGCTGCCCAAGCCCCAGTTATTCCCACCCAGGCTGCCCTCCTGCCTGATTCAGGCTGCACTGTTGTCGCCCGGCAGCCTACTGCAGGTCCAACCCCACAAACCGTCTATCCGCCCATCACCGAACAGGATTGGACGAAAGGGCCTGCCGATGCCAGGGTGACACTCATCGAATATTCCGATTTTCAGTGACCGTACTGTGCACAGCTTGCTCCCGTGATGGAGCAACTCCTCAAGGAATTTCCCAGCGACTTACGTTTCGTTTACCGTCATTATCCTCTCATTGGCACCCCCGAACAGCCTTTCCATGATAAGGCTGCCCTTTCCACCCAGGCCGCCGAAGCTGCTGGTAAACAGGGCAAATTTTGGGAAATGCACGATGTGCTCTTCAATAATCAATCCGAGTGGTCTGCCTTGACCGTTACCGATTTCCAGCAGTGGCTGATCGTCAAAGCGGGTGAGCTCGGCCTGGATGTGGACCAGTTTACCAAGGACCTCACCAGCCCCGAGCTTGTCGCAGTGGCCCAAAAAGCCTGGGACGACGGCCAGAAAATGCAGCTGTCCGGCACTCCCTCAGTCTATTTTAATGGCGAACCCTGGCCAAGCAATGTACCTCTGAACGTGTCCAACATTGCATCTGTTATCAAGCTTACCCTGATGGAGGACATACAGTTCACCCAATGCCCTCCCATGAAGATCGATCCCACCAAACAGTACCTCGCCACCCTCCATACCGAAAAGGGTGATATCGTCATTGAGCTCTACCCTGATGTAGCTCCCCTGGCCGTCAATAACTTTATCTTTTTAGCCCAAAATGGCTGGTATGACGGCGTCACCTTCCACCGCGTCATTCCCGGTTTTGTCGCCCAGGCTGGCGATCCAAGTGGCACGGGCTACGGCAGTCCAGGCTATGCCTTTAAAAACGAAATCTCAGATAACCTGAAGTTTGATGGTCCTGGTGTGGTCGGGATGGCCAATGTCGGTGCTGATTCAAACGGTAGCCAGTTCTTCATCACCTACAATGCTGCCCCCAACCTCGATGGACAATTCACCATCTTCGGTCACGTCATCCAGGGCATGGATGTAGCTAATAGCCTCACACCCCGCGATCCTTCCAAGACTGCTGACCTTCCACCGGGGGATAAAATTCTGAGTGTAACCATTGAAGAAAAATAACGTCTAATAACCCTGGGGCTGGACTATTGTCCAGTTCCGGGGGATATTTATCAACCATGATCGTTTCTGGCGTTTCCGGACCACCCTCAAAAGCCCCTTTGCACTGGCCATCCTTGCTCCAGATGGTATTGAGTGCTCTTTTTGTCGTTCTCCTATTTGCGATTGCAGGATTTATCGCCCTCACCGGGGTAATGCAATATCTCTCCTCAGGCTCAGCTGGCCCGCAGCTCACCCAGGCTTTTTTGGTGGCGGGCAGCCTGGCCTTTATTGGGGCCTTGTTGATGCCCTCGGCCTGGTATTCCTGGAAGCGTCTCGCCCACCCAGATACCCAGTCTGTATCTAAGCCCTTGCCGCACAGGTTTGGACTCACCCTGACCATTATTACCCTGGTCGGAACTGGGCTGGCACTGTTAATTGGTAACATCGTTGCAGAAAATGATCAGATCGCCTGGCTGATCCTGCCTGTTCTTAATATCATCGCCACGGGCTTGCCAGCCCTGTGGGTGATCTATTTTGGTGCACGTGGCTTGCTGCCAGATTCACCCCAGCATAAATGGGGTGTGTTTTCCGCCGGGCTGGTGCTTGCGCCGCTGCTCATCCTGTTCATCGAGCTGATCCTGCTCGTTGGAGTCGGTATCCTGGCGATATTATTTATCATGGCTGACCCAAGCCTGGCGCCTCAGCTGAACGTATTGGTAACCCGCCTGCAGTCCATGAGTGGAAATCCCGAAGCGATTGTGGATAGTATGCTACCTTTCCTGAGCAGCCCTGCTGTTTTGTTCATCGGGTTTTCTTTCGTAGCCGTGCTGGTCCCACTCATTGAAGAGACCATTAAACCCATCGGGGTCTGGTTCATGGCTGGTCAAAAGATCACCCCGGCCCAAGGCTTTGGTTTCGGTGTTCTCAGCGGAGCTGGGTTTGGGCTTGCTGAAAACCTCGGCAATACCAGCGGTGCGGTTGGAGGTTGGGCCCTCCTGGCCGGCTCGCGCATCAGCACGTTGTTCTTGCACAGTTTCACCGCTGGCTTGGTCGGTTGGGCTCTGGCGTCTGCCTGGAGTGAGCGCCGTTTTCTCCGCCTGGCGATTAGCTTCACGATTGCTGTATTGATCCACGGGCTATGGAATGGGATGGCAGTGATTAGTGCTGCTGCATCACTCAATAGCGAAGTTCCCTCCGTCCACCTGCCTGCCTGGCTAGGACCCCTGAGTACGCTGGCTGCCTTGGGTGTCATTTTCCTGGGGATTGTGGTCCTCATCTCCTTCTTTGGTTTCAATAAGTATCTGCGGCAAGAGCTGGCAAAATCCCCACCTCCACCAGCTGGTTGGGAAGCTCCCCTTCCTCCTGCCACACCTCCCCCGCCCCTGGGTTCTCCTCTGGACGGCTCTCTCTCATCCGATGGCTCTCTGTCGTCTTCACTTAATCCAGGAGAATGGGCTTCTCTACCATCTACTGGACCAAACTTTGCTAATCAGGATTCAACCCAGGATCCTGCTCAAGAATCGGACACTGATATATGAATATTATCCGTCAAATTATTGATCTGATCCTCCACCTGGATCGCTTCCTCGGGCAGATCATCCAGAATTACGGTATCTGGACCTATGCTCTCCTATTTCTCGTGATCTTCATGGAGACTGGCTTTGTTGTCACCCCGTTTTTACCCGGCGATTCATTGATTTTTGCCGCAGGTACCTTCGCCGGTATGGGTTACCTCAATTTGTGGGTATTGTGGATCGTTCTGTGTGGAGCTGCCATCCTCGGCGATACGATCAATTACTGGATCGGTCATTATATTGGCCCACGTGCATTCGGCGGAAACATCCGCTTCCTCAAAAAGGAATATCTCGACCGCACACATGCTTTCTATGAAAAACATGGCGGTAAGACCATCATCATCGCTCGCTTCATCCCCATCATCCGTACCTTCGCTCCCTTCGTGGCTGGGATCGGTGCCATGACTTACCCCAAGTTCATCTCCTATAACATCATCGGGGGTGTCGCCTGGGTATCGCTGTTTTTGTTTGGCGGGTATTTCTTTGGTGGCTTACCATTCATCCAGAACAACTTTGCTTTCGTCATCCTGGCCATCATCTTCATTTCCATTCTGCCTGCGATCATCGAAGTGGTTAACAGCCGGCTCCACGCTCGTAAGCAAACCCAGCCCCCGGCTGGTGTATCCTAACCACCTGCGAGTGTAAATCGACTATGGATCAGGCCTCCCTGCAAGCTTGCCTGGCAGACCTGAGGCTGCCGCTCATACTTTTTTTCCCGAGCATCGATTCGACCAATGATGAAGCCTGGCGCTGCGTTGAAAACGGCGCCCCGCATTCAACTCTGGTCGTCGCCGATGAGCAAACCGCTGGTCGCGGTCGCTTCCAGCGCCAATGGGTCACCACCCGCGCCGCGGGCCTGGCCTTCAGCTTGATCCTGCACGCGCCTCCTTTAAACTCCCATCAGGGTCACTTGCTCACTGGTTTGGGTGCGGTGGCCGTTTGCCAGGCGTTACAGGCTACGCTTTCACTGCCTGCCCAGGTTAAAATGGCCAAATGATGTCCTCCTCGGTGATGGCAAGGTGGCCGGCATCCTGGTCGAGGCACGTTGGGATGGCGATCAGCTAAAGTCTGCTGTGGTCGGGATTGGCATTAACATTGCACCACAATCTGTCAGTCCGGATCACCTGCCTCCCTCAAGCCTGGATTTCCCTGCCACTTCAATTGAGGGCACGCTCGGTCGTCCGGTGGATCGATTGGGATTATTGCATGCCATCCTTGAACAGTTTATTAGCTGGCTCCCCCGGCTCGCCACCTCAGCGTTCATTTCACTGTGGGAAGCGAACCTGGCCTATCGTGGTCAAGCGGTTGAGCTCACTCAGCCGTTTCCCATGGGCTCATCCCACCTGTCAGCTAGCAGCCCCCCCATTTATTCAGGCACCCTGGTTGGGCTCACCATGGATGGCGCAATAAAATTATTGACCGGCACAGGTGATCTAGTTACCGCCCAGGTAGGTGAATTACACCTGAGGCTGGCTGGTCAACCTGGATGATTTGGAGGGCTCCACCATGTTTGAAGATTTTCGCAAGCAGCTTGATGACAAGGCTTTCCCCGATGACGATACCCCGGTTGCGCCTCCCAAGCATCCGCCGGTAACTGACCGGGGTTATTTCTTAGGCATGACCCCCGTTCAGCGTTTTATTGTCGCTGTTATGCTCCTGGCCATGGCGATCATCCTGGGCATCCTATTCCTGATGGTTACCTCAAAAATTGTCTTGCCGGCCATGTCGTTGGTCTCGCTATAGATTCAACCCACGCCGCAGAATTATTTTCGCAGAGATAGCCCACCCTCACTCTGCTTCATTAACCCCTGCCTGTAACAAGTCAGCCTTAGAGATCCTGGCCAGCGATGCTACCGAATCGTCCTTCTCCAAGGCGATCAGCAGGTCGCATTTGGCAGTCCTCCCGCTGTGTTTGACGTCCTTAACCCGCGTCCTTAAGACCACCCCGCCCGTCGAGATGATCGTCAGCTCATCCGCGGCTTGCACCACGCGTGCCGCCGAGATGATGCCCATCTGCTTCAAGCCCTTTGGGTCGATGGTCCGCACGCCACCGGTCGCCCGTCCTTTGGGAGGGTAGTCACTCAGCGGCGTTCGTTTTCCAAAACCTCCGGTGGTGATTATCAGCAGCTCTCCGTCGTCTTCAACCACTTCCATGCTGGCCACGTGGTCACCCGTACCTAAACTGATCCCATTCACTCCACCGGCTGCCCTGCCCATCGCCCGCACTGACGCTTCTGCAAAACGCAGGGCTTGCCCTTGCTCGGTCACCAGGATGATCTCATTCTCCCCATCCGTCAGCCTCGCCCAACCCAGCTCATCCCCTTGCTCTAGCCCGATGGCGATCAGCCCCGAAGGACGCACTGCGCTGAACTCCGCCAGCTCCACCCGCTTCACTTTTCCGTAGCAGGTTGCCATCGTGCAGTATTCAGCTGCCACGAAATCTGGCACTGCCACGGCTGCGGTGATGGTTTCCCCGGCGCTCAGGGCAAGGACATTGACGATCGGGATGCCCCGCGCTGTCCGGTCAGCATCTGGGATTTGGTAGGCCTTTTCCGAATACACCTTGCCTTTATCCGAGAAGAATAAGATGGTGTCCAATGTGCGCGCCGGGAACAGGAACATCACTTCATCCTCCTGCTTCGTTGCATGCCCGGCTACACCCCTCCCACCCCGGCTCTGCAGTCTGAAAGTCTTGGCCGCCACCCGTTTCACATATCCGCGCTGGGTTATGCTGATCAACACGGCTTCATCAACCACCAGGTCCTCTTCCTTCAGTTCCTCTCGGGCTTCATGCGCGATCCGGGTTCGGCGGGGGTCTCCGAATTTCTTTACCAGCTCGCTCAGGTCGGTCTTGATCAGCTCCAGCACCTTGCGCAGGTTGGCCAGCAGGTCTTCCAGATAGGCGATCCGCTCAAGGATTTGCCGGTGTTCCTCCTCGATTTTCTGTCTTTCCAGGGCTGCCAGCCGCCTCAGCTGCAGGTCCAGGATTGCCTGGGCCTGCAATTCGCTCAATTTGAAGCGCTCCACCAGGCGCACTCTGGCCTGGTCGGCATCCAGGCTCTCCCTAATCGTCTTGATCACCTCATCCAGGTTGGCCAGTGCGATCAGCAACCCCTCCAGGATATGTGCCCTGGCCCGTGCTTTCTCAAGCTCGAAGCGCGACCTGCGCACGATGACATCCTGCCGGTGATCGATATATACCTGTAGCATCCGCTTGAGTGACAGCAGGCGCGGTTCTCCATCCACCAGGGCCAGCATCTGCACGCCAAAGGTAGACTGCAGGGGGGTGTATTTATACAGCTGGTTCAGCACCTTCATCGCCTGGGCTCCCCGCTTGAGCTCGATGATGATGCTCATCCCACGCCGGTCAGATTCATCGCGCAGGTCGGAAACGTCATTGAGTTTCCCCTCCCGCGCCAGCTCCGCAATACGCTCGAGCAGGCTGGATTTATTCAGCAGGTAAGGGATCTCGGTGATCACGATGCGCTGCCGGCTGCCGGCCATCTCTTCGATATGTGCCAGTCCACGCAACACGATCCGGCCACGCCCGGTGCTGTAAGCCTGCAGGATGCCTTCATTCCCTACGATCACCCCTCCGGTCGGGAAATCCGGCCCGGGCACGAGCTTGATCAGCTCCTCGTTTGGGATCTCATCCATGCGCTCGTAGTTATCGATCAAAAAAGCGATCGCCCCCGCTAGCTCGCTCAGGTTGTGCGGCGGGATATTGGTGGCCATCCCCACTGCGATCCCCGAAGAGCCGTTCAGAAGCAGGTTGGGCAACCTCGCGGGCAGCACGTTGGGTTCCTTGAGGGTTCCATCAAAATTATCGACGAAATCCACGGTATCCATCTCCAGGTCCGCCAACAGATCCTCCGCCATGCGTGACAGGCGTGCTTCGGTATACCGCATGGCCGCCGGCGCATCCCCGTCCACGCTGCCGAAGTTCCCCTGCCCATCGACCAACAGGTAGCGCATGGAAAAATCCTGCGCCATGCGCGCCATCGATTCATAAACAGCTGCATCTCCATGTGGATGGTACTTGCCCAATACCTCACCCACGATGCGGGCAGATTTTTTATATGCCGAGCCCGCTCCGATGCCCATATCATGCATGGCATACAGGATCCGCCGGTGGACAGGCTTTAGCCCATCGCGCGCATCTGGCAGGGCGCGTGCCACGATCACGCTCATGGCGTAATCCAGATACGCCGATCGCATCTGCTGGTCGATATCCACTTGTTCAACGTTTCCGATTTCCATTGATATCTCGCCTCGATCTTTCCCTTATCAGCACCTGAGTTGGGTAATTCTCCTCGATCCCTGCCGTACTTAATTAGATGGACGGTAAAACGGGGATAGGTGCTCAGACCTCAAAAAAAGATGTGCACGCTTGAGGCGCACACATCTGAATTATAAACCAGGAATGTGGTCCGCTTACCAACCCAGGTAGCGGTCGATCGCAGCTGCAGCTTTTCTCCCCGCCACCATGGCAGTTACCACCAGGTGTGGTCCTGTGACCATATCACCCCCACCGAAGATCCCCCGCCGGTGCGTGGCGCCTGTATTTTCATCCGTCATGAGCAGCCCGGAGTTGTGTGTCTGGATCCCAGGGGTGGTTTCACCGATCACCGGGTCCGGCTTATAACCGATCGCCATCACGGCTGTGTCTGCTTCAATGATAAAGTCTGATCCCTCTACTACAGTAAAAGACCTCCGGCCATTCTCATCCGGCTCTCCTAGCTGTGTCCGCACGCATTCGATCTGCGCCAGGCGCCCGTTTGCCCCGGCGATGAACCGCACCGGTTGGGTCAGGAAGTGGTATTTAGCCCCCTCTTCTATTGCCATCTTGCGGTCTTTGTATCCACCCGGCATTTCTGCCTCGCTACGCCTGTACAAGCAGGTGACTTCCTGGGCATTCATCCGTAACGCGGTCCGCAGGCAATCTGCCGAGGTATCTCCCCCGCCAATCACCACCAGCTTCTTGCCCACTTCCGGCCGGCTACACATCTCATGGGGCAGCAGATCCATATCCACATTGGAGCGGATCAGGAAATCGGTAGCTTTGTACACGCCTGGAAGCGTCTCGCCCTGGATGTTCATGCTGGCATCCACGCTGGTCCCCACCCCTAAGAAGACTGCGTTGTATCCCCCACTGAACAACTTATCCACGGTGATCTTTGGCCCGATGTAGGTGTTGCACACAAAAGTCACGCCCGCTCTCAATAAGTCGTCCCAGACATCGAACACCACCTTCTTAGGTAGCTTGAAATTGGGGATCCCATAGATCAATAATCCTCCTGGGGCTGGTCTTGCATCGAAGATCGTAACCCAATGCCCGCAGCCCACCAGCTGCTTGGCGCACGCCAGGCCAGCCGGCCCAGCTCCGATGATGGCTACTTTCTTTCCGGTAAACTTGCCCACCGGCAGGGCCACCCCCACTTTGCGCCGCTCATAATGGGTGGCAAATGCTTCCAGCACACCCGTCGGCACGGGGATTTCACCTTTTTTACCCCGTACGCAGGCTCCTTCGCACAGCTTTTCCTGCGGGCAGATCCTCCCGCACACCTCCGGCAGGCTGCTAGTTTCCCGGTACACGCTGGCTGCCTGCAGGAATTCACCCTGCTCGATCAGCCACATCGCATAGGAGATGTCATTTTTCGCCGGGCATGCTTTGTGGCACGGTGCCGGGTCAGGGCAGTGGATGCAGCGTGTGGCTTCATATTTTGCCCACTCTTCATCAACACGGATGAGCGCTTCATCCCAATCTTTCACCCGTTCTGTGGCTGGGCGTAACGGTAACCCACGCGATGGGATTGCCATGCGTTCTTTGCGGTCCACACTAGAAAAATCCCTTGGAATTTCCATTCAGACCACTCCTCGGTTAAGTTGGACAATTTCTAATAATTTACAGGAGCCCTTGGTTTTTTTATTGTAATGTCAGCCAAGGTACGCGTCGATCGTGTACCCGGCTTTACGCCCTGCTACTACTGCCGTCACCACCGTATCAGGCCCGGTAACTACATCACCACCTGTGAATACCCCAAAGCGGCTGGTCGCCCCGGTCTCTCGATCCGCCACGATCATGCCCCATTTCTGCGTTTTCAAACCCGGGGTTGTCGCGGTCACAATCGGGTCAGGGTAATATCCTACTGCCACGATGGCAGTATCGGCGTCGATGATGAAGTTTGAGCCCTCAACGATCTCTGGGTAGCGCTGGCCTTCCTCATCCGCCTCACCTACCCTGATCTTTACACAGTCGATCCAGGCAAGGTCGCCATCTGGTCCCGGGATCAGCCTCACCGGCTGGCACAGGTATTCGAATTTCACGCCTTCCTCGATCGCCAGCTGCCTGTCCCTGGCTCTGCCTGGTATTTCGCACTCGGTATAGCGGTACAGGCATGTGACCTCTTCTGCACCCAACCGGATGGCCGTGCGTGCGCAATCGGTGGCTGGGTCGCCACCCCCGATCACCACCACCCGTTTCCCCACCTCGGGGTTGATCCGCATCCGTGGCGGCAGGTGATTTTTATCGGCGTTGGCCCTGATCAAGAATTCCGTGGCCTTATACACGCTCAGCAGGTTTTCTCCGGCAATTTCTAGCGGTGCATCGATTCCACTTCCAACACCCAAAAATACGGCTTCATAACCTTCCTCAAACAGGTCATTAACCGTCTTCTTCTTCTTGCCGACGTACGTGTTCCCAACAAAACTCACCCCGGCTTGTTTTAAGCCACTCCAAATATCCGTAATCAATGCGTGGGGCAGCTTGAAATTCGGGAATCCATAGGTCAGGGCTCCACCAGGGTATGAGCGGCTGTCATAGATCGTCACCCAATGTCCCATGCGGATTAGCACATCCGCACAGGCCAACCCAGATGGGCCAGCACCAACGATGGCCACTTTCCTTCCGGTTAGCTGCCCCGCTTGGATTTCCACGCCTTTTTCCCGGCGTTCATATTCACAGGCGAATGATTCGAGCACCCCGATCAAGACGGGATCACCTACTTTCTTCAATACACACGCCCCCTCGCACAGTCTTTCTTGTGGGCACACTCGCCCGCAGACCTCAGGCAGGAAGTTAGTCTTCCTGAAAATAGTGGCTGCTTCGATAAATTTTCCGCGCTCGATCAGGAACAGCGCCTGTGAGATATCGCTCCCAGCCGGGCAAGCACGGCGGCAGGCTGCCATCTCGTGGCAATGGATGCAGCGTGATGCCTCAAATTCTGCCCATTCTGCATCGAGTGGCGCTCTGCCTTCCTTGAAATCCTTAACCCTCTCCTCGACGGGGCGAGTAGGTAACCCCCGCGAGGGTAGGTGGATGCGCGCTTTTCGGTCGATTAGCGAATAATCCAGCTGGGAATCCGTGTTAACCTCACTTGCTTTGTAGGTAGGTATCGATCGCAGCCGCAGCTTTGCGCCCGGCAACCATGGCGGTCACCACCAGGTCGGGTCCGGTAACGTCGTCACCGCCTGCATACACACCCGGTCGTGATGTCGCCCCGGTTTCGTGGTCAGCCATGATCAAGCCATACTTCTGGGTCTTCAGGTCAGGGGTGGTATCACCGATGATCGGGTTTGGCCAGTACCCTAACGCCAATACCGCGGTATCCGCTTCAACGATGAAGTTCGAGCCTTCGATCGGGACTGGTTTCCGCCGTCCCTTCGCATCCGGCTCGCCCAGCTCCATGCGGATACACTCGATCTTTGCCAGGTGTCCTTGCTCGTCAGCAATGAACTTCACCGGTTGGGTCAAGAATTGATAATGCGCGCCTTCTTCCAGGGCCAGCTCACGGTCCTTCACCCCACCCGGCATCTCCTTGATCGTACGGCGGTAGAGGCAGGTCACTTCCTCTGCACCCATGCGCAGAGCCGTCCTAAGGCAGTCAGACGCGGTGTCACCACCGCCAATGACCACCACCTTCTTGCCGATCTCTGGTCGTGAGCGCCATTCCTCCGGCAGCAGTTCCATGTCCACATTGCTGCGTGCCAGGAATTCTGTAGCTTTATACACACCGGGCAGGTCCTCGCCGGGTACTTCCATCGGGGCATCCACGTTGGAGCCAACCCCAATGAAAACCGCCTCGAAACCCTTCTGGAATAGCTGGTCGATCGTGATGTCTTTTCCGACATAGGTGTCGTACGAGAACTTCGCCCCTGCGGCTTCCAGGTCTCCAACGCGGCAGAACACGATCTCTTTTGGGATCTTGAACGGGGGGATACCGTAAACTAGTAATCCACCCGGCGCCGGTTTGGATTCGATCACGGTTACATCATGTCCCTTTTGCAGGAGCTGCTCAGCGCAAGCCAATCCAGCCGGTCCTGCGCCCACGATTGCCACTTTTTTGCCCGTCGAGGCACCCACCGGCACCTTCACACCCACCGTCCGGCGTTCGTAGCAGGTCACATATGCTTCTAGCGGTCCAGTCAAAACGGACGCATGGCTTTTGATATGCGAACAGGAGCCCTCGCATAACTGTTCCTGGGGACACACCCGCCCGCAGATCTCAGGCAGGCTGCTGGTCTGTCGGTATAGCTTGGCCGCTTCCAGGAATTCACCTTGCTCGATCAGCCACATTGCTGACGGAATGTCATTATGGGTCGGGCAGGCTTCCACGCAGGGGGCTGGGTCGGGGCAATGCACGCAACGCGACGCCTCGAACATGGCCTCTTCAGGTGTCATAGGGATGCAGATATCATCAAAATCACACACCCGCTGTGAAACAGTTCGGTGGCTGATATCCAGGCTCGGCAGCCTTGCGCGTGCCTTGCGATCGATCGCCAACGAATCACTTGAAATTTTTTCCATCCAGCACCTCCTGCACGAATAACGTATTTTCATATTATCGGGGTTAAACCGAAATAATTAGTCCCTATTGTCATATAATTTTGTGACGGTTGTCACATGCTGGTTGGTCAGATTCTTGCACAGATTAGAGCGTATTCTTTAATTTCTAATGCTGTTCTTACAATGTTTTGATAAGATGGACGCTTGCACGTTGCACCAATTATCTTCTAACATCATCGCCTCTGTGGGAAGTCTCCCAGGAGGAGGGAAAAATTATGCGTAAATTTCTTATTGCCATCCTGGCCCTGGTTGCGCTTGCAGTGATTGGTTATTTTGGTTACCAGGTGATCAAAAATCGCCAGCAAACGAAGTCCATCAGCAACCTTGAGACTGTCACTGCCAACCAGGGCAGCCTGACAGCTACCGTGGGTGCCACCGGCTCGGTCCACCCCGATCAAACCGCCCTCATCCCCTGGCAAACCACCGGGATTGTGGACAAGGTATATGTGCAGATCGGTGACGTTGTCACCACCGGTCAGGTTCTTGCCAGCCTTGAAAAAACCTCCCTGCCCCAGAATGTCATCATGGCTCAATCTGAGCTGATTACTGCCCAGAAACAGTTGGATGACCTGCAGAACAACCAGTCGGCCTCCAAGCAAGCCCTGCAGGCTGTTGACGCCAGCCAGCAGGCAGTCTATGACGCTGAGCGGGCCATGGTCAGGTTTGATCAGAAAGCCTACAAGGATGAGCTCGAGAAAGCCAAAGACACGGTCGTTGATAAAAAGGATGCTTTGGATGAAGCCCAGAAGGATTTTGATCCCTACAAGGATTGGGATCCTACCAATGCCACCTACCAGAAATACGAGCAGCGCCTGACGGATGCACAGATCGCCTACGATGAGGCTGTCCGTAAAGTGAATGAGCTTGAGCTCCAGCAACAGGCTGCCCAGGCTAACCTGGATGCTGCCAATGCTGCCCTGGCTGATGCCCAGCGCGCATATGACCAGGTCAAGGACGGGCCTAACCCCGATGATATTACTGTCTTGAACACACGCATCGCCGCTGCCCAGGCCACCCTGGATAATGCCCGCCTGGCTGCTCCATTCAAAGGCACCATCTCGGAGGTCGACGTAAAATCAGGTGACCAGGTATCGCCCGGCCTCACCGCTCTCCGCCTGGATGACCTCGGCCGCTTGCTCATCGACGTGCAGGTCTCCGAAGTAGATATTAATAGCATCAAGGTGGGCCAGCTGGTCACTTTGAGCTTCGATGCCATCCAGGACCAGCAGTATAACGGTGTGGTCAGCAAGGTGGCCCCGGTCGGCAATGTGATCCAGGGTGTGGTTAATTTCGATGTCACCGTTGAGCTCAACGATGCCGATGAAAACGTCAAACCTGGTATGACAGCTGCCGTGAACATCATCGTCGACCAGATCACCGATGCCTTGCTGGTTCCTAACCGTGCTGTGCGCGTCGTCGATGGCAAGCAGGTGGTTTATATCCTGGATAATGGCCAATTGAAGGAAGTCGAGATCACCCTGGGAGCCTCCTCCGGCAACATGAGCGAAGTGACCAGCGGTAATTTACAAGCGGGTGACCAGGTCGTCCTCAACCCCCCGCAAGACTTAATGAGTATGGGTGGGCCTTTCGGTGGGTAATATGGCAGCGTATCCTTTCCCCCCTGGTCAGCCGGCTTCCCAAGGCAATGGTTGGGTCATTCAAGCCGAGAATCTGACCAAGATCTATAAAATGGGCCAGGTTGAAGTCCACGCCCTGAATGGTCTTTCGATGACGATTAACCGTGGCGAGGTGATCTCCATCATGGGTCCCTCCGGGTCGGGCAAATCGACCCTCATGAATATCATCGGCTGCCTCGACCGTCCATCATCGGGTGAATATATCCTGGACGGGGAGACCGTATCACGCCTCACCGACGACCAGTTGGCGACGATCCGCAACCGTAAAGTTGGCTTCGTCTTTCAGAGCTTCAACCTGCTCTCGCGTGCCACTGCCCTGGCCAATGTGGAGCTGCCTCTGCGCTATTCCAACCAGCCCAAAGGCCGCCGCGAAAGGGCACTGCATGCCCTTGAATCCGTCGGGCTATCCGACCGCGTCGATCATCGCTCCAACGAGCTCTCTGGCGGGCAGCAACAGCGCGTGGCTATTGCCCGTGCCCTGGTCAATGACCCCGCCATCCTCCTCGCTGATGAACCGACCGGAAACCTCGATACCAAATCAGGCCAGGAGATTATGGACCTCCTGCTCAACCTGAACCGCGAGCATGGCACCACCCTGATCATCGTCACTCATGCTGCTGATATCGCTTCCCAGACCCAGCGTGTCATCCGCATCCGTGATGGCGTCGTCGAGGCAACCCAATGAACATCGGACAGGCAGTCCTCGAAGCATTTGAAAGCCTCGCAGCCAATAAGCTGCGCGCCGGGCTGACCATCCTTGGTATTGTCATCGGTGTGGGGGCAGTCATCGCCATGGTCTCGGTAGGCCGTGGCGCCCAGGCTACCATCACCGAATCGATCAACGGTATTGGTACGAACTTGATCTTCGTTTTCCGCGGAGGCTCCGAGGATGTGCGCAATCCCAAGCACATCACCCTGCAGGATGCACAAGCCATCGCCGACCCATTCCAGGCCCCGTCCGTCAGCGCCGTCGCCCCTGTCATCCAGGATTCAGGCAAGGTCACCTTCGGCCGTGAGAGCACCACCACCACCATCACCGGGGTCACACCCGAGTACCAGACCGTGCGTAAGTACTCACTCACTGAAGGCGAGTTTATCAATCAGGAGCAGTTGCTTGGTCAGGCCTCCGTGGTTCTTCTGGGCTCTGAAGTGGCCGATAAGCTTTTCGGCCGCCAGGAAGGCCTGGTGGGCGAGACCGTTCGCATCGAAGGCCAGCCCTTCAGAGTGGTCGGCGTCCTGGAATCCAAGGGCGGCTCAGGTTTCTCGAATGTGGATAACCAGGTGATGGTGCCTTTCTCCACCGCCCAGGCCCGCCTCATCCGCCACGCCGTCACCGATCAGGTGGATTTACTCCTCGTTGAAGCAGTCAGCCCCAAGACCGTCCCGGCCGCCAGCGAGGAGGTCGCTCAGATCCTGCGCTCCCGCCATCGCACCGCCATCGGTGCCGATGACTTCACCATCCTCACCCAGCAAGACTTCCTTTCCACCGCCAGCACCATCACCAATGTGCTGACCATCTTCCTGGGCGGGGTGGCTGCCATCTCTCTCCTGGTGGGTGGCATCGGCATCATGAACATCATGCTCGTCTCGGTCACCGAACGTACGCGTGAGATCGGTCTGCGAAAGGCAGTCGGGGCACATAAAAGCGATATCCTCATCCAGTTCCTGGCTGAATCTTCTGTGCTCAGCCTCATCGGAGGCATAATCGGCATCATTCTCGGCTATGCTATCGCCCTCGCCGTGTCGCAGGTCGCCAGGGCCAACAACGCCAACATTGCCCCCACCATTAGCCTCGATATAATCCTGATTGCCACCCTGTTTTCCACCGCAGTCGGATTGTTCTTCGGCCTTTATCCTGCAAATCGCGCCGCTAACCTCGAGCCAGTCGAAGCCTTGCGTTACGAATAGGTCACCCGCTCAGCTTCTCCAGCGCGGTCTTCATCCGCTCCAGGGCATGTGTTAAGGTTACCCATGCGCAGGCGAAGTTCAGCCTGACGAATCCCTTTCCACCCGCCCCAAAGGTGGCACCGTCATTTAACCCCACCCTGGCTTCCTTGACGAAGAACTCGCACGGATTCCCCTGGATGCCTGCCTTGCGGCAATCCAGCCACCCCAGGTAAGTGCCTTCGGGCTCCACCATGTGCAGGCTCGGTAGTTGCTCGTGTACATATTGAACAAGGTAATCACGGTTGCTTTCCAGGTAGTTCAGTGCCTGTTCCAGCCACTCCTGCCCGTCCCGGTAAGCTGCCACGGTCGCCCGTAAGCCCATCAGGTTGGCCCACATCACCAGTCCCCGCATGCTACCTTGGAATTCCTTGCGTAATTCCTGGTTTTGGATGATGGCAAATGAACACTGCAGTCCAGCAATGTTGAATGTTTTGGTGGGCGCCATTAAGGTGATCGTGTGCTGCCCGATTTCTTTATCGATTGTGGCCATCGGGATATGCTTGTGCCGTTTGAAGACCAGGTCGCAGTGGATTTCGTCTGAGCAGATCACCACCCCCTTCCGCAGGCAGATCTCCGCCATTCTTTCCAGCTCGCCTCGGGTGTACACCCTTCCAACCGGGTTGTGCGGGTTGCACAGGACGAACAACCTGGTGCGATCGGTTATCGCTCTTTCGAAGGTTTCCCAGTTGACTTCGTAATATCCATCCCACCTCTGCTCGAGCAGAGCATCGTGCCGCTTCATATTAGCATTTTCGGCAATGCCTAAAAATGGCGGGTAAACCGGCGTTTGCACCAGCGCACTGCCCCGCGATACGGCCAGGCTCTGGCATGCCAGGTTTAATCCCACGATCACCCCCGGCAGGATGACGATCTCTTCAGCAGTCACCCGCCACCCGTACAGCTTGAGCATACGCTCAATGATCACTTCGCGCAGCTCAGCCACGGGCTTATGGTTCGCAAACACATCCGGGTAACCGTAAATCGCTTCGTCCACCCTCTCCCGCAATGCCCTCCTGATCGGGTCGGCTACCGGGTAATCCATGTCAGCTACCCATAGCGGGAGTACATCTGGATCGAATTCGTTCCATTTGACGCTGTCAGTCAATCGCCGGTCAGGCAAGTGATCAAAGTCATAACGCATGGATGCTTCTCCCGATCTCTTCTGGTATGGCCTATAGATCGTACGTTTGTCCGGGAAGATCCTCCCGGGTTTCATCAAGCGATTTATTACAGGTTGGGCCAGACCCGTCTGCTTTTAACCGGATCGAGCATGCTGGTCACCTGCACCCTGCCTGCACTCAACCTGCATGATTATTGTGTAGGATTTTTGCATGGGTATTTTGAGCGGATCTCTCATGCAAAAATAGAAATAACTTTGGTTGCTCGATGGCGCTTTCGCACGCGACACCCAATTATTCAATTTATATTGCACATAATACATAGTTTTACAATTTCGCAATTAATCATGCAGAACCACGCATAGTCTAACACATTACTTCATAAATTACCCCATTAAATAGTGCCCATTTTCATAATTCCCTTGGACAAAAATCACCCTTCGCCTGCCACCCAACCTTTTGGTGTAAAATTAATTTACCAGTACCCATCAGCTCATATTCTAAGGAGGTATGCTATGTCTAACTGGAAAGTTATTATCACCGACGGTCTCTCTGATAAGGGCATTGCTATCCTAAGCGCTGCCGCCCAGGTTGATAATAAGCCCGATATCACGGCCGATGACCTGCTCAAAGTGGCCGGTGAGTACGATGCCATGGTCGTACGCGGCCGCACCAAGGTCACACCGGCGGTTTTCGATGCAGCCGCCAAGCTGAAAGTCGTTGGGCGCGCCGGTGTGGGTGTAGATAACATTGACCTGACCGCTGCCCGCAGCCATGGGGTTACTGTGGTCAATGCCCCCAAGTCCACTTCGCTGGCTGTCGCAGAGCTGGCCCTCGCCCTCATGTTCTCATTGGCCCGTATGATCCCCAAGGCCGATTCGACCATGAAACAAGGCCAGTGGATCAAGAAACAGCTTGAAGGGATCGAGCTTAATGGCAAGACCCTCGGCATTGTTGGCATGGGCAATATTGGCACTGCCCTGGCTGCCCGGGCTGCCGGCCTGGGGATGAAGGTCATCGGTTATGACAGCCTGGTCCCCGCCGATGTGATCAAGCAGCGCGGCGCTGAGCCGGTATCTTTGCCCGACCTGTATGCCAGGTCCGATTTCATCTCCTTCCACCTGCCGCTCACCCCCGAATCGAAGGGTATGATCAATGGCCAGGTTCTGGCCCAGATGAAGCGCGGCGTCCGCCTGGTGGATGCCGCCCGCGGTGGGATCCTGGATGAGACTGCCCTGCTGGCTGCCCTCGAAACCGGCCAGGTTGCCGCCGCTGCCCTGGATGTTTTCTCAGCTGAGCCTCCCGGTCTGACGGCTCTGGTGGCTCATCCCAACGTGGTCGCCACACCTCATATCGGTGCCCAAACCGAGGAAGCCCAGGATCGTGCCGCTGAAGACATCGCTTCCGAGGTGCTCACTGCCTTGCGTGGTGAACCCTTGCGCTGGAAAATTGTCTGACCCACTATCACAACAAGGCAGGCTGGGACCCGATAAATTTTCCGGCCTGCCCACTTATTGAGCCATCGTTTGTAACTCGAATCACTCCGGTGCATTGATAAACCGGACCGGTTGAATACAGGTATAATGATTGCCTGCATGTCAAACGAGAAACCAATGGATACTTGAATATAAAAAGGAGTAATATGCAACCTGAACAACAGCTCCAGGAACTCAAATCCCGCTTGGCTGAGATCTTCGACCTTCAGCGTGCCTCTGCCTTGCTTGGCTGGGATCAGCAGACGTACATGCCTCGCGGTGGCGCTGAAAACCGCGGCCAGCAGCTGGCTACCCTTCAGCAGATCGCCCATACCAAAGCAATCTCCGAAGAGATCGGGCGCTTGCTGGATGACCTGCAGCCCTACGTCGCCCAGCTCGATCCCGACTCGTTCGACACCCGCCTGGTTAGAGTGACCAGGCGTGCTTATGATAAAGAGGTGAAGGTTCCAGTCGAATGGGTGATTGAATTCTCCATGGTCACCACAACAGCCCATGAGGCCTGGACCAAAGCCCGGGCTACCAACGATTTCCCTCTTTTCCAACCTCACCTCGAGAAGATCCTCGACCTGGCCCACCGTTATTCCGAGATATTTGCCCCCTTTGATCACCCGTATGATCCCCTGGTGGATATGTTCGAGCCCGGCTTGAAGACCGCTGACATCAAAGCCATCTTTACCGCATTACGCCCCCAGCAGGTGGAGTTGATCAAGCGCATCGCAAGTCGTCCTCAGGTGGACAACTCCTTCCTATTCCTAAACTACGATGAGCAGAAGCAGTGGGACCTCGGCGTTGAGATCATCACCAAGATGGGCTATGATTGGAACCGCGGCCGTCAAGACAAGACCGTCCATCCCTTCAGCACAGGCTTTGGCTGGGGTGATGTCCGCATCACCACCCGCGTAAACCCGAATTTCCTATCTCCCGCCTTGTTCGGCACCCTTCACGAGACAGGGCACGCCATGTACGAGCTTGGGTCCGACAAGTCCCTCGACCGCACGCCCTTATTCGGCGGTGTGTCAGCCGGTGTCCACGAATCCCAATCCCGCATGTGGGAGAACCTGGTCGGGCGCTCACTCCCCTTCTGGCAGCATTTTTACCCCCGCATCCAGGAATATTTCCCCTCCCAGCTGGGTAACCTGTCCCTTGGAAATTTCTACAAGGGCATTAACAAGGTTGCGCCATCCTTGATCCGCGTTGAAGCTGATGAAGCTACCTATAACTTGCATATCATGCTCCGTATGGAGCTTGAGATCGCTCTGCTTGAAGGCACCCTGGCAGTCAAAGACTTGCCGGATGCCTGGAACTCCCGCTTCCAGGAATATCTGGGCATCACGCCTCCCGATAATACCTTGGGTGTCCTGCAGGACGTTCATTGGTCCGGTGGCATGATCGGCTACTTCCCCAGTTATGCCTTGGGCAACCTCATTGCTGCCCAGCTGTGGGAGCTCATCAACCGGGATATCCCCGATCTTCCCGACCAGATCCGCCGCGGAGAATTTACACCCTGGATTGCCTGGCTGCGCGAGAAGATCCACGTCCACGGCTCAAAGTTTGAGCCCCAGGAGCTGATCCAGCGCGTCACGGGCTCGAAAATTGACCCTGCCCCATATATGCGCTACCTCACCACCAAGTACAGCGACATTTACGGCTTGTAATTAATTGAGAGGATGAGATTTCGCCAGGCGCGATCATCCACGATATGAGCAGGCTAACCCTCGTCCTCTCAGCAATCCTCCTGGTTTTCCTGGGGGTGGGTTGTTCACAGTTTCAAGAACCACCCCTACCCACCCCCCTCCCCTTGGATTACATTCCCACGGTCGTCCAGCTTACCCTGCAAGCTGCCCAAACCAGCACGCCCGAGTTAACCCCCACCTCCACCAGCACCCTGGTTGGCATTCCTTCAGCCTCGGCCACCCTCGTTCAACAGGATCCCGCGACCTCCACGAATAGCACACCCACCTTGCCGGCCAACGACCAGACTGCCACAGCCAGCCTGGCACCATCTGCCACGCCTACATCGAATCCTAACGCCAGTGCCACTCCACGACCTACCCGCACCCCCAGCCCAACCCCCACGCCTACCATCCCTCCCGCCGGGGTGCAGATCAATTCTCCCGGGCCGATGTCGCGTATCGCCTCACCCCTCAAGCTCACCGCCAACCTGCACAGTGTCCCCTCTGGTTCATACAATGTTGAGCTGTGGATCGAGCCCCTTCAGCCCGGAGGTGACGCACGCCTGCTATTCCGTGAAGTCAAGCGGCTGATCAGTGATCCCGTCGAGTGGATCTACCTGGACCAGCACATCGAGTTCGAGCTTGACCGGGTCTCGGAGTACGGGCAGTTGCGCATCAGCGTTCAGGACTCATTTGGGCGTTCGGTTTCGATCAACTCGGTCAATCTCATTCTGCTCCAGCTGGGGCAAAGCAGCCTAACCCCCCCGGGTCTCAAGACCGAGCCGATCGTGATCAACGAGCCCACCCCCAACCACCTTATCCAGGGCGGGTCCCTGATCGTCAGCGGCATCGCCCTCCCTTCTGAAGATTACCTGCACGTCCAGCTTGTCACTGCTGACGGCCGCATCGTCGGCTCAGTGGATCAGGCCATCAGCCCTTCACCTGACGGCTCTTATGTTCCCTATACCATTGAAGTCCCCTACTCGGTGGAGATCCCGACCTGGGTACGCTTGCAGGTTTTCGAATCGAATTCTCGCATCCCTGGCATCGACCACCTCACTTCCGTCCAGGTCCTCCTCAGTCCATAAATCAAACCCGCGTCAATTTCCGTGTACACTATTTCGTGTAACGCCCAAACGATTATAGTGATTATTCTGTGTGTTCTACTCCCCCAAATTCTGCCGTTTAGCAGACTTAGTTTTCCCCTTCGCTAAATTCTTCCCTAAAGAATCCGGCGTCTTCCCCTCGTTTAATCCCCGTTCGTAAGATCTCGGTGTTTTCACCTCCCCCAAATTCTGTCCTTTAGAATTTGGGGGAGGCAGGAAGGGGGTAGGGGCGAGACGTTAGGCAGGATGCTGTAGGGGGTCTCATATTCCACTTACCTGATTCCTCTTATTCCTGGTTAAAATTAAAGTATAGTCACCCTTATGAGCCACTTCACCATCGCTCTCAAACGCTTCACCCGCGATACGTTCACCTCCTTCAGTGTCCGTAATTACCGGCTTTACTACATCGGCCAGATCATCTCCACCTCGGGCACTTTCATGCAGAGCGTGGCTCAAGCTTGGCTGGTCCTCAAGCTTACCAACTCTGCCACCGCCCTAGGCATTGTCTCGGCCCTGCAGTATATCCCCATCCTTCTCTTCGGCACATTAGGGGGTGTCGTCGCCGACCGCTTCCCCAAGCGCACCGTGCTTTACTTCACCCAGTCGGCCGCTGGTTTGCTGGCGATCATCCTGGGTGTACTGGTCGCCACCAACCTCGTCACCTTGTGGATGGTATACGTGCTGGCCTTTCTGCTCGGCTGGGTCACCGTCTTCGATAACCCTGCCCGCCAGACCTTCGTGCTCGAGTTGGTCGGTGAAACCCGCCTCAGGAATGCCGTTACCCTCTACTCTACCCTGGTGAATTTATCGCGCGTCATCGGCCCCACCCTGGCTGCGCTGTTGATCGCCTCCATCGGCCTGGCGCCCTGCTTCATCCTCAATGGCCTCTCCTATATTGCCGTGCTGATCATGCTGGCCTTGATGCGTACTGGCGAGCTAAACGTCACCCCTCCTGTCTCAGCCGCCAAAGGTCAGCTTCGTGAAGGCATCCTCTATGTGCGTCACACCTCCATCCTCCTAAACACACTGGTGATGCTCTTCATCGTGGGGATGCTTACCTTCGAGTTCCAGGTGAGCCTGCCCATCCTGGCCGAATACACCTTCAACAGCGGTGCCAGCGGATACGCCTTCCTGTCAGCCTGCCTGGGGCTCGGCGCCGTGGTCGGCGGGCTGGCAGTTGCCAGCCAGCGTAAACATTCGCCTGCCTTGTTGGTGCTTGCATCCTTCCTATTTGGCGCAACTGTGCTTACTGCAGCCCTCATGCCTAGCTTGTACTTTTCCGGGGTCATCTTGGTGTTCGCAGGTGCTGCTTCCATTTATTTCACCTCGCTGGGCAATACTATCCTCCAGCTTTCCAGCTCACCCCAGATGCGCGGCCGGGTGATGTCCTTCTGGTCCATGGCTTTCTTGGGCTCCACCACCATTGGTGGCCCGCTGATTGGCTGGATCGCCCAAGCCTATGGCGATCGCTGGGGGCTGGCAATCGGTGGTATTGCTGGGCTGGCTGCCGGCTTGCTCGGGCTTATCAACCTGCGCCATTCACCTCGTAATCAGGCTGGATCTTCCAAAAAAAAGTTCAGATGTATCGAAGCGAAAAAGCCCAAATTAAGTGTCAGCGTCCAATTGCGGTCATATCTTTTCAAACCTCACCAATCTTGATATACTCCTCTCACTCTGACCGGAGGTAATCTTTATGGCTAACCACCCCTTTTTGTCGAAGCGAGCACCTATCTACAAAGACGTCCCCGATGACCAGTGGAACAGCTGGCGCTGGCAGCTTTCCAACCGCCTGAATACCGCTGAAGAGATTGGCAGGGTTCTCACCCTCACCCAGGACGAAAAGAATGCCCTCGACGCACCGCACCTCTTTCGCGTCGATATCACCCCCTACTACATCTCCCTGATCAACCCCGACGACCCCGATGATCCCATCCGCAAACAGGTCATCCCCAACGATTGCGAGATGCAGCCCTTTACCGCCGAGATGGCCGACTCCCTCTCCGAGGATGCTCATTCTCCAGTCCCGGGCCTTGTCCACCGCTACCCCGACAGGGTCCTGATGCTTGTCACCACCCAATGCGCCTCCTATTGCCGTTACTGCACCCGCAGCCGCATCGTGGGTGACCCGACTGCCACATTTTCACGCCACGAGTTCGAGCTCCAGCTCGAATATCTGCGCCACACCCCCCAGGTCCGCGACGTTCTGCTCTCTGGCGGAGATCCGCTCGTCCTGGCTCCCAAGATCCTTGAAGAGATCCTCACCCGTTTACGCGAGATCCCCCATATCGAGATCGTTCGTATCGGCTCGCGCGTCCCCGTCTTCCTCCCCATGCGCGTCACTGACGAGCTCTGTGATATGCTCCAGCGCTTCCACCCCCTGTGGCTGAACATCCATGTCAACCACTCTAATGAGATATCTGCCGAGCTCGCCCAGGCCTGTGATAAGCTCTCCCGGGCAGGTATCCCCCTTGGCAACCAGTCTGTCCTGCTGGCTGGCGTCAACGATAATGTGCACATCATGCGCCAGCTCGTCCAGGATCTGATCCGTATCCGCGTGCGCCCGTACTACCTCTACCAGTGTGACCTGGTGCACGGCGCCGGTCACTTCCGCACCCCCGTCGCCAAGGGTATCGAGATTATGGAAGGCTTGCGCGGCCACACCTCCGGTTTTGCGGTGCCCACTTACATGATCGACGCTCCCGGCGGTGGCGGGAAAATCCCCGTCATGCCCAACTACCTCATCAGCATGTCAGACCATAAGATCATCCTGCGTAACTTCGAAGGGTATATCACCACCTACGAAGAACCCACCGACTATACCCCCGAGAAGTCCGCCAAGTTCCTCGGTGAGAAGCGCCCTGAGCCCGGCCAGGAAGGCCTCACTGCCTTGTTGGACGGCGACCAGATGTTCATCAAGCCCGAGGGCTTCGAGAAGATCCACGAGCGCGGTGGCCTCCAGCACCGCCTCAAAGACCCAAGCAAGTGGAAGCCACTCGGCATCGGCTCCGGCGAGCCATCCGAACCCACCGACCTCCCGAAATAAGACGGTCCAGTTTAGTGTGATTTGGAATTGGGTGGAGCACACAAAAAAGTGCTCCACCTATCTTTTTTTAATTCATAACATCACCCAGCCCTTGACATTCCTCCCTTTCCGGCTATAATTGCACCTTAATCTACCAACTATGTCTAGTTTTGGAGTTGACTTTCTTCTTTGCTTATGTCTGGGGCGGGGTTCCTAGCCGCCTCTGCGTCACTGTATTTTCCCTCACCGGACGACCGACAATTTGACGTAATCGTGGCAGCACCCCGCTTGCTTACCTGACCGTGTGCAGTACAGGCACTGCCTCGTTTTCGTAGTTGTCGGCCGTTCTAATAATTGAAAGGGAATCTCTCATGAAAGTTGCTACTGACATTACCCAGCTGGTGGGCAACACCCCCCTCGTCCGGCTGAACCGCCTCCCCCGGGGAGCCAAAGCAGAGCTTCTGGTCAAGCTGGAATCGTTCAACCCGGCGCACAGTGTCAAGGACCGTATCGGCGTGGCCATGATCGAGGCTGCCGAGAAGGCTGGCCTGATCAAACCCAACACCATCATCCTCGAGCCGACCAGCGGCAACACCGGCATTGCTTTGGCCATGGTCTGCGCTGCCCGGGGATATCGCTGCGCCCTGACCATGCCTGAAACCATGAGCCGAGAGCGGCGCATGCTCCTCAAAGCTTATGGTGCCGAATTGATCCTTACTCCAGGTGCAGAGGGTATGGCGGGGGCCATCCAGAAAGCTGAGCAGCTGGCTGCCTCTGACCCACGTTACTTCATCCCCCAGCAGTTCAACAACCCCGCCAATCCCGAGGTCCACCGTCGCACCACCGCTGAAGAGCTGTGGCGCGATACCGATGGCCGGCTCGATGTCCTCGTGGCTGGTGTGGGCACCGGCGGAACCATCACCGGCATTGGTGAGGTCACTAAAATCTCGTAATCGCCTGATCAAGGTTGTAGCGGTCGAGCCTCAAGCCTCTCCTGTCCTGTCTGGCGGCGAGAAAGGCCCCCATCAGCTCCAGGGGTTGGGAGCAGGTTTTGTCCCCCAGGTCCTCAACACGCACATTTATGACGAGGTGATGCCTGTCACCAACGAAGCTGCGCTGGAAACCGCCCGGCGTATGGCCAGCGAGGAAGGATTGTTAGTGGGTATCTCGTCCGGAGCAGCCATCTGGGCCGCCCTGCAGGTTGCTATGCGGCCTGAAAGTGACGGCAAGCTCATCGTGGTTATCGCCCCCGATTTCGGCGAGCGCTATTTGAGCACACCCCTTTTCGCCGATCTTTCGGCATAGAACATCAGCTTCATGGTCATTTCCATTGCTGATACCAGGATGACATCCTGATGCAATAAATAGGAGTTCTTATGGAAATTAATACTTACGGCTCTACCACCACTCGCAGTGATAATCACGAAGGCATTCTCGCTACCATCCGCCAGGATGTGCTCTCAGCCCTCGGCCGTGACCCGGCTGCCCGTTCATCCCTCGAGGTCGTTCTGGCTTATCCAGGTTTGCATGCCCTGTGGGGTTACCGCCTGGCGCATTGGCTGTGGGATCATAAATTAAAGCTTGCTGGGCGCCTGCTATCCCAGCTCGTGCGCGCCCTCACCGGCATCGAGATCCATCCTGGTGCCCAGATCGGCCAGGGTCTATTCATCGACCATGGGATGGGTGTTGTGATCGGCGAAACTTCTGAGATTGGCCAGGATGTCACCCTCTATCACGGGGTTACGCTGGGCGGCACCAGTCTTGAAAAAGGCAAGCGCCACCCCACCCTGGGTGACCGGGTGGTGGTAGGCGCAGGCGCCAAGATCCTGGGAGCCATTACCATCGGGTCCGACAGCCGTATCGGCGCCAACGCTGTAGTGGTGAAGTCGGTCCCGGCCAACTCGGTGGTCGTTGGTGTTCCGGGTCAAAATATCGCCCGCAGTAAGCCCCATCGCCAGAGCGATGCACCCGATTTTAATCACACCGCCCTGCCTGACCTGGTCGGGTTCTCCCTGGTTGATCTCATCCATCGCGTTGAAACCTTGGAATCCGAAGTCGATGGGCATGCCAATGGAAAATCCCACGTGCACGCCCCCACCGATGGCACCTGGTCTGGCGAGGATTTCTCGATCTGACAGGCACATTACCTAGCAGGTAGGCTAAAACCTGCCAGGACTTCGAGAGGAAAAATGGATTATACTCAGCGCATGTTACCAGATCTATCGCATGAAGAGATATTGCGCTATTCGCGCCATCTGCTCATTCCCGACGTCGGTCTTGACGGCCAGCGCCGGCTTAAAGCTGCTTCAGTCTTGATCGTCGGAACCGGTGGCCTGGGTTCACCAGCCGCGCTTTACCTGGCTGCAGCTGGTATCGGGCATATCGGGCTGGTCGATTTTGACGTGGTCGACCGTACCAACCTGCAGCGCCAGGTAATCCATGGCACCTCCACGGTCGGCAGGCTCAAGGTTGAGTCCGCCCGCAACCGCATGCTTGACCTTAACCCCGACATCCAGGTTGACATCTACAACGAGGTCATAACTTCAGCCAACGCCATGGCGATCGCTGGCCCGTACGAGCTGGTCATCGATGGCAGTGACAACTTCCCTACCCGCTACCTCACCAACGACCTGTGCGTGCTCACCCAGAAGCCCAATGTGTACGGGTCGGTCTACCGCTTCGAAGGCCAGGTGAGTGTCTTCGATGCCCGGGTAGGCCCATGCTACCGCTGCCTGTTCCCCGAACCACCTCCGCCCGGTCTGGTGCCCTCCTGTGCCGAAAGTGGCGTGCTGGGAGTGCTACCCGGCACCATCGGAACACTGCAGGCCACTGAAGCTCTGAAGCTGCTCCTCGGAACCGGCGAGCCCCTGGTCGGCCGTTTGTTGCTATATAACGCCCAGGATATGAGTTTCGAATTCGTTAAGTTGCGCAAGAACCCTGGTTGCAAGGTGTGCGGTGAGCATCCCAGCGTCACCGCCCTCATCGACTATGACGCCTTCTGCGGTGTGCCCGGGCATGCAGTGGAAACCGGCTCAGCCGGCATAGAATGGGACATCACGCCTAGTGAGCTCTCCACCCAGTTGAATTCAGGCGCTCCGCTTTGCCTCGTAGATGTCCGCGAGCCCCACGAGCTTCAGATTTCGCGCATCGATGGTGTCCAAAATATCCCCTTGGGTCAGCTGGCCATGCGTGGCAGTGAATTGAGCCCCCAAGACGACATCGTGCTGATCTGTAAGGCCGGTGTCCGTTCTACCCGTGCCTTGCACATCCTGCTTGGACTGGGTTTTCGTAAGCTTCACAATTTGCAAGGGGGCATGAATGCCTGGGTCAGGGATGTTGACCCACGGCAGCCGATCTATTGATGTCAGCCAACACCTCTAAACAGCTCACCATGCTGGTCTGCCTGGCTCACCCCGACGATGAGACTTTCGGGATGGGCGGCACCCTAGCGCTTTATGCTAAAAAAGGGGTCAAGGTGCATCTGGTATGTGGCACCCGCGGCGATGTGGGCGATGTTGATCAAGACCTCCTGCAAGGCTTCAACAGCGTAGCCGAGCGCCGTGAGTCCGAGCTGCGCTGCGCCGCCGGCATCCTGGGCTTGACTGGAGTCTATTTCCTCGGCTACCGCGACTCCGGTATGCCTGGCACTCCAGATAACCAGCATCCCAACGCCCTGGCTGCCCAACCGGTTGACGAAGTGGCTGCTAAGATCGTTCACCATATCCGCTCACTCCACCCGCAGGTAGTGGTCACCCATGATCCGATCGGCGGTTATAAACACCCTGATCATATCGCCATGCACCGCGCCACAGTACGGGCATTCCAAATGGCTGCCGATACGACCTTCCCTTCCAACCTCCCGCCCTACCAGCCAGACAAGCTGTATTACCAGACCATGCCAAAGGCCATCATGCGCTGGGCTGTCAGGCTCGCTCCCCTGCTTGGCATGGACCCACGTCACTTTGGCCGCAACCGCGATATCGACCTGGTCGCCGTGGTGCAGGAAGGCAGCTTCCCCACCCATGCCCGCATCAATTGCCGCAGCGTGAGCGAGATAAGAGATGAAGCCACCGCTTGCCACACCAGCCAGCTGGGTGGGGCTATCGGTCGCAAAGGGCCCATGACCTATTTGCGGCGCTACTTAGGCGGCACCGAATCGTTCATGCGCGCTTATCCGCAGCCTGAAGATGGGTTAAGCGAAAGAGATCTGTTTACGGGGATAAGTTGATTGATCGATAATTACGGAAAAATCTCTACGTGTCCGTAGGCAAGTAGTTATAGAGTAGCCAGGTAATCCACTGGTTGACTGACCGGTAGTAAAGCAGGTTGAAAGTCTTTTCGATCCCGTGTGATCAGGCAATCCAGCTTGCACTGTAGCCATCATTTAGTCGCTTTTGACCAGTGCCCGCTCGATAGCTTCCCTCAGCGAGCGCACTTCCACCACCTCGATCCCCTTGGGCCATGGCTCAGCCTTGCGGATGCTTTTCGGCACGATGGCCATCTTGAAGCCCAGCTTGGCAGCTTCCCGCAGCCGGGCGGGCATTTGTCCCACCAAACGCAGCTCCCCCGAAAGCCCCACCTCACCGATCAAGACCGTATCGGCTTTAACCGCCACATCACGCATGGATGAAGCGATGGCTGCCGCCATCGCCAGGTCGGCTGCTGGCTCTTCCACCTGGATGCCTCCCACCACATTCACAAATACATCCTGGTCACCCAGGCGCAGGCCTATGCGGCGCGCCAGCACTGCCGTCAAAAGCAGCAGCCGGTTGAAGTCGACCCCATTGGGGGTTCTGCGTGGATTACCGAACGCCGTCGGGCTGGATAGCCCCTGCACCTCCACCAGGATCGGCCGCGTGCCTTCCATGGTCACCGCAATGGCACTCCCCGGGGCATTCACCATCCGCTCTGCCAGGAACGCTTCCGACGGGTTGGTCACTTCCACCATGCCGCGCTCCTGCATCTCGAACACTCCCACCTCCGATGTCGCCCCAAAGCGGTTTTTAACTGACCTGAGCAACCGGTAGGTTTGGAAGCGGTCCCCTTCCAGGTAAAGCACGGTGTCAACGATATGCTCGAGCACCCGTGGCCCGGCGATTGCCCCTTCCTTGGTCACGTGCCCGATCAAGAAGATGGCCACCCCCGAGCTTTTAGCCAGCTCTCTCAAGCGCGACGCACACTCGCGCACCTGCGTCACACTGCCTGCCCCCGATTCGAGCTCCGGCATGTAGGTGGTCTGGATGGAATCAACGATGACCAGGGCTGGTTTTACCGCCGCAATATGCTCCAGGATCGCCCCCAGGTTAGTTTCGGTAACCAGCAACAGTCCCTCCGGCATCTCCTCCGGCGGATCTTTGAGCAGGCGCACTGCCCGCATCTTGATCTGCCGCTCCGATTCCTCCCCTGAAACGTACAGCACCACGCCCGTCTTCGCCATCTCGAGCGCCACCTGCAGCAGCAACGTGCTCTTGCCGATCCCTGGGTCACCACCCACTAGCACGATCGAGCCCGGCACGATCCCGCCTCCCAGCACGCGTGCGAACTCCCCAATGGACAGTGCCCATCGTTCATCCACATCCCCGTCGATCTCTGCCAGCGTTCGCGGCGTTGATGTGCCGGTCAGGCCTCTTCCGGCTGTGTGCACCGCCTTGGCGGGTGCGGCAATGATCTCCTCCACCATCGAGTTCCACGCGCCGCACTGCGGGCAGCGCCCCATCGGCCGGGCGGCAGTCCGCCCGCATTGTTGGCAAACATATTGGGTGTGTGTTTTAGGCATGCAGAAATTATACCTTCGCACGGGGCATCCCGGGTGCGGCTCCCGGTTTGAGTTTAATCTGCACTTAGGAAATCAAATAGGAGTTACTATACAGCCCTGGAGTGGGTAAGCTTAATCTGCAATTTCCTAAATAATTGGTCTGCCCTCACCTGCTTAACAAAGGCCTTCACGCACGCAATGGTCGGCTAAATCAGGTGAATTCTGTCAGGTGGCACACGTGCCCTATTCATTGATAACCCTCTCAGATAACGTGTCTGCTTAACCGGACCCGGCGAGAGAAACTGCACATTTCTCTCGCCGGTTAGATCGATAATTGGGGAATCTTATTTGACCAGCTCCCAGAGCGTGGTATCGGTGAACTTACAATACGTCCCAAAATCCTTGTTGGTGCCCGATAGGATTGTGTAGGCGATATCACCAGGGCTGGTCATTGCCACATACCACTGGTAGATTTTCTGACCATCGATGTATGCCGTGACAAATTCCTTTTCCACCACCACGGTGAATTCAGCACTGCCTTCGGAGGGTGGCGTGATTGCAGCATAATTCGGCGATTCGGGATTCGTCCAGCGGATACTTTGTGACTGCCAACCGTTGACCGTCATGGCTCCCAGCTCAGCGTCTCCGCGTGGCTCCATGAAGACCACCAGGTGATGATCATTATCCTTGATGCGGAACACAAAACCGCACCCTCCATTGCCATAGCTCGCTTCAGCCGTCTCCCAATCGATATGGCTCGAGATCACAAAATCTGCCATGCTATAGTCGAACCACCACCACTGGTACCAGTTACGCTGTGCCCAGCTCTCCTCGAAATCATCGATCTCGTACATCTCACCCTGGTTCATCGTGATGCTCCCATCCGCCACCATCTGCGCCCAAAATGCATCCTGGGCGGCCTGGGTTTGCTGGACTGCCAGTGCCTCGGCAGTTTGTACGGCTTGCTGGGTTGAAAGCCTTGCCTCCTGGGTACTCGCCGCGGAGGTGGCTGCCAGGTTGGGTGTCTCAGTCGGTGTTGGGGTTTCGGTCGGTGTGGATGTAGCGGTCGCCGTCGCCTCAGGGGTGTTTGTTGCTGTGGGGGCTAGGGCTGTTTCGGTGGCGGCTAGCGCGGCCGCATCCAGGGTGGGCGTGGCAGCCGGGGCTTTCGGCCCGCAGGCGGTCAGGATGGTACAGATCAATAACGAAGCAAAAATAATCCTTCCAAACTTATTCATTTCTATTCTCCTCTCAGCATGAGTTTTGCGCAAAAAAACTGCCAATTCCAGTATCTAGACTGCCAAAAGACGCCAGATTTCGAAGATTTCAGGAGATTGATATTATTACCAATTCATAACCGAGGTAGGTGGTTTGGGCCTACCTCGGTCTATCCCATAAATACATTACCTTTTATGATTATTGTTATGTTCAGGCGCAAGTATGATCCATTTAGTTCCAGGGAAGATCATGTGTGCATTGGAGGATGAAGCATGGATTGATGGTAGGATGGGATTCGAGTTCAATCCGATACACGAACCAGTATACAAGGCAAAGTTATCGAAACGAGTATCATAGTAATCGTCATATCCTTCGATAGCCATGCCAACCCAGGAACTTTGATAATAACCATCATTTACAGAACCGAGAAGCTGACCGTTGGCATAGACAGTGATATTGACTCCCACCTGTTCTACTTTCAATCGGTTCGACTGATAACCCGGATGTACAGCGGGAGATTGTGTCCAATCGATGAGAGGTGTCCAGTACCAATAGTCAGTGGCATACAGGCGCCAAAGGCTATACCAACCATCGCTGACTTCAAAGAGATAAAAGCCATAATCGTTGACATCGAACATGATGCCTGCGCCACCATCCAGACCAGAAACTTGCCGGGTATCCACCTCCACCTGGAAATCAGAGGCGCCAAAATCCTGCAGCGACCAGGCGATCCATCCAGGACTGACCGTCATGCGGTATTCGCCATCCACATAACCCATCGAGTAATCTCCACCCGCTTCCACCGACCAACCGCTTGCGGGATTCGAGAAATCATCTTTGTAGGAGGGTAGGCATGCACTGAACGCACAGGGAATAAATATTTTATACGGAACGATATCGATGGGAACACTTCGGTTGTAGGTATTGCCCTCCGTGTTGAAGATCGCTGCGTTGGTGATTGGTATTCCAAGCGTCGCAGTTGGGGAAACAGTCGCTCCAAAATTGATCTCCACTCTAGTACTAGCAGTAATTGAACCAGTCCAGGTAATGACTCCTTTATAATAATTAACTACCCCGCTTGTAGCACTGAGTGATCCAACTTCGTAGTCCAATGATAAGGGTATGGTGTCTGTGATAGCCGCATGATCCACGTTTTCACTGCCATAGTTGATTGTTGTTATTGCATAGTTGACTAATTCACCCGGAGAAGCGATCGGTGAATCAACCGTTTTCCGTGAAAAAATATCACCAGCAAGCCGGGGACAGATGGCGATGCCATATGCGGAACTCGTGCCTGGTATGGGAATCCTCTTGAGAATTGTATTGGTCTGTGTATCGATGATCGGAAGTAAGGCTGACTCAAGGGCAACGTACAACTCATTCCCATCACAGGTGATGGCACTTTCGTAAGTACCAACTCCAACATCAATCGTGGTGATATAGTCCAGAGTTACTGCATCGATTATATCGATAACACCATCGGGTCCTTCCGAGGCATAGATCCTCAAACCATCGGGCGAGATTTCCAAACCAAATTTCCCATAGCCGGGTAAAGTCTCTACGACCGTGTTGGTGTCAGTGTCAATCTTGGCCAATCCATTTCCATAACGTTCATTGGCATACAGCCAGTGTCCATCAGGTGATATTTGTACATCCCGGATCGAGTCTCCATATTGGATGATCGTTTGAATTGATAAGCTTTGTGTGTTAATCACCACAACACCCCCCCCAGGTGGACCATCCTGGGTGCCAGCCGCATAAATAAGGGGTAAATATGGATGAGCGCTAAAACTTTCGATACGATACCCTAAAGTTGGAATGGAATCGACAATGAGGTGCGTTTTTGTATCAATTACATCAATTTGAAGATACCCTCCACAATATCCGGGGTTATTCGCCAGTGCAAAGGCTCCAAATGGATCAAAGATAACATCCTGGTAGCACACACCAGGGCGGTCAATTGTGGCAACCGGGGAGAGGTTGGTGGTTTCAAGGACGATAATGGTTTGAGAACCCTCACACGTCACATATAGCTCATTTCCATCTGGTGTGAGCCTGGCGCGTTGAGGGCTAATACATCCATATTGAGCCATATCCTGTGAGCCGACTGTGGCTTGGAGTACAGTGTCAACCAAAGCCAGGGCGTTTTCGTTGGCCATCGGGACATAGGCATATTTCCCACTCGCAGTGATGGTATTAATCATGGCAGTTTCAGAGATGGAAGGTGAGATAACTGAACTCGCTTGAATAACTGCTTGATCGATATATCCCGGTTGGGCATCTAAAGGCACCTCCACCGTTGCGGTGAAGGTGATTCTCTCGCCGTCTGCGATCGGACCAACCTGATAAGATGACAGAGTCGTCGAGTATACATTACCGGGTAAAAGTTCAAGGTTAAAGCTGTCGGTTAAGCCTGTATAATTTTCGATCCCTAATGTATAGGTAACCAAATCACCTGCCCAGCCAAACTTGTCCACCTCTGGTGGAATGAACATCATCGGTGGTAATGTTGTGACTATTACATCATCATAGCGTACAGAATAGTTCCAAACTACTCCCATGCCTATCCTTCCGTTAGGTAAAGGATCTGGATCGGCAACCTCCCCGACATACTCACCATTGATATGCAGCCGTATATGATTGCCTATAATTATCACCTCGACCACGCTGGGGTTGGTAATCGGTACCAGTGAATATATATGTCCACCACTTAAATCATATTGAACTCCATCCTGGTATTTAGCAATGACATAAGTATTGTCATACTCCCCTCCTTCCTGCCATAGCTCAATGTAATATTCATTTTGCGAATTCCCTGTGCTTCGGAAAACCAGGACAGCATTGCTGTTGACAAAAATCACCTTGGCGTGCAAAGCATAGTCTGACCAGGAGGGATTCCCGGCATAAATAAATCCTCCAACCCCGCTACCATAACCAAGAAGTTCTCCTTGATCGATAGACCAATCTCCAATTGGATCGCTCCATTGGGATAAATCCCCACTGAAGTCATCGGAAAATAATACAGTTTGGTCAACGGTTCTGGATACTGCAGCTGCGCGATCAATATATAACAATCCTACCAAAGCTACAGTGCCAATAATCGCAACTACTATGAGGCGATAAACGATCCCTTTGTGATTCATTTGATATTCTCCCTAATCCAGATCTAGTCAGAAAAAATAAACCAGAAGGCTGACTGTTTAATGCATACCTCCCACAATATTCATGGTTATATATCTTAGGTTGATTTAGAAATATCCATAGGCTCCCCTTTCGCTCGATAAGTTAATCGTGATGTATTCAGACTTGCCGTGTTATTTCAGTTTAGTATTGCATAAAAAAACCACCAAATCTAGCAGAAAGCTTGCCAAAAGACGCCATTTATTTATCATTCGGGGGCGATGGGATGTTTGGTTCGTCAATGCACCCCCTTGAATTTGCCAGTACGTATAATCAGGGAATTGCAGCTTCCAATTCCCCTATGGCACGCGCCAGTGACCGGATGGCTGTCCGGCGGGTGCGGTTGAAAGTCCCCTCCGAAATGTACAGTTTCTGCATGATGTCACGGTTGGAGGTCTCTTCAACATAAGCTTCCTGCAGGATGATGTAGGGGTACCATTCACGCGTCGGCGTCTTAGTGGGGGCAGTTGCCTGCGGTCGAAGTTTATCTAGCGCCTCCACTAGGATCGCATTGACCGCCTTACCGCGTTCCAGGTGTGTTAGCTGCCCTGCTGGGAGGCGGTTCTGTACCAGGTTCAGTTCCGCTAGGGGTGTATCAGCCAGGTATGGGTAATCATATAGGTTGCGTAAGGCTAGCTCGATGCACTCGTTGGAAACGGGCGGGTGATTTTTCTGGTGGTGCATATTGTGTTCCTGGAGTAGCTCGGCGATTTCCTCCATGTACTGGTTGTTTTGCCGCGTTGTTTGGATCGTCTCGCTGAATTCATCGGTGAACTCCAGGATCGGTTCAATATCTTCCAGGGCGTACTTTAGACCATTCTCTGGTTCACCCAGCACCAATGCACCCAGTTGTTCAGTTTCGCTGTATAAGGGTACTAGCAAGGCTGCATTATCCAATGGTGCTGGTAACTGGCCTGGTTTGAGGTGCACCAGGTCATCCGAGATCAGTTTTTTAATGTCGATATCCGGTAATTCGTTGTTAAATTTACAGGCAATTATTGTAAAAGGATGGTGGTTCTCAAAGATCAAGAGTAGACCATAGCTGGCCTCGACATAATCACACAGGCTCTCGAGGGATGGCTTGAGCAACATTTCAAGCGGTGCGTTAACCCCCACCTGGCGTGATAATTTCCGCAGCTGGCTGCGCAGCATGCTGGTATCCTTCGAATAAAATATCCGGTCCCTTAACCGGTCAATCGAAGTCATGGACGAATGCGTGATCACCGCCAGGGGAGGAAAGACTGCCAGGATCACCATCGGGGCATGGTATTGCAAGACCAGGATCAGGCTGATCGGGACATAGACCAGTAGCACCAGTCCAAGCAGGAACAAGCTGTATACAAAATCTCTCTGGATGGTGCGCCCTTCCATCAGGGCACTGTAGCGCGCTACGCTGTATCCGATCAATACCACCGGGACCGCTTCAAGTAGTGAAATGGCTAGGATGGGGATGGGTATCCTGAAATAGGAAGCCGCGATCGATACAAATCCAGCCAGGCCAGCTACCAGCGATGCCCACGCCAGGATTTTAAGTTGCTTCCGTGCCACACTGGATGACGCCTCGCGTGCCGCCAGGATCAGGTTGTACACGCAGGTCCACGTCAAGATCACCAGTGCCACTGCAAAAATCGGGTACCACGGGCCAGCCACCAGGCTGTTCAAGAACAGCGGGTTCCCTCCTTCAGTAGTGAATAGGATCGGGGCATTGATCTGCACGATTACAGCCACGACCGCAACCAGGTAGGCTAGCAATATTCTCACCCATCGCCATGGGTTGGTCTTTCCTGGCAGGAGCAGCACGGTCACGTGGTGCCATATCGCCAGCGCAGGCGCCACCGACCAGCCCTGCAGCCAGTTATTGGCCATGCCTGTAAATGTCTCACGCGGCCAGAATGGGAAAAATATCCTTAACCAGGTTAGCTTGAGTAGGATCACCGGGGGTGGGTTGATTGCCATCAGCACGTTCTGGAACGCCGCAGCTATCAGCCATAAGGTGAGCGCGGTCATCCATGCGATCAGGTATCTTGGGCTGCGCGACACCAGGTACAACCCCAGCCAGATCGCCAGCACCACTGATGCCAGGTTAACTGCGATTGTTGCGCCGAGTAAAAAAGACAAGGGCACCCCTCCCACTATCTTTTGTGCTAGTGCGTTACCAGGGGGATGATCGAAACGCTTACCCAAACAGGCAACGATAAGCTTATATTGGTTCCCACTTATTTTGCGGACTTATTAATTATAACGCTGGTGTTACAGGATGCAAGTCATTTATCCGCTAAATCGGACCCTGTCTTATTCAGTGCTGTGTAAAGCCATATGGCCTGCGTCCCCGTCAGTATCATTAGCCCGTAACGCGAAATCCATCTGTCACTGCAACATCTCGTGAGGCTGCAGGCTTGGGATTCCGTATGCTTAATGATCGTTTCTCCCCCTGCATCCCTTTCAGCTTATCCAATCCTGAACTCGAATTCCATCCATAATTACTACCCTGTAGGGCCGAACGAGACGGATCGTCATAAATCTGATGAAATATCCACTCCTTACCCCCTATTCTCTTGATCGCTTTATCCATCCCCTGTGTGATAAGCTGATTTTCCCCACTTGGATAAAAACAAGAGGCGCAGCGATGCTGCGCCTCTAAAATGGTTTATTTGCTTCAAAAATCTCAGCTCTACACGCTCGCTGGTGTAGGCTCCTTTTCTGGCTCACACCGCAACACGACCTCATCTTCACGGTAATCCACGATGACCGCATCCCCATCCGAGAACGTGCCACCCAGCAGGGCATCCGAAAGCACATCTTCAACCTTCTGCTGGATCACCCGCTTCAACGGCCGGGCACCCATCTCGGCGTCATATCCCAGCTCAGCCAGTTTTTCCAGCGCCACGGGTGTGGCTACCAGGCTGATGTCATGCTCCTTCAACCGGTCAGCCACCTTGTCTAGCTCCAGCTTGACGATCTCCTTGATGTCTTCCTTGCTCAAGGCGCGGAACACGATCACCGAATCTAGCCGGTTGATGAACTCGGGGCGAAATACATGTTTGAGTGAGTCCATCAGCTTCTTCCGCATGTCATCGTATGCCATCTTCTCTTCGGTTTCTTCATCGCGTTGCAGCGAGAAACCCAGTGAGGTCTGGCGTTTGATCATCTCGGCCCCAATGTTGGATGTCATCACCACGATTGCGTTGCGGAAATCCACCTTACGCCCGCGCGCATCCGAGAGATGCCCTTCTTCCATGATCTGTAGCAGCATGTTGTGGGCTTCAGGGTGAGCCTTCTCAACTTCATCGAACACCACGATCGAGTATGGCCGTCGCCTCAGCGCTTCGGTCAGTTGGCCAGCTTCTTCATACCCTACGTATCCCGGTGGGGCACCCACCAAACGGCTTACCGTATGGCGTTCCATGAACTCCGACATGTCCAGCTGGATCAATGCCTCTTCACTCCCGAACATGAAGCGTGCCAGTGCCTTGGTCAGCTCGGTCTTGCCTACCCCGGTCGGGCCGAGGAACATGAACGAACCGATCGGCCGGCGTGGGTCTTTTAAGCCCGCCCGGGCGCGCCTCACCGCTTTCGAGATCGCCTGGATGGCCTCATCCTGCCCGATAATGTGTTTTTGCAGGTCATCTTCCATCTGCAGCAGTCGCTCTGATTCAGCCTGGGCGATCTGCATCACAGGCACACCTGTCCACATCGCCACCACCTCGGCAATATCCTCCGATGTGACGGTTGGGCTGGTTGCCCGGTCCCACCCGGTTCGCAGGTACTCAAGCTGCTTTTCTAGCTCATCCATACGCTCCTGCAGGTCCTGGGCATCATCTGCCCGTCCATCTTCCAGTGCCAGCGCATGGTCTTGCCGCAGGCCTTTAAGCTGGGTCATGAGCTCTTTGGCGGTTTTCGCTGCGGGGCTCTTGTACATGCGCACCCGTGAGGACGATTCGTCAATCAGGTCGATCGCCTTATCAGGCAAAAAGCGCTCGGTCACATACCGAGCTGATAGGTGCGCTGCCGCATCCAGGGCTTCATCCGAAATGGTCAGCCGGTGGTGCTCTTCATACGCCGAGCGTACCCCATGTAGGATCTCGATCGTCTCGTCAATGCTAGGTTCATCCACCATGATCGGTTGGAAGCGACGCTCAAGCGCCGCATCACTTTCAATATACTTTCGATACTCGTCCAGGGTGGTTGCACCGATCACCTGCAGCTCACCCCGTGAAAGGGCGGGCTTTAAAATATTGGCAGCATCCACCGATGACCCGGCTGCCCCGGCTCCCACCAGCATGTGCACTTCATCGATGAATAGGATCGCCCCGCTTGACTTCAGCTCGTCGATCACCCGTTTCAGGCGCTCTTCGAACTGCCCGCGGTACATTGTGCCTGCCACCAGCGAACCCACATCGAGCTGCATTACGCGTTTGTTCATCAGTGGGGCTGGCACATCATTTTCAACGATTCTCTGCGCCAGGCCTTCCACGATAGCGGTCTTGCCTACCCCAGGTTCACCGATCAATGCCGGGTTGTTCTTATTGCGTCGCGCCAGGATCTGGATTACGCGCTCGATCTCCATCTGCCGCCCGATCACCGGGTCGAGCTTGTTCTCTTCAGCTAACGTGGTCAGGTCGGTTGCCAGCTGGTCCACCATCGGGGTCTTGGTTTTGCCTGCCTCTTTGGATACCTGTTCACCCGCACCCACTGTAGAGCGCTTGGGTGCCGCTTCAGATGATGATGTAGCTGAGCTGCTCTCATCCAGCACCCGTCTTGTCTGGCGGCGGATCTGCTCCGCTGATACACCCATCTTGCGCAAGACATCCAGGGCAACTCCTTCGCCCAAGGCCACCAGGCCCAGCAATAAGTGTTCTGTGCCAATGTAATGGTGCCCCATTTTCCGGGCTTCTTCAACCGAGTTCTCCAATGCGCGTTGCACCCCCGGTGAAAGGTCGAGTTTGGCCGATGTGGCTTGCCCGCTACCGGTGATGCGGATTATCACTTCTTCCATCCGCTCTGCATCTAATCCCAGCTCGCGCAGCACCCTGCCAGCTACACCACCTTCTTCTTTCATTAAGCCCAGTAGGAGATGCTCAGTACCAATATAATTCTGGTGCATCCGCTCTGCTTCCTGGTGTGCCAGGCTCAAAACCCGTCTGGCTCGCTGTGTAAATCGTTCCATGCCTGCCATCACAATTGCCTCATAACCCTTATAAGTAGATATAGATTGTCCGATTGGTTATTCTACCAGAATTTATTCTTCACGAATGTATGTATTATGTTAGATTCCTTTAACCCTGGAAAAGTTACGAGCGGGGCCTGAAGCCCCGCTCGGATAGTCAACCAGTTTCGTTAGTCATACCGGAGTAAGGTTTACTGCTTGCAGTATTCTGGTCTACTCCCCGGTCTGCGCTTCAGACTTTTCTTCGGACTCGGCCTGGGTTTCAGGCTTTTCCTCAGGCTCGCTCTGGACTTCAGACTTTTCCTCAAGCTCGCTCTGGGCTTCAGACTTTTCCTCGGGCTCCGCTTTTGCTTCACCAGGCTCACTCGGTTGCTTGCCTGAAAGCATCATCTCGTAATCCATGTTCGCATACGCCATCGAATCGACCTTGCGTAGCGATAGCCCAATCCGCCGGCGTTCAGTATCCAGTTTGATCACCCGCAATGTGACCACATCACCCTCTTTTACAACTTCCTTGGGGTGATTGATGCGTTGTTCGCTCAGCTCAGAGATATGGATCAAGCCTTCCAGGTCCTCATCCAGGCGGGCAAAGGCGCCAAACTTCGTCAGGTGCGTGATCGTGCCTTCCACTAGCTGGCCTTCCTTGAGATTGGAAACCTTCACAACCCATGGGTCAGGCTGGAGCTTGCGGATCGATAGGCCAATGCGCTTCCGCTCCTGGTCTACCCCGATCACGATCACCTTGACTTCTTGCCCAACCTTCAGCACTTCACTCGGGTGGTCAATGCGTTCCCAGCTGATTTCCGAGAGGTGCACCAGCCCATCCGCCCCATCGATATTCACGAATGCCCCAAAATCTGCCAGGCTCGTTACACGCCCGGTCTTGATGGTGCCTTCACGCAGGTCTTCCAGCAGCCGGTCTTTGATCGTCTCGCGCGTTTCCTGCAACGCGGTCCGTTCCGAAAGGATCAGGCGGTGCCGGGCACGGTCCACTTCGATGACCGATACCTTGATCGGCTCACCCACCATCTTGCCCCAGCGTGAGTCAGGGCTTTCTTCGTTATCCACACGTCGCATCACGCTCACTTGAGAAGCCGGGACGAACCCACGCAGCATGCCAACCGGTACGATTAAGCCGCCCTTGTTATATCCAATGACCTTGGCATCCACGGATGTTCCCGAAGCCTTCAAGGCTTCCGCCTCTTGCCAGTCGGTCTCTTCGCGGGCGCGCATGTAAGAGAGCACCAAATTTCCACTGGTGTCTTCGGGTGTGAGCACATATACCGGGATTTCCTGACCAACTTCGAAGCTTGCTAAGACCTCGGCAGGGATTTGTTCTTTTTCCTTACCTGAGATGACCCCCTCTGACTTGGTACCTACACTTACCAGGATTTCGTTATCGCCGATGCTGGCGATAACACCCGTACGGATCTCACCTTGCTTAGGAAAGTCAATATCCAGACCTTTTTCCTGAAGCAATGTTTCCATCGAATCCATTGAAGTGTTCGGGCGTTCGTCTGTGTCCTTTGAGGTAATTTCCCCTTCTGGTACTTCCTCCTGCCCAGCCTGGGCATTTATCTGATCCATATGTTTACTCCGGTTAAATTTATTTACGAACTCTCATTATACACTAGTTTTGTAGTTATTCTCAATATGAAACAATTAATGAAGGTTAGCCTCTTGACGCGCTCGGTGATATGGGTGGACAATTATGCTCAATGGAACCTTCTTCCATCACCGAAGCTTATCGCCTCCGCCCCGCCACTGCGCAAGACGCCCCAGCCATCAAGCGCATTATATCCTTAGTTCACATCAACCCCATGGGACTGGATTGGCATCGCTTCATCCTGGCCGTCGACCCCCAGGGGAGGATTATCGGTTGTGGTCAGGTCAAACCCCACCAGGATGGCTCACGCGAGCTGGCTTCAATCGCTGTCCTGCCTGAATGGCGCGGGGTGGGCGTCGCCCGTACGATCATCGAGTACTTGCTCGCCGCCCATCCCGGTACGCTTTATCTCACGTGTCGCTCGCATCTCGAGTCATTGTATGTGAAATTCGGGTTCAAGGTGATTGAGCAGGCTGCGATGCCCCCTTACTTCAAAAGGATCAGCCGCCTGGTTAACTCTTTAAACCGTCTCACCCACCAGCCAGTGCGCCTGCTCGTCATGTGCAGGCAATCACCTTCTGTGGATACAGGTTCTTGATCGTATTGGTTCACTTGGCTGTTACATCGCTTTACGCACATATGCTAAACTAGTTGCACAAGGAGGCTGCCTATGGACCTTTCTAACAATGATGTCGTTGTCACCCACGGCCTGAGTAAAGCCTATAAAAACCTGCACGCCCTCAAAGCATTGGATTTGCGCGTTCACCAGAATTCGATCTTTGGTTTCCTTGGACCCAACGGAGCGGGTAAAACCACGACCATTAAACTGTTGCTGGGTCTAACGCGCCCCACCGCCGGGTCAGCCACGATTTTCGGAATGGATAGTGTCACCCGGAGCGTCGATATCCGATCGCGCATCGGCTACCTGCCGCAGGAACCGCATTTTTACGAGTATATGACAGCCCGCCAAACCCTTCGCTTCACCGCCGATTTTTTCTTCAAAGGTCCTAAGAAAGCGATCGATGACCGGGTGGAAGAAATGCTCAACCTGGTGGACCTGGCCGACAAGGCTGACCGCCCGATTAAGACCTTCTCGGGTGGCGAAAGGCAGCGCTTGGGGATTGCCCAGGCGCAGGTGAATTATCCCGACCTGTTGATCCTCGATGAGCCGGCTGCCAGCCTTGACCCGCTCGGTCGCCGGGATGTATTGGAAGTCATGTCCAGGCTGCGTAAACACGCCACCATCTTCTATTCCACCCATATCCTCGATGATGTCCAGCGTGTCAGTGATACAGTAGTCATCCTCAATAAGGGGCAGCTTGTCGCCCAGGGTCCAATTGATGAGCTGCTGGCTGGCAGCGAGGGAGTGATCTACATCGTTCACCTGAAGGGGGAGGTTGAAACGGCTCTGAAGACCATCCAGGCTTTATCTTGGGTGAGCGCCATTAAAACCAGCCAGCATAATGACGAACACATCTGGCAAGTCAGCATCAGTGATCCGGTCATCGCTGAACAACAGCTTCTCAAGATTTTGGTGAATGAGCCAGTCATTGTCAACGAATTCCGGCAGAAGCAATATGAGCTCGAAGATGTCTTCATGCAGGTGATTGAAGGAGGTCCGAATGTCCGGAAATGAAGCCTTTGAGCTGGTATCTGAGCGCGGCTGGAGCCGGGGTTTACCCAATATGCTCCGCAGTGGCCTATCGCGCTGGTTTAACACCCGCATGTGGTGGACCCAGTGCCTGATCTGGGGCCTCATGATTGACGGCATAGTTGCCATGCTCGCCTTCAACCCGCAGGCTCCAGTTGACCAAGAACTGTTGATGTTGTTCAGCGTGTTTGCTGGTCTTTTCCCTGCGGTCGGCGTGATTATCATTATGCAGGATGCATTGGTCGGTGAAAAAAGAGAGGGCACCGCAGCCTGGGTTCTTTCCAAGCCCCTCACCCGCTTGTCATTCGTCCTCTCGAAGATAATCGCAAATAGTGTTGGGTTCTTCCTTACAATGGTCCTGGTACCGGGTATCCTGGCTTTTATCATCTTCGCTATACGCGGCTTTCAGCTGGATCCGCTCGGATACCTTGGAGCCTTGGGGATCATCTTTATCAGCCTTTTCTACTTTTTAGCCCTCACCTTGATGTTAGGCGCATTTTTCAATAACCGGGGACCCGTGATTGGTATTCCCCTGGCTGTTCTGTTCCTCCAGCAGAACCTGATCAGCTTCTTCCCAGCTTTAGCCTATATTTTCCCTTGGACATTGGTGATCCCCATTGGGAGTGGCACCTCGCTCGCCTATTGCCTTATGACCGGGGCTGCCGTGCCAAAGGACCTTCTAGTCACCCTGGGGATTGTCCTGGCTGAATGTCTACTATTTATTTTGCTCGGACTGTGGCGTTTCAACCGTGAAGAATTCTAAAATCAGGCGATCCATGGCTCTCCATTGGATCGCCTGATAATTCACTAGCTGGTCATTTATAGTCACTGGTCTTTTGTGGGATGCGGCTCATCGCATATTCTGCCAGGGCCGTGATGGTCAGGCTTGGGTTGACCCCTGGGTTGCCTGGCATGATCGAGCTATCTACTACAAATAAACCAGGGTAATTGTGCACCTGGAAGTTGATATCCACCACGCCTTCCCTGTCATCTCTGCCAAGCGGTACCCCTCCCATGAAGTGCGCCGTGATCGGGAAGTTTAACAGGCTGTCCATCACGCTCGCTTGGGGAATGCCGTTGATTTTTTTTGCAAATTGGCGGGTGAATCGGTTGCAGATCTCTGGTCCTTTTGGCAGCTTCGCACCCCCCCGGGTATCGAACATGACCCCCTTGCGGAACAGGGTGAAGATGTTGCGTCCCAGGCGTACGCGCAAGATTTCCTCCACCGGCCGCATGAACAATAATATCGTGGTATGGCGTGCCCACCGTGAGAAGAAGCGCGCATAGAAGAAATCGATTGGGTGTCGCAGGATCTCAAGCCCGGTATGTAACAATCGCATCGGGATCGTGTCACCATCTACCAGCGGGAGCGGTAATATTTCTTATCAGCGATGATCCGTCTGAAAAACGCACCGGCTCAACATTCGTGTCTTCCCTGGTGTTTATGATCGAGGTGATGGCAATCCCCTTTGAATAGTCGATATCCTTATTGCGGCTGCCAGCGCCTTGCAGGTTTTCACTGTTAGTCCGTACGTTTTCGCCCAGCCGCCCAGATAGCTTGGGCAAAGAACGCTCCCTTGAGCGGCAGCGCAAGAGCAGGTTAAGCGTACCAAGCGCACCTGCGGCGACGATCACATTTCGTGCCTGTACCACCACGCGTGGATGATAGAACCAGTTCGTCGTTTTATGGTAGGTTACTTCGTAACGCCTCTCACCGCCGGGCTGGTTCATCAACGGCTGAATATCCTTGACCGTGGCTTCGGGTTGAATTCGCACACCCAGCTTTTCTGCCAGGTACAGGTAATTTTTCGGGAGCGTATTTTTTGCGTTGTAGCGGCAGCCCACCATGCATCCCCCACAGAAATTGCATCCTGTACGGGCAGGCCCTGCCCCATCGAAATACGGATCGGGGTAGGTCTCATCTTCCTTGCCAAAGAATACCCCCACTTCTGTTGGATGGAAGCTATCTGTTGCACCCCAATCAGCAGCCATTTCCTTCATAATAGTATCTGCAGGCCATAAACGGGGGTTAGTCGTCACACCCAACATGCGTTTGGCCATATCATAATGGGGCCGCAAGACAGCTTTCCAATCCGCCAGGTGATGCCAGCTGGGTGCTTCGAACAGCCGGTCATCCGGCTCCATCAACACGTTGGCATACATCAGGCTGCCCCCGCCTACCCCGCTCCCATGCATGGCGACTGCCCCGTTCATGAAGGTTAATTCCCAGGTCCCAAAGCAGCGTAAATATGGCATCCATAGAGATTTACCAAGGTTCCAGTTTGTCTTGGGAAAATCAGCATCCTCGTACCTTTTCCCCCGCTCCAGCACAAGCACCGAGTAGCCCTTTTCAGCCAGCCGTAATGCCGAAACACTCCCACCAAAACCAGAGCCAATGATCACGAAATCATATACTTGCGTATCCATGCATGTTCCTCCTCCCTATAAGCCGCACTGATCAGCTGGTTACCCACAAACAATGATCGGGGATCAGTATTGGTAGAAACCTCTTCCCGATTTTCTACCCAGGTAACCAGCATCCACCATCTTGCGCAGCAATGGGCATGGGCGGTATTTGTCGTCTCCCAGGTCGCGTTGCAGCACTTCCATGACAAAAAGGACCACATCCAGCCCCACCAGGTCGGCCAGGGCCAGCGGGCCCATCGGGTGGTTCATACCCAGCCTCATCACCGTGTCAATTGCCTCGGGTGTGCCGATGCCCTCCTGAAGCGCAAAGATCGCCTCGTTGATCATCGGGCACAGGATGCGGTTGGAGATGAAACCGGGTAAATCGTTGGCCTCTACCGGCTCCTTGCCCATCCTGCGGCAAGTTTCCACCGTGCTGGCAGTCGTTTCCGCCGAGGTCGCCAGCCCCCTGATCACCTCCACCAGCTTCATCAGCGGCACTGGGTTCATGAAGTGCATGCCGATCACGTTTTCCGGCCGTTTGGTGGCCGCCGCAATCTTGGTGATGCTGATCGACGAGGTGTTGCTGGCCAGTATCGCCCCCGCTGTGGCGACCGCGTCCATCTCGCGGAATAATTTTAACTTGAGCTCCGGGTTTTCTGTGGCAGCCTCCACGATCAGGTCTGCACCCTCTGCGCCTTCCAGGATCATGCTGGTTTTAATTGCCAGCGCGGCTTGTTTCTGCTCTTCACTGATCGCTCCCTTGCTCAGCAGCTTATCGACCGATTTGGCAATGGTCGCCTGTGCTCGTTCCACCTGCCCCGGTACCACGTCCATCATCGTCACCTGATAGCCCGATGTGGCTGCCACCTGGGCGATCCCGTTACCCATTGTCCCTGCCCCCACCACGAAAATCGATTTTATGTCCATGCCACTCTCCTCACCTCGGTTATTGCACTCCCACCAGCCTCATGTCTCAATCGCCTCCTGGTTATTCCACCTCGATCGCCATCGCCACCGCTTCCGAGCCTCCCAGGCACAGTGATGCAATGCCCTTGCTCAACCCACGGTCCTTGAGCGCATAGATCAGCGTGGCCAGCAGGCGCGCCCCACTCGCCCCGATCGGGTGCCCCAGCGCGATCCCACCGCCATTAACGTTCACCTTGTTCCAATCCCAGCCCTGGTCAGCCAGCGCGTAACCGTTGGCGAGTACCTGGGCTGCAAACGCCTCATTCAGCTCAACCAGCTCAACCTCCGTCAGCTTCCAACCCACCTGTTTCAGCACTGCTGGGATCGCCTTGGCAGGCGCTGCGAACAGGTACTTCGGTGCCAGGGCCACGTTCCCATATCCCAGGATGCGTGCCAGGGGTTTTACTCCTATCTTCTCCGCTTTTGCCCGGCTGGCTACTACCACTGCTGCCGCGCCATCGTTTAACCCAGGCGCATTCCCGGCCGTCACCTTGCCCTCCTTCTGGAACGCCGGCCGTAATTTTGCCAGTCCTTCCAGGGTAGTGTCTCGGCGCGGTGTTTCATCCGTGTCCACCACGGTCACCTGTCCCTTGCGGCCTTTCACTTCCACTGGGACGATTTCTTGCTTGAATTTGCCCGTATCGATGGCCGCGATCGCTTTCATGTGGCTGTTGTACGAATATTCGTCCATGGCCTCGCGTGTCACGTTATATTCATTGGCAATGAACTCCGCCGCATCCCCCATCGACCAGTTCTCCAGAGCGCACCACAGGCCATCCTTGAGCAAGGCGTCAGTCAGCTGGCCGTGCCCAAATCGCAAGCTGCCGGTCCGTCCATCCACCAGGAAAGGTGCCCGGCTCATACTTTCCATCCCGCCCGCTACGAACAGCTCTCCATCTCCCGCCCTGATAGCCTGGGCAGCCAGCATGGTTGCTTTTAATGCCGAGCCGCACACCTTGTTTATGGTAAAGGCTCCCACCGATACGGGTAGCCCGGCATGGATCGCGGCCTGTCGGGCCGGGTTTTGCCCCAGGCCAGCCGAAACCACATTCCCCATGATCACTTCGTTGATGTCAGCCGGGTCTGGGATGGCAGCCCGCTCGGCTGCCGCCTTCACCACCCAGGCGCCCAGATCCACAGCTGACAGGCTGCAGAACCCACCCTGGAAGCTGCCTGATGGCGTGCGGACGGCACTCAAGATTACTGCTTCAGTGTCCTTGTTGCTCATCGTGTTCTCTCCTGGTTTCTACATATTTGTTTGTTGTAGTTGTTGTGGATAGTAATGAGCCGTTGATTCTCTTTTTGATTACTCAGTGAGATTTATGTTTCGCTGGTCCAGGCTTGCCGGACCCGCCGGTATGTCTCTTCCAGCAGCTCGGGCAGTACCCGCGTCTGCGATACTGCCGACATAAAATTGGTATCACCCACCCAGCGGGGAACCACGTGTAGGTGCACGTGCTCGGTGATGCCCGCCCCGGCTGCGTTCCCGATGTTCATTCCCAGGTTGTATCCCTGCGGAGTATACAGAACATTCAGTACCTTGATCGCCCTGGCCGATAGATCCATGATGTCCAGGCGGGAAGCAGCATCCAGCTTCTCCAGCGAAGGCTGGTGATCCACCGGCACGATCATCAGGTGCCCGCTGGTGTAAGGGAAGCGGTTGAGCATCACAAAAGCCTTCGGGCTGCGGTAAACAATCAGGTTATCTGGGCCATCCTCCTGTGTTAACCCCTCACAAAAGATGCAGCCTGCGCCAGATTTGGGAGAAAGGATATATTCCATACGCCACGGTGACCAGATATAGTTCATGTTCCCGTACAATTTTAGCAAAGAATCAGCCATTGCGGAATAGTCTCCCTCTATTAGAGTTGACATCCCACATTAATACAGGTATGCTAAGCTGCATGTCGCAGATACCTCTCTTCAATCCTCTCGTCCCTGATTCCTGGTCGGTCGCTGACCTGACCCGTTACCTGCGTGAGTTGCTCGAGTCGGATGAGGTCCTTCAGGATGTGTGGGTGAAGGGTGAGGTGTCTAATTTCTCCCGTCCAGCCTCCGGCCATATCTACTTCACCCTAAAAGACAGTGCTGCCTCCTTGCGTTGTGTCATGTGGCGTAACGCTGCTCTTCGTCAGCGTTTCATGCCCCGTGACGGTGATGCCGTCGAGGTCCACGGTTCCATCAGTGTTTATGAGCTTGGCGGTCAGTACCAGCTGTACGCCGACGTGATTCGTCTTGCTGGGGAAGGTGCCTTATACCAGGAATTCCTGCGCCTCAAAGCCCTGCTTGAGGCAGAAGGTTTGTTTGCTCCTGAACGCAAGCGTCCCATTCCTCCCCGGCCTCGCTGCATCGGCATTGTCACTTCCCCCAGTGGGGCCGCCCTGCAGGATATGCTCAACACCTTGAGGCGCCGCTATCCGCTGGTCGAGGTTGTGCTGGCACCTACGCCCGTCCAAGGAGATGAAGCCCCAGCTGCCATCACCTCCGCCCTGAACGAGCTGGCCCAGGTAGCCCAGCCCGATGTGATCATCCTGGCCCGTGGTGGCGGCTCGATTGAGGACCTGTGGGCATTTAATGATGAGCGCCTCGCCCGCGCCATCGCCAGCTGCCCGGTCCCGGTCATCACTGGGGTTGGCCATGAGACCGACTTCACCATCGCTGATTTCGTGGCTGACCTGCGTGCCCCCACCCCCACCGCCGCGGCTGAGCTGGCCACCCCCAACCAGGCCGATCTGCGCCTGGACCTTTCGGAAATTAATGAGCGCCTGAGCAGGCGTATCCAGGGTTTCACCACCGAGCTCCGCTGGTCCTTCCATGATCTGCAGAATCAGCTCGAGAAGCATTCGCCCCTGGGCCAGATCCAATCCGATAGCCAGCGTGTGGATGAGCTCGATCACCGCCTAACAGCTGTCACCAGCCATATGCTTCAGCTAGCCCACGCTCACCTGCTGGGATTGACCCAGCACATCTCGGCCCTCAACCCCGCCTCCATTCTCGAACGTGGCTACGCCATCGTCACCAACCAGGCCGGAGAGGCCATCTCCCACGTCGCCCAGGTCACCCCCGGCGAACCCCTCCAGGTCCAGGTCAGCGATGGTGATTTCAATGTCCACGTCGATTGATCTGTCATCACTCATATCTGTCATTGCTCATTGTTTGTCATTGCGGTCATCCCCTTGCTCTGCAGGGGAAGGCGGGTTCTGCCCGAAGCAATCTCCTCTTTTTCTCTTCAACCATCACTAACTCTTAAATCCAATGAAACAACACCGATACTTTGTTTACATACTCTCAAATCAATACAATAACGTCCTTTACACAGGCGTTACGAACGACTTACCTCGCAGGATAGTGGAACACAGGACCGGCCAAGGTGGTCAATTTACGAACAAATACAAGGTATATAAGCTTGTCTACTATGAAGAAGGCCATGATATAAACCTGGCAATTGCCCGCGAAAAAGTGATCAAAGGCGGTTCTCGAGAGAGAAAGATCGACCTGATCAATAACCTGAATCCCCAATAGGACGATTTATTCGAGAAGTTCGCTTTTGAATCGATTGATCAATAAGTTGCGGTGTAAAATACTCACAAGAGGAGATTGCTTCGTGTTGGGCAAGCTACCCAACCTTCGCAATGACGACATGATCTTATGACCCCAACCAAACCCAAACCAAAAACCTCCCTACCCCCCATATCCGATCTATCCTACGAGCAAGCCCTCGCAGAGCTGGAAGCCATCGTCTCTACCCTCGAATCCAATCAGCTCCCGCTAGAAGAGACCATGGCCCACTACGAGCGCGGCCAGCAGTTGATCCGCCACTGCCTCGAGCTGCTCGACAAGGCTGAGCTGCGCCTGAAACAGCTTTCAGGGGGCACCCTCGTGGACCTCTCGCCCACAGGAGAAGCCTGATCGTGTCCCTCCTGCATAACTATGTGCTCATCGCTGCCCTGGTCGCCTGGGCCATCGCTCAGTCCCTCAAGGTGCCCATCGAGTACCTTCAAACCCGCAAATGGAACTGGGCCTTGCTGGTCCAGGCTGGGGGGATGCCCAGCTCGCACTCCGCCCTGGTGGTGGCTACCGCCCACGCCATTGGCCTCTCGGTAGGTTTTGCTTCAGCCTTATTTGCCCTGGCATTTGCCGTCACCATGATCGTCATTTACGATGCCACAGGCATCCGCCGCCAGGCAGGCAAGCATGCCGAAAAGATCAACCTCATGATCAACGACCTGGCCGCCGGGAATCCCCTTAAACAGGATCAATTGGCTGAAGTGTTGGGTCACACCCCTGCCGAAGCACTCGGTGGAATTATCCTTGGGTTGCTGGTCGCCCAGCTCATTTGGCTATTCTGGGCAAAGTAGGTTCTTTGCTTAACTTGAGCATCCGCTCGCGTTCGTAATTGATCACCCGCCTGATGGTGTCATCCAGCGTGTAGTGCGGCTCATAACCGATCAGGTTGTGGATCTTGCTCAGGTCCGGCACCCGCCGGCGCATATCTTCGAACCCCGGTGCGTAAGCTTCCTCATAAGGTACATAGGTAATTTTCGACGGGCTGCCCGTGGCGCTGATCACCCGCTCCGCCAGCTGCCGGATCGTCACTTCCTCGGTTGAGCCGATGTTGAACACCTGGCCTACTGCCCCCGGGTGCTCGGCTAGTTTGGTGACGGCCCCGATGATGTCTGCCACGTCAGCGAAGCACCGGCTTTGTTCCCCGTCTCCATATATGGTGACTGGCTCACCCGCCAGCGCCTGGCGAACAAATCGCGGCAGCACCATGCCATAACGACCTGTTTGGCGTGGTCCCACCGTATTAAAAAAGCGCATCACCACCACCGGCAAGCCGAATTGGTGGAAATAAGCCAGCCCCAGGAATTCATCGATGGCCTTCGACGTGGCATACGACCAGCGGCTGTGGCTGGTCGGGCCCATCAAGCAATCATCCTCTTCATTGAAAGGCACTTTATAGCCTTTCCCATACACCTCAGATGTAGATGCCAGCATTACCTTGCATTGGTAGCGGTTAGCCGTGGTCAGTACCGCCTCTGTGCCCATGATATTGGTCGCGATCGTGTTGACTGGGTCTTCGACGATCAGCTTGACCCCCACAACCGCCGCCAGGTGGATCAGGATATCCGCTTCGCTGGTCAGCCGGTCGAGCACCTGGCTGTTGGTGATGGTCTCGCGCACAAACATGAAACCTTGCATGGGCAGCAGGTGCTGGATATTCTCCAGCCGCCCTGTGGATAGGTCGTCGATTGCCACCACGCGATGTCCGTTATGGATCAGCAGCTCGCACAGGTGGCTGCCAATAAAACCCGCTCCGCCGGTTACCAGGATCTTCTCTTTCATACGCTCACCCTTCCACACTAAAACTTATGATAGATGTACTGCTCTGAATATTTTAATCTACATTTGCGATTAATGCCTGGGTTGGCTTCCGTCACCTGAAGTGTACCGAAGCCAGCTTCGTTTGCTTCCCCCTGCTCTGAAGGTTGTTAGTTGTTTTCCTGGGGCCAGGTTCCCGGTAGGTCCACCTCGAAGGTGGAACCTTTCCCCGGCGCGCTATCCACCCTGATCTCTCCGTGGTGGGCATGGGCGATCCACTGGGCGATCGCTAAGCCCAGGCCGGTGCTGGAGGATTCAAATTCATTGCCCCCCTCTTCCCAACCATCTGCCCTCGTCCGCGAGGCATCCACCTGGTAGAACCGGTCAAATAGCAGCCGCATGTGTTCGGTTGCGATGCCGATCCCGTTATCGCATACTTGCACCCACGCTACGGAGCGTTTCTCCTCCGCCCAGCTGCCCACCTCCACACGCACGCTTGGCTCGACCACGTTGGCCGAATATTTGATTGCGTTTTCCACCAGGTTGGTCAGCATCTGGGTCAGCAGGGCCCGGTCTCCCATCACCCTCACTTCCGGCATCTCGCCCTGTATCAGTGAGACCTTGGCCGACTTTGCCAATGGCTCCAGGCGCTCAGTAACTTCAGACGCCAGCTCACCCAGGTCCACCGGCTCCAATTTGATATTGGTCTGGCCAGCATCCATGCGTGCCAGGGTCAGCAGGTTGGTCACCAGGCGGATCATGAACTTGTTTTCCGATTTCACGGTTCTCATAACTTGCTCGTATTCCTCCACCGATCTTCTCCCCGCCAGCATCCGGCTGGTTTCCAGGTCAATGATGGTTAATGGGGTGCGTAGCTCATGGCTGGCATCCGCAGTGAATTGTTTCTGGCGCTCAAACGCGGCTTGCAGCCGGTCCAGCATGGCAAGGTGTCGATGGCTATCCACCATGGATCACATGGTACTTGCTATTGGTTAGTGAAATGATGAACTGTCTTGCGGTAGGTAAATGTTGCCATTCTGGTCAATGCTGATCACTCTCCGTTGTTACAGCACCACTAGCAGGTTCTGGTATTGCTGGATAACCTGGCTGTCCTGCTGTAGCTGTGACTGCAGGGCACCTACTTCCTGCTGTAGCTGTTGCACCTGTCCCTGGTCTACCGTGGGGCTTTGCGCTGAGCTGTTACTGGTATTGTTTGCCAGGCTGCTGCTGGGTGAGTTTCGCAGTGGCACCGTATTGGTATTGGTGAACGCATTCACTCCGACCACCACCATCCCCCGTCCAATGACTGCGGTGATGATCAAAGCGGTAATGATGGCTGAAAGGTGTTTCATTTTAATTTCCCTTCTTGAAACAAAATATTGTGTATCTAATTTACATAATCTATAAAGTAAAGATGGCAATCAAATGAACAGTAAAGACTTGAATCTTCTATTATTAGTGGGCAATTCTTTCCCGAATAGTTCCCCCACACCTTCCCCATCCCCATATCATTTGTTTCAAACCCGAGCTAGATTAGAATTTTATAAAGCATCTGCTATATCTATTGCATATTAGAACGTATGTGCTATAATTACCTTGTGATGACTAATCCATCGTGTCGTATGTCACTGGTCTAGACCAAATGAGAACCCATTTGTTCAACACAATTGTCATTGCGAAGGGGACAGCCAGGGAATTCAGAGTTATTAACACAATACTCAGTCCCCTGAAGCAATCTGCTCTTCTATATAAAAATCAACGCCGGAAAATTGAATACCTGTTTAGTAATTAACAACATTTATGCATCAAAATGACCTCTTCATTCTTCTCCCCCGCTCATTGAGTCGTTTCGATTCGTTTTTTCCTGGAACGAATCCGGTCACCTGATATGGCACCTTCCCCTTTCCCCTCGCGTGGGATTTTTATCCCCACCTCCATGGTCTTCAACCAGCAGCTGCCTGCTGCCGTGCTTGTCACCTGGATCCAGCTGCGCGCCCTGGCCTGGCGGGGTTGGTCCACGCCTGCCTTCAGCCTGGCCGAGATTGCCTCCATCCTGGGCATTCATCCTTCCAGGCTTGAAAAGCACCTCGATCATTTACAGGGTGCAGGCGCCTTGAGCCTGCGTACCAGCCCGGGTGGAAAATTAGTGATCAGTTTCCCTCAGCAGCCCCTCCTTGTCCAGGATGAACGCGCTCAGCCGGTCCAACCGCTCACCCCACCTATCCCCCTCGCCCAAGAACGGGCAATGGCTGAGCCCGCCTCATATTTCCCGCCCCAGGTTCTTGGCTATCTCACCTACGCTGAAGAAACGCCCCCTCCTGCGCTGCCGGAAGCCTCCGATCTAATCCATTCCCAGCTGGACACACATTGGGTCAAGCTGGCCCCCACCCATTCGCTGTGCTCCCACGAAGCAGCCTAGTTACATTAAATAAATCGCAGCCATGCTTTCACATGGCTGCCCTTACCCAAATCCCGTACTGATTGGCCCTTTCTTTCTAGCCGGTCACCTGGCTGAGCGACTTTAACATTTGAATAACTGCCTGCAGTACCATCGGATTGACCTGCGCCGACGTCGTGTTGGAGGTGGATTGTGCGGGTGACTGGGTACTTTGAGCAGTCGTTCCGCTGCCGTCGATCTGGCTCATGATGCTGTCACCACCAGGGCCTCCAGGCATACCCCCTGGTCCGCCTGCAGCTGATATTTAGAAAATATAAAGATTACCCCACGGGATGCTTATGATTATTCTGTGGTGGTTGGCTGTTCCATTCGGCCAGGCTGCCAGCCGGGAATATCTGGCAAGCCATGCTATAATGAAATTTAGGAGATTTAACAGGAGGAAAACGTTTTTAAGTCCGATGCGCAAAGTCTTGTTCTTGACCCTCGTCATATCACTGCTCATTTCTGCCTGTCAAAGTGCCTCCCCCATCACGGCCACCGGGAAAAAGAACATCGTGGTAACCTATTCGATCCTGGGATCCTTGGTCAAAGCGCTGGTCGGCGACCAGGCAAATGTCACCGTTCTCATCCCCAACGGGCAGGATCCCCATGAATGGGAGCCCTCCGCTAAAGACATCGAGACTTTGATGAATGCCGACCTGGTCATCCAGAATGGGCTGGGTTTGGAAGGCGGTTTGCAAAAGACGTTGTCGCAGGCAGTGAACGCTGGGGTTAAGACCTTCATTGCTTCTGATTACATCTCAGTGCGTAAGGTGGGCCAGGGTGAAGGCATCCCCAACTCATCGGCCGACCAGGCTGTCGGCTCCCCCGATCCACATATCTGGACCGATCCATTGACAATGAAGCAGGTTGTGACTGCACTCTCTACATACCTGGGCAGCACCTTGAGTATTGACGTCTCATCCCAGTCACAGGACCTGGAAAACCAGCTTGATAGTCTGAACACCGAAATTACCGCCCAGGTGGATCAGTTGCCAGCCGCCAATCGAAAACTGGTCAGCGGGCACGAATCACTTGGCTATTTTGCCCAGCGCTACGGTTTCCAGCTCATCGGTGCCATCATTCCCAGCCTCAACTCTCAAGCCGATGTCTCCGCTGCCGATATGGCTGACCTAAAAACCTTGATCGATGAAAATAAAGTAAAAGCTATCTTTTCCGAGATCGGTACTCCCCCCTCCATCTCGGAAGCGATCGGCCGGGAAACCGGGGTGAAGGTAGTGCCATTATCAACCCACATCCTGCCTGCCGATGGTTCATATTTCACTTTCATGCGCGATCTGGCTCAGACGATTGTCAGCAACCTGCAGTGATTATGGATATTTTCATCACTCCCTTCACAGCTAACTCATTCATGCTCTATGCCCTGCTGGCAGGCATCCTGGTATCTATTTCATGTGGGATCATCGGCACTTTCATTGTTTTACGTGGTCTGGCGTTCATTGGTGATGCCCTGGCTCATGGTGTCCTGCCAGGTATCGCCCTGGCATTGCTGTTTGGTTTCCCAGGCCTGCTCGGAGCAGTCGTCGGGGCAGTGGTGATGATCGGTGGGATTAGCCTGATCACCCACCGTTCACGTCTGAGCTCCGACACTGCCATCGGCTTGCTCTTCGTCGGCATGCTGGCCTTGGGTGTGGTGATTGTCTCCCGTTCCAGTTCCTTCAGTGGTGACCTGGTTCGGGTGTTGTTTGGAGAGATCCTCGGTATCAGTCCAAGCGTGCTTCTGATCCAGCTTGGCTCCACCCTGATCGTCCTGGTTACAGTGATAATCTGTGCCCGCCCATTCCTGATGTTGTGTTTTAGCCCTGAGCAAGCCCAGGTAGCCGGTTTTTCTGCCAGCCTGTACCACAACATCATGCTGGCTCTCATCGCTCTAACCGTGATCACCTCTTTTCAGACCGTGGGTACTTTGCTGGTATTCGGTATGCTATTGGCCCCCGCCGGTGCCGGAGCATTGATCGCCCGTCGGATCACCAGTATGATGGTTTGGGCCTGCATTTTTGGTTCGCTTTCTGTGTATCTCGGTTTGCTCATCAGCTATCACCTGAACCTGGCAGCTGGGGCTTCCATTATTCTGGTAGCCACCGCTATCTTCTTCATTGTCTTCTTTCTCCGCAGCCGTCCGATTTCGGCGTTCAGCTCGCATCATATTGGGTAGACCATGCAACCCGCCTCTTCGCTCGAAGATAATTATCCCTCCGCCTGCGTCATCGCCCGTGGCCTCGATATCGGTTACCAGGGTGAGGTGGTCGTTCCGGACGTTAATTTTGATTTGACCTGTGGTCAGTCTCTCGCCTTGGTTGGGATAAACGGCTCCGGCAAGAGCACGCTCCTGAAGACCATCGTTGGGCTGTTGCCACCCATCAAGGGCGATCTCCGCGTTTTGGGAAACTATCCTGGCAAAAATCCCCATCAGCTTGCCTACCTCAGCCAATTCCATGACTCGAGCTTCATCCTCCCCCTCCGTGTAAAGGATGTCGTGGAGATGGGCCGTTACACCGAGCGCGGCTTGTTTGGCCGCATGACCCCTGAAGACCGTGAGATTATTAACACCTCGATGAAGCGCATGGGCATCCGTGATCTTCAGGATTCACCGCTGCGTCTGCTGTCTGGTGGGCAGCAGCAGCGTACGTATATGGCCCAGGTGTTGGCCCGCCAGGCCGATTTGATCGTCCTGGATGAGCCCACCTCCAGCTTAGACGCCTCCGGTCGAGAGCTATTCTCCCGCATCCTGGATGAGGAACGCAACCGGGGTGCCATGATTTTGGTGGCTACCCATGATATCCAGCTTGCTTCCGAGTGCAACCAGGCCATGTTGCTTGCCCATGCGGTTGTGGCTGTTGGCCCTGGCAGAGAGATCCTGACGCCCGAAGCCTTGTTGAAAACCTTTGGTATCGTCCTGCTCTACCAGGGTGAGGATAAGGGTGTGGGTATCGTGGAGCGCGAGCACGGGCACGATTAGTGCACATAAGCATTAACAGCTAATCTGAGGTAATTCACCTCCATGGCAGTCGGTTTCGCCGTGGATGTCGCGATGAGGAGCTTTTCCCATGACTCAAAAAGAACTCGGTTATGTCGAGCTAGAATGGACTTGTAAACACTGCGGGACGATCAACCCGGGGATGAACCGCATCTGTTCGAACTGTGGGGCACCCATTGGTCAGGATGATAAGTTTGAGCTACCCGACCAGCAGGTACTGATCACCGACCAGCAGAAACTGGACGAAGCTAAAGCTGGGCCTGCTATCCAATGTCCATACTGCCAGGCGCTCAATCCAGCCAACGCGAAATTATGCATTCAATGTGGGGGTGATATCCAGGCCGGGCTCGCCCGCCAGGCCGGTGAGGTGCTGGGAGCATATCAGACCGCTCCCGTGCCAGACAAACCCTGCCCCTCTTGCGGGCAGCCTGTCAAAGCCAATGCCGAGCGTTGCCCGCATTGCGGCGGTAGCCTAGTGGAGACCGCACCACCTGTTTCACCCCCTGCCCCTCCCAAAAAGGCTCCGTTGTGGCTGATCGTCGGTGGAATAGCCATCGCGCTCTTATGCCTGGCTTCGGTCATCACATTCTTCGTCCTGAGCAGCCGCACGAGTGCGGTGAACGCCGCTGTCGCCGATACCCGCTGGCAGCGCTCGATCGAGATCCTCGAGCAGCAGCCCGTCAAGCGCAGCGCCTGGAGCGAGGACCTACCTGCAGATGCTGAAAACGTCTCCTGCCGGGATGACTATAAGGAGACCCGCAGCGAGCCAGCCTCCAATGCCACCGAAGTGTGCGGTACACCATACACCGTAGATGTTGGCAGCGGTGCCGGTCAGGTAGTCCAGGATTGTGAATACCGTGTGTATGCCAGCTATTGCGATTTTACCGTGCTCGACTTGGTGGTGGTGAATACCGCCGTCGCCATGGGCAGCGACCAGAACCTATACTGGCCTGCCACTAACCTGCAGGCTGGCCAGCAAGAAGGTGGCCGCAACGAGACTTATTCTGTCACATTCGCTGCCGAGGATGCCTCATACGCATACACTCCATCTAACCTGGAGGAATACCTTAAGTACCTACCAGGCTCTGAGTGGATCCTGGATGTGAATACCTTCGGAAATATTAACACGATCCGGCAAAAGTAAGCCTGCGAAACAAAAAAGCTGCTCATATGAGCAGCTCGTAGAGGCGTCGACGGGATTTGAACCCGTGATCAGGGTTTTGCAGACCCTTGCCTTGCCACTTGGCCACGACGCCATTTGGATTTATATAGAAAACTGCTGATTGGTGATTTTGCTCGGTGGCTACCTGTAAAATCAACAACCAGCAACCTTCATTGAGAGCGGGCGATGGGATTCGAACCCACGACCTTCTCCTTGGCAAGGAGACGTTCTACCGCTGAACCACGCCCGCGGGTCTGACCATCCGGTCAGGAGTGCCGAGAGTCAGGATCGAACTGACGACCCCACAATTTTCAGTCGTGTGCTCTACCAGCTGAGCTATCTCGGCCTATGTACTAGGTTTTCAAGAATGCTAATTTTACCAGATGCAAGCCCATTGTCAAGCATCACCCTCCGCGAACCTATCACAGGATATTAACTTGCCTTTTCCATCAAATTATGTCATAATAAATACGCGAACATCTGGGTGCCCCCCTCACCCAGGTGTTCGCAATTTAACCGGCAGATTCCAATATTGATTGATTTTGTAGAAAAATTCACTATTGTTTCGCTTGACTTATTCATTCTCTTCTCTATAATTAAAGCGCAACGCTCCGAAAAGGCTCGTCAGGTGAAAGTCTGATGCGCAGAGTCATGGGTCTAAATCCATTTCCCCTGGTGGACACGATTCCAGACCGCCGACAATAGCAAACTAAGTGAAAACTTAGGACGCAAAGTACTGGGTCTAAAACCGGTTCTGCCGGTCATGATTGCCAGACCTCCGAACAGGCAAAACCAGCGAAAGCTGGCGACGCAAAGTTATGGGTCTAAAACCGGTGTTGCCGGTCATGATTGCCAGATTACCGAAGAGCGTCGCAATTTTTAACAGTGCGCTTTTGGCAAACGCTTTTACATCCTCTCCGCCGATCATTTCCGCCCGAGATTATGAAAGGTTAATTTACCCTTGGTGACGGGGGCTGTTGTATTCAATCTTCAATATTTATATAATTTAGTCACGTACTACGCTGTCAGGTACCAAGAAAACAACTGTAGATCTACCTGGAAATGAAATAAGCCATCGCTTCGTCAGCAAGGAGGTTTATACAATGATTGAAGGATGTAGGCCTGAGCTCACGTTTGGGATCATGCTGGGACCACTCCCCCCATGGGAGAATATCGTTGGTTGGGCGAAACTGGTCGAAAGCCTTGGCTTCGATAAGTTGTGGCTGCCCGATCATTACGTCAACCCAGACGATAAAGACATGGATTGGTGTGACTGTTGGTGCATTCTGTCAGCATTGGCTACCCAAACCGAAAAGATCAAGCTTGGGACCTTGGTTTCCAGCATGACTCTCCGTAATCCGGCAGTTCTTGCTCATATGGCCCTCGCGCTAGACCAGATCTCTGGCGGACGTTTCGAGTTAGGGGTTGGTGCAGCTGGCACCCGTAAATGCCATGAGATGACCGGTGTACCGCGTTGGGAGCCGAAGGAACGTTCAGAACGCTATTGCGAATTTGTCGAAATCCTGCACTCGATGCTCAATAACGAGGTAACCACTTATCCCGGTAAATACTACAATATCGAGGGTGCAGTCATGCACCCTGGGTTTTTCGCCCAACCCCATCCAATATTCAGCATTGCAGCCCACGGTCCGAAAGCCCTCCGCCTTGCAGCCACATATGGCGATGCATGGAACACCCTCGGCCCATTAAAAGACCTCACCCCGAAGCAAAGCAGCGACGAGGTCCACCAGAGTTATCGCATGCTCCGTGAGTTTGCCAGTACCGCTGGCCGTGACCCCGACAATTTCGAGCGCACCCTCCTTTTCGGATGGACCTGCGAACGCCCCTGTGCCTCGTTGGACGCCTTTTATGACGTTATTGGTCGTTATGCAGAAGCGGGCATCAATGACTTTTGCTTCATTTACACCCCAGACATCTACCTGTGGAAAGATCAATCCATTACTAATGAGGACTTTCTACGTAGGATAGCTGGCGAAGCCATTCCTGCCATAAGGAGCAATGCTACCAGAACATAAAACCATGGCCTTATGCGGACCATTGCGATACATTACTCCCCGTGGGCTGATGTGTCGTTTCAATCACTTCACCAAAAACTGTCCACTTCACAAACCTCGCATGGACGGGTATTAATGTATTATGACCTCATTTGAGAAATGGGTTTCATTAAACAAAAACACCGTGGATCATGGTGCCTTGCTTTGCCCCCAGCCGGTCGAACTGGCGTTATAGCCCTGGGTCCTCTCAACGGGAATGGAAGGGCTTTACAGACAAAAAGCACCGTATAGCACGGTGCCTTTGCGTTGCCCCCAGCCAGATTCGAACTGGCGTTTTAGCCCTGAGTCCCCTCAATGGGGATCGAAAGGCTAATTAATAAAAAATCCGCCTCGAAAAGCTTCGAAGCGGAGCGTTACCCCCAGCCAGATTCGAACTGGCGTTTTAGCCCTGAGTCCCCTCAATGGGGATCGAAAGACTAATTAATAAAAAATCCGCCTCGAAAAGCTTCGAAGCGGAGCGTTGCCCCCAGCCAGATTCGAACTGGCGTTTTAGCCCTGAGTCCCCCCAATGGGGATTGAAAGGCTAATTAATAAAAAATCCGCCTCGAAAAGCTTCGAAGCGGAGCGTTGCCCCCAGCCAGATTCGAACTGGCGTTTTAGCCTTGAAAGGGCTGCGTCCTGGTCCCCTAGACGATGGGGGCGGGTTCCAAGCGCACGGATTTTACCATCTCACCTGATTCGGGTCAAGTAAATCTGGACAAATTCCCCGCCCTCAAGTAAAATAGCCTGCCGTAATCTAGAAGGACTCATTTTTGGAGGATTAAGTTGGCTAATACCAAATCTGCAATAAAGCGTATCAAGCAAAACCATAAGCGCCGGCTACGCAATCGATTGTTCACCAGCCGTGCCCGCACCTATGTAAAGCACGCCCGCACCACCCTCGAGGGTAACAAGCCGGAAGAAGCTCGCACAGCTACGTTAGAAGCCATCAGCGCCCTGGACAAGGCTGCTGAAAAAGGCGTTATTCACAAGAACAACGCTGCCCGTCGTAAAGGCCGCCTGATGCGTCGCCTCTCACAGATGGACAAACCCGTCGCCTAATATTCCTCAGCTGATCTTGCCTCCCATGCAAGACCCAGCGTTCTTTTAAAGAAAATCCGCCAGCGGGAGTATCAGGTACTCCCGCTTTTTTGCTACAATAAGGCATATGTTCGAATCGCAACAGCAAGCCGCCACACAAAGAATCCGCTCCTATATCACCGAGCATCACCTTCCTTTGCCAGGTGATACCGCCTGGAGTCCCATCCCGTTCTCAGGTGAATGGGGCATAACTACCTCCTTCTTCCAGCTGGCTGCACTGGAAGCCCGCACGGTCAAGGAAGCCACCGGTCAATCCATCATTGTTCCAGTCCGTGCCCAAGAGTTGGCTGCTGAGATCGCGCTCTACCTGGGCGACCTGCCAGGTTTCACTCGTAAGGAAGCTGTAAGGGGTTATCTGAACCTTTATTATTCCCCTGCCGAATTTTCGAAGCAGCTCGTAGATACAATTCTCGAACAGGCTGCGGATTTCGGGCGTGGAGGACCCAAAGGCGAGCGGGTGATGATCGAGTATGCCCAGCCTAACATGCTGCATTCCTTTCACATTGGCCACTTCCGTAATGCCATCTTGGGTGAATCCTTGGCCCGCCTTGTGGAGTTCGCCGGGTATGATACCATCCGTGCTACTTACCCAGGTGACATTGGCCTCGGCGTTATCACTGTAGTCTGGATCTACCAGAAGTTCTACCAGGGGCAGGAACCCGAAGGTGTTCACGCCCGCGGCCAGTGGCTCCTCAAGATCTATGTTGAAGCCATCGCCATGCTCGAGCCCAAGGAAAATGAAACACCAGAGCAGAAAGCCCAACGTGAAGCCTACGATGCAGAACGGCGTGAGCTTTACCATCGCTGGGATGCCAAGGATCCCGAGGTGCGCAGCTTGTGGCTCAAACTCCGCCAGTGGAGCCTGGACGAGCTGAATGATATCTTCAACATGCTGGATATCAAGATGGACGTCTGGTTCTATGAGAGTGAAGTGGATGACCCAGCCAAGGAAATCGTCGATGAGCTGATAACCAGGGGTATTGCAGACGATGAACGGCCCCAGGGCGGCCCGGTGATCATCCATATCGATGAAAAACTTGGGTTGAAAAAAGAGAAATATCGCAGCAATATCATCCTGCGCAGTGACGGTACCACGCTCTACCTCACCAAAGACCTGGCACTGGCAAAGATAAAGTTTGAGAAGTATCATGTAGACCGCTCAGTCTACGTGGTGGATGTGCGTCAGGGTATGCACCTTCAACAGGCCTTCAAGATCCTTGAGCTGTGGGGGTTCCCCCAGGCGGTAAAATGCTATCACCTTGGCTATGGATTTGTCAGCTTGCCTGAAGGTGCCATGTCTGCCCGCAAAGGTAGGGTGGTGCTATTCAAGGATGTGTGTGATGAAGCCATCCGCAGGGTTTTATCTGAGATCGAGCAGAAGAACCCCGACCTGGCTGCCGGTCAACGCCAGCCCGTGGCAGAGCAGGTAGGCTTGGGAGCCATGGCATATGCCATGCTAGCCGTCGATAACAACCGGGATATGGTATACGACATGGACACAGCCCTGAATTTTGATGGCCACACAGGTCCGTACATTCAATATACTCATGTGCGCGCCAATGGCATCCTTAAGAAGGGTGGCGGCATACCAGACCAGGCTGATTATAATTATCCTCTGGCCAGCCATGAAGTACAGCTGATCGACCTGATGTCACGCTTTCCCACCCAGGTACAGCAGGCCGCCGATGAATACCGTCCGTTAGTCATCGCCAATTATGCTTACGAGCTGGCCAGCGCATTCCACAGTTTTTATCATGTCGTACCGGTCATTCAAACCGATGATCCAGCTATCCGTGCTGCCCGTTTACGACTGGTAGCAGCCGCCCAGCAGACGCTTTCCAACGCCTTGCGCTTGCTGGATATCCAGGCACCTGAAGTGATGTAGCCAGAAAAACGTTGGGGGTAACCCCACTTCCTGTTACAATACTTGAAAAAAGGAGCATAACCAGCCAATGTCAGCCATCCGAACCCTCATCATGGGCGCCGCTGGGCGCGATTTCCACAATTTCAATGTTTTCTTCCGCGATAATCCCGATTACGAAGTGGTCGCCTTCACAGCCACCCAGATTCCCGATATCGAAGGCCGCACCTATCCTGCCGCCTTGGCCGGGAAACTTTACCCGAAAGGTATCCCCATCCATGCCGAATCTGACCTGCTCAAGCTGGTCAAAGAACAAAAAGTAGACCAGGTGGTGTTTGCCTATAGTGACGTTCCCCACGAAGTGGTCATGCACAAGGCCTCGGCAGTGTTGGCAGCCGGCGCAGATTTCCGCCTGATGGGCACCTGCTCTACCCAGTTGAAATCAAGCAAGCCGGTCGTTTCAGTTTGTGCAGTCCGTACGGGCTCAGGTAAAAGCCAGACCACTCGCCGTGTGTCCCTGATCCTACGCAGCATGGGTTATAAAGTAGCTGCCATCCGCCACCCCATGCCCTATGGTGACCTGGTAAAACAGGCTGTGCAACGTTATGCCGATTATTCTGACCTGGATAAGCACGAGTGTACCATCGAAGAACGTGAGGAATACGAGCCCCACCTGGATAATGGCGTGATTGTTTATGCCGGTGTAGATTACGAAAAGATTTTGCGTCAGGCTGAACAAGAGGTCGATATTATCCTGTGGGATGGCGGAAACAATGACTTCTCGTTCTACGTTCCCAACCTGCAGATCGTGGTGGCTGACCCACACCGCCCTGGTCATGAGCTGAGTTATCACCCCGGCGAGACGAATGTGAATTCTGCCGATGTGTTCGTGATCAATAAAGTGGACACCGCTGATGCCGAGAACGTGATCAAAGTTCGTGAGAACCTGCGCAGGCTTAACCCTGCTGCGGTTGTGATCGAAGCCGCTTCTCCGCTCTTCGTCGACGACCCAGCTGCTATCCGTGGCAAGCGGGTGTTGGTGATCGAAGACGGCCCCACCCTCACCCATGGTGAGATGGCCTATGGTGCTGGCTATGTGGCTGCCCGTCGTTTCGGCGCTGCTGAAATCGTTGATCCCCGCCCCTTCGCGGTTAATACCATTAAAGCCACATACGAAAAATACCCCAAGACTGGTCCCATTCTGCCTGCGATGGGTTATGGTGATGCTCAAACCAGAGACCTGGAAAAAACCATCAACAAATCTGATGTGGACCTGGTGATCATCGGCACACCGATTGATTTGAGTCGGGTGATCAAGATCAACAAGCCAGCCCAGCGCGTTCGCTATGAGCTGCAGGAGATCGGCCAGCCCACCCTCGAGGATATCCTGAAGGCAAAATTCGGTAAATAATTGGATTTGATACCATTGGTTGATTGAAAGCTGATGCCCTCCTTAACTTGGGCTTCAAAGTCATTATCCGAACCGCCCCTCACCGCCCTGGAGATGGATTCGCTTGTCTATCCCCAGGGCCTTGGTTATCCTGACTCCCCAGCCCAAAACCAGTTAATCTTGGGTGACAACCTGCCAGTCATGGCCGCCCTGCTGCCGGAATACCGCGGTTCTGTCAACCTGATCTATGCTGATCCACCGTTTTTCACCAACCGCCGTTATCCGATGCGCATCGGGAGAGGCGAGGATTCGCGCCGCCCGCAAGACTGGCAGCTGGCTGAAGGCTACCCCGATCATTGGCCGGATATCGATAGCTATCTGGATATGCTTTACCCCCGCCTCAAGCTGATGTATGAGCTGCTTGCTCCAACCGGGACGCTTTACCTGCACCTTGATTGGCATGCCAATGCTTATGCCCGCCTGCTTCTCGACGAGATTTTTGGCCCTGAGAGGTTATTGAACGAGATCATTTGGGTATATCATGGTCCATCCCCCATCCGCTCGGCTTTTAACCGCAAGCACGATACCATCCTGGTCTACACCAAAAGCGAAAAGTACACATTCAATGTGGACGATATCCGTCAGCCATATGACCCATCCACGGTAAAAACCTTTGCTTCCTCTCCAAAAGCAGGCTTTGGCAAAATTCCTGATCTCGAAAGGGGCAAGGTGCCTGAAGACTGGTGGTATTTCCCGGTTGTGGCGCGCCTGCATAGTGAGCGTACCGGCTACCCAACCCAGAAGCCTGAAGCCCTCCTGGAGCGCATCATAAGAGCCTCCTCCAATCCTGGTGATATCGTCGCCGATTTCTTCTGTGGCTCAGGCACCACCGCCGTCGTTGCTTCCCGGCTAGGCCGGCGCTTTATCGCAACCGATCTAAGCAGCCGCTCCGTGCACACCTCGCGCAAGCGCTTGGTTTACTCTGGCTCCCCCATTTTCAGCATCTTTCATACTCATTCTATGCAGCCTGTTAAATGAGTTCTATGGATTTGACAGAAAAGGTTAAGGTAAGCCGTACAGGCTCGCAGATACGTTTGTCATCTGAGCACCCAGACGAAGTTGATTATTGGGAAGTTGGCCCGGCCCCGGATGGAAATATTTTCCGCAGTGCCATACAGGCCGTGCGCCCGCCCCGGGCTGGCTGTCTACCTTTAGAGTTGGAGTTTCCTTCGAAAAGCGGCGATCATCCCATGACCATCCGCGTGGTTGACATCCATGGCAGGACCTGCAGCCGGCAGGTTTGATGATTTCCATCAGTTCGGTGGCTAATTAAAACAAATTTCCGTCGACAATTGGGTCGGCGGATTTTCCTCTATGCCTGGTTGGTTTATTACGCGTCCAGGCGATAACCAATACCGCGGATCGTCTTCAGGAACTGCGGCTGCCGTGGATTCGCTTCGATTGCTTCCCGTAACCAGCTGATGTGTACGTCCAAAGTGCGTGTGTCGCCGGTATACTGTGTCTCCCAGACTTCAGAAAACAGGCGTTGCCTCTCGACTGCTTCACCGGCATGCAGTAAGAGCACTTGTAACAGGTGGGTCAGGCGTGGTGTCAAACGCGCTTCGCGTCCTTTACAGCGCACGCGTTTTAATTCCAGGTCCAGTCGGATGTAACCAACATGCAAGATGCTTTTACCATCACCGGGCAGTAGTGGTGTGATCCTGTTGAGCAGCTTACGCGATGTAAATGGAAGCTCGAGTATAACATTCGCCGCTGCTTGGGTTGGTGTGTTTTTTCTGGTTCTTCGTGGTTTTGATTCTGCTGGATGACTGTTTGCAGATTCTGTGCTTTCTTCCGGGACTTCTTTGGTTGAAGGCAGGATTAAAACAATGGGGACATTTTTAGACTTGGCCCGGATATCATTGCAGATGCGCTTGCCACTGCTTCGTAAAGATGCGGCATTCACTACAACCAGGTCTGGGTCAATTTCAAATAACCGCCTCACAGCTTCGCTACCTGTTGGCACGGTTTCCACCTGGTATTCTTTTTTCCGTAAGGAGGGGACGAAGGATGCATATTCCATTCGCGTTCCCTCCACCCATAATATACAAGCCTTCATCTACCAATATTCCCTGGTTCAATTTTTACTAGCTATTGCTCTTCCCCACTGAAAGGAGTTCACGTATTATACCGTAATCCCAATTTCAGGCAAGATGTTAAAGGAATCCTTTAACATTAATCCATTCGTTAATAATCAAGAATCGCAAATTCTTTAAATAGTTGTTATCCTGATATCCATGTTAGAATCACGCAACTGAGGAAAGCTGGTGCCGGAGGCATCTTATGTCTGATATGGTTGAGGTTGTAATCGATAGTATCCGCGTGAGTCTGATATCTCAACAACGGATCGTGATTCTCCGTGAAGTGGATGCAGATCGTTATCTGCCGATTTGGATCGGTATCTACGAAGCTGAAGCGATTGCTCTGGCCCTTCAGGATGTTGAAGTGGCACGACCTCTGACATGGGACTTATTGAAGAATATCTTTTCAATCCTCGATGCCCGCATCATCCGTGTCGAGGTGATTTCGTTACACGACGACACCTACTATGGCAATATCGTTGCTGAACTCGATGGTCGTAAGCTTGACATCGACTCGCGCCCATCAGATGCCATCGCCCTCGCAGTCCGTGCCCATGTGCCCATTCTGGTGTCGCGTGAGATCCTCGATTCAGTCGGGGTGATCCCCGAGGAAGATATGCAGGAAGGCACCCAGGAAAAGCCCCAGGCTGCCATAGCTCCTCCCGGTGAGATTAACGAGGAGAATTTATCAGTTTTTAAAGATTTTCTTGCGAACCTCGACATCGATGACGAGGACAAAGGTGAGCAAGAAGATGATGATAAAAAAAAGCCGTACAATTAAGTCAGCCAGGTATCATTATCGGCAGTAAAATAGCACCATCACAGATCAACTTTCATTCTGGTCGTTGAAAGCAGGGAATGAGCGATTTCGTATCTTTTGAGGAAGCTCCCACACCCACCCCGCAGCTAGTTCCTCACAGCCGTGAAGCTGAAGAAGCGGTATTGGGCGCAGTATTAATTAATCCCGAGGCGTACTATGAAGTCTCCCAATTCTTGCGCCCCGAGGATTTTTACATTCTACGCCATCGCTGGCTGTGGGAAGCTTTCATACGCCTGCAGGAACGCCGCGCCCCTATCGATTTTCTTACTGTCGTAGAAGAGCTGGACCAGCTCGGGCAGCTGAATGATGTGGGTGGTGCCGTATATATCTCAAGCCTGATCAACAATGTTCCCTCCTCTTTGCACGCCGAAGCATACGGGCGCATCATCGAACAGACCGCTATCCGTCGCAGGATGTTGGAAGCAGCCAACCAGATCGCCAAGCTGGCATACCAGGAGGAGAACCGCCTTGAAACGGTGATGGATGAGGCTGAAAAAGCGATCTTCGGTGTCAGCGAACGCCGCATGACCCGCGACCTCCAATCCATCAAGACCGTTCTGAGCGATTATTACAGCCGTATTGACCAGCTTTCCAAACGGGATGAAGAGACTTTCGGTGTTCCGACCGGTTTCATCGATCTGGATCGTTTACTGGGGGGCTTGCAGCCATCTGACTTCCTGATCATTGCTGGCCGGCCAGGCACAGGCAAGACCTCCTTCATGCTCTCTGTGGCAAAGAACGCTGCGTTAATCCACAAGAAGCACATCGCCATCTTCTCCATGGAAATGTCCAACGATCAGCTTGCCCAGCGCCTGATAGCCCAGGAAACCGGTATTGATTCTCACCATCTACGCACCGGCAAGCTCTCCGATGATGAATGGTCGCTGTTTGCACAAGCCATCGAGGTCCTCAACGATACGTTTATCTTCCTGGATGATACCCCCGGTCTTACTCCGATCCAGCTACGTACCAAATGCCGCCGCCTGCATATGGAATTTAACCTTGACCTGATCCTGGTGGATTACCTGCAGCTCATGAGTGGTGGGGTGCGCTCTGAAAACCGTGTCCAGGAAGTATCATTCATCTCACGCAATATGAAGATCCTTGCCCGTGAGCTGAATGTCCCCGTCCTGGCGGCAGCCCAGCTCTCCCGTGCTATCGAGCAGCGCACCGACAAGGAACCCCAGCTTTCTGACTTGCGTGAATCGGGCAGCCTGGAGCAGGATTCTGACGTGGTCATGTTCATCCACCGCCCTGAGCTCTACGAGAAAGACACCCTCAAGCGTCACCTGGTACAGATCAAGATCGCTAAACATCGCAATGGTCCGGTTGGGAATATTGAGCTGGTGTTCCGTGAAAACCTGACCAAATTCGAGAACGCGGCCACCCAGATTATCGACTTGCGGAAAGTCTAGCCGTGGCCTTCCCTGGTTTTAGCGATGATGTGACTGCCCAAATTCGGATACCCGAGCAGTTTTTTCGCCAGGTATTGCCCAGGATAAAAAACCTTAACGAGCTCCGGTTAACCCTTTATGTCTTCTGGCGGCTTGAGCGCATGGAAGGCGCAGTGCATTTCCTCCTTTTTTCCGAATTGCTAAAAGATAACTACCTCCTGGCATCGATTTCAAATGACAAGGACAAAGCTCGTTCAGCACTACAATCTTCCCTCAACCTGGCGGTGAGGCATGGGACGCTCCTTCAAACACCGGTTACTACGGGAAGCGGGGCAGATAAAATAATCTGCCTGAACTCTCCCCGCGGTCGGGCAGTCATAACCGCCGTTCAACGCGGTGACTGGCAAATGCCCGACAGGCTCGACCAGGTCGTTGACGCTTACACGGAGCGCCCGAATATTTTCCAATTGTATGAGGCCAATATCGGGCCACTCACACCTTTGATCGCCGATGCATTGCGTGACGCAGAGAATACCTATCAGGCGGACTGGATCGAGGATGCCTTCCGCATCGCTGTCGAACGAAACAAACGCAATTGGCGTTATATTGAAGCCATCCTGCACCGCTGGCAGGAAGGAGGACGTGATGACCGAAAAGATCAACCGGCTCGACGAGACACTGAAGAAGCTCGCCGCAGGTACGGAGAGTGGGAAAGGTAAGATTGATGAAGAAATGAACGACCTGGAATATCTCTCGTCAGGCGATTTAGCTGGTGATGTGAATTGCCCCTATTGCCATGGTCTGGGTTATCTCCGCCGTGATCTCCCCATCGGCCACCCAGATTTTGGTCGCCTTCAGATTTGCTCCTGCCGCCAGGGGCAGGTTTCCCAACACATCCACCAGCGCTTGTTCAGCATCAGCAACCTTGAAAATCTCCAGCATCTCACCTTCGAGAACTTCCAACCCCGCGGTCGTGTCGGCTTGGGACCATGGCAGGCCGATTCGCTTGAACACGCTTATAACCAGGCTGAGCAGTTTAGCCAAAAAGCTGATGGCTGGCTGTTGCTGCAGGGAGGTTATGGCTGCGGTAAAACCCACCTGGCTGCTGCGATTGCCAACTTCACGGTCAGCCTGGGTATCCCCACACTTTTTATAACCGTCCCCGATTTGTTGGACGCCCTGCGTTTCACGTATTCAAGCGAATCGAGCACCTTCGAGCAGCGTTTTGAAGAGATTCGCCAGGCACCTTTGCTCATCATGGACGATTTCGGCACCCAAAATGCCACCTCCTGGGCCCAGGAGAAATTGTTCCAGATTTTGAACTATCGCTACATCAACAGGCTGCCCCTGGTGGTGACTACCAACCTGCTGCTCGAACAGATCGAAGGTCGTATCCGCTCGCGCCTTGAAGATCCCGAGCTGGTCACGCGCGTATTTATCCAGGCTCCCGATTATCGCCGCCCCACCGATGACACTGCCCATTCTGATTTATCATCCCTAGCCATGCACCACGAACAAACCTTCAGCTCCTGGGATGATCGCGAATCCGAGTCATTGAATAGTGAAGAGCGTACCTCCCTTGGGAAGGCTCTGAAAACAGCCGTTGATTACGCTCACACACCCAAGGGATGGATCATCTTCACGGGGGTGTATGCCTGCGGCAAGACTCACCTGGCCGCTGCCATCGCCAATGCTCGCGCTGATGTCGGCCAGCCACCCTTGTTCATCAGTGTTTCCGATTTGCTCGATCATCTTCGGGCAACCTTCGGCTCCAGTAGCCCTGTCAGCCTCGACCGCCGCTTCGAGGAGATCCGCAGTTCGCCACTCCTAATCCTGGATGCCCTGGGTGAGCAATCCCCCACTCCATGGGCCAACGAGAAACTCTTCCAGCTGATCGATTATCGTCATATCAACAAGCTGCCTACCGTGATCACAACAGCCAAATACCTCAATGAGATCGATGAGCGTATTTTCAGCCGCATTATGGATGCTCGCTTGTGCACTGTCTGCGCCATTAAAGCACCCGGGTACCGTGGCGGGACGAATATAAAAGTCACTCCCCATCGCAAGCGCTCGAAATGATTTTATTAAGTTCATCAGCGGGAGATAATCTCCCGCTTTTTATTTTTTAACCGGCCTGATCACCGGATTAAGGCTCAGAACTACTTAGGGCCGGATTTACTGCCAGGGATCCTCAGCACTTATCGATCTGGCTGGCAAACGTCAGGCTGCCCGAATGCATTTAGTCATTGACATCCTCATAATGTTGCGATATTATATCAAAATTGTCGTATATTGATTTCTTGAAGGGAATATCTAAATTACCATGCCATTGGTTTGTATCTTCTGCAGCCAGCACCGACCAGGATTCCCCCCTGTTGTCCTTCCAATTTCGGCAGGAACAATATTGGGTCTGCCCAGAGCATTTACCCCTCCTCATCCACCATCCCGAGCAGTTGGTAGGTAAACTGCCCGGTTATCGATTGCTGGTTGCGCCTGCTGACCAATCATGATCGCCAGCCTGGTTATCTCACTGCGTGAAGGTTTCGAAGCCGCCCTGGTGATTGGCATTGTCTTAGGCGCGCTTCGCCGCACAAGTCATGCCCGCTTAAACCGTTACGTATGGTACGGCGTGCTAGCGGCAGGGTTTGTTAGCTTGCTTACAGCACTCCTGCTTCGGTTGGTGGATAGCGAGCTCGAAGGTGTATCTGAACAGATTTTCGAAGGGGTCACACTCCTGCTTGCAGCTGCCGTGCTTACCTGGATGATTTTCTGGATGCGTAAACAATCCAGCAGCATGCGGTCAGACCTGGATAACAAGGTCACCCAGGCTGCTAACCTGGGTGGAGGCGGAGCGTTGTTCTTCTTGGCATTTATCTCGGTCTTACGTGAAGGTATCGAGCTGGCGCTTTATCTCACCGCTTCCGCCCTGACCTCGACCGGATTCCAGGTCCTGGTAGGCGCAGCAATTGGCTTGCTTACCGCCGCACTTCTCGGTTATCTGCTTTACACCACCACCCTTCGCCTTAATTTGGCTCGCTTCTTCCAGATCACCAGCGTTATCCTCATCTTATTTGCCGCCGGTCTGGTTGCTCACGGAGTCGCGGAGCTTAATGAAGCGGGTATCATCCCGGCACTCATCAACCCTGTTTGGGATCTCAACCCGCTTCTCAACGACCGCTCGACAGGCGGAATGATCTTCAGCACATTGTTTGGTTATCACGACAGTCCATCACTGACTGAAGTGCTCAGTTACTGCATATATGTACTTGCTGCAGCTGTGTTGATTTTCAAGCCAGGGTTTTTCCAGCTTAACAGAGTCATTCCTCACGCGTGACCCACTTTTCCATCCCCTCAGGATAGTGGAATTGGAGCATTAGGTTCAGTAGAGCTTCAGGTTGGTTAGCAACCACAAACAAGTCAGAGTGTTCGGCATACATGAATCCTTCCCGGCTGGCATGCTCTATTGCGCTCAGTAAAGGGTCAAAATAGGCTTGTGCGTTCAGCATTCCAATCGGTTTGTGGTGCAGACCGATCTGAGCCCATGTCAGGATCTCAAACAGTTCTTCAAATGTGCCGTACCCTCCGGGTAGGGCGATAAAACCATCCGATATCTCAGCCATGCGTTGTTTGCGAATGTGCATGTTCTCCACGATTTCCAGCCGCGTCAGACCATTGTGCATCAAGGTCGGAGTGGCAAACATGGCCGGGATAACCCCAACCACTTCACCGCCTGCCCCCAAGGCACCCTCCGCTACTGCCCCCATCATCCCGGTGCTGCCTGCTCCATACACCAGGGTTAATCCCCTCTGTGCAATGGCGATTCCCATCTCTCGACCAGATTGCAAGTAGGCTTCCCCCATCTTATCCGAAGAACCACAATAAATGCACACCGATTTCATCGTGAAACTCCCAGGCCATCAAATGGCGAATCACGCCATTATAGCATCCTTGACCTAAGCGTAAAAGCAAGTTAGTCGCTCGGAACCTCAGAATATCTATGCATGGTATTGGCTACGTGTAATACAATTAGACTAACCTTTTCTTCGAATTGTCAGAAAGGATGAAAATCCGTATGCCCACTGTCGAATTAACTCACATCAGTAAATCTTTTGGAGAGCTGAAAGCCGTCGATGATGTATCTTTCGCCGTTGAGAAAGGCGAGATATTTGGACTGCTTGGTCCTAATGGCGCTGGAAAGACCACCGCGATCCGGGTGTTGCTGGATATTTTCAAACCCGATACTGGCAACGTCAGCATCATGGGTGGACCGATGACCGAATCCAAGAAAGATCACATCGGTTATATGCCCGAGGAACGTGGTTTATATCAAGACATCCCCCTCGACCGTTGCCTGGTTTATCTGGGTACTTAAAAGGGCTCTCGACCATTGAAGCCCAGGCCCGAATTTCCGATTACCTGGTCCGCTTTGACCTCGCGTCCTCCAGTCACAAGAAAGTAAAAGAGCTCAGCAAGGGCATGCAGCAAAAAGCCCAGCTCATTTCTACGTTGCTGCATGAGCCAGAGCTGGTTATCATCGATGAACCGTTCAGCGGCTTGGATCCGATCAATACCCAGATGGTAAAGGATCTGCTGCGAGAACAACGTGACCGGGGTGTCACGATTCTGATGTCTACCCACCAGATGCACCAGGTGGAGGAGTTATGTGATCGTATCGTGCTGATCGATCACGGCCGTACAGTGCTCTATGGTAGCCTGGAGGAGATTCGTTCTCAGTTTGCCGGTCATGCTGTCATCGTTGGCACCACCCAAGAGTTGCCAGAGATTAGTGGGGTGATCAAGAAAGAAGAACATAACTCATCTGCCTATCGCCTGACCCTCGCACCGAGTGTGACTGCTCAGGATATCCTCCATCGCCTGGTTGAAGCAGGTTGCGAGATCAACCGTTTTGAGATCGCTGCCCCAACCCTGGATGAGATCTTCATCCGCGTCGTCCAGCAAAATGACCCGGACTCAGGAGATTGAATATGAGTAAATTCTGGCGCATCACCTGGAGGGAGTACTCCAGGCACGTCTACCGCAGACGCTTTTTAATTACCCTGCTCAGCGTCCCGCTCATGCTGGCGTTGATGGTGGGTCTGGTCGTTCTAATTATCTGGATGGAATCAAACCCGACCCCGATCGGCTATATCGATAACTCAGGCATATTATCAGACCCAATTCCTCAACCCCCTGTCAAATTTCCAGAACGTGCTGTTGCTCTAGAACCTTACACTGACCAACCCACTGCTCAGCAAGCCCTTTTGACTGGTATGCTCCAGGCCTATTACATCATCCCCGCCGATTATCTCCAAACCGGCAAGGTGAAGGAAGTCTACCTAAAAGAGCCTAGTGGTATCGCTACCGAGCAATTTAACACCTTCCTGACGATTAACCTGTTGAAAAACCAGCCTGCAGATATCATGGATCGGCTGATCGGTGGTAATAAGCTCGTTGTGCAGTCCTTGGATAAATCCCGTGAAGCCTCCGAGGATAAATTCATCAACCTGATCCTGCCCTTTGTCGCAGGGATCTTGTTTATTGTCGCCATGAGCACCAGCTCAGGCTATCTCTTACAAGCTGTTGTTGAAGAAAAAGAGAACCGCACCATGGAGATCATGCTCACCTCCGTCTCCCCCAACCAGCTCATGAGCGGAAAGACCATCGCCGATATGGCAGTCGGGATAACCCAGCTCGTTGTGTGGGGTATCTTTATCATCCTGATCATGCTATTCGGAAAATCCTATTTTTCTTTTCTCAGTGGTATTGCATTCCCAATTCAAACGGTTGCCATCCTCATTGCTGTGATGGTCCCTGCGTTCATTATGATCTCAGGCCTGATGGCAGCCGTTGGCGCAACCGTGACAGAAGCCAGTGAAGGCCAGCAGGTGATGGGATTGTTTACCATCCCCATTTGGCTGCCCTATATCCTGATCGCGGTCTTCGTCCAAAACCCCAATAGCCCCCTGGCAATCGCCATGACCCTCTTCCCGCTCACCGCCCCAATGACAATCGCCATCCGGCTGGGTTTTACTACCATCCCAACCTGGCAGCTGGCTATCAGTTTCATTCTCCTGGTGGCTTCTGCCTGTGGGGCAGTCTGGCTGGCGGGTCGGGCCTTCCGCATTGGCATGCTGCGTTACGGTCAGCGCCTGAATTGGAAGGAAATCTTTGTCCACTCAAAGGCATAGTTTATGAACAAGACCTGGTTAATCCTGAAACATGAAATTTTAACCGTCCTATCCCGGCGATCTTTCCTCTTCGTCCTGTTTGGGATACCCATTATTGGAGCCTTGATCTTCAGTGTTGGCGGGCAGCTTACCAGGGGAAATCCCGCCCAAAGCCTCCTGTCTTCGCTGATTGGTAGCCCGCCCACTGTCCAGGCTGAAGGTTACATAGACCAAAGTGGTTTGATCAAAGAAATCCCGTCGCAGGTTCCAGCAGGGGTCTTGATCAAATTCTCAGACGAATCGAGTGCCAAACAGGCCCTCGAGGATGGGCAGATCTCAGCCTACTACATCATCCCTGCTGATTATATTCAAACCGGGGAGATCACCGTCGTAAAGCTGTCTTTCAACCCGATTGACACTGCAGAACAATCGAGCTGGCTCGCGTGGACCCTAAAGGTCAACCTCCTCAACGGAGACTCCCAGCTTGCCGGTCTGTTGGGTGGCCCCAAGGTGGAAAAGGTCCCGCTTTCCTCCACCCCCCAGCGTGAGCAAACCAGCATGCTTACCTATTTTCTTCCCTATGGGGTAACCATGCTGTTCTATATCATCATTCTTAGTGCTGCCAGCTTGCTCCTCAGCAGTGTGGCCAAGGAGAAGGAAAACCGTACCATGGAAATCCTGCTTTCATCGGTCACGCCTCGTGAGTTATTAACCGGCAAGATCGTTGGGCTTGGATTTTTAGGCTTGCTCCAGGTGGTCATCTGGGTGGGTACAGGGCGCTTATTACTGGCCCGCGGCAGTACGGTATTTAATCTGTCACAGGCCTTTCAGCTGCCACCATCATTTCTCTTCTGGGGGTTGGTATTTTTCCTGCTCGGTTATGCTGTCTACGCCAGCCTGATGGCCGGGCTTGGGGCCTTGGTTCCCAATTTGCGTGAGGCTACTCAAGCCACGATCCTGGTGATCTTCCCGCTTATCATCCCCATTGTGCTGTTGAGTGTCCTGATCCAGAATCCGAACAGTACCCTAGCCATCGTCCTCAGCCTGTTTCCCCTCACCTCCCCCGTCACAATGATGACCCGCCTGGCGGCCGGCAGTGTGCCGTTATGGCAAACAGTGCTGTCCGCTGTGCTTTTAGCGCTCACGGCCGTGTTTATCGTGCGTGCGGTCGCCCGCATGTTCCGGGCTCAGACGATTTTGTCCGGCCAGGCATTCAGCCCGAAATTGTTCTTATCGACGCTGTTCGCAAAATCCTAACTACGGGTGAGCTGGGCTCAAGCATCCCAGGCTGAGCTCAGGCTTCCATCCAGATGGTCACCGGGCCATCATTGATGATCTCCACCTGCATGTGAGCCCCAAATTCGCCAGTCTGGGTTGGAACACCCAGCTGGCGTAATTTCTGGGCAAACTGCTCCACCAGTGGGCGGGCAGTTTCCGGCGGGGCTGCATCCGTAAAGGATGGGCGTCGGCCCTTGCGGGTATCCGCATAAAGCGTGAATTGTGACACCACGATCACCTCGCCACCCACTTCCAACAGTGACAGGTTCATCTTACCTTGTTCATCTTCAAAGATCCGCAAGTTGGTGATTTTCTCAGCCAGCACCCGCACTTGTTCTTCGCCATCCACAGGTCCGATCCCCAGCAAAATCACCACTCCCTTGCCGATCTCCGCAATGGTGTGCCCCGCTACCAGCACCCTGCCTGCGCTAACCCGCTGTAATACGATGCGCATGCTCGATCTTCAACCTTGCCGCTAGGGCAAGCCAACCGCTTCGCGTACCTCGCTCATGGTCTGCTCGGCGATCACCTGCGCCCGCCTGGCACCCTCATCCAGCACACCCAGCACATAATTGGGGTCCTTCGCCAACTCGGTTCGGCGTGCCCGGAATGGCGCCAGGGCTGCATTTAAGTTCTTGGCATACAACAGCTTGCAGTCCACACAACCAATCCCCGCCCGCCGGCATTCCTGGTTCACCATATTCACCTCATCTTTGGAAGAGAAGATCTTGTGCATGGTAAACACATTACATATATCCGGGTTGCCAGGGTCAGTACGTAGCTTGCGGTTCGGGTCGGTCACCATCATCCTTACCCGCTTGCTGGTCTCTTCAGGTGTGGCTGAGATCTCGATATGGTTGTTCAGGCTCTTGCTCATCTTTCGCTCGCCATCGATGCCTAACACCAGCGGTACCTCGGTGTTTTTCATTTGTGGCTCGATCAACACCTTGGTGTTATACCGGTAGTGAAAGGACCGCACGGTTTCGCGTGCAAATTCCAGGTGAGGTGCCTGATCGATCCCCACTGGCACAACATCTGCCTTGTACAAGACGATATCGGCTGTCATCAGCACCGGGTACCCCACCAATCCGTAATTGACGTTATCAGGCTGGTCCCGTACCTTGTCCTTGAACGTCGGTAGGTCTGTCAGCTTGCCCAATGGTGAGACCATCGATAGGATCAGGTGAAGCTCAGTTACCTGTGGCACATGCGATTGGATGAACATGATCGTTTCGTCTGGCCGGATCCCCGCTGCTAAAAAATCGAGGGCCATGTCCATGGTATTCTGGCGCAGGTTAAGCGTGTCTTCGACTGTCGTCAGGGCATGCAAGTCGACGATGCAGTATACACAGTCATATTCGTCCTGCAATGCCACATAATTCTTAATTGCGCCTAGGTAGTTGCCCAGGTGTTGTTTACCCGTCGGCCGTGCACCTGAGAAAACACGCCCTTTTTTATGTTGGGTCATATGAACTCCTATTCATTGCCTTTGCCGTGAGGGGGGTCAATGGTTTTTGACAACAAGGCGACCCAACCCTCTTCTCACGCCATTCTGTAATGGTTTTCCAACCGATCACTGATTCTCTAAATACTTTCTCACCAACTCAGCGATCTCACCTGGTTCAGCATGGCGGTGCGTCTCTAGCTTGGAGTACAGCAGCTTGCCATTGATCGAGAATTCGTAACTCCCGCCATCCGATGGCACTAGGCTGATCGACTCAATCTCCGGCTCAAACTCCTTGAGTAATTCGGCTGCCAGACCGACAGCTCTATCTGTATAGTGTCAGACCGCACAGTAAACCAGGTTAATTTTCAGTGTCATCGCAAGCCTCCAGTATTTTAGTTAATGAACACCCCCGCCGGTGATGCGACGGGGGTGAATAAGCCAGCTTCACGCTTCAGGTACGGATATTACGATACCTTTTGCCCTGGTAACGGTGGCAGCTCCGGCTCAGGCTACTCCCTAAGGTTTCACCCTGCGGCTCCGAGGTCCATTCTGCGCAAGCGCTCTGGCGGTTTTTTCAGCGGTCTCCGCTCTCTGGGCAGTCGCTGCTGCGCATACTCGTCCTCATCGTGGCCGTTATATATATTGGCGTTTAGTATAACATAAATACGGGTGGAGGAAAGAACACCACCTCCAGCATGAGATATATTCGAGGATAAGAACCGAATCGCTTCCAGGTTCATTGGTGCTGCTGACCCACCAGATCCTAGAGACATCTCTCTTGGTAATAATGGCATGGCACACCACTAGGCGGGGTAATCCATGACAGATAAAAGTGTCGCGACAACGACTGGACGTTCGTTACCTCACTTTTCACCATCAATTTTACGGCAGAGAATATGCCGATAGGTTTCCACCCTGATCGGTAATATACAAGGTACCATTGACTAAAATTGGGCTTTCCCAATGGATTGAGCCGACCTGGTCGTCACCCGACCATAAAGCTGCATCTTTCCCTTGATTGTTGATAATGCACGCTCGGCAATAAACGCAATACTAGTCACGAGGAGAGGCGAGGTTCCTCCACTGCTTATGCATTTGTGATAGTCAGGCTCGGATCCCCGTTGGCATTAACTATCAGCTGCAAGCCCGTTGAGCCATTACTATTGGTTACAAATACCCAGATCGTGTGATCTGCTGGATTCTGCCATACAGCGGGTTGGCTAAAGATGCCTCCACCCATGGGCACGCTCATGGTGAATACTTCACCTCCCGTGTGCCCGGTTCCGCTCTGTCCGCTCAATTGGTCCAGGTTTAATAATCTTAAGATCCCATCCTTGCCGCCTTGTACTGCCAGGTGCGGGTATTTCCCGGGAGCGGGAGGTAAGATTGCTGGAGCTGTGCTACCCAGATCAGCATCGGTATCATCTAAGTACTGGTAATTTGCCGGTGTATAACTATCCAGAGGGCTTCCTGCAAATCCGCTACCATCTGCCTTAAGGCTGAAAACCGTATCGCCCCACATAAAGCTGGATGGCAGAAATGTACCATTTCCAGTCACCATCAAGATGCGATCATGATAAGGGTCATACCTCACTCCGGTCGAGCCCAAATCGACATGGTTTCAGGGTAGCAGTCTGCTCCGCTTGTGACCCTTGAATCCAAAAAATGGGACGCCTGGTTGCTGCACAACGTGTTGAAGACTTTCTGTGATCCATCGTTGAGATTGATTGCGGTGATGTGCCCCTGATAGTTGCCTTGGTCGCCCGGATACCCCGCATGGGCGATATACAGATAACTGATTCCATTATCTGCTGTGGCAATACTTAAGGCTGAAGATCCTTTTTCATCATAACCTTTCAACGTAGTCAACTCTGGCCAACCGCCCGAGGTTATCTCTACTCCAGTTCCCACAATATACTTATGTACATACCCGTCCAGTCCATAGCTATAAACATATTTCTTGTTTGGATCTATAGCCGGCGAGGAAGTTGTATAGCATGTCTCATTACGGGCCGAGTTGTTGTTGATCAGGCAACCATGGCCTAATTTGGATGGACCAAATTTATCGATCCCGTATGGGCGTCCACTGCCGCTATATGGCCGTCGGTGTTAGTGACGAAAATCGAGTCATGGATTCCTGATGCGGTGCGTACCGCTGATAGATATACCGGAACGCCGTCGGCAATCCCTGGCAGAGGCACTTTGAAGAGTAATTGGAGTTGGTTTACGTTGTTTACATTTATCCTCTGCTCTAGTTCATTATTTCCAGAATGTTGTGCATCGCCATTAAACTGAAGCCAATCATACCCAGGCTGATAACTTATCAAAGGTAGAAAATTGGTGTATGTACTAGCAGCAGCGGTAGCTCCTGGTTGGCGTAATTGCCAGCTAGAAATGATTGCTGTCATGAGCATAACAATGAAGATCCACTTAATTAGCTGTGTATATCGTTTTTCATTTATAGATTCCATTTGCTGTTTTCCTTAAGTGAATTATAACAATTAGGGCATACTTTGTAGTATTAACGTTTCTTCAGAGGATCCTTTTTCATAGCAAATAAGGGCTTCCCTCGCGGGGAAAGAAACTAATGTACACACCTGTGAATATGCTACAATCAATATTGCAATCAGGAGGGTACGATGAACGCTGACCTCGATATTCGCCCATCACCCATCGCCGGGCAGTGGTATCCTGGTGATCCGAAACGCCTCTCGACTTCTGTGGATGGATATATTCACGCAGCCGTTCTGCCTGAGCTGGATGGTGAAGTGGTGGCCATCGTCACGCCTCACGCCGGGCATATCTACTCGGGAGCAGTGGCTGGGTATGCCTTCGCTGCCCTGCATGGTATAAAGCCTGATATCGTAGCAGTCATTTCGCCCATGCACTATCCCTACGCCCAACCCTTCCTGACCACCGCCCACGATGCTTACCAGACACCCCTTGGTAACGTGATGGTCGATCAAGAAGCTCTGCTCACTTTAGATGCTTATATGGAAGCCGAGCTGGGTTATGGTCTCAGCCGGGTGAAGCGCGACCGCGAGCACTCGCTTGAGATCGAGCTCCCATTTCTCCAGCGCGTGCTCGAAGTGGAGTTCAAGCTACTGCCGGTCATGGTGCGTGAGCAGGGCCGCTCGGGTGCTCACGTCCTTGGCACCTGCCTGGCGAAGACCCTTCAAGGGCGCAATGCTATCCTTGTAGCCAGCACCGATCTCTCGCATTTTTATCCATTAAAGCTCGCCGATCAGCTGGACGAGGTGATGCTGGATGCCATCGCCTCCTTCGACCCCGATGAGGTGATTCGTGTTGAGGAGGAAGGTCGGGGCTTTGCCTGCGGGCGGGGGGCCTTAGCTGCCGTGCTGTGGGCAGCCAGGCAGCTGGGTGCCGATCATATCAAGGTCCTCAAGCACACCACCTCTGCCGAAGTAACCGGCGATTATACCCAGGTCGTGGGTTACGGGGCAGCTGTTGTGCTCCGGTCTAAATGAGGCCATCGAAAAGATTAACCGTAGCCTGGTAATCCCCGCATATTTTGCAGAGACATGGGATAATTCTGATCATGTTGGTTTGGGATCTTATACTCATCATGCTGCTGGTGGCCCTGAATGCCTTTTTTACCAGCGTGGAATTTGCTTCAGTAGCTGCCCGTAAAGCTCGCATAGAGCTGGCGGCACAGGAGGGCAATAAAGCTGCCGAGATCGTCAAAGGTTGGCTTGATAATCCCGTCTCGCGCTCCAGGCTCATCGCTGGCTGCCAGCTGGGTATCACCATCGTTAGTCTCGCTTTGGGTGCGGTTGGCGAGAATACATTTGAGAAGCTCCTTACCCCTTTGTTTGGGCAATTATCCATCCCTGCCAACCTGGTCCGCCTCACTCCGTTCCTGGCAGCCCTCCCGCTTATCCTCTCGCTCATCATTATTACCAGCATCCATGTCGTTCTGGGTGAGCAGGTACCCAAGGTAGCCACCCTGCACCAGCCCGAGCGGGTAGCCCTCCTGGGTGCCCAGCCGATGCGTATCTTCACCATCGTATTTAAATGGTTCATCGACCTGTTGGATTGGGCCACACGTGTCATCCTTCGCCTCTTTGGCCTTGAGCTGGCTGGTAGCCATTCATTGATCTACACGGTGGATGAGCTTAAGCAGATCATCACCGAGTCAGAGGAGGGTGGGGTGCTTGAGCAACCCGAGCGCGAGATGCTGGAATCGGTGTTTGATTTCGGTGAGTTGCTTGTGCGCCAGGTGATGGTACCCCGCACTGAGATCGTGGCCATCGAAGCCGATACCGGGCTCGAAGGCATCATCGCCATGGTCACCCAATATAGTTACACCAAGCTTCCGGTTTACGAGGCCGACCTGGACCAGATCACCGGTATCCTGCATGTCAAGGATGTACTGCGTGTCATGAACCAGTCCGACTGCCAGGCCACTAGCGCCGGAGAGCTGGCGCGTGAAACCCTCTATATCCCCGAGACCCTGCCGGTGAACGACCTGCTGCGCCAGTTCAGGCATAACCGCCAGCACATCGCCATTGTGCTGGATGAGTATGGCGGGACAGCCGGCCTGGTCACCCTGGAAGATTTGCTGGAAGAGATCGTGGGAGAAGTAAGCGACCAGTTTGATAAAGCTGCACCCGAGTTCCAGACCCAACCGGATGGCAGCGTGCTGATTGATGGCCTGACCTTGATGGAAGCTGTTAATCAACAGCTGGAGCTCAATCTCAGCGATCCGCATTACGACACCATTGCAGGTTATTTTTTAGGTAAGCTCGGTCATATTCCCAAGCCTGGTGATGTGGTCGAATCGGGTGGAGTGCGATTAAAGGTCGAATCTATGGATGGGCTGCGCATCGCCCGTTTAAGTCTGGTACGTTTGAAGGACAACCCCCCAGATTAAATGACTTCCTTTGTCGAGGTTGCCGTTAATGTCCCACAGGTGAGTGGGACCTTTCACTATCATTTACCTACCGAGTTGGAAGGTCAGGTAAATCCCGGCCACCTGGTCGAGGTGCCTTTCGGGCACCAGCGTGTTCAGGGGGTCGTATTCCGCCTTGTGGATCACGCCGAAGTCCCCGAGACAAAACCGGTCATTGCTTTGCTTGACCCGCAGGCTGTGTTAACCCCTGAGCAGATCAGGCTGGCAGGTTGGCTTTCCGAATCCACTCTGGCACCCTTGGCCGCCTGTATCGACGCCATGATCCCGCCCGGCCTGACCCAACAGGCCGATACACTCTACCAGAAAAGCACCCCAGCCTTGCCTGTCGCCCATGCCCTCACCTCGCTTCAAAGTCGCATCCTTGCTCTGATCGATGAGCGCGGCCCCTTACGCGGCCGCCAGCTGGACAGCGCTTTTCGCCATGTTGACTGGCGGTCGGCAGCCAGGTCGCTTGTCAATCATGGGCTGCTGAGTACTCAAACCGTTTTACCCGGTCCCTCCGTCGGTCCCAAGACGGTTCGTACCGCCCAGCTCATATGCGCCCCTGAGCAGGCCGAAGCCGAGATGCCCAGGCTGGCCCGAGTGGGCAGCCCCGCCCTGGAGCGGCGTCAGGCCATGCTGCGTATGTTGCTGCGCGAGTCGGGAGAAGTAGAAGCTGCCTGGCTGTATGCCGAGAGTGGCGGTAGCCTGTCTGACTTGCAAGCCCTCGAAAAACGCGGCCTGGTCCACCTTGGGGAAGCTCAGGTGTGGCGCGACCCGCTCGAGAGCCTGGAGTTTGTTGCTACCCATCCGCCCAGGCTGACCAATGACCAGCTAAGTGTGTGGAATACGATCGATCAAAGCATCCACCAGGCAAACGAGGGTAAGCCAGTCAAACCTTTTTTGCTCCACGGCGTCACTGGTTCGGGTAAAACCGAGATTTACCTCCGTTCAGTGGAGGCCACCCTCAAACTGGGTCGCCAGGCGATCATCCTGGTGCCCGAGATCGCCCTCACCCCCCAGACCATTCGCCGCTTCGTCAGCCGCTTCCCTGGTCTCGTGGGGAGCATGCACTCTCGCCTATCGCCGGGCGAGCGCTTTGATACCTGGCGTAGAACCCGCCTGGGAGAGATCTCGGTCATCGTTGGCCCACGCAGTGCCTTGTTCACTCCTTTTTCCAATGTAGGTCTGATCGTGGTTGACGAATTCCATGATGACACCTACTACCAGTCTGAGATCCAGCCTCATTACCATGCCAGGGAGGTTGCGGTCAGGTATGCCCAGCTCACTGGCGCGGTCTGCTTGTTGGGGTCAGCTACTCCCGATGTCGTCAGCCGTTACCGTGCAGCTGAGAGCCAATGGCAGTACCTCAGCCTGCCCCAGCGCATCCTGGCTCACCGCCAAGCAGTGGAAAGCCAGGTCCAAAAGTTGGGCATTAGCTCCCAGTATCAATACATCGGTGATGACACCGAATTTATTGGCCTGCCCCCCGTGCAGGTGGTGGATATGCGCTCAGAGTTGCAGGGTGGCAATCGTTCGATCTTTAGCCTGCCCCTGCAGCACAAGCTTGAAGAGACCCTGGCCAACAAGCTCCAGGCCATTCTGTTTCTCAACCGTCGTGGTAGTGCCACCTATATTTTCTGCCGTGACTGCGGTTACATTTTGAAATGCCCCCGTTGCGACCTGCCTCTCACCTACCATGTCACCAGCCCAAAGCAGGCTCAGGAAGCTGATGCATCGGCCGATGCCCTCACCTGCCACTATTGCTTTTATACGCGCCATATGCCAAAAACCTGCCCGCAGTGTAAAAGCGAGCGTATCCGCCAGTACGGCACCGGCACTGAGAAAGTGGAAGCCGAAGTACACCACCTTTTCCCCGCCGTTCGCACCCTGCGCTGGGATTTTGAAACCACCCGCCAGAAGGGTGCCCACGACCTCATCCTCGGGAACTTTGTCAATCACCAGGCTGATGTGCTCATCGGCACCCAGATGATCGCCAAGGGGTTGGACCTGCCGTTAGTGACCCTGGTGGGGGTGGTGCTCGCTGACGTGGGATTGAGCCTCCCCGATATGCGCGCTGCTGAGCGTACCTTCCAGGTACTTACCCAGGTAGCGGGGCGTGCCGGGCGCAGCCCGCTGGGTGGGCAGGTCATCCTGCAGACCTTCCTACCCGAGCATTATGTTATTCAGGCTGCCTCCCACCATGATTACCAGTCTTTCTATCAGCAGGAGCTTGAATACAGGCGCCAGTTACATTACCCACCCTTCTCCCAGCTGGTGCGGCTGGAGTTCCGCCATCGCGATCCAGAGCATGCCGAATCGTCGTCCCACCTGATGGCGCAGCAGGTCCACAGGTGGATGGAAGAAGAGAATCGCCTCGAAACCGAGCTGGTAGGGCCCACACCCTGCTTCTTCTCACGCCTGGCCGGTCTTTACCGCTGGCAGATCGTTCTGCGTGGGCCTGATCCGGCATCCCTACTGAGAGGTCGTAACCTTGGCGATTGGCGGGTTGAAGTAAATCCGCCTTCTATACTATAATATACTTCGCTGTCCTTACTTTGAAATAATCCATCCGAAGGCGGCTCAGAGAGTCAATTCAATCGTCAGGAGGTCCATATGGAAAGTTTGAAGCGGGGATGGGAATTTTTAAAGCAATCCTGGCAGATGGCTCTAAAAGACAAGGACCTGATCAAGCCTTCGATTTACGCCTTGCTTGCTGGCTTTGCCATAACCCTGGTTTTGGTCGTCCCCATCGGTTTTATAACCTATCTTCTACAAGATACATTATATGGGAAGTATGTAATCTATATCTTGTGGGCTGCCGTCATTTTTATCCAGTACATCACCGGTTATGTCTTTTCTGCTATGACCGTGTATTTAATTTATGGCTACCTGGCTGAAGGTGACGGAAGGATGGATAAAGCCTGGAGCATCGTCAAGCGTGATTTTTTGGATATCGCAAGCCTGGCTGCTGCAACAACACTGGTAAATTTATTTACCAGTGCGTTGCGTGGCAGGGGTAAGGGGGCAGGTAGGGGCCTTGTGGCTGGGATCATCGAGACTGTGTGGACTGAAGCATCCTTCTTGATCCTTCCTGCCATGGTGATTGAGGATATCAACCTGAAAGGCGGCATTCAGCGCGCCACTCAGGTCATCAAGGAAAATCTTCTCCTGGTAGGGATTAGTACGGTCGGGGTCAAAGCGATCGTCGGTTTTGTCAGCTTTCTGTTGGGTGCAGTTGGTGTTGCACTCGGTTTTGGGATAGGGCTTGGGATCATCTCGGTCAGCCAGGCCTCTACCGCCGGGTTGATTACCGGCGTGACCCTGGGTATTTTGATTGCCACACCTTTCATCCTCTTCGCCACAGTCATCAGCACATATACTGCTACAGCCTACCATACTTGTTTGTATCTGTGGGCCAGGGATGTGGAACGCGCTCGTCTTGAAGGCCAGACTGGTGCGGTAATTGCTCCCGGACCCTTAGCCAGCGCGTTGCAGTGATCGTGCTTAATTAAGTGCTTACGGAGAATAGCATGCCCAAACTACGCCACGAAACCCTCACCTGGAATGATGTTGACAAGCTGATCGATCACCTCCTGCCACAATTTCAAGGAGATTTTGACACAATGGTGATCATCACGCGTGGCGGCATCGTCCCGGGCGGCCTGCTGGCTGAAGCCACGGGTATCCCCACCATCCTCACAGCTGCAGTAGACTTCCCCGCCGAAGCTGAGGCGCAAAAGACCGGGCTGTTCGCCTGGCCCAGGTTTATTGAGTTTCCCAGCGACGAACTGTTGCAAGGCAAACGCTGCCTGGTGGTGGATGATGTCTGGGGTTCAGGGCGAACCATCACCGCTGTGAAAAACCGCATCACTGCTGCCGGCGGCATTCCTTTCACCTGTGTGCTGCACTTCAACCCCTACCGCACGCTGTTCGGCAGTTTATGCCCTGATTATTACGCTGCCATCACCGATGCCTATATTGTCTACCCGTGGGAGATCAACCGCGGCTCCGACAAGGTCCGTTTAGGCTAAATTTACGATGTAGCTATTCTCCTCCCTTTTTGTTACGAGGGCTGATCTTGCCCGAAGCAATCTCCTCTTTTTCTTTCGCTCGCAATCCAAACTACCCACTTATTTCCACAAACCCAACTTTGTTACTCTATTCACTGCCCCGTATCTGCACCCTCTCCCTTACCCTTCTCATTCGGGTCCAGCAGGATCACCAGCCCCAGCGCCCCCATGTCTGAAAACAACATCGGCGCCAGGAAAGGTGCACCTTTGATAAAGCGCTCCACGACCACCGCGTTCGCATAAGCCAGGTTGTGCAGGATGTGCAGCACCACCCCCACCAGGCCTACCATCATAAGCAATACCATTGCCACCACGTAAACGATCAGGTCGCTTCTTCGCGGTTTGCTGATGCTCCCCAACACCAACGCCACCACCGTCCCGAAAACCCCGATCCCCGTGGGCAGCCACAGCCATGGGTTCTCGAAATTGGTGCGGGCGTGGTCCAGCACACTGCTGATCACCGTCGCCAGGATGCCCAGTCCTACCATGAAGAAGAACGCGTTGGTTTTGCTGAACGGCATCTTGAGTGTCCGGCCACCCAGCAGAAGCAAAACGCCACTGTCAGGTGGATGCTCCATCCACACCGCGCTGATCCCCATCAACCCCACCAGCGCAAAGGTGAGTGGTCCCAGGATGGGTGGTGCCCAAACGAACAACGGGATCGACACCCTTTCGCCGGCTGGCGCAAAGGGCAGGATGGCCCGCACCAGGTGGAAATAGATCCCCAACAGCCCCACAATGATGCTGGAAAGGTAGATCAACGAACCCATGATCACTGCCAGGGTCCGCCTGCGGATCGCGATAAGTCCGGCAATGATGAGCAGGATACCAGCTACAGGGCCGAAGATGATCGGGATCCACTCTTTCGGCATGATTGTCCCGCTGATCGAGTGCGCCAGGTAGGTCTCGAGTCCCAGCAATAGCTCGTTTAGTGCCAGCATCAGCAGCATGGCCTGGTCACGCGTGATGGGTATGCGCACCCGTTTAATAATTGGGAAAACCGTGGCAAGATGATACATGGCTAGGGCGTTGCTCCCGCCGCTTTTAGTTTCAAGTCAACCAGTTCCTTCAGGTTCACCAGCGATTCCTGGAGCGGGTAAGCTCCATGCCATTGGGTGTAATCCGGGCCCTGCATCCAGGTTCCAAACTTGGTTGTGCGTCCCCAATAATGCCACAGGTTGAAGTATGTAAAATCGATCGGCTCGTTGAAATCCGCTGTGTTGATCAGGCCCTGGCTCTGCAGCGGAGCTACCATGTCATTGCTCTGTTGCACCCAGGTGTTCACCTGGTCGGTGGCTGCATCCGCGCCCGTGTAGAGATCGGTAACAAAATTCCGGTTATGGCACTCAAAGCACACACTTTGCATGTGTGAGCGGTTGTCTTCCCAATTCGGGCGTTTCTGGCTGATGGATGAAAACAAGTACCAGGATAGTCGGTCACCCACGTCATGCGTGGTGCCGGTTGCGCCAAAACCGCTCATGTGGCACAAGGCACAGGTCGGTGCCGGGAAATCGATCACGGTCAGGTTACCCGATTCAGCCTCCCAATTCCAGGTATAACCCATCGTGGCATACAGGATGCCATGTGGTGATTCCTGGTAGATCTCCCATTGTGGATGGTCAGGACCAATGTGGCAGTTATTGCACGTCTCAGGCTTGCGGGCCTGCTCCAGGCTGAATTCATGCCGGATGTGGCATTTTTGGCAGCGGCCCACTGATTCATCTGCGGCAGGCGCGCCAATACTATGGCAGCTATCGCAAGCAAACGAGGTGATTTTATCGCCTTCCAGTGCCGCGATCGCATTACGCCCTTTGTCGGGGGCAAACGAGCCTTCTGGGATGGCCTGGTACATCGCCATCAGGGTGGGAGAGAGGTTTTGCGATCCTTCCACAGCCACATACGCTGGCAGGCTGTGCCGGCTCATATAGTATTGCGCGACCTCTGCCTCATGACAGGTCTGGCACATGGCGGTGGTTGGTGATGCCAGGATATACGAGCCTTCATGCTCTACCGCACCTGGGTAAGTGGCTGCCACCTCATGGCATTTTCGGCAGGTCACTTCCGCGGCTGCCATGGTGCTGTGGCTGAATTGGTCAACAATACCCGGTGTGGCTGTGCGGTGGCAGGTCACGCATTCGTCTGTGCTGCCTGCTAAAACATCCACCTCTGCCAGGCTCACAGGCTTGCCTGCGTTACCGATCACAAGAATTATGATGGCTATGCCCAGTACCATCACCACAGCTATCAGGCCGATGATTAAGACTCGCAATGTGTTCGTTCGTTTGTTTGGCTGATCCATCGATGCCTCCTTAGCAGTGAGTTGAACGGTCTTCAAAACCTGAGAAATATATCGGCATGCCAGCTATTTTTGGTAGCCGCTTGGTCTTACAATGGGCTGTTAGGTTATTTAGGTACAGAAATTTAAAACGAATGAATGTGGATACTTACCAGCAGCCGCAGGGTAATCTTAGTATCGGTGTGAATTCTTTATTCAATTATACATTAACAGCAGATAAGAATTACTGGTGTGCTGGCTGGTCACAACGTTTAGCTGGTGATCAGCGGTAACGGCGTCCCTTCCAGCTCACCCCACGTCCCGAAATGACGTTGAAAGCCGATGTGAACATCATCGCTGTAAACACCAGTGCTCCAAGCGGGAAGGTAACCGCATATCCCCCTGGGATGCCAAAAGCCCGGCACGCTTGCCAGCGCTTATAGAGCAGGTATACCCACAAAATAACAGCCTCCAGGGCCACCAGCGCAGCTGCCTGGCCTCCATTGAAAGCCAGCCACGCCAGGCTGCCGAATAACCAGGCTGGCAAGGCGATGGAGACCACCAGCCCGATAAATGCGCCGAATAGAAGCAGCCCCAACCTGTCCTGCAATCCCAGGTAGATGTTCTTGGTCCAGCCTTCCCACATTTCAGGCAGGGAAGTGTACATCCGTGTGGAAGCCACCGCCCGTCCATCAGCCACGATCAGGCGGTATCCGGCCTTTTTGACGATCGCAGCGATGGCCCGGTCTTCATCAATTCGGTCTTTTACAGCAGTATGCCCACCGACCGCCTCATAAACAGCTCGTTTGATCAAGATGAATTGTCCGCTGGCGATTGCATCCGGTTTGGTTGGGTCATTCACCCGCTCTGCTGGGAAGCCATATGCCAGTCCGAGGAACACCAGCGGCAGCACCGTGCGCTCCCAAAAGCTGCCTAATTCCTGCGCAGTCAGGATGGAGAACATGTCCGCGTGAACGTGAAGCGCCGTTCCCAGCGTTGACCTGAGCAGCTCTGGGCTGGCGAATGTGTCAGCATCCATGAAGCACAGCCATTCCCCCCGCGCCCGCCTGGCTCCCTGCACCAGGGCGTGTGGTTTTCCCGCCCATCCTGTTTGCAGTTCATCTCCTTGGAATACATATAGCCTGTTATGCTCTGCTGCGAGATGTTCCAGCAATTCCAGGGTGCCGTCCGTCGAGCGGTCATCCACCACGATGATCTCATAGTTCGGATAAGCTTGCTCAACCAGGGCTTTTATGCAGCGCAGGATATTCCGTCGCTCATTCCGGGCCGGGATGATGACTGAGATCAAGGGCGCTTGATCATGGTCCAATTCATCCCCAGGCTTTGCGCTCGGATCGACAGCCAGGGGTAGTTGCGTGCTGGCGTGCAGCTGCCAGGTGATAATGATCCCCAGGATCAGCATCACACTCGAGCCGATGATGATCCCCAGCAAGCCTACACCACCCTCAGGCTGCTGCCGTTTACGGTCTTCTCCACCTCGATCCGGTTGGGGAAAGCCTCCTTGAGCTCATCCAGGTGGCTGATCACCAGCACCTTGGCGAAATCCTTCCTCACCATGTTGATCGCTTCAATCAGGTGCTGCCGCCCGAGTGCATCCTGGCTGCCGAACCCCTCATCGATGACCAGGGTCTGCAGCCGGGCACCTGCCCTCTGCGCCAGCAGCTCCGATAGGGCCAGGCGGATTGCGAAATTCACCCTGAATGCTTCGCCCCCCGAATACAGCTCGTAATCACGCGTGCCCGACCCATCCGATATCAAGATATCCAGGGTTTCCTTGAGGTCATCCCGTTTCTTGTCCTTGAATGCTGCCTGTGTGACAAAGCGGACCGACATGTTGCCCTCGCTCAGCCTCTCCAGCAGCTCATTCGCCCGTGTCTCAATTTCTGGCAGGGCTTGCTCGATCAATAGTGCCGGTACGCCGTCCTTGCCAAACGCCCGCTCGAGCAGCTTATACTGGCTCACCAGCCGGGCTAGCTCCTCCCGCTGCGCCCCGATCTCCTTGAGGCGCCCTTTGAGGTCTTTCAGGACTGCCACCTTCTGGTGTGCAGCTCCAACTTCCATGCGCCGGGTATTCTCCTGCTCCAGCAGCTCATGCAGCAGGCCTTCGGTCGCATCCAGGTCTGGTGCAGCGGCTTCTGCAGCTGCCAGGCGGGCTGCGGCATCTCCAAAGTCACGCTGCTGGCCTGATATTTCAGCCTGGATTTTCGTTAGCTGGGCTTGGATATCCTCGATCTCGCGTTGCAGGGGTTGTAAGGTCGCCCGGGCTTTCTCCAGCGACCTGAACTCGGCTTCCGCAGGGCGCATCAAGGCCTCTTGCTGTCGACAGGTATCGTGCGCCGCTGCCTCATAACCGATCTCCTTTAGCTCCTGGTCGATGGTCTCCAGCGCTCCTCGGGCCTCTCTGGCGAAGCTCCCCGCTTGCAGCGTGGCACTCACTTCTGCCAGGCGTGGCTCACCCTGGCTCTCCCACGCATCCTGGTTCTTCTGGATCAGCTCCAGCTGGCTCTGCAGGCGTGTAATGGCCTGCAATTGGTCCAGCCGCTCGCTTTCAACCGCTGCCATGGATGCGATGTGGGCTTCGATTTCAACCACCAGCTTGTCCGCCTCACTCAGGAATGCCTGGTTGGCGCGGTAGCGGTCACCCAGCTCGGTTCCTTGGGCGTTGATCGCTTCAATCAGTTGGTTGCGCTCATAGGAGTCCATCGGCCGTCCGCACAGTGGGCAGGCTGGCTCTTCGGTTTCGGTGAGCTTGTTTACCCGCTCCTTCAGCTCGATCATCTCCTGCTTCAAGCGCGGGTTTTCGGCCCTTGCATCTGCCTGCCTCTGGCGCGCGAATTGTAGTTCCACTTCCAATCCTTTGCGCTGGCCGAGGGTCTCTTCAGCTTTTTCCAGGCTTTGCCTGGCAGCCGCAAGCTGTGCTTCAAGCTCCACTCGCCTGGTAGCCTCGCTTTGTACCAGCCTGCCGGTGTTGGTTAGCTGTTCCAATTCTTTGCCAAGGCTTGCTTTTTCGGCTTCGATCTGTAGCAGGGGTGCCTGCCTTCGCCGCTCGTGCTCTGTGAACCGCCGGGCGATTTCATCCCATCGCTCCAGCTCCACTCGTTTCGCTTGCCAGTTCGTGTAGGCGGTCTCGATCTCACTTGCCCTGGCAACCTTCTCGCTATAGGCTTTCTGCTCTGTCATTCGAGATGTCAGACGGCTATCCATCTCGGAATATCGCTGTTCAGCTGCCTGCAGCTGGCGCCTCAACATTTCCACCAGCTTGCGCTGCTCGTTGAGTGAAGCCTCCACCTTGCGTGCCTGTTCCAGGATTTTTTCCTGGGCTTTACGGGCTTTCTCCAGGTGCTTAAGCTCAGCCTGCAGTGACTCAAGCCGTTCGGTGCGCGCCGCCTCTTCACTTAGCTCAGCATTGATCTCTTGCATGCGTCCGTCCAGGTTCTGGATGTCCGCCTCGGCTGCCCGGCGCCGCTTGATCACCCGCTCGCGATATGCATCCCACACTTCCAGCCCCAGGATGCTCCCCAGGATCCGCTTACGGTCGCTGGCTTTCTGTTGGGTGAATTGGTCTGCCTTGCCTTGCAGGAAGAATGATGCATTGACAAAGGTATCGTAATCCAGCCGCAGCGTGTGCTCGATCACCTCCTGGGTATTCCTCAGCGTCTCGCCGGTCAGTGCTTTCCACTTACCATCCCCAGGCTGCTGGATTTGGAATTCCAGCCTGGACGTCTTGCCCTTGGGGAGTGTACGCTGCACCTGGTAGCGATTGCCTTCATACTCAAAAACCAGCCTCACTTCCGCCGCATTCGACTGCAGGTTGATCACCGACTCATCTCGTTTACGCGCCTGGCCAAACAGCACCCAGGTAATCGCATCTAGTATGGAAGATTTACCTGCCCCATTCTGCCCGGAGATGCACGCCAGGTCAAAGGATGTAAAATCCAGCTCAACGGTATTGCGGTAGGAAAGGAAGCCAGTCAGGGTTAGTTTAATGGGTATCATCGCTGCTCCCTCACCATCACATCAGCTCTTCCGGCTCTTCCATGATCTCTTGCGCCAGCTTCTGCAGCCTCTCCTGCTCAGCGTGTGGCACATGGCTGGCACGCCAGTATACATCCAGCAGCTCCAGAGGGGTCAGGCTGCTCACCCCTTCCCCTTGGGCTAATCGCGCCCTCGCTTCCACCATCGGCCGCTTGATCAGGTGGAATTCAAATGCCACCCCCGCATATTCGCGCAGTGTCGCTTCGTCGATCAGCGCCTCCCAATCCCGTGGGTACTCCAGCACCAGCCTGACGATCGCATTCTGCATCTTCTCAGGTGTTGGCAGAGCTTTCAGCAATTGGCCTGTTACGTCCTCCTGGTTCTTTAAAACCAGGTGCCTGTCGATGAACGGGCGTATTCCTTTAAGCTTACGCCACTCAACTTCTGTATGACCGCGCTCAACCGTCGCAATCACAAAATACTTGTCGTCCGCCGCTTCCCCAAAATCTACCCGTTCGATTGAGCCCGGGTAAATAACCGGCGGGTGCGAGTTTTCATTGAGGTTTTGTCCCTTGTGGATATGACCCAGGGCAGTGTAATCCAGGCGCGGGTCACGCACCAATGAGCCCGGTAGCACCAGGTCACCTCCCAGCATCACAGTGCGCTCTCCCCCATACACAGCCCCCTGGACGGAAGCATGTGCGGTGAGTACCACCGGCAGGCTCGGGTCAGCTTCCTCCAGCATCTCGTTGACGATGACCGTTAATCTTTCTTCGATCGCCTGGTCCACTTTCTCAAGCTCTGCGCCAGCCAGGTCCTGTGCTGCGATCAGGCCGGAACGTGATATCCAGGGGATGGCGATCACCTGCAGGGGTAATCCCCACAGCTCATTGGGGCCGAGGAAGATTGGCATATCCAGCACCATTACATGGGGCACTTCAAGGGTGCTGAATGGGTCAAGCGTCGGCGCCCTCCCCAGGGCAGGTGATGTGTCATGGTTCCCGACCAGTAGCAAGGTTGGGATGCCTGCCCGTGACAGTTTCATCACCCGCTTGCCCCATTCGCGCTGGAAAGTCGGTGCAGGGTTGCGGTCCTTGTAGGCGTCACCCGCGAATATCACCAGGTCAACTTTCTCCTGGATGGCGGTATCGATGATGGTATCGAGCGATTTCAAAAAATCCAGCACTCTCATTGGCAGCCCGCTGGCCGGGTCGTGCCGGCCGTAATTTGCCATGTCGATGTGCGCGTCGGCAAAGTGCAGGATGGTCAGCATGTTATTCCCTCCATGGCCTGGTTGAGGCGCAGATCAAGGTGCAACACCCAGCTGGGATAATTGGTACAACCCAGGGGCGAAATCGGGGTGCAGGCGTACGCTTTCCTGGAAATCACTGATCGCCCCCTGTGTATCGCCCAGTGCCAGCTTGGCCATGCCTCGCCAGTACCAGGTCTCCTCCAACACATCGTTGGTGATGGTATCAAATGTGACGTTGGCCAGGTCGATCACATCCTGGTAGCGCCCGCTATAAAAATAGGCAAAATAAGGCCCGGTTTGGTACCACATCATGCGGAACGGGCGCAAGTCGTCTTCCGGCAAGCTGGCGTACAGCTGGAAAGCATAATCGTACGCATATGCCGCATCGACATATTCTTTAAGGTTTACATGGCTGCTGCCAACATTGAAAGCCGCAAAGTACTGGTCAACCCCGCTGAGCGTATCCACCTCTTGTTTGGCAACCTCCAAGGCATGGCGGCTGGACCAGTCCAGATCGGCATAGTCACCCAGCAGGGCCATCAGCTCAGCTTCCTTTTGGATCGGGTAAACCACCATGAACAGGTTGTCGAACGACCGCCACCCATCGTTGAAGTCGCTGTACGCGAATTCGTGGTTCTCGCCCTTGTCGATGTAGGTGTCCTGCACCACCAGCACATCCTTGGCGTCATCATAACCGGTGACGAACTGGTAATGACCCAGCCAGCCGTAGCGCCCGGTCATATCGTAAGTGTAATAGCCCTTCTCCGTGACGACCGGGAAGCCAGCCGCGACCAGCTTCTTCAGCAGCTCGATATCGCCTCCATATCGGATAATGGCTCCATAGCGGGGCACGCCGCTATCTCCGTTGGTCTGGGTCTGCACAAAATCCTGCAGCTCGTAGGGCATTACATTTTTGTCGTCTTTATTGGTCTTGACGTACTCGCCCACGACATCCCGGTTGCCATCCCAGCCCCAAAACGTGAGTGCCATGGATAGGTTGGCCGGTCCGCAGAAATTATACCGGTTGTGCTGGTCTTCATATTTCACTCCCGCCAGCCGCACCGTAGGTAGGCAGCGGTGTAGGTGTCAGCGTTGGGGTAGGCGATGGTTGAGCTGTCTCGGTCGGGCCTGGTGGCGTAGCTGTTGCCACGAACGGTGTCGGCGTGAGCGTGGGTGCCAGGGCGGTCAGTGTGGCATTGACGATCGCATTTGCCTGGTTTTCGATCTGTGCCTGCTCTTGGGGTTTAAAAACAACCTCTTCCGGCGGGTTGATCGCGTACTGCACACGTATGCGCAGGTTATCGATGCGCCAGGCCAGCCGGCTGTGAACGAACGGGATATTGTAGATGATCACTACGGTTGCCAGCAAGATCGGGATAGCCAGCAGGTATTTGGGTGAAAATCGACGACGCATGGCGGGATTATAACACCCCAATTCCCCTGCCCGGCCTCTCCTCAGATTATCTGGTTAACCTCATTTCATAGTAAGGTACAATAATACAATGAAGCATTCCTTCAGGCGCCTGATTATCTTCTTCTTGCTCGGCTTGCTCTCCCTCAACCTTATCTTAGCCCTGCCTGCCCACGCCCAAACCGACAATCCGGTCATCATCGTCCTGACTGCTGATGGACCGATCACCCCTGCCATGGCCTCTTACCTCTCACGCGGCATCCGCATCGCTGAGAGCCAGGGGGCCGAAGCCCTGATCTTTCAGCTCGACACTCCTGGGGGCTCGCTCAGTGCAATGGAAACCATGGAACAGGCTATCCTGGCCTCCTCCGTCCCTGTGGTTGTCTATGTCGCCCCATCCGGTGCCATGGCAGCCAGCGCAGGCACCATCATCACCCTCGCCGCCCATGCCTCATCCATGGCCCCCAATACCACCATCGGCGCAGCCAGCCCGGTCGGTGGCCAGGGTGAGAACCTGCCCTCCACCGAAGAGACCAAGGTCAAGAATGCCATGTCCGCCGATGTCCGCTCGCTGACCGAACGTCGCGGCCCCACCGCCCAGGCCTTGGCCGAAGACACCATTCAAAAAGCGGCTGCCGTCTCCGAAAGTGAGGCCCTGCAAGCCAACCTGATCGACTTTATCTCCATCGATCTCAACCAGTTGCGCAGCCAGCTGGATGGCTTTACCGTCACTGTAAAAGGTCAGCCTGTGACGCTGCAAACGGCCAATGCCAGCTTTGAGCCGGTTAGTATCTCGCTCATCGAGGAGCTGCTGCTGATCGTCACCGACCCTAATATCGTTTTCCTGCTCATCACCATCGGTGTTCAGGCTATCATAATTGAGATCTCCAGCCCAGGTGGCTGGGTCGCTGGCTTCATTGGCGTGGTATGCCTTGCCTTGGCAACCTACGGTTTGGGTATCCTACCGGTCAACTATTTCGGTCTGCTGTTTATTGTCACCGCCTTCGTTCTGTTCATCCTGGATATCAAAGCGCCTACCCATGGGGGTCTTACCGCGGCTGGTGTAGGTAGCCTGATCATCGGTGCATTGGTCTTATTCAACACGCCGGTCACACCCAGCTTCCAACACGTTTCGGTACCTCTTGTGGTGATCGTCTCCATCGTCAGTGGAGCTGTCTTTTTTACCATCATGATGATCGCCGTGCGCGCCCAACAAACTCCCATTCATACCGGGCGGGAAAGCATACTCGGGCGCCAAGGTATCGCTCGTACCGATCTAAATCCTAAGGGTAGCGTCCAGCTGGGGGGAGAGCTGTGGACTGCCGAGCTCGAAGACAGTACTGGCAGCAGAGTCCGGGTAGGTTCTCGGGTTGAGGTGGTCAGGGTGGATGGATTGCGGTTGATCGTCAGGAAAACAGAATAACCGTCTTACCCCCAGAAAATCTGAATTTTATTTATTTCAGCTGGGATGTTACTTGATATCCAGCTCTTTCATCTCACCGGTCGCTACATACACGATACGCTCGCAGATGTTTGTCACCCGGTCACCCATGCGCTCCAGGTTGTGGGCGGCCCACATGATGTGGTTGGCACGGTCGATGCTCGAGATATCCTTCGTCATTTCTTCCATTAATTGATGGTAGATCCGATTATAAAGCTGGTCCACCTGCTCGTCATCCAGGGGTATCTGCCGCGCTGCGTCTGCATCCACGGCAACGAAAGCATCCAGGGCGCGCTTCAGCATCTCCAGGGCAAGGTTTGCCATCTGCTGCAGCTCATCCAGGGTCACAGGCTCAAGCACCTCTTCACTGATCAACAAGGTGATTTTGCAGATGCCTTTAGCATAATCCGCGATGCGTTCCAGCTCGGTGATGATTTCAAGGATGGCAGCTAAAAAACGCACGTCACGCGCCATGGGTTGTTGGGTCGCGATGATCGTGACGCAACCGCTTTCGATGGCATAGCGTTTCTCATTGATCAGGTAGTCTGCCTCATAAATCCGGTGGGCTGCTGCCAGGTCGCGGCGCTTTAGAGCATCCAGCGAGTCGATCACCGCTTGCTCTGCCATGCTCCCCAGCACCAGCACCTGGTCCACCATCGTTTGAAGTTGCCGTTCAAATGTATCGCGCGCCATGCTTCACTCCACCTGCTAGCCGAATCGACCGGTGACGTAATCTTCGGTCTGTTTATTCTTAGGATTGGTGAAAATCTGGGCGGTAGGCCCATATTCCACCAGGATGCCGGTGCGTGTCTGGGGACTGTCAATCATCATAAAGGCAGTAAAATCAGAGACACGGGCGGCTTGCTGCATGTTATGCGTAACAATTATAATCGTATACGTTTCCTTAAGTACCTGCATCAACTCCTCAATTTTTAGAGTAGCAACCGGGTCAAGAGCTGAGGCAGGTTCATCCATCAGGATGACTTCTGGCTCTACAGCCAGCGCACGTGCGATACACAAACGCTGCTGCTGACCACCGGAGAGTGCCATGGCTGATTGATGTAGCTTATCCTTGACCTCTTCCCACAGCGCAGCCTGTTTTAGAGCATCCTCAACGATTTGGTCGAGGCCCTGTCGCTTGCCTATCCCGTATAAACGCGGTCCATAAGCCACGTTATCATAGACGCTCTTTGGAAAAGGATTCGGTCTCTGGAAGACCATTCCGATCTTCCGTCTTATATTCACCACATCCACAGAACGGTCGAGGATGTTTTCGCCATCAAAGCAAATTTGTCCTTCCGTTCTTACATTCGCCACCAGGTCATTCATACGGTTGATCGAGCGTAGCATGGTTGATTTTCCACATCCGGAAGGTCCGATGATGGCTGTGATCTGATTCGTAGATACCTGCATTGAGATATTCCCCAAGGCTTTAAACTTCCCATAATAAAAGGAATAATTATCGAATTCAATCTTATATTCTCCATCAAGCGTGGGCTTAACTACTTTCTGGGTGAGATCGATCGGGAATGTTAGCGGTACATTTTGTTTTTGTTCAGTCATAGGAGATTCCAGGTTAGCGAACATAGGATCATTTACCTTTCATACGTTTGGCACGTGCTTGCACCCATATGCGGGTAATGATATTTATGGATAGGACCAGGATCATCAGCACGAGCGCAGCTGCCCACGCTTGGTTGATCCTTTCAGGGTAGGGTTGCTGGGCATACTTCCATAGTGTCAGCGGCAATGAATCCACGGGTTGATTTACGACATTTCCAATGATCACCAAAACACCCTGGTGATTGGCAATTCCTGACTGGATGATCTTACCGATCTCGTAGTGATCATTCCCTAGAGCTGTAAAAAGCAGGGGAGCGGTTTCACCAGAAGCGCGTGCAATTCCCAGCAGGATGCCTGTGATGATGCCCTGGCTGGCTGCTGGCAGGGAAACACTAAGGGCTGTTTTCCATTCTGGTGATCCTAAAGCCAGGGAACCTTCACGCAAAGAGTGAGGCACCAGCTTGATCATCTCTTCAGTGGTACGTATGATGGTAGGGAGCATCAGGATCGCCAGGGCAACACTACCTGCCAGGGCGGAGTAGTGACCTTGGATTTTAACGATCAGGGCATAGCAGAATAAGCCCAGGATGATCGATGGCACTCCTGATAAGACATCCGTACCAAAGCGAACAGCTACACCGAGCGGTGTGTTCGGGTTGTAGGCAACATAGTAGGCAGCCAGTATTCCTGGAATTACCGCGATCACAGAAGCCAGCACGGTCAGGACAATTGTGCCTTCGATGGCATTCAGCACACCTCCGCCTGCCATGCCGAGTGGCCGTGGCAGATGGATGAAAAAATCTAGATTGAGGTACTGCAATCCCTTAATGACCACGTAAGTGATGATCCAAACCAGGATGGCTAGCGCCGCCAGGGTAAATATCCCTGTAATGACCAACATGATCGCATTGGTGATTTTACGGCGGCGGTATCCGGTTCGTGATTGGATGATCTGGCTGGTGGAAGCACCCAACCATAGTTTCGTTCTTGCGCTCATGCACGCGCTCCCTGAACGTTGCCCCGGCCAACTCGCCAGACCAGCAGGCGGGCCAATATATTCAGGAGCAAGGTAATAATGAATAAAATCAAACCTACCTCAATCAAAGCCTGGGCGTGCAATGGTGAAACCGCTTCTGCATATTCATTGGCAATCACGCTAGACATGGTGTAGCCCGGCCTGAGCAGGGATAATGACCCACCAATGCTATTTCCAACCAACATGGTAACCGCCATGGTCTCACCCAGGGCACGCCCGAGACCCAGGATGACCGCACCAAGGATACCGGATAGCCCATACGGGATCAGCACCTTCCAGATTGTCTCCCAGCGGGTGGAGCCTAAAGCCAGGGAGGCTTCGCGCTGGCTATTCGGAATAGCTAAGAAGACATCCCGGGTGATCGCAGTAATGGTGGGAGTGATCATGATACTAAGAACAAACGCAGCTGCCAGGAGGCTTGATCCACTGGCAGGCATTGGTCCATGGAAGAATAGGCTTAATACCGGCATCTTACCCAGGGTGGTGGATAGAATATTACCCACTGGCTCAACAAGCTTTGGTAAAAACACAAAAATTCCCCACAACCCGTAAATTACAGATGGGATAGCCGCCAACAGCTCAAACATTCCACCCAAAGGTGTGCGTAGCCACTCGGGGGATAACTCAGCCAGGAAAATGGCCACACCTATGCTGATGGGTAGTGCCAGAATTAATGCCAAAAGGGAGGTGATCAATGTCCCATAGATAAAAGGCCAGGCTTGGAACTCGCCACTCACCGGGTTCCAGGAAGCATCATTGGTAGGTTTTAGAAAGCTCAAGCCAAATTCTGCTCTTGACCCAGCAGAATCTTTCCAAAGTAAAATACCTATGGCCAACATTAAGAGGATGGTCAGAACAGACATGAAAACGGTCAAAGCGTTCCAGGGATGATCCCCGTAACAGAGAAAACCGCGCAGTCGAATCACCCAACGGTGAGGAGGACGTCTATTGGCGAGGTAGTGAGTCTCTTTACTCATAAGATCAATCTGGCATGCATCCTTGATGCAAGAAGTTGCGCAGCGTTCTACGCTGCGCAACGCTCTCTAGAAGGAAAAATATTATGGATTTACTGGTGTCCCGTTGCAGGTGACTTCGTCCAATTTCGTCATCACCTGAGTGCGAACAGCATCCGGTAGAACTGCATAACCCAGGCTGGCTGCCCGATTGGCAGCACCCGCATCGGTGAGATCCCACTTGAGAAATTCCACGAGCTTTTGGGCTTTCACACAATCGGTCATGCTGGTGGTGTGCAGGATGATATAGGTGTATCCAGCGATCGGCCAGCTGTTAGCACCCCCTCCATTCACAATGGTATTGGTTAACTTATCTGTGAATGTAGTGGCGAAATCATTCATAGCAGAAGCCAGGCTGTCGGCGTTGGCGGTAACTTTATTGCCGGCTTTGTTGATCATATCGGCGAACGCAATTTTATTAGCTAAGGCATAGGAAAGCTCAACATAGCCAATTGAGTTGGGGGTGTTCTGCACCGCTGCAGCTACACCCTGGTTACCCTTACCTCCAATACCATTTCCAGCCTTATCCACCGGCCATTCCACCGAGGGGCCAGCCCCAACGCTGTTCTTCCATTCGTCGCTGAAGGCAGACAGGGCTTTGGTGAAAATTTCAGTCGTGCCTGAGCCATCCGAGCGATGCACTGCAGTAATGGTGGCATCGGGAAAATTCAAGCCAGGATTGAGAGCGGTGATGGCAGGGTCATTCCATTTATTAATCGTGCCATTATAAATACCGACCAATGTAGCGCCATCCAGGGTAACCGTCTTGGTGATTCCATCCACATTATAGATCGGCACAACCGCCCCAGCCAGCATGGGGTACATCTGCAGGTCTTTCCCAGCCGTATATTCCGCATCGCTAAGCAGCGAATCGGAACCAGCGAAGTCAACCGTGTTATCAATGATGGCTTTCTTGCCGCCACCCGATCCAGTACCCTGGTAATTCAATGTAACAGACGGGTCAACATACTGATAAGCGTAGATCCACTCGGTATAAACGGGAAGCGGAAAGGTCGCTCCAGCACCATTGATCGAAATCGATCCAGGAGGCAGCTGGGTCGCAGCGGGTGGCTGGGTGGGACCAGGTGTAGCGGTGATCACCACGGTTTGGGGTGTTCCAGCGACCACTCTGGTCACTTCTACTTGTATTGCCGTTGGGGTGGCAGTAGTTTGTCCACTACAAGCGCTTAAAATCACAGTCAAAGCAGTCACAAAAACAAATAATACTGATATTTTTCTTTTCATTACTTATTCCTCCAAAACTTTTTTCTAAACAAATATACTGTGGGTTGTTTAACGTTGCGGCAAGGATTGGTTAAGAATTGGCAATTGATTTGTTATCGTATTGTTAACGCTTAACTGCCACTTGCCAATTCCCTGGATGGCATTGTAAGCTGTGAGATCGAGCTGTAGAGGGGTAATCGAGACATACCCCTGGTCTAATGAACCAATGTCTGTTCCATCTTCAGGGATACCTGTGGGCGTATCGCCGCCGATCCAGTAATACGGTCGACCACGTGGATCCATCCGGCGATCCAATCGATCTCGATAGACTCGCAGACCCAGGCGGGTTGTATGAAAACCTTTAATTTGCTCTTCTTCAAGCATTGGAATATTGACGTTGAGTAAAGTACCTCCTGGTAGGGGGTGTTGAATGGCTGCATTGACTATTATTTGTGCTACAGATGCCGCGGTGTGATAATCTGATATGGCCAATCCATTCTCTACCGACCCCAATGAGAAAGCTATTCCTGGAACACCCCAGATGATCGCTTCCATAGCTGCTGTCACAGTACCCGAGTATGTTACATCGTGACCAAGATTTGGCATGGGATTGATGCCTAATACCACCAGGTCAATTTTTTCCTCAAAGAAACCGAATAGAGCTAGAGCAACACAATCGGAAGGCGCACCATCGCTTGCCCAGGCAGGCGATCCGTCGATAAGTTTTACTTCTTTCACCCTTAATGGACGTTCTAGAGTTTTTACATGCCCACTACCAGACCAGTTGCGGTCGGGTGCCAGGATTTTTATATCTCCAACAGAACGCATTGCCTGGGCTAAAGCCAGTAATCCTGGGGCGGTCACCCCATCATCATTTGTAACGAGGATATTCATCTTTCCACCTGCACCCGCACACATGAAACAAGATCAGCAATAGCGTTTACACTCAAGAAAACAACGGTATTAAAAGACAAAAATTTTATGAATATTAGATTTTTTTTCATGCTGATAAGATAACACCCTATCATTTCTGTTTATTTTTAAATCGGTAAAGGTTTTGAAATCGAATTGTTATGGATTGTTAACAAAAATCGCCCATACGTGGTTTTGTATGGGCGATAGTTGGAATCCCGTTTCTTAAGCAATGGGAATGGAGAAATAAAACCTGCTGCCCTTTCCCACCTGGCTCTCCACCCAAATCTTGCCCCCGTGGGCTTCTACCAGGTGGCGGGCGATCGCTAGTCCCAAGCCAGTCCCTGAGGTGGCCCGTGAGCGGTCAACTTTGTAAAATCGCTCGAAGATGCGCGGGAGGTCTTCTGCAGCAATACCGATCCCATTATCCTCCACCGCAAAACGTACCTCACGCTCCTGATCCACTACCCTCACCTTCACCTCGCCCCCCGCCGACGTGAATTTGATCGCGTTATGCAGCAGGTTGACCACTACTTGCTGTATCCGTACAGCATCTGCTAATACCAGCGACAGGTCATCTGGGCAATCAACAGAAAGGCTGAGGCCCAGGCGCTCTGCCTGCAGCCGCAATCGCTCTACTGCCGGGTTGACAATATCTTGAGGCTGGGTTGGTACAATGCTCAGCGGCACCCGCCCTGATTCGATCCGTGACAGCTCCAGGAGCTCATTCACCATCAGGCTGAGTGAGTCAACTTCGGTTTCCATCTGCTCGAGGAACCGGTGGGCTGCTGGAGGGTCATCCAGGGCACCCGCTTGCAGGGTCTCGGTGAGGGCTTTTAGCGCTGCAAGGGGGGTACGCAGTTCATGCGAGACATTGCTGATGAAATCGCGCCGGATGGTTTCAGTCTGCCGTTGACGGGTCAGGTCTTGGAAGAGCAGTAAGGTTGCCCCCGGTAACGCTGGGCCCAAAGATGTCGCCAAGCCTTGCAGTGACAGTCGCCGGCCGATTTCAAAATCAAGGCTCTGGGCTTTTCCCTCTGCCTGGCAGCGCTGCCACATCTCTACCGGCTGGTGATGCCGCACAACTTCAATTAGGGGTTTCCCGACCACCTCATTTTGTGGAATGGCAAACATTTTCCTCAGTGCCGGGTTGATTAACTGCACTGTCCCTTGGTTATCCACGATCAACACCCCGTCCGTCATTTTTTCCAGCACCGCAGTCAATGTTGCCCGTTCAGACTTTAGATCATCAAGTTGAGTGCTCAATTGGGTGGACATGGAATTGAATGCATACGCCAGCTGGCTGATCTCATCATTCCCACCCGGAACAGGTTGCACTGCAGGCGTCAAACCAGCTAGCTTCCAGGCAGAATCTGTTAGCTCAGCCACCGGTCGCGTGATCCGCCCAGCGATCAACATGGCTAGTAGTACCGCCAGCACGGTCACCAGCACTGTAACTCCAGTCAGGATTCGTTGTAAGCTGGCAATGCTGGCTGAAACTTGCTCCAGCGGTAAAGCCAGGCGGACGATCGCCAGCGCTTGGCTATTCTGGTTGATCCGCACCGCCGTGTATAACATATCCATGCCAAGGGTTTGGCTGTAGCGGATGCTGTTGCCAGTCCCCTCTGCTAACGCTGCGATCACCTCGGGCCGGTCACTGTGGTTGGGCATCGTCGCGCTGGCTTGTTGTGATTCACCCAATACTGTCCCCGTCGGAGAGATTACCGTAACTCGCGCATTGAGGATGTCAGACCAATGCTTTGCCTGGCTATCCAGGTTCAGTTGCAAGCCACCTGCCTGGATATCTGGGAGTAGCACATTGCCTAGTATGCTCGCTTCATTGGCTAGCTTTAATTCCAGGTCGTTGATATAGGTTTGGCGAATAAAATTGGAAAGGTAGATGCCCAGTGACAGCATCGTGACCACGATTAACAACACATAGGGTATGGCAATTCGCCAACGGATGGATCCAGGCATCCTCTTTTATCCTTCGAACCGGTAACCTGACCCGCGCACGGTTACGAGCCTTGTGGGTTTCGCTGGGTCATTTTCGATCTTTTCCCTCAGCCAGTGCACATGGACGTCCACAGTGCGTGTACCTCCACCGAAATCCCAACCCCACACCCGCTCGAGCAGGAATTGCCTTGAAAGCGCTTGCCGGAGGTGCTGGGCCATGAACAGAAGCAAATCATATTCCTTCGGTCTCAGTTTGATCGGCTCGTTGTTTAGCAACACCTCCCGCCGGCTGGTATTGATGACCAAATTTCCGGAAGTCAAGATATCATGGGATGGTTCTTCTTGCTTATCTCCCACATCCTCGCGGATCAAGCGCTCGCGGCGCAGGTGCGCTTTCACACGCGCCATCAGCTCGCGCATGCTGAAAGGTTTGGTGATGTAATCATCTGCACCGATCTCCAGCCCGATCACCCGGTCGATCTCGTCGTCACGCGCCGTCAGGATCAGGATGGGTATATTCATCTCCTGCCGTACCAATCGGCAGACTTCTAATCCATCCAAGCTCGGCAGCATCAAGTCGAGTAATATCAGGTCAGGCTGGATTTTTCGGGCCACCTTTAATCCCGCCAATCCGTCCCCCTCCGCCTGGACGGTATATTCTTCCCGCCTCAGGTTATACACCAGGGTTTCACGCAGTGCTGTATCATCTTCGATTACAAGAATAGTAGCCATCGCATCATCACAACGAATATCTCAGACGTAATTCAGATTGCATTTTACTCCACACTGCGGTCTTTCGGCTTCTCACCTCTCACGTAAATATAGAAAATTGTCTTCTCCAGCCTGCTCTCAGGATCATCCAGCAGGTACAACATATCCCCGCTGATGGGATATGGCTTTATCTGTCTCACCCCGCTCTTCCCATACCGGGCGGAGCACCTGGGTCATGTCTAACACTTCGATGTTAGTCAGTCCGGCTTCTTTCATCCAGTTTCGAAAATCATCTTGGGTACCCTCACATAAGTAATCTAGGCCAATGAAAGAAAGCTCCTCACGTGTCTCTGGTGGTAATGGCCTTGTCATGATCACGTCTGTTAGGATCATCTTTCCCCCCGGAACAAGCACCCGGCTCATTTCCGGCTGGCCGATCTGCGTTGGCATGCTTGTGGGATAGACGATGAATTCGCTCACCAGGGCATCGAAACTTGAGTCTTTCAGCGGGATGCGATCCACTTCGGCTGGCAGGAATTCCACCATCTCTTCCAGGCCCATCTCATGCGCAGCACGCCTGGAAAGCTCGAGTGCCACTGGGTCCAGCTCCAGCCCGGTAACTTTACCGGTTTCCATCATTTCAGCCAGGCGGATCGCCACATCCCCGCCCGCGCTGCACAACACCAGGATTCTCTTGCCGTCCACTGGCGCCAGGTCAGCCGATAGCTGTTCCAGGATGGGGCTCAAGCGGTCGATCTCGTACCGGTTCCATTTCATATCAGCCTCCGAAGTTGCTACTCACTCGAATGCCCATCCTCTCCATGTCGCTCATAAATCGGGAAGGCTCAACCCTCAGCGCCTGCCACCACAAACCCGGTTTCGAGATTGTCCCATCCAGGAACTGCAACAGGCAGGCTGCCACCGGGATGGCAGTGAACATGTATCCATCGCTGTGAGAAATTTTGATCCTTACTTGGTTTGGCTGGCCATTTTTACGGCCCGAAGCTTCTACCTGCAGTATGGTTGCAAATGGTGGCTTTGAGAATGTCCGTAAACCCCAATGCATCCATTTTGCCATAGGTTTTTTGGCTGCTCTGGGTGAGATTCTCATCGCGACCATCGCCAATGGCATGATCACCCAATCCGTAAACCAGTTGAAACTGCCGACGAAAAATCCTGTCTCCTTCAGCTCAGGGTACATGCCAGGCAGGGCTCGCATTTCTTCCAGCATCATCGGTGCGCAAGCCTGCTTGCCAAATTTGCCTCCAAAGTCCATTTTTAGGTAATCCGCGGTACTGATCATGCTGGCACGTTTCCACCGCCCGTTTGTATAGAATGACATCTCAAAATCATTGATCAGGTCAATCAGCTCATAGATCGTCGAATCCGCTACCTCCAGCCCCCTCCAATCTTGCTTGATCACGCTTCCGACCCTAGCAGCTTCGATCGCGTCGAAGTATTGCTCTGCATACCGTACCATGAAAGCCGGTAGTCCGGGGTGAAATCCGCCATCGGTGATAAAACAACAACCTGCCTTTAAGGTCGAAGCTTCAATGGACTTGAGGAACTCGATTTTTCGGGGTGAATACTGGATATCCAGGTAACCAATCCTAGCCTCTAGCACAGCTTGAGCTGCAAGGGGAATGTACTCTGTTGTTGACGAGGCCACAACCACAAAATCGACCCCGTTGAATGCTGTCTGTAAACTCTTCAAATTACCCGCATCAAGGTAAATTCCCTTCACCCGCTGATTGCCAAATTCGAGATTAAGCACTTTTGCCAGGTTTTCTGCTCGTTCGAGGTTACGCCCCCCGATCGCCAGGTTGACCTCCGAGAATTCCAGCAGCAGGCGTGCCAATGGTCTGCCGGTGCTACCATACCCACCCATGATCAAAATGGTTGGTTGCGTCATATCTCCTCTATTCTAGTAATTCCGCCACCTCAATAAATATACGGTATCAACCGCCACGAGTCTTTAGAATACGCTTGCCACGTTGAACCAAATTCCAGCTGCATGAGCTTTTCCTCATCTTTGATTCTGAATAACAGTACCACGAAAACGAGCATGCTCACTGCCAGGCCGATCCAGGAATAGAAAACAGCCGAGAAACCAAATGCCAGGGCTATTACACCCAGGTAGCGTGGATGGCGAATATACCGGTAAATGCTCCCGGTTATCAGCCGGTGCGCAGGCTGGATGGTTACTTCAGCGCTGTACTGTCTACCGAGCGCCAGCCCCGACCAGAAGATCAGGGTATATCCAGACGCCGCCAATAACACGCCAATCCATCCCAGGATGGCCCCAGCATTGATCACCAGGAACCCGCGCCGGTTAAAGAAGGGGATGAAGAATAGCGCCAGGTAGAGTGTGAGCACTAACCCGATCCGCACAATGCGCTGCCGTCCCACCAGCTTGCCCGCCTCGCCCTTCCCGCCGCGGATCCCTTCCGTTGACTCGTAGGCTTGGATGCCAACCGCCAGGCTGAACAGCCCGACCACTACCGCGTAAGCCGTGCGTTGCCCTGAGGCGAAGTAGCCAGCCAGGTCACCCAGCCCCCAGCCGAGTAATGTCACTCCCAGGTACAGCAGCAGGGTGGCGAAGAAAAAAGTTATTGCTCTGCCAGTTTTCTTGAGCTCCATACGATTTATAAAGTCTCCCGCCGGGGCACCGCAATATCCGTGCTGCTTCAGCCCCTTCCTTGCTCGTAAAAAATCGCCTTCTTCAGCACACAAGGGTTTATTTGTTAGCTTTTAATCTCAAGCTGTTCTCTAATTTTACACCCAGGCTGCATCTGGCTGCCCCGGTCTCTTGAATGAAGGATCACCGTGCTATTAATACTCTTTAAGCTACCAGGTAAGATAATGGAGTAAAATTCTTTCTGAATTCTGGCATTTTTGGGTTTAACCAGCTGTTACGTTGGCTGAATACCCAAATAGGATTGCCCGATGACCTGGTTATCGTTACCAGGATTACCAGCCAACACTTACCGATTGGAAACATTATGTCCTTTACACCGACTCGCGACCGGGTAGACCCCGAAAAAACCTCTCCCACACCCCTTCGTAGACCCGATTGGATCAAGGTTCGTGCCCCTACCGGTGACACCTACGAATGGCTTCAAGGCCTGATGCGCAAAAAGGCCCTCCACACCGTGTGTGAAGAAGCCATGTGCCCCAACCTGGGTGAATGTTGGGGTTCCGGCACTGCCACCTTCCTCATGTTGGGTGATGTCTGCACCCGCACCTGTGGCTTCTGCGATATCAAGCACGGCCAGCCCAGCCCATTAGACTGGTTGGAGCCTGAGCGCGTCGCCCAGGCAGTAAAAGCCATGGAGCTTAAGCACTCTGTTATCACCAGCGTGAATCGCGATGACCGTAAGGATGGCGGTGCACCGATTTTTGCGATGGTGATCCGCCGTATCCGCCAGCTCTACCCGGGCTGCTCGATCGAAGTCTTGATCCCTGATTTTAAAGGTTCCATCGAAGCCCTACAGGTCGTCATGGCTGCCCGCCCTGAGATCCTCAACCATAACGTAGAGACCGTCCCACGCCTCTTCAAAGCCGTCCAGCCGCAAGATCATTTCGAATGGGCTGCCACCACCCTCACGAACGCCAAAAAACTCGACCCCGAGGTGCTGACCAAATCGGGTATCATGGTCGGCCTGAGTGAGACGTTGGAAGAAGTCAAGGAAGTGATGCGCTACCAGCGTAGCTGGGGCGTCGATATCCTCACTGTTGGCCAATACCTACAGCCCAGCAAGAAACATCTCCCCATCGATCGCTATTACACCTTGGAAGAATTCGCTGAGATCAAGCAATACGGACTGGGTATCGGTTTCAAGTGGGTGGAGAGTGGCCCGTTGGTCAGGTCTTCCTACCATGCCGCCGAGCAGGTGCGTGCACTCAGCATAGTGCACCGCAAACTCTACGGCTAGCTTGCCTCAGGCGACGATCAATACAAATCCACCGATCACAGCCCCCAGGATCATGCCTGCCACTACATCCGACAGGTAATGCACCCCCATCGCCACCCGCGCCAGCCCAACCAGCGGTGCCCAGGCGATCATGACAAGTCCCAACCACAGCGGTCCTAGCCCCAGCATGACCACCGCCAGCATCATCGATCGCACCGCATGCCCCGATGGGAACGAGTGGGGGTCGGTGTTGCGGTAGAATTTCCCCCATTCGCCTTGCGGGCGGCTACGCCGCACAGTGAATTTGATGATAAACACCACTCCTGCCGTGATCAGGATGGAGATGATCATCACCATGGCCAGGTGTTTCCAATATTCATTACCAATCAGCCAGACAATTCCCAACCCTGCCAGCCAGAACCATGAATCGCCTGAATGCGCCAGGATGGCGGCCAGCGTGCGCAGCGATCCAGGTTTCTCGGCTATGCGCAGGCGTTCCGAGTAACGCTTATCCAGCTCGATCAATGCTTTTCCCGCTGCGCCAGGTCCGCCCGCATCATTTCCAGCTGGACAGGTTTATCCACGTCCATGCCCACCTCGGCATAAGGGCACACGATCGCCGTGCCAGTCATGTGCAGCCGTTTACTGGCCATTTTCACCGCCTGGTCCACCGTGATAATCCCCAGCAGCGCAAGGATGAGCGTATCAAATCCAATGATCGACGCTTGCTTGATCGGGTTCTTGCGCGACGCCACCAGCTTCTCCCATATCTCTGGGTTGACCGAGATCACCGAAGTACGCAGCACATTCATGTCACCACTGCATATCCGCATACCCTTCATGCGCGTGAAGGTGCGCTTTGAGCCCGGATAGCGAGCTTCCATGACCTCCCGCGTGACAATGTTGTAGCATAAGTCCACATCCATCGCCTGGGTCGTCTCAATTTCCCAATCCACCATTTCTGGGGTGATGGCCGGGATGTCCGAAGACACCAGCAGCACGTGCTTGGCTGTTGGATTGATCTGGATCACTTTTGTGATCCCGGCAATGATGTTCTCGATCATGCTGATCTGATTCGGGATGAACGCCATTGGCTTGCGGCAGGTCACACCGCTTTCTTCGGTCAGCCCAATTACCACCACGTTTTCAACGTGCTTCGCCCCCCCAATCGCATCCAACACCCACTGGATCATCGGTTTTCCATTGATATCCAGCAAGGCTTTAGGTTTCCCCTGTGTAAATGGATAAAGCAGCTCTTCCGGCTGCGGGATGCCTCCCGCTGTAACAACAGCATCCATGTCTTACCTCCGCGTTATCTTATCCGTTAGCGAATAGGTCAATTCAATTCTTGCAGCTGGGGTTGAAACCCTAGTCTGGCAAGCATCTCACGTAGCTCATCACTGGTCAGCCTGCGGTTCTTCCCTGCTACGGCGATCATCGCCGCTTCCATCATGTTCGTACCAAACGAGCGCCCGTCCAGCACTGGCGTGGACGTGACTAGGTATTTTATGCCTGCCTGGCGGAAAAGTTCAACATCCTCAGGCGTGGTCGTATTGGTGGCGATCACCTTACCCTCCAGCCGGTCAGGCATGTGCTTCTTCACGTAGTGGCAATCTCCTGCAATCACGCTTGCCCATCGGTAATACTTCTCGAATTTTGGTGTGCGTATTTCTTGCTTTTCTCCCGTAGGGTAAACCCACGCAAAGGGTAATCTGCCTATGATGGGCAGCATCAGGGCTGCTAAAGTTTTAACCTGGCTTAGCTTCCGCACCGCGATCGGCACCCCAAGCGCGAACATCAGGTCACCGAAAACGCATTCGTATCCTGCCCCAACAAAAGAACTTGCCACATCCCACCGGTCCACACCCACGGTGACCATCGCCTTTTTTTCCTTGATGTAGCTCCCCAGGTTGGCTTCCAGGAAGGGTCCAATCTGGCTTTCCAGGCACGCCCTTAAACCCCCACCATCCACAAAGGGGGTCTGTTTTATGTATCGAACCATCGGTTGAACAGAATACAGCGGGTAATAACGCTTCCCCACGGTCAAGCCCAGGTCGGTGCCACCTACACCGAAGGCATCTACTTTTCCATCCAGCTCTCGGTATGTCTGGGCGGCTTTTTCCATCGAGCCATCTGTTCCGATGCGCTCAATGCTCACCTTTTCCCCCAGTAGCTCGATTTCCACAGCTTTATCTCGCTTGGAAGAACCGATACTGATGCTGACTGCACGTTTCATTTCACACTCCGGTGGGAGGTCACAGGCTGATTTTGCTAGGAGTATACTCCCAGTTCTATTTGTCTTAACCCCAATCTACCTTTTCGGTGCTTATCTTCAAACTCATGCCCTCACCAACCAGGTATACTCCATTCTCATCAAAGATTTATCGGTAATCTGTACAGCATTAAGGATGAAAAGGTTATAATTCCATCAATGGTGACCAGGTTGTTAATGTCGTACACCGATAAAACCAGTCAATCTGGAGGCAAATTCTGTGGCACTTCCCAAGCATGCATACTTTAAAGGCAAAATTGTACCTTATTCTGATGCTAAAGTTGGTGTCTTAACCCACGCATTAAATTACGGAACAGCTGCTTTTGGTGGGTTGCGCGCATACTGGAATGACCAGGAAAAGCAGCTGTACATTTTCCGCCCAAAAGACCACTATAAACGTTTTCTCAACTCAGCCAAGCTGTTGTGCATGCAGCTTGAGCAGACTCCCGAAAGCCTCACCCAGTTGACCGTTGACTTGCTACGCCTCGATGGTTACCAACAGGATATTTACATCCGCCCCTTGGGTTACAAATCAGATGAAGCCATCGGGGTAAAGCTGCACGGCCTGCATGATGAGCTATCCATCTGTGCGATTCCGTTCGATAAATACCTTGATGATGATACCAATGCCCACGTCACCATTTCCTCCTGGCGCCGTGTGGATGACAACATCATCCCCGCCCGCGGCAAGATATCAGGTGCCTACGCCAACTCGGCTTTCATAAAGACCGATGCTGTTCGGGCCGGATTCGACGAAGCCCTGGTGCTCACCCAGGAAGGGCATATCTCCGAAGGCAGTGCTATGAACTTTTTCATGATCCGCGATGGCGTGCTGATCACCCCACCGGTCACTGAGAACATCCTGGAGGGCATCAGCCGTCGCAGCATCATCGAGCTCGCCCAGCAAGAGCTGAATATGCCCGTGCTCGAACGACCAGTGGATCGCACCGAAGTATACCTGTGCGATGAATTGTTTATGACCGGCACCGCTGCCCAGGTGACCGCCGTCACCCGGGTGGATTACCGTCCGGTAGGTACTGGGAAGATGGGCGTGATTACCAGCAAGTTATATTATCTCTACCAGGATGTCTTGCGTGGTCGCCTGCCTAAATACCATTCTTGGCTCGTGCCTGTGTACGAGAAATGATCCGGTAGGTCAGGTAAAAACCTGCCAGGTTTTAATGTTGATTGAGTGTGTTTTCTCCTCCCCTCAAACCCAATTTTTTGGATTTGCGGCAGGTGGAAGGGGGCTTTAGTTTCATTTCATGCCTGCAAGAACATACTGCCTTCGTTCACAGGCCGGCAAACCAGGCATTCTAACTGGTTTCCCATGCTTACCCCAGCTCGATGATCTCTCCCACAGGCTCCTTCCCTCGCTCAAGCTGCAATAATCCATACGTAGGGATCGACCCCCTCGGCCAGGGGTAGCAGGTCGAGCCTGGATTAAATAGCAATTTCCCCTCCATGTGCAGGCTGCATGGCACATGCAGGTGCCCGAACACGATCACATCTACATCCGGGAAAGTCCCTAACATCCGGTTAAGATACCGTCCCACCAGCCTTCCATTGAACGTCCTGTGAATTTTATCCACCGTGTACCTGCTGAAAGTCCCGTGCCCATGCGCCATCCCGATCTTGAACCCCTCAAATTCTAGCTGCACACGTAAAGGTAATTTCCTCAGGTAAAAAATATCCCGGTTGCCTCGCACGGCATACACCACTGCGATCTGGTTTAGCTCATCCAGCACCTTGGGCACCGAGATATCTCCCCCATGCAATATCGCCGCCACCTTCGCCTCCCTGAAGGTCTGCATTATACGCGGATCGAGCTCAGCCACACGGTCAGGGATATGTGTGTCGGACAGCACTCCCAGCGTGGTCATGAGATCGGCCACACATCCGACGGGTGGTGTGGGAACAGGCTTTCGATCAAGACCTGGGCCTCATTCCCGTCAGTCCAGCAATCAACAAAGCTGGCCTTCAGCATCTCCAGGCTGCGGTACCCGAACAATAACTGCAGGAAGGTATTCGGTGGAAAAGCTGCTTCTCCTGAGTGGCCAAAAGGTGTCGGTGTCCAGGCCTCGACAGTCGATAACTTCCCCTTGTCAAAAACCAGCTTCACTCCATCCCGGTAAAAGCTCAACTTCACCTCTCCCGAGTAGCCCGTCACCGGTGAATCTACCAGGCGTGCTTCCAATACTGCTGAGATCTGGCGCAGGAATGCTGCAATATCCGCCACTCGTAAATACCAGGCATACGGTTTCCTGACGCGTGGTAGCCGGTCAGGAATGGTGTGGTAAACCGGATGGTCTTCCCCCAGCCAAAAACCAAACCCACCGAATGGTTTCTTTTCTCCATGGTCTGACTGAAGCTGCTGGTATACTACTTCCAGGTAGCGTATCACGGCATGCGTTACATCCATCCACGAAGTACCCGGCTTGACCTCATACCATTGCACTGCCATCATCTCCCCCCAGGTAAACGGTGGGTGGGTGATAAAGCCGCATGGCGTGCCGTCAGTTGTTTCGATGATGCGTACTTCCACACGGTTGACATTTTTCTCACTCTTCCCACTCAGCTCATATCGCCACAAGCCCTCATCCCATTCGCAGGCTACCAGCGAGCGCTTGCACCCAAGCTTATACAGTTCAGTCAGGAAGGGGATGTCAGCCTCGACCGCCGGCCTAAACAGGTAAGTTTCTTTTTCTCCATCTTTCTGCCTGGGGATATGCACTGGGTAGCCGATCCTCCCGCCGTGCAGGTTCATCGCCATCTCGTACCCAAAAAGCCGGTAGTAATATGGGATGCCGGTGATCACCTGCAGCAGGTCACCGTTCTCCTCACTCCAGCGGTGGATCACCTCGAACTGCTTCTTTAACCAGGCCACGCTTGCGGTATTCCGGCAGCGTCCCCACCAGCTCCGGCCTGCCCACCTTGATCGGTATGCCCGCATAGGTCCACGTCTGCGGGATCAAGTTCATCGCCGACACGATCTTCCCGCTCTCAATCTCTTCAACGATGGTGAAATCGCTGGCTCTGAAGGTGGGATGGGGACGCGCCATCAGGTCGTAGGTCCACGCCCACACCTTTTCATCAGGCTTGTCAGGTCCCTCATCCGAGTGGATCCTCGCATTGAATTCTGCCAGGGCTTCTGCGTCTTGGATGCTCGATCGCCTTAGGAGCAATCCATCCCCCAGGTTGATCGGCAGCTCGGCTGTATTGTTCTCTATCGACGTCATGGTGATCTCCTTGTCTAGAGCGATGATCCAAACAAGTCTATCATCAACCTGCGCTGCTTGGCAAATCGAAAGTTACTTTTTAAGTTTCTCCAGGTATTTGCTCCTGAATTTTGCCACCTTTGGAGCGACGACAGCCACGCAATAGCCCTGGTAAGGGTTTCGTTTAAAATATTCTTGGTGGTACGCTTCTGCCGGGTAAAACTCACTGAACGGAACCAATTCGGTCACGATCGGTTTGCTATACAGCTCTTTCTCTTCCACCTCTTGTATGACTTGCTCAGCAACGGCTTTCTGCCCAGCGTCATGGTAAAAGATGGCTGACCGGTATTGCGTCCCCACATCCGCACCCTGGCGGTTCAGGCTGGTCGGGTCGTGGATGCTGAAAAACACCTCCAGCAGCTCCCGGTAGCTGACCACAGCCGGATCGAAGGTCACTTGCACCGTCTCCGCGTGCCCGGTAGCCCCTGTGCACACTGCTTCATAGGATGGGTTGGCTGTCTTCCCACCTGAATATCCTGATACTACATCCATCACCCCCTTTAGATCGTCATAAACCGCTTCAAGGCACCAGAAACACCCGCCTGCCAGTGTGGCAACCTCAAGCGCTTTATCTTTTCCGTTATCTGCCATATCTCACCTCTATATATAGATATATTATATCGGATATCTCTAGTTATCTGCAATGGATATGCTGTGAGGCTGCAAGGCATACCTGCCCTTGCTTAGGATTGCCTGTATCGCGGATTCCATGTGTAACGGATCCACGCTTGGGGGAGGGCTTTCAGAAATGAACAACCCTTTTCAATCCTTGCCCCCCTGATTAATTCAGTTCCGCTTACGCGCTGGTTGTCAAAACTAACCCGTTATTCCCTCAATCCGTACATAGGTGCACTTCCATCGTGGTATGCACCACCCCCGTGTCCTTCGGGATCAGCGACTTATAGATATCCGGGGCTTCCGGGTACTTCGTCACCACCCCGATCGCCGACGAATATATCCCTGGCCCGATCGACCAGATATGCAGGTCGCTCACCCGTGTATCCTTATAGCTCTCCAGGCCGGCAATGATCTTGCGTTGTATCTCAAGTGGCACCTGGTAATCCAACAACACCTTGAATGTCACTCGGAGTAAGCCGATGGACCAGCGGATCACCAGGATCGCCCCGATCACTCCCATCATCGGATCCATCCAGGTCAGGTTGAGATACTTTGCACCCAGGAGTGCGATGATCGCCAGGACAGAAGTCATTGCGTCTGTCAGCACATGCAGGTAGGCAGCCTTTAAATTGTGGTCAGCTCCGTGTGAGTGGGTATGCTCCTCATGCTCTGCTTCAGCTGCGTGCTCATGTCCATCAGCATGGCTATGGGCATGTTCCTCATGGCCTTCTTCTACATGGTCATGCCTCTCTTCATGTTCGTGTGTGTGACCTTGCTCGCCAAGGATTAACATGCTGATCCCATTCACCACGAGTCCGATTACAGCCACCATAATCGCCTGGTTGTACTCGATCTTTACCGGGTTGATAAACCTTGCGATACTTTCATAGCCCATAAACAGGGCAATCACTACCAAAAAGAGCGCGCTCGAATAGCCCGCCAGGGCATTTACTTTTCCCGTTCCAAAGCTGAACTGCTGGTTCTTGGCCTGCCTGCGGGCGTAGATATATGCAATGAAAGTTATCCCCAGGCCTAACATGTGCGAGCCCATGTGAATCCCATCCGCAAATAATGCCATCGAGCCAAAGATGATCCCCGCCCCAATTTCCACGACCATCATTAATGCTGTGATTATGATCACGATCAGAGAGCGCTTCTCCCCCGCTCGCTCCCGGTCTTGACCAAAAATGTGCGTATGCTGCCAATTTGTAACCGATTCAGTGTGCATGTAGATTTCCTGTCCGAAAAGTTTTACCTGCAAATAAATCCAAGACTGCATTGTATCGCATCCAGCGAGCATCTGTGAAGCCTTCGGAGCATTACCTCGAGCTACCCGCTGATTCGGTTGTACGCCACCGCCCCAACCGAATATAATTAGCTCATCTGACCTCACCCACACTCGACTGGAGGCATCCAATGTCCACCCGCAAAAAAGTAACCATTCCCTATCTATTTGATAAGGTAGCCAACCACCAGCCCATCACTTGGCTTACCTGCTATGATTATCCGACGGCCTACCTGATGGAGCAGGCCGGCATGGATATGCTCCTGGTGGGCGATAGCCTGGCCATGACCATGCTGGGATTTGAAACTACCCTGCCCGCCACCATGGATGACATGATCCGCCATTCCGCTGCTGTGCGGCGCGGTGCACCGAGCGTCTTCATCGTGGGCGATATGCCCTACATGAGCTACCAGCCTAGCGTTGAAACCGCCATCCGCAATGCTGGCCGCTTCATGGCCGAAGCCGGCTGCGATGCCATCAAACTGGAAGGTGGCTTCGAGATGGCTGATCGTATCCGCGGCATCGTTAACTCAGGCATCCCTGCCATTGGCCACCTTGGCTTGACTCCCCAGAGTGCTTCAGCCCTGGGCGGACATAAAGTGCAAGGACGCGCCGCCAAATCTGCCAAGAAGATCATTGATTCAGCCAAAGCGCTTGAGCAGGCTGGTGCGTTCGCTATCCTACTCGAGATGGTCCCCGACCGCATCTGCAAGATCATCACCGAGAGGGCAGAAAATTGCATCATTCTCAGCCTCGGCTCCGGCCCCGATGCCCATGGCCAGCTGCTGATCTACCATGACATGTTTGGCCTCTACCCTCGTTTTAAACCCCGCATGGCCAAGGTATTTGGTAACGCCGGTGAAGTGATCCTGAACGGTCTCAAGCAATACGTGTCTGAGGTCTCCGATAAGAGCTTCCCCCAGCCTGAGAACTGGTTCAATATGAAGGACGAGGAATACGACGAGCTCTTGGGTATGCTATGAGCCCAGCCTGTGTCGTAGCCTGCGACCCGCTTATCCAAAGCTCGAATGGTCACAGCTAAGTTTGCCAGCCGTATCGGGCACCTGAAACCCGAGGGTGCCTACCAGGTATTGGCCCGTGCTCAGGAGCTTGAAGCCCAGGGTCGTAAGATCATTCACTTTGAAATTGGCCAGCCGGATTTTGAAACCTTTGACAATATCCGGCTGGCAGGTAAACTTGCCATTGACCAGGGCCACACCCACTATACCCCTCCTGCCGGGATGAAAGCCTTACGGGAGGTGATCGCCGAAGATGCGGGTAAGCGGCACAACCTCCCGATCCACCCCAATCAGGTGGTTGTCAGCCCAGGAGCCAAGCCTAACCTGTTCTTCCCCGCCCTGGCGCTCATCGAGCCAGGCGATGAGGTCATCTACCCCAACCCCGGCTTCCCAACCTACGAAGCCATGATCAAGGTGGCTGGAGGCGTGCCCATCCCGGTCCCACTCAAGGAAGAGTACAACTTTTCCTTCGACCTGGAAGCTTTCCAAAACCTGGTAAGCCCGCGTACTAAACTGGTCATCATCAATTCACCCAGCAACCCCACTGGCGGGGTGATGCCCCTCGCCGATCTCCAAGAGATCGCCCGGGCTGCCGAGCAACACGATTTCTGGGTGATGTCGGATGAAATCTACACGCGCCTGGTGTATGATGGCCTGGCTGCCCCTTCCATCGCCTCCCTGCCTGGCATGCTGGACCGCACGGTCATTGTGGATGGTTTCTCAAAAACCTATGCCATGACCGGCTGGCGCTTGGGTTATGGCATCATGCCGCGTGAGTTGGCACACAAGGTCGAGCTGCTCCTCACTCACTCGGTGGGCTGCACCGCCCAGTTCACCCAGCTGGCAGGGATCGAGGCCCTCACCGGGCCTCAGGCTGAAGTCGATGCGATGGTCAGTCAGTACCAGCATCGCCGAGATGTCATTGTAGATGAATTGAACTCCATCCCGGGTATTCATTGCCAGAAGCCACAAGGGGCTTTCTATGTCTTTCCCAATATCCGATCATTGGGGAAATCCTCCGCGGAAATGGCTAATTATCTGCTCGAGGAAGCCGGTGTGGCTGTCCTGCCTGGCTCGGACTTCGGTGCCTACGGCGAGGGCTACCTCCGCCTGACCTATTCGAACTCCCTCGAGAATATCCACAAGGTGAGTGAAAGCATCCATAGGGCAATAATTCATCTTTCCTGAGCATCCGCCATACCTACAAATTTCAAACCTTTCTCAATTTTCACTTATACTGCAGGTGGACTTTCTTCTTGGAGGGACTTAATCATTGATCACGTTATTAGGCGCTTACACCTAGAAGTGCCCGGTAATGCATACCTTGTTTGTGGTATCTTGTTTTGTGAAGAGAATTTATTTTAGATATCTGCTTTCACTATGATTTTACTGAAAGATCATCCATTAGGTCGATGCACTTATCGTCGCTTATATTCAAAACCTGATTTCGGAAGCTAAGCTATGCAGGGGATTGCTGCGACCTCCTATTATTCTGTATTGCCGAGCCGTCTATCCTGAATAATATCTCCCATAAAAAAAACCTGCTGTAGGATTGCCATTCCGTCAAGTGTCTACATTAATAAGTAATACAAACAAAATCGGTCTTATTAGTGGTATAATCCGTCTAATTTTTTCATGAAAAGAGAGATACTACAGGGGAGAAAAACTATTCCTGTGTATTATTGAGGTACAAATGGATACACGCACACCTGACCGATCTGTCTTGATCCCTTTCATATTCGCAATTCTGTTGGCTGGCAACAATGCCATTGCTGTTAAATTTAGTAATGCCGAGCTTCCACCTTTTTTTGGTGCTGCCATCCGCTTTATCCTCGCCTCGCTAATTCTGTTCGGCATTATGCTGATCTTGCGTTTACCCATACCCCGCGGGCGTAGCCTGCAAGGTGCGATAATCTATGGCATCCTCAGTACAGGTTTAAATTTTGCACTAATGTATCGCGCTCTCGAGTACATCCCAGCTGGTCTTTCGATGGTCTTACTAGCCCTCACGCCATTGCTAACATTCATCTTCGCTTGGGCACACAAGCAAGAGAAATTTCGATGGACGGCACCGATAGGAGCGTTGCTAGCCCTCGGCGGTATTGGCATCATTGCAAGAGACCAGATTAACTCGAATGTGCCTCTATTGGCTATCTTGGCTATGGTTTTTGCTGCGGCGTGTTTTGCTGAATCAACTGTGCTGATTAAAACGTTCCCTGGAACTCATCCGATTACCACCAATGCGATTTCTTTGCTCACCGGTTCACTGTTGCTGTTTACCTTCTCATTAATCTGGAGAGAAAAACCAACCATTCCAACCTTGCCATCCACTTGGTTGGCCCTCCTGTATCTGATAATCTTTGGAACAGTGATTGTATTTGTGCTAAACCTGTATGTCGTGAAACACTGGACTGCCTCTGCCAGCTCTTACTCGTTTGTGCTCATGCCGATTGTAACCGTGCTGGTCGCGTCTTGGTTGGCCAATGAGAGCATCACCTCTCCTTTTGTGGTAGGTGGAGCCTTTGTGCTCTCTGGCGCATATATCGGTGGCATTGCCAATCCCGATCAGTGGAAGTGCTACCTCACTGGTCTGGTTGCCCGTGTAAGGCCAGCCACCACCGAATGCCAGTGAAGCTTGCGGAGATGATGCTTGACCTGTGGAAACAGGCAAGGTAAAATCATGTCGCTTAATATGCGGGCGTGGCCAAGTGGTAAGGCATCAGCCTTCCAAGCTGATATTCGCGGGTCCGAATCCCGTCGCCCGCTCTCACAAATTCTGCTGCTTTGAACCTGGCATTTTCACCTGGGCCCATAGCTCAGCGGCAGAGCGGACGGCTCATAACCGTTTGGCCGTAGGTTCGATCCCTACTGGGCCCACCAACACCCAAAACAGCTCCAATCCAGGGGCTGTTTTTTGCTTCTTAATCTCCCCCGCTTTCACCAACCCGACCTGTTTGGTTAACGTGCCCTCATCTTCCCTGGTCTGATTTGGTCGGATTCGCTCAACCCACCGACCTTAAAATTTCCGCATTTTCCATTAACCTTCTTGGTTTTTAGAACATTAGCGTAACGATATTCTTGTGATCGCACATTAATCGGAGAACCACCAGATTGGTTTCCAAATCGTGGAAAACGATTATTCGTGTATTCGTGTTCCATTCGTGGATGGGTCACCTGTGCGGTTCTTCTCGCCGATTATCCTCTCTTCACCAACGTCAAGGCTGTATATGTAATACAGCAATCACCAACCCCTCCCCTAATTGCCGTCTTTTGGCAATTGGGGGAGGTGGGGAGGGGGTGTTATGTTGGCCTTGCCCGGTTTGTTCTTTAACATGATGGACCTTAATTCGCGAAGCTCATCTCTAACTCCTCCCCTAATTGCCGCCTTTTGGCAATTGGGGGAGTTAGGGAGGGGGTGTTATGTTGGTCTTGCCCGGTTTGCTCTTTAACATGATGGACCTTAATTCGCGAAGTTCTTCTATAACTCCTCCCCTAATTACCGCTTCTTAGCCGTCAGAGTTTTCTGTACTTTCAATCAATGCACTCAATGAATCCAAATAATCCCCACCCTCCAAAATCCGGCACGCTAACCCCCTCCATTCCTTCCGAATTGTTTGTTTTTTGTATAACGATCCCCCGCATCAAAAAAAGGCTCCGCCTCTCGGCCGAGCCTTGGAACATCCTAACCTGTGGTTTACTTATGCGTATGCAGCTGCCAGCTGCACTCGGGTGGAATTCAACCGGCCCATCGCCGCTTCAGCCACACAGCGGATCATCATGCACTCCAGGCGCGGGTCTAGTGCGAATGCTGCTTTCAGGTCCTCCACCTTCAAACGGATCACCCGGCTGGCACCCGTGCTGCGTGCCGTGGAAGTGAGTACGTGCGGCTCGATCAAGGCCGATATGCTGAACGGTTCTCCAGGGTTGATCTCACACACCACCACTTCGTCCGTCTTACCCGGAGTATGTGCACTCCCCACCGGATGGTACAGCGCCACGCTGCCCTCCACCAGGAAATACAGGCTGTCGGCGGCCTTGCCCTCCTCTATGACCACTTGCCCATCCTTTAGCTCAGCTTCCTCTGCCATCATTGCCAGGGTTTTTAATTGTTCATGCCCCATTTTGCCGAAAAACGGATACCTTCTCAACAATTCAACCGAGACCATGCTTCTTCCTCCTTTAGCGATATTGGTTCTTGCGTCCAGGCGACCCTGCCATCCCGTTTCTCACCACGGCGCTACCAAACTGGCAGTCTCAGCCTGGTTGGTTACACCATCCTACCGGGCTCTTCCGAATGCGCGAATTATAGCAGGGTTGCCTGGATTGTCAAAGCACTACCCTTGCCTGCCAGTGAGCATTCCACAAATAAAAAAAAACACCCCGGCTGTTCTCACCGGGGTGTAGGATAGTTGTTACGGTTTACTTTTTCATCGCCAGTGGCAACAGGATAACTTTCATCGCGAATTTCACCCTCGTCACCACCGGTTCGCCAATGGCCACCACGCCTTCTTTACAGCCAACACCATATTCGGCATTGATCACTTCTTTCCCTCCATTGACCGTCACGAGGTATGCCACCATCAGCGACTCTCCCGGTTCGAGCACCGGCAGGTACCATTCCACGATGTCACCCACCAGGGTTCCGCCCGAAGACGCACTCCCGAATACATACGTTGTATTACCAGGCACTCTGTCGGTGATTTTCAGGATGGTCGCTTGCTGCCCAAGGTTGGTCACTTTTATCTGGTAAAGCAACATGCTTCCCACCGCCACCGGGTCAGGTGTGGCAATCTTGGAAATGCGCAGAACCGGCTTGTCGGTGATATAGGCTACCGCCGTCACCACCTTATCTTGCCTGAGAGTCTCGTGTGTGATCGTCGCCGTATTGGTCAGCACGCCCTCGAAGAAGTCATCCACCACCACGGTAAAGGTGATCAGCTGTTCAGATTCAGCGGCCACATCCCCCTTCCATACCAGGCTGACAATGTCGCTTGCCAGGCTTCCCCCACTCGCCACGGCATCCCGCTGGTAGGTGGAATGCTCCCATGGGAAGACATCCGTCACTTCCACGCCGCTCAGGTCATACGGCCCGCTGTTGACCACATGTACCGTATAGGTCAACACTGTTCCAATGCCCGGCAAAGCCCAACTCGGCGTCACTGTCTTGTACGAGTCGATCAATCCCACTTCCCGCACCGTTGTGGTCACCGGTTCTCCCAGGTTGCTCAGCGTCCCTGTGATATTACTCTCGTACCAGGTGGCGCGGTAATCATCGTTGACGATCAGTGTCCCACTTACCAGGTTTTCATCAACCTTAACTGCATAGGATCGGTAGATATAGTCACCTGGGTTCATAGCCGTTTCGAGGATCCATTCCACGATGGTCTTATCGCCAACGGTCTCGTATGTGCCGTTGTCACTGATGCTGTCCGCGATCAGGGTGACACTGGGTGGCACCGTATCCGTGATGACCGGCGGCGGGTCCATTTCTGTCGTGAAAGCGCTGTCGAACACCTGGAATGTATACGTCATGTTCTGTCCAGCGCTAATGGCTGTCGGCGCCGATTTTGTTGGGATCAGGTTAGCAAAGTGCGTGATGTGACCCACCGCCGTGCTTGTCACTGGCTCGGTGGTGTAATCACCCAGCGTGTCAGTCACCACCACCGTGGCAGTATACGCCGTCCCCTGCTCTCCTCCGATCGTGCTCTGTGGTATAGGGGTAGTAATGGAGACCAGTTCACCTACTGCCAGGTCACCGATCCATAGATAACTCCAGCAGTGAGGGTATAAAGTACAGTCAGGCCCTTCCGTTAATGTACCCACTGGAGGTGTCACGGTTAAAACATCGACATTACTGATGCTGATATTACCAAAGGTCAGTAACGCCGTGGCGTCAAAGGCATTTCCTGGGCCGAGGTTTTTTATCGTCAAGGTGGGTGTGACGGTTTTGTTGCCGCCACCTGTCCCCTTGGCGATCGGGTCCACCACCGCCGTGGTCTCAAAGGTCGGTCCAACGATGTAACTGTTCACCGGTAATCCAGAAGCACACACACCTTCTGCGCTGCACACCTGGTAATCACCGTTGAGGATGATCAGGTCTGCAATATCTCCGATATACACGGTGAAACTCACCTGCGCCGACTCCCGCGTGTCCAGGCTGGGCAATGTCCAATGGACGGTGTTTCCCACCAGCTCGCCACCCCGCCGGTATTCCACTTCGGGTGGCAGGTTATCAGTGATCTCCAGGTTCGTCGCCATCGATCCCAGGTTCAGTACCGTCAGGGTGTAGGTCATCTCCCGGTTTGACCCTGGAGGGTCGGGGTAGATGCTCTTCGAAAGGACGAAGATCGGATCGATCACTGTGGAAGAATATGGTTCCCCAAGACCAAATTCGCCTGCGCCTAGCACATCATAATAGGTATTCTCAATGACCGTTCCACTGGCTACATTGCTCCCGGTGATGTTCACACTAAATGTAAACGTCGTTGTCTCATCATACTTCAAGTCAACGCTCCTGTGCCAGTTGACCGCACTCCCGTCGAAGCTGCCATCAGGCCCTGCTGCACGAAAGCCTGTGTTCTCTGGGATTATGTCAGTAACGGTAATGGGTATGCCAATTGCCTCCTGCCCCACATTGGTGACGGTCAGCTCATATGTCAGCGGCTTATTCTTGCCCGGCAGTGCAGGTGAAGCTGTTTTACTGATCTCGAACACCGGGTGATCGGTGACGTTCGTCTCCGCCGTAATGCTGACTGGTTCAGCCATCATCGGGTCACTGATCACAGCCGTATTGGAGATCGTGCCTTCAAATCCATCAGTCACGACGACACTGAACGTGATCACCACCGCATCATCGAAGCCGACCATGCCGTGTTCCCAGGTGATCATCCCATTTGTGTACACAGGCGTGACTGGCGAATCTGTAGCGATATATCCTGTGAAGGTCGTGCTATAAGGGATCGCGTCTTGCAGGGTTACATCTGTGGCAGAATATGCCCCGGTGTTGAGGATCGTGAGGCTGTAAGTCAGCACTGCCCCATTCGGCCAGGCTACCACGGGGTTCACCACCTTGGAAGAAAGGCTGAGTTTTGGGTAGCCAGCGGGTGGCTCGATTGGACCTGCTGCCCTCACCCTCTCAGACGATTTCCGTGCAAATACGACCGCGGTAGCTACCATGAGTATGCCGATTACGATAACAGTGATCAATTGGATTGCTTTCTTCAGTCTTGTTCTCATCTCATTCTCCTTTTTCAGAAGACCAATCTTGCGGGTAGATCAAGCTAGGCTATCCTTAAACCCACAAACGGAATAAAATTCACCTCCCGATGAACACCATGAGTGTTGCAACTTTCAGTCCAACTATGCTGCGAATACCCTTACGTTTCGTGGGCCTTTAGTACTTATTGATTTTGCCCCCATCGGTACGCTACACTACTTAATTCCAGTACAGCATGGATACGGCTATATATTATTAATATATTTCTACTACATGCAATATATAATGCATAAACAGCACTTCGATCCATCCGATTGAGTCGGTGACCAGAGCACACCTGCTCTTTTTCACGGGTTCACTGTGTCGCTGCTTTCTCCGCTGCACCCAGGTAGAAGGTTGCACACTTAGAGAGAGACTTTATATGGTTTTTTTAGATTTCCCATGGTTATGATATGCTGCTCAAACGGCAAAAATATTGCAACTACAACCAGACAGGCACGTCGATACACATATTTAAATAAACAACAACAATGATCGCACGCCAGCGCTTAATTTCAAAATCTATTCTCCAGCAGGTCCATCACCTGCCATCTTTAATTTTAATAGTTACCATCGTCCTAGCACTTATCCCAGGGCAAACGCACGCCCAGGCAATTGAAGTGGTCGTCGAAGATCCTGAGCTTCACCCCGGCTACACCACCTGCCCCCAGACTTACTGGTATCCGTTCCAAAATAACCACGGGCATACTGCCTACCTTACCCTGAACACCAACAACCGAGATCATTCCACCAATTATGCCCACTGGCAACCGCTTATCCCCCAGGCCGGCTACTATCGGGTGGAAGCTTATATTGCATTTCACGACCCGATAAAATGGTGTAATAATGCCCAATTGCCCATCGCTCACGATACCACTGAGGCAAGGTATACCATCCATCACTTTTATGGCGACTCACAGCGTAGCCTGAGCCAGTATCCACTCAACAACCAATGGCTAAACCTGGGGGAGTATTATTTCGCCTCTGGTAGCACTGGCTATGTAAGCCTGACAGACTTTAACGCAGAAGCTGAGTACACCACCAGCGTTTCCTTTAGCGCAGTCCGTTTCACCTTTACGCGCCTGTCACGCCCGCAGGTTTTCCTCCCGCTGCTTCATTATTCTGACCCTGCTGGAAGCCCACCTCCAGATGTTGGTATCATTCAGGGGCAAGGGTTTGATGCCTGCTACCTACCATCCTTGTCCAAGATGCAAACCTGGTGGAACGCCAGCCCCTACAGCTTCTTCGGGTTATACCTGGGTGGGATTCACTTTGCATCATTCTGCACCAAAGCCGATGCATCTTGGGTCCAGGCAGCCCATGCACAGGGCTGGAGCTTCATTCCTACCTGGGTAGGGCCCCAAGCGCCTTGTTCAGGCTATAAACATGTCATAAGCTACGACCTTGCGGTCGCTTATCAGCAAGGCCGCTACGAAGCGCAAGCTGCATCTGCCGCAGCTGCCACTGTAGGCCTCACGAATTATGGCCTGGGTGGCACGGTGATCTACTATGATATGGAAACCTTTGGCGGAGCTAGCCCGGAGTGCCGTCAGGCGGCAGCTGCTTTTATGAATGGCTGGACAGAGCGGCTGGGTGAGCTTGGTAACCTCGCTGGAGGGTATGGGGCTCGCAGCTCGTATGTCACAGATTGGGCGGATGTGGAGCACGTCCCGCAGGATGTCTGGGCCGCCTCCTGGTATGCCGACGGCTATGATCCTTACGCTTCCGTGAATGGGATCTCCTGGCTGGTAGGTTTATGGACCAATCACCAGCGTATCCGTCAATATGCTGGTGATGTCAGCAACACTTGGGGCGGGGTATCTTTAGCCATCGACATCAATGTAGCCGATGGGATGGTCGCGATGCCACCGTCAAAATCAATCGGGAACACAGTTGGGAAAAACTCTCCGCTCATTGAAGATACAGGCTGGCTCTCATCTGATCGAGGCTGGCTGGTCATGGGCAATCGCCTGTTTATCACGCAGGATCAGGCTGCCAGCTGGCAAGATGTATCCCCTGCCCCAGTTCAGCTGGCGTATATACTCCCCTCTGGTGAAGCCTGGGCAGTCTCTACTGCCACCCAAGCCAGCTATACGCTTTATCATCGATCAGAATTGGGCCAATCCTGGAACACCTCTGAGATCTTGCTACCCCCTGATGCGTGGAAACCCCTTCAGCTACATTTTGACTCAGCCATGGATGGCTGGATCGTGTTTAAGAAAGCTACCAGCCAGGTGTTCAGCTCCGGTATCCTGTTAAAAACCACTGACGCAGGCTCCTCCTGGCAGGCATATGATTTGCCGGTTGGAGAAAAGATCACCTTCCTCAGTCCTGAAAGTGCTTGGCAGCTTGATCAACACAATGGCCTGCTTTATGTCAGCTCAGATGCCGGTGCCACCTGGTCGCTGGATACTTCGTCGAAATCACCACACCAGGTCTCTCAATATCCTCTCGGGGTAACCACCTCTGGCTGGGTAAATGCCGATCTTGGATGGTCAGTGACCATGTCCGGCTCATGTAGTGGCCCGAAAGGCATACTGGCCCCTTCATGTCAAACGGAGAATTCTGTATGGCTGACCATAGATGGTGGTCAGGATTGGGAAAAAATCTCACTCCCGGTGCTCGCTTCGCCTGACCGGTAATTTACCTCCAAATCTCCTTGTTTAATGGTATAAGCACTAAAGATTCCCCAACGGATGGTGCCTTATGACCTTGCGCTCCTACATCCAACGTCTGGAAGACACTGGCGAGTTGCTTAGCCTCACTACGCCGGTCTCCAAAACCTATCAAATGGCTGGTGTGCTTAAGCAGCTGGAGCCACGCCCGGTGTTCTTCGAAAAAGTCACTGAAAGCCCTTTCAGGGTCGTGGGTAACCTGCTGTGCACGAAATCCGCCTTCGCCAAATACTTGGATGTCGACGTCAACCAGATCATCCCCACCCTGGCGGATGCAATTGAGCACCATTCGTCATGCCCGGTAGTAGATCAGGCACCCTGCCAGGAAGTCATCATCCGACAACCCGACCTCGACCGTCTTCCGATCTTGCGTCACTGTACCAGGGATGGAGGCAACTACATCAGCTCGGGTGTGTTCATCGCCAGGCACCCAGGGTTTGGTCAGAATCTCGATTTCCACCGCGCCATGCAAATTTCTAAAAATCAGATGGCTATCCGCGTGGTGCGTGGGCGCCATTTCGACCGCTATCTTGAAGAATTAGGGTGCTTGGATGTGGCAGTTTGCATCGGTGTATCACCCGAGCTTCTGGTGGCAGCTGCCATTTCGGTTGAGCTAGGCCTGGACGAGCTTGAGATCGCCAACGCTTTGTCTTCCCGCTGTTTACATGTACCTCTCAACCTGGTGCATGCCACCTCCGTCGATTTGTTGATCCCAGCCGAAGCCGAGTTTGTACTCGAAGGGACAGTCTATAGAGACCGTCGCCACGCTGAAGGACCGTTCGTAGATCTCACGGAGACGTATGACATCGTGCGCGACGAACCTGTGTTTGAGGTGAAAACCATCACTCACCGCCGGGATGCGATCTGGCATGCCTTGCTGCCGGGTGCTCTTGAGCACAAGCTCTTAATGGGCATGCCTCGCGAGCCGACCATCTTCAAGAAGGTCAACGAAGTGGTCAAGTGCCTGGATGTGAATATCAACCCGGGTGGTTGCTCCTGGCTGCATGCGATCGTGCAGATCGAAAAACATGCCGAAGATGATGGCAAAAAGGCGATCCAAGCAGCTTTTGCTGGTCACCGCTCCTGCAAGCATGTCTTTGTGGTAGATAAAGACATCGACATTTATAACCCGCAGGAAGTGGAATGGGCACTCGCTACCCGGTTTCAAGGTGACACCGACCTGGTAGTTATTCCGAAGGAACCGGGATCAAGCCTGGACCCCTCGAGTGAAGTAAATGCTGCCGGCAAGTACCTCACTACCAAGCTGGGTTTTGACCTCACCAAGCCACTCACTACCCAGGGTAAAGACTTCGAGAAAGCCATTTTCCCTGAAGGGGATTTGGCCAATTTTCTCAAGTGACTTACGATACGGTGAGTGATGGTTGGCAGGCGTTGCCTTTTATAGGGAGCGATAAATGGAGCTAACACCAGAAGATCTGGAGATGCATACCGGTAAGCATGGCAAAGCCGTGCAGAAAGCCATGCAGATCCTGGTCGCCCTCGGCAATATCTACGGCGCCAAGCGTATGATCCCGGTTTCATCGGTTCAAATTGCCGGGGTGAGCTACGATAACCTGGGGGAGGCCGGGCTGCAGTTTCTAGCTGAATTGGCTGATGCCGGTGGAAAGGTGTGTGTGCCCGCCACCCTCAACCCCGCCGGGATGGATCTTGAAAATTGGCCAGCCTTGGGCATCTCCGCTGAATTCGCCGGCAAGCAGTTACAGGTAATTGAAGCCTTTGCACGGATGGGCGTAGCCACCACCTGCACTTGCACACCCTACCTTACCGCACCCCCACCCCATCTCGGAGACCATCTGGCCTGGTCGGAATCTTCAGCAGTGTGCTATGCCAACTCTGTCCTGGGTGCCCGCACCAACCGGGAAGGCGGTCCGTCTGCCCTGGCCGCCGCCCTTACTGGACGCACTCCAGAATATGGTCTGCATCTCGATATTAACCGTCGGCCGGCAATTTGCGTTCAAGTTGATGCCCTATTGCAGGAGAATAGCGACTTCGGAGCCTTGGGCAAGGTCATCGGTGACCGGATCCAGTCCACCAGGCAGGTGCCATATATCCAGGGTGTGTCACAGGCTTCGCTCGAGAACCTGAAATCCTTTTGCGCTAGCCTGGCCACCTACGGAGGCTCTGCCCTCTTCCACATGGAAGCCATTACCCCTGAAGCTGCCGTGCAACAACCTCCCCAAGACCCCATCATAATCACTTCTCAGGAGATCGATGCAGCTCGCGCCTCCCTTAATGATGCAACGCTGGATGATGTCGACTTCGTCAGCCTAGGCTGCCCGCATTTATCCATTGATGAGCTTGCGAGGATCGCCTTGATCGTAAATGGCAGGCATGTCACAAAGGAATTCTGGATCACCACCTCGCGCCCGGTCAAACAGCAGGCCGATAGGCTTGGGTATACCCGCATCATCGAATCCTCCGGTGCGAAGGTCGCCGCGGATACATGCTGTGTCGTTGCCCCCATCCGTGAGCGCTTCAAAGCCATGGCCACCGACAGCGCCAAAGCCTGTTACTATGCTTCGGCAAAGAACAAGTTTAAAACACTGCTCCTGCCTTTTGAGGAAGTCGTGAGGTTGGCATTAAAATGATCTTTCATGGGCGGTGCATCGTTAGCGGTAAAGCCAAAGGACGCGCCCTGGTCTCCACTCAGGCAATTTCATTCTTCGGTGGCATAGATCCAGATACGGGTATAGTGGTAGAGCGCGGCCATGATCTGGAAGGTCAAAGCATCTCTGGTAAGGTATTGGTTTTCCCCACTGGTAAAGGTTCTACAGTTGGCTCATATACCTTATACCGCTTGAAACATGCTGGCTATGCCCCAATCGCCATCTTGAACGCTGAGTGTGAGACGATCACGGCCGTAGGGTGCATCATTGCTGAAATTCCCTGTGTTGACCAGCTTCCTGTCCATGAATTCAAGACGGGCTGGCTGGTTAGTATCGATGAAGACTCGATCATGGTCGAAAAAGAATCTGATAATTGTCTGTCGGAGGACACCCATGCGAAATAGAACCTTGTTAATGATCCCGGGCCCCATAGAATTTGAGCCTGCTGTGCTCTCTGCCATGGGTGAGCCAACCACCAGTCATGTGGCTGGTGACTTTATCGAGGCTTTCGGCCAGGCTCTGCAGGATCTCCGCTTGGTATTTGAAAGCCCCGCCGGGCAGCCGCTGGTTTTGGCCGGCTCAGGCACACTGGCCATGGATTGTGCCGGGGCTAACCTGGTCGAGCCTGGCGATAAAGCTTTGGTAGTTGGCACGGGGTATTTCTCCGAGCGCTTTGCCCAAATCCTCCAGCGCTACGGCGCAGATGTTACCCAGCTTGCCGCCTTGCCTGGCAGCCGCCCAAGCCTCGAGCAGGTCAAATCTGCCCTCGAAGCCACCAGCTATAAGTTGATGACCATCACCCATGTAGACACCTCCACAGCCGTAATTACGGATGTGGAGCAGCTCGCCTGGTTAGCTAAGCAATATGGCTGCCTGGTTATCGTGGACGGTGTGTGTTCAGTGGCAGGTGAAGTACTTAAGATGGATGAATGGGGTGTGGACCTGGCGCTCACGGCTTCCCAGAAGGCGATTGGGGTTCCCCCTGGTCTCGCGCTGTTAATGATCGGCCCGCAGGCCATGCAGGCATTCCAAAAACGCTCATCTCCGGTTCTGAACTACTATGCCGATTGGACCAACTGGCTACCCATTATGATGGCCTACGAAGCTCGCAAGCCCAGCTATTTTGGCACGCCGCCTGTCAACCTGATCTTCGCCTTACAGGTCAGCCTATCTCAGATCTTGAGCGAGGGCATGACCAGGCGCACCGCCCGCCATGCTGCCATCAGTCAGGCATGTAAGGCTGGCATTGAAGCACTCGGCCTTACCCAGGTACCTACCCAACCAGGCTATGCTGCCCACACCCTTACTGCCCCTCGCTACCCCATCGGTGTGAACGGTCCTGAATTCTTGGGCAAGGTGCTTCAATCTGGCGTGACCCTGGCTGGTGGCCTGCTGCCTAGCATCCGCAATGAATATTTCCGTATTGGTCATATGGGTGCCGTTACCCTAGGCGATGTCGTGGTGACCATCGGCGCCATCGAAACTGCCTTGTCAGCTTGTGGGTATAAATTTACCCCTGGCATCGGGATTGAGGCAGCCCGACGTTCAGGCAAGAACCTCTTGTAACTTCAGAATAATGCTGTTTCAGTACTTCACGATCTACAGCGTAAGCCGCCTCCCGGCTTCTGGTTACTTCATTGAGCATAAACTGCTGATCGGCGAGAGCCAGGTCACACGCGATGAATGATGGCGATCAACAGCAGGCCTGCTATTTCGACCTCGCTTCAAAGTACGCCTGCATCGGCTCGAAGTACGCATCCACCCAACCTTGCTCATATTGCCCGCCATGCGGCGGGAGCCCAGTATGGTGAAGCGTGAGTCTGGTCTGTTCTCCTTGCGCTTCCAGTACGATATCGATGCGTAAATCGGGTTCATCCGCGCTGAACTCTGTCGTCCGCCACGCTTGCACGATGCGCTTTCCAGGGATGAGCTCCAGGTTTCTCCCATGGATATACCCATCCCAGGCTTCAAATTCTCCTCCAACACTGGCGGATATTATGGCAGGGCTACCGGTCATTGCCGAATGACCTTCTGAGCTCATCCAGGCATCATAGACCTCAAGCGGTGTCGCCGCGATTATGGTTGATAAAGTAAATTCGATTGTCATATTCTTCCCAATAAAAAAAACCGGAAGCAGTACGCTTCCGGGTAATCATTATTTGGTAATCTTTTCCTTGACGGCGGCTTCGACCTTTTTCTCGTCAAAACCCACCAGGATGGTGCCTTCGATATCGAAGGTCGGGGTTGTTCGGGTTCCGTTTGCCCATTTCTTCACCTGGTCGGCAGCACCCGGGGTGACGTCAATGTCCACCTCGGTATACTCAACATTATTCGCCTGGAACCAGGCACGCGCCCTTCGGCAACCAGGGCACCAGCGCGTGCAGTACATTACCACGCCCCCATGCGGTAGACGTATCTCTTCCGGTTTGATAGGAGGTGGTGCCGGACTGCGTAAAGCAGCTTCAGGATCGATGCGTCGCAATACTTCCAGCACGACGTCATTGTCCGGCTGGTGGTCAATATCATGGATATCAATGTAGCGGATGTAACCACGCTTATCAACGACAAATATGGCGCGCTCAGAACGTCCCTCCGGCTCGCGGAACACCCCATACAGTTTTGCTATCCTGCCATGTGGCCAGAAATCACTCATTAAGGGGTAATTTATCCCCCCCAGAGACTCTGCCCATGCTTTCAGGCAGGGAACATGATCAACGCTTACGCCCAGGACCTGGGCATCCAATCCCTCGAACTTGGCTTTATCGGCTTCGTACGATGGGATCTGGCCCGTTCAGACGGGTGTCCAGGCTAATGGAAAGAACACCAGTACAACGTTCTTGCCAAGGTAATCGCTTAGCTTGATGTCCTTGTCCAGGTGCGATGGCAGTGAAAAATCAGGCGCTGCCTGCCCGACGTAAAGTTTCATAATTTCCTCCTTTCTGGTTTGATATTTTACCCCATGTTTAATCAAAAATGGGCAGTCAGAGTTGCCCATCCTTCGAAAACCGATTAATGTTCTTAATATCACACGCAAGGAAGGGACCTCCAAACAATGGCGCAAAAACGCAAAAATTGAACAGCCCGGCCACCAGGGGCACCAAACCAGCAATTGCCAGGATGATCCCTCCAGTGCCATGGATTACTGCCAGACCAATAACGATCAGTGCGATCCCTGCCACGATGCACAACAATCGACCACCCAACGAAGACATAAAGCGTGCGAAACCATTTTTTTCCCTTTTTTCACCCAACTAAAATATTACTCAATGCTAGCAAGATTGTTCATGTATTTAGATAAACAGGGGAGAAAAATGTTACATCGCGAGCATGCGCAAATACCTGGGTAGTCAGATCGTCTTCCTTTACCCCAAACGGCTGCATGATTGCCGCCGCTGCTCGCAGTAGGAGCACCTTGTAGCGCTCCTGGTCAACCCTGCGCACATCAGGGTGCTGTGGCAGGTCCCAGGCGTGCACACCTGGCTCACCCATGGTGTATATGAAGCGCACGCGCTGTCCAGGGCGCAGATCCTTCCCAATGGCTGATAGTTGGGCCGCCGCCCGGGCGGCGGGCGAAGGCGTACGGTATTCAGATAACTCGCGGCTCAATGTCAAAGAAACCAGCAGGTCTTCTAGCGGCACCTTCCCGGTACGCAATCGGGTAAGCGCCTTGCAAATCAAGCTCAGAACCTTCGGTAGATATGTGGAGCGGTCATCCACATTGGCAGCCTGCACCAGCGTATCGATGATCTGCATCTGCACATCCGATACCCACGTGGGTGTGTCATGGCGCCGCACTTCGATGCCGCGCATCTTCAGCGAGCCATCCTGAAAAACCCCGAAGTAACGGTTGGGTACCGGCACACGCTCATCCATGCGCGATGGCAGGAAAGCCACCCAGCGGTATATACCGTCCAGGGCGATCGGCAGGCTGGTGCGGTTGGTGATCTCCTCCAGGAGCGGCTGGAAATCCGCCACTTTTGCACAGCCTTTCTTCTTCACCCACAGGCCGTCCACGTACATGTGCAGCACCACAAAGCCCAGGTCTTCAGCCGCTTCCTTGGCACGCAGCAGCATCTCGCGCCCGTAGGCCGTAACGGCCTCATGCGCTTCGATCCGCCCGAAGCGGGCGTTCTTGTAACCCAGGTAGCCAAAGCAAGTCACCAGCAGCCATTTATGGGCTGTTGCCTGGGCCTGGTAGGTAGTCCGCCGCGGGTCCCAGGCCGGCAGCTCAGCCAGGCGCAGCTTGAGCTCCAGGCGTTTATCCAGGAGCGGCGCCAGGGTCTGGGGGATCAGGCCAGAGTTCTCCTGGTCGATCCATAAGCCCAGCTCAGAGACACGTTCCAGGCGGGCATATTGGTCGCGGCCCACGGTGTTGGGGTCCGCCACCGTTTCAGGCGAGATATTGAAGTGGCGCATGATGCTGGGATACATCGAGACGAAATCCACCTCCCCCACATCGCGGTGCACGCCGATCAGCGGCTGGTAAACCAGACCGCCCTGGTCGGCTTGCATCATCTCGTTCGCGCTCTTGGGGCGCTCGGCCTGCTGCTTGTGCCAGGGCACCATGATGCCCAGGCGCAGGGCGGTGACCATCTGCATGGCTGAGATACCGCTGCCCGGCGAAACGCGGGCCACTACCTGCCCCGCCAGGGCTGTAACGCGCGCCAGCTCGTATACTCCCTCCAGGCCATACTCGTGGAACAGCATGGCATTGCAGCCATCGATGTGCCAGCGCCCGAACAGGTGTACCTGTTTCCCGCGGTAGATCACTCGCCCATAGGCCATGTAGCTGCGCTCCTCCTTGCGGATCACCTCCCTGCCGGGCTCGCGGTTCAGCGGCAGCGGGATGTGCCATTGCTCCGATAGATCGATCAGGTAAGGCAGCAGCCAGGTATCCCCCCAGGCACTCATCAGGATGTCGGGGTCCTGGCGCTCCAGGATGGCGCGCAGGTTGACGAGTAAGGGCCTTGGGTTTTGCAGGCTCAGGCGGTACGAAGCGCTCATCGAGCGCACGTACAGGTTCCGCGGGGCAGCATGCGCCGGGTCAATGTCCGGCTCGATTGCCAGCAGGCGCAATGGCGGGGCGGGAGGGTCAAGATCCCAGGGCGTGTCAAGCACCTGGATGGTCTGCACCCTCCCGTTCTCATCTACTTCCAGCCGGCAGTGCACCAGCGGAAAGGTATTGTAAAGTGCCGCGTGCCGCGTGGTGAGTGGCAGGTCAGCATCGTAAAAGGGCAGCTCGGGGAATTCCCGCGCCACCCGGTAGAATAGGTTCGGCTGGGTGGCTGTGTCGGGCAGGGTGGCTTCCAACACCTGCACCGGCTGAGGTGAGAAGATATCGCGTCGCTCGCTGCGCTTCAGCTCCACCTTCTCAGGCTGTGCCTTCAGAAAGCGCCACAACTGGCGTAGTCGGGCTGGCTCACCCGCTGCGTAAAAGGTGATGGGGAAATCCTGGGTCAGGCGGTGGCGCTGCCCGTCTTCACCGATCAGCCAGAGCACCAGCCCGGGCTGTGTATCGGCATACAGGTCCAGCAGCCAGCCAGTCAGCTCAGCCATGGAAGTTCATCAGCGTCACCCCCGTCTCAGGGGGGGCGGGTGCCGCGCCAGGGGGCTCCGGCTTCGCCGGACTGCTAGGTGCACCCGCAGGATCCTCTCCGCCAGAAGATGGAAGTGGGATTGGGTTTTCGTCCTCTACCTGGGCGGTGAGTGCATCCAGGTAGGCGGTGGAATCACCCTGTTCCAGCTGCTCCAGGGCGGCTGCATCCGCCGGGTTAAGCAGGTAGCGCATGCGCAGCACCTGCTTGTGTTCCTCCAGCAGCATCGAGAGCAGGAAAACCTCGAAAGGCAGGGCGTGCGAGGCATACGCCGCAGCCGCCAGGTGCTTGTGCGCCGCCGCGAACAGGTCGTCCAGTGCCTTCTGGTCACTGCGGCGCAGGGCACGCCGGAAGCGCAGGAACGACTCCTGCTCCTTCAGAAAAACTTGCGTTACAGATGGAAGTGTGCGTCCCATAAGAATACCTCCTTAAAACAAACGCAATGGCTCGACAGGCTGTGGCTCTTCGTAGCTCCACACCTTTCCGGCAGCCTCGCTCAACGCTTCCAGCAGCTCAACCGGCTGGTCGCGCGTGGGCATGCAGGTGCTGACGGCCACCGAGGCCGCCCGGCTCAAACGGCGCAGCTCCCCCAGGCTCACCTGCAGCAGGCGCAGGCGCTCAGCCAGCCTGACGTTTTCGTCGTAGAAGGTGTCCAGCAGGTTGAGCACTAACGCCGGCGCACTGTCAGCTACCGTCTCGGTGAGCAGGGTCTCCACCTGGTAGCAGGTAAAGGCGCGTGCCACGCTCACCCGTTCAAGCGCCGATTGGAACCGGGTGGTGTGCTGGCGCAGCTGGCGGGCCAGGCCGTAGCCATCGAAACAGTTACCTGCGTCCAGCAGGCGCACCGGGCTGGTGAGGGCCAGGCGGGCAGTCAGGATCGTCATCAGCTGGCGTTGAGCGCGGTGTGGCGCGATCACCAGGTGCAGCTGGCGCGGGGAAAGCTGTATAGGGCCATCTGCAGGCCTGCCGTAGTCATAAACGGGATGGACTATTGTTTCCATGCCCTGATTATAGCAGAACATTTGTTCTAGTTACATTAGAGTTTTCTCAATCCGGTTGTAAAGATAGTTGCACCATGTAGGCATTAATCATGCAACCCTTCTTATGGGTGAGCGCTCACTTGCTGCTCGCTAACTTTGCTTGTATCTCGACCTGTTGTGAAATGCCTTGCGTAGGCTGTAAGAGAGGCCCCAGGCCCGCAGAGCTGTGTTTCTGGTCTCACCAGGCATGAGTCAATGAAGAAGGCAGGAAGGTTGCTCTGCGTTTTCATGAAGGGATAGGAGACAGACAGTCGTTCTCCTTAATGAAAGAATAAGGAATGGCGCTATTTTTCCATGATAAAATCATCCGCTCTTATCCCGGAACCGAATTTTAAAAGTTCTGATTAATGGATACTTTATTCTCTAATTCTTCTGTTGGTTCGTCCAACAATCACCGGCTGCTTATTCAATTGCGTGACGTGGTCAAGGTTTATAAGACCGCAGCTGGTGATTTCACCGCGCTAAAAGGCATCACCGCCGATATCCACGCCGGTGAATTCGTTGGGGTGATCGGTAAATCAGGCGCAGGCAAGACCACCTTGCTCAACATGATCACTGGGGCAGATGAAATCACCTCCGGAGAAGTTATCTTTATTCCTCCAGATGGGAAAAGCACCTCGATCCACAATCTGAGCGAAAATGCTATGGCGGTCTGGCGCGGCCGCAATGTGGGCATCATTCATCAGTCGTTCCAGTTATTGCCCATGCTCAACCTGGTAGAAAACATCATGTTACCGGTTGATTTCTCGGGAAATTACCGGCCACGCCTCAGTAAAGAGCGTGCTATCGAGCTGCTCCGGCTGATGGAGCTGGAAGAACATGCCCGCAAACTCCCTGCCTATATCTCCGGCGGCCAAAAGCAGCGCGTGGCGATCGCCCGCTCGCTGGTTAATGATCCCCCCATTATTGTCGCCGACGAACCTACTGGTAGCCTGGATACATTGACAGCGGAGACTATCTTCCAAATCTTCGAAAAGCTGATCAGTGAGGGCCGCACGATCATCATGGTGACGCACGATAATAACCTCGGCCCACGTTTCACCCGCCGTTTACACATCGCTGACGGGCAGATAGAAGCTGATTCCGGGTTTTCCATGCCAGCCTTACAGGTAAATCCGTGAACAGTACCTACACCCCTTCACTGATCGCGCTGCGCCAGGTGGTCAAACGCTATAAGACCTCGGCAGGTGAATATCTTGCCCTGCGTGGTGTAAATGTGGACATACCTTCCAGCGAGTTTGTCGCCATCGTTGGCAAATCGGGCAGTGGTAAGTCCACCCTTCTAAATATGATCACCGGCATAGATCACCCCACCAGCGGTGAAGTTATTATCAATGGGGTCAACATTTACAAGATGACCGAAAGCCAACGCGCCTTGTGGCGTGGCACAAACCTTGGGATTGTCTTCCAGTTTTTCCAGCTTATGCCCATGCTCACCTTGCTCGAGAACACCATGCTGCCAATGGATTATTGCAATATTTACCCATTGGCTGAACGTCCAGCGCGTGCCATGGATTTATTGAAAATGGTTGGTCTCGAACAGCAAGCCTACAAGCTGCCAGCTGCTGTATCGAGCGGTCAGCAGCAGACTGCTGCCATCGCCCGGGCACTTGCCACAGATCCGCCGATTATTGTAGCTGACGAGCCCACCGGAAACCTGGACTCTCGTTCATCGGATGCGATTATCAGCTTGTTTAACCAGCTCGTCGAGCAAGGCAAGACCATCATCCTGGTTACCCATGATCCATCCATAACCAAGCTTACCTACCGCACATTGATCATCTCAGACGGTGAGATCATCAACGAAGCCATCGCTCAGGCGCTGCCCTTACTCAGCCACGCACAGATGCTTAAGGCCACCCACCTGGTCAAACGCATGGATATTCCACCTGGTGGGATGATTCTGCGCAAAGGTCAGAATGTAGATTCCTTTTTTATCGTTTTGAGCGGTAAGGTCGAAGTAGTTTTGGAAAATTCACGGCGTCCGGATGTGACTCTGGCAGAATTGGGACCGGGTGAATTCTTTGGAGAGATTGAGCTCATCCATGGCGGTGACTCGCTGGCAAGTGTGCGCGCTTCTCTAGACAGCCCGGTTGAGCTGGTAGCTCTTCCACACAAGGATTTCGCTCAGATGGTCGTAGGATCTCCTCTGACTCAGGAAGCTCTCTCACGCATCGTTCAAGCGCGCCTGGCACAGCACCGATTAGCAGATCGCAAGGTCGGATGGTGGTGATCAAATGAGACCACGCTGGCGAAAGGTTTTTTCTGATCTGTGGGATAACAAGATGCGCACCCTGCTCGTGGTGGCATCCATCGCAGTGGGAGTCTTTTCCATTGGCATGATCGCTGGGACGTACGAGATCATCTCTACGGATATGGGTGCAAGTTATGCCTCTGCCAATCCTGCCAATATTGTTCTGAACACCGATCAATACGGAGATAACCTGCTGGATTCGGTTAAAACCCTGGAGGGTGTGAAAGAGGCGGAAGGCCGGCATATTTTCCGAGCCAGTGTCAGAATTCCAGGTGGTGACTGGCACACCATAGACATGGTGGCGATCAAGAATTTTGCCGACACCAAAATTAATCTTCTGCTTCCACTACAGGGGAACCCAATTCCGGAAGATAAGCAGGTGCTGTTGGAAAGCCAGGTGCTGGATGAGCTCTCTGTCAAACCCGGGGATGTGCTTGAATTCCAGCTACCCGATGGCAACATCAAGGCGATGGCAGTTGCGGGCATTGTACAGGACCAAACTACGGCAGCCGGTGATTTCTTGTCGCCTCCCCTCAGCTATATCACCATGGCTACCTTACCTTGGTTGGGTCAGCCAATCACATATAATCGGCTATTTGCTACCGTGAGTGGTGATTCCAACGATCTCGATCATATACGCGAAGTATCCTCCACCATCGCTGATAAGCTCGACAAGAGCAATGTCCAGGCCCAACGCACACAATTGAACCAAACCAATGAGCACCCCATGGCATCCACTGTCCAGGCTATCCTGGGTATCTTGATGGCATTGGGCATCCTCATCGTATTCCTAAGCAGTTCTCTTATTGCTAACACATTAAATTCACTCCTCTCCCAACATATGCCTCATATTGGAGTGATGAAACTGATTGGGGCACGCAGCCAGCAAATTTTTGGCATGTACATGGTGCTTATCCTGTTCTTTGGTTTGATCGCATTGTTGATCGCACTACCAGCCGGCGGTCAGGCAGCTTATATGCTGTCGGAATATGTAGCCAGCAAGATGAATTTCAACCTGCAGGGCTACCGCATCGTGCCTTTGGCCTATCTTTTACAGATTATTGTAGCTATTCTGGTACCACTCGCAGCTGGCTTTATCCCCATCATCAATGGCTCCCGGGTAAAAGTGCAGGCAGCCATCAGTGGTACGTCATTAAGTGGTGGAAAATCTTCTCCCAGCTGGTTGGAACGTCTGGGAAGTCGGGTAAAGTGGATCTCCCGGCCGCTGTTGATCTCTCTGCGGAATACTTTCCGCCGCAAGCGTCGCCTGCTGCTCACCCTTTTCACCCTGACCATCGGCGGAGCCATCTTCATCGGCGTATTTAACGTCCAGCGATCACTGAACAACTACATCCTAATGACAGAAAAGTACTTCATCGCCGACGTGACATTGAACTTTGACCGCCCGTATCGCCTGGACGAGATTAAGCAAGTTGTAATGGGCATCCCACATGTCAAAGCTGTAGAGGGTTGGTCATTTGTCTCGGCAGATATCATCCGCCCGGATAAGACCGTGGCTGACTATTTAACCATCCTGGCACCTCCCGTGGAGAGTAAACTGATCGCACCTGTCATGCTTGAAGGGCGCTGGTTGCAGCCAGGTGATACGACCGCCATTACCGTCAGCGAAGCTATCTGGGGTATCTACCCCGATCTAAAACCGGGTGACCAGCTGAAGCTAAAAATCAACGGCCAGGAAGATGAATGGACTGTAGTCGGCATCTTCCGCTTCCTCAGCCGCGATCAGATCATCGCATACGCCACATATGAGTACGTCTCCCGGCTGATTAATCTACCTAACCAGTCATTCTCTTACCGCGTGGTCACCGACCAGCACACCCTGAACTCCCAGGAGCAGATGGCTGCAACGATTGATAGCACTCTCCGCGATCTTGGCTACCATGTCAGTGAGACCCAGGCGGGATTATCAACATTAAAAACCACTTCAGAGAGCCTGGCCATCCTGATCAATTTTCTGTTAGTCATGGCCTTGCTAACTGCGGTAGTCGGCAGTATTGGTCTGACAGGCACAATGGGGATGAACGTCATGGAACGGACGCGTGAGATTGGTGTGATGCGCGCCATCGGCGCTACGGATGGGCAAATTATGCGCACCGTCATGGTGGAAGGCATGATCATTGGTATGATCAGCTGGTTCCTGGCAGCCATTGCCTCATTCCCAATCACTCTCATGCTCAACCGTATCATAAGCCTGGCAATCTTTAACTCCCCAAGCCAGTTCGTGTTGAATCCGTATGGATTCCTGATCTGGCTTGGTTTAGTCTTGGTCCTTTCAGCTGTGGCCAGTGTCCTGCCAGCTCGAAGCGCTGCCCGCCTGACCATCCGAGAAGTTCTGGCATACGAATAGCAACTATGTATAAGAGGTGGAATATGAAACCCAATCTGAAATTATTAACCGTTTTTATACTTACCGCGCTGATGATAAGCAGCTGCAGTGCATTGAAGGTGCAGAGCACACCTGAGACGACACCGATCCCAACCGTTGAGAGCAGCGGCTCGGTGATCAGCCAGGGCAACCTGGTTCCGAAGCAGTTCATGTACCTGTCGTTTCCATCTGGGGGGCACATTTCTGAAGTCAAGGTAAGCCAGGGTGACCAGGTGACTGCCGGGCAAGTGTTAGCCACACTTGGCGATCGAGAACAATACCAGGCGAACGTCACCGCAGCCGAATTGGAAGTGGAAAACGCCCAGCAGGCACTGGATTCACTCAACCAAAACGCCGACATCACCTCCTCCAACGCCTGGTTGGCCTTGCTGGATGCAAACGAGCAACTGATCCAGGCCGAGACAGCCTGGAGCGCGATCGACACCGATGCATATCAAAAGAAGATCGATGACGCCAATATCGAAGTCGCTGACAAGCAGACCGCCCTGGATGACGCCCAGACCGAATATGATAAATATGCCAACCTGGAGGCTGATAACCCAACCCGCAAGAAAGCTGAAGATGACTTAAAAAAGGCTCAGGACGACTATGATGCCGCTGTTCATGCACGCGATCAGCTTGTCATTGACCGTGACCGTGCCCAGGCTAATCTCGAGATGGCACAGGCCGTCCAGGTCAAAGCTCAAAGCGATTATGATGCCACCCGCCAGGGTCCAGATCCTGACCAATTGAAGATCGCCCAAATGAACCTGGATACGGCTCAAGCGCACCTGGCTTCGGCCCAGCTGGCAGTCGATAATCTCGACCTTAAAGCCCCCTTTAGTGGCACGGTGGTGGATGTGAACGTTGACCCTGGGCAGCTGGTTGGCTCCGGTACCTGGGCAGTCTTAGTGGCTGACTATTCCGAATGGTATGTGGAGACCAACGATCTGACTGAGCAGGAAGTTGTTAATATCTCCGTCGGTCAATCAGCTTCTTTAGCTCCTGACGCGCTACCCGACCAGAAATATAACGGCACGGTGACTGAGATCGCCGATATGTTCAATGTCCAGGCAGGCGATGTCTTGTACAAGGTTCGGTTGCTCGTCGAGAATCCCGACCCACAATTCCGTTGGGGTATGACGACTGAAGTCACTTTCGCTCCTTGATAAATGCAGAGGCCTGGCTGATCCCAGGCCTCTTTTTTCCTTTGGCACAAAGGTAAAACACTAATTTTCCGTCAACTCCAGATGTAACCAATTCATGACTATTGCATCAAAGTTATTTGTCCTTGTTTAACTATAAATTTTTAATAAATATGTCATAGGAGATTAGTATGCCCATATTTGAGTTCGTTTGTGCCAGCTGCGGTAAGCCATTTGAAGAACTGGTGCTAAGCAATAGTAAGATTACCGAAGTCAGCTGCCCATCCTGCCAAAGCCAAAATGTCACGAAACAAATCTCAACATTCGCTTCGAAATTCGCTGGGGGAAGCTCATACTCGTTCGGCAACGCTTCGAGCTCAAGCTGCAGTACCGGTAGCGTCTGAGGGGCGTAAATATTAGTCGACCGTGCGTCGACAGCATATATTACGGCGTATGGCGGGTCGAAGCGACAACCCTTCATACGCCGTATTTCCTTTAACGCTATAATCAGCTTCAGGAGAGCCAGCTTATGCGAATTTTGAACGATTCCCAGGAAATCCTTCTAAAAGATTCCCGCAATGTGCTAAATGACCTGCGATCATCTCTGGTGCAATTCGGCGCTACTTCTGAAGATCATCAAACCCTGGCCGATTCAATCCGCCAGCTGGATGAATTGTTCTTGCTCGTAGTTGTCGGAGAGTTCAACTCGGGGAAGAGTGCATTTATCAATGCCTTGCTAGGCCAAAAATTACTTAAGGAGGGCGTCACCCCCACTACCACCCAGATTAATGTTGTCCAGTTCGGGGAGACCACAGAACGGCGTGTTGAGAATGAAAACCTGCATATCCTCACCGCCCCTGTAGAGCTTCTAGCAGAGCTCAACATCGTGGATACCCCTGGTACCAACGCCATCAACCGGCAGCATGAAGCTATCACCCAGCAGTTTGTGCCACGCTCAGACCTGGTGCTCTTCGTCACCTCCGCCGACCGGCCTTTCACTGAAAGCGAGCGGTCGTTCCTGGAAAATATCCGTGACTGGGGTAAAAAAGTGGTCATCGTATTGAACAAGATTGACCAATTTCAGAGTGCCGTCGAACAACAGCAAGTCGTATCCTTCATCAGTGAAAATGCCCGCTCACTGCTTGGCATCACCCCTGAGGTTTTCCCAGTGAGCTCCCGCCTGGCACTACGCGCGAAGTCGGGTGAGCCTGCTCTCTGGCAGGCCAGTCAGTTTGAATCGCTTGAGCAATACATCCAAACCACATTGGATGACAAAGGTCGCTTGACTTTAAAATTTATGAACCCGCTGGGAGTCGGTTCTCACCTGTTAAATAAATACCTCCAGGTCACCACCTCTCGCTTGGAGCTGCTAAAAACTGATTTCGCCACATTGGCGGATGTAGAAGCCCAGTTGAGCATGTACCAGCAGGATATGCAGCGTAATTTTGAGTTCCGCATGTCAGACATCGACAACGTGCTGTACGAGATGGAGCAACGTGGCCAGGATTATTTTGACGAGACCCTGCGCCTGCCTCGCGTGTTCGATCTTCTGAACAAGAGCCGCATCCAAAAGGAGTTCGAGCAGCGTGTGGTTGCAGACGTCCCGCATAAAATTGAAACCAAGGTCAACGAGTTGATCGATTGGTTGGTGGAAGCCAACCTGCGCCAATGGCAAGCCGTCATGGAGCATATCGCCGACCGTCGTCGGGAACACGAGCAACGCATTATCGGTGATGCCGCAGGGGGTAGCTTTCACTATGACCGGGAAAAGCTGATCGAAGGGGTCGGGCGTGAAGCCCAGCGTGTGGTGGAAGGGTATGACCGCGAAGTCGAAGCCCGTCTTATGGCAGAAGGGGCCCAAACTGCTGTGGCTGCCCTGGCAGCAACCGAGGTGGGTGCCATCGGCTTGGGCGCATTGATTGCTGTCCTGGCCACCACGGCAGCTGCCGATGCCACGGGCATTATCCTGGCCAGTGTGATTGCATTGCTAGGATTGTTCATCATACCGGCCAAAAAACGCCAGGCCAAGGCTGAGCTGCGCCAGAAGATCGCCGACCTGCGCCAGCAGCTCACCCAGTCATTACGGACCCAATTCGAACACGAGATGGAGCGCGGGATATTAAATATCAAGGATGCTATTGCTCCCTACTCACGCTTTGTACGTGCCGAGCAGGCTAAGCTCGAGCAGGTTCAATCCAAATTAGTTGAGACTAAGAACACCTTGGAGAAGCTGAAAGTGCAGGTACAGGAAGTGATTGATTGATAAGCAATCACAGCCCATATAATATTGATCTTTTAAGGACCTATCCTGTCTGAACTCGATGCCTAACGAACCAACCAGGGTGTTATTATTCTAACTTGACTTTACAATGTTTCGGCGTAATAATTAGATGAGCGTGGAATTAATACAGAGGGATATTAATTACAAAGCAGTTATTATGATATTGAGCAAGGAAATTAAGGAGGCGATGATCCAAAGATCATATTCGGTCGCCTAACCATTTTTACGGGGTAATCCTTGGGGAGCTAATAGCAAAACCAGCAATAAGGGTCGCTATTATATTTTTGGGGCGTCATTTAATGGATAGTATATTAGTATTGGCAGTTATTTTGTGTAATATTTATACTGCATGTATTGTGGTGATTATGGCACCCAATCATTTTCAAAAATATCCTTTACTTCCCACGAGGAAAATTCTAATACGAAAAACCAAAAATATTCGGTTAGCCAAGAGTTGTCTAGTAAACAACAAAAAAGTGAGGAGCAGTAATGAAACACAAATTGCTATTACTTTCGATCAGCCTGATTGTAATCTTCAGCATGGTAGCGGGATTGACTACCAGTAGCGCTCAGGCACCTCAACCCGCCACACAAACTGCAATAATTAATCCTGGCATGACCGCTGATGAAGTGACTGCCGCGCTTCCGCGCAACCAAACTTTATACTTCAACGGTCAACAGTGGGAAACGGTTGCTTGTTGGAATCCATATTCTACCAATTGTAATAATTCCATGGCGATCGCACAACAGGACAATGTCCGTGTCACCGTTTTCGAGACTCCCTATATCTATAATATGATGTCGGGTGATCAGTTTCCGCTACTAGCTGATGGTCCTTATACATGGAACACAGAAATGACGGAAATCACCTTCACAATCAAATCCGCTGCCCATTGGCGGGATGGCACCCCGGTGACCGCCGACGATATAGGCTATACCTGGTATGCCAATGTCACCTACCAAACCAGCGCTGGCATGAATTATCAAGAATATATTGACACGATCGAAGCGGTTGATCCAATTACAGTCCTCATTAAGGCTAAACTCAATCTGGACGGTAAAGCAGTCAATCCTCTCATGGTCGAAAGCTACCTTAGCACGAGCTATGTTATCCAGAAAGCTTGGACCCAAACTTTGGAAGCGCGCACTGGTGGGGATCCTGATGCCTTTATAAATGACCAGGCTTTGGACTTCGTCTCATCTGGGCCATATTACAACTACCTGGATAATCCAGATATCGTGGTCCTGATCCGGGACGACAATTACTGGGGTCAGGATGCTTCTATGTGGGGCAAACTCCCAGCTCCCAAGTATCTGGCTCATGTGATCTACGCCAATAATTACGCTGGTGAGGTGGCCTTCAAATATGGCAGGGTGGATGTAAGCCAGCAGTACAATGCCAATGTTCAGGATCTGTGGCTTGTCAATCACCTGCCCATCTCCACCTATCTACCAGAAGCTCCTTATATGATAGGTGCCTCAATGCCGACCGCTTTTTACAACATGGAATCCTACGGGCTGGATAACAATGTAATCCGCAAGGCGATTGCCATCGCGGTTGACTACGATGCGATCATCACCGAGGCGATGACCAACCAATCGGCAACCTTCGAACAGGTGCCGCGTTCGATTATGAATCCTTCAGATTACGAACAGTCACTATATGATCACGATGCCGTCAAGGACGTGCAATGGGCTGGTAATGATATCGTAGGCGCGAAAAACTCCTGGATGATGCAGGGATCATCGACACCAATGCGGATGGCTGGCGTGAATACTCTGGCAAGACCCTGAACTACACTGCTACCTGCCCCAATGGCTGGACCGATTGGATGGCTGCGATTGAGATTTTGGCTGCTGCTGGACAAAACATTGGGATTAATATAACGACCAACTATCCTGACTGGTCCGATTATCAGGTAGCTGTAACCAATTGGCCGCTTCCCACAGGTTATGATATCTTCATGATGTGGAGTGATGGCGCTGGTCCAACCCAGCCCTGGAGCCGTATTCGCCATCTAATCAGCTCTGAGTATGCCGGTACATCGGGCAATTGGAATGGTAATTGGGGCGGTTACATCAATCCGGCTGCTGATGCCATCATCCAGGCTATTCCAGGTGAAACCGACCCAGCCACTCTGAAGATATACTATACGGATCTCACCGAGATTTATCTGACAGATATCCCGTCGTTCAGCCTGATGTACCGTCCGCAGCTATTCCATGCAGTGAATGAGCTGATTTGGAAAAACTTCCCTCACCAGGGTGATGGTACCAACCCACCCGTCCCTCCGCTCAATATGATAGATGGATATGGGATTGCGGGTCTGTATAATATTTTCTTACCGGAGCAGGTTTACATGCCCTTGCTTGGCAGGTAGAGAATCTGCATTTTACCAGGCAAAGAACCTGTTCAGAATATGTATGCATCTAAGCCTGCAATATAACCGAACATTTTAAAACAGTGCCAGGGTCGTTCGTGATCCTGGCACTCCTTTTTGGGGATTTATCTTATCCCAAGTTCCAGCTTACAGGCTGTCCGTTAGTGTACCGCCTCTTCTCCCGTTTATTCCACACCAACACTCCCCCACTGCCAACAACCAGAAAGCTTTCATTAGCTCCCACCAGGGCGGTATTGCCTTCAATGCCCAGCAAGGTTCGCTTATCCCCTACCAGCAACTGGAGTGTACTGACCATCGCCTTGGGGATTTCATCAAAGTGGGGCATGATCAGCACACCTGGTATCAGTCCAAAAGCTGGCTTCAATTTATGTAATCCAGGGATGCACTCACCCATGATCATCGCCCCGGCGCTGCATCCCGCCAGGATTCCTCCATGATCAAGCATATCTTGAATTGCCGTCCATACCAGGCTGTTGGCCAATGTGCGGTACAAGTAATCCGGTTTTCCACCCGATAGATAAACAAAATTCGCCTGCTGGATGCGCTGCGCCAGATCAGGATCATTGGCGCTGGATGAGTCAATCACTGGCAGCGAATCCACCTGCGCACCCAGCCGCGAAAAGTGTGCCTTCCCCAGCTCCATCCAATAGTTGATGCGATCACTACCTTCTGTCCCAGCCGCGGTAGGTAGGCAGATCACGTTAGGGTCAGTTTTCACCTGTCCCAGCAGGTAACGATCCACGGGCTCCATGGGGGGTAAATATTCGCCACTGCCAACCAGCGCCAGCATGTTACTTTGAGTACTCCCAGGATTTACTAAACTTAATCACCCGTCGATGGATATACCACATTTTCAGGTCGGATATAGGCCTTCGCTCTTTGATCAACCTCATGGCCTCGTCTGGAGACATCCCCTGGGCGATTAATATGCACGCCCCCATGGCGGGACCTCGGTGCCTGCCTTTTGAGCAGTGGGTATAAACCGCCCCTCCACCATCCATCACTTTCAAGGCCTCAAGCACGCCTTTCCTGAGCACAAACACAGGGATGGGAAAAATAGGTGAGTCGATTACCGGCAGCCATACACTTCGCATCGGTGGGGTACGCGGATCACGCTTGGGTGGTAGCCCAATTCGCATGTTGATCACCAGGGTAACACCTAGCTCGTGTAGGATGTTATAGTCCCCTGCCTTTGGCGTTGTGCCAATGTACAGGTTGTCAGTGATCTTTGAATAATTCATCCCTGGTTGTCTTCCCACCTGGCTTCTGCGCCTCGGCTGGCCTGACAAAGATATACGCTGGCAGTCCTGCCTGTCTTCTTGCGATATCCTTCAACCAGTCCCTGAATGAAATCTGGGGCATGTATTTCTTCCACCAGGTTCACCGTACAACCCCCAAACCCTGCTCCCGTTAGGCGTGCCCCATAAATCCCAGGTAAACCACGCGCAATTTCCACCAGGGTATCCAGCTCTGGCAAGCTCACCTGGTAGAGGTCCCGCAAGCTCTTGTGGCTGGCAAACATGAACCCACCGAACATGCGCGCGTCACCCCGCTCGAGGGCAATGATCGCCTGCTCTACACGGTGGATTTCTTTGACCACATGTTCAGCACGTTTTTCAACCACCGGGGGCAATGCAGTGGAATATGCCGCCAGCTCCACGGAGGATACATCTCGCAGTGAAGTGATGCGTGGAAGGTATTTCTGAAGCAGCGCCACGGCTTGCTCACACGCCGCCCGGCGGTCATTGTAGCTGGATTTCGTCAGGCTTCGGCGGATACCCGAATCAGCAATCACAATCGCAGTGCCAGCTGGCAACCTGAGCGCTTCCCAGTCCAGGTTGCGCGTATCGAAGCGGAGCACATGCCCCTCTACCCCACACACACTGGCAAATTGATCCATCAATCCTGAAGACACCCCCACGTACTCATTTTCGGCTCGTTGGCATAATCTGGCCAGGCTAAGCTTATCCATTTGGCAACTGGACAATGCCTGCCAGGTGGTGGCAAATGCCACTTCCACTGCCGCTGAGCTGCTCAAGCCTGCTCCGATGGGAATATCGGAGCTATAAGCCACCTTCATTCCAGTCAGACCATACCCGGCTTCTTGTAAAGCCCATGCTACGCCAGCTGGGTAGCGCGCCCAGCCAGGCAGTGGCTGACCATCACTGTCAACCTTTCTGTCCAGCTCATTTAACCTGAAAGTCACCTGCCTTTGTAAATCGGCAGCATATAAAAACACTTCTCCGTCTTCTGTAGGGGCTGCTGCCAGGCTCACCCGCCGGTCGATTGCTGCCGGCAATACTACACCATCGTTATAATCGACATGCTCACCCAGCATGTTCACCCGACCAGGGGCGGTGACTATTACGCTTGGCTTTAGTCCGAATATCTCTTTAAAACTGGAGGTGATATCCATTGGTTGCCAGGTTCTTTGCATAAACAAAACCGGATCGACCTTCTTAATACGAAAATGTTATCCAGCTGGGTAATAAAAAGCACCTGGAAAATCAGGCCTGGCATGATCTTCCTTGCCACTCCACGCATCGATCTTGATCAGGTAAACTGAAGTGATGTCCAATTCTTGGGGCAGGATCTCGCGGTAATCGACCCCTGGTTTGAGATGCGGAAAATATCGATCCAGCAACAGTTGCAAGCCATGTTTGGCTTGTTCGGTATCCGCCACAACTTCCAAACTTCCATAAACAACTACGCTGGCATATTCTACCCCCACTTCCATGGCTGTCTCTGCAGGGAGCAACCGCCCCATCTCGGCCACACAGAAGCTCACCCGTGGGTTATGCTCCAGGTTGGTTCGCATGCGACCCACCAATGCCCCGTGGATATAAATGGCATGCTCGCTTTCTTCATATACAAAGTTCGTTGGTTTGATAAAAGGTTGTCCATCCGCTTCGGTTGCCAACATCCCGAATGGCAAGCGCTGTAATGTTGCCCTGATCCAGGTATCGTCTTTGGCGCGGTCTTTCCTCAATGGCAGGTTGATGGGTGGTTTATTCATAATGATTATTCCTCGGTAAAAGTTTATCATCAATTGATCGATCATGTACCGATCGATACACCAATTGCGGTTAGCAGGCTGATCAGCACCACCAGGATGATAATGTATGGCAGCATCTTACGCATTACTTCGCCTTCCCTGCCAGCCAGGTTTGCCGTACTGGTACCAACCACAATCTTTGCCGGAGCAACCACGCTGGCCAGCCCTGCTCCAGCCGTCTGCCCTGCCAGGATGATCACCGCACTGTAACCCAGCAGCTGGGCAGTCCGCATCTGCAGTAATGCAAAAACCACGTTGGCATTGGTATTGCTGCCGGTCATGAAGGCCCCCAATGCGCCGATCCACGGAGCTACCAACGGGAAAAAAGATCCTGCTAGCTCGGCCAGGCCCCGCGCCAGTGCATCGGTCATCCCACTGAACTCCATGATGGTAGCCATGCATAACATCAAGAGGATGCTCAAGCTAGGTGACCAAACCCGCTTGGCTGTTCCAGCAAGAATGGAACGAAACGCTCTCGGTTCATACCTTCCAGCAATCTTGTAGATCAAATAAACCAGCAGGGCAGCATAAAATAGGATCGCCCCGGCATGGTTCAAAAGTGAGATGGATTTTCCACCGGCTTGCATGGAATAGCCCAGCCCGGTGCTGAGCTCGGGAATCCCCACCTTGATCACGACGCCCCCCAGGGCCTGTTTTACAACCGGAATAAGCAGAATGATAACGGTGATGATTACCAGCACCGCGTACCCGGCCACAGCGAGCCCCAGGCTTTTTAATCCCAACTCTCCGGTGATCGATTGTTTCCCGCGGTAGAACCTGGCCAGGCCAAAGCTGACTAGAAGCCCTGCCATACCTCCAATAAACGCCGCTGTATTCCAGGGTCCATAAGTGGCAATAAAAAGCTGGACACCCCCCATGGCGATCCCGAGCAAGATGGCTACTGGCACAAGTCGCAGCATCTGTTTCCAGCCCACGGCACATTGCAGCACCAAAAATCCGGTGATCATGGCAGCAATACACAGAAACAAGGCACTCGGGAATGCTAGCTCACTGCTGGATAATCCGGTGGTGGATAATAAAGCCTGGAATGCAGAGCCTAATGACCCAAATGTCACCGCCCAACCACTTCCAACGGATGGGATGATGATCGCGGGTATGGCTGGGAAGCCTAATCCTACCAGGATGGGAGCTACCACGGCCACCGGCACTCCAAAGCCCCCTACCCCCTGCAGGAATGCTGCAAATCCCCAACCGATCACCAGGGCCTGCATTCCCTTATCCGCAGTGAGATGCGGTAATGCTTCACCGAGTTGTTTCACCGCCCCCGCTTCGTCGGTCACCCGGTAAAACAGGAAAGCTGCCCATATGATCAGCAGCACATCCAGGCTTGACATCAATGCTTTTAGATGGGCGTATTCAAGCAGGCGTACGCCTGCCTTGAAGTACAGGATCGAAATTAATAAAGCTGCCAGGTACCCTGCCAGGCTGGCTAACACTGCTCCCCACCGCAAACCCAGCATTAAAACCAGGATCAACAGGATGGGGAGCAACGCAAGCAAGAACGGGGCCATTTAATATCCGGCTAGTTAGATAATTGGAAAAATGTGTAGGTTTACTGATCCAGGTCAGGCGCCGCCCTTCAAATAGATGCCTTGCGGGTCCAGGTCTTCACGCAAGATGCGTAGCTCTTCAGTACTTGGCGGTTCAGTAGTTCGTAAAGTTTCTGCTACTTTCAGCTCCCACCCGGTATTTTCACGTGCCTGCTCTACAGTGGCACCTGGGTGCAGAGCCGTCAGAACCAGCTCTCCGGTCTCATCCGGCTCCATCAGTCCCAGGTCGGTCACCACGGCCAGCATACCACCCCCTCGCAAGTTGGCTTTCTGGCGCTCCTCCTTTCCGCTCAGGAACCCAGCGGATGTGCAGAAATCGAGCCTGGCCGGGAAGCGCCGCTTGGAGTGCGGGGTTAGAAGGTAGCAGCGGTTTGCCCAGGCTGCGATCTCCATCGACCCGCCTGAGCCAGGCAAGCGAACTTTGGGGTGGTTGTAATCACCGATCACCGTGGCGTTGATGTTTCCAAAACGATCGATCTGCGCCCCACCCATGAAGCCCACGTCCACATTTCCCCGCTGCAGGTAAAAGGCGAAAATATCATACATGCTGCATACCGCCAGCGCCCCACTGACCAGGGTCGGATCTCCAATGGAAAGCGGCAGGCGAGCAGGTTGAGCTCCGATCACACCCGCCTCATAGATCATCAGCAGGTTGGGAGCATGCGTGCGGCGAGCCAGGTTACAGGCCAGGTTGGGTAGGCCCACTCCCACAAAAACCCGGTCACCATCGCGTAGTAATCGGGCAGCATTGATCGTTAAAAGTTCAGGAGATGTGTAGTCTGCCATGTCTAATATTTCCCATAATCCACGCTGGCGCTGGGCCGGCTGTCAATTTTCAACCGGTTATGCACCTCACTGCCCAGCTTTTCCCAATATTCATCCCGGTCGCGTACACCGTATACCCATTCATCCAGGTAGCTCAGCGTTGCCTCGCGGTTGCTGCTGATCTCATCCCACTTAAGGTAAAAATCATTATCCCGGTCATAATAGCCCTGGGTATAAGACGGATGGGCACAGTGGGGTACCTCGCATACTGCATCCACGATGAAACCCGGTATGAGGGTTCGATTGGGATCGGATCGAATGATCGACTCATCAACCAGCTCTTCAGTCGTCAGGATCACACGCTCCGCTGCAAAGGCCGCTTCCTTCTGTTCCCCAATAATGCCCCAGATTTGTGCGTTACCATCTGCGTCAGCCCGCTGCACATGCACGATAGCAACATCCGGTTTTAATGCCGATACAACCACAATTTCCCCACCACCATACGGGTCCCTGACTGTACGGTAATTGGGGTTCATTCTTTCGAGGTCGCCCGCAGCTGTTGGATTCATGGGCATGAATGGCAGGCCGGTTGCCCCCGCCTGCAAGCGTGAGATCATCCCAAAGTGGGAATATTCTTCCCATTCCAGCCTCCCGGCTTCGATCTCAGTTCGGACGATGCGTAAGGAGCCCACGCCGGGGTTGCCCATATACGAAAAGATGACCTTGCGGGCACAGCCTCCGGCTACCATTTGGTCATAGATCAGGTCAGGTGTGGCGCGCGCCAGGGTCAGGTTACGTTTACGCTGCCGGATGATCTCATGCCCGGCAGCGAAGGGGATCAGGTGCGTGAAACCAGCTGCATAGACCAGGTCGCCATCCCTGACATACTGGCGTACAGCCTCTGTTAGTGAGATTACTTTGGACATATTCTTACCGAACCTCCCATTATGAAAACTCAATGTTCAAAAGGCTTATCATTTTTCTCGGCTTTACGCTGGCGCTGTTGTTCACGCCATCTGCGTAATGTTCGGAAACGCATGCTTTCAGCCGGTGGCGGCTGCCCACGTGCCATGAGCAGGGCCCCAAGAATCACGATCGCCACACCCGCGCAGAAGTACCCATAGGTGGGGTTTTTAGCCTGGTCCATGGCAAAAAAAACTACCAAAAGGATCAAGCCGATGAATAATAAAAACTTCCCGATCTTACTCTTGGTGATCGCTTGCTCTCCTCACCCAAATTGTAATCGGTTTCTGGGGGATTACGCAAAGAGGCGCAGGTTCATTTCATAACTTGAGCGTTTAACTCATTCCCCTGCGCCTCTGATACACAAATCGGTTAGGCTTGCTAATTCTATAAAATATTACTTGATGACAGTTCTGATCTGCTCGTGCATATATTGGGGTAGGTAATAATGCCCACCCCCGTTTTTACCCGTCGATCCTGAGCCTTTCCAGCCCCCAAAGGGTTGAAAGCCTGGCCAGGCGCCTGTGGTGGCACCTTGTGGTCGGTTAACATAATTTACGCCAGCTTCAATATGATCGAAGTACCAATCAATCTCATCCTCAGCCCCATAAAAGCCGGACGTCAGACCATAATTCACCGCATTTGCCTCGTGCATCGCTTCGTCCAGGTCTTTGACTCTTCCAATGGTGGTGATGGGCACGAACATCTCGTCTTTCCACAGGTGATGCTCTAAAGGCACATCCGCCACCAGGGTCGGCTGGCAGAAGTAACCCTTGCTGTATTCACCTTCTGTGAGTACCTTACCTCCCGTCAAAAAGGTTCCTGCCTGAGAAAGCTCCTCGGTGAAATTCATGAAATCCCTGTATGAATTGCGGTTGACCACCGGTCCCAGGTAGACCTCTCTCCGGGTGGGATCCCCGATCACTAGTTGATTGATCCGTTCGGTCAGCATGGATGTCAGCTGGTCATAGACCGGTGCTTCCACGAACACACGCGAGGCTGCCGAGCATTTCTGCCCCTGCAATCCATACGCCGAGCGGATGATTCCAGTGGCAGCTTTTTCAAGGTCGGCATGCTTACTGACGATTACCGGGTTCTTACCTCCCAGCTCGAGGATGATCGGGCGGATATACGAACAGTTCGAGAAGTCCCGGTAAATGCCCATTCCCACGTTGAATGATCCGGTGAAGGTGGCACCATCCACATCCGCACAGGTGATTAACGCCTGCCCCAGGGTGCTGCCCGGGCCTGTGACGTAGTTGAAGGTCCCATCCGGTAAGCCGGCATCGCGCAGGCACTCTGCAATTAATCTCACCACCCACGGTGTATCACTAGCGGGTTTCATCACCACCGTATTGCCAGTTACCAGGGCTGCGCCTACCGGTCCCCCGGTCAGTGACGCCGGAAAGTTGAACGGGCTGATTACCAACCAGGTTCCGTACGGCTTCATAATGGAGACATTCCTGGCAGTGTACCCCACCAGCGGGTCTTTTCCCATCTCAACAATGAAGCCCTGGTTACGCTCCATCTCGTCACAGTAAAAGGAGATCAGGTCAGCCGTTTCCTGAACATCTCCCAGGCTCTCCATGCGGTTCTTGCCTACCTCCATGGAAAGGGCAGCCGAGATGGTAAATATCCGCTCACTGATCAGGTCAGCTGCCTTACGCAGCAAGGTTACACGTTCCTGCCAGGGCCGGCGGCTCCAGGCGGGGAATGCTTTACGGGCAGCTGCTAGCGCGTCCACGGCATCCTGGGCTCCTCCCTTTTGAAACAACCCTAAAACTAGGTCGGTGTTGGCTGGAGAGCGGTCCTCGATCTTTTCGGGGGTAAAGCGTTCTTTTCCCCCCACAAGCATGCCATGTTCCCGGCCTAAGCCAGCTTTGACTGTTGCAAGAGCTTCATCGAACCGGGTGTGCAGCTCCTCAGGTGGGTTGAACATGGTGGCGTAGGTAAGTTTAAAACTCTTTTCCATTGAAATTTCCTCCTGGTTAAAAAAGTGACTGTAGTATAGCATTTGGATGCAAGAAAATCAAAACCGTCTACTTTTATTAGCGCCTGATGGATTATCCAATTAACTATTGCCATAATTGGCTTATAGGTGTAAATTATAGTTACAAATGATTGTGGGAATGCAATATATATTGCGTATTGGGTCACAATTTATTAGCATCAATCAGGTGATTAGGGGAATTACCACATCAAATATTGGATTAATCATAGGAGTTGAAAATATGAAAAAGTCCGCATATTTTGTCGTGTTCATCCTTTCAGCGTTGCTACTCACCAGCTGCCAGGCAACAGCTACTTCCCCATTGGAAGCTACCAACCAGGCCCTGGTCGGCCAGGTCAATTCACTCATGACACAGCTTACCCAACAGGCTAACCCATCGAATCTACCCGCCACTCTACCACCAGCACCAACCCAGGCTGCTCTGCCAACCATACCGCCTTCACCGGTCCCCAGCCTGCAGCCTGCACAGGCCTTGGGCGTCGTTACTCCATCCCTGATCGTATCCGGCTCAGGTGAGATCACCCCTTGGTCCAATCAAACGCCTTACGCCATGTCCCTGTTCGGTGCTGCCAACGTCCACCTGGTGTGTGACCCAGCCGATACGACCGACGGCAAGATCTGGATCGATGACAAGACCTATACCGTAGGTTGCAATGCTAACAGTGAATCCTGGACACCCTGGAAGCAAGATATCACGGTCGGCGATCATTACATCTATTCACAAAATGCCGCCGATAAATATGAATTCTGGACGATCGGCACCACCCCCTTCACCATCCGTAATAAATACGAAGGCAGCGACTATATGTTCAACATTCCCACAGCTGGTATTTATAACCTCACCACCAATTTGATCAAAGGTGCCTTCAACATCTACATTACCTGTGAAGGCGCCCAGAACTTCAACTACAAGGTCATTCAATCCACCACAATCCAGGTTGTAATGAATCCCGCCCGGTGTGAGCTGATTGTGCGTGACTCGCCGCCCGGAACCGTGACTCCAGGTGAGATCGAAGTAAGCCTCGAATTTTCGAAATAAAGGTAATTAATACTGATTTATGTGATATAAAATCCACATGTTCAACTCTGGATCATCCTTCATCGGAATTGATCCGACGGCTGGCCGAACGCCATTTTCCTATGCTGCTCTAGATCAGGACCTGCACCTGACCTCCCTGGGCAGGGGTAGCCTGGAAGAGGTGTTGGCGTTTACTGCCGGGCAGCATCAGGCGGTGGTTGCTGTGTGTGCCCCACGCCGCCCGAACCAACGCCTGATGGAGCGCAGCGAAGTACGTGATAGCCTCAGCCCTCCACCTCGCCCGGGTCGCTGGATGAATTTCCGCCTGGCCGAATACCTTATGCGCCAGCATCGCATCAGCTGTTACAAAACCCCCTCAGACGAAAAAGCCTGCCCCAACTGGATGCAGATGGGCTTTCACTTATACCATCGGCTGGAACAGGTGGGTTTTAAAGCTTATCCAGCTGCGGGGTCAAGCCTTTCAGTGGCTGGAGGTCTACCCACATGCATGTTTCTCCACCCTGCTGGGCCATACGCCTTTGCCCAAGCATACCCTGGAAGGACGCCTGCAACGCCATGCCCTGCTATACCAGCGCAAACTCACCATCCATGATCCAATGGATTTCGTCAAAGGGATCACCTCGCAAAAATTGCTCCAGGGCAGCCTCTCAACCAGCCAGATATATTCAGTTGCAGAGCTGGATGCCCTGGTGGCTGCTTACACTGGCTGGCAGGCTGCGATGCATCCCGACCAGGTCACCAGCTTGGGAGATGTCTCTGAAGGGTTGGTATTCCTGCCCGTGCCAGAGCTGAAGCGCCGTTATTGAGGGTTGCTCCATGCCCAACATCGAAGAATTGTTACGTAAAGCCATGGCAGATGGCAAGTTTGACAACCTGCCAGGCAAAGGCAAACCCCTCCACCTTGAGGCTGCCAATCCGCATGCCGACCCTGATTGGGAGTTGGCTTACCGCATGCTCAAGGAAGCCGGTTACTCCTTGCCGTGGATCGAGATTATCCGAGAGATCGAACTGGATATCGAGATTGCCCGTAAAGACCTGCAAATCGCCTGGGATTGCTATGGGTCTGACAAATCAGACCCCCAGGCAGCCATTGATGCCACAGCAAGTTGGGAGCGCTCCCAGTCTGCGTTCAAGGAAAAACTGACCATGCTCAACCAACGCATCCGCGATTACAACCTGCAGGTGCCTAACCCCCGTTTCCAGAGACCAGTTTTGGATATGGAACAAGAATTACACAAGGTCACTTCAGGTTCGTCATAATTAATTTGCCTACTGGCTCGAATGGGGAAGTATTAATAGCCTCAACCTGTGCACACCCTTACCTGATCTGTGCGGTCGGCCTGCGCATATGGATCCAGCACTATTCGCCTTGATCATTGCCATCCTCCGGACCGCATTCGAGGATCGCACCCTCCAGGCTGAATTACCCGGATATCGAGAGTATACCCAGCGAGTCCATTACCGGCTGGTCCCGTTTATCTATTAATTCGTCTGTGGTAACGCAGATAAGGATTTTCCTTATCCAGGTTTTTGTCCGTGAATTTATATCGCCTTCAACAGCTTTTCCCCAAACTCTACGGGTTCGCTTTTTTCAATCACCAGATCGTTGGCCCTGTGGAACTTCATAAAATCTCGCATGGCGATGGCCACTCCAGCCACAAGCTCATCATCCGCCTCAACGCCTGGCTCAAGGTATAGCGCCTTCAATCGCATTACGCCTGCCTTCCGCTCCAGCTTGGGGTCAAAACGCCCTACAAGCCGGTCCTTGTGCAGTATTGATTGGCAAAAATACCCGTATTTACGATTTTCTGCCTTCACGTAGGATTCGATGGTGTTCCGGTAACCCCACACCTGCATATCTCTGCCCCGGCACCAGAACAGGTTGTCAAAGAAGCTCAGAAAGGTTGTCCGTTCAGCCTTAATCGCTCCATCGGCCACTTGCTGTAAAATATCCAGCCGGTCGTTGTGCACCACCATCTCATTCTCCAGGCCATCCGCCAGGATTGCCTTCAGTAGTACGAGGATTCCATTACGCTGCAGATCCTGCTTTAGCTCTTTGGGAAGAGCCCGGCGCATGTGATAGGCATATTCTGCAATCTGGTTCGGCAGGCACATACCCATGGCTAGCAAGCCTTGCTCGATCCAATACCGGTCGCGCTCAACCACGCCCGGCATGCTCGTGTCCACCCAGGAGGGCAGCACCCGCTCGGTCAGGTCATATACGCGTTGGAAGTTCACCCGGTTGGTGATCATCAGGTCACCGCGCGTGAACAGGTACTCCAGGGCGATCTTAGCTGGCTTCCAATCCCACCAGCTACCCCTCCGCGGGCCATCGTAAGCAAAATCCGAAGCTTTTAAGGCCCCTTCTTGCTTGATGCGTTCATACACCTCGTCTACCAGCTCTCGACTACCCTGCGTGTCCAGCCAGTTGCTGTACCACTTGATCAACCCCTTGCGGCGCCTATCAAATTCAGGCAGCTGGTAGCGATAATCTTTAAGCGGCAGGATGGCTGCCACCCCCTGCACACCTTCGAACAAGACCCGTTCTTCGGGTGCATAGATCAGCCGGTCAAAATCCGTTGGGGTGTAGCTGCCCAGGCGGCTCCATAATACGATGTATTGGGCGCGCTGGATCAGGTTGAGGGTATCGATCTGGACGTAATTCAATTGTTCAATCGTCTGGTTGACTCGCCTGATATCCGGTGTCGTATCGGTTGAATTGGGTTGGCTCAAACCCTGGGCATGCAAAGCCATCGTTCTGACGGCAGATAGTGGGTAAACCGTCATGAGCCACACTCGCCGTAGAAGACCACCTTGTGCGAGACCAGCCTGCCCTGGTTATAGCTGAACTTGGCAGAGAAGATCCCAGGTCGGTCTAGCCAGGTCAGGAAGATGGCGTCTCCATCCCACAATTGCAACGAAGTTAACTCGGCATTATTCACCCACTTTAAGGTGCCTTCAGGCGAATCTATCAGCCCACCTTCAAAGTCAGTTACCACATACACGAACACATACCAGTCCTCGAAATCATCGAAGGCAGGGAAAGTCAGTATGCCCTTGAGCTGCGGGTTGCGCGCCTGTAACCCCGATTCTTCATAAATCTCACGCACCGCGCATTCTTCCGGCATTTCACCGGGATCCAACTTTCCACCCAGCCCGTTCCACTTTCCCTGGTGCATATCATTGGCTTTCTTGATGCGGTGCACCATCAGGGTCTGGTCACCCCGCCTCAGGTAACATAATGTGGCTAGTTTCATACTAATACTTTATTGGGTTAAGCACATACAGCGCCCAGCCATAATACATCCTACCATAACGGGTATATTCCTCTTGGGTTTCATGCAGGTGGTCAATCACCTGCTGGCGCTCAGGATGTGTTGGGTGTTCTTCGATCCAGCGCAAAAGCCCATACCAGTTATCCGCCTCGTAGCGGTCCCACTCATCCCGGTTGGAGTGAAGCACATATTCAAAGTCAAACCCTTGCTCGCGTGCCATCTGGAGCAGCTCGCCTTCGGTCTTTATGACGGTTTGCTGAGAACGAAAATCCTCCGGAACATTATCCGTCAGCCAGAATGCTTCCCCAATGATTAGCTTCCCATGCGGATGGATGGCCTCTTTCATGGCATGCACGGCGTCTGAGAACGTGCCCCAGATAAAGGTTGCCCCGATACATGTGGCGATATCATAACTATGCGGAGGGAACTCATAGCTGGCTGCGTTTCCACAAACAATCTTTATACGCTGGGAGAGCCCATTCCTGGCGACTTTTAGCTCTGCCCTTTCGCAGGCTTTAGGGCGGATGTCTATGCCTACGCCAGAAATGCCGTACTTTTTCGCCCATAGGATCAATGGTTCAGCATAACCACAGCCAAAATCGATCAGCCTATGCCCCAGTTTTATCCCCGCTATTTCACCGGCTTTGATGAGCTTTTCAGGTGAGGTGGGATTGAGCAGGTCCATGAATTGCTCTGAAATGTCTTTTAGATCAAGAAATTGCACGGGTTTATCTCCTTTCGAGGTCGATACTACGTATCAACAATAAAATTACTTCATTCTGATTCGACTAACCTTCGAGCAATGGACAATAACCTGTCCTCATCGAAATAAATACCCTCATTCATCCTGGCAGCTGCCACTACCGGCACCCACCTTTTCATCTCCTTTTCATCACCAGGGTTGAGCTGAAAATATCGTCGATGATAGATACTGTAGAAGCTTCCCTGTATAATTCTGATTAACCGTGCCCGGGGCATGCTCGATGGAATATTGCCACTCCCAAACAATAACGAAGAGCGCGCCACGTCCAGGATGGGTCGACCGCGTGTGGCATCCAGCCAATCGATGATTACCGGACCGCGCTTCGTCAGCAAAATATTACCTGGGTGAAAATCCCCGTGGCACAGCCTGTCAACTTCCGGTAGCTTTTCCAGTGCTTTGAGTGCTGCCTGGCGTACATCCTCCGGTAGCTTTTCAGCTCCTTCGATCTTGCGCATCAATTGCTCCCGCTGGGAGGGCAGCTCAGGCACACAACGTGTGTGAATATCAGCCTGCAGCTCTGCCAGTTGGCGGGCATATAAGGCCACCAGCCATGGTTTCTGCGAGAGCACATCCAGCATGGATGGCCCGTCCACGCGTTCCAGCTCCAAACCAAACCGGCCGTCCATCTCCACGATGTTACCAGCCGCGGGCACAGGTAGCCCAGTGGCATGCACAACACGGGTGAGCCGTGCTTCGTATTCAACCGCATTGCTCGATCCCCCAGGTTTGAACAATTTCAACACCCAACCTTCCCGCCAGGCGTAGATCTCAGCGGTAAACCCAACCGCAATGGGAGCATCCAGGTTTTCCATGGGTAATCTCTTCTTTTAGTAGATTTTCTCTAGCTCAACCAACTTTTTATAAATCTATTCGCCTCACGCCCTCGAACTCCATAATAAAATCTGGGCCATAAGCCATTGCCGGCGTCTGGAAGCCGGGCGTGAACTCTCCCTTCAGCACCCGCTCCACAATTGCTACGGATGTCAATGCTGTGAGCAGGTAGCCATTGGGTGTTTCCAACCTTGATAGCACCTGCTGCCCTGTCGCATTGCCGGCAATGCCCATCAGGCGGCTGTGTCCTGTTTGGCGTTGCTCTTCTGTAGGTCCAGCAGGTGACTTCAGCACCGCCCAATTCAACAGCCGCTTGACGAATGGACTGCCTGCCAGCCCAACAAATGACCGTAGGATAGGTACCATCCGCAGCATACGCTCGGGGAAGACCATGTAGGTCTCAATATTTGGTATCGTAGTGCTGTAATAAGCCGTAGAGACGTCCCCCCAGGGTATGTTCAGGGCCGCCCGCGGTCCGCGGCCGAAATCAAAGCTGCTGACCGTACCAAGCAGCGGTACCCGCACCAGTTTCCCATCCCGGCGAACCACACCACCCTCAGCCAGGTGCTCTACGCTTGTCAGCAAGGTGCCGCGTGATGACCCACCGCCCAATCCCTGGATGGCAATTGTCAGGTGAGTGGCATCGGGAAGGCGGCGTTTTAAATGGCTCGCCAGGCAGTCAGAAGGAACCACATCAAACCCTGCGCCGGGCAACAGCATCAGGCCAGCCTGCCTGGCATCATGATCCCTGGCTGCCAGCGCTTCGAACACCGGGATCTCGCCCGTGATATCCAGGTAGTGCTTTCCAGCACGCAGGCAGGCTTCGGCCATTGGCCGGTAAGTGCGGGAAAAAGGTCCAGCGCAATTCAGCACCAGGGGCACATCGCTTACCGCGACATCCAGCGCCTTTGGGTCATCTAATGTCAGGGTACGGTATTCCACGCCAAGTTGGTCAGCTTGCGTTGCAAGCCGCGTGGCATCCCGGCCGGATAAGGTCAGCTCGAGCCCGTGCTGTAAAGCCAGGTTGGCGATCAGCGACCCTGTGTAGCCATATGAGCCATAAAGAAGAAATGCTTGAGTCAATGCCATCATCCTAAGTATAGTCGAGTAAAATTCGTTTAATCATATCCTGTTTATGGGAGGTCAGCCATGAAAATTGGTGTTGTTTTTCCACAAACTGAATTCCCACCTGACCCACTGGCCATCCGTGATTATTCCCAAGCGGTGGAAGGCTTTGGCTATAACCACATACATGCCTACGATCATGTGTTAGGTGCCAACCCTGACCGCCCTGGGGGATGGACTGGACCTTACACGTTCAGGCATCAATTTTTTGAGCCTTTTGTTCTTTTCAGTTATATGGCGGGATTGACTCAGAAGATTGAGTTTGCCACCGGTATCCTGATTCTGCCCCAACGCCAGACTGCCCTGGTAGCCAAGCAAGCCGCCACACTGGATGTGCTTTGTAATGGCCGCTTTCGCCTAGGTGTCGGCAATGGCTGGAATGAGATCGAATATATCGCCCTGGGTGAAGACTTCCACAACCGCGGCAAACGCATGGAAGAGCAGGTCAAACTGCTCAGGTTGTTATGGACTCAACCTTTAGTTAAGTATGAAGGCCTGTATCACAATATCCCCGATGCGGGGCTCAATCCCATGCCAGTGCAGCGACCCATCCCCATCTGGTTCGGCGGTACGGATGATAAAGTGCTTCAGCGCATGGCGCGCCTGGGCGATGGCTGGATGCTGAATATCCGCTCGCTCGAGCAGGCTTGTCCTGCCATTGAGCGGCTAGCCAGATATCTGGTAGACGCATCCCGCGATATTACTACCTTCGGTATCGATTTGCGTCTTAATCTGAGTACGGAGGGGCCGGAAGCCTGGCAGAATTTCGTTCGCACCTGCGAGGAATTAGGTGCCTCCCACCTGACGATCAATACCATGGGGATGGGAAATGATACTCCCTCAAAGCATTTATCCGCATTACAGAAATTCGCAACTGCGATCGGAATCAAGCCGTAGATCAGCTTGCCCAACCAGGATTCATGGCGTTAGCCGCTGCGTTCATTGCCCGTAAAGAACGCCAGGTAGCTCATCAGCTGGAAGAGAAGAAACTTCTGCTGCTCAAGGTGATAGCCCTCAGGTCATAATACGAGCGCTAGGTGCCTGTATTCACTAAATATTGGTAATTTTCCTAGCCTTTGTGAGTACACACGTCCAGGGGGATGATTTCATGATGGTGGGTATGCCCATACACAATAAAATCAGCCTGCTGCGATGTGAATGCATTCTCTTTCATCGCGTGCTTTACAAAGGACCAGTCGCTGTCAAAGATTTTTTTCTTTAACCGCAAGATCACCTTGTTAAAGTGCTCGATGGAAGCCCACCGTGTAAGCTTGAGTACCAGTTCCAGCTCATCGATATTATCAAAGGGGTTCCAGCGGCTATACAGGCTTTGGACGAACTCAAGCTTTAGGAATTGAGATACCCGCTCGTTCCAGATCTCTTTCAGGCTTTGTTCTACACTCTTAGACACCCCATAATCGCGTAACTGGCTTCCTACCCATAGCGGTACGGCTGCATTGGGGCGAACATTGATCATCTCATGCAGACCATGGTAAAAACTCTCTGGTAAGCTATCGCCCAGTTGTTTTTGCACTTCCTCCGGGAAGCGGGTGACTAACGCAATGGAGAACGCTTCCCCGATTGTTGCTGCATCACGGCCCAGGTCATCGTTATAACACAATTTATCCTACCGGTCACCATGCTTGGCGAAAACCCGGTATTTCTCAAACAACCTGGCCAGGCCATTCCATTCGTGGGGCTCATAAGGGATGGGGGCAGGTGGGTTTTGTAAGCCGATGGCATCGATGAGCAGCCTGCATGAGTGGTGGTAGGTCTCGCCTGGTAGATGAAAAAACCAATCGCAATTACCAACCATGTAATAGGTGTTGACAGGAATAGGGATACGTTCGCCTGCATATTCAGCTGGCTTGCCGTACGCATTCGCTCGAGGTAGGTAGATAGCCTTTCCATCAGCCATATCTTTCATGATCGTCATGGATTCCCGATTATGTTCTAGGATCGCCTGGGTGATTTCCAGGATCGTCTGGGCTAATTCTTTTCCTTTAGGATCGATCCATGGTCGCGCTTTCGCCTCCCGGCCAATTTTATCCTTCAGCCAGCGGGTGGAATGGATCAGCTTAAAGATATCTCCCAAAAGCAGCAGGTCGATACTATCTATCGGTCGATAAGCGCCATCTATCCGGAAGGACGCGGAAGATGCCAGCTACTCAAGCCGGTCGCGAAATATCCGGAATGTATTTGGTGAAAGGGATTTCCCACACGTGCCATCATCCAGATGGATGTCACTGATCGCAACTAACATATACTCAGCAGCCTTTCATCAATGATATCTTCATGGGATGAAGCTCTGCCATCATTACGTTACTGACCACCGCTGGGTCGCGGAGCATGAAGTCGCGTGCCTCTACTTCGCTTTCAGCCGTGAGCACCACCACGCCAAAAGTCTCATCCAGGCATGGACCTGCCAGGAGCACGGTGCCTTCCTTCACCGCCTGCTTGAGGTAATGGAAGTGAGCCTCCATCACCTCTTCTTCCAGGGGAGTAGGGCTTTCGAAGAATTCGTGGCGTAAGGGATGGATCAGGTAGATATACTCTGCCATGCAGGCCTCAAATATAGAACCGTTCAGGATCGATCTCATCCCGCAGCAAGCGCAGCTCTTCTACGCTGGGAGGCTCATTCATCGGCACAACCTCAGGGATGATCAGCTCAAATCCCGTATTGTCGATTACCTCTTGCACGCTCACCCCTGGGTGGGTGGCTGCCAGTCGCATTCGGTAGCTGCCTCCTGGCCCACTGTCATAATCCATCAAAGCCAGGGTGGAGACCACATTGATTGGCCGGGTGCCCCTCGGTAAACCGGCATTTTCACGGGCCAGCTCTCCCGTCAGGTAGCCGGGGGTGGTGACAAAATCGAGCTTCGGTACGAAGCGCCGTTTATCGTGCTGCATGATCGCCACGGTCATCCAGCATTGGCTTCCAACATCGTTCCCACCCCCACTACCCGGTAGACGCGCTTTAGGGTGGTCATGGTCTCCGATGGTAACGCTGTTCAGGTTGCCATACGGGTCAATCTGTGCCCCACCCAGGAATCCATAATCAATAAATCCACGTTGGGCGGTTTCCATTAGCTCACAGATACCAGCTGCTACCAGGCCTTTGTGAAATGTTCGCGCTTCTCCCACCGCGCGGGGTAGCTCATCAAAGATGGCACCCAGCCCACCGAACTCAAACACCGGTACAAGGTTGGGGGCAATCGTCTTGGCAGCCAGCATTGCTGCCAGCATGGGGATACCTGTACCAATAAATGCAGTTGTGCCGTCCTGGAACAGGCGGGCAGCCACGCAGATCATCAGCTCGGTTTTAGAATATGTCTGGTCGGTCATCATCCACCTCCCTCAAACCCGCTTTTCTCGCTGGTTCGCCAGCTGTGAGAGCCGCTCCTCTCCAATCATCTGCATATACTCCTCGTGATTGGCTACCCCATACACATATTTGTCTAAATATGCTTTAGCACCCTCAGTGGTTTTGCTCGATTCGACCCACTCACGGATTACTGGCTCATCCCGCCCATAGATATACGCCATCTCTCCTGGGTGCGAGCCAAACGGGGCATGGACCACTGCATCCACCAGGTAATATGGGATGATCGTCCGGTCGGGGTATTTACGGATTTCATCTGTGTCAATGATCTCTTCGGCGCTGATGATCAGGCGCTTCGTGGCACGTGCCATCTCGGCTGCAAAGCCAGTGATGCCTTCGATCTGCGCATTGCCAAAGCGGTCCGCCCGGTGCACGTGGATAATGGCGACATCCAGGATCAGCGCCGGCAGGAGGCACACCTTCAGCCCGCTGAATGGATCTTCTACCACCTTCGCCGCGCTGTATTTGACCATGTCTGTGCCCAGCATGGAACGTGCCGGTAAGAAGGGCACTCCCATGGCAGTGGCCTTCATCCGCCAGGAGATCGATGCATTCGACCATTCTACGCAAGTTACAATCTGCCCTGACTCAACCGCTCGTCGTAAGGCATTGGAGGTACCGTACACCTCCAGCCCAATGTAGGTGATATCGAGCTTCTTTACCAATCCTGCTGCCATCCATAGGTCCAGCTCCAGCACCCCTTGGCCACACACCCGCAGGTCCTTTTTACCCTGGCGCACCAGCTCACGCGACAATGACATCGGGCAGCGAACAGTGCCATACAGCTCTGTGCCGATGTAGCACCCATCGAAGACAAAGGTGCTGATTGCCTCCTGTTCACTCATGCGCTTGTCAATCAGCTTGCGCGATTTTTGGGTACGGTTCCATTCCCTGAAGCCTTCGATATCGGGTGGCTGGATCATCTCGCCGATGCCAGACTCAAGTATCTCCATGTTTCCTCCTTACACTTATGTCTCTGCGAGCAATGTTCTTTACGATCAAGCAATCTCTATCTCGCACCATCATTCCTCGGTGGTTCCAATTAGCCCTGGCAATTGTCTGCAATCTCCCTTATTTCATCCAAAACCCAAATCTTCCATCGCTTTTTCTTTTGTTAGCTTATTATTTCCCAGCAGTTCCTGCCAGAATTGGTCATCATATCTTCTGGATTGGACGGGTAACGGCATGGGCACTCCCCAACCGAGCAGTAACACTTCCTCCTTGGGCTGCAGGTGCGCCAGCATGCCACGCAGGGCATCTCGACCAGCCAGCCCAGCCAGCACACTGTGGATATCGTCCTCATCCCCAAGCCAGCCTGAGATGCGGGTCCCTAATTGCGACATGACCTCGTCGTATATTTGCGATGGACGTTGATCGATGATCAGCAAGGTCACATAATACTTGCGCATCTCGCGCGCGATTGTACTGAAAGCTGTCTGACCAGCCATCTCACGGTTGAGTAGCTTATGGGCCTCCTCCACGACGATCACCAGCTGACGCGGTTCCTGCCCACCCTTGGTGCGGAAAATATTGGTCTTCTTCTCCCAGGCTTCCCGGATTCGACGGGTAAGCAGGTTGCTCACCAGCAGGTAATCCAGGTCTTTCTCGTGCTCCCCAAAAGATAAGACCACATGCTGATCAGCTTCCAACGCCTTGATGATCTCACCCACACCATCGGTAGCTGGTTTAGGCACAACGTACGGAAGGTCAAAGACACGGTTCAGCTTGCTCCGTAAACCCTCCGCTGCAGCCACGTTGACGCCTTCCCGGTTCGCCCAAGCAGCAACACTATCCGGGGCAGGCACTTTTTTGCCATCATCGGTCTCGATCACAGCCCCGTTTTTCAGCTCTTTGAATTCTCTAAACCAGTGACCCTGCCCAAAAGAGCTGACCAGTGCTTCCAGGGTGGTGGGAGTGGTTTCTTTCAGATTCAACTCTCGTGTCAGCATCTCGATGTCGCCCGGTTGGATGTCGTTTTCAGCGATTTCCAGGTTGAAGTCGGGCGCTTGTCCCCTGATCTGTGTACCGCTTCCCAGCCCCACCACCCGCACCCGGCTACTGAACTTGGTTTTCAACCCGGTAACTTTTAATCCTGTATCAGATGCTGTGTCATCGTAGCCATATTCATTATGCATGTCAAATACCAGTACACTGGCAGCATTGTGGTGGATCAATCCCGCCAGCACTAGCCGGGTCAGGAACGATTTCCCTGTGCCAGTCGCCCCGAACACCCCAGCAGAGCGTTGGACGAATTTATCCAGGTTGAGGCACACGGGGTGCTTCTGCTCGCGCGTATACCCGATGACAAAGTTACCCTTCTCCTCGCTCTTCCCGAAGATCTCACCGATATCGCCGGCTTCTGCCAGCCTCACCTCGGCATGGTGGGGCGGAACCGTCTTGACAGGCAGCGGTCGCGGCTCTTCCTTCAAGTTCGCTCGCCAAAGCGCATATTCCGGCGAGCTCAGGTCGGGGCCACGTTCTAACATCAAGGCTGGCAGCACTTCTAGTGTCGTGAAGAGTGTTTGCCCGTGTAGCAGGCGCGCCATTTCAGCGGGTAGCCGGCTCTCCGATTGCTCGTCAGCGAAGCGCGGGTCCGTGGAGCCTAATTGCAGGTCAACTACCAGCCCGTAGTACTGCCAGTTCCCGCTTTCGATCACCACGAACGCCCCTTCCTGCACCTCTTGCGAAGGGATGGTCAGCCTGACCCGCAGGTTTTCCTTCAGCCCCCCACCAACGATGTATCCTATATTTTTCCGCTCATTTTCCATTCTGTATCACCCATTTAAAAAAGAATACCACAAAGGACACAAAGGCTACAAAGGACTATTATTTAACAATTCTAGTAATTCCGTCCCGTAAATGGATCACATTGAAATTATTTAATACCCCTAGCCGAACCCCTGATAATTTCAAGTAGGTTAACAATTGTGCCATATGAATTGCCTGAACAATATCCACTGCTTTAATTTCAATAATGACAGACTTCTCGACAATCATATCCAGGCGAAGACCTGTGTCTACTTTCATCCCATCGTACACAATCGGCAATAGTGTCTGTGCTTCGAATTTCAAGCCAAGTTGCTTTAGCTCGTGAGCAAGGCATGCTTCGTATACGGATACTAATAATCCCGGGCCTAATGCCATATGTACTTTAAAGGCAGAATCAAGTACTTTCTTCGCAACAAACTCAACTTGTTCTGGAATTGGATCTATCGGTAAATTTTTACTTTCATGAAAACTAGTGCTCATTTTTTACCTGGATATTTAAAAAGGTTAATAAACTTGGTGCCCTTTGTGTCCTTTGTGTTGATCTTATTCCGTATCCCCCAAGGCGCTGAGAACACTCATCAGCACCGCATAATCATCCCGCAGCAGGGTGATCAGCTCCTGGGTAGCCTGGTTTTTCCATTCCAGGTTGCCTGCCTCTTTCTGTGCCTCCGCAGCCTGCTGGATATGCGCCGCCAGCAGCTCACCCACCGGTATATCCATGGACCTCAGTACGTGCCTAAAATACCCAAACCTGCCTGCACTGGTGAATTGCCTGATATCTTCGGCAGAACAAAGATGGATCACATCCAGGCTCAGTGGTGGACGGGGTGGCAGCAAGTGCGATATTTTTCCATCCAGCCGGTACCCCACCGTCAGCACGGATATTTCGAGCGGGATATTACGGTTGACCCGGTTGTCAGCAATGATCGCCTCATCTACATTCCCTGCCGTCACCAGCTGCCTGACCAACCCATCATCATCGATGTGGATATCGTGGATCAAGCCATATACCTGGTAGTCACCGTCCAATGTAACCTTCACCAGGCCACCGAACGAAGGGGCATCGATCTGTGCCACCTGGCAACCGACCACGAAACCGGTAGTGCCTGCCCGTAAAAGCCGGCCAATTTCCAATTGTCTCATTCTCCATACCTCGTCCGCTTTCCAGATACGTCCTTGTTGAATTGCTTCGCTGAAGAATCCTGACACATCCAATCCCCGCTGGCGTAGTTCATTTACAATCATCTGCGTTACCTGCTCCTTATCATCCATACTCACTACCGCGGTCTCATGTGCCCGGTGTAACAGGTATGGGTAGGCGCGCGCTCCAATCATCCTTGACTGGTTCACCAGCACTGCATGCAAGCTGTCCAGCTTTAGCTGGTCATCAGCGACCCATGCCGGAATTTCCACCCTGGCCAGGGCAGGATGCATATCGCTCCCCACATTAAGATAGAAAAAATGCAGACGCAGCTCATCTCGATAAGGACGGGATGAACGCGATTGGATGGCAAAGATTGCTGATCGTTCACCTGAAAGTATGATGTGTTCCAATAGTGCTCGATCGGTAATCCCTTTGAACGGGTGGAAGTTGCGCAACCCGCCTAGGTCTTCCGGCTTTGCCAGGTCAACCTCCAACAGGCGCACTAATAGTTCTGCTCCTGGTTTATCCACATAACCGGCCGTCGTTGCTTCCATTTCGCATAACTTGTGCAAAACGTCCAGGTAGAGCTCTAGGGATTGCTTGAACTCCCCGCCAACCTTACCCTCTTCGAGTGTCGTGGTCCATAACTCCAGCGGTCCGTCCGTCAGGGTGATCACTGGTTTGGGTAATTGTGAAGCCAGCTCAAGCAGCCTGGTACGTTCTGCCATGTCACGCTGCAGGCTGAGCCGGTCATCCGACATGCCCTCGAGCTCATCTGCGTAAATCAGCCTGGATTGGACGCTTGTGGTTGGCGCCTCAGGCGAACCGCAGCGCATCCAGATACTCCCCGTGTTGATCAGGCAGTATTCCACTTCAGCATGCCGGTCAGCAAAGATTTGCGAGCCGTCCGCAGCGATTAATGTCGCTTCTTCAGGCATCGGGGGCAGGGGATGGTGTGAATTGAGTGGTTCGCTAACCGGAATTGCACACCGTAGCGTCTGATCATGCTGGCTCACCACAGCCTGCACTTTTTCCTGGAGCCGTGTCAAGTCGTGTGCGCTTTCATCGAGCAGCGCCTGTGCGTCGCTCAGCTTATGAGAAATATCTTGCTGGCGTCCAAGTGCCTCTTCCCCCAGCTTCTTTACTTGTTGGCTTACCTGAAGGAAATCTAGAGCCATGACTCATCCTTACCCGGGTATGTGTGCCAAACATCGTACATATATATTATACAAGATGAAAGATTGGCATGAAGATGCCAACACGGATGCATGATTTTGTTCAGAACTGCTGCTTCCAGCTCCCCTGCTTTATCTTTGGATAGTTATCAATGCAGGTCCATATCGCTCAGGCAGTGGCATACTTGCACCTTTCTTTGGGTAAATATCATCACTGAAAGGACAAAGAATGTCCATGCAGGAATATGCACTGCTTCTGATTGCATGCACTTTAGGTTAAATCAATACTCTACCTAAAGCATACCTCAAGGTACCAGGTTTGAGGTCTTGGGCTAAATTCTGTCAAACGAAAAACTTTAGATTGGTACCTGCTGCGTTCCTGCCTATGTTTTAGCGCTTTTCTCTCCGGCGAATAACCAGTTTCGTGATTTCCTCAGCCATCGCAGGGACCAAGGAGAGGGCAATGATCACCCCCCACTCACGTGGGCTGGGAGAATGCGTATTAAAGATCGGTTGCAGGAAGGGGATGCCGACCACAAGGATCAAGAGCAAAAGAGATAATCCTACTGCATATTGCATGTACTTGTTGGAGAATATCCCGATCTTGAAGATGGATTGGGTTTCTGAACGCACCGTGTATGCTCGAAAGAGCTCGCACAGGCTCAATGTCACAAATGCCATGGTCTCTGCCACCTGTACATCCACACCCCGCCAGTTATGCTGCAGGATATATAACAGAGGATTTTCCCCGCTAGGCATGATCGCTCCCGCTTCCAGGTTCCACAATAATCCAATGACAAAAGCCGTCAGCACCACACCGGTTTGTGCAACAGTCTGGACACCGATTCCCCACTGCATGCGTTTATTGATGATGGATTCAGCAGGCGGTCTCGGTTTCCTGTCCATGATTGCCGGGTCACCTTTTTCCATAGCCAGTGCCAGTGCCGGTGCACCATCGGTCAACAGGTTCAGCCATAACAGCTGGATCACCGTCAGTGGTGCCGGTAATCCGGCCAGGGTAGCCAGGAAGATGATCATGACCTCCGCCACATTGGATGATAACAGGAAGAACACGAACTTGCGGATGTTATCGTAGATGATCCGCCCTTGTTCCACCGCAGCCACGATGCTGGCATAATTGTCATCCGTAAGCACCATGTCTGCACTTTCTTTGGCTACATCCGTCCCGGTGATACCCATGGCCACACCGATATTGGCCCGCTTGATGGATGGGCTGTCATTCACCCCATCACCGGTCATGGCTACAACTTCGTTATCCTCCCGTAAAGCTTCGACAATTCGGAGCTTATGTTCTGGCGATACCCGTGCAAACACATCGGTGTATTCCACCTGTTGTTTGAGCTCTTCATCACTGAGAGCGTCCAGCTCGGCTGCATTCATCACCTGGTGCCCAGGTTTAAGCAGTCCTACCGCCTCGGCAATCGCTCGGGCTGTGTTGGGATAGTCACCCGTGATCATAATGGTGCGGATACCAGCCTTGGCTGCTTTCGCCAGGGCCGGCATTACCTCGGGCCGGGGTGGGTCGATCATGCCTACCAAACCAACGAACACGAGCCCTTCTTCTAATTTCTCCAAACTGGTAACATCGGGCATCTCTTGCGTCACTTTGTATGCCACACCGAGCACGCGTAAAGCTTCCTGGGTCATCAGGTCATTAGCATTCAGGATGCGCATACGTTCTTCTTCAGTCAAGGGGGCAGGTTTGTCATCCGTACGCTGGTAAAAGCTGCATAGGTCCAGCACTACGTCAGGTGCTCCTTTGACAGCGACTACATACCCGCTGGTTTCATGCTTATAGAACGGTGAGAAATCATCCGGGGTAGATCCACGCACCTTGTGGATCGTGATCATACGCTTGCGTTCAGAGTCGAACGGCACTTCCTGTACGCGTGGATAGGCATGGTTCAACGGCCTGGGCAGTGCGCCAGCTTTGGCTGCTGCCACGACTAATGCTCCTTCTGTTGGGTCACCCGTCATCCGGTAGGTCTGTTCTTCACCGACCTCACCAGATATACTCAGCTCAGAGTCGTTGTTCAAGGCTCCCACCCATAAAGCCGTGCGTACTGCCGGAAAGTCCGCCAGATTCACTGGTTTTTCATTTTCAAGGAACGTGCCGCTCAGCGTCCGCCCTTTACCAGTGATGGACAGGTAACGGTTATCAACCCATATCCGGGTGAGGGTCATTTCATTCTGGGTCAGGGTACCGGTTTTATCGGAACAAATCACGGTGGTCGAGCCAAGTGTCTCCACCGATGATAACTTGCGGATCAGGGCATGCCGCTGGACCATCTCCCTCATCCCCAGGGCCAGGCTGATTGTAACTACGGCAGGTAAGCCTTCCGGGACAGCCGCAATCGCCAGCCCAACCGCCAGCATAAATAGGTTGATGATTTCTTCCTTGGCTGCATTTAGGTATACCAGCAATCCTCCATCTGGAGCGGTGATCAGGCTTAGGTCAGTGAAACGCACAATGGAGACAACAAATACAATCGCACAGATACCCAAGGTAGCCCAACCCAGCATTTTACCCAGGTCGTCCAACCGTCGTTGCAGGGGAGTGGGCTCGTTCTCTACAGCTTGCAGCATCTCGGCAATCAAGCCGATCTGGGTACGCATGCCTGTGCTTACCACCACGCCCCGACCACGCCCATACGAAACTAATGTACCCATAAACGTGGTATTCTTGCGGTCGCCCAGGGGAATGTCTGCTTCAAGGTTGATATTCGCATCCTTTTGCACCGGGATCGATTCTCCGGTCAGTGCGGCTTCCTCGATGCGCAGGTTTACCGCCTCAAGCAGGCGAATATCTGCTGGGATATAATTCCCAGCCTCCAACAGCACGATATCTCCCGGCACTAGCTGCGTTGATGGCACCGATTTGCGTTCCCCATCGCGTAACACCTTGGCATCCGGTGCAGCCAGTTTCTTCAATGCTGCCAGGGCTTGCTCTGCCCGGTTTTCCTGGATCACCCCCAGCGTAGCATTCAGGATCACGATGATCATTATGGCGGCAGCTTCTACGTAATCCCCCAGTAATGCTGATATTCCTGCCGCTACGATCAGTATAATGACGACAAAGCTGTTGAACTGGTCGATCAGCATCTGCCAGAAAGTCGTTCCGGGAGCTTCATCTAACTGGTTCGGCCCGTAGCTTTGCAACCGGCGGGCAGCTTCCTCAGATGACAGTCCAGTATCCGGTGGCGTTGCGAGTTGTTTAATCGTCTGTTCTGATGTAAGTGCGTGCCAGTTGATTTCGTCCTTGCTTTCAATTGAAGATGTTGGTTTTTCGATGGTCATCAATTTCTCCGTGGCATTTTTCCGCATTGGTCTTCCTGCAGCTTAGGAATTATAGCAGAGGTACCGAAGGGTGATAAAATTTATTAGCGAGGAACGGTGAGAAAAACCACAGATAATCTGAGGTGTTTCCCTCGCGAATAAATGAATGTCAAAGGAGAATAATCATGGCCTATCAAACCATCCAGGTGCCTGATACAGGTAGCAAGATCAGTATTTCAGGAGGGAAATTATCTGTGCCCGATCAACCCATCCTGCCTTTTGTGGAGGGTGATGGCACTGGACGGGATATCTGGCGTGCTTCCCAGAGGGTATTCGATGCCGCTGTCAGGCTGGCTTATGGTGGTCAACGCAAAATAGTCTGGATGGAAGTCTTTGCTGGTGAGAAGGCATATCAAAAGTTTGGCTCCTGGCTGCCCGATGAAACGACCCAGGCGTTTATCGAGTATCTCATAGGTATTAAAGGACCCCTTACCACACCCGTGGGCGGTGGTATCCGCTCATTAAACGTTGCGCTTCGTATTGCTTTGGATTTATATGTCTGCTTACGGCCCATACGCTATTTTATGGGCGTCCCCTCACCCGTTAAGCACCCTGAGTACGTGGATATCATCATTTTCCGGGAGAACACTGAGGATATTTACACCGGGATCGAATTCGAATATGGAACCGAAGATAACAAAAAATTCATGCGGTTGCTCCGTGAGAATTTCCCCAATGAGTATAAGAAAATCCGTTTCCCAGAGACCTCTGGAATTGGGCTGAAGCCTGCCTCGCAAGAGGGCACGTATCGCCTGGTGCGGGCTGCGCTCCAATGGGCGCTTGATAATCACCGCCGTTCCGTCACGCTGGTCCATAAGGGCAACATTATGAAGTATACGGAGGGGTCTTTCCGAAATTGGGGCTATGAGCTGGCTCACTCAGAATTTGGCGACCAGGTTTACACCTGGGCTCAGTGGGAACAGACCAGGATTGACCGGGGGGAAGAAGCTGCAAATCGCGAACAGGACGAGGAACTTAAGCGCGGTAAGCTTCTGGTCAAAGACCTGATTGCTGACAACTTTCTCCAGCAGACCTTGCTCAGGCCGCGTGATTTTGATGTAGTAGCCACCATGAACTTGAACGGAGATTATCTATCCGATGCCCTGGCCGCGCAGGTGGGTGGGATTGGTATTGCTCCAGGTGGGAATATCAATTACGAGAGCGGGCATGCAGTTTTTGAAGCCACCCATGGCACTGCACCAAAATATGCCGATAAGGATGTCATCAACCCGGGCTCCGTGATACTTTCTGGTGAAATGATGTTCCGATATATGGGTTGGAAAGAAGCTGCTGACCAGGTCAGCAAGGGCATGGAAGGCGCCATCGCAGCCAAGACCGTCACGAGTGACTTCTTCCGCTTGATGGATGATGGCACCCTGCTCAAATGCTCTGAGTTTGGTGACGCAGTCATCAGCCACATGTCAGGCTAAGCAACCATAAATCTGAGTCCGGACCTAGAAAATCATCTGAGATAGGCTATTCAGCCTATACGGCTTCATATTCCCGTGTGACATTCTGCTCGACCTCTTGATGACCAAATACACCTGACAAATCGGCGAATATTTGTGAAAATACACGCAATAAATTCTCCGGGAGGTAGTTCTCTTTCCTCCTGGTTTTCTGCGTCTATCTGATAAGGAGCGAATGGATCATGACTAATCAGCAGGAACTGATCAAGGCCCTCCAGGCCATCCCCTGGTTCCAGGTGATGACTGAAGAGCATTTCAATAAAATCGTAAATATCGCAAAAATCTGTAAATTCGAGCCGGGTCAGGTGATCTTTCATGAAGGGGACAAGGAAGACTACCTGTATGTCGTGATCGAAGGCCGTGTAGCCATCGAGATGAGTGTTCCAGGCCGCGGGCGCATGCGCATTCTCACCGCTGACGCCATGGACGAGGTCGGTTGGTCAAGCGTGACCCCCGTGGTCCGCCAGCGCACCGCTGGTGCGCGCGCCGTCCTACCCAGCCGGTTGGTGGCCTTTGATGCAGCTGAGTTGCGCCGGTTATGCGAAGAGGACCATGATTTTGGCTATTTCGTGATGCGCCGTCTGGCCAACGTGGTTGCCGGCCGTTTGATGACCACCCGCCTGCAACTGTTGGATATGTTCGCTAACCCCGTTGAACCCAAAGAGGAATAGCATGGCAGAAATACTTGTCACCGTGGGCTCGAAAACAGCTCTGCCAAAGACCGGGCTTGAGAAACTGGTTGAAAAGCTGGATGCGATGGGTTACCGTGTGATCGGGCCGCAAATCCAGGATGATGCCATCGTCTATAAGCCCCTCAAAAGTGCCCAGGATTTACCCAAAGGTTATACCAGTCAGCAGGATAATGCCACCTACCGGCTGGTGTACACCGGTCATCCCCGTTACTTTGATGCCACTCCAGGGGCTCAATCCCTCAAGCAATTCTTTTTCCCACCCCAAACCGAGCTTGCCAAATATGCCCGCGATGAAAATGGGCGTTGGCAGACACAAGAGCAAGCGCGTGACCTGACGCCCTTGGCATTGGTTGGCGTCTTTCCATGCGACCTGGCCGCCATCCAGGTGCAAGACAAGGTTTTCCTCCGCGAGGAGTGGAAAGATCCGGTCTATTGGTCTCGCCGCCAGAGCGCATTTATTATGTCGGTGAATTGCCTGCATCCTTGTGGAACTGGCTTCTGCGCATCTATGGGGACTGGGCCGAAAACAAATCCGGGGTTTGACCTTAACCTCACCGAGCTGGAAGATGTCTTCATCGTGGATATCGGCTCGGAAGCCGGTCGGATAGTGATGGAAGGCATGCCGGTGCTCCCAACCAGCGCCTTCTGGCTCCAAGCTGGTCAGAAAACCCTCGACGAAGCCGCCCAAAAGATGGGGCGTAAGCTACCTGATCCCGAGCAGCTGCCCGACCTGTTATTAAACAACCTGGATGCCCACCAGTGGGACGACGTAGCCCGCAGGTGTATGAGCTGCTCCAGCTGTACCCAGGTCTGCCCAACATGCTTCTGCTGGGACACGCGCGATACCGCCGATCTGACCGGCCAGGTTGCCCAGCGCGAGCGCTTATGGGACTCGTGTTTCAATCCTGAATATTCATATATCGTGGGAGGGAATTCGCGCCCGACTACCCGCTCACGCTACCGCCAGTGGCTAACCCATAAATTCGGCTCATGGTACGGTCAATTTGGCACATCCGGTTGTGTGGGTTGTGGGCGCTGCATCACCTGGTGCCCTGCTAAGATAGATGTGACTGCTGAGCTCCAGGCGCTGCGCGAGGAGGTGCAATCATGATCTCGACTGTAGGGAAACCCCATGCGATTAACCCAGCTGCACCCATGCAGCCATATTGGGCTGAGATCAGCGAGATTGTCCACGAAGCCCCGGCTGTGTCAACCTACTGGTTAAAATTTCTCGATCCTGCACTACACGGCGAGTTTCACTTCAAACCTGGTCAATTCAATATGGTTTCAGTGCCCGGATTGGGTGAAGCTGCTATTTCAATAAGCTCAGATTTTGAAGATTCCCACCGTATTGGCCATACCATCCGTTCCGTGGGTAATGTCACCTCTACCATAAGCCGGATGAATGTGGGTGATATTTTGGGTATCCGTGGACCCTTTGGAAGCTGGTGGCCCATGGAAGAATTCATCGGTCATGATATCGTGGTGGCAGCCGGTGGGATTGGCCTGCCTCCCATCCGCCCGGTGTTGTATTACATCCTCAACCACCGGCATGACTTTGGCAAGGTGATTGTGCTCTATGGTGCCCGTACACCCAACGATCTCCAATTCACACGCGAGTACAAGGCCTGGGAGAATGCTGGCATCGAGCTGCAGGTGACGGTTGACCGTGGTGATGATTCCTGGCAAGGCCGCGTCGGAGTGGTTCCCATCCTGTTCTACAACACCCGCCTGGACCACCGCAATACCGTGATCTTGACTTGCGGACCCGAGATCATGATCCGCTTCGTTATCTTCGAAGCCCTGGCTCGCCGTGTCCCATCCGAGCGTATCTTTGTCTCACTTGAGCGCAACATGAAATGTGGTTTGGGTTCATGCGGTCATTGCCAGCTCGGCCCTTACTTTGTGTGTAAAGATGGCCCGGTGTTCAGTTTTGACAAGCTGCAGCCTTACGTCAACGTGGAGGAATTCTAATGGCTAAACCTACTGTTGCGGTGTATAAATTTTCTTCCTGTGACGGCTGCCAGCTGAGCCTTTTGAACCTGGAAGATGAGCTGCTTGACCTGGTTGGTGCAGTCGAGTTGGCCTACTTCCTTGAAGCCCGCCGCCAAACTTTACCAGGCCCGTATGATATTGCCCTCGTTGAAGGCTCGGTCTCGACACCCCACGAAGCTGAAAGGATCATAGAGATCCGTAAACAATGCAAAACCTTGATCGCCATCGGGGCCTGTGCCACATCCGGTGGGATCCAGGCTTTACGCAATGCTACCAGCCTGGAAGACCTGGCATTAAAAGTTTACGCCCACCCCGAATTCTTGCATAGCCTGCCCACCTCATCCCCCATCGCCGAGCATGTCAAGGTCGATTACGAGCTTTGGGGTTGCCCGGTAAATAAATACCAGCTGGTCGAGGTGATCCAGGCCTTCCTGCAAAAAAGGCGCCCTAACCTTCCCGCGCATAGTATTTGCCTGGACTGCAAACGCAACGGGGTTGTTTGTGTGATGGTTGCCTATGGTATGCCTTGCCTCGGACCTGCCACCCGAACCGGCTGTGGTGTGCTATGCCCATCAAACGGGCGTGGCTGCTATGGTTGTTTCGGCCCTGCTCCTCATGCGGATATGAATGCTGTGCTCACGTCGATGGGTTACGTCGAACGGTATCCAGGGGAGATTAAGGGTCTGCTCACCAACATCAGCAACAATGCACCAGCTTTTCGCCAGGCAGCCGAGCTCTTACCAACCCTGCCATCGCGAACTACAGGAGGACAAAAATGAACAAAGACATCCACATCCCGGCCCTGGCACGCGTTGAAGGCGAGGGAGCATTGACCATCCGTTTGAAGGATGGTGTTGTAGATGATATCCTCCTGAACATATATGAACCACCCCGCTTCTTTGAGGGCTTCCTGCTGGGAAGGTATTTCCAGGATGTTCCTGATATCACGGCTCGCATCTGCGGGATTTGCCCGGTCGCGTACCAGATGAGCTCCGTCCAGGCTTTGGAAGCTGCTTTGCAGGTTACCATCTCACCCGAAGTTCGCCTGCTCCGCCAGCTACTCTATTGTGCCGAATATATCGAAAGCCATGCTCTGCATATTTATATGCTCCAGGCACCCGACCTGGTCGGTTATGAGAGTGCCATCAGCCTCGCAGCCGATGCGCCGGAACTGGTAAAAAAGGCTCTTCGTCTCAAAAAGATCGGTAATGACCTGCTGAAGACCATCGGTGGACGCTCCGTGCACCCCGTCAACACCTGCGTGGGTGGATTTTACCGCTGGCCCTCCGTGGAAGCGATTCATGCCCTGATACCTGAGCTGGAGTGGGCCAGGGAAGCCTCGATTGAGACGGTCAAGTGGGCTGCTACTTTGAACTACCCAGACTTTGAACAAGATTATGAGTTTGTTGCCCTCAGCCGTCTGGAAGAGTATTCCATTTATGATGGCTATATCGTCTCTACCACCGGCAGGCGCACCTCGCCTGAAGAATTTGAGAAATTCTATCTCGAAACCCATGTTGAGCGCTCCAATGCCTTACACAGCCATACTGCTGAAAACACGACCTATTTTGTGGGTCCGTTGGCACGTATCAACTTGAATTTCAAGCAGTTACGTCCAGCTGCCCGCCAGGCTGCCAAGGATATTGGATTGAAGCTTCCTCTTCGGAACCCATACAAAGGACTTCTAGCCCGCGCGATAGAGTTGGTCCACACCACTGACCTTGCAGCTGAGTTGGCGAGTTTATACAAACCCACTGGGCCGAGCTTCAAGGAATTTAAAGTTCGCCCCGGCGAAGGCTTTGGAGTTTCAGAGGCACCCCGTGGGCTGCTTTACCATCGTTATGTGGTGGATGAGCAGGGTTTGATCCGCTTCGCTCGCATTACGCCTCCCACAGCCCAAAATTTCGCCCAAATGGAAGCTGACCTGTGGGCGCTCGCCCCAACTGTGGTCAAGCAGCCGCAAGAGCAGGCCTCCATTTCGTTCGAGCACTTGTTACGCTCCTACGACCCGTGTATTTCGTGTGCCACACATTTTCTGAACCTCAAGATCGAAAACTCATGAACAAACAAAACGATGGTACCGGCAATATCCAGGCCGGTACCATCGTCGTGATTGGTATCGGCCAAAGCCTGCGCGGTGATGACGGCGCCGGTTTGGCGGCAGTCCTCCTATGGAATGCCGATTTCCAACAAAAGCTCGATCGGCCAGCTGTTAGGGTGGAGCTGGCAGAGCTCCCAGGGATCGGTCTGCTCAATTTATTAGCAGGCTCGCGAATCGCTATCCTGGTGGATGCAATCCGCAGTGGCTCAAAATGTGGATCGATCCACCTATTCGCTGAAGATGATCTTGCACAATTCACAGCCGGATCAGGTTCCGCCCATGGCTGGGGTGTCGCTGAGACGCTTGCGCTTGGACGGCAGACTATTTCCGACCAGCTACCCGAAAAGATCATTCTGGTTGGTATCGAAGCTGGTCAGCTTGGCATTGGAGAAAATTTCAGCCCTGAAGTGGAACGATCTCTTCCTGAGGCTGCCCAGCGCATCGAGCAGCTGGTTTGTAAAGCCCTGCAGAACCCCTGACCCTATTCGTCAGCTCCCCGGATCTCTCCCAGGTATCCGAGTTCAGCCAACGCCGCCAAGATCTTATCCACAGCCCCCGCTTTGATGGTGACAGCCGTCGGTCCAATAGATTCACCCAGGAAACGGCTTGCACGCGATTTTCGCAAAGCATGCAATATCTCTTCTGATACAACCCGCAAAACCACCACCTTTTCCAGACGTGCTTCGCTGCCCTGTTGATCCCAGCGCGTTAGCGCATTGATCAAGCTGGGTGGCACGGCTTTCGCATGCCGGGTGAGCAGGTTAATGAGCTGGCTCACGCGTAAACCTTGTTTGCGTGCGCGTGCCAGTGATGATGTGCTGATCCGGTATATGTACTCTTCCGGCGTTTCTTTCTCCCAATCGCAGAATCGTGCCAGCTGGTATCGCACCCGCCGTGGAACGAGCCGCCTGGCGCTTATTCGGGCATCAGAGCGTACGATCAGGGTTTCATTTTCAACCGGCAGACTCTTTGGAGCCCGCTCTACTAACAAAGCCTCCGACCATGCTGAAAGCCGGAAAGCTGTGATTTCTCCACCCTCTTCATGGCTGCCAAGGTCGATTAGTCCGAGCCAGTACAATGGTCCGGTGATGATGAACCGTATCAGGCGTCCTTCAACGTCGTCCCAGTGTTCGAAACCCCTCAGGTATTCAGCGCTGAATTTCTGGCGGATGAACCAGGAATCGTAATCGCCAGCCGGGCGCTGGAAATCTGGATGATGTTGCTTGATGCCCGAGATAAAAGATGCCAGGCTCCACCAGGTCCCTCGCTCAAGTTTATTAAGCAGGTCTAGCACTACTCGGCGAGCCTCCACGGCATCATTTTGCCAGTTTCCTTCCACGATTAAATCTGGCAGCATCGCAAGCTCATTGATCACTTTGCTCTGTTTCCAGGCTTTATAAAGCTGCACCAGTGCTTCTCCTCGTTTGGCATCCAGGAAAAGGCGTACGGGTTCAGGGGCAGGCGTATCTGATTTGTCGAGCAGATTGGTCGATTTCAATAGCAGTTTGGCAAACTCAGCGGTTAACACCTCTCCGCCTGGAATTTCGATCCGGTCTTCCAGGCTCAGGCCAAGTCGCAGGGCTGCCAACAGGCTGCAAAGTTGATCCAGCAGGCGATCGCTCACCCTACAGATACTGGCGTATTCCTGGGCTGCTGCTTGCCGGGCAATCACATAGCTGCCTCGCACTGTTGACGCAGGGATAAGCTCTAGCAGGTCATCTGGAACATAGGCGAACTCCTCTACGCCACCCGCTGCATCGAAAAATGTTCTCCCAATCAAGCCGCGATACCACAAAACTTCGCTAATCGAGCTGGGCTGATCATATGGCTTCTCCCGATCGCGTCTTGCTGCCCCCATTTCGCGCACATCTCCATATTGGCGCGAAAATTGCGCCCACGCCAGCCGCCCTTTGTGCTGGACGAGATCGTCCAGGGCAGTTTTCGCCTCAGTGGGCAGGTTGGAAAGCATGGTTTGTAATGTGGTTGAATTTACCAGGAATGCTGAGAGCTGTAAAATCGCCAGCCTGGGATCCTGCTCGGTTAGATCGACATCCCACAGGTTTCCGATGATCTGAAGGTGCCCAAGATCCTTGCCTTGTAGGCTCTCAGTAAATGTCGGCATAGTGTGTAATAAAAAGCTTAATAGATAATATCGATAGCTTGCGGAACTACTTCGATCTTCACCTGCTTGGCGCCAGACCCAAATCCGCAGATAACCTCACCATCCGCATGGATGGTGACGGGAAGCTCAGAGTCCAGCTGCAGTTGGCGAAATTTCCCAAGCCTGACCTGTTTAAATCGCCCATGCGTTCCCTTCATAACCTCCGGGATCAAGCGTAGCATCATCAGCTTCGACACCCGGCATACCGAGGCATAGTCAAGTAGTCCATCGGTAATTACGGCCTGCGGGGCAACCGCAAACCCTCCTCCTTCGCGTGGCCCGTTGCAAGCCACGATCATGATCGTTTCTTCCTCCCAGGCTTGCCCATCCGCCACGATACGCATCTTAGGTGCATCGAGATTGAGGGCAATGGTCTGCAGCACAGCGATAAAATACATCAAGAAACCGCGTACCCATGTGAGCCTTTGCGTGCGGATTGTGACCGTCGCATCAAAACCCATCCCAAACGTATTGTTAAAATATTGTGGTTCACCACGACCAATGTCAAACCGACCAACATCCATGCGTTTATGCTCGCCAGCAATTATCCTTCTCAAAGCCTCAGGCGCTGTATTGCGAATCCCTATGGAATGCGCGAAATCATTTCCCGAGCCTAGCGGAATAATCCCTAGAGAGGGCCTCCGTTCGGCTGCTATTTGCATCAAACCATTGATCACTTCGTGGACTGTCCCGTCACCCCCCGCTGCAATCACCAGGGTATAGCTTTCCCCGATTGATTCCCTGGCTAGCAGTGTAGCGTGTAGGGGATAACTTGTCTTTACCCAATTTACGTCACCGAATTCTTCTGCGGGCAGCTGGAGGGTTGCCGCAGTATCCCAGGCATGACCCCTATCAGCGTGTGGATTGAGAATAACCAATGTCTTAGTTCGGCTCATAGGTTTGTTTTTTGCCTCCCTGCATCAAGGGATAAGATATGTTGCACGCAGCTCGTTCTGAGCATCATACAGGTAAACCGTCTTACCCGATTTCCAAATTGAAGAGGTTAGCCCCCAATATAGATCAGCCACCGTATCCTGGCCAGCTCTTGTATTGAGGTTTATTGCACTACCCGTGAATAGAGTCAGATCCGGAAAGGTATATCGGTTTCCTTTTCCATCTTCTAGCCTCCAGCCCGCCAGCGCAAGCTCACCGATCCCGCTTCGAATCAGTTCCACCCGCTCTGTCTCCAGGACACCCACACCCACCACTTTGCTAATCGTCATATTCGGTTCCTGGCCAACCTCGGTCAGCGTCACAGTTGGAGATGGTTTTGGTGTTGCCGTTGCTGGCGGTCGCGGTGTGGGTGATAGTACTGCAGTGGGAGGCAGGGCAGTTGCAGTGGCAGTAGGGAGCGGTGCATTGGGAATATAGATGATCTGGCCCACATACAGGCTGTCAGGGTCGGCCAATCCATTCGCCGCCAGGAGATCTGCGACACTGACATTAAACTGGATCGCTAAGGCTCCGAGATAATCCCCTTCCTTAACCTTGTAGCTAAGGTAACCAAATGTTGGTGTGGCCTTCAATGTCCCCGTGATGGGAAGCCCAGAATCGGTCGGGATAAACACATTAGCCGTGATGTTACTCTCCCCTACAGGAACATCGCTTTGGGCAGCCGTCACCACAACGATGACCGGTGTGACTTCGCCTAGCGGGGTTGGATAGCGGGTCTTCCACCATTGGAGCACAGCCAGTATGGTGACGGCGGAGATGACTACATTGAGCAGAACAACATAAAACACCCGCTTAAACTGCCTCATCGAATCCTCACCAATTTAACAACCGGCTCAACCAGCATGATCAATTTTAAAGATTAGCCTGGAGGTAGCTGACAATTCCATCACAACATCTATTGACCACTTTCTAGCGGATACCCTGCCTCTACCCACGCAGTATATCCTCCAAGGATCGGGGTTACATTGGTGAAGCCATTCTGGATCAGGTAAAGCGCCGCACCGGCACTTGATTCTTCAGCAAATCAGGTACAGTATGGAATGATCCAGGATTTTTTATCCAGCTCAGTCAACCGATCAGGCAGCTCGGAAGTCGGTATGGATAACGCACCTGGGATATGCCCAAAGGCGAATGAACCACTATCTCGCACATCTAAAAAGACTGCCCGACCATCGTCAAAGGCGGCTTTGGCATCCGCCAGAGCCACTCGCTGCACTTGTGAAGCCGATGCCGGCGTGGGTGTTAATATTCTCTCTTCAGATTGATTGGAAAATACCGCCCACAGACCAGCAATCAGCAGTACCAGGCCTCCTCCAATGATGATCCAAGGAAAGATACTCCTGCGATTCTCAGCCATAAAGTCACCTTCTCACCTATATTTGATAAAAAACCTCAACGAAGGTATTTTACCCTTGATTTCCCATATTATTGCTGAACTGCTTAAAAAGTATCTTTTAGCCTGCCGGAATCAATCGGCAACCAACAGAGCCTTCATGATGATGTGGATGATTTAAAAAATTGGTGCAGTACTAATAAATCCCCATAATCTCCAATGCTATTGGGTGAAAAATTATTTAGAATGTCATTAGTCAATCCTTAGTAAATTTATTGGTGGGAGAAAACATTACGCCTTGTAACGGTGTAAATCTAACCTTGGATCTGCCTGTTTACGAGAAGTTTACTAATCTGGTTGATGTTTTTTTTTTACTGAAGGCTTGTGAGCAACGAAGGTAAAACACTCTCATCGCTGGCTGGCACCTGAATGACCAAAAGATCGCCATCTAAAGATTGAAGGATGCGAAAGGAGGTCAGAATTGAATAAAACTCAGCCCAGAATTCTGGTACTTGTGATAACGATGCTTCTGCTCTTCAGCCCGTCGCCTCAGGCTATGGGAATGTTGCAAATACACTTCTACCAAAAGGATTTATCAGGTGCATTACACACTTTTCACGGTGACCACCAAGCGGGGGAGCAGCTTCCAGAAGACAGTTGTGTATCTTGCCACTTGAATCCGCAAGCCACAAGCTTCCGCAACACCATGGCATCCTTTGGCATCACCTGCACTAGTTGCCACGGGATAATGACCGTCTTCAATGAGCCTGGGCAAATTACTTGTTCCAGGCTGCCAACCTGTGACTCTTGCCATCATTCACTTATCACTGCTTCAACCGGGGTTGAAACCGGAGTGCCGACAACATTAACCGATGGCAGTTCTGATATTCAAAACGGTACGCTGAGTAATCATCAGCACAACGGCTCGCCGATGGATGTTTCGAACGCTTTTATGGATTGTTCGGCGTGCCATACGCACCATCAAGCAGCAGCTTTCTGGCATTTTGGGATGGAACAATAAATGCCAATTACTGGGGGAGACACTGAGCGTGGAGGGCAGTTCCACGCTCAGTCCATTTATGCCGTTTAAGCTATCGAATTCACCGCCGTCCAGTTAAACCGGTGTGTTTTGCTTGCCGCTTTCATCTGCTAGCTCTATCTTAATCCCACGTTTGGATAGCTGTGTCAGTAGCTCTTCAGGTGATTCGTACCATTGCCCCCATTTACGCGAGATATGTTCGGTCCAGCTATAGTCATCATAAGTGAATGTTTCTTCGCGCTCAATCTCCAGGTTTATTTTCGCCTTTTGTTTACGGTAATAATCCTGGGCTAGATAGCCCTCATCCATTTGCTTCATCGCTTCAGAGACCTCTTCGTCACTGAACTCGGGGTATTTATCCTCGAACAGGGAAAAAGAAACCGGATAACGTGGCCGTGGAGCAGGATTTTCAGCCGGGTAGCCCATCACAAGCTGGACCAACGGGAATACGCGCGGTGGTAATTTATACTTTTTCGCGATCTTATCAGCTATATAGGGAGCAGCACCCAGGTAGCAGCTGCCCATCCCCAGGCTTTCCGCCGCAATTACCATGTTCTCCCCCATCAGCGAAGCATCTTGGATTCCAAAGAACAGCATGGACAGGTCGTTGGTGATTATCTTCCACTTGCGTTTCTCCATGATCAGCTCCATCCGGTATAGGTCCACGCAGATGGTGAACAGTAATGGCGCCCGAAACGGGATCCCCTTCCCGCGCGTAAGCAACAAGCTGCACAATTGGGCAGCGAAAGGCGCCTGCTGCCCGGCACGTACCACGGCTTCCACCACCTCATCGGACGGCATCTGGTCAGTGTATTTGCGGATCGACTTGCGCTTCATCATCGTGTCAATTACATCATTGGTTATCATTTTAGGTCTCTCATTCTATTGTTTCGAAATGGGATAGTAGCGCGATAAGCTCGGTTGTTTCTAAAAAGCTGGTGGTCAAATTATAACAAGAACCGGCTGGTATGATTGTGCTCAAAGAATGTGGGGTATAAAAATCTTGGGCAGTCACCAGATCTTGATGATTATTTTCGTACGTCTGTCGCCGTTGATTCTAATCCTTGTGGAATGGCATGGATGATCCTGGTGAAGATGGAAATCGCAAACGAGTGCTCGGCTCTTGCCCATATTGGGATTATATTAGCAATAATGTAAATCGGATAAATATGGTTGTAATAGCGCAATGTCAATTCGGGGGATAGTTTCAGGATTGATCGCGAGAATATCGGAAAATTTGAAGGAAGTACATAATGTCTTGCCACGATCGCAATTTAATAAAGGCAGGCATGGCCATATTCCTGCCATTACTGGTCATTGCCCTGCCATTGGGAACCGTGTTTGCTGCCAGTCCTGGCACGATGGGCCAACCTAACCAATCCTGCCAGTAGCAACCATTAACTCCAGGCAATTCTGCCAGTGCACCTGGCTCAGCTTTTAATCCAGATGGTAAGGCAGGGACAGGTTATGCAGGCACTCAACCGCAGAACTCCAACAATCCCATGTCGGTATCCCAATAAGATGTAGCTTGCTTCCAGGTTTCAACCAACCATTAGCCTGCTGATCATTGCCTCTACTCATTCTACACACCAGCCGCAATAGATTTTGCGGCTGGTGTGTTTCATGTTATCTTGTAATTTCCTGGGGGGCTGGCGATCTTTCGCATGAAGGTCAGGATCGACCCCAATCGCTTTGGATCAATAAAATCGAAATAACTTGCCTGATTTTTCTATCAACAATACTGTCACCAGGGCTGGCAATCTTGAGAGATTTCCAGATATTTGTTTGGCAAAGTTTACCAGTAGTGGTGGACCATCGCCCTTATCTCACGTTCATAGATCGCATGTACATCCTGCATAACCTGCTCAGGTAGCGGCGGTAGATCCGGGACAATAAAATTCTCTTCCACTTGGCTTGGATTTTTCGCACCCGGGATGGCGCAGGTCACGGCATCAAACATCAGGATCCAGCGCAATGCAAATTGTGTTAAGCTCATCCCCGGTGGGCAGATGGCTTTTAATTCCTCAACTGCCCGTCAAACCCGCCTCATAATCCACACCCGAAAATGTCTCGCCCCGGTCAAAGGCTTCTCCATGTCGATTGTATTGCCTGTGATCGTTATGCTCGAATCGAGTATCAGGTTTTAACCTGCCCGTCAACATGCCCGATGCCAGGGGTACGCGTGCTAAAATCCCTACCCGATGCTTTTTTGCCTGCTCGAAGAACAATTCAGCCGGGCGCTGGCGGAACATGTTGAAGATGATTTGCACGCTCTGCACGTTGGGATATTCGATCGCTTTCAGCCCCTCCTCCGCTTTTTCCACACTCACCCCGTAGTAGCGTAGCTTTCCCGCCTTAACCAGGTCATCCAGCACATTGAAGACTTCAGGCATATAGTACACCTGGTTGGGAGGGCAGTGAAGCTGGAGCAGGTCAAGCGCTTCGCTTTCCAGGTTCTTTAAGCTGCGTTCAACAAAAGCAATCAGGTTGGCACGGTTATATCCTGCTGCAGTGTGTGGGTTCAACCTGCGACCCGCTTTGGTAGCCACATGGATTTGAGGGTGTTGCTTTTTCAGCCGTGCAATCAAGCGCTCGCTCCGCCCATCGCCATAGACATCTGCAGTGTCGAAAAAGTTGACCCCCAGCTCAATCGCCCGCTTTAGCGCGGCTTCCGATTCTTTATCTTCCACCGGTCCCCAATCCGCACCGATCGCCCAGGCCCCAAAGCTGCAGGCTGACACTTTCCAACCCGTCCGTCCTAATTCTCGATATTCCATTTCAGCTCCTCCCGATTAATCCACGATAAATAACTTTACACCAGTTTCGGTTGCCGATCTATGCGGTTCAGCATTATCAGCCACCTGGTAGCTCGTCCCCGGGGTCAAAACGAATTTACGCCCATCTGCCAGCTCGGTATGCAACTCCCCTTCCAGGCAGAACAGGATGTGCCCTTTTTTGCACCAATGGTCAGCCAGGTAGCCCGCTGTGTATTCGACCATGCGTACACGAATATTATCGAACTGCTGGGTTCGCCAGTAGGCCATTCCTTGCTCACCAGGGTGTTCGGTGGCTTCGATCTTCGACCAATCGGTCGTGCCGAAGGGAATGTTCTTCATATCCATATACATGCTCCTATTTCTGGTAATGACCTGGCGATGATCTTTCCACGCCAGGCAATTGTAACATTGCTGCCATTTCAAGCACAATTTGGCAGTGCAGCAAATATGAGGGGGCGGCTTTCAAACCTGGCGTTTTCACAAACTGTCGCGTTTAGACCCATAGGATCACCAAGAGCACGCCTGCCACAAAAAGGACCGCTTCAGGGATTGATACCTGTAGCTTTCCAATATATCGCAGATAATATTTTGTCCCATACAGTCCGCCCTCGTGCAGGTTGCTTGGAAATATGCTGTACTTTTTTCGCGTGATTGGCCACAGCCACATGATCCCGTCATCTGTCGCCCAGGTATCCAGGAGCAGGTGGGTGAATGTGATCAATAAAAACAGTACCCCTATTTCTTTCCCCCAAATGAGACAGACGATTACTGATAAGAGTAGGTAGAACAATGGGGTGTGGCTGAAATAATCATGGTGATTGAGCTTCTCCTGACCCGGTCGCCATTTCTTGAACAAGACCGCCAACGAGCTGTCCAGGTCTGGCAGGATGCTCAGCAAGACCATGATCCCAACTTTTCCTGGACTGATCTGACCATTTAGAACGAGCTTCTCCGCCAGGCACCCCACCACCACACCCCCGCCTATATGGCCAAAGGGGGTCATTAATTGTTCCGCTTTCTATACGCACTAGCTTGTGCCATTAGTTATAAGGTGCTCCAGATAATCTAACATCAATACTGTCTACTTGGAAATCTTAGGGAACGGAGCCATTATATGGGTCCGACATCCTTACGGACCTTTGGAAGCCTAATCCAACCTGACATTCCTTTGATTAGTTATTCTCAACTGTTAGAACCAACATAAGTGGAACAGCAACCACCAGTACCGAACCATCCTACCAGAACTTCCACCAAGGTTTTTTGCTGGATTTCTCTGTGTGCGGGTTTTCTTCTGTGCTTTCCTCCTTCCAATCTCCTTGGGACGTTCTTGTCCATATTTTCGATACACCATTTATTGTGATCGTCGTCGCCAGCTGCAAAATCAAGAAACTCGAGTAATTCTGGCGTGAACCAATACCCCTCTCCAAGGTCATCAAAAAAACGTTAATCGCATAATCCGATTTAAGCTCACCAATAACCTCTACTCCGGTAACAGACGGGGTTGTTTCACCGTGCACATTCCCATCCAATCCAGCTAGACCTCTCACCTCGGTTAATGGAGTAGAGCGCACGCGCACATGATCTCCGAACGATATCGATTGATCTGCCATCATCCACGCTTTAGAAATATTGCTACCAGGCATTTTTACCTGGTCCGTACTGAAATTATACTTCTATGAATCAATTCTCTCGGGATCTGATACCCCTTAACTACCCGAGTATAATTACTCGCATGGACCTCTTCACCCATGCCCATGAACAGCGCATGCGCACCGAAGCTCCCCTGGCAGCCCGTATGCGCCCGCGCATCTTGGAGGAATTCGTCGGCCAGGAAGATATCCTCGGCCCCGGCAAGCTGCTCCGCCGGGCCATTGAGGCTGACCGGTTGTTCTCGTCCATCATCCTGTGGGGTCCCCCTGGCTCCGGCAAGACCACCCTGGCAATGGTCATCGCCAACCTGACCAAGTCACACTTCGACACCTTATCTGCGGTGCTGGCTGGCAAGGCTGAGCTCAAAACGGTGCTGGATGCCGCCACCGAGCGCCGTAAGTTGTATCAGAAGAAGACCATCCTGTTCGTCGATGAAGTCCATCGCTGGAACAAGGCCCAGCAGGATGCCCTCCTGCCCCATGTCGAGAATGGCACGGTCACATTGATTGGGGCTACCACAGAGAATCCCTACTTCGAGGTGATCGGCGCTCTGGTTTCCCGCTCCCGCGTCTTCCAGCTCCGCCCCTTGCGTGATGTTGATGTCCACCTGCTACTCGAACGTGCTATCCACGACCCTGAGCGGGGATATGGCAGCCGCAAGATCGAGGCTGACGAAGATGCTCTTGAGCACATCATCCACGTGGCTGGGGGTGATGCCCGCAATGCCCTCAACGCCCTCGAGCTGGCAGTTGAATCCACCCCTCCTGATGAGCAGGGCCTCATCCATATTAGCCTCAGCATCGCCCAGGATTCGATCCAACGCCGCGCCGTCCTGTACGACAAGGATGGTGATGCCCATTATGACACCATCTCAGCCTTCATTAAATCTGTGAGGGGCTCAGACCCAGACGCCGCGCTGTACTGGTTAGCGAAGATGTTGTATGCCGGAGAAGACCCAAGGTTTATCTTACGCCGGCTGATCATCCTTTCCGGCGAGGATATTGGCCTGGGGGATCCATTGGGGCTGGTTGTGGCCAGTGCTGCTGCACAGGCCTTCGACTACATCGGCATGCCCGAAGGGGTTTACCCCATCGTTGAAGCTACGCTTTACCTAGCTACCGCACCCAAGTCGAACACCGCGACCTCCTATTTCAAGGCTTTCCAATTGATCGAGCAGGCAGGCACGGGTGATGTGCCTCAGCACCTGCAAGACAACAATCGCGACGCAGTCGCTTTGGGTCACGGTAAAGGTTACCAGTACCCGCACGAATCACCCGATCATTTCCTCCCGCAGCAATACCTGCCTAAGTCCGTCGTGGGGACCTATTTCTATACACCCTCCAGCCAGGGGTATGAAGCCGAAGTTGCTGAACGGCTGGAGCGCTGGCGCCACGCCCAGCGTAAGGCTTTGGGCATCACCAGGACCGAGGAAATCCCTGACCTGACCCAGGAAACCATCCTGGAGATCAAGCACAAGCACAAACCCACCTAAAGGCTATTTATGACGATTTTCCTGCTCATCCGCCACGGCGAGACTGACTACAACAAGAGCTGGCACCTTCCTGGGCGCCTCCCCGACGTGCATCTTAATAATAGAGGCCGCCAGCAAGCCCAGGCACTGGCCGACAACCTCTCCAAGGCACCCATTAAAGCCATCTATTCCAGCCCGCTCGACCGTACGCTCGAAACTGCCGACCCCCTGGCCAGGCTGCTCAAGCTCGAGGTGATCCCGATGGCAGGTCTGCTCGAGACAGATTGTGGGGAGTGGCAGGGTTTGTCAGTGAAAAAGCTACGCAGGCAAAAGGTTTGGCAGGAAGTTCAACACCACCCATCCCTATTTACTTTTCCAGGCGGCGAGTCGGTTCGCGAATCCCAGAATCGCATGGTTCAGTCGATCAAATCATTGCGCTTGATCCATTCCTCCGGGGATGTCGTGGCTTGTTTCAGCCATGCGGATCCCATCAAGCAAGTCATCGCTTTTTACCTGGGTTTAGGCCTGGATAATTTCCAGCGATTAAGCATCACACCCGGCTCCGTGTCTGCTTTGAGCATCAGTGAAAATGGCAGCCAGCTGATCAGCTTGAACATAAACCCATCCTTCACCTGGGAATCAATGCAGCCCCCACAACCGAAATCGTCCAAACGCAGTCCAAAACCCTGACGCTCTCATGATATGAGGGCGGAGAAATTGTTGGTATACTTCCCGTATGACTTCCATCGATATCGATCTCCATCCTGTTGACCATATCTCGACCGACGCCCTCGGCCAACCAGGGAAGCGCGTCTTCTATATCCAGGGCTGGCAGGGCGAGCGTACCGTCACCCTGATCATCGAAAAACTGCAGCTACAGACCCTGGCGGTCGGGATAGAACAATTTCTCACTGAAGTCCAGGACAAGATCTCGGGTTTACCGGAAGCCTCGGCAGAGTATGACGAGGAACAGATGCATATCCACCCTCCAGTCGATCCCTTATTTCGGGTAGGCGAATTCGGCCTTGGATATGATGCGGAAAATGACCTGATGGTGTTGGTGGCACACGAAGTGCTGCCTGAAGGGACTCCACCAGAAAGCGGTGGTGTGGTTCGCTTTTGGTGCACGCGCGACCAGCTGCGTGCCCTGGCACGCTGGGGAATCGAAGTAGCCTCACGTGGCAGGCCGATCTGCCCGCAGTGTGGTGAGCCCATGGACCCCGAGGGGCACTTTTGCCCCAAGAAGAATGGCCACAAGCACTGATAAGCATCTCCCATCACTACCCTTTCCATGGCGCATGCCGGTCATGCTGTAATCTTCATGCCAGACTTAGACACATCCCACCTCCTGGACTTGCTTAGATTAGGCGAGATCACCATTAAAGGTGAGTTCGTTTGGGGCTCAAACTACACGTTCTTGGTGGAAGTGAACCGGCAGGCTGATATTATCAAAAGCGTGTATAAACCCAGCCGCGGAGAACGCCCCCTGTGGGATTTCCCGAGTGCCAGCCTGGCGCGCCGTGAAGCTGCCGCCTACCTGGTGAGCGAAGCCCTGGGCTGGAATCTTGTGCCACCAACGGTCTATCGCAGAAAAGCCCCGATCGGTCCGGGTTCTCTACAGCTTTATATTGAACACGATCCCGAAGTCCATTACTTCAACCTGGACGATGTCGACCGCCAGCGCCTTCGACCGGCAGTCCTGTTCGACCTCTTGATCAATAATGCCGACCGAAAAGGCAGCCACCTGCTATTTGATGACCAGCATCACCTGTGGCTGATCGACCACGGCGTTTGCTTCCATACCGAGAACAAGCTACGCACGGTCATCTGGGATTTTATCGGGGAGCCTATCCCCGAAGGATTACTGGATGACCTGCGCTGTTTTCGGCAAGCATTAATGCCAGGCACCGACCTGACCAAGGAATTACAGGTCCTCCTAGCTTCATCAGAGATTAAAGCCCTGGCGCGGCGTACCGAAGATTTGCTATCAACCCGTCACTTTCCACGGCCGGACCCTGACGAACGCTCAATTCCATGGCCTCCGTTATAAGCTTATGACCCACTACAAGATTGCGCTGATTGGTTTTGGTAATGTGGGGCAGGCTTTCCTGCGCCTGCTTCTGCAAAAGCAGGCGTTCCTGCTCAATGAATATGGTATTAGCTACATGGTTACCGGCATTGCGACGGGTCGCCACGGGCTGGCGGTTAACCGGCATGGGATTGATCCACTGGCTGCGCTTGAGCTTGCTTCCCAACATGGCTCAATCAGCTCCCTATCCAGCCAGCCTGTTCCAGTGGATACGATCGAATTGATCAAAGGCTGTGAAGCGGATGTGTTATTTGAGAATTCACCCGTAAATTATGACACTGGTCAACCAGCCATGAACCATATTCGAACAGCTTTAGAGGCAGGCATGCACGCCATCACTGCCAACAAAGGACCGGTTGTCCACGGATACCAGGAATTAACCAGGTTAGCCGGGGACCGCGGGCGTAAATTCTTTTTTAAATCAGCCGTCATGGATGGAGCGCCGATATTCTCCTTGTTTCGAGAGAGCCTGCCTGCCCTGGACCTGAAAGGTTTTTACGGCATCCTGAATTCAACCACCAACCTGGTGCTTACTCGTATGGAAGCTGGTGATAGCTTCGAAGGTGCGGTAGCCTATGCGCAAAGCATCGGCCTGGCTGAGACCGATCCATCTGGTGATATTGACGGCTGGGATGCGGCGGTGAAAGTTTCAGCCTTGGTCAGCGTGCTGATGGGGATACCCCTCAAACCGGGTGATGTCGACCGCACGGGCATCCGCAGCCTCTCTGTAAAAGACATCCAGCACGCGCAAGCCCAGGGAAAACGCTGGAAACTGGTTTGTACTGCGCGCCGTGAAGGTGGGTCGGTCGATGCCCGCGTAAAGCCCGAGCTGGTTGGGCCGGATTCGCCTCTATATGGCGTCAGCGGCACCTCCAGCATCGTCACCTTTGAGACGGATGTCCTCCCGCAGTTGTCCATCGTAGAAGGCAATCCTGGGCCGGAAACCACCGCCTACGGCCTGCTGGCTGATTTTATCAACGCCACCCGCTAGGCCCTCCGTTCGATAATCATGAGGAGAAAGAGCTATGTTTTACGGCATTTACACCCCTAACTTCGGTGCTGAAACCACACCCAACTTGCTAGCCGATCTGGCTGCTGAAGCCGAGGAATATGGCTGGGATGGTTTCTTCCTGTGGGACCATATCGTCTACAGCCGTAAGCAGTTGCTGCCGCTGTATGACCCGTGGGTGACCTTAGCCGCGATTGCCATGAAAACGGAGCGGTTGCGTTTCGGCACCACGGTAACACCTCTGGCGCGTCGCCGGCCGTGGAAGCTGGCACGTGAAACCGTTACCCTTGACCATCTGTCAGGCGGGCGCCTGATCCTGAGCGTGGGCATTGGCGACCCGGATGAAGACGATTACGGCACATTCGGAGAGCCCACCGACCGCAAGGTGCGGGCAGCCATGCTGGACGAAGGGCTTGAGATCTTGAATGGGCTGTGGAGCGGGAAACCCTTTGCCTTCAGTGGCGACCATTATCAGCTCAAAAAGGTCACTTTCCTGCCAACCCCAGTGCAGCAGCCACGCATCCCGGTATGGGTGGGTGGTTTTTGGCCTCATAAGCGGCCCTTCCGCCGTGCCGCCCGCTGGGACGGCACCTTCCCGCTCAATACTGGTGGGCCATATACCCCTCCACCTGACATCCTGCGCGAGATCCGGGCATACATCGACCAGTTCCGCCAAAGCCAGGGCCCGTTTGATATGGTCATCATGGGCACTACCCCAGGCAACGACCTCAAGGCTGGACGCCGGAAACTGGCTGGATATGCTGGCACAGGTCTCACCTGGTGGCTCGAGAGCCTTTACCGCTGGCGTAATTCGATCGAGGGGATGCGCATACGGATCCGCCAGGGGCCACCCAGGCTCGATTGATCGCTTAGGACATCACCCGGAAGGAGGGCAAGCATGGCCATCGGCCGTTTCATTGCGGGCATCGCCGCAGTCATCCAGTCAGCCCAGTCAGGGCAATACTTGCTTTTACGGCGCGCCGCCGATAAGGATTATGCTGCGGGTGCCTGGGAGTGCATGACCGGACGGGTAGATCAGGGCGAGAGTTTTGAAGAAGCGCTTCACCGCGAAGTGCAAGAAGAGCTCGGGGTACGTGTAAGACCAGTCTACATCCTCGGCACAACCCACTTCTACCGTGGAACCCCGATCCCGGAGAATGAGCTGGTTGGGGTGGTCTACCTTTGTGTGCTGGATAACCCAGGTTCCATCAGGTTAAGTGCAGAACATTCTGAGTACCGTTGGTTAGTTGCAAGCCAGGTTTTTGAGCTATTAATTGCACTGGATCCGACCACCCAATGGGCACGCCGGGTGATGGAGCGTGCGGAGCTTGTTCGCCCGATACTGCCTGACAACCTGCTTGAGCTTCAAGGAGAAGCCGGTTTTGAGTTTGGCTAAGCTGGATACTTGATTACGATACCCTGCGTTTGATCAGGAACGACCCGGCTGCCTGCTCTTCCATAGCCTCGATATACATCCTCTTGATCGCTTCTTCGAGCAAGCTAGCCATTCGCACACGCTCCTGATGTGCATCATTATGTGGGTTGTAAAGCACTGCCTGGTTGACCCTGACCACACCGGATTCATGGATCATGACCGGGTAAAAAGGTAAACGACCACCAGTTCGCTGGTAATACAGCTCGCCCAGGCGTAAGAAACCATGTTTGAAATGTGCGATCCCGGTCAAAGGATCAGGTTTTGCATGGGAATCCTCTGGTGCTACCAGGATGTACTTTCCTTGCATCAGCATCGATATACTGGCTTGGAATATTGCTTCATGCCCTGTACGGTCCTCGGGTACGGGGATGCACCCGATCGATAACAGCAGTGGTGAGGAGATCCGGCAAATTCCCTGGGCAATCCTTTCGCTCAAGGGAGGCTCGATACGCAGCACCTTCTCAACAAAGTCCTGGCGGACATTTTCGGGACCTTTGACCGGATCAACGGTTGCCCCCTCCACCTATGGGTACAGCCGCTTCGGTAGTGCGACACACATGCCCACTGGGCCAATGGCCCCCATGTGGTTGGCGACGACCACACCTCCTCCAGGCTACAGGTTCTCTTCCCCGATCAAGACCCCATCCCACATGAAAGCCTCAAGCAGGCTGGCGATGAGGTGGTAGGCTGGATCGCTAAGCATTTAGTCACCACATGCATCAATCGCGCACATCAGGGAAATCGTAAAATAGTGGCTTGGCTGACACCGATAAAGATATAACGTTAATGAAGTATTTGATAATCGACTCAAACGACTTGTTGAACCGCCGTGCGGAGGTCTTTACGATCAGGCTCCGATCAATATTAAGACGACCGACCTTACGCAGCATGAGCGTCAGCCAGTAATCTACGCCCAAATTGATCCTTGCATCGATCCCACCGAATTTCGCCAACGCATCCTTTCTGACAGCCATATTGTTGCCGGGTAAGGCATTGTTGGAATACAGGATAAGCTGGAAAACTATGTCAAGGATAGGGTGTACATCATAGAAGGATAACTTTCCACCAACCCCAACCACATCGGGCCGTGTTTCAAAATTGGCCAGGATTTTTCCTGCCCAGTTCGGTGGCACCCTGCAATCAGCATCAGTGAAGGCGATATATTCGGTATCACTGACCTCGACGCCTTTACGGATGGCATGCACATAGCCTTTCCGTAGCTCTTTCTCGATCCTGACGCCTTTTTGGATGGCAATCAGGTAAGTTGCATCGGTGGAATTGTTATCAATGACGATGACCTCGTACAGATCATGATCCAGGCTCTGGAGCAGGAGTGCGTCAAGGCATCCACCGATCAATTCCTGTTCATTGTATACTGGCACGATGACCGTTAATTTCTTAGACATTTTATCCCTCCTTGCTGCGATCAAGGTTAGCCTTCACGAACAATGAGATTATTATAGCCCTACAGCCCCTGAGCAGCGTATAATTGTCAATAATGTTCGATAAGCCATGGACCTCCGATATGAGAAACGATCTGGGGTAACCAATCTGCGAGATACTATGAATAGTCTTGACTTGGAGTATGTGTTCCTCCCGACGAATGGGATACGGTTGCATGTCGTACAAAGTGGCTCACGTTACGGCCCGCTGGTGATCCTGCTGCACGGTTTCCCAGAATACTGGTATGGCTGGCGACACCAGATCCAACCCCTGGCACAGGCGGGGTTTCGAGTGTGGGTGCCCGACCAACGCGGCTACAACCTGAGCGATAAACCGGCAGGCATCCAAGCGTACCGCTTGGATGCGCTTGCTCAGGATGTAATCGGGTTGATCGATGCGGCGGGTGTAGATCAATGCTTTCTAGCCGGGCATGATTGGGGTGCAGTAGTCGCCTGGTGGGTTGCCACGCAGTATCCCGAGCGGTTGAAGAGGCTAGCCATCCTGAATGTACCACACCCGGCGGTGATGCGGAAGACACTCACGCACAGCCTGGACCAGCTGAAGCGTAGCCGGTACATGTTCTTCTTCCAGATCCCGTTCCTGGCCGAAGCCATGCTACGCAACGGTGACTTTAGAGATTTGGTTAGAATGCTTCAGATTTCAAGCAACCCAGGCACATTCAGCCAGAAGGAAATTGACAAATACCTGCAAGCCTGGTGGCGCAAGGGTGCACTTACCAGCATGTTGAACTGGTACCGTGCGGCTTTCCAGGCTGCACCCAGTATGGATGCGAATGTGCGTATCAAGGTGCCAACCCTCATATTGTGGGGTACCCAAGACATTGCCCTAAACCGCCAAATGGCAAAATCCAGCCTCGAGATGTGCGACCAGGGCCGGTTGGTGTACTTCGAGAATTCGACCCATTGGGTGCAGCACGACGCTGCTGTTTCTGTCAACCGGCACCTGATCGACTTCTTCACTCCTGTAAAAAATGACCGGTGAGCCACCTCAACCTGACCAAACATACCTGCAGCTGCGCCAAAGGATACTCACCTTAACCCCGGGCGATATTGGTCTGGAGCTTGATCCAGCCTCAGCCCAGGTGTGGGGAATTATGATGGAAACCGGCTATGAGGTCGGCTCAGCCACATTGGTATACCTGTCTGACGGAACTATCGGCCTGTACTTCAGCACTGGCGGGGGAATGCTGGGCACTACCGAGAATAGCTTACTCGCCGAAGCGATCAAAGCCCTGGTGAAAGAAACCGAAAGCCACATCCAGTATACCTCCCCGACGGATGCGATCCCGCTACCCGCACCTGGGCAGGTGAGGTTCACCCTGCTGACCTTCAAAGGGAAACTCACAGTTACCGCGAATGAGAGCTCTATCGCGCATAGTGACCATCCACTCAGCCAACTATACCAGGCAGGCTACCGGGTGATGAACGAGCTACACTCACTGGCGCAGAAAGGTAAATCTGTGCACAATTGGAGATCACACCAGTGAGTGGCAAGGCCCACGGCAAGATCGACATCCACCCGATTGAAATTGACGAGCGGCCCATCCTGCGCCAGATGATGGAGCTGTACCAATATGATTTCAGCGAATTTGATGGCGCTGACCTCAGCCCGGTGGGAATATTTCGACTATCCTTACCTGGACCTTTATTGGACCGAGCCGGAGCGCTCGCCTTTCCTGGTGCGGGTGGACGGTAAACTGGCCGGTTTCGTGCTGGTCACCCGCTACAACTACATCACCGGTGAGAAGGATGCCTGGGTCATGGCAGAATTCTTCATCATGCGGAAATACCGCCGCAAGGGGGTGGGCGAATTCGTAGCTTGCAGCATATTTGACCGCTTCCCCGGTAACTGGCAGGTAAGCCAGATCCCAGAAAATGCGCAGGCAACCAGCTTCTGGCGCAAGGTCATTGCGAGATATTCTGCGGGGCAATTTGACGAGATTGAGCTGTCAAATGATCACTGGCATGGCCCGGTTCAGACGTTCATATCTCCGGGCCGTGTGACGTAGCCATGCAGGCCTTCGCTTATCCTGTGAAATCTCCAGATAATGAAGTATCATTCTTTGGATCTTATAGGTTGACCTTATGAGCACACCAATTATCGCCCTGACGACATCCCGCTTTAGCAAGCGATCTGTAAGAACGGTTTTGGGGGTCAATGAGCCGTATACGAAATCTGTGATCGATGCAGGGGGGATACCCGTCCTGTTACCGATCAACCTGCCCAATGATGACCTGGATGCGTTGCTATCACGGATACATGGCATCCTGTTCACGGGCGGGTATGATGTAGATCCACAGCGCTATGGCAATCCACCTCACGCCAAGGTCGAAGGCATTGATGCAGACCGCGACCGGGCAGAAATCTACCTGGTGCAGGCGGCGATCCGGCGCAAGAGGCCCTTCCTTGGTATCTGCCGCGGTTGCCAGGTGATCAATGTTGCCCTGGGCGGCAGCCTGTATGAAGACCTGGGCGATCAATTCCCGGGGCACATCCTGCACGACCGTCATGATCGACCACGTGATTACCTGGCTCATACGGTTAGTGTGGAGCCTAAAAGCACCTTGAGCGGGATCCTGGCAAGCCAGCCAACCCAGGTGAACAGCCTGCACCACCAGGGTGTGCGCCGGCTGGCACAAGAATTGAATACAACCGCCACTTCCCAGGACGGCCTGGTGGAAGCCTTCGAGCTTGGTGGGCACCCATTTGGCGTAGCCGTGCAATGGCACCCAGAAGAGCTCCAGGAGCATGCCCCCATGCGCAGCCTGTTCCGTGAATTTGTGAAAAGCTGCCAGGCGATTTCCCCCGGCGAGCAAGGTTAAAAAGGATGACAAGCCATAGGTACCATTTTCGGGCAGTCATAGAAGATGCTGGCGATGGAGGGGCATTCGTCATGATCCCATTCGATGTCGAAAAAGCCTTCGGCAAGAAACGCGTCATGATCAAGGCAACCATCGATGGCGAGCCGTACCGAGGCACGCTGGTACGCATGGGTTCCCCTCAACACATGCTCCTGGTCTTGAAAGAGATCCGCCGAAAGATCGGCAAATCCTGCGGGGATGAGGTGGTAATTGAGCTCGAGGAAGACCTGGAAGAGCGCATCGTGGAAATCCCTGCTGACCTGCAAGACGCATTGAAAGCCGACCCCGCGGCACTGGAAGCGTTTAGGAAGCTCTCGTACACACACCAAAAGGAGTATGTACGCTGGGTGAATGAAGCAAAACAAGCCGAGACACGCAATCGGCGGATCGGAAAGACGGTGGAAAGGCTGGTTAAAGATCAACGTGAACACTAGATTCCTTTACCCGCTCGGGATCTTCGATTCAGGCATCGGCGGGCTGACCGTATTACGCAGCATCCGCCAGCAATTGCCAGACCAGCCCCTGTTATATGTAGCCGACCAGGCACATGTGCCGTACGGCTCGCGGCGCCTGGAAGAGGTCAGGCGGTTTTCGGAAGCCATCACGCGCTACTTACTCTCACAAGGTGCCAGGATGGTAGTGGTGGCCTGCAATACCGCCTCTGCCGCCGCGCTCAAACACCTGCGGGCGACTTTTCCGGAGGTGCCGTTCGTGGGCATGGAACCGGCGGTGAAGCCAGCCGCCGAGCACACCAGGAGTGGCGTGGTGGGTGTGCTGGCTACCCCGGCAACCTTCCAGGGGGAGCTATATGCCTCGGTGGTCGAGCGGTTCGCCCAGGGGGTAAAACTGCTGCAAAACACGTGCACCGGGCTGGTGCCTGAGATCGAAACCGGAGAGCTTGGCTCGGCGGAGATAAGGCGCATTCTTCAGGAAGCACTAAAGCCGATGCTGGATCAAGGGATCGATACGGTCGTGCTGGGCTGCACGCATTACCCATTCGTCATCCCGATCATCCAGGAGATCGTGGGGCCAGACGTGCGGGTGATCGACCCGGCACCAGCGGTGGCGCGCCAGGTGCAGCGCCTGCTGGTGGCCAGTGACCTGATGGAGATGGAACACTTGTTACATGAACAGATCGCTCCCGTCCCATCGCACCTGATACGCTTCTGCACCACCGGCAGGCTATCTGACTTCGAGAGGGTATTAAAGAACCTGTTGGGTGAAATTGCCCTGGCAGAGCAGCTGAGCTGGAGCCAGGGGAGACTGGTGGAAGATTAATGATTGGCATGAGGGGGTGAGGATAAGAACGCAGCGGTCGCCTGGGCAGAGTTTGAATTGAATTTAAAAAGCATATTTTTACGATTAGATCAGACTGAGGTTAATCGGCTTTAAATCCCATCTTATTAGAATTTCCGTACAAAGAAACGAAAGCTTTACAGATTTCATGAACCATCAAGGGAAGAGTATTACTGTGATATCGTGAGCAGGGTCTGCCCGGTGGAGTCTTTATAGTACTGGTTAACTAGGCTAAGAAAGCTGAGGCGTTGCTCATCGCTTGAAAATGCTCTCCTTGGAATAATATACGCATTCATTGAGGAAACGTAGAGAAAAATGTAGGTTGCTGTTTCTACGGCCTGATTGACCGAATGCCAGAATACCTTCTCTTCCCCTCGGGAGGTTTGACCAATGATCGCTTCTGGTGTCAGGATAACCTTCGTATGATCTATCAGTCCCTCGTTTCTACCCTCAGCCAGCAGCCTTTTAGTAAGTTTCACAGTTTGTTGATCATAATAGCGGGGTAAACTCAGGAACAATCCTATCCCGCCAATGATTGAGAAGATGAAGAAAATGCACAGCAACACCTTGTTCCCTGCCACAAAAATTACCAGAAGAAAACTGGCAATCAGAATGCCAAACAACCCCATTGAAATCCTGATCTGACGCTTTAAATTGGGTGAGTTATGCAGGTGATACAGATTAAACGCGATCAAGTCATCCGGTGTGCGATCATATTCGATTTCCATGTGTTTTCCTCGGATCCATATGGGTGAGTTATCTCATGCCATTTAACTACCGCGCGTAGCCATCAAATTAAGTTTCTTACTATACCCATGGTACCGGTAAACCACTTTTCCTAAGGACCCCCTGCTGCCCCCCAAAAAAGGGGGATTTATGAACTAAACTTCCGCGGGCTGGATGCCCATGGATTCGGGGGACACTGATATTCCATCAAAATTGGCGAAGCTCAGGTCGGTAAATGCCAGGCCCAGGTTCTGGCGGGCGCGCTCGAAGAGCACGGTGTAGCTATCCATGGTGCGCTGCTCCCAGTCCAGGCCCAGCCGCTGGGCCAGGCTGCGGATGCTGGCAGCATCCGGGCCTTCGATCTCGGCAAAATGGCCGATTGGCAGCTCATCCAGCACCACCTCGAGGGCACCCACCTGGTAGGTGGTGCGGAATTTCTCGTACATCATATAAACCTGGTAGCCGAGGGCTTCAAGCAATTTGCGTGCCGTATCGAAATCGGATACGGTGAACTCAAGCTCCTGTCGCAGGTTGGCCCCGCCTTCCGATACGCCCGGGCCCTTGTAAGTTACCCTGGCTCTTGTATCCATGCGCAGGCGCAACATCCTGCCTGCCGGGGTGAGTGTCCGGTCAGGGGTGTCGAAACGCAGGTTGACCTCCAGTACACGCGGGGCGGTCACCTTGCCCAGGCTGTCCAATATGCGTTCCAGCTGGCCGCGTTTGGAGATGTAAAACTTGACCTCGAGCTCTTTACCCTCTATGTTCATACTCCGACACCTTTGGCTCAGACCACACTGAGGATGGTTTCCTTTTGTTCCACGCGATCACCAGCCTTGATCCGGATGCGGGTAACTTTACCATCCCTGGGTGAACGCAGCTCATTTTGCATCTTCATCGATTCGAGTATAACCAGTACATCGCCCTTGTGAATCGCCTGGCCGTCCTGCACCGGGATCGAAATGACCATACCCGGCATGGGCGCTTTGAGGTGATAGTCTTCTTTCTCGACCACCCTGCCACCCAGGGCCGCGCGCAAGCGCTTCTCGCGCTCATCTTCAACAGTGGCGTTATATAAATTACCCTGGAACAACACCTGCCACGCGTCTTCATTCTGGGTCACACTGGCATCCACCGACTTCCCATCCATGATCAGCGAATATACCTGTTCGTCGCCGACCGGCATGAAGTCGATCTGGTGGATCACCCCATCAATGCTCACCTGGTGCTCATCAACGATATCAATAATATACTCGTGCCCATTAACCAGAGTGACATATTTCATGGCTACTTCCTCAACCTTTCCCAGCGGCTTAACCACTTCCAGTTGCTGGTATCGCGCTCGTTACGCAAGATCACATGGGCAGCCCGCTCCGTCTGGCGGTGGGCCACCAGGGTGGCCAGCACGGCTGCTACATCAGGGTGAATCTGCTTGCCTTCTTCAGCCTCTTCGATGGAAAAACGTTTTTCGACAAAACGAGTGTCGTACTGTCCGCCCATGAAGCGGTGTGAATCCATCAGGCGTTGGTGGAACGGGATATTATTGCGAACCCCCAGGATTTTGTACTCTTCCAGGGCTCGGCGCATGCGCAGGATAGCTTCGCCGCGCGTATCTCCCCAAACGATCAATTTCGAGATTAGCGAATCATAGTAAGGTGTGACCTCAAACCCGATATACACGCCTGTATCGACCCGCACCCCAGGGCCGGTGGGTAGCAAAGTGTGGGTGATGCGCCCCGTGGAGGGGATGAAATTATTATAGGGGTCTTCAGCATTGATCCTGCACTCGATCGCCCACCCATGGTGATGGATATCGTTCTGGGTATGCCTCAGGCAGCGCCCGCGGGCAATGCGGATCTGCTCCTTGACGATATCGATGCCGGTGACCAGCTCGGTGACCGGGTGCTCCACCTGCAAACGCGTATTCATCTCAAGGAAATAAAAATTCTTATCTTTATCCACCAGGAACTCGATCGTGCCGGCGTTGACGTAGCTAACTGACTGCGCAGCCCGGACGGCAACTGCGCCAAGCTTTTGGCGGAATTCTTCATCCTCACCCACGAACGGCGAGGGGCTTTCTTCCAGCAGCTTTTGGTGGCGGCGCTGGATCGAACATTCACGCTCACCCAGGTGGATCACATTATCCTGTCCATCGGCCAGGATCTGGATCTCAATGTGGCGCGCCCCCTCCAATAACTTTTCAAGGTAGACATTCCCGTCACCAAAGGAGGCTTCGGCTTCGCGCCGGGCAGCATTGAGCAAGGTTGGCATTTCTTCCAGGCTAGCCACCTCACGCATGCCTTTGCCACCCCCACCTGCGGTTGCTTTCACCAATAGCGGAAAGCCGATCGAAGGAGCCAGGCTGAGCAGCTCTTCATCACTCAGCGAGCCTTCACCCTCGGTCCCCGGCACCACCGGCACCCCCGCCCGGCTAACAGTGCTCCGCGCCACCGCTTTATCGCCCATGGCAGCAATGGAAGATGGATTAGGACCGACAAAGGCGATCCTGGCGTCCCGGCAGGCTTCAGCGAATTCTGCCCGTTCAGCCAGGAAGCCATAGCCAGGGTGGATGGCCTTGGCTTCTGATTTTCGAGCAATGTCGATAATCTTGTCTATGCGCAGGTAGGAATCGCGCGACGGAGCCGGACCCAGCCGGTAAGCTTCATCGGCATAGCGGACGTGCAGGGCCTGGCGGTCTGCATCGGAATATACCGCCACAGTCTGCAAGCCAAGCTCGCGGCAGGCGCGGATGACACGCACAGCGATCTCACCCCGGTTGGCGATCAATACCTTATTGAACATAGAACCACTCCATCGAATTTCAACGTTATCAGGTCAGCGCACATTGACCGTGTTTTCCTGCAGGAAGCCAAGCAGTCTGGGATTGAGCAAGCCAGCGTTCTCCATGGGGAGCATATGGCCAGCGTTCGGGATGATCCAGGCCTGAGCAACCGGGATGGCCTCGGCTGCATCCCAGGCATGCTGGGGAGTAGCATGCTCATCCAATTCGCCCTGAATGATCAATGCGGGGCATTGTATGTCCCGGATGACCGGGCGCATATCCCAGGTTAATAGTTCCTGGCGGTGCCAGCCATCATACCAGTTATGGAACACCGTTTCGAACTTCTCTCCGTGGGCGTTCAGCAAACCCTTCCTGAAGCGAGGGTCGGTTTCAAAAGCATCACGGATGCCATCAATACCGCTTTCCATCTTTTGCTCAACGTAGATGTGGGCAGCGATGGTCACCAGGCAGCTTACCATGTCAGGGTATTGGGCCGCAAAATAGAGTGCCAACGTCCCGCCATCGCTGTGGCCAACCAGGGCTGCCTGGTTGATACGCAGTTCAGTCAGTAAGCCAAGCAGGTCATTCATATCGGTTGCAAAGGTCGGAAGGTCAATGCCCGACCTGGCGGCTGAGCCACCGTATCCCCAGCGGTCATAGGCCGTCACACGGTAGCCCGCACTGGCCAGGGCTGGCAGCTGCTCACGCCAGGCCCTCACCGAACCCAGTCCATGGTGGAGCAGGATCACATCCAGCCCGTCCTCCGGACCGTGCTGCTCCACGTACAGGTCGTGCCCATTAATCAGCATCGGTGTTCACCAAAAATAATAATCAGCAAATAAGGTATGTCTATCAATTTGCTTATAGCGGGATGCAACCGTGTTTCTTGGGAGGGTTGGTGTCGCGCTTGTTGCTGAGCATCTCAAGCGCATTGATCAGGCGCGGGCGGGTTTCCCAGGGCTCGATAACGTCATCGATATAACCACGCGAGGCCGCGATGTACGGGTTGGCGAATTTCTGGCGATATTCTTCCACCAGCTCGGCCTTCTTTTTATCAGGGTCTTCCGCCTGCGATAGCTCTTTGCGGAAGATGATACTCACTGCGCCATCAGGGCCCATCACGGCGATCTCCGCCGACGGCCAGGCCAGGTTCACATCACCGCGCACGTGCTTGCTGCTCATCACGTCGTAGGCTCCGCCGTAGGCCTTGCGCGTGATGACGGTGAGTTTCGGAACCGTAGCTTCGCAGTAGGCATACAGCAGCTTCGAGCCGGCGCGGATGATCCCACCATGCTCCTGGGCAGTGCCAGGCAGGAAGCCGGGCACATCCACAAAGGTGATGAGGGGGATGTTGAACGCGTCACAAAAGCGTACGAATCGGGCACCCTTCTCGGATGACTTGATATCCAGCACACCAGCCAGCACCATCGGCTGGTTGCCGACGATACCCACGCTGTGGCCACCCAGGCGGGCAAACCCGATCACGATATTCTGGGCATAGGCTTCCTGGATCTCGAAGAACTGGTTGCCATCCACGATCAGTCGGATGACGTCCTTGATATCGTATGGCTTGCTGGGGTCATCGGGGATAATGGTGTTCAGCTGCTCTTCCATGCGCAGCGGGTCATCCTCGATGCTCAAGAATGGGGGGTCTTCCATGTTGTTCTGGGGAATGTAGGAGAGTAATTTACGGATTAGGTACAGGGCATCCGGCTCTGAATCGGAGGCCAGGTGGCAGACACCGGAAACCTCCGAGTGCACGTCGGCACCACCCAGTTCCTCAAAGGTCACCTCTTCGTGGGTCACGGCCTTGACCACATCCGGCCCGGTAATGAACATGTAGGAGGATTTACGCACCATGATGATGAAATCGGTCAAGGCCGGCGAATAAACCGCCCCACCGGCACATGGTCCCATGATGACGCTGATCTGCGGGATGACCCCTGAGACGAGGGTGTTGCGCAGGAAGATATCGGCATAGCCACCTAGCGAGACCACTCCCTCCTGGATGCGGGCTCCGCCAGAATCATTCAGGCCGATCACCGGGGCACCGTTTTTTAGCGCCATATCCATGATCTTGCACACTTTCTCTGCGTGCACTTCACCCAGGCTACCACCGAAAACCGTAAAATCTTGCGAGAAGATGTAGACCAGGCGACCCTCGATCGTCCCCCAGCCGGTGATCACGCTATCACCTGGGTATTTCTGCCGGTCAAGGTTGAAATCGCTGGTGCGGTGGGTCACAAAGGAGTCCACCTCGCGGAAGGAGCCTTTATCCAGCAGCAGGTCGATGCGTTCTCGGGCAGTCAAACGGCCGCGCTCATGTTGGGCCTTGATCCGGTCGGCTCCGCCACCCAACCGGCCCTTGGCTTTGGTTTCTCTCAGCCGTTTTATATTCGGATCATCACTCATGGTCATCTCCAACGCATATAAACTGGTATGTTGTCATGTTTTGATGCACAAACCCTACTTCGATATCCCTATTCGCTGCCGTCGGCATCTGCACTCAAGGAAGCACCGCCAGGCGCAAAATACTGCTTCACTTTGGCTCGGGTGAAGGTCCACTCCATGAACAACAGCAAAACCACGGTCACGCCGGCCGCAAAAGGCCAGTTGGTGGGCAAAATGACCTGCATGGCAGGTGTGGCCCCGCTCACCGGATGGTCCTTCAAGAAAATCTGGTCTAACCAGTAATACAGGGCGTAGGTCAAACCGACCGCCTGCATCAGCCTGGGTGACCAGGGCCTTGCAGTCCACAGTCCCCAGATGAGCACTGCACCACCGACAAACCAGATCAGTCCGGTGAGGGCCAGGTACAGGGGTGAAACCGTGGAGCGTGAAGCGATGAAGCTCCATGACCACAGGCTGAGCACAAAACGCAGAAAATTAATAATCGTGATAGTTAACACTATCAACAGCAGCAGGGTTACGCTGAAGGGGCGTTTTCTAACCATGGGCAGCTGCTCACCAGGCGACGGTTCGGGAGGGAGAGAAGTTCCAGGGTTTTCCATGCCGTAGTAGAGATACCAATGCTTATTCTATCGAAAGGGTGATTTTCCCGAGCTGCTCGCCCTTTTCAAGGCGATCCAGTGCCTGGGCAGCATCTTTGAGCGGATAATCCCGATCCAACACCGGGGTGAGCTTCCCCGCAAATATCAGGGCCATCACCCTGGCGAAGTCGGCCCGGGTTCCCATGCTGGATCCGAGCACCGACAGGTGCTTGCCGAAGATCAGCCGGTTATCGATCTCAAATTTAGCACCCCCTGAATTGCCCACGGTGAGAATCCGCCCACCCTTGGATGCAGCTCTGAAGCTGAGCGGGAAGGTGGTGCCTACATTGTCAACCACCACCTCCACCCCCTGCTTCGCTGTCAGGTTGTAGACGGTCTTTGACCAATTTTCTTCTTTCGAGCGATTGATCAGGTAATCAGCGCCTAAAGCCTCGGCCAGGGCAAGCTTGGCTGGGTCAGAGCCAACCACGTAGACGATGGCCCCAGCCTGCTTGGCGATCTGGATGCTGGCCGTATTCACGCCACCCGAAGCCCCCACCACCAACACACGCTCACCCACCTGTAAATTAGCCCGGCCGATCAGAGAATGCCAGGCCGTGTGGTATACAAGCGCAGCTGCAGCGGCTTTGTGTAAGTCAAAATCAGCTGGAACTGGCAGCAAATTGGTGGCCGGAACCACCACATATTCGGCGTAGGTGCCGCGGACCGTCTCGCCCAGCAGGTGCCAATCACGGCAGCGGTTATCCTGCCCAGCCACACAAGCCGGGCAATGGCCACACCCCAGGTTGGCGTTGATGACCACCCGGTCACCCACTTTCCACTCGCTCACGCATGGACCGACCTGGGTGACAGTCCCCGCACCATCCGCGCCCGGGATGTGGGGGTACTCAAGCTTGATTCCTGGCCAGCCGTTGCGCGTCCACAGGTCGACCCGGTTGAGGGCGGCTGCCTGCAGCTTCACAAGCACCTGGCCCTCAGCGGGCTCGGGGGTGGGAAAATCGGCATATTGCAAGACCTCAGGGCCGCCATGTGTGTAGAATAAAACTGCCTTCATCAATACCTCCGCTTACCAAATGTACCGGTGATGGTTACCCAGGAATGGGGACTGCCGCACATGCAACAGCCATTAATCCGAAAAAAACCTTTACGGGATGAGCCATCATCCTGTTGATAAGTAATTTCAGCCCAGGGTTGGCATCCCGAATCGGTTACCATGAACATGTCATGTACATTGAGTGCCGGGTCTAATGCCATGCAATCTTCGCCTCATCCTGGAGATATGCTGCTTTGTTCTGACGAGGCATTGTGTTTGGTTACTTGCCCCTTTTTACCTGTGAAATCCTATCCAAAACTATCGAAGTCCCAGCTCGATGCGAGAGATGACCAGGCGTTGGATCTCACTGGTGCCCTCATAAATCTCGGTGATTTTGGCATCCCGGAAGTAACGCTCCACGGGCAGCTCTTTGCTGTAACCCATGCCGCCGTGGATTTGCACCGCCGCGTGGGCCACGAACATGGCGGTTTCAGAAGCGAACAGCTTGGCCATGGCAGCTTCGCGGGTAAAGCGCTCGCCGGTGGTCTTGGCACGCTCCTTGGCCAGAGCGGCATTGTACACCAATAAGCGGGCGGCTTCGATACGTGTCTTCATATCGGCGATCTTGAAGGAGATGCCCTGGAACTCGCTGATCTTTGCCCCAAAGGCTTCACGTTCCTGGGCATAGGAGATACTGGCTTCATAAGCGGCTTCGGCAATCCCCAGTGCCTGGGCGCCGATGCCAATCCGGCCAGCATCCAGGACAGCCATGGCGATCTTGAAGCCATCACCTTCCTCGCCGAGGCGATCTTCCACCGAGCAGCGGTAATCCTCGAACAGGATCTCGCTGGTGGCGGAAGCCCGGATGCCTAGCTTGGGCTCCTTCTTGCCGCGCACGAACCCCGGTTTGCTCGCATCAATTAAGAAGGCCGTGATGCCGCGATGCTTTTTCTCAGGGTCGGTCATGGTAAAAAGGACGATATATTCTGCCACCGGGCCACTGGTGACCCATGACTTGCGCCCGTTAATGATATAGGTATCTCCATCCCGCACTGCCCGGCTGCGCATGGTGCCAGCATCTGAGCCCGACATGGGTTCGGTAAGCGAATAAGCCCCGATCGATCTACCGGAAGCGACGGCTGTGACATATTTTTTCTTTTGGGCTTCGGTCCCAAACTTCAAGATCCCATTGCAGAACAGGCTGTTATTGACTGACATGATCGTGCCATGGGCAGCATCGACCTTGCAGATCTCCTCCAGTGCAAGCACGTAGGCCAGGGTATCCATACCTGCCCCACCATACTCTTCGGGCACCTCGATCCCCATGAAGCCCATCTCACCCATTTTCATGATCGTTTTGGAAGGGAAGTCGCCCGTCTCATCGAACTCGGCTGCTACCGGTGCGATCTCTTTTTGGGCAAAGTTACGGGCTGCGCTGCGGATACTTTCATGCTCTTCGGTAAACGGAAATAAGCCACTGCCTGCCATCGTGTCCTCCGTATTTTTTGGTTGATATCGCTGTGATTATAGCATGGAAGAAATCCCGGCAAATTATCACGCCTTTCTTATGCGCATAATGCAGGGAGTGATATATACTATGCTGAAGCAGGGCTGGATAACCTGTATGCTTTCAAGACTAAAAAACGCACTGATCGGCTCACCTCTCCCCACCCAACAGCTGGGAGAGAAACGCCTGAACAAGGTCCGCGCCCTGGCGGCCTTCTCACCGGATGCATTATCCTCAATCGCATATGCCAACCAGGAGATCTACCTGGGCCTGGTTGTAGCCGGCAGCGCTGGCTTGATGCTGGCCTGGCCGATCGGGATCGCCATCACGGTGGTTCTGGTCATCGTGGCGATCTCCTACAACCAGACGATACACGCCTACCCATCCGGCGGGGGCTCGTACATTGTTGCACATGCCAACCTGGGCACGATGCCGGGATTAATCGCAGCAGCTGCCTTACTGCTCGATTACCTGCTTACGGCAGCTGTCAGCCTAACAGCTGGGGTGGAGGCAATCGCTTCAGCCTACCCCGCCTTATTGCCCTACAAAATATACATTGCATTGTTCCTGCTGGCCCTGATCATGCTGGCCAACCTGCGCGGTTTACGTGAGACTGGCACCATAATGGCTATCCCAGTGTATCTATTCCTCTTTACCTATATTCCGATGCTGGTATACGGAGCCTTCCGCCTGTATGTCGATGGACCTGCTGCACTCCCCTCCGTTGCACCCCAGGCATTTCAGCCGGTGACCTGGTTTCTAATCATGCACACCTTTGCAACAGGCTGTACTGCCCTCACGGGGATCGAAGCGATCAGCAATGGCGTTCCAGCATTCAAGCCACCCGAGTCAAAAAACGCCGGGCGCACGCTGAATGTGATGGCGATCCTGATGGTCATCCTGTTCATTGGCAGTATTGGCCTCACCCAGTTCTTGGGTATCGTTGCCGGACCAAATGAGACCATCTTATCAGCCCTTGCCCGCCATTTACTGGGGAGCGGTCCAGCCTATTTGCTGATCCAATTCTCTACTCTGCTCATCTTGGCAGTTGCTGCCAATACCAGTTTTGCAGATTTCCCACGCCTTTCTGCCATCCTGGCGCGGGATGGTTACCTCCCCCGCCAATTTACGCAACTGGGTGATCGGCTTGTCTTCACCAACGGGATCGTTTTTTTAGCCATTGCGACTGCAGTATTGATCGTTATCTTTGGAGGGAATAGTCACCTGTTGATCCCGCTATTTGCGATTGGTGCATTCACCGCGTTCACCCTGTCACAATCGGGTATGGTGGTGCACTGGCTGCGTGAGCATGGCACCCGCTGGAAGCTGAAGGCCGGCCTGAATGGGCTGGGTGCACTTGCCACTGGAACAACCCTGCTGGTGATCAGCATCAGTAAATTCCGCGAAGGTGCTTGGATCACTTTGCTTCTGATCGCATTGATTGTAGCCGCCTTCTTGCAAGTCCGAGCCCATTACCGGCGCGTCAGAGAGCAGCTCAGCCTGCGGGGTTTGCCGCCCGATATTAGACCCCTGCCGCCCCTACGGCTGGTCGTGCCGGTATCAGGCGTCCACCGCGGTATGGTGCCAGCCATGGATTTCGCACAATCGATCTCGAAGAACATCACGGCCGTCTATATTGAGCTTGAGCCCGGTGCCGGTGAGGAGATGCGTGAGGAGTGGGAATGCTGGTGGCCGGATATCCCGCTCGTGGTCCTGCCATCTCCCTACCGCTCCATCATCCGGCCACTGCTTGACTACCTTGATGAAGATGACCGCCAGCACAATGATGGAACGCTTGCAGCAGTCGTCTTGCCCGAGTTCATCCCCGCCCGCTGGTGGCAGGCACTCATGCATAACCAGACCTCCATGCTGATCCGGGCGGCGCTACTCTACCGTCGCCGCACACAGGGGTTCCAGCGTATAATCATCGATGTACCTTATCACCTGAAGAAATAAACAAGGAGACATGATTTATGAAGATCTTGATCGCAGCCGATATGGAAGGCGTTACCGGAGTGACCAATCGTGACCAGGTGGACCCAACCCATGCCGATTATGCACGCTTCCGGCGCCTGATGACCGGCGATGTGAATGCCGCAGCACGCGGGGTGTGCTCTGCAGGCGTAAAGGATATCCTGGTGACCGATGGCCACGACCGGGGCACCAATATCTTGCTGGAGGAGCTGGATGCATGTGCTAAACTGGTGTGTGGTGATTACTCGCCCCTCGCTATGGTCCAGGGGATTGAGCAGGGGGTAGACGGGGTGATCTTTGTTGGCTACCATGCCCGGGCAGGCTCTCAGAACGGCATCCTCGACCACACCTGGTCCACCCGCAAGGTAGCCAACCTGTGGCTGAATGACATCCTGGTGGGTGAATATGGTCTGAACGGGGCAGTGGCCGGGCATTTTAACGCACCCGTGCTCATGATTACGGGTGACCAGACGGCGTGTGCCCAGGCAACGGAGCTGTTAGGTCCGATCGAGACCGTGGTGGTGAAGACCGCCTTAAGCCGCAAGGCAGCCATCTGCCTGCCCCCACAGGTCACCGAAGAAATGATCCAGACAGCTGCCGTGCAGGCTGTGAAACGCCTGCAGGCTGGTGAAGCCCCCAAGCCTTTTATTATTCCTAGCCCGGTGCGGGTAACGATCGGCTTCAATACCTCCGACCAGGCTGATCAGGCAGCCATCTTACCAGGGGCCATGCGCCTGGACGGGAGGAGGCTGACCTTCACAGCCGATGATATGCTGGCAGCCTATACGGGCTTCCAGGCTGCCGTAGCCCTGGTGGAATTGTAGACCGGGCGATGCTCCTGTACACCCTCGGGCACAGCAATCACCCAATTGAGCGCCTGCTCGAACTGCTTGAGGACCATGATGTGAAGCTGTTGGTGGACGTGCGCAGCACCCCATTCAGCCGTTATAACCCGCAATACAATCGAAATGCCCTGGAGCAAGCCCTGCAGTCCCAGGGCATCAATTATCTTTATATGGGCGATGTGCTGGGTGGACGCCCCAACGACCCGGCCTGCTACCACAGCCATACCATCCCAACCAAAGCCAGTGACTTCATAGCTGAAATTGACTACCCGGCTGTAATGGAGCAGCCGTGGTTCATCCAGGGCATCCAGCGGCTGGTCGGGCTGGTTGACGGGCAGCTAACCTGTATCCTGTGCTCGGAAAAGGACCCGTTGCGTTGCCACCGCCACCTCCTGATTGCCAGGTACATGCTGGCGCACACCCCCGAGGTGACCATCCTGCACATCCTGGCCGACAGCCACCTGGTCAATGCAGCCGACCTGCCAGGTGGAGACCCCCCAGGCAACCAGGAGCAGCTATCTTTCCAGGCATAAACATTCGATCACCGCGGTATAGGCAATGTTCCATGGTATGGCGTGGGGGTGTCCCCTCTCAAGCTCCATTAAACTAACTATGCTATAATCCCCCCGCAGAAAGGGACATTATGCTTAAGAGATTCGTTACCATTTTTGGTGGTGACCCTAACAAAAAAGCCCTCAGCAAGTCGAACGAGATTGTTGACCAGATCAATAGCCTGGAAACCCAATTTGAGGGCTTGAGTGCGGATGAGCTGCTGGGCAAGACGGCTGAATTCAAACAGCGCCTGGCAGACGGTGAGACCCTGGATGACCTGCTGCCGGAAGCTTTCGCGGCAGTGCGCGAAGCCAGCAAACGCACCAACGGGCAGCGCCATTATGATGTCCAGCTGATCGGAGGCATCTCCCTGCATCAGGGCAAGATCGCAGAGATGCGTACCGGTGAAGGTAAAACGCTGGTAGCCACCCTGCCTCTCTATTTGAATGCCCTGATGGGTAAGGGCTGCCACCTGGTCACCGTCAATGATTACCTGGCTCGCCGGGATGCACGCTGGATGGCCCCCATCTACAATTCCCTCGGGCTCAGTGTGGGCGTGCTGCAGATGGCTTCCCGCACCGAGAACGGCAAGAAAGCCTTCATCGTTGACCTGGAAAAAACCTCTCCGCATGAAGACCAGCACCAGCTGCGCCTTGTGGACCGCAAGGAAGCCTATGCCGCAGATATCACGTACGGCATCAACTCGGAGTTTGGTTTCGATTACCTGCGCGATAACATGACCATGCGTCTGGACGAGCGCGTCCAGCGCGGCCATTATTATGCCATCGTAGATGAAGTGGACAACATCCTCATCGATGAAGCCCGTACACCTTTGATCATTTCTGGGCCAGCCCAGGATGAGTCAGAATGGTACCTGCGGACCGCCCAGGTGGTCCGCCAGCTGCGCCCCGAAGATTACGAGCTCAACGACCGCGACCGCAATATCACCCTTACCGAGCTGGGTGAGATGCACGTTGAGGAGCTTTTGGGGGTACCCTTGCGCGACCCCGACCGCCCGGAGGATGTGACCCCCGAGCAAGCCCGCCTGATGGGGTTCCTCGAGCAAGCTTTACGCGCCCAATACCTGTTCAAACGCAACAAGGATTACCTTGTGCAGGCTGGCAAGGTGGTGATCGTGGACGAATTCACCGGCCGGCTCATGCCCGGGCGGCGCTGGTCAGATGGTCTGCACCAGGCCGTGGAAGCCAAGGAGGGTGTGCGCGTCCAGGCTGAAAACGTCACCTATGCCACCATCACTATCCAGAACTACTTCCGCATGTATGAGAAGCTGTGCGGTATGACCGGTACCGCCCTCACCGAAGCGGAGGAGTTCGACAAGATCTACAAACTTGCAGTCATTGCCATCCCCACCAACCTGGAATACCAGGCCATCCGGGACGGCTCGCCCCTCGTCCAGCTGGAAGGCCGGGACGAGCAAGGCTATAAATTCACCTACTATGCCCTAAGCGACGATCCGGAGAAAACGCCAGTCTATTTTAAACGCAAGGATTACCCGGATGTCATTTACCGGACCGAGGAAGTAAAATTCAGGGCCATCACCAGCGAGATCCTGCGCCTGCATGCCATGGGGCGCCCCATGCTGGTGGGCACCACCTCGGTCGAGCTCTCCGACCACCTGTCTGCTCGCCTGAGGGCTGAACCCCTGCGCAAGCTGACCCAGATCGCCCTGCTGCGGCAGGCCTGGCTGGAAAAGAACAACCGGGAAGAGGATGGCCGGCTGATCGAAGAGTTGCAACCGCTCAATGCTCCGCTTGACCAGCTGCAAGTGGCTGAGATGCGCAAGATGGCGCGCGACCTGGGCATCTCCTTCAATCCGGAGGACCCCGAGAACCTGAAGCGCCTGCTCGATATCCTTGACCTGCAGCCTGAGCACAGCGAGCGCCTGAAAACAGACCTGGAAGCAGGTATCTCCCACCAGGTTTTGAACGCCCGTAAGCACACCGAAGAATCGCAGATCATTGCCGGGGCGGGGTCGTTTGGCGCAGTGACCATCGCCACCAACATGGCCGGCCGTGGGGTAGACATCAAGCTGGGCGGTGAGCTGCCAGACGGTGTCATCGATTCGGTGAACCGCGTGTTGCGCCGGACCGGTTACGCAGACCCTTACGACATGCGCCACGAGGAAAGGCACCAGGCCCTTACGCAGCTAACACCTGAGCAGATCGGTATCTACGAAGCCGATATTAATAGCTTTGTGACCTATATGCAGGATATGCAGCGCGTGAAAGACCTGGGCGGGCTGCACGTCATCGGCTCCGAGCGCCACGAAGCCCGCCGTATCGATAACCAGCTGCGCGGTCGCGCCGCCCGCCAGGGTGATCCGGGGTCGTCACGCTTTTATCTCTCTCTGGAAGACGACCTGATGCGCCGCTTTGGTGGTGGGCAGGTCGAGTCGATCATGCAGCGCATGAAGATCGACGATGCCGTGCCCATGGAAGTGGGGCTCGTCAGCCGCCTGGTGGAGCAATCCCAGACGCGTGTGGAAGGCGCCAACTTTGACGTCCGCAAGCACCTCCTGGAATACGATGATGTCCTCAACACCCAGCGTAAAAGCATCTATGGCCAGCGCGACCTCATCTTCACCAAGGCCGACCTCTCGGAAGATATTAGCGAGCTCCTCTCCACAGAAGTGAGGCGCCGCGCCCCAGAAGCATTAGACGACGCGGAAGGGCCCTGGAAGCTGCTGGCCTGGCTGGACCAGATCCAGCCACCCCTAGACCTGGGCGGCTTGCTGTACCCGTCCTATTCCTTGAAACTATTGTTGGACTACCTGGCAAACCGCCAGAAGTCTTATGCCTCCGCTGAGGAGCTGCGCGATGGCTTGCTCGAGCTGGCCTCAGAAGCCATGAAAGCCGAAGACGCCCACTTGCTGCACGCCATCGATGAGCTGCTGGCTACCAGCCGTGAAAAATTGGAAAGCCAGGCTAAGGAGCGCCTGGACGCCCTCGATACATTCTACGAAGGGCTCAACATGGGCGAGTCGGATGAGGGTGCCCCCCGCTCCTCGCGTGAGCTACTGGACGAGCTGGTGAGCACGGTACATGTCAACCTCCACCTCACGCCCGAAGAGCTGCGCCTGCTGCGCGATGACCCTGAGAAGGTACGCAAAACGATCCGCACCCAGATCGAGAACGCCGTCGCCGGTCAATCGGTGATGCGCCTCGTGGGTGCCATTGAGCGCCGCGTGGAAGATAGCATCGAAGTGGATGCCACCCAGCTGGATACCTCCGATTGGGAAAGCATGGCAGACCAGGTCTATAAAGCCACCCAGCAGGTGCTGTTCAGGCGGCGCGAGCGCTTGCTTGGTAATGGTGCTGGCCCTGCCTCGGGCCAGCTGGCCCATGATCTGGAATCGGCCCTGGCCAAGATCAATGGACCGGTCACCACAAACCACCTGTTAGGTCTGCTTTTGCTCATGCCCCAGGGCACCAAGGCTTCCTTCGACAAGAAGACTCATCGTAGAGTAATGGAACGTACCACCCGCCTGACCTATATCTACCTGGCCACCCGCCTGCTCGAAAAACGCACCTCGGAAGACATCACTGAAGATGTGCTGAAGCACCTTCAGGGTGCCCAGGGCACCATCCGCCGGGCTTGGGGCGCGAGCGAATATGGTCGCATCGCCTCAGCCCGCTTGCCCGAGCTTGAGCCGAACCTGCGCGACACGCTGTGCGGCTTGCTTGGCGAGCAAGCCTGCGCTAGTCTGCAGACCCAACCCCTTCAGAGCCTGGACCGCGAGCAGATCATCACGGTCATGGATGAGCTGGGCAGGCGCATGCTCACCGAAGTCTACCGCCAGCTGCTGCTGGGGGTCATCACCGAGCTGTGGGTTGACTACCTGACCCAGATGGAAGCATTGCGTGTGTCCATCGGCCTGGAAGCTTACGGCCAGCGCGACCCGCTGGTCCAGTATAAATCCAAGGCCTTTGAGCTGTTCCAGAACCTGCTCAAGGAGATGCGCAGCGGTGTGATCATGCGCATGTTCACCTTCCGCCCCCGTGTGCAGGCTAACGTCCAGGGCGAAGGCAAGCACCTGGCGGTTGAAGCGGAAGCTGAATTGGTTGAGATTGGCAGGGATGGGCAGGAACAAAGCGACGAAGCTGGAACCGAGGGGATGGGCGAAGAAGAACCCGAGGTCGAGCAGGCGGAGCCAGGTTCGAACCAGCTGCAAATGAGCCGGTCGAAAAAGCGCCGCCGCCACCGCAAGTAGCATTTGTAGAGACGCCCCGGTGGGGCGTCTTCAATACCAGGAACGTTTTCCCCACCGGGCGTCTTCTTACTGGGCTGATCACCTGGGCTGGCGTGCGCGGCTCAAGCCATCGAACGGTTCTTCCTGCCTGGTCGCCTGTGCCATTGCCCTTCCCGACGACCATCTTGCGTTTATGTAGAGACGTCCCAGCGGGGCGTCTTCTTAAAAGTACCAACATATGAGATAGTAAAAAGAACTGGATTATCACGATCAGTAGGTCAGTAATATAAAAATGGAAAACGTGTACCCCCCAAGAAAACTCTAAAGAAAATCATTGCTGCTTTTAACATATATATTGATGCCTAAAAATATTTGACACTATCGATAATATTTGCTACGATAAGCAGACCTCATCTAATTACGAAATGAATACTAGTGGTAAAGGGGGATTTTTTATGTCACAAAAATCTGCTTTTAACAATGGTTTGTCAGCTAACGTACTGACCTCACGCGTATTACGCTATTGGTTAGGGCTTGAATTATTGTTAACAATCGTTTGTGTAATATTGATTTTCTTTTTACCAAATACGGTAAAAGTTTTTTTTGGAATCGTAATAATTGCCATTCTCATTAGCGTAGCTGTTGGAGCTTTCCTGTTTTTTCGATACATCAGGCTAGAAGAAGTAAAAAACAAGCGTGAAATCATAATAGAAAAAGATAAATTGGTAAATAAATTGTCAAAAGTAGAAACTAGCCTTTCTAATATTGAGCAGGAAATCGCACTGAGCCAAACACATGAGGATCAAGAAGTAGAAAGGAATCTTCAGGAACTTCAAAAAGAACATATAGAAAGTGGACTGAGAAATGAAAAAATAGAAGATGCGAAAATCCTGGGAATAGGGCCAAAACTCAAAGAAAAATTAATCATAAACCAGGTTAGAAGCGCAGCAGATGTTGGTCCACATTTACAGACTATTGATGGCTTTGGCAAAGGAAAAATACTAGCTTTGGAAGGTTGGAAACAGGCGATTCTAATTAAACTGAATGCTACAAAGCCAAGAAAACTACCACAAGAACAATTATTCGAAATTAGACAAAAACATAAAAAAAGAAAAGACGACCTGATAGATGCTAGAGAAGCTCATCAATTGCAACAAACTGAACTAGGCTTGGAACTATATAGCATAAATAGAAATCTAATTGTATACAAAGATATTACTTTTCTCAATTTCATAGGACATAATTTGCTTGGGGGTGTCGAGAATAAAACTATACAGAAGCGTTCATCGATAATCACATTGGGTGTAATTGGATTGGGGCTACTGGTTCATGGAGGATTAGGATTATTTTCCAGCGGAGCGATGATCATTGCGTCAATACCGACCAGTACGCCAACCTTTACAGCAACCTTCACCTTTACACCTACATCAACAAACACACTTTCACCCACTCCAACAAATACTCCTACTCCAACAGTAACACCTACTCCGACCATAACGCCTACCCCGACCATCACATTGACACCAACAATTACTAAAACACCTACAGAAACACGAACTCCAACCATAACACCAACACCTGGGCCAACATTACCAGCAGGTCTCGCGATCTGTATACCAAGGAGTACACTCAGACAGGCAGGATATGTAACCAATATTGTTGACGGCGATACCATAAAAGTTCAATTAGCGGATGGAAAAATTTATGAGGTTAGATATATCGGAATAGATACACCTGAACAAGGACAAACAGGTTATTGGCCATCAACTAGCAAAAATTCTGAGCTTGTTTATGGTCAATATATAACACTCATAAAGGATGTTACAGAAGTCGATAAGTATGACCGGCTTCTTCGATATGTTGTTGTTGGAAATATTTTTGTGAATGATGAGTTGGTACGAACTGGCTTGGCAACAGCTAAAGACTATCCGCCAGACACAGCATGTTCATCTGTTCTAAAGAGTACAATGCAAAATGCAAAACTAAATTTACTGGGTTTATGGGCACCGATTCCAACTCTTGCTCCAACAATTCCAGGTGGAGGAAATGCTGTCTGCAGTTGTTCAGGTAACCTATATAACTGTTCAGATTTTGGTAGCCATTCTCAAGCACAGGCTTGTTATGATTATTGTAAATCTCAAGGATACGGAGATGTCCATAAATTAGATGCAAATTCTGACGGAAATGCCTGCGAGAGCCTACCATAAAAAGGTATATGGTTTTGGGATAGGTAAACGTGACGAAAGTTAAATGACCTACCTTCATAACAATAGAACCATTAATTTGACACCAGGGTCCAGCTTTTTTTATTTTTACCTGTTCCTGGCGATTCCATGAATAGCCGATATATGTAGAGACGCCCCCGATATTTGTAGGCGCGACTCAATCCATCGAACGGTTCTTGCTGCGGGGTCGCCTGTGCTGGGTGCCCTTCCCGGCGACCAGCGGGCGTTGTAGAAGAGCAGTCCCAGGGTGGACTCCAGTCTTTGCCCGGTGTACTGCACCTGTCCCGAAGAATGAGGAGCCTTTCCCGAAGGTACTGAGGGAATGGTGGTTGGGCTTGATCCGCTGGTATACCTGGTCGTTCCCCACGGCATGTAGCGCAGCTCTGCATCGAACACTCCATTGCTGTTCGTGCTGATCGACATGCCACCTAAGTGATCACCTAATAAAAATCTCAATGTGCTTTCGGTCCGCATCGCCACCTTAATGCTGCCAGTGTAGTAATACTTTTTCACGGTGGTGGTGGAGCTGGTCCATTCGAAGTAGTTTCCGATATTGGACGTGGTCCCACTCGGTACCGTTCCTTTGACGATACAGTGTCTTCGTGCTTTCACTGCCTGTTTCCGTCTCCATCGTACACAAAGCCCTGTCCCGAAGGTACTGAGGGAATGGCTGTGACTGCCCCGGCCACCTGGTCACCTACACGCTCTATGGGTGGCACGTACTTTGTGCGGCTCACACCAACTAACCTGTTTTCTGCGTCGTAGCTCAGGCTTGTGTAGTCTCCCATAGTTATGGCTCTACTATGAGTATAATCCACCCTTGCTTCGGCCGGCAGGGCTGCATTGATAACCTTTCACCGTCGCCCTTCCCGTTCTTCAGGTTTTTTTACCTAGGTTCGCCTCTTTGGCGTGTGGCTTCTATAATATCACTGGCAGGTTTGCCCACGAAGTTTCGCGCTCAGTCTTAAAATATTCATAACTATCTTGCAGATTAGAACTTTTGTGCTATTATAGATCAGTGTGTGTATCCTTCTTTCGCCAGGTATGCTTAAAAACACTATTCGTTCCTCGTCGTTTTTGCGCCGAACGAAGGCATCTGTTGTGTTACATCTTCTCCAAACCGTTTACCTAGTAGATAGATTAATTGAATGCAATTGTTTTTTAACAAAACAAATCCCTTTCAAAAACCTTCCCTCATCCATTCCCGGGTATTTGGAGGAATCCCCCATCACCCTCCACCCTCTGCGATCAACATGGAACCAGCCGCGGCTGATCCCTCCACCCACTATTCGTCACCCGCTTTTTTAGTTGGACCACAAAAAGATCATGTCGATCATTCCATCACATAAATCATGGTTCATCGTTTGTAGAGACGCCCCAGCGGGGCGTCTTCCCCAGGGTGTCGTCTCTGGCGCCCTATCATGCAAATAAACCTCATCTTTAATATTCATCCAGCCTTAACCAATGGCCAACCGAATGCTTCAATGAAAGCGCATATAATCCTGGGCAAGGTACAAATCGCTACACCCAGGAGGAAAAAATGGCACACCCGTTGGATATCATCATGGCGTTTCACAATGCCTTCCGCAATGATATAAAAGTGATCGACCAGGCTGCGAGCGGTATCGCTCGCGGTAAATCGGGGTATTCACAAAATCTTGAGCGAGTCAGGTTCTTCAACGAGATCCTGGTCTGGCATGCTCACGGTGAGGAGCAGGGGGTCTTTCCAGAGGTTGAAAAGGTAGCCCCGCTGGTGGCAGAGGCGTATGAACGCGACCACCAGGGTCTAGATGCGGCCTATGCGGCTATGAACACAGCCATGGAAGCAGGCGATGTGCTTGATACCGCCCGCGCCTCAGCGGCCTTCAAGTTTCACCTCGACATCCACCTCGCCAAGGAAGATGCCCATCTGTACCGTATCATGCGCGAGCGCGTCGCCGCCTCGGATCAGGCAAAAGCGATCGGGATTATGTCGCGGGCGGTGCCGCAAGATCGTTATCCTGAGGCAATTGCCTGGTTGTTCTCCTCGATCGGCCTTGCTGATCAGGAGAATGTCATGCTCATCTGGCAGGTGGCCATGCTGCCCGAAGTGTTTTCTCAGGTCAAACTTCTTGTCCAAAAAGCGACCGGTGATGGATGGACAGACCTGGTACGGCGTGTCCCAACGCTGGAGTGATCTCAACTCGGTCCAGGTCATTTCTAAGCCGGGTTGGAGTTTTCCTGGTTTGCTGTCACGCCACTAGATTACAGGCTTAAAAATTCTGAATGGCAAGGAGCTATTCGTATTTATATTGATAGTTATTTTCAAACCTCACAATCCCAGCTTCTGCCGGAACTGGGACGCATACGCCCGGTACTCCTCCAGCTTCTGCGGGTCGAGCTCGTCCTGGAAGATCAGATGTACCTGCGTCAGTGCATCCACGAACGTATCGGCGTTCGGAGCAACGCCTAAAACGTTCGACATGCTGCCTTTTTCCAGCTTGATCTTCCCGATCAGAAAATCGGTGATGAATTTATGCTCTTTTCTCAGGATTAGCTTCCACTGCTGTGGAGAAGCCGACAGGAACATATCCGCCTTTTCCTTAGCTTCCGCTTCATTATAGAATCGGAAGTTGCTCAGCGCACCTTTGGAAACGATTCCTCCAAAAATCAGGTCCTTTTCGATCCCCCAGGCAGGCTCAGCCGTAACCCGGTACATGATCGCAACCGACAGCTTCTTCATCGCTTCCTGGAAGCGTGGGGTGGCTTCGTAGATCCGGGCAGTCTCTTCCAGCCACTCTGGGGTGCAATAGATACAGTCCATGTTGATCAAGCCTCCTTCTGGTATTTCATTCTGGCAATCGCCTGCTCGCGCAAGGCATTCTTGAACACTTTCTCCGTCACCGTCAGCGGTAGCTGGTCGCGAAACTCGACCGCTTTCGGCACCGCGTATGGTGATAGGTGCTGGCGGCAGAAATCGCGTATCTCGCTTTCTGTCACCGAACCTTTACAACCCTCCTTCAAGGCCACCACAGCCATCACTCGCTCACTCCCCGGGATGTCCGGGTCGGGGATGCCGAATGCTGCCGCCGCGGCAACTGCCGGGTGCTTAAATAGCACCTCGTCCACTTCGGTGGTATACACCTTCATGCCCGATACATTGACCATATCCTTCATGCGGTCGACGATCTGGAAATATCCCGCCTCGTCCATCACCCCGATATCCCCGGTGTGCAGCCAGCCATCTGGGGTGAGTCCGCTGCCTGGCTCGGGCCAGTACCCCAGCATGACCTGCGGGCCACGGATGACCACCTCGCCGGGTTTGCCCACGGGAACATCCAGGCCTGTCTCAGGGTCGGCCAGTCGGCATTCCGTATCGGGCAAGGGGACGCCGATCCCCGGTTTCTCCTTTGCCATGAACCCCATGATGCGCGAGAAGCTGGTAAGGTTGATGTGGGCCACCGAAGTCGTCTCGGTCAGTCCATACCCCTCCGACACCGACATACCGGTCTTCCGCTTGATCTCCGCTGCCACTTCCTGGGGCAACGGGGCAGACCCGCTGAACAGCATGCTGTTGGAGCGCTTCAACCCGGCATCGGCCAGGCGCATGAACTGGGTCGGCACACCAGGCACCAGGAACGGCCGGTGGTCAATGATCGACGTGAGCAGCGCATCTGTATCCCGCGCATCCGGCAAGACCAGCAGGCGCATTCCCAGGTATATGGAGGTAGTTTGGATGAAATTGCCATATACGTGAAACATGGGGATGGAGAGCAGCACCGATGTTTTCCCGCGCACGCCTCCCAAAAGTGGTTTCATGAACCACGGTAGGGTCTGCACGATGCTGGCATAACCGTTGTAATGGGTGATCATTACCCCTTTTGGCGTTCCGGTTGCCCCACCTGTGAATGCCAGCTGACATAAATCGTGCATGGGATCGATCATTACCTGGGGCGGGATGGGTTCAGGCTCAGCCAGTAGCGCCTCAAAATCGTAGGCACGCCCAGGCAGGGATCCCTCCACCCGGTCGCCAAGGTAACCTGCCTGGGATGTAAGCAGGATCCCTTCCAGGTCAGTGGCGCCGATCAGCGCCAGGGCCCGTTCCAGGTTAACCTGCTGGCAGATAATGAAGCGGCTGCGCGAGCTGCTCACCTCATGCTGCAGCCCTTCATCCGTGCGCAGGATGCTGGTGGGCACCACCACCCCGCCGGCCCTTAGGATGCCCCAAAAGGAGATGATGTATTCGGGGCAGTTGGGCAGAAAGATACACACACGGTCGCCTTTCTCCAGGCCCAGTTTCATCAACCCGTTAGCCAGGCTGTCCACCCGCCGCTTCAGCTGGTGATACTTGATCTCCTGGCCCTTGAACAGGATGGCAGTCTGGTTGGGGAACTCGCTGGCGGAACGATCCAGGATTTCAAAGACGGGTCTCTGTGGATATGGCGCCAGGCTAGGCTCCAGCTTATAAGGGCCGAGCATATAACTCTTCAGCCAGGGTCGCTCTGAGTAATTCATGGCATGCTCCTCATCCTGGTCGATCTGCCATTTCAAAAACCGCGGGCGTTATAGTCAGCCACTCACCTGCGGGATCAAGTCGTCCAGGTCCAATTCGTGCAGCCTGGCTGGGGTGGGTATGCCCGTCGCGAGGTCCCAGCCGCGCAGCTCATAATATGCGTCCTTCATCTTCTCCAGCGCCGGGCGGTCAAAAACCATCCCCTTGGCGGGGCCGTCGGGCAACGGGTCCGACATCAAGCGCTGGGGCAGGATATCGTGCTCACGCCGCAGGCCTTCCCGCACGGAATACACCCGCGCTAAATTCTGCAACCGGTCGCCGCACCTGCGGAATTCAGCTAGGTCGAAATCCCACCCGGTGGCTGACCTCACCAGGTCTACCAACTCGTTGGCGGAAACCACAACGCCCATGAATTTACATCCGCCCAGTGCATCCAGTACGTTCAAGGCGTTTTCCAGGTCGATCAAAACCCGGGCATCATGCGGGTTTGCTGCGTACGGGTCGGCAATCGTGCTGTCATCCACGATCAAGAAAGGCATATCGATGAAAGTTGGGCCTTGTACATATCCATTCATGTGGTCACCACCACGGTTGGCGGTCACATAAGCCAGGCCAGTGATCTTGGTGGCCCGTGGATCATAAGCTGGCAGCTCAAGTCCTTTCACCTGTATGGCAAAATGCTCGCTATCTCCTCCCAGGCGTTGTGCCATGCGTAAAGACCCCTCTGCCAGCAGATCACCGAAGCCCTCTCGGCGGGCGATGCGCTCCACAAGGTCAACCACCAGGTCAGCATCGCCAAATTGCAGCTCCAGGCCCCCGGTTTGGTCCGTTTTGATGAACCCACGTTGGAAACACTCCATAGCAAAGGAGATTGTCGCACCTGCGCTGATTGTATCCAGGCCATATTCATTGCAGCGGTAATTCGCCATGGCGATGGCGTTTAGATCATCAATGCCACACATGGCACCCAGCGTATCCACCGTTTCATATTCTGGCCCTTCACCATGATTACCTTTCCATTTACCCTCGCGGATCTCCGTACCCCGGCCGCAAGCCACCGGGCAGGCGAAGCAGCGCACCCCTTCGACCAATATCTGGTCCGTCATCGCCTGGCCATTGACATTATCGATCTGCTCGAACGTCCCCTGCTGCCAGTTCTGGGTTGGATAACCTCCGCGCATATTGACCAGGTCAGCAACCATATTGGTCCCATAGGTCTCAATGACGATCTTGATTACCGATTCATCCATAAACTCGCGTTGGCGTTGAGTGACTTTCATGAATGTCTGGGTATCATCCAGGGCGATCTTCTGGTTGCCTGCACAAGCGATGGCTTTTACCCGTTTGGAGCCCATCACTGCTCCCATCCCGGTGCGACCGGCAGCCCGGTGTTTGTTGTTCATGATGGCAGCGTAGCGCACCAGGTTCTCGCCGGCTGGCCCGATGCACGCCACATTAACGGGCTTGCCGATTTCAGACTGAATCTGGTCGTCACATTCTGGTACGGTCAGCCCCCAGAGGTGGTTGGCTTTGCGAAGCTCGGCTTTGCCGTTCATCAGCAAGAGGTAAACAGGCTCAGGTGAAACCCCTTCAAAGATCACCCCATCGAAACCACTCCATTTCAGCGCCGGGCCGAAGAAACCCCCGGAATTGGACTGGCCCCAATAGCCGGTCTGGGGTGATTTTGCAACCACCGAATAGCGGCTGGCACTGGCAGAAGGGGTGCCGGTCAGCGCCCCGGTCATGAAGATCAAGGCATTTTCCGGCCCCAAGGGATCAATCCCGGGTGGCGTGAGCTCCAGCAGGTATCGCGTTGCCAGGCCAGCCCCTCCCAGGGTCTGCCTGGCCCATTGGAGGTTGAGTGGCTCTGCCAGAACCGTCCCTTCCGTGAGATTTACTCGCAGAATTCGACCCATAAACGCGTTACTCATAAGTCAGCCTCCAATCTGAAGCGACCAACCTTAGATCAATTGGTATAAAACGAGAAGTTGTTGTAGGAAAAGCCGATGCACTGTAAAAAGCCTCCAGAAATCAAACAAGGCTTAACCAAGAAACACAAGAAGCCAATTGTTTAGAAATCCACCCTGATGGCAGCGTCAGCGATGAATCTATTATAACCATTTTATGGGAAGATGCAGCGGATTATTCTGTAAGCAAGCAAATTGGGACCAAGTGAAGGTTGCGTTTCGCACGGGAGGGCACCGTACTCGACCCATCCTGCACACTGGCTATGATTTATCTATTTGTGCGCTGACCTTTTGCCCAACAATTATCCTTCATGTATTTGGGTTACCAAGGAGTGAAGAAATCTAGTAGAAAGGCAAAGCTTTTGAAAAACCCATATTTCCTGATTGCATAAATCTGTAATGCGATATAGGCTGGTAAGGTAAATATTACGATCAATACGGGCCAACCTGATCGAAACAGAGCTAAGTCCTTGAGCCAACAATATATCAAAGAGCCAACTTGGTTCTTTCAGCTACTTCTTGGTTTGGATCGTGGGTGGCAGTCTCGAGTGCATTAATCATCTCCGGAGAGCTTTCCGGGCTGATACGCATCCATTCCCGCATCGTATCTCACAGAGGGATTATTGTGTGTGATCATCTCGAGTAACTCTTCTATGGAATGCATTGTTACCCCCCTGGTTGAGCACTTAGCCGCCAGGCATGCCAGACCTGTCTTGCGGCAAGATAAGCAGTCCGGTGCGCAAGCCTCATTTATATAATCTTGAAAATAGATAGTAGAGACCTACAGAACCAATGATTATGCTCACAAGAGTCGTGAACCCAACGGAACGATACAGGCTCGAGAGTAAACCTTTTTCACTCCGGCTGGAAATCACCAGCGATCGCGTTGCACTGCTGATCAGCTTGCGCCCATCTTCAAAGGCGATCTCGCCGTTGATAAACAGTTCTTGCCCTGGTAGGACTAACTTTTCGGTGACCCGTAATGACTTATCCAGACCGAAGAAACCCTTTGTCTCGACGCCCCATGCTTCGATGATGTGACGGTTTGACGAGTCCATATCATACGTCTGACAATCCACGTCCAGGTCCACATCTCTAAGCACAACTAAAATTTCTCCGGTATCATCACGAACTAGCAAAGGACTGTCTGAGGTGCGCTTATAGACGCTATCCCAATGATAATGGCCTCTCCCGGAACTTTTCCGCTCTTCTACCTCCACGCTCCACAGGCCACATTCTTGCTTGCTAAACGGGCTGGATATGGTTGGCTCCGTGGCTTTCCCGACGATTTCAACCCGCCCTTCAGTTGGCAGAGACGCAATCCAATAGGTGACAGTTTTGCGAATGTGCAAAATCTTCAGGATCGACCCAATGGATAACAAGGGGCTGACCAGGATAAGAATGGCTAGCAGGACAACAAAAGTCATTTCGTGAGACATATACTGCCCCCATGAAATTGGAACTCCATATAGTTCGCCGTATTAATAAACGGACCTCAGGTTATAAAGATAACCTTAGCTTGATTGTGCCAAAATTAGACTGCCAATACCAGAAGGAGAACTGCCAAAAAGCGCCAAAATGGTGATAGAGAATAAATGCCTGAACTATAATTTTTGCGATTTGCTGATGGGTATGTTCTTTTGAGTAACCAGGTAAAGTAGAGACGCTCCAATGGAGCGTCTCTACAGATAACAACCGGGTATGCATGATCGCTTGGACGATGATTTTCAGGATTACATCAGCATCACCGTGTCTTTATAATCGGTCAATAGGTTTCCTTAATCAGAATATATATCATGCGAGGCTTACACCTTGGAGCCGCAATTGGTGCAGAATTTCGTCTCGAGGGGCAGCTCGCTACCGCAATTTGGGCAGAAGCGGGTTGTCTTGGGTGCGGCAGGTGGGATGGGTGGTGTGGGGCTCGGTTGGGCTGGGTCTACCTGCGGCTGGGCCTGTGTGGGTGCAGGTTGAGAGGCTGGCTGAACAACTGAAGCGCCATAGGTTTCCGCATCGATCTTCTGGACCTCGGCCAGCTTGGCGTCGACTTGCTGCTGCAGGTCTGTGATTGCCTGGCAGAGCTCATCAAATTCTGCGCCGGTCACCTCGCTAGACTGGCGTTCAGTGTAATACTTCTCACCCAGTTTTGCGTACTGTGCCTGCAGCTGGGCATTAAGCTTATCCACCTCACTGCGTGCTCGGCTCAAACGGCTCATCTTGTCGGCTTCAAAGGCAACCTTTTCAGCACTGCTTTTCAACCTTCCAAATATATCGCTCATTTCATTCTCCTCAGCTAAAGTGATATAAGTATAGCCAAGTTTACCAGGTTTGAAATCCTTCATCAGTACACCTGGCTGGATTTCAGTTTTTCGTAAATTATCAGCTGTGAACGTTATAGCAATGAGAGAATTTCAGCCAGGTATCAAAACAATGTGATCAAATCCGTGCTTTCGCCTGTAAGGCACGTTCGATATCTCTCACGCGATGCTCGGCAGAATGGCCATCGAGATCAAATGGCCACTGCTCCCTGCGCTCACGTTTGCAAAACCATTTGTCGGGGGCAGTACGCAAGGCTGCCAGCACATCCTGCTGGACCTGGCGGTGCCATTCCAACACCTGGCGGGCAGGACGGTCGCGCCAACGCATGTAGATGATATGGTTGGCCTGCGAGTCAGTCAGCCCGTGCTCCTCTGGCGAAGGCGGCAGACCCAGCGCTGAACGAGCTGTGGCGGCCTTCCAATGGGTGATGTGAGCGAGCGCATCCTTTACCGTCCAAGGATCCTTGGACTTAGGCCTCAATAGTGAACACGACCACTGCTCATCCGTCAAGCCCGATACAAGCTGGTCCAACTGTTCGAATTCGGCAATGGTCCGCTGGATGATTTCTTGGCGGGTGTGTAGCATGGTCTTTGATCCTCGCCTTCTATACCAATATATGGTACCTGGAAGCATAATTATATGCCGCATTGAAAAAGAATAAGCAGAACTCCTGATGGGTTTCAGGACCAGGCTAAGCCGCAAGACCACCTGCGGCGTTGACATTGCCGGCTAAATGCACTAAACTGGAATCTCACCGATCAGCCTATGAATGAGCTTGACACCCGCCAAGTGACCATCTGCGATCCATACTGGACCAGGCAGCTGGAGATCAATTCCAGCCAGGCGATCTACCACCAGTGGGAGCAGCTGGAGGCCAGCGGTTGCATCGATAACTTCCGTATTGTAGCTGGTGAGCTGCAAAGCCTCCGGGAAGGCTTCTTCTTCGCCGACTCCGATGCGTATAAATGGCTGGACGCGGCTGCCCGCATCTATTCCACCCAGCCTGACCCAAGGCTTGCCCAATTAATGGACGGATTGATCTCCCTGATTGGTCGCGCCCAGGACCCGGATGGCTACCTGTTCACCTACAACCAGGTCCACTTCACAGGGTTGCGTTGGAAGAACCTGTGGATCGAGCATGAGCTGTACTGCCAAGGGCACCTGATCGAAGCGGGCGTGTCACACTTCCACGCCACCGGCCAAACCAACTTGCTGGATATTGCTCGTAAAGCAGCTAACCGGATAACGGCTGACTTCAGGGGCAAGGGTCCGGAACACACCTCGGGCCATGAGGAGATCGAAATTGCTTTGTTACGCCTTTACCAGGTGACAGGTAACCGATCCTATCTCGAGATGGCGCAGCAGTTCATTGAACAGCGCGGGAGAAAACCTCGTTTAACGTACACGATATCGATCATCCGCCAGATCCGGTCAGTTGCGGCGCGCCTATCCCAGGTGCGCAAGGAGCGAGGAAGATACCTGGCTGAACATCCGGAGTATCCGCCCAAAAAGCTCCCGCCTGGAAATTTTGCCAAATCGACCTCCAACTCCTATTTACGCTGGCTGACTAACGAGTTGAATGGAAAGTATCTGCAGCAACATGCCCCCATCCGCCACCAGACCATACCGGTCGGTCATTCGGTCAGGTTTGGGTACCTGGAAACTGCGGTGGCGATGTTGGCCCGCATCCAAAACGACACAAGCCTGCTCCCCGCCATGGAGCAAACCTGGGAACACATGGTGCAACGCCGGATGTACGTCACCGGTGGGATTGGCGCAGTGCCAGCACTGGAGGGCTTCGGCAACGATTACGAGCTCGACCCTGAATTTGCCTACGCAGAAACTTGCGCCGCCCTCTCCTGCCTGTTCTGGAATTGGCAGCTGGTGCTCCTCACCGGAGAGGCCAGGTACAGTGACTTGTTTGAGTGGCAGCTATATAACGCGGCCGCAGTGGGGATGGGGTTGAGCGGGAATGACTACCTGTACAACAATCCCCTGGCCTGCCGGAGCGGCATCACCCGCCGGGAATGGTACTCGGTTCCCTGTTGCCCATCCAACCTGTCACGCACCTGGGCTGAGCTGGGTAAGTATATCTACTCGACTGACCAGGACAATGTGTGGATCCACCAGTATGTCGGCAGCCGCGCATGTGTTGGGATGGGGGAGGAAGTCAACATTCAGATCGCATCAGAACTGCCCTGGCTAGGAAGAGCCCTAATCCATGTCGAGCCTGGCAGGCCGAGAGAATTTACCTTGCACCTGCGCATCCCTGCCTGGGTAGATCGTGACGGGGCTTCGCCAGTGATCAAGGTGAACCGCGAAAGCATAGAGAGCCCAGGCCTGGCAGCTGAGCGTTCTGCTCGAGTTGCACAGCCAACCGCATCGGGATATGATCCCCGGCAGAGCTACTTCTTACCCATCCGGCGCACCTGGTCGGCGGGTGACGTGATCGAGCTGAGTATTGATATGCCAATCTGCCAGCGTCACGCCCACCCAAAGGTGAAAGGCCACCGGGGTAAAGTGGCACTAACGCGTGGGCCGCTGGTCTACTGCCTGGAAAGTATGGATAACCCCGGGGTAGATATCTTCTCGGCCCGCCTCGACCCGACCTGCCTGCTGGCTGAACCTGCCCCACACCTGCTGGGAGGGATCACCGTGCTCAAGGGGAGATCCATGGATGGCCGACTGCTGACCTTCATCCCCTACCACCTGTGGGCAAACCGGGGCGAATCACAGATGACCGTATGGGTAAACACATAGAGATGACAAGGAGCATGCCATGACCATTGCCCTACCCCTTAGCAAAAAAACCTGGACTGCCATCATCCTGCTTGGCTTCGCGGGGCAGCTGGCCTGGGGAGTGGAAAACCAGTTCTTCAACACGTTCATGTACAACAACATCACCCCCGACCCGCGGCCTATCGCATGGATGGTGGCAGCTTCGGCCATCACGGCCACGCTCACTACCATCTTGATGGGCACATTGTCGGACCGCACCCGCTCACGCTGGGGACGCCGCAAGCCGTTCATCCTGTTCGGGTATTTAGCCTGGGGTGTGATGACTGCTCTCTACCCTTCGGCAGCGGTTTTCCAACCGGTTGGGGTCGCGATTTTCATGGCCATCCTGCTCGATTGTGTGATGACCTTCTTCGGATCCACTGCCAACGATGCAGCGCTCAATGCATACAGCACCGATGTGACCAGCAACGAAAACCGTGGCCGGGTGATGGGGGTGATGGAAATCTTGACCTGGGTAGCGATTCTGATCGTTTATGGTGGTGCTGGCCCGATCATCGAAAATTTTGGGTATACCGCCTTCTTTTACTTTATCGGTGGGCTGGTGTTCCTGCTCGGCTTGGTGGGAAGCACATTCATCCAGGCCGAACCAATCATCGAGAAACCGAAGGATACATACTGGCAACACCTGGCGGAAAGTTTCCAGTGGAAGAACCTGGTTGCCAACCGGAATTTCTTCCTGCTGATGATCGCCGTAGCGTTGTGGCAGGTAGCCTTTAATATTTTCTTCCCATACATCATCATTTACCTGCAACATTACCTGCAGCTGGATATCTCAAGCTCCTCGCTCGCTATCGCGGTGATCATCCTGGTGGGTGGCATTGCACTGGCATGGCCGTTTGGATTGCTGGTGGACCGGTGGGGGAGAAAACCCGTTGCGATGGCGGCAATTTTCACGGAGATGATTGGCTTAATCCTGTTTTCACTAACAAAATCGCTTGTGCCACTCATCATCACCGGTATCTTGTGGCTGGCACCGTTCACGGCCTGGACGGTGGCCACCACCACATGGAGTAAGGACCTGTTCCCAGAAGACAAACGCGGCCAGTTCGCCGGGTTCTACCTGTTCTTCTGGGTGATGCTGCCCATGATCCTGGGTCCGCTGACCGGCGGGTGGCTGAGCAGCACTTACGGGATCAAGACCGTGATCGATGGCCAGGCAGCCATCATTCCCACACCACTGCTGTTCCAGGTGGCTGGGGTAGCCACTCTGCTGACCGCCATCCCATTATGGTTCGTCAAGCCCCAGCCAGCAGCTGGACAAGAACCTGCCTGATCATATGACCGAACCCGCAAGCTGGAAGCCAGCTGCCTCGAAGATCATGACCCGTTGGGGAGCAGATGTGAAGCCGGAGAATGCCTGGCAGGAATACCCGCGCCCGCAACTGAGCCGGCCAAGCTGGCTGAACCTGAACGGCGTATGGGATTATTGGATCACCGAGCAAGACGATACTTCCACATGGAAGCAGCAAGGGAAGATCCTGGTTCCGTTCCCGATCGAATCAACCCTGTCGGGGGTAAAAAGGCCACTCGCGCCGGATGAGCTATTGTGGTACCAGCGGGCATTTACCATCCCTGATGACTGGGAGGGTAAGAAGATCCTACTGCACTGCGAAGCCGTGGATTGGGAAACGACCGTAGTGATTAATGACCGCCTGGTAGGCAAACACACTGGCGGATACCTACCTTTCTCGTTCGATATCACGGAATACGTCACTGGAGGAGGGGTGCAGAACCAGCTGGTGCTCTCGGTTTGGGACCCAACCGACGCGCACTGGCAGCAACGCGGCAAGCAGGTGCTCGAGCCGAAAGGTATCTGGTACTCAGCTGTTTCGGGCATCTGGCAAACGGTGTGGCTGGAGCCGGTGCCTGAAACATACATCTCCGGGCTCAAGATCATTCCGTATATAGACACCCAGTCAGTGCGGGTGAAAGCCGATTTAGTCGGACCGCAGGCAGATTCGGCTATGGTACATATGCGGGTAATTGAAGGTGATACCTGTATCATGGAAGGTCAAGCTACAGGAGGCAAGACTGAGCTGACCCTCCAGGTACCTGAGCCAAAATTATGGAGCCCAGAGTCTCCCCATCTCTACTCGCTAGAAATGAGCGCGGGAGACGACCAGGTAAGTAGCTACTTCGGGATGCGCAAGTTCAGTCTGGAAGATGAGCGCCTGTGCTTGAATGGGTCACGGTACTTTCAATTCGGACCGCTCGACCAGGGCTACTGGCCGGATGGGTTATACACCCCACCCAGCAACGAGGCGATGCGCTGGGAGCTTGAGCTGCTGAAGGGGCTGGGCTTCAACATGCTACGCAAGCACGTCAAGGTAGAGCCCAGGCGCTATTACTACTACTGCGACCAGTTGGGGCTGATCGTCTGGCAGGATATGCCGAACGGAGGCGCAGCGGTCGGGGAAACGACGTCCACACTTGCGATGGTATTTGGCTCACGGCGTCGGGACCGGGATTACCGTTATGCTGGGCGGGAAGCACTTGCCTCCCGACAGGATTACACCCGGGAGTTGCAAGAGCTGGTCGACCACCTGTACAGCAGTACCTGCATTGGGGTGTGGGTGCCATTTAACGAAGGTTGGGGGCAATTTGATGCTAACCAGATTGCAAGCTGGCTAAAGGAGTATGATCCCACCCGCCTGGTGGACCATGCCAGTGGCTGGTTCGACCAGAAGGGTGGAGATTTAAAAGCATCCACCGATACAAGCTAGAGCTATCCCCGCCAAAACCTGAAGAGAAACGAGCCATGCTGCTCTCAGAGTTCGGAGGTTACAGCCTGAAGGTCGAGGGGCATGTGTGGAACCCCGAAGCAGAATTTGGCTATAAAAAGTTCGACACCTCCGATGCGCTGACTGAGGCTTATGTTGACCTGCTTCGTAGCCAGCTGAAGCCGTGGATCGAAGCGGGTCTTTCAGCGGCAATCTATACACAGACCAGCGACGTGGAGAGTGAAGTCAACGGGTACCTGACCTATGATCGCCAGGTGGAAAAGATGGATTTTAACAGGCTCAGGCAGGTGCATCAGGAGGTGCTCCAGCGATAGGAATGTGCGGGAGATTTAGATTGAGTTATGAGGCAATTAAGAAATCGGATACCAGTTGTGATCGTAGATAAGCAAGGAAAGAAAAGCCGCCAGGATTATGCTCATCGGTTAACAACCGGCAGATATGCATTGGTCAGCGGCCCACGGTCGCAGACAAACACATCTCTATGTTGATTAATATCTCCAGAGACGAGATTTTCGGCATCCGAGTCAAAGGAAAGATAACGACCATCCGAGGAAAGATAAGCCCGTGAGGAACCACCATCCGCCTGGATGCCTGCACTGGATAATGACAGCCGGGTAGTCCGGTGGGTCAAGCGGTCATACTGAAATATGTCAAAGCTGCCATTTGTATCCCCTTCCACCAGATTAGAGGCACAGGATTTCATAGGTAATATATCGCCCATCAGCAGAGATGGCAGGGAAATCGGAGTAGCAGTTACCCTCCAGGCCGGCGGTGGAGATAGATATCCTGGTCGTCTCACCAGAGCGGACATTGCGCAGGAAAATATCTGACCAGGCGTTGATATCGCCTGGGACGAGATCTTCAGCCCAGGACTTGAAAGCGATAAAATTGCCATTCGAAGATACCACCGGCCAGCCCGACCAATTGTTCCCTTGTACACCTCCAGAGGTGACAGAAATAATGACGGTCTCACCGGTCAAAAGCGAGTGGAGAAAGATATCAGGGCAGTTGTCTGTGAAATCGCCATCCTGGTCGGTGTCGCAGAAATCATTAGAATCAACCGGAACCAGGTTTGAAGCATAAGAACGGAAGGCTACGTAGTTACCTTCTGGAGAAATGGAAGCCTGGTCAGACCACTGGTTGCCCTGCGCCCCACCACTGGAAACCGACACGCACACCGTCTCGCTGGTTTGTAGATCAACCAAGAACACATCCTCCACGCCGTTGTTATCCGCTTCAACCAGGTTTGTGGCGGTGGATTGAAAGACCACATAACGCCCATTGCTGGATATGGAGGGGTAACGAGAATCGCTGTTCCCATGTGCCCCAGCGCTGGATTTTGAGATCAGGGAGGTCTGGCCGGATAGCTGGTCGTACAGAAAAATGTCGATCGACCCATTTAGATCGTCCGGGACCAGGTTCGATGCGGCGGAGTGAAATACGATGTACCGCCCATCAGCAGAGATATCGGGGAAGCCTGACTCCAGGTAGGCCTGGTCGCCACCCGAGGAGATGGATACCCGGCTGGTCTGGCTGGTCAGCTGGTCGCGCAGAAATATATCCTGGAGCTGGTTGGTGTCGCCCGCTACCAAGTTAGAGGCTTCAGAAGAGAAGGCAATATAACGCCCATCAGCCGAAACGGCTGACCACCATGACATGCCGTTGCTCTGGGTACCGCCTGTGGAGATGGAGACTAGTCGCAAATTTGCGGCCAGATCGGTCAGGTTCAGCGCAGCCGAAGTTCCAGCCAATCCCAGGCTTGCCAATAGAACCAAAGACAATGCAAACAACCGGCACAAAGACCTCATATTTCCTCCCGGATGGCGTCTTCCAGCATAGCAAATAATCGCCTGCAAGTCAAGCAAGGTCAGGCCGCGGGTGAACAGGCCCGGTGAAACTAAACACAAAGTCTGCTGTGGCAGACTTGTGACAATTTTCGAGATGTTGATGTGTCAACGTGGGATTTGAAGATTGCGATCTATTTTAAACCGAGCTTATTTTGTTTCTCCCAATCCAATACTGCCGAGCGGATAAGGTTGCGGACTTCTTCATCTGGCACTTCCTTCACCCCGGAGAATTTCTTCTCATCCACGGTAACGATCACCCCATGGTCAGGACCATCATTGACGGTGATACCCCGGTTTTCGAATGGTGTGCCAACCAGCTTTTCTTGCAGGATGTCATTGATCTGCATGGCAATACTTTTCGGCGGGGGCGGTGGCAGAGGGGTAGGTGTCAGGAAGCTGTTCACCAGGTCGGGGATCTTGGTGCTGACGGGTTTGACCTCAGGCTCAGGCTCATAGAAAAATGGTGGCACGCGTTGTGTAGCCGATTGATCTGGCAGGTCTTCAGCCGGGATCCATTCGTTCAGGTTAGGAGCAGGCTGGGCTTCTGGCGAAACAGGCTGCATACCTTCGTTAGGTAGCACTACCCGAGAAGGTGGTTCCGTGGTGCCAGGCTGGCTGGGTATAATAGGCGGTTCAGGGGTGACGGGTTTATCTTCCGGCCAGGCAGCTTCTACCGCAGCAATGGCGAAGGCTGCTTCAGCTGCATCCAAAGAGGTGTCGGTGGCTGGTTGTCCTTCCGCCGCCGGAGCTTCTGCCGATTGAGCGAGCCCCAGCCATTTAGCCAGCACATTGGAAGTAAAACTCAGGCGACGAATCTGGGAGGCTGATAGATCCTGAATATTTTTATATGTATTGCCTTCCATCTCAACCACCAGCTCTTTGGTGGTATTGTCACGCATCAGGCTGGTGACAACCGTCAGGTTGGGATCTCTGGATGCGGACCCCGAACCTTTACGCCGGATGCTGCGTGCCAGGGCCACCAGGATCCAGACGAGGCTAACAATCCCGGCTCCGAGGAAAAAGAAGAAACCGGCAATAGCTAACAGGGTGGACGAGTCCATGATCAACCTCCGTTCTGGCGGGGAGCTGGCTGACAGGAAGGACAAAAATGGGTGCCGCGCTGCCCCACGATAATGCGTGCAATAGGCGTGCCACATTCTGGGCAAGGCAGGCCGGTACGCTGGTATACGCGGAAGTAATTCTGGAAGTCACCGCCGCGATACACCCAATCGATGCTGGCCCCGTTACGGGCGATGCCATCGCGCAAGACGGTGCGGATGTTGGCAAGGAGACGGGCGGCCTGTAATTCAGTGATGTTATTCGATGATATTAACGGATGCAGCCCGGCCAGGTTCAGGGCTTCATCTGCGTAAATATTACCCAACCCAGCCAGGAACGTTTGGTCCAGCAACAAAGGCTTGAGCTGGCGACGAGTGGCGTGCAATCGCTCGAAAAACACAGCCTCAGAAAAACTCTTATCTAGTGGTTCAGGCCCCAGGCCACCGACCACGCGGTCGACTTCATCCACCAGCCACACACGGCCGAACTTGCGGGCGTCGTTGAAAGCCAGCTCAAGATCCGTTTCCACGTGGAGCATGAGCCGATCGTGATTCGCAAAGGGTGTACCCGAAGGCCTGACCACCAAATCACCACTCATACGCAGGTGAAATAACAGCCAATCACGGCTCAGCCGAAAGACGAGGAATTTACCCCGCCGGTAGATGTCCTCGATCACCTGCCCAGCGACGCGGGCGCTGAATTCGCCAGCAGAGGGCTCGGCCAGGGTGCGCTTCCACAACAGGTCGGCACCCAGGATGTGCAGACCGACCAGAGCTGGCTGGTCGGGCAAGCCCATGCGCAGGATACGGGCGATAGTTTCAACTTCAGGTAATTCGGGCATGCGCTTTTCTACTTCAAGGGCTCGCAGTCTGGACAGTCGCTAATCGGCTACTGGGAGGCCAGGTATTCATGGCGCAGCATGCTCATCACCAGCACATCGAGATAGCTGCCTGCCCTGAACTCAGCCTTACGCTGGCGTCCTTCGTGGGTGAAACCAGCTTTCTCATAGGCACGGATGGCCCGCGGGTTCGTTTCAAACACGCGCAAGAATATCCTGTGCAGGTTCAGGGTATCGAAGCCGTGTTTCACCAGCAACCTGACAGCTTCAGTGCCGTATCCCCGATCCCAATAGATCTTCTCCCCGATCATGATACCGAATTCAGCGCTGGCATTGCGCTGGTCGAAATTGAAGAAGCTCCAGGTACCGATCAGCTGCCATGTTTCCTGGCCACTCGCATCCAATCCCCTGGCTTCGATAGCCAGATTATGCTCATATAGTGGCTTAGAGCGCATCTTATCGAACCAATCTTGCTCATCAGTAAGCGAGCCCGGCAGGTAAAATCCAATCCCACGCCTGACTTCAGGATCATTAATCCACCTGCTAAAACTCTCAAGGTCAGCCTGCTCAATTGCCCTGAAACGAATGCGCTCTCCAAATATCATCCCATCTCCAATTTCCGTACCAGGATAGCATAACTATCGATAACACGGTCGATGGTTCAGACCTCATCACGCAGGATACTCATGCGCAGGACATCAATATACCGGCCACCCCTGAATTCAGCCTGACGCTCACGGCCTTCTTCAACAAATCCGACCTTTTGATAGGCACGGATGGCGCGTGGATTGGTTTCGTAGACGTGTAAATAGATACGGTGCAGGTTGAGCATATGAAAGCCGTGCCCAACCAGCAGGCGCACCGCCTCGGTACCATACCCCTGGTTCCAGTAGGATTTATCGCCAATGACAATACCGAACTCAGCGGCTCGCGTGCGCCAGTCGATTGAATCGAAAGCCAGGCTGCCGATCAGCTTCCAGGCAGGCTCAACGGGGTCAGGCGTCGATTGTTTCACTTCGATGGCCATCACATGTTCAGCAACAGGGCGGGTGAGCATGCGCTCATACCAGCCCTCTTCTTCGGTTAAGAGAGAGGATTGTGAATTAACAGCCCTTGCAGCACCTCGGGGTCGTTCAACCACTCAACAAAATGTGGCAAGTCAGGCCTTTCCACTGCGCGTATGCGAAGACGGTCACCGTAGATCATTCGCTTGCCTGGCCGTTGTGGTAAGCACCATCGACGAGCATTGCCACTGCCTCGAAGGGTGAGAGATGCCTGGCGAGGATGTCATCCAGGGCTTGTTCATACGCACCGTCGGGCAAAAGTGCCTTGAAATTTTCAACGAGGGTGTTTTGAAGCAGCAGGTCAAACTCGCTATGCAGGCGCCAGCGCTCACGCGCCCCCCAGCCACCTGTGGTCTGAAGATGCCTCCGGTGATCCAGGATAGCCTGTGCCAGCCCGGCGATACCGTTCCCATCCAGCGCAACCGTGCGTAAGATGGGCGGCACCCATTCTGGTCCAATGGAGCTGCCAGGTGCTGCCTGCCCCACCACTGACTCAAGCTTCCCATGGTGTATGAATTGATGGGGAACTGGGTGAGCCAGGTTTAGTGAGCCACGCAGGGCGCGCTCGGTGTTCTCTACACCGGGGAGATCCGCCTTGTTCACCACGAAGATATCCGCAATCTCCATGATCCCGGCTTTAATCGCCTGGATATCATCACCCATGCCGGGAGCTTCGACCACAACAGTGGTATGGGCCAGGCGGGCAATATCCACTTCTGACTGGCCTGCCCCCACGGTCTCAATCAACACAAGATCGAACCCGGCAGCATCCAGCACCTGGGCAACCGAAGCGGTAGCGGAAGCCAGGCCACCCAGTGAGCCCCGCGTGGCCATCGAGCGGATAAAAACACCCGGGTCTCCTGCCAGGTCGCGCATACGGATGCGGTCGCCAAGAATGGCCCCTCCGGTGAAGGGGCTGGTCGGGTCAATAGCTATGATCGCCACCCTTTGAGGTGAAGCCGACTGGCGGACAAACCGGGCAAGCTGATTGACCACGGATGACTTGCCAGCGCCTGAAGCACCCGTGATGCCAACCAGGTGGGCTTTCCCGGTGTGGGCAAACAGCGCGCTGAGGGTAGCTCTCCCCAAGGGCGTACCATTCTCGACCTGTGACAGGCTGCGGGCCAGTGCCAAGCGGTTACCCGCTAGCACAGCCTGGGCAAGGTTTGTCTCGCTCATACCAGGATCAGGATGCGTCAGCGGTCAAGACGGCTTTACGGATATCCTTCACGTAGGTCTCGCTCAGGGTGCCTGGACCGTAGATGCCGAACACCCCCATGCCCATCAGGACGGGCACGTCCTCATCAGGGACGATGCCACCCAGGAAAACCTTGACATGCTCCTGGCCGTTGGCCTTTAACAACTCAAGGATGCGCGGCACAAGAGCCATGTGGGCACCCGAAAGGATGGAAATGCCAATGGCATCTACGTCCTCTTGCAGGGCTGCTTCGGCAATCATCTCGGGGGTTTGCCGCAAACCGGTATAAATGACTTCCATCCCGGCATCACGCAGGGCACGCGCCACCACCTTGGCACCCCGATCATGTCCATCCAACCCAGGTTTGGCGATTAATACACGAATTTTTTGGTCACTCATCTTGCCTCCATCGAGAACACAGTGAAAATTATACCAAATCGATGGACGAGAGCCCACAATTGGTAGGGTATGGTTGAGAACAGGGGAGCAGCTGGTGACCGTGAGCGAAGGTGAAAGAGAAGATAAAGAAAGCTCGCCACCCCTGGTGACCGGCGATAGTCAGGCGGGTGAAGAAAACAAACCATCCCGTTGAGCCTCGATAGGCGACGGGATGGCTGGTTGAATGGTCAGGTTGTCTAAACGATCTTCTCGAATTTGGTGGCGGGGGAGTTACAGATTGGGCAATTCCCGGCGAATGGACCCTCGTGGGTGAACCCGCAGATCGGACAAACGTAATATTCCACTTCTGGTTGGGGTTTCTGGGCTTCGAGCATATCCAGCGCCTTCTGGTAGAGCGCCTCGTGGATCTTCTCGACTTCAAACGCAAAGCGGAAAGAGGACAAGGCGCGCTTCATCGATTCTGCCTCGGCATCCTGGATGAATTCGGGGTACATGGTCACCCATTCATAATTTTCACCGGCAATGGCGGCCTTGAGGTTATCAGCGGTAGTGCCAACCCCATCCATGGCCCGTAGATGGTTATGGGCGTGCACCGTCTCAGCTGCGGCGGCAGCCCGGAAAAGTCTGGCAACCTGGGGCTGACCTTCGGCATCCGCTTTTTTTGCAAATGCAAGGTATTTTCGGTTTGCCTGTGATTCGCCGGCAAATGCAGCTTTAAGATCATCTATAGATTTGGACATATCATTCTCCTCAGCTCAGAATTGGTTCTATTAGGTTAACAATATTATTTAATATGTGCTTAATTAATCGATCTGCTCGACTAAATAAGTTTGCAAGCCCATCAGCTTGACCTGTCCGATCTGTGCTTCCAGCCAATCGACGTGCTCTTCTTCATCCTTGAGAATGGAATCCAGCAGCTCACGCGTGCCGTTATCGCCGACTTCATACGCCAGGCGAATGCCTTCGTTGTAGCCCTCGACGGCACCATATTCTGCAGCCAGGTCATTGTCGAGCTGATGCTCGATGGTTGCGCCGATATTGATCTTCTTCAGGTTGCTGACGATCGGTATGCCATCCAGGAAAAGGATGCGGGCAATGAGCTTCTCGGCGTGCTTCATCTCGGTGATGGCACGCTCTTCGACGACCTTACCCAGCTTGTCGAACTGCCAATTATCGCACATCTCGGAATGCACCATGTACTGATTAATGGCGGTCAGCTCATCTGACAACAGATTATTAAGTGAAGCAAGGATCTTTTCGTTACCTTTCATTGCAAATTACCTCCTGGTTTGTTTTGGCGAACTGGCTAAATTTTGGTTATTATTATATAGGCTACCCGCATGGATGAATAGTAATAATACTCACATCATAGCGATAAAAAAATAATACCATAACCACGCCATTTGTGAGGAAGATCTGCCTGAACTTATTTATCCAACCGGTGCAGCCGGCAAATTTACCACAAAATCTGGTAATATCTATAGCTCAGGCACCATCAGCCTGATGGGAGGTGGCTTTGATCAATCCGGATAAGATCGATGAATGGATCCACGAGGTGGAAGAAAGACCCTCTTCTGCACCGCTCATCATCCGCTATATTGCCAACCGGTTGAGTGAGCTGGCCAGCCGGGAAGAGGAGCTGGCGGCAGAGAACATCGAGCTACTCAGCGGAAGAAAGGTGGAGGAGTATGAAAACCGGATCACCAGCCTCGAGTACCAGCTGGAGCTACTGAAACGGCAGCTGGGTGGCGAGATAACCCTCCCAATCGAAGCACCGGCCACAACACCGCTCCTTGTAAACAACAGTCTGCTGGTGTATGACACGCTTGGCAAGGTCCTGCGGATAGAGATGAGCCCCAATACGCTTGAAACCAGGCAACCAATTATCTGGGTGCTCAGTGAGAAAGAACCTGCAGAAGTTATGCGCTCAGTCGCCGCCACTTCTTCGCAAGAAGAGCTGTTATTCTTATTCGATTCAGGAAGGACGGTGACCCATCCAGTGGCTCACTTGCCTGCTTCCAGCCAGGAATTTATCAACTGGGATGAGGCTTTTTTTGAAGAACCGCGTGTCAAGGAAGAGCTGGTAGCAATACAATCGATCGCAAAAATGCCGCTATTCGAGTATTGCGTCCAGGCCAGCCGGCGGGGGTACGTTAAGAAGATCAAAATGTCATCCTTCACTGCCCACCTTGCAGAAGATTACATTGGCACAGGGGTAAAACTGCCGGCAGATAAAACCTGCGGAGTGACCTTTGCTAACGCAAACGACCTTTTTGTAGTAGTGAGTCAGGAAGGTTTCATCTTCAGCATGCCTGTGGAGCAGCTGCCCATCGCAATCGAGGAAGTGATCCGCCTGGGTATTACCGACCATATCATATCAATGTTCGTTGTCAGCCAGGAGCCTTCAGTAGCATTTGTCACCCAGAATGGCAAGCTCGTCCACCGTGACTCAAGCTGGTTAGAACCTGCCAGCTCCTTTAAGTCACACGGGCAGGCGATATTATCCAAGGAACGCAGGCAGTCAGGGACGAAGATCGTGGGAGCGGCCGCGGTAACCGATGGTGACTGGGGGGCATTCCTTTTCACGGAAGGCACACTGCATGCCTACCCTCTGAAAAGCTTGCTTGATCAAGGCAGTATACCAGCCAAGCGTGAAGCAGGAACGGTGGTGAGCTTTACGCGTTTCCAGCCCGCCAGGCCCAGCGGAGAATCGAAAAGCACACAGCCTGAGAGGCGCTGATATTATGGGGATCAAAGTTGGCATCGATTTCGGCACCTCCAATTCCGGTGTAGCAATTTACCGGGATGGAAAGGTAAGTGTTCTGCCGATCGATGACAAGAACGTTGTACCGCAGGTAGTGAAAACCATCCTGTATATCACCCAGGATTACCGCCACCTGATCGGCCAGGAAGCCGTCGAGCTGTATTACAAGCAAAACATCAACCGGCAACGGCGCTTTGTAAAAAAGTGGGCAGGAGAGATCGATTACCACGGCGGGGAGCTGAACTACGTGCGGGATGTGTATGTTTACGTGGACGAGCTGCAGCCCGGTCGGTTGCTGCAATACATTAAAACCACCTTGCGCTCAGAAAAATATCGGGGAACGCAAGTATTCGACCGGTTTTATAGTCCTGCGGATATCATTTCAGGATACCTGAAGGTCATAAAAGAACGCGCAGAAAAGCTACTGGGCGAGAAGATAAGTGGAGTGACGATCGGTAGGCCGGTGCAATTCTCACCTGACCCAGGCCTGGACCGTAAAGCCCAAAACACCCTGGAGCAGGCTGCCCTGGAAGCCGGGTTTGATCAGGTGGATCTGGAGCTTGAGCCCGTGGCAGCTGCGCTTTATTATGAGCTGTCGCTCAGCCGCCCACAGAATGTGTTGATCTTCGACTTCGGAGGCGGCACCCTTGACCTCACCATCTTACGCCTCGGGGATTCGAAGCAACGGGTTATCTATGCCAGCGGAGGCATCGGGATTGCCGGTAGCGACTTTGACCGGGCCATCATCGAAAAACGCATGCTGACTCACTTCGGAAAAGGTATCGTTCACCACGAGCGTATCATCAATGAATTGATCGACACGATCCCAGATTGGGCGTCCCTGCCGGAACTGTCCACACCCCGCGCCAGGGCTGAGCTCGAGAGAGCTATCCAGGGCGGGATTGCGCCTGTGCGACTCAAAGCGCTTGAAGCGCTCATCTTCAACGACCTGGCCTTCTCATTCTATAACATGGTGGAAAGTGCCAAGATTAGCCTTTCAAGCCAGGCGGTGGTGATTGCCAGGATGAAGGAAAAAAACCTGGACCTGTGGGAGCTGTATACCCGTAGCCAGTTTGAACAGGATATCCGCGAATACCAGGAGCAGATCGAAAAAGTACTGCTGGATACCTTAACTGCATCTGGGATGGAACCTGGGCAGATCGATGCGGTTGTGAAAACTGGTGGGTCGTCCAATATCCCATTGTTTACCACCATGCTGGTGCGCATCTTTGGGTCGGAGAAAGTGGTCACTTCGGACATCTTCAGCAGCGTGACCGCCGGCCTGGCGATCAGAGCCAACCAAGGGCGATAACAGCCCTTGTTCAGGGGGATGTGGGCACGACAAACTCATAAAACCCTAATGCACCCCCTTGCGACTGCCGTTATAATCCTAATAATATCTAATTTCTCTGAGATTAACTTAAAATCCAGAACAGGCACACCCTATTGATGAGGAGCACATGGCAAAAAAACCAGATTTTGACCTCCAGGCAGCCCATAAGTATTTCTCGGCTGAATGCTTTAATCGAGCCTGGGATTTGATCGACAAGCCGCGCCGCAGCCCCGCTGAGGATGAAAAAATGCTTTTACTCAGCCTGGCTTCCCTGTGGCATTGGACTCAACGGGAAGACTGCACTCCCACCAACCTGTCCATCGGCTACTGGCAGGTGGCGCGCGTGTACGCCTTACTCAGGCAAGCCGACCAGGCCCACCGCTATGGCGAGTTGTGCCTGGAAGCAGCCCAGAAAGACGGCGTGCTGCCTTTTTACCGGGGATATGCGTATGAAGCCCTCGCCCGGGCGGAACAGGTGGCAGACAACTTGGATGCGATGGAAAAATACCTGATCCTGGCCCACCAGATCGCCAGTGAGCTGACAGAGCCGGACGAGAAAAAGCAGCTACTGAAAGATCTGGCAAGCATCCGCTAGCACGGCCATCCCAATACCTAAAAACGATCGAGCAATCTGGGGGCGATGAGACATCCTTCGCATTGGAACCGAGCAGGGTTACAATGGCGGCATGGCATACGTCCACCTGGTTAGCCATTCATATTACTCCTTCCTGCGTGGCCTGGCTTCACCCCATGAGCTGGCAACGGCCGCAGCAGACCTGGGTATGGGTGCGCTTGGATTGACCGACCATCATATCCTCAGCGGGGTCATCGAATTCCAGGATGCCTGTACAGAGGTGGGGATAAAGCCGATCATCGGCCTGCACATTGAGTCTACTCCACCCGCGGAGCTGGGACCCATCCGGCCAGGGATCCTCACCCTGCTGGCAATGGATATGGACGGCTGGCGTAGCATGTGCAGGATCTCAAGCACACCAACAACAGATCGCGATTTGCTCCCTTTTGACAGTCTGCAGGAAAATTCAAAAGGATTACTCTGCCTGACTGGGGGGAGAAGGAGCACCCTCAACCAGCTATTGGCCTCACAGCTACGCCCCGTGGCAGAACGCTGGATCCTCCAGTTAGCCGAGGCATTCCCCGGCCGTCTGTATCTTGAACTGCAGAACCACACCCCTGAAGATGGAGAATGCTGTCTGAGCCTGACCGTGCTGGCCCGCCGCCTGCATCTCCCAACGGTAGCCACGCATGATGTCCACTATTTGAATGCACAACAGGCCCACCTGCAGCAGGTGCTTACTGCCATCCGGCAATTACGCCCGATAACCGAGCTCGACCAGGCTGAGCTGGCCCCACCCCAGGCTGAATTCTTCAGCGAGGGCGATATGGCTCAAAGGCTGCCCAATTTCCCCCAGGCGTTGGAAGCCAGCCTCGAAATCGCTGAGCGCTGCAAGCTGGATTTGCCCCTAGGTGAGCTGCACTTCCCGGAAATCCCGGTCCCCGCGGGAGCCACCAGCCAGGAGCTGCTGCGCCACAAAGCACAGCTCGGGTTAGCCAGGCTATATAACCCAATCACTCCTGAACTCCAAGCCCGGCTCCAGCATGAGTTATCGGTGATCGGGGAGTACGGGTATACCTCGCTGTTTCTGATCATGGAAGATATCCTGAATTTCGCCCGGCGGGAGGGAATCCCCTTCTCGTCGCGCGGTTCGGCCGGGTCATCGCTGGTAGCCCATTGCCTGGGGATCACTGCCCCCGATCCGATCCACCTGAACCTGTTTTTTGAGCGTTTCCTCAACCCGGCCAGGGCCACCCCCCCTGATATCGACACAGACCTATGCTCACGGCGGCGGGAGCAGGTGATCCGCTATGTCTACCAGCGTTTTGGTGAAGATAGAGTGGCGACCGTATGCACTATCAACCGTTTCCGCAGCCGCTCGGCATTACGGGAAGTAGCCAAAGCCTATGGGCTGCCCGCTGAGGAAGTCAGCCGCCTGGCCGACAGCCTGCCGTACCGCTGGTACGGGCCTTCCAGGCGGGGGGCTAGCCAGGAAGATCCATTCGCCGAGCTAAGCGAGCGGTACCGCTCAGCCACTCACCAGCAGGTATTCCGTGATGCATCTGCACTGATCGGCGCACCGCACCACCTGTCTGTACACCCTGGCGGGGTGGTGATCAGCCCTGGACCAATGACTGACCTGGCACCGACCCAGCGGGCCAACAAAGGCGTGACCATCACCCAGTTCGACCTGGATTCGATCGAACGCCTGGGGTTAGTCAAAATTGACTTATTGGGGATCAGGGGCTTGACCGTACTGGGGGATGTGGTTGAGATCATCGCCAAGGAACAGCCACCGGCGACCCATCACCCAGAAGTGTCTCAGATGACCGAGATCCTGGAAAACATCCCCACCCAGGACACGGCCGTCAGCCAGATGATCAGCCAGGGTCGCACCATCGGGTGCTTTCAAATAGAAAGCCCGGGGATGCGCGCCACGCTCAAAGAGATCAAAGCCAGCAGTGTAGACGACCTGATCGTAGCATTGTCGCTATACCGGCCTGGACCACTGACGGGCGGGTTGAAAGATGCCTTCGTACGGCGCCACCTTGGCAAGGAACCCACCGAGTACCTGCACCCAGCTTTACGCAGCCTGCTGGCAGATACCTATGGGGTAATCCTGTACCAGGAACAGGTGCTGCGCATCGCCCACGAACTGGCTGGGTTCAGCCTGGCTGAGGCTGACCTGCTACGCCGGGCGATGTCACATTTTGACCCAGGCAAACAGATGCAAACCTTGCAGGAGAAATTTATCAGCCAGGCCTGGGAGCGTAACCAGGTGCCAGAGCAAATTGCCCAGCGCATCTGGGAGCTGATGGCAGCCTTCGCTGGATACGGTTTCCCCAAGGCACATGCGGCTTCTTATGCCTTGGTGAGCTGGCGCTCAGCCTGGTGCAAGACACATTACCCGGCGTTCTTCATGGCGGCGGTAATGGCCAACTGGGGAGGTTATTACAGCCAGCGGGTATACATGACCGAAGCGCGCCGCCTTGGCTTGAAATTACACTCACCGGAAGTGAACCACGCCGAGCGCGAGTTCAGCGTTAAGCAGATCGAAGGCGGAACAGGGTTGTTTATGGGCCTGGACCAGGTGAAGGAGCTGACCCAGCGCACACAGGCTGCCATCCTGCACAACCGGCCATTCAGCTCCTTGGGTGATTTCTTAACCCGGGCCGACCCCCGTCCGGTTGAAGCTGAAAACTTGATCAAAGCAGGTGCCCTGCAGGAGTTCGGCAACATCCCGACCTTGCTACGTCAACTCAAACAAGGCATCTGGCAAGCCGGGCAGCTCTCGTTGTTCTCTCTGGATGAAAATTCGCAAGAGGACTGGGAACTGGCCCAGAAAATTGCCGCACAGGAGGAGATCCTCGGAAATGGGGTCATTGCCCACCCGCTTGAGCTGGTCGAGAAACAGATCGCCCAGTCGGGGGCACTGACCACGGTCGAGGCGGCTGCACGGCTCGAGCAACACGTGCGCGTAGCGGGCATGCGCCAGATCTGGCGCCGAAGCCTGACCACACGGGGAGATTTCATCTATTTTATGTCGCTGGAAGACCTGGAAGGCATGCTGGATGTGGTGATTAGTTCAGAGGTTTATCGCCGTTGCAGGTCAGCCCTGGCTGCGCCTGGCCCATACATCGTGGAAGGCCGGGTGGATCTGGACAGCCAGCGGGGAGAGCCTTTCATCCGGGCGGATAAAATCTGGTTGCTCAAGTGAGTAGCATGATAATTAAAAACCTCGGTTGAGAAGCGCAGGCGGTGTCATCAGAATCCAACACAAACATTTCTTGCCACATACAACCAGATTTTAGTCAGCCCAGGAGCTTGCTAGCACTCCTGGGTCTGATCATTTTCCGTGACTGTTTAGTCTTTGCTCTTATTAGAATTCTGGGGAGAGTTCACATTCTCCCCAGAATCTTGCTGATTATCTCTGAAAATAACCGTCCGAAAGGGTCCTTAAGAAGGCAACAATGTTGTCGATTTGCATCCTCGGGAACATGCTCAATGTGGCGCGGTTTTGGTCCACTTCCGGAGGCGGGAACATATCTTCCATTCCACCGCACATACCGCCACCCATGCCACCGCCCATGCCCCCACACATGCCGTTGTCCATCATGGCGCGCCAGTGGTAAAAGAAGACAATATCTTCCAGTGACTTGAAATAGCCGTTGTGCCCATACGCCTTTATGAAGTCTTCCGAGGGCCGTAAGTCCACATTACGCAGAGTGGGTACTTTTTGTTTTCCCAGTTCTGGCTCATAGACCTCCGGTGCATACCCAGCGCTCTGTAAATAGCCGCCCAGACCGTAGTCTACCCAATTCTCCCCGTCCGGGTTCCACGCATTGGGCATGTCGTAGAAGGGGTTTTGCGGGTTCTTAGGCACGCCCAGGTTGTCATATCCGAAATCGGTGAATAGAGGATAGCCAGCAGAACCGGGCTCAAGTGAGTGGCAGGAGGAGCAGCCTGCCCGGTCGTTGAAGACGGCCAGACCCTGGAGCTCAGAGTCAGTGAGGCCGAGGTTGCGGAAAGCTGTCCACCGATTGGGATTACTCCCACCACCAGGGCAGCCCATACCGCCACCGCCACCACCACCGCCACCGCCTGTTCCGCACTTGATCATGGTCACATCCTTGCCAGCAGCGGTGGCATTATCCCAGAACAAGTCAAACTTTGATGTGAATGGGTTGACCTCCAGGCTTCTCTCGTAGGCAGCCACAGAACGGCCAATCATCTCGTACACGCCAGCTGCATCCTTGGCACAGTTGAGCGAGCCTGCACCCCACACTTGCTCGAAGAGCCCAGCGTAGTCAGCCTGTTTTACACTGACACACAGCACCTGGGCATTGGCAAGGGCCTGCTCCAGCGGATTGAGGAACGGTCCCTGGGCTTGCTCAGCCAGCGGGTCGCCTAATTGAGCACCAGTAGCACGGCCATCCCAGAACATCCCGCCAAACCAGCCGCCTTTCAATTCATCAAAGTAAAACACGGGGCTATCTCCGGCATACGCCGAGGCAGGTGGCTTACGATTCCCGAAGTGATTGGGCAGTGCGCCCTGGTAGACCGCCCCGGCCGCATTGATGGTGGCGTCTGGTCCGGTGAAACCGACTTCTGCGGCGTGGCAGGTGGCGCATGATTGGCTACTATTCACCGACAGATCCTCATCGAAGAACATTGCCTTCCCAAGTGCTTCCATCCCGGTGAGCCCCGGTGTTGGATCCTGGGCCAGGACGGTTGACCGGGATCCAAGTAAGAACAGACTTGCTAGCAAAACCATTACGATTGCGATAAACGTGAACTTCCTCATGCTACACTCTCCCTGTGTTGTTTTTTTTTAGATTTTTACCTGGTATCGCCAGTGCATTGTAATTATGTATTTATATACATAGATTTTCTATATATTCGTGTGGTATTTCACAAGTAAACTGTTATTTTTTTCCCTGGGGACCAGGGTTCGCTCCCCAGGGATTTTCTTTTATCCTTGCTTCATGCTTGATGAGGAAAAAGCCAGTATTCGGTTTTTTATTGGGTGTTGGCCTCCTTCATTGGTTGTTTCTCATAAGGGTTGCGGTTTTAGGGGAGGGATTGCTCCCTCCCCAGGTTTCTGTGTTCAAGATTTATCGCAGAGTCTTATCGTTTATCGCTGGTGCCCAGAGTGACTGCCCGGCTGCGTTGAATGATGCTACCCGGAAGTAATACTTCGTACCCGGGGTCAGCCCAGTGAACACATAGGACGTTGCATTTGGCCCAGTGGTGAAGGTCTGCAAGTTTTGGGTGAAACCATTATTGGTGGCAATCTGGACGGTGAAGCCAGACTCGTTGTTCGAATTATCAACCCAGTTGAGTGTTATGGACGTTTGTGTGACGTTGGAGGTCGTCAAATTCGTTGGAGGTAACGGGATGGTTGCTGGCGATGTGGCTGCCACCAGGGGTGCTGACCAGGCGGACGTCCCGACTCCATTGAAGGCATTCACCCTGAAGTAATAGGTTGTGCTTGGGATAAGTCCACTGAAGCCTTGTGAAACCGCGTTCGCACTGGTGGTCACCGTCTGCAGGATATTGGTGAAACCGATGTCGGATGCCATCTCAACGGTGAAACCTAGTTCGTTGTTCGAATTGTCCTGCCAGTTGAGCGTCAGGGATGTCTGGGTGACGTTGGTGGCTGACAGGTTCGATGGGGCAACCGGAGGACCGTCAGGAGTGGCCACTTCCAGGACATTCGATGGCAGTGAATTGCCGCCCAGGTTGAAGGCATATACCCGGTACTGGTAGGTGGTAAACGGCAGTACGGAAAGGTCACTGAAGGCAGTAATGTTGGCAGTGGTTTGACCCACCTGGCTCCAATTCAAGCCAAGATCGGCGGAACGCTCAATGACATAGCCGTCTTCAGTGGCGACGTCACTCCAGGTCAAGTTGACCTGCGCTGATGAGATTGGTGCTGCTGTCAGTAATACAGGGGCATCCGGGGGTAGAGGCACAATCACGCTGGCCTGGTTCGAGTAAACCGATGGACCGCTTACGTTCACAGCCCGCACCTGATACGTGTAGGTGGTTCCTGGGACTACAGGGCTGTCAACGAGACTGGTGACGTTTGCGCCTGTAGTAGCCAGGAGGGAGAAATTCACACCACCTGTCGAGCGTTCGATCTCAAAGCCGGTCTCGTTCGTAGCATTATCTGTCCACGCCAGGCTGACCTGCAGGCCAGGCAGCAGGGTCGCGGTCAGGTTGGTGGGGGCGGCAGGTGTAGTGACATTCACAACCAGCTCCGCCGACACCGACTGGACCGTCTTGGTTGGGAACTCAAAACCGTAACCGACCGTGTTCTGGGCGACGACTCGGTATGTGTTCGAAACAAGTGGGTCAAAGGCAAAGGTGAGAATACGGGTTCCACCACTGGTGTTTGGCACATCGAGCGGCGATAGGTCAGTCCCAAGGCCCACCCAGCCGGTGCCATCATACCACTGCACCACGAAGGCAGTCTCGCTGAGAGAGTTGTCGGTCCAGGTCAGCGTTCCGGTACCGTCGAGATTGTCCGTGAATGCAAGGTTAATCGGCGCCCAGGGTGGCAGTGCCACGGATACCGGGCGCATCATGTCCATTTCTTCATGGCTCAGGATGTGACAGTGGTACACGTACTGCCATCCAAAGTTAACCAGCTGGTTCACAATCGGCGCTGTCGGGTTGCCCTGGGGGTCAAAGTTGTTGAACATGGCAGTCGATCCTAAAGGCATCATCGGGTTCAGCAGCGGATGCTGTTGGGCAGGTCCCAAGGCACAAATGGGATGACCGGTCGCAGGGCTACAATGGTGTCTTGTAGAGGGCTGATCCGCACGGTGTCCTTCCAACCCAGCTCGGTGGGGTCGTTGGGAATGACGATGTTGTCCCAGGTGACCCGGTTGAGCACCTGCACGTCGTACAGGTGGAAGTGGATCGGATGCGTGTCCACCCCGTTGTGGGTGATCTTCCAGATCTGGGTACCATCGGCTCCCGTAGAGATGGGGGTCATCCCAAGGCCAGCTGCATCGAGCTTAGGCAGGCTGGTGGCATCGATGATCTCCGTTGCCGGGTTGACGAATGGATATAGGGTAACATTCTGCGCTCCCGGTGTCGCCGGGACTGCTTCAATACCGATATTGGCAGTCATACGCCCAAACTCATCGAAGGCAGTCGAGTTCATCTCATCGTGGAGCGCTTTTGGTTCGAATGATAGACCTCGGTTCTGGTGGTTGGATTCTTCAACGTGTTGAAACCGAACATCATGCCACCCTGGTCGTTTATGCGAAGGAAGCCATCACAGCGGTTGGTGGGGTTACCAGGAGCGTTGCAATAGCTGTTGGCAGCAAAACTGGTGCCATAAGCCGAGTTGTAGGCAGCCTGACCAACGATGATCGGGTGCTGGCCTGCCTCGAACACGCCGGAGCCATCCGCATGGTGCTTGAAAGCGGTTTTAAGTGCGGCCAGGTTGAAGGCGGGAGCCGGTGCTGTTGCCGCGATTTTCACCTGCATGATGGTGCGGGTGTTAGGCCCGTAACCAGGCAGGATCGTTGAGGGTCCATTCGGGCTTTGATCCGGGTAGCCAGTGTAGTAATCGTAGCTGGGTACACGGGCTGGGAAGGCTGCCGGGGCATCGTTGTACAGGATCAATGTCTTGCCAGCGAACTGGGAGAAGTCGACGATCACATCCGCGCGCTCGGCGGGAGCCAGCAGCAGGGAATGCAGGTCCACGTTACCAACGTCAAAGCGGGTCGGGTCGGTAATCCAGGTGGTCGGCTGTTGGCCATCGATGACCACCGGGGCGGGTAAGAAACCGCCTTCACTGCCGATTGCAACCCAGTCAGGACCTATCAGGCTGTAAGGTGCCCCATTGAAAGTGATGCTCGTCAGCGGGGTCGGGAAAACGACCGGGTCAAGCTGGGCAGCAGCAACTTCAGCCGGGTTCAAGGCAACCTCGCTGTCTGTGCCTGTCGTCGGGTCAGCGATATACCACTGCAGGTTCCAGAAGCGGTCGTTGGCGGCGTTGAGGATGCGGAAACGATAGGTCTTGGGATCCAGCGTCACGGTGGGATAAGCCGTGCCATTCACGAGGGGTGTATCGTTGAATTGCTCCATGCCCACCGAGATATTCGGCGTTCCAGGGATATACTGGGGCTCGCAGAATGGATCGGTGTCATACTGCCACGTGGCTGGGTCATCGATGTTGCAAGGCACTGCCAGGGGCGTGGTGAAGCCGGGCGTTGCCGGGTCGCGATGTTGTAATACGGGTTAAGGATCGGACCATGCATTGGGGTGGCGGGTGGCCAGAACCAGGGCCCATACATCCAGCGCCCATAGGCACTCATACCGCCTGCATCACCCGGGTTTTGGGCGGGCATGTAAACGTGATGGTACCAGAAGTTCCCATAGCCGCCCCAGCGGGTGGTATCCCAGGTGGGGTCAGCCGCAGCCAGCTGGGCTGCATCGGGCACAAAGGTGCGGTCCTGGATGACCAGGGGAATACCGACACCCAGGCCATTCAACGCACCACCCGGACCAATCAGTGCCTGCTCGGTCTCGTCGGTGATCAGGTAACCAGCCGCCTCGCCTGCATATACGTTCAGGCGGGTGATACCCCATGAATGGTCATGGTAGAACATCAGGCGGGCGCTCTGCTGGTTGGTATAGTAGAAGGACAGGCAGCCAGAATCTGAGTGAGCAGTCAGGTACAGCGGCATTCCCAACCATATCGGGAACTTGAGCTACATCCACGCCGGTGGGCCATGCGGTCATCTCGCCTGCCGGGGTGGTCCACTGGTGAGCAGTACCATCGCTGATCCAGGGGGAGGTACCGCCGTGCAGGTGCAGGGTAGCCCGGTTATCCTTGAAGCAATCCATAGGTTTCGGGTACTCGCCACACATCGGGTTGCGCACCATATCCATGACGCTGCCTTCGTCCATCGGATCAGCCATAACCATCGGTCCCATGCCCGAGCCCATGATGGTGGAATCGGTGGGCAGGAACAGGTCGCCAGCTGAACCGGTCGGCAGTAGGTTGTAGAACACGATGCGGACAGGTCTATTCTTGTTTGCCACGATGACTGGTCCAAGGAAGTGGGGGTCATCGACAGCATAAACCGGTTGTCCGCCGATGGTTATTGGACTGGATCCGAGTCCAGCAAGCAAATCGTTATCCAATAACACATGCTTGCTGAAGGAAGCATTGACAGTGGTCTCTAGCTGCACGTACTCACGCAGCAAGGTTCCACTCACCGGCAGGGATGAGCTCATGCGCTCACGGTGCTGAACGACGGCGATCACGTAATAGTCGGCATCAGGGGAAAGTGGTGGTGTCGGGTACGGCAACCGGGATGTGCTGGCCCAGGTTGTTGTTTCCGCAGTCAGCGAAGTGGCCTGCTGCTGGAATACACAGCGTGGGCAGACCATCCTGGAACTTCTTGATCCCGCCCTGGGTCAGGTAACCCGAGCCGGCTTGCGTAATTGATGGCGGAGAGATGCCGTTATCAACGATAGCCGTGGCGGTGGCTCCCGTCCCGGTCGGGTCATTGATGACAAGCGGTGCCGAAGCATAGCCGGTACCAAAAGCATCAGGACGGATTGATGGTAAGAGTAGATGAGCCAGGGCACTGTGACGCCGCCGTGGTGACCGGGTCGAAGATCGTGCCGTCGCGGATGAACACACTGGGAGCTGAGTATAGCCTGATCCTGGCTGGTCTATGACAATACCGGTGATAGTCACCGTAGTCGCCGGGGCGATGGCCGGCAGAGGGCCTCGACACACACGGCATGCCCGGTAGCCTGGATGCCATCCGGATCGTTCGGCATGTCGAAGTCGACGGTCGGAATTGCGTACCCGAGACCAGGATTATCCAGGACGACCCCCTCAACCGAGCCATAGGCAGTAGCAGTAGCACCCAGGGACGGTGGCTGAGCCAAACCAGACCCATCTATTGAGACTGTGGTTGGTGCAACAGCGAAGACGACGGACCACGTCGGACTGGCACCGCCCACTGAAGCCGTTACGCTGATCAAACCAAGTGCAGTTTGAATATCAGCAGCCGAGGCGTTCCAGGCGATAGAAGCAGTCGTAACGCCATCGACAGAGAGGGTGAAGGAGCCACCATAGGCAGTGCCTAAATCCACAACATAGGTATCAGCGGCAAAATGTAGCGTGCTTGTATCTGCCACTCCCTGAGTAAGTAGGGCAGAGTCTATGGTGACCGATACAGGTGTAACCGCAAAGGTGATCACCCATGGATCAGCGATTGAACCCGTGCCAGTAACAGTGGCGGTAACTCCGGCTAACGAAAGTGCAGATTCCACGTTGAGGGCCGCCGCATTCCAGAGAATTGGGCCAGAAACCAGGCCGTCGACATTGAGGGTGAAGCTGCCACCCGTGGCGCTGCCGGCGGTTACATTCCATACATCAGCTGTACCACCGACCGAGGCGCTGGCATCTGCAACACCTTGGGTAAGACCAGTCGGGTCAAGTACCACGCTGGCGGGTGTTACGGTCAGGGTAATCAACGGATCGACCCCACCGTACGCGAGAGTCGCGCTGCAGCACCAGCACTGAGAGGGCACAACATCAACCGCGGCTGCGTTCCAGGCTATCGGGGCGGTTAATGCAGCATCAACAAGAAGAGTGAAACTGCCACCCGTGGCGCTGCCAACACTCACACTGTACATATTTGAGGCGACGGCAACAACAGTTGCCGGGACGCCGACAGGGCCACCGCCGGAGATGACCACGTTTGGTGCTGTATAACCTGTACCGGCCGTCATATTGACGGCATGACGAACCGGCCTTCTAGATAATGGCCTCAGCTGTCGCCCCTGTACCAGGATCCGATGATATCGACCTTCGCATTTGAATAGTCGCCCCGGATTAGTGATGGTGATATCGGTAATGGCGCCATTGGCGCCGACTGTAGCGGCAGCCCCGCGGCCAAACCCGTCACCCGTGATAACCACTGTCGCATCCGGCAGGGTGAATGGGCTGTTGGCCCAGTTAGGGTAGGGTCCGAAGTAATGCGGGACCTTCGACTCGTCCACTGGACTCATTGGCATCGCTACAACGTTTTGGGCCTGGTTCGCACTTCCAAGGATAAAGGAAGCGAACACAAGCACAAAAAGAAAATATTTAAGAAATTTACGATTCTTCATTTTTATTCTCCTGAGGATATGAAAATATTTTGGTTGTGATTATTGATAAAAAATGATTGATTTGTACTCTAATTGAGCTGATTTTTACCTCCTCGATTGTTTGATCCCCTGTGCCCCTCTTGACTGGGGTTGTCTTTACCATCAGATTGTTGACGTTGTTTACACCAATATCATCATTCGAGCTAGTGACTTGTTTTTCTGAGGTTGAATTGGTTGCTGGAATAGATTTGTGTAACTCCTCCTGCAGAATGAAGTCTGTTAATAAGTTGACCGCGGGAAGTGTAAACCTCCCGATCGAACTGCCAAAAAATGAAACCGGTGGGAAAAAGCGCAAGGAATATTTGGGGTGGTCAGTATTCAACTTCCAATCCTTTACTTTTTTTGGTTTAATCTAAAGATATAAGCGCAGTAGAAGGTCTTTAGATTATTTATATAAGGTGCTTAAAGTTCAGCCGATTTAGCGCTCACTTACTCACATAATTGTGATTGGGGTGATTGATATGATTGTTCTTGCCAATCAATGTCCCAACACAATCGATCAACCGCTCAGGAGCAATTGGCTTATTAAGGTAACGAGCACTTAAGAGCATGTCGTCCTTCTCAATTTCCGAAGCTGACTGGTCGGTTAATATCACGATAGAGAGGTGGGGGTAACTACCCAAAACCCTGGGAAGAAGCAAATTGCTGGTTTCAGGCATGTTTATATCAGCGATGACCAGGTAGTAATTTCCGTTTTGAATAATATTTATCGCTGTAGTGACACAATCGGTCGAGGTCACAAAATAGCCGGCGCGTTGAAGGATCAACTTTATTGATTGGCACAGGTTGACATCATCTTCAACCAGCATGATTCGTTCAGGTCTCATAGCTCTCCGTGGTCATGGATCTCTGCTTGTATTCTATAGACAATAGGGTGTTGAATAATTGGAAATAATTGGACAGTATTGGCATCAAGCCAATTGTCTGTATAAAACAAAAAAGCGGGCAGTGTCAGACACTGCCCGCCATTACGTGACAACTACAGGTTGATTATCACACGACCAGCCGATAGCCTACGTCGCGAACGGTGATAACCAGCGTAGGGTGGCGGGGGTCAGGTTCCAACACCTTCCGGATTTCATGCATCTGCCAGCGGGCAATTTCGCGGGCTTCCGACCGGCTGAGATGCTGGTAGCCCTGTGATTCTGAAACCAGTTTCTCATATGAAACCGGATGGGGTGAATGGCGTGCCAGGGTGACCAGATAATCGAATGTCGAGGGCGGCATAGGAGCGTTCGTATCGTTGACCTGCACCGAATGCGTATGACGGTCCAGGATCAAGCGACCGCATTTTAAATAACGCGAGGGGTCATTTAATGGGGAGGTTTTATCACCATCAGCGGGATGAGCATCCTTTCCATCCATGGATTGCAATTCGGATAACAAATCCTGGATCTGAGTGGTTATTTCACGGCGACGTTTCGGTGTTTCCTCACTCAGAATGGCTGCCACGCGGCTGAGGATGGTATCTGGGTCAATTGGTTTTAATAAATAATCCCTGGCCCCCAGGCGGACTGCACCAATGGCGGTGTCCAAACTCGCATGGGCAGTCAGGATCAGGATGGGCATATCAGGATAACGCGCCCGAATTTGGGGGAGAAGCTGGATGCCATTCAGATCAGGAAGCTTGATATCGAGGAAAGCCAAATCATAGGCGCCGGCCTGCAGTAAATGGAGTGCTTCGGCTGCGTCACAAGCAGTCGTAACCGTGTAACCGACGCGCTGCAGGATAAGCCCAAGGCTGCGCCGTAAATTGGGTTCATCATCAATAATCAGGATGGAGTGGTTCGTACCCATGCATTATTCTCCTCGCTCCCCGTTCAGTCAGCCAATACCGGCAGCCAAACGGTAAAACTGGTACCCTGGTCGGGCAGACTATCCACCGTGATCTGCCCGCCATGTTTTTGGATAATCCCATAGCAGATCGATAGTCCAAGCCCTAAACCGTGCTGCTTGGTGGTAACAAACGGCTCGAAGAGATGGGGCAAGATTTCAGGATTTATACCCGGACCATTATCACTAAAAATCACTCCCACCTGGCTCTTGTCGGGGGAGCGAACCATATTTACGGATAAGATCCCTCCAGTAGATTGCATCGCTTCGACAGCATTCAAGGAAATATTAAGGAAAACCTCGATGAGCTGTTCTTTAACACAATTTATTGTACAACGCTTCAAACCGGTTGATGGCTGCCACACGACATTTGATTTGTTAAGATGGGGAACAAGAAGCGCATGCACCTCATCGATGATATCCAGTAATTCCTGTGAGAACATTGTCGGAACATCACGTGGTCGATAAAGCTGGCGTAATTGGCCGACGATATTGGATAACCGCTGAGTTTCTGAGACCGCCATCTCGAGCGGTTCCTGGTTGGGGGAATCGGAATCGGTATCCTGTTGAATGAGATAAAGGCAGTTTTTAATCGTCTGTAATGGATTGTTGATCTCATGGGTCACCGAGCCAACCATGCGACCAATGGTGGCGTGCTTTTCAGCCTGGAGCAATTGGTTTTCATATTTCTTTTTCTCGGTTATGTCCATGCAAGTACCGACCCAGGAGATAATTTCATTATCTTCGTCTATGATTGGCACACCTCGAACTGAGAAATCGCGGTATTCACCGAGGTGATTTCTAATCCGGTAGTCGATCTGATAGAGTACTTTGTCCTTTACCGCATGAGACCAAACCTCAGCAACCCTTTCCTGGTCAGCAGGATGGACGGCAGTGATCCAACCTTGGCCCGTGAGCTCATCAAGACATTGCCCGGTGAAGGCTCGCCAAGTAGGTAAATCCTCCACCACCTCCCCATCCGCATTGGTCTGCCAAACGATCTGAGCAGTGGCAATGACCAGGGAGCGATATTGCTCCTCGCTCTTGCGGAGTGCATCCTCTGCTCGTTTATGCTCAGTGATATCGCGGGCAGCCGCGATAATACCGGCGACCTGGTCGGTTTCATCGCGGTAGACCGACGCATTATACGTCACTGGAGTAATATGCCCATCCCGATGCTGGATTTCCAGCTCATAATCCCGCACGGTGCCCGTCTCGAAAACCTGCTCGTAACCCAAACGGGCTTTCTTTGGATTGGTAAAATAGCTGGAGAAATCCGTGCCAATCAGTATTTCGCGTGGATAACCTGTAATTGCTTCCGTGACCGTATTTACGTCACCGACCTTCCCATCTGGAGTGATTGTGATCAGTGCATCCAGGTTGGCTTCAATCAGGCTACGATTATACGCGTTTACAGAAAGCAATTTCTCTTCCGCCTGTTTACGCATGGTGATGTCGATCCCCATCTCAAGAACGAGCTTGGAACCATCCACATCCGTGAAGGGGAAGTCGAAAACATCGTAGTTCCGGAGATCAGGACCGGTCCATTCCCAATGATGGCTTGTTCCGGTTTGCAACACTTTATAGGTTTCACAATTCTCACAAGCCTCACTGAATCCAAAAAGGTAATCATAACATTGACGACCGTGATCCTCCCCAAAACGCTCACGAAAATAACGGTTGGCAAAGGCAACGTGATAGTCGGGCGTCAATAAAATTAGATAGGCTGGTAATATTTCCAGAACATTATTAAAACGCTGGCGCTGTGCTTCCACAGCTTTGGTTTGCCTTTGAAGCTCAAATTCAACCCGTTTTCGTTCGGCGATCTCCTCCATTAATTCCGTATTCGTATGGCGGAGCTCTTCAGTACGCTGTTGGACCGTTATTTCCAGTTTTTCATGGGCTTGATGAAGGGCCTGCTCAGCTTGAATTCGTTGGGTGATCTCATTGTAAGTAATGACGACACCATAATTTTCAAGGGGAATCGGTGCCGCCGTTACACTAAGCCAGGTGACCTGATCCTTGGCTATTACAATGCCCATTTCAACGTTTTCAATACGGCATTTTTCATTCAAAGCGCGCACACTGGCATATTCCTCCGAAGGCATCTGCGACCCATCACGACGAATAATATTCCATTTCTCACCGCTGATTTTCCTGCGCTGATGTTCTTCTTCAGGCAGACCCACTAACCTGGATGCTTCTTGATTGTTTTCAAGGATCTGACCGTTTTGGTCGGTGATGGTGACACCAAGGGGCAGCGTATCAAAGAGCACAGAATATTTGGTTAAATTGATGCGTAGCTCGTCTTCCATTTTCTTGCGGTCGGTGATATCCAGGAAGACGGATGCAAATTGATTTGGCGCACACTGGTAGGCGAAAACTTCAAAATGCCGGTTCAGCGAGGGTGAAAAATCTTCGAACTGGATTGGTTCACCGGTGAGGATGACTTTTCCATAGATATTTACCCAACGATCACCTTCATCGGGCATCACCTCACGGTATGTCTTACCCACCACAAGCTCGCGTTTTAGACCTGTAAGACGCTCGAAAGCAGGATTTATATCCAGGAAGCGGTAATCATAAGGATTGCCATTTTGATCGAGAATAATTTCGTGCACGGCAAAGCCTTCAATCATTCCTTCAAATAATGAACGATAGCGTTCTTCGCTTTCTCTTAAAGCCAGCTCAGCCAGTTTGATCGGAGTCAGGTCAACCGTTGCGACGCCGACACCAGAAATCTGTCCGTCTTCATCACGAATAGGCTCGAGGAAAATGTCCAGAAATAAACGCTGCCCCCCACTGGTTATCCAACCTTGTTTATGCAGATTCTGCCCGGTTTCAAGAACCTGACGCTTTAGCCCCATCGTCCAGGCTGCAATCTCTGCCGGAAATATATCCGTGTCAGTTTTTCCGATCACCTCCGCTGGATCGACAGTCCGCTGATTATAGGCCCAGATAAAACGTAAATCCTTATCCTGGGCAGCAACGGTGACCGGGGCATTTTTAAGCACCATGCGGAAGCGCGCTTCGCTTTCACGTAATGCTTCTTGTGCATGTACTTGCTCAGAGATATTGTAGGCAACTTCCCCAGCACCTTCCACATTCCCTTCATTATCCCAGATGGGTGTATGGAGCACATTGTAAACTCTCCGGTAGAGGTTGAGATCGCCGAAGTCTAATATCTTGTTTGTGCTCTCCCCACCCAATACCTGGCTCCACTCTTCCTTCACAACCTTTTGTAGATCTGGTAAATGGGCAAAGGCCTCCAGCATATTCATTCCGATGTGAATATCCTTGCCGCTGAGGCGCTTAACTTCTTCCTGATATGCCTGGTTGAAGTAGGTATAACAAAAGCTCGTATCAATAGTTGCAATTAAGACATCAGTTCCTCGGGTCGCTGCTTCAAGAAATTCCTGGGTCTGCGTCAACTCCAGCGTCTTTACGTTGAGGGCCTCTTCTATCTGTTTTCGTTCCGTGATATCGCTGGCGTAAATCCGCACGGTATCATATTCCTGCAAAAGGTAGATCGATTCTGCAAATATCTTGCCGTTTATTCCAACCTCCCTGGAGAATACCATGGCAGCATCTTCGTTTACTATGTGATTTATCTCTGCTTTGTACAATTCTACTTTGGACAATTCTCCAAAGTCTTCGGGGAGGAATACGCTTGGATCAGTCAAACCAAGCCGGGAAAGCAGCTGTTGTGTGGCAGGGTTGAGATAAACCGCCTGACCACCGCGGTCAAATTCCATTACCGGAAAGGGATTCAATTGAGGAAAAGAAGCCAATCGGCGGTATTCATCATTTTGTTGGCGCAGCGCAGCTACTTCGCGTTGTAATTCCTCGATAGTGGGAGCAACATTATCTGTTTTCATTAAAAATAATTCTCCTATGCCTGTGACTCAAACTATTCCCACGAAAACTAAAAATGGATATGTTTATTCGGCTGCCGGCACGAAATTATATGGCTAGCATAGAGGGAAAAAACCAATGTATCGCTGCTTTCGGGTTGGGAATATGAATTATGTCCAGCGAGCGTTTTACCATACCGATATAAATTGGGCACAACCATAATTTAGATATCTTGATTCTAATACATATTTATTAAATCAATTATTCTGGATTTCGGTGAGAATTCTATGCATCGCGTTTCAGCCGGGTTGAATCTACTCAAGCCATTTTCTGAAAATTCTATGATTTGTTGGACGATCAATCGGTAATCCTACTCATTCATACACCTTCTCGCCCTCAGCCTGGGCATTCAAGGCATCGATCTCAACCTCTCGGGCTGATGAGACACTTGAGAGCAGCTCACGGAAATACTCATGTTGGATGACCAGGTCCATGATCTCATTGGTACCGGTCCAGATGGTCATCAGCCGGGCATCGCGCAGTAAACGCTCCACGGGGTAAACATTCGTGTAACTGATCCCACCCATGACCTGCATGGCATGGTTAACCACTGTCCAGGCTGTATCGGTAGCAAATTTCTTCGCTTCAGAAACCTTGCGGCGGATGTAGCCTGAGTTGTTAGCTCTGTCGATCTCATGGGCAGTCTGGTGCACCAGGGCCCGTGCGGCGTCTAAGAGCGTTAGGCTATCGGCGATCTTAAAGCTGACCCCTTCGAACTCGCGTATCTTCTGCCCGAAAGCCTTGCGCTGGTCAGCATAACGTGCGCAGATCTCAAGGGCTGCACGCGCCAATCCCAACGCCCCTGCCGCGCTGGTCATGCGCTCGGGGAGCATCATCTGGTTAAAGATCTCATGCCCGGCGTGTTCCCTGCCGATCAAGTTGGCTGCCGGCACTTTCACATCATGGAAATACACCCGCCCGGTGCCTCCGCCGCGGGTACCCATCAGCCCATAAACATGCTGGACTTCAACGAGCTCACTCCGCTCCACCAGCAAGGTGCTGATCGACCTGTGCCCGCTGTCATCATTCCTCGAGCGAGCATACACCAGGAATACATCAGCACCTTCAGCTCCAACAATGAAGCGCTTCTGCCCTGAAAGGATATAGAAATCACCCTCGCGCTGCATGGTTGCAGTGGCGCCAAAGAAATCAGAACCACCACGTGGCTCGGTAAGTGCTTCGGCCACCGTCAGCTGACCCGCCAGGATCGGCCGCAGGTACTGCTCTTTTTGCGCAGGTGTGCCGAATACATGCAGGGCTTCTCCCACGATGGAAGGCAGGGAATATAAACAGGCCAGGCTGGCTCCGAGCACACCAATTTCCTCCAGCACCAGCACTTCATCGGACCATGCCAGCCCCCGCCCTCCCCACTCAACCGGGAACCTGAGGCCAAGCAGGTGATGGTCAGCGAGTTGTTCGATATAATGGCGTGGATAATGTACCTTCTCTTGATCCATGTCTAACAGCAGCTGCCGCGAGACATTATCCCTGGTGAAGCTACGTGCTTCATCTCTTAGAATGGTCTGGGCTTGGGTGAGCAAAAGATCGTTCATGACCGCCGTCCTTATCTATTCATCGAAATCGTAGTTGGCAATGAATAACAGGTTGACGATACTGGAAACGCTGTTTACAAGCATGCTGTTGGTACCCACGTCGAAGTTCTCGTGGATGATATGGATAAGGGCATTGTATCATTTTTAAGTACAGAGTGTTAACAGACTGTTCTAGCTTTCCCGACATCTGAAACCATGGTTGCAACCAGCTTGCAACAATCCGACCCATGAAGTATGTAGAAAATCAAACTTCCGCCTGGATGAGCGGAAGTTAGTCAGCCTCCTTAGGATCTGCAAATCGCAGGTGCTGCCGGACTATGACCTGGGCGTGCTGACCAGACCATAGCGGTGGGCGTAGACCAGTAATTCCAACCGGTCAGATACCCCGAGCTTATCATAGATTGAGGTCAGGTGATGGCGAACGGTGGTTTCGCTGATGCACAGCTCAGACGAAATCCGTTTGTTTTTATATCCCAGGCCGATGAGCTTGACCACCTCTTTTTCACGCTCACTCAGGCTGTTCATATCAGTGGTCTCCTGGTCATCCTTGCCAGAAGTTTGATTGCGGGATAGGCGCCCAAGCACGGTGGCAATGAGCGAGCGTTCTAGCCATACCTCGCCAGCGTGGACCTTCTCAATGGCTTTGACCAGTATCTCAGGCCCTTGCGTTTTGAAGATGACGCCCACCACGCCATCTTCAACGGCCTTTTGCAGCACAGCCTGATCAGTGGTCCCAGTCACCAGGATGAGACGGGCATTCCCTGAAGCTCTGACCAGGCTTGAGACGATTTCAAGCTCGGGCAAATACATTAAATTCATCTCAAACAAGATGATATCGGGTTTTTGGCTGGTAATGATATCGATTCCAGCTGAAACGCTGCTGGCCTCTCCGACGACCTCCAGCCCAGGTTCCTTCTCCAGGATACAGCGTAAACCCGCCCTGAAAAGGACCTGGGCATCCAGCAAGATGATACGAAGAGGTGAGTCAAGTAAGGCAGGCATGAGTTTTGGGTTCGAGCCCCCAAAGATTAGTTCTATAAAACGTCTAAGGACAGGCGTATTAAGTCTTATTATCGGGTTTCGAATTTAGCTTTTCAACACTAAAGTTTCTATACTATATCAAAGGATACTTTTCCTGTCAATAAAACGAAGATCAGGAAGGTGATTTGTCTAGACATTTGAAGAAATCTGTAACTTTACAATTGAAAATGAAGAAACGCTCCGATGACACTATCTTAGCAGGGCGCCCAATTTCTTACTTCCAACCCATGGAGTTAGCCACTCGAGCTGGTTGATTATTAACCTGTTGGCCTGGCCTTAAAAAAGAACAGCTCATCGGGTAATGAGCTGTTCTGGACTAAGCACCTAAGCTTGTCGCCAGGTCACCTTAAGTTCCTGTCAGTTACCCGGTCTTCTTGAGCTCGTCGATCTTCTTGGACAACCCATTAATTTTTTGACCCAGGGTATCGATATCCGCCTTGGTGGGAATATTCATGCGCTGCAGGACATCGTTGACATTCTTATTGATCTCATCGGAAATATTCGCAGTTTTCGTCTTGCGCTTGTCCATTGCTTCATGAATAAGCTTCTTGCCGTCCTTTTCAGCCAGCTCGCCTTTCTCAACCAGGCGATTGATCAAGGCTTCGATCTCTTCCTCAGCGATGACTGCGGCACCCAGGGCGGCCAGCATCATCTTTCGAACCATGTCTACCATGGATGATTGGCCTTTCTCGACAGGCTCAGCAACTTCTTCTGCTTTCGGTTTTGTGGGCATTCTATCCTCCTAGTTTTAATAATCGATCATGGAATGAATTTGGATTTATGACGTGGTGCGTCATAAAAATTATAACATCATGCGCACCAGTCGTCAAGGGACTATCATGGATGACCAGGAAATAACCAATCACCACCCTGCTGTCAGCGTGGAAAACACGCTGCCAGATTTCAACTGTGTTTAAACCGGATCCAGGACAGGTTCAAGAATAGATACCCGTAAAGACTGATATTCTTCAGTAAACAGACCTAGAAAAGTATGCGGGTCGGGTAATAAGCCTGTGTCAGCATTCAACCCAACGATCAGCTGGTCATTGTAGCTGACAAAGCTGATCCCCACACCCACCCGGCCAGACTGCGGTACCCAGGCGATGATGGATTTTATGGGAGCACCAGCCAGGTAGAGCTGCTTGCGTGCCCCAGGCACATTGGTGGCAACAATGGTTCCCTTCGTATCCAGGATCTTGATCGCCAGATCTTCGATCCACCTGGGCACCATCCCCAGGATATGTAAAATAAAATAAGAAGCAGCATACTCAGCGGAAGCTTTCAAATAATCCATGTCATTCTTTATCACTTCCAGTCGTTCAACTGGCTGTTCACGGTCGAGGGGCAAATCTAAGAACACCAATCCAAATTTATTGCCGAGCTCTTCATCGAATGTACGACCGCGAATATTAACCAGGATAAATGACCGGATGCTTGGCTTGCGGTCATCACCCCGCAGATCAATGTAACGGCGAATCGCGCCAGTCGTGATCGCCATCAGGGTATCGTTGATGGTTGCTCCCTTGGCCTCAGCGATGCGCTTGATTTCAGGCACATTAAACGGTTCAGACCAGACCGCTTTCTTCACTCCAACCAATGAAGATTTAAAAATTGTTGGTGGATCAGGCAGGCGGAACACGATGCGTAACGCAGCCGCCAGTAAATCCTTTACACCTGGCCTGATCTTAGGAGCAGGCCTCGAGCTTGATTTGGGCGTCTCACCGTTTTCCAGTGCAACAGCCTGAGCCATGGTAGGGGTAACCAATGGATCCTGTTCACTTTCGACTCCATTACCGGCTAAAACAGGTGCAGAGCCATCCGGAGCAGTCTGGGTCATACGTAGGAACACTTGCAACAGCGAGATGCCATCAGCAATGCAGTGATGAACGCACACGATGGCGATCGTACCACTCTGGGTTTTCACCAGGGTCAGCCTCCAAAGCGGGTGTGAAAAATCCAGGGGTGTATTCATCTGCTGATTCACCAGCTCACTGATCATGCCATCCGTTAATGGGGCATCCCAGTTCAAGACCTGGATGTGATCTTCAACCCGGTCGGATGGATCGTCTTGCCAGTAAGGTCTACGCAAGATTCCAGCTGGCATGACGATTCGCTGATGGAAACGTCGGTAGCGCTTGACGACTGTCGCAAGGGAGCTGACCAGACGGTCATAGTCCACCTGCCCATCAAAACTGAACATGACCGTGATCATCATCAGGTTCGAGGGGCTCTCCATGCGTAGCCAAGCGTGGTCCACATTATTTAGCTTGATCTTTTGCATTTAAACAGGCAACCCTTTAAAAAGTAACTTTAGAAAGAACCTATTTTACTATACCGGGGGTTATTACGGATAGCTTTAAAGCTCAGGACCGAAGGGCAAGAAGCAATGCCAGTAAAAATAAGGTTGCCCAGGCATACCAGGGCCCGCCAGCAGCCAGTATAAAGGCACCCGCCAGCAAGCAAAAACCCGCTAGCAATGTACCGCGCACACCATTAAGAGGACCAGAGGGAGGTTTTTTTAGGTTCGCCTCTAAAACTTTGATCCCCTCTGACAGGATCAATGGACTTTTGCGAAGCACATCAACCATTTCTGGCACCACCAGGGCACTCTCGCGCACCAGGCTAACCGGGTTGAACTCCTGGAATAAAATCGAACGCACATGGTTACGGGCAGCGCTGGGGATATCGATCTGGGGATCGAAAACATGCCCGACACCTTCAATGGTCACCAGAGCTTTAACCATGAGGATGATCTCACCCGGGTACTGGATCTGATAATGACCTGCCAACAGCACAGACTGTAAAATTACCTGCGCCAGTGAGAAATCTTTAAAATTCGGGCTCACCAGCCAGCGGGTATACAGGTCGGAGGCCGCCCGGCGGAAGCCTTCAATATCCGCGCCTTTCCTAGGGATCGTAAGCGAAGCCAGGTAGCGGGCAGCACTTTCCGGGTCGCCTGTCACCAGCGAGTAGAAATAATAGAACATGCGCTTGCGCATATCGCGGGTGAACCTGCCCACCATCCCCAGGTCAATAAACCCGACGGTGACTTCTTGAGAACCGGGCTTCTTAAATATCATCAGGTTAGCGGGGTGCAAATCCGCGTGGAAGAACCCATCCCGGTAGATCATGCGGACGATGGCTCCTACGCCCAGGTCAATTGCCTGGCGGCGTTGCTCGAGGGTTAGCTTCTTAAGCGCATTCTCGTCGGGTTTGATGCCATTAAAGTACTCCATGCACAAAACGTCACGTGAGCTGTACTTGCGGTAGATACGTGGGAAGCGTACTTCAGGCTCATCCTTGAAATACGCGGCAAACGTTTCTGCATTGTCCGCTTCCATGCGTAGATCGACTTCACGTAAAGTATATGCGCTGAATTCATTTACGATACGGGCGGGCTGGTAGCGAGCCAGGAAAAGCTGCAAGAACCGGCCGAAGAATCGTAGCAGGAGGGTATCGCGTTGGATGAGGGTACGCACCCCGGGTTTGAGGGCCTTGATCACAACTTTTTCATTGGTGACCAGCCTGGCACGATGAGTCTGCGCCAGCGATGCCGAACCCAACGGTACCGGATCGATCCAACGGTACATCATGTTGAGGGGCAGATCCAGGCTCTCAACAATGAGCTGCTTAAAGCGCTCATAGCTGACTGCCGGGAGCCGATCAAGCAGGTTTTTCAGCTCATCGGTGATCTCTTTGGGTAGCAAGTCCTCACGCAAGCTGAGGATCTGGCCAAGCTTGATATACGTGGGCCCAAGCTTTTGCAACCGCAGCCTGAATTGGATCGAAAACGGCTGGTTAACGATTTTCTTATCCAAGAACGGCCAGGCAAGCGCCAGGAAGATCCTGAGCAAAAAGATGCCGAACGTGCGGTGCTCGCCCAGCTGCTGTTTCCGCCGTACGTAATCAATACCCCCACCCAGCACCATGCCGCTGATCTGCCCGGCAATCTCAAAACCCCGGACAATTACACCCGGAGGACGTCGTTCCTGATACTCTTCGAAACCTTTTTCCATAAAATGGTCGTCTAGCGATGTGCGCGTCGGTGAATATAAAGCACTTGTGTGCCTGCAATCTTATCGTGCCAGCCCCGTCGCTTGGGATCCCATAGAACCCAGAAAAAGCCCAGGAAGAGCGGGATGGCTGAAATCCAATAAGAAAAAAATCGTATGAGTGACCGAAAAAAGGACAACTTCTTACCATCTTTCCGGACAACTTTAAGCCCAAGGAGCGCCTTGCCAGGGGTAAAACCTATCAGTGTCCAGAAAAACGTGAAATAAGCAATGACGAATAAGGCCATGATCGCAGAGCCAGACCCCAGCTGAAATGTCGAACTTTCCAGGAGCAACTGCAGGCTGGTTAGGATATTGGTGAGTCGGAAAAACCTGATAATGATTTGAATAAAGGCTGTCGCGACCAATTGCACGACAACGAGGATCACCAGATCGATGACAAAGGCTTCAAATCGGCTAAAAAAGCCCGCTGGTTGAGCTGGGGGATTGGCGGGAGGGAAATTGCCCGACCCATCAGGCTGTGTAGTTGTCATGGCCATGTGTCCCTAGCCTCCTTCTACCGGTTTGGCGGGTGGCTCAACCGGCTCATCTGGAGCACTCTTACGGAATATCGATCTGAGCTTTTGCTCCAGAAGTCCATCAACGTTCGAACTTTGGTCGCGAAATTCATCGACGACACTGGTCGCCATGGTGGTACCTTCACGCTGCACGATCTCCTGCACCTTAATCTTCAGGATCAGGTATTCAGCAAATTCATTGATCAGGTCATCGACGGCTTTCTGCTGGAGGATTTGACGGCTGTTGTGCTCTTCCAGGCGGCCGCGCTGGATTAGATGATCCAACACCTTTTCACCCCGGGCGGCTGCATGATCATACTGATCCCTTACCGGGCTGAAGGCCCAGCTGTTCGTGATGGGTGAAACCAGCCGTGATAAAAAATCAAATACTTTTGAGGAGGAATGACCCGCGGAGGTCAAGCTTTGCTGTAACTTTTCAGGGGTTTCGAATAACAGTCCGATTAAGAGGTACCTGAGCTGGTCAGCCGATGTCTCGTTCTTGTTGATGGTGATCGTTTCAGGACTCGGCAATACCTGGGTAGCCTGCATGCGCCTTAATCGAGCGACAAGGGCATCTCTGCCGTTAAGGCCAGAGCCAATGGCTAGACGTAGAACCGCTTTTAGATCGCCTAGCTGCTGAGAATCGGCACCCTGGGGTGGATTTTGCTCCATAGGTGGGGCCAGGGTTGGATCATCGCTGGTATAGGGGAAATCATCATCGGGTGTCTGCACGCTACCTCCCATTATTCAAATGCGGATGATCCCTCGTTGATACTCTGGGATCATCGCCTTGGGACAGACAAAACAGTTAATCTGGATGTCACAAGGTAGAAATTAATGTAGATATGAAACCCCTTATTAGTATCTACTTTACTACCTCATCACCTCCGGCACATGCCATCTATTTCTTTAAAGCATATTCGAAGCGTATGCTGCCTGCTTTTCCAGGCAGTTTGATGAGGGTAAATTAGGGCGCGCTCGCGCGCGCCCTAATTGATGCTACTTATGCAGCTAATTTCCGCTGTTGGAATGCTCGGACGATCAGCACGACACCACCGATCACACCCAACACGGCAAGTGACCAGACCATCGCTAAGCCGGTAAATAACTTACCGTAATCTGCGATCAACGCCAGGCCGAAGAGGATGCCTAACGCACCCAGGACGCCAGCGCCCCAGCCACCACCGCTGAAGGCCATGATCAGCAGGATGAAACCATACATCAAGCCCCAGATTCCAAGCACCAGGACCAGTATCCTGGGTAACATCACGGCAGATGCCACGGGGTATGCCAGGATGTAACCACCGGCAGCGATACTGATGATGCCCATGAACAGCTTCCAGCCCCACATGGAGTGGTCGATGAAGATGGCTACGATATCAAAAATGCCCTGGACGAGCCACCAGATACCCAGGAAGGTAACCAACATGACGTATACTTCAGCTTTATTCGCGGCTGCACCCCACAGGAAGAAAGCTCCCAGGATCAAAGCCGAGATACCCGTCAATAAGGTCAACCACCACGGGCGTTGCTTGGATTGTGTTTGTACTGCACTTGTCATTTTCATTCTCCTTGTTATTGGTCTTGTTACTATTTTAATCTAATATTTATTTTTTTGTACCACGACTTATAAATTCCATTCACTGTTCTCCTTTAGCCACCTCAAGAGCTAATCCACCTGCACCGGCTGTACCGCCCACGGCAACGCTTTTGAGTAACGGTAAATTCTGTGTGCCCCGAGATTGATCTCCGCAGCAGGTCGTGCTAGACGCACCCAGTTTACTTAAGTAGGAAAAATATCAAGGTTACCAACAAGGCAGCCTTATTGTTGGCTTTTATCCTTCCGCCAAAAACCCAGTAGCTAAAAATTCCTCAAATGCGACCTTCACAAAAACTATGTTGACCGCTCCATCAAACGCAGGCTGGAGAGGACGCATATTCCATTACGTGAAATTAATTTGCGGTATAACCGGGAATGCGGTTGCGATTCTGGAAAAACGTTGAGCTCCAGTGGCCGAGGTCGATAAATATCGCCAAAATGAGCCAGAACCAATCCCAGAAACCGTAGATACCACCCACACCCCAGGTCAAGATCACGAACATCAAGGTGGTGAATGGCAGGAAGATGATCCCTAAAACCGGCCAGATCCAGCTTCCTTTAAAAGCCGAATTAAACATGAGAGGTCGGGCAAGCCAAAGTAATATGGTACCCAAGCGCGGGAACAACCCCGCAAACACTGCAAAACAACAAGGCATGGTATGCTCTCCTTCTTTTTACCCTGGTAAAACAAACCAGCTTATGCTGTCCATATTATCGAAGACAGCCTCAATGTTGGCAGGGTGACTTTACGGCCACCGTGAGCCAATACATCTCAAAACTAATCAAGCCTCGGCAAAAGCTTCCTTCAATGCATCTTCCTGTTCCTTCGTCAGGTCAGAAGCGATCAGCTCGAACTTGCTGCCTTTAAGCTCAGCTAACACATCGCTCTGCACAGCGCCGGAGGTCAGTAAGAATAGGGCGGAGGTACCTTCGGTGACTTTTTCGCGGGTATTCTTGATGAATTCGTCGCTGATCCCATAATCAGCCATCTTGCCACCAAGCGCACCAAAAGCAGCTCCGACAGCCAGGCCGAAGATGGGCACGAAGAATATCAGCCCAAACAGCAACCCCCAGAAAGCCCCTTGCATAGCTCCCGCGCCTGCCATATCGACCATCTGCCTGGTCTTGGGGGCTTTTTTCCCTGGTGGCCAGCTTACGATGGCGGCATCCTGGATCTTGATCAGTTCCCTTTCCTGCAGCGATCTGATCTTTTCAAGCATCTCGGCTGCCCCATCTGGGGTAGCAAACTTCAGAACAGTCAGTGTTGCCATAGGCTTATTGTCCAGTTAGTGGAAATCCTAATTTCCACGATATAAAAACAATCGAATAAAATATTCCGGCATTTGAAGACTCAAGCAGCCTCAAAGGACTTCCTGACACCGGGGAGCAAGCAATACAGCAGGATGATGCCGTTAATGATGAAGTTCACGCTGACATCCGACCAGGTGCCTGCTCCCAGCATGACGGTGAAATCGAGGATCAGGTTGAAGGTAGTGATCACTGCCAGGAAAATCCAGGCCTGTTTCTCAACTTTCCACAACATCTGTACCAACCAGACCCACACCCAAACCATCAGAGCCCACATCAGGAAGGACCAGAGGTTGAAAGCATGGATTTTGATCTGGTACTCACCGATGAAGAAAGGCAGGATGCCCAACGCTTGCAAGGCATGGATAGTCGCCAGAACTGCCGCAATCCCTGCCAGGACAGCCAGAACAGTTACTCCAAATGGACGTTTTTTCATGTCCCTTTCTCCTCATGATTTTATACTGATCTGCAAAAAAATATATTGATACCTGATTTTTATTAGATGGTTAGCTGTTTGATTTCCGGATATCTACCTTCCTTTCGCAATCAATACCAGATTCGCAAGTTAGATTGTTGCCCGAAAAAAATAATCAAAGTGAGCCATCCAGAAAACTTACCTCGGTGGTCATAATGAATGCTAAGCCAGGAACAACAGTTCCTCCAGGCTGGGTGAATTACCATCCCAGTGATCAACTTCCTGGATCGTCTTTATTGCCTTGCCCATATTGGCAGATAGTTTTTGATAGCGGTCCCTACGGACCTCGATGGGAACATTTTCAGCGCGTTTTTTCAGCGACACCAGGCAGGCGAGAAAGATCTTATAAGGCTCGTATTTAGACAAACGCAGAAAGAGCTCGTTTTCATGATCGGTGAGCTTCACCTCGTTTTGAGCGATCAGATCCTCGATCTCATCTGCAATTACCCCACTGACCGATTCGGGGTCTTCGTCCATGTGGAATATGGGAGCATCCGAGACAAAATCGCACAACCGCTCACCCATCACGACGGAGGCGGTGAGTGTGCCTCCCAACGAAAAGGCATGCAAGCGTTCCCCCTGGTGGCTATCGAGGACGAGCTCACCCGCACAAACCTGGAAGGTTTCTGCAGGCTGCAGTTCATAGCGGTCGATGGTGGTTTTATGCAAAGCCCTGCCGTCAAAGGTGGGAATATGCAGTTGTTTCACATCAAAAAAACGCTGAGCGGGTTTTGCTGAGATAAGCGCTTGCAAGCGCGAGTATCCAAGCTTGGGCGAATATCTCGACGTGTGAAATAAATAACCAAATGATGTCAGTTTAGGATCCATAAGCACGCTCCTTTTTTTAGCTCAGGCAGGTTGATTAACGCCTGGACGTGCGTAACAGTAGCAGGAATAGGTTAATAAAATCGAGGTAGAGCGCCAAGGCTCCGATGACCACCAACCCACCCATGCCCTGCTTGCCTTCCAGATCGGTGGAAAGGGTTTTAAGTCGGTTGGTATCCCAAACCGTCAATCCGGCGAACAACATGATGCCCGTGAAGTTCATCATCCCGTTCAGGCCGGGTGAAAACGGGAAGAAGATCACGAAAATCCAGCCGAACAGCCAGCCCAGCAGGCAGAGCATAAGGAACCTGCCGACCCCGCTCATGTCTCCTTTGATGAACAACCCCACGATGCTACCGAGCAAGAACATCCCGGCAGTTACCCAGAAGGTGTAAGCGATGGTGGTCTGGCTGTAGTAGAAAAAAATAGAGGAGAGTACCACACCGGTCAAGGCGGAATAAAGCAGGAAGAGCAGCAGGGCTGCACCAGTCGACATGCGCGTGACGGCCGCGCTCAGGAAGACCACGACAACTATTTGCAATAAGAACAGCCCAAACGTGAACCAGGGGTAATATATGATACGGTACATGATCTCCGGATTGGTGCTGACTGCGGATGAAACCAAGGCAGTTATCGCCATTCCGAGGGCCATCACCAGGTAAACCAGAGCCAGGAAGCGGTTGAAACGCACTGCACTGGCAGCCGGGATTGCTTTTGCGTGTGCTTGTGCCATATATCCTCCAATAACCCTCTTTCTTCATGCTTGTTGGTAGTGGGCGATTTTTATACCCACAAACAAAAATGATTATCCTACTTGCGGCTACGGCGCAGGAAGAGTTTGATCACTTCGTCCACCAGCAGCAATACGCTCGTTTTCATCAAGCGCCAGCTTGCGATTCTCATCAACGAGCATACTTCTGGAGGCGTTGGCTCGCTTCAGCGCTGTTCAAACCCTTCGCCGGATCAACCTGCAGCTCCTTGGCGATCTGCTCAGGACTCAGTGTGAACCACTTTGGTTGATTATTTGGTGTATCCGTCATAATCCATGCCTTCGGCTTTAGTATTTTTGTGGGACATACCGATATGGATAATCGGGTTCCTTATAATCGCCCTTCGACTGGCGCTTGGGGAACTTGATCGCTTCCCGCGGCACCTCTTGATAGGGGATCAAGCTCAGGAAGTGCGTGATGCAGTTCAAACGCGCCCGGCGTTGATCATTAGATGGGACCACATACCAGGGGCATTCAGGCGTATCGGTGGCAGCAAACATGGCATCCCGTGCCCTCGAGTAATCGTACCAGCGCGCCTGGGCCTGCACATCCATCGGGCTGAGCTTCCAGATCTTGCGGTAATCAACATTGCGCTCGTGGAATCGCTTGGCTTGCTCTTCCATATCCACTTCAAGCCAGTATTTTATAAGGTAGATACCAGAATCAATAATGGCTCTCTCAACCATGGGTGTCAGCTTCAAGAATTTTTCTACTTGTTCCTGGGTAGCAAAACCCATCACCCGCTCGACTCCCGCCCGGTTGTACCAGCTGCGGTCAAATAATACCACCTCGCCTGCGGCTGGCAAATAAGGCATGTAGCGCTGGAAGTACATCTGTGATTTCTCGCGGTCGGTTGGTGTTCCCAGAGCCACAACCCGGAACACGCGTGGGCTCACCCGTTCGGTAATGCGTTTGATCACACCACCCTTGCCGGCTGTGTCGCGACCCTCAAACAGTACGCAGATCTTTGCCCCACTGACCTTAACCCATTCCTGCAGCTTGACTAGCTCTACTTGGAGCTTTTCCATTTCCTTTTCGAACTCTTTGCGGCTCATTCCAGGCTTTGGGCCTTCGTCAGCCTGTGGTTTTTCTGCCTTGACGTTTACATCTACCATCGGCAAACCACCCGTTAACTCGAGATTATTTTTGCCCTTGCCTTTTTTCCCCTTTTTCTTATCCTTGTTTTTTCCCATTGGTATCTCCTTTCAGATATTCCAAGCTGTGAGCCTTAATTTTATCAAAAAGATTGAAACTCTTGAATCTCATCAATAGTCAAAAACAGTACTTATTGAACAAAAGATAATATTGCTGAAGCTAAAAACCCTATGACGGTCAGAATACCCACCAGCTTTCCACCGTGTTCGAAGGCTTCGGGCATCATGGCATCTGCCAGCATGGTCAGCATCGCCCCGGCTGCAAATGCCTGGGCGAATCTGCCACTGGCAACGGGCAGCAAAGTGATAACCGCGTATCCGACACCAGCAAATATGGCTGAGATGACCACCAATACGAACCACATCCAAAAGATATTGCGGTGTGAACGACCAGCCGCTTCCAAATTGACTGTGCCCGCCACACCTTCTGGCAGGTTGGATACGAACACTGCCGCCAGGAACGCGACATTGATCGAACCACCAACCGCCAGGCTCATCCCGAGAATGATCGACTCAGGGATGTTGTCCAGCAACGTACCGATGAAGATGGCCGAGCCTGATCCTACGTTTCCACCTTCGATATCCTTGCGATCCTTCCCACCCCCTCGGTCGATTAGCCAGTCAGCGCCAAAGAAGGTGAGGGCACCAATAAGGAAAGCAACAGCCATTCCTCCTCCACCCAGGGCTGACTCGGGGAGCAGCTCATAGGCAATTGCGCTCAACAGTGCACCTGCACCGAACCCCATGACCATCCCGATGGCAAGGTTGGACAACCTGCGTCTGGCGAGCAGATAACCAACTAATAACGCCGCGGACGCTAATCCACCCCATAGTATTGCAGTGAGCATATTCTTTACTACTCCATTTATCGATATGATCTCTCACGGCATGGTAAAGATGTTATAGTTGCATCCATATCCTGCTGTGATAATTTACTTTCTACAGTTTTGGAACGCTGGTCGGCTGGATCAACTTCACCCGTGGTCAGGATGGCCGAGAATGACACTTCAAACAGCAACAGATTGCCTGATTCCTGCTCAATCATGGTTCCGATCATTCCTTCGGTCTAAGCAATCAGCACATCCAGCGGTACGGTCTGGCAGCGCACTGCAGCAGCCAGGTGCTCGGCGATTTTCTCTACTTCATTTGCCGCGCGCTCAAATAAATACGTCCAAACAGGTAAATACAGCATAGAGATGATCAAGATAAGTACTTTTATTTCTATGCCCTGGAGTAGCATAAATTATCCTCATTATAACTAGAGATTTTTATGCACGCAGTAATACAAGCGAAAACTCATCCAGCGAGGCTAAATTGGTGAGGGGATAAAATTCCGACCAAGCGTCAATATCCACGGTCATCGCGCCATCGCGTAGATGAGATGAGTGAAAATCATCCTCGCCAGAGATAACCTCTTTAAGATCAAACGCTCAATAGATCTCTATTTTATCAAACGCTCATTACGAAAGAGTGGAGCAGGTACCACGTAGTTAGACAATGCTCGTATATAGAATTTTCAGGCGAAGACCAATCTCTTCAAGAAACTACTGGTACTCCTGTCCAGTTACTTTTCAGCTGATACACGCAACCAGGCAGGTTGGTGTGGATTGTCCTGGAATTTCTATTCGAATAACTTCTCCCGTTTCACGAGCCCAAATGATTAATAACCGGATATTGCCTGCACCCTGCCGGTTTTCACAGCTTTGGTCAGCGTGGCATGGTCTTTCTCGGTCTGGTCGGCATACAGCCTGGCAAATTTCGTGAGCGCTTGGTCAAAAACATCCTTCCTGCCAAGGTATCCTGAGATCAGTGCTGCATCACCTCCCTTGGCATGGGAACGTGCCAGAGCCCAGCCGCATATATTCGCATAACGAGATAATTCATCGGCTTTAATGCCTTCCAATGGCAAGGAGAATTTCATGTCACGTAGCTGCCTGGCGTAGTATTGTGTGCCATCCGCACCGGTGAGCCAGCCCAGGAACATATCGCTGGCCGACTGCATCAGTCTCTGGCCCACGACCACGCGCTTACCGCTGTGCTCATATTCGCTTCTTCCTGCATAAGGCTCCAGCACCGATTGGCGGGCTTCTTTGACTTGCACTAGCAGGGGATCGTCCTTATCCGCTAGAAATAACATGATGAAGCAGCGTGTACCCACACTCCCTACACCGACTACTTTAAAGGCGAAATCCTCGTAATGATAGTGATCGAACAGCTTTCGCAGATGGGAGGGAAGTGAAGTGTGATAATCTTCGAGTAGCTTAGTCAAGCGTTGCTCGACCTCTGTTTGCTCTTTCAGGTGATAGACCAGTGGCGGTTGGTCAACGATCCGGCGATGACCTTCAATTTCGTCGGTGATCTTGGGAAACAGATATTCCGTTACCGAAGCACGCGCTTTGGCTGAGATTCGCTCACGATATTCACGCGCTTTAACGCTGGGAGCAGCCGCGATCAGGGTCTTGTCATCCAGACGCGAATACCAGACGTCCAGTACGCGCATCTCGCTGTAATCGCGCATGTGTGAGCGGTAGGATTCAACCAGGGCAAGCACAGCCTCCTTATTTGAGCTCTCAGAGATCCCGGTTGCCCGTCCAGCAACCACGAAGCTGGCTGCCAGGCGTTTGATATCCCATTCCCAGGGCGCCGGCAGGGTTTCGTCGAAGTCGTTTAGATCGAAGACCAGGTTACGCTCAGGCGTGGCGAACAGGCCAAAGTTAGCCAGGTGGCAGTCACCACATGCCTGGACGCGAATGCCGCTTACCTGGGTGGGTGCAAGGTCATAAGCCATCAAGGCGGCTGAGCCTCGCAGAAAAGCAAAAGGACTCGTTAGCATACGCCCGTACCGGATTGGCACCAGGTCGGGCACACGCCCCTGGTTGGATTCTTCCAGGATTTCGACTATATTGCGACGGTTTAGCGCAGGATGCCAGTCACTATGATCAGCAAGAGGGGCACGCTCACGGAGCGCCTTACCCATTGCACGGCGCTCATTGCTATCATATTGACGGGTACTCACAGTATCAGTGACCATATTCATCTCCCTTTCTTTTATTGAAGAACCAGTCCTGTTGATTTATGTAGCCAACACTCCCACCGACAATACAATGATCGTGAGTATAAACAGCCGGGGGCACGCGTGCCACTTTCCTTGCCCTTGAGCTTACTGACCATCCAGGCAATCCCAGCGTTGATCGCACCCGTCTTCACCGTCACTCCAATGAAACCACTAATGTCCATCACGAGTATGGCATCCTTGATACTGCCGAACATCTCACCGAAGTTCCACGCAACCGCGTTGCCTGTCTCATCTTGATTAGTTTACATACCGTTGATTGGACCTATGCGGGCAGTGGACAACCGCCCCTGTGGTTTGGATGCAACGGAGCGTTATGTGCCAGGAATGGGTGAGCCATGTGGCCAGGGCAATCAAGACCAGCAATTAGCCCCTACTGCTTGCGAAGCGGTGTTACCCATCCCAAGCAGCAGGTGATAGCAGAAATCGCCAGAAATAGATAACGCTTCCGAGAGATCATATCGGCAATGAGAAGTCAGACCAAAGCCATCTGCAGGGACTAGATTGACCCCTCTATTCCTTTTTCTCTGCGGCCAATTTTTCTACCAGCTCGTCGTAGGTGATATCAGCTAACCGCTCATGGATCAGGTGCCCACCGGTTTCGGCTAGACCGAGCTCAAGGGTGTTGAACCAGCGGTGTTCTAAAACCAGCACCAGGGCTGAACCCCCGGGAGCTAAGCTTTGATCGAGCTTGCGTAGCTTTTCCTGCGAAAAACCCACCTCGACTTTCTTGGCCGATTTCTTGCCGGCCGCGCCGCCTGCGATCGCACCTGCCACCAGGGCTACCGGGCCGATCAGAAGGCCAGCCAACCCACCCAGGGCAATCCCCAAGGCCACCTTACGTTTGGATGGCATTTTCTTTTGCTCGTGGATTTGCAGCTCTCCCTTTTTATTTTTCTTGAGCACAGTCGCGTTAAAAATCTCAAGTGAATACTGCTTGGCCAGCTCATGGATTTTTTCCAAAGCCTGATCTGCCTGGCCTTCGGAACCATAAACCCACACCATCAGCTCGATATCCGTGGCGACCACTTCGTTCCAGTTACGCTTCACGGGCAGGGAAGGCAGCTCGTCTAACTGTGCTTTGGTGATATTCAAGTGGACCACCTCTGCCTCCATACGATCGATCGAAGACAGCTGGATGGCAATTTCTTTCTTTCCCCCACCGTGACCTTTCATCAGCAGGAAGTGGGAAACCTGGTTGGTTTTCGGATCGATCAACAGCTCGCCTACCTGGCCCACGTATCCATCCAGGGCTTCCACCAGCATCCCCCTCTGGACTGCCACTTCACCCTCCGGTACCAGCCGATCTTGCACGGTAACATAGCCCATATCGGGTGTCATGGTGGCGCTGTCATACGTCACCATATAAGGGTGGGTATAGGCATAACCATCTTCACCGTAGGTTTCTTCTAGAAAACGGGTGCGTGTAAAGGGCTCCATCTTTAAAACATCATCCGTTGTGCAGCTCAATTCCACTTCACTTCGAGTGGACTTGACCACTTTGTCGATAGGCACCAGGCGCTCCTCACCATGGGTAAGCGATGTCTCAACGACCGCGATATGGGTGAGGCTTTGGGTGCCTGGATCCACCACCAAAGCTGTCACCACTCCTGCGGAGCCATTTGAACAGGTTACTTTGGACCCAATTGCAATACTGCTAATCATCTGATATTCCTCCTTTGTTACGCAAGCTTTTGTTATGCCGGGATCGGGTAGTACTACTTGGTTAGATATTCACTTTTTATGGATAGATGATAAACCACATCCGGGAATAGACTACCTGTAATAATGATATCATCCTTCATTGCTTAATTTACCATAAAACTCTAGAGCGTTTTTATGTGTCGGTTAAGTTGCCATCAACAATCCACCCAAGCAAGAGTGGATCAGGTAGATTTAGTTTTTAGGGATCTATTTATAGAAAGATGTAAAAAAGAAGTTCAGGGCCACCGCAGATGGAACGATCCGATCTGGCGGTGGCCCTGAAGTGCAGCTTAGTACGGTGTGACCGTCAGGGAGCCGACCTGATAAAAGACAATGGTGCCATCAGGTCCAATCAGGTTGAAGGCCGTCCCTTGCGATTGAGCAGTTGTTGCGCTGCTCAGCAGAGTCATATATGTGGATGCCTGGTTCATGATCTCGGTGGGGCAGGCCATTCCGCCGCTGGTCATGCCGGTGATCGTTACGGAGTATGTCCCATCGGGATTCGGAGTGGCAGTATAGGAGCCATTGTAGCTATTGCAGCCATCGAAACCAGCGATCTGGCCCTGCAAGAATGACAGTGTGATGGCGGTTCCTGGAAGCAATGCGCTGCCATTTAGGGAATTCGCCGAGTAGACAACCGGGGTCCCCAGGCGGGTGGCAATGGTGATCTGTGTCGTGGCACTGCTGCTCAAACCATTTTGATCGGTCACCACCACCGTAGCCTGGTAGGTACCAGCATTGTTATACAGAGCCTGAACTGAGGGATTCGTTGTTGTTGCAGCCGAGCTGCCATCACCGAAGTTCCACTGGTAGGAAACGATCTGGCTGCTACCTGCGGTCGAGCCAGAAGCATCGAAACTCACGGGCTCGCCCACGTAGCCGTTGCTGGGTCCAACGATAACAGCCACTGGTGGCACTGGAGCAGGCGGCTGGGTTGGCTCGGGGGCAGCGGTTGGCACAGTAGTGGCAGTTGGCTCGGGAGCTTGCGTCGGAGCGGTGGTGGCGGTTGGCACGGGTGGTAAGGTCGGGGCGGTTGTAGCTGTTGGCTGAGGCGGCGGTGTTGGTGTGTTCGTAGGATTAATTGGGGCTGCCCCGGTTGCAGTCGGTTGGATCGGCTGGGGTGTATTGGTCGGTTGTGCAGTTGGCACTGTTGTTGGGGTTGGCGTGGGAACCACTACATCGGTGATGGTGATGCGTTTTATCAGATCATCCTCATTTCCACGCTCATCAGTCACTAAGAGCCTGACGTCATAATTGCCCGATTTGCCATAAACATGCTGAACGATCTCGCCTGTTCCAGTTCCACCGTCACCAAAGGACCACTCGTAGAAAACAATCGGCACCTGGCTGTAAGACTCTTCAGCATCGAAGGTAACCACCGTATTGACTGGGGCATCTACCGGGGCGTTAAAATCAGCGGTTGGAGGCAGTACCTCTTCAGTCCGGTGGAGAGGTGTGATTGAGTAGTTTAACACGCCGCTATCCGAGATGATCTGCATAACGGTGTCCGCTACCTGGTAGCTCTTGGCACTGCCCAAGATCTTGAACATGGTATCCTGCTGTGTCTGAAGGGCCGAGGTCGGGCAGGCTGATTGGGTAGCGTTTAGATTGGTGATGGTGATCGCCTGGACCTGGGTAGTATATTTACCCTGGAAGGTATTACATCCTGAATAACCTTCAAGGGTGCCGTCTGACTTAAACAGCGTGTAGGGCTCCTGGGTCCCAGCTGAGCTATAGGTATTGCCGTAAGAGATCAGGTACCATTTCGGTCCAACCAACAAGTGGGTCTGGTCATAGCTCGAGGCAGGCTTGGTATTTTCATAAGTGAGCACCCCTGTACCGGTATTGATGATCAGTTGTGAACCTGTTTGCCAATAACCATACGCACGCCCCAGGTCCGCCACATAGGCTTTTTCCTGGTCCATGACGCCCGTCGGCGTACTGCAGTTTTGGGTGGCATTTAGGGTGGTCTGCACTGCCATTTGCTCGCCAAACGTAGCTGTATAGGTGTTGCAGCCAGCATTACCACTAATTACCCCGGATTTTCCATCGGCGTTGATCGCGAATTGAGCAACGATAGTCGTCCCAGCCAGGATTGGGGTATTATCGGTATACCACAGGTACCAGGTTGTGCCATTTAAGCTACTCAGCGGAGGCCGTTGAGCTTCATCCAGCTGAGTGCCCTCAAAGACCAGGGCTTGTTTACCATCATCGTACGGGATGGTGAGGGTATTGCCAGAAATATGGTAGGTGGTGGCACTGTTCAACGCCAGGTAATACAGCTGTTCCTGATCACTCAAACCCGGTACACAAGATTTATTCTGGGTGCTGACCGGCAGGTTGATCTTGATCTGGTCCAGCGAAGCGGTGAAGGCTGCCGAATATTCATTGCACCCGGTCGTGCCATTCACAACACCGCCGGGTGAACCCGGGATGCGGACAAACTGAGCATTGAAGTTACTGCCCTCGACGGGTGCCTCCGGTTTGCTTACATCGCCGAGGGCGACCAGGTTCCACAAAGCGCTCACCAGCGGCGTGCGATTAATTGTGAAGGTTAGGTTGCCTGACGGGTTGGTGAGTACCAGCTCGTCGGCAAAGATCGCATAAGATGTAGATGCCTGCAGAGCCTGGAGATAAGTCTGTTCAATTTCCATGCCTTCAGCGCAATACATACGCGTGACCGCAGGCGGCTGTACGGTGATATTCTGACCGTCCAAGGTGTAAGCTGCATTGTAGGTGTTACATCCAGATGAGCCACTGATCGTACCGCTATTGTCAGCTTCACCCGGTATAAATGTGGCGGTTACATTCGTCTCTGCCGCTACTGTCTGACCATTCATGGCAGTGAGCGTCCATAGCGAATAGGTAAGTGGTGCTGAGACAGCCACAAAGTTCAATTGGCTGGTCCCCTGGTTATAAGCAATGGACATTTTCAGTCCAGAGATGACCAGCTGTTGGGCAGTTGTTAGTGCCGACAGATAGGCTTGTTCGGTATCCATGCCAGTCGGGCAGGTCATCTGGGTGATGGCGACTGTCCCAAGGGTCAGCTGCTGTTCTTGGAGGCTGTAAGGAACGGTGTACTGGTTACAGCCTGCTGAGCCGCTCATGATACCATCTTGCGAGAAGATGGCGGTGACCACCGTGCCCGAGGGTATCGTTTGAGGCGCAGAGCTATCGCCCATTGACTGCAGGACCCACACGGGGCCAACCAATGGTTGTGTACCAACGATGAAAATCATCAGCTGGTCCGTATTGGACCCTGTGCTGTAGGTGATCTGAAGGCGGCCTTCACTACTAAAATTAAAGCTGCGCGCACTTTGCAAGGCTGAAAGATAGGCGGTCTCCTGGTCCATCCCTTCTGCACACGCCATCATGGTCGTGGCCAGGGGACCAATTGTGATTGTGCCGTCCGTAGCGACCTGGGCCGGACCGCTAAAATTATTACAGCCTCCGAATCCGTTCACCTGCCCGTCGGAGGTGAAATTGAGTGTCAGATCACTCCCACCTTGCACTACAGTAGGGTTAGTTGGATCCCCGTAAGCCACCAGGATCCATGGGTTGGCATATAACTGGTCGAGGTTGATGACCACGGTGGTCGGTGCCAGTGTCGGAACAACCGGTTGCGTGGGCGCCGGGGTTGGCGTGGTGGTAGTACAGGCAGCTAACAAGATTACCATCACGAGCAATACTCCGATCGAGGAGCTTAGCACACGGCGAAATGAGCTGGATTGAGCGATTTTTGTTTGCATCTCTTTTCCTCATATTTTTCTAGATGATAATGTACAGGCAGGTAAACAGGTATAAGTATACCTGCTCCAGGTTAAGAATAGCTTTTATTTTTCCGCTTGTCATCGTGCGATTGATGATATCCGCCTAAACAATTTATTAAATTGTATAACAGGTGTTCGACATTTGTTGAGTTATGAAGCGCTGGCAGCCAGCACTATTTTCTGATATATTGACCATGGGCATAATTCCTGACTGACAACCATGTTATCCATCCTGACCCTGAATACTTTCGGCATCCCATTTTTTATCAGCCAGGCGAGAATCAAGCGTATGGCCAGAATATTGAACCAGCTTGGGCCAACCGTACTGTGCCTGCAGGAAATCCAACACAATGTGTATCTTGAACCACTGATGCACGAGCTCCCGGCATACTCGAATTATATCTATCGCCGGAACCTGATAGCTCCAAAGGGTGGGTTGTTCACTGCATCCATGCCCCCTTGCCAGGTAGTACGCAGTACATTCTTCGCTTACCCCAACCAGGGCCACCCGTTCAGCATCGGATTCTCCGATTGGGCGCTCAATAAAGGTGTGTTTCTGGTGGAGCTCGAAGCTGGAAAACGTCGGGTAGTTGTCTTGAATACACACCTGCAGGCAAATTACCTGGCTGATTGGCGTCCATCCAACAGCCAGACCAGGATCCAGCTTGACCAGGTGAGCTATCTGGCACGGCTGGTCCATGCTCAAGCGAAGGAAGCCTGGGTGATCACCTGTGGTGATTTCAATTTTCCGCGCCAGGCACCAGCTTACCATGAGCTGATCTCCCAAAGTGGCCTTGACGATCCATTAGCACAAGACCCACGGCCCACCTATCAGCCATTTCCGCTCGTATCCAAGAGCTGGAACACAAGCCTTGACTATATGCTTTATCGACGCCCCGAAGGAGATCCAGCAGAAATATCGGGGGATATCATCCCGATCGTCAACATCTCTGCCAGGTGGGCAATTCAACGTTTTCTGACCGATCACCATGCCCTTCTCCTTCAGATAACCTGACCCTATCTCAATAGTTGATTGGTAATAAATCATCAAGATGAGGATGACAGCAAGCTGTTCTTTGATTATGTTTTATTGGGGAGCCATGAGAGTATAATTCATTACTCCTACGGGAAGAATCTTAGATATTAGGAAAAGCTGATGAAAAATACCCGAGCCCGCATTATCCAGGTTATCACGGTCTTCATCATTCATGCACTGACGCTCTTTATCCTGCAAAAAAGTATGTCAGGCTTCCAGGTGGATTCACTGGGCGCACTGGCAATCCTTACGATTGTCCTGGCACTCTCCCAGTCGCTCTTTTGGTGGGTATTCATCAATTTATTCACCTGGTTGCCTTCAGGGCTTTACCCGATCATCACCTTTGTGCTGAACGGCGCTTTAGTCTTGATCATGGGTAACCTGGTAAAAGGAATCACGATCAGTTCGATCTCCACTGGCTTATGGATTGCCATCTGGCTTGCGGTTGTCGATGCCATCCTGGGCGAGCTATTAGCGCTCGACAATGATGCACGTTTCGACCGGAGTGTCACCAAGAATATGGTTAAACGCCTGGGCAAGCCGACGAAAACCGACGTACCCGGCTTCCTGTTCCTTGAGATCGATGGATTGGGGATCGAGAAATTACGTATGGCGATGGAGAAGGGGCACACTCCAACCATGAAACGCTGGGTCGACCAGGGCACCCATAAATTGATCAGCTGGGAAACAGATTCAACCTCCCAGACAGGCGCCATGCAGACCGGCATCTTGCTGGGGAGCAACTGGGATGTGCCAGCCTACCGCTGGTGGGACCGGGTCCAGAAAAGCATTGTGATGTCCGGCAAGCCTAAGGATGCCCAGGCGATCGAAGATCGCCTTAGCACCAACATTGGTCTCCTATCCGATGGAGGCGCATCACGTGGAAATATGTTCTCGGGTGACGCAACCGAAAGTATGCTGACCTTCAGCACCCTGCGTAAACGTGAGCGCGGCCGCGGACCAGGTTTTTACTTTTATCTATTCAGCCCGTATGTGGTTGCCAGGTTATTCACACGGTTTTTTGTGGAGATCGTCAAAGAACTGTGGCAGGCCTCGGCACAGCGGCGCCGCAAGGATAAGTTCCGCGTTAAAAGACGTAATTTTGCCTACTCTTTCCTGCGTGGTTTTATGGGCCCTGTACTGCAGGATCTGGTGACCTACACGGTGATCAGCGACCTCTTGCGCGGTGTGCCTGCGATTTATGCCCTGTACGCCGGCTATGATGACCTGAATCACTTCGCCGGTTTGTACGCCCCAGAGACATTCGAGGCCTTGCATGAAGTGGATCGCTACTTCGCACGCCTCGAAGCAGCCCTGAAGAGCGCTCCGCGCCCATATCACATCATCGTCCTCGCAGATCATGGTCAAAGCGAGGGGCCGACCTTCCAGGCTGCGCATGGGCAGACCCTGGAACAACTGGTAAAGACATTGATTAAAAACGATAGCGACGTGTTTTACTCGGAAACCCATAATGACAGCTGGGATAATCTGAATTCTGTGCTGAGTGAATCGACCAATGCCGACACGCGCACCGCGGGGTTGGTGAGGAAAATGCTGGCTTCACGCTCCCATGATGGCTATGTTGAAGTTGCGCAAAAAGGAGATACCTCCGATAAAGTTGAAACGAAAGCAGAAACTGCCAAGGTAGTTGTGATGGGCTCAGGTTGTACCGGGCTGATCTACTTTACCGACGCTTCTGAGCGGATGACCTTCGAGCAAATCCAGCTTGCTTACCCTGAGCTGATTATTGGATTGAAAGACCACCCAGGCATCGGATTTATCCTGGTCAAGACCGAAAGCCAGGGTGATATCGTGTTAGGGAAAAGTGGCGTGCACTACCTAGTGGATGATAAGGTTGAAGGGCTCGATCCGCTGGCAAATTTTGGACCAAATGCAGCTTTCCACCTGCGTCGCGAGTCTAGCTTTAGCAACTGCCCAGACCTGTTGGTGAACACAACCTACGACCCAGTCACCCAGGAATTGGCTGGATTCGAAGAGCAAGCTAGCCACCACGGTGGCATGGGAGGACCACAGAATTATCCTTTCCTGCTGCACCCGGTTGTTTTGCCGCATGATGGATCGCCTATCCTTGGTGCCGAATCAGTCCATCACTTGCTGCGTAGATGGCGTGAGCAAGTACAAAACCTACAAAAGCCCGCCTAGGCTATATGGAGTCGATGGCTTCCGGATGAAAAGGTAACTTAACCTGTGAAGGAGTACTTCAAAGAGATATACCGAATCTGGGTGGCTGAGCGGCCGACACAGCTGGCGGCTGCCCTGGCTTATTTCGGCCTGTTTTCCTTCGCACCGGTGATTTACATCGCCTTTTTTGTAGCCGGGTTTTTTATTGACCGGTCGATATTATTGGAACGCATGATGGCCAACCTGCAAGCGACACTAGGGCCAGGGATCACCCAGGTTGTTCAGGGCATGCTGAACAACCTGGCGGCAAGGTCCACCAGTGGCTCATGGCTTATATCGATTATTAGCTTCATCGCCTTGCTTCTGGCGGCTTCAGGCGTTTTTTACCAGCTGCAATTTGTATTAAACACCATCTGGAGAGTGCCCATTCCCAAGGAGCAGCTCGTGCTTCGCGCGATCCGCAAACAGGGATTTTCATTCCTCATCGTGCTGGCGTTGGGTCTGCTGCTGGTGGCAGCCGCCCTGCTAAGTTTCGTGGCCAACTGGCTGAGCTCACTGTTTACCCTGATCGGCATCAAGCCTCCGCTTACTACCCTGATTTTCTTTGTCATGGCGGCCTTCTCATTTGCGGTGATGTATAAGACCTTACCGGAAGTGAAAATTTCGTGGCGCGATGTGTGGGGAGGCGCACTCATCGCCGCAGCCCTGGTGACGGCTGGAGGCTGGCTGGTGATCTTCTTTATCACCCATACCACTTTAGCCTCAGCGCTTGAGGTAACCGGTTCTTTTGTTGTCCTGCTGACTGGCTTTTATTACTTCGCCCAGATCTTCCTTCTGGGAGCGATCATCACCCGTATCTATGCCCACCGCTACGGTTCCATGCGCCAGCCAACTGGTGCGCCGCTGCTGGGCGGAGCACCGAGATGAGCTGCCTGCCACATGCCGCATAAATAGCTTGGTACCAACTACCTGATTGGAGAATGATATGAGCAACACACCCAAGAGCACCAAATCTCGCGCATGGCAAATCGCTATCGGTGTGGTTGTTATCTTGATCCTGATCGTGTTCGTCGTCCCTGGCGTACGGGCAGCATTGAGCGCCTGGTTGGGATTATCGATTGCACCTTCCAGCCAGGTCACAGCTGCACCAGCGACCCTTGAGGCGGTGGTGACCTCTGCGCCTACTCAGCCCGCTATCCAAGCTCCAGCTGCATCGACCGAACCATCTTCACCCACTGCGCCAGCACCAGGCGCATCCGAGACGATCGACTTCAACCAGCTTGCCAGCCAGACTGGCTGGAGTGTGTTGACCCCCACCTGGCTGCCGGAAGGTTACCAGTTCCAGAGTGCCTACTATGACACCAACCAAAAAATGCTGGTGCTCACCTACCTGGTCACTCGACCACTGTCTGGTTCGGGTGATCCTGCGCTAACCTCAAGCGAAACGATTACATTGCTGGAAAGCCAGAGCAATGATTTTGTTCCAATGCAGGTCGCCCCAAATACAGCCATAACCGATGTCCAGGTAAACGATAGCCCTGCCGCTTTTTCAATGGGCGGGTGGGATACTCAGTTCGTTAAAGATAGTAGCGAGCCGGGGGGAGGAAAAATGGTTTCTAGTTGGCGTAATGACTTGTTTGTAAAAAATTTGTACTGGCAGGTGGGAAAGGTCTATCTGACACTCGTAACGGCCGATAAACAGGTGACCCAGCAGGACCTTATTGACATAGCCGACAGTATCGCGAAATGATGGCAGGCTGACTCGATACAACCTATAAGCAATGACAGGCACAGGGCGGCTTTTTCAAGGCCGCCCTTTCCATTTCTTGATTTACTTCAATGACTTGCGGAGCTCTGCCTCGACCTCACTATCAAATGTGGACTGGTAGATCTTCCCGCTGTATGGCTCCAGGGCAGTAATTAACATACCGGTGTTCTCATGGCTAACGATGAACAAGATGGCCGAGTTCCCAGGCCCCAGGGAAGCAGTAACTTCCTGGATGAATTTCTTGTCGACTCCATTGCCAATTGTTTTACCTACCAATGCGCCACCAGCTGCGCCAATAGCGATCCCGGCGACAGGGAAGAGTACACTGGCAATGGCCAGACCAACCAATCCGCCAACGGTTGCACCGACCTTGACGTTTTTCTCGACCATGTTCTTAACTTGCACCTTACCTTGGGCATCTTTGATGATGACCGCCGCATCGTCAAGTCTCAGCATATCCTGGTTGGCCAGGCTTTTTAGTGATCTTAACACCGCCAGAGCCTGGTTTTCATCTTCAAAGGTGATCACGAGTATATTCGACATGCCATCCTCCATCTATTTTTTAAACTAATCACTTACAGGATAGGATAATTATACTCAGTTACTTGAGCATTGAGATTGCATCGCGCTTTAGAATTTTTACATGAAGGGAAAACAAATGTTATCACGCCCAGCACGTATTACCTCACCTGAGGCTCAGGGGAAAAATGACAATATGATCTGGGCGGGCGTGAGCCCCTGGCTGCCTTTAATAAGGAAATAATCTGCCCCAGACAGGTTAGCTTCTTTCTGGTAACCTGGGAACATCGTGTACACCACGACCTTAACTAACGGCCAGTTAGCCTTGATCTTTTGGGTGGCCTCGATGCCATCCATGATCGGCATTTTGACATCCAATAAGATGAGATCTGGGTGTAACTCACCTACCAAGCTGACCGCCTGCGAGCCGTTGCCAGCCTCACCAATGACTTCAATGCGAGGCTCATAGACGAATAGGGCCTTCAATGCCCGGCGAGTAGACACCAGGTCATCAGCAATAACTACACTGATCCTTTTATCGTTTACATCAACCATTTATTCACATGTTTTTGCCGATCAGTCAAGCATCATCCGCCAAGGGTATTGATATTTTAAAAGTTCATCCAGCATCGGAATAAATATCATCGACATCATCTAAGCTTACCAGGCCGGTCCGAATTCCGTATAACGCGGCCTGCACACGGTTCTTCAAACCCAATTTGGATAAGATGCGGCTGATGTGGGTCCGGATAGTCACATCGGTTAAAACCAGCTCCCTGGCAATCTCCTGGTCAGTCTTCCCCTTGGATAACAAGCGTAGGACTTCGATTTCACGGTCTGATAGATCATCGGTAGTACGCTTGGCAGGCTCGCTGCCAGACATACCTCTCAAGATCCGCCAGGCAACTGCTGGGTCAAGTGAAGGTTCACCCGCATACACATTACGAATCGACTCGATTAACTCTTCAGGTTGGGCATCTTTGACAAGATAGCCCAGAGCACCCGCTTTTATGGCTGGGAACAGCTTGTCATCCCCTGTATAACTGGTCAGAACGATGATGGGTTGCTCGGGACGCTGCGCGATGATCTGCTTTATCGCTTCGATCCCATCCATGACCGGCATTGACAGGTCCATCAAGATCATATCCGGCTGCAGCTGACCCGCCAGCTCAACGGCTTTAGCACCATTGGCAGCCTCACCGATCACCTGGATATCATCATATGCTGCCATAAGGGCGATCATCCCTTTACGGACCATGGCATGGTCATCGACGATCAGAACCCGGATGGGTTGATTGGTCATTTTCACCTCAATCCCAGGGATGACTCACCATCACAAGTGAAGTGATGACGCATTATTGAATTACGCATCCCCGTTATACTGCCTGCACATGGTAACCTTCTCAGATCGCCAATATTAAGCCCGCATCCAGAGGTTGACCTGGTAGGAGGAATTGAGCCCGGCTGTCGACCTGTTAACCACTGACCTTTACGCCAGGATATCAACCAAGGTTGAGCCTATTGGCAATGACAAACTAAGACCAGGCAACTCCGCATGCATGGCACCTATGGTTACTTTATCAAAATATCTGAGCGCTGTCATCCTTGGCATGTTGAGCTTTGGGTCAACACCCGGTTGAAGCGATGCTATCAATTCAACGTTTTTCGAGTGCTAATCAACAAGTGTGGATAAGTGTTCGCAGACCGCTCACTCACTGCTACTATCGATTGAAGTGATCCCTTCCCTCAATGCATACAGGGTCGCCTGCACCCGGTTAGCCAGGTGCAATTTTGCCAACAGATGGCTGATATGTGTGCGTACGGTGACTTCAGAGATCACCAGCTGGTCTGCAATTTCCTCATTAGATAGGCCTTTTGCAAGCAGGTGGAGAACTTCAACTTCTCTGGCGGTCAGTGGATCAGGGGTAGGCTTGACGACCGGTGGTTCGAGTATCTCTTTCATCATCATACGGGCGATCACAGGATGCAGTGAAGGTTCACCCCGATATACTTTGTGGATGGCGCGGATCAATTCGCTGGGTTCAGAGTCTTTTAATAAGTATCCCAACGCCCCAGCCTTGATAGCCGGATAGATTTTTTCATCACCCACAAAGCTAGTCACCACCAAGACACGTATCGATGGATGCTTGAGGGTGATCTGCCTGGTGGCCTCGATCCCATCCATATTCGGCATCAGTAGATCCATCAGGATCACGTCTGGCTTCAGCTCATCTGCCAGTCTGACGGCTTCAATTCCATCATTTGCTTCCCCAATCACCCGGATATCTTCGGTTTCAGCCAGGAGGGCCCTTATCCCCTTGCGGACAATGACATGGTCCTCAACGATCAAAACCTGGACGATCGGTGTATCGTTGGTCATGGATTCACCTCGATCACAATATGAGTCCCTCGGCCAAGTTCAGAGATTATCGAGCATTTTGCCCCGATGATCTCTGCCCGTTCGCGAATATTCCTGAAACCCTGCCCACCACATTGCTCAGCCGTTGCTGGGTCAAAACCTATCCCATCATCTTCGATCAGCAGACGAATGCTATCTACGCGGCTGGTCAGCTCCACCCTGACATGCCTGGCATTGGCATGCTTGACCACGTTGTTTAACGCCTCCTGCGCGATACGGTACAACTCGCTTTCCTGCTCCTGTGATAAATTGAGCACACCTTTTACGTTGAGCACAGCCTTGACACCTGCCCGTGATTCCACCGCATCAAGGCGGCTCTGCAGGGCTGCTGCCAGGCCTTCCTTATCAAGGATGGGTGGGCGCAGCTCGAAGATCAGCATACGCATGTCGGACATGGCTTCCTGAGATAATTGACCGAGATCATCCAGGTGCTGTCTGACGACCTCCAGCCGGTTCGATTCGAGGGCCAGGCAGGTGGCGTCAGTAAATAAAGAAATCCCGTACAGTGCCTGGGCGACCGAATCGTGCAGCTCACGCGCCAACCGGTTCCGCTCATCCATCGTAGCCAGCGCTCGGCGCTGATCAAGCATTATTGCATCGTTGATCAGGTGAGCCAGATCATACGAAATCCTTTCGATGAGTGCATATTGGTAAGCTGACATATCCATCTCGGATATCGTGATGGCGATACCCAGCATGCCATTCAGCGCCTGTCCCGCCAGCAGTGGGCTCAGTATCAGAGATTGTTTTTCTCCCGCCTGCACGTACTCTCCAATAGGCAACGGTAAGCTTCCAACCTGCTCCGGTGAGAACAGGATCAGCTTGCCTTTCTCAAGATCCTGGCGTAATGGCAATCCACTTTTAAATATTTTTTGAATTATCTCGGGCCTGGCCTGCACGACCCCCTCCGATGTCCGGGATTGCATCTGGAACTGCCGATCTAGTTCATCCCAACATACGATTAAAACCGCCTGAGCGCCCAGCAGGTCCAAGATCGTGCCAGACAACTGCTCATAGGCCGTGGGCAGGCTGTCGACGCCTGTAACACTCTGGTGGATCTCATTGATCTTCGAGATCCACTCAATTCGCTGGAGTAATGATTGCTCCAGGTTCTTCCGTTCTTGTACTTCATAGTCTAGCTTCTCATTAATTGCACTCAGCTCTGTTGTCCTTTCATTGATAAGCTGCTCAAGGTTCTTCCGATACTGGTCGAGCTCGGTGTCTGCTTGTTTGCGTAGGGATATATCCTGGAAAGCCGCAACTGCTGCCTCAACTTCTCCATGTTCATCCATCACCGGGTTGGCCCACACTTCAAGGGGCACGGTCCGGTTCCCGTCCGCAAGCTCAATATCATCAACGAAAACCGCCTCACCATTCAACGCTTGAGACACCGGAAAATTATTCACCGGATACTTTTGATCTGTTCCGGCAAGCTTGAACGAAAAATGCTCAAGTGCCTGTTCCAAGGTGCGACCCGCCTCAACATCCGGGACCGGGTCTTTTACAGGGTTGGAGAGTATTTCAGCTGTGCGTTTGTTTATGTAACTCGGTTTATGGTCTTTACCATACACGACCACACCTAACGGTAAACTCTCCAAAATTTGGCTCAGCTTGCTCTCACTGTGGCGAAAATCGCGATTAGCCTGGTCAGTCTCAAACTTGAACAAATTGATCCGATTGACCAGGGCAATCGACCAGCTCACAGCCATAAATATACATCCAAACAGGAACAGGTTTTCACTGAGGTAAGTGCTGGGGATGCTGCCGACCCTGACCAGCATCAATAGGAATAAGCTGGCTGCCATTCCCAGCCAGGCGAGCATGAAGAAACCCATCGGTTTAAAACCCTTTCGCCAGGTGTAGAGACCAACCACCCAGGTAAAGGCGATCGTGACCAGCTGGATAGGTGCGGCGATCTGGGTTAACTGTGGATAGCTGATAAAAGGGATCATGATAAAAAACGCCCCCCAGATCACTGGGAAGACCAGGCTGGCGCGGTGTAATTTGGGATGCCGGGTCCGCAACTGTAAAAACGAATCGGAAAATACAATAATGGACACACACAACGTAGCAATGAAAGCTGGAAAATAGTATGGTTTCAGGTAGTACAGGCTGGGAAGGATGTATACCCCCATGTAACCGGTATACTCAAGCAGAGTAGCCAAAATGCTGGCAATCATGATGATAAAGTACAGGAAAACGGTTTCCTTGAGCGTGCTCAGTAAGAATAAATGGTATCCCAACAACGCCAGCAAGGCCCCAAAGATAAGCCAGTGGATGATCAAGGAATGACCCGATCGGACGATAAAAGCGTTTGGGGTCCACAGGGTCAACGGAATGGTCATCGAGGCGCCATTGGCAATGCGAAGGTAATATGTTTGTGTACTCTTTGGCGGCAGGCTCAGGTTGAATATAATATTCGGGTAGATCAGGTCACGCGTTGATACCGGCCGGAGGGTGCCGGTTTGCTTCACCGCATATCCTTGCCCATCCGAGCTTGGATAATACAGGTCGATGAATTGCGTATTGGCAAAGCCTTGTTCGAGCAGCCACTGGTCAGCCTGTATGGTATGGTTATCCAGGGTAAAGCGTACCCAATAGGCACTCTGGGTATATCCAAAATTCGGCACGTTGGTCGTACTGTGGGCAAAATGGTCTGCGTAGGCAGGCGAGGTGACATCTTCAATGGTGAGGCTACCGGAAGGGTCTTCGAGGAGATCAAGGTACAGTCCAAGTCGATATTCCTGCTGCCCATCCGTCAATATTACCGGTTCATTGATTACGGCGAGCGGTAGTCTCTTTTCTGGATCAGGCGAAACTGCGGCTGCCTGGGTAACAACGGCAGCTATTACCACCAATATAACGAGACACAAAGGGACCAGGCGTTTCGGGCTGATTTGCATATCCATCGGGAATCACAACTCAACCATGCCGCGTATACAGCAAGGTAGACCAGGAATCTGCAGTAGATTATCTGTAACAGCTCTTATCACGCCCAATCATTATCCGGTGTGTATATCGTCTAAACAAAGACGATATATAATAGTAGTATGTTCCATAACACTTGGGAATTGCACACTGAAGGCGATCGCGTTAATAAATAGAGCAAATATGGTCGATTGTTTAACCTCAGAATCCTGTGGACTGTCCATTAATATTACTATCTACGCTCTTATGACGTTCCATGTTCTCAGGCATTATAACAAATCGCTTGCGGCATGTAAATTTGTTGAGATCATGATCGATATTTGTTGAAGCAATCTGCGATAATTGTTGAACTTTGGATTATGATAAGCCAATAATGCCTTTTAAAAAACCAACATCGTAATGTAGACAAGCCGAGCACTTGCCTGTATCTTTATGATGAGAAGAAACCTGAAAATTAGGATATTGCATATGAAGACGACAAAAAATTGGCGAATGATCCTGTTTTTATCAACATTCATGATCCTGGCTTTGATGTTCCCGACTACAGCCTATGCACAGGCGATCAGCACCGGTGATACCGTCAATCAGGGCGAAGTGATCGATAATAATGCCATCCTCAACGGTACGACGGTGGTCATGGATGGCGTGATCAATGGTGACCTGCTTGCGGTTGGCAACACGGTCAAGATCGGCGGTGAAGTGAATGGAGACTTGGTAGTCATTGGTGGGAACGTGGTTATCAATGGCTCGATATCCGGCAGTGCATATATCAGCGCCGGCCTCCTGGCGGTCGGCCCGCAGGCTAGCGTGGGGAGCGATGTGACCTTCATTGGAGGCCGTTTCACAACCGATCAAGGCTCAAAAATCAACCGCGACCTTAATATCATTGGGCTCGAAAGCAACCTCGCAGGTGAAGTCAATCGCAAGGTCAATGCCATGGTCGGCCCGATCGTACTGGCCCAAAAATTGTACGAATTCCTGATCCGTCAGGGTTGGCTGCCCCAGTCTGGCCAGCTGATACCAGGTCTCCCACAGCCCGGTGGCTTCAAACAGCCTTATCCAGCCATAGCATTCGGGTTACCCTCAGTCAAAGCTCTTATTCCCATCTCCGCACCCGTAAAAAATGGACCGGCATTGACCTTGGTTGCTGATACGCATTCCACAAGCCCGCAGTATGCGATCGATACCGAGGCTGTGAAGTCATGGGCAGTGCCTATGCTGCGTAATCTGGTTGGCTTGATGATCATCGGATTGCTGATTGTATGGCTGGTTCCGGCCCAGCTAAAACTTTCTGGTGAGCAGACGCGCAAGCATCCGTGGCGTGCGTTGTTGTACGGCTTGCTGGTTTTCATCCTTGGCTGGCTAGGTGCCCTTTTGGCTTGTGTCCTGGTGCTCGCGCTGACCTTTTTCTTCTACTGGGCATCCCTCCCCAATTTGGGGTTCCTCACCGGCGCGTTAGGCCTGATCTCCGTTGGGCTGGCGATTACCGTCCTATGGTTTGCCATTGCATATGTTAGTAAGGTCATTGTCGTCTACCTGGTTGTCGCCTTGGTATTCAAACGCTGGATCCCGTCACTGGCGAATAACCGGGTCTTGCCATTAGTGATCGGCGTTATCGTGTATGCATTGTTAGCATCTATTCCTTACCTGGGTGTGCTAATTGCCATCATCACCACTTTGATCGGCCTGGGAGCACTGTGGATGTTTATGTTCACGAAACCGCTCCCTGAACCAGAGCTAGTGACGCAACCTGAGCCCGTTGAAACAAACCCAGAAGTCATCCCAGCCGCAGAAGGCTATCAATCAGAATAACTATCTGCAGGAAATCTGAAAGGAAGGCTTTACATGGAACAAAAACCGAAACGAAGTAAAAGGTATGCATTTCCCTATTTCTTCATGGGACTCTTGATCGCAGCAATCGTGGTTGTTTTGTTATCCATCCTATTCCTGGTTTATGATGCTCAACAGGTTACGCTAGAAAACATTATCAAGCAGCCCTTCTCAAGTCTCTTATTTCTTTACGTTGACACTCTTGCACTTTATAGCGCCATCGTGTGGGGTTTCGTCGGATATCAGAAGGATAAATCTGAAGATTCGCGGCGTTATACAGAGTGGTTGGAGCTGAACAAACAACGCGAGCTGGCCCAGGTCCAGGATAACCAGGTGCAGCTGGATAAAAAACACCAGGCTGAGATCGCCGTGATGACTGAACAGCTTGCCAGCCAAAAGACCAAGTTCGACGAATTGGAAGTGATCATCCGACGCGGCAAGCAGCAATGGGAAGCCACCTTCGATGCCGTGGATGATCTGATCATCCTGACCGATGAGCAGGGTGGTATCTTGCGCTGCAACCGTGCAACCGGTGAGCTCTTCCAGCTCGGTTACAACCAGATCATCGGCCGTTCCATAGATGAGTTATTCGCCAATGACACCATAAGCTTGATGGGCATGACCCCGGGTGAGAAGAAAGATCTCAAATTCCCCAAAGCGGACGTATGGTACCAGATCTCCAAGAACAATCTCGTGATTGATAGCAAACCGGAAGGCTGGGTGTACATTTTCCGCAATATCACTCCGTTAAAAGTGGCTTACCGTGACCAACAACGCTTGACTCAATACTATGAGCTGCTGGTGAATAACAGCCCCGTAGCCATTGTGACCCTTAACCAGGAAGACCGGGTTATCGATTGCAACCCCGCATTCGAACGAGTATTCCAGTATGACAAGCGTGAGGTGATCGGTAGCAAGATCGACGAGCTGATCATCCCACAAGATCTGGCACAAGAAGGTGCAGGACTGACCGACACCATCCGGAAGGGGATAAAAGTCCAAAGTATCACGCAGCGCGCCCGGAAAGATGGATCTTTAGTAGATGTGGAAGTGTACGGGATCCCGGTTGTTTTAGGTGGAAAGCAGGTCGGTTCGCTGGGCCTATATCACGACATATCGAACATTGTTCGTACCCGGGTGCCTGTGCCTGTTGAGGAGCCAACCCCTGAAGAAACGGTTGAGCCCGAGCCTGTAATCGAAGAGCCCGTGGTGGAGGAGCAGCCAATCGTCGTGGAGGAGCCTGTAGCGGTTGAAGAGATCCCCGCCGCGCCTGCTCCGGCTCGCACACGCTTGATCTCGGTTGAGGATATTGAAGGGATCGGACCGGTTTATGCTCTCAAATTGCTTGAAATGGGAATCAAGACTACAGACGACCTGCTTGAACAAGGCAAGACCCGCAAAGGCCGTGAAGATCTGGTGGAAAAAACTGGGATATCCTCCTTGTTGATATTAAAGTGGGTCAATATGGCTGACCTGATGCGAATTAAAGGTGTGGGTGAGGAATACAGTGAGCTGCTCGAACGGGCGGGAGTAGACACGGTCAAAGAGCTGCGGAACCGTAACCCGAAGAACTTGTATGAAGCCATGGCTCAATACAATAGTACCCACAAGCTGGTCAGGAGGCTACCTACTTTAGCCGAAGTAGAAAGTTGGGTTAAGGAAGCTAAGGAATCAGAGCCAATCATGACTTTTTGAGGCCGGTCTTTAGGCGGAAACCACCGGTGTGAATTAGACCAGGGGTTTCATCCAAGGATCTTGGATGAAACCCCTGGGTTCCCTCAGCGAGTAAAATTCTCCATTTATCCAGTAAATAGGGGGCCAGTATCCATTGACCGGGAGATCGGTACGGATCACCCGCTGAGTTGTTGTGTTCGTAATGACCCCCGGAGGTACTTTATGAGCAGTTTTATAGCCTTTGTTTTCAGCCTGGGGTAGCCTTTTTACCCGGGTCTTCCGCCCTCTTTGCCACCGCTTCAGAACTTTCGGAAATGGTAATCTAAGTCCTTTCGAGTAACTAGCCCACCCGGCTGCAAAAAAAGTTGGGTATAAATGACACAATCAATTTGAGGGGCTTTTACTGAGTAAGGGATGTAATGAAGCCAGGTGGATGCAATCGCCTCAACTTATGTTGAAGGAAGTTCACCCAGCTTGATGATTTTGTTGATGGCAACTTCCACGAGGATATGAAGACAGGTAGTATGTTTGGAGTTATTGTAAGGTTGAACTTCGCCCATTGCGAAGAAATATCCATGCAAAAACTTGAAACATATTTTTGAGTTCATCCCGCACATAAACCTATTCTACCGGAGAGATTCTTAAAGTATAATCCGCAGGTTATATATTTCTATCAAATCATTATACAAATCATGAGGAGGTTAGATATGGCAGAAAAGAAAGCAATCACAAGACCTAAATCCAAGCGGGTAACCATCAGCAAGCGAAAGCTGGCTGCAACTGCTGGCGAAATCCAAGATGCTGCGCTCGCAGCTGCGATTTCTGGCGAACAGGAAGCGATCGTGGGTACTGCTCACTTAAAAGAAGCCGCAGAGATGGAAAAAATTGGAACCGAGTTTATCGCCCAAGGTGCGAGCGACCTGACTCGTGCAGCCGACACAAAGATCATGTCTGAGCGGATGGCGGTATTGAGCGAGGTAGTCGCCACAGCAGGTGTGGTGGACGCTGCTGAAGGAGTCGAAATGCTGGCTGCCTCGGAGGATGTTAGTGTGGTCAGTGCGCTGGTGGGTTTAATGAGCCTAGGTGACATTGACCATGGGCTTGAACTTGCACGCCTATCTGGCGAGCTTTCCACAGTTGTTGAAATCATTGATGCCATGAAGATGCCTGTCCTATCCCAATTCCTGGGCAACCGGGCTTCCCGCTTGCATGACATGTCGGTGGAACAAATCCGCATCGCCATCAGCACTGCTGGGCTGTCGAAGACCCTGGCCGCCACCGGACTCAAGATCAATGCCCTTGGTCAGAATGAGTTCGAAGAAGGCCTCGCACGACTATCCGTGTCTGAAGCAGTCGCGCAGGAGAGTGACCGGATGGCAACTGTCAGCGATGACCTGGCGGTACAAGGGGTTGCCGAGCTCGTGGTAGGCGGAGAAGTAAGTGATGCAGCCAAACTCACCACTGCCGAAGGCGCAGCAGAAATTGCTTCAGGCGCAGCGGTTATGGGTGCAGCCCTTGCCATGGATGATATGGCAGAAACACTGAAAGATAAAAGCAAGTAGCTACAAGTTCACCGCATAAAAAATCCAGCATTGAGTGAGAGAAAACGTGTCACCTTCCAAACAAGCTAAAAAAAATAAGCAACAAGTAAAGTCATCTTCAAAAAGCAAAGCACCCGTAAAAAAACAGGCGAAAAAGAGCCATGGCACGCTGCTCACTATATTGATCGCCCTGATCGGTCTGCATGGCATCGCAGGCATCTATATTATCTATTCCACCATCAAACAGGTTTACATTTCCCAAAGACCCGGGGCGTTGGCAGTCTTGATCGCCATTGCGGTGGCAGATGTGGTTGCGGCGATTGCGATATGGTATTGGAAGCAATGGGGAATCTATGTGTACATCCTCGCCACAGTTGCGGTTGCTACAATGTCGATCGTCATTACCGGCAACGTGTGGGCCAGCCTGTATCAATTCATCCCGGTGGGCATCCTGGGTTATGTCATCAGCCTGCAGAATAAACAAAAGCTTTTTGAATAACCGGCACCTGTCCACCGTACATATCAACTAGCCATAACCCGCTCTGTATGGGTATTGTCTAGTAATAGAAAAAGGAGAATAAATAAATTAAAATGAAATCAAGTCAGAAGAAACTATTTGCACAGCTCTGGAAAGTGGGAGTGATCACGATGTTGCTCGCCCTCATTCTAACGAGCTGCGCCCCGGCAGCTACCACGACGGTAGCTCCAACCACTGTTCCGCCGACCTCTGTTCCACCCACCCCTGTCCCACCCACGGCAGTTCCAACCGCGGTACCACCGACTGCAGCACCAACTGTGGCAGTTGACCCGATGTATTATGAGAATGAGCCGACAGCGGTTGTTCCTGCTGGTGTCCCTGGTGGCCCCATGGTTGAAGCCGCAGTTAATACGGTCATCATGGGCGGCCCGGGCACCAATTACGTGGTATACGGTGCCTTCCTCGGCGGGTCTACCGCGATTGCAACTGGTGTCAGCGCTGACGGGCAGTGGTATGCCATTAGTGTACCTGTTGCAGCAGGGGGCATCGGCTGGGTGTCAGTGTTGTATGTGCTGGCAACCGATACTTCAGGGTTACCAGTTCTCCCCACCCCTCCCGTACCTCCCACGGTTGAGCTCTTTCCACCCGCGGCTGGAGACCCACAGGCAGTTACTCTGACGCAGGTATACGTACGCAATGGACCTGGTGAAACTTATCCGGCTTATGGTATCGCGCAGACTGGCAAGGTCGCCCGCGTGCTAGGAAAGAGCGCAGATGGTGCCTGGTTAACCGTCCGGCTCGACCCACAGGTCGTGGGCCTGGGTTATGGTTGGGTGGCCACAGCCTATACGCAACCCTCGAATATTGAATCTGTCCCAATTGTTGCCGCACCCGACCAACCACCACCGGTCCAGACCACTCCCCCACCGGCTGGTACACCTTCGGCTACCGCCATCGACTATGTGAACCTGCGCAGCGGTCCGGGCACGAATTATCTACTACTCGGGACCGTCGCTCCAGGCAGTACAGGTGAAGTGACTGGAAAGAGCTCAGATGGTGCCTGGTGGCAAGTCAAGGTACCCACTTCTTTCTATGCACCTGGATTAGCCTGGGTATCTGCTGACTGGGTGTACACCGCAAATACTGATAATGTACCTGTGGTTGAAGCTCCCCCACCACCTCCGAGTGATGTTTCTACAACACCGCCAGCTGCCAGTATGTGTGTATTGGTCTCACAGGATCCTGCAGATAATTCATCCTTCCCAACCAGCTATGGTTTTCAAACAACATGGGTACTGCAGAACACCAGCAGCCAGGATTGGACCCAGGATTCAACAGACCTGGTCTACGTGGGAGCATTGAATGGACAGCGCCTGCACCAGAATTACGACGTGTACGACATCACCTCCACAGTCCCAGCCGGCCAGAACTACACTGTGAGTATCCCGATGATCACCCCTTCCACACCTGGCCAGTATGGCGAAGCCTGGTCCATCATGACAGGTAGTACAACCCTGTGCACCTTCTGGGTTATCGTCAACGCCAACTAACGTAATCGATTAATCAAACCATAAAAAGGCTGGTTGGAAAAACCTTCCAACCAGCTTTTTTACATAGCTGAAAAACCGTAAAATAAATGCCGTAGAACGATAAGCATTCTGAGCTCAATCTCTTTATGATCATGTTGTCGTCAGAACAAAGGGTGCTGTAAATTAATAGTTTTTGTTGATATGAAAATCAACAATCTGTGGATTACAATTTGAATTCTAGCTTGTATCTTGGTATTATTAACCAACAAGTGTTCAGTTATCCCATCCTTATCTGAATATGAGATAAAAGGTTAAGCGATCAAATGGATGATCTATCTGGTAGTAAGCTGCCTGATGCAGTTGTAATTAAATTGAGCACCACACAGTATGCACTAAGCAGTGGTGAGAGTTGTGAAATCGAAATCTCCCTGGCTAATCCAGGTACGATTGGGGATTATTTTTTAGTTAGTTTACTGGATCTACCACAGGGCTGGGTTGCGCCATCCGGTCCGCTAATCGTCTGGCTGGCACCCGGTGCACAAGATAAGGTCGTTTTCAAGGTCACTCCAACCACTCAGCCCGAAGCTGCTGGCGGAACCTATCCAGGCCGTGTGAACGTCTCGCGGCAAAATTCACCCGACCTCGCGCAAGATAAGGAAATCACCCTGGTTGTCAGCCTGGCACAAACCACCCGGGTGGCCCGCTTCGCCTTTGAATCCCCTGGGCGGATCGGGGTGAGCCTTGGCTCGATCCAGTTCGCGGCTACACCAGGAGAAACAACCACAATTCCCATTACTCTAACCAACCGCGGACTGGATAGAGATACCTTCCGGTTAGGAGTGGAAGGGATCCCACTCAGCTGGGTATCGACGGACTCCCCAACCGTCACGCTTAGCCCCGGTGAGCAACGAGAGGTCAGCTTGCTGATCCAGCCTGCGCTTGCGCCAACCAGCTTGGCTGGGCGGAATAAATTCCGCCTCAGTGTGTCGAGCCAGGCTACCCCCGACCAGACCGTGAAGGTGGAGTGTGTTTAACCCTGAGTGTATTCACCCGCTTCAGTGCATCCATGGAACCCAAGGAAGTGAATGCGGGTCAAATAACCACGGTGAGTGTTAGGAATGAAGGCAATATTCCCCAGGTGTTCCAGCTAGATGTTACAAGCCAGGATGACCGCTTATTTTTTCAGTACCAGCCGCCGGAAACAATCCAACAATCAGCAACAACCGGACAAACCCAATTGCATATACCTGAGCCAACCGTAGGCGCGCCAGGTAGAAACTTCACCCAGCTCTCAATTTCCCCCGGTGAAGTTGCCTCCTTTAAATTCTCGGCTCGGCCGCGCCAGCAGCCGCTCTTCGGTACTGGGCCGTTCATTTACCCGTTCACAGCCTCCGTGAAAACCCAACAAAAAGAGGCTGCTCCGCTGCAAGGCCGGGTGATCAGCCATGGGATGATCCCGATCTGGATCCTGCCCATAGCCTTGGCACTTTGTGCGATCATCTTTTTTGGGGCGATCATCCTCGGCCGCCAGACCGGCACCAAGGCTGGCAGTGCCACCCAGACTTCCATCGCAGCCGAGACAGCCATGGTGGCAGGTGCGACCCAAACCATCACAGCCAACCAGACAGCTGCAGCTATGGCCGGCCAGCAGGATACGGATGGAGATGGCCTGATCAACCAGCGCGAGCTCGAGCTGGGTACCGATCCTAATAATCCCGATTCAGACAATGATGGGCTGCTGGATGGAATCGAAGTCTACCAGCAGGGCACAAATCCACTTAACCCCGATTCCGATGGCGATAGCTTGCTAGATGGGATAGAAGTCCAGCTCAAGCTCAACCCGCTTAACCTGGATACAGATGGGGATGGGCTCAAGGATGCAGATGAGCTCAGTTTTGGTACCGACCCGCTCAAACCCGACACAGACAGTGATGGGCTGGTGGATGGCGCAGAAAACCAGAATTGCCCCAACTTCCTCAATCCCGACACGGACGGAGATGGGATCATTGACGGCAAAGATCTCAATCCGTGCGATGTGAATAACCCATCGCTGACCGCTACGGCTGCCAGCCTGTTGCCGACTGCCACCATTCCACCCACAGTCACGTCTGTCCCCTCTACCCCAACCCCGACCACGGCCCCGTTGCCGAAATTCGGTGGGATGATCCTGTTTGTGTCTAGCCGCGAGGGTAATCCCGAGATTTACTCCCTGGATGATGCCGGCCACATTCGCAAGATGACTGATAACCTGGCGGCAGATCTCCAACCCGTGTGGGCACCGAATATGCAGCGCTTCGCCTTCACTTCCAATCGCGAAGGGCAGAATGAGATCTATGTGATGAATGTGGATGGGACTGGTCTGACCAACCTGACAACCAACCCGGCTGATGACCAGTACCCGACCTGGTCGCCTGATGGGAATTGGATCGCGTTTTCGAGCAACCGTGACGGTAACTATGAGATCTACCTGCTCAATGTGAGCACATACGAGGTAAGGAATCTGACCAACAACCCGGCGAATGATACCCAGCCAGATTGGGTGAACAGCACCACGTTCGACCCGAATGGCGAAACGATCCTGTTCACTTCCGACCGGGATGGAAACCAGGAAATCTACCTCATGAAGACGGATGGCTCAGAACAGGCTAACCTGACGGCCAACCCGGCCAACGACCAGTTGGCCAAAGGCTCGCCAGACGGAGCCCTGCTGGTCTTTACCTCCAACCGGGATGGAAACCAGGAAATCTACTCCATGCGTATCGATGGACAAGGGGCAACCAATCTGACCAATAATCCTGCGACAGACTATGGACCGTGTTGGGCTCCGAGTCAGGCCTGGGTGACCTTTACAACCGACCGGGATGGGAATAATGAAGTGTACATCATCAACACCACCAACCTTGAGCTGTACAACCTGACCAATAACCCTAACCCAGACCAGGTATCCGATTGGCGCTAGCCATGCGATAATAAGTCTTCACAGACAGACCAGCCTGACCGATGAGCAATATGGCAACTACCACCAATAACACTGAACGCCCCATCCCCCTCACACGCTATGCCTGGTTATCGATCGGCGCTGCCATTGTGACGATCACGATGAAGGCCACCGCCTATTTTCTGACAGGCTCGGTTGGCCTTCTGTCCGATGCGCTCGAATCCCTGGTCAACCTTGCCACCGCTATCGTTGCCTTACTGGTCCTCAGGCTGGTAAGCCGCCCAGCCAACGACGAATTCACATTTGGTTTCTCAAAAGCAGAATATTTCTCCAGCGGTTTCGAAGGCGGCATGATCCTGGTGGCTGCAGTAGGCATCATTATCACTGCGATCCCGCGTCTGATCAATCCGGTGCCGCTCGAGAACCTGGGCTGGGGCTTGTTGATCTCCGTCATTGCCTCACTGATAAACCTGGCAGTCTCACTGATCCTGATGCGTGCCGCAAAACGTTATAATTCCATCACCCTGGAGGCAGATGCCAAGCACTTGATGACCGACGTGTGGACCACCGGGGGTGTGTTGATTGGGATCGCCCTGGTGTGGATAACTGGTTATTTACGGCTGGATCCGATTATTGCCTTGATCGTGGCAGCCAATATCATCTTCACGGGTTACCGCTTGCTTGTCCGTTCCGGACGTGGCTTGCTGGATGCTTCTATACCTCAGGAAGAGATTGGCTCGGTAAAATCGATCCTCGACTCGTACAAGGACCAGGGAGTGACCTACCATGCTTTACGCTCAAGGCAAGCAGCCGCTCGAAAATTTATGGTCGTCCATCTGCTTGTGCCTGGTCATTGGTCGGTAAAAAGAGGCCACTCCCTGGCTGAGCAGATCGAAAATCAGGTTATGACGGCCGTCGAAAATACCAATATCGTCACGCATGTCGAGCCGATTGAAGATCCGTTGTCCATGAAAGACACCAGCATAGAGCGGGAAGTGTAACAGGTATTATTACCATATTCAGGATGCATCCAATAATCATACATAATATAATCAGCTTTGATAATTACAATCTGAAAAGGAGTGGGTGAGAAATGGGAAAAACTGGTCGAAAAATCTGGTACGGCATCGCAATATTTCTGAGCAGCCTGATGATCGTGCTCAGCCTGGCAGGCATTGTAGGCGTGTGGTACACCCAAGGTGCCCTGTCGACTTCCATAGTGAAGCTACTTGATTCGTTGAGTAATATCACCGGCAACATACGTACAACGATCCAATCGGTTGATCAAAAGCTGGCCAGCTTACAGGAAATCTCCAGCTCGATATCAACAGCTTCCGATACATTAAGCCAGCAAGTGGCTGATGAAGGCTTGATCAAGCTCCTGCTTCCTGAGGAACAGGTTCAGAAGTTGACCGATACATTTGCTTCGGTCAAAGAAGCTGTAAGCACTTTGCAGGAGTTAATGACTTCTGTGAAAACCATCTATCAGACCATCGACTCGCTACCTTTCATTGATTTACCAAATCTAAGCCAGGAGCAGATCGATAAATTCACCAATTCGGTCAACACAGTCCAGACCGCACTGGGTGAATTGACCAATGCCATCACCGCCTTCCGGGCTGGAGCAAGCGAGCAAATTGGTAAGGTGAAGCTGGCTGCTGACCAATTTACTGCACGCTTGGGCGAATCGCGCAGCAACCTGACCGAATTGGATACCCTCCTGGCGAATATCCAGTCCATCCTATCGCAATTACAACAGGTCGTTGTGGTGGCATTATTCCTGTTGGCGTTGTTCGGTACCCTGTTCTTGGCCTGGGTAAGCTACACCCAGGTCGAAGTGATCCGGTTGTATGTCTTGCGCTGGAAGGCTACCCGCCCAGTTGTACTTGCAGGTACTGCTGCCCCGCAAGAGCTTGACGCCCAGCAACCCCCGGCGATTGATCCTGGGAACCCGCCGGCCGATAATTAAGGCGATTAGTAGCGCAATTCTTTAGCCGTAATCCGCCAATTTAACACACCATCCCCTGGGGATCAACTTTCCAGGGGATGGTTATTTTTGTAAATCATCGATCGAACAGATGGGCCTCTCTATTGGGAAAAAGTATCCACCAGTAGCTTCACATCCCCGCAGACCGGGTATAGGATCGGGCAGGTGCAGCCATGTTTGCGGAATTGATTGACACAACAGCGGGCCTCGTCCGGGGTGCCAGAGGCAGTGACCCGGTCGATCAGCTCATCTGGCACAAGGTGCTTGGCTCGCTCGATCTGTTCTTCGGTGGCAGGCCAACCCAAAATTGATTGGATTTCTCTAACAATCTCTTCAGACACACCCGAAGACTTGGCGATGTGGGGTTGTTGAGCCAGGTACTGGCATAACAACCCTCGGGCAGAATCGAAGGCCATATCATGGTCAAGGTCAACCGAACAAACTACCAGCTGTGGGCGATCGATCTCCTCCAGGCTACGCCCACGTTTACGCGCACCTTTCTCCAGTAGCTCTAGGGCTCGGTCGTTGTGTTCGGGAGGCGCACAGTAGTTCAAGACCACGCCATCGGCAATCTCACCGGCCAGCTCCATCATCTGGTCACCGGTGGCACCGATCATGATCGGTACCTGGCGCGGCTCACGCCGTCCATGCACCACATCCAGCTCGATCCCGTTTACGTGGATGAATTCCCCATCGTAGGTAACCCGTTCCATGTTCAACAGGCGACGCAAGACTTCCACCGTCTCTCGCATGGCCGTCAAAGGCTTCTTACGCTCAATGCCCACATTCTTTGCCAGTGGGTCCCACCAGGCCCCGATGCCGCAGATGATCCGCCCAGGGGCCAGGTCGTCCAGGGTGAGGAAGGTAGCTGCCAGTAGCCCGATATTGCGCGACCAGTTATTGATGACCCCTGAGCCAATCTTGATCCGATCGGTCACGGCAGCATAGGCTGCCATCGGCACAATGGCATCCCGCACCAGGCGGCTTTCGGCTTGCCAGACGGCTTCAAAACCTTTGCTTTCGGCATACCTGACATAATCCAGGCCATCGCGCAAGTCATGCGCGTCCTGCAGGTATAACGCGACACGTTCCATATTATCTTTCCTCTCTCCCCAAAAAATTCCTGACCCTTCGTTACCCTTAGGTGTTTTAGAGGGCATTCAGCCTTTCCCACATCTTGGGGGCCAGCTCGCGTGAGCGGGCTGCCAGGCGCGCTTCATCCATGCTCAGGATGTGTTTATCCTTCATCAAGACCTGGCCTCTGCAGACCGTGGTATCCACGGTGGCATCCACCAGGCCAAAGATGAGATGGCCCAGGAAGTTCGCCTCGCTGAGCGGTGTTGGCGGCTGGTAATCGATAATCGCCAGGTCAGCCGGGAGGCCTTCGGCGATCTCACCCAGCTTGATCCCAAACTGCCGCTCTGCGATGGCAGCATTATTATGCAACAAGAGCTGGGGGGCTTCCATGAAGGCCACGCGCGGGTCATGGTTGGCCAGGCGGTGCAGCAGGTAGGCGCAGCGCATCTGGGCCAGCATGTCGGAACCCATCCCGTCGGTGCCCAGTCCTACCAAAACGCCTTTCTTCAATAGAGTGAGCAGAGGCGTGACTCCCACAGCATTGTTCATGTTTGATTCAGGGTTGTGCGCCACACTCGTCCCGGTTTCTGCCAGGATATCCATCTCGGCCTCATCCACATGCACGCAGTGGACGAAGATGGACTGTTTACCGGTCACGCCCAATTTCTGCAACCGCTTCACGGTGGGTACGCCATATTTCGCCAGCGCATCCGCCCGGTCTGCCGCATCTTCAGCTACATGGATATGGCAACCCACCCCCTCATCATTCGCAATCGCCACGCATTCTTCAATCGTCGCATCCGATAATGTAAACGAGGCATGCATGCCCATCATGGCGGCAATCTGCCCATCGCCTTTGCCCACCTTCTTGATGAAGCGCCGGTTTTCCTCAACCCCACCCTGGGGAATGTTGCGGTCGGAAACTTCATAGCACAGCGAGGCGCGTAACCCAGCTTGCCTGACGGCCTGCTCGATCAGGTCCAGTGACCCGTCGCGCATGGATGGCGAGGCATGGTGGTCGATCACCGTGGTCGTGCCATTACGGATACAATCGATCAGGGGTAATTGGGCTGAAAGCAGGATATCCTCTTCGCTAAGCGCCCGGTCCACCTTCCACCACAGGCGCTCGAGGATCTCGACGAAGTTCGAGGCTGGCTCACCAGGTATACCCATGCCACGCGCCATGGTGGAGTAGAAGTGATGGTGGGTGCAGATGAAGCCTGGCAGGATGACCTTCCCGCTACAGTCAAATACCTCTGCCGCGGGAAAGCGATTTTTCATGGCAGGTGCCTCACCAACTGCAACGATCTTTTCCCCTTCGGTGACCACGCATCCATTCCAAATCACGTGATTCACCGCACCCAAAGTTACGACGATCCCATTTTCGAAGCGAGTAGTCATAGGTTTCCTTTCGTGCTTAATTCTCTTTCAAGGCAGCCAGCTCTTCCGCTGTGCGCGAGCGCATGGAAATGGCACCCACAAAACACTTCTTGGCGCAGATCGAGCAGCCGATACACAGGGCTGGATCCGTTTGGGGATAGCCTCGCTCGTCGAGCGTGATAGCCAGGTAGGGGCAGCGTGCGCAGTTGCCGCATGAGACACAATATTCAGGGTTGGCGTCCGAGATCTTCTTTACAGATGATAAAGCCATGAAATCGGTGATCGGGTGCGGTTGGGCGATCCCAATCAGCTCTGACATCGAACGGATGCCACGCTGCAACATCATGTGGGAAGTGCCCGACTCGAGATCAGCGATGATCCCATAGCCTTCCTTCATGACGATCGTGCAAAACTGGACCGTCTTGACGCCCAATGCCAGGAAATCCATGGCTGCTTTGTAATTCATCGGGCCACCGTTACCCGAGATTTCAATACCTTCGGGCACTGACTGGGCCAGGGTCAGGTAGGAGATGGGAGTCACCCCCTCACCGCTCATCCCCACGATAACCCCTTCTTCCCAGGGGTGGCTATCTGCAGGCCGAAATGCCAGGGTTGGGAAGGAATTCGCCAGTGTGATCCCAGCTTTTTTATCCGGGTAGCGATCCAGTACCTTGCGGATGGCACGCAGGATGGGTACGATAGAAGTGACCGCTGCAGTCAGCTTGAAGAGCTTGGGGATGTTGGGATCACTGACCTGCATGATCCAATCGATGATCCGGGCAGTGAGAACGGCATTCTGCGACACGATATCACCCTCTGTGCCATCACCGCCTTGTGGGCACGATAGCGAATATTCGATTCCCATGGCACCCGCTGCTTCCAACTTTTTAGTATTGGATTGCCAGCCGGCCGCATCGCATTCTTCATTGCCTGAGACTGGCCCATCCAGTGGATGCCATCGTCAGCCGGTCGGGCCAGCGCTGCACCAGCTGCTCCACCTCGCGGCACACCCGGTCCAACGGGTGACCGGACACATTATCGGCGTTGCCATACGTATAGGGTGAATAGGTCACCATATACTCGCCTGGGATGTGGATGGGTACATTATCGAAGGCGGTCTTCATCACTCCGCCAGCCCAACCCGCCCGGTAAGCTCGCTCCATCTGCTCCAGTCCGTCGGTGGAAGGAGAGGCGGAGATCAGGAAGGGTGAGCGCATCGGCCTGCCAAAAAATTCACTATTCAGAGGCACCGGGTTTGGCCGGTAACCTGGCAACAAGTAATAAGATTTGATCTGGTTCTCAATCTTGGGCTTTTCTTTCCCGGTCAGGTACGCATCGATCTCAAGGGCTGCGTTCTTCCCAGACGCCACCGCCTGGACCACTGTCTTTGGCCCGGTTAGAAAATCGCCTGCGTAAAACAGGCCTGCTTCCTGCTGGCGAGGCAGGGCTGGCCGCATGCCTATGGCCATGATCACCGCAGAAAATCCGGTCCGCACCCCTTCCGTACCGGGCAGGTCACGCATGTTAACCGGGCTGAAGGGCTTGCCTTCCGGAAGCTCAACCTTGATCGTCTCAAGGCCTGTGATGCGCTTCCCTTCTTTTAGGAGCTTGCTCACCCGGATGCGGCCATTCACTTCCAGGTCGTATTCGATTAATTCCTTGCGTTCCTTGGCAGTTAGGGGCATCTCGGAATATTTTTCCAACATGAAGAATTCCACGTGCTCTGCACCCAGCTGCTTGGCCGTAACAGCACAATCCAGGGCGGTGGCACCCCCACCGATGACGGCCACCCTACCCATAAAATGATGGGCATATGGCTTAGCAAGCAGGTCAACCATGCGGGTCGCCAGCTCTTCGTTGGGGATCCCCAATTCAATTGGCTTCCACAACCCGGCGGTGACGCACACTGCGTCATAACCGCTTCGCAATAGTTTTAATGGGTCTTCAATCCTGGTGCTGGTCTTGGCAGTGATGTTCCCCAGCGACAGGAGATATTGGATGTCGCTTTCCACAACTTTTTTATCCAGGCGGTGGTGCGGGATCAACCCCATCATCCCCCCCAGCCGGTTGCGTCCCTCGAAGATATCTACGGTATAACCAAGCTGAGCCAGCACGGCAGCCGCACCTAGCCCGGCAGGCCCGCCGCCGAGGATAGCGACCTTCCTGCCGTTCAGGCCAGGCCTGGTGAATTCAGGGATGCCTCCCAGCTGTTTGGCCCTTTCGATTATACTGGCTTGCACGAGAGGGATATTTATCGGACCGTCAAATTTCTTGCGCGTGCAGGCTGCCATACACAATGTATCGGGGCAGACCATACCACACACACCGCCAAGCGGGTTGGCATGCATGATCTCGGCAGCCGAGCGGCGCAAATCGGATGGATGACCCTGGCGAGCTGCCATAATGAAATCAGCCGGTGAGCAATGGGCCGGGCAGGCTTCCCGGCAGGGCTTCTCCTCACAGTACTCGCAACGCAGCAGCTCCGTCTGGAGCTGGGCTTTAGTCATCAGGCGTGGATCAATTTTTTCACTTTGCATGGGGCACCTCACTGGTAAACACAATAATTTCAAATTATTATACCCGGTATCACTGCCTAACTACTCCAAAAGCCAAGAAAACATCGGGCTCTTGACCGGGGGAGAGAAATTTCATAAATGCCCATCTTTCACTGGCAGGCAGGGGTAGTTTATGATTTAATACAAGCCATGCCTGCCTTCGCTGTTGCTATCCTGCTCGTCTCAGCAGCCCTGCATGCCCTGTGGAACCTGCTGTTAAAAAAATCCGAGCAAAAATACCTGGCCATGGGCTGGCAGGTGTTCATCGGCAGCCTTGTTTCGATATTTGCTATCTTCTTTACCGGCTTGCCACCGCGCAGCATGTGGCTCTTCGTGTTAATCAGCACCATCCTGGAAGCCATATATTTCGCCATCCTCACTTATGCCTATAATGATCACGATTTCTCGCTGATTTACCCGGTGGCACGCGGGGCGGCACCTGCGCTGGTATTGATCTGGAGTGCCTTATTCCTCAGCGAGATACCCAGCATTGGTGGGCTTTTCGGTATCCTCCTGATCGTATGCGGCCTGGTGATCATCGGAGCCACCAGCCTGATCCAGAATCACTCAGGCAAACCTCACCTGCGAGGCATCGCCCTGGCCTTATCAGTGGCGCTGGTCATCTCGATCTATACCCTGGTGGATGGTTTCGCAGTCAAGCATGGTCCAGCGCTGTCCTATGGGTTAAGCTTATTCATCCTTATGCCGTTGTTTACCACGCCGCTCATCGTGCGTCATTATGGCTGGCAGCAAAGCCTAAAAGCATTCACAGACCAGCCATGGCGCTTGATCCTGGTGGGTGTGCTGGCAGTCGTGGCGTATCTCTTGGCCTTGTTCGCCTATTCGATCGCCCCGGTGAATTATTCAGAAGCCATCCGAGAGGTGAGCGTGGTGATGGGGGCATTTGCCGGGTGGTATTTTTTGGGCGAGAATATGGGAAAGGTCCGCATCCTGGGGGCTGTGGTGATCTTCACCGGAATCGTCATGATTGCGCTTTTCGGGTAAACATACACTAAAGACTGAAGAAAACTCCCCAACCATGAACTTGCGGCTGGGGAGTTGATTAACTCTAGCAATATTAGCAATTATGCTCATTGCCTGAGCACAAGCACCGCCTCCCGCGAGCAGGTCACCTGATCCTTATCGCCGATCTTTGGCAGCTCGAGGAACGGATTGTTGAATGTGTCCATGTAGAAGCGGTTGCTGCCGATTGTCACCTGGATGCGAACGACGGAACCCAGGAAGGTGATGTTTTCAATGGTGCAATCCAGGATATTGGCTTTCTTTTCTACATTGACAAAATTGAAGCGCTCAGGGCGGATCGCGATCGTGACTTGATCTCCCCGCAGTTTACCTTCCAATTCGTCTGATGTCTCCAGGGTAACGCCATCAATCCGCAGCAAGCGTGCAGCTGGATCAACCACTTCAGCTGTGGTAGTGTTCAGCGTTCCTACAAAGCTAGCCACGAATGCCGTCTGGGGGAAGTTGTAGATCTCAAAGGGTGAGCCTACCTGCTCGATCTTGCCATCATACATCACCACGATGCGGTCCGAGATTGACAGGGCTTCTTCCTGGTCGTGAGTGACATAGATAGCTGTAATGCCCAACTTTTTCTGTATGGCGCGGATCTCGGCGCGCAGTTGGACACGGATCTTGGCGTCCAGGGCTGAGAGCGGTTCATCCAGCAGAAGTACTTCGGGGTGGATGGCCAATGCACGCGCCAGGGCCACACGCTGCTGCTGCCCGCCCGAAAGCTGGTAAGGGTAGCTGTCACCTCTCTGCTCAAGATGGATCAGGGCAAGCATCTCTTTCACCCGTTCTTGGATGGCCTCTTTCTTTTCCCCGCGCAATTTCAGGCCAAACCCGATATTCCCGGCAACGGTCATGTTCGGGAACAAAGCATACGCCTGGAAGACCATGCCCACATTGCGCTGGTTGGGAGCTTTGTTGGTGATATCTTTTCCTTCAATTGTTACTGTACCTGTAGTGGGTACCTCAAAACCAGCGATCATACGCAGGGTGGTGGTTTTCCCGCATCCGGAGGGGCCAAGAAATGAGACAAACTCTCCCTTGTCCACATCCAGGTTGAATTCTTTAACCACAATGTTATTGGTAAATTGCTTTGAAATGTTGTTAAGCGATAAATGTGTCATGCGTTGTCACCTTTGGGCAATTTAATGCCCACCACCCACCTGAACGCCTCTACCGCGGCCAACCATCTGGATGATGCCCATAGCGATCCAGGTAAGGGCAAAGCTGACGATGGCCATGGCAGCTGGTTCAAAGGCTTTTTGCTGCATCACATAAGCCATATAGGGGGCAAAGGCAGGTTTAACCAAGTATTGAGCAAGAATTAATTCGCCAATCACGATGGCGAAACTAAGGAAAGCACCACTCAGGATAGCTGTACGGATGTTGGGTAGAATTACCTGAAATAAAATCGTTGCCCAACCAGCACCCAGGCTCTGGGCTGCTTCGGTTAAAGTACGCACATCAATCGCCCGTAAGCCTGTATCCACCGCACGGTACATGTAAGGCATGGATAATATAGTATAAGCTGCAATGAGCAATAAAGGGCTATCGACTATGAGTAGCGGAGGTTGGCTATACGTGCGTACCAGACCGAAGACATACACAATCGGAGGAATAACGAATGGAAGCAGGGTGATGAATTCAACCGGGGTGCGAGCTTTTGGAACTCTCAAGCGGATGATAAAAGCTGTAGGGACTAGCAGTAAAATACCCACAATAATCGTAAATAATGCCCAAATCACCGAAGCACCAAAATTATATAAAAACATGGGGCTTTTAAAGATATTAATATATGCCTGAAAACTCAGCTCCCCAAGCCTGGCTTTTAATGAAAAAATAAAGGTCGCCACCAGGGGCAGGAAGAAATATAGAACGCCCAGGAACATGATAAACCAGGCCCACACCTTACCACGGCTCTTCATTTCAGCCACCTTTCCGTCCGGCGTTGCAAAATGGTATAGCCTATGATAGCCAACGCCATGATGACCACCATCCCAAAGGACAAAGCATAGCCGACACCTGCGTTACCCAGTACATCTCCGCGCAGCTCTGAACCGATCACGATCGTCACCAGGTTGATCTGTCCGCCGGTGAGAGCCTGGGCAGTAGCAAAGGCTCCAAAGGCATTGCCAAAAAGCAAGATCATCGTGCCAAGTAGGGCTGGGCCTAAAATGGGTAAAGCCACGTAGCGCCAATATTGGAAGGAGCTGGCGCCCAGGTTCTGGGAAGCTTCCAGCCATTCACGCCGCATGCCTTCAATCGCCGGGGCAATCACCAGCACCATCAAAGGGAATTGGAAATACATATAGACAATTGCCAATCCTGTGAAGGTATACACCGTGAATCCGTGGAAATAAGGATTATATCCGAGAGCTCTCATCCAGCCGATTAATAACCCCGTGGGGCTCAGGAGAGCGATGAAAGCAAATGCCAGGGGTACTCCGGCAAAGTTCGAAGCCACACCAGAGAAAGTCATCAGGCTTGCAGCTACAAATTTTGGTAAATTTCCGCGGATGGCAGAATATGCGAGCAGGAATCCAAAAAATCCACCACCGAGAGCAGTGATCAAGCTGAGCTTGATGCTGATCCAATAGGACTGCATCAGGTACTGAGAATGGAGCAACGTATATATATTTTGAAAAGTAAAGGATTTGGTAACTGAATCTTGGAAACTCTTTATGACGATCGTTGATGATGGATAGAGTAGGAAAAGGAAGGTAAATATGAAGAAGGGCACGACACCGAGCCATGCCCAGGATATTTTTGGGGTAGCGGGACGCGCCTGAGGCGCGTCCCGCGTTTCACTTTCTAATACAGCCATAACAACTTATGGGGTTGGTTCCGGGGTGGCTGTTGATTGTTCCACACCGACGGTTGTCATCCACCCAGCCTTAATCAATGCTAATGCTGCATCGAGTTGAGCGGGGCTGGGAGCGACTGCTGAAGCAAAGGAACTGGAGGCGGGTAATTTAGCCTGCAGGTCTGCAGGAATTACACCGCGCGATTCCAGGTCTGCCTGCTGGACGCCATGGGCATAACCCTTCATCCAGGCCAGCTGGCCCACATCGGAATGGAGGATTTCCATCCATACTTTGGCGCAGTTGGGATGGGGTGCATAGGCGCTGATAGCCTGGACGTACATGCTGGCGATGGTCGGGGAAGGATAGACAACCTCAACTGGGGGATTTCCGGCAAAGGAGTCTTTATACCCAAAGGCCAGATAATCCCAGAATGGAACAACAGGGGTGGCACCCTGAGCAACCGTCCCCACCTTGGCTACCACCGGGACGAAGTTGCCAGCCTTATTCAATTCGTTGAAGAAGTCTAGGCCTGGTTGGGCATTATCCAGCGAGCCACCATTCGCTAGACCTGATGCGTAAATGGTCTGGATGGCCTGATTGGAGGTGGTAGCAGGACCGGACAATGCAACCTGCCCTTTATACTCGGGTTTGAGCAGGTCCGCCCAATTCTGGGGGACATTCTGCACTACGGCGGTATTCACCAAAAAGGCCATGACGCCGTAATAACCGCCCGTCCAGAAACCATTCGGATCCTTGGCAGGAATACCTAACAAGGTATCGGGGATTTTGTCCCAGTTGGTGACCTTATAAGGCATATATGCTCCAGCTTCTATGCCAGTTGCCCCATATGCGTAACCCACATCCACGATATCAGGAGCCTGTGGACCTTTGTTGTTCTTGTTGGCTTCAATGGCAGCCAGTTCATCTGCTGAACCAGCGTTCGGGTCAAGTGAGTTGATTTTAACCCCGGTCGTTTCCTGGAAGCTTGCAAAGATCTCTCCATAATTTGCCCAGTCAGGTGGGGTGGCGATGATGGTCAGCATGCCTTCCTTCTTGCAGCCGTCAATAAGTTCCTGGGGCACGCTGGTAACTTTCGTGCCTGTATAGCCCTCGGCAACATCGGGTGCAGGGGCACCACCACAGCCAGAAAGGACGAAGGTAACGATCAACAGCAATGAAATTATAGCTAAAACAAGTTTTCTGGATTGCATATTCTTAATCTCTCCTCTTTGAAATAAAATTATATGTATAGATCGTGCATCTATGGTTGAACTGGAACATGGGTATATTTTTTGGCTCCACCTCCCATCATGCAATTATTCTAGAATATTGGTAAATAGGACACGAGATAGATACAAGTAATGCTTTTGTAGGTAAGAGGCGTTCTAATTGTGAATTCCATAATTAAACCACAATTAATATACTTTGGAGAGTGATTTTCTGCCTTGTCGGCGGTTTCTCATAATTCTACACAACGCCTCTTACCCTGTTTTCTACTCGACTGGGATTTCCTTGTAAACTTTCTCGATCTGGATACCCTGTCGGCGGCGATATGCACTAAATCCGAAGTAGATCGCCCCAGCCACAATATAGTTCGCTAACATAAATATCATCGAATTAACATTGGACCAACCGATACCGTACATCCCGACTGCTGGCAATGATTCGGGTAAAACGTTGGGATCCCAAAACCACATAACCAGTAACCAGTCGAGGAAGCCAAGGAAGATTAATCCTGCAAACGTAACCAGGGGCATGGCTTTAGTGCTCGTTATACCTTTGACCACCTGGAAGAAGATCCATATCAGGATCACCGCATTGATGACGGTTAAGATCCCCAGGAGGATCACAACAAACCACGTGGCTGCGTTTGGACCAAGTGCTCCAATTCCACTCAGGATATTCCAGGCGTACGTGAAAGAGGTGTAGATTAGGTAAATTGCGAACGCTGCGTAAATAACCGTCATGATCCAGCCTAACCAGGAGGGAACCTTGTACTTCGCAATCGGCGAGCCGTCAAACACATCCTTGGCTCTCCAGGGCATGATGATCCCGGCAATTGTGGAGCCCAGAAAAGTGATAGCAATCACCACCGTTGCGTCCAGCGCCAGGGTATTGAAATTAAAGATCTTAAAGGCGTACAGGTAGGAGACGATTGCCGCTGGGATTACCATGAGCAGCAAGGCATAGATGGGGGTCTTGGTTCGTGGCTCGATCTTCGAAACCCACTCTGGCAGCATGCGGTCGATGGCCGCTGCAAAGATCACCCGGGTCGAGCTCAGGAAGAGCGTACCCGACCAGCCGAACCACCACAGGCTCATCAGCAGCACGACGATGAACATGAGAGCTGGGCTTTTAGCCAGGAAGGTGGCGAACAAGGCCGGGTAAGGCCAGATAGGCAATGGAGGCGGGGTGGTGGTGTAGCCAAAACCCCAATTCCAGAAAGCTCCATTGGAATTATTGTAGAAATCCCACCCGATCGTCTTGCCAATCAACAGGAACAAGATTACCGCGCCCACGGTGGTCACCACGATGGCCATGAACATGCCCATGAAGTTGCGCTTGTAGTCTGAAGCCCCACGCACCTCACCATACAGGGTGGAACCCCAGTTCGGCCACAGGTTGAAGAAGGTCAACATAGGAACCAGGAATATGCTGACACCGATGGCAAGAGGGAAGAGCGGACCAGCCACTGTGCCTGCATCGGCACCCGCCTGCATGGTTGCGGAATAGACGTCTCCGGCTTCTGCGCCGAACATGGGCGCCAGGGAGTTGTAATTGGTCACGAAAGTGTCATGGTTGCCAAACAGTAGTAAGCCAAAGACGATCGCCAGACCGACCAGCCCACCCCAGAAACAGAACTTCTGGATACGGGCATACCATTTCATACCGATGGCGATGTATATAAATACGATCAGGCATACTGAAAGCATGCCAACGAACTGGCCGGTGGGGGTCAGGAACCACAGGGCGGCATCCTTTGCACCTGCAATGGCGAGCAGAGGCGTGTAAACTTCATAAGTCAACATCTGGCCATAAAGTGGGGTCCACAGCCACAGGATGAACCACCAGCCGGTGACAGCCAGGATGAAGCCGATCGCCCGGTTCAGGATGCGGCTTTGCCAGACGTAATCACCCCCAGCCCGTGGCATGGCTGAGATCAGGCTGGCATATACGATGACTTCGAATATGGTGAAGATGGCTCCAATCACCACCCCACTGATCAAACTGCCCCCAAAATAATAACAATAAGAGAAGATAAAAAGCCCGAGAGTGATCAGATTGATCGAGAACGTGGCGTAGATGAACGCATCAAACACCGACCAGGCCCTTACCAGGCCGCTTGCTTTGCGAACAAATAGAGAAACGTCACTCATTGCATTCTCCTTATTGGTTATGTAGCTTCCGATCTACTTGGAAGCTTTGGACGAGAAAAATCTTCGGACCCGACCTTCTGCTTATACAAACATCAATCCTGGATCATTGCCTCCTTTCCACGCACCCTTCACGAGTCTATCCCGTGGTAAGCAAATAGTTTCCCACCTTTTGGGGTTTCAATTCGATCACCAGACCGTTCAACATACCCTGTTCATACATGCTGCCAGGGTTGACACACAGGGTTTTCTTGTATTTCCGCGTCCCTTTGCCCTCATGGATATGACCATGCAAACCCAGCAGAGGCTGGTATTTGTCAATCACTTTCATCACTGCATGGCTCCCAACCGGGATCATCGAGCGACCTGCATATGCCGGGCGCAGGTCCTTGGTCAGCTCAGGTGCTTCATCGAGCCCACTCCCGTAAGGCGGTGCATGGAAGTTAAAGATAGCCTGGGAAGGATTCTTTACCTTGCTGATCACCGCTTCGAGGCGCTTCAGCAAGTCCTCTTCAGGTTCTTCCCGGTGCGTGTTCCATGGGGTAGGGTTCGACCAGCCCGAGTTGGCCATTTCGTGGTATTCATCCAGCGCCACCACCTCTCCTTCCAGGCTGCGTACACACTTTGAAGCCGCGATCAGGGGATCGATCTCAAACACATCGTCGTTACCCGGGCAGACGTAGCACTGGATGCCGGTACCAGCCAGCTTCGCATCGGCATAATCCATCCAGCGCTGGATGGTCTTCAACACCTGCTCCATGAACAACTCATCCTGCTTGGCTGGGGAGGACAAAATCTCCTGGACTTCGTCGGGATTGGTCAAATACGGGTAGTAACCCCGGTTTTGGATGGTCTGCACCATCTTATCCACTTCTTCTTTCCCGTGCAGGATTGTCATCTGCTCCAGCAGGGTTACCTTATAATCCTCACCGCCCTGGGCAATGATGGGGATGATGGCTTTCCCGGTCATGTCACCCCCCAGCACCAGGGTGTCTACCTCGTAAAATTTACTGGCGGCCAGGAATTTCTTCCAGCAAACCTCAGAGCCGTGCACGTCGGTAGCGAAATATAATTTCATGGGTTATTCCTCTCCTGCCAGTATGTAGGTCAGGCTGCACATTATTTTATTCTAAAACCCCGTCGGCATCTCCAGGTTTCCTGAGACGAGGTCTTTGAACTCAAAGCGGATACGCCGCTCGACGTCTTCGGGGAAAACCACCGTACTTCCCGTGGTCAGTATCTCACGCATTCGCTGCATGGCATGTGCATGCGTATCGAGTGAGCCTTTCTTCTCCCAGGTTTCGCGCGCCTCCCGGTCAGCCAGCTTGGTCAGCAGGGCCTCGGTCTTCATGCGCTTCCTGGTGTGGGGGCTGAGCATGAACGAACCACCTGGTTTGACCTGGGCGATCACCTCCAGCCCCAGCTCCTCCTCATTGAACAGGATGCCACGTTTCAGGCGCTTGAGCATCTGGGCAATCTCGTCGTCGATGACCGCTTTGGCAAAATCGAAGGCCTTGAGGGCATCCAACAGGCCGCCCATATTGAGCATATCCGCCCCGCCCAACACGCCTGCCACGGTCGACATGCCCGTCTCATAGCCCGACTGGGCATCATTGACCTTGGAATTGGTCAGGCCGATATAGCCACCACACGGCACGTTATAAAAGCGTGCCATCTGGGCAAAAGCCATGTGCAGCATACCGCATTCGATCCCACCCGAAGCATAGGCGCCGGCACGCATGTCTGCCACGGTGGGCAGTGTGGCGTAGATTGTCGGAGTGCCTTCCTTCACCATCTGCATCAGCACTGAAATCGCCAGGAATTCTGCATTGCCCTGCGCCAGCGTGCCTGCCATCGACATCGGTGAAGTAAGACCGGCATTGGGCACGATGCTCGGATAAACCGGCAAGCCCAGCCGGCTGAAGTAAATCATGGCTTCGGTCGAAAGCTGATCCATCGTCAGGGGTGACACCACCGGGCAGTAATGGTGAGTCACGAACGGATGCGCACGGTAGGCAGCCTCACTGCCCGCAATGGCGTAAAGCAGGCGCATGACCGCCTGGAGATCTGGCATATCCTTGGTGGTGCTACGTACAGGCTTGGTACAGTACTTCAAGGCTGGGTACAGGCGTGCCAGGGTGAACTGGCCTGGGGGTGCATCGTCTGCCAGGGTTGACACAGAAAAAATGTCGTAGGCAGGCAGCAGATTGATCAGGTGGGCAATGCGGGCGATATCATCTGAGCGAGCCCGGCGGGTTTTCCCGCTCACCGGGTCGATCACATCGGGTGCTGAGCTGCCCGTGACGATCACCGGCCCGTCCTGTGGCAAGGTGCGGTCGTACTGCGGGTCACGGGCGTAAAAGGTAAAGGTGGGAGGCAGCATGCGGATGAATTTCTCCACCACAGCTGCAGGGAACCTGACAACCTGGCTCTCAGGATCCACCAGGCAGCCGGACCGCTTCAAGATTGTGCGAGCTTCTTCATTCCGAACGAGCAGGCCAACGTTTTCGAGGATCTCCAGTGAGGCGGAATGGGTACGGTTAACTTGTTCGGGGGTGAGCAGGGTGGCGAAATTGATCAACGCAGTCTCCTTATTGAGGGACATCAGGAAGTATCGGGCGTTCAACAGTCAGCCTGACAGCTAATTCGTGGATCTCGGGCAGGCTGAACATCTTTAACCCAGGGCGGGTAACTTTCAAAGAGGCTGCCGCTGTGGCAAAGCGTAAAGAATCTTCAAGGCTCCAGCCCTGCAGATAGCCATAGATGTAACCGGCAGAGAAAGTCGCACCTGCCCCGCAGCCATCCACAACCTGCATTTCTGGGGCATACACTCGTACAGCCTGCCCAGCCTGCACGCCCAGGCAGCCAGCCTCAGCCATAGTGATCAGGGCTGTTTTTACACCAGCCTCCAGCAGTTTGTAAGCGATTTCCATGGCAGGAACATCGCCGCGCTGCGCCTCATCCGTCACGGCCTGGCAGATGGTGGCTCGCCCGGCATAGCGCTGCATGAGGCCCTGGTCGAAATGGCCATACTCGAAATTTAAGAACACCGGCACTTGCTTTGAGATGGCTTCATCCATCGCACGCACGATATGTTCGCCATCGTACCAGTCAACATACAGCGTACGCGCCCCACCTATTAAAGACAGGTCGGCATTATCCAAAGTATTCAGGACTTCAACCGGCCGCTGCCAGAAATAGGTGCGCGCCCCGCTCCCATCCGAAACATCCACCTCCCAGGGGGTAGAAATTTCCTTCGAGAAGCGCACTTCCCCGGCTACACCCCAATCCTGGAGCTGCTTTGCCAGTAAGTGGCCGCGCGGGTCATCCCCAACAGCCGTGCCGATCATGCCGGTCGGAAGGTCCCATTGGCGCAACAGGCACGCTACGATGGCAGCATCATCAAAAACGAACTCGCTGACCTCTTTGACCAGCGCCCCGCAATTATGCTCAGGCAGCTGCTCCACCACCATGATTGCTACCGGGGTGAGCATCCCAAAGCCAACGTAAACGGGTCGCTGTTCGCTCATTACGCGATATGCATCCTCATTTCCTTGAGATACCAGCGGATAAACCGGTCGAGGTTGTACTCCTTATACTTCGAGAGCGGGCCGGGTGTATAGGCGTGCGAGCTTACGCCTGCCTGCTGGTTCGTACAGATGTGCCAATCCTGCTCAGCTGTCAGCAGCCAGAAGGGCAGCAGCTTATCAAGGTCATAATCCTTGCCCTCCACCGCCTGGCCATCCACCAGCCAGATCATGCGGATATCGGTGTGAGAGAGACCGTGGGGCGTGAGGCGCACAGCCACACTATGATCACAGCTGGCATGGATCCAGAAGTTCGGCAACGTGCGGATGCGTAGGGTGCCGACCTCCGGGTCGGTGTAATCACCCATCAAGGGCGCCACCTGCTGACCATCCATCGATTCACTGACATAGCCCTCCACCAGGGGCGTGCGGTTGGCCGCGTACCAGATGCCATGCTCAGGGTCGGGGAACTCGGTCATCCCGGTCTCTTCACGTATTGACATTCCCTGGGCTTCCAGCTTAAATTCCAGGCGGGTGGTAACTTTCTTAATATGTTCATGCACGCGCGGGATCGCATCATCGGCGTTGTAATGATCGAAATTTGCCTTGATATACTGCGGGTGGTTCACATTGCAATGGTAGCACTCGCGATTGTTCTCCCACACCAGCTTCCAGTTGGAGGCCACATCAAAATCCATGATCTTGGCCACCTTTCCGTGCGCTAGACCCTGGGGCTTAGCCACCGGGGCAATCGCTGCCTCGACAGGATTGAAATCGACCGGGTCATGCGCCAGGCTGACGAAGATCATGCCCTCCACCTCGCGGGCGTTCGCACGGTGCAATCCAAGCTGAGACTTATCCAGGTCTTCCTGCATGCCGCGCTGGAGCAGTAACTTACCGCTACGGTCATAGGTCCACTGGTGGTACGGGCAGATGAAGCGCTTGACGCTGCCCACGGGCTCCTGGCAGATCACGCTGCCGCGGTGGCGGCAGACATTAAACAAGGCGTTGACCTGCCCATCATCCCCACGCACGATGATGACCGAATCGCCATCAACGTCGTAGAGGAAATAATCACCTGGGTTGGGGATCTGGCAGGAATGCCCGGCGAATAGCCAGCCACGCCTCCAGATTGCATCCATTTCTGCCTCATAGAGCAGCTCATCATGATAGAACGGCCTCGGCAAGCCATAGCTCGGCTGGCGAGAATCCAATATTTCCATTATTTCTGTAATTTCCCACTTTTCCATATCAATAAACCCTTCTGCAATACGGTTACAAAAAAACTAAACTCTCAAGTGCTCTCCCTTCGGGTCGTAAAGCACACCCTGGGTGACCTGCGCACGAAATCTGCCTTCGATCAATTCGATCTCGAAACTGTTGCCAGGCTTTCGCCAGCCCCACCGGCAGGTAGGCGTACAGGATATTTTTCTTTATGGTATACCCATATCCTCCGCTGCGTACACGGGCGATCACCTTCCCTTCATAATAAACTGCTTCTCCTCCGTAGATCTGAGTATACTCCGCAAAATCCAGCACCAGGGTACACAACTTGCGGGTCACCCCGTGCTGTTTCTGCTGGACCAGGGCTTCTTTTCCAACAAAATCAGGCTTTTCGAGGTCAACACAGAAACCCAGGCCGGCTTCATAAGGGGTTTCCAGCTGGGTCACATCGGCGGTGTAATAGCGGTAACCTTTTTCAAGGCGTAGGGAATCGAGCACTTTATACCCGCCCACCTCGATGCCGAATTCCTGGCCGGCGCTCAGTAGGGCATCCCACACCAGCGTCGCCCGGTTGTTGGGGATATACAATTCCCAGCCCAGCTCGCCGATATAGCTCACCCGCTGCGCCCAGACATTGACCCCGTTGATCTCGTATCATATCGGCGTGCAGGTACGGCATACCAGCATTGGAGACATCGTCAGTGGTGATTTTTTGAAACAAGTGGCGGGCATTGGGTCCCCACAATGCCAGGCAGGCGTATTCCTGGGTGATGTCACGGATGGATATCATACCATCAGCCGCCTGCTGGTGCATCTGCAGCCAGGCCAGGTCATTCCCGATGAACGCTGAGCCAGTGATAACCCAGAAGCGGTCTTCAGCCAGGCGCGAGATGGTGACGTCTGCTTCAACACCGCCACGCGTGTTCAGGAACTGGGTGTAGATCGATGAACCCACGGGTCTATCGATGTTGCTGTCTGCCACGCGTTGCAAAAGGCTCACGGCACCAGCCCCGCGCACTTCGATCTTTCCAAACGAAGTCAGGTCGAACAAGGCCACCCTTTCACGCGCCGCCTGGTGCTCCTTCCCAACTCGCTCGAAATAGGGTGGCTTCGTCCATCCCCACTTGCGCTGGTCTTCACCCATCCTGCGCCAGGGTTTATCAGGCTCAAAGTAATTCACCCGTTCCCAGCCGAACTTTTCGCCGAAGACGGCCCCCATCTCCTGCAGGCGGTAGTGGACGGGGCTCACCCGGTGCGGGCGTGCCCATTCATATTCGTCATTTGGAAATCTCAGGCGGTAATAATATTTGACACACTCGCGTGTGCGCTCACAGGCATATTCCGGATCTGAATAATAATTGGCAAAGCGGGTCGCCCGGTAGGCATAAACGTCCTGGGTCGCTTCACCGCCCACAATCCATTCTGCCATCAGCTTGCCGATCCCACCGGCGCCACCATACCCGTTGAGTGACATCCCGGCCGCGATCCACAAGCCGCGCACCCCGGCCACTGGGCCCAGCATGGGCTGGCAGTCGGGGGTGTACGCTCCCGGATGGCACACCAGGGTGATGATGCCAGCTTGCTCCAGGAAGGGGATGCGCCGGATGGCGCCTTCCAGCAGCTGCTCGAAGCGGTTGTAATCGGCCGGTAAGGTCGCATCACCATGCTCCCAGGGCACCCCGTCGATCCAGCGCGCCAGTGGGTCAGGCTCATAACCGCCAATTACCAGGCCGCCTGCCTCCTGGCGCATATACACCAGGTTGTCGGGGTCTCGCAGGCAGGGTGTGTTCGCCGCAAATTCATGGCCGCTTACTGCTTTTAGGGCAATGTGCTGGTGGTCAACCGGTGTAGTGGGTAGGTGCACCCCTGCCATGGCGGCTACCTGGGGTGCCCACATGCCGGCGGCATTGATCACGATCTCGGTGTTGATGGCGCCCTGGTTGGTGAGCACGCGCTTGATCTCACCCTTGGGTGAGAGCTCAAAACCGGTGACCCGGGTGCAGGTTTTTACCTCCACGCCCATCTCTCGGGCGAGGCGTACCATGCTAGTCGTCGTGATGTAAGGATCCAGCTGGCCATCCCTGGGCAGGTAGATCGCCCCGTACAGGTCTTGCTTGCTTAGCTGGGGCATGATCTTCAGGGCCTCTTCCGGCGAGATGATCTCCACATCCATGCCGATCGCCTTGGCGCGGCTCACACTGCGGCGCAGCTCGATAAGCTGGTCGGGTGAAGAGGCCACCCGCAGGCTACCCACATGGTCAAACAGCTTCAGCCCGCTATACAGCTCAATGCTGTACTTGCGGAATTGCATCAAGGTTTGGGACGTGGCAAACTGCGTCACCAGCCCGGCAGCGTGAGACAATTCACCACTGGCGATCTCACCCTTATCCAATAACACCAGGTCAGTCCACCCCAGCTTGGCCAGGTGATAGGCAATATTTGCTCCCACAATCCCCCCACCAATAATGACAACACGTGCTTGATCTTTCATGGATTACTTCCGCCTTTCCGACGAAATAAGGTTGCCCGTCTCTTCGGCAATGTGAATTCTAATCGCATGCAATTCCAGCAATTCTAACGTGGAAGGATCGATCTTGGGATCGGTGACCAGCCCGTCGACCTCGTCGATGGTGGCGATCTGGAAATTAGATACCACACCCCACTTGGTATGGTCAGCTACGATGAAAACATCTCCCTTGGTGCGCTCGATCATCAAGCGCACGATCTCAGCTTCAGCGCTCGATGGCACAGTGCAGCCGTGGATCAAGCTGATGCCGTCCACCCCCACGAAAGCCTTATCGGCGTAGACCTGGCGCAGGTTCTCAGCCGCGAAACGCCCAGCCACCGAGTTGGAATGCGGCTGGAACTCGCCGCCCAACAGGTACTGTTTACTACCAGTCCCACCCTGCTCCAGAACCGCCATCAGGTTGTTGGTGAACACGCTGATGCCGGCATTTTCACGGATATGTCGGATCACCTGAGCGGTGGTCGTGCCGCTGTTAAGAAACACCACATCGCCATCCTTGATAAGCGAAGCAGCCAGCTCGCCGATCTGGCGTTTTTCCTCGGGATTGATGGCTGCGCGCTGCAGATATTCCGGCTCCAGGGTCATGCGTTGGCTCAGGATGGCCCCCCCATGGGTCCGCTCCAAGGCACCTTCCTGCTCAAGCCATTCCAGGTCGCGCCGCACGGTTGCCTCAGAAGTATCCAGCAACTGCGATAATTCGTCCATCCGGGCGATCTTGTGGATCGCCAGATATTCCTGGATACGCTCACGCCGCTGAGCTGGAATAAGAGATTTGCTCATGGAGTTAGATATTCATTCTGCTTTTCAGTGAAGGGATTTGAAAAATTTCATGCCAAATTATATAAGAATCTGCAGAAATTTGCAAGATTTTGCCTTTTTTATTATAATTGCTATGTAAAGTTTCCGATCATCTCGCATTTTCCCATATCTGGTTCAATGCAGGCTGAACGCGGATTTCAGCATAGGAGCAGGGTATGTCAAACAGTTCTGTCGGGATGGGTGAGCAGGACCGTGCCGAACGCGAAAAGTTCGAGAAGGAATTAAAACGCATCCTCACCGCCAGTGATGCTGCGGGCATCATCATGCGGGTCATCGGCTCGCTGGCCTTCCAGATGCACTGTCCGCAATTCGGTTACCTGCAAGCCGCCATGGGCCGCCGGTATACCGACATCGATTTCGCAGCCTACCGCAAGCAGACCAAGGAGGTTCGGGTGCTGATGGCAGGGCTGGGCTACCGGGAAAACCGCGAGGTATTCATCGTTTCCACCGGCGACCGGGCTATTTTCGAACGGCCGGAAATCGGCATCCATGTCGATGTGTTCTTCGATAAGTTGTCATTCAGCCATGAGATCTACTGGAACAATCGCCTGGAAGTTGATAACCCGAGCATCCCCCTGGCAGAAATGTTGCTCGAAAAGATGCAGATCGTTCAGATCAATGAAAAAGATATTATCGATACCATCATGCTGTTGCTCGAACATCCCATTGGCGACCACGATAAAGAGACGATCAATATTAAATACATCGCCGGTCTGTGCAGCACAGATTGGGGACTGTGGCGCACCACGACCATGAACCTCGAAAAAGTCTCAAAACTTGCCCAGGGATACAGCCAGCTTACGCCAGAACAAAAAGAAAGGCTGGCTTCACAGGTGAATGCAGCCCTGGCCCGTATTGAACAGGAACCCAAATCCATGGCCTGGCGCTTACGCTCCAGGGTGGGTGACCGCAGGAAATGGTACAAAGACGTTGATGAAGTGCATTCCGAGGAGTAAGAAATGAAGAAACGTGTCCGTGATCTGATGCACCGCGGGTTGCATACCTGCCGCCCAGATGCCACCCTCGGGCAGGTAGCCGTGTTGCTCACCCAGGAGCATATCCATGCCTTGATCGTGGTTGACCAGGTCAATATTCCCCAGGGAATCATCTCCGATTACGACCTGTTGGCTGGGGAATGGCTGGCAACCGATGCCGAGGGCCTGAAGACCATGCGTAAGCTCACCGCAGGTGAGCTGATGTCATCCCCGATCGAAACGATCGATGCCAACGCCCCTATCGAGGACGCCGCTCGTTTCCTTGTTGAGAAAGATATCCAGCGCTTGTTGGTCACCGAAGAAGGTATGCCTGTAGGCGTTATTTCGTTGTCAAATTTTGTTGCCAGCATCGCCCAGGCAGAAAAACCTCGCCGCGCGATCGTAGCCGATGTGATGTCCGACTCCATCCTGGTCTGCCGTGATAAGACCCCCATCACTTCCGCAGCCCGTACCATGACCCAGGCAGGCTGGCGTTCAGTGCTGGTGGTGAACGCCAAGGGTAAACCCGAAGGCGTGGTCAGTGGCAAGGATTTGCTGCCTTATGTGGTGAGCGGCGTGGATGAACACCTGACCGTGCGGGATATCATGCACCCACCCCTCACTATCGATATGCATGCCCCCTTGCAGGAGGCAGCCAACCTGATGATCCAGCAGCACTACCATCGCCTGGTGGTGATTGACCGGGAAGACCCCCATGCTTTTCCACTGGGCATCATCTCGTCATTCGATATCGTGGCTGAAATGGCCAGGCCCGATTCTATCTGGCAGAAATAAGAACATTGATCCTTGGCGGTGACCCCGCTCATCCTGACCATGACCTGCATGTATGAAGTTACTGATACACAATCCATTTTGCACTTATTACTCCAAGGAGGTAATTGAACATGTCTAATCTTCCCACCCACGCCCAGGTCGTCATCATCGGTGGCGGCGTTGGCGGATGCAGCATCGCTTACCACCTCACCTTGATGGGCTGGAAGGATGTTGTCGTGCTTGAAAGGCACGAGCTAACCAGCGGTTCCACCTGGCATTCAGCCGGCCTGGTTGGCCAGATGCGCTCGGATGCTAACCTGACCCGCATGATGCACTACAGCACCGAGCTTTATAGGCGCTTAAAACAGGAAACTGAGCAGGATACCGGCTGGCGTGAAGTGGGTGGCCTGCGCCTGGCTTCGTCTCCTGATCGTTTGGAGGATATCAAGCGCTTGGTGGGCATGGCCCAATCCTTCGGCGTGCCCATGCAGCTCGTCTCCCCCAAGGAGGCCTACGACCTGTTCCCGCTGATGAACATGGAAGGCGTGGTCGGGGCAGCCTACACCCCCAACGACGGCGTGATCGACCCGACCGGGCTGACCAATGCCCTGGCGGTAGGGGCTAAGAAACGCGGGGCGCGCTTCTTCACCGACACCAATGTGGAAAAGATCACCCTGAAGAACGGGCGCGTCAGCGCCGTGGTCACCGACCAGGGCACCATCCAAACCGAAATCGTCGTCAATGCATCCGGCCAGTGGGGAGGCGAAGTTGGGAAGATGGTCGGGCTCAACCTTCCGGTAGTACCCATGGCCCACCTATATATCATCACTCGCCCGATCGAGGGCGTGGGGCATGACTTCCCCACCCTGCGCGACCCCGATCTGCTGGTGTATTGGCGTGAGGAAGTGGGTGGATTGGTGACCGGTGGTTATGAACGCAACCCGGCTCCCTTTGGCCTGAACGGCATCCCCCGCGATTTCAAATACAAGCTGCTGCCTCCCGACTGGGAGCGCTTCACCCCCCTCATGGAAAATTCTATCAAGCGCGTCCCTGCAGTTGAAACGGCAGAGGTGATCCAGCTGTTGAACGGCCCGGAAGGCTTTACCCCTGACGGCGAGTTCCTGCTGGGCCCCACCTCGGTCAAGGGCTTCTGGGTGGCCTGCGCCTTCTGTGCCCATGGGCTGGCTGGTGCCGGTGGCATCGGCAAGACCATGGCAGAGTGGATCATCGATGGGCACCCCGAGTGGGACGTGTGGCGCCTGGATGTACGCCGCTTTGGCTCTAATTACAACAGCCAGGATTATACGGTTGCTCGCACGATCGAGACTTACACTCAATATTATGACATCCACTACCCCGGTGAGGAGCGCCTGTCCAGGCGTGGTTTGCGCTTATCACCAACCTACACCCGCTTGCAGTCGCTAGGTTGCCATTTCGGCGAAAAGACCGGCTGGGAACGGCCAAACTGGTTCAAGCTATATGAAGAAAAAGCTCGCCACGGGCACGAGCCCAAAGGCTGGTCGCACCACAACTGGTCGCGGGCCATTGGCTACGAGCACCTGATGACCCGCCTAAATGCAGGCTTGTTTGATGAAACATCGTTCAACAAGTTCGAGGTGCGCGGCCCGGGTGCCCTGGCGTTCCTCAATCACCTGTGCGCCAATGAAATCGACCAACCCGTGGGCAGCATCGTTTACACCCAGTGCCTGAACAAGCGCGGCGGCATCGAGTGCGATTTCACCGTCACCCGCCTGGCTGATGACCGCTTCTTCATCATCACCGGCACTGCCTTTGGTCAGCATGACCTGTCCTGGCTGCGTCTCAACATGCCTGAGGATGGCTCGGTGTCCATCGAAGACGTTAGCTCTGCTTATGTCTGCCTTGGCCTGTGGGGGCCAAAAGCCCGCAAAATCCTGGAGAAAGTAACCCGCGCTGACGTCTCGAATGAGGCGTTCCCCTACATGACCGCCAAACGCATCATGATCGGGGATGTGCCGGTGCTGGCCAGCCGCGTAACCTACGTGGGTGAGCTGGGCTGGGAGTTTTACGGGCCGATGGAGTTCGGCTTGCGCCTGTGGGACACCCTGTGGGAAGCTGGGCAACCCGAAGGGCTGGTGGCAGCCGGATACAAGGCCATCGACACCCTGCGGCTCGAAAAAGGCTACCGCTACTGGAGCAGCGAGATCAGCCCAGATTACACCCCCCTGGAAGCTGGCCTGGGCTTTGCTGTCAAGCTGGATAAGGCTGAATTCATCGGCAAGGAAGCCCTGCAAGAACAGAAGAAAACCGGACTCACAAGAAAATTGTGCTGCCTCACCCTCGACGACAGCCGTACCATCGCCCTGGGTAAAGAACCTATCCGGACAACAGAAGGCAAGGTCATCAGCTGGGTGGCAGCCGGCGGCTATGGCTATTCGGTTGAGAAAAGCATCATCTATGCCTATCTGCCCATTGAATATGCCAAGCCCGGCACTGAATTCAAGGTAGAATTCTTTGGAGAGCAGCTGGGCGCAGTGGTTGTCCAGGCACCCTTATGGGATCCGAAGGGAGAGAGGATCAAAGCATAACCAATTTGTGGTGGGCTCAACACTACGTCTCGACGCGCCGGTAGCCCAATGGAGGCTGAAATGTGTAAGCCTTCTCAAAAGGGTTTACAAGACTTGATGGATTTATTCATGATAGAATGACCTTACGCCAGAAGGTCAGGAATCATTTTAACAAATCCATATCCATGACATCCATTTACTAAGGAGGTAAATATGTCAATTGTCAACGCGAAGGAAATCATGGTCGAAGCAGCCAAGGGTAAGTACGCTGTGGGAGCGTTCAACATCACCGACCTGAACCAGCTGGAAGGGGTGGTTGAAGCTGCAGTAGCCAAGAAAGCACCCCTCATCATCCAGACCTCGGTCAAGCCGTCCAAGTTCCTGGGGGTCGACGTGCTGGTAGCGATCTACCGCACCATCGCATCATCCGCACCCATCCCCATTTGCCTGCACCTGGATCACTGCACGGAGATCGAGCATTGCAAGACGTGCGCAGATGGCGGCTATACGAATATCATGATCGACGCTTCCAAGCAATCATTCGATGAGAATATCCGCCAGACTAAGGAGATCGTCGATTACTGCCATAAGGTCGGCAACATCTCCGTCGAAGGTGAGCTGGGTACCGTCAGCGGGGTTGAGGACCAGATCAAAGTAGCCGAGGATGAAACCCAGCTGGCCAACCCGGTCCAGGCAGTCGAATTCGTCGAGCGTACTGGGCTGGATATCTTCGCACCTGCCATCGGAACAGCCCATGGTGTATACAAAACCAAGAATCCTAAGGTTGATTTCGAGCGCCTGGGCCAGATCAACCAGCTGCTCAACGGCAAGATCATTAAGACCCCCCTGGTTGTCCACGGCGGTACTGGCCTACCTGAGGATTACATCAAGAAGCTGATCGAGATGGGCGGCGCAAAGTTCAATGTATCCACCGAGCTAAAACGCACCATGATCGATGCTCAGTACGAGTACATTAACACGCATCGTGAAGAGTATGATCCAGGCAAGGTCGATGCTGCTGTCCGCAATGCCATCCGGGAGGCCGTCAGCCATTGGATCGATATGCTCGGCAGTGCTGGCAAGGCTTAATCTGAATTTACCTGAACATTCGGCGTGGGTCGAGATCCATCCACGCCTGGCAATGCAAATCATAAATAATCAAGGAGTTTAAGGAAAGCAATGAAGAATATTGATGAATATTATGTTCCCTGGGTGAAAGGCATCCCCATGTATGTCTCCGGCCACATCGAGCTGGCATGGCGAAAACCTGAGCTTCACCGCATGATGTCCAACGAGAACCCCAACCCACCCTCCGAGAAGGTGCTGGAATCGCTGATCAAATACGCCAGGATGGCTAACCGCTACCCCGACCAGGGCTTGGTGGTACGCGGCAAGATCGCGGAGATCAATGGCTTGGACGGCCCACAAAACGTGATGCTCGGCAACGGCTCGAGTGAAGTTTACGACAACATCTTCCGCTGCTTCCTGGCCCCTGGGGAAGAAGTGATTCAACAAACCCCCTGCTTTGGGATCTACAAGCTGCGCGGCACCATCCTGGGCGGCAAGATGGTCAACGTCCCCATGATCTACAAGGATCATTATCTGCATTACGATGCCCAGGGCATCCTGAATGCCATCACGGACAAGACCAAGATCATCGTCATCGCCAACCCCAACAACCCCACCGGGAATTTCATGGATGCCAAGGATTTCGTGCGCATCGCTGAAACCGGCATTCCGTTCATCGTTGACGAGGCATACGTCGAATATGCCGGCTTGAAGCTTTCGCAGGTTGGTCTGACCAAGAAATACAAAAATGTGCTCGTTACCCGCACGCTTTCAAAGGCGTATGGGCTGGCTGGCTTACGCTTTGGGTATGCCATGGGTGATAAAGATGTGATTGGCCAAATCTCGGCTGCCCTGCTGCCGTGGAATGTGGGCACCATCCCCATGTGGGCTGCTTTGGCTGCACTGGAAGACACGGAAGCATTAGATTTCCGGGTGAAATTCAACAACACCGAAGTGGATTACATTACCGAGGCCCTGAGCGAAATTCCCAACCTGGTGGTGTTCCCGTCAAAAGCCAATTACATCCTGTTTGACTGTGGAGCAACTGGTAAGAAGGGCAAAGACATGGTTGCTTATGCTGAGAGCAAAGGCCTTATCTTCCGCCCCGAAACCGAAAAATATGGTTCAGATGGCTGGTTCCGCATCACCATCGGTACCAAGGAAGAGAATCGCATGGCTGTTGAGGTTGTGCGTGAGTTCCTGACCAGCTAGGAATTGTATAAACCTGCAGGGTTCCCAAGCCTGCATGTCTACACAAATGAGGAGAGCGAATATGGGAAAGATTAAAGCAGTGTTCTTCGACCAGGATGGTGTGATCATCGACACCGAGCGGGATGGTCACCGTGTGTCGTTCAATATGACCTTCAAAGAGTTCGGGTTCACCGATGAATGGTCGGTGGATTACTACCATGAGCTGCTTCAGATAGCCGGTGGTAAAGAACGCATGAAGCATCACTTGCAGACCAAGGGGTTCAGCAAGCCGATACCGCCTGAGCAGGTGGATGACCTGATCAAGGACATGCACAAACGCAAGACCGCCATTTTTGTTGAGCTGATCGAATCGGGCAAGCTCCCCCTGCGCCCCGGCGTCCACCGCTTCATGAAGGAAGCCATGCAGGCAGGCTTGATGATCGGCGTGTGCACGACCTCTAACGAGCAGGCTGCCAAAGCCGTCACCGAGAAGGTCCTCTCGGATATCAAGTTCGATATCGTGCTGGCCGGCGACGTGGTCAGCAAGAAAAAACCAGACCCCGAGATCTATAACCTGGCCCTCAGCCGCACAGGCTTGAAGCCCGACGAGATCTTCATCGTTGAGGATTCCAAGAACGGTGTCCTGGCGGGTAAGGCTGCCGGCGCTAAGGTCGTGGTCACTACCAACCATTACACGGAGAAGGAAGACGTCTCCACGGGTGATATTATCGTCACCTGCCTGGGCGACCCGGATGGCGAGAAGGGCAAACTCACCAAGGGCGATGGCGCACTCAAATTTGATGGCGTCCTGCATGTCAAGCAGGTGGTTGATTACTTCTCAAAATAGCCAAATCCTGGATAGTTAATACGAAAAGGGCGCAAAAATGCTTTTTGCGCCCTTTAGATTACCTTTCGCTTAACCCTTATGCCTGACGAGTTGCTCGATGTGATTAATGATCGCGATCAAGTGATCGCACAAGAAATGCGCTCTGTGGTCCACCACAAAGGCCTGCAGCATCGCGGTATCCATCTTTTCCTGTTCACCCCTGAGAACAAGCTTCTTGTCCAGACACGCAGCAGGAACCAGAAAGCCTACCCATCTGCTTTGGACTGCTCGGTTTCGGAACATGTCAAAGCGGGCGAGACCTACCTGCAAGCAGCTCGGCGTGGCTTGCTGGAGGAATTGGGCTTGCAACGGGTTCGCTTATCGCCATTGATCAAGTTCAGCATGCAGTACGGACCCAATGATCTCGAGATTTGCACACTTTACCAGGGCAAGGTGAATCCAGCGGCGGTTCATTTCGATCCAGTGGAATTAGCGGGGATTGCTTACTATAAGCTGGAGGAGCTTGAAGCGTTGATCGTGGATAGTAGCCTGCCTTTCAGCAGCTGGTTTATCCAGCTGATCTACTGGTACCAGGGCCGTCCAGGCGAATTAAAACCCCTGCGGTTGTATCAACCCAGGCAGGTACGTTCATCCCACAGATAGGCTGGATGACCGCCTTAGAAGTATAGGCTCAGTGCATGAGCCGCGAAAGCAGCCAGTAAATCCCCGCTGAGAGCAGGGCGGAAGAAGGGATGGTGAGCAGCCATGCAATTCCGATCGATCTGCCGATCCCCCAGCGGACCTTGTTGATGCGCTCCGAAGCACCAGCCCCCATGATGCTGGAGCTGACCACCTGGGTGGTGCTGACTGGCCCACCCACCAACGAAGCACCGATGATCACCCCCGCTGAAGCCAGCTGCGTCGCAAAACCATCCACAGGTCGGATCTTATAATACTTGCCCCCCACGGTGCGGATCAAGCGCATCCCACCGAAGGCTGTACCCAACGCCAGGGCTGCGGCACAGACCAGCTGCACCCAGGGCAGGACCACAAAGATCTTCAAGTAACCCTCAATCATCAGGGCTAAGGTGATCATGCCCATCGATTTGGCACTGTCATTGGCTCCCTGTCCAAGCGCCAGGGCGATAACACTCACCAGCTGGCTACGTTTGAACACGTTATTGACCTTTGGGGAGGCCCTCCAGCTCAGCCGCAGCAACAGGGTAAGCACCAACCAGCCCATGGCGAAACCGATCACTGGGGAAACGAACAAGCTGATCAGAATGGTCATCAGCCCACGCAGCTGAAGCGCTTGCCAGCCGGCTTCCACCAGCACTGCCCCAACAAAACCGCCCACCAGGGCGTGCGAATAGCTACTGGGTAACCGCAATAGCCAGGTGAGCAAAATCCACGCAATAGCGCTTGCAAGGGCAGCCAGGATAACCTGGATGGTGATCGAATCGGGTGAGACCACATTCCGCCCTATGGTTTGCGCTACCGCCACGCCGAAAACCAGCGGTCCAACAAACTCTGCTAAAGCAGTGATGGATAGGGCCAGGCGTGGAGGGTAGGCCCGCGAAGAGATCATCGTGGCAATATTGCTTGAATCGTGAATACCTGTGATGAAACTGGCCACCAACGCCAGCCCAACCACAGCGATCAGGGTAGCGGGCATGTCAATTCAGGCAAAATGGATCTTAGGTTATTTTTACCACGATATCGGCGATCACGTTGGCCGCCTCATCGCCTCGGTCGGCAGCGTTGCTGAGATGCCGGTACACTTCACGCGATTTCATCATCTTGACTACATGCTTGATATCTTCAGCCCCCCTGAACAGGTCCGCCAGGGCCTCCCGGTATACCCCTTCCACACGGTTTTCGAGTGCCTTGGCACCCTGGGCGTGGTTATTGGCAACTGCCGGGTGCTCCTCCAGGCAGCATACTGCTAGGTATAGCTCGTTAGCGGCGTCGCGCAGGAGGGAGGCGATGGTTAACATGAACTCGGTCGGTGCTACCTTCAATATTTCCATCTCACTCACGGTGCTATAGGCATAATCCAACACATCATCGATGGTGCGCGAGAGGGCGAAAATGTCTTCCCGGTCGAATGGTGTGACGAATGTCCGGTTCAGGTCATCGATCAAGATTCGCCGGGCTTCATCCGCGGCCTTTTCCTTTTCTCTCAAAAGCTCTGCAGCAGCTGCATCCTGCATCCCCATATAGGCTACTAGGGCATCCAGGCCTTCCAGGGTCAACTTTGCCTGGTCACTGATGTGCTGGATAAAAATGTTCTGGCGTTTCTTGAAAAATCGAGCCATAGTTTTCTCCTACAATCGTGTGTGAAACAGCGAATAGGACACCTGTAGACCACTTCGCTTAAATATCAACCAGTATAGCACAGGATAATCCGAAGGCATCCTGTGTCCTCGTGAACAAGGCAGGTAAAGGCAAAGCAGCCCTGGTATCTCTCCGCATCGTCGGGTGAAACACCTACCAGGTATTGACGGGGATTATACCGGCGACAGCGGAAAAGCTACAGCAAGCTCAATCGGTGTGGCTTTGTATATACATTTATACATTTAAGATATATAATCACTATCAACATTTTTTCATCTGATTCATCGAAAGAAACAGGAGGAGTTGCCCATGGTGGAAGGGAATCATCCAGCCGATTATGTCTTGGTCATCGATTTGGGAACGGGCGGTCCAAAGGTGGGCTTGGTCGATCGAGAAGGCAACATACCTTTCTGGACCTCCGCCCCTGTGCAGCTGTTTTTCCTCCCCGATGGCGGTGCGGAGCACGACCCGGCCGAGTGGTGGTCGAGCATCACCAGCTGTGTGAAGCAGGTCATGCAATCCTCTGGTCTCTCACCCAGGGCTGTGGCTGCCGTTGCAGTCACCAGCTGCTGGTCGGTCACCCTGCCGGTCGACGAGCAGGGCAAGCCCCTGATGAACGTCATGTCATGGATGGACCTTCGTGGTGCTCACCATAACGCTGAGCTCGTCAAAGGTTTCCCCAATATTGAAGGCTATAAACTGAGCCTGCTGCTTAAGTACCTGGATAAACACGGCTTTCCGCCCTCACCCACCGACGCCCTGGGCCACATGCTGTTTATCAAGCACGAGCGACCCGAGATATACAAGCGCACTTATAAATTCTTCGAACCCTCCGATTACATCAACATGCGTCTGACCGGTAAATTTGCCGCCACGCAGAACACCGTCCTGCCCATGCTGGTCGTCGATAACCGCCGGCTTGACCAGCAGGATTATGACCCATGGTTGGTTAAGACGAGTACCATTGACCGTCAAAAACTGCCTGATTTGCACCCTATCGATGGCATCCTGGGCACGCTCACACCCGCAGTAGCAGCTGAGCTTGGCTTGTCCCCCGAGACCGTGGTTGTGTGCGGCGTCAACGATAACAGCACCTCAGCTGTGGGGGCAGGCTCGATCGGAAACGCAGAGCCAGCGGCTTGCATGGGAAATTCGGGCCACATGGCTTTCCACTTACCCTTCAAGAAATCAGATATGGGCCACACGATCTCCACCATCCCATCCGGTGTAAAGGGTAGCTACCTGTTTTGGGCAGACCTGGGGAATAACGGTAAAGTGCTCGAGACTTCACTGAAGAACTTGTTTGGAGTTGCAGATTCATTAGGCACGGGGGCCCTCTCCGCTGATGTATTCGCCCATGCCGACCAGGCCGCCTTGCAGGCACCTCCCGGCAGCGGGGGTGTGCTCTTCATGCCCTGGTTTAATGGCATCCTTTCACCTGGCGAAGATGTAGCCGTGCGGGGTGGGTATTTGAACATCTCCCACAGTACCAGCCGCAGCCACCTGATGCGGGCAGTCTACGAAGGCCTTTCGATGAACTGGCGTTGGCTGCGTGGCCCGGCCGAGAAGCTATCGGGGCGCACATTCAAGTATTGGCGGCTCACTGGTGGAGGTGCCCTTTCCAATGTGTGGGCCCAGATCATGGCGGATGTGGTGGGTATCCCCATGCACCGCCAGGCGAATCCCCGTCTTCACAACGTGCTGGGCATGGGATTACTAGCGTTCAACCGCCTGGGACTGCTCAACCTGGAAGACATCCCCGGGATGGTTAAATTTGACCGCATCTTTGATCCCACTGCAAGCACCCTCCGCCTCTACGATGAATTATTCGACCGTTTCTTAGAAGCCAAGGATCGTTTGAAACCGGTTTACCATAAACTGAATAAACAATCCGAAAAATAATGACCATATAGAAGGATAGACACCATGTCTGACGAACAAGATTCATTTGACTTATTCGGTGAGATGCACCCTTATAACAAGCTCTTCGAGGTTTTTCCCCGGCTTCCAGAGCAGGGGCTGGACGAGGAAGAGGTTCTCAAAGAGCTAGCGTATATGTCTACCGAAGAGAACAAGAAGTGGCAAACTGGGCAGTGCTCAGGGACGATGTACCACGGGGGTATGGAACACTATGCATTCCTGAATAAAGTCTTCAGTATGTTCTCTTACGTGAACATGCTGCAGCGTGACCTGTGCCCGAGCATGACGAAGTTCGAAGCCGAGGTGCTCTCGATGGTCGGAAAAATGCTCCACGGCGATGAGGTGACCAAGGTCAATCCAATGGACGAAGAAGCCGGCGCAGTAACCTCGGGCGGCACGGAGAGCATTTACAACGCCATGTATGCCTACCGCGAATGGGGCCGGGATACCAAGGGGATAACCGCTCCGGAGGTCATCGCCCCCGTGACCATCCACCCGGCGCATGTTAAAGCAGCTCACTACCTGGGGATGAAGATCGTGCACGTGCCGGTGAATGGCGACTTTGAGGCCGATGTGGATGCCATGCGGGCAAAGATCAACGCCAATACGGTCGCCCTGGCCGGGTCAGCCGGTACCTATCCTCATGGTGTGGTCGACCCGATCAGCCAACTCTCCGACCTGGCGCTGGAATATGGCCTTGGGCTGCACGTAGACGGCTGCCTGGGTGGTTTCATCCTTCCATGGATCGAAAAACTGGGCTACGATGTACCGGTCTTCGATTTCCGCCTGCCGGGTGTCACTTCGATATCCTGTGACACCCACAAGTACGGTTATTCGCTCAAGGGCACTTCCACGATCAACTTCCGGAATAAGGACTTCCGCCGCTATATCTACTTCGCCCAGGAAGACTGGCCAGGCGGTGCTTATCACTCTCCCACCAACCAGGGCAGCCGCTCGGGAGGCCTGGCAGCTGCGATGTGGGCAGCCATGGTATGCATGGGCGAGGAAGGTTACCTCAAGGCCGCCAAAGCCATTATGGACACCTCCATGCGTATGCGCGAAGGGATAGCCCATATCCCCGAGATGCGCATCATGGGCAAGTCGACCTTCCTCATCGCTTTAACCTCCGATGTGGTCGATCCATACTTCGTGAACGACTATCTATACAAAAAAGGTTGGCGCATGAACGGCTGCCAGAACCCACTCGGCTTCCATTTTTGTATCACCTTGCCGCAAACCCAGCCTGGGATCGCTGAGAAGTTTGTCCATGACCTCGAACAGGGTGTCGAGTTCGCCAAGCACCCACCTTATGAAGTTTCCAAAACTGGTTTCTTATACGGTATGGGTGCCTCACCGGATGGGCGCGAAATGATGCGCCTGGGTTTAACCGGATACCTGGATGCCAGCTATGAAATCGAATAAACCTGCCGGGTACGCAAGGATTCCCCGCTGGAATTATAAATAGAAAGGAACTCACCGATGCCTATCAAATTTGCCACACAAGAATGGATCGAAGAACTCTGCGACCGGCTCAACGCCAGCGAAGAATATGCCCAGGCTGCAGCCAACTGGGAAGGCGATAATATCTTCGTCATCCTTCCGGACGCTGATTACCAAGAAACGACTCGTTTTTATATCAACCTCCAGCATGGCAAGGCTTCCGATCCCTGCTTGTTGAAAAGCCCGGATGAGAAGAAAGCCCTCTTTACCACCACTGCCCCATTTGGCACCTGGCGCAAGGTGATGGAAGGCAGGCTCGACCCCTTGCAAGGGATATTCTCTGGCAAGCTCAAGCTGGTTGGCAGCATGGCCCAGGTCCAGCGCAATCCCAAGGCTACCTACATGCTTACCAAAGTCGCCTCCCAGATCGATACAGATTTTGGATCCTGATCTTTTATGAACGGATACCTGGGTAAGATCCTGCATGTGGATCTTACGAATGCACACTTCTCGGACGAGCCCCTCAACGATGCTTACACCCGCCGGTTTGTGGGTGGCAGTGGCCTGGCCGCCCGCTTGCTGTTCGACCAGCTGGATGCGAGCATCGATCCGCTGGGTCCAGCCAATCCTTTGTTGTTTCTCACCGGACCGCTGGTGGGCACCTCCCTCACATCAGCCGGTCGTTACAGCGTGTGTGCCCGGTCTCCCCTGACAGGCATCTGGGGTGAGGCTAACAGCGGCGGTTTCTTCGGGCCCGAGCTGCGTTATGCTGGCTATGATGGGGTGCTTTTTACTGGTAAAGCTGACCAACCTGTCTGGCTATCTATCGTCGATGGCCAGGCAACCCTTCATCCAGCCCGCCAATTATGGGGCATGGATATCTACGCCACCCAGGCCCATTTGCGCCAGGAGCTTGGGGATGACCGTGCCCGGGTGAGTTGCATCGGGCTGGCAGGTGAAAACCGCGTCCGGCTGGCTGGCATCGCCAATGACCACGGCCGTTTTGCCGCTCGTACTGGCCTGGGGGCCGTGATGGGTTCCAAGAATCTAAAAGCCATCGCCGTGCGCGGCCGTGAACAGGTTCCGCTATTTGCCCCCCAGGAATATAAAGCCCTTACCCAGCGAATATTGAGTCTCTATAAAGATGACTTTTTCGCACAATCCTTGCGCCAGTATGGCACAGCCGGTGGAGTGAACCTCGGACACATGCTGGGTGATATGCCCATCCGTTATTTCCAGCTGGGAGAATACCCTCCCGCGGATGACCTTTCGGGGGTGGACCTGGCAGAGAAGTACCTGAACCGCAACACCGGCTGCCACAAGTGCATCATCGCCTGCGGTCGCGAGACCCGCTCTGAGATTTATCAGGACCAGAAGGTGGATGGGCCGGAATATGAAACCGTGGCAGCCTTCGGGTCGCTGCTCATGATCTTCGACCTGCAGGCTGTCATCCATGCCGGGCAGTTATGTAATCTTTTCGGGTTGGATGTCATCAGTATGGGCGTCACCATCGGGTTGGCCTGTGAGCTATTCGAACGCGGGATCCTGACCGCCAAAGACACGGATGGCCTGGAAATCCGCTACGGTGACCCACTGATGGTCTTCCGCTTGATCGAGATGACCGCCCGCCGTCAGGGTTTTGGCGACATCCTGGCTGATGGAAATGCAGCCCTGGCAGACTGGGCCGGGGTCCCGGAGCTCTCGGCCACGGTCAACCATCTGGAAGTACCCATGCACGACCCACGCGCCTACCTGGGCATGGCAGTAACCTATGCCTTGTCACCACGGGGTGCCTGCCATATGGAAGGGGATATGTTCACCCTCGACCTGGGCCAGCAGGGTGGTGAAGAGATCGGTCTGGTCCCGGGAGACCGCCATGAGAATACGGCTGATAAAGGTCGAATGGCTGCCCGCAACCAGGCCTGGCGCAACCTTTATAACGCATTGATCTTGTGCCAGTTCGAAAATCCACCCGCCAGCCTGCTTACCGAAGTGCTCAACGCAGCCACCGGCTGGAACCTGGATGTATCGGACCTGATTCCCTTGGGCAGGCAAATCGTAAACATAAAACGGTTGTTGAATTTCAAGCTTGGGATGACAAAAGCCAGCGACCGCCTGCCAGAGCTGTTGCTGAAACCGCTCAAGGAAGGCGGTGCGCAAGGCGTTGTCCCAGATATGCCCAGCCTCCTAGCAGGTGCGTACGCTGAGCTGGGCTGGGATCCACATACCGGTCTCCCTGTTGGAGACGTCTTGTGAAGTAATTATCAGTATTGATGATTATCCGAGGAAAATAAGTTGAATATCACGATTGACAGGCAGTCTGCGGTTCCATACTACCACCAGCTGAAAGAAAAGGTGAAAGCCCTGATCAATTCAGGCGAGCTGAAGCCCGGCGATTGCCTGCCAGGCGAATTCAGCCTGAGCGAGCAGCTCGGTATCAGCCGGTTGGTGGTGCATCGAGCCATGCGCGAGCTGGTAACCGAGGGCTTGTTGATCCGCATGCGCGCCAAGGGTACCTTCGTGGCACCGGTGATGAAACACCGCTTCATAGTCACCGGACCGTTGTTCAGCACCACTGAAGACCTATCCATCGATGCGCTTGAGCCATCGAACCGCATATTGTTACACGAGGTGATTCCCGCCAGTGAGGAGGTCGGGAAAGGATTGCAGCTGCCCACCGGTGCAGATGTGATCCACATTAAGAACTTGCGCCTGGCAAAAGGTCTGCCGTTTGCCATCGAGGAAATCTACCTGTCACACCAGCGCTTCCCAACCATGGCAAACACGGATATGAATGACCGCTCGTTATACACGGTCCTCGAAAAAGACTATCGCGCCTATCCACAGGAATCGCTCGATCTGATCTCAGCTGATTCGGCTGCACGCGAAGAGGCGCGCTTGCTCGGGATAATCACGGGTGCACCCGTGATGCGTGTGACACGCACCTCGACCGACCGGGCTGGAAATCCTGTCGAATACACCCGTATCGTATTTCACGCCGGTCGCTATCAGCTGGTAGCCCGTATGCACCGGACGGAGTGAACCAGGCAAAAAATTTGATAATTCTTTTAAACTTCACTCGAATAAAAACACCAGAAGCCTGGCGAGAGGCTGCCATGCTTCTGGTGTCATTTTAGTGCCCCACGGGCAGGTCGACTGCCAGACCTGACAGTTATTCTTAAATGTGGAACAATCAAACAGGTATAGACCGTTTTATCACGATTGATTGCAAATAAGGCGCAGGGTAACAAGACCACTCTCAGCGGCAGTATCCGGGTCAGGATAAGGCATAAATTCGCCTGAGATCCAGCCTGTATACCCTGTAGTTTTTAAAGCCTCACAGATGCTCCTGAAATCAAGATGCCCCGCCCCAGGATACCAGCGGTTGGAATCAGCCACGTGGAAGTGAAATAGGTTCCTGCCGGCATGTAGAATGCTCTCTTCGATATCCGCTTCCTCGATGTTCATGTGGAACGTGTCCAACAATAAGCCCAGGCTGCTCGAATCCACCTGGCGGATCAATTCCAGGCCTTCGTCCACCGTGTGAACCAGGTCGGTTTCATAACGGTTGATCGGCTCAAAGGCCAGGCGCACATCTTCAGCCAAGGCTGCCTTGGCACACTCCTGTAGACAATCGATAAGATGATCCATTGATTCAGATTTGGACTGACCGGGAGGGGTCACCCCCCGGATCAGTCCGATGATCACGAAAGCATTAAAACGGTGCGCGATGGGCAGGTGTCGCTTGATGCGTCTGACAGCTGCTTTCCTTACTTCTGGGTCTGGATTGGTAAAGGATAGCCTTTCTTCACCCCACGCCTGCCCGGTGCCAATCGCGGGCACCTGCAGCTGGTAACGCCTCAGGAGCTTATCCAGCGCTTTGGCATCCACGAGATCGGGATCGCGGATGGCCAGCTCAACCCCGCTATACCCCCACTTGGCGATCTTGGCCAGGTTGGCTTCCAGATCACCGCGAAAAGCCACCGCCTCGAACTGCGCCTGGTGGGTGGAAAGGACGATCGATAGCTTCATCTCAGCATGTTGCTCCATCTTGCCCTCGATCCAAGCAATGTCTCGCTAGCAAGGAATCACATTCGCTCAGGCCAGGTAGGTGATCTTGCACTCGGTCCGGTCAGTCTGCAGCTTGAGGATATTCGCCGGCAGCTCTTCCAGGCTGACCTTTTTCGTGCTCATGGGGGTCATGTCCATCCCCGAAGCCATGCAATCGATGACGCGCGGGAAATTTCCATGCCCCGAATGGCCTTGGGCTCCCACAATCCGGGCCTTCCTGACTTGCAGCACCTCTCCCATGACCGGCATCTTGGCATCCGCCCGGGCTGTCACCACCACCGTGCTGTTGATCGTGCGGCCTTCCCAGATGACGCGCTCGATCCCCGGATACACCACCTCGGGCAAGCCAGTCGCCTCCATGAACAGGTCAGCTCCCATTCCATCCGTGATCTCCAATACACGCGTGGCAAAATCCTCAACCAGCGGGTTGACGTGGTAATCTGCCCCGAGTTTCAAAGCCATCTGGGCGCGTTCTGGCTGTGTTTCAGAAATGATCACCTTGGACGCCCCAGCTCGCTTCATAATGGCACACGCTGCTATCCCCACCGGGCCGCCTCCCAGGATTACCGCCCGGTCGCCCGGCCGGATGCCTCCCGCCCGCTCGATCACGGCATTGTAGGCAACCGCCGTGGGTTCCACCAGGCTCCCCGCGACGAAGATATCCACTTCTGAATAGCGTTCCTTCAACGACTCAAGGCTCCAGACCGTTCTCGACGGTAGCAGGATATATTTCGTATACGCCCCGTTGACATTGAAACCAACCTCGTCCAGGCGTTCACAGTGATTGGGCTGGCCATCCGCGCACGGCTTACACTGCCCGCACCACAACATCTCCTCCGAGGTGACAAATTCACCACCTTGGAAGGGCCGGTTTGTCTTTTTATTGATGGCGTTTTTGCCCGCTTCGACCACCATCCCTGAGAACTCATGCCCCAGGATGCTCGGGAAACCGGTCAGCCCGGGGTAAAAGATATACCCATTCTTATCCGCCTGGGCCATATGCACGTCCGAGCCGCAGATCCCGCAGGCTTTCACCTCCAGCAGCACCTGTTCCGGCCCAGGAGCAGGGATGTCATATTCTCTGATTTCAAGCCGCGGGTTCCGCCACACGTGGCTTCCCAGGTAGCTCTGGCGGCCTTCGATATCCTTGGATCCCAGCCTAAACCCTGGTCTTGGATCCCAATCAGCGACCAGGGTCACACCCGGCATTTTTCCCTTCATAATCCGTCTCCTTGATCTAAAAAGTCCAATTGATGGTTGTTCGACCGGTCAGCACCCACCTTATACTTCCGTTCCCTGGCCAATGCGCGGGATGGAATAGACTGTTTTCCACCCCGGGCTGAGCGGTTCGCGTAAGAATGGCTCCATATCTTCAGCAGTTCGCAGGGTCACTTCCTCAACTGGGGGAACTTTCCCGGGCGGGAAAGCGGCCAGGATATCATCGTTCCACAGGGTGAGGTATTTCAGGATCGCCGCAACCGGGCGCCTGGCTTTATAAGCAGCCCCATCTTTCGCTTTGCCCACCACACCCTCCGGCGTGGATTTAATCTCGATCGCAAAATGACCTTCACCTTCAGACCAGCGGCTTGGCCGGCTGAACGGATCGACTGACTTGTCAAAGTGCCCGTCTGGCAGGTAATTCTTGCCCTCGGTGTTGACTGCGTAATTCATATCCACCATCTCGGGGTGCAGTAGCAGACTGAGCGAAGTCTCGCATTCATCCGCGTGGACAAAATTCGTGCCCATCTGCCCGCCTCGTTCCGTGGTGCGAAAGAACTCGCGCACCCCGCGATGCCAGTCGATCACCCGGTAGATACCGGGCAGCTGGTAACGCTTCTGGAATTCTTGCACAGCTGATTCGAGCATCCACAGCTGCCCATGGTTGTTCACCAGCAGCTGCTTGCGGAAGCCGTCGTTCCACAAGCCCAGCATCACATCGATGATCATTTCGCGTACCACATGCTCCCGTACGATCACGGTGCCGGGCATCCCCAGGTGGTGGTATGGGTGACCTCCGTACATCAGCGGTGGCAGGGCAAGGTTGACCGCTGCCCCCCGCCTGGCGGTATAACGCCGCACCCCCTCACAGATGGCACTGACGTACAGTGTATCGGCCGCGCTGGGCAGGTGCCGCCCATGCAGCTCGGTGCAGCCTACTGGGATGAAGACCACGTCATTCCGTTTGCGGTTCTCCTCGACTTGCCACCGGGTAGTGGTCTGGATGTAAGAGCCGGGCTTTGCCCATTCCACGGGCGAGGGAATGCCATATTCATCCAGGATGGCATCAATTTCCTGGTCGGTGGCATCCCAGATCTCTTTCTTTAGTCGACCTGTGGGGTTATCTTCAAAGAACAGGTCGGGTTGGTTGGTGGCGAAAAATCCTTTGGGTGGGTTATTTTCGTTCATTTGTGCACTCCTCAATAATGAATGTAAGCTTCTGGCAATGTTTTATCCAAACGAGCTGGATGCTTGGCTACCTGCCAGTGAATTCTTTCATGCTGATGGGTCGGTTCTGTCGGTAAGATTCCCAGGCAGCCATGCCCAGTAATACGGATGCCCGGCTGTCGTAACCAGTCGGTGACACGGGCTTGTCATCCCGTACATTCTGTACGAACTGGCGTACTTCGGCGATATAACACTCGGCATAGCGTTCAATGAATGAGTATGGCACTTTTGACGAGTGGAAGCCCACCTTATCGCCCATCAAGCCGGTGTTTTCATATTCGTTGCCTGCCATGGCAGTACCAAACGCACAGAAGACTTCCAGGCGCTGGTCATAACCGTACACACACTGGCGGCTGTTATCGATCGTCCCCATGGCTCCATTGGCGAACTTCAAGGTGATGATATCAACATCCACATCACCGATGTCCTTCAAATATGGGGCCACAAGGACATTGCCGATGGCGTAGATCTCATCCACCTCACCGATCTGGAAGCGCACCATATCAAAGTCATGGATGCTCATATCGAGGAACATGCCCCCAGACGTACGGGCGTATTCGCGGGAGGGCGGCTCGGGGTCACGGTTGGTGATGCGCAGGACGCACGGCCGGCCGATATCTCCTGAAGCAACGATCTGTTGCACACGCTGGAAGCTCTTGTCAAAACGGCGGTTATAACCCACCTGGAGCTTTATACCAGTGTCTTCGACGGTACGCATCACGTCATCGAGATCCGCCAGGTCGAGCGCCAGGGGTTTTTCGCAAAAAACCTGTTTACCCGCCTGCGCGGCATCCTTAACGATGAAAGCGTGGGTATCGGTATTGGTGGCGATCAAGAGCGCTTCGATCGACTTGTCCTCGAGTAGCTCGTGATAATCTTTGACCACCCGAGCGATACCCAGCTCGTCTGCCACTGCCTGGGCAACCTCCAGGCGGATATCGCACACGGCAACCACGTTGGCCTCATGGATACTGCGTACCAGGTCGCGTGTGTGCACGCTGCCGATCCGGCCGGTGCCAATTACTGCCATACTAACCTGTCGTTTCATAGCTACCTCACTGTACTTTCATAACGATTTTCATGGCACTCTTGGCATGGTGGGTCAGGGTTTTGAGATCTAAACCCAGGTCGTCAAATGCCTGCAGGCCTTCTTCCAGCTGGATAACCCTGCTGAAGAAATGCTCCATGTTCAAGCGTTTCTCCTGGTAGACCCGTATGGCAGGCACCATGGTGTTTTGACCCAGGTATAAGCCAAGGATCTTGGTAGCCCAACGCGTTATGTCATTCGGGACAACCGTTGCCTGGATGCTCGAATCCATCCCGAACGGCAGCACCTTGCCTCCCGGGGTGACGCACTGCAGGGCTTGCTCAAGCGCATTCCCGGTAGCTTCCACCACGATATCTGCCTTGCGCCCGTAGGTGAACTCGGTGATATTTGCCACGATATCTTCCTCGAGAGGGTTCCAGACCGTCAGCCCGCACTGTCGGGCTACATTGATCCTGAAAGGGTCAATCTCAGTTACGGCCACCTTGGCAGCAATATTCCTGGCAAATTGGGCAAATAGGTAACCGATCGGGCCAAATCCCAGGATCAGGACGTAATCATAGGGCAGCATGAGCAGGGTGTTCATTCCATTGATCACAGTAGCCAGTGTCTCTACCTGCGTCCCCAGGATGTTGTCAATCCCTTCGGGTATCCCGTAGCACTGTTTCTCAGGCACCAGGCAATATTCAGCATAGCCTCCATCACGCATCACCCCGATGGCATTGAATTTTATCTCCACGCACTGGCTGGTGAGCCCCATACGGCAATAGGAACAGAACCCGCAGCGGATGTTGTTATCGACGGCCACCCGGTCGCCCACCTTGAAATGGGTCACATGGCTGCCGATCTCAACCACCGTCCCGCAGAATTCGTGGCCCAAGACCGTGTTTTCCTTGTAATGGTGCTTGCCTTCCAGGATCTTGATGTCCGATCCGCAGATCCCAACCGCAGAAACCTTGATCAGTACATCATCCGGCTGGGTCACTTCGGGAACCGGTCTTTCGCACAGCTCGATCCTCCCAACTTCCTTGAACACAAGTGCTTTCATTGAGTGCATACCTCCTCCTTAGTTACTTTACTTTAATCGGTACAGCGTCTCGCCTGCATTATGGACAACCAGGATCCCTTCTTCCTCACGATTTTCCCATTCCTCGATGCGCAGGTCAGATGGTGAGAGGTACCCCAGGTTTAGTTTTCTGCAGCGTTCTTCAGGAATTCCTGAAGCCAGGGTCACCTGAATGCGGGGGATTTCAATGCCGGTCTGCGGGTCATATGTCCCCATGCCTTTCAGGTGTGTGGAGTGTGCCAGTACGCCACCCGGATAATCCTTGAAGCGCTCCCACTGTGCCAGGTAATAATCGCGGCAGTGATATCCGATCTCATCCAGGATCTTCCCGTGGGTATAGCTCACCTCCCGGATATGAGGCGCATAAATTACTACCTCACCTCCATCGGCAACGACCGGTTCCAGCTTGTACATACCTTTGGCAGCGGTCCACAGGTCATCATACATGCTTGGCATGATCGACAGGACGCGTGTAAAAGGCTTATCTTTATAAACAATATGCCTCACCCTCGATAATTCAGCCGCCTGCTGCCATGCTTTCCTGGAAGGACCAAAGAATAGCCCGGCCACACCCTGGTGGTCGACAACGAATGCAAAGCAGGCAGTTGGGATTTTTATGAATTCAGCAGCCCGTTCGATCGCGGATCGTACAGGGGTATGCATGTGCCCGATGACCTGGTAGCTCGTGATCAATGCGCCCAGCCAATGGGTGAAATTAATGATCTCGGGTCCTGCAATTCCGGGGAAGAAATATTTATGACCGCCTGAGAATCCCGCCACTTCATGGGGAAAGACAGGCCCGCAGATGATGACCTGGTCATATTCATAGATCAGCTTATTGATCCGGATGAGCACATCCTGGTTGAGTAATCCGCCCGAGATTTGGAATATCTCTTGAGCGGAAATCGTTCCGATTTCGACGAAGGTATCCGGTCTATCCCAGGTATGGTTGAACACCCTACAGGTGCCGGCTTTGCCTGCGCTGACTGGCTTGCCAAGCAATTGGCTTAGCTGAGCATCGCTCAGGGGGGGGTGTGTGCCCAATGCAATAAGATAATCCAGCCTTTGAACACGGTTCGTGAGCTGCTCTTCCAATATTTCGTAAACCAGCGGCATGGGCATTGTGCGCGTGGAGTCTGGGATCAAGACCAATACCTTTTTTCCCGTCAGGGACAGTGAATTCCATCCTTCCTGGAGGATTTGTCGAACCTCTGCGGTACTGAGGTAACCTTCGGGCAGGCCTCTTCCCACACTCATTATTTTTTTCCTATCCGTATAATCCATGGTCATATTCCACACATCGCGCATCCTTATTGGATCCGGTGTCAAACACCACTATAAGCTGAGAAACCTCCATCGATTGGGACCACGATCCCAGTTACAAAGCTGGAAGCAGGTGAAAGCAGCCATAACACCGCACCTAGCAGGTCTTCGGGGATGCCGAAACGTTTCATCGGGGTATGGGTGATGATCGCCTGCCCGCGCTCGGTCAGCTCACCGTTCTCTTTATCGATGAGCAGGTCATGGTTCTGATCGGTGAGGAAAAACCCTGGTGCAATCGCATTCACACGGATCGAGGCCGAGTATTCCAGGGCCATGTGCACCGCCAGCCACTGGGTGAAGTTACTCACAGCAGCCTTAGCGGCTGAATACGCTGGGACCCTGGTCAGCGGCCGGTAGGCGTTCATCGAAGAGATGTTGAGGATGGTGGCTTTTTTCTCACCCATCATCAGCCGTCCGAAAACCTGGCAGGCTAGGATCGTCCCCATGCTGTTGAGCTTGAACACTGCTTCCAGCGCATCAACAGGAAGATCAAAAAATGACAGTTCAGGCCGGGTGGTGGCAAGTGAGCGGTTACCACCGGCCCCGTTGATGAGCAAATCGACCCTGCCCCACGTGCCAATCACCTGGTCGGCAGCCGCTTCGAGGCTGGGGCGGTTACACACATCGCAGGGGATGCCGATCGCTTCTCCCCCCGCGCGGATGATCTCATTAGCCAGCCGGTCTGCAGCCTGGTTGTTGATATCCAATATGGCTACTTTTACTTCCTGCTCAGCTAAACAGCGGCAGATGGCAGCACATAACACGCCAGCCCCACCCGTAACCACTGCCACCTGGCCCGAGAGATCAAACATGAATTGAGCAGGGTGTTTGTTCATTTTCCATCCTTTTGATCGATATATCGAAATGGCTGTAAATGGCGGTCAAAATGACGCTCAAGGTTGCCGAAGTAGGCTTCACGGTTGATGCCACAGGAGCGCCATGAGGCGATCATAAAAACGCCTCCCTCCCTGGCCTGTTTTTTCGGTTAAGACCGATCCAAAGGTGACATGCAGGATTTGGCGGGCATCCAGCTGCTCGAGCAGCGCCGCGGCATCTTTGACCTCTTCCGGCCGAGGTGCCCGGGCAAGGTCTGCCGAGAGGTGATAGCTCTGGCGGTCTGCTTCAAAATGCTGGCGTGCAAAGCTGTAGATTTCCAGGAGGAATTCTGGCTCGATCGCTGCAACAGTGCGCAATGCTTCCAGGTAACTGGTGCCTGCAGTTTTGAGATGCGCCAGCCCGCGCGTGGCTTCGACCAAAATGGGATAGATACTGAATTTGTCTGATCCTGAGTGCAGGCTGAGCTTATACGGGCCAAAGCGCCTGGCGATAGCTGCATGCACCGCGATATCTGCCCGGAAGGCCACGAGATCACCGATATACTCTACTCCCTTTTCGAATTGACCAATAAAGCGCGGCGCAAAACTGACCCACTTAACCCCCAGGCGATTCAGCTCACTGGCAATATAGACATGCTCTGCTGGCGAGGTGGGCAGCTCGGTCTCATCCATCGAAATCTCCACCTCGAAAGGTAAATACCCGGATACGTACTGCAGGTGATCGTACATCTTGACGATGTGCTCGATTGCCCGGCCGTATTTAACGACAGCACGGGTCACAGCCTCCTTGCTGAGGTATAACCGGTGCCCTTCGATCTCCATCGACTTCCCCACCAGGCCGGTTGCTCCAGGTTGCAGGTGGGCAGGGATCGCAGCGAGTTTTTCTTCCAATGTCTTCTTATCAGCTGTCTGTCTGTCCGGATCGACATATTCGCCTGGATCGAAGGTGAAAAATGTAAACCCAGCCTCGAAACAGGCATTAATATCCAGGAATGTTTTCAGATGATCTGCGTCCGCCCCTGCCCCTGCCCGCCAGCCTTCCTCGAACATGCCCCAGGTAGCATCATCAAGAACCTGCTGCGGGCTTCGGCCTGTTCGCCTCATTTCGCGGATGGATTGTTGGGCAAAGATGGGCGCGACCGCCCCATCCATACCGCGCACAGCGCGCACGTGCCCGGGGGTGGCAATCCCCATCCGGTCTCCCATGCCAGCCGAGGTCTTCAAGCCTAACAATACCGGGCAAAGCCATTCCAGTCGTGAACGCAGGGCCACTGCATTGGCATGGCTTAGGTCACCAAGCATCAGCGTGCCCCCCTCGAATTCCGATGCTTCTCCAACGAATCGTTTCATCGCCTTGCTGCCTGGTTGCATCCATATGGCCAGCCGTAAACCCTGGCTAGTCTCATCCAGCCCATATTCACCGCCATGGGCACTGACCAGCGAACGGGTACGGAGATTAAGTTGAGAATTTATCAGGTGATTTTTCATAAAGCCTCAATTGCTTAGCATGGGGACGTGGAGCCCCTGATCAACAGCGTCCCCTTTAGCCGCTTGATAATCGGATTATTGTCACCTGAACCAGGCGGATTGGCGAGCTGGTCCAGCATCATGCGCGCCGCTTCAGCCCCCAGGAAACGCTTGGGTTGGTCGATCGTGGTCAGTGGTGGAGCAGTGTATTCTGAGACGGTTATATTATCGAAACCGGTCACAGAGATATCTTCAGGCACTCGCAAGCCAGCCAGGCGCAGTCCCTTGAGCACCCCAACTGCCAGCATGTCGTTGTAGCACATAAGCGCGGAGGGGCAATGCTCCAGGTTAAGGTAATATTGCACAGCCTCATATCCAAGCAAGGCGCTGCTGCCGGGCACAAGGTGGATAAATTCAGGAGTACTCTCGAGACTCGCCCTTGCCATAGTCTGTCGAAAGCCTGCCAGCCTTTCCTGGGTGGTTCGGCCGGAAGTGGCATCCCCCAGGAAGCCGATTCGGCGATGCCCAAGACCGATCAAATGCCCACAAACCTGCTGCGCCCCGTCCACATCATCGTGATAGATTGAAAACGGATAATCGTCCTCGGCCTGGTTGTTGATCGCCACCAGGGGGATATCGGATAAATACAACGGATGGCCTTGCTCGCGGGCGTAGCGTGGCGAACACAAGATCACTCCATCCACACGGTGCTCGCGCATGGTCTGTACAATGGCTTTTTCGCGGCCAAGGTCATGCTGGGAGGCAGCAATGAACAGGGAGTATCCACTCGCCTGGGCCACATCATCGATCCCCTGCAGGATCTCGCTAAAGAATGGGTCGTCGATATGGCTGACGATCACTCCCAGGGCTTGGGAACGGTTGGTCTTCAGGCTGCGGGCTACAAAACTCGGATGGTAGTTGAGCTCGGCTGCGATCCCCTGGATGCGCCGGGTGGTTTCGTCAGAAATGAGGGGGTTGTTGTGCAGGGCACGCGATACCGTGGTATGAGAAACCCCTGCTTGCCTGGCAATATCTTTAATGGTTGTAGCCATTGCTCTGCTCGTTATGCACACGTGTGCACCAGATATAGTGTACACAATTCGGGGCAAAAAGTCAATCACTTTTTGAAAGATTTGTTGCATTTTTTATCAGAATGTTGTATGATATACAAATGAAAGTATAATTTCACGTTTTCCATTTTTGTATACTTGCGTTGCGTAAATAGAATAAGGAGAAGGCATGCAGCTTGATATCAAGGCAATCTTCCTGGATGTGGGGAATACCCTGCGGATCGTGGTCGAAGACAAAGCATTCCAAGCTCAGGCACGGCGCGAGCTTATGCAGTTCGTGGGGGCTGAAGAACCCGAGGACATCTTTTTTCAAAAACTAGATCAGCGTTGGAAAGCCTACCGGAAATGGTCTTTCGAAAACCTGACTGAAGCCTCAGAGTACGAGCTTTGGACATGCTTCTTGCTACCCGATTTCCCAGCCGACAAGATTGGCCCTTATTCCGGGCGGCTCACCCGCCTTTGGCGCGACAAGGATGGCCGGCGTATCCCCCGCCCGGATGTTAAGCAAGTCGTTATCGAGTTGGACCGCCGCGGCTATATCTTGGGGATCATTGCTAATACGATCACCGAGACGGAAATCCCCGATTGGCTGGAACATGACCAGCTCACCCAATATTTCAAAGCCGTCGTGTTATCCTCAAAGGTCCGCAATCGAAAACCAGGCCCAGAGATCTATTGGGAGGCTGCCCGCCGCTTGGGCGTTGAGCCTGAGCATTGTGTATATGTCGGGGATAATCCGCTGCGCGACGTGGTCGGCACCCGCAAAGCCGGTTTCGGCATGGTGATCATCCTGTTAGACCCCGAAAAAGAACCCAAAGAGCCACCCCAGGGAGAGAACATACCCGATCACATCATCCATGAGTGCAGCGACCTGCTGGAGATCTTTCCAGGGCGTGAAATTAAGTAATACAGACTAAACCAACATTGAAGTATTCATCGGCTTATGGTGATAGCTGAAAATAGGCGGAATGCATGCAACCTGAATTTGAAGCCATTTTTATTGACCTTGGAAATACCATGCGTGTCCTGGTCAAGGATGAAGAACACCAGTCGTTAGCCCGTAAGAAAATCGCCGAGATGGTAGGATGCCAGGAATCACCTGAAACCCTGTGTCAGCTCATTAATGAGCGCTACAAAACATACCGAAAATGGGCTTTCCAGACCATGATCGAAGCGCCCGAGCCAGAGCTGTGGACACGCTGGCTGCTGCCAGATTACCCGCCTGAGGTGCTCGCACCTATCGCCACCGAGCTGACCTTCCAGTTCCGCCAGTCTATGGGCAAACGGGTACTGCAGAAGGATGCCCGGCAGGTCGTTATCGAGCTGGATCAGCGTGGATATCGCCTGGGCATCATTAGCAATGTCATCTCCACCCAGGAAATTCCCGATTGGCTGGAAGCAGATGGATTCAACCCATATTTCAAATCCGTGGTCCTTTCATCAGTGCTTGGACGCCGTAAACCCGACCCAGAAGTCTATTGGGAGGCTGCCCGCAGGATCGGGGTGGCTCCAGCAAAATGCGTCTACGTTGGTGACAACCCCGCCAGGGATGTGGTCGGAACCCGCAACGCCGGCTTCGGCATGATCATCCTGTTGATGGATCAGGGAGAGGTCGAAAAAGATTCACCCCAGGGCGAGAACAAACCGGATCGGATCATCTACGAATTCAAGCAGCTGCTGGATATCTTCCCAGCCAAATAGAAATTTTGATCGAGGAGACAGGTATGGGTACAGCTGATCTACCCATTGGCGGCCAGGAGCTGGCAGAAGCACTGCCTGACCTTTACGCGGCTGGCCAGACGGATTACTCCTTTGAGCCGGTCATCCTGGTTGATCAGCAGGACCAACCGCTCGGACGTATCCAGGATGGTGATGCGGTCATCTTCTGCCTGCGCCGCGGTGAGAGGGAGGTCCAGCTTACAGAAGCCTTTGTCGATCCATGCATGGGTAATTTTCCACGTGCCAGGTTCACCCACCTGCCTTTTGTGATCCTCACCCTGTATCATGAGAAGTTCAAGGACCTGCCAGTGGCATTCGCCCCCACGCAAATCAAGCACACCCTGGCCGAAACGGTCAGCCAGGCCGGGCTACGCCAACTGCATATATCCGAATCGGAAAAGTTCGCCCATGTCACATTTTTCTTCAATGGGGGTACCAACCAGCCTTTTACTGGCGAGACGGATATCCACATACCATCCCAAAGGGATATCCCACCCGAGCACAACCCCGAATTAAGTTTATCCGAAGTATCCCGTCAGGTTGTCGAGGGCATCGCCAAAGGCAATCAGCTGATCGTGGTCAACTTTGCCAATGGGGATGTGCTCGGGCATACCCAGTCAACGGACGCTAAGATCCAGTGCGCTGAAGCAATTGACCATTACTTACAGCAGGTGGTGACAAGTGCATTGCAGTCTGAATATGCGGTGTTGATCACCGCTGATCATGGCAACCTGGAAGAGCTCTACACCCCAGATGGCTCTCCCAATGTATCCCATACGGCTAACCGGGTGCCTTTCATCCTGGCCACCCAGCATTTATTACCACCTCTTGAGCTCGACCAGGGGAAGCTGTGCGATGTGGCTCCCACGATTTTATCGATCCTTGGAATCACCCCTCCCGCCCAGATGACCGGTCGCTGCCTGGTAGACAAAGAGCACGCGCTCAGAGCCAGCAAAACTCTTTTACTGATTCTGGATGGGTGGGGGATCGGACGGCAGGATGCGACCAATCCAATTTACCTGGCTCGCACACCCTACTGGGACAGCCTCGCAAGATCCTATCCCCACACCCAGCTGGAAGCAGCTGGTGAAGCAGTCGGCTTGAAGGCTGGTAAAAATGGCAATTCAGAAGCTGGGCATATCAATTTGGGGGCCGGCCGGGTGATCGAGCAAGATGATGTCAGGCTGGATGCCGCCATGCAGGACGGGTCTTTCTATACCAACCCAATATTCCTGGATACCCTCCACGGCGTTAACGACAGGCACTCCCGCTTGCACCTGATCTGCCTGCTGAGTGAAAAGAGCTCGCACGGCACGATTGATTATCCCCTGGCGTTGCTGCGCATGGCAAAAGAACTAGGTCTCCACGATGTCTACATCCACGTTATCTTTGATGGGCGCAGCACCGAACCAGGTAGCGCCCCAGAGTTGCTTCGTAAATTCGAAGCTAAAATCCTCGCCGTCGGCATTGGGAAGGTCGTTACCGGCGTTGGGCGGGGCATAGCGCTTGATCGGGATGGGAATTACCAGAAAACCCGCCGTGCATATGAAGCCCTGGTTTATGGCACCGGCATACACCACCGCGTTGAGTGGGCTTGAGCCAGCACCCAGGCTATACTTGAGCGACCAGGCATCTCGATCAAGACTTATGATCTTTATAATGGATAACTCTTTATAAATTTGAGGTGAACGGATGGATTTGGACCTGATCCAGAGATTGGTTACCCCGGCTCAGACAAAAATCGTCATGCTCATCATGGACGGCCTGGGTGGGCTGCCGCGGGAGCCAGGCGGCAGGACCGAGCTGGAGACAGCCCGCACCCCTCACCTGGACGCCCTGGCCGAACGATCTAACCTGGGCTTATCCATCCCGGTTGCCCCAGGCATCACACCGGGCAGTGGCCCTGGGCACCTGGCCTTGTTCGGGTATGATCCCATCCAGTACGAGATTGGACGGGGTGCCATGGAAGCCCTGGGGGTTGACTTTGAGCTCGGGCCCGACGACCTGGCGGCACGCGGCAACTACTGCACGGTCGGCACGGACAACTGCATCCTCGACCGCCGGGCTGGTCGCATCTCTACCGAAGTTAACCGGCATCTATCCAGCCTCCTGTCCGGCATAAAACTGGCCGACGCCGAGATCTTCATCGACCCTGTCAAGGAACATCGCTTCGCCTTCATCCTGCGGGCTGCCGGCCTGGGTGATGCGCTATCCGAAACGGACCCCCAGAGAACGGGGATACCACCCTATCCTGTGCACGCCATGGATGAGCGGTCACAAACATCAGCCATCCCTGGTCAACCAGTTCATCAGCGCAGCCCAGGTGGAGCTAAGGGACCAATCACCCGCCAACATGATCCTGCTGCGCGGCTTTGCCAAGCTGCCGGTGTTGCCTCGTTTCCAGGAGCGCTACGGCCTGCATGCAGCGGCTATTGCGGTAAATGGAATGTATCGCGGGGTTGCCCGCTTGGTGGGGATGCAGGTACTCCCCTTGGCGGGCACTTCCCTGCAGGATGAATTCAATACCCTGGAAAAACACTGGGACCAGTTTGATTTCTTTTACATCCATGTGAAGCAGACCGATACTTGTGGCGAGCAGGGAGATTTCGAGGGAAAGGTCAAGGTTATCGAGGCAGTCGACGCCTGCCTGCCAGGGTTGATGGCTCTGCAGCCTGATGTGGTCATCGTGGGGGGTGACCATTCTTCCCCGGCAGTCATGCAATTTCACTCGTGGCACCCTGTGCCGCTCCTGATCTACTCACAGTTTGTCCGACCGGATGAGATAGCTGAGTTCGGCGAGCATGCCTGTTCCAGGGGCAGCCTCGGTACCATCCCGGCCACCTCCATCATGCCCATCGCCCTGGCCAATGCCCACCGGCTGGAAAAATATGGCGCTTAGGCTCCACCCGCCTGCAAATAAATCCAGCCCCAAGGCAGCCAACACATTCCGCGCCTTGCGGCATCGAAACTACAAGCTGTGGTTCTTCGGGCAGGGTGTCTCGTTGATCGGCACCTGGATGCAGTCAGTCGCTCAGCAGGTACTGGTATACCGCTTGACCGGTTCAGCGGTGTCGCTCGGCATCGTCAGCCTGATGACCGTGCTACCCCTCCTGCCCTTTTCTTTTTGGGGAGGCACACTGGCCGACCGGGTTTCCAAGCGCAAGATCGTGCTGATCACCCAAAGCCTGATGCTGGTCCAGGCAGTCTTTCTGGCTGTGCTCACCTGGACCGGGCGAATTCAAGTTTGGCAGGTGTATTTGATGGCCTTCTTGCTAGGGATGTTGAAGGCAGTGGATATGCCAGCTCGGCAGTCCTTCGTGGTGGAGATGGTGGAAGGTAAGGACGACCTGACCAGTGCCATCGGCTTGAACTCTGCCATCCACAACACAGCTCGCACACTGGGGCCGGTAATCGCAGGTGTGGTGGTTGCCACGCGGGGTGAGGCTGTGGCGTTCTTCCTGAACAGCCTGAGCTTCCTGGCGGTGATCATCAGCTTGTTGTTCATGCGCAACCTGCCGCAGCCCACCAGCTCAAAGCAGCATCTCTCACAGGTGTTGGCCGATGCGCGTGAAGGTCTCCGCTATGTGCTCAGCCAGCAATTGCTGCTCGTTCTGATGAGCCTGGTGGCAGTCACATCCTTTCTATCGCGGCCTTACCAGACCTTGCTACCCGTGTTCGCCGATAACATGCTCAGCGGTAGTGCCCAACCACTGGTTGATTTTTTCTGTAACGGACCTCTACGGACGCTGACCTGCCAGCAGCCGGAAGCCCTGCCCCTGGGATTGCTGTATTCTGCGATCGGAGTCGGTGCGGTGGCGGGGGCAATTTTGGTCGCCTCACTCCCGCCGGCCGCCCGGCGTGGTCGCCTGCTATCAGTGGGTAATCTGGGCTTGCCGATCTTGTTGCTGGCTTTTGTGTATTCGCAGGTGTTCATCATCTCTTTGCTGCTGATGTCGCTGGTTGGCGTAGCCCAGGTGTTCCAAAACACCCTGGCTAACACCTTGCTACAGATTAATTCGCCCGACGACCTGCGCGGCCGGGTGATGAGTCAATATTCGCTGGTAACCCAAGGCATGCACCAGCTGGGCGGCTTGCAGGCTGGCATCGTCGCTGATTGGATCGGTGCCCCACTCTCGGTGGCGATCGGTGCCTCGCTCTCCTTACTTTATGGAATCTTTGTGTTCCTCAAGTTCCCACGCCTGCGAGAAATGGCTTGACCTATTCTTTGTTCGGAGGATTTACCAGTATGAGTACAGCTGTATTGGACCGGGATAAACTGGACGAATTTACCAAACGATTGTTCCAAAAGATGAAGCTCATTACCCCAGCAGTCAGAGGAATGGAGCTATATGAATTCCGTTATGGATTAAATAACCTCATTCCCGATTCGGGCTGGTCTTCAGTCATGTTGAAATCAACCGCAGAGATCGAGCAGCGGGTAAATTCCCGCTCGTTTTATGACAGCCTCCAGATCAAGCCTAGTGTCGATGGTCGCATTGTTATGGATGGCAAGATCGTTGAGCTTACGAATATGCTCTTCGTTGGCCTGGTCACCGGGGAATACCCGCTCGAGTGGGTGAGTCAGCATTTCTATTTTGACGTGCGTGGGTTTTATTTTCTCCACCGTACCCAATATTTCACCGAAAAAGTCCTGTCCCACCTGGGGAATCAACCTTACCGGCAGTTCAAACCCAGGCAGAAGCAGTTAGAGCGCTACCAGGACGTTGGATACCGCGATTTTAAGCGCCTCAACCGGGAGGTCGACGCCCTCTTTATCGAGGTGGTAAAAAAGCTCATCATAAAACAAGGGGCCCCCGTACTGCTTGCCATCGCTGGGCCATCTGCTGCCGGCAAAACTGAGATTGTGGAGCGCTTGCACACTGCATTCCATCGGGCAGGCCGAAAGACCACTTCGATTGAGATGGATAACTTCCTGACCGACCGCGATTACCGGGAGGCGCAGGGCATTCATACCCAGGGTAAAGCCGCCCTGCATTTCGAGCTATTAAAATCGAGCCTGGCGCACATCTGCCAGGGGCAAAAGATCAGCATCCCGAGGTACGATTTTATCTATGCCACCTCGAGCCATGACCTGGATGGTAACTTGAAACCGGGTGGTGTGCCTGTAGAGATCGAACCGGCCGACATTATTTTTATGGAAGGTAATTTCCCTTTCCTGCTCGAAGAGATCGCCCACCTGATCAACATCAAAGTTGTTTACCTCACCGATGATCCCGTCAGGATGAAACGCAAATGGAAGCGGGATATCGATTATCGTAAAAAATATGAGCCAACCTATTTCCGTAACCGCTTTTTTAAAGAGCAGTTCATCATGGCTCAAATTGCCTTCATTCCCCAGCTGGAGGCCTGCGATTTGCTGGTGGACACGACCGGTGCAGCATTGTGGACCACTCCGGGTATAAAAGCGATCTTGGACGAAACTATTAAAGCAGGCTAGGGAGTGTTTTATGGTACCACCGAAATTCATCGACTACCATCTCCATACAGCCGTGACAGTTGATGGCAACATGACCGAGCGTGAAGCCTGTGACCGTGCCACGGCCTTAGGCATCCAGGAAATCGCCTTCACCAACCATGTCATGCTCAACCAGCCGGATTATCTCATCACGGATGTGGCATTCATCAAGCACTGGGAAAACATCCAGGCTTGCCAGGTGAGTTACCCCGAGCTCAAAATCCGCCTGGGGATTGAGATGGATTACTACCCGGGAAGAGAAAGTGACATCCGCAAAAAAATTCAATCCTATGAAAACCTGATCAAGCGTCCGTTCGATCTGGTCCATGGGGCCATCCACGATATCAGGGGAGGTTTCTTCTCAAATAAAGCCCATGCGGTGGGTTTTTTCAAAGATCGAGACCTTATTTCCATCTATCGTGAGTACTATGAGCTGGCCGCGTGTGCTGCCCAGTCCCAGCTGTTTGATGTAATGGCGCACCCCGATTTGATCAAAAAATATACTTACACGCTCACCCCACCGCTACCATGGGAGTGTTACGCTGAACAGGTTGAAGAATATATCGAGGCGCTCATATCTAGCGGGGTTGGGATCGAGATCAACACCAAGGGCCTGAAACTGCCTGTCCAGGAACCTTATCCTTCGGATCGATTCCTGGAACATTATCTTGCCAGGGTAAGAGAAACGGGTACGCAGCCGATCATCACCGTGGGCTCGGATGCGCATAAAGCCCAGGATGTAGGCTATGGCATCTCACAGGTCATTCACACACTCCAGATGCATCAGGTGAGCATGCTGACGAGTTTTGACCAGCACGAAAAGTCTGCCATTCCAATCTAGGTAGATATGATCTACACCATTACGCTTAATCCTGCCCTCGACCGTGAGCTTACCGTTCCCCAGATTGAGCTGAACCGCGTCCTGCGCTCCCAGACCATGCAGGTCGATTATGGAGGCAAGGGATTTAATGTCTCGCGCGCCCTGCTTGCCCTGGGAATGGAAAGCACCGCCCTGGGATTTATCGGTGGAAGCGTAGGCCTCCAGCTGGCAACGGGCATCTCCAGCCTGGGGATCCGCAACGATTTTATCCACATCCAGGGTGAGACGCGCACGAATTTTAGCGTCGTGGATGCGGACCATACCAGTTATCTTAAAGTAAACGAGCCTGGTCCGTGGGTATCTGAAGAAGAGACCGCGACCCTCCTGGAGAAGATCAGCTCCCTGGCAAGCCCTGGGGACTGGTGGATCCTGGCAGGGAGCATACCCCCTGGCATGCAGCCTTCCGTCGTTACAGAGATTGTCAACCGGGTACAGTTCGTGGGCGCTAAGGCGGTTGTGGACATGGAAGGTAGCTGCCTTCTGTCAGCCTGCCAGGCGGGTGCATTCCTTGTCAAACCCAATGCCGCTGAAGCAGCAGATTTAACCGCCATGGACACTTCCACAAGCGCTACTGCAGCTAAAGCTCTCGCGAAGATACATACACTCGGTGCGCTACAGGCGGCGATCTCGCTTGGGAAAGCAGGCGCAGTCTATTCGGATGGCACTCGGGTTTGGTGGGCAATCCCGCCCAAGATTGAAGAACACAACCCCATCGGGGCAGGCGATGCCTTGCTGGCAGGCCTGATATTCGGCCTATCACAACAGCTACCAGGGGAGCATATCTTGCGTTGGGGGGTGGCCTGTGGAGCTGCAGCCGCCAGCCTGGATGGCACCGCAGTTGGAACGCTCCCACTCATCCAATCGCTGCTGGAAAATGTCCAATCAGGTGCCTATTAGGAAAACGATAACCTCTTTATTGTGATGGGCTTTCCCATCCAAAACATACCACACGAATTATTTTTCTGTGTTTATGAACGAAAAGTTACCCACCAAAGATTAATCTTAGATGAATTTTGAAAGATTGCTTGCAAAGTTAATATAAATGATGTATCATCTTCAAATGTAACAAAACTTTCATATTTTCCTGAATTGTATGATTCTTACTACCGATACACGGAAGAGAGACGCTATGGAAACAAGCGACCAGAGAATCATTGATTTCAGCCAGCTCATCAGCGATCACTACCAACAACTTACCAAAAGTGAGAAGCGTATTGCCAATTACCTGCGGAAAAACCAGGAGGAATCAGCTTTTCTCTCCGCGGGTGAGATTGCCGATCGCCTGGGGCTGAGTGAGGCGACCCTGGTACGCTTCGCGCGCACGCTTGGATTTTCCAGCTACCCTGCCATGCGTACGATATTACAAGAGGCATTTCGTCACAGAGTCACCCACTCAACTCGACTGCGCAGCCGGTTGGATGATTTACGGGAAGCAGGGGATATCTTTGATCGACTGGTTGTTTCCGAAATCGATTACTTGACCCTATCCCTTGAGACAATTGAACGTCAATCTCTAAATCGAGCTGTTGAGATGATCCGCTCACGCAAGCGCATTTTTATCTTTGGAGTTGGACCATCCGTCTCACTAGTAAATTTAATGGAAATCCGGTTAGGTCGTTTTGGATGGCAAATTGTCCCTTTGACAACTGCTGGTCGAGAAATGTTGGAACCGTTGTTGTTAATGACCAATCAAGACCTCTTGTTTGTGATTTGCTTTTTTGATATCTCTGGGGCTCTCCAGCTGATCCTGGATTATGCAAATGAAATTAAATGTCCTGTGATCATGTTGACCGACACACTTGGCTCGATTATTGGTGATAAAGCAGACGTGGTGCTGTCTGCAAAGCGAGGTCCTGTTTCAGAATTCCATTCCCTGGTTGTGCCAATGACTATTATTAATACTCTTCTATTGGCAGTTGCTCAGGAAGACCAGGGGTATGTAATGACAAACCTGGATAAGCTGGATCAAATGCGCGCACGACTGAAGAAAACCAATGAAGCAATTTACTAGGTAGAATGGATTACTTGGAGCATATTCATGCAAATCCCTGCGACCTCCTCACAACCCTTCTTACTAAGGCTTCAGGCTAGTTCCCGTAGATTCTTTCACTGGCTGACTAAACCACATGTCGTCTTAGCTTTGATCATGCTCGGGTTGATGGCCATAATGGTCATCAACCCTCTATATCAACTGATTATGACCACGTTTACCTGGCAGCCTGTTGATGCCAGCCGCATCCCTGGTGCCGTGGAGGGTGAATTCACGCTTTTTCACTGGATCAGGATGTCGACGGGTATATTTGGCCGAATATATACCTACAACCCCCTGATACATTCGATGACCATCGCCATGGGCACGGTTGTCTTTGCACTAATAATCGGTGGTTCGCTAGCTTGGCTGGTTGTGCGTACCGATATGCCTGGTAGGAAGCTTGTCACTTCACTGGCGGTTTTGCCCTACATTATGCCTTCTTGGACATTAGCTCAAGCCTGGCTGGTGCTGTTCAAGAATAGGACAGTCGGTGGAGCCCCAGGAATGATTGAATCCATTTTAGGAGTGAGTCCGCCCGACTGGTTGTCGTATGGACCGGTGCCGATTATCATTTGTTGTGCGCTGCACTATTACACCTTCTTTTTTCTATTTGTTTCGGCAGCGCTGATGTCGATCGATTCCAGCCTTGAAGAAGCAGGAGAACTGATGGGTGCCGACCGATGGCGTATCTTACGGAAGATCACCCTGCCGCTGGTTCTACCGGCTTTACTGTCGGATTTCATTATGACTTTTTCCAAGGTGATGGGCACGTTTGGCGGACCGAATATCCTGGGCTCACCGGTTCGGTATTATGTGGTTGCTACCATGATCCGAGGCAGTTTGGCAGCTGGAGACAAGGCCGATGCCTTCGTGCTGGCGATCGTCCTGATCATGTTCTCCATGGTAACCATTTCACTCAACCAGAGACTGACCGGTACGCGCAGGAGTTATGAGACAATCGGAGGGCGAGGGTTTGTCTCCAATCCAAGTAAATTAAGGAATATGAAGAAGGTTCTCTTTGTGGTCGTGATCAGCTTTCAGTTGATGGTTCTTGTAGTACCGTTGGGGTTGCTGATTTTTGACACATTCTTGCTGCGGACGGGGGATTACAGCTTAAGTAATCTGACTTTGCAGAACTGGATCGGACAACCAAACCCGTTGTACAACGACGGCGAACCGGGAGTCCTTCTTAACCCGAGAATCTACGATACCGCCTGGAATTCCATTCGGCTAGCCTTGTATACATCCTTTTTCACCGCCCTGCTTGGTGTCCTGCTTGGATATTCCATCGTTAAAGGCCGTGGTACCCGGCTTGCTAAGCTGGTCGACCAGCTTGCATATATTCCGTATGTCATCCCGGGCATCGCTTTCGGCGCGGTTTATATTGCCATGTTCGCCAAGAAGATAGGACCGTTGCCTTCCTTATATGGAACGTTTGCCCTATTGGTGATTGTCTCGGTGGCTAAACACATCCCCTACTCTTCGCGTTCAGGGGTCTCAGCTATGATGCAGGTGGGGCACGAACTGGAGGAGGCTGCCCAAGTGTCCGGCGCGAGTGTCTGGCAGCGTTTCAGACGTGTCATCTTTCCGCTTACCATAAGCGGTTTCATTTCCGGTTTCCTGCTGACGTTTATCACTACCATGCGCGAGCTGTCCTTAATTATCCTGCTTGTCACCCGTGACACCCAGTTGCTGGCAAGTCTGACCATGAGGTATATAGAGGCCGGAAGAGATCAAATGGGTAACATTGTCGTACTGCTCTTGATACTCATCACAATCATAGGGAACGCCATCATTACTCGTTTCTCAGGCGGCAGTCTAAAAAAGGGTCTCGGGATGTAAAGCGAGGATTTCATGCAAACAAGCATCAGAATAAATAACTTAACAAAAAAATTTGGAAATGTGCTTGCACTGGATCATGTCAGCTTGGACATCGAACCAGAGACCTTCGTAACTCTTTTAGGTCCATCTGGGTGCGGCAAGACGACACTGCTACGCTGCGTGGCTGGTTTAGAAGACCCAGACGGTGGCGAGATCTATATTGGCAATAAGTTGGTTTTTTCTTACGACAAGGGTATTTCGCTTGCCTCCAGCAAGCGCGATTTAGGGTTGGTTTTCCAGAATTATGCCTTATGGCCGCATATGAAGGTGGATAAGAACATCACTTTTGCCCTGGAAATCCAGAAGATGCCCAAGGCTGAGATGGAAAAGCGGGTAAAAGAATCACTCAAAGAAGTACAGATGGAAGGCTTTGAAGACCGTTATCCACGCGAGATGAGTGGAGGCCAGCAGCAGCGCATTGCATTAGCTCGTATGCTCGCCTATCGCCCAAAGGTGTTTCTGATGGACGAACCGCTCTCAAATCTGGATGCCCGCCTGCGCATGGACATGCGCACCGAACTCAAACGGTTGCATCATCTTTCTGGCGCTACCACCATCTATGTGACCCACGACCAGGTGGAAGCATTAACCATGTCCACCATCATTGCTATCATGAAAGGAGGTGTTGTACAACAGTTTGATACCCCCGACAGAGTCTACCATTTCCCCGCTAATCTTTTCGTAGCGGATTTCATTGGTAATCCAAAAGTGAACTTGCTGGATGGTGTGGTGAGCGGGAATAATTCTGTCGACCTTGGGGGATTTAAGATTACGATAAATACCGGTAACGCAAATGGCAGCGTAGTAGTAGGCATTCGGCCTGAAGATATCGCCATATTCACCCAACCTCTCCCTGGAGCAGTGGAGTTCAGCGCCTATTCCGTCCTGCCCTCCGGAGCAGACTCGACCATTATTGCCCGCCTCGGCGAGATGGAACTGACCGTTAGAGTCATGGGCATCAGCAAAATCCAGATGGATGACCGTATCTGGTTAAAGTTTAATCCTGAAACGCTAAACCTATACGATAAAGCGAGCGGAAATTTGATTGTCCCCAATAATTGATTAAGGATCACGGGAATCATTATCGTAATTAATGAAATGGAAGTAAAAACCATTGAAAGGAGGACTATTCAAACGAACCCAAAACATACTTAGTACTTAGTTTTTCTACTCACGTTCAAGCTAACCAACAGTAAGGAGGATGTAATGAAGATTTTTGGAAGGTTATTAGCAATTTGCATTTTATTCAGTATCATTACCAGTTGTGCCGGCGCGGCTACCCCAACGACAGCGCCTGCAATCGTGCCACCTGCGGCAGAATCTACGGCTGTACCTGAGCCAACACTCACCCCAAACGAACAATGGGCAAAGGATAACGGTTTTGGCCCTTACCAACCTGCCACCGATGACTGGGAGGCTATCGAAGCCGCGGCAATTAAGGAAGGGAAGGTGACAGTCTATGCCAATTCAGGCGGAGTTGAGGATTTGCCTGATTCATGGTATGCCCTATACCCAGATATTGAATTCGATGTTGCTGACACCGATGGCATCGATACCAAGATGGCTGCGGAGCAGGAAAGCGGGAATGTTGTTGGGGATGTTTGGTTCAACAGCGATGGGCACATCCTATTTGGCCAATTCGTTCCAAACCAGTGGTTATGGTCGTTCGTTCCAAGTGATGTGTCTATCCCTGAGCTAACTGATGAGCGTCCGTTTGCAATTGCACGCCACTCGACTGATGTAATCGGGTATAACAACAAGGTCCACCCGGATGGCTGCCCACTCACCAACATCTGGCAGCTAACAGAGTCTGTTTACAAGGGTAAATTCTTCATGGAAGACCCGATGTCAGACGTCAGCACTATGGCAAAGATTGCTACTTTCGTTCAAAATGGGGACGAGATGGCCCAGGCTTACAAGGATCTTTATGGCAAAGACTGGACTACCGATGAACTTGCAGTAGCGGATGCTTCTGGTATGGTACCGGAGAATGCCGGCTATCTGTGGCTCAAGAAATTGGCGTATAACGATGTGGTGGTTCTTGACGATGGCGATATGGTGGATGCAGCTTTTGCCGGGCTTGAATTACCCGAAGGCGAAGAACCTGGTTTTGGTTGGACGGGCTACTCAAGCTACGAAGCTACCCAAGAAGGCGAATTGAACATGGCTCCTTGTTTTGGTATGGAACCCGTCATGGGCATCTTCAAGACCAGCTTCCTTGCTGTAGCCAACAATGCCCCACACCCTAATGCAGCCAAACTCTTCATCCGTTTTATTCTCTCGGAAGCAGGTTTTGAACCCTGGAACGAGATTGGTACTTACCCAGCGGCTGAAGGTCTTCCAGTCTTTGAAGACAACCTGCCTTTGGATGAGCTATTGCCTCAGGTCTGGGAGATGGATCCGGTCTTCGACTGGGAAAACGTTAGTAAAGTACGCGACTTCTGGGCGGCTAGCCTGCTTGTCGCTCCTTAGTCAGAATAAGCTACTCATAAATTAACCATAGCTAGATGTGATTTTGGGACACGGACGCAGCCTGTCCGTGTCCCAAAGTAATATCGTAATTGTTTATCAAATAATCATTATTGTTGTTTTGTCTATTTGATTACCAGAATTCGCATTATTCCAGCTGGGACGGATTTTGTGTTCTGGTTTTAAGGGAAAATTTAAATGACTGTCAAGACCGTATTCTTCGATATGGGTGGAACAATAGAAACATTTTGGCACTCCCCAGAGATGCGCCTGGCTGCGACGCCTGACCTTCAATCTCGTCTATCCTTATCGGGGATAAATCTCTCACTACCTGACCAACGCCTGCACAAGCTGATCACAGAAGGACTTGCCTGCTACCACCAATGGCGGATGCTTACCTTGGAAGAAATCCCTTCCAGCTTGATATGGCAAAACTATATCCTGCCAGATTATCCCGAAGTCCATCAACAGCTTGAGCATGTTGCAGATGACCTGATGGTTTGGATTGAGACCCATTATTATCAGCGCCAGATGCGACCCGAGATCCCCTCGGTTTTAAAGGCCATCCAGCAGATGGGATACAGGATCGGTTTAATTTCCAATGTCGCCAGCCGGGGTCAGGTACCCTTGAATCTGAGCCAGTATGGCATAAAGAGCTATTTCAACCCGATCGTCTTATCCAGTGAGTATGGACGTCGCAAGCCCGATCCATCCATTTTCCATTATGCCGCCCGCCTGTCCAACACACCTACCAGTGAGTGCATTTATATCGGCGACCGTATCGCCCGAGATGTGGTGGGGGCGAGGCGAGCCGGTTTCAAACTCGCCATCCTGATCAGGCACGATTTCAACCATGGCGAGAGCGATGATGGGGCCGTCCCTGATCTCATCATAAGCAACATGATCGAGCTGCAGGAGCTGCTTAAGCGTGAATCCCGAGACCTCTTGCAGGAACCCGAACCTACTCGGGTGTCCTGCAAGATTAGGGCGGTTTTGTTTGATGCGGATGGGGTGCTCTATTATAGAAAAAACAAAGACCAGGAGTTGGCACCCTTTATTAAACAACACAAGGTTCCATGCCCCGACGATGTAGAGCCAGAGATCGCCAAACTCCGCCATCAGGCATTCATCGGACACATATCCTTCGAGCAATACAAGGCTGGCGTCCTGAACCTGTATGGGATCACCGACCCCGCCCTGGTGGCTGAAGGGGTCGCCACGGCGATCCGGGAGAAGGAACAAGTCTTTTTTTGGAACGATACACTCGAGTACTTTGAAAGCGCTCAAGGCACGTGGTTTATATCTTGGGATCATCACAGATACGGCTCACCCATTACATTTCAAGCTCAACAAATTGGAGCGTGGTGGAATGGGTAACCTGTGGGATTCGATCATTCCATCCAGCGAGGTTGGCGTGCAGAAGCCGGACCCCGCCATATACCGGTTAGCGCTGTCACAATTGGGAATCGAAGCCAGTCAGGCAGTATTTGTTGGCCATAAGTCTTCCGAGTTGGAAGGAGCCCACAATAGCGGCTTAATCACGATCGCCTATAATTATGAACCTGGCGCTAAAGCAGACATTTATATTAAACAGTTTTCCGACCTGGATCATTTGGATATTCTGAGGTAGGTCTTTTTTATCATCTTCATAGATTGGAATCGTTGTGAAAGAATTATGACCGCTGAACATCTTCCCACCAACGCCTCATTGTCGACCATGTGGGCTCTTACTAATTATTCCGACCTAAACGAGTTTTTTGGGGTGGCAAAAAGCCTGGGGATATCAAGCATCGAGTTGAATCACCAGGTTGATTCACGAATGTTATCCACTGTAAATTGGGACCATTACAAGCTTAGTAGCATCCACGAGCCCTGCCCGGCGGACGTCTCCACCAAGGTCCTGGTCAGCCGAGATTGGCTGATTTCATCTACCGATGAAGACTGCCGCAGGCAAGGTGTGCAGGCAGTCAAGAACAGCATCCACCTGGCAGCCGAGAGAAGCGCGCCGGTCGTAGTTGTCCATTGTGGTAACGTGACCACCGATACGGGGCTTGAAGGCAAATTGCGGGAATTATTCAAGAAGGATGAGGCGCAATCGGCTGAATATCAAAAGTATAAGGTTGAGATCACACAAGCTCGTTTTGCCGGGGCTGCGCCTCGTCTGGAAGCAGTTAAAAGGAGCCTGGCTGAGTTGCTCGAATATGCTGCCGCCTATCACGTCAAGCTGGGTCTCGAAAACCGTTATCACTATATGGATATCCCCATCCAGGACGAGATGGAAGAATTGCTAGGCCTAGCAAATCCAGGCCAGCTTGGTTTCATCTATGATGTTGGACACGCCCAGGCGCTTGACCGGCTCGGGTTTTTCAAACACGAGGATTGGCTCAAGCGCTACGCTACGCGCATGATCGGCTGCCACCTGCACGATGTGATCGGCCTGACCGATCACCTGGCACCTGGATTGGGAGAGATCGATTTTAGGATGATAGCCCGATACCTGCCTGCGGATGTATTCCGCACGCTCGAGCTCCTACCTGGCAACACACTTGCACAGGTTAAGCATGGGTTAGGTTATCTGGTTGAGGCTGGTTGCATTGAATATCTGTAGTGGTTAAGGAGTGGTATTATGCGCAGTTATTTCAAAAAGCGGGAGAGCGTCTTCATTAAGCTGATCCATGACCAGGCCTCATTAACACTGCAAGGCCTGGAAGCCCTGAAAGCCTATATGGCGGAGGACACAACCGCAGCCGAACGATTGGAGAAAAGCGAGAAAGAGGCTGATGAAGCCCGGCGCATCCTGATCTCCGAGCTTAATAAGACCTTCGTCACCCCTTTCGACCGGGAGGACATCTTTTCGCTATCCCGAACCATCGACGACGTGCTGGATTACGCTTACAGCACGGTGACCGAGATGGAAGTCTTGCGGGTACGCCCAACACCTTTCATGCAACGCATCGCTTCATTGCTCAGGGATGCAGCTTACGAATTGTTGATGGCAGTTGATCGCCTGGAGCTCCACCCCGAAGTCGCCAACGAGCATGCCCAGCGGGCCAAGACCCTTGAAAACCGGGTAGAGGAAGTCTACCGCGAGGCGTTGGCCGATCTCTTCAGCGGTGCGGAGGACATCAAGCATGTGATGAAGATGCTCAAATCGCGCGAGGTCTACCGCCACCTCAGCAATGCTGCTGATCGCGGCGATGAAGCCGCTAACGTCATCGCCGATATCGTGGTTAAGATCACCTAAAAGGCTCTGCCGATGAACCTGCTGATCATCGCTGTAATCATCCTGGCCCTGGTGTTCGATTTCCTGAACGGTGTCCACGACTCGAGTAACGTCGTGGCCACCATGATCTCATCCCGCGCCTTACCGCCCCGGGTCGCGTTATGGATGACTGCTGTTGCAAACTTCATCGGTCCCTTCATCTTCGGGGTGGCCGTCGCTGAAACGATCGGAAATGAAGTTGTCGATTCGGCTGCCATCAATCTGCTGGTGATCCTGGCTGCACTGACCAGCGCCATCCTGTGGAACTTGCTCACCTGGTACCTGGGCTTTCCCAGCAGCTCGTCCCATGCCTTGATCGGCGGCTTGATCGGCGCGGTGTTGATCGATGCAGGTTGGAGTGCCATTCAGGTACTCGGTTTGCTCAAGGTCCTGTTGTCATTATTCTTGTCACCCATCCTTGGCTTTATTGTGGGTTTTATCGTATTGCGTTTGATCTACTTGATCTGCTGGAACGCTTCACCCAAGGTGAATAAGTATCTCAATCGAGGCCAGATCTTCACCTCCTTGGCTCTGGCGCTATCCCACGGCACCAACGATGCCCAAAAGACTATGGGCATCATCACCCTGGCATTGGTCACCGGAGGGTATATATCCACGTTTGTAGTGCCGCAATGGGTGATCCTGGCCTGTGCCACAATGATCGCCGCTGGGACGGCGCTGGGCGGGTGGCGGCTGATCAAAACCCTGGGGGCCAGGTTCTACCGCATCCGGCCTGTGGATGGGTTTTCATCCCAGTTGGCATCTTCAGGTGTCATTCTGACTGCCTCACTGGTCGGAGGCCCGGTGAGTACCACGCAGGTGGTCAGCTCTGCCATCATGGGCGTCGGGGCAGCTGAGCGCAAGAACAAGGTGCGCTGGGGTGTTGCCAAGGAAATCGGCATGGCCTGGCTCCTGACCATCCCAGCGACTGCCCTGATGGGGGCAGGCATTTATTGGCTGATCAGCTCGATCATCCTGCTGATCGCCAAATAGGGCAAGATCCCGATATGAATGCTAATTCAACTTACGACCTGCTGTGTATTGGCAATTACACCAAAGACACGATCATCTCCCCAACAGGTACCAGGTATGTGGATGGCGGGGCGATGAACTATTCTGCCCATGCCGCCAATCGGCTTGGATTAAAGGTCGCCGTGGTGACCCGCCTGGCCATAACAGACCAGCGCGTGGTGGACAAATTCATCCAGGCGGGTATCGACTGCTTTGCCACTTACACCCCTGCGTCGACCACGATGAGATTGGAATACCCCTCCCTGGATCCAGATGTCCGGCACCTATCCGTGGCCAGCACTGCCGGCTCGATCACTGCGCTGGACTTGGACGGAATCCAGGCGAAAGCCGCTCTGATCGGAACCAGCTTCCGCGGGGAAGTTGGGCAAGATGTTATCGCGTTTCTCAAGGAGCAGCACTGCCTGCTGGGGGCGGATATGCAGGGTTTCGTGCGTGTCCTGCGGGCTGAGAGCTTGAACTACGAGCCTTGGGACCAAATGGAACAGACCCTCCCCTACCTCGATGTGCTCAAGAGCGATGCGGTCGAAGCACAACACTTGACCGGCGAAGCGGATATACGAAAAGCAGCCAGGATCTTCGCCCAATTGGGTGCTCGGGAGGTCGTATTAACTCACCGAGATGGAATGCTCGTGTATGCCGGCGGCGAGTATTACTCCGCTGGGTTTTATCCACGCAGCCTGGAGGGGCGTAGTGGGCGCGGCGATACCTGTATCGGTGCGTACATGGCCATGCGCCTATCGCTGGAGCCACCTGAAGCAATGAAGTGGGCTGCTGCGGTTACGACTCTAAAGATGGAACGGCTGGGACAATTCGACCGGCCCATCAGCGAAGTGGAGCAGCTCATATCCTCGAAATACAAGGGTAATCATCACCAATCCTCCGCATGAAACCAGGGTTCGTTCTCGTCATGGGTGTGTCAGGCTGCGGTAAGACCACGGTTGGCCAGGCAGTCGCCACAAGCCTGGGCTGGCCTTTTTACGACGCGGACGAGTTCCATACCCCCGCCAATGTCGCTAAAATGAGGTCCGGTATCCCGCTCAGTGATGCTGACCGTGCGCCCTGGCTGGAAGAGCTGCACGAGCTGATTGCCCGGCACATTAAAGAGCATAAACCAGCTGTATTGGCCTGCTCTGCCCTCAAAGAGAGCTACCGTCAGGTCCTCCTGCGCGATTGCCCAGGCGTTATAGTCGTCTATCTCAAAGGCGGCTTTGAGCTGATCTGGTCGAGGATGGCTGATCGCCCTGGGCATTATATGAAGCCCAACATGTTGAAGAGCCAAGTCGAGGCGCTTGAAGAACCGGCTGAAGCCCTGGCAATTGATGTGACGCAGCCGGTTGAGCAGATCGTCGCCCACATCCTGGCACAATTATAGGTCAGCATGATCGGACAGGCTGATCGGATCCCACCCGTAGAGTGCTGAAAACGATCCGTACGCTTCCAGGGCAGCTCAGCTCTCGAGAACCTTCAGGGTTCCCCTCTGCCTCCCCATTAAATGCCAGAAGCTTGACGGCCGTCAAGCTTCCTGATGCCATTTTGGTGACCCAGAGGCGGATCGAACGCCTAACCTAACGATTAAGAGTCGCTTGCTCTGCCAATTGAGCTACTGGGCCATTTGGCAGGGGAATTATACCCTAAAGGTTCTCCGTGTCAACTTCCTGGCTCGCCTCCGCCGGCCCCACCCCCAGATTAATGTTTCAGCAAGTTGCCCCTAACGGCATTGCATTTTCACCTGTTTGGTCATACACTACCCATATCCAATTGACCTTTCTTGCATGGCCTGGGGACGATTTCTATGCACAGAATCATCCAATTGTTTGTATTGCCATTTAATGGGATCTTGCGCCCATACATTCACTGTACCAACCACCAAGCCCGGCCCAAGGGCCGGGAAAAAGACCAATATTTTAAGTAAACCGTCGGGTTTGAACCCTGGACTGCCATGCTATAATCTCTCTCTCAAAACCCATGTCTTTCGTCCATCTCCACGTACACACCGAATACTCGCTACTGGACGGCTTCAGCAACATCCGCCGCCTGGTGGAGCGCGCCCGCGACATGGGCATGCCCGGGCTGGCCATCACCGACCACGGTACGATGTTCGGGGTGATCGAGTTCTACAACGCCGCCACCCAGGCCGGGATCAATCCGGTGATCGGGCTGGAAGCCTACATGGCAGCCCGCACGCTCAGGGAGCACGACCCGCAGGAAGACAAACGCTCCAGCCACGTGCTGCTGCTGGCCGAGAACGAGACCGGCTATAAGAACCTGCTCAAGCTGGCCAGCACCGCCCAGCTGCAAGGCTTTTACTACTATCCCCGCATCGACCACGACTTGCTGGCAGCGCATGCCGAAGGACTGATCTGCAGTAGCGCCTGCATGTCGGGTGAGATCCCGCGCCTGCTGGTGCAGGGCAACCAGGAAGCTGCCGACCGCAAGCTGGCGTGGTACTACGACGTGTTCGGACCCGACAACTTCTTCCTCGAGTTGCAGCAGCATGGCATCCCCGAGCTGCCGGCGGTGAACCGCAGCCTGCTGGAGCTAGGGCGCAAGTACAACGCCCGCTACATCGCCACCAACGATGTGCACTACATTGAGCCCAGCGACGCCCGCTTGCAAGACATCATGCTGTGCATCCAGACCGGCAGCCTGCTCTCGGACCCACGCCGCATGCGCATGACCGATGACACCTATTACCTCCGCAGCCCCGACGAGATGAAAGCCCTGTTCGCCGAGACGCCCGAGGCCCTCAGCAACACCCTGCTGATCAACGAGCGCTGCAAGCTCGACCTGGGCTTCAAGGGCTACCACCTGCCGCAGTTCACAGTGCCCGAGGGCTATACCGCCGATTCGTACCTGCACGAGCTGTGCGAGGCAGGCCTGCAGCGCCGCTACGGTGAGCGGGCCTCCGACCCAACCGTGCGCAGCCGCCTGGACTACGAGCTGCAGGTGATCCACAAGATGGGCTTCGACACCTACTTCCTCATCGTGTGGGACCTGTGCCGCTATGCCCGCGAGCAGAGCATCTGGTATAACGCCCGCGGCAGCGGTAATGGCTCGATCGTGGCTTACTGCCTCGACATCACCCTGGTGGAACCGATCCACCACGGGCTGATCTTTGAGCGCTTCCTCAACCCGGGGCGCATCTCCATGCCCGATATCGACCTGGACTTCAGGGACGACTGCCGCTCGGAGATGCTCACCTACGCCGCACGCAAGTTCGGCGACGACCGGGTGGCACAGATCATCACCTTCGGCACGCTGGGGGCACGCGCCGCCATCCGCGACGTGGGCAGGGTGAAAGACATCCCCCTGAGCGAAGTGGACCGGGTGGCCAAGCTGATCCCCAATATCCCCGGCAAACCCGTCAGCCTGCGCGAGTCGCTGGAAACAATCGAAGAGTTCAAGGCGCTGTATGAATCGGAAGACTATCTGAAGGACCTGATCGATACGGCGGCCAACATGGAAGGCGTGACGCGCAATGCCGGCACGCACGCGGCCGGGGTGGTGATCTCTGACCAGCCGCTGGTGGAGTACGTGCCCCTGCACCGCCCCACCGGAGCTGCCCTGGCCGAGGAAAGCCCGATCAAGACCGTGACCCAATTCGAGATGGGTGTGCTGGATAGCCTGGGACTGCTCAAGGTGGACTTTTTGGGCCTCTCCACCCTCACCATCATGGCACGCGCCTGCGGCCTGATCGAGCAGCGCCACGGAGAGCACCTGACGCTCGGCAACATCCCCACCGATGACGCAGCCACCTATGCCATGCTGGGGCGAGGCGAGACAGCTGGCGTGTTCCAGGTGGAAGGCAGCGGGATGCGCCGCTGGCTGATGCAGATGAAGCCCACCGCCATCGAGCACGTGATCGCCATGGTGGCCCTGTTCCGCCCCGGCCCGATGGACTTTATCCCGGCCTACATCCGCCGCATGCACGGCGAGGAGGCCATCGAATACAAGCACCCCATGCTGGAGCAGATCTTCCGCGAGACTTACGGCTTCCCGGTATACCAGGAGCAGCTGATGTACGCCGCCATGCACATCGCCGGCTACACCCCGCCGGAAGCCGACGACCTGCGCAAGGCCATCTCCAAGAAGATCAAGGACAAGCTGCTCAAGCACAAGGAGAAGTTCGTGCACGGGGCCACCGAGAAGGGCATCCCCCAGGAGACGGCCGAGGAGATCTTCGACGACTGGGAGGAGTTCGCCCGCTACGGCTTCAACAAGAGCCACGCCGCCGATTACGGCATCATCGCCGTACAAACCGGTTACCTGAAGTGCCATTACCCCGAAGAGTACATGACCGCCCTGCTGTCGGTCACCCAATCTGACACCGAGAAGGTGGCGCTGTACGTGGCCGACTGCCGGCGGATGGGCATCGACGTGAAGCCCCCCAGTGTGAACGTCTCGGGCTGGGACTTCACCATTGAAGACAGCCCGGAAGGCAAGAGCACCATCCGCTTTGGGCTGGGGGCGGTGAAGAACGTGGGGCACGGCCCGGTCGACTCGATCCTGGACGCCCGCAAGGGACGCCCGTTCAACGACATCAACGACTTCGCCCGCCAGGTGGATCTGCGCAGCGTGGGCAAGCGCGCCCTTGAGTCACTGATCAAGGTGGGCGCCCTGGACCTGTTTGGCCCGCGCTCGGCCCTGCTATCGATCATGGACCAGATCCTGTCGATCAGCTCATCGCACTTCAGGGCCTCCGACGCCGGGCAGATCAGTATGTTCGGCCTCGGCTCAGCCCTCTCGGATGAGATCATATTGCCGCGCACCGCCCCGGAGATCAACCGCCGCGAGATCCTGGAGTGGGAGCGCGAGCTGATCGGTTTGTATGTATCGGACCACCCGCTGAGCCCGGTGATGGACGCCCTGGCCCAGGTGGTGACGCATTTCTCGGGCCAGCTGAGCGAGGCCACCCCCGGCGACAAGGTGCGCGTGGCGGGCATCGTGACGCGCGTGCGCCCGCATACCACCAAGACCGGCAAGAGCATGGGCTTCGTGACCCTGGAAGACGTGGCGGGGTCGATCGAGCTGGTGGTGTTCCCTAAGACGTGGGAGAAGAACTGGCAGACCTTTGAAGTGGACGCGGTGGTGCTGGTGGATGGCAAGGTGGACGCCCAGAGCGGCGACCCGAAGGTGCTGGTGGATAGCGTGTCTACCGACCTGAAGACACTCTCCAGCCAGGAGCCCCCGGCCCCCCATTCCAGCCAGCCACTCCAGGCCAGCCCACCCAGCGGCCCAGGCCCCAGGGCCGCCGCGAAACCAATCGGTAGCAAACCGGCCAGCCAGGCCGCCAGGCCAGGCCAGCCGGGCGGAGAAGCGCCGCCCACCCCTCCCAGCCGCCCCTCCAGGCAGGCGGACGAGGACGATGTAGATGATGAAGCGGGCTTAGGCACCCCACATGCACGGGCAGAAAGCGCGCTGCCAGGGGCTGAAGACCCCTGGGCCGGGATGCCGGCACCGCCGGATGAGTTCCCCCCCGATTGGAGCGTGATCGAAGTAGCCCCGGGCGGGTTCGTGATCGAGCGCGGGGTGCTGGCTGAGCACATGCCCATACCCGTGGCTGAAGCCGTACTGGAAGGGGTAAGCGCAGCTGAGACCAGCACGCTGGCCGAGGAAACCCCAGCGACCGGGCTGGTGGAGACCATCAGTGAGGCCCCCGATACACTCGAGCCATCCGCCTTGCCGCCGGATGAGCAGCTGCCCGCCCCTGGGCGGGTGAGCCTGGCCGGGCCAACCATGGGCGTGGTGATGCCTGCTGTGGCTGTGCCATCCCCGGTGGTGGAGATACCACCCACGCTTGAGCCGACCATCCCCGCCCCGCCGTACGTTTTACCGCCGGCCGAGGCGTATGCCGGGCAGGAGCTGCGCATGATCACCGTGATCCTGCGCACCGGGGCCGACAAGGTGCGCGACAACCTGCGCCTGAGGCAGTGTTACGGCATCCTGATATCGTACTCGGGGCACGACCGCTTTGCGCTGCAGATCTTCGAGCGGGCGCGTGGGTACCGCATCGAGTTCCCCAATTACACCACGGCCCACAGCGCCGAGCTGATCGCCCGGCTGGCGAGCATCGTTGGGGCGGATAACATCCTGGTCGAGCCGCTGAGACTGCATTAGATCAAGAGCTTTCACCACAAAGGACCGCACCAAAACCGTACAGGTTCCACAGAGGTTAATTTTTTTGTCATTGCGAGAGCCCAGCGATCTTCTGGGCACGAAGCAATCTGCTCTTATATTTTCTGTCAGCAGGTTAACGAAAAGTGTGAAGCGGTAGGTTGATTTAGCACAAATCCGCACAGAAATCGTGCCGCACATAGATCGTGCCGCATAAAGTACATGCAGGTTCCAGGTGGCCCCAACCTACCGCTACAGCTTCCACTCGGAGAAATTCACCAGCGGGCGGTGAGATTGGTAGGCGGCTTTCAACTTATCAATGAATTCCATCGCCAGGGGGATCATAATGAATAGCCACACCAGGGCAAACAGGCCCATGATCAACATATCATTCAGCCGCAAGGCTGCATGGGCGATAAACGGCCTGATGAGCACGCTGAACTCGGGCACATACCAGCACATGAACTCGAGGGCATAATTATCGGCAGTGCAAGCGTCCAGGGTGTTTTGCTGGAAAACAACCCCATTCACCCCCACCCAAATCGAAAGGGTCACCACAATTAACAGCACGGTGACCAGCAAGAGCGATTTCCGAGGGGCATGGACCGCCCTGGCCAGAATCCACGAGGCGGGCAGGCTGACAAACAGGAAAAACCTGGGCCCCCAATACCAACCGCCATACCACGACCACCAAGAGGCGTAAGCAATGACCAGACCAAGGATGACTAAAAACCACAGCACCAACAGCTTACGCTCGACCGAATTTAGAATGAGCTTCCTCACCCATATGATGAGCAGTAGACCGGGGCAAAAAAAGATCAAGCCCTTACCAAATGAGAATAGGATGGATAGAACCCCCAGGATGAAGGGATAGCTGTAGTCGCCCTTCCCTGAGTATGGCAGGATGGTATGGAAACCATGATCGCCAAGCAGGTAGGTTGTGAAACCAGCGGTGAGGCTACCCGTGCGGAGATAGGCTTCGACGATCAACAAAACGATGCAGATAGGCAGCAAGAGCAGATAACGGAGCCGCCTTGCTTCCCAGGTCGAATACAGCACGAGCAGGGCAAATGCAACGAACAGCGCGGGGGTGTTCAGCACTGCCAGGATCAGAAACACCCACCCGATGATCGTTTTCTTCGCCACCAGACCCAGCGTGCCCAACGTCAAAAATACCGCACTGAATACCTCACCATAATAGTTAATCAGGTGGCCCGGGAACATGGAGCCAAATGCCAGGAGCAGGGTAAAGGTCAGGAGAAATTTCTGGTCGAACCAGCTACGCAGCCACAGGAACAAGATCACCAGGAAGGCAGCAAACAGGAGGTAGTTATATCTGGCGATGACCGCCATTGGGTCTTTAAATAATCCAGAAATCCACCATAGAGGCAAGGAGAACAGTGGCCCGACCATCGAATAGCGCATCGAGCTGAGCTTGAGCTGGTGAACTAATGTATCCATGAAGGTGTAACGGGCGAGTGCATCGCCCTTGATGACGAAAGGCAGGAGGAACATACCGACCGCGAAACCGATGATCAGCAAAAGCACGCCCAATATGAAATACAAGGACACTTTAGGCTTTGATTGCGGGTCCATGATGAGCTATCCCCAATTTATGCAGCCAACCTACCATCCAATCGCTGGGAAGACGCAGTGATTATTATAACAAACATCAACTCACCTCTCATACTTGAGGCAATGGGTTGGAATAATGCTGATTCCAATCCATGGCAAGCACGAGACGGATCAGCGAGAGCGGCATCCTGTTGCGTGAATAAACCAGCGGAAGCAATTGCCAAGCTTTTATTTACTATATAATATGGCGGGGAGTGTTTTTGAGTGTGCCACCAGGAAGAACATAACCTGGTGAGTAATTGCCGAAGGATTTAGCAAGTAGAGTCGACAATGAGTGAGAATGCAGGGAGGGGCAATTTTTCTGGATGGCTCAGGTGGCTGATCGAATGGTCGCCTGTGTGGGTGCTGTTTGTGCTGGGATTCTGGCTGGTAATCCTACGCCCGCTGGGACCTGGCCTTTCGCTTATCCCAGGCGACCTGGGAGATGCGCGCTTCAATAACTACGTGCTGGAGCATTTTTACCTGTGGCTCTCCAGGTTGGTACCTGATTACTGGAACGCAACCTTCTTTTATCCCTTCCCAGGCACCATGGCCTTCGGCGACACACTGCTTGGTTCGGCACCCCTCTATGCCCTGTTCAGGTGGATGGGTCTGGATATGCCATCTTCCTTCCAAGCCTGGTATATCAGCGGTGCGGCATTTACCTTCGGCGCAGCTGCTTTCGTCCTGGCCAGGCTGAAGCTTAAACCCCTGGGGGTTGGGGTGGGGGCATATTTCTTTGCATTCGGGCTGCCACTTCTGGCACAGGAGAACCATGCCCAGCTGATCTACCATTTCTGCATCCCCCTGGCTTGCTTTGCCCTTTGGCGGTGCTACCGTCAGCCGCGCCTGTGGATGCTGACGACCCTGGCCGGGCTGGTAGTCTGGCAGTTCTACCTGTCCATCTATATGGGAGTCTTCCTGGTATTTCTGCTTCTGGTAATGTTCGTGCTGCTGCCTTTCTTCATTCACCTGCAATCTTTTCGGCAACGGTTGAGTTTATGGCCCAGGCAGCTGATGTATGCCTGGCGTGTTGCTTGCTGGCCTCAACGGATCCTATCGGTGCTGGCGATCATCGGGTTCGGGCTTGGTTTAACGGCTATCCTCCTGCCGTATTATCACATCTCCAAAGTGTATGGCTTCGCCAGGAGCATCATCGCGGTGATCAGCATGCTCCCCAGGTTCAAGAGCTACCTCCTGGCTGATAACTCGATGCTGTGGCACAGCCTATCCAGCTTGATCACCAAAATACCCATGCGCTGGGAGCACCAGCTGTTCCCAGGCCTGGCAGTGGTCTTGCTCATTGTGGCTGGTGTTGGATTACGCCTACGCACCCCAAACCGCCGGCTCGCCTGGCTACACTTAGCTTCAGCGCTTGTCCTGGTGATCCTCACCCTGGTAATAAACGGCTTCTCTTTATACTATCTGATCTGGTGGGTGCCGGGAATTAAGAGCCTGCGGTCGATTACACGCATCATCCTGGTAATCATGTGGCCGCTGGCATTATACAGCGCCTGGGTGGTAGATGGACTGATGCGGAGGGTTAGCCCTCAGCGGCGCTACTTGAGCGTGGCAGTCTACCTGGTCTGTGGGCTGCTGGTAGCTGAATCGGTCTTCTATACCCACGCCACCTACCCAAAAGCTGAGGCGCTGGCTCGGATTGTCAGCCTACAGCAGCAAATCCCTTCAGAAATCCCCGCTGACCCGATCTTGTTCGCAAAAAGGCATCAAAATGAGGCGTGGTATGCAAAGGAAATCGATGCCATGCTGCTGGCGCAAAAGCTGGGCTGGCCGACTTTGAACGGGTATTCAGGCAACACGCCTCCCGACTATGCGAATGCCGATACATGCAAACAGCTCCCCTTGCGGATCATGAATTATATGGAATTCGCCGGAATCACGGACGAAAATTATTATCTCGAGTTGATCAACCGGGTAGTGCCGATTGGTTTTACCGACTGCGACCCGACCTGGTGGGAGAAAATGCCCTCACTTAGTTTCGGCCAGTGATGTTTACTCCCCACCCGGTTCGCGCCTCATAGAATGACCGCCTGGCCTGCGCAGGGTTTCAGTAGCGATAAAGAATGCCAAAACTGCCAGGATGGCCAGTATCAGCGGGATCAAGGTCGCCCATTTCTTCAAGCCAAGCAGCATGAAGCCGGCGCTGAAGGCGAAGTTGCCAGCCAGCAGCTCCTTCCAGGAATAATCATAGATCGTGGAATAGCCGAAGAACTTGAGGTGGGGGTTATTAGCAAAATATTGATCGGGCACCAGCGTGATGGTGGATAACGTGATGAGCATCTGTGCACTGGAGATCACTACCAGGACGATCACCAGGGGGTCAAGACGCTTGGGGAGCATCACCAGCGGTAGTGCCATGAACAAGAGCATTGGGATGAGGTGGCGTGGGGCAAATGAGTAGCCTCCCCACCATAGGTAATAGCCGGAATTGATCAGCAGGTATGCGACGAATGCGAACAGCACTACCAGCCCCTCGTAGCGGTAGCGGCGATCACGCAGGATGTAATAAAACCCTACCACGGCCAGCAGCAGCACCGGAGACTGCCAGAACAGCCCCATGGCGGGGTGGAATGTGAGGTAGAAAAGCACCTCAAGCCGCGGCATACCTATCCCCATGAACCCCTGTGACATGCCAGCGACAAATTGGTTCCCGAGATATGTATATCCGATCGTGAAAGGATTGCCGAAAGCCAGTGTGTCGTAGATCATCAGGATGGCGAGTGGGACGGCTGCTCCCAGGACAAACGGCAGGATCGCAGAACGCAGCCAGGAAAGCGAACCCTTTTGAAAGATCACATAGAGATAATAGAGGCCTAACGGGAAAATGATGATCGAGGTGGTGTATTCCGTCAGAAATGCGCAGCCCAATAAGAAACCGATCAGGAGGGATATGCCCCACTTACGACGCAGCTCGGGTTTTAGCTTGAGATCGAAGATCAAGAAGAAGCTGGTGAAACACAATGCACCGGCCAGCTGGTGGCCGAAGAAGATGGCACTGAAAGGCAGCACCATCGTTCCAAGGGTCACTGCCAGGGTGGCCAGCAAGGCGCGCAGCCGGCTGCCTGAGATCGTTTCACACACCACGTACACCAGGCTGCCTGCAAAGGCTGAAGGCAGGCTGATGACCAACATGGTGAGGATGTACTTGATTGTGAGGAGACTTAGTTGGTGGCCAGTAAGCCGCATGAAGAGAGATAGGGGTGCATAGAACAATGCCGCAGCCAGCGAGGAGCCGATAGCTTTATCGGTGTAATAATGGCCATCATAATACGCCCGATCGATGGTCTTAGTTCCAGGTGCGTCGTAATACGTATCAATCGTCAGGCGTCCCTGCTGGACGATGGCAAAAGCGAGATCGAGGCGAGAATTACCGTTCGCCATTGGATCTTGATAATAATAGCAGTAGGTGAAGGCGAGCAAAACAAACAACAGCCCCGCCCGCCGTGTATATCGCATCGCTATAGCCTGTGGTCTTGAAAAACTTCTCTATCTACCCTGAGGCAGGGAACGTCACCATTGTAGTATTCGTCATTAACCCCGCCTGAAGTGATTATAACACCGAAGAAAGTAGGGGAGATCGGGACGTCACCTGAGCCAGTTAGATTAATTTTTTACTCCTTCCCCAAGCCCATCAGTGAAATCATTCAGCTACTGGTGGGGTGCCTGTATTTGGGGGAGCAAGGCGGTGGATTTGTTTCGCGAAAAAAACAAATCGATACAATTCGGCACCCATCCGTGCTCCCACATCTCACTCCCGCCTCCCCCATCCAAATGTAGATCAATTTGGACAAGAATATCCACGGTGAAATCAGACGACAGTGCTGGAGAAGGGAATTTTGGGGAGGAGGAATAGTTATGTGGCTGCTTACCTTAAAACATCCATAAACCCCTTGTAGACTAGAACATATGTGCTATAATGATCTGGGTTCCTGGCATGGGAGTAATTAATCTCTCATCCTTCACACTTATCATCATTAAGGTCAACCCCATGCCCCCTTCCTCTCGCCGCCCAGGCGGTTAACTCGGTAACATCAACGCCCTCAAGCACGGCTTCTACACCCGCCGCTTCAAAAAGGGTGATCTCTCCGGTGTCGAGAACACAAACAACAAGGGTCTCACCGAGGAGATCGCCCTCATCCGCATCTTCACCCGCCGCCTCGTTGAAACGGTCGATCCCGCTGCCGATCTCTACGAGCTCGCCGGCATTCTCCACACCCTCTGCCTTGCCTCCTCCACCATCACCCGCATCATCCGCGCCCAGGCTCTCCTCGGAAATGACCCTACCGACTTTTACGAGTCGGTCGACGAAGCCATTCGTCAGGTCCGTCTCGATATGGGCCGCGACCGCCCGCTTCCGCCCCCCGAGCCATGAAATATCGCAATATTCGTTCCTCTTCGTTTCTCACAGCAACGAATCCCGCCCATCCAAAGCCAGCTCAAATTGGCCCGGCGTTCCAGCAGTCACATCCTGTAATCGCTGGCATAGCGCTGGCTTCACGGCTGCATGAAAATAAAAAAACACTCCCCAGGGCCGGGGAGCGTTGAGAGAACCGTTAAAGTGGGATCGTGTTTAAAAGTTTACTTCCCGTAGGCCACGTCCACGTCCATGTTGGGGTCGGTGAGGCCCGGGTTGCCGCGGAAGTCGGCCCACACCCCCAGGGCGGAACCGCTCGAGGTGAGCGCCGCACCGGTATAGTCGCCGATGAACGAGCCGGCGAAGGTGATGTAGGGGTTGGACGACTGGCTGGTGAGGCGGGTCTCGGCGGTGAAGTTGTCGGTGGAGCTTTTGGAGGCATAATCCAGGCAGACCGGGCCGGGCAGGTACGAAAGGGTGCCGGTGGTCGTATCTTGCAGCATGGCCTGGCAGTCGGTGGTGGTGGGCGAGTAGGCGCGCGTGTAATAGCTGACGAAGATACGCCCGGCGTTGGCAGCCACAGCCGGGTAGACCTTATCGGCTGCACCCGTGGTGATGACCAGCGGGGCAGTCCAGCTCAGCCCATCGCTGGAGGTGATCAGCTTAACCTGGTTGGAGGTGAGCCCAACGAACGCTCCGCCCGCAGGCAGGCTCATTTGCTTTCTTCCGATTCAACCAGGTTAGCATGTGGAGAGGGCGGGCTTCCGAAAAAAGGTGTACTTTACCCTCATCACTATACCGACGGGTGTAAAATATCGTTGTTCACATGCATCCGTTGTAAAATGAGCATGTAAAAAGGGGTGAAATATGAAAACAGCTAAGTTCATACGCATCGCCCTACTCGCGTTGATGATGGTACTAACCCTTGCAGCGAACGATCCATCCCGTGCCCAGCTGGCACCTGGAGCAGACAAGCCACCGGAAGTCATCCAGGGGGGAGAGTGGACAGACGATTTCTGGCAAGGGAAACTCCAGGAAGCAGAAAACATCGATGTGCAGATAAGCCATCTGCTCCTCAAGTACACGGAGCAGCTGCACTGGACGCAAACGTGGACCCAGCACTTTGCCGGGGGTGAATTTTGGCAGACGGAAGCCATCTCAGACTCGGTACGGTTGGCTTGGGATGATGCCAGCCAGGAATTCTACACCACAGGAATTTATACTTCGACTGTCTTTTATGCAGGCAGGTCTGTCGATTGGGCATATGCCACATGGAGATTTACAGACGTACCTGAAGACGTGTTCATTCAATTCAGAACCGGAGAAACGCCAACCCCGGATGATGGATGGACCGGCTGGAATGTTCCACGCTTGGGATTCTTTGAGTTTATATGTGCCTACACGCTTCCCATGGGAGATACCGATTGTTTTACCAACCTGGATGGGATCAACAGCAGCCCATATATTCAATATCGCGCCTCATTCAAAAGCGATCACCCAAGCACATCGGTTGAGCTTACCGACATCGATTTTCTTTACGGCATTCATTGTTTGAGCGGCAGTGCTCTCTCAATCCCAATCCCACCGGCAGATTTGCGGGAGTGGGAGAGTGCGATCATCTCCGCCACTACCCCGGCGGATACCACGCTGGTCATTGACGTTTTAGCCACCGATGGGACCGTGTTGATCCCTGATATCCATGATGGAAGCAGCCTTGAAAGTATTGATTCGCACGACCATCCCGCGATACAGCTACGTGCCAGCCTGACCACCAGCGACCCATCAGTCTCACCTGATATTCAATTATGGGGTCTGAAGTGGGCAGTATTGTACAGGCAGTTCCTGCCAGTTACCCGGCGATGATCCGGTGGGTTAGCTGATGATCGATGGATCATCTATTCATAGTGGGCTGGGTTAGCTATTAACGATGCTATCCAGAAAGCCCTGGGTGGTATCGACAAATTACGAGCTGCCGGCGTGTATGAATATCGATGTGTGACCTGAAATGGGCATACATCAGCGTTGGAGTGGTGGCTGAAGTGATGAGGGTTGGAGGGATTCTCTTTGGATAATTGCGATGAGCGTAGGGTCACGCTATGGAACGCTTGAATAAAAAGACCCATGTCTACCTGATAGCCATCCTGGCAGTGCTAGTGTTCGCCTCCCGGCTGCCTTTCCTGGGGCAGGGGTTTGGCAGCTACCCCGACGCCTGGAGGGTGGCCAACACCGCCCGCAGTATTGCCCTCACGCACCAATATAGCTATTCACGCCCGCCGGGGCACCCGCTGCAGGAATTGTTCTATGCGCTGATCTGGAATGCCAGCCCAACTGTATACAATGCGGTCACTGCTCTGTTCAGCGTGGGGGTGTTCATCGTTTTTGCATTGATCCTGGATAGGATCGATCGTAAAAAGTCGATCATGGGGGCCCTGGCACTGGTGTTCATTCCCGTTGTATATATTGCCAGCGTAAACGCACTGGATTTCATCTGGGCCTTATTCTTCATCCTATTAAGTTTTTACCTGGCCCTGGAAAACAAGTTCGCTGCCGCGGGCATCCTGCTCGGGTTAGCCATCGGCTGCCGGATCACCTCTGCGGCGATGATCCTACCGGTTGGAGTGCTGGCCTATGTTCAAAGTGCCAAATGGGTCAGATCCTGGGTAACCTACTCAGCCTGGGCCCTGGGGGTAGGATTAATCACGTTCATCCCCGTTATCTACACTTATCAGCTCAGCTTCCTATGGTTCCCCGAGCACGGTTATCTGCCCATCCTGACGGTGCTCAAGAAGGCCTCGGTGAATGTGTTTGGGTTTCTTGGGACGCTTGCGATCATCATCTTTGCCGCCCTGATCATAATCAAGCACCGGCAGGTCCGCCACCTTTTGAAGGCACGGGATGCCGTCTTCCTTGCCTCATGTGCGGCGGTTTTCGTATATCTGGTCATGTTCATCAGGCTGCCCCACCAACCCACCTATTTAATTCCAGCCATACCATTTGTGATCATCATGATGAGTAAGATCCTGGACGGCCGGTTATTCACCGGATTGTGCGTGGTATTCATCGCCTCATCGTTCTTCCTGACGCTTAATCAACGGCGATTAACCTTGCCCGGGCCGATCCTCGATGAGAGGCAAGCCCGCATCAACTCAATACATTTTTCTGATAGCGTGCTCAAACGGTCCGCCCAATTGAGCCCGGGTAGCGTGGTCGTTGCGGGGTATTATTTTCCTCAGCTTACCTGGTATCTCGATCGGGATCCCCTGGCGGATGTGCAGTTTCCATACTTGTTGAGCCAGGTTGACCTTGAGAATATAGTGAAAAATCCGGCCGGTAAATTGTTCTACCTGCCCGGGATCGACCTGTTCGAGGAGCGGACCAACGGAATTAACCTCTCCGATTATGGCGCGCAACCCTTGTTCCCAGGCGGAGTACCTTAAGAATTACATTGGGTTTCCTTGCCCCCACTGTCTTCGGCGATCATTTGAAGCATGCGCAATGCGGCAATTGGCAACCGGCCTGGTCTTCCCCTGCCCCAGGATCCGCGCTGGGAACCTGGGAGAGGAGCGGGCTCTCCGTATGGCGAGTCAAGCGCTCCCTTCCGCTGAAAGGGGCCTAAATTGTAACTGCAACGCCACTCAGGTGTTAACACCATAATCACATTATCATAAGGAGAAATGCATGGATATCGTCGCATTGACAATGCTTGTCCTGGGAATTTTCGTCTGGCTGTTCGGCAACCGCATGTGGCTGCTGGGGGCAGCCGCCGGGGCGCTGCTCGGCTTCGCCCTCATCAATTTTCTAAATCTCAGCACCGGCTGGCTGGGGTTCATCATCGTGGCCGGGCTGGCCGTGCTGCTCGGGGTATTGGGCTTCATCGGTAAAGCCTTCACCAAGCTGATCGCCATGGTGGTGGGCTTCATCGGCGGTGGGGCGGTGGCGGTAGCCTTCATGGGCATGCTGAGCCTCGACCTGGGCCTGTTCACCTGGCTGGTGGCGTTGGTGGCGGGCCTGGTGGGGGCTGTGGTGCTGTCGCGCTTCATCAACTGGGGGCTGGTCATCTTCGCCAGCCTGTTCGGCTCGATGCTGTTCGTGCGCGGCGCCATGCCGTTCTTATCCTTCATCACCGACACCATTGGCAGCATCATGGTCGTGGTGCTCACCATCCTGGGGATCTTCTACCACGCCCGGAAGATGAAGTAAAGCTAGCCTTGCATCCCCCCATTTTTTCTGAACAAAATGGGGATAAGATAAGGGCAAAAACGATTGTTTGTGGTCCGTTGGGTTTAAATCATAGGGGCGGGTCTGATACCCGCCCCTACATCGTCAGGCGAAATTCGCCCTTGATCTCGAACAATAGCTGGTGAAAGCCCTCATTCGCTCGTCATGATGAAGAGGGGCTTCCCTCGCTCCCAAGAGCAGATCGCGAGGCTGCGGGCAAAAAACGCCCTTGATCTCTAACCATACCCAATGAAAGCCCTCATTCGCTCGTCATGATGAAGAGCGGCTTCATTTCGAAGCTCTCGTAATGCGGGCGTAGGCGGTCGGCGTTGTAATAGTTGGTCACGTCAACCTTCTTCTTCTTGCCCACGATCACATCCAGCGGCATGTTGTCGTAGCGGCCATTCTTCAGCACCACCAGGCGGCCGTGCACCTTCTTCATGGCCAGGTTGAGCGCCAGGTTGCCGTACGCCATGGGCACGATCGAGTCGATGGCGTCGGGGTCGCCGGCGCGCACCATGTAGCCCAGCTTCTGGTTGATGATGTTGATCGGCTTGCCGTTGTTGAACTGACCGGTCAGCTCAGCCAGGCGGGCCGACACGATGTCGCCGATGCCGCCCAGCTTGGCATGCCCGTAGGCGTCGGTGGTGCGGTCCAGGAAGACCATCTCCTCGCCCTCGAACACCGCCCCCTCCGAGACGAGCACCACCGAATACTTGGATGGGTTACGATTGCGGTCATACACCAGCAGCTCGGCCAGCCGGTCGATGTTGAACTTATACTCGGGGATAACGCAGCGGTTGGCGGCTCCGGCCATGGTGGGCAGCATGGCGGTGAAGCCCGCGTAGCGGCCGAAGACCTCGAGCACCATGATGCGCTCATGTGAGCCGGCGATGGTGCGCAGGTTGTTGGTGAGCTGGATGGTGCGGGTAACGCAGGTGGAGAAGCCGATGCAGTAATCGGTGCCGGGCACATCATTGTCCATCGTCTTGGGGATGGCGATGATCTTGAGCCCCTCCTGGTACAGGCGCACGGCGTAGCTGAGCGTATCGTCACCGCCGATGGGGATCAGGTAATCGATGCCCAGCCAGTCGAGGTTCTTGAGCACCTCGGGGGTCAGGTCGTTCGATTCGGCGTTGTACTTGTCCTGCAGGTGGGGCGGCACGCTATCCTTTTTCACTGCGGAGGGCCGGGTGCGGGAGGTGTGCAGGAAGGTGCCCCCAGTACGGCCGGCACGGTTCACCCCTTCCTCGGTCAGCTCCTGGTAGTTGTTGCTATTATCGGCCTTCTCGTCGCGGATCACGTCGATTACGCCCGCCCAGCCGCGGCGCAGACCGATCACCTTGTAGCCTTCGCGCAGGGCGCGCACCGTCACGGCACGGATGGCCGGGTTGAGCCCGGGTACATCACCGCCGCCAGTCAGGATGCCGATCACTCCTTGGGTCTTCTTGATGTTTGCCATGTTAATCTCCAATGATAATTCCCATGTGGGAAGGATAATTCCAGGGTTGTTCCGTGGATCAGATCCAGGTGGGTTCCTGGTAGGTTCCGAATTCAGCTTTCATCACGCCGATGATCTCCGACAGGGTGGCATAGGCCCGCACCGCCTCGAGGATGAACGGCATAGTGTTCTGGGTGCCATGGCAGGCCAGGCGCAGGGCATCCAGGGCTTGCCCCACCCGCCCGGCATCGCGTTCACGTCGCACCTGGGCCAGGCGCTCCACCTGGCGGGCATAGCCGGCCGGGTCCATCTCCAGCAGGGGGATGGCGAGGGGCTTGTTCTCAGCGTAGGCATTCACGCCCACGATGCGCCGGGTATTGGCGTCGATCTCGCACTGGTAGCGGTAGGCTGCATCCGAGATCTCACCCTGGAAGAAGCCTTTATCAATGGCGGGCAACACACCACCCAGCTCGTCGATGCGCCTGAAGTAATCGTAGGCCTGGGCTTCGATCCGCCGGGTGGAGGCTTCGAGGAAGTAAGAGCCAGCCAGGGGGTCAACCGTGTTGGCCACGCCCGATTCCTCGGCAATGATCTGCTGGGTGCGCAGGGCGATGGTGGCCGCATGCTGCGACGGCAAAGCCAGGGCTTCGTCCATGCTGTTGGTATGCAGGCTCTGCGTACCGCCCAGCACAGCCGCCAGGGCCTGGATGGCCACACGCACAATGTTGATCTCGGGTTGTTGGGCGGTGAGCGAAACGCCGGCCGTCTGGGTATGGAAGCGCATCAGCCAGGAGCGCTCCTGTTTGGCTCCGAAGGTATGGCGCATCTCATGCGCCCAGATACGCCGGGCGGCGCGGTACTTGGCGATCTCTTCGAAGAAGTCGTTGTGGGCGTTGAAGAAGAACGACAGGCGCGGGGCGAAGCTATCGATATCAAGGCCGCGCTGCAGGGCCCACCGCACGTATTCCATCCCGTCAGCCAGGGTAAAAGCCAATTCCTGGGCGGCGGTCGAGCCGGCCTCGCGGATATGGTAGCCCGAGATGCTGATCGTGTTCCACTGCGGCACGGTGGTGGTGCCATACTCGATGGTATCGACCACCAGGCGCATGGATGGCTCGGGCGGGAAGATGTACTCCTTCTGGGCGATGTATTCCTTGAGGATATCGTTCTGGGTGGTGCCGCGCAGCTGGTGCGGCGGCACGCCCTGCTTTTCGGCAGCCGCGATGTACATGGCCCAGATGATGGCCGCCGGCGAGTTAATCGTCATGCTGGTGGAAACCTTGTCGAGCGGGATGCCGTCCAGCAGGATCTCCATGTCTTTTAGAGATGAGACGGCCACGCCACATTTGCCGAACTCGCCCAACGCCTCGGGGGCGTCGGTGTCGTAGCCCATCAGGGTGGGCAGGTCGTAGGCGATGGAGAGGCCGGTCTGGCCTTGCTCGAGCAGGTATTTGAAGCGCTGGTTGGTCTCCTCGGCTGTGCCGAAGCCGGCGAACATGCGCATGGTCCACAGGCGGCCGCGGTGCAAGGTGGGGTGAACCCCGCGCGTGTAGGGGTACTGGCCGGGGAACCCCAGCTCGGTGAGGTAGTCGAAGCCAGGCAGATCGAGCGGCGTGTACAGGCGCTCGACCGGTTCAGACGAAGTGGTGATGAAATCAGCCTGGCGTTCAGGCATAGCTGAAAGCGCATCCTGCAGGTCGCCCTGTTCCCAATCATGCAGGGCCTGGTTGAGCTCGTCTAGTTTGGCTTTATCGTACATGGTAAATCGGCTCCTTCATCCTCCTGCAACCGGTCAATGCTTTGGGTAAATTGCGAAGCGAATTATACCCCCTCCTGTGCAACGCCGGGCAGCGATTTCATCCCGGGCAGGCGGTTGTGAGCGCTGGCCAGTCCGTGTTACACTAGGGTTGTGGAGGGCTGGTGAATTACATCATAGATGGCCACAACCTGATCGCACAACTCCCGGGTCTCGACCTGAGTATGCCCGACGACGAGGAGCGCCTGGTCGACCTGCTGCAGCGCTTCGGGCGGGGTACGCCGCGCAAGCTGGAGGTGTACTTCGATGGGGCACCCGCCGGGCAAGCCGGGGTGCGCAGCTTTGGCAGCGTGCGGGCCCACTTCGTGGCGCAGGGCCTGACGGCTGACGAGGCTATCCGCAGGCGTCTGGCCAGGCTCGGTCGCTCGGCGGCAACGTGGGTAGTCGTCTCGTCCGACCGGGCGGTGCAGGCAGCTGGGCGTGAAGCGCATGCCCGGACGATGCGTGCCGAGGATTTCGCGGGGCTGATCCAGGCCTCGTTGCAGGGTCGCCTGGCCAGTGCCCATGAAAGCTCCGACCAGCCGCTCAGCGAGGCCGAGGTGAACGAGTGGCTGCGGATCTTCAAAGAGCCACGCCGAAAACCATAGCCGCTAAGCCCAATCCAACCCTAATCAAGTTTTAATACTAAGTGGATAATTTGGGTGTATATTAGTGAAGTTGACACTTGCGCAAACTTTTATCGGTATAACAAGTGTCCACCACCGGACAAAATCTTCAGCTCGTCCCCCCCGAGCAGAAGGTCCCGGTGGCCCTCCTTAGATTGCCGGACGTGAACAACACGTCCGGCATGGGTTTTAAAGCGCAGCGAGCCCCGGCAAATCACCGGGGCTCGCCTATTGAAGCGGAAAATAGTCGGTTACTTATGCAGCTGAGGTTGGCGGGGAGCAGCGCTGAAAGAGGCAGGCTGGTATGTGGGTTCGGGGCGTGAGCCAGCCGGGTGAGCAGAAAGCGGATCCAGTTTGGGGGCTGGCTTAAAGGTGGAGGCCTGGGCAGGCAGAACGGTGGGAGAAGAATGAGGCTGCGGCTGGCTGGGTTTGGAAGCCGGGCGAGGTACCTGGCGGGTCGACTCAGACTGGCTGAAGAGACGGTCACCTGCGACGGAGAAGGAGCCGATGATCAGCACACGGATCACCCAGACCATGATGGCGACGAAGACCGGTACCACCTTGAGGATGGTCGCTTGTGAAACAACAGACCCTCCCAGCGAGGCGTGGTTGAGGATGGCGATGGCGACGCCCCAGTAGGTGAGCATGGCATTCATGATAGCTGCCAGCATCCAGGCGCCGAATAGGTACCAGACCTCACGCTGCTCACCGGAGCCTTTCTCGGGGGTGAATAGGCGGGCGATGCCGGCAAAGTCGATGGCGCAGAAGGCGATGGCGAGGATGGCGGCCCAGCGGACGCCGGCGAAGCGCAGGTCGCCCATCAGGTCGGTAAGGGCGAAGTCGGTGGTGGAGTAGTTGAAGAGCTCGAAGGCGAGCAGGGCGCCCAGGATGAGCAGGCCAAACAGCAAGCCGCGGGAGGGCCTGGCCTTGCCGATGAGGCGGTTGATCTCGAGCGTGGAATGTGAGTTGCCGTGCATGTGAACCTCCTTTGGTTCGAAAAGACAATTGGCTGGTAAAGATAGCTAAAACTGAGCTAATCATGATTAATATAGAACAATTGTTCTAGTTTGTCAAGGGGCAATTCGGGGCAACGTTAGCGGGTAGAACTCCGGTTTCGAAGATAGCGGGTTGCGGAGCAAGATGGCAGAAGGTTTAGAGGAATAAGATGGATTTTCCCAATTGCTTCATCTGAGGAAACGCGTAGAGCTGCGCGAAGTATGCCGTGCCCCACATACAACGACCTAGACCCGAGCGTCAAAAGATAGAACTCCGAGTACGTAAGGGAGCATGTGCCGGAGAGCAAAGGTTTGTTAGGTGAAGGTATATGAGATGGATTTTGCCAATTGCTATATCCGATGAACGCGTCGAGCTGCGCGAAAGACGCAAGGCCCAACCATCAATAACGTAGACCTGTCAGGGAAACCAAGACGTAAATTCTGCCCCCTCCTCTAACTCCCCCCATTTTCTAAGGCAAAAATGGGGGGAGAGAGGCTTTGGCTTCATTTTCAAAAGAAGAATGGGAATATCGATCTATGAGTTGGGCTCCTCTAAGGATGCGCAGCCCCATCTGCAATAAGAAAACCTGATCAAGGAAACCATGCGTGAAATCTGCCCCTCTCTTAGCTCCCCCTATTTTCCAAAACCAAAATGGGGGATGGAAAATGGCTGTGGCTTCATTTTCGAGAGCAAAAGGGGGAGAGAAATTACGTAGGGTATCGCAGGAGACTTTCAAGCCAGATCATCGCTACATCTCACCAATATTAGAATCATTGTTCTATTAACCTTGATTAATTAGAACATATGTGCTAGACTTAGAATCATTGTTCGATTAACCTTGATTAAATAGAACAAATGTGCTATATTGGGGCTATCTTGGCAGCTACGGGAGGGCATATGAGAAACGGACCGGTTCTTGTTATCCTGGGCACGATCTTGGGCAGCCTGGTGGTGGGGTTCGCGGGGTGGATGTTGGCGGGACAGACCGATATGCATGCGGGCGTGGAAGTGGCGTATGCCGCCCCGCTGAGCCAAAACGCAGACCAACCAGAACCAGAAAATGCAGAATGCCTGGTTAGCCACAAGTTCCCCTCGGAAATCCTGCAATGGTGCAAAGACATCACCACGCTAGCCGGAGAAGCCCAGCTGCCCCCAAACCTGGTGGCAGCGATCATCTGGCAGGAGAGCGGCGGAGATGCTTCGGCTTACTCAGCCAGCGGGGCGGTGGGGTTGATGCAGATCATGCCCCGGGATGGCATCGCAGCCAGCTTCGAATGTATCAACGGGCCATGCTTCGCCACCCGCCCTACGACCGATGAGCTGCTTGACCCGCGCTTCAACATGGAATTTGGGACACGCATGCTACGAGGGCTGATCGACAAGTTGGGCAGCGAGCGTGAAGCGCTTAAAGCCTATGGACCGATGGATGTGGATTACTATTACGCAGATAAGGTCCTGGCGATCTACGAGAACTACCGTTAAGAGTTTGCGAAGGCACAGACACTGATCAAGGCGATTTTATGGCGAAGGGTAAGAAGAACAGACTGCCAAGTGGGGTAGTAACGACCACCCCCCGGGTAAAAGCTGCCTGGTCACTGTAAACGCCATAATCGAAGTTCGCAATCGAGCCAAAAGCCGACCGATTCACCCTGACCACAAGCAGAATATTCAACGATTGATGGGCTAACAAGCTGGGGATGTCCCAGCGAATCACATCCCCATCTCTTGTATAGGGGTGGGTGGTTGATATGAAAGAAGTTCCAACCGGCAGGGTATCGGTGAGCACAAGGTTGGTGGCAGCCAGGGTATCATGATCGTTTTTGATAACAACAACATAGGTCAGGAGTTCACCTGGGAAGACGAATGACGGCGAATCCATCATATTAAGCACCAGCATCTCGATTTTCTCGAGCCGGGTGGCGACCGGCGAGCCACGAACGGGGTCATCCAGATCGCTACGGGCAGCATAATCATCGTTGGTGATGGTGCCAAAAGCAGCCAGGTCGGTCTTGACCACCAGCTGGACCAGGCGCGAGCTATTAGCCGCCAGGCTGGGGATATCCCAGCGGATGCTGTTTCCTACCTGGGCAAAGGGCTCAGTGGCTGATACGAAGGAAGTACTTACTGGCAGGGTATCGGTCAGGACAACGTTGGGGGCTGCAATCAGCCCATTGTTGTTGGTAATTGCCAAGGTGTACGTGATCAGCTCACCTGGATACACCGCGTCAAACGAGGCGGTTTTACTCAATTCTAGCAAGTCCAATTGACCAAGGAGGGTCGTGACCGGAGCTCCATAAACCTGAGCGACCTGGTCGCTACGGACGGCGTAATCAACGTTGGTGATCTCACCTGTGGCAGTGATAACCACCCGGACAGCCAGGTCCACATTGCGAGATTCCTGCACGCCCAGAGCAGGAATATCCCATTGGATGGTCGCACCTGAGCGAGTGAACGGAGAGGAGGCGGCAACGAATGCCGTGCCAGCCGGGAGGCTATCGGTAAGGATAACGCCCGTAGTTGCGCCGACACCGGTAGCGTGGGTGATAGTCAGGGTGTAGGTAATCACATCGCCGGGCATCACAGATGATGCAGAAGCATTTTTACCCAATGCCAGGGTGTGGACAAATTGCACAGCAGCCAGGGCGTCGATGCGCCCCCAACCATAGACATTGTTAGGCACACCACTGCTTTCGCAGCCACTCCAGGAGATATGATTAGCAGACTGTTCAATGATCGACTCAATCTGATCAACCTGACCACGCAAGCCAGGGTTGGCAGAGATGAGCAGGGCGACCAGACCTGCCACGTGCGGGGCTGCCATGCTGGTGCCACTAAGGGATGAATAACCACCTCCGGGTATGCACGAGCGAACATTTACGCCTGGAGCAGAAATATCAGGTTTAGAGCGATGGCTGTCATCAATAATAACCGGACCAATGCTGCTGAAGCTGGCGATACCGTCGGAGCTGTTGGTAGCCCCGACAGTGAAGGATTCGTCATAGATCGCAGCTGGATCTTCAATAGTCGAACATATGTATGGGGGATTTGAACCTGAATTTCCAGCGGAATGAGCAGTGACAATCCCAGCCGCAACCAGGTTCTGGACAACCGTTAACAAAACATTCGGATCGGTACAGCCTTCGCTTGGAGGACAACCCCACGAGTTGTTGATTACATCGGGGGCCAGATCGGTGCGAGGGTCGGTGCCATCCACGCGCGTGGGAGCAACAAACCACTGGTAACAAGCAGTATAAGTAGCAGGGGTGCCATTACCACCGGAATCCATATTTCGGCAACCGATCCAGTGCGCACCGGGAGCCATGCCAATCTTATTATTCGCACCATCATCGCCAACCATGGTGCCCATGGTGTGCGTACCGTGCCCATATGGATCGATGGGGGTCGGAGAGGGGTTGGCAGTGGCATCAAACCAGTTATAGTCATGGTCAACATTCTGGCCATCCCAGCCGCGGTACTGATTTTTGATGGCGGGATGGCTCCAGGCATAGCCAGTATCCTGCCCACCGATCACCACACCCTGCCCGGTATACCCGAGTGCCCAGACCTGGGGGGCATTCACTTTGGTGATATTCCACTCGATCCCCAAGGGTGCAGGGCTGGGCGAAGGAACACCGACGGGGTCGTCCAGGGCGACCGTGGGATTGGCGTACAGATGTTCCACATCAGGGCGGGAGGCAAGGAGCTGGACAGTTGATAAATCACCGCGGACCCAAATCATGTTCGCAATCCAGAAGGGATGATATGCGAGGCCCAAGGCCTGGAGGTAGGCTATGAGTTGGGATTGGGTACGCTCTGCTGTTGCGGCAAGTGTTTGAAAAACATAAGTACCCTTTTCCAGCCTGGTGGACAGACGGCCAGCGGAGCTAAGGTCTGCCTGGGTGGTCAGATAAACAAGGAACTCAGTTTCACCCTCTGCGGCGGTCTGTAGAATCCATGGATCGACTTTATCACGCCAGGCGACTGCACGAGCAGGCACCGGATTGGCTGCAAATGTTATAGTAATGATCAAGAATAGCCCAAAACACCGATAAAACACCTTTAACATAGACTTCTCCTCTACATATTTACAAGTAATTTAAGCTCGGGCAGGATAAAAGGCAAGACCAGCAGGACTCCGAGACCCATGGCAAATATTGCAAAAAGCAAGGCCGAAACCGGAACGACCAATTGCAAGAGGCCATATACCACTAGACCACTGAAGATGGAGGCAGGGATGACCCTGACCAAGGTGCTGTGTACATTCATAACCCCAGGGAAACGTCTGCTGAGCAGCCACCACAACAGAATGGCTTCACCCGTAAAGGCTAACCCATTGGCGAGAGCAATCCCGGGAGCACCAAAGGCAACCCCCAAGCCAATTGCCAGGCCAATAAAAACGTCCATGGTTACAAAGGAGGCCACGAGTGGGATGAGAGCATTCTGCTGGGCATAGAAGGCACGGACAGCCACTTCGCCCAGAGATAGGCCTACCAGCCCCACAAGAAAACCACGGGTAGCCCAGACCACCATATCGGTACCAGCCGCATCAAAGTTCAACAGTCCAACCAATGGTCGAACGCCCAAGGCAACAATGATCGCAACGGGAATCGTTAAGGCAAAGATAATACGAGCAGCCCGGTTCAGCGAGGTACGAAAGGCATCCAACTGGGTAAGGGCTACTTGCTCAGAGATGGTGGGCAGGAGCACGGTACCAATCGCAGTGCCGATCAGGGTCTCAGGCACCTGCATAAATAACCAGCCATATACAAGTGCTGAAACTGAGCCGGGCGCCAGCCAGGAGGCGATTCTATCGGGGACGATATTGTAAATGACATTCAGGAAGAATACAGTCAGAATGCGGGGTCCCATCAGCGATAAGACCTTACGCACACCAGGATGGTGCAAGTCTATGGCGGGAATCCAATGGAATTGATACTTGACCAACCCAGGCAGCTGGATGAGCAAGAACAAGATGGCGCCGATAATACTGCCATACGCCAGACCATAAATCCCCAACCCGAAGGCTGGCAAGGTAACCGGGCCAATCTGGTAGCCAGTCTCAGGCGCGAGGATGATCACCCCGAACAGCATGCCAATATCGTACATGCTGGGGGCCATGGCAGGTAAAAGAAAGTGCTGGTTAGCCTGCAACCCTGCAATCACCAGGCCGGCAAGCGAAAAGATGATCGTCGCAAACAAATCCAGGCGCATGATGGAGGCCACAAGCTGCTGCTGCTCCAGCGAAAACCCAGGGGTGATTACGCGGTGAACCAAAGGTCCGGATAGGATCGCCAACACAACGGCTAAGCCGGTGGTAACCAGGAAGACAAGGTTGGCGATACGGGAAAACAAATCCCAGGCAGCCCGCCGGTCTTGCTTCTGAAGGGTTTCGGTGAGGACAGGGATGAAAGCAATGCCGAGCGCACCGCCTGAGATTAAGGCAAATAACAGATCGGGAAGGTTGTTAGCAGCATTGAAGGCATCCAGGGCAGGGGAAAGACCAAACTGGCGGGCAATAAAAATCTGACGGACGAAGCCGAGGACTTTCTCGAGCCCGAAAAAGACGGCGACAATCAGGGTGGACTTAGCAAAGCGCGAGGTAAACAACTGGCGCAGGATAACCACCAACTCTTTCGGGCCGTTGGAAACCGTTTGAAGTAAATTGGGCTGGCCGGCGGGTGGCATTGGGCTAGTATAGCACGAGTTTCTGATGAACAATGGGTACTAAAAAAACAGGCGCGCAGAACTGGAGGGTGCGAAAAGGACAGGACGCCAACAATCCAGACAGGATGAGGGCAAATCGTTGCATCCCGACCCTTGATATGGTAGAATTCCGAGCGCTTGAGAGGGATTTTCCCTCGCTCTGGAGGGATGGCCGAGTGGCTTAAGGCGCCTGTCTTGAAAACAGGTATGGAGAAATCCATCGTGGGTTCGAATCCCTCTCCCTCCGCCTACGGGGAGGTGCCAGAGTGGCCGATTGGGCTCGCCTGCTAAGTGAGTGCGGGGGCTAAAACCTCCGCCGCGGGTTCGAATCCCGCCCTCCCCGCCATCAACCTCACTTATCTCGTCCGCCGCGAGTTCCCATTGGCTCGCTCATCAATGAGCTCGGAATCCCGCCCTCCCCGCCAGCAACCTAACTTATCTCGTCCGCCGCGAGTTCCCATAGGCTCGCTCATTAATGAGCTCGGAATCCCGCCCTCCCCGCCAACAACCTAACTTATCTTGTCCTCCGCAAGTTCCCATAGGCTCGCTCATAAATGAGCTCGGAATCCCGCCCTCCCCGCCAACAACTAGTATAGTGAAAACATGAAGACACTGCTGGAAACCGAAATTTAGGGGAGTAGTGCGAAAGATCCGCCGCCTGGTTCCCACAGGGAGTATCCATCCCACTCGCTTATTACATTCGCTCGGAGACCAAAGTTTGAATCCCGCCCTCTCCGCCCCTCCTACAGCCCTCAATTTTTGCCAGTGAAAGCATGAAGACACTGCAGGAAACCGAAAATTAGGGGAGTAGTGCGAAAGATCCGCCGCTGGCAGGGGGCAACGAGAGCGTTCTTTGCAAGCGTCGCACAGGGGACAACTGAGGAAAATAAGCCGCAGTTAAGGCTGGCAGGTACTTTCTATCCGGAACTGGATTTTTTCAGCGCAGGTCAAGATGCGAACGTAGCGATTCGCATAAATCCAGTCGATCCACTCTTGAAGAGATTTATCGGAAATGTTCCATTGGACCAGCATACCGTCATTTGATACTGAAAACGCGGTCTTGCTATTTGGGCTAAAAGTGACACTATACACAGTCTGTTTATGAGCGGTAAGGCTGTATAACTCTTGGCCGGTGTTAAAATCCCATAGAATCACCTCGTTGTTGTCGGAGCCAGCCAGAATATACTTCCCATCCGAGCTGATATCATAACTCCAGATCACTGAGGTAAGGCCGGTATACCGACGAATAATCTTTCCAGTTTCTACATCCCACAGGCACAAGGAGTCCACATCCGCTCCTAATATCGTCTTATCGTCCGGCCCAAAGGCCACATCAAATATGGGGCGGAATCCCGTCCCCGCCAATTCAAAGCGGCGGATTTCTTCACCAGTGCTCACATCCCATAGAATGACACGGTTTGGGTTGGAGAATGCACTCCCAGTGATAGCCCACTTGCCATTACTGCTGAAAGCAATACCAGTTACGTCTTCAATCTCGTTCATATTAAATTGGCGAACGAACTGGCAGGTCTGAATGTCCCACAGTACCAAAGCATTGGTCTCACCAATGTCTGAATTTCCTTGAGTACCGGAAAGTAACCAGCGACTATCCGGACTGATGGCAATACTGCGCGGGATAGCGTTTTTCACATCGAAGCTACACTGATCCTCCCCGCTCACAAGTTTCCACACCATCAGGTTGTAAACCGGCATGTTCAGATAGCCTCCACCTGCAGCCACGAATTGCCCATCCGGGCTAATGGCAACCGCACCTGGTGCTGTAAGGCCATCAAATCCCTGATAAGCCCGAACAGCCCGGCTCTCAGCAATATCCCAGAGGACTAAATTGTGATAAGCTGGAAACATATTCCCAAGTAATAGATACTTCCCGTCGGAACTGGCTGCCATGGAATCTGGTTGCAACCCAGTATCGACACTCTGGTAATCAAGCTGTTCGACCAGATCCCACAGACGTAGCGTTCCGTCCGCATAACCTACCAGACCCAAAGGTTTATCCTGACTGGTGGTCAGGGCAGTCACCGACTCGGCGCTACCCAAAAACACTCGTTGCTCGCGCCAGTTCTTCAAGTCAAACTGGATTAGGATTCTTCTATTTATATAGACCGTGTTTTCATCGAAGCTGAGTGCCAGCAATTCTGGCATCCCACCCCAAGATTGGGTTTGTTTGACGGCTCCCGTCAGGGCGTCAATCATGCGCAGATCAAAACCTGATGTGGAGAGGATCCAGCTTCCATCATGGTTGATCACCACCGCTTGAACTGGAAATCCATTCCCTTCGATAGTCTTAATTATTCCGGCGCTATCTAAATCCCACAAAATCACCATCCCATCTGCATAACCGGAAACGATCCGTGGCTTCCCGGTAGAAACGCTGACAGCAGTGACCGGGCTGTCATGTCCAGTGAAGCGTCGTAAGATAGTGCCAGTCTGCAAATCCCAAAGGATTAAGTTACTATCCGATGAACCAGAGAGAAGAGCACCAGAATTCATATCCACTGCCAGGCTGGTGATGCTCCCAGTATGCCCTACCAACTGGCGAATTTCGTTACCAGTGTCTGTATCCAAAACGATCAGAGAACCATCCTCCCCGCCTGAGATGAGCTCTTCCCCGTCTCTGCTGAAAGCCACGGTATTCACCCAGCCGGAGTGAGCCGTCCAGCGCTTGAGCTCCTCGCCTGTTTGTAGGTTCCATAGGATCAATTCGCCTGATTGGCATATCCCTTTATCGTCCACTTTAGCGCAGCTGCCCGTGAAGGCTAATTGATCATCAGGACTGATGGCGACGGCTTTCACTTCCATGTGATGGCCGTCCAGCATCAAGCGTATCCCCGGGCTTAGTGCAACCTGGCGAAGTGCCTGCACTGCGTCCGGGGGAGGCTGATCCCCCTTGACTGCTTCCAAAGCCAGGGCAATGGCCAGATCACCCTGGCCATCCTGGTTAGCCTGTAATGCAGCCTGGGCTAACGCCAGACTGTGATTAATTGCCGATTCTGCATTGGCTTGCACCTGGGCAGTTGCGCGAGTATCAGATTCACTTACAGCGTTAGCCTCGGCTGTGGCGCGGGTGTTTGCCTCCTTCATGGCCTGCGTGCTGGCACTTTGGGCAATTACCTGTTGGGCGATGGCGTGGGTGCTGGCAGCCTGGGCGGTGTTCTGGTTCTGCCCGGCAAGAACGGCGTTTCGTGAAGCCTGTTGACTAAAAAAGATTGATATCAACACCAAAGCGAAGGCTGCTATCAAGGCTGTACTTAGATAGATCGCTCTCTGCCGCAAACGTTTGGCAGCGCGACTTTCATCTTCGGCTCTTTGTTTCTCCGATTCAGCACGCAGATGCTCGGAATTGGCTAACTGCCTGGCCGCCTCCATCTCTCGCTGGGTTTGAGCTTCACGTTCAGCTGCTTCATTTTCGCTCAGGGCAACGGAAGCTTCCAGGAACTCGACTTCCTGGGTATTCATATCATCCCTGTGGGATACAGCCCATTCCTGCACTTGCGCCAGCCGGACGCCACGATAGAGCAGATCCGGCTCTCGCTTCGAAGCGATCCATTCCTGAGACGCATCAGTGAGATGCCGGTGAAGGCGCAATCCGTCGCGATTCTCCTCCAGCCAACCGCGCAAGGTGGGCCACTCCCGTATCAATGCCTCGTGTGCTACCTGAGCAGAATCCTGGCTGGTGGTGATCAGGCGAGCGTCCGCCAGGGCTTTCAATACCGCCTGGGTTGCGCCAGCATCCTCAGGGTTCAGGATCAGCTCGCTAAACTTCACCTCGCGGCGTGTATCGCTGGCTGCCGTTTCACTGCCCAATTCCGTCAGGCGCAGAAATATCCGCCGGGCGATCGCTTGTTGCTCGTGGGTGAATTGATCGACAAAGACTGCTTCGGCCGTTTCTGCGATGGCGCCCCGCACGCCGCCCGATGATGAATAACCACTGAACGTCATCGTCCGCCCATGCCTTCTCTGCCAGGTTTCGTAGAGCGCATGCGAAAGCAATGGCAAAGCGCCCGGCTCATGGCCCACATCGTGAAGAATAAGGTCTGTCAAACCCGGCTCCACTTCCCAGCGCCCGCGGCGGGCAGGCTCTTCAATCACCCGGCGCAGCTCTTGGTCATTCATCACCCCAATATATTCCTGGCTGCGGGCCAGCGCCTGGCGTAGCTGAGGATAGCCCGCACAGGAGGCATAGAAATCGGCGCGTAGGCTGATGATAACAATAGCGCGTCCATCTTCCTTAGCTGAACTGAAAAGCAAATTATCGATGAACGCTGAACGCTCCTCTTCAGACCTGCAAAGGGCAAACAGCTCTTCAAACTGATCGATGAGCAGTAGGAGGAAAGAAGCGCCGATAGTTTTCAACATGCGGTTGATATAAACCGACAGCGAGCGCTGGTCACGCTTGAAGTCATCCATCAAGGCAAGGGTGGTATTAACTGAGTCAGCCTCCTGGGTCAGGCTCACTGCCAGGCTTTCGAGCGGATGTGCTGTAGGCGTTAAAACAAGGATTGGCCAATTAGCGGAGCGCTTATCCCAGCGTAAAGCCGGCACCAATCCAGCTCTTACCAGAGACGATTTTCCACTGCCTGAGGCACCAACGATAGCCAGGAATCTCTCGTTACCTGCATTGTTGCCAGCAGACAATGAGATCACTCGCTCTGCCAATTTTGTTGTCAAGGCTTCTCGCCCCACAAAGAGATCCGCATCCGACTCTTCAAAATAGGTCAGTCCTTTATACGGGCAGAGACCAAAAACTGGAGCGTCCTCACGCTTGACCTTGGCGGCCAGATCAAGCAAACGCTCGATAACTTCGGGCTCATTTTTTATTCCGAGGGCAGTCACAAAGCGGTCCTCGATGGTAGGCAGGTCGGGCAGACGAAGGTTTTGCTCCAGGCGGCTGATTTGTGTGTCACTGTAGCCCACATGGAACGATAGCTCCAGTTGGGTTAGCCCGGCACGGCGCCTAAGATAACGCAATAAATCACCGAATGTAGTGAATTTCTCTAATGTTATGGGAGGAATAGAAGCGGGCATGATTACCTGCTTTCTGGGGAGACCCGGGTTATTCGCTAGAAATAGCATAGCATAGAATCCTGATTTTGGGGAATTTTGGCAAGAACTGGCAAGGCAGGCAAGTTCCAGAGCATTATAGTAATACCAACAAAGGCACCCGCCTGAACAATCGTCCAAATACAAACTCAGAAAGGAAGGATCAAATGAAAAGAAAAAGCATTGTCTCTTTGGTTGTTGTAATAGCAGTTATTGTGTTGGTCAGCCTGTTCGTCGTATCCATGGCGTTGGCTGGAATAGGCGGCACCAATCGCCCGATCAAGGCATCGCTGGCTGGTTCAGCGCGTTGGGAGTTTCCTGGCACATCGCCATCGAACTGCTCAGTCGTCACGACCCTGACCGCTGCGACGGGTCAGGGTACCCATATGGGTCAGATCAAGGCGTTCTTCTCCCACTGCCCGGCTGAGCCCGAGTACGTGAACGATGGGAGGCTGACGCTTGTCGCCGCCAACGGCGATGAGCTGTACGGTATTTACAACTACGATCCGAATAGTGAGAGCAATGACTTCCCGATCACCCTGACTGGTGGCACGGGCTCATTCGCTAACGCATCCGGAACCATCGTACTCACATATGAGGCGATTCCCCAATTCATCCCGGGATGCAACCCGGATCCGGATCCCTTCCCATGCTTTGATTTCTCAGTGCCCTGGCCATGGTCTGGTACCATGAATGGTACGATCAGTAAATGATAAGCAGCTGAAGGGATCGGCGAGTGGGATGCTTACACACCGCAGGTAGATAACATTGGGGATACTGGCAGCCTTGATATCCTACAGGATATCCGGTAATCCGGCCACAACTTGAGAATAAATAGCTGGCAGATGAGCGGAGAAAGCTTCCCCGCTCTTTTGCGTCGATGGTTTGATCAATTTTCTTTAATCACATTCAGATGTCACAACCTATACTCATACATCGAGCTATTCACAGGAAGGCGTCACTGGTCGGTGTATTTTGCCTGCTTCTCAAATCTTCCAATAACCATGATTGGGGCATCTGGGTCTTATGATTTGAAAGAAGTGTCTTATCAATAAAATGGATATTGGCGTTTTGTGTAGGCTTCGATCGAATAAGACCATCGTAGGGAAATTCGGGCTCGACCTGTTAAAACAAGGTATGAACGGCGAGCAGGATATTGGTGTAGAATCGTTTCATGAATTATCCGGCCCTTCAAATGAGGTCCAGATATGACAATCAGTCGCTTTCGTCCATCTCTGGCATTGGATGAATAGGTGGTGTTCTCAAACCTGGCAGGTGCAGATACTAACGCCAAGTTACATTCAGGCATCGGACATACTGCGCCTGGCAGGAACACAATCCCTACTTTATCAATCTATGAACCTGTAGTAGCTTTAGGAGAATTCTATGCCGGCGAAGAATGTAATTTATCTAACCCTTATTGCCTGCCTCACCTTGTTACTGGCTAGCTGCAATTTTACGAGCAGCACCACCCAGCCCACAACAAATCCCATCCCAATTTACACCGCGGCCGCCCAAACCTTTACGGCCCAGCAGACCGCAACAACCCAAAGCACCCCGACCGTCATGCCCAGCGCCACATCGCCCGTGGTGCTCGTACCGACCACCACAGCCCCGCCTCCTACCAGTACACAGTTGCCTACCAATACCCCGCTCCCGACCGCAACCTCAACCAACCTGCCTCCATCACCCACTTTCACCAGCACACCGATCACGCGCGTTAGCTCAGTGGCGTCTTTTCTTTCTACGCCGCCAAGTATCGATGGCCCATGGGATGAGTGGACAACAACACAGTACCCGATCAAGAATGTAGTCTTTGGGGCAGGCAACTGGAGCGGTTCCAGCGACCTGCAGGCTTCCTATCGGGTGGGTTGGGACAGCCAAAACTTGTACCTGGCCGTTAAAGTCATCGATGACGTATATGTCCAGAATGCAACTGGAGCGAATCTTTACAAAGGCGACAGCATCGAGGTACTGTTGTCGACCAATCCCAACGCTGCTAGCTCCTCAGCAGGCCTGACCGCTGCCGATTACCAGATTGGGATTTCGCCAGGCAATCCGAGTATTGGTCAGAACACGGAGGCCTATCTCTGGTATCCTAAGGCGAAAGCAGGCAACCTTAGTAACGTGCATATCGGAGTCGTATCGATGACAGATGGATATCGCATCGAGTTTGCCATCCCCTGGTCGGTGTTCGGTATCAATCCAGCCAAAGGGCAGGTTTTTGGTTTTGCCGTCTCGGTATCCGATAACGACAACAAGACTGAGAATGTCCAGCAGTCACTTATCTCAAGCGCGCCAGATAGACACTTAACCGATCCTACAACCTGGGGGCTGCTCACCCTGAAATAGCTCAACGATAAAACTCGGATAAAGCTCCCGCGATTACGCACCAAGATCGTGTAGCCCCGACTGTGCCGGGGTCGACAGGGGCGAGTATTCGCATCGGGGACTGACTCCTCTCTGCGGCCCCATCTGGATAAAAGTCGTGCCGCACATAGATTGTGCAGGTGACCCGCACATAGATCGTGCCGCATAAAGTTCATGCAGGTGACCAGGTGACCAGGTGACTCCATCTCCCCAATTTTTCACCAGTGAAAACATGAAGACACTGCAGGAAATCGAAAATTGGTGGAGGAGTACACGTTACTCATCAAGGCAAGGTAGAATTGTATGCATATAGAATTTAGAATATTCTCTTGTACATCACGACAACATCATAAAGAGCAAGAGCATTTTCTGCAAACTCAGCAGAGACCAGCATGCACGAACGCATGAAAGACAAAACTACTCAACCATCCGAAGCAGATATGATTAGCTGGATCGGGCAGCCGATCGGAGAGGCCTGGACCGCCTTGCGGCGATTCCTAATGGAGACGTACCAGATCACGCCAATTTACAATGCGGGTGGACAAAAGTATGGCTGGAACCTACAACACCGCGTAGGTGGACGGCCTTTGTGTGAAATGTACCCCGAGCATGGATCGTTCACTGCCCTGGTTGTGCTTGGTAAAAACGAGCTAGACAAGGCTTTAGCAAAACTGGACACATTTGGGACGGTCGTAAGGCAAGCGTTGGTGGAGACGCCTCGGAATAAAGATGGCTGTTGGATGTACATACGTGTAGATAATGCGGATACATGTCATCAAGATGTGCTGGACATCGAACAGCTTGTTTTAATCAAGAAAAAGCCGGCGAGAGGTAAAACTCTTTCATAATGCTGTGAGGGGAACTGCGTGACCATATTCGTGACGTCTGATCATCACTGGGGGCACACCAATATATTGGAGTATTGTAATCGCCCTTTCGGAAGCATCGGCGAGCATGATGCCGCCCTGATAGAAGCCTGGAATGGGGTGGTAGGGAGGGACGATGAGGTTTACCACCTGGGTGATTTCATCCTTGGGAACTTGGCCCAGGCTGTTGCACTGATCCAGCATCTGAACGGCACCATCCGGATACTCGAGTATGCGTGGCATCACGATGCGAGATGGATCAGGTCAGCACAAATCAATGGGATAGAACGGCTGGTTATTGAAAAGCCAATTGTCGTGCTGGAGCATGTAGTTCAAGCGGGCGAGTGGCCTTTGCCAGCCGTGTTATGCCATTATCCTTTCGAAGCATGGGATCGCTTGCACTACGGCTCAATGCATTTCCATGGTCATACACATGGTGAGCTGCACCGGATTCCTAACCGACTGGATGTAGGGGTGGATGTAGCTTACAAGCTATTGGGGATATACCGACCATTCCGGTTGGAAGAAGCGGTGGATCTGGCCTTGAACTTCCAACTTCCATAAACTGACCGCAGGACTGTGTGCTGCAAACGTGGACGAAACCATGTGCATGAAAAGCTAATTCACTAGCTTCATTACAATCATCAATTAATCAAGCGAATAGAGCATGATCGACAGCATAAAATAATCTGATAGCCCAATCTATGCGTCATTTTTGACAAATCGACTAACTTCTGGCTACTTTTATGTATATAATCGAGGGCATCGACAGGATTACGACGCCAGGAGGAAAAAATGACGTACTCGCCATCATTAACACGATATGACAACATGCGCTACAACCGCTGTGGGAACAGCGGGCTTAAGCTGCCAGCTATCTCGCTGGGGCTTTGGCACAACTTCGGCGGAGTGGATGTGCTGGAAAACAGCCGGGCGATGCTGCGCAAAGCATTTGACCTGGGAATTACCCATTTCGACCTGGCGAATAATTATGGGCCTCCATACGGATCGGCAGAGGAGACATTCGGGCAAATCTTCAAGACGGACTTCAAGCCCTACCGCGACGAATTGGTGATCTCATCCAAGGCAGGCTGGGACATGTGGCCCGGGCCGTATGGGGATTTTGGCTCACGCAAATACCTGGTGGCCAGTTTGGATCAAAGCCTCAAGCGCATGGGAATCGATTACGTCGATATCTTCTACCACCATCGCCCCGACCTGGAAACGCCCCTGGAAGAGACCATGGGCGCGCTAGATCATATCGTACGCAGTGGAAAGGCATTGTACGTCGGTATCTCGATGTACCCAGCAGAGCTCACCCACCAGGCTGCGAAAATCCTATGCAACCTGGGAACCCCGTGCCTGATCCACCAGCCCAATTACAGCCTGTTCGACCGCTGGATCGAGGAGGGGCTGTTGGATGTGCTCACTAAACAAGGGATCGGCTGCATCGTGTTCTCGCCTCTCGAGCAGGGGATCCTGACCAATCGTTATTTAAAAGGCATCCCGAGCAACTCGCGCGCGGGTAAAAAAGGAACCTACCTGAGCCGAGAGAATGTGAGTGCTGATAAGATCGAAAAGGTACGCAAGCTTAATGAAATTGCCAAGAAGCGCGGCCAGAGCATGGCCCAGATGGCGCTGGCGTGGGTGCTGCGCGAACCAGCTGTCACATCAGCGCTGATCGGGGCCAGCAAGGTGTCGCAAATCGAGGACGGTGTGGCTGCGCTTAACAAACTTGAGTTCAGCAAGGAAGAGCTGGCGGAAATCGAGAAGATTCTGGAGGAATAAGTGTTTATCGGTAGAGACGCCCCAGTGGGGCGTCTCTACCGCTTGTTGGAGCAAGCTAATATTAATTAACAAATGTATTACCCCCTCCGCACAAAAACTGTGCCGCATAAAGTTCATGCCGCATAAAGATAATGCAGGTGACCAGGTGGCCAGGTGACCCTCCTCCCCCAAATAAAAATCGATTTGGGGGAGGAAAATTATTGTGATGTATTGATGTGAACAGTCCGTCAGGCTGACGTGCGATATGCCTTGAGAAAATGTGGATGGGTGGCAAGCTCCATAAAGATGGGCATGCTATACTATAGCGCATGAAACGACTCCGCTTCTTCGATTTCCTGTTTATCAACCTATTTTGGTTCGGAATGAATGTCCGCAATACGGCGGTCGGCTCGATCTTCATGCCGTACCTGGTGGCTCTGTATGCACCACCGGACTGGAAGAACACCGCCTTGAGTGCGATGAGCACGGCGGGGTTAATCATCGCGATGATCGTTCAACCGCTGGCTGGGTTGTTTAGCGACCGCTCGACCTCGCGCTTTGGCCGACGCCGGCCATACATCCTGGTGGGCACATTGCTTGACCTGGTATTCCTGGTGGCAATTGGGCTGTCGTGGAATTACTGGTCGCTGCTAGCAGCCATCCTGCTCATCCAATTCTCAGCCAACATCTCGCATGGACCGCTGCAAGGATTGATCCCCGACCTGGTGCCGGAAGACCAACGTGGTCGTGCTTCAGCGATTAAAGCCCTGTTAGAGCTGGTGCCCATTTTCGTGGTTGGGATCACCATCGCAAAGATGGTAGGAGCAGGTCACCTTGGCTGGGCAATTGCCACGACCGGAGCGTTCTTGTTAATCACAGCCCTTGTGACAATGTTCACCGTCAAGGAGGAACCTCTCAAGGAAAAGCCGCAAGATCCATTCTGGCCACCTATGAAGCGGGTATTCCTTATGCTGTTGTCCACGATGCTGGGGTTGGCAATTGGATTATTGGGAGGGGCCTTGATCGGTGGCTTGGCGGGCTTGGTCACCTGGCTGATTGCGGGTAAAGAGACAGCTATTATCGTCGCGGTGGGACTGGGAGGGGTGCTGGCCATGTCCATGGCGGTGGTAATCAGCGTTTGGGCCGGAGCGACCACCGCAATCGGGAGAGAGGACGCCCGCAACCATCCTTCTTTCATCTGGTGGATTGTCAACCGCTTATTCTTCCTGGCGGCCATCACCTCCTTGCAGCGTTTCGCATTGTACTTCTTCATGTACTCCTTTAATATTGATGTGGAGGCAGCCACTAGCCTGTTTGGAAATCTGATTTCACTGGTTGGCGTATTCACCCTGGTGTCGGCTTTCGTCGGTGGATGGCTGGCTGACCGCTTCAGCCACAAACTGCTGGTCGGCCTGAGCGGTATCATGGCAGCTTTCGGATGTACCCTGCTATTGGGCACCATACTGGTACCCAGCGAGGTGCTGATATTTATTGCCGGAATCGTGCTTGGCTCAGCTACAGGGGTATTCATGACCACCAACTGGGCGATGGGCACCAACCTGGCTCCAGCGGCCAGAGCCGGGTTCTTCCTGGGAATTTCCAATCTGGCGGGAGCCGGGGCGGGCATTATCGGAGGAAGCATTGGAGGACCGGTGGCCGATTACCTAAACTTAAGCAACCCTGGGCTGGGATATTTTGTGATCTTCGCAGGCTACGCCGTATTGTTCGCACTTAGCGCGGTAAGCTTGAGATATATTCACGAGCCCAAACCTGCTCCGGCTATAATCACATGATGTAAGTACTGCAATGGGCACCCTGATCTGGATCTTCGCAATCATCATCCTGCTCATCCTGGCGCTTGGGCTCGGATTATCGCTATACTTCACGAAACGCGGGCAGCTAGGTGAGACGCACTCACCAGATGAGTACGGATTAGAGTACGAAACGATTACCTTCAAAACCACTGACGGACTGACCTTGCGCGGGGTGTGGATACCGACAGATGTGTCGGAGAAAGCGGTGATCATCCTGCATGGGCACAACAGCAGCTATGATTTCGACATTTACCGGGCTCCAGCCCTGCGAGAGGCGGGGTTTAGCGTATTGCTATTTGACTTCAGGGCGCACGGACGTAGCGAAGGCAAACACATGACGTTCGGCTACGAGGAGCGGCAAGATGTGCTGGGGGCGATCAAATTTCTACATGAGCGAGGTATCAGGCACGTTGGGCTGTTGGGATTCTCATATGGCGGGATCGTAGCGATGGTGACCACACCCGAGTGCCCTGATATCCAAGCGGTGATAAGCGATGGGGGGCCGGCCCGGATGCGCACTGCGATTGCTGCCCGGGGCGTGGAAATGGGGTTCCCTCTGTGGATATCCAGGCCGGTCGCCTGGCTGATCATCGCCATGACGTCCTTGCGCCTGGGTGTGAACCTGTTCAAATACGAAGCTATCCGCGGGGTGGGTAATATCTCACCCAGGCCGATCCTCTTCATCCATGGTGACCAGGACCAATACCTGCCGGATTTCGATGAGCTGTATGCGGCGGCCAAAGAACCGAAGGAACTGTGGCGGCTGCCCAAAGCTGGGCACACCACGGCTTGCCAGTTCTACCCAGAAGAACACGCAGCCAGGGTGAACGAGTTCTTTTCACGCTACCTGTGAGAGCATCACTTTCCACAATATCGAATGGACTTGAAACTACGTTTCCCTGAATCAGGCTGGCAGACCATCCAGCGAGACTGGTCTGCCTGGTGGGCAGGCGAGATCGAGCGTCCACTGGTCGTCTTGGAGTGCATTGAAGCAAAGGAATCCAGTACGCCCCATTATGCCAGCACTTCTTTGGGCAATTTTGGAACAAAGGCTGACATTGAAGACCTGCTAGACATGTTTGTCGGGCGACTGGAAGCCACGCATTACCTAGGGGATGCCTACCCTCGCTTTTGGCCGAACTTTGGGCCAGGCATTTTAGCCGCATTTACCAGGGCAGAACTGCACGCAGTAGAAGACACCACATGGTTCTCTCCAGGTGAAAATGTCGAACTGGCTGGGCTGCATATCGAGCTAGATGAAAATAACCCGTGGTGGCGGCAAGTAAAAACAGTCACAGAGAAGGCAGCAGAACGGTGGGGAGACCAGCTGTCGATCGGGATCACTGACCTGGGAGGCAACCTGGACATCCTGGCACACTTGCGAGGCACACAGCAGCTACTGTTCGACGTGCTGGACGCACCCGAGGAAGTGGACCGCCTGGTGAAGGAGATTAATATCGTATGGCTGGAATGCTATGAGCAGCTGTACAGTCTGACCAGACAGAGCAAGGGGATCTCATGCTGGGGACCGTGCTGGTCATTGGGGCGAGGCTATTTATTGCAATCGGATTTTGCTTATATGATCTCTCCCCAGATGTTCGAGCGCTTCGTGCTACCAGACCTGTCAGCATGTTGCGAGCATATGGAATATGCTTTTTATCACATGGACGGTAAGGGGCAGCTAGCCCATTTAGATATGTTACTTAGCCTTGACCGGTTAAGGGGCATCCAATGGGTGCCTGGGGACGGGCAACCGCAGGCTGAGTGCTGGATCCCATTGATCAGGCTATCCTGCAAAGCGGCAAGCTGTGCCAGGTTTATGCGGGCGCCCAGGCCGCGCTCAGCATCCTGCGTGAGGTGGATGGGAAAGGACTGCTAGTGGCAATCAATGAGCTCCTCAGCCCAGAAGACGGGGCAGGCTTGATGGATGAAATCCACCGGCTGACAGAACGGCGATGACCAAAACCACACTATGAAAGGCCAATATTGATGACAGAGATGTGCCAACTCCAACGATGTGACCCTGAAACTCAAGGCGTGTCATCAAATGCGATCCTGGAATTTGTGCAGGAGGCGGAACGAAGCCTCCAGAGCCTGCATAGCCTGATGCTGCTGCGGCATGGACAGGTGATCGGGGAAGGCTGGTGGTACCCGTGGAGGCCGGATACGCCGCACATGCTGTTTTCGCTTACCAAGAGCTTCACCTCCACGGCGGTAGGGCTGGCGGTGGCCGAGGGAAGATTGGGCGTGGAAGAACCCGTGCTAACATTCTTCCCGGACGAAGCACCCAAGAAACCCAGTAACAACCTGAGGGCAATGAAGATCCACCACCTGCTCTCGATGTCGACAGGCCACGACCTGGATACAACCGAGCGAATAATCCACAGCCGAAACCCAAGCAAAGCATTTTTATCGCTGCCGGTGGAACACACCCCAGGCACACACTTTGTTTATAACAGCGGAGCCAGCCATATGCTGGCTATCATCCTGCAAAAGCGCACTAAACAAACATTGCTTGACTACCTGACGCCGAGGTTGTTCAAACCCCTGGGGATCGAGGGGGCAAGCTGGGAGAGCCACCCTGACGGGGTCAATTTCGGAGGCTGGGGGTTAAGCATAAAGACGGAAGATATCGCGCGCTTCGGCCAGCTCTATTTGAATAAGGGACTGTGGAATGGAGTACGTGTTCTCCCAGAAGCCTGGGTGGAGGCGGCGACCAGCAAACAGGTATCAAACGGTAATGATCCTGCCAGCGATTGGAGCCAGGGATATGGGTATCAATTCTGGCTCTGCCGCCACAACATCTACCGCGGGGATGGAGCCTTTGGACAGTTCTGCATCGTCATGCCAAAGCAAGGTGCTGTCTTAGCGATGACAGCAGGTTTATCAGATCTGCAAGGCGTGCTCAACCTGGTCTGGGAAAAACTATTGCCTGGGTTTGGAGATGAGCCAAAAACCGTAGCTAAGCCGGATGCCACTCGGCTGAAATCTACCTGTGAGCACCTGGTGATCACTCCACCACAAGGGGCATGTAGCGTACAAATGGTAGAAAAAATCAATGGCAAGACCTATCTATTCGAGCCAAATTACGAAACGCTGCATAGTTTATGCTTTGAGTTCGGGGAGGATTTTGGCACACTGTCTTACCGCCTTTTAGGCGGAGGCGAAAGGCGAGGATTGCATAAGCTGAGATTTGGGTACGGTCGCTGGCAAGAAGGCAGCGCGGTCCTTGCATCGCCCAACTTGCGGAAAGTTGCAGCCAGCGGCACATGGACAGCAGAAGACACCTTCAGCCTGACAATTTGCCAATACGAAACCCCGTTCATCGCTACGATCGACTGCCAATTTACAAATAGCGAAATTCTCTATAAATTCAAGGCAAATGTCGCTTTTGAATCGCCAGAATATCCCTGGCTGGTTGGAGCAGCACAATAACACCTATCGTTAAATTAAAAACAACTTCGGACAAGTCGCATGCAAAGCCAACTGAGATTGGATATCGATCAATAAATTCTGGCTACTAATCAATCGTCGCCCCCATCGCTGGGATTGTTGCTGTCATGACAATTCAAGCAGGTGGCTGTCATCAGGTTCGAGGTGTGACAATCCCTGCAGGTGGCACCCTCATGGCCAACGCAGTCAACCTCGGTGCAGGCATTGGGGTGAGACTGGTTAAACTGGGCCGGCACCCAGCTGGAGGTGTTGTGGCATTCGTCGCAAGACATTCCAGTGAACAAACCGACGTGGAAGGCAGGGTCGGCGTGGCAAGAAGCGCACACAGTGGAAAGACCAGAAAAGCTACCCCCTGTATGGCATTTTGAACAGCTCAAGCTGGCATGAGCCCCGGTCAAGAGGAAACCGATGCGGGAATGGTCGAAGGTTGCCGGTAGCCAGGCAGAAGTTGAGTGGCAGGTGCCACAGTCAGTGCCAAACTGTCCGCTGTGGGCATCATCTTTGGCGTGGCAGGAATAGCAAGCAGTATCGAGCTTTGTAAACACATTATTCGGGTGGCATTGTGAGCAAGGCAGGCTGGTATGGGCACCCGTTAGAGGAAAACCGGATTTTGAGTGATCGAAGAGGGCCGGCAGCCAGGCTGTGGTGTTGTGACAGGCATCACAAGACGTACCAAACTGGCCATTATGGGCATCATCATTGGCATGGCAGGAGAAGCAGGCCGTATCAAGTGGGGAAAAAGTTTTGTCCGGATGGCAATCTGAGCAAGGCAGGCTGGAATGGGCACCAGTGAGAGGGAATTCTGATTTTGTATGTTCAAAGGTAGATGGTACCCAGGCAATCGTAGTATGGCAGTCGTCACATAAGCTACCCAGCTGACCACTATGGGCATCATCCTTGGCATGGCAGGAGGAGCAGGCGGAATCAATGGCGACAAACTTATTATTCAAATGACAGCTGGTGCAGTCCAGAGTGGCATGTGCCCCTGACAAAGGAAACTTTGACTTTGCATGGTCAAAGTTGGCCGGGGTCCAGCCATTTGTCGTATGGCAGGCGGCACAATCCGTCCCCAATTGCCCCTGATGGGCATCATCCTTGGCATGGCAGGCGTGGCATCCTTGCGGGGTAGATTTGAGGTCAGCCAGATTGCGGGCACCATTATGGCAGGCTGCACAATCAAGCTGAGTATGCTTGCCAGTAACTGGGAAGGCAACCTTTGCATGGTCAAACGAATGGCCATAAGTGTCGACACCATCATGGCAAGCCAGACAATTATCACCGTATGCCTGCTGGTGGGCTTGCATAAAGTCTGCCTTGAGCTGCTGGTGGCAGTCAACACATATAGCCTGATCAAAGGTTGAGCCGTATCCATTGACATGACAGTCGTGGCAGACAAAAGGTGAACCATCAGCCTTCTTTGAGTGAGCAGAAAGCGAATAACCAAAAACATCATGTGTGATATTGGCTTTTGAAAGGTCTGTCAGAGAGGCGGTAGGCCCGTGATGGTCGGTGTGACAGGTACGGCAGGTGAGGCTACTGTTTTTCTTGAGAAAGCTGCCATGCAAGCTAAGTGGATCTTTCTGTTGGGCTGCAATATCGGTATGGCAGGCCATGCAGCGGTCTGCCATGGTGGCTGATTGCCAGAAAAAGGCATGGCAGGCAGAACACCGGCCGGTGAATTCAGCATGGGAGGTGACCCCACCAACCTGCGTACCTGTGGCAGCATTCAACGCACCTGGACTGAAGAGAACCCCACCAAAGCCGTAGCCCACACCGGTTACGATCAGGATAACAACCAGGCCGGTGAGCAAACCGGGAATGGTCAGGAATCCCAATGGTCTTTTGATCACAGCAACATTCCTAACGTAGTAAGGTGGCGTAGGTGAGGGCAGCCCCAATATGGATGAATGCCGACACGAAGAGAGCGATCCCGATGGGGATATGCACAGCATGCCAGATGGAAAGCATCTGCCGTGAGCGCGCCAACGCAGCCGCCTGAGCCTGGCTGCTTCCGGTGGAGAGCTCAATGCCCTCCAGGGAGCGAGGGATGCGCGTGTAGATATAGCGACCGGTAAACCCACTAATGACGATCATGATGGTCAGCAGGGTAGTGGCCCCTGCCAGGCCATTGAACTTCCAGGAAGTGTGTAAGAGCACCATATATGGCCCAACCAGGCCAGTGAAGATATGGAATTGCAACCAGGAGCTCATCTTACCCCAGCGGCCCTTTCGACTGCGTTTACGGAAGGAATATAGGGTTTCAGTCATCAACATCAAAATGAAACCGATCACCCCAATCATGTGACCGAAGAAGCTACCAGCCGCCGGCACCGCTTGATATTTATTAAGGACGAGCATGTAGAAGACCGTGATGATGACCATGGCCAACAAAGCCAACCAGAGCTCCTTGCTACGCGCAAGCATGAAATCCTCCCCTCCTTTTCCGCCTAACTTTTCGTTTTCATCCAGTAATCCAGGATGGTCTGCCCCAGATGGGGGGTAGAAGCCAACAATTGCTTGCGGATGGGAGTAATATCCAAGCGGTTATTGACCAGGTCATACAACGGCCTAGAGATCTTCTGGTTACCCATCAGAACGGCACCCAGCAAATGGTGTTCACTTACCACCAGGCGCAAGTGACCGACTTCGGTATCGCTTTCAGAGGCGAGGGTGTTGGGTAGCTTCTTCCAAGTTTCGCTCGAGCCGCGCATTGTGTAGACATCACTTTCTTCGCGGCTACTGCCAATCGCACCGATGATGGTGGTCATCACACCCGCCAGACGGAGAACATTTATGGCAACCTTTCGCTGGTATACCTGAGGTTGCCCGGCCATGTTCATGGCAGCGATACTCCCCTGCCGGCGACCTGGATACCAGAGATTGTCAATGACATAACCCCCGGTGGAGGGGTCATAAATTTGAGCGACATCCCCAGCGGCATAGATAAACGGAACGCTTGTTTGAAGGTATTCGTTCACCTGGATGCCACGGTCGGTGGCCAGCCCAGCTGCTGAAGCCAAACCCAAGGAGGCTTTGACGCCAATGCCAACCCCGACCAACCTGCAAGGAATCACTTCCCCCCTGGTCGTGCGAATCCCGATAACTTTCCCCTTCTTGCCCAAGATCTCTTCGATCTCGGTGCAATAATGGAGCACGACACCTTCCTGTTTAAGATGATGCTCAATCAAATGAGCTTCAGCCTCGGTTAGAACTCCAGGCCAGTACCAATCCCCTCGCAACAGGTAGTGTACTCTAACCCCTTCAGCAACCAACCCTTCGACCATCTCAATGGCCAGGACACCACCACCTACAACAACCGCTGTTTTAGCATGGCGAGCTAAAGCAAGTATTTGCTGGGCATCTTCGAGGTCATCAAGCTTCACCACGCCCGGCAAATTGGAACCAGGAACATTCAATGGTACCGAGCGGGCACCCAAAGCGAGCAAGAGACGATCGTACGTGAGCGTGCCAGATGTATCCGTCTCTATACTGTGGGAGGTTGGATCCAGTCGAGTTACGTGAGCGGTAACTTGCTGGACATCCAGGCTCAGCCTGCTTTTCTTTCTGAAGGGGAAGAGCTGCTTTTGGGGTATCTCACCGTTTAAATAATATGCCAGGCCCGGGCGGGAGTAATAACCATGGTGGTCATCGCTCACCACAATGATCTCTGAGGCCTGATCCATCTGACGTAGGGTTTGGGCAGCCGAGAAGCCCGCAATCCCCAGACCTATGATCACGTAACGGGTCATCACTGAGCTCTCACAAACAGGTCGGTGACTTCAAAATGCAGAACGGCGCGCGGGCAATGCTCAATACACTCCCCGCAGGTCAGGCAAGCTGGATCTTTGATGTCTTGCCCTAGCCAGGCATGCAAGCGTACATCGATCCCAACCGGGCAATTAAAAGAGCAAATACCACACTGGATGCATCGCTCCGATTCAGGGACGACATGCCCGGTGATTAGGGTGCGCAGGCGACGGGATTCATTGCTCAGACGATGGACCATAGGCGGTGAACAATCCAATTAGTATAAATATTCAAATGGTTTCATCGTTCTCAGAATGGAGATAAATGAGAAGATGGAATTACTCAATACCTCGCAACGAACCCCAGCAGGTGAGCACCGGTGCAGCCTCACTGCGAAGCATTCGCGCAGGCTTGAATTCAAACCGAAACGTAGCAACCTATACGCGAATATATTCTTTTATATTGAGGACGAAGATAGCAGCTTTATGCGTTCCAGCGGCTTCGATCGCAGTAGTATGCTCTTTGATAATATCTACGGCGCGTTGAATTTTGTCCTCCTCCAGGCCAATTAATAAAGTGGAACTACCACGACGGAATAAGCCACCCGTGGAGGCAATGCAAGTCACCCGGTATTGTTCATCAGTCAGCTGCCGGGCGATCTTGTCATAATCGGCATCATTGACAATGGCGATCATCAGTTTCATTGCAGCACCTCCAGGTATTGGTCAATCTCGAGGATGAAAATGGTGGCACCACCGACTGTGATAGGTATTGGACTGGGGATGGGAAGCGGCTGACCTTCGATGGGCATGGACACGTATTCGATGCGCTGCCGGCAGTTACGCTTGACCTCCGACACGACCACCTCAACCTGGCTCGTACCTACAGGGATAAGCAGGGTAACGTTTTTCCGGCCGAGAAAAGCCCCAGTACTGGATAACTCATAAGCGACAATACCGGTTTTTTTAAGGGAGGCCGTGACAAGGTCAGCATCCTGGGCTTGCAACACCACCAGAAGGATTACCATATTTGATTGATCGATTTGTTCCATCTCTCCCTTCCCAGCAACCTGGCACCCCAGAAATCATCAGCCGGATTCCAAGATGCCCTCCGTCACATAATGGATCAATTCATCAGTGCTTAGATTATTAATTCCCAGCTTTTCAATGGTACGACCACGACGCCAGTAATCGGTACGATGTATTATACTGGCTAATTTAATTATGCCATCAATTCCACTGACTGCAACCCCATATCGCTGCCCAAGGGAAGCAATCGGTACCAGGCTCATGGGGACATCTTCAAAGATATACCGGTGGTTCAGGGTTGGGGGAGCATTAATACCATAATATCCTTGCTGGTTATGAATAGCCTCATTCAAGTCCTCCCCCTCAGCGTCATAGGATAGCTTCAGCCACTCCATCCCTGTGCGGGCACGGATGCCAATCGAGGCAGCTACTGTGACACGCTCACGGTCGAGGGATTCGAGGACGCGCGCTACCGAAGGAGTCACACCATCGATATAGAACTGAAAATCTCCATGGGTCGCTTCAATCCAGCCAGAATTCAAGATCGTCAGGGCGGGATGGAAGATGGCACCCATGTTATTCATGCCGGTTTGCAAGACATTCCCGCCGTCGATGAACACAGAGAATATCTCGCGCACCCGGTCAAGGACGAGCTGGTTACGCCTGGATGGCAAGGCTGCCAGGGGAACAGCCTCCTTGATGCGGAAGATGCGCGCCTGAGCCGGGCCATCAGAGCGGGAGGCATAGATAAAGGTTTCGGCCTCAGCGATGGTGACATCGGCTGTACAGCCATTATCGCGGATCACCTTATTGAACTCAATGGCTCCGCAAGTACGCCCAGGATGGAGGATGACAATCTGCCCGTCTGATAGATAAGGAGCGCAATTGCGGGCAACATCAGCGTGGGCAGAGGAAGGAACCACTACCATGATCATGCTGGCATGCTCAAGAGCTTCAGCGATATTCGAAGTCACCAGCTGCAAACGGCCAAAACCCTGTGGTCCGGTAAGATTGCTTTCAAGGTAAATCCCACACAATTCTTTGATGGCAGCGACGTGCTCGGGGGTACGGTTGTAGAGCGAGGTAGGAAAATCCATCAATGCCAGATGAGCCGCCATGGCTTTCCCGCCATGCCCAGCCCCAATCACCGTAATATTAAATTTTTCAGACATGCTGGCCTCCTATGATAAAAAATTTGCCAAACGTTCTGTCTCGGTTAACAGCTTTCCATCTTTATCAACTGCCAGACAGGCGCCGTTAACCAGGCGGGTACATATCTGTCCGAGAGCAAACAGATTGTTTTTCAGCTGAGGGGCATCAAGGATACCCAGCTGGATGGCCCTAGCCAAGATGGAAGAATCTGTGAGTGGGTCAGGCGCAGCGGCGAGAGACAGGTCCCGAATGGCCTGAAGAGTCACCTGGGCTTCCGAGACAAGCTGCCGGGTGCGGGCCTGGACAGCTGGATCCGCAGTCAGGTCAGAGGCGCCACCGAGGGCGTTCTCAACCACGCGGCGGGCCATCTGGCAGGCTTCGATGACATCCTCAGCGGTGGCAGCATGTAAGGCTTCGGTATAGCCGACGACATGGATAATGTGTGGCCGAAGGGCCATCTGGACGTAGATGCTTGCAGCCAGGTGAGCACGGGCTGCAGCCTGATCCACCGGGTAGCTAAGTAAGCCAGTGCGGGTCTGCTTCCAGATATGAAAACTGGGTCCCGCCAGGGGCTCGATAAGCTGCAGAACCGCCAGCATCTTAGCCAGATCCATGGCATCAGAGGTGCCCGGAGGGCTGTTGAACATCAGCTGGGCAATATAGTCAGTGACTCCGAAGGCACGCGCATTATAGGCGGAGAGGTAGGCTGAAACCACAAAGACCACATCGGGGGCATCGCGCATTCCCCAATGATGCGGCTCGTTGAGCTCCACAGGTACACCTCGCTCACCATACCAGGCCATCACCTGCTGGTGCTCACGAATCGAGCCTTCCAGGTCCCAGGGACCGCGGCCATCCATCTGGTTGAACCAGAAGAGCGGTATTGCGCACCAGGCATTGTGGATGGTTTCGAGGTACATTTCGGCCAGGCGGATAAAATCATCGGTGCCTGAGTAGGTGCGCATGAGAGGATAGTTGCCTCGACGGCTGGCGTCGAGCAAGGCCCGATAGTCATCCCTGGTGCGAACTGGTACACCTCCCGCCCCTGTCCGACGTGGATCCTGCCTCTCAGGGTGAAAGAAGTTTTCCTGGGCATCCTGGTCGATCCCGAGAGAAATGACATCCAGGACTTTAGCCATAGAAATTTGTTCCACACCTTTGAGGCTGGCTTCAAGGGTTGGGAGGCCAAAGTGGTGACGGATGAGGGGAAAGGGAGACTTCCAGGCGATGCGCTCCAGGAGGGTCTGTGGATAATCGATAGCGGAAGCCTGAGGTGAAATCTGGCCCTTGAGATAGGACAGGACCTCTTCAGGGGGCTGGGTGCCGTCAAAAACCCTCTCGAAGAAACCCAGCCTGGCAGCCGCTTCAGCCACAGGTGGCGTACCTCCAAAGGCAAACCGCATCCCCGACGTGCGGAGAGCATCAGCTGCTTCAGCAAATTCACCCAACAAACGCTCACCGGTCTCGGGAGTAAGGCGGTAAGACACCCCTACCAGCTCAGCCTGCTCACGCCGGGCTGCACTCAAGACAACCTCAATGGGAACGGCTGGACCGAGGAAAACCGTGCGCCACCCCGCAGCTTCAGCAAGGCGTAGAAAACTCAACACCCCGGCGACATGAACACATTCCCCCAAAGCAGCTGCCACAACGGTCTTTGTCATACACCCTCCAGCAAACGAGTGACCCCTCCCAACCCAGTATAAATAAAATAAACAGGAACCTTTAACCAGCTGAAATTCACGCAAAGTGCCGGATAACAGCCGTGATGATCAAACTGGAAGGGTAATAATGGCAACGGGATTAGAATTATTAAAGGGAGCCTGCCCTGAAATAACAGGTCGGGAAATCGGATACAAGTATTCAGGGAGGGTCATTAATAGCAAACCGTCCATCAACACAACTCCGTTTCAATAATCAGCAGAAGTATATTATCTTTAAATAATAGGGGTGTCAACGACTGCCGGGAAGTGAATCATTAGGTTTTGATTAATCACAGAGCTTATAAAACGGATCAAAAAAACCTGGAGGTAGAATACCACAAGCAAAAACTATTTATGGGGTTCCTCAGGCTGATATACTTAGCTCATGATCGAGATCATGCCATCCATTCGGCTGAACGAGGACGAACTCAAATTTAATTTCTTGCGTGCCCCAGGGCCCGGTGGTCAAAATGTAAACAAAGTGTCCAGTGCAGTCCAGCTAAGGTTCAATGTCAAAGCCTCTCCGTCCGTACCGGATGGAGTAAAGCAGCGCCTGGCTAGACTGGCTGGCAGGCGGATCACCTCAGACGGGATATTAATCATCGAAGCGCGCCAGTACCGGACGCAAGAACAGAATCGCCAGGAAGCCATTGAGCGGCTGCGGAAGCTTCTCATCCAAGCCAGCCAGGAACCAAAGCTGCGCCACAAGACCAGACCGGGCCAAGCTGTACGTTTACGCCGACTGGAAGCCAAGCATAGGCGGGGCATTATCAAGCGCATGCGCCGTAATGCGGAATTTGACGGTTAAACGTGGGGTAATCGTTGCTGAACCGTCAAGCAACCTGGTGAGTAATTAGTTATGATAATCATTGTAAAGATTTTCATTTCTCCTCCTTGTTGAGAGCCGGGCCACATACCCGGCTCTCGTGATTTTATGGGTGTTGTCTCGAGTGGAAATTTGTACTATACTCCAGCGAGAATATTTACGGAGAATGCCATGGCGGAGAAAAACCAAAACAACCGGAAGGCCTTGATCGAAGCGGTACTTGCAGAAGCCGTGCTGGCCAGGCTGGCAACCACGAATCCAAAGACCCTGCAACCGCACGTCGTGCCGGTCTGGTTCATGTGGGATGGAGAATGTATCTGGATCAGTAGTTTTGTCAGCACACGGAAAATCCGCGAGTTAAAAATCAACCCGCGCGGGGCAGCGCTGATCGAATCAAAGCAGGAAGGTGGAAAACTCACAGCCGTGCTGCTGGAGGGCGTCGTGGAATTGGTGTCAGAGCCGCGTGAAGTGGTGAGTGAAGTAGCCAGCCGAATTTACGTCCGCTATCTGGGCCTGGAGGGTGTGATGGAGCCCGAACCGCAGTCATGGCTAAAAGACCCCGAAAACTTGCTGATCAAGCTGACCCCTACAAAGATCATCTCGTGGTAGAAGCGGGTGAGCGAGGATATTCTTACAGATCCAGAAGATACACCAGCAGAACAATATCTCGACCTGGTTACGCGGCTGGTGAACCGCCTGGAACATCTCTCGGTCGACTCAGCCTATGCACACCGGGCAAGCGGCCTGCGAGGCTCCTTGTTACGCTATCTCGGGCGCCTGGAGGCTTGTGAGAAGCTAGATGAGGCAGATCAAGCCCAGCTCGATGATTTGATCAACAACGGATACAAGATCATCGAGCTGGCAGCCAAAGAAATCGGAGCAAAGCGATGAACGAAAAAGCTTTCCAGGATTACTATCCTGACAATGTGAGCTACTGTTACGGATGCGGCCGGCTGAACGAGCGCGGGCTGCAGATCAAGAGCTTCTGGGACGGTGACGAAACTGTATGCCACTATACCCCGAGGGACGATCATATCGCCATACCAGGATACGTCTATGGAGGGCTGATCGCTTCCTTGATCGACTGCCACTGCACTGGAACCGCAGCAGCCGCCTCTTACAAGGCAGAAGGACGAAGCATGGATAGCTTACCGGCCTTCCGGTATGTAACTGCCTCATTAAAGGTGGATTATCTAAAACCCACCCCACTGGGCGTGCCCCTGGAAATTAGGGCAAAGGTCACAGAGATCAAAGGCCGCAAGGTGGTGATGCAGGCCTGGCTGTCGGCCAATGGGCAGGTATGCGCCCGGGGAGAGGTGGTGGCCATCCAGGCGCCACCCGCATTGTTTGGCGAGTGACTGACAGGTGCACGATGGCTCATATTTTACATAGAAGGCATTTATGCCACCCAACGGGGGTAAATAAGAAACAAAAAACGGGCAGCTACCTGAAACACCCAAAGGAAGCGCAATGGGTAGTGAATTGAAGATAGAATAGGCTCAAGCTGTTAACTTATAGGACAGCTATTGTGCACACAGGTAAAGACCCTCAATACACCGGGAGTAAACATGTCAGACAAATCGATCATTCAAAAACTATCTGTAAAGCCTGGATCCAGGTTTCTGCTGGTCAACCCACCGGCAGGATACATTGAAAAGCTGGGGAAACTCCCCGAGGGAGCAGTCTTGTTGAGCGATTCGAGCTGCCAGGTGGAGGCGATCCAGGTGTTCGTTGCCAACCGGTCAGAGCTGGAGGAGACCCTGCCCCAGTTGAAGGAGCTCTTGAGTGCGAAGGGTATGCTGTGGGTGACCTATCACAAAGGCACATCCAGCGTGAAGACGGATATCAACCGGGACACGATCTACTCCTATGCCCAAACACTAGGGTTGCAAGGTGTGGCGATGATCTCCATCGATAATGACTGGTCTGCCTTGCGAGTAAAGCCCACATAAGATAAGCTGGAAAGTTAATGGAAGCTGCGTTTACCTTTATTGAGGAATTAAACGATTTCCTGCCCCATCCCTACAGGTACACAACTTTCACCTTGCAGTTTGAGCCCCACCAATCGATCAAACACCTGATCGAATCACTCGGCGTGCCGCATACCGAGATCGGCCAGGTGCAGGTGAATGGCCAAACCTGGGATATCAACCTGCGCTTACAAGAAGGTGACCAGGTAACAATATTCCCGGCCAACGCGCCACTAGAAGGTGAGACACGCTTCGTGCTGGATAACCACCTTGGCCAGCTGGCGACCTACCTGCGCATGCTGGGATTTGACAGCCTGTACCGCAATGACTACCAGGATGAAGAGCTTGCCATGGTCGCGGTGGCAGAGCAGCGCGTCCTTCTAACCCGCGACCGCCGACTGCTGATGCGGAAGGTAATCAGGCACGGATACTGCATCCATCAAACTGACCCACGCCGGCAGGCAGGTGAGGTGCTGAGGCGTTTCAGGTTGGTGGAGCAGGTCAAGCCGTTCCAGCGTTGCCTGAGATGCAACAGCCCGCTTGAAGTGGTGAGCAAGGCCGATGTCTTCGAGCGCCTGGAACCGCTGACCAAGATCTATTATGACGAGTTCCGCATCTGCCCAGCCTGCAACCAGGTTTACTGGAAGGGGTCACATTACGAACATATGCTGGAGATGATCAAGGACCTGGCAACACAGGCATCGTGAAGCGGCGGAGGCTCCCATGCGAACAATTCGAGAAATTCCCTGGTACTACTATGCGGCAGCAGTCATCGTTTTTTTTGCGGTTGTGCTGATATCTGCCAGATTGACCCTGGCTTTCACATCACCGGATGTCTCGTTTGATGGGAAGCTATACAGCCCAAGCGCCGATAATACGATCTACCTGCCTGTATTGCAAAAGGCAGCGCCTCCATCGGCAATCATCATTGACCACAACAACCGGGATATCACTCAAATCCCATCCATGTGGACCGAAGCAGCCAAACAGAACGTGGTCTGGTCGTACGGGTCCACCTCGCACGGCACCCAATTATGGGCAGGGACTGATTACATGAGCGATTACGTGAACCCTCCGGCGTACAATTTCCTCGAGGCAGTGGATAGCATCCCACCTAGCCAGGGCAACCCGAATCTACCTGCGCATGGGCTATGACAGCAGCTGGTCTTGGAATGCAGGGGTATTCCTGGCTAAAGTACGTAGCATGCTAAATTCTGCTCCACAAGCGACCGCCTTCATGTGGTCGTGGTGCGGTGAGATGTCTGGGCTGAGCACCGGCGGAAGTGCAGCAATACCTGGACATGATGACCCAGCTGGAGGGGGAATATCCGGGCGTGAAATTTGTTTATATGACTGGGCACACGGACGGCAGCACAGGCGACTCGATACTCAATCGCAACAACAACATGGTGCGAAATTATGTGTCTGGCGAACGACAAAATACTGTATGATTTTGCGGATATTGAAAGCTGGCTGCCGGATGGCACGCAATACTCCAATCCAACTGATAGCTGCCCGTGGTGCGATCATTGGTGCGCTGAGCCACCCAGGTACCTGCCCGGAACCAGCCATCAGCTGTGCTCACTCCCACTCCTTAAACTGCTACCTGAAGGGGCAGGCGTTCTGGTGGCTATCAGCGAGGCTGGCGGGCTGGGATGGCACAGTGAGCCCAAAGGGGTGCAGCCAGTAGGGTATAATCACTCCCCGAATGAATTTTCCAACCCGCTTTCCGGTCAAGGTCATGGGAGCCAACCAGGACGACTTTAAGTCGCTGGTGGTGGAGATCATCCGCAAGCATGCCAGGCTGGCAGAAGATGAGGCGGTGATTAGCCGGCTGTCACGCAACGGCCGGTTCGTGTCGATCACGGTGCAAATCCAGGCTGAGAGCCAGGAGCAGCTGGACAATCTGTATCGGGAGCTAACAGCCCACGAGCGGGTGTTGATGATGTTGTAAAAGTGGAATATTTGATAAGGCAGATTGCTTCGGCAAACATCACCTCGCAATGACAAATTTAATTACACTAGCGGCATCAACATCTCATTTGTCTCAATAATCTCAGCGTTAACCTTGCCTTTGGTGAGATCGCTCAACGCATCCTGGAAGGACGGGAGCTGTTCCACCCTCAGGCGGGCCGTGAGGGTCACATCGGCAGTGAAGGCTTCCTCCAGCACCTCACCAGAATGGGCAGACACCAGCAGGCGCACACGTTCCAGGTAGGTGTAAGGAAAGGCCAACATGACTGTGTGGGTGAGCACCTTTTCGGCGCGGGGGACTGCCTCGACCACCAGCCTGACCGCCTCCGAGTAGGCCCGCACCAGGCCGCCTGTGCCCAACTTGGTACCACCGAAGTAGCGGGTGATCATTACGGCGACATCACCCAGCCCGCTGCCGCGTAGCACCGCCAGGGCGGGCCGACCGGCCGTGCCCGACGGCTCACCGGCATCCGAACAGTGGGCGGTCTCTGAAGCACCATGACCGATTAAATAAACGGGCACGTGGTGGGTGGCGTCAGGGAACTCTGCCTTGATGCGCTGCATAAAGGCCTTGGCTTCATCGACGGAAAAAACGGGGGCAAGGGAGGCAATGAAGCGTGAGTTGGAGACGGCGAGCTCGCGGCGGATCTCGTGGAGCGGAACCGGATAAGAAGGCATAGGCGGATTATAACTGCAGTGATGCCCAGCGGATGAGAAAGTATCCTTTAGCACACCCATAACGCCTGGGCCAATCACACAACCGAACCAAGATGTGAATTTTTGTTAATAATGGGAATCGCCTTTATAATACATCCCAAGCAAGACATTATTGTTATTCCTCTCAATGGCAAGTACACGGAGATTGCCCATGACACGCCGACACTCCCTCTCGCGCCGGACGTTCATCAAGCTAACCGCCACTGTGGCGGCAGGTGCAGCACTGGCAAGCTGCAGCTCAAAGAGCACCGGCGTAGCTCCTGAAACTGTTCCGACCACCAAGCCAACCTTACCTCCCAGCCAAACCGCTGAACTGGCGGTCACCGGCACCTCAGCAGCACCCAGCACTCAGCCGACAAGCCCGTCTGAGCCCACCTCCCAAACACCCGAACCAAGCCCAACCAACAGCCCGGCGTATTTGGCAGTCGTCCATGGGCCTGACCCAGCCGCGATCACCCGGGCAGCCATCGAAGCGCTGGGCGGCATGGCGAGTTTTGTCAGCCCAGGGTATGACGTGATCATCAAGCCCAACATCTGCACCGATTACCACCCGCCCGAGTATGCCACCACCACCAATCCCACAGTGGTAGGCACCCTGGTCAGCATGTGCCTGGAGGCGGGCGCTAAGCGCGTACGGGTGATGGATTACCCGTTCGGGGGCACAGCTAAATCAGCCTACGAGAATTCCGGGATAAAGGATGCCGTCGAGGCGGCGGGGGGTGAGATGCACGTGATGAGCCGGTCCAAATACACTTCGGTGGATATTCCCCAGGGGAAGGACATCAGCTCGGTGGAAATCTACCCGGATATCCTTGAAGCTGACCTGCTGATCAATGTGCCGATCGCCAAGAGCCACGGCTCGACCAAGCTGACGTTAGCTGAAAAGAACTTGATGGGCGTGATCCTCGATCGCAACATGATGCACATCAACCTCTCCCAGCGCATTGCCGACCTGACCAGCCTGGTGATGCCTGAGCTGACCGTGATCGATGCGGTGCGTATCCTGACCAGGCATGGACCGACCGGTGGTGACCTGGCAGACGTAAAGCAAACGGATACGGTGATTGCCAGCCGTGACATCGTGGCGGCTGATACATATGCCACGACCCTGTTCGGCATGACGGGTGAGGATATTGGATATATCAAAGCCAGCTCAAAGATGGGGCTGGGCACGATGGATCTTTCTAGCATCAACATCCAGGAGATCAACCTCTGATGAGCTGGAAAAGCTGGCGGCGGGTGCGGCAAGCTGTCCAAATCCTTTCTTTCGCAATCTATATTTACCTGATCTTTGCCGTTGTCGAACGTCAGGTGGCCCCGCCACTCTCCGATATCTTCTTCCGGTTGGATCCGCTGGCAGCGACTTCCGCCATGCTGGCCAGCCGCAGCTGGATCCCCAAGCTCGGGCTGTCGCTGGTTACAGTCGGGTTAACCCTGCTCATCGGGCGGGTATGGTGCGGGTGGATATGCCCGCTTGGTAGCCTGCTGGAGTGGATATCGTTCAAAAAAGCCCGCAAACGCTCGGCAACAATCTCACCTCAGTGGAGGCGGGTGAAATATTTCGTGCTTGCTGTCAGCTTGGCAGCAGCCTTATTCGGCACCTTGAGCTTGCTGGCCCTGGATCCGATCGCCATCTTCACACGCGTGCTGACCACCGCCATCCTGCCGGCATTGTTCTATGCAGTCAATACGGTGGAGACGGCGCTATACCGGGTCGATGTTCTCACCCCAACCCTGGATAGCTTTGAAGGGCTGGTGCGGGGCACACTGATCCCGGTGGAACAACCGGTATTTGCCCAAAGCCTGGCAATTGCCGGGCTGTTCGCTGGCATCCTGGCGCTTAACCTGCTGGCCCACCGCTTCTGGTGCCGGTACCTGTGCCCATTGGGAGCGCTGCTGGGCCTGCTTGCCAAAGTATCCATTTTCCGCCCGCTGATCGGGAGTGCTTGCACCCAATGCACGCGCTGTGCGGTGGTCTGCAAGCCAGGTGCGGTAGACACCAACCCGCAGAACTTCCACATCATGCCAGCTGAGTGCACCGTTTGCCTGGACTGCTTCGCCAACTGCAAGCCAGGGGACATCCGTTTTGGGCTCGGGTTGAAACCAGCACCAAAACAGGAGTTTGACCTATCACGCCGCCAGGCGTTGGGGGCCCTGGCGACCGGGGCAGCCGGAGTGTTGCTGCTCAGCACCGAGCTACGTTACCAGCAAAATAACCCCTGGCGCATCCGCCCTCCCGGCGTGATCGATGAGGGCGCATTCCTATCGACATGCATCCGCTGCTCGCAGTGCATGAAAACCTGCCCTACCACAGCCCTGCAACCGGCATCTACTGAAGCAGGGCTGGCGGGGCTGTGGACGCCCCTGGTGGTGCCGCGAGTGGGTTATTGCGATTACGGGTGTACGGCCTGCGGCCAGGTTTGCCCGAGCGGCGCCATCCCAAAACTGGCCCTGGAGGAGAAACGCCTGGCAGTCATTGGCAAAGCCAGCATCGATCGCAACCGCTGCCTGCCCTGGGCTAACGGGCTGGAGTGCATCGTATGCGAGGAGATGTGCCCAACACCGCAGAAATCCATCCACCTGGAAGAAGTAGAAGTAATTGATGCAAACGGTGAGGTGACATCGGTGCAGCGTCCATCTGTGCTGCGAGAGCTGTGCATTGGGTGTGGGATCTGTGAGCATTACTGCCCGTTGGAAGGCACAGCTGCCATCCGCGTGTACGATGCCTGAGCAGCTGCATCTATTGTATGCATTCCAGAAAGCTGCTCAACCGTTTTGCAAAATGATGTAGAATATCAGCATAGGACACTCGCAAGGGCGCTAAGGAGGCAACCATGAAAAAGAAAATCATCATTACCTGTGCACAGCTGGTAATCCTGGCAGTTGTTGTCACGGCCTGTAAGCTGCCAGCCAGCGGTAATCCCCCACCCGTTGCTACCCAGCAGCCGATCATACCAACTGCAACCACAGGCATTCAAGCCGAACCGACGATCACCTCCCTGCCACCCACCCAGGTTTTGGTGACGCTCACGCCGATCCCAACCAGCACAGTACCACCAACGCCGGTACCACCACCTCCGACCGCAGTGCCGGTGGCGACCCTGCCATCCGCCAGCCGGATTCAATTTGCGACGGGAGGTACGGGTGCCACTATTGAAGGCGTGGTCGACAGCGGCCAAACCCTGTATTATGTATTGAAGGCGAACGCATCACAAACCATGAGCGTGAAAGTCTCATCTCCAAACGGAGATGTGTACCTGGGAGTTTTTGGAGCGGATGGCCAGGTGCTGTTGAACAGCTCCGCCCAACAGACCACCTGGTCGGGAACCCTACCCTCAACGCAGGATTATTACCTGAGCGTGACGGCAGGGAATGGAAAATCCAGCTACACACTCACGGTAGACATCCCACCCGGCCAGGCAGCCCCCACCGCTAACGTCACCCCGGTCTCCGGGACGTTTGACCCAGTGGCAGTTTACGGGCCGCCAACTTTTGAAGACCCGATGACCGGTGGCAACATCAATGATTGGACGAACCCGACTACCGGGCTACTCCCTAACACCAACTACATCAAGATCAGCGAAGTCGACGGAAAATTCTACGTAACCGGAAAGCTACCCGGGTTTAGCACCTGGTATTTCCAATGGCGCGAGCTTAGCGACTTCTACCTGCAATCCACCTTTGACTCAGGCAGCTGTGCTGGCAAGGATGCATATGGATTAATCGTGCGCGGCCCTGAACATCAGGCCGGGGTGTCTTACGGATATGTGGTGTCATTCACGTGCGATGGCTCACTGTGGGTGTTCCGACTCGACGGGGCCAACCCGTATACCACGCAAGAGTTAGTGACATACACCCCCAGTAGCTATATCGTCGCAGGTACCAACAAGCAAAACGTGATGGGTATCAAGTTCATTGGTAATACACTGACGGTTTATGCCAATGGCTACCAGATCGCAGAAATAACTGACAATAAATATACTTACGGGCGCTATGGAGTATTTGTCAGCCCGGAAAACACTGCGAATTACACCTACCGGGTGGTGCAGATGTCGATGTGGGATTTAGCCGAGAAATAGCCTGTTCCCTAGAATAAAAGATCGAAGTGCGGCTTGAATTTTAACCAATTCAAGCCGCACTTGCTTTATTTGCATCCTTAGAATCTTTTATACAAATTCTAAGGAAATCTACATAGTAGATTCATATAGAAACTGATAAAGTTGGGAATTCTGGTTATCTTATTAACAAAGGAAGTGCTATGGACGAATGGCTGAGTTTAAGCAAAGCGGCAGAACAATTGGGAGTTCATCCGAGCACCGTTAGAGCCTGGGCAGACCATGGGTATCTTCCATCACAACGCACACAGGGCGGCCACCGGCGCTTCCGGCGATCCGATGTAGAGCTGCGCATGCACACCAGGTGGGAAAGTGCGGCCCCCGAGGCGCCCGCGGTTTATGCAAACGTGCTGCGAAATACACGTGTTCAGATCAGTGAAAGCAACCTGGAATCAGAAAGCTGGTACCGTAAGATGGATGGTGATGCCCGCGAGCAGTATCGCCTGAGCGGTCGTTCACTGGTGCAAGGGTTGATCGGGCACCTGTCATCCAATGAGGATGGCCTGGAGGTTGAAGCCCGCTCGTTAGGATACGAATATGCGTCACGTGGGCAACGTGTGGGATTGAGCAGTGTAGAAGCCGCACATGCGTTCCAATTCTTCCGCACTGCCGTGATGGACGCCATCCTATCGGCTTATGAAAACGCAGATGTCCGCTCACCACAGATCTGGTCTGAGCTGTTCCGCAAGATGAATTCTTTTTCTGACATCATTATCATCACGCTATTGGATACCTACGAGGCCATCCAGCATAGCCCACGCTAAGTGCAGAGATCCAAGTTTATGGAGTGAATGGAGTAAGCATGCATTACTTACCAATATTAACCACAATCATTACCTTTATTTTTGCTGCGTCTGTGTTCAGCCGGTTCAGGCACAGGCATGGTGCCCACCTGTTATTCTGGGGGATCGGGCTGGTGCTGTATGGCCTGGGAGCTTTTACCGAAGTTGTCCTGTTGTTCACATTCAATGCGGTCGCGCTCAAGCTGTGGTATCTGTGCGGTGCCATGCTGACCGCAGCCTGGCTTGGACAAGGGACGGTGAACCTACTCGTCCGCAGGCGCGGTGTAGCGACTACATTGAATTACATCCTTGTGGGTGTCAGCCTGCTGGCAATCGTGTTGGTATTCCTGGCACCCATCACCTCAGCTGCAGCGACATACAACCCAAGTGTGCCATTATCTTCGCAGTATAAGGATATCCTGACACGTTCAGGATTGGTGGCTCTATTGACAATACTGCTTAACATCTATGGTACGCTCACCCTGGTTGGCGGGGCGCTCTACTCAGCCTATATATTTTGGCGAAAGCGCATCCTGTTCAACCGCATGGTGGGCAACATCCTGATCGCCGCAGGGGCTATCCTGCCTGCCATGGGCGGCACGTTCATTCAAATGGGGCTACCGGATTTCCTGTACCTGAGCGAGCTTCTGGGAGTCATATTAATGTACCTGGGCTTCCTGCAAGCCACAGCCGTCGTCCCGGTGAAAACCACAGCGCCAGCGACAACGGATTGAGGAAACATATGTAGAAAGGAGTGACCTATGAACCAAGGAATACACACGATAATCTACCCGGTCAATGACTTGATGCGGGCCAAGATATTGTTCAGCGAGCTTTTGGAAACCCTGCCATACGTCGATGAGCCTTACTATGTTGGGTTTCAGATCAACAGCCAGGAAATTGGACTCGACCCGAACGGTTATAAAGGTGGTCATACCGGTCCCATCAATTAATTCCATGTTGATGACATCCGGAAACACCTGCAGATGATGCTGGATGGAGGCGCAGAACGGCTACAGGATATCAAAGACGTCGGAGGGGGCAAGCTGATCGCATCGGTCAGAGGACTGGAAGGGAATATCATCGGGCTGATCCAAAACCCGCCCGAGATGAAGCACTAGCTACCAGTTTTTGAAAGCTGGCCCGCGAATCAGGGCCAGCTTTTTTTCTGAATACAGCCTATCTGCGCTATAATGGCCAGTAGAGCCATTATTTACTGCAATGAATCCAACTATCTCTTGAAAAATTCATTCCTGATTCTTGTCTTATTTCTTTTATTTACCAATGCCTGTTCACCAGCGCCTGGTCAGGCGGGAACCGTCACACCCACTGTATTTTCGTTGACTCCAGCGGATTGGTACACGGTTTATTTCACCGATCCAAGCAGCCCCAGTGCAAATTCGTACCGGGATGGTCCCGATGAAGCGCTGGCTGCGGCGATCGAACAGGCTCGCTTGAGCGTGGACCTGGCGATCTACGACTTAAATCTATGGTCAATCCGAGACGCACTTAAGGCTGCGCACCAGCGGGGAGTGAGCGTGCGCGTGGTGGTCGAGAGTGATAATATGGATGAGCAGGAGATACAGGACCTTAAAGCGGCAGGGATTGAAGTGATCGGCGACCGCCACGAAAGCCTGATGCATGACAAGTTCGTGGTAATCGACCGCAGCGAGGTGTGGACGGGCTCGATGAACTTCACTATTGGCGGCGGGTACCTGGATAATAATAACCTGCTCAGATTGCGCTCCTCCGAGCTGGCGCAAGACTACACGCAAGAATTCGAGCAGATGTTCGTAAGCGACCGCTTTAGCAATGAGAAAGCAGCCCAAACACCCCACCCGGCAATTACGTTGAACGGCAGCCTGGTCGAGGTGTATTTCTCTCCGCAGGACGGGACCCTGACGCACATCCTGGCTGAGATCAAAGCTGCCAAGAAAAGCATCCGCTTTATGGCGTACTCTTTTACCTCCGATGAGCTAAGGGAAGAATTGATCGATCAAACAAATGCGGGAGTGGATGTGCGTGGGGTATTCGACGAAGACCAGTGTTCCAACAATGTGGGCACCGAGTTTGATGCACTGGCGGGAGCTGGGGTAGACGTCAGGCTGGATGGCAACCCCCACCTGATGCACCATAAGGTCATTATCATTGACGAGAAAGTGGTGATCACCGGCTCATATAATTTCAGCAAGAACGCTGAGTATAATAATGATGAGAATACGGTGATTATCCATAACGCAGATATTGCGGCTTTATACATGTATGAGTTCCAGCGTGTTTATGAAGAAGCAGCGAGGTGAACCATGATTGAAACTGGCGGTAAATTTTACCTGGGGAGGGCTTTTGACCCGCAGCAAGCCAAGTCCACCGACCAGGCCTTATTTTACGAACCGGCAGACCTGACCACGCACGCCGTGGTGGTCGGCATGACCGGCTCGGGCAAGACCGGGCTATGCATAGATCTACTGGAGGAAGCTGCGCTGAACAACATCCCGGCATTGATGATCGACCCGAAAGGCGACATCACGAATACACTGTTGCACTTCCCCAACCTGCTGCCGCAGGATTTCCAGCCCTGGGTCAATCCAGACCAGGCGCGCCGGGCAGGAAAGTCACTCGAACAAGCCGCAACCGAGGCTGCCCAGCTGTGGAAACAAGGGCTGGCGGATTGGAATATCGACTCCCAGCGCCTGCAGACCCTGGCGAATGCAGCCCAATTTGCGGTATTCACGCCCGGCTCGGATGCTGGTATCCCGGTCAATATCCTGGCCTCGCTTAAGGCACCTTCCATAGCCTGGGAGACGAACAAAGAGACCCTACGGGAAAAAATCTCGGGCACTGTGACGGCCTTGCTGGGCCTGGTGGGTATGACGGATATCGACCCCGTCCGCTCACGCGAGCACATCCTGCTGGCGAACATCTTTGAAAATGCCTGGGAGCAGGGAAAGGACCTCGACCTGGGTGAGCTGATCTTGCAGACCCAATCACCGCCCTTCCCCAAGCTGGGCGTGTTTGATGTGAACACTTTCTTCCCTGAAAAGGACCGCTTTAGCCTGGCAATGCTGCTCAACAACATCCTGGCTGCGCCTTCTTTCCAGGTGTGGATCGAGGGAGTACCGCTCGAGGTTCCATCGCTCTTATATACCCCGGCAGGCAAACCACGCCACAGCGTGTTTTACATCGCCCACCTGAGCGATGCAGAGCGCATGTTTTTCGTCACACTGCTGTATGCTGCAGTAGAGACCTGGATGCGTAGCCAGACCGGCACAACCACCCTGCGTGCGTTGGTCTATTTCGATGAAATCTTTGGTTACCTGCCACCCGTGGCCAATCCACCCTCCAAGCAGCCAATGTTACGCATGCTTAAGCAGGCCCGTGCGTTTGGTGTAGGCCAGGTGCTGGTGACGCAAAACCCTGTAGACGTGGATTACAAGGCACTGTCAAACGCCGGGACGTGGATGATCGGCAAGCTTCAAACTGACCAGGACAAACAACGCCTGCTGGATGGGCTGGATAGCGCCATGGCAGGCAGCCTGGACCGTGGAACCTATGACCGTCTTATCTCAACCCTGGGGAAAAGGGTATTCCTGATGCACAATGTGAATGCCAAAGCACCTGCCCTGTTCCAGACCCGCTGGGCGATGAACTACCTGGCCGGGCCGTTGACACGTACACAGCTCCCCGAGCTCAACAAGCTGGCAGGAGCCAGCCCACAAACGGCGGATGCTCCAACTGTGGAGCTACCGGTGGGAATGACTGCCACTCAGGCAGCGGCACCGACGGCCACGCTTGTTCCTGTTACCAGCACAACCACAAGCCCTGAAAGGTTCTCAGCCACAAAGCCGACCATCCCAACCGGCATCAGGGAATATTTCCTGCCGAATAACCTCACCTTCACCCAGGCTTTCAAAGCCGCAGGACGGGAATACCCCGCCCAGGCATTCAGCCAGGGACTGGTCTACCGCCCAGTCATCCTGGGGCAGGCCAGCGCCCGATTGGTAAGCCTCAAGTATAAGATCGATATCGATCTATTCAAAACGGTGCTTGTGGCAAACCCCGACCGGAGAGGTATCGTCCGGTGGGAAAATTACCCATTGACCAAAATCGATGCGGAGGGGTTTGACCAGGCGGCTGACTCACAGGCGCGTTTTGCACCACTCCAAGCGCCAGAGAACGATGTAAAGGTAATGAATGCCCTGGAACGAGATTTTGAAGATTGGTCTTACCGGGCAGCGCAGGTCATGCTACGGGCGAACGAGCAGCTGAAGGTCTTTGCTGGACCGGATGTAACCGAAGGAGACTTCCACGCTGACTGTAGCAGGGCCGCCCAAGAAGCCAGCCAGACTGAAATTAATAAGGTCTCACTGACCTATGACACCAAGCTGCGAATTTTGAAAGACAAGCTGGACCGCGAGCAGCGTGAGCTGAAGCAGGATGAGGCGGAGCTTTCCAACCGAAAAATGGAAGAGCTGGGGACGGGGCTTGAGACAGTGGCGGGAATACTGGGATTCGGTCGCAAGCGTTCGATCAGCTCATCGCTCACCAAGCGCCGGATGACCACGAATGCTAAAAGCGACGTGGAAGAATCGGTGGATGCGATCAAGGATTACCAGAAAGCGATCGCAGACATAGAAGCCGAAAAGGCAAGTACTATACAAGCCATCCGCTATAAATGGGAGGCGATTGCGAGCCAAACCAGTGAGATCCCCATCGCAGCTCAAAAGAAAGACATCCTGCTCGATTTCTTCGGTGTGGCATGGATGCCCTATTATCTGGTGAAAATCGGCGAAGAGCTGGTGGAGCTCCCGGGCTTTACCGCAGGGTGATTATTCGATGGAATACCAGCGCTACCAGGTAAAAACCAAACGCGGCGAGCAGGTTATCGTAAACCTGAAGCGGGATAAACGCCTGACGAAAACATCCCGCTGGGAGCGACTGCCAGATGGCTCACTGTTGCTGCGCATCCCATACCGGCTGCCCAGGTACCGGTTGGCAGCCCTGCTTGAGCAGGTTGCCAACCAGGTTGACCAGGCTCCAGGAATACGCCCAGGTCGATCAGATGCTGAATTGCACCAACGGGCACTGCAGATCAACCAGAAGTGTTTTAAGGGCACAATCCAGTGGAACGCCATCCGGTGGGTAAGTAACATGCAAGCACGCATTGGCAGCTGCACACGCGGAGGCCCGACGGATGGGCAAATCCGTATCAGCGAGAAGATCAAGGATTGGCCGGATTGGGTGATCGACTACGTGATCGCCCATGAGCTGATGCACCGCAAGCACCCCAACCATTCAAAGGCATTCTGGAGCGAGCTGCGCACAGCATACCCATTGACTGACCAGGCGCGCGGGTTTATTCAAGGCCTAAGCTTTGCAGCAGGACGGCCACAGGACGATAGCCTGGTTGAGGCAGTGGAAGCATACCATAACGAAGGGATCAACGAAGGAGAAGTGGTTGGTACGAAAATTGCAACCTTAAAATATCATGGAACATGACCCATCCGTCCCAGTAGATTATATGAACGTTGTAGGGCTGCTTAACCGGCGTGAGATCGAAGCCCGGCTGCTGGCCCCCTTGCTTGAGGCCCTAACTGCTGAGTTCGATCGAGAAAAGGTGTGGGAGATCACCCGCCAGGTGATCCGAAATATCGCCAGGGAGCAGGGTGCTCAGCTGGCTACCAGCTTGGGCAGCAACGACCTGGCACATTTTGCGCAGGCGACCGAAGCCTGGAAGAAAGACAATGCCATCCAAACCGAGGTGCTCGAACAGACGCGCAAGCGCTTCTGCTTCAACGTCTACCGCTGCAGATATGCAGAAATGTATACCCACCTGGGCATCGCAGAGCTCGGCAAGATCCTGTCTTGCGAGCGCGATGCAGCCTTTCTGGAAGGCTTTAACCCCGATATCAAGCTCACACGCACCCAGACCATTATGGAAGGTGCTGACCTGTGCGACTTCCGATTTGAAGTAACGCAATCGAAGAAACCACAGCGTTAAATTGCTTGACGCAGGTTTGGGAATATGCTAGTATCATTCACGAAGCCTGTGTGTAAACCAGGTATGCTTATCGTCTAACTGGCAATACCTGTTTGGGTGTGAAGGAGAATTTTATGAACCGCAATACCAAGCTACGCACGCTCATCATACTATTTCTGGCTGCGATCATGGTGGCCGGGCTGAACTCCTGCAAGCTTCCTGCTTCAAAAGGCCCGGCGACAGAAACCAGTGGATTCCCGGTACCTGAATCCAGCCAGGCAACCAGTAGTAGCATTGACGTGTCTTCCCTTGCCACTCAAACTGCCCAGGCACTGCCAGGCTTCGTGACCTTGACGCCCGCAGCACCACAGCAAATTCCGACTACCACCCCGGCCGGTCCAGTTGCCACGAGTGTCCCATCAGGTCCGGTGCCAACAGATACTCCGATCGTCTATGTCGAGGCCACACCTGGTGGACCACCGGCAACCTATACGCTGGCAAATGGCGAGTATCCCTACTGCATTGCCCGCCGGTTCAATGTAGACATAAATGAGCTGTTAGCCGTCAATGGCCTCAGCTCTAACTCATACACGTACGCCGGCCAGGTCTTGCAGCTCCCCCAGACAGGCACCACATTTGCTGGTGAGCGTGCGCTTAAGCCACACCCCGATTATTACCAGATCCAATCGGGTGATACCCTGAACACGATCGCCTGCTCTTACGGAGATGTATCTCCGGATATGATCGCCCTGCAGAACAACCTGACCTCGGGGGACTTGCCGGCAGGAGAAGTATTGATCATACCCTAAGGGCCAAACCAACGCCTGCGGAGGTTTAAACAGGACTATGTTTAAACCTCCGCCGTTTTTAAGGAGCAAAATGATCGCCGAGACAATCCATCAGGAAATCGTTTACCGAGGCCGGGCATTTACCATACGGCGGGATGAAGTACGCTTTCCCAATCAAGACAGCATGCACATGGATATTGTTGAACATCCGGGAGCGGTTACTATCCTGCCTGTAGATGAGGCAGGACGGATCCTGTTCGTACGGCAGTACCGGCACGCCACCGGAAAAGAGCTGCTCGAGTTGCCGGCAGGCACTCTCAATACAGGCGAGCCACCGGAGATGTGCGCCCGCAGGGAGATCCGGGAAGAGACAGGGTTTGCAGCCGAAAGCATGCTGAAGCTGGGTGAATTTTTCCTGGCACCGGGGTACTCAACGGAATACATGTACGTTTTCCTGGCAACAGGATTAAGCAGCGACCCCCTGCCAGGGGACCAGGATGAATTCCTGACCCTCGAGCCCATCTCGATCGATAAAGCATTCGAGATGGCAATCCACGGCGATCTTCAGGATGGAAAAAGCCTGGCTGCCCTATTGCTAGCCAGGGAAGCACTGCACCAGGCCTGAGCCTAACGCCAGCCTTAACCAGACAAAAAAATTTAAGGTAGGGACTGAAGACCATGAACTCTTCGACCAAGCCAACCCACCAGGATCTGACCCGCCAGAGAATGGAGCACGCCAAAGCATTTCGCGGGGGCAAGCTACCCAACCGGCTCAGCTTGACGCTTTCTGAAGCGCTGGTACTCGGTCTGCTCAAACAGAATGTAAAGGTCTTTTTTACCGTCCTTGGGCATGGCTCAACCGAGGTTGGTGAGGTATTGCGCATTTACCAGAACGAAGGACACATCAGGGTTTATGGATTACGGAATGAGATCGAAGCATCCCATGCTGCCACAGCGCTGCGCTGGGTAAGTGGGGAAAAGGCGGCAGTTGTCACTTCGATCGGGCCAGGAGCACTCCAGGCGCTGGCAGCTTCTCTTGTGCCTGCCTCGGATGGCATTGGGGTGTGGTATTTGTTTGGGGATGAAACCACTGAAGATGAAGGCTTTAATATGCAGCAGATCCCCAGGCACGAACAGGGCTTGTTCTTAAAACTTGCCTCGTCCATGGGGCAGGCTTACAGCTTACACACTCCCCAGGCACTACCGACTGCGTTACAGCGTGGCGCAGTCACCACCGGGCATCCGTACCGCCCTGGCCCGTTCTACCTGCTGCTGCCAATGAACACACAGGCTGCATGGCTGAACGATTTTAACCTGGCTGAGCTACCGGAAGATATACAGGTTACATTAGGAGCTGCGGAGGGTGACTATCAGCAGGCGGCGCACTGGATCAGGGAGGCGGAACGGATCGTCATCAAGGTGGGCGGAGGTGGACGGGCTGCCGGCCCTGAGCTGATCAAGCTAGCGGAGGCCACTAGCGGGATGGTGGTGCACACACCGATCGCCACCGGATGCGTCCCGTACAGCCATCCACAGAACATGGGGGTAGGCGGCTCCAAGGGTTCATTGTGTGGGAACTTCGCCATGGAAAATGCTGACCTGTTAATCGCAGTAGGGACACGAGCCGTGTGCCAATCTGATAGCTCGCGCACCGGCTACCCGGCCGTGAAGAGGGTGATCAACATCAACGCGAATCTCGACGACACTACCCACTACCAGCACACACTCGCATTGGTGGGTGATGTGCGGAAGACCCTACAAAGAGTATTTCAAGCGCTCGACGGCTCTGGGCGTGCTATAAAACACGAGTGGCTACAAGCCTGTGCAGAGCAAAAGCTTGCCTGGCAGACTTTCAAACAGGAACGGATACAAAACCCGGAAATTTATGATGATTATTGGGGAAAACCCGTATTGAGCCAACCAGCCGCGATCAGGATCGCGACGGACTGGGCTAAAGCCAAAAATGCGGTGTGCTTCTTCGACGCCGGTGACGTACAGGCAAACGGATTCCAAATCGTGGAGGATGAGAACCCACACCAGACATTTACTGAGTCGGGTGCCTCATATATGGGTTTTGCAGTCTCAAGCCTGCTGGCGACCGGGGCAGCCGTAAAGCCATTCTACGGGGTGGCTTTGACTGGCGATGGGTCGTTTACGATGAACCCACAGATCCTGATCGACGGGGTCCAACACGGGGCACACGGATGCATCATAATCTTCGACAACGGGCGGATGGGTGCTATCACTGGCCTCCAGGAAGCTCAATATGGCCAGGGCTTCGCTACATGGAACACTTTGAAAGTAGATTATGTGGGGTGGGGAAACAGCGTCCCGGGCCTGCTGGCTCTCGATGGGGGGAGCACCGCAGATGCATTTCGAGGCGCACTCGAGCGAGCTGGGCAGCACCCAGGATTATCCTTGATCCACTTACCGGTATATTATGGCCCCAACCCACTCGGAGGGATGGGGGTGTACGGCCGCTGGAATGTGGGCAACTGGTGCGATGAGGTGCAGACTTTGAGGCACAACATCGGCTTATGAGAATGCTGTATCGGCGCATGTAAGGAGGAGCAAGCATGGATCCAATTCGGGTTGCCATTGTCGGTTGCGGACGCATCTCAGACCTGCACCAACTGGGCTACCGCAATCGCACGGACGCCAAGATCGTTGCGGTATGCGACATTAACAAGCGGCGGGCGAATAGCAAAGCGCGAGAGTGGGGAGTAGGGAAAGTCTATACCGACTTTCAGCAAGTGTTGGAGGATAAAGAGATTGACCTGGTCGAGCTTCTGACCCCCCACCACCAGCACTGCCCCATGACAATCCAGGCGGCGGAAGCTCATAAGCACGTCTCGGTGCAGAAACCCATGGCACTTTCGGCAAATGAAGCTGACCGGATGATCGCGGCTGCGTCAAAGGCCGGCGTGATGCTCAGGGTGTATGAGACCTTCGTCTATTACGCCCCAGCAGTAAAAGCGCGGGCGATGATCGAAGCGGGCGAGATCGGTGAGGTACGGGCGGTACGGATGCATGTCAGCACGGGCACAGCTGACACAGCCTGGAAGGTACCACTCTCAGCCTGGGTTTGGCGTTTTAATGAAAAACTGTGCGGCGGTGGACCACTGGTCTTCGACCATGGTTATCACCTGTTCTCGCTGGGTTTTTATCTGGGTGGGCCGGTGGAAAAGGTGTTTGCCTGGATCGACCAGACACCAGTTAGAGAAGCTGGCGGGGTGGTTAAGGTAGATGCCCCGGCGGCGATCATTTTCCAATACAAGAGGTCACGGTGCTATGGGCAGCTGGATATCGAATATACGCCCAAAATGCGCATCTACTCAGACTATTATGCCGACGACGACCGGATCGAGGTGATCGGTGAGAAAGGGATACTGTTCATCAATCGGTATACTGCCAGGACGGTCGACTTGCCCGAGTTGGTATTGTTTAAGGATGGCAAAACCACCCCTATCCCCGTCCAAGGGGTAGAGTGGCATGATAGCTTCATAGCCACCACGGTAGACTGCATCGAAAAGCTGAAGACCGGTGGGCAACCACGCCTGGATGGAACGACCGGGAAGGCGGTGCTGCAGTTCACCCTGGCTGCATTGCAATCCGCAGCCAGCGGGCGGGAAGTACGGCCAGACGAAGTGGTGTGAGCGACCCATTGTGGGGACTTAGTCGATAAAATAATATAACCAGAGGTCGATGGAAAAGCTTTATATGCCGGGGTAGGAGATAGACCATCTGATTGGCGTATCTTATAGGAATGTTATCGGAAAGAAAGAGATACGCCCCTCCCGCCTGCCCCAATTCCAAGAGACAGGAATTGGAGGACGAGGTAAATACAAGCCTGGTGCCTTAATAATGGTACAAACAAACTACCCTTAGCCTTGGGTAGCCCATTTACGAAAATATCACTCACCGTTTAATATGCGGCGGGCGACCTTCTGGGCCCCGGTCATTACATTGATGACCGCGCCACCGCTTTCACTCTGGGCGCCGATGAACCACAAACCGGCAATTGGCGTCTTGTGAGCGGGAGGTTTATTGCTCATCACAGGCGGGACCCCTCCGAATGAATGATGGTTCAGGTGGGTGCGCTGGCGGTAATCTTCGGGGGTGAGGATCATGCGAGTGAGGGTATGCTGGCGCAAACCCGGGATATATTTTTCGGCTTCGGCAACCAGCTTATCGGCCAGTTCTTCACGACGAGCGGACCAGGTGCCTTCAGCCAGCGTATCAGGCGCAACCGTATAAATCGTCACCGCATGCTTCCCCGGGGGTGCGAGCGAAGGGGAATGAAGCGAGGGAACATAGATCAGCAAACCTTCTTTGCCCTCGTGATAGACACCCATGCGCAGGCGTTTAACTGATCCTTCCAGGTCCAGAGTGTTATAGTAATAGCACAGCGCAGCGGGCTGATAGGGGGTAGGGTCAAAATCGATCCCGAGCTGGACCATTAGGACCGATTCCATCAGTAGGTTGGATTCGATTTGCTTGATGAAATCCTCAGATAAATATTGGCGCCCGACCAGGTCGAAGAAGACCTCCTGCATGCCACCGGAAGCCAACACGAGGTCGGCTGAGTCGATGTGCCCATCCGCAAGCTCGACACCAGTTGCTCGATTATTTTCTACAAGAATGCGGGTAACCGGAGTATTGGTAAGCACTTTCCCGCCATTATCAAGCACCACCCCCATAACGGCATTTACCAGCGACTGGCAGCCGCCCAGAATGTAGGTGTAGGCAGTTTGGGCACTGCGCGTGCTGGGATAGGTCGGAATGCGCTTGTCGAAGGCAGTCTCCAAATGGATGGAAGGTACACCAAGGCCAGGGAATTCACTGGGGGCGGTTACAAAATCAGCCACGATGCCGAGGAACAAGGTCTTGAGAGCGGGCGATTTGAAATAATAGTCCATGAGCTGACCGCCGTTCCATGTAGCCTTGCTTTTGACCGACTGGAAAGCCAGCCACAGGCGAGCTTTCAGCATCAACGCGGATAAGCCATGGGCGGCCTCGGCCTGGCGTACCAGACCCATCAAGTTGATCATCTGATCATAGAAATGATAGTAGCGGTCGAGCGCATCGCGTTCTTCAGGGAAAAGCTCCTTCAAGCGCTCACGCCGCCAGTACTGCCCCTGGTACTCCTTGGGTCTCCACAAGGCAAATTGGGGCATAGATAATCCCCGGTCTTCATGTACAGCCGGGACCTGCTGGCTAACCCCCAGCTCCTCCAGGATGAGGCGGCCCTTATCGCCATGGGCAAATCCTTCCACGAGTAACGGGCCGATATCCCATCCAAAGCCATCCTGCCGGACCGTAGCAGTCACCCCCCCAGGTGCATTGAATTGCTCATAAATGAGCACCTGGTGACCCGCTTTGGCAAGGTAAGCACCGGCCGTCAGGCCAGACATGCCTGAGCCGATAATAATCACCTTCATAGAACCTCCTGGGTTGCTACTGCTTTACGCTCGGCCAGCTCCTTGACCAGTGCGGCATGGCTGCGGCGAGTGATGGGATACCAGATGAGCAAAGGCAAGCTGATGAGGATCACTACAGCGGGCACGATGGAAAAGAAAAACCGGATACCAAATAATGACCGGGCGGTTTGCTCAACATTGGGCACATAACCGAACAGACTCAAAGCCCAGCCACATACGAGCCACCCCAGGGCGCTGGTGAACTTAGTCAGGAAAGCCCATAAGCCATAATAAAGGCCCTCACGGCGTTCCCCGGTCATCTTTTCGTCATACTCTACTACATCAGGCAACATACTCCATGGGCAGACCCACTGGGTTGAGAAACCAATCCCCGCTACGGCAGCAATCACATAAATCAACGGGGTAGGCTGGTGCGGCAAGAAGAAACCGGTCATCACCGCCAGGGAGGCGATGAACAAGCCCAAGGCATAAGTAGGCCCCTTGTTGATACGGTCAGAGACCATCCTGGCGGGCACCTGGAAAAGGCCGATCATCACCAACATGACCAGCAACACATAGGAGATCTGATTCGCCATATTCAGCTGGTAGGTGATGAAGTAAGCCACCAGGGTAGTCAGCACGGTGAAGCTGAAACTGCTCAAGATGAATGCAAGCATAAGAATTTTAAACGGTTTATTCTTAAAGGGTGTGCGGATTGCCCTGACAGCAGGCAGCCTGGAGGGTTCACCGGCTATCTCAGGTGGCTCTTTAATGGAGAAGGTGGTGATCAGGGTTGTAGTAATTGCTACCAGGCCGAAAATCGCACCCGTAGCGCTCCAGGCCTGATGCGTGCTCAGACCCGCAGATGCGAAGATACCGACCAGAATGGTGGTGAGAGCAGCTCCAAGGATATAACCAAAAACGCTGAAAATCATGCGGATAGAAGTGAGGCTGGCGCGCTCGTTGTAATCGCGGGTCAGCTCAGGGGTGAGTGCATAATACGGGGTGGTGGTCATGGTATGGAAGGTATCCACCAGTAAGAAGCTACCCAGGACGGCCAAGAAAGCCGCAGCACCGGTGAGTCCATAGGGCAAAGAGAACATGATCCAGGCGGCCAGGCCGAGTGGCACAGCACCGATCAGCATGAAGATCCTGCGGCGGCCAAATGCGGAGCGGGTACGGTCAGACCAGTAGCCGAAGATTGGATCATTGAAGGCATCCCAGGTCAGCCTACCGACCATCAATGCCAGTCCAGCCAGTGCCGGGTCGATCCCAGCCACATCGGTGTAATAAATCAGCAGGAAAAACTGGATTGTGGATGTGATCAGGGCAAAGCCCAGATCGGCCAAACCATACTTGAGCTTAAGATCAAGGGAGAGTTTTAGTTCCATTGAGAGCCTCGGGGTATTCGGGGATAGGTGACAGCTCGCGCAGTTCAAGCAAAGATATTATAGTCTATCCGGCTGGAGCGATGTTCGCTGCCGGGCATTAGCAGGTTGATCCAAAGAATTGGATGGCGAAAACCCGGCAAAAAAGCATAAACCTATACCTTTACATGGAAAAAACACGCATAGGATAGTGGCAGCCGAGTGTTTATTTCTACTTGGTGACGATCAATGTTTCAAGGAAGGCGCGGTTGAGCACGATGATGGGGGATTCGATCTTTAGCTCAGGGTAAAGAGGAGCAGTGAGCATAGCATCGTAAAGGATAAGAAAATTACTTGTCCCTTCAGCAATTAAGGCAGGAAACTCAAAACGCCCGGACCATTCGAGCGTGCCAGTGACATCGAAGGTGCGGGTGGAGATTTGGACCGGATAGGGGATCAGGCGCTGATAACCGCTCTTGAGGACGCCTTGCAAACCCAGGTATTCGCGCTTGTTCAAGCAGACGGCTGCAATCTCAGAACGGACCATGTAAAGCTGGGAGGTGTAATTCACCACGCTGGCTGGCTTGTGTGCCGCGGCGAGACTGGCATCGTTAACTTCAATGTACGAAGTGGTCATATCCGTCAGCATGCCCACCAACCCGCTATGGAGAACCTTGATCTGGCCAAAGATGTAATGGCTGGTGGTCAATATCTCGGCGGGAATGAGACGATTGGGGATCGGCGAGACCATAACGAAACTCCGCGATCAAAGCTAGTTGTGAGGCTGAGGTCGGTTCAAATTGCGAGGGAAATTCTTACGGCGTGGCTTTGGCTTGCGGCCAGTGGTTGGGCTGAGCAGCATATTCAACCAGCTCACCGCATGGGTATCATATTCACGCTTACCACACACATCACAGACCCAAGATGGGAAATTGGGCACAGTGATGAGCTCGTCATTCAGCCAGGTGAAGTAGGTCAGATACTCGAGGTGTAAAATGCCGGTGTGGCATTCCGGGCAGACATGCGGGGCGTCGGGCTGTTCTTCAGCCGGCGATGTCTCTACCGGGCGTTCCGTATCGTCGCTCATTGGGCAGGCTCGGCTTCTTGAAGAATCTTAACCCCGGCACTGGCACCCAGGCGGGTGGCACCGGCCTTGATCATTGCCAGCGCATCCGCATACGTACGGATGCCACCAGCTGCTTTGAGGCCCATCTCCGGGCCGATCACACGACGCATCAGCTCCACATCCTCAACGGTTGCACCAGCAGTGCCAAATCCAGTCGAAGTCTTGACGAAATCAGCGCCAGCTACCCGACTGAGCAGGCAGGCCATGATCTTCTCGCGGCGGTTGAGGAAACAAGTTTCGATGATGACCTTAACCAGGGCACCCTGGTTGTGGGCAGTACCCGTCACTGCCTGGACCTCGTTCAACACCAGTCCATAGGCCTCTGATTTAAGCGCACCGATATTAATGACCATATCAATCTCATCCGCGCCAGCATTCACGGACGCGAGGGTTTCGTACACCTTATACTCAGGCAGCGAGGCCCCGAGGGGAAATCCGATCACCGTGCACACTTTTTCAGGGGCATTCCTCAACAGCCCACTGGCCAGGGGCACAAACGCCGGATTGATGCACACGGATGCGAAATGATGTTGGAGGGCTTCCTGGCAGAGCGTGCGGATTTGAGCGGCAGTGCCGTCAGGCTTGAGCAGGGTGTGGTCGATCCAGCTGGCAATCTCCTTGCCCACCGGTAGAGGAGACGGTGCGGGAGCCGGGGGTAACTGTTGCTCATAATCCTGCACTAATTTGATGATCTGGGCTAATTCCATCAGAATCCTGCCTATTTATGGTGCTGCATTGGCTACAGTGATATGCTCGATCAAGCCCCAGTCGGGTGGTGGCCAGTAGACCAGGACGGCCTTGCCAACCACGTAATCCATAGGGACCGTACCCCATTCGCGCGAATCCGATGAGTTGTTGCGGTTATCTCCCAGGACAAACAACTGGCCTTCAGGAACCCGCCAGGTTCCAGTGTCTCCGGATTTAACTTTCAGGTAACTCTCGTCCAAGGCCTGGCCATTGACATAGACTGTGCCTTGTTTTATCTCTACCTTGTCACCAGGGAGCCCGATCACGCGCTTGATGTATTCCTCCCTGGGATCTTTTGGGTAGTGGAATACGATGATGTCACCCCGCTGGGGACTTCCAAGCTTATAGGTGACCCGGTTGACCATGACATATTCGCCGGAGAGTAACGTGGGCTTCATACTATCGCCGTCCACGCGTATACGGGCAATAATCAGGTTGATACTGACAAACAGCACCACTGCAAGGACGAGGGTTTCAAGTACATCCACCAAGAAGCGGAAAAAACCGCTGCGTTGTTCTTTCGGCTGAGACAGAGGGGCATCCGCCTCAATATAATCTCTATTCAAATTTCCTCCGCGTTCCAGGCATTATAAGTCGGGTGCCCGTACAGGACAAGGGAGGGCAAATTAATGGTTCGTGAACATCCAAAAGGGATAGATACTCGGGGAGAGTCATTTTCGGCGTGGACGCAACACGATGCGGATAGGTGTGCCTAAAAATGGATGCTCCTGGCGAATGCAGTTTTCGATGTAACGCAGGTAGGTAAAATGAGCCAGCTTAGGATCGTTGACATGCAAGAGAAAAACAGGCGGGTCATTTCTCACCTGCGAGCCATAGTAGATCTTAAATTCTGCCCCAGCATGGGATGGGGCGGCATGGCGATCTTGGGCGGCATGGATAATGCGGTTGATCTTCGAAGTGGGCAAGCGGGTAAGGCGCTCTTCTTGAACCCGCAATGCAAGTGGAAGCACCTGGTCTACACGCTGACCGTTTTTAGCGGAAATGAACAGCACCGGCACATAGTCCATGAAGTTGAGCTCCTGGCGGATATGCTGGGTGTAATCGGACATGGTCTGGTTATCTTTTTCAACCGCATCCCATTTGTTGACGAGCACGACCGAGCTCTTCCAGGCATCCAGGATGAAGCCGGCAATGTGGGCGTCCTGGGCAGTCAGCCCAACGGTGGCATCCAGGACCAGCAAGGCCACATCGGAACGCTCAATAGCCTGCAAGGCGCGCAGCACGCTATACTGCTCCACGCCAGGGGTTATGTGACCCCGGCGGCGTATACCCGCCGTATCGATCAGCGTGATAGGCATGTCTGCGAAAGTCAGGTGGGTATCAATGGCATCACGGGTGGTACCGGCAATTGGGCTGACAATGGCCCGTTCCTGGCCGAGGATGCGGTTCAACAGGCTGGATTTGCCGACATTCGGCTTGCCCACAATGGCAATCTTGACCGATTCGTCTTCAGTCTCTTCGCCTTCTTTTTTGAAGGCAGCTACCAGGGCATCCAACATGTCGCCCGTACCGGTACCGTGCAGGGCTGAAATGGGATAAGGTTCGCCCAGTCCAAGCTCATAAAACTCCATGGCTGCCAGGCGCCGGGCTTCATTCTCGCACTTGTTCACCACCAGGATGACAGGTGGCCTGACCTGGCCATCTACTTCCCGCTGATACTTACGCAAGATTTGCGCCACTTCATAGTCGGCTGAGGTCAGACCGCTATCGGCATCTGTAATGAATAAGACTGCGTCTGAATCCTGGATGGCGATCTCTGCCTGGGCCCGGATCTGTTCGATAAAATCAGCCGAACCGATCGAGAGCGGTTTTTGACCACGACCTATACCTGCCTGGGTTGGGTCGATGCCACCGGTATCGACCACATCGAATACGCGTCCGATCCACTCTGCTTCAACCACCAGGCGGTCGCGGGTGGTACCAGGGACATCATCCACTACTGCCAGGCGTTCTCCAGCCAGGCGATTAAACAGGGTGCTCTTCCCAACGTTGGGTCTTCCAACCAAGGCTACAACAGGTTTTGCCATCGAATATCCTCAGGGAACTTTCGTCGATACGGGGGTAGGTGTTTCGCTGCCATTCGGGGTAGGCGTTTGGGTGGATGTGGGTGCGATCGTGACCGTGACGGATACCGAAGCTGGCAGGACCGAGCTCAAGGTGACCCCGGAAGGCAGGATATTCACCTGAGGTGCAAGCTGGTACGTGCCCAGATCGTACCCGGTCAGATCAACCACCACACGCACATCGGTAGCGCTAAGCGTATTCAGCACCGGTACCGGCCCAGTGAGGATGACATTCACTATCGGGGGTGTAACGGTAGCAGCCAGCCCGGGTGAAAGCCCGATCAGCTCGACCGGCAGGGATATCGCCAGGCTCGATTCAACCATGGCGATGCTCACCTGGACCAACACCTTCGAATCACCAACCACGGTAATGCCACTGGGCAGGTTCAAGTCTACCATGGTTTCAAAATCATCTTCCTTGCCAGTCAGATCAATGGGCTGGGTCTCGATATAGCCTGGCAAATTATTGACCAGCTCGGGATCTGACGAAAACACCACCACGCCGATGGGCGAGACAAAGATATTGGTCACGCGGTAACCATCAGCTACCTGCCCTTCCGTGATAGCCCGGACGATCACATAACGGTAGCCTCCCAACAGGGTGATGGGCTGGGTTACGCGGACCGAATCGGGGGAGATGGACAGTCCAGTAACAACCTGGTCATCTGCGTCCAGCAGCACCGGCACTTCATTACGCATGATGGTCTGGCTGGCATTGGTGATATCCAGGTTAATCACAGCCTGTTTCACCCGGCTTACCAGAGATTCGGCACCGGTGACAGTGACCTGTTCAGGATTGATGAGCGGGGCTTGTGCCTGATAACCGACCGGGGGATTGCCGGTAACAACCAGGTCAACCGGGAAGACTTCAGAAATGATGTTCTCAAGCGTGATCGATATTTGCTCAGGATCCTGGCTTACCAAGCGGACGGGATGCGGGACGATCTGTACTTGAACGGGTACAGTATGGGTGCCGGCCCCCAGGCTGGATAAATCCACGCTGGCAGTGACCGTGCTCGGGTCATTGTTGAGCTGCGTCCACACAGAGGAGGGGGCACGGAGCACAACCGAGACAGTCTGGGGCACATCTCCCATGATCTGCAATCCAGGAGCCTGCCCAGTAATTTCTATCGGGACCGGCCGGGCGAGGATGTGCTCCTCGTTCGGATCGGAAGCCAATACCGCCGAGACCCACACAATGACTGCCAAGATAAAGGCAGTGAGCACGGTGCTGAAATTCTTAGCCAGCCAGCGTAGAATCTTCACTTATTTATCCTCACCGGTGGGCTTGTCATTACTGGGATAAATACTCTTGAACCAGTCTGCTAAGCCTTTACGCTGGGCCTCAGGTGTGAAAAACGTGCGCAATACATTATCCAGCCTCTCTGCATCCAGCCGGCGAATCATGCGACCATTATGGACAACCGAGATGGTACCGCTTTCCTCCGAGACAACCACCACCACCGCGTCTGTGATCTCGGAAATCCCCAGGGCTGCGCGGTGGCGCAAACCCAGCTGGCGGTCGGGAGTATGGGCCAAGACACCACTGGCCGAGAGAGGCATCACGCAGGCGGCTGCCACCATGCGTGAGCCTTCGATGATCGCAGCCCCATCATGCAGGGGTGTGTTGGGATAAAAAACTTGCAAGATCAGCTCAGGGGTTACCTGGGCATCGACGGTCACGCCGGTGCGGATATATTCTTCAAGGTTATCCAGGCGCTGTAAGACGATGATAGCACCATGACGGCGGTCAGACAGCCGGACGGCCGCATTCACCACGGCTGAGATGGACTTCTGGGTTCCGGGGGAAGCTTTGCCGTTGCCAAAAATAAAACCCGCCCGCCCGAGGCGCTCCAGCGCCCGGCGAATCTCCGGGGCAAAGATGACCGGGATTGCCAAGACTAAGGCCGGCAAGGTGGTTCGCACCAACCAGGAAAAAGCCGGCAGGGCCTCCATGCTGCTGAGCAAGCTGCCCAACACAACCAGGAGAAGCACCCCGCGCAGAAGCACAACCGCCTGGGTGTCGCGCAACAGGATCAATAAGCCAAAAAAGATCAAGGTGACAATGACAAGGTCGAGGATACTCAACCAGGTGATCCGGTCAAATATGAAACTCAGGTTTTCTATCAGATAACTAAGCAGGTTTTGCACGAGAACCTTGTCCCATCATCGAAAATTTCATTTTTTCACCTGCATTGAACCGATAAAACTTTACCCGGCGTGCAGGAAGGGCAGGCTATACCGGGCGGAGGACGCGATCTTTACGCAGCTGCTTGAAATACATGGTCTCCCCTTTACCAAGAGTCTCCTGAGCTGCTTCCTGCCAGGCGCGCACACCCAATGATTCGATGGTGCACATCTCATACCCGAGTGAGGTCCAGATATCTTCCTGGGAAGATAATTCGGGGGGCAAAAAGAGCAGGGCAATCTCGCATTGCAGATCGCGGGAGGTTGACTCGATTTCTTTAAGAGTGCTTGCATGGCCTCCGAGAGCGGCTGCTTCGGATCAATATAGACATCGTCGGTACGCTCGACCAGATTTTCCACTTGCCAACCAACCACCCCCACAGGGGCCCCATCGATCTTCAGGAACAGGAAGGCTTTCTCGCCAAAGGCAGCCATGATATCTTCTTCGGTAGGCTTGTCGCGCCCGTTACTGAGGCGGCCAACCAGGCCAGCAATCTCCCCGGCATGGCGCGGGCGAGCCTTCTCTACCATCATGACTCCCCTGGGAGCAACAATCGGCTTATAAATGCCGGAATCGAAGGAGGGGAAGAGCACCTTCCAGGCGCGGGTAACCTGCTGCCAGGTCTCTTCAAATGAGCCTTCATTTTGAATAACGGTATCGGCAGCCTGGACCTTCTCATCCTGGGAAGGCTGTGAATTTATACGCTGATGGGCGACGGCCAGACTCAGGCCGCGCTTCTGGGTGAGACGGGAGACCTGGGTTTGTTTCTGAGCGTAGGTAACCCAAATCGTGTCACAGGCCTGGCGCAAGGGTCCTTCCAACAGCTTGATCGCCTCGATCACGATCACCTTCTGGGATGAGCGCCGGATAAGTAAATCAATGGCCTGGCGGACCAGTGGATGGACGATGGCTTCCAGCTGCACCAGTGCATCGGGGTCGGCAAACACCACCCGGGCAAGCTTGGCGCGGTCGACCTGCCCATCCGGGCCGAGGATCCACTTGCCAAATGTGTCCAGCACGGGTTTATAGCCGGGGGCATCCCTGGCGATGGCGCGGTGACCGAGAGCATCGGCATCGATACCGTAGGCTCCCAGGTGCTCGAGCATCTTGCGGACCACACTTTTACCGGTGGCGATATTACCGGTTAAACCAATGACGAATTTTCCTGGCCAGGCACTCATCCTGCCTCCCGTGACATGTATTCATTTTAGCCGCGCTAAGAAAGAATGTCAAAGGTCTTGGCAATAATCGTGGGAATAGAAGCGGTTCTATCAGTATATTCCGCGGAGCAAGCAGGAAGGACCTTACCGCGATATCAAGGACTCCGAGATCAAAGCGCGGGTAAGTTTGATTCTGATTGCCCATATGAAGTGCTTCAGCGATATGGCACAGTTTATGGCGTAATTCTGAGATCGACCTCGCCAGAGTCGTGTTCAGGTTATCAAGAGGTACGTTTATCACCCAGGAAGAAGAGCGCCACAGTCCCTGGGCCAGTATGCGAGCCGATCACGGTACCGATGCTGTTAATCATTACCGGAGCATGCAAGCGAGGAAATTTCTCCTCAACCAGGCTGGCAACCTCACGGGCGTCCTCAGCGCAGGCGGAGTGGCTGATGAAACACTTGCCGGAATATTCCAAGCCAGCCTGGGCATGCAGCTCCATCATGCGGACAATTTCACGGATCACATGCTTTTTCCCACGGACCTTGGCCCGCGGGATAAGCTTTCCCTCATCATTCATGTTCATCAGCGGGCAGATATGCATCAGGGTGCCCATGAAGGCAGATGTGGCGGATAACCGCCCTCCACGACGGTAATGGGTCAGATCGGTCGAGAAAAACCAGTGATGGAGATTGAGCTTATTGGCTTCCAGCCAGGCGTGCACTTCGGCAAGTGAGGCTCCCTCATCGCGGAGGTCGGCGGCCAGCTCGACGAGCAAGCCCGATCCGGAGGAGGCACCCAAAGAATCAACTACCAGAAGCTGGCGCCCAGGGTATTTACGCAACAGGTCATCGCGGGCGAGCAACGCAGAGTTATAAGAACCGGAGAGCCCTGAAGATAAAGAAATATGCAATATATCTTTGCCCTGCGCTAAGAATGGCTCGAAAAAGCTGAGGTATTGCCCCACACTGACCTGCGAGGTGGTAGGCATGGCGCCAGCTGCGATCTGGCGGTAAAACTCCTCAAAAGACATGGACTGCCCCAGGTCATCTGGGTATTCCTTGCCCTCCATGGTGTAATGAAAACTGGTGTAAGGAATCCCCCTTTTAAGCAGATGCTCGGAAGGCAGGTCAACCGTGGAACAGCAGGTGATCAAATAATCAGGCATGCGAATCTCTCAAAATTAGTATTGTTGGCCTAATACCCAGAATATTCATCGGGTGGCCACGTAATTCATGCTATGCAAGACATGTAATAGACCCGAAGGCTTTGTGGGAGAGAAGCAATAGATCAGGCGTTTTCCAGGATCACTTATCAGGTCCGTCCCAGAAATTATATCCTACTTGAGTAATAAGCCAGGTGATAGTGCTCGGGCACGAAACGCCTAACAGAAGAAACACCGGTTGGGAGACGGGGAGTCAAATGGCGGAAAGATACCACCGGCCAAACAGGAGATGAGAAGCGTGCTGGTCATAATGCACGGGTATGAATTACAATACCCCTGGTGCCTGAAAGCCAGGCCTGACCCATACGACGTGCGCATCACGCAGTAATTTGATAGTTACACCCATTTTACCCAGGAAGAATATCCCCATGCCAACTGAGTCACGCCCAAGAAACCTGTATGCCACCACTGCTGTTTATTACCTCAGCTTCGTCTGCCTGGGGGCTGCCACCGCAGTGCTCGGACCAACCATACAGACGTTGGCGAAAAACACCCATTCCAACCTGGCGCAGATCAGTTCCTTGTTCCTAGTAATCTCTTTCGGTTACCTGCTGGGATCGATCGCTTCGGGGAGGATCTACGACCGGATGAAAGGACACCCGGTAATTGGTGCGGCACTTCTCGTGCTCGGTGGAATGATGGTTGTCATCCCCCTGGCAAAAGAGCTCCTAATCCTTCAAATCATATTTTTCGTCGTTGGGATCGTGGAGGGATGCCTGGATGTAGGCGTTAACGCGCTGATCGTGTGGCTACATGGTACGCGGGTACCGCCATTCATGAACGGGCTGCATGCTTTTTATGGAATCGGGACTACCTCAGCCCCACTCATTGTGGCAGCGGTTTTGAGCAGTGATGGATCACTGAACAGGATCTATTGGTCGCTGGCGGTGACGTTTATGTTGATCGGTATTCTCATGCCCTTCTTCCCAAGCCCATCGCACATCGAAGCCAGGCAACAGGCTGAAGAGCGGCCGGCCGCTCCCATCCAGGTAGCACTTATCGCATTCATCTTCTTTGCTTTCACCGGAGCAGAGCTGGGATTCGGTGGGTGGATCTATACTTATACGACGTTTCAACCTTATGCCGATCCTACCATGGCAGCTGGTGTAAACGCGGCCTTTTGGGGCGCATTAACGATCGGTCGACTGGTATCAATCCCGCTTTCGGTCAGGCTAAAACCCCCGACCATGCTGTGGGTCAATTTCAGCGGCATAATCGCCAGCTTACTGGTCTTGCTATTTTTCTCGTCCAACGCATCGTACCTGTGGCTGGGTACCATCGGAACCGGTTTCTTTATGGCATCAACCTTCCCAACGCTGTTAAATGACGCCCAAAGCCGGATGCACATGTCAGGAAAGGTCACCGGCATATTTTTCGCCGGCTCGAGCCTGGGCAGCATGATCATCCCATGGATCATGGGCCAGCTAATCGTTCCGATTGGACCGGAGGTTGTGATATTGACCGCCCTGGGCAGCGTATTGTTGGCCAGCGCTACCTTTTATATCCTCAACACTAAACAGCACACCCGGCACTCACCGACAGCTTGAGCTTGAAGCAATTAACCATAGCCGGCTATTATGGTTGAGCAGACGAATACCAAAAATATCCACATCTTGATGAGATTTCCCGCCCTATTGTTCAACAATCAAATATTCCCATTTTGAGCGTATGGGATTATAAGTATTCCTGTAAATATCAGGTTCGCACACATTCATTCCATTGTTTCCAGCTCATTCTAAGGAGGCAGCATGAAAGAGAATATTGTTCGACTTTTTACCGGCTTAATTATCACGGTTGTACTCTTAACCGCCTGCAGTAGCCCAACACTGGCACCAACCAGCACCCAGCCTCAAGCCAGCCCCTCTGCTGAACTGCTTCCCACTACTGTGGTGCCGACTAATACCGAAGTGCCAACTGCCACCCAACAGCCCACAAGCACGGCTGCTGCTACGGCCACGCCAATTCCGACTGAAATTACACCGCCCACAGAGCAACCCCTACCCACGAATACGCCAGAGGCAACCGTATCCACCGCTGTGCCACAAACAGGTGCGGGTTCTTCAGCGACAGCAACTATAAATGAAAACACCAACTGCCGAAGTGGACCTTCTGCAGATTACACGGTGATCACCGTGTTCATGAGTGGTGAAACTGCTAAGGTCGTCTCGAAAACCACCCTGGATGATTATGTGCTGGTTGAAGATCCTGCGAATCCTTCCCAATCATGCTGGTTATGGACCCAGTATGTCACTATAAACGGCGACTTATCTACTTTACCTGTGGCTACCCTGCCTCCACCCCTGGTGAATTTCACCATAGCTTTCACAATGGTCAAAGAATGCGAAGGCTATTCTATAGAATTCAAGGTCATTAATACTGGCACCAAGACATTGCAAGCCTATACCATTGTAGCAAAAGATTTAACTTCGCATACCCAACAGACGACTTCCAACACGGCATTTGATCTGGTCACGGACTGCTCGATCGAGAAGACAATCGGCTATATTGACCCAGGGAAGGTCGGCTATCTGTATGGTAATAATTTTACGTATAACCCGGCTGGCCATTCCATTGAAGCTACCATAACCATCTGTTCGCATAATGACATGACTGGGGTATGCGAGACACGGGTAGTTAAATTTACCCCATAGCGGTTATCTGAAGATACCAGTAAGTCAAAACCGAGCAGGTGCCTCCCTGCTCGGTTTTTCGTCTGCGAACACCGCTGGCCATTCTTTTCCACTTAAAAATGAAATCATCACGAGAGAAGATATCCTTCCATCCCATTGGTGACATATGAAGCCAGCAAAATTTACAGATGAGGGTGTAAAGGAAGAAGAAGTTTTATGCTGAATGAGATAAAGTGACGATCCACAAGCCACTCACCGGGTAATAGAACATCGCTCGAATATTTTTAATCAAATTAAGGGGTAATATCGACAATTTTCTGTCTACATATTAATCGAAATTTTACTTAATAATAACCTTCAAAAAATCAGGTTAACATATATAAATCGCCAAATTAGAGATTGCCGATCAATGAACAGAGGCGGAGATATATTTACCGGCATGATCTTATCGGCATGTGCCACTTCCGCCTCTGGCAATGCAACTGAACCTGCGATCAGCACTCAGGCACCGACCCAGGGGAGCACACCTACCGCTGCCACCACTGAGTCACCTACTACTTCGGCAAGCCAGGCTACCACGCCAGCCGCAACCCAGTCAGGGACGCCGTCAATAAGCACCAACACGATCATCATCGGCACGACGGACTCGATCGCCAGCCTTGACCCTGCAGGCGCGTATGCGAGGCGTGACTGGGAGCTCATCAAAAACATCAGTGAAGGATTGCTGGTGTGGAAGCCAGGCACGATCGACCTTACCCCAGGCCAGGCAACTGATATGGGTACGGTATCATCGGATGGACTGACCTATACCTTCACACAGAAGGATGGAATCAAGTTCGGTGATGGCACACCGCTCGACGCGAGCATTTACGCCCAACAGCTCAACCGGCTGCTGACCATTGGGCCAAAATGCCCGAACGATGTAGCTGATTCGCTGGCGGTGCCGTTCGTGACGAGCATCACGGCGCCAGACACCAAGACCATTGTTTTCAAACTCAAAAGCCAATCGCCTACTTCCGACAGCTCCTGGCTACCTCTCCATATGTAGCTTCAGATCCTAAAATCTTCCCGACCGACAAGTGCGTGCTGTTCCCGAATGCCCCGATCTATGGTGTTGGCCCATGGTACATCGACCGATATACGCAAAAGGAGCAGGTGGTGCTGAAGCCCAACCCGTACTACACGGGTGATTTGACGCCGCAGGTAAGTGAGATCATCGTGCGCGATTACGCTGACCCACAAACCATGGCTTTAGCCGTCCAGATTGGCGAGATCGATATCGCCTGGCGCGTCCTGTCACCTGAGCAGATCACAACGCTCAAGAGTATTTCAGGGCTGGCTGTTGGCACGGTCAATGGTGGTGGCGCCCGCTACCTGATCATCAACCACACCATGAAACCTACCGATGATCCATATGTGGACAAGGCAATCGCTTCGGCCATTAATCGCAATGAGATCGTGGATACCGTCTACGGGGGTAATGTTGCCCCCTTGTACTCGATGGTTCCACCAGGCCTGGGTGCTTCAACATCTTTCGACAACATCTACCAGGCATCCAATATCGACCAGGCCAAGAAGTACCTAGAAGCTTCAGGATACTCAGCCAGCAACCCACTGAAACTGGATATCTGGTACCCGCCAGAGCACTTTGGAGCGTCTACAGCGACCGCAATGGAACTGATCAAGAAACAGCTGGAGGCGACCGGTGAAATCCAGGTCAACTTAAAGTCGCAGGAATGGAGCACCTATGTAACCGCATTGACCGGTGGTCAATTCTACCCGGTTGGTCTGCTGGGATGGTTCTTCGACTATCCTGACGCATCTAACTACCTGGAACCATTTGTCTACAACAAGGGCGAGAGCACTAATGTCACCGCTCCAGCTTCCGGCTCAACTTACGGCTCCCGCCGAATGACCAGATCAAACAACTGGTTGACCTGTTGAACCAGGCCGATGTTGAGCAGGATCCTGCAAAGCGTGCTCAGCTTTACCAGCAGGCGCAGGACCAGTTTGCAAACGATTCAGTCACCATACCGTTGTACTTTGCGGCCAAGCATGTCGTTTACCGACCTAACATCCATTGCTCAAGTACCTATGCCACACCTGAGACCTTGAATATCGGCCCAAACATCGAGTTCAACTACGCAACGCTTTCAAAGACCCCATAACAGATAAGCGATTTTACAGAGGTGCGGGTTACAACCCGCTCCCCTGTATTCTATATATCCAGGATATATATGAACCAGGATGATAATATGCTAGTAGTTAATCAGCACTTATGAAATATGGAACGAACTAAGCATAATTCAGCGTATAATAGTCACCTAATCTATATACCAGATACAGAGAGTCGTAATTGTGATTAGGAGGTGAATAATCGAGAAAATAAACGTCTGAATCTGATTGCCAATCAACATATTTACCTAAGTAAAATCAAACAAAGAAGGAGAAACACATGAAACGTAATAGCTGGTTCCAAATTTTAGCCTTGTTCGTATTGGCCAGCATGATCCTGGCTGCATGTGCGCCACAAGTCTCGCAGCCTATCGCCACCCCGCCAACCGCCGTACCACCCACTCAAGCAGCTGCACCAACTGCAGTTCCTCCGACCGAAGTACCCCCGACGGAAGTTCCGCCAACTGCACCCCCATCCAAGGTCACCATCATCATCGGTACTACCGATACGATTGCCAGCTTTGACCCGGCGGATGCGTATGCGACACGTGACTGGGAACTGATCAAAAACATCAGTGCGGGTCTTCTTAGATGGAAACCCGGTACCACTGAGCTTGAACCTAGCCTAGCCACCGACATGGGGACGATTTCAGCCGATGGATTGACCTATACCTTCACCCTGAAGGACGACATCAAGTTTGGCGATGGGACTCCCCTCGATGCGACGGTGTATGCAGCCCAGCTCAATCGCCTGCTGACCATCGGCCCCTCCTGCCCGAATGATGTGGCTGACGCCCTTGCCATCCCTTATGTAGAGAGCATCACGGCACCAGATGCCAAGACGATTGTCTTCAAACTGAAGACCACTGTCTCCTACTTCATTCAGATTCTGGCAACTGCCCCGTATACTGCATCTGATCCCAAAACTTTCCCCGCTGACCAGTGCGTACTATTCCCACAGGCACCTATTTACGGTGTCGGTCCCTGGTACGTTTCACAATACACTCAGAAAGAGTCGGTTGTGCTTGAACCGAACCCGTATTACACGGGTGATCTCAAACCGCAGGTCGATCAGATCATCATCAAAGACTACGCTGATCCACAAACCATGGCTCTGGCAGTCCAGAACGGTGAGATCGATGTCGCCTGGCGCTTCTTCTCACCTGAGCAGCTTGCCCCATTGAAAGAGGTTCAGGGAATAACCGTTGGAACTGTTGATGGCGGCTCAATTCGTTACCTTGTCGTCAACCACACAATGGCTCCAATGGATGATCCAAACGTGTATAAGGCACTCGCCTCGGTGATCGATCGCAATGAAATCGCGGATACAGTCTATGGAGGCAACGTAAACCCGTTGTTCTCCATGGTACCCCCAGGATTCCTGGGTGCGACTGAGGTGTTTGATACGGTGTACGCATCACCAAACATCGACGCAGCCAAGGAATTCCTAGCAGCCTCGGGATATACAGCCGATAACCCCCTGAAGTTAGAGATGTGGTATCCACCCGAGCATTATGGTGCCTCGACGGCAGCCTGGATGGAGGTAATCAAGAAACAGCTCGAAGCTACCGGTGCCGTTCAGGTCACTTTGCAAGCTCAGGAGTGGAGTACTTACATAACCAGCCTGACCGGTGGTGCATCCTATGCTGTGGGCGTCCTGGGTTGGTTCTTCGACTACCCCGATTCGTCCAACTACTTGGACCCATTCGTCTACAATAAAGGAATGGGCACAAATGTGTCACCATCACAGGAAGGTACTGATTATGGTGTGCCGATCAATGATAAAGCCAAACAATTGGTTGAACTGCTTAACCAGGCAGACTCTGAGACAGATCAAGCCAAACGAGCTGATCTATACAAGCAGGCCCAGGAAATCTATGCTGACCTGGTGGTAACATTACCATTGTTCATCATTGCGGAGCATATCACCTACCGGTCCAATATCAGTGGCTCAAGCAATTACGCCAGCCCTGAGACTTTGAACATCGGACCCAACATCGAGTTCAACTACTCGATGCTAATCAAAACACCGTAACATACAACACCACGATTCGGGGGGTGGGTTAATCACCCACCCCCCGAATCTTATATTGAATAGGCTCATGTCACCCATCGGTTTGGTTGCGCTCATCATCGGTATACCCGCCCTGATACTGCTGGGTTATGTGCTCATCACTGGTTCAGGCGGCTTGCGGCGCTACATAGCAACCCGTATTGTATTAACTTTACCCATGGTTATCATCCTGGGATCGCTTGTTTTTCTGGTAATGAGAGTGGTACCCGGCGACCCGGTCCAATCTGCCCTGGGCCCTAAGGGAACCCCGGAGATGGTCCAGCGCATTCGCGAGCAGCTGGGTCTTAATGACCCAATGATCGTGCAGTATGGCAAATTCCTGGTACAAATGTTTACCCTACGGTTTGGAAATTCATTAATCGGTGGCCACCGCCCAATCATCGACGAGATGAGCGAACGCTTCCCTGCCACGCTGGAGCTGATCACCCCTGCTTCGGTTCTTGCATTGCTGCTGGGTATATTCGGCGGGGCAATGGCAGCCTCCCACCGCAAGGGACCAATCGATTATGCCTGGCGAATTTATGCAGTGGTCATTTATTCCCTGCCCATTTTTTGGCTGGGTCTAATGCTCCAGCTGCTTTTTGGGGTTAAATTACACATCTTGCCAATCTCAGGTCGGATCGACCCGATCATTGGCACAACATTAACCCATATTACCAATATATATACCATTGATTCAATTATTACAGGCAACTGGCCTGCGCTCAAATCAGTCCTGCAACACCTCGTTTTACCAACATTCACCCTTGGTCTTATCCTATCTGGAATTTTTGTCCGCCTTACGCGTATAAATGTCATCGAGACACTGCAGATGGATTACATCTCAGCCGCGCGGGCGCGCGGGATCCGTGAACGAGTGCTGGTTTACGGTCACGCACTAAAAAACGCACTTATACCCATCATCACCTTAATCGGATTACAGGTAGCTATCTTACTGGCAGGTGCAGTACTAACCGAGACAGTTTTCTCCTGGCCAGGTATGGGGAGCTATCTGGTGGAACGCATCTCCGCCCGTGATTACACTGCTGTGCAGAGTGTAATTGTGGTATTTGCCCTGCTGGTGGCAATGATCAGTCTGGCAGTGGATGTCATTTACTGTCTGGTTGACCCAAGGGTGAGGTATTAAATATGACTAACCTCAATGAACGCCCGCCTGAAGTCACCAAAGAAGAGATTACCTGGGAAGTAGAGCTCCAAAAGGTAGGTATCGTCCGGCGCATCCTCAACGCTAGGAAGTGGTACGGCGCTGACTGGTGGTTCGTCGCAATTTCTTCAGTTCTTGTGGCAATTTTTATCATCATTGCGTTAATTCCCTCATTGTTTGCACCATTTGATCCCAGCGCTTTGGTGGGACCGAGCTTCCTGGCGCCTGGAGCTTATCCACCCGTTCCAGAGTTAATTGTACCTATTACGTCAACCGTGAGCTCACTAAAAGACCTCGCAGTAACTTCTGACCAGACTCGGCCTACTATTAGCGTTGTTCAAGGAGGAAATTCTGCCGGAGCTTTGAACGACGCAGCTAAAGAAATTGATAACCAAATAAAAAATGAGCCCGGTGGGCTGCGCCTGCGACCAGTCATCGATCGTTACGCGACGGTAGAAGAAGCCCTACAGGCTGTGGCTGACGGAAAAGACACTGCTGCCGTGGTCGGCTCAGATGAATTTGCCAAGCGTAAAGATCAATATCCCACCCTGCGTGAAGGGGACAGTATTGCCGGCGGAGCGAAAACGGCGGGTGGGTTCATACTAGGAACCAATGATATCGGGCAGGACGTGCTGAGCCGGATATTGTGGGGTACACGAGTGGCGTTAATCATCGGGTTCAGCGCTTCATTTTTATCGCTGATTATAGGCGTACCCCTGGGATTGATGGCGGCTTTCATTGGGGGTTCGTTCGACCGGCTGATGAGTTTGCTGATGGACAGCATGTATGCCTTCCCTGGCTTGATCCTGGCGATTGCCATCACGGCCGTATTAGGCCCCAGCGTAGTAAATGTCATCGTGGCGATCGCGGTGCTATATATTCCAACTTACTACCGCATGGTGCGCGGTCAAGCCCTCGCCGTAAAAGAAGATGTGTACGTGGAAGCTGCCCGCAGCATTGGGGCGCGCAGCCGAGAAATCTTACAACGCTATATTTTCCCCAATGTGATCCCTTCAGTGGCAATCATCTTCTCGGTAAATGTGGCAGATGCCATCCTGACTGGCGCCGGCCTGGCATTCCTGGGATTAGGCTTGCCTCCAACCATCCCCGACTGGGGTATTGACCTGGCGCGTGGGCAACGCTTCATCCAGAACGCCTGGTGGCTGATCACATTCCCAGGGGTGACGATCCTGCTGGTTGTACTGGCATTTACCTTAATGGGTGAAGGTTTGATGGAGATATTCAACCCCAAGCTGAGGGAGCGCTGATGCCCGAAGATATTCTGTATTCCATCCGTGACCTTGTTGTCGAATACACCACGCGAGCTGGTGCGGTCAAGGCTGTGGATGACGTCTCGCTTGATATTCGACGGGGTGAAATTATTGGCCTGGTTGGTGAATCGGGCTGTGGCAAATCCACCCTGGGTAAGGCACTCATGCGCCTGCATACCGGACCGGCGAAAATTACTGAAGGTGAGCTGTGGTTTGATGGGCGCGACCTGATGACCCTGCCCATCGAGGAAATGCCAGAGATACGCGGGGCGGAAATCGGGATGGTTTTTCAGGATCCAATGACCTCGCTTAACCCAGTGCAGCGCATTTCCGAACACCTGATTGAAACCATCCATACCCATGAACCGGAAGTTTCTGATGCCGACGCCCGAAAACGAGCCGAGGAGCTTATCGAGCGTCTAGGTATCCGGAAAGAGCGGATTACAGAATACCCACACCAGATGTCTGGCGGTATGCGACAAAGGGTGATGATCTCACTGGCGCTAGCGCTGAGAGCAAAGCTGGTGATCGCCGATGAACCGACCACTTCACTCGATGTTATTGTGGAAGCCAAATTCCTGGACCTACTCAAGGAACTGCAGAAAGAATTCGGGTTGACCATCCTGCTCATCACACACAATATCGGTGTGGTAGCTGAAGTAGCCAATCGTATTGCTGTAATGTACGCCGCTAAGATGATGGAAGTTGGTGATGTGATTGAGGTTTTTGCTCACCCGAAACACCCATACACCCAAGGTCTTTTGCGCTCAGTGCCCAACATTAAATTGGACGGTGCGGAGTTGTACAAGATGGCTGGGGCACCTCCGGATCTGTCGCATCCACCTTCCGGCTGCCGGTTCCATACGCGCTGTCCGTTCGTCATGGATATCTGCCGGGAGAAAGTGCCCCCCCTGGAAGTAATCGAGGAAGGTCAATCAGCTGCATGCTGGCTCTATCCGTCGGTAATGGCAAAGAAACAGGACAAAAACCATGCCTGAGTCGACCCCGATGGGGATAAACACCAAACCGGAAGTCCAGTCCACCAAACCCGATGAGTTGGTGCAAGTTGAACATTTAAAAAAGCACTTCCCTCTCCAAACCGGCTTTTTTGCCACTGTGCTGACTCGAGGCCAAGTCCAAGCCGTCAAAGCTGTGGATGACGTCAGCTTTAGCATCCATAAGGGTGAAGTATTCGGGCTGGCAGGCGAAAGTGGATCGGGAAAGTCAACCGTGGGAAGGCTTGTCCTGCGCCTGTTGGAACCCACGGCTGGGAAAGTAATCTTCGATGGGATTGACCTCGGCAGCCTATCATCGGAAGAGATGCGCCGGATGCGCTCGCGCATGCAAATCGTATTTCAGGACCCACTGGCTTCACTTAACCCGCGCATGACGCTTGGTATGGCAATTGATCATCCTGCCCGTATTCACCTGACTGAGCTTTCTGCCGATCAACGCCATAAGCGGGTGTTGGACATCCTTTCCGCTGTTGGAATGAATCCCGCGAATGTTTTCTATGATTTATACCCTCACCAAATTTCCGGCGGACAGCGCCAGCGAGTGGTGCTGGCTCGCGCCTTGGTGACCAATCCAGCACTCATCGTGGCAGACGAACCGATTGCCATGGCGGATGTATCGGTACGAGCGCTGCTACTTGACCTGATGATGCGACTCAAGAAAGAGTTCGACCTGACCTACCTGTTCATCACCCACGATTTAGCCACAGCTAAATATGTGTGCGATCGGATCGCCATCATGTATCTGGGTAAATTATGTGAAGTAGGCCCTTTGAATGATGTGTATCAATACGCTATTCACCCCTATACACGGGCCCTGTTGGAAGCCGTTCCTGTTCCTGATCCAACCCATCGGCGTACGCTGCCCATGCCGAGGGGGGAGATTCCGAATGCCATCAACCCGCCTTCAGGGTGCCATTTCCACCCGCGTTGCCCGATGGCGCGCGAGCGGTGCTCGGCTGAGGAGCCCCTGCTACGCGAGCTGAGACCGGAGCACATGACGGCCTGCCATTTTGCAGAAGAACTCTTGAAGTAGGTAATCTCTCGGGATACAGACAATCCCCCTCATACCTGGGAATGCAGAAGGATCCAGCGCCAGATGAGGCGATTTTTTACAACTTTTTACAAGGGTGGTTCAATACTCAACGAAGGGGATCATGCGACAGCGGGTTGGCACTGGTATGAGTTATGAGCACCTTGCGAAAAGAGCGATCCCCCAAAAGAATCAAACATATTGAGTGGCACTTAAACCTGTACCTGCTGCCATTGTTGGTGGCAGCTTTGGTTGTGCTATACATCCTCACCGGCTACAGGGGCTGGCTGATCTTTGCTATCGGAACCGGCGGGGCATGGCTGACCGCCATCGTGTGGGTGCAGGCGCTGGTGCGCAACCTATCCATCGAGCGTAAGATCAACCTGGCGTGGGCCACTGTAGGCGAATCAGTCCCCGAGGAAGTCCGCCTGGTCAACCGCGGCTGGCTGCCTGCCCTGTGGGTAGAGATCACGGACGTATCAGACTCGCTTGAAACCCCGGTACGGATCGTCTCGGAGGCAGCCGGCCATTCCCACCGTACGCGGCATATTAACCACCTGTTCAAGCGGCGAGGCATATACACCCTGGGCCCCACCCGCCTGCGCTGCAGCGACCCCTTCGGCATCTATACCCTGACCAAGCTGGACCAACACTCCAGCACCATCCTGGTGATGCCGCCCCTGCTGCCGGCTGGCCAGATCAAAATTCCCAGCGGAGGCACGGCCGGCGATGAGCGTCTGCGACGTGGCTCTGTGGGTCGCGACATCAACGATATCGGCCTGCGCAACTACGTGGCAGGCGATAGCCTGAAGACTATCCACTGGCGAGCCTCAGCGCACTTCGACGAGCTGATCGTGAGGCAGCTGGAACCAGCTGCCTCACGTGATTGGTGGATTTTCGTTGACCTAGACCAGGCAGTACAGGCTGGTACTGGGGACCAAACGACCCTGGAGCTGTGCATCGTGCTGGCTGCCTCTCTGGCCATGCGCGGGCTCCGAGAAAACCGCAGGGTCGGGCTGGTGATGGCAGGGCCCGGTTACGTAAGGCTGGACCCACAGGCAAACCTCACCCAAGGCTGGCGATTGTTGCACTTGCTGGCTAACGCCGAGGCTGGGAACCACTCCTTGACGGAGCTCATGCTCCAGGGGCAGGTTATCCGCTCGGCGACCGCCATACTGATCACCCCGTCGACCGACACCGCCTGGGTGGGGAAAGCGCAAAGCCTGCAGAAATGGGGCAGCCTCGTAGCCCTGTTGGTGAACCCCACCGATTTCGGTAGCCCAGCCGGGCAAGACAGCCTCATCCTGGCCCTCAAATCTACACGCATCCCGTACAGGCAGATGCCGGGCATATTGTTATCAGAAGCATACGCCACCCCGCAGCAAACGAGGCGCAGGCAGATCATTTTGGGCGAGAAAACCAAGCCGTATTCACCTTATGGGAGGCCAGCCTGGCAGAGCACGGATTGAAGTCCACTATAGCCGGCAGGCTGGCAGAGATCAGGGGCTTCCAAAGGATGCTAGCCCTGACCCTGCTGTTCATCCTGCTATCGGCGTGTGCGGCGGGTATCTCTGCAGTGCTGACCGGACCGTTATGGGGTCTTTTGTGGGAAAGCCTGCTGTTCGGCATGCTGCTAGGATGGATCCTGGCGACAATCCACTGGAAGCCTGGCTGGGCTGTGCTCGTGGTGGTACTGGCCGGCCTGGTCTTCAGCCTGTGGTCGGCAGGTGGGATGAACGGAAAGATCAGCGCCATCCTGTATGAGCTGGGCCGCCTGATCAACCAGATCTTCACAGCACTATCCATCAAAGAAGCCAACCCTGCACCCGTGGGAGATGCCGTGCAGCAGCTATTCACTTCGCAGGGCGTGGTGCTTAGCCGGGCGGCGACCTGGTTGAGTGACCTGATCACTGGCCAGGCAACCTACGACCCCGTTGCAGCAGCGATCGTGTGGAGCAATGCAGTCTGGCTGGTGTCGGCCTGGGCGGGGTGGATCTTGGGGGCGGGAAAGAACGCCCTGCTGGCGGTGCTCCCGGCTGTACTGCTGTACCTGACCACGCTTTCGTACGGGCGGTACAACTCGACGGCAATTTACCTGATCATGGGGGTAACCCTGTTGCTGATCGCGGTCGTGCAGTTTAGCCAGAGCGAGCAAGGCTGGGTGGCGAAGAAGATCGGATATCCGCAAAGGAAGTCACGCCAGGTGAGCCAGGTGTCGCTGCTGATCACTATCCTGCTGGTGATCCTGGCTGCATTCATCTCGTCGCTATCCATCCAACGTATCACGCAATGGACATCCAGGCTGAGGGGACCGGCGCGGCAGGAACAAAGCGGGCTGGCTAAATCCCTGGGTATCCAGCCTGCCATCACCCCTACCCCCGATACCTTCAGCACCCAGCGTAACCCGGGGCTGCCACGGGAGCTACTGGTAGGATCCGGCCCGGAGCTCAGCCATGAGCAAGTCATGTCGGTGCAGGTGCATGACCTGGCTGGGTTACTTCAAGGCGGGCAGCTGCCACCCCTGTACTGGCGCAGCTTCACGTACGACATCTATAGCGGGCACGGCTGGAGCACAAGCACGACGGACCAGGTGATATACCAGGCAGGTCAGCCGGTGCAGCCACACAGTTTGCCAGGCCACCAGCTGGTGACGGAGACCATCCGCAGCTTTCCCGGCCAGGGTGGGAGTATCTATGCGGCAGGTGAGCCCGTGGAAATCGATACAGCCAGCAGCGCGGCCTGGCGCACATCCAATGACCTGTTTGGGATGCAGACGAAGAGCAGCGGGTATGCGGTTCAATCGCTGGTGCCAGTGGTCAGTGAAACGGTGCTGGAGGCAGCCGGAGAGGATTACCCAAATTGGGTCGTACAGCGCTACCAGGCCGTGCCAGCTGAGGTGCCAGCGCGGGTCAGGCAGCTAGCCATCCAGCTGACAGCGGGTGAGCCAACACCGTATGACCGGGCGCGGGCGATCGAGCAGTACCTGCGGAGCACCTACCCTTACTCGCTGGACGTGCCCCTGCCCCCCGCCAACCGCGACCTGGTGGATTACTTCCTGTTCGACCTGCGCAAGGGCTACTGTGATTATTATGCCTCGGCCATGGTGATCCTGGCGCGCTCGGCGGGCATCCCGGCCCGCCTGGCCATCGGCTATGCCAGCGGGACCTATAACCTGAATTCGGGGCGTTTCATGGTCACCCAGGCCGATGCGCACTCATGGGCGGAGGTGTACTTCCCTGGTACCGGGTGGGTGCCTTTTGAGCCCACCGCCGGGTTACCGGGCATCAACCGCAACGTACAGGCAGCGCCGCCAACCACACCTGCTCCGACCGCCCTGCCCCCACAACCCACCGGCCCAGGCGGAATCAGCTTCGGCAAACCAGCCGGGTTGGTTGTTTTAGGTGGGGTGATGCTGATCTGCGTAGCCTGGATTGCCTGGGTAGAGGTGCACCTGCGCACCCTCAAGCCCCAGCAGGCAGCCAGCGAAGTGTTCCGACGGTTGCTGCACTATGGCCTGCAGATGAGGGTGCCATTTTCCGGCGGAGAGACACCCTTCGAAGCTTGCTCCCTGCTGGAGAGGCAGATCGAGGAGGCCAGCCGCAGGGGCAGCCTGGAAGGCAGCGGCAGGAGAGCAATGCAGCAAGCCCGGGCGCTGACGGAGCTGGTGGTGCAGGTCAGCTATCGTCCTGATGCGGCCAGCAGCAGCACAAGCCGTGATATTATCAGCCTGTGGGGCAGCCTGCGCTGGCGGTTGCGCCTGCTGTGGGTCGTGCAACGGGCCTGGGCATCCTTACAACGCTTCCAGCCAAAACTGCCAGGAGATATGAGCGCTATTTAATGAGAAAGGGCCAGCATGAAAATCGATACCCAAGCAAAAGAAGCAGCTATTAGCGAGGTGCAAGCGTTCGCCCAAAATGTGATCGCCAACGTAGAAAAGGTGATCATCGGCAAACGGCCAAGCATCGAGCTGGTGGTGATGGCACTATTGTGCGAAGGACACGTGCTGATCGAGGACGCTCCCGGGACCGGCAAGACCATGCTGGCGCGGGCGGTGGCGATCACCACCGGGCTGGAATTTAAACGGCTGCAATGCACCCCCGACATACTGCCCAACGACGTCACCGGGGTGTCGATATTTAACCAAAAAACGCGCGAGTTTGAGTTCAGGCCGGGGCCGGTATTCAGCAACATCCTGCTGGCGGATGAGATCAACCGGGCGACACCCCGCACGCAGAGCGCCCTGCTGGAAGCCATGGGGGAAGGCCAGGTGAGTGTGGACGGGGTGACCTACCCACTGGCAAAGCCATTCATCTTACTGGCAACCCAGAACCCGATCGAGTTCGAGGGCACCTTCCCGCTTCCCGAAGCCCAGATGGACCGCTTTTTGTTCCGCATCAGCCTGGGTTACCCGGACCTCGCCAGCGAAGATGACATGCTGCAAAAGCAGAAGCTGGCTCACCCGATTGAAAGCTTGCAGCGGACCGTGGATGTGGTTTACCTGGCCGGGCTGCAGGAGACGGTGCGCCAGGTGCACGTGGTGGAAAGCATGCGCCGCTACATCCTGAGCCTGGTGGCCAGCACCCGGCAGCATCCTGCGCTCAGTCTGGGTGCAAGCCCGCGCGGCAGCCTGGCGGTGTACCGGGCGGCCCAGGCGCACGCGGCCCTGCAAGGGCGTGATTACACCATCCCGGATGACGTGAAGGCAGTGGCGGTAGCCTGCCTAGCCCACCGCATGATGTTGAGCCCAGAGAATACCCTGAGTGGAGAATCGGCTGAAGATGTGGTGCGGGAGCTGTTGAAAAAAACCGAGGTGCCACTGACGGGCCAGGCAGCCAGTTAAACCGGCACGTGTGCAGGCGTGGTTCGCAGTCAATTTGCCTACCGCAGTTACCCGCCCGGCGGATGAATTAATAAAACTCTTTGCCAGGTAAAAACTTAAAGGTATACTAAACTTTTAGCGGAGATGAAAATGACCGAAAAGACCTGGGAAACCCTGAAAGTGCAGTACTGCCAGCACATTGACGAGAAGGTTGGGCTGCAGGCGCAGGTGGTTTACTCGCCCGAGCACCTGCCAGACCAGCCGGGGCGCATTTTGGCCCACCGCTGCAGCCATGGATTCTCATGCAACCTGGATGGGCGCCCGAGCTGCATCTGGGCGGGCACCAACCCGACCTACGATCCATTCAAAGAATAAAAGTTAGCGGGATGCTCAGCGTTAATTGATAAGGGCTGTCCAATAAACGGATAGCCCCTATATTGCTTTGCCTGGACGCATTCTGTGCGACTCGCATCGTGAGTGCTGCCAGGTGTTTGTGCCCGATGTTCTAATCCTTCAATGTAAGCACATTACTACTTTATTACCGATTAACTTACGTGAGGGCGTAGTGTCGCTACGCCCTCACGTGATAGTTATTCCAAGATGCTCATTGAATCACGCCTAATTTGCGACCAACCAGGGTAAAGATTTCCAGCCCCTTGTCCAGGTCATCGCAGGCGTGGGCGGCGGAGATCATCACACGGATGCGGGCCTTACCCTTGGGCACGGTTGGGAAGCCGATCGACATGGCAAACAGGCCGTTCTCGAACAGCTCACGGCTGAACTGCTGGGCCAGCGGGGCTTCGCCCAGCATGATGGGGGTAATGGGGGTGGTGCTCAGCCCGGTGTCGAAGCCCAGGCGGCGCATTTCAGCCTTGAAGTAACGGGCGTTATCCCACAGCTTATCCACCAACTCGGTGGAGGACTCCAGGATATCCAGGGCGGCCAGGCAGGCGGCTACATCGGGAACGGTCATGGCGGAGGAGAACAGGAAGGGTCGCCCGCGCTGGCGCAGCCATTCCACCACCACCGGGTTGCCAGCCGACACTCCACCAACCACGCCGAAAGCCTTAGAGAGGGTGCCGATCTCCACATCCACTTTGCCATGCAGGCCAAAATGATCGACAATACCACGGCCGCCTTTACCGACCACACCTTCGCCGTGAGCATCATCAACCATGAGGATGGCGTCATATTTCTTCACCACCTCGTAGATCTTATCCAGGGGGGCCATATCGCCATCCATGCTGAACACCCCATCGGTGATGACCATAGCCCTGGGATAATTGGCGCGCTCCTGGCCCAGCACACGGTCGAGGTCCTCAGGGTTACAGTGGGCATAACGGATGATCTTCGCCCCGCTTAAGCGGCAGCCATCGATGATGCTGGCGTGGTTGAGCTCATCCGAGAAGACCGCATCATCCTTGCCAACCAGGGCTGGGATGGTGCCCATGTTGGCGGTGAAGCCCGACTGGAAGGTGATGGCGGCCTCTACGCCCTTGAAAGCAGCCAGGCGGCGTTCCAGCTCGAGGTGCAAGTCCATGGTGCCGGCGATGGAGCGCACGGCAGCCGGACCTACCCCATATTTCTTCACTGCTTCCTGGGCAGCCTGGACGATGCGCGGGTGGTTAGCCAACCCGAGGTAATTATTGGAGCAAAAATTTAGCACGCGCTTGCCATCCACTACGAGCCAGGCACCTTGCGGCGAGCTAAGGGTACGGATGCGATTGTACAAACCATCATCTTTTAGTTTTTGAAGCTCATCTTGGATCCATTGTAGTTTATCGGCCATCAGGCACCTCGTTCGTTATAAGATTCGCAGGCAAGGCTGCGGTTAGCTTCAGCATGCTTCGGCTATTTCGGTTTTTTGGGTTTACGCCCGCCCCCAAAGGTGAACATACGCGAGAAAACCTGCCTGGAGGTGGGCATCGCAACGGGGGAGCTCATCTCCTTTGCAGCCCAGTTGGCGGCGGCTTTCTCCCGCTGCCACCCGTCGCGGGCCTGGCGGGCTTTATCGAGATAGGCGTTGAGCTGCTCACCCGCCTGGGAATCGAGCAGCGAACGCAGCGTTACCAGGTTATCGAGCAGGATATCCAGGTCGCGCAGAAGATTCTCACGGCTCGCCATAACCTGGCTGGAGAACGAGCTGGCCAGCGCGGCGGGTGGTACAGCGCCAGTGGAGAGCGCGAACGGCCGACCGGTGAGCTTGCGGGCATCACGCCAGCCGGACCGCTCGATGGTGGCATTTAGCAGAGCGGCAGCAACCAGCTGGGGCAGGAGGTGGATGGCGGCCTGCATGCCGTCCAGCTCCAGCGGGTCGATGAACATGTGCTCAGCGCCCAGCAGCTGGCAGAAGTCGATGGCCAATTTGACCGCTTCTTCGGGCAGGTCACGCGGCAGGTAGATAGCCATCAGGCCATTCCTAAACAGGTCAGCACGGGCTGCGTCGACCCCTGAGAAGGACGTCTCGAGGTAGGCGGGGTTGAACACCGGGGTAAGGCCGATATAGTAGCGCCCAGGGGGCAGGAGCTCAGCCATCCACTGGCCGACCTCGCCCTTCAACGGGGCAGTATCCATGATCACGGTTTCTTCTTTGAGGTCGGAAGCGATGAACTGCAGGGTCTCACGGATTTGGTCCTGCGGTAGCGAAAGGATAATAATGGCGGCATCCTCAATCGAGCTGGGCAGGTTGTAATCCACCCGGTCAAGGGCGCCCATCTTTTTAGCCCGGTTGGAGGCCTGTGGTTCTTTATCGTGCCCAGTACGCATGAACTGCTCCGGGCGTCCGGCCAGGGCCAGGCCAATCGATGCGCCGACCAGCCCTGTGCCAATGATGGTGATCTTGATGGTCATTTGTAACCTCGATCAGCTCTGGTTATCAACCAGCCACAGCTTGTGCAGCAGGTTGTCTTCTGGTGTGCAGGGCTCACTGCCGCGGGGCTGATGGTGCTGGCGGATCAGGCTCTCGGTGAGAGGGCTCACACCTGCCGCATGGGCCAGCTCAGCGCCCCAGGCAGCGTGCTGCTCCGACAGGACAAAGGCCTTCCGCCAACCTGGGAGGCTTTCCCAACCTTCCGGGGGCAGGCTACCCCAACGCGGGACCTGGTGGGGCAGGAGTGCCTTGGCCAGGACGATCATGGCACGCTCGAGGGGGTTCAAGCGGTAGCGCAGCTTGCCCACGTCATGCAGCAAGGATGCGATGAGCAGGTCAGGCTGGGTCTCCCCCTGCTCCAGCAGCTTACGGTACATCGCCAGGGCATGTGATCTTTCGGCTGGTTGCAGCGCGTCAAAAAGCTCCCACTGGGCCGGGGTCAGCAACTGCTGGGCCTGGCTGTACGCTTCGGTATCGGTGTTCGTAAACAAAGCCTGCCAGAATTGGTTTACACGGTACAACATGCGCACGCAGTCTATATCCCTATCAAAAAGAGGGAGATGGCATTAAGGGCTGGGAGCAGGACAACCCCCAGTACATCGAAGCCGAGCATGGGCAGCAGGAAAAAGACCGCCATCAGGATGATCGGGCTGAACGGACGGATGTTGTCCAGCACGCGGAGACCGGCGGGGGGTAAAAAGTATTCCAGGACCTTTTCGCCATCCAGGGGGTACAAAGGGATCAGGTTGAAGAGCATCAACAGCAAGTTGATGCGGATGAACATGAACAGAAAGGTGGCACCTGTGGGCAGGATGCCGGTCGGCGCACTGATATCGTAGATGGAGACAAGGCCAACCCGGAAGAAAATACCGGCGATAATGGCCATCAAGAAATTCGACATCGGGCCGGCCAAGGATACCAGCATGGGAGCCGCAGAAGAGCGCCGCCGCAGGGCATATGGATTGATGGGCACGGGTTTGGCCCAGCCGAAACCGACCAGGATCATCATCAGGGTGCCGATAGGATCTAGGTGGGCGAGAGGGTTGAGTGTCAGGCGCCCATTGGCGCGAGGTGTGGTATCTCCAAAGCGATCCGCCGACCAGGCGTGGGCAAATTCGTGCACGGGGAAGGCGGTAAGCAATATTATGAAGTAGGTGATCAGCTGAGAGGGGGACGGTAAAAAGTTCACGAGGCAGGATGACTCCTTCGGCTGAGATTATACCATCCAAGGGACTGGCGGCTGCGTGTTATAATGCCCTCATGCTGCCAGATTTACAGCTGGAGGATGTGGTGCGTTTACGCAAGCCCCACCCATGCGGCGGGTATGAATGGAAAGTCGTCCGGCTGGGGGCAGATATCGGTATCGAATGCCTGACCTGCGGCCACCGGGTGTTGCTGCCACGACGACAGCTGGCCCGCAGGGTAAAAATGATCACCCCTCACCCGGCTGCTCCAGGCCTAACCAATGGCTAACCTTCCCCCAAAACGCCCACACATCCTGTTTCTGTTTTCCGACACCGGTGGTGGTCACCGCAGCTCCACCGAAGCGATCATCGAGGCCCTCAAACTCGAATATGCCGACAGCCTGACCACGCAGATGGTGGATATCTTCCTGGATGTAGCCCCACGCCCATTGAATTATGCCACAAAATGGTACCCTTACATGGTACGTGTGCCGGAGGTTTGGGCGATCGGTTACCGCATCAGCGATGGCAGCCGCAGCTCAAAGATGATCGTCGAGGGAGCCTACCCGTACATACGCCGCCGGCTGCGCAAGGTGATCAACCAGAACCGGGCGGATATGATCGTCTCGGTGCACCCGTTGGCAAACGAACCCTTCCTGCATGCTCTGGGGAAACAGCGCCCACCGTTCATCACCGTGGTCACCGACCTGGTAACCGGGCATACCTTGTGGTATCACCCGGGAGTGGACCTGTGCCTGGTGCCTACCGAAGCCGCCTACGGGCACGCCCTGGCGGCTGGCTTGCGGTCGGAGCAGGTGAAAATCATCGGTCTGCCGGTTGCCGAACGCTTTTGCCAACCCACCGGGGATAAGAATGCCCTCAGGCAGCAGCTGGGTTGGCCCCAAGGACAGCCGGTGGTACTTTTAGTGGGCGGCGGCGAAGGGATGGGACCGATCGAGAAAACCGCACTGGCGATCGCAGAAGCCAAGCTGCCGATCACGCTGGTGATCATAGCCGGACGCAATAACGAGCTCAGGCAGCGGCTGGAAGGTAAATCCTGGCCAATGAAGACCCTGGTGTATGGCTTTGTGCGTGAGATGCCTGACTTCATGCGCGCGGCGGATATCCTGGTGACGAAGGCAGGCCCGAGCACGATCACCGAAGCGCTCAACGCCGGACTGCCCATCATCCTGTACAGCCGCCTACCCGGCCAGGAAGATGGCAATGTGGACTACGTCATCTCCCAGGGGGTTGGGGTATGGGCGCCTAAGACCAGCTATATCGTGAGTGCCTTGCAAGCCTGGATCACCCATCCCCGACAACTGGAGCTAGCTGCAGAAGCCTGCTGCCAGGCTGCCCGCCCAGAAGCGGCGCGTGACATAGCCCATATCCTGGCAAACCGGCTCGGGATAAGGAAGTAGAGACCCATTCCAGTGCCAGCTGAAAAACGCTTACCAATCCGCTTCGGATTGCTGACTGCCCTGGTCTGGCTGGCAGTCGCGGGAGGGGTCATCTTCCTGCTATGGCAGGTGATTGGACGCCTGTCGGCAAGCAGCCTACCCACCATTACGGCTACACCTGACCAAAGCCAGATGAACCAGACGATCGAAGCACTGGTCAACACCCAGACCACCGCTACTGCCCTGGCTGCTTCTCAGACCTTCACACCATCCGCAACTTCAAGCTTGACCAAGACTGCCACGCTAGCAGTAGCCACGCCGAGATTCAGCCCAACCCCCGGTCCAGCGACACAAACGAACGCTCCGGATACTCTGTGTAACCAGGCGGGCGCCGGCAACCCGCTGGACGTCACCGTCCCGGATGACAGCGTGATCGCGGCCGGGCAAAGCTTTGTCAAAACCTGGAAGCTGGTGAACACCGGCACCTGCACCTGGACAAGCGGCTATTCAACGCGCTTCTTCTACGGTGATCGTATGAGCGCCCCAGAAATCGTACCCCTGCAGAGCACGGTCCTGCCTTCACAGAGCGTGGAAATCTCGGTTGAGATGGTGGCACCCCAAGCACCTGGGACTTACCAGGGCAACTGGAAGATGATGAACCCAGCTGGTGAGTTATTTGGGATCGGACCAAGTGGTAACCAGGCTTTTTGGGTGCGGATCGTGGTGCCCACCAGCCAGGCTACCTTCACACCCACACCAACCGTATCTGCCACGACCAACCCCACAGCCTCACCAACCTCCACAGCCACCCCACCCGGGCAGGTGGGTGGAGAGCTGAGACCCGCGCCAGGCGACAGCATAGACCTGGATACGATCACGTTGAACAGTGGCGATGAAGATGTGTTGTATCAGGTGGACGAAAGCAACTTCCACTGGCTGTACCCGACCAACGGAGCATTGATCGGCATTTATGGCAGCCAGGCACCCACGCTTTCAGACTGCCAGGCGGCGGTAATGAGCCCGGCACCGATCGCAGTGGAGAGCTTGCCGGTGGGGACCTACCTGTGCTATAGCACCAGCCAGTCACACCTGGGCAGGATGCTGCTGAAAGCAGTGAACCCGGATAGCTTCACCTTGACCCTGGACCTGCTCACCTGGGCGGCACCATGAGTACGCTCTACCTGGTTGCCACCCCGATCGGGAACCTGGAGGATATCAGCCAGAGGGCTTTATACATCCTGGGTGAGGTGAGCTTGATCGCGGCGGAAGATACACGCCACACAGCCAGGCTGCTGCAGCATTATGCCATCCACACAGCCTGCATAAGCTACCATGAGCACAACAAGCTGGTACGCCTGGACCGGGTCCTGGAGGCGCTGGCAAATGGTGATGTTGCGTTGGTCTCAGATGCGGGCACGCCAGCCTTGAACGACCCGGGCTATGAGCTGGTGCGGGCGGCGATACAGGCCGGGCATATTGTGAGCCCCATCCCAGGTGCATGCGCACCGATTGCAGCGCTGGTGGCTTCAGGGCTGCCAACCGATGCCTTCGTTTATTTAGGGTACCTGCCGCGCAAGGCAAGTGAACGGGAACGCTTTTTGAAGCAAATCGCCAGCCTGCCATATACATTAATTTTCCTAGAAGCTCCCCACCGGGTGGTAGCAGCGCTGGAAGCTTTACAATCTGTTTTGGGTGACCGGCAGATGGCAGTTGGGCGTGAGCTAACCAAGCTGCACGAGGAGATCTTCCGCGGCAGCCTGGGCCAGGCCCAGCAACATTTCACGGAGAGTCCCCCGCGGGGAGAGTTCACCCTGGTGGTAGCCGGCAGCCAGCCAGATACCGCACGTTGGAGCGAAGAAAGGCTGGAGGCCGAGCTGCAGGCACACTTGAAGGGTGGAGAAAGCGCATCCAAGGCAGCTGCCAGGCTGGCGGGTAGCTCAGGCTGGTCACGGCGAGAAATCTATCACCGGCTGCTTAAAAAACAAGGTAAAATCTTGGAATAATTTTTATTGGCAACAACCAAGGGGAAAACAAGGGTGACTATGGATCTGAATGACAAAACATCTTACCGGAAAATCGACAGCCAGAATTACCTAGCTGAAATTGACCATTTACCCGAGCAGCTTGAAAAAGCATACCAGCTGGGGCTGGCCCTCGGTCTGCCCGCCTGGCAGGGAATAAAAAACGTGCTCATCGCAGGCATGGGTGGCTCGGCGATCGGGGCCGACCTGCTTGCCACATACGTAGCGCCATTATGCCCGGTGCCGGTCAGCGTACAACGCAACTACAGCCTGCCAGCCTGGGCACATGGTCCAGGAACGCTGGTCGTCGCCAGCTCACACTCGGGAAATACCGAGGAAACCCTACAGGCGTTTGACCAGGCGCTCCGAGATGGGTGCCGCATCCTGGCACTGTGCAGCGGGGGCAAGCTGGCTGAAAAAGCCCGCCAGTCAGAGACGTCATTGTGGGCCTTCCAGCATGCCGGCCAGCCGCGGGCTGCGGTAGGATATTCGTTCGGCATGCTGCTGGCGCTGCTGAAACGCCTGGGATTGATCCCCAACCCCACGGGTGAATTAACCGAGGCGATCACGGCTATGCGCAGCCTGCAAGACAGCCTGCGAGCAGATATCCCAGTAACCGCTAACCCGGCCAAACGGGAAGCGGGCCAGCTGGTGGGGCGGTTGGTGCTGGTCTTTGGCGCCGATATCCTTGAACCGGTGGCGCGCCGCTGGAAAACCCAGATCAACGAGCTGGCCAAGGCCTGGGCCCAGTTCGAGGCCCTGCCCGAGGCGGATCACAACGCCCTGGCTGGCTTGAGCCAACCGGAAAGCACGCTTTCCACCAGCATGGCACTATTTCTGAGGGCGAAATCGTACCACCCGCGAAACCTGCTGCGGACAGAGCTGACCAAGCAAGCCTACATGCTGGAGGGGTTAAATACTGATTTCATCGATGCCCAGGGAGAAAGCAGGCTGGCCCAGCTGTGGACGGCCCTGCTGTTTGGCGATTATATGGCGTATTACCTGGCACTGTTGTACGAGATCGATCCCACACCCATCGAAATGCTGGAGGGATTCAAGAAACAGCTGGCGACACGCTAGCAGGCTGGGCGGCCAGTACGGTCTGTATATGATTTATCCAATCCTTGAGTACGATCCTACACCCAATGCTCTTATAGAAGCATCCGAATTAGTAAAACCTCGCGATGTGCCTGAACATTGCGTCATTTGCTTCTTCAAAGAGGTCCTTAATAAAGTTATTGCAGAACATAACGCCAAGGTGCTGGTCGAAAATACTTGGGAAGACGGTCCTCACCCTGTTTATGAGATTTCCTACCAGGATCAGCGACTGGCGTTTTTTCATGCTGGGATTGGCGCACCATTGGCGGCTGGTTTACTCGAAGAAGTTATTGCCCTTGGTTGTCGAAAGTTCATTGCCTGCGGCGGATGCGGAGTTCTGGTAAGTGATATTGCGGTCGGTAACCTTATCGTAGTTTCAGGTGCTATCCGTGACGAAGGCGTTTCATACCATTACCTTCCACCTGGTAGGGAGCTGACGGCAAATGAGCTGGCAGTAGATGCGTTGGTTAAGACCTTGAGCAAACGCGGGGTTCCGTACCGTATAGGAAAAACCTGGACCACAGATGCGCCTTACCGGGAGACCGCGAGCAAAATATCCAGGCGAAAAGAAGATGGATGTCTTTCGGTGGAGATGGAATGCGCTGGCTTGATGGCGGTTGCCGAGGTACGCGATGCCGTTTTTGGACAAGTCTTATATGGCGGTGACGACCTGAGTGGTCTGGAATGGGATAATCGTGCCTGGCAGTCTAGAAGAGAAATCCGTGAAAGCCTTTTCTGGCTGTGCGCAGATGCGTGTTTATCCATCCCGTAATTCCAATCCAGCTTGCCAGCGCCTGGATGAATATGTCTGAATAAACATTGAATACACACCACAGGTGAAGGATATTTAATGTGCAATCTCATGTTAGCAACAACTAAACAATTCCTACGTATTAAAAAATAAAAAGGAGTTCCTATGAAAGTCCGAACTGTTTTCGTTACCTTAATCATCCTCTCCATATTGTTAACCAGCTGCAGCGTGCTGAGTAACGCCGGGGTCAAGGTCATCACGCCCTCGAACGTAACCATTAGTGAAAACCGCGAGGTAAGCGGTTTTAATGCGATCGAATTTTCGACCTTTGGAAAGGTGAACATCATCCAGGGCGATAAGGAATCGCTTAACATTTCCGGCCCTGACAACCTGGTGCCGGAGATCAGCACCACGGTTAATAATGGGACGCTCGTGATCAAGACCACGAACAATATCACGGTCCCCACGGTGGGCACCGAAAACATAATGACCTACACGATCGTCGTGAAGGAATTAACTTCTCTAATTGTCAGCGGTTTTGGAGATGCGCAAATCGAAACCCTCACCACGCCAAGCATGAACATCGATATGAGCGGGGCTGGTAGGATCGTGCAAAACCAGATATCCACCCCGAAGCTGGCAATCAACCTGAGCGGTGCCGGGAACATCGATGTGTCCGGCGAGGCAGCCCAGGCCACCATCGACATCTCGGGGGCAGGCAGCATTAATGCGCCAGATTTGAAGATCCAAACCGCCAATGTCACTATCTCGGGATTGGGTAGTGCCACGCTATGGGTGACTGACCAGCTGACCGGCAATATCAGTGGAGCGGGGAGTGTCTCGTATTACGGTAACCCGCAAACCAACACAAATTCCACGGGGCTGGGTAAATTTAACTCGCTGGGGAATAAATAAGCGGGAACCTTTTCTGGAGTAGTTCATGCGTAGGGGGTGCAGCTTCGCTGCACCCCCGCGCATATATCTGAGATTTAGTGTATTAGGGGCGTATGCCACACGCCCATACACAACACGGTGAGGTTTATTATTGAAGCGCTGATATTGGTTTATAGGCGGTTATCTTGGCGCTGAAGATCGCCTCCCGCAAGGGCTTATCGCCAAGGTCAACAGCCTCACCCAGCTCGATCACCTTCGTATCCACGCCATCACTGATCAACAGGCGCTTCCCAGTTCCACAGCATGAATCATCATTTACCTGCTTCACATATTCATCCATCGTTCCCTGGTCAAAATAAACCGGTGTCAGCTCGATGCTGGTGAAGCCAGCTTCTTCCAGCCAGGCGAGGTACTCCTTTACGTCCAGCGCCCCAGCGACACAGCCTGCCCAGGCGGTCAGGCTGTCCTTCACTTGCTTGGGCAGAGGCCCATCGGTGACGATGTCACTGACGGCAAACTTACCACCCGGTTTCAACACGCGGAGGGCCTCACGGAACACCTGGGGCTTATCGGGTGACAGGTTGACCACACAGTTGGAGATGATCACGTCCACGCTATTATCCGCCACCGGCAGGTGCTCGATCTCTCCCAGGCGGAATTCGACATTTTTGAAGCCCATCCTGAGCTGATTTTGGCGGGCTTTCTCAAGCATCTGGGGGGTCATATCCACCCCGATCACGTGGCCCGTTTCACCGACCTTTTTAGCTGCCATGAAGCAATCTATGCCCCCACCTGAGCCCAGGTCAAGCACGGTCTGGCCGGGCTGGAGCGAGGCCAGGGTAATGGGATCGCCACAGCCCATGGAAAGCCCGGTGACCTCTTCAGGTAAGGCTTCGAGCTCGGAAATTGGATAGAGCTTGCTGGCGGAAAGATCGGCTGGCTCATTCGGACCACAGCAGCTGGAACGAGCTCTGGGCTGAAAGTTCTCGGCAGCTTCACCGTAATGCTGGCGAACGGTGCTGCGGATATCTTCAGCTTCTTTGGGGGCGGTCGGTTCTGACATAGAATTTCTCCTTATAATGATCCAGTATCTGATAACGGGCCATACTAATCGATAGCATAGAGCAATTTATTCCTTGTGGTTGTAAAGCGGTATATATTAAACAGCTTAATCCGTATTATATTCATTTTACTCGATAAGTCAAGGTGGTATATGTCATATTATTCGATGTATTATCCATTTCATTGACAAAACTCACGGGTTTTGGTAAACTATAGGCACATTACATTGAATATTTTAGATGCATTAACGGATAAGGAAATTAATGGATACACTAACCTCCACCTTGATCTCCCAACTGCTCGATAAGGCCATGGAAAACACGCTGCCCGCGGATAGGCTGGCATTCGTTGAAAAGCTATTCGCCCAACTACCCCCGGAAGGCCAACAGGAGTTCTTGCTCAGCCTGACGCATAGCGTGCTGGATAGTGACCCTTGCGCACAGGTCGTGAAAGCCGTAATCGAAGCCGACGCGCCCGAGATGCACGTACTGAAGGTCGTGCGTGCCAGGCCAGAGGATTTTGCCCCTGGCCAGATCTGCTGCCAGGCGATCACAGGCCTGGCCAGTGAAGAAACCATGGATGACCAGCAGGTCATCAACGTGGCGCAGATGTTTAACGGCCTGGCAGATGAAACGCGCGTCAAAATCGTAAGGCTGCTAGGCAAGGGTGAGTTCACCGTGGATGAACTGGTGGAGTTCCTGGGCACGGCACAATCCACCACCTCACATCACCTGCGGGTGCTCAAGGACGCCAATTTGATCAAGGGCGAAAAACGCGGCAGGAATGTGTATTATTCACTGGTGAAGCCCGAAGAGGCAGCGGTTGAGGCCTGAGGAAGCGGAGTCAGCCAGTCATACGGATGCCAGGCAATCAGCCTCTCTTGACACCTCTCCAGGCTCATGTATAATCCTGGCAAGTTAAATGTGTAACGACCAGCGCGGAGACGAGTAACTCGCCAGCCTAGCAGAGAACCGCCGGAAGGTGCGAGGCGGCAGGCAAAAGGGTGAAATCCACTCCGCCGGACCGAACAGGTCCAATTGCTCCTGGAGACCAGACTGGATAAGGGAGACGGGTCAGCCCGTTAGCGCTGAGATGAGGCCAGCAAGGTCCTCCCCCACAGAGAGGACATAGGCTGGCGAACTGCAGGTGGCACCACGGCCGCCCCTTCGTCCTGCTGGCGAGGGGGCGTATTTATTCGTGACAAGGAGGCACTACCATGCTAGACATCAATATCATCCGTGAACAACCCGATGTGGTGCGCAAAGCCCTGGCCGATCGCCAGATGGAAACGCAAACCGTTGAGCAGGTTTTGGAGCTGGACCAGCAGCGCCGCCAGACGTTGCAGGAAGTTGAAAATTTAAAAGCACAACGCAATAGCGTTTCCAAGGAGATCGGGAAAGCCAAAGACCCTGCCGAGCGCCAGACCAAGATCGATGCGATGCGCCAGGTGGGTGAACGCATCAGCCAACTGGATGAAGCCTTGCGCAAGATCGAAGAGGATCTGAATGCCATCCTGGCAGGCATCCCGAACATCCCCGATGAGCGCACCCCGTATGGCAAGGACGACAGCGAGAACGTGGTGCTGCGCGGGGTGGGTGAGATACCTGAATATGACTTCGAGCCCAAAGCGCACTGGGACCTGGGACCAGCTCTGGGCATCCTGGACTTCGAACAGGGAGTCAAAATCACCGGCTCGCGCTTTTATGTGCTGAGTGGGGCGGGTGCCCGCCTGCAGCGGGCCTTGATCGCCTGGATGCTGGACCTGCACATCCGCCAGGGGTATACCGAGAAGTACACCCCTTTTATGGTCAAGCAGCAGACTTTATTCGGGGCGGGCCAGCTACCCAAGTTCGAGGACAACCTGTACCATGACGTGGAGGATGACCTGTGGATGGTGCCAACCGCTGAGGTGCCCCTGACCGGCTTACATATGGATGATGTGCTGGACGAAGCCGGCCTGCCGCGCTTTTACACTGCCTACACACCCTGCTTCAGGCGTGAGAAGATCAGTGCTGGCCGGGATGTGCGCGGGATTAAACGCGGTCACCAGTTCGACAAGGTTGAGATGTATATCTACTGTAAACCGGAGGAGTCGAACCGCATGCACGAGAAGATGCGGGAGGATGCAGAACAGACCTGCGCTGAGCTGGGTTTGACCTACCGGGTAAAGCAGCTGTGCACAGGTGACCTGGGCTTTGGGGCACGCATGACCTACGATATTGAAGTGTGGGCGCCAGGGGTCAAAGAATGGCTGGAAGTCTCATCGGTTTCCAACGTGGGTGACTTCCAGGCACGGCGTGCCAACATAAAATATCGCCCAACGGAGGGGAGTAAACTACGCCTGGTGCACACCCTGAACGGCTCGGGGCTGGGAATGCCGCGCACGCTGATCGCCGTGCTGGAGAACTACCAGCAAGCAGACGGCAGCGTGGTAGTGCCGCAAGTGCTGCGCCCGTGGATGGGCGGGATGGATGTGATTCGGCCGGAAACAGCCTAGCAGCCACCGGGAGATTTTATATGCCAGCCTGGCTATCCGCATCCATCTTCTGGTTCACCTTGATCGTTATGGTGGTGGGACTGTTCGGGTTGGTAGTGCCCATTTTCCCAGGCATCGTGGTGATCTGGCTGGCTGCGCTGGTGTACGGGCTGGTTACCGGCTTCACGCCCCTGGGAATTGCCTTGCTAGTGGTGCTTACCATCTTGATGATCAGTGGGGCAACCATCGATAATGTGCTCATCGCAGCCAGGGCACACAAAGAAGGGGCAACCTGGATCACGATGGCGATCGGGATGACAGCCGGGATCCTGGGAACGATCTTCTTTCCGCCGTTCGGGGGCGTCATTGCCGCACCGCTGGTGGTATTTTTGATCGAGTACCTGCGCCTTAGGGATTACAAGAGGGCGTTTAGCTCGTTGAAAGGCATGGCCATCGGCTGGGGAGCGGCGTTCGTGGTGCGCTTCATGATCGGCCTAGCGATGATCGGCATCTGGCTGGTATGGGCGATAAACAGGTAAATGCGATTAGCTACAGAACCACGCAGCAACTGACCGATTAATATTAAAACAGTTGTGGAAATAGTTCAGGATGCGCCGGGTCGGTAGAACACCATACCCACCCCCATCCGCTCCAGACCCTCGTTAGCCCAGTACTCAATCAGAGCTGAGCTATCATCCAGGGCAGCGAATAAAACCGGTATGGCGCGCTCATCACCGATGCGGGCCAAGGCGCGGATGGCCTCCAGGCGGGCAGGGTGCACACCAGCCTGCAGTACATCCAGCAGGGCCGGCACAGCCGGTGAGCCGGTCGCTACCAGGGCGTCGCCAGCCAGTCTGCGGGTGAGGGCATCCGCATCCGATAAATGCACCAGCAGGGAAGGTATCGCCTCCGTCGCCGGGTGGTTACGCAGCGCCAGGCCGGCACACCAACTAACCCCCTGGTCGGGGTCAGCCAGGGCCTTGACCAATAGCCCGGGGACACGCTCGTCATTGATTTCCGCCAGGGCGCGCACAGCCCACCAACGCACCTCAGGTTCAGGGTTGTCCAACCGCTCGCGCAGCGGTTCCACTAATTCTGGCCCCCATACTCCCAATTTAGATAAAGCTTCTTCAGCACGTACGTCATCCCCACAGCTCAGGTCATCCAATAAATCGACATTACCATCCATATCCACACCAATAAGATCGAAACCGGCCGTGTTGATGATCGAGGTTACTTATCAGGGGGCGGCACCGGCAGGGCTTCACGCGGCGTGTTAATCCACTTGTCGCCCTCATCGATCAACATCACCGGGATATCATCGCGAATCGGGTACTTGCGGTCACAATCATGGCAGATCAGCCAGGATTCCTTGTAATAATCCAGTAAGCCATCTTTCTCCCGCACGCAGTTTGGGCAACGTAGAATCTCAAGCAGCTCTTGACTGACCATAATCCCTCCAGTTTCAGACGTATGATCCCTGGCTCTCACCAGGTTTACCCGCCATGCCAGACCCTACACCCCTATCTGGACAATGTCTGGCTGATCAAAAGAATATTCTACCTTAAAAGTCTGATTATTCCTGCGGAAATTTTAGCGCTGGCGGATTGATCGGCTACCTGGAAGCGGGTTTGATGTGAGAAGTGAACCAGGTGGCTGGTTTATTTTTAATAATTAAAACGGCTCGCAACCGAATTGAATTTCCGTTGCAAGCCGAGAAGGGCAATAAAAAAAACTGGTTTTAGGGGGTAGGCTCAGGGGTGGGCACTTCCGTCCCGGGGCCATACTGGTACTTGGCTTGCCAGGGCAGGTAGTGCGTGTCAAAGATATCGTCATGGATCACGACCCCGTCACGGGTAACGGTGCGGGTAACGCTCACATCTGCACCAGCGACCGCCCAATCCACCTGCTTGATCTCACCCTGGGCCAGGTCGGGGTTTTCCTCGTAAAGTGGATCCGGCGGTTCGATCACATTTTGTAAACCGCTGGTTTGCCAGTCCACGGTGCGCCCATCGGAGGTGGAATAGAACTTCCAGGTGAGCGAGCTCTTCCCGGGGTAGGTTTCCATGAGCAGCCAGTAAGGTGTGTCGTTGGTGAAGCGAAAATCTACATCCGGTGCAAACACGGTGGCATCCAGGCCAGCCAGGTTCTCGTCGTGACCACCACTGGCGGTTTGCTCATAGTACTTCACCCGGTAAGCATGGAACCAGCGCTCGTCGATCTGGTAGCCTCCGAAGAAGGCCGTGCGGAACAGGGTAGTGCTCACCTGGCAAACGCCGCCCCCCACGCCCTTGATCGTGCGGTCACCGAAGATAATCAGGGCTTCGGCATAACCGGTGTCGAGGCTCACATCGCCCAGGGTAGCTGCCATGGAGAAACTCTCGCCAGGTGCGATCAGTAAACCGTGAAAGCGCGAGGCAGCCGTGGTGATATTCTGGATGCGGGAAGCGTCGGAGCCGTAAAAGTAGGATGTATATTCGCTGGTGAGCTCAGTGATACCCAGGTCGGCAGCAGTTGTCCAATCGGGTACCTGCGGATTGGTGGTCTGCAGCACCAGGTTGATAGAGTGCTGGCCGTCCAAGAGCTGCTGGTTGATCTGCTGCAGGCTGGCATCGACGTCGACCGCCCGCCCGATAACAGCCGGCTCGATGACCTCCAACTGGCGGGTTTCATCATTAAAAATAAAGCGGGCGTTTTGCGGGGACCGGCTAAGAGCAGGTGCCAGGTTCTCCAGGAACGTGCGGAGCGTTTCCGAGTTCAAACCTACCTGGTAGACCTCACCGCTATCGGTCTTGACCCGCTGGATGGTAATCATCTGCACTAACGCGGCCTGTTCGAAAGACCAAGGGCCTGGGTCTCCCGCTTCAGGGTTGGGGACTTGCAGTGTGAGGGGTGCGGCAAGGATACGGCGCGCCAGCTCGGCCTGGGCGGTGGCATCCAGGATGACCGGTGCGGTCTCATTTACCTTCAGCGGGACCATACCATCGGTCATGGTCTTCAGCTGTGCGTCGAGGCTGGACATGGCAGCCGGTACGTCCAGGCTGCGCCCGACCTGCCCGGAATTAACCACCACGTCTACGCCATTGAAACCAAGGCTGGCTTCGATGATGGGTGTGTCCACCTGGCTAGCGATGTTCTGGAGGTAACTCTGTGCAACACCCTTATCCAGCACAAACCAGGGGGCCAGGTCCATGCCTGAAGACCAGGCCCGCCACTGGTCGGTCAGGCGGACAGGTAGGCTACCGGTCCGGCCGAGGTTATAGGCTGCCAGGGCAGTTGTGCGAGCATCCAGGGTTAGCCCGAGCTCGGCGGGAGTAGCCTGCCACATCTGCGTGCCGGCCTGGAAAACGATGCGGCCGCGCTGGGGGTAATCGAGATTCGCTAAAAGCAAGGCTTCGGCTTTATCGGTGGTCATACCCGATAGATCCACGCCACCTACAGCCACACCCTGGAAGATACGCCCGTCGAACTGACCGGCATAGAAGCCGGGTAGAAAGGCGATAAACACAGCAAGCAGGAAGAAGCCAATGAACAAGGCCAGGATTGCCTGTGCCAGGGGGCTGGCTTTAACCGGTGTGGATGGAAGATGCGCCATGCCGGGATGAGGGTGGGTGTTGGAGTGAGTTGCCATAAGTCGATTTTACCAAAGAGTAAAGTATGTTACTGTAAAAACACGATAATTTTACTGAGAATTGGATTAGTAACGCGGATTGATTCCGCGTATACCGTGCATAGACGTATAATCCTGGTATGTAGTTCCCAGGACGAATTTTTTATCGATCAAGGTCAACCAGGAATACCTAGGATCTGTTCTCGCACACGGGATGTACCCAATAAGGTAAGAAGACATACCAACACCACTCCTTCTATGATCGTCATAAAGCACCAGTCGCACAACCGGCTGAAGCTATCCACAGTGAAAACACCTTTACACAAGGAGCAACAAATGTACCAATTTTCGCCCAGCCACAGCCTCAGCACCCTGGCCATCCATGTGGGTGCAGATGACAATACCCACCACAGCCATGTCAGCCCAATCTACCAAACCTCCACATTTAACTTCATCGATGTAGCCACAGGAGCCGGGATCGTTGCCCGGACAGAACCCGGATACTACTACACCCGGCTGGCTAACCCCAACCTCGACGAGCTGGCGCAAAAAATCGCGATCCTGGAGGGCATCGACCTGCTCCGGGAGCAACCGATGGCCAGGCCGGCTGACGTGGTTGCCGGGCAGGTGTTCAGCTCGGGTATGGCAGCCATCACGGCGGTCTTACTGTCGCTATTAAAAACTGGTGATACTGTGATCGCGCAGGAAGCGGTCTACAGCGCCACATTCACCTTCCTGAAGGATATCGCCCCCAGCCTGGGCATCCAGGTGATTTGGGTAGGCGACACCAGCCCCTCAAGCTGGGAAGCTGCGTTTGACCAGCACCCCCATGCCAGGCTGGCTTACGCTGAAACCCCGGCCAACCCAACCATGGCAGTGGTTGACCTGAAAGCCGTGGGTGAGGTGGCACACCATCATGGTGCCTGGCTGGCCGTGGACAACACCTTTGCTTCCCCGTACTGCCAGCGTCCGCTCAGCCTGGGTGCGGATATCGTGATGCATTCCACCACCAAGTTCCTATCGGGCCATGGTGCACTGACCGGCGGGGCGGTGGTCAGCTCGCATCCAGGGTATATCCATGATGAGTTGTTTAAATTCGTGAAAATCCTGGGTGGCATCCCCAGCCCATTCGATACCTGGCTGGCCAGCCTGGGGCTCAAAACATTCGAGCTACGCATGCAACGCCACTGTGAGAATGCCCTGCAGGTAGCCCACTTCCTGGCCAGCCATCCGGCAGTAGCCGAGGTGCATTACCCTGGATTGGAAAGTGACCCGGGGTACGAGATCGCCTCCCGCCAGATGCACGCATTTGGAGGCATGTTGTCCTTCGAGCTCAAGGGTGGGATGGAGGCAGGGATCCGCTTGATGGAGCGGGTGAAGCTGGCAACCCTGGCCGTTTCGTTGGGCATGGTGGATACCTTGATCGAGCATCCAGCCAGCATGACCCATGGGCCCGTGCCTAAGGAGGACCGCCTGCACCAGGGCATCACTGACGGGCTGGTACGCCTTGCAGTGGGGATCGAGAACCTGGCCGACATCCTGGCAGACCTGGAGCAGGGCCTGATGTGAACAAATCCCGCCCGGCGGACGTCTTAAAGGGCGGGTGTTATAATCCATTTAACTGGGAAGGTTCATCCCCTTCCATAAAGGAGAGAAACTGATGTCCTGCTCTCATTCCTCGCCAGGCACCAGGCGTATTCCAGCCTTATTTTTCAATCTCATAACCCTTCTCATCCTGTCCAGCCTCGTCTTATCGCTGGCAGGCTGTAGTCAGGCAACCCCTACCAGGCTGACTGAAACCCCTACCGTCACCATCCCTCCAACGGCAACCCCTACACCTGCGCCGCAGACCCTGCCGCCGGCCCTCGTGGAAACAGACCCGTTACCCGGGGCACAGATCGCGCTTCAAAACCCAATCACGTTTTATTTCAACCAGCCCATGCAACGCGCCTCGGTGGAAGCGGCCGTGACTGGGGAGCCAAGCCTGGTGGGTAAGTTTTCATGGAAAGACGACAGCACCGTCACCTTTACACCCGACAAAGCCCTGGAGCCTGGCAGCTCGCAAGTCATCAATATCGCGACCACGGCTCAATCGGCCAAGGGCCTAGCCTTGCAACAGCCCATCAGCCTTTCATTCGATGCCAGCAGCTACCTGATGCTAACAGAGAGCCTGCCTGCGCCGGATACCCAGGAGGTGGACCCCACCTCAGCCATCGTTGCCAGCTTCAACCAGCCAGTGGTAGCCCTGGGTGCTGACCCAGCCAGCCTGCCCGCTGGCTTTGTCTTGGCTCCCACGGCATCAGGCAAGGGTGAGTGGATCAACACCAGCACATATATCTTCTACCCTGCACCCGCCCTGGCCGGGGGAATGCACTATTATGTAAGCATCAACCCCAGCCTGACCAGCACCAGCGGAGCGCCGATGAAATCCATAACAAGCTGGGCTTTCGACACCATCCTGCCCCGCCTGGTATCGGGCACACCGTTCGATGGGACCGAAAATGTAAGGTTGGATAGCGCGGTGCGATTGGATTTCAGCTACTCGATGGATAAAGCCAGCGTGGAAGCCAATTTCTCCTTGCAGACCAGCGATGGTATACCGGTGGATGGTACATCTGGTTGGAATGACAAGTTCACCACCTTCGCCTATACCCCTATCGTGTTGCTGGACAGAGACACAACCTATACGGCTGAACTCAATTCAAGCGCCGCGGCTCTGGGCGGCACACCCCTGGGCAACCAGATCCAGCAAACCTGGCGCACGGTATCGGATCTGTCGATCACCGGTAGCGTCCCAGCCGAAGGAGGCACCAAAGCCCAATACGAAGGGGTAGGGCTGATCCTTTCGTCGTACGTGGACGCATCGAACATAAAGGATTACTTGACCTTTGACCCGGAAGTACCCGGGTTCGGCACATGGATGGACGAAGGCTCGATGACCTTGTATGCCAACGGCACTTTCGACCCGGATACAGACTATTCACTGACGGTATCGCCCGAGTTGACCGATCTGTGGGGCAGCAAACTAGGCCAATCCTTCACCCTACATTTCCGCAGCGGTGCGTTGAACGCTTCGGTGCAATTCCCATACAGCTCAGACTCGGCATCCCTGACCACGCAAGATACCGGCATCCTCGCCCTGGTGACCAATACGCCTTCCATCCCCATCAGCGTGGGCACCCTCAGCATCGAAGATCTGGTGAAAATACAGGATCCTTACAATTATGAAAATCGGCAGAACTTCTTCCCTGCGGACGCAGTATCCTGGACCTTCTACCCAGACATGCCGCCCAATAAAGCCACACCGGTAACCATCCCGGTGGCACCTGATGGGAGACCCCTGCCGGCAGGCCTGTACTTCATGCGATTGAGCCTGCCGAACTCTTATGGTTACGATACCACATTCATCCTGGCAGTCAGCCCTTACCAGGTGACTTTCAAAACCAGCCCGACGGAGGCCTTTGTCTGGGCAGTCGACCTGGCTACCAATACACCGGTGGCTGATCTGCCGGCGACCGTCTATGACAATGCCGGGAACGTGCTTAGCTCGGGCCAGACGGGAGAAGACGGTGTATTCGAAGGACCGGTAAAAACTGACCAGGAATCGATCTATTCCACGTTTGTCGTCTTGGGAGAGCAGGGTACGGACAACTTTGGGTTCGCCATGCAGTATTGGGATGAAGGTGTGACCCCCTGGAATTTCGATCTCACCGTGCGCAATTATCCATCCGATATCACAGGATATCTGTACACCGACCGGCCGATCTACCGGCCAGGCGACACGGTCCACTTCCGGCTGGTAGCCAGACAATTTTCCAATGGGCATTATGTACTGCCGTATATCAGCTCTTATCACCTGGAGATCCATGGCCCTGCCGGTGAACAACTGGCAGGGTTCGAAGTACCACTCTCCGAGTACGGGACGGGTGATGGCGAATATACCCTGCCCATCGATGCGACACCTGGAAACTACAACATCGACAACCATGATTACACGACCTATACCTGGTTCCAGGTAGCCGAATACCGCAAACCGCAGATCGACCTGCAGGTGGCTTTCCAATCGACCGAGGTACTCAGCGGAACCCATCTGCTGGCAGGCATCAATGCCCGCTATTTCTATGACGCCCCAGCCAACAACCAGCCAGTGCAATGGGCTCTTTACCGGCAGACATCGTATTTCGACATTCCCAATTACCAGGTGGGTCCGGTGGATACCAGCTGGCTGGACGTCTACAACTATAACTTTCCGCCCTATGGGTTGGGTGAATTAATCAGTAGTGGCGACGTACGGACAGATGCCAACGGGTTGGCGAGTGTATCGATCACACCCCCGGGCATGCCGGGCCGCCAGGAATACATCCTGGAAGTGACTCTGACGGATGAAAGCGACCAGCCAGTCAGTGCACGGGCCTCGGCATATGTGAACCCGGCTGACTACTATATCGGGGTGCACCCAGATGCTTGGTCGTATGAAGCAAAAGAGCAGGCCGGATTCAGCATTTTAGTCTCCGACTGGGAAGGCAACCCGGCCGGTGAAAAAGAACTTACCGCCCAATTCCGGGGTGTTACCTGGGAGCGGCATGACCCACCGGAGGATAACCTGGGTTATATGTTCCCAACCTACCAGGCGGTTTATACCCCAGTGGCAACGACCACCCTCACCACCGCCACAGACGGCACAGGCAGGGTAACGTTCACCCCACCCCAGGCCGGCACGTACCAGCTGGACGTCTCAGGGGGCGGCACATTGACGCAGGTGATCATTTGGGTGGGAGGAGCAGGCACAGGAGTGTGGCCATCCCTACCCAACCAGCGCATCCGCCTGGTGCCGGACAAGGACGGCTACCAGGCTGGCGATACTGCCCAGGTATTCGTGCCCAACCCGTTCAACGATACTGCCTTGGGCTTGCTGACCGTGGAGCGCGGCACAATCCTGGACTACCAGATCCTGCACCTTGAGCCAGGCGGTAGCACCATCCCAATCGCACTTACCCAAGAGGCAGCCCCCAATATTTACGTGGCAGTCACCCTGCTGGGGAGTGGCGAGCAGGGTTACCCGGATTTTCGCCAGGGGTATACCAACCTGCCAGTAGACCCGTCTTTCAACTATCTCACTGTTAACCTGACCAGCACACCCGAACGGAGCGGGCCGGGCGAGCCAGTGAGTTTCAACCTGCGCATCACTGATGCAGATGGTAAACCTGTAGAGGGTGAATTCTCGCTGGCGGTGGTGGACAAGGCGATATTCAGCCTGGCAGACCCGTATGAAGCGGATATCTACAATGCCTTCTATGGTATTCAACCACTCAGCGTGCAGACCGGAATCAGCCTGGCTGCCTCAGGGCAGAGGCTGCGCTATATGCCCGGCGGGATGGGCGGGGGAGGCGGTGGAGAAGCCCCTGCGCCAGTCACCCGGGAGAATTTCCCCGATACCGCCTATTGGAATGCCCAGATAAGGACGGATGCCAATGGAGAGGGTACGGTCATCATCAACCTGCCAGATAGCCTAACCACCTGGCAGGTGCTGGTGCGCGGCCTGACCAAAGACACCCTAGTGGGCGAGACAAAAATTGAAGTGATCACCACCAAGGAGCTGCTGATCAACCCGACCACGCCACGCTTTTTGGTAGTGGGTGACCACGCCCAGGTTTCGGCAGTCGTGCAAAACAACACAAGTGCGGCACTGGAAGGAACCGCTACCCTCCAGGCAGCTGGCTTCAACCTGGACGACCCAAACCAGATGACACAACCGGTGAATGTGCCGGCCTATGAGCGAGTGCGCCTGGAATGGTGGGGAACGACAGAGGATGTGGCAAGTGCTTCTCTACGCTTCAGCGTCCAGGCAGGCAACCTGCAAGATGCCATCCTGGTGGCCAATGGAGCCCTGCCCGTGCTGAGATATACCGCCCCGCAGACCTTTGCCACCTCGGGTAGCCTTCCAGAGGCAGGCGAACGCCTGGAGCTTGTCAGCCTGCCGGCGAGCTTTGATGCCAGCCAGGGTACGCTGGAGGTCGAGCTCGACCCATCCCTGGCAGCCGCTATGCTGGACAGCCTGGAGGCCCTCAATTACTACCCGTCGGAATGCACCGAACCAATCCTTTCAAGCTTCCTACCCAACCTGGTGACCTACACCACTCTGCAGGGCTTTGGGATCGAGGCGCCTGTTTTGAAGGCCAGCCTGGACAACAATCTGAAGCCAGCCCTGGATAAACTACTCGTGCTTCAGCACCCCGACGGTGGCTGGGGCTGGTGCCAGGAAGGCGTGAGCGATGCCTATATCTCATCCTACGTCCTTTATGGACTGGCAACCAGCCAGGCTGCCGGGATCAATGTTCCATCTGACACGATCAGTAACACGGTTGGGTATATCAATTCATCCCTGATCACCCCAGATTCCACCGCGAAAGCCTGGATGCTCGACCGCCAGGCATTCGAAAATTACGCCCTCAAACAAGCCGGAGCCGGCAACCTGGAGAGCGCCAACGAGCTTTACCAGGTGCGCGATCGGCTCAGCCCGTGGGCCGAGGCTTTCCTGGCCTTATCGCTGGATCCCACCTCATCGAGCAGTGATGCCGTGCCTACCCTGGTCTCCGACCTACAGAGCACCGCGATCCGCTCAGCGACTGGCGTACATTGGGAAGTTACCAACCCTGACTGGAACAACATGACGTCTACGCTTTCCAACTCGGCCATTGTCCTGTATGCCCTGGCACAGCTCGAGCCAGACTCCACGCTGATCCCCGATGCGGTCAACTACCTGATGTCCAACCGCCAGGCAAACGGCTGCTGGAACTCCACTTATGAAGACAGCTGGATCCTGCTGGCAATGGACGAGGTGATGAAGAGCACGGGTGAACTTAACAGCAGCTATACCTTCGGAGCCAACCTAAATGGTAACCAAATCGCCAGCGGGGAAGCGGGAGGCGAAACCCAACTCAACCCGGTGACGACCAGCCTGCCGATCAGCAGCCTGTACCCAAACGACCCGAACAGCCTGACCATCCAACGCCAGGCTGGCGACGGGCGCCTATACTACACCGCAGACTTGAATGTGAGCCGACCGGCAGAGGATGTGGCACCCTTCAATGGTGGTGTCAGTATCAGCCGGGCGTATTATCCATATGGCTCCGACCTGTCAACCACCACCCCCATCAGTGCAACCCAGGTGGGTGATAAGGTGGTTGTGCGATTGGTGATTGTCCTGCCAACGGATGTATATCATTTCAAGGTGGAAGACCATATCCCAGCGGGAACGGAGATCTACAACACCAATATCAAGACGACCCAGATGGGAGACATGGGTGAGCCAGTGCCGTTGTATGACTCGACCGACCCATTCAGCACAGGCTGGGAGTGGTGGCTGTTCGATGCGGCCCGCATTTACGATGACCACATCAGCTGGTCGGCATCCTACCTGCTGGCGGGCACATACGAGCTGACCTATACCCTGGATGTTTTACAAGCGGGTGAGTATCACCTGCTGCCCGCGCACGCGTGGCAGGTGTATTTCCCTGAAGTACAAGGCAACAGCGCAGGAGGCGTGCTGGAGATCAAACCATAATCCAGCAGCCAGACGACAAGCCCATCACGAACCAGGGAGGTAGCAACGCACATCACAGCCATGGACACCAACAACGCTGAACCGTCTCAGCATGCCCAACGCGCCCTGGCGCATGCCCGGCTGCTCTCCAAGACCGGGCGCGGTTCGACCACGACGGCCGAGAAACAGGCCAGTGAATATGTGCAAACCCAGCTGACAACTCTGGGCTTGCAGGAAGTCAGCCTGCAAACGTTTTCAGGTGAGCGTTCGTTATGGCTGTTCATTGCCATGGTGCTCGGGCTGGCCCTGGTGGGCCACGCAGCTTACTGGCTGCTACGCAAACCAGCCGGCGAGCTTTTCGCCACCCTGATCGCGGTGCTGGCTTTCGGCGTCAGCGGCTACCTGTACTGGGTCAGGTTCACATACCGGGGCTTTCCATTGCGCAACAGCCTACCGCAAGGTCCTAGCCAGAACGTCATCGCCAGGATCCTACCCGGCGAGCAGCCCCAGCGAAAAGTCGTGCTGCTGGCCCACCTTGACAGCCACAGGGCGGTATTCTGGTTCGCCAGTGACTTTATGGTGCGCCTGTTTGGCCCGTTCGCGATGATCGCCATCTTCGGGATATTCCTGGCGATCCCGGTATACATCCTGGCAGCGATCACCGGCTGGCTATTCTTCGGCTGGCTGGGGATCACCCTGGCATGCTTCCACTTCCTCGGCTGGTTTACCGGGGTTACAGCCGACCTGGGACCGTATTCTCCTGGGGCAAACGATAACGCCAGCTCAGTGGGCACCTTACTTGGCCTGGCTGGCAGGCTGGTAGAGCAGCCTCTTCGGAAAACAGAAGTCTGGCTGGCGTTCACCGGCTGTGAAGAAACCAGCGCAGATGGGGTCCAGGCTTTGATGGATACCTATGGAGAACAGCTTAAAGATGCCTGGTTCATCGACCTTGAGATGGTGGGAATCGGAGAGAATCTGAACTATATACGCGAAGAAGGCGGCCTGCGCCGGGTAACGATCCCACAAGAGATCGAGACGATGCTCAAGGAAGTCGGTTCACCCTACGGGCTGCAAGCCAACAAGACCCCGCTGGTCGGCGCTTCGACTGAATGCAGCCTGCTCTTGCACCGCGGTTTTAAGGCAGCCTGCCTGATCGCCTCCCAGAAAGGCTCGACCCTCATGCCGGAGTGGCATCGCATGACGGATACGCCCAGCAAATTGCAGCCAGCCGCCCTCGAACGTGTGCTGGGATTGACCTGGGATCTACTACTGCGGCTCGACCGGTGACAGCTGCGCTTTAAGCTTGCGGTTGTAGAACACCCCCTCCAGAGAATAAAAGAGCAAAGCCAGCCAGATGATGCAAAAGCCGACCAGCCGGGAGGCAGGGAAAGGCTCGTTATAGACGTACACGCCCAGCAAGAACTGTAAAGTTGGGGCGATATATTGTATGAAACCCAGCATGGAGAGCGGAATGCGACGGGCGGCGTATCCAAACAGAAGCAAGGGAATGGAGGTGACCGGGCCGGCCAGGATCAGCAAGGTGGACACAGCTGGGCCTTGGGTGGCAAAGGCCCCTTCACCAGAGATGCCCCGGAAAAGTAAAAACGCTAAAGCGGGCACGAACATCACGGCAGTCTCCAGGCTAAAGCCGTGCATCGATTCAAGTGGGGCGATCTTCTTGATCAGCCCATAGAAGCCGAAGCTGAACGCCAGCACCAGCGAAATCCAGGGCAGCGAGCCATAATTGAAGGTCAGGTAGAGCACCCCCAGCACAGCCAGGATCACGGCTGCCACCTGGCCGCCGCGTAGCTTTTCTTTGAAGAAAAGCACGCCCAACAAGAAATTTACCAGCGGATTGATAAAGTAGCCCAGGGAGGCCTCAACCACGTAGCCGGCATTGACGGCCCAGATGTAGGTGAACCAGTTGGCAGAGAGCAGGATAGCTGCCAACGTGTAGGTTAACAAAAGGCGCCGGTTGCGTAACGTCCCTTTCCACCACAGCAGGTCCTTCTGCAGCACCAACAAAATAACCATGAATACCAGCGACCAGACGATACGGTTCGCCAGGATCTCGATGGCGGGGACGCTCTCCAACGATCGCCAATAAATGGGGAAGAGCCCCCAGAAAATATAAGCCCCAATACCTGCCAGGGTACCTTTGTTCATCCTGCCTCGATGGAAGCCAGGTCTGCCAGATAAGAATTGAGCATATCCACAGCCTGGTCGGGAGTTTCATAGGCATGCACGGTGAGCTGGGGGTGAGGGTTACCCAGGATCATCTTGGAAACCTTGCAGCCTTTGCGATACAGGCACAGCACCTGCTTGCCCAGTGAGAGAGCGTACCCGATCTCATAACCCACGCCGTGAGAAGGCGTGCTGACCTCCGCCAGAAGGAAATCACACTCAGAGATCCATGTGACGTCACGCTCATACACATCCAGGGCGGATACCACCCCCTCCAGGGGCATCACATCCGGGCTGGCTAACAAGGCGGTGGGCACATGGTGGCCGAAGTCCTGCAAGGCAGCCACCAGGCGCTGGTAAACCAGCTCATCCTGACGGCCACCGGTGATCGAACACGCAAAGTAGATATTCATGCCATATCCCTCTCACGACTGAATTGGGTTTCATAAAGCTGGGCGTACAGGCCACCCAAGGCCAGCAGATCGCGGTGCGTGCCGCGTTCAACGATACAGCCACGGTCCATGACCAGGATCACATCGGCGGCCAGGATGGTGCTGAGGCGGTGGGCGATCACGATATTGGTCCGCCCCACCATCACGCGTTTAAGGGCGTCCTGGATGAGCATCTCCGATTCACTGTCCAGGCTGCTGGTGGCTTCATCTAATACAAGGATGCGTGGGTCCTTTAGGATGACGCGTGCTAATGCCACACGCTGTTTCTCGCCCCCACTTAAGCGGTAGCCGCGTTCGCCCACGATCGTATCATAACCGTCTGGCAGGCTGGCGATGAAGTCGTGGATATTGGCGGCCTCACAGGCCGCCTCCAGCTCGGCCTGGGTGGCATCCAGCCTGGCGTAAATCAGGTTTGTGCGGATGGTATCGTGGAACAGGTGCGTTTCCTGGGTGACCATGCCGATCTGAGCTGAGAGCGAATCAAGGGTCACATCGCGCAGGTCGTGCCCATCCAGCAGGATGCGCCCATCGGCAGGATCATACAAGCGCGGGATGAGGTAGGTGAGGGTAGTCTTGCCAGCCCCACTGGGACCCACCAGTGCGACCAGCTGGCCTGGTTGGGCAACAAAATTAACATCATCCAGGGCGTTCAAGCGTGCCTGGGTGTGGACGGGCTCTTCCGCCTCCCCCGCCGGCTGGGCTTCAGCTGGTTTTGCGCTGTGGGCCTTTGGGGGCTGGGGCTCACCCGAAAGCACGGCGTCGAAGTTATCCATGCGGCCATAGCGCTTCACATCGCTCAAATGGGCAGTCCCAGCCGTGCCATATTGAAAGGTAACGTGCTCAAAAACCAGCTCACCGCGCACCTGGCTGAGGGCCAGCGCATCCGGCTTTTCCAGTATGTCATGAGGCAGGTCAATGACTTCGAAAACACGCTCAAAGCTGACCACTGAAGTGGCAAAGTCCACCGGGGCGTTGGTCAGGTTTTGCAAAGCACCATACAGGGTGGACATATACGCACCGAAGGCAACGATGGTGCCGATCGTGAAAGCGTTCTGCATCACCAGGTAACCCCCGACGCCGTACACCAGGGCGGTGCCGACTGCACTGACCAAACCAATGATGATGAAAAAAATCGCACCCATGAATGCCCGGTCAATCCCCAGGTTGCGCACCTGGGAAGCCCGGCCTTCAAAGCGCTTGACCTCGGTATCGACCCGTCCAAAGAGCTTGACCAGCAGCGCTCCGCCGATGTTGAGTGTTTCGTTCATGGTGGCGTTCATCTGGGCATTGGCTTCCAGCTGGCGGCGCGAGATATCGCGCAACCGGCCGCCCATGTGGCGGGCAGCCACGATGAACAGGGGCAAGATGATGATGCTGATCAGGGTCAGGCGCCACTCGAGGGTGAACATGACCACCAGTACGGCAACCGCCTGGATGATGTTGGTGATGATGCTCACGATGGTGTTGCTGATGGCATTCTGGGCACCCACCACATCATTGTTAAGCCGGCTCATCAGCTCGCCCAGGCGGGTGTTGGTGAAAAAGTACAGCGACATGCGCTGCAGGCGGGTGTACAGGGCTACCCGCAGGTCGTAGATCACACCCTCGCCGACCGTGGCGTTAAGGCGGCGCTGGATGACACCCAGCAACCCACCGATGGCTGGAATGAACAACAAGGCAAGCGACAGCAGGATGAGCTGGGAAACATTCCCCGAGGGGATCACCTGGTCAATTAATCTACGCAGGATGAGGGGCGTGAGCAGGGCAAAGCCGGTTGAGACGAGGATCAGGAGCAGCATGGTAACCAGCTTCCAGAGATAGGGCTTTGAATAGCCCATCACCCTGCGCATTAACCCAATGGTTACCTTGGGCTTTTCGTCAATAGAGCTCAGGACTGCAAATTTTCCACCACCATGAAATCCCATCCCAGCCTCGCCTTTTCGAACGATTGGCTATTATAACCCATCGACCATCCATTGACGGGCAGTCAAATATGTGTAATACTCAATATAACAGGTGGTCTTGAACCACCTTCCATATTCTATCCCACTGTACAGGAGGTGATGTCAGCCATGTCAAGTGAACGTTTTAGACTCAGCGCTGCGGCATCCCTCCTCCTAATCGGATAAGGGTGCTGCAGCGCGCCGGGAAGCCGCCTACGAAGCGGCTTCCTGTGTTTTAAGCGGAAGGATCCGCAGCAACAAACTTTCAAGCGGCATCTCCTCCAACGAGACAAGCTGAAAATTTGCCTCATTGAAGGTAGCCCCCTTGATCAATGGATTGGGTACCGCCACGCAGAATAACCCGGCCCGCCTGGCAGCCCGCACCCCAATGAGCGAATCTTCCAGGGCGATGGCCTCGTCGGCACTCACGCTGAGGCTGCGCAAGGCATTCAGGTAGATCTCAGGGTCAGGCTTGATGTGCTGGACATGCTCAGAGGTGCTGAAATAATCGATGCAATCCACCAGTCCCAGGCGGGTCATATATTTCATCACCCAATCGATGGGGGAATTCGAGGCGATGCCTACTTTATACCCCAGGCTGCGGGCATCATGCAGGTATTGCTCCGCCCCAGGCAATGCAGCCTGGGCTTCAATTAAACGGTCTTCAATTAGCCGTCGCCTGGCCTCGATCTGTGGCCAATCCAGGTGATCGTTCACCAGCTTTTCAAGCTCGCGCTGCGGGTCGAAATCACCCTGCGTGGTGCCGACATTGGCCATCCAGGTTGAAAAAGGCAGGTGAAAACCAAAGGACGTATAGATCTCAGCCCATGACTGGTAGGTTGGCTCTTCGGTCTCCAGGATCAAGCCATCAAAATCGAAAATGATCGCACGCAGCATACTCACCTTCCCGATAAAAAATCAAGAAACAATTATAATGGGTGCAGGAATGATATTGAGGGATTTCTATGAAAACACTCCTGCTTCTACGCCATGCAAAATCCAGCTGGAAACAACCAGAGCTAAACGATCATGACCGGCCGTTGAACAAACGCGGTAAGAAGGAAGCCCCCAAGGTGGGGAAATATCTCAAAGACAACGACCTTGTGCCGGACCTTGTCTTGAGCTCAACCGCCAAGCGGGCACGTGATACGGCTGAAGCAGCCGCCGAGGAATGTGGTTACGATAAGCCGATTGAGTTCTACCAGGACCTGTACCTATCGGAGCCATCCTGCTATTTGGATATTTTGCAGCGCCTGCCAGACAGTGCCGGGCGAGTGCTGGTGGTTGGGCACAACCCCGACCTGGACGAGTTGTTAACCTTGCTGACGGATGTGAACGAGCACATGACCACCGCAGCGTTGGCGCATATCGACCTGCCCATCTCAAGCTGGACTGAGCTTAATGAGGCGACAGACGGTCGATTGCAAACCCTGTGGGTGCCGCACGAAAACTGACCCCCTATTGGCGACGCCTGATCACGCTCCCCGCTACCATCAGCACCAAACCTCCCACTGCCATCACGATGATGGCCACCACCAGGATGTTCCCCAGGCTATCTGCGCCAACCGGTAACAGCCTGGAGCTGGTTGGATCGGGAGTATAGGTAGCCAGGGCTGTCGCCTCGGGTGAGGGAGTGGCCGTGGGTGTGCGGGTTGGTTTGCGGGTGGGCGAGGCAGTCCGGGTGGGTGTGGAAGTGCCAGTGGCGGTGCCAGTCGGCCCAGGCGTGTTCCCCAGGCTGATAATCAGGATATCCCCTTCATAGATCGTATCACTGGTTAGGCGGTTCAGCTCCTTTAGCGCAGCGACGGTGACCCCATACCCCTTGGCAATCAAAGACAGGTTTTGTCCCGCCATGACGGTGTGCACAACCGAGCCATCCGGATTGGGGGTGGACGTACGAACGGCGTAATACGGCAGGGCAGTTGGCCCGCCAGGCTGGCTGGTGGCCGGTGGGCTGTAGGAGCCGCCAGCCACATAGGCTGCATCGAGGGTGTAATAAACGAAACCGTTCGCCACTGCTACCCCTGCGCCCACATCCTGGTAATTGGCACTCAACATGGTCTGGATATGGGGGTCGTCACCAAGCCACATCTGGATAGCCCCTTCCACCGACAAATCGGTCCCACCGGCAATGTTCTCAGAGATAAAGAAGGTCCCCCCACCTCCGTAACCAGCTGCAGCGGCACGATCCCTGGGACGGCTACCCCCGGGCCCGATATGCGTGACCTGGCCAATGGATGCCTGGTAGTTGCTGTGTGACTGGGCGATTGCCATCAGGGTGTTATCGATCCGGTAAGGGGCCAGGCCGTTGTTGAGGCGCAGGGTATTCACCGCATCGATCAGTGCGTATGGATCACCCGCCTGCGCCTGGCTGGGCTGAGGTGCCTGGAACAGCCCCAAGAACAGGAGCAAGGTGATGGCAAGTGGCAGAACGAAGAGCCTGTGCCGCATGGGCTTAGGTGACCGTTCGATCCGACCCGCTCCTGGCAATGTACCAGCTCCCCTGTGCTCCATTAAAGAGCAGCTCGTAGATCTTCCCGCTGGAAAGCATCACAAGCATATGCTGGCCAGCCTCATCGAGCCAATGACGGCCGGTGGACTCAACCCGGAAACGACTACCTTTCCAGGTAAAGTGCAGCGGGGTGATCTTGCCAAATTCGTCGAAATGAGCAGTTACTTCAATGGGTTCCATAGTGTGATCTGAGGTGAGATTCTAACGCATGAAAAGTGCTGATTCGCCAGCAATCTACGGATAAGCGTTAAGCAAATGTTTCACCAGCAGCTGTAAAGCTGCCTGGGCTGACTGCTCCTTGACAGATAGCCTATTCCCTGCCCAGAGGTAATGCCGGGCAAATTTTTCCGTGGCAGAGCTGAGTCCAATCCACACGGTGCCAACCGGTTTATCTGATGAGCCACCCGAAGGCCCGGCGATGCCACTCACCGATATGCCGATATCAGCGCCCAGATAATAACGGATGCCACGCGCCATCTCAAGCACGGTTTGCTCGCTGACCGCCCCGTACTGCTTAAGTGTTTCCGGATCCACACCCAGTACGCGGATCTTGACCTCATTTGCGTAAGCGACCACGCCCCCCAGGAAATATTCGGATGATCCAGGCACGTTCGTAATCAGGTGGCTGACCAGGCCACCAGTGCAGGATTCGGCAGCTGCCAGCCACAAGCCATGCTGCAACAACAACTCACCTACCTGCACTTCGAGCGGTTTATCCAATATCGTCGTCCACCAGTTTAGAACCTTTAAAACCATGCATGAACAGTGGCAATTATACAACACCCGGCCGGTCACCCTTGATTAAGGGTATTTAAGTCAGCCATGCACCCCTTATCCCCTAACACCATGAGTGATAAAATCGAAGCCCGATGGAGATATCTGAACACCTGCAGGGCATACTCGATACCGCACCGCTGAAACCGGGGTGCTATATCATGAAAGACGCCGACGGAAAGGTGATCTACGTCGGCAAGGCGGTCATCCTGCGCAATAGGTTACGCTCGTATTTCCACTCCAGCGCCCAGGAAGACCGCAAGACGCGTAAACTGGTCAGCCACATCGCCGATATCGAGTGGATCGTGGTCGGTTCCGAGCTTGAGGCCCTGATCCTCGAGATGAACCTGATCAAGAAATACCGGCCGCATTACAACATCAGGCTGGTGGATGATAAGAGCTACCCGTATATCAAAGTGCACTGGAACGACCCGTTTCCCAAGCTGACAGTGACGCGCCAGATGGTGCAGGACGGCTCACGCTATTACGGCCCTTACACCAGTGTGTGGGCAGTTCACCAAACGCTGGATGTCTTGCGGCACATCTTTCCTTACCTGACCTGCGACCGGGTGATCACCGGTAAAGATGAGCGGGCCTGCCTGTATTATGGCATCAAGCTATGCTATGCCCCATGCATTGGCAAGATCGACCAGGCCGGTTATCGGCAGATGATCGACGACCTGGGCCAGTTCCTGGAAGGTCATACCGAGCCAATCGTTTCGCGCCTGCAGGTGGAAATGGAACAGGCTTCGGAACAACTGCTGTTCGAACGGGCGGCTACCCTTCGGGACCAGATCCAGGCAATCGAGCGGGTGGTTGAGAAACAAAAGGTCATCTCCAGCGAGTACATTGATTCAGATGTGATCGCCATGGCACGAACCGATGGAGAAGCCTGCCTGCAGGTGTTCTTCATCCGTAATGGCAAGCTGATCGGACGAGAATATTTCCTAATGGAAGGGGCAGAAGAAAGCCCAGATAAAGAAGTGATCGCGGACTTCATCACCCAGTTTTATAACCAGAGCCCGTCTGTGCCTGCCCAGGTGCTGCTGCCGCAAGAGATCGAAGAAATGAACATCATCCGCGAGTGGCTGAAAACCAGGCGCGGCGGCCAGAAGGTGGAAATCCGCATCCCCAAGGAAGGCCCGCAGCAGGAGCTGATCCAGATGGCCGCCGAGAATGCCACAGCCACCCTGGAAGCCCTGCAAGCCCAGTGGCATGCTGATACACACCGCCAGGAGCAATCACTCGCTGAGCTAAAAACCTATCTAAACCTGGCAGAGATCCCCAACCGCATTGAATGTTATGACATCTCGAACACACAGGGCACGGCGGCGGTGGGCAGCATGGTGGTGTTCGGGCAGGGCGTGCCCAAAAAGAACCTGTACCGGCGCTTCAACATCCGCAGCGTAAGCGGCCCCGACGATTTCGCCAGCATGGAAGAAGTGCTTACCCGGCGCTTCAATCGCTGGAAGGCAGCCCAAGAGCTGGCTGAAAATCCGGGCGAAAAGCCCGACCCGTCCTTCGCCATCCTGCCCGACCTGTTGATCGTGGACGGCGGCAAGGGGCAGCTTGGGCGGGCAGAGAAGGTGCTGGAGAAGTTTGAGCTGACCGGCAAGTTTTTCGTGGCGGGCCTGGCCAAGCAGAACGAGGAGCTGTTCGTGCCCGAGAAATCAGTGCCAATCCTGCTGCCACGCCACTCGCAAGCCCTGTACCTGATCCAGCGCGTGCGCGATGAAGCCCACCGATTTGCCATCACCGCCCACCGCAACCGGCGCGATAAAGCCGGGGTGGCCTCGGTACTCGATTCCATCCCTGGCATCGGGCCAGCCCGTCGCAAAGCATTACTGGCCCGTTTCGGCGATATCGATGGCATCCGGGAGGCGCCGATCGAGGAGATCCAATCGGTGAAAGGCATGACCGAGAAGCTGGCGGAAGCGGTCAAGGAAAACCTATGACAGGTGTACCCATGGGCAGGTGCCAGGATGATTGATGTAACCGCTACACCTGAATGGAGCATTGCCCACCCGGGAGGCGCGATCGGGTTGCTGGAGGTCTCCGAGGTGGATAACACTTCACCCAGCCAGAAGCTGAACCAGCGCAAGCGGGAAACGGAAGCTGCCTTGCGAACGATGTATGCTGGCTATACACGGCAGGATTTCCTGGCTTTGCCAGTGATGGCGGCCTATGAGAAATATTACCGGCATTTTGACAAAACCTACCATGTGCTGCTCCAGGTAGAATCGATCGTCTTGAAGGCCAGGAACCTGCCGGATGTATCTCCACTGGTGGATGCCAATTTCACCGTCGAAGTGTGTAGCCTGGTTCTGACGGCTGGGCATGATGTAGCCAGGCTGGAGGAGCCGGTGGTGATCGACGTCTCCAAAGCTGGGGATGAGATCGTAAACATGCACAGTGAGCATAAACCCATCCGCCCGGGAGATATGGTGATGCGCGACCGGCTTGGCGTGTGCTGCACCATCCTGTACGGGCAAGATAACCGCTCGCCAATATCCGCCCATACGACTGAGGTCTTATATGTGGCTTATGCCCCGGCAGGCGTGGCACAAGATCAGGTGAAGCTACACCTGCAGCAAATTGAAGAGAATATCAGGCTATTTGCACCATTGGCGGTGGTGAAGCAGAATCGCTTACTCATCGCTTGAGTGATTTTTAATCTATTGAATAGTTTATTGGAAAATGAATATTTCGCGGTTATAATCGGTAACCTAGGAGCACGGTATGGCAAAAAAGAATACACAATCCAAGAGCCAGCAGCGAACCCTGCGGACCCAGACGATCATTATGGGCATCATCGGGGTGATGATCATCCTGGCGATGGTCCTGTCACTGGTGGCAAAGTAAGCGTCCCCACCAGTTGCGATGGACGCCCCAGTGGATTATATATAATCCCAAAACCCCAATAGTTTCTAAACCTGCCATCATTAAATAAAAAGTGGACGGCGAGTTTCGCCGCCCACTCAGGCTATTAACTAGCTTAGAACAGGCCCAACACGCGCCCGGTCTCCAAATCCAGGTCAACGTCATAGAAAACGGGCCGGGTGGGCAAGCCGGGCATGGTGCGCATCTCACCCAGCAGCGGGTACAGGAAGCCTGCCCCCACCGAAGCGCGGATGTCACGGATGGGGATTTTGTAGCCTTTCGGCACACCTTTCAAGGATGGGTCGTGACTCAGGCTGAGGTGGGTCTTGGCCATGCACAGCGGGAGCTTATCGAAGCCCAGCTTGTTGTACAATGCGATCTTGCGTTCAGCTTCAGGTGTGTACTCCACGCCATCAGCTCCGTAGATGTCCTTGCAGATGATCTCGATCTTCTGCTTGATCGACCACTCCAGGGGATACAGGAACTTGAAGTTAGTCGGTTTTTCGGCAGCCTTGATAACCGCCTCACCCAGCTTGACAGCGCCCTGACCGCCCTCCATCCAGTGTCGGCAAACTACCGCATCTTCAGCCCCGGCTTCCACAGCCGCCTGGCGGATGAGCTCCACCTCGGCGTCGGTGTCGTCCTTGAAGGAGTTGACCGCCACCACCACGTTCACCCCAAACTTCTTGGCGTTGCGGATGTGGTGCTGCATATTCCCCAGGCCAGCTCGCAGCAGGTCCAGGTTCTCAGTAGTGTAGGCATGATCCAGTGGCTTGCCCGCCACCACCCTGGGTCCACCACCGTGCATCTTCAGCGCCCGTACGGTGGCCACAATCACCGTCACCTGGGGGATCAAGCCGGATGTGCGGCATTTGACGTCAAAGAATTTTTCCATGCCAATATCAGCCCCAAAGCCTGATTCGGTCACCACATAATCCGCCAGCTTGAGGGCAATCTTATCGGCAATGATGGAGTTCTGCCCATGGGCAATATTAGCAAAAGGCCCGGCATGAACAAACACCGGTGTGCCTTCCAGGGACTGCATCAGGTTGGGCATGATAGCGTCTTTCATCAAGACAGTCATGGCACCTGCCACGCCAAGGTCCTCAGCGGTGACGGCTTCACCTGCTGTGTTGGTACCGATCACGATGCGACCCATGCGGTCGCGCATGTCGGCCAGGTCGGTGGTGAGGGCCAGGATAGCCATGATCTCGCTGGCTACGGTGATGTCGAAACCGGTTTGGCGCTCATTGCCAGCCTCTTCGGGCCCCTGGCCGATGGTGATGGTGCGCAGGAAGCGGTCGTTGGTATCCACCACGCGCCGGAAGGTGATGTTGGCGGGGTCGATGTCCAGGCGGGCAAAGCGCTTGCGTTCCTCAGGGGTCAGCTCGTTCGGGTCGGTCTTATTAATGCCCAATTTCTTGCAGCGACGCAGCATAGAGATAGAGAAACGGCGGTTGCCTAGCTTATCGGCCGGGCAGAGAGCGTTGAAGAGCTTCTCATCATCGGGTGTGGCGCGCTCGTGCAACATGCGGGCGTCAATGGCAGCGGCGAGCAGGTTGTTGGCGGCAGTTATGGCATGGATGTCACCGGTCAGGTGCAGGTTGAAATCTTCCATGGGGACCACCTGGCTGTAACCACCACCGGCTGCGCCGCCTTTAATGCCGAAGGTCGGTCCTTGCGAGGGCTGGCGGATGCAAGTGAACACTTTCTTACCCAGGAATGCCCCCAATGCCTGGCTCAAGCCCATCATGGTGGTGCTTTTACCCTCCCCCAGCGGGGTGGGAGTGATCGCTGTGACCTCGATATACTTGCCATCCGGCACATCCTTGAGGCGCTCCAGCACACTCAGGCGTACCTTGGCTTTGTACTCACCATGATATTCTAGCTCCTCGGGCAACAGGCCGACTTCCTCTGCGATCACCGAGATGGGTTTTAGCTTGGCTTCCTGGGCAATTTCAATATCCGACGGCACAGGGAAGCGTAAATTAAGCTTCGATGGGACAAACGGTCGTGAACCACCTTTCGGACTCATTGCGTAGATCCTCCTTAAAGAATTATGTAGTTTGGCAACTTGCTCTTAAATACAAAAGGAATACAGCGATTGTATTGTGACAAATAATTTACTCCATAACAAATGACCATTATCCCCCTTTACAAGTGCAATCTGTCACAAGTTGTCCATTGCCTTAATCAGGTAAAGCCCACCGCGGGTGAACCCCCGCTCAAGGTAATACTGGCGGGTCCCGACGGCAGAGATGACTGCCAGGCGGCTGAAGCCTTTCTGGAGCGCCAGCGCTTCTGCCCGCTCGAGCAGCTGCGTGCCGAGCCCAGTATGCTGGGCGGCTCCATCCTGCTCGGCACCAACTGCCAGGCTCTGCCCGAAGACGTGCACCTCGCGGATGATGGCTGCCCCTTTCAGATCATCGAATCCAGTTGCGGGGGATTGGTTGCCTGGAAGGGATAAGCGCAGGAAACCAGCCAGCTTATCCTGAGGAGTAACAAAGGACAGGAAGTGCTCTTCTGCACCGCCAGCTGTGTAGGTAATGTCTTCCAGCTGTAGAGATGCGGCGGCGACCGTCTGTTTGCCCACCTCCCTGCAGCGGATGCACTGGCAGATTGTGCCCCGGCGTTTGAGCTCTTCCTGGATATCCAGGCGCAGGCTGGTACGCTTATTGCCTTCCACCACGTTATCGGATGGGATATCACGCACCACCCGGTTCACCCGACAGTAGCGTGGGATGGTAGGCTTAATATCCGCGATCAGGCTGATCAGATCCGCGGTGGTGTAGGGCGTGTATTCACCTCGCGCCCAATATTCGTACAACTCAGCATTCGCCAGCAGCTGGGTGGGGTAGATCTTGAGCTCGTCTGGGCACAAGTCATCCCACAGGCGTGCAAAATCTAACCGGTCAGACTCAGGTGTCGCTCCCAGCAAGTTTGGCATCCAGTGCAGCACAATCTTGAAACCTGCTGCCCTCAGTAACGCAACCGCCTGCCTGGTGTCTGCCAATGTGTGGCCACGCTGGTTTAGCTCGAGGATGTGGTCATCCAGGCTTTGTGCCCCCATCTGCACCTTGGTCACGCCCAGCCAGCGCAGCCAACACAGCTCAGAAGGCTGGATGTCCGTCGGGCGGGTTTCGATCACCAAACCCACGTTGCGGCTGGCAGCGGTCTCATTGAGCGCTTGGGCATCCGCCAGTGTCTCCGACTCCTGGCCATTCATGGCGTCAAAGCAGCGCTTGATGAACCAGGCGTGGTAATCGCGGCGATAGGCACACCACGAACCACCCAGAATGAGCAGCTCGATCTTGTCGGTGGGGTGCCCGACGGATTCAAGGGCTTGTAAACGGCTGGATACCTGACCGAATGGATCAAAATCATGCTCCACGCCCCGCCGGGCCCCCGGCTCGTCCGGAAGGTAGGATTTTGGCATACGCACATCGGTGGGGCAAAAGATACAATTGCCCGGGCAGGGGTAAGGTTTGGTCAATACGGTCACCGTGGTCACACCCGAGAGGGTGCGCACCGGCTTCATGCGGATACGCTCAAGCACGGTGGGGTCGGGTTGCCAATCTCCAGAATCAACCAGCATACGGTAGGCAGCCACCAGGACATGCTTGGCGAGATAGCCGCCAGCGGGGTTGGGGTGGTGGCGCAAGGCGCGATCCACCGGGATGCCGCGGCGGACTTCCTCGAGCACATCGCAGGCTTGCTCCAGCATCTGGGGGGTATATTGGCGTGTTTTTAGCCAGGCTTCTCGATCCATACCTGTTAGTTCAATCCGATCAGGTGATTAAGCTATAATAATGATAGAGCATCCATCAAACACAACCGTGAATCCTACCACCATTTCGCTCCTGCTCGACCTCAACCGGCAATTCTACCAGACCTTCGCCATCCCATTCTCTGCCACCCGCCACCGCCTGCAGCCGGGAGTCTTGCGTATCCTGGAGCAGATCGAACCCACTGCCAACCTGCTGGACCTGGGCTGCGGAAACGGCGAGCTGGCCCACGAGCTGGCCCGCTGCGGGCATGCCGGCCGCTATACCGGGATGGATTTCTCACCCTCGCTGCTTGCTGAAGCCAAGCTTGACCAACCCGCAGATTTCCACTTCTACCTGGCTGATTTATCCAGCCCGGATTGGATTACACCGCTAATAGGTCAGCAATTTGACTTCGTCTTGGCGTTTGCTGTCCTCCACCATCTGCCTGGAGCTGACCTCCGTTTACAAATCTTGCACAAGGTATGCTCGCTGCTACCAAAAGGAGGACGTTTCGTCCATTCCGAATGGCAGTTCCTGAATAGCCCGCGCCTGGCTGCCAGGACCCAAGCCTGGGAAACGATCGGTCTATCGGGGAAGGAAGTAGACTCAGGAGATTACCTGCTGGATTGGCGCCAGGGAGGCACCGGCTTGCGTTACGTACATCACTTTGCGGAGCCAGAACTGGCTGAGCTGGCAACCCAAGCTGGGTTCCAGGTGGCTGAGAGTTTCCTTTCGGATGGCGAGACCAACAACCTGGGCCTGTACCAGATCTGGAAGATCGGGTGAGCTGGAGTCGCATAAAATACTCACCGTCCACTACCGTAAGCAGGTGTCTGAAGTGAATGGGGCAGAAGAAATAGCTACTGCCGTTCATAACGCACTAGGTCTCTTGTAAAGAAGTCAGCTAACCATTGTTGCCCATAATAACCTATATTTAATGCTAGAATAAATCAGCAACCCAATTGAGGAGGCACATTCCCATGGAAGACGAAAAATCGCGCGAGCTACTGCAACAGCTGCACGACGAGATCAACAACATCCAAAAGGTTGACAAAAAGGGCAGTGAGCTTCTGAAAGATATCGATGGGGATATCCGCGACCTGTTGGAGCGCTCGGGAGAGACGCCGCTGGAAGTCCAACCCGGCATCCTCGGTCGCCTGGATGATGCCATCTGCCACTTTGAGGTCAGTCACCCCGAGCTGACGGCCTTGATCTCCAAGCTGGTGGATTCATTGACCACAGCGGGCGTTTGACGAGGGCGAGGGACGTTTTAAGCAGTGGTACGGTAGTTCTAGACCATAGAGTTCACACTCCAACGTGATGCGGAGGATGGCATGAAATTTGGAGCGGCATTACCCTACGGTAGCGCAAAAGCAGCCGCCCGCCTGGCGCGTATTGCTGAAGACTCGGAATGGGACGGCATCTTCCTGGGTGACGCCATCTGGCTGGAAGACCCAATGGTATGCCTGGCGGCGGCCGCCATGACCACCAGCCGCATCCGCCTGGGTACGATGGTCATCCCGGTACCGCTACGCCGTCCGTGGAAGCTGGCCAGCGAGGCGGTAGCACTCGATCACTTGTCCGACGGCCGCCTGATCCTGGGGATGGGAGCCGGGGCAACCTGGATGGGCTGGCAAGCCTTTCCCGACGAGCCCACCGACAAAAAAATCCGCGCTGGCATGCTGGATGAGACCCTAGACATCCTGACCTTGCTTTTCCAGCGGAAGCCTTTTGACTATAACGGCGAGCATTACCACCTCAAACTGACCCAGCTGGATGAGATGTACTACCCACCCAAACCCATCCAACAGCCACGCATCCCACTGTGGGTGCCGGGTATCTGGCCGCGCATGAAGTCGATGCGGCGCATGCTCAAGTGCGATGGGCTGCTGCCGCAAAAGATGAACACAGCCGGCGAATTCGAGGAAGTCACCCCAGCTGACCTACGGCAGATGAAAGACTTTATCGATGGCAACCGTACACTGACAACACCTTTTGACGTTGTAGCGGAAGGGAAGACCGGTGAGCTTAACCGGCAAGAAGCTGGTGAAAAAGTCCTCCAGTGGAAAGAGGCGGGAGCTACCTGGTGGATCGAGGGCTTATGGGAGGCATCCGAAGAGCAGGCAGCCGAGCGGTTAAGACAGGGACCGCCAAGGGATGTCTGAACGATGACCAGCATGATTTTATTGTGATGGACGATGATCAATTAGAATCAACATAGTTCCAGGATTTATCCTTTCAAAGCTGATAACCGGTCGCTGATTGCTCAAAGGGATGAATTATGCTACCATTAACCCATGCGAACCCTGATCATTTCCGATATCCATGCCAACCTGTTCGCCCTGGAAGCGGTACTGGCAGACGCGGGTAGCATCGACGCTGCCTGGTGCCTGGGGGACCTGGTCGGTTATGGGCCAGACCCCAATGAATGTATCCAGCGAATCCGCGAGCTACCCAACCTGCAATGCATCATGGGGAACCACGATGCTGCAGCAGTGGGTGCGATCGAGGTGGATGCCTTCAACCCAGACGCACGCAAGTCGGTCCTATGGACGCAGGAACGCCTGACCCCAACCAACAAGGAATATTTAAAAAACCTTCCTGAGCGGATCCAGCTCGAATACATCACGCTGGTGCACGGCAGCCCGTTCAAACCGATCTGGGAATATCTGCTCAACCCGCGTTCGGCTACGATCAGTTTCGAGTTCTTCGATACACCGTATTGTTTTGTGGGACACACCCACTGGGCGGTTCTGTTCTACCTGCCGGACGACCGCTTGACTGCCCAGCAAATCTTCCCTGAACATGTATCCCAGATGACACTGGCACCACGCGCCATCCTCAACCCCAGCTCGGTGGGCCAGCCGCGTGATCACGACCCTCGATCAGCCTATGCCATCTTGAACATGGATGATTTCACCTGGGAGTGGCACCGGGTGAGCTATGACATCGAGGCGGTCCAGGAGCGCATGCGCAAGGAAAACCTGCCCGAGAGGCATATCACCAGATTATCAGCCGGGTGGTAGGAATTTGTTTATTAAATGTGAACGTGGGAACAATTGCATAAGCGGGGGCGTTTTAAGCCCAGTCATCGATCTAAGGAGGAGACCATGGTAAAGAAACTATTCATCGCCCTAATATTATTCGGCTTGCTGTTGAGTGGCTGTGCACCAGCCGCGCGAAGTCTAAATAGCATTGAAGCACCCTCGGTAGCGAGAGAAATGCAAGTGGTTGAATCAGCAGCAGGAGCCTTACCAGCTGCCGATAAAAGTGGTTATGCCAACGACCAGGCTCCCGCCAATGTTGAACGGCTAGTCATTAAGAACGCCACGTTATCTATGGCAGTGGATGACCCAAACAAATCGATGGAAAATATCTCGCGCATGGCCGAGACAATGGGCGGGTTCGTGGTGACCGCTGATATGTACCAGCAATCACTCGATAATGGGGTCAAGGTACCGGTAGTGAATATGACCATCCGGGTACCGGCTGAGCGCCTGGCGGAGGCCCTAAGCACCATCAAGTCCGAAACTACCCAACCGATCATCAGCGAAAACGAATCCAGCCAGGATGTAACCGCCGAGTATACCGACCTGAATTCGCGCCTAATTAACCTGCAGGCAGCCGAAAAGCAGCTCCAGGAAATCATGGACTCGGCCACTAAAACCGAAGATGTTCTGGCGGTCTACCAACAGCTGGTTTCTGTGCGTGAACAGATCGAGCTGATCAAGGGGCAGATGAAGTATTACGAGCAGTCTGCAGCCCTGTCTTCTATCAGCGTGCAGCTGTTAGCCAATGCGGCCGTTCAGCCCATCAGCATAGCTGGCTGGCAACCGGGGGGCGTGGCCAAGCAGGCCCTGCAGTCATTGATCCATGCCCTGCAGTCATTGACTAACTTCGGCATCCGTGCAGCCATCCTATACATCCCCGTTCTGCTCATCATCTTTGTGCCTATCGCTCTGATCATTTGGGGTGTAGTGGCACTGATCAGGAAGATGCGTAGGCCGAAACCATCGGTTGCCGCAGACCCTCAGCAATAATTTCAATTATCCAAAGAACTGCCTGGTGACGAAGCCAGGCAGTTCTTTTATCGTTTAGTCTGATGACAGCTACCCAATCAGCGGTCTACACTTTGCAGCCTTGGTCAAATATTAAGCTTTATTTCAGAAATGTCGCTTCGGCAGGATTGATCATAGCTGGGATAACCAGGTCTCGAAGCCTGGCGAGTAATACCCAGTCCACAGCCAGGCTGGGTTGTGTTGAGATAAGAACCGGCGAAGTGGAGGCGGTCTCTCCTTGGGCTGGTTCGGTCGGCGAATGCAAGCTGGCTGAGTGATGAGCTGCCCCGACATCCTGTTCCCTCACCACCAGCGGTAGGTTGACCTTGAAATTTGCCACCATGACCGCCGGCTCAACGATGGCAGCCTCAGCAGGCAAAGGCGTGGGGATTGCCTCAGGCGGTTCGGAAGGGACAGCACCGGCGGGCAGCCGCAGCACCTGGCCCGGGTAGATGGTATATGGGTATGGTATCTCGTTGAGCTCAATCAAAACATTCAAAGAAGTGCCATAACGCTCCGCCAGGGCGGTCAGGTAGTCACCAGGTTGGACGGTATATGTTGGATCGGCAGCCTCGGTAGGAGCAGCTTGTGCCTGAGGAGCACCCCCCGAGCTAAAGACCGCCATATTCCCCAACACCGCCCAGGATTGTAAGAATGTACTGAGGGGGTAGGTCTGGAATTGGCCCGAGTAAGCGTCGAGGACCTGGACGCTATCGGAGCTGTAGCCGGTGAGGATCATGGTGTGCTCATAGGCTGCCACCCGCGTCGTGCTGCCATCCGAAGCCTGGTAGTGCTCAGAATTGCCGGACCACATCTGCCCAATGATCCACACAATGACGGGGTGACCGGCGCTGATCTCCTGGCGCAGGTCGTCCCAGCCCAGCTGGCTATGGTCGTCCGCTTGCAGCCCGAATTCCGCCAAGGTGTGTGCCACCGGCCCGGCATAAACACCATAACTATGCGGCGGTATGTAGCCCCATGGGTCATCTGGGTCGCCAACGAAGCCCTGCTCAGGGTTATCGGCACGGGGCAGAACCCCCAGGAATTCGTTCTCACCCAGGCTGACACCCCAGAATGCAGCCAGGTCGGCAGCAGAGCGGGATTCACATGAAAGGGAATGTTTTTGCGGGTGCCCATGCACACCGGTGATATAGGCAGAATCGGGCAAGTCCTCACCCTGGACGGTGGAAACATCGGCGAGGATCAGCAAGGCCAGTAGAGCAAGCGCGCGTAGAAAAACCTTTATGAGCTTCATGAACGAACTTTTACGATAGCACATGACCAGCGAGGTTGCAAGCTTCATGCCAGGCAAATGAAGCGTGTATAATCTGAAACGATGAAGGAGCTCACGCAATTCGCTGAACAAAAACTGGGAATCCGCTTATCACGCACACAGCTTTCAGCGCTCGCACTGTATGAACGCGAGCTATTGGCCTGGAACATGCGCTTCAACCTGACGGCCATCCGCGATCCGCATGAGATCCACATCAAGCATTTCCTGGATTCGCTTACCTGTGTGCTGGTCATGCGCGAATCAGCTGTTGGGCGGCTGATCGACGTTGGCACAGGGGCAGGTTTCCCGGGCATCCCACTGAAGATCATATACCCAAAGCTTCAGCTAACCCTGGTGGAATCGGTCGGAAAAAAAGCCGAGTTCTGCCGGCACGTGGTAAATATCCTGGCTTTACAAGGGGTGGAAGTGGTACAGGAACGCGCTCGAGGTGCTGGGGCAGGACCAGAACTATCGCGAACAATATGATTGGGCAGTTGCCCGGGCAGTCGCCATCCTTCCAGTGCTAGCCGAATACCTGCTCCCGCTGGTGCGAGTGGGCGGTTGCATGCTGGCGATGAAAGGCGAAAGCGGTCCAGCCGAGGCACATTCTGCGGAGCATGCCTCACGCCTGCTGGGTGGACACCTGAGGCAACTTCTGCCTATCACCTTGCCGGGTGTGGTGGAAGAGCGTTACCTGGTGGTCATCGATAAGGTAGCTGCAACCCCCACTGCCTACCCGCGTAAAGTGGGTATACCAGCCAAACGCCCGCTATAAACCCCGATCATTCCTTTTCTACCCTGCCATTCGCCACATGCCACACGACGGCAGTGTTCACGAAGTCTGGCGTGAATAAATCCAGATCGGTGGTGGATAACATGACCTGCTCCGACTGGTCCAGCATAGCGAGCAAATCAGAGCGACGCTGGGTGTCCAGCTCGGCCAGCACCTCATCAAGCAACAAAACCGGCCAATGGCCACTTTTGGCATGCATCCAGGCTACCTCGGCAATCTTTAGCGCCAGAATAGCCGAGCGGGCCTGGCCACGCGACCCATAGGTGCCCAGATCGATGCCATTGGCCAGGAAGCGCAGCTCATCGCGGTGCGGACCGACTGTGGTAATCCCTCGCGCTATTTCTTCCGGGCGGAGTTTGCGGAGGGCATCCATAAACCCTTTGCGGATCTGCTCCTGGGAAAACCCGCTGCGATCGACCGGTGAATCCATCGACAATGCCATCTGACCTGGCTTTTGGGGTAGTGGTTCGTAGGCTGGCTGGTAACTAAGGCGCAGGATCTCATTGGCGTGGGTGAGCTCACGGTGGGTGCGGGCGGCCAGTTTCTCCAGCTCCTGCACCGCCCGGATGCGAGCATGGATGATTTGGGCCCCATAGGTGGAAATCTGCTCATCCCAATAATCCAGCTGAGAGACATCTCCGCGGCGCTCGAAGAGCTGTTTAAGCAGGGCATTGCGCTGTAAGAGGGCTTTGCCATACTCAGCCAGGGCAGCCTGGTAATGCGAGACAACCTGTGCCAAGGCCAGGTTGAGGTAACGCCGGCGCTCCTCCGGTCCACCCTCGATCACCCCCATCATTTGAGGTAAAAACAGCACTGCGTTAAAATGACCAATGGCTTCGCCGGCTTTACGCTTGACCCCATCCAGCAATACTTCCTTACGCAGGTGGGTGTTACCATTTTGGCTATTCGGTTCCTGGATGATGCGCACTTCCAGGCGGTGATGCTCGCTGCCGCGCGAGAAATCACCGACGATGCGCCCCACCGCCAGGCTCTGGCGGGCTTCAATAAAATTGATGAGCTGCTTGTCACTGCTGGCGTGGAAGGAAGTCAGCGTGGCCAGAAAATAAATCGCTTCAAGCAGGCTGGTCTTACCCTGGGCATTATCTCCCACCAACATGACCGTCCCGCCGGGAACGTCCAGGTCCAGGCGGGTGAAATTACGGAAATTGGTGAGTGATAGATGGGTAAGCTGCATTCTCTCAGCCAATCACGCAAATGCCACGGATTGGAGTAGCCGTGGCATTTCTAAGCTTGCTTAAATTATATCAAAGAAGGAGGTTATCTTGCCGGGCAGGCCAACCGGTAAAAAGCGGCTCTACACCCGGTCTGGAATAACCTGGCCCTGGTGTTCTTCAGCCTGCCAGAGTTTTTCCGCCCGGTCGATAAATAAAACGCCTTCCAGGTGGTCGATCTCATGCTGAAAGATGCGGGCTAGCCAACCCTTGGCTTTGACCGTCATGGGCTTTCCCTGGCGGTTCAAGCCTTTGACTGTGATTGCGGCATAGCGCTCGACGTCGCCCTGGATACCTGGGATCGATAGGCAGCCTTCTGTCCCCACCAGCGTGTCGGAAGAGATGCGCGTGATCTGCGGGTTGGTCATGACATATAGCTTAGGCGGCGTTTCCTCGTTGTCTTCGTCACCAAATTCGACCACGATCAATCGCAGGGATTCATTCACCTGAGGTGCTGCCAGGCCGACACCCGGGGCTTCGCGCATGGTCTCCACCATATCGTCCACAAGTGATTGGAAGCCAGGTCCAAAGTCAGTGACTTTATGAGCTTTATGCCGCAGGATAGGCTGCGGGAGAGTAGTGATTTCTTTAACAGTCATAAACGATATTTTACCCTAATTCGGTCAAATTTGGGGAGGTTCCTTGGGCCGCCGTAGATCTTCAACCTGGCGGTGGTAGGCAGCAATGTAATTGGAAACGCGCTCCTGCTCCTGGATCGTATCCGACTTAAGCTTCCTGCGCCGCCGCTCAAACATATAATTGAAGATATCGCGTTGGGCCCGGGCTGGATTATGGATACCGTAAAAAATAAACTTGTTCTCAGTGCCAATATTGATGACCACATTACCAAAATTCAGCACCACTCCTAATAAGCCCAGTCTCTCATAATCCAGGCCGATAATGTTTTCAAGTGGAGCCGATTTCGTGATCTCATCTCCAAGTGGCCTGCGCTCGCTATCGACGATCTTCTCTGGCGTGAGCCGGTAAATATCGTTGCTCCAGTCAACGAACCGATAGAGCCACCAGAAGAAAGCAACAAGCGTCAGCCCAACCCCCACCAGCAGGATCATGCCGGGGGTCCACAGACTGATCAAGCCTTCTGCCCGCCAATAATATAAAAGCGCCGTTGCGAATATGGCGGCAAGCGTGCATCCCGCCGGGATAAGCGTCATCCGAAACAGGATATAAAAATGCTTACGGTAGGTAATCACCCCGTTCACCTCACGCCGCATTTGAAAAAGGGCCAGGATTGACTGCCAGAAGGAGATCTTTTCAGGGACGAGCTGTGTCTCTTGTTGTATGGGAGTACTTGCCTGCGTGTCTGAAACAGGCCCGGTCACGGCCACGGGGACGGTAGCCGCCTGGGAGGGCTCGATTTTCTCCCGGATCTTTCCTTCAATGGTATGGATATCGGTGTCCATCTGGCGATCGAGTGCCAGGCGGCGCTCGAAATCGACCAAATCCTTGACCTGTGCCCGATTACCAATGTGGCGGAAAAATATCTGACCCATGAAGGTCTCAATGATCACATCGCCGAAACCTAGCCACCTGCCAGCCAGGCTCGATTTGGTTTCAATGGATTTAACCGCCACCAGGGGGGCTTCCTGACGGCTGTCATACACCCCAATGGTACGCTCGAGCCAAACAATTCGCTCATCAGTGAGGATGTAATAATCATTCCCCCAATCATAAAAACGATATATAGCCCACAGGCAGGCCGCGGCGACCACACAGGCACCCAACCAACCGGTCACCATGCGAAAGGAGGTGGTATCGAACTGCGAAGCGAAGGCGACCACCAAAATTCCTGCCCAAGCTACAAGCAGAGGAGCGAGCTCACAGATCAAAAGGTAGGCAGGGTGCTTACGGCAAACGACTTTAACCGTCTCGTCCTCTCCGATCCAGGCAAAAGGCCTGGAATGGATCAGGTTATACCAGGCAAGCTGCTTCTTGATATTCTTGGTGAGCAAAGGGATGGCGTTCAACAGCAGGCGTAAAGCGTCCACCTGGATGCTAAACAATAAACACGGATGCAGAGCATTCAGATTAAACTGTTTTGCTTTACCCCTCAAGACGATGTCAGCACCACAAAAGTCGCCCGGCTTTAATACATAACTGACGACCTCTCGCCCATTTTTAAGCGTTGTGAGGCTGGCTCTACCTGAGACAAAAATAAAGAATGGGCTTTTCTTGCCTTCCAGGCGAAGCGTATCGCCCTGTTTGAAATTCAGGGGATGGATATACGCGGCTACCTTCTCCAGCTGGTCATCACCCAGGCCGCTGAACAGGTTCAGGTTGCGGAGCAAACCAATCGTTTGCTGGTTATCAACTGGCATAGCCTTATTCTAGCATGAACAATGCAAATCTTTTGATGCAATGCCGGCTCGCACCCGGGGGCGAACCTTTATGAACGGATGAGCGATGAGCTTATGATAGAATCTATCCCACCCCACTCACAAACAGGAGGATGTTTGCATGCCCATCCACTTTGGAACCGATGGCTGGCGGGCAGTCATTTCAGATACGTTCACCTTTCACAACCTGCGCCTGGTTGGCCAGGCAATCGCGGATGCGGTCGGATCAGAGCATTGGCTGAATAGCAATACAGATATCAGCCAGGTCGACCCACACAAGATGGTAGTGGGTTATGACACCCGGTTTCTGTCTGACCGTTATGCTGTTGATATGGCAAGGGTGCTGGCTGCGAACGGATATAAGGTGCTGTTATCACAATCTGATGCGCCTACGCCGGTCATTTCATTCGCGGTACGCCAACAAGGTGCCATTGGAGGTGTGATGATCACCGCCTCACACAATGCCCCCCGCTACAATGGGGTGAAGCTAAAAGCGGCTTATGGTGGCTCTGCCTCGCCGGAGCAATGCCGCAGGGTGGAGGTCTATCTAAACGACAACGAGGAACGCAGCCGCGGACCAAACCAGATGGATTTTGAGCAGGCACGCCAGGCCGGTCTGATCCAGCGGTTTAACCCGCTCCCACCATATTATGACCACCTGCGCAAACTGATCGACTTCGACCTCATCGCTGAACACCCACAACGGGTAGTTGTTGATTCTATGTACGGCAGCGGGCGAGGGGTGATCAAAGGGGTGCTGCAGGGCACAGGCTGCGAAGTACAGGAAATCCGCGCCGAGTTAAACCCTGGGTTTGGCGGAGTACACCCTGAGCCCATCGGACGGTACCTTGGAGCACTGGCCAGTGCTATCAGCATGGGGATGGGTGAGCTTGGGTTGGTGACCGATGGTGATGCAGACCGCATCGGGGCCATGGATGGGCGAGGCAATTTCGTCGATCCGCATAAGATCATGGCATTAGCTTTGCGCTACCTGGTTGAAAAACGCGGCTGGCGAGGGCCGGTCATCCGCACGGTTTCCACCACAAGCATGATCGACCGGCTTGCTAAACGATATGACCTGCCCATGTATGAGACCCCGGTCGGTTTTAATCACATCGCCGATTATATGCTCAAAGGCGATGTGCTGATCGGCGGGGAGGAGTCGGGAGGCATATCCTTCCATGGCCATATCCCTGAAGGGGATGGAGTCCTTATGGGCCTGTTGCTGCTTGAGATCGTGGCTGAGTCGGGCATCACGCTGTTCGAGCTGGTAGAAGACCTGCTGAGCGAAGTGGGACCAGCGTTTTACCAGCGTACAGACCTGCGCCTGAGCCATCCTGTATCCAAACAGTTCATGAGCCGCATGTTGGTTGAAGAAGCGCCCCAAGCGATCGGGGGCGAAAAAGTAGCTGAGATTTCTACCATTGATGGAGTTAAATACCTGATTGCAGATGGGTCATGGATGCTCATCCGCCCTTCGGGCACAGAACCTGTATTGAGGGTATACGCGGAGGGACGCAGTCCTGAGATGGTTAAAGCATTATTGGGGTATGGCGAAAAGATAGCCACCCAGGTCGTTTAAGGCAACCAATAAAAAAAGATTGGGATCTGAAGGAGGCTGCGATCCCAATCTTTTCGTTTAATTTTTCAAGCTTGATTATAGGGCTGAGCGAAGCTTGCGCACAACGAAAATGACCATGATCAAGGCAAAACCAGCTGCGAGTAAACCAGGTGTGCCGAGCTCATCGGCAATGCCGGTACCGGGTAGAGCTGTGACCGTAGGCCTGGGAGGGGTAGAGGTAGCAATACCAGGTGCGGGTGATGAGACAACCGAGGTCGAAGTGGCTTTAACTGAGGATGTCGGAGCTAAGACCGAGGTCGAAGTAGCGCTAACGGGGGACGTAGTAGCACTGACTGGGGACGTAGTAGCAAGCACAGAGGTTGAGGTGGCCTTACCAGGTGCAGTAGTCGCTGGAGCAGTCATGGTGATCGTTCCGGTTGCTTTGACAGCAGTTTGGGTAAGGAAATAATTGCGGGTAGCAACAGCAAGCTCCACCGTGGGTGACCTGGTCGGCACGATCACAACCACCGGGGTGTTCGTGGGCCTGGGCGTACTGGTCGGTGTTGACGTTGAGGTCTTGGTAGCTGTTGCAGTAGGTATGGCTACTGTTTGAGTGGAGGCGAGCGCCGCGGCTGTATCTTGGGCAGCCTGGGTAGCGATTTCGTGCTGGGCGGCTTGCTGGCTGGGCAGATATCGGTACAAGGCCAACCCGGCAATGCAGAGCAGGGCTAAAACCATAATCCCGCCTAATATTCCGGCAATGATCAAAAATGTGCGGTTACCGTTTCTCTCAGGCGGCTTCTCCTCGCCCAACTCATTTTCGATATCGTTCATGTCTGTAAAGGCCATCGCTCGCTCTCCTCACAACCTATTGTAACCGACCTTCACTTAATTACTTCAAGATTTGCCAGGGGGACCTGGACGATGTCGCCATTTGCCAAACGGACTCCGGCAGTTTCCGCACGCAACCCGCTTGGTAAAACAGACAATCCCGGCTGCAGGTTGGTCAAGGTGCCCACCATCGATTTGTAAGGTGGGCTGACCACCCGCACGGTTTGACCCTTGGCAAAAGCGAGTGATGCAACAGGGACCTCAGGGCGTACACCCTCGGGCAAGTTGATGACCACTTCAGGGCGGATATTCTTGATCTGGTCCCATGGCTCGGCAACTAAAGACGCTTCTCGCCGTGAACCGGAGATGAGGATGTTGAATGCATCCTGGTTCATGGGTAGCTTTCCAAAACCTTCCAGAACCACAATGGGGTAACTCGCACCCCTGGCCACAGGCACCAATGCTGAATCCATGCTAGCCAGGATCATGCCTCGGATGGGAAGGTCTTCACCAGCCTGGAGAACTTTCTCATCGCTACAATAACCGCCCATGATCACCGAGCCACGCAAGCTGACATCCATCATCCCGGGGATGAGCTCGTCTTCCGGGGCACGTGCTAACAGATTGAGCAACCCATAGTTTATCCTGCCGTTGCCCCACACCCCCTGTAAGAGGGAACCGATCGATTCGATCAGCACACCCTGGTCGCCAATGATATCCACCACAGTCCCCGGGTAGCCAGCCAATAGCTCGGTGAATTCCCCCTCTAATTCCAGAAGCACCTGGCCTCCCCCGGCGACTACCACCGTGCCTGAGTGGGGAGTGCGGATCACCCGGCGACCGATGCCAACCGGACCAGCCAGGACATCCCCTTCGCCAACCTCGTCGCCAGCCCGGCGCTGGATGTAGTGGTCGGCATCACTGGGCTGCAAACCCAGGCCCCTGGCGATATCAAATAATACATGCTCCGGGCGAAGCCTGGCTTCAGCAACCACATCGGTGGGGTTAACCTGCTGACCACGCCTGGCAACAATGCGACCACTGGCAGGCAATAATCGCTCCCGCTGGAAATTCGCTGCTGCAATAAAATGCGTGAGGGGTGCCTGCATGGCTAGGTCTCCGAAACAAATCCTTGAGATAAACGATTACCAGTTAGTGGGTGCAGAATGAATGCCATTATGCCTGCCCCGTGCTGACAGCTGCCAGCCATTTATTCAACGCATCCCGGCGCCTGGTCGGTTCAGCCGTCAGGCGTAAGGGTCGACCGCGTGCATCGATGATCACCCCAAGGGCACCACCGGTGACCTTGACTGTACCGCCTCTTCCGAAACCCATGCCAACATCGAATTTATGCAGGGGCGTCAGATGGAGCGTGCCCACCTGCCCAGAGGGTAAGTTAAATATGGCCAGCGAGCCATGCCGAACTTCCTGCTCCGATTCGGCACCAGCTTCGTTAGTCATTTTGACACGCAGGATGGGAGTGCCAAGCGGGGCAGTACCCACCGTTGATATGACTGTGCACAGGTTAACAAAATTGGTGGCATCTAAGGACTGGATGGTTAATAAGGGAGTTACACTGGCCGTAGCTCCCAAAGATGCTGCCAGGTTATTCCGATCCAGGGCGACCGTAGTGACCCCGGTTGGCTGCAATCCGTTGATGAGCATCATCAGTGCCTGACTGCGGTTGGGGGCTTTGGTGAGCACGCTACCTGAGGCAATGATCGGCTCAAACCAGGGAAGCAGCCCGTGAAGTGACCCGGGTAAGTTGGACGAATAGGCCTTGCTGGCTTGCTTTATCGCCAGGTGTATTGCCTGGCAAGCGATAGCCTGTTCGATTGCCAGCTCTTCGGGTGAGATCGGCACACTGGAGGGGTAGAGCGCTTTGTGAAAAATGTAATCGCGCACAACACTATCGGGGACGTCGACGGCCACCCAGCGGGTGATATCGCTCAAAGGGCACATCTCAAGCATATCCGGCAGGTTCTGGCCCAGACCAAGGCTTGGATGAATACTCAGGCGCAGGTCGCCTGAGAATGCCGAAGCCACGGTCGTTGCTGAAGCGCCCACATCAATTCCCAGGACGCCTTTACGCGTCTTGGCGTATTCCTTGCTGATGTAGCGAATGGTACGGCCGAAGGCGGTCGCAGCAGGCATCAAATGGTTACCAGTCCATGCGTCCACTTCAGCAATGCCGCGAATCTGCCGCGAACGCACCACCCGGAATATCTGTGCCAGGGCAGGCTGGGAAGGAGTCAGCTGTTCACTTTCATAAGATGGACGGACATTCGGGGCCACGTGCAGATTCACCAGGTTGCCAATGGATTCCTGGACCTGCTTGACCAGGGCAGAATTCCCAGCATACAGCACCTCTGGGCGTTGGTCTTTTGGCATGAGGTAACAGGCTAACCCAACTGAATCCAGCAAGTTGATCACCGATTGTGTTGCTCCGCCTTCCATGCCACCCGCGACCACGACCAGGTCAGGTTGGACGTGGAGAATTGTGTCTAAACGCTCCACGGTGTCGCGTTTGTCATTCAGGCTCATCGTCTCCACCACGCGGGCATAGGTGGTGGAGGCCAGGTTCTTGGCGCTCTCGGCCGAGACATCTTCTAGCAAGCCGATCGCCACAACCCTTAGCGGTGGCCCGACCGAAACAGTTGCCACACAGGCATCCACTCCCACGCCACTGGGCTGCGATGGGATAGCCAGCTGGCCTTCGTCATTGAATAAGACCCGGCCAGTAATATCATGCAGCTGATCCAGGGCGGCTTTCACACCGACGGAGACGTCGTTGCTGGGTGGACCCATGGTGGTGGGCACACTACCCTGCCCCAAAAAGCGATAGTGACCTTCCACAACATCGAACAGGATCACGCGCGTGGTGACCGTGCCAATTTCTATGGCGAGGACTGAGTCAGCATCAATGAGTGAGGTCGGCATAAAGATATCGCTTTAGAAAAAGCCAGTAATGATATTCCAAAGGTAACTGATCCGATTGACCAAAGCGGTCAGGGCCGCTAAATAGACCCCGGTGAACAGGACGCCCATCGTAATAATGATAAATCCCTGGCCAATGTTGGAAAGATATTCAAGGACCACCGGGCGTGGGGCTGGTACGCCTTCTTCGTTCTTCTTCGTGCCAGATTGAAAGTAGATCAGCGTGGTAATCGTCCCCACAATGATGACCAACCCATTAATGAACCACCCGACCAGGCTTCCTATCTCCGCTGGGGCATAATTTTTATCAAGCAAGTTAGCCGTGGCACCTACCTGTGGGAAGATGGTACCCAGGACGGCGCCGGCAATCACGGTTGCTGCCCCAACACCGGTCAGGAAAGCCAGGACCGGAGTGCCATAACGTGACAGGCGGGGCGAAAGCTTGGTCATCATCCATAGACCCAGGAGGATCGCGGGAGCTACCCGGATCAGATAGGGCAACAAGCCTTCCAGGTCACTCGTGGCAAAGATCTGCAGGATGGGCACCAATACCTGATACCACAGGACATTGTATATGATCAGGACGGCCGCATACCCTGACGCAGCACCGATAAATATGTGCACAGCCAGGCGGAACAGGACATTATCGCCAATGATATAGCTGAGCACCATGACGGTCAGGATGAAACCGATGATCGCTCCGAGAGGGTTTGCCAGCTGGCTGATCTGCTCTAGCATAGCCGCCTTAGGACTCCTTCTTCTTGCTGACTGGCAGCGACTTACCAACCGCGCCGATAATGCTGCCAACCAGTATGACGATTATGGAGGCAGTAATCCCGATGCTATATGCATCCCAGGCACCCGTTTGCTGAATGTTACCGCTAGAGCTCGCATAGGCCGTCCCTCCAGCCAGTCCGGCGACAATACCTTGGACCTGGGCAGGGGCTTCGAGGTAATAGGGCAGGACCAATGGCTGCGCCTGTGAGCTCAATACAAACAAGAGCGGCCGGTTTGCCTGGCGCAGCTGCCTACCTACCTGCTCGATCCAGATCCGAGCGGTATCAGCATCGTTGGTCAGGACGATCACGGCGTAGAAATCCTCTACGGTCGACACGGCGTTCAGTGGAGGTGCCGCCCAGACGTCATAGCCATTCAGAGAATAAGGCATAACCGTTTTAGGGGAGGCGGCCAGGCCAGCCAGGCCCAGCGTTCCACCGGGAATATAACCAAGGTCAGCATAGTTCGTATAGGTTTGGGTGCTCCCCACTATGTCAGAGTAGACACTATTGACCATACTTTCACCCAAAGCCGGGCCGGATGGGCTGGTAGAAACCAGGGTCAGGTAGATGTTCTTATTGATCAGCTGGGTAAGCAGGTTGCTAATTGCAAGCTCCAGCTCCCCAGAAAACCCTGCCTCGTAGTCAAAGGCGATCAGTACAGGTACCCCGGATGGCAACATCTGGATCTGCTGAGTAAAATCGACGACACCTGGGATGCTCGCGGATTGAGGCGGGACAGATTTTTGACTGCCTGTGATAATCATCCAGACAATTGGAAGAAGTAAGGCGAGCCCCACCACCAGCCGGAAGATATTGCGCGATGAAAGGACTGGCTGAGCAGAAAGCGGGGTTGGCTGTTCTTCAGCCGCCAGCATGGCAGCCATCAGCTCTACACGCTCTTTTTGTTCGTCGGTAACGCGCAGCTTGATGGAATAAGTGGGCGGCTTTCTCGCCCGGATGGCAGATGGATGGGGGGAGATCACCCCACGCAGCCCCATCAAAGGACCTGCGGTAACCATGTCGGCGTTTGAGACGTCCTCAACCGGAGCGGACGGCTCCAACGCATCCGAAGGCCGAAGTGCTTCCAACCAACCGGGCAGCTCTCCAGGGCTGATACCGCCTTCCGCCTCTGGTGAGGCCGGGGGTATGCTTTCCGGCATGGATTTCGTCAGCCAATCAGGGGGTGGTGCCTGCTCGGGTTCAATTTCCTCGATTGGTTCTTCAGTTTGAGGTTCCGGCTGAAGTGGCTCAGCCGAACCGATACCACCTTCCAATTTGATCGTGGACGATGCCTCAAGGCTGGTCAACCAGTCAGGCTTTTCAGCAGGCAGGGCAGGCGGGAGTTCTTCCTCTTCGGGTTCTTCAAAAGGGGCTACGGGACTGGCTTGTAAACCAGCCTGGGGTTCTTCTTCCACCGGGGGTTCCTGCAGCTGCTCCGCCTGGATATCAGCCGGACCCGTTTCGCCGCCTCCAGCTTCGGAAAGCAAGCTTGCCAACCATTCGTCATCGGTTTTTCTTTCCGGTGGCGTTTCAGGCGAGATTGGCGGGCTGATCAATGCGTCAATCTGGGCTGAGATCTCATCGGATGTTATTTCTTCAGGCCTGGCTTCCGGGGGCTTCGGCTCAGAGGGTGTAAGGAAATTGGCTTCGGTATCCTTTAACCAATCAGGAATCGCCTCTTCCAGGCCCTCGGGAGTGAATGGGGCGGCTGTAGGCTTGCTTTCAGGCTTTACCTCTTCTGGCGGGGCAGAAAACAGCCTGGCAATTTCATCATCACCTTCCGGTGAAGCCAGAAAACCCCCTGTTTTTAAGGGTGCCTGGCAAAATTTGCACTCATCCAGGTCGTCTGGATTAGGCTTTCCGCATAGTGGACAGATAATCTCAGCCATCTATCTATCCACCATAGGGGCGATCGGTCCCAATCAGGATGCGCAAACCGGCGGCAACAGTCCCCAGGGCGACACCCAACAGCAGACCGCGTGCCCCAGCGACTGCGGGAACCTGAGTCAACCAGGACTGGAAAGTGTTCAGGATATCAATTTGACCAAGTAAGTAAAGCGGGGCGGATCCCAGTAAAACCAGCAGCACGGTAGCCAGGAACAATATCGTGTACCACTTAGGCCGCTTGGAAAGCAACCTCGCTCCGGCATAGAGCAGGATAACCGCCAGGACTGCCAGGAGGCTGATTTCAGCAGGCACTTGGAAGGTGTTGAATATCCACAATGAGAGCGAGCCAGTCGGCCCGCTGATGCTGACGAGCAATATGGTGAGGATTAGGGAAACAAGTAAAACGACGCTATACCCTCGGTTCTTCTCGTGGCTGGCAATTTTCTTCCAATGGACCATCGCCAGGTTGAAGATACCCAGTATCACAGCGAAACCAGCCAGGATGATCGCCCAGCCGATCAGGATGGATTGAATATTACCGAACAGATCAGGGAAAAAATACCCTAATAGGACGAGTACCCCCGCCACGATCGCAATAATGGCATTGGTGATTGGCAGGACCTTCTTCACGGCAGAATCCCCAATAATTTCAGGATTGCCCCAAGCCCAATGGCACCTATGATCACCCAGCGCAGGATATCCTGCATACGCAGGCTGGCAGTATGTACCGGATCTTCGCCCAAGTATGCCCCAGCAGCATAGAGTTCCTCCCCGAGGAGGGGCTCGTCGGCCGTGGCATACAAAACGGACTGGGCTGAGATGCTATCCGTCCCACCCACAGTTAGAGAATGGTTACGCTCACCGGCTTCAGTAAGCAATGCCACCTCCGTGCCAAAGTGACCTGCCAAAACATTGGCTGAGGTATGCTCATCATGGATGGCAGGCATGGCACCGGCGGCGTAAGCCATGGGGGTGAGGCCCGATAAGCGCGCATTGGCAGGGTCGTAGCGCTGTTCGGCTGCCAGGCTGCGGAAAGTGCTTTGGAGAGTGTCTTGACTCAGGACGGTGACCAGGCTATCGCCAGATGTCACCAGCGACGGCCGGTCGCTATTCGAAGCAGCCCGGGCACAGCGGTCGAGGATCGTCAAGCCAAGCATGGCTGAGCCTCCCTGCAGCTCATTGATCGAGCCACGCCCTAAGGATATGTGCAGGCGTTTACCGGCCTCTACCGCCAGGTCTACTTCACGGCGAAAGTGCTTGAAAGCCGGGATGTCACGCAGGGCGATCTTGGGGAGGTTCGGAGCAAGGTAGAAAAACAGGAGCAAACCCAACCCGACCAGGATCAATGCCAGGGCCAGGTAGATCGTGAGATTACTAAGCACTTGTTCCACGAGCGGAAGCCTCCCTTAGAAGGGCAATAAACTGGCGTCTATCGTCTGGATCCTCAAGCACCCGGGCAATGCTATGTAATGAGTTAGAAGAAACTGCTCCTGAAAGCATGGGTTGACTGATATAAAGGAGCTGTGCCAGCAGAACGTTGAGTGAACCAGCAATCTCCAGGAGGGCAGCCACGCCATTCTCCGCTTTCCAGCGATGCAATGTACGCGCCCAATCGATCCAGTTCTGCTGGTTCTCACTCATTGCTAAAGTATAGCACAAATTTAACTCCCAGGCTTTTGCCAGGCAAATTATCATGCAGCGAAGCATTTGCCAACAGGTAATTGAAATATGACAGGGGACAGGTGATTTTTATGCCTTATATAACTGTCTGTTTTTTCAGGGTGCGGCTAAACTAGTGAGTTAGTCTATTGCGACTCTGTTCAATCATAAACGCTAAAGTGCGTATTCTAAAACTGGAGTATGGTTAATGAAAAAACAAACTGCCAATCTCGATGGCAACGAAGCTACCGCATATGTTGCTCACAAGACCAGCGAGGTGATCGCGATCTATCCCATCACCCCGTCATCAACGATGGGAGAATTCGCTGATGAATGGTCTGCCAAAAAACGTCCCAACCTGTGGGGGACAATCCCGCTCGTGGTTGAGATGCAATCGGAAGGTGGCGCGGCAGGGGCCGTCCATGGAGCGCTACAGGCGGGTGCACTGAGCACCACCTTCACCGCCTCGCAGGGATTGCTGCTGATGATCCCAAACATGTATAAGATCGCCGGTGAGCTTACCTCGACCGTGTTCCATGTATCAGCCCGCTCCCTGGCCGTGCATGCCCTATCGATCTTCGGCGACCACTCGGATGTGATGTCCACCCGATCGACCGGGTTTGCCTTGCTGGCCTCCTGCTCGGTGCAGGAAGCGCATGACTTTGCCCTGATCGCGCAGGCAGCTACCCTGGAGGCCCGTGTACCCTTCGTGCACTTCTTTGATGGATTCAGAACCTCAGCAGAGGTCAGTAAGATCGAGATGCTGAGCGACGACGAGATCCGCACGATGATCTCGGACGAGCTGGTGCAGGCTCACCGGGCGCGCGCTCTTTCGCCAGACCATCCCATGATCCGGGGTACCGCGCAAAACCCGGACGTGTATTTCCAGGGCCGCGAAGCCGTCAATCCCTTCTACAGCGCCTGCCCAGAAATCGTACAAAAAACGATGGATAAATTTGCTGCCAAGGTTGGGCGTAAATACAATCTCTTCGATTATGTGGGTGCTCCCGATGCCGAGCGTGCGATCATCATAATGGGCTCCGGCGCTGAAACCGCGGGTGAGACCGCCCTGTACCTGAATAGCCAGGGTGAGAAGGTGGCAGTCATCAAGGTACGCCTGTACCGCCCATTCTCCAACCAGCACTTGCTGAATGCCCTGCCGAAGACGATTAAGACCGTGGCGGTGCTCGACCGCACCAAGGAACCTGGTGCAGCCGGCGAGCCACTTTACCTGGATGTGGTGAACGCGGCTTATGAAGGCAGCCGGCAGATTAAAATCATTGGCGGTCGCTATGGCCTGTCGTCCAAGGAATTCACACCGGCAATGGCCAAGAGTGTCTTCGATGAGATGAGCAAAGGTGAGCCGAAAAACCACTTCACGTTGGGTATCACGGATGATGTCTCCAATACCAGCCTGGTATACGATCCAGACTTCAATATCGAGTCACCCGAGATCACCCGGGCGGTATTCTGGGGCCTGGGGGCAGATGGCACGGTAGGCGCCAACAAAAACTCGATCAAGATTATTGGCGAGGAAACCGACAACTACGCCCAGGGTTACTTCGTGTACGACTCGAAAAAATCAGGCGGAAATACGATCTCGCACCTGCGCTTTGGACCCCGACCAATCCATGCACCCTACCTGATTAGCCACGCACAGTTCGTGGGCTGCCATCAGTTCAACTTCCTCGAGCGCTTCGATGTGCTCAGATTCGCCATGACCGGCGGTGTTTTCTTACTAAACAGTCTGTATGGCTCCGATGAAGTGTGGGATTACCTGCCACGCGAAGTGCAGGAAACCATCCTGAAGAAAAAACTGCACTTCTATGTGATCAATGCCCACGAAGTGGCCAAACAAACCGGCATGGGAGTGCGAATTAACACTATCATGCAGACCTGCTTCTTTGCCATCAGCGGCGTGCTGCCGCGGGATGAGGCCATCACCCAGATCAAGAAAGGCATCAAGAAGAGTTATTCAAAATTTGGCGAGGCCGTGGTAAAGAAAAACTACAACGCGGTTGACCAGACGCTGGTAAACCTGCACGAAGTTAACCTGGCAGGCAAATCGGTCACCAGCACGATCACCCGCCGGCCCCAGGTACCCGAGAAAGCGCCCGCGTTTGTCAAGGATGTGTTGGGCAAGATCATCGGGCTGGAAGGCGATGAGCTACCGGTAAGCGCCTTCCCGGTGGATGGAACCTATCCAATGGGTACTACCCAATGGGAGAAGCGCAATATCTCGCTCGAAATGCCGGAATGGGTACCGGACCTGTGCATCCAATGCGGGAAGTGCGTCTTCGTCTGCCCGCATGCCGTCATCCGGGCGAAAATCTACGAGCCCGCACAGCTTGCCAAAGCCCCCGCGACCTTCAAATCGATGGACGCTAAGTTCAAGGAATTCCCAGACACCAAGTACACCATCCAGGTATCACCCGAAGACTGCACCGGCTGTGCATTGTGCGTGGAAACCTGCCCGGCCAAGGATAAAACCCAGGTGGGTCGTAAAGCCCTCAACATGGTCGACCAGCCGTCCCGGCGTGAAGCTGAATCAGCTAACTGGGAGTTCTTCCAGAGCCTGCCTGTGGTGGACCGCACGCAGGTCAACCTGCGCACGCTGAAAAACACCCAGCTGCTGGAACCCTTGTTCGAGTTCTCGCTGGCCTGTACAGGCTGTGGTGAGACACCGTACGTGAAGCTACTGACCCAGCTGTTCGGCGACCGCTTGCTGGTTGCCAACGCCACTGGTTGCTCTTCAATTTACGGAGGCAACCTGCCCACTACCCCCTGGACGACTAACCAGGATGGGCGTGGTCCCTCATGGTCGAACTCGTTATTCGAAGATAACGCAGAATTTGGGTTCGGCTTCAGGCTAACGATCGACAAGCAAAATGAGTACGCACGTGAGCTGCTGCCGCAACTGGCCAACCTGGTGGGTGAGCAGCTGGTGACCGGCCTGCTGAACGCCGACCAGACCAACGAGGCAGGCATTAAAGAGCAGCGCGAACGTGTTGCCCTGCTCAAAACCCGACTGAACGGCGTGAAGGACCCGCGCGCCCGCGATCTGCTCAGCCTGGCTGATCTGCTGGTACGCAAGAGTGTGTGGATCCTGGGCGGCGATGGCTGGGCGTATGACATCGGCTATGGCGGTTTGGATCACGTCCTGGCGATGGGACGCAACGTTAACATGCTGGTGCTCGACACCGAAGTCTATTCAAACACGGGTGGGCAGAGCTCTAAATCCACCCCACGAGGGGCGGTAGCAAAATTCGCAGCGAACGGTAAAGGCATGCCAAAGAAAGACCTGGGCCTGATCGCCATGTCTTACGGGTATGTGTATGTAGCGCGCATCGCAATGGGTGCCAGTGACCAACAAACCTTGAACGCGTTCCTGGAAGCTGACGCACACGAAGGCCCATCTTTGATCATTGCCTACAGCCACTGCATCAACCATGGCATCGACATGCGCCGGGGATTGGAACAACAGAAACTGGCTGTCCTATCGGGTATCTGGCCGCTCTACCGCTATAACCCGAAGCTGGCTGAAGAAGGTAAGAACCCGCTGGTCATTGACTCGAAAGATCCATCCATCCCGCTCGAGCAGTACGCCTATAATGAACCACGCTATAAGATGCTCACGCAGAGCGACGAAGAACGTGCTGAAATGCTATTGAAGCTGGCCCAGCAAGATGTTAAGTCACGCTGGGAGCTATACAAACAAATGGCAGCCATGCACTATGGAAATAACGACGGTAACGAATAACCCTGGGAGATGAAGGAGACTGATCATGGTAGACCTAACAACCACGTACCTTGGACTAAAACTTAAAAACCCCCTGGTGGCCTCACCCTCCCCGCTGTCGGAAAAGGTTGCCAATGTGAAACGCATGGAAGAGGCGGGTATAGCGGCGGTGGTGATGTACTCGCTGTTTGAAGAACAGATCATCCACGAGAGCCTGGAGCTGGATTACTTCCTCAGCCGGGGCACAGAATCGTTTGCGGAGGCGCTCACCTACTTCCCGAATATCGGCAAATACAGCCTGGCCCCTGATAAGTACATTGAAACCCTTCAGAAGACCAAACTAGCCGTCAATATCCCAGTCCTGGGAAGCCTGAACGGCGTTTCAACCGGCGGATGGATTGAGTATGCCCGCAAGATCCAGGATGCCGGAGCAGATGGGTTGGAGCTCAACCTGTATTACCTCCCGGTTGATCCCGGCCTTACCAGCAGCCAGATCGAAGATAATTACATCAAATTGGTCAGCGATATTCGGGCTTCAATAACCATCCCACTGGCAGTCAAGCTGGCGCCGTTCTTTACCGCCCTGCCGCAGTTTGCCAACCGCCTGGCTGAGGCGGGTGCCAACGGGCTGGTGCTCTTCAACCGCTTCTACCAGCCCGACCTGGACCTGGAAAACCTGGAGGTGGTGCCGAACCTGGTGCTGAGCAATTCGGATGAGCTGCGCTTACCCCTGCGCTGGATCGCCATCCTGTATGGCAAAGTCAAGGCCGACCTGGCCCTGACCAGCGGGGTACACACTTCCGAGGATGCCATCAAGGCTGTTATGGCGGGAGCCAATGTTGCCATGACCACTTCGGCCTTGCTCAAGCGTGGTACAACAGCCATCCAACAGATCCTATCTGGATTCGAAAGCTGGATGGTCGGACATGAATATACCTCGGTGCAACAGATGCGGGGTAGCATGAGCCAGGGTGCGGTGGCAGAACCGGCAGCCTTTGAGCGAGCGAATTATATGAAGGTGCTCAACTCTTATAACCCAGATTTTATCTAGCAGGAAGTTGAATTAAGACAAAAGAGCGGGCGCGTGGCGCCCGCTCTTGTTTTTCTAATGATCACTCGGCATGCAGGTTATAAGGAATCGGCCTCTTCTTCGTGGGCCTTCTTGTGGCGGTAAACAATGCGACCGCGGGTAAGATCGTAAGGTGACATCTCTACCCGAACGCTATCTCCCAAAAGGATGCGAATATAATACTTGCGCATTTTCCCTGAGAGATATGCCAAAACCTCGTGCCCCGTCTCAAGGCGCACTTTAAACTGCGTTCCGGGCAAGGCTTCAATTACCGTGCCTTCGACGACGATCTTATCTTCTTCTTTCGTCATGCACACCTCCTGACAAACAGGGCCGCGGGCCATCGGGGCCTGCACAACCCTTCACTCGAACGAGCTTACTCCATGTCTGGTCGTTCTTTTCGCCTGATACGGCGAATGGCCTTTTTCTTCTGAATACGGCGCAACTCACTCTTCGAAACGAACCAGCGCTTGCGGCGGACCGTGCTCAAGATACCGCTTTTAGCTACCTTCTTGCGAAAGCGTTTGAGCAGGGCGTCCTGCGACTCGTTCGGGCGTAGATTTACTGTGGTCAACTTCCTCACCTCCTTACCGTTCTGGTATCCTGTCTGCCGGGCATTGGGACAAAAAACCCGGCTGACGTTTACGCTCTCAGCCGAGCCAGGTAATGAATGCACTCCTGTTTCAGTCATCGATAAAGGTTTTGGTCACCATCCATCCAAAAGAGCGATTTCGAAACGTCGAACCGATTTTAATCCACATATCAGTTTCTGTCAATTTTAATGAACAGTTTGCCCGGTTTTGCCTAAATAAAACCTCAAATTGGACCATTTTCCTCACTCCTGGGTGGTAGATAACGCCAGTTCTGCGCCCATCTCGTTGGCCAGCCTGCCAAACACCTCGAAGAGATCACTTTCGCGCCCGCGCGCCTCAGCCGCCTGGAAGACGTCCTCCGGCAGGTTCTCCCTGGCTAAATCCATCCTGTTTCCAATCATATCTGCAATCCAGCGTGAATTCGACACGACCGGGTCGTTCATCAGCGATGCATGGGCCTCCACGGCCTGCTCCCAATATCCGTTATCAGCCAGGATCACGATCAGTGATGCGGGTAGGATGAATAGCGTAAAGCGGCTATGGGATTTAACCGCAATTTGGATGGCTTCTTTCATAAATACCTTAGCCACCTGGACATGGCCTAAAAGATGCTCAACCAGGGCCAGCCCGCTGAGTGCCATACTTAACTCACCAGCAAATCCCATCCGCCTGAATTTTGCCACGCTCTCCTGAAAATCTGATAACGCGCCAGATGGATTCCCCTGGATGATCTCCAGGCAGCCAAGGATCGCAAGGCAAGACGCCTCTTCGCGCTGGAAACCATCCTGGCGGGTCGCTTCCAGACATTTATGCAACGTGGTTGCTGCCTGTGTATATCTCTGGGTCCACATCAAGGCTGTTCCCAATCCAATAGAAGCATAGGCGATGTAGTATCTATCTCCCAATTGGTTCAGCATCAAGAGTGCCTGCTCCAACACCTCGCAACCCTCCTGAAAGCGACCAATCCATCCTAAAGAGGTTCCTTGGAGTATTTCGCCGTAAGCTAGGCTGCTTAGATCACCAACGCTCCTGTAATAGCTGGAAGCTTCCTCCATGTAAGAGAAACCTGTTTGCCAGGGCCCATTTATTAAATGATCATAGCCGAGAAATTTCAGCGAGTCAGCCAACCGGCGTGGATCGCCCGTCGTCCGACTTAGTTCTACAGCTTGCTGATGAAGGTCCTGCGCAAGCGCATAATTTCCCAGCCGGTTGGCGTATTCACCTGCCCAACCCAGCACCCAGGCTTGAGACCAAGCATCACCCAGCTGCTGATAGATAGCAGCACTCTTATTTAGATAATCCAGCTTCTCTTGCAGCTCAAAGGCATAATACTGGCGCTCTCGCCAAAACAGTGCCTTGGCTGGTTGAACATCCTGCCCGGCTGCCCCAGCCTGCTTGAGCACAGACGAACTCTCTTCAAGTGATCGCCGCGCTGCATCTACTTTTCCCAACAGCCGGTAAAATACCGCCCGCCAGGCAAGCAAATGGCCACATAAAGCCTCACATTTGCTCTCAACTGCAATCTTCTGCAACCTATCCAGCGCAACCTGACAGGCTTGCTCACCTTCTTGTAAACGATAACGGAGCGAGTAATACAGCAATAAGCCCTCCATCGACTGGGATAAGCGTTGAACATCGGCCCGCCCCACAGCCAACTGCCAGGCAACATGGATGTCATCCACTACTCTATCTGCCACAGCTAATATGGTAGACTGGTCGGGGCTTTTGAAAGATTTGCTCCATCCAGTGACCATCCCCAGGAAATATTGGATATACCGCTGTGCAACACTTGCTTCTTCGGCAGCATCCATAGATAGTTTTTCTGCACTGTACTGCCTAACCAGGTCATGCATCTGGTAATATCCATCCGGAGAGCTACTCAGGAGGCTTTTTCCCGCCAGCTCATGCAGCAGCCTGGAGCCAACACCTGCCACCCACTCAGCAGCCTGAGTAGTGAAATGATTGCGGAACATAGCAAGCTTCATCAGGGCTTGCTGCTCGCCCGTGGTCATCAGGTTCCAGGAATATTCAAAGGTGGCGCGCAAGCTGCGTTGCCGCTCAGGCATGTCAGCCCACTCGACAGCCAGGAAATCCAGGCTTTCTTTGATCTGGGTTGATATCTCCCGCAAGGAGTAGTCATTGACCCAGGCTGAAGCGAGCAACAGGCTGAGTGGCATCCCCTCCACCAGCCGGCACAGCTGATTTACATCCTCCATTTGGGCTGGTTTATAGCCGGGTGCCATGCGGCGGGCAGCCTCGAGAAATAGGACCACAGCACTATACAGCTGATCTTGGGGGCCTGATTCAGCAGGCGGTACACGCATCCCCGCTAGCATATATGTATTCTCGCCATTAATATTCAATCTTACCCGGCTTGTAGACAATACTTTAACTCCTGGCGAGGCAGCCAGGATCTCGGCCACCAGCCTGGCAGTCTCCACAACCGTCTCAAAGCTATCCAGGATCAATAGCATGCGCTTATTATGCAAATAATCCAACAGCTGTTTCTTGGGATCACCCAGCTCCCGAAACGAAAAATCTAACCCGTCTGCAATCGCAGCTAACAGAGAGCTGCCTTTCCCCAACGCGGATAGGGAAATATAGTAAACTCCATCGCGAAAGTAATAGCGTTGCCGACGAGCTGCTTCGATGGCTAGGCGGGTCTTACCACACCCTCCAATACCTAAAATGCTGATGAGGCGGCGCTGAGGATCACGCAGCATCCCCCACAATTCATCCAGCTCCTTCTGCCGCCCGATAAATGGTGACAGACTGGCTGGTATGATTCCCGACGAAGTCCCTGCAATTTCACATTTCAATTGACGGTACAAGGCCTTAGTGTCTGTAGCGGGCTCTGAGCCAAGTTGCACAGCCAGCTGACGAGTAAATTCGTCATAGTGTAATAGAGCTTCGGTTGGTCGATCTAACAGTCCCAGCAAGCGCAATAAATGCTGGGTACCTGCTTCACTGAGGTCATCCAAATGGATCATTTTACGGGCATAGCTGAGGGCTTGCTCGAGCTCTCCCCGCCGTTCACAAGCCAGCACCAGGTGCTCCAGCACACCCAGGATTTCCAGATGCAATTGCTCCCTGAGAACAGTAGCCCACTCCTCAAATGCCAGACCTTTAGACAGGTAGAAATCGCACAGGAAATCACCGCGATACAGGCGGGCAGCTACCCGGTAACGTTCCAGGCACTCATCGCATAGCTCGTTCACAGGATGGGTATGTGTTTTACAAGCATCCAGCAGGGCACGGAAATCGGCGATGTCGGTGGTGATACTGGCTTGTGGATTGAGCTGGACGTCTTGGGTGGTGACCAACAAAAACGGAGGGCGAGCCTGAATCAGTGGCTGGCCAGGCAACACGCCAGTAGCGGGGCGATCGCCCAGGGTACCCCGCAAGTGGTACAGCGACTGGCTCAAGCTGCCCCGCGCGTGCTCTTCATCCTGCTCGGGCCAGAAAATACCAGCCAACTTTTCACGCGTATGCGGATGGTCCGCCTCTACAGCAAGGTAGGCCAGCAGGGCGCGCCCCTTATCAGCCTCCATTGATTCGATATTATGACCATCTAAATCTATTCGGAAGGACCCAAGAAAGCTCAAAACCAGGCGTGCCATCTAACCCTCCCCACACTTGCAAGCGCACGCTTGCCCCTAATGAAGTATCTACCCAATTAATTGATGATTCTTGTACATTATAACAAATTTTCATTTATTTTTAATCTTAATTCAGAGTTTTTTGAGAGGCATTTGCTAAAAGTGATATGCAATCATCAATTGAGTCTGTTCAGGACAAAGGAGCATCGTATGAGCGTGGTAAAAGGGGGTGAAATGGGTTTGCATTATTCATACCTGCTACGGATGTGGCAGGTACCCGGTAACGGGGAGCCCGCCTGGCGCATCGTGCTGGAGAACGTGCAAACAGGTGAAAAAAGCGGTTTCGCCAGCCTGGGCGAGCTGCTAACTTACCTGGCGCAGGCTAGCACACTAAAAGCTAAATCAGTGGAAGAGGGGTGAATGGACGAGGTGCAGGGTTGAGGGGATAACCCTGCACCTCGACTCCTTGTGGATAAGCAGGAAAGGAGGGGTTTTGCTCACAACCAACACACATGCCATCGAGCAAAGGTCCGGATATAAGAGCGGCGAAGTGCCACAATGGGCAAGCCCAGTGGAATTGCCATACAATCATCGACTTTGCTGATCCAAGCCTGCTCAGCCTGGATGAAATCTGCGCAGCGGCACCTGACTATTGCAGTGGGAATGGCAGTTTTATGTGGAAAGACATCCCGTGCACGGGCAATAACGGAGAGCTAGCAAAGAACAGCCTGATGATCGTTACTCCGAATGGTAATGCTACGATCACCTGTCAATTTAATAACGCTGTACGATGATTAGGGGACAGGCTGGGTAAGGAGGGTCAATTTGAGGTGCGGGATTGAAGGGTTTACCCTGCACCTCATTACCTCCAATGCAATTGAATGCAGGCTTACTTGATTAGAGGAAACAGCGCGTGGGTGACTTAATCAGCCTAGACCTATCTTTGAGGAGAAATCAAATGAAAAGAATTAAGATGTTGGCTGTATTATTTTCCTTGCTGTTTTTAGGGATTGGGATATTACTTTTAGATGCCTGGGATATGCAGCATGCACAGGCTGCACCCAGGCCAGATGCCTGGCTCGCAGCAGCCCCACTCCCTGAGCCAATGGCTGGTGCCACAATCCAATGCCCCGACCAGCCCGATATTATCTACATGGTTGGTGGGGTAGACGGTCATGGAACCAGTAATAAACTTTATAAATACGATGCCACAACAAATACCTGGGACACAACCTTACTAAATCTACCCATTCCCCTGCGTGGCCATGCGGTGGCTTGCTACCAGGGCAGAATTTACGTGGCAGGCGGCCTGCTGAATGCGATGAATCGCCTATTTATCTACAATATCATAGGGGATGTCTGGTCTGAAGGTGCCAACCTGCCGGACGACACCGGTGGGGCAAGTTTAGGCGCCTGGGATGGTAAACTTTATCTGATGGGCGGCTCACCTTTGCAGGCAACCCCTTACACCCCCGTGAGCCATGTAGACATTTATGACATTGCCTCAAACACCTGGGAGGCTGAAGGCGGTATACCACTGCCTACTCCCACTGCGTACGCTTACAGTGGTGTGCAGCGTGGCCGGTATTATTTCATCACGGGCGGCAACTCAGGAGACCCAAACAATAATGTGAACCAAACCCAGCGTTACGATATGGCGAACAATGATTGGGAAGTTGGCCCTGAATTTACGAGTGCACGCGGCATCAATGCTGGCTCAACCACTGCAACAAATCTATATGTGCAAGGCGGCGATGTCAATGGTGGTGGTTACTTTGACCCTACCGACCTGGTTGAAACCCTTGACCTTTCTGCCTGGCCAGCTGGCGAGTGGATAGACCTGGAAGACCCCCTGCCACAGGTGAGCATGGTGACGGCGGGGGGCTGCACCGAAGCCAGGACTGGTGGCGAGACCTGGGCGATCGGCGGTGCGGACATGAACCTGATCCCATTCGCAGAAGTATACTTCCGGCCTGCCGAGCCCTGCTTCGACTTCTACTTCGGTGACCTGGCGCGTGAGGAAATGCAGCTTGGCAACCAGCCAGGGGCAACAGCACATTACGTTCTGCCGGTGATTAATGATGGTAGCGAAGTTGACAGTTATGATATCTCTGTTAGCAGTGGATGGGTCGTGTCTGCCTCGTTAACGGTCGGTCCAGTAGTCCCAGGCGATGCCGGTCTCGTTTACGTAGATATCGAGGTGCCTGAAGATGCCACGCCGGGAGATTTTGATGTCGCCACCGTGACCCTCACATCCCAAGCTGACTCGAGCGCCTCGGATAACGCCAGGCTGACCACCACGGTCACAAATTGGCATGAAGCAGCCAGTGTCCCTGAAGATATCGCCTTCCATGAACGGGCACAATGCGCCAGTGATCCGAATGGATTTTACGTTCTCGGCGGCTCAACCCCTGATTTGTGGGCGTTGGATGAGGTGTTTTATTATTCTGCGAATATCAACGAATGGACCCCCGTGACCAATCTACCGCGTGGCGGTGGTTGGGGCACCTTGCAACCTGCTATGACAATAAACTATATGTCATCGGCAGCGGTTTCTCTTATTATGTTGATGTCTTTGATCTTACCAGTAAAACATGGACATATGGTGTGTCACGAGCCCCCAGAGATCCATATAGTTCTGGAGTAGGTGTCTGGAATGGCGAATTGTTCATGGTAGGAGGGACAAACGCAGTCAATATCTATAATATCACCGGTAAAACCTGGAGAATTGGGCCAACAATGCCGAGCGAGATTAGCGGTTTCGGATATGTTCAAGCCGGACAATACCTCTATGTGGTAGGCGGGATGATGGGTGATTGGTACGATTGGAACGATAACTCATCTTACACCCTGCGCTTGAACCTGGCTACTGAAGAATGGGAAGAAGGACCAACCTTCACCAGCCGGCGCGCTGTCACCGATCTATCAGTCACCCAAGGGCACTTGTATGCTATCGGTGGAGATATCAACGGCGGTGAGCGCACGGACCCCACCGGGCAGGTCGAAGTACTTGATCTGAGCCTGTGGCCAGGCGGTAGCTGGGAAGACCTGCAGCAACCAACACCCTGGGCGTTGGAAGCTAATTGGGGTGGACCGTGCACCGAGGCGTGGTCAGGGGGAGAGATCTGGTCAGTCGGAGGTGCCTCCGGCATCTGGCTGCAAAACGGCATGTGGAATTGGACTACCATCGACGGAGCATATTATCTGTCAATTGGCGAACCGTGCGTACAGAATATCGTTAACCTGTCGGATGCACCCATGTATGGAGAGGCAGAGTCAGGCAGCATAGTCACTTATACCGTGGACATTACCAATACCGGTAATATTGTCGATTACTACAACCTGACTTATTCCAGTGAGTGGCCAGCTTATAAAGTGCTCGGGGGGCCCGGGCCGGTTGGGCCTGGCGAGACCATCCAGGTGGTCATCGAGATCGATGTGCCACCAGACGCTAAACCTGGTGATATCGGCCTTACCAATGTCAGGGTCGAATTTTTACGCGACCCCAGCGTGATGGACACGATCCAGATCTATACCACCGTCCTCACCACCCACCGTGTAAGCCTTATTCCAGGTGATATGGAAGACTTTGGCATCTACGGCGAGGTGATTCCGTACACGCTGACCGTAACCAACCAGGGAAATATCACCGATACCTATGTACTAACCTTCACCAGCGCAGCCTGGGAGGTTGTCCTCCCGGTGGGTGAGCTTGAGCTGGGAGCCGGTGAAAGCGCCGATATTGTGGTGCTGGTAACGATTCCGCTGGATGTGCAGCTTGGGGCCAGCGACGTGCTTATCCTGACTGCCACTTGCATGGCAAAGCCGGAAGTTACGGACAGCGCGACCCTGACCACGACCGCGTTCTGGTATCGAATGTTGTTGCCATTAGAGATGAAGCATTAGAAAGTCGTCACCGGTAAAACCCCTGGGCGTTTGCCAGGTCAGTTAGAGCAAAACGCTCGAAATTCCGCAGCATACGCCCACGGCAAGGCAGCACCCCCTGTTATTCCCCAAAGCAGGGGGTGCATTGTTTAAAGTTAAAACTCCCCGTACTGAGATCAACAGGGAGTGTGAGTTAAACAATAAAGTCTCTTGGCAATGACCTACTCTCCCAGGCGGTTACCCACCAAGTACCATCGGCGCTGACAGGCTTAACGGTCGGGTTCGGGATGTGTCCGGGTGTACCCCTGTCGCTCCAATCACCAAGAGACTCTATATCCATGTTAAGATACCAACGAAAAGTGATTTTTATACACGTTTGCGAAAAGGTTCGAGTTCTCCGTACCACGTGATTAAGCCCTCGGCCATTAGTACAGCTAAGCTGAACGCATTACTGCGCTTACACATGCTGCCTATCAAAGCAGGTAGTCTTCCTGCGGCCTTACTCCCTTAATGGGAAGAGGGATCTCATCTTGAGGCGAGTTTCCCACTTAGATGCTTTCAGCGGTTATCTCTGCCGGACTTAGCTACCCAGCGATGCCGTTGGCACGACAACTGGCACACCAGAGGTCCGTCCACCCCGGTCCTCTCGTACTAGGGGCAGATCCTCTCAAATCCCTTGCGCCCACAGCGGATAGAGACCGACCTGTCTCACGACGGTCTGAACCCAGCTCGCGTATCGCTTTAATGGGCGAACAGCCCAACCCTTGGGACCTTATCCAGCCCCAGGATGCGATGAGCCGACATCGAGGTGCCGAGCGAGGCCGTCGATATGAACTCTTGGGCCTCACCAGCCTGTTATCCCCGGGGTAGCTTTTGTCCGGTAAGCCACGGCCCTTCCACACAGTACCGTGGGATCACTAAGCCCGGCTTTCGCCTCTGCTCGACGCGTTGGTCTTGCAGTCAAGCTCCCTTATGCCTTTACACTCTCCGGCTGGTTTCCATTCAGCCTGAGGGAACCTTTGGGCGCCTCCGTTACTTTTTAGGAGGCGACCGCCCCAGTCAAACTGCCCACCTGGCACGGTCCCCCATCCGGATTACGGAATGGGGTTAGGGTCTAAACATCATCAGGGTGGTATTTCATTGGTGACTCCACCGAGGCTAGCGCCCCAGCTTCAAAGTCTCCCACCTATGCTACACAAACAATGCCCAAACTCAATGCCAAGATGCAGTAAAGCTCCACGGGGTCTTTTTGTCCTGCTGCGGGTAACGAGCATCTTCACTCGTATTTCAATTTCACCGGGTCCCTCGTTGAGACACTGTTCCAGTTGTTACACCGTTCGTGCGGGTCGGAACTTACCCGACAAGGAATTTCGCTACCTTAGGACCGTTATAGTTACGGCCGCCGTTCACTGGGGCTTCGGTTCAGAGCTTCGGCTTGCGCCTAACCCCTCCCCTTAACCTTCCAGCACTGGGCAGGTGTCAGCCCCTATACATCGCCTTACGGCTTTGCAGAGACCTGTGGTTTTGTTAACCAGTCACTAGAACCATTTCACTGCGACCTCCCAATGCTCCAATCGTATGATATTCACATCAGGAGGCACCCCTTATCCCGAAGTTACGGGGCTAAATTGCCTAGTTCCTTAACGAGGGTTCTCCCGTTCGCCTTGGTATATTCTACCCATCTACCAGTGTCGGTTTGCGGTACGGACACCTTTGAATCAACGCTTAGAGGCTTTTCTCGGCAGCAAGGCTTAACCACTTCCGCCTCAAGGGCACGTATTCGCGCCTCAGCTCAGCCCGTTTTCACCGGGCCTCAACGCCTACACGCTTACACCTGCACAACCAATCGCAGGCTGGTCTACCTCGCTGCGTCCCCTCATCGCTCCTCAAAGGTGGTTCCGGAATGTTGACCGGATGTCCATCACTTACGCCTCACGGCCTCAGCTAAGGACCGACTAACCCGACGCGGACTGACCTGGCGTCGGAAACCTTAGATTTACGGCGAACACGGTTCTCACGTGTTTTACGCTACTCATGCCTGCATTCTCACTTCTGCCCGCTCCAGCCGTCCTTACGGTCGACCTTCACTGCTGGCAGAACGCTCCCCTACCGTCCCAGCTTACGCTGAGACCCAAAGCTTCGGTGCCAGGCTTAGCCCCGTTAAATTTTCCGCGCAAGACCACTTGACCAGTGAGCTATTACGCACTCTTTAAAGGGTGGCTGCTTCTGAGCCAACCTCCTGGTTGTCCGAGTAATCTCACATCGTTTCCCACTTAGCCTGGACTTTAGGACCTTAGCTGTTGATCTGGGCTGATTCCCTTTTGACCCCGAAACTCATCTCCCGGAGTCCGACTGCCATGTTCTGGAGTATCGGCATTCGGAGTTTGGTTGGGTTTGGTAAGCAGTAAGCCCCCTAGCCCATCCAGTGCTCTACCTCCGATACTGAACACATGACGCTAGCCCTAAAGCTATTTCGGGGAGAACAAGCTATCTCCGAGTTCGTTTGGCATATCACCCCTACCCACAGCTCATCCCCTAATTTTGTAACATTAGTAGGTTCGGGCCTCCACGAGTGGTTAGACTCGCTTCACCCTGGCCATGGGTAGCTCACCCGGTTTCGTGTCTAATCCTTGCGACTGTACGCCCTATTCAGACTCGCTTTCGCTACGGCTTCGGGTGTAACTCCCTTAACCTTGCCACAAAGATTAACTCGCAGGCTCATTCTCCAAAAGGCACGCCGTCAGGCATAGCGGCGCGCATCCGGCTTTCACCGGCGCACAGACCCGCCATTAGCCCTTCGACTGCTTGTAAGCTTACGGTTTCAGGATCTATTTCACTCCCCTTATCGGGGTGCTTTTCACCTTTCCCTCGCGGTACTTGTACACTATCGGTCGTCAAATGTATTTAGCCTTGGAAAGTGGACTCCCCAGCTTCCTACTGGATTAGCGTGCCCAGTAGTACTCAGGTACCAAGCAGGAGTCGTTCCGCTTTTACATACAGGACTGTTACCTTCTTTGGTTGGCTGTCCCACACCATTCTGTTAGCAGAGCGATTTGTAACTCCTATGTGCCTGGCCCTACAACCCCGAACCAGCAAGCCGGTTCGGTTTGGGCTGTTCCCCGTTCGCTCGCCACTACTAGGGGAATTCTTTCTTTTCCTCTGGGTACTTAGATGTTTCAGTTCCCCAGGTTCCCTTCTCCCAATCTATATATTCAACTGGGAGATGCCGTTGGTTCGCAACGGCAGGTTTCCCTATTCGGACATCCCCGGATCGGCGCTTGTACACAGCTCCCCGAGGCTTATCGCAGTGTCCCACGTCCTTCATCGGCATTTAACGCCAAGGCATCCACCGTAAGCTCTTAGTAGCTTAATCACGTGATGCGGAGAAATCGAAACTTTTCGCTTTACATCTCGCTTTCTATCGCATTACGCATGATTTGATAAAAATCACTTTTCAGTTGGTAAGGTACAAGCCTTGCGGCTTCAGCGATTGATCGCTGAGAGGTGATCCTGATCTTCTTTCGGGAGCACCCTTCAAGGGTCAACCGTTCACTTGTAGAGACAAAGCGACCCGGGTCATCGCCGGGTCGCAATAACTCCCACACGATGGCTCAAAATGGATCCTATGTCTTGATCACGAACTCTAAACGCAAGTACACCTCAATATTCTAGGGTAGCCCTGTGGAGATGACGGGACTCGAACCCGTGACATCCGCCTTGCAAAGGCGGCGCTCTCCCAACTGAGCTACATCCCCAGTTTTTACTACTGTTAAAGTAGTGGGCCTGACTGGATTCGAACCAGTGACCCCAGTCTTATCAGGACTGTGCTCTAACCAACTGAGCTACAGGCCCAGTCGACCGGACCCTTAGCAACTGAGAAGTGACAGGAAACCTGCGAGTTCGTAATAACGTCTCGCTACCGCAAGCGAGTCTTGCACCACAGCAGGAGTTTGAAATCTGCTGGGGGTTGAGTAGATCTGCCTGCCTTAGCAGGCCGATCGGAACTCTAGAAAGGAGGTGATCCAGGCGCACCTTCCGGTACACCTACCTTGTTACGACTTCGTCCCAGTCACCAGTCCCACCTTCGACAGCTCCCTCCCTTACGGGTTAGGATACCGGCTTCAGGTGTTACCAGCTCCCATGACGTGACGGGCGGTGTGTACAAGCCCCGGGAACGTATTCAACGCACTAATGCTGACGCGCGTTTACTAGCAACTCCGGCTTCGTGCAGGCGGGTTGCAGCCTGCAGTCTGAACTGAGACCAATTTTGGGGATTGGCTCCACCTCGCGGCTTTGCGACCCATTGTATTGGCCATTGTAGCGTGTGTGTAGCCCCGGATATAAAGGCCATGCTGACTTGACGTCATCCCCGCCTTCCTCCGGCTTGATACCGGCAGTCCTGTATGACACTTGTAACATACAGCGAGGGTTGCGCTCGTTACCGGACTTAACCGGACACCTCACGGCACGAGCTGACGACAGCCATGCAGCACCTGTATAGGCTCCCCGAAGGGTCGGTCATCTCTCGAATCCCTACTACCTATATGTCAAACCCGGGTAAGGTTTTTCGCGTAGCAACGAATTAAACCACACGCTCCGCTGCTTGTGCGGGGCCCCGTCAATTCCTTTGAGTTTTAACCTTGCGGCCGTAGTCCCCAGGCGGCGAACTTATCGCGTTAGCTTCGGCACCGGCGGATTTTACCCCACCAACACCAAGTTCGCATCGTTTACAGCTAGGACTACCGGGGTTTCTAATCCCGTTCGCTCCCCTAGCTTTCGCGTCTGAGCGTCAGGAACGGTCCAGGAGGCCGCCTTCGCCACTGGTATTCCTCCCGATATCTACGCATTTCACTACTACACCGGGAATTCTACCTCCCTCTACCGTCCTCAAGTCTGGCAGTATTGAACGGCCTCTCCCAGTTGAGCCGGGAGCTTTCACATCCAACTTACCAAACCGCCTGCACGCGCTTTACGCCCAGTAAATTCGGATAACGCTCGGATCCTACGTATTACCGCGGCTGCTGGCACGTAGTTAGCCGATCCTTATTCCTGAAGTACCGTCCTTCCTCGTCCTTCAGAAAAGAACTTTACAACCCGAAGGTCTTCATCGTTCACGCGGCGTTGCTGCATCAGGCTTTCGCCCATTGTGCAATATTCCCTACTGCTGCCACCCGTAGGTGTCTGGACCGTGTTTCAGTTCCAGTGTGGGGGGCCACCCTCTCAGGCCCCCTACCCGTCGTAGCCTTGGTAGGCCGTTACCCTACCAACTAGCTGATGGGACGCAGGTCCCTCCCAAAGCGGATTACTCCTTCAGATACCAGGTCTCTAACCCTGGTAACCACATGAGGTATTAGCTCCAGTTTCCCGGAGTTATTCCTCTCTTTGGGGCAGGTCACCAACGCGTTACTCACCCATTCGCCACTAGGAAGTTTCCGTATTGCTACAAAAACTCCTCGTTCGACTTGCATGTATTAGGCACGCCGCCAGCGTTTATCCTGAGCCAGGATCAAACTCTCCGCAAAAAATTTATGCATCTTTCGATGCGTAAAGTCTGCGTTTTTGTCGTTAAAACGACTGGCTGATTTCCTATCACTCTTCAGTTGTTAAGGTTCCTTCAATCGAGCGGGCAGGATTTTATCACTGCCCCCAGAGCCTGTCAAGGCTGTTTAGAGACTAAACTGCCGATGTGAAACTCAACATCGGCACGTCAGACTGTGAAGTGTATACACTTTAGTCTCTGACGCTAGTGCGTCTTTGCTCTTTTTGCTCGGTTGTTAGTGTTCTGCCCGCTTAGGGCGAGAACGAAATATTCAACAGCGAACTGTGATTCTATACCTTAAATTCATTTTGTCAAGGGTAAATCGAACCAATTTGTAAGACAATTTAGTGATCATGCCCAAAACATGCCTGATAATGGCTTCTCTTTACCCCATCTCCTGGCGGCCCATCAGCGCCCTGAGCAAGGTGGTCTGGTCCGCGTATTCTAGATCGCCCCCAATGGGGAGCCCGCGCGCCAGGCGGGTGACCTTCACGCCCGGCAGCTTGATTTGCTGCTGGATGTACATGGCCGTGGCATCACCCTCCATGCTCGGGTTGGTGGCCAGGATCAGCTCTTTGATCTCACCAGATTTCAGGCGTTCGAACAGCTGGTGCATGGTCAGGTCTTCGGGGCCAACGCCCTCGATGGGAGATAGCACGCCCCTCAGCACATGGTAGCGGCCGGTGAAGCCCCCCGTGCGCTCCATGGCCAGCACGTCCAGGGGTTCTTCCACCACGCATACGAGGCTGGGGTCACGCTCTGAGCTGGCGCAAATCTCGCACTCCGCCCGCCCGGCAGTGGTCACATTGAAGCATATCGGGCAGTCCACCGTATCGGCTTTCAAGCCGCGCAGTGCGTCTGCCAGATCACCGGCAATCTCATCCGGGGCATTCAGCAGGTAAAAGGTCAGGCGGCTGGCCGTCTTTGGGCCGATGCCCGGCAGGCGCGAGAAAGCGTCGATCAGTTTTTGGATAGGTGCAGGTAGGAGCATGGATCAACCTCTCCGCAAGACATTGGGGTGAAGGTAACAGCAAAACTGAAAAGTACATGAACGCGGTATGGAATGATGAGATTGCTTCGGGGACCTCGGAATGTGTGACGTGCCTTGGAGGCCCTGAAAGTCCCCTTCCCCGAAAACAAGCGAGGATAACCGCAATGACAATCCGACGGCTTGGTCGAAGGAGCACACATAACGTGGCGAACAATACGCTAGAGGCTCATGAACAGATCAGAATGGCAGGCCTCCTGCCAGGGGACCCAGGCGTTCCGAAGCCAGAGCGCGCGAGGCTTCCAGCGCCCCGTTGACTGCAGTCAGGACTAGGTCTTGCAGCATCTCCACGTCGGCATCCTTGAGCAGCTCCGGGTCGATCTCCACAGCCTGGCACTTCTGGTCACCGGTCATCGTCACCTTGATGGCGCCTCCCCCGGCAGAGTAGTTGACGGTCTCCTGGGCCAGCTGATCCTGGGTCTGGGCGAGCTGCTCCTGTAGCTTTTGCAGCTGCTGCATCATGCCCGCCTGCCCTCCTTTTTGTTGAAAACTAGGTCGATACTTCGGCATAGGTTACTCCTGACATTATTGAATATCCACAATCTCGCCGCCCAGGTCGCGTAAAGCAGAAGCCACCATCCCGTCGCTATCCACTTCAGCGGGAGGCGTGCTACGGGTGGCTGAGGTTAGTATTACCTTTACGTATATATCCCGGCCCATGACCTGCTTGAGCACCTTTTCCAGAAGCTCAATATTGGCCGGGTCTTCCAGGCGCATCTTAAGTACGTCCCCACTCATCCCCAGGGTGAGGGTATTGCCCTTTAGCGAGCGGGTCTTAACCGAATTCACCAGCGCAGTCAGGCTGGGATTCTGCCGCTTCAACTGGGCCAAGACCAGGTTCCAGCTCTGGTCCAGGCGCTGGCTGGAGATAGCATCCTCGGGGCTGACCTCACTCACGGTAATCGGTTCAGAACGGGCCACCTTCGTCGCACCTGGCTGACCAGCAAGCTGGCTATCAGGTAAGCCACCAGGCTGGGTGCCGGTTTTTGTGGCAGGTGGACCTTGCGTCACAGCCGGTGAGGGCGGCGGCGCCTGGGCTGGCTTGCTTTCACTGGTTTCACCGCCGCTGGTGATGGCCTCAATGAAGGCTATCTCAAGCGGCAAAGCCGGCTGCCAGCTGCCCCGGCTTTCGGTGGCAGCCTGGTTGAAAGCCTGGATCACCCTGAGCAGCTCGCTGACGGTGAGTGCCTGGGCGTGGCGGGCCATCTGTGAACGGACCTCGGCCGTGGCATCCACCTGGGCAGCATTCCCCAGCGCCACCAGTAATAACCCACGCAGGTATTCCACGATCTGGCGGGCAAACTGGCGCGGGTCGGAACCGGCATCCAGGCTACGGTGGATGGCTTCAAGACCCTGGGCCGACTGGCGCTTGAGCATGGCTTCGATTACTTCCAGCACCGCCTGGCTGGTGGCTGTACCCAGCACGTCCTGGGCCAGCTGCAGGGTGATATTATCACCCGCTGAAGCCAGCTGGTCGAGCAGAGAGATGGCGTCACGCATTGAGCCGGTTGCCTGGCGGGCCACCAGGCTGAGCGCATCCGGCTCTGCCATAATCTTCTCTTCTTCTGCCAGCCGGGTCAGGCTCTCGATGATCTCCTTGACGGGGATGCGGCGAAATTCATGCCGCTGACAGCGCGAGAGCACTGTGGCGGGGATCTTGTGCACCTCGGTGGTTGCCAGGATGAAGATGGCGTGAGGTGGGGGTTCCTCCAGGGTCTTCAGCAGGGCATTGAAAGCCGCAGTGGACAACATGTGGACTTCATCGATGATATAGACCTTGTAGTGGCCCTGGTTGGGGGAGAAATTGATGCGATCGCGCAGGTCGCGCACGTCATCCACGCTGGTGTTGGAGGCGGCATCGATCTCGATCAGGTCGAGGAAGCGCCCCTGGTTGACAGCCTGGCAGTGCTCACAATTATTGCACGGGCGCTTCGCAGGGTCCTTATCCAGGCAGTTGACTGCCTTGGCCAGGATGCGGGCGGTGGTGGTCTTCCCGGTGCCACGCGGACCGGCGAACAGGTAGGCGTGCGCCACACGCTGGGCAGTGACAGCATTGCGCAAGGTCTGGACCACATGTTCCTGGCCGATGACCTGGTCCCAATGCAGCGGGCGCCATTTCCGGTAAAGGGATTGCGACATAGCTAGAGTGTATCAGACGGATTGGGTTAGGTCAATTCCAATTGACAGAAGGATAACAAACGATTCATTTCAATCGACGGTTTTTTTAAGCTTGTAAGGAAAATTCAGGAGGAGATTGCTTCGGGGACTGCAGTGATGCAGTGAGTACCGCAGAAGCCATGAAAATCCCCTCACAATGATAATTAAGTCAAATGTCAATCGCTCACGCAGCCCAGGCGCCATAAATGGCCAGCCCTGGCGAGCAGCGTGGCAGCTTCCGTCGGCCCCCAGCTACCGCGCCGGTAGAGGGAGAGATCGGGGATATTGGTGGTTTCCCAGCCGAGGGCGATCGAATCGATCAGTTTCCAGGCGGCCTCGATCCCATCCGAGCGGGTAAAGAGCGAGGCATCGCCGCGCAAGGCCTCCATGAGCAGGCGCTCGTAGGCGTCAGGCAGCACACCACTGAAGGAATCGCGGTAATGAAATTCCATATTCACACTGCGCATGTCCTGGTCAGAGTCAGGCACCTTGGCCTCGAACATCAGGTGGATGCCCTCATCAGGCTGGATGCACAAGGCCAGGATATTGGGGATGAATTTGTACTCATCCGGCAAGTGGAACATCAGGTGTGGCGGGCGCTGGAACTCCACGATGACCTGGGAAGTCTTCTGCGCCAGGCTTTTTCCCGAGCGCAGGTAGAAGGGCACGCCCTTCCAGCGCCAGTTATCGATATACAGTTTTACCGCGGCGTAGGTGGGCGTCTGGGAATCGGGTGCTACACCCTGGGTCTGGCGGTAGCCCTCATATTGTGCTCTCACCGTATCTTCCAGGGCGACCGGGCGGATGGAGGAGAGCAGCTTGAAGGTCTCATTACGCACCGCATCGGCTTCGAAGGAGGCAGGCGGTTCCATGGCCACCAGCGAGAGCAGCTGGAGCAGGTGATTCTGGAACATATCGCGTAATACACCCACGCTGTCGTAATAATCGGCTCGGTGCTCGATATCCACGGTCTCCGAGACGGTGATCTGGATGTTATCCACATAACGACGGTTCCAGATCGGCTCGAAGATGGTGTTGGCAAAGCGGAAAAACAGGATGTTCTGGGCAGTTTCCTTGCCCAGGTAGTGGTCGATGCGGTAGATCTGGCTTTCATCGAAGACCGAGTGAAGGACCTTGTTCAGCTCACGGGCGGAGCTGAGGTCCTTACCGAAGGGCTTTTCGACGATGACACGCCGCCAGCCGTCAGCCTGGTCCGCCAGGTTGGCATGCCCCAGGCAGTTGACCACCGGGATATAGTGCTCGGGGGCGGTCGCCAGGTAGTACAGGCGGTTGGCCGGCTGGCCTTCCTGCTCGGTGAGGAAGGTGCCCAGGCGGTTGAAGTCATCCGGTACATCCAGGTTGCCCTGGAAATAAACGATCTTCTGAGAGAACTCGGCCCAGCGCGGCAAGTCAAAGCTCTCGGGGCTGAAGGATTTAACTCCTTCGAGCAAGCGCTCGCGGAAAGTATCGTCGGTGTACGGGCGGCGGGCAAAACCAACGATCTTGTCGCATTTCAGCAAGCGGCCCTTGATGTAGTTGTTGTACAGCGCTGGCACCAGCTTACGCCAGGTCAGGTCGCCCGAGGCTCCAAAGATGACAATCGTGGTGAGCTTATCGCTGTCAGGCATGATCCTCTCCTCCCAAGTTCGTCAAATGAGTATACCGCACTCCAGGCAAGTCACCGCCTTGGATTTCCCCGCACGGGTCAGCCGCTACTTCAAGAGGGCACTGGCGGCTTCGATGCGTTCGATGATGGAAGCCGCCTCATCCGGACCGGCGATGTGGACCGTGCCATCCCCATCCACATGGGTGGGGATGAGCTCATACCCCGTGTATTCTGTGCCGGAAAAATGGAGCAAGAGGATCACCCCCTGTTGGTGGGCCAGATCCCAGGTCTGGTCGAAGATGAAGTTGCCCAACCCATAAAACACGTCAACGCCGTTGATCTGCTGGATGGCCTGGACCACGTGGGTGTGGTTACCTACCACCACATCCGCCCCGGCATCTACCGCTACCTGGGCAAAGTGCTGCTGGTAGCTGGTTGGGTCAGCTGAGTCTTCGGGCCCCCAGTGAGGCATAACGATCACCACATCCGCCTCTCCCCTGACATTGGCAATGGCAGCCTGCAGGTTCTCATCAGTCAGCGGAGCGATACCAGGGGAATCGGCCTCGGCGAAAGCCATGGGCTCCACCATGCCGAGAGAGACGATCCCGAAGCGCACACCGTCGATCTCGACGACCACAGGCTGCAAGGCATCTTCGACATTCATCCCCGCCCCCACGGGCTGGATATTGTTTGCCCGCAGGTTATCCAGTGTGTCGAAGAAGGCCCGGTTGTACTCATCGGCGCAGCTGGCCCCCGAGCAGTTCTTGATGTGGTTGGTGGCTACGCTCATCACGTCGAAACCAGCCGAGGCAGCCGCCACGGCGCTGCGCGAATCGCTAACCAGCACAAAGGTGACGATGCAACCGGTATGGGTGGACAGGTCACTCAAGGTGGTGTTGAGGGTGCCCACCGCCAGGTCAGCACTCAAGATGATATCGCGCACCTCGTTATACACATAATTGGCATCTCCGTGGGCATCGATGGCACTCTGCACGCAGCGGGCGGGCACGATCACCCCGGTAAATAGCAGGGTGATGTCTGCGGCAGGGGCAAGGGTGATCGCCTGGGTGGGTGAAAGGGTGGCGGTGGGTGCCGGGCTGGAAGTGCTGGTGGGTGTGGAGCTATTCTCGGCGTGCAGGATCAGTGGCAAGGCCACGCCTGCCTGGGTAGTTGCAGGTAAGCTCATAACAGTTGCCGAGGGGAGCAATGGATTATCTTCCGTAGCTATAGGCAACGGTGAAGTGGATAACCCCGGTATGGCAGTGCTGGGATAGCGGCATCCGTTCAGGGCCAGTGCGAATAGGAACACGGCCAGAAGTGAGACGAGTAATTTACGGAGTGTAGTCAAGGCAACCACCTGTTGGTTATGTGTGTGTGATCGATCTGATGGCAGACACAATCTCAGATATTACAGCCGGATCAGTTTCGCGGTCCAAAGCTTGATCCAGGGCCTGCTGGGAGTCGGAGCCAGCGATCCTGCCCAGCGCCCAGGCGGCATGTGAACGCACCACAGGTTCTGACTCTTGCATTATAACTTCAGCCAGTACGGGCACAGCCCTGGTGTCGCGCAGGTTTCCCAGGGCCACCGCGATGTTGCGTAAATAACCCCTGCGTTTGGTGCGGCGGAGCGGGCTGTGGCGATAGTTGCGGTTAAAGGTCACGCTCGAAAGGCCCATCTCCGCCAATAAATCAGGTGTGGGGTCGGCCAGCTTTTGGCTGAAAATTGGGCTAGTTTGAAGAGCGGCAAAACGGTTCCAAGGGCAAACCTGCTGGCAGATATCACAGCCAAACACCCACCCATCCAGCATGGACCGGTACTCAGGTGGGATCGAGCTTTTTAGCTCGATGGTCAGGTATGAGATGCACCGCCGGGCATCCAGGGTGCGGTTGGGCAGGATGCAACCGGTTGGGCAGGCCTCGATGCAACGATGGCAGGTCCCGCACCTGTCAGCAGTGAAGGGTGGGTCAGGTTCGAGGTCAAGGTCGAGCAGGATCTCAGCCAGAAAATAGTATGAACCGCCGGATGGGTTGATCAGGCAGGTATTCTTACCAATCCAACCCAGCCCGGCCCGCTGAGCCAGCTCGCGTTCCAGGATGGGACCGGTATCGGTGTAACCGCGGTTGGGAATGACATGGCCCGCCTGGTCTTCGATGAACTGGACTAAGGTTTGCATTTTCTCAGGGAGAACCTGGTGATAATCTTCTCCCCAGGCATAAGCAGCGATCTTGCCGCGTAATTCATGCTCCCGTACTTCTCCCGGCTGAATAGGCGCTGGCGCTGGGTAGCGGGTTGCCAACACGACAATCGATTTACAACCCGCCAACAGTGCGCCTGGGTGAGGGCGCGTCTGCCGGGAGCGGTCGGTATTTAAATAAGCCATCTCTCCGTGGTGACCCTGTTCAAGCCAGGCTTCGAATACATCGGCATGCGGCAGTGGGTCTGGTCCAGTGACCCCCACCAGGGAAAATCCAAGTCGGTGTGCCTTTTCTTTAATGGAGCGGGTAATATCCATGGTCAATTGTGTGTTAAATAAATTGTAGCGCAAGAAGCTCTCTTGCGCTACAAGGCATTGCTGAAAGAACCCTGAGATTATGGAGTGCAGGTCAAAGTAAATGCAGCCTGGTTGGAAGACATATCCACCGGGCTGGTGATATGCAGCTTCACCCAACCGGAGCCCGTGCTGGTGAAGATCAGCTCGGAGGGGATGGAATAGGTGCCGGCATCGAATGCGCGGGTTTGGGGTCCAGGGAGAATAAAGGTGAACCCAGGTGTATCGGAGCCTGCTTCCAGGGCGTAGGTCAGCGTCGCGCCTTGATTCAAGGTAAACGTGGCGGTGAAGATAAAGGAATGCGGGCAAGGCCCCTGGTAGCTTCCGTTGTCAACCGCCATAGACAGGCTGGTTACAGGATTGCTAGGTATACCCGTGTTGGTGGGCGAAGGCGTGATGCCGGGTGTCCCGGCTGTGGGGGTCACTCCACCAGCGCCAACCGTGATGAGCACATATACCGAATCATTGAAAAACTGACCAGCTGCATTCTTCATCTTCCAATATCCCTGGTAGCTGCCGGGTGCAGTGGGTGCCACCATATCGACCGATATATCGATTTGCGCACCCGGTGGGACTGGCTGCGGTATGGAGACGGAAGAGATCGTGCCCATTTTTTCTCCACTCACAAAGGCCAGCGAATAGCCCGTGGTCCAGGTGGAGTTCCCATAATTCTGCAGCTTCCAGGTCTTGGTAAAGGCAGCCCCGGGCGCGATGATCGTGCCGTCCGGGATCGTCACGTCAGCCACGAAGATCGCACGGTCCCCAGACTGCCCCGGAGGCAAGGGTGTAGTGGCGAGGGTGGACGTGGGGCTGGGGGTCAAGCCAGCTGATTGGGTCAGCAAGGCAACCGCAGTCTGGGCTGCCATGGTCTGCACGACATCAACGGTTGGGCTGGGTGTGACGGGCGTCGCAGAGGGGGTGGAAGCGAAGATCTGCGTCAGGCGTGCATCGGCGGTTTGAGCCGCTGCGGTATAGATCAGCTGCGGGTCGGTGGTGGGTGTCGCAGCTGCCTGTGGGCGGTTTCCCACCAAAACTATGGCGACAACAATGACAGCCAATACCCCAACCCCGGCCAAAATTCCTATTAATACTTTCGTGTTCATCAGTTCTCCTCAAGCTTCAGGGTCGTTCATGAAAATCCCTGTGATCATCAATCTCACGTTTACCTCTTCTAGAGGTAAATTCTGTTAATAGTAAGAGGCGGCAGGCATACCAGCTTTATGATACCACGGTTGCCCTGCCGCCTTAACCTTATGCCTCAATTAATGCTTGGTTTAATCCTGCCTACCTTTCAATCCTGGGGGCGACCCACAAGGCATAGTCGTTACTCCAGGTGCCATTGGCGAACACAACCAGCTCAAACTGTACCGTGTGGCCTACCAGGGCGGAGAGGTTCACATCCAGCGAGGACAGCATGCCATCGCAGTTTTCGACCCATTCACCCACGGTCACCTCCGCAGCACCTTCGATATAGCGGATCTGGAACTTGACACTGCCGTTGCCACAGTTATAGCGCAAACCGATCTTGGTACGCAGGTGGTCGTTGGTCTGGATGGTGTAAGCCGGGTACAGGCCCAAGATCATGCCATCGGTGATCTTCTGTGGGTAGGTAGCCAGCAGGCTGGGATAAGTAACCCCATCCTCCATCTTGACGTTGGCTACGTTGACGGCCACACCGGGAGAGTCGTCGTCGGGGTCACCCCAGGGGAGCTGGGTGGTGGCATTCCGCCAGGTAGCATTGGCGCCCTTGGCGATAAAGTCAAATGACATTGTATATGATGAGGTCGGCAGCGGGGTGGGTGTGGGAGTTACGGACTTGATCTGCACCCAAAAGCTCTGGTCGGCGCCCTCGCCGATGCCAAAAGAAGTGCCACCGGCATTGCGTAAGCGCCAGTTGCCCTTGTAAGTGCCTGTAGCGGAGGGGGCGATCAGCGTCACCGAAACATCCACGGAGCTACCAGGGGGCACGGTGCCGTTGGTCAGCTGGGCTGAGCCAGGCCCACTCATTTGATCACCGTTGTAGAAGTAGATCGTATATCCCGAAGTCCAGGTGCAGGCGCCATTGTTTTTCAGGCGCCAGGTTTTGACAAAGGTGGTGCCCGCGGCGATCTCGGTGTTATCGGGGATGGACACATCCTTGACGAAAGCTGCCCGATCACACGGGATGGGGATAGGTGTAGCAGTCGGCGGGATGGGGGTGTTGGTTGGTGGTAACGTGCTGGTGGGGATGGGAGTATTGGTCGGCGCGCCAGGCGTGACGGTTACAAACGCAACCCCAGTGACGGTCGAGCTGGGCAAGGCGATCGGTGTACCCAGTGCAGCCTGGGTCTCCTGGGCAGTGAGGGTCTGGGCGGCTGCAGTGTAAATCATATCGGGGCTCATGGTTGGCTCCTCAGAACCACCCGGGAAATTGCATGCGGCAAGCAAAAGCATTGCGCCAGCTAAGAAGAATAATGGGCGAATTTTCTTCACGAACATACGGTCCTCCAAGGATTAATCATAACTACACTTCCAATGACGCATGCAAGGGGAAGAAAGTTCCTGATGAGGTCGATCCGCACGAACACAAACCCCTTACTATTACAATATACACGATTTTTGACGAGAACGTTCAATGGGTTTGCCGGTTAAGGCAAATTAACAGCCTCACCTTGCATCGACCACGGTCCAGCCCACTTGATGCGCACATCCAGCACCTGCCCGGCAAGATCATCCCCCGATTCGATAAAAACCAACTTATTGGTAGAGGTGCGCCCTTTCCAGCGGGCTTTGACCTTCTCTTCGAAAAGCACTTTCACGGTTTTGCCCAGGTAATTTTGAGCAATGGCAGACGCGATGCGTTCTTGCTGGGTTTCCAAGACACGGAAACGGCGCATCTTCTCTTCCTCCGGCACATCATCCTCATAGCGCCGGTCAGCAACCGTCCCCGGGCGAGTCGAGTAGCGCGCCAGGTGGGCTACATCCAGCTGGAGTTCTTCAAGCAGGTCATAGGTGTGCTGGAACTGCTCAGCCGTCTCGCCTGGGAACCCGACAATGATATCGGTGGCGATCGAGACACCCGGAAATTCCCCGCCCAAGCGCTGGCGAATCTTGGCTACCAGACGGCGGTAATCGTCAGCGGTGTAGCCCCGCCGCATGTTCGCCAACACCTGGTCATCGCCCGCCTGGACTGGGACCTCGATATGAGGCACCACCTTCGGCAGCTCGGCAACCGTATCGAGCAGCTCGTCGGTCATCCAGTTGGGGTGTGATGTAAGGAAGCGGATACGCTCCAGTCCTTCGATATCATGCGCCATGCGCAGTAATCCAGCCAGACCAGGGCCATCCGGGATATCTTTACCGTAGCGGTCAACGATCTGCCCCAGGAAGGTTACCTCGCACACACCCTGATCCACGAGGGCACGTACCTCAGCCAGGACCACATCCGCCGGCCGGCTGCGTTCGATGCCGCGCCGGTAGGGGATGATGCAAAAGGTGCAAGCATGCGAACAGCCCAGGACCACCGGGACATGCGCTGAAACCAGAGTGCCGCGCTCAGCCGCGGGCAGCGGAAGGGCCGATACGAAGCCCAGGTCGCTGTCCATTAAAGCAAATCGATTCAGGGTGTCTTCCGTTTCCATCTGGCGGGTCTCAGCTTGGGTCAGGAAAGCGATGAGCGGACCTGGATCTGAAGGCGGGGAAAATACATCGACATATGGGAAACGCTTCTGCAGCTGCTCGTGGCCCTTGACACCCACCATGCAGCCCATCAGGTTGATCACCAGCCCGGGGTTTTTCTCCTTGAGAGGTTTTAGCGAATATAGCCTGCAGTAGGCCTTATTCTCGGCACTCTGGCGCACCACACAGGTGTTGAGCACGATGACGTCGGCTTCCTCGGCCGAGCTTGACTGGCTCAGCCCCAGGCGTTCAAGGGCCGACGACACGCGCTGCGAATCGGCCACATTCATCTGGCAACCTTCAGTCCAAATGTGATATCTCATGGCGGGTATTATAACTGAGCGGTTTTCCTCCCTGATGAAAATATCATGAGCGGGCTGGCTGTGCTCACAGATTTCTAATCAACTCATTAATGGCAGATGGTAGAATTGCGCCTATGCTTAAAACCCATACCAAGCAGCTCATGCTGGCCTGCCTGATGGCCATCGTGGGGCTGTCGATGTTATTCTTTGTAGCCTGGAATACACCATCCATTAAGAATCGGGTCAACTGGCGGGTCGATGTCGCCATGACCTACCTGCGCGGGGTGATCCACCCCGTGAAACCCTTCCCGACTGCCGCTGAAGGCGTGGTCTTGCCCAGCCTGGTTCCGACCAATACACCCACACCACTTCCAACCCTGGCACCCGACCAACCAACCTCGACCATCGCCCCGACGGCAACGCCACAGCCGAGCCCCACGCCAATCCCCGGCAAGGTGGAACTGTCTCCACCCCTGTGGGATCTACAGACCGCCAACAACTGCGGACCCGCTACCCTGGCACTGTACCTGCGCTACTACGGCTGGCAGGGCAACCAGGAAGACATCGCCAAGCTGGTCAAGCCACTCACCGAGGACCGCAATGTGAACCCGGAGGAGCTGGTGTATTTCGTGCGCACACATGCAGGATGGCTAAATTCTGAGTTCCGCGTGGGGGGAGACCTGGAGATGTTAAAACAGCTGATCGCGGCCGGCATCCCGGTGATGATCGAGGAGAGCTTCTTTTTCGACCAACCATACTGGCCTAACGATGACCTGTGGGCAGCCCATTACCTGTTGCTAACAGGTTATGACGAAACGGCCGACACGTTCACCGGACAAGATAGCTTCCACGGCCCCAACCAGGTCATCCCGGCCAGCATGCTGGATAGCTACTGGCAGATCTTCAATCGGGTATACCTGCTAGCCTACCCGCCTGCACAGGAAGCGGTGGTTAAGTCTATCCTGGGTGATAATTGGGACCCGGACCTCAACCGCCAGCATGCCCTGGAAATCTCACAAGCCGAGACCCAGAGCCAGCCCAACAACGCCTACGCCTGGTTCAACCTGGGCAGCAACCTGGTGTATTTCGACCGGAACGGCGAGGCGGCCAGCGCCTATGACACCGCCCGGCAGCTTGGGTTATACCAGCGCATGCTGCGCTACCAGTTTGGGCCGTTCTTCGCCTATTTCCATGCGGGCATGACCAGCGAGCTGCTGACCGTGACCGAGTATGCCCTGGCGCGCACGCCCAACTCAGAAGAGGCCTTGCTATGGCATGGCTGGGCAATGTACCGCATGGGTAAAAAGCTGGAAGCCGCTGCCGATTGGCAGAAGGCACTCGAAAACCACCCCGGATACCAGGATGCCCAATACGCCCTGGATTTCCTGGCGGCAAATCCGTAATCCCCTACGATTTTATATTGTTCAATTTGTGCTAGATGGCGAGGTTATCTGGTCATAGATGTACCGGATATTCGCCTGGTGTAGCTTCTCGTACTTGCCAGCTGCGAAATACGGGAATGAGGCATCGGTGACGGTTTCTTCGATCGAATGACCCAGGCGGATATGCACAGCAACCCGCTCCCAGGTTTCCTGCAGGTAATTTTTCAGGTGAGCGATATCGGTATCCGTACAGAGAACCCCGTGGCCCGGGATGATCACCCGAGCTTGATATTCAGCTAAACGCTGCAAGGCGGCGACCCAATCCGGAATGTTGGCGTCAAAGATGAAAGGATAGCGGCCCTGGAAGATCAGGTCAGAGGCGAATAATACACCCTGCTCTGGCAGCCATACGATGGCCGAATCGGGGGTGTGCCCACCCATGTGGATGACCCTATACCGGATATCACCAATCTCAGCTTCAGCTTGCTGTTCAAAGACCTGGTCGGGTAGTTTTATATGAAGCTCCTGGATCAACAGGCGCACTTCTTCGGCTTTTTGGGGGTTGGTCTTTTCCAGCTCGAGGCGATAGGCATGAAGTTCTGCCTCACTCCATTCATCCTGCAGGTTGAGGTGCATACGCTCAAGGCACAGGCGATGGGCCAGGATAGGACAATCAAAAAGCTGGTTGCCCCAGGTGTGGTCGGTGTGGAAATGGGTGTTGATCACGCGGCTCACCTGCGCTGGTTGGGTAACGACCGCTGACAGCAGATCCCTGATCTCGGCTGGAGATGAAGCGGTATCGATCAGGAGCATGCCTTCCTTCGACTGGATCAAGCCAACATTGGCCCCATCCTGCGGGCGGATAAACGCTTTCACGTGTGCATCTATGTCCACTACCTGCATTTCAATACCCTCAAGTTAAGATCCGCTGGCCTGCTTCCCGCCACAGGACACTATCAAGCTGGACAGCCACCGCCCCAGCCCTTTGCATGGCCTGCACATGTTCCTGAGTGTAGATACCACCCCTCCCAATGGTTGGTATTCCCAGCTGAGCCAGGCTGCTGACAGCTTTCAATGCAGCAGGGAAAACGGCTGGACCGAACAACCTGCCCTGTACCAGATCACCACCCTGGATGGGGAGTAAGCCGCGTGGGGCGGACAGGCTGACCATGGCAGCGCCAGCCTGGATGGCAAGGGGGGCCAGCACCTCAGCATGCTCTGGGGGCAGCTGAGCGATCAGCGGTAGCTCCCCACCGGCTGACTGGAGGCAAGCGGTAAGCATGGCGATATCAGCCTCATAAGGGAATCCCACCTCCAGGCCACTGACACCTTCGACATTTTCGAGCCGGCGCACCATCTCCGATAATTCACCTGGGCTTCCACCCAGCAGGTGCACGATCACCGGTACAGGGGCATGCAGCCAGTGCCGGGCATGCTGGCGCAGTACCTGCTTCAGGCCTGGGTTTGGATAGCCCGTGTGCAGCAGGAAGCCACCTGGATAATCGCTGTAGCGCGTGCCATGCGCAGGCGTACGAGGCTGCAGGCTGATGGGGTTGGTGATGAACGCACCCAATTGTGTCCAATCCAACGAGCGGTGTAGATCGGGGGTGAAGCCCAATGAGCCAGCGGCATTCATGACGGGGGGAATAAAACTCAGGTCATGCTTAGACATCATCTCCCTCAGGAATATCCTTGAAACCGGATTGTAACCAGGTAGATAACACTGCCATGCCTCACCAATTGAGCAGATTAAGATCGAACACCGGCCCATCCTCACAGGCCAGCTTCCAGCCACGCCTGGAGGGAACGGCACATGCCCCGCACTGCGCCAGGCCTGCACAGGGGAATGGAGACGTGATCAACACCTGCGCCGGGCAAGCAAGCGAGTGCCCCGGAGCAAGCCCGAGGATAGCCCTCAAGCCGGCCAGGTTTTCCAGGGACAGGTCAAGCACCAAAAAATCCGGCCAACCCAATTCCTCTTTGAGCGCATCCAGTGGGTGGATCTCCAGCGTAGCCGGGAGCATGGACGCTGGCAGGTCGGTGAACAACGCCGTGCTGGTGTGCGTCTGGGCCGCCTGTTGGATGAGTGGAAATAGCCGGGCGATGGTCTTGCCCATCCCCACCAGCCCCAGGCGGAGAATGTTGCGCGGCAGGGTAAACCCATGCCCGAGGGGTCCGATGATGTCCAGCTGGGTTCCAGGCGTCCAGTCCACAGGGGGCAACGGCGAAGCCCAGAAACCCTGGGAAGCCTTTTCCACCAGGAATGTCGGGGTGCGCATCACTGCATGCGGGTCATTTTTATCGATCACAAGCACATACTGGCCTGGAGCGGGTACAACCCCGGGTGGGCAAGATATATCAGCTTCTAATATCCCACCCGACCCAATCTGAATCTCTCGCACTCGTCCTGTGGCATGCCCCATGCCCCTGATGGTATCACACTTCAGATTATCCCGTCCAGAACTCAGATTATCACAGGTACCAAGCTTGCAACGTGCATAGAATCAAAGATGAGCCGGTAACTGCCGGAAAACAAGCTCCCGTAGAAATACGGGTATAATCTATCAGGATTTCGAGAAGAAACCTGTACTGGAGGCTCTATATGAACGTAGCAAGCATTGTCAAGTTTTTTGCAGCGGGTGCCTGGATGGCATTAATCGCCCTGATTGCCATCGTGATTTTACGTGCCTCACGCAATAAACCAGTCAAAGGCACCGTGACGGTCACACTGATCGTCCTGGCCGGAGCACTGGTGCTGACCACTGTGGCCGCTGGCCTGGTTTTCATCCAGCCGGAGGAGCGCGGGGTGGTCATCTCAGCCGTCGCACCGGGGGGTTACCGCCCGCAACCGCTCCAGCCCGGCTTGCGCTGGATCATTCCCTTCTTCGAAAGCGTGGTCACCTACCCCATATTTCGCCAAGCCTACACCATGTCGATTGCCCCCAGTGAAGGTGCCATCCAGGGGGATGATTCAATCACCGCCCGGACTGCCGACGGACAGGAGATTTTCGTGGATGCTTCTGTGCTCTTTTCGATCGATCCAGCCGAGGTGGTGCAGGTTCATATTAACTGGCAGGACCGTTATATCGATGGGCTGGTTCGCCCCTTATCGCGCGGGGTGATCCGGGATGTGGTATCTCAGTACCGGGTGGAGGAGGTGGTCACCAGCAAGCGCGCAGATATGACCACCCAGATCAACCAGGCGATGGCAGCAAAACTGAATGAAAACGGGTTGATCCTGGTGGATTTCATCATGCGTAATATCACCTTCTCACCTGAATACGCCGCCTCGGTGGAACAGAAACAGATCGCCGAACAGCAAGCCCAGCAGGCTGTGTTTGTGGTCCAGCAACGCAAGCAGGAAGCCGAACAAGCCCGCCAGGTGGCCCAAGGACAGGCGGATGCCGTGGTGATCAATGCCCAGGGGGCAGCGGATGCGCGCCTCATCCAGGCGGATGCCGAAGCCAAGGCCTTGCAGCTGATCGCAGATGCCCTGAAAAATAACGACAAGCTGTTGCTGTACCAATACATCAACCAGCTTTCCCCAGCTATCCAGGTGATGCTGGTACCCAACGATAACCCTTATTTGCTGACCCTGCCAACCCTGCCCACGGCGACCCCTGTACCTGTTCCGTCAGAGGTCCCCTAAGGAAAGAGCCATACCTGGAAAAAGGATATGTCCAGTAAACCAGAGAACTCACCATCCGGGCGGCAAATCCGCCTGACGACACTCTCCAACTGTGCTGGTTGAGCGTCTAAGCTAAACGCGGAAACGCTGGCGCAGGTGCTGCGCCCCCTGCAGGGGATTTTCAACCCCTCCGATTACCCCAGCCTGCTGGTTGGTCTTGGGGAACCTGATGACGCGGCTGTCTGGCAGCTGGACGGTGAACGCGCCCTGGTGGTGACGACCGATTTCTTTACCCCGGTGGTGGATGATGCGTATGATTATGGAGCGATCGCAGCAGCCAATGCCCTGTCGGATGTGTACGCCATGGGGGGCACGCCCTTCCTGGCACTTAATATCGCCGCCCTGCCACCCGACCTGCCAACCGACGTGATCAGCAACATCCTGCGGGGCGGGGCGGACATCGCCCGCCAGGCTGGGGTGGTTATTGCCGGGGGGCATACCGTCCAGGATAAAGAACCTAAATACGGGCTGGTCGTCTTGGGATTGGCCCACCCAGACCACATGCTCACCAAGAAGGGCTTAAAAGCCGGTGATAGCCTGGTGCTGACCAAGCCACTCGGTTTTGGGACCACAACCACCGCCATCAAGCGTGAGCAGGCTGACCCAGCCGACGTTTCTGAAGCCGTTGAATGGATGAAGAAGCTGAATAAGTCAGCAGCCGAGCTGGCGCAAGAATTCGACCTTCGGGCAGGCACCGATGTAACGGGGTTCAGTTTGCTCGGGCATGCCTGCGAGATGGCCGATGCGTCTGGGGTCGGGATCCGTTTTAACTACCGGAAAATCCCCTTCATCAGCGGCGCACGCAAGTATGCCGAACAATTTATTTTCCCAGGTGGTACGTATGACAACCGCCTGTACTTCGGGTCGAGTGTGCATTTCGACCCAGGATTGGGCGAAGCAGACCAGCTGCTGTTGTTTGATGCTCAGACCAGCGGCGGCCTGCTTTTATCCGTCTCAGCCAATAAGCTGGAGCGTTTCCTGGCCAGGGCTGTTGAGAAATCCCAGCCAGCCTGGGTGATCGGTGAGGTCGTTGAAGGAAAAGGGATTTTTGTAAATCCGTAGCCAAAAGTTGATCAATGCACACAGCCTCGGATATCTTTACTGGTGGCTGTGTGCTTTTCATCAAGAGGGTGTGTTATGCCCGAAGATCTTGAATTGAAGTTTATCTCATACCGCTCGCCAGTTTATGGGAGAGGTGGCATGGTGGCTACGTCCCAGCCATTGGCAGTTGCCGCAGGCCTGGAGATACTATCGCATGGCGGTAACGCGGCCGATGCAGCTGTAGCGACCGCGGCCGCCTTGAACGTCACCGAGCCAACCTCCACCGGCCTGGGAGGCGACTGTTTTGCCCTGTATTACACGGCCGCTTCTGGACAGATCAGTGCTCTGAACGGGTCTGGGCGGTCGCCTGCCGACCTGAGTATCGACCGCCTGGCAAAGGAAGGCCTGGCAGGAAAGCTACCTCAATTTCACCCATACACCATCACGGTACCGGGGGCTTGTGCCGGTTGGTGCGACCTCCTGGACCGGCATGGGCGGCTACCCCTCTCGACCATCTTCAGCCCAGCCATCCGCCTGGCAGAGCAGGGCTTCCCAGTCGCCCCGATCACAGCTTATCACTGGAACACTGGGGCTAAACGACTCCGAAATGTACCCGGTGGGATTGAGCTGACCCTCGATGGACGAGCACCGAGGGCGGGTGAAATCTTTCATAACCCTGGCCTGGCGCGTGCCCTGCGCAAGATCAGCGAAGGTGGGAAGGGTGCCTTTTACCAGGGTGAGATTGCCGAAGCCATTGCGCGGGTGGTGCAGCAGGCGGGCGGCTGCCTGAGCGTAGGCGACCTGGCAGCTCATATCTCCACCTGGGAGACCCCCATCAGCACGACCTATCGCGGCCTGCGGGTATGGGAATGCCCTCCTAACGGGCAAGGCTTGGCGGCTCTCCTGGCCCTGAACCTGCTGGAAGGGTATGACCTTGCGTCGCTGCCTGCCTTATCTGCCCAGCGGCTACACCTGATGATCGAAGCCATGCGCCTGGCATTTGCCGACACGCGTTGGTATGTGGCAGACCCGGCTTTCAACCCTGCACCCCTGGAGTGGCTGCTCTCCAAGGAGTACGCCACGGAGCGGCGCAAGCTGATCCACATTGACCAGGCTACAATCGATCAGCAGCATGGGACGCCCACATCATCTTCAGATACCGTCTACCTCAGCGTGGTGGATGGTGAAGGCAATGCCTGTTCCTTCATTAACAGTAACTATGATGGCTTCGGGACGGGTATCGTCCCATCAGGTTGGGGTTTTACCCTGCAGAATCGCGGGTCAGGTTTCTCGCTGGACCCATCCCATCCTAATGCCTTAGCCCCACATAAACGCCCATACCATACCATCATCCCGGGCATGATCACCATCGATGCAAAGCAACCTTCCAGTATCCCCAACCTCCTTTATGCCAGCTTTGGGGTGATGGGTGGTTTCATGCAGCCCCAGGGACACACGCAGGTGGTAGTCGGCCTGTGCGACGATGGGCTTGACCCCCAGGCAGCCCTTGACCAACCACGTTTTCGCATCTACGAGGCAGATGAGGGTGGAAAAGTTGCCCTTGAAGAAGGAATGCCGGTTGAGGTACTCTCAGAGCTCACGCAGCGAGGGCACAAGCTAACCACGGTCCGCGGGTATGCCCGCTCCGCCTTTGGTCGCGGCCAGATCATCCGGCGGGAGGCGGAAAGTGGCGTGCTGTGCGGCGGCTCCGACCCACGCGCAGACGGTTGCGCCATGAGCTTGTGAATTCGCAGAAACTTATTGATCAATGCTGGGAATTTAGAATTGCCAGCTCAATAAACTCAAGGTTCTTGGATCACCTCGGATGAGGCACTCGCCGGAAGCACATCGGCAGGAGTTCCCGGGGTTATCTCCACCTTTTCCTCCATGGTTATTTGGCCACGCAGGAAAGCCCCCTCCTCCGTTGAAAAGGTCACCGTGACAACGTTCCCCCACACCTTGCCCGTGGAGCGGATCTCCAGGCGCTCGGAGGTAATATCGCCCTTGACTGCCCCCGCCACAATCACCGTATTGGCACGCAGGTCCTGGCAGGTCACCCGGCCCGTCTCGCCCACCACCAGCAGGCCGCGAATGGCGATCTCGCCTTCAAAGGTGCCCTCAATCCGCACGCCCCCACTCCCGCCCAGATTGCCTTTCCAGATGATGCCGGAGCTCAGCACTGACGTGATCCGGTCGAGCGCAGCCGGTGATGGTACAGAAGCCGGGACGGTTGGATTGGGGTCGGTTTTCTTACGGAACATGATCGCTCCTCAGGTCACTCGCACTCGGGCGGTTCAGGCACGCCGATGATATTGTACCCCGAATCCACATACAGGACTTCGCCTGTGATCTTGGAGGCCATACTTGAGCTCAGGAACACGGCAACTTCCCCGATATCCTCAATCGTGACGTGCTGCTGTAGGGGTGCCAGCTCGGTGAAGTGCCGGTACATATCCTTGAAGCGCGAGACACCTGCGGCAGCCAGGGTGCGGATCGGCCCCGCCGAGATGGCATTGACGCGCACACCCAAAGGGCCAAAGTCGTAGGCCAGGTAGCGCACCGACGATTCCAGGGCAGCTTTGGCCACCCCCATCACGTTGTAACCTGGGGCAACTTTCTCTGAGCCATAGTAGGTGAGGGTGAGCAAGGAGCTGCCGCGCGGCAAGTATGGCTGGAATGCCTGGGCCAGGGCTGTGAAGGAGTATACGCTGATATCCATGGCGGTTTGGAAGCCAGCCCGGCTGGTACGGTAGTAAGGCCCAGTTAGCTCGTCGCGGTTGGCGAAGCCGATGGCGTGCACCAGGATATCCACCTTCCCGAAAGCATCAGCTGCCTTGTGGGTCAGCACCTGGATCTCGGCGTCGCTGGATACATCGCAGGGCTCCACGAAGGTGCAATTGATGGTCTCGGCCAGCGACCGGACGCGCTTTTCCAGGACCTCGCCAGCGTAACTCAGGCCGATCCGGGCGCCCTGGGCCTGAAAAGCCTGGGTGATACCCCAGGCGATCGAGCGCTCATTGGCCACCCCAAAAATCAGGGCATTTTTACCTTCGAGTAAACCCATATTCCCATCCTTTCCCCATCATTCGGCATCCAGCAGCGAGCCTTGGGCCTGGATCGCCTGGCTGGCTGAGCCCATGATCGCCTGGCGGGCAACCTGAACCCGGGCCAGATGCTCAGCGATATACAGGCGAGCCAGCTGGGCTTTGCGCTCCGACACGGCGCCATCGCGCAACATCAGCCAGCCATTGACTAGTAGCACAGCAATATCCGCCAGCTCGGAAGCATAATAATCGATCACCTGGCGTTCCTGATCCTTCAAGAAGTCTGTGGTGGTTTTGAAGAGGGCTGTTTCAGAGCCTAGCTGTACTTTAAGATCAGCCTGCTCATCCCCATAATCCATGCCAGCCCATTCATCCAGCAATCCATCCAGGGCATGCCCAAGCAGCTTGCCCGTGGCGGCCACGATCTGTAGCTGGCTGGTGCCTTCATATACATTGGTTACACGGATATCCCGAAAATGACGCTCGACGTTGAACTCACGCATATAGCCCACTCCACCGTGGACCTGCATGGCTTTATAACACACCCGGTTTCCCATCTCCGAACAATAATACTTGGTCAGGGGGGTGAGCGTCTCGGCTAGGTTGGTGGCCTGCTTAAGCTTTTGCCGGACCAGCGGGTCAGGAGTCAGGCTTGCCTCGGAGAGCTGTTCATAGACTTTGATCAAGTCCACCCAGCGGGCGGTTTCGGTGCTCAGTGCACGCCCCGCCTCGATTTCACCCCGCATGGAGGCGAGCATGCGCCTGACGGGTGGCAGCTCACAGATGGGCATGTTGAACTGGTGGCGCTGATGCGCATAAGTAAAGGCTTCACGGTAGGCGGCTTCGGCGATGCCCACAGCCTGTGCACCGACAGCCAGCCTGGCACCGTTCATGAGCGCTATGGCGTACCGCATCAAGCCATAGCGGCGTTTCCCCAGCAGATCGGCCGGGGTATGGTGGTACTGCACCTCGCAGGTGGGCGAAGCATGGATGCCCAGTTTATTCTCGATGCGCCGGATGCGCACCGTCTCGTCGCGCTCGACCACAAACAGGCTCAGACCCCGCGCATCGCTTGAGTTGGGTTCGCTACGCGCCAATACCAGCTGGATATCGGCACAACCGTTGGTGGCGAAACGCTTGACACCGTCGATATACCACTTACCGGTCGCTTCATCCAGGGTAGCCCTGGTTTGCACGGCACCCAGGTCAGAACCGGCATCTGGCTCGGTCAGGATCATCGCCCCTGACGCCCCATCCTGGCTGAAGCGCGGCAGCAAGCGGGCTTTCAGCTCGGGTGTGCCGTACTCATTGATCGCAGCCGAGATCTCCTGCAGCCCGAAGACGGTCATCAGGGCGGCATCGGCGCGGGAGACAATCTCCACCATCATCTGGAAGATCGACTCGGGCAGGTTCAAGCCACCAAACTCCCAGGGAAGCATGGCCCCCATCAGATCAGCCTGTTTGAGGGCCTGCAAACCTTCCTGCATGGCTGCAGTATAGGTGACCTGGCCATTCTCGAAGTGCGCCCCTTCAAGGTCAGACTCGGCGGCCCGTGGCTCAATTACCCTGGCGCAAATCTCACCCAGTACCTCCAGCAGCAGGCGGTAGTTATCTTTGGCATCGGCATAGTGACGGGGGGCGGCGGGGTAATCAGCAGCAAAGGCATACCCGTTCTCTTTAATTTGCAAGACGTCTTGCAGGTCAAGCTGCCCGAGGCGGAACTGCAAGTCGGCATTATCGAGGAAAAAGTTTTCACTCATACGGTCTCTACCTTTAGCGGGTTTTTTCGCGCAGCGATTTGATCAGCAAGGGAAGCACCTCCGCCACGTCGCCCACGATCTTGTAATGTGCGATCTGGAAGATGGGCGCATTCGGGTCGGTGTTGATGGCGATGATCTTGCTGGATTGGTCCATGCCCGCCCGGTGCTGGATAGCCCCCGAGATGCCAGCTGCAATGTATAGCCGAGGACGAACGGTGCTACCCGTCTGGCCGACCTGGTGCTCACGAGAGATGTAGCCTGCATCCACCGCAGCACGGGAGGCACCCACCTCCCCGCCCAGGACGTTAGCCAGCTCACGCACCAGCTCAAACTCCTCCAGACTGTCCACGCCAGCCCCAGCCGCCACGATGACCGGTGCATCCTTGAGCCTGACCGTTGGCTGGCGGGTCTCGCGGCTCAATACTTTCAAAGCCAGGTCACTAGCCTCAAACACAACCGCGGCTTTTTCAACCTTACCCTGGCGGGAAGCGTCGGGCTCATTCTTGCGCATCACCCCCTCGCGCACAGTCGCCATCTGCGGGCGGGTTTTGGGGTTGACGATCGTGGCGATCACATTGCCGCCAAATGCAGGGCGTACCTGGTAAAGCAAATCTGTGTAGGTGGTGTTGTCTTTCTTCGAGGTGAAATCACCGATCTGTAAGTCGGTGCAGTCAGCTGTCAGGCCCACTTTCAGGGCACTGGCGATGCGCGGCGCCAAATCTCGCCCCACCGGCGTGGCCCCGATCAGGAAAATATACGGCTGCCACTGGCGGGCCAGGCTGGTGATTGCCCGGCAGTATGGAAGGGTACGGTAAAGCTCCAGCTCGGGATGGTCTACCAGGATCACCTGGTGAGCCCCATATTGGATCACCAGGCTAGCCAGATCGTTGACCTGGTTGCCGCACAGGATTGCCCACACTTCACTGCCGAGCTCTCCGGCGATCTCGCAGCCCTTGCCCAACAACTCCAGGCTGACCTCGGCAATATGGCCGTCTTCTTGCTCAATAAAAACCCAAACATTATGTTCAATGGCCATATCTCACCTCACCCCACCATATATTCTTGAACCAGCTCGGCAATCAGACCCTGGATCCCCTCAGGGGTTGGAAGGATCTCCTTGCTATCGGTGGCTTCGAGGACCACATAGTTGACCTTATAGACCTGGGTGGGTGAGCCAGCCAAACCGAGCTGAGCTTCGTCGACCTCCAGGTCTGCGGCAGTCCAGACTTCGATATTAAGCTTGCGTTGCGCCAGATAATCTGCCAGGGCTGGCGCGTCATTAAACTCATCCCACTGCTTGAGCAGGCGGGGATATTCGCTCGGTACCGAGGCCAGCTTGTACTCAATGCGCTTGCGAGCGGAAGCCGGGCGGGGACGGTTGGCAGTGGCAACCACGGTCAACAAGCAGGGCAGCTGGCAGCTCACCAGCTCGGTTCCCAGGTCGAATGCCCGCCGGACGATGATCTCCTCACCCTGCAGGTCAAGCACGGCTTCGGCATAGGTGATCTGCGGGATGCCCAGCTTTTCAGCCAGCTGCGGGCCCACCTGGGCGGTATCGCCATCGATAGCCTGCCGGCCACAAAAGACCAGGTCATAGCCGCCGAGTTTTTCCACGGCGCACTTCAGGGTGTAGGAGGTGGCCTGGGTGTCTGCGCCAGCGAATTTACGGTCGGAGAGCAACACTACTCGGTCGGCACCCCGGTAAAGGGATTGGCGCAGCACATCGGCAGCCTGCATCGGCCCCATGGTCAGGACGGTCACGCTGCCCCCGTGTTGCTCCTTGAGGCTGAGGGCCATTTCCAACGCATTCAGGTCCTCAGGGTTGAAGATAGCCGGCAAGGCACTGCGGTTCATGGTACCTTCAGCGGTCATCACTTCACCGATCACACTGCGCGTATCGGGTACCTGCTTAACCAGCACCACACTATGATAGATTCGATCTTGAGGCATTTAAAGCTCCTTTGGCTTGGCTATACCAGTAAATCGCGAGATTAGTCTAAGGCTCGTAATGCGCCAGGAAGCGCCAGGGGATGCTCTTCCAGGGCTCGGGTACACTATTTAAACCCACGCGCGGCCCAATCGTCACGCTTGTATCGGGAATGGCTTCAGCATATTCAACGAAAATTTCAGCCTGGGGATCACACAGGTCCTGGTCATTCTGGAGGCGGCCGATCGCCAGGGCCAGGCAAAGCTTGCCAGGCCCATCTGTCCAGTGGGAGGACGGTCGCCCAGCCCGGCGGGCAGCAATGCGCTCCAGGCCTTCGGTGGGTACGATGCCGCGGATGAGCACCGCGGCCGGGAAGCCCTCCCGCTCCACCACGAAATTAAGCATCCAATAATTGCCATAGGTAAAGTAGACATACGTGCGCCCAGGCGGACCATACAGGACACGCGTGCGGGGGTAAGCCCCACATGGGCATGGCAGCCCAGGTCCTCCTCGCCCCGATAGGCTTCTGTCTCAACGATGATGCCAGCGGTACGCTGACCATTCTCCAGGCGCACAAGGCGTGCACCGAGCAGCTCGCGTGCTACTTGTAAGGTAGAGTGGTTGAAAAACTCGCAACCCAGGCGCTGGGCAGAGGTCATCCGGCAATTTAACCACAAAGCATGCAGACTGCAAAGCGCTGAATAGCTCAAACAAAGAAGTATCTTCCTAGCTCAGTTAATAGGTTTTACTGGTTGAGCTGGTAATTGGGAGCTTCCTTGGTGATGATCACATCATGCGGGTGGCTTTCGATCAGTCCGGCATTGGTGATGCGCACCAGCTTGACCTTCGTGCGTAAGTCTTCCAATGTAGCTGCCCCAGCGTAACCCATCCCAGAGCGCAGCCCGCCCACCAGCTGGTAAACGTAATCGTGGACGTTACCCTTGTATGGCACCCGCCCTTCAATCCCTTCTGGCACCAGCTTGCCGCTGCCGCCCAACGCGCTACTGTAACGGTCCTTACCAAAGCCCTGCATGGCAGCCAAGCTGCCCATGCCGCGGTATTCTTTGAAGCGGCGACCTTCAAACAGAACCACCTCACCTGGTGACTCATCCAGGCCTGCCAGCAGGCTGCCCAGCATGGCCAGGTCGGCACCAGCCACAATGGCCTTGACGATATCCCCGCTGTACTTGATGCCTCCATCGGCGATGACCGGTATGCCGAATTTCCTGGCAGCCCGGCTGCATTCATAGATCGCTGAAACCTGAGGCATACCTGCGCCTGAGATCACCCGCGTGGTGCAGATGGAACCGGCCCCTACACCAACCTTGATGGCATTTGCCCCGGCCTTGACCAAGGCTTCCACCCCTTCAGCCGTAACCACATTCCCAGCGATCACCGGCAGGTTGGGCCAGCTGTGGTGGATACGCTGCACAGCCCGGATCACCCCGGCCGAATGCCCATGGGCGGTATCGACCACCACCACGTCCACATCTTCCTTCACCAGGAGCTGCAGGCGTTCTTCCAGTTCTCCACCGACGCCCACTGCCGCACCAACCAGCAAGCGACCTTGCGAATCTTTGGCGGCATAGGGAAAATCGCGCGCCTTCTGGATATCTTTAACCGTGATCAAGCCCTTCACCACACCCTGCTCATCCACCAAGGGCAGTTTCTCGATTTTATGCTTTTGTAATAGCTGCTTGGCATCTTCCAGGCTGATGCCCACCCGGGCAGTCACCAAGGGTTGAGCGGTCATGAATTGAGCCACAGGCTGACCGTAATCCTTTTCCTCGATGAAGCGCACATCCCGGTTGGTCAGGATGCCCTGCAGCCGGCCGCCCTCATCCACAATTGGTACCCCACTGATGTGGTAGGTGGACATGATCTCTTCGGCCTCACGCAGCGTAGCGGTGGGGTGTAGCATAATGGGCTCCACGATCATCCCCGACTGCGAGCGTTTGACCTTATCCACCTCGGCAGCCTGCGTCTGGGGAGATTGGTTGCGGTGGATGATGCCGATGCCACCTTCACGCGCCAGGGCAATCGCCAGCCGCGCCTCGGTGACTGTGTCCATGGCAGCGGAGACGAGGGGGATATTCAGGCGGATCCCAGGGGTAAGCTGGCCGCTGACGTCGACCTGGTCGGGCAACACCTCGGCATAGCCGGGCACGATCAGCACATCATCGAAGGTGAGGGCTTCATACTTATCGAATAACTCTTCATTCATGAGAAAAACTCCTTGGTATCAGGACGGTTGAGCTGGCGGTGGACATATTATATAATCTCTGGCTAATTAATTGGGCGATTTTATCATATCGCCTCCAGGATGACTAGACAACTATGGAGGATTTGTGTTATGACCAACTTTCAGGGGTATTGCCATTGACTTGCGGTTTACCTTCGCTATGGTATAATGCAAACTTGCCGGGCGGATAGCTCAGTTGGTTAGAGCATCGCGTTGACATCGCGAAGGCCGTAGGTTCGAGTCCTATTCCGCCCACAGGAATTCCCCCACCCGGGGGTTTTATTTTTAAGCCAGCTCGGTTGCGCTGTCCGGCATTTTAGACGGAGGCTTGCCGCATGATGGCCAAGACCGTGATATCGTCGAATTGCGAGGCATTCCCGATATACTCGTCAAGAGCCAATTGAAGGTTGCTTAATAAACCAGCGCAACGGCTCCGGTCAACATTGACAACGTCAACCAGCCGCTGGCGGCTGAAAGCCACTTCCTGGCTGTCCAGGGCATCTGTCACCCCATCGGTATATACCAGCAACAGGTCGTTTTCATTCAACGCAAGCTCCCCAGTCTGAAAATCTGCATTCGGAATGATGCCAACGATCGGCCCGGTTGGCCACAGCAGGGAGATATCTCCATCACTGCGCACGAATAAGGCTGGCTCATTGCCACAATTGATGTAGGTGAGCTTGTTTTCCTTAACATTAACGATGCTAATGAATACCGTGGAGAACATACTGGTGTGGCCGTGCGTCTCCGCAACGTAGTTGTTGGTAAACCCAATCACATGCTTTAATCGCTCGGCGTCACTGGTGCCGCGGCTCTCTGTGGGGGTATAGAAGTAATCCGTCTTGGAAGTTACCCTGATAAGGGTGCGGAAAAGGGACATGTACAGGGCCGCTCCAACGCCCTTCCCGCACACATCCCCGACTACACAAGCCAGGTTCCCGTCTGGCAGCTTAAAGGCATCATAATAATCGCCCGCAACTTCATGCGCCGCCTTGAAATATGAGGCGATCTCCCAGCCTTCCAGTGTGGGTAGTTTGAGGGGCAAGAAGCCCATCTGGATCTCGCGCCCGATCTCCAGCTCGCGCTCCAGGCTTTTTAGATAGAGCTTCTGCAAGTCGCGCAGGCGTTTTTTCTCCAGGCAAGAGCTGATACGGGCTTTTAGTAAGGTCGGTTCGAAGGGCTTCGGCAGGTAGTCTTCGGCACCCAGCTGGATCCCCCTCACCACGCTTTTCAAGTCATTGCTAGCCGATATGACGATGACGGGCGTCTCACGCAGCTCGGGGCTGACCTTGAGGCGCGAAAGCACCTCAAAGCCATCCATGACCGGCATCATGATGTCCAACAACACCAGGTCAGGTTGCTCACATTGGATTGCTTCCAGGGCTTCTTGCCCGTTGGAGGCCGATAGGGTCTGGTACGCTTCCTCTTCGAGCTCCTGCTCAATGTAGTCAACATTAAAGGGCTCATCGTCAACAATCAGGATTTTCGGCAGTTTCATGGAGTGTTCATCCCAAATATTCTTTTATCTTTGCCAGAAGCAGGTCTTCATCGACGGGCTTGGTCAGGTAATCGGTGCAGCCGGCAGCTTTCGCCTTCTCGGCATCGCCCTGCATGGCATGCGATGACAACCCAATGATGGGTAAGTCTTTGAGGGTGGCGCGTATCCTGCGCGTGGCCTCATAACCATCCATGACCGGCATGGCAATATCCATCAAGATCAAGTCAGGGTGATCTTGCTCGGAACAAGATACCGCTTCTGCTCCATCCCGCGCCACCAACAAGGAGTAATCATCTTCCAGGATCTGCATCAGCAGGTCGATATTGAAATCCACATCATCGACAATCAGGATGGTTTTCATATATACCTCCAACCAGAAACCGAACTCACTCGATCTTTGCCCGGTATTGGATAGGGATCGTGAGGGTAAAAGTTGAGCCTTCGCCCAGTACGCTCTCCGCCACCAAATCGCCACCCAGCAACCGCGCCAGGTTGTGGCTGATGGTCAGACCCAGGCCGGTACCGCCATATTTGCGGGTGGTGGTTGCATCAGCCTGCTCGAACTTATTGAACACGCGAGGGAGTGCTTCGGCGCTGATCCCGATACCCGTGTCGGACACCGAGATACACAGGTTCTGGTCGCCTGCACGCCGGGCAGTTACACTGATCTTTCCCTGCTGGGTGAATTTAGACGCGTTGCTCAGCAAATTGAGCACGATCTGGCGGATCTTATCCTGGTCAGAATGGACAATTTCCAGGCTATCTTCAACGTGCCTTTCGAGGGAGACTCCCGGTTGAAGCAAGGGTTGAGCGGTGTTGATACACATATCGATAAGGGCGGTGATGCGGAAGTTGGCCGCCACCACATCCATGCGCCCAGCCTCAATCTTGGCGATATCGAGCACGCTATTGATCAATTCCAGCAGGTTCTCAGCACTGATCAACACCTTGTCCAGGTTTTCCAGCTGCTTATCGGGAAGCGTGCCCTCGCCTTTACGCCGTACGATGCGGGTAAAACCGATAATGGCATTCAGCGGGGTGCGTAACTCGTGGCTCATGTTTGCCAGAAAGACGCTTTTTGCACTGTTAGCGTGTTCGGCATCAGCACGTGACTTTTGCGCCTCTTGATATAACTCAGCGTTTTGGAGAGCGGTACCTACATCGGCCGCGATGGTGCTCAGAAGGCGCACATCGTCCTGGTCAAAAATACCTTCCTGCGAACAGCTCTGCACGCTCAAGATACCAACCGCCTTGCCACCCACTGGGATCGGCACACCCAGGAACGAGCGCGCATCCCTGCCTACCAATGTTGTCCCCATTTCATCTAATTGCCGGTCCAGCTCACTATTGATCAGCAAGGGCTGGTTGGACTGGATGATCTTGCTGGTCAGGCCTTCGCCAAAACGGATTTGCTTGAATTCTTCGCCATAGGTAAAGGGAAAGTTGATCATTTGATGGGCTTCATCAAGCAAAGCCACGAAGGCGATGTCGGCATTGAAAATGGAGCGAGCCTGCTCGCCCACCAGCTGAATCAGGGCATCCAGGTCCAGCTCGCTGGCCAGGGCAGAGCTGACGGTGTTGACCACATCCAGCTCGGCAGCCCGTTGCTGTTCAACGCGCAGCAGGCGCTGGGTTTCGTCAAACAAGCGGGCATTCTCCAATGCCACGCTGAGGCTGTTCGCCAGGGTCTCCAATAGGTGCAGATCAGATTCGGTAAAGGCATTTTCTCGCTCGACATTCTGCAAGCTGATCGCACCAAAAAGTTTACCCTTGATCCGGATGGGCACTGTCATACCACATTTGGGTACCTCACCGGCCGGCGCCTCAAAATCTGGATCGACCTCCAAGGCTGCTTCAAGGAAATGGTCTTTAATCCATAGCGGTCCACCAAGGTTAATAAAGTGCATCCATATGGGGGGTATTGGCATCGGGTCAAAGTAAAAGCGCTGGCCTTTTTCGATCGTATATTGCCGGAACATTATTTTTTTATCCAGGTCAAATGTGGCCAGGGCGACGACATTGGCATCGAAAATGTCCCGGATCTTATCACCTACCAAATCATAGATCGCCTGGATGTTCAGCTGAGAAGCTAAACCTGCCTGCACGCTGTTGATGATGGCTAATTCAGCGGCCCGCTGCTGCTCTGCCTGGAACAGGCGCGCATTCTCAATCGCGGCGCTGATGGTGGATGAAAGCGTCTGCAGGAGGCGCAGGTTGTTTTCGTTGAATACATGTGGTCGGTTATCGGCGAGCGCCAGCAAGCCTAATACCTTTTCCTTGGCCTTGATCGGCACGCCCAACCAGGATTGGCCAAATGCCCCGGTGCCCTGGGCGATGATCTCGGGCGGGAAATACGCCCCGTTCGCTAATTCCTCCTCCAGTGTGCCTAGCAGCAGGGGTTGGCCAGTGGTGATGACTTTCGAGGATAACCCGGTACCTAGCGGGAATGGATCCACATAATCGATATAGCCCCCCTCGTTCTTGTCATACTCATAAGCAACATGGATTAAATTCGTATTGGCATCCAGCAGCATGATCTGTGAAGAATCGGACCCGAAAATCTCGCGCATCTTATCACCCACCAGGCGGGTGAGGGTCTTTACATCCAGTGATTTCGAGACCTCCACACTGATGCTGTTGAGGATGGCCAGTTCCTCGGATCGCTGCCGTTCTGCATCCAAAGCACTCCGGCGGGTGAGGGTTGTGGCGATCTGCTGGGCAACATACCCCAGTACCTCCTCGTCCTGCCCGGTATAATGCACACCTTCCGTGTAGCTTTGCAGCAGGATCGCCCCCAGGATATTCCCCTCTGAATTCAGCGGCGTACCGATGTGATCCACATTCGGAGCACCTTGCCACACCACCTCACCATTAGCGAGTAGCTGGTTTATCTGATCGCGCCCATGGGAAATTGAGTTGCCAGTGCGGATCATATAGCTGGTCATGCCATGGAAATTACCCAGCGGCTGGGTAGCGAATGGCGTATCTTTTTCATCTACAAAATATGGAAAACTCAACAGTCCGCTGGACTTATCATAGAGGGCGATGAAAATATTCCTGGCATACATCAGGTCGCCCAGTACCCGGTGCACCTCTCGGTAAAAATCCTGGACGTCTTGCCAGTTACTGGCGGCATTGGTGATCTTGTACAGGGCGGTCTGGATCTTATTGCTCTGCTGCAGCTCGGTGGTACGGGTCTGGACTGTTTGCTCCAGGTTTTGCTTTTGTTCTTCCAGCAAGGCATGCGCCTTGATCAATTCTGCCTGTTGGTGTGCCTCAAGGCCAATGATGTTTTCTTGCAGGCGGTAAAACAGGATCAATACCGCCATGGTCACGACCAGCAGCATCAAAGTGGTGCCCAAGGAACCCCAGGTGTTGCCCAGGATCTCAATTTCCGTCAGGATGCCCTGGTAGAACAGATACGCAAAAATAACCGCCAGGAAAACGCTCAGGATGGTGGTGAAAATGCCCGCACGTTTACCGATGAGGATCAGGGCCACGATGGGTACCACCAACAGGTATAGCGGGGCTGCGCCGAGCAAACCAGCCAGCCTCAGGCTGAATATCGCGGCTGCATAACCCACCACGATGAGCCCGATTGCCCGGACGTAGTAATTAAGCTTACGAAAAATGGCCAATCCAAGCAGGATCAGCTCAATGATCGAGAACGAGATAGTGATCTGCCAAAAATTCGGCGAATCTGCGCTCCGTATAATTGTCACCAGATACGCAGGGATGGAAGCCACGGCAACGATGATTAAAAAGCTATTCAAGACTTTCGTGCGCCAGCTGCCAAGCACCATCTCTGGGTCTTGTCTCACTGCTTCATCCATTTTCCAAGCTCCTGACTAAAGATCCGTACCGTTACCCGTGATAATTCAACGCGCCGGGCCAATAAATTTTGGGCGATTTACCTGTTATGAATTGCGTTTTACCTTGATCGCCATTTATATATTAACACTACCAACTCGGTGAGAAGATAACCCAATATACACTTCGATAGGAGGTATGTCAATATATGCTACCTGCCAGAGACATTATATAATAACCAACAAGGGCTCTTAGTTTTATATCGGTTATTACTACAGGAAACTATGCTTATCCACTCCGCTTCACAATTGTTAACCATTTCCGGCGGTCCCCAGCGCGGGCTGAATTTGGGCCAGCTGGGGATCATTCCGGACGGTGCTGTGCTCGTCCGCGACGATAAGATCATTGCTGTAGGGCCCACGTCCGCCCTGCGCCAGGCTTACCCACATGAAGACAGCCTGGACGCCAGCGGTTGGGTGGTCATGCCTGGCTTGGTTGACCCGCATACACATCTCTGTTGGGTTGGTGATCGGGCGGCTGAGTTCGAAATGCGCCTGGAAGGCAAAACATACCTGGAAATCCTGGCTGCCGGAGGGGGCATCCTGTCCACCGTGCGCCTGACCCGCCAGGCATCCATCCAAACCATGCTGCAGGCAACCCGCCCTCGCCTGCATGACATGCTGGCTAATGGTACAACCACCGCAGAAGCCAAGACTGGTTATGGCTTGCAGACCGAAACCGAGCTGAACATGCTGCAGGCATTGCTACGGTTGAATGCCGAGGGTCCGGTCGAAATCATACCCACCTTCCTGGGTGCGCATGCCATCCCCCCCGAGTATAAGGACAACCCTGATGGCTACACGGCACACCTGTGCACGGAGATGCTCCCAGAAATCCGTAAATGGTGGGTGGCCCACCTGCCCATGCGTACCTTGCCCTTCGTCGATGTGTTCTGCGAGACCGGTGCTTTCAACCTGGCCCAATCCAGGCGCATCCTGGAATCTGCCAGGAGCCTGGGCTTCCCGCTCAAAATCCATGCGGATGAGTTCGACAACCTGGGTGGCGCCAGCCTGGCAGCCGAGCTGGGTGCGGTTTCTGCAGATCACCTGGTGAAAACCTCGGCAGCCGATATCGCCGCCCTGGCAGCTTCAGCAACCGTGGCGGTGGCCCTGCCATGCACCCCCTTTGGGCTGGCGGAAAGAGAATATACCCCGGCCAAAGCCATCCTGGAGGCCGGAGGAGTTTTGGCCCTGGCTAGTGACCTCAACCCGGGCACAGCGTGGGGCGGCAATATGCAGTTCACAATTGCCCTGGCTTGCCGCTACCTGCGCCTGACACCCGCCCAGGCAATCGTGGCGTCTACCATAAATGCCGCGGCCGCCATTGCCCGAGATGGCCAGATCGGCTCGCTCGAACCCGGCAAGCAAGCCGACCTGATCATCCTGAACGTACCCGATTATCGCCACCTGGGCTACCGCTTCGGCACCAACCTGGTGCAGACTGTGATCAAACGGGGCAAGGTCATCGATTTTACACGCTTGATATAAGTGGAGCAACCCATGCTTTCGGCATCTATCAAACTCAGTCCTTCTGATCTGACCTTCCTGTGGGACGAATGCCCCCGCTGCTTTTACCTCAAACACGTGCATGGCATCAACCGGCCGGCCGCCCCCTTCACGGCTATTTTCGGGACCATCGACCGCTTGATGAAAGCCCACTTCGCCGGCCGCCCGGCAGCGGAGATTGACCCATCATTGCCAGCCGGAACCATCAGTGTATCGGAGAAATGGGTCGAGTCGATACCCATCAGCCTGCCCGGCCACAGCTTGAGTGTTTTCCTGCGTGGGAAGACAGATGCGATGCTCAGCTTCGAAGACGGTTCCTATGGTGTGGTCGATTTTAAGACCTCCGAACCAAAAGCCTCACAAATTCCCTTTTACAGCCGGCAGCTGCATGCCTACGCATATGCCTTGGAGCACCCCGCCCCCGAGAAGTTATGGCTGAGTCCCATCTCACGCCTGGGGCTGCTCATCGAAGCGCCCCATGCGACATTTAATGAAACCGCAGAGGAGATCAACTTCCATTTCACCTCTACCTGGCTGGAGATCCCTTACCATGAGTCAGGCTTCCTGAGCTTCATCGATCAGGTCGTTACCTTGCTCGAGCTACCTGAGCCCCCGCCACCCAATGAGAAGTGTGCCTATTGCCAGTACCGGCAGCACGCCCGCCAACATGGGATGTAGCGAATCAAATGGGGCTGTCAGGTTACCTGCCAGCCCCAGCATGTGAGAATTTTCGATTATCGTAATTCTACGGTAGGAAGTTCCAGGGGTTGACCTTGCCGTAGCTTTCGCTGAGCATCTCAAAGTGCAGGTGCGGGCCAGATGAATTGCCCGTGCTCCCGAAAGCACCGATCATATCGCCCTGGTACACGCTCTGGCCGCAACCAACATTTAATGAGCTCAGGTGAGCATACAGGGTCTGCCAGCCACCGTCATGGTCGATGACGACCACATTGCCATAACCCCAATTGTTCCAGCCAGCGTAAACCACTACACCGTTATCGGCTGCATAGATCGCATCACCCAGGCCACCAGCGATATCAATACCGAAGTGGTTGGTGGAAGGCGAGTAGTCATAACCTGAAAGGCTGTGATTATTGGCTGGCCAAATGAAGGCACCCGTGCCCACCGCCCCATCCACAACCGTGCCACAGGAACCCGGGCCGAGGATCTTTGCCACACCTGGGTTGCTGCGCGAGATACGCGGGGCGCTCCAGGTGACAAAGTCGCGCGAACCACCCGGCACGAACAGCATGGTGCCCGGCTCAATATTGGGGTTGGAGTAATCACCCAGCTTCGCCGGATCAAGGTAATTGCCGGGCCAGTTAACGATCACATCTGGGGTGACATTATATCCATGCGCCACACCATTCAAGCCTTCACCCGCTGACCACTTGTGGTAGGTGCCGTTGGAGGGCATGATATTCAAAACCGTGCCTTCATAGATCAGCTCGGGGTTATCGGCCAGGGTGTACAGGTTTCCCCACAGGATCGTCTCAGGCTTCAAGCCGAACATGTCGGCAATCTTGAAGATGTTATCTTCTTTCTGGACGGTATAGGTGATGATATCAGTGCGAGGGCGGGAGGGGATGGTCGTATGCAGCATGGACAGTCGGTAAATGCCGCGCTGATAACCGGTCCAAACCGTGGTGTACGAAGGCAAAACGGCCGGTACTGCAGTCGGCGTTGGTGTGGGAGCTTCAGCGGCCTGGGCAGCCAGCTGCGGTTGCACGGTGTTAGTGTTCTGAAAATGCAGGTAAAAAATCCGCATACCCACCACCGCCAGAAGGATCAGCGCGATGGTTAAAAAGGCAGTTCCTAGGCGATAGACCGTGTCGCCCAGGCCGGCATGCGATATCCTGCCCCCCATTTGGTGTAACCAGCTTTCTTTGGTTTCTTTATCCCCGGAGGAGGCCGCTTCCGACTTCCTCTCTTCCTCGGCGGCTGGAAATTCGTCGAGATATGGATCATTAGACATGGTTTTTATTCCGAGGTTGCCTCCAGTAATTTCGCCGGAAGCTACTGCTCAAGGCTGTGAACATCCGTAGGTTTGCATCATAACATTGCACCAATGATGAGTCAAGTTGCATAGATTAGACCAGCCTGAGCATTCAGGGGCGGTTGACCTGGTTCAGCGCAGATTGGGCCGCGCTTTGTGGGTCACTTTGGGCTTTCAGCACATCGACCACGGCCTGCTCCAAGGCCGGGCCGATACTCGACAGCAGGTCCAAGGGAGGTAGGATCTGGGCTGAAGAGGATATTAAGTTCATTACCTGGCGTGTCTGTGCGTCCGGCCAGCTCTGAAAGGCAGATTGCCTGGGAGGCAGGTAGCCAGCTGCAGCAGTCCAGTCACCCATGAATTTTTCATCCACCAGGTATTCGGCCAATTTGACAGCCAGGGCCTTCTTTTCGGCATTTTGACCTGCCATTGCCCAGCACCAGCCGGAAGCCAGGCTATAGCTGTTATCACTCAGTGTGGGGATGGGAGCCGCAGCCAGGTCAGGGGTGCCGAGCAGTAGCTGCTTTAGATAGGAGGATGCCCAAGTAACCGCGGTTGGGTTTGGGTTACCCAGGAAAGATTCCCAAACTTGCGCATCTGTGGAATATTGGGTCAGCCAGTACGGCATGACCCCAGCCTGGCTGGCGCGCTGGTCATAATCAAGCACGCGGGTCAAGACCGCGTCGTCTAAAAACGGCCGGCCTTGCTCATCCTGTAAACTGCCACCTTCTGCCAGGTAGGTGTTGAGGGTAAATAAAGCTTGTGGGTCCGTGGCCGGGAAGAGCATTACTTCCCCCAGGGCAAGCATATCTTCCAGGTTGGCGGGTGGGGTCGATCGCAGCGAAGGGTGAGATGCCAACAGCAGGGCATCACCCGCAAACGGCAGGCAATAGGTGCCAGACTGGACGACAGACAACTGGCGGGCATACTCATACCAGCTTTTGTCGTCCATCACATTCGTCAGGCCATCATAGGGGTAGAGCAAGCCCTTGAGGGTGGCCGACTCAAGCAATGGGCGCGGGATCAACACCAGGTCGGGCAGGGTAAGCGGTGCGGCCACATTTGCAGCTACGAGCGACTCAAGCATGCCCCCTAAGCCTTCCAAGTTTTTGGGACGTACCTCCAGCTTGACGTCTGGATTTTCACTGGCAAATTGATCAAGGCGGGCTTTCATTGACATGCTGGCCTGGCTGGTTCCAGTGGGGTCGAATTCCGGCGGTAGCCAGATGCGTAAAGTGCTCCCAGCTGCCTGAGATGTGGCGCTGGCAGTGGCATCGACAGGCAAGAGCGTGGGGGGCTGGTCCGGTTCGAAAACCAGGTCAGGCGTGGGTGTGCGGTTTGTATATGACTGGGTGGCTTGCCCGCCATTACCCAGGCTAAACGGTAAAGCGGTGCACCCGACCAGGGCAGCCAGCAATAAAATTGCCAGGTAGGGAAAAAAACGTGTTTTCATGCAGATGCAAAAGCTATTTAGAGCTGCACAGGCTGGCTGACCAGCTCAACCAGCAAGCGGACAGCATTCTGCACATCCTCAAAGTCCACCATCTCTGATGGGGAGTGTACATAGCGGCAAGGGATCGATAAGCAACCGGCGGGCACGCCAGCCCGAGATAGCTGCATGGCGCGGGCATCCGTAGAGCCTCCCTCCAAAATCTCCATCTGGTAGGGCAATGCCTGTTTCTCGGCGGCTCTTACCATCCAATCCACCACGCGCCGATCGGCGAGCATGCCGCCGTCACGCACCTTGATGGCCGGACCTTTCCCAAGGCTGACCTCCATGCGTACTTTCGTGCGGCGGGGGGTGTCGCCAGTGGCGGTCACATCCACCGCCAGGCCAAGGTCAGGATCGAGCCCGTAGGCAGCCGCAGTTGCCCCGCGCACGCCTACCTCTTCCTGGGTACTGAACACGAAGAACAGCTGGTGAGGGGTATCCTTGAGCTGGCGCAGAGTCTCGATCAATACGGCAGCCCCGATGCGGTCATCCAGCGATTTTGCCACCAGGCGCTGACCCAGGTCGAGGAACGAGCGGTCAAAAGTCGCCACATCACCTACTTTCACTGGTGCTTCCTCACGGCTGGAGCAGCCCAGGTCAATATACAGCTGCTCGAAGGTCGCTACCCTGGTCAGATCGTCCAGGGGTTCCATTGAGATGACACCCGCGGTACCGTTTAGGAACTTCACCCGACCACCTACACAGGTATACGGCCGTACGCCGCCCAGGGTGGTGAAGCGGACGAAGCCATTGGCATCCACCTGGGTGACCATGACCCCGATCTCGTCGATATGGGCAGCCAGCATGATCTTAATCCCGCCGGCCCCACCCGAACCTTTGCGCACGATCAGGTTACCCAGGGCATCCACCCGAATTTCATCCGCATAGGGCTCAACTTCCGCCCTGACGACAGAGCGTATCTGGGCTTCATACCCCGAAGGGCCCTGGTTTTCAACTAGTTTTTGGATCAATGGTTTCATGCGTTCTCCTACATTAGCCAATATATGTGCAAATGGATAAAAAATCAAATGACCTGGATCTCAACGCTCCCCACCCAGGATATCAGGGGTCAGACCAGAGAGCACGGCAGCGACCAGATCCAGGCTATGCTGCCAATCTGCCAGGCGAACAATAGCGGCCGTGCTGTGATGGTAGCGCCCAGGGACCGAGATGGCGATGCTCGGAATCCCCATGCGCTGCTTATGGACCACGGCCGCATCGGTGGAACCGCCCCCAGGCTGGCGCAGCTGGTAAGGGATGCCGGATTTCTCCGCAGTCTCTATCACGTAGCGGACCAGGCGCGGATCATATAAGGTGGCTGAATCTGCAATATAGATCGCTGGCCCTTCACCCAACCTGGTATTGTAGCGATCGTTCTCATCCAGCTCCCAGGCTGGCTGGTCAAAGGCGGGGGTGGACTCCAGGATAATCGCCAGGTCGGGGTTGAAGGCATAGGCAGCCACGCGGGCTCCATAATGGGAGGTCTCTTCCTGTACAGTGAAAGCTGCCAGCAGGTCAATATTGGGTGGGGCATGCTTGATCAGCTCAACCAGGGATGCCACGCCCAGGCGGTCATCCAGGGCCTTACCGCACAGGCTGGGTCCAAGCCTGGTGAAGGAGGTTGCAAAGGTAGCCCGGTCACCAACCGCTTCATCACCCACCTCGGTGCCCACATCGATATGAAGGTCGTCCGCATCCACGGCTTTATGAGGGTCACTATCGTGCATGAGATGCACCGGGGTGATCCCAATCACCCCGGGGACGTGCTTCCGGCCAATCCAGACGGCTTTACCTGCCATATCGCTGGCTGAGATGCCTCCAATGACCTCGAAGCGGTAAAGACCATCACTCATACTGTGGGTGAGCATGAAGCCAACTTCGTCCATGTGGGCAGCCAGCATCACGCGCAAACGCGGCTCTACGGTGCCGTGCCTGGTGACAAGCACATTCCCAAGGCTATCCACCTTGATCTCGTCAGCATACGGGGTTACTTCACTTAGTACGATCTTTCGGACTTCACCTTCATCGCCCGATACTGCGCAAGCGTTTGAAAGGCGTTCAATAAGATTGAGCTGTGCGTCCCCGATCTGCAGGGTGGAAGAATTGTGTGTGGTATGTGGCATGGTCAATCTTCCCAGGTTAGTTTTTGTAAGAAGGTTTCATCTAGTTGGGCGATGAACTCAGCCGCCAGCCTTCCCGCACGGCTGATGTCTTTCAAGGAGATCATCTCCACCGGCGTATGCATATAACGCAATGGGATGCCGATGATCAGGTTTGGGATGCCCTCCGCCACCATCACCATGGCGTCTGAATCGGTGCCAGAATAGCGGGAGGTTGGCTCTTTGGTGACAGGGATCTCCAGGTGCTCAGCGAGCTCCTTGATATTATTAAATAAGTAGGGGTGCACGACCGGCCCCCACCCCAAGGTCGGCCCCTTTCCCAGGGGAAAAGTCAGGTGGCTGGGGCTACCAGGCTCACTACCGAAAGTCACATCGATGGTGAGGCAAATGCTAGGGTGCAGCTCGAAGGCTGAGGTATAGGCACCTCCGTAGGTGACCTCTTCCTGCACGGTTGCCACAGCCCACACGTCCCAGGTGTGGGGCTTGTTATGCAACAGCTCAAGGCAGTAGGTCAAAGCAGCTACAGAAGCCCGATTGTCGAGGGTGTGACCAACCAGGGTATTCCCATTGGTTTTTAGAGGCGCCTGAGCGAATGAAACCGGGTCGCCCACCCTCACCAGGCTGGCCACTTCTTCAGGGAGCAAACCGACATCAATAATGAGATATTCCAATGGCACCACACCCGGCTTTACCGAGGCGGGCAGGAGCCGGGCAGGGGTGGCCATGATCACTCCCGGTAAGTCACGTCGTCCGTGAACGGTCACCAGCTGCCCTGGCAGCAGGCGCACATCGATACCGCCCACCGCGACGACACGCAAGAAACCATCGACGATGGCGTTAACCATCAGCCCGATGGCATCCATATGGGTAGCCACCAGGATGCTGGGCCGAGGCTCTGTACCTGTGCCTCTTTGCAAGCCATGCAAGCTGCCCAGGCGGCTGACGCTCAGCTGGTCGGTATACGGGGCCCAGGCTTTTTCTACGAGGGGGCGAACGCCACTTTCGTAGCCGCTGATGCCTGGTGCGGAGATTAAATCGGTCAATAAGGGTAATAGTTCTGTCATAGTCAGGTTTGAGGTGAGGTTTACACGGCGAGGTTAGCGAGACTGAAGGAGATGGTCGTTCTGGACTGGTTGTGGGGTGGAGGTGTTAATCAACAATGGCTCCGTGGTGGAGTGTGTGCTGGTGATGGTCGGTGTAAGCGTGTTGGTGGGGGAAGACTGAGGTGTATTGGTGGGTGTGACCGTGGGCGTGTAGGTGGGAGTGCGCGTGAACGTGGGAGAATAATTCGGCGTTTTAGTGAATGTAGGCGGCAAAAAAGGCGTGTTTGATGGTGTGGGGGTAACCGTCACCGTGGGGGTCTGGGTAACCGTGGGGGTCGAAGTGACCGTCCCGGTAGTAGTGGTCGTGGGCGTAGGGCTGGAGGTGATGGTCACGAAGGGCAAGGTGGTGAAGTTGATGGTGGGCGTCAGGCTGACCAGGGGTGTCCAGGTGGATGATGGTGTAGGTGTACCTGGCGAGCGGATGAGATTCCCCGGAGCCAGCAGCACCGCGACCAGCCCGGTACAGTAACACGGGATGGTGGCTAGAATCACGACAACCAAAACCTTGCGCAAGCGGGAGCGGGCAAATGGATCAGATGTCATGATCTTTACCTGGTGCGGGTAGATGATAACACCAAGTGTGTAAAATGGCAATCAAGGCGGATTCCGGGTGCTCTGCGGTTATTTTTCATGCGGTAAAATGTTAAGGTGCACTGGGTCTACTTATCTCCACATTTCGATGACGTAGCCCTCTCTTGCGGCGGGCTGGCCTGGGAGCAGGCTCAGTCTGGCCACAAAGTGAGCATCTGGACGATATGCGCAGGTGAGGCTCCCAGAGGCGGTTTATCACCCTTCGCACAAGCACTGCACGAACGCTGGGGCACCGGTGGAAATGCACCCACCCATCGTCGGCAGGAGGATATCCGGTCTTGCCAGCTACTCGGGGCCAGTTATCACCATCTTTCCATTCCCGACTGCATCTACCGCCAGGACCCCGCTACCGGCGAATTTATGTACGCTTCAGAAGAGGCGTTGAATGGGAGCCTACACCCAGGGGATCAAATCATCGCCCAGTCCATCCAGGAACAGCTGGAGCGCCTGCTGGATGAGGAAGCGACCCTGGTGTACCCGCTAGCGCTTGGCAGCCATGTGGACCACCAGCTAACCCGGTCAGCTGCGGAGGCGCTTCACCGCCGGTTATGGTACTATGCTGATTACCCATACGTCCTGCGTAACAAGCACATTCTGGAGGCAATGCGATCCGACAGATGGATCGACCAGGCCTTTGTAATCTCTGTGGAGGGAATCGCTGCATGGCAGAAGGCAATCGCAGTGCATGCCTCGCAGATCAGCACCTTTTGGGTTGATACGGGAGAGATGAAGCAAGCCATATCAGATTACGTGCTACAGGAAGGAGGGGTACGCCTATGGATGAGACCCCACGAATGAACACAGACATCCGTACACGTTATTTCAAGGGCACTGCCTATGAGATTGGGATTGCCAAGGGGCAGGTGCTGGGAGCCAGGTTGGAGCAAAATATCCACACCTACCTGCAAAAACGACCAGAGAACCCTGGCACATTAGATGTGGAAAAACTTAAAACAGGCGCTTTACCCTGGTTGGCAGGCCTACCACCACGCTTCCAGGAGGAATACGCTGGCCTGGCAGAAGGCGCCTGCTTACCGTTGCAGACCATTGCAGAATGGGCCTACCTGGATGAATTCCTGGACCTGAAGTGCAGCGCGTTCATCTGTACATTGGATGGGCATGCCTGGGTTGGTCGCAACAATGACATTAATGTCCCTGAGCTGTGGGGGTACCTGACCATCCAAGAGGTAGCAGGACGCATCCCCACGATCAATTTTTGCATGGAAGGAGACGTAGTCACCCCGACTGGGATCAACCGGGAGAGGCTGTGGCTTCACTATAACTTTATATTAGCTGATGATAGGCCCCGAGATGGCAAACCTCATATGCCGGCTTTTGTATTGCTGACCGACATGCTCGAGACCTGCGCGACATTGGAAGAGGTTGAAGAAAGCCTGGCACAGAATGATCGAGACGGAGGCATGATGCTGTTCGCAGTGGATGGCAAGACCGATGAGTTTGCTATCTATGAATGCTCTTGCAGCCAGGTATTTAAGCGCACTCCCGCGCAGGGTTGGTTGGTGGGAACCAATCACTTCTACAGCCGGCCCCTGCCTGAAGGCTACCAAAATTCTAAGCTGCGCGAAGAACTTTTAACCAGCCTGACCGAGAGATTAGTCAGGTCACAAGGGGAAATCAGCTATCCTGAAGACTTGATTGCCAGCCTGGCTGATGGACGGATCGAGGCCAACCGGGAAAATTGGTGGACCGTTTACTCGAACGTCGCCTGCCCTGCCAGGCAGCAGGTCTGGTACACGTTTGGAGGGTACCCGGCGGCCAGCCAGGGAAACTGGCAGCTGGTACAGTGGCCCTGGGAGGATTATCCACCCAGGATTAAATGAGAGCAAGTTATCAAATCAGCAAACCACACCTTGAGAGTGAGCCCCAGGGTGTGAATCATCTTGCGATTCCATGCAATCTGTGCTAAAATCACGCCGCGGTATACGGGAAATGTCGTTTTCCCACATACCGCATACTTTTCATAAGGGGCAGTCCAGGTTTTAGCAAGAGTGTCCCAATTCAATGTAAAGAATCGCTTTGGGGGAGTGGTTCTTTAATATTTATAGATAGGATAAGGAAGATGCCTCCCTCATTCTTGACCAAGCAAGGCTTCCAGAAACTGCAGGAAGAGCTGGAGTACTTGCGAACGATAAAACGCCATGAAGTTGCCGAGCGATTACACGAGGCAATGGAAGGCGGAGAGCTAATTGAAGATGCTGAATACGAAGCAGCGAAAAACGAGCAGGCTTTCGTCGAAGGGCGCATCCAGGACCTGGAGATGCTTTTGGCGAACGCGCATGTGATCGAAGAAGCTGCCAAGGAAGATCACGTCCAGGTTGGCTCGACTGTCACGATAAAGGAAGGCGAAAATCCGGAAGAAATCTATACAATCGTGGGACCGGCGGAAGCCTCCCCGCGTGACGGGCGCATATCCAACGAGTCACCACTGGGGCGAGCCTTGATGGATCACCATCCTGGGGATGTGGTCCGAGTGGACGCTCCCGGTGGCTCCTTCACCGTAACTTTGGTCAAGGTGGAGTAAACAAGGGGCTATCATACAGCCCCGCGCTTGGTTTCCTTGCGCGGGGTTTTTGCTTAAAATAAGACAATCGCGCGGAGAAATGCTATGACAAACGAATTATCCAGCCTGGAGCAAAACCAATTAGAAAAAATCGAACAGCTACGCAGCCAAGGGATTGAGCCCTATCCTACACGGACGGTGCGTACCCACACCAGCCTATCAGCCTTCCGTGAGTTTGAGGCGGTTGAAGCGGCCGTGGCTCAAGGACAGCCGGTTGAACCGGTCAGGGTGGCAGTCACCGGCCGCCTGCGCTCGATACGGCAAATGGGGAAAATCACCTTCGCTCACATTGAAGACGGCGAAGGCAGGATCCAGCTATTCTTACGGGCGGATGACCTGGGTCAAGAGCAATTTGAGCTGTTCAATCACGCATTCGACCTGGGCGATTTTGTGCAGGCCAGTGGTGATATGTTCCGCACACGGGCAGGTGAAATATCGGTACGGGTAGATGCTTTCCAGATGCTGGCCAAGGCCATCACACCCCTACCGGCGGCTAAAGATGTAGTCGTGGATGGTGAGACCGTCCGGCATGCCTTGTTGGCTGACCCGGAGATGCGTTACCGGCAGCGCTACGCTGACCTGGCGGTCAACCCCGAAGTACGCCAGATCTTCAAGAACAGGGCCGCCATTGTGTCAGCGCTGCGTAGTTTCCTGGACGGGCAGGGATTCCTGGAAGTTGAGACCCCTATCCTACAGCCCATATATGGTGGTGCCGCAGCCAAGCCGTTCATCACTCACCACAACCAGCTGCACCAGGATCTGTACCTGCGCATCTCTTTTGAGCTTTATCTCAAGCGCTTGCTGGTAGGTGGACTTGAAAGAGTGTATGAGATTGGACGTGATTTCCGCAATGAGGGCGTGTCGTATAAACACAACCCTGAGTTCACCCAGCTGGAGTTTTACTGTGCTTATGCCGATTACCTGAAGGTGATGGAGATGACTGAGCAGATGATCGCCTACGTGTGCGACCGCGTGCTAGGCTCACGTAAGGTAACCTATGCAGGCCATGAGATCAGCTTTGATATCCCCTGGCCGCGCCTGGAGTTGCGCCAGGGACTGATCAACACCTCGGGGATCGATATCGCTCAATACCCCACTGCCCACAGCCTGGAGGCAGCGATGCAGGAACTGGGCATCGAAACCAAGCCTGGCGAATCGCGCGGCAAGCTGATCGACCAGTTGCTGTCTGACTTCCTGGAACCCACCCTTATCCAACCCACCTTTTTATATGATTATCCGCGCGACATTTCGCCCCTGGCTAAAAGCAAGCCGGGCGACCCGCTCACGGTGGAACGCTTCGAGGGTTACGTAGCCGGCTTTGAGCTGTGCAATGCTTTCACTGAGCTCAACGACCCGCTCGACCAGGAAAAACGCTTCGTGGAAATGGGCCGAGACTACGCCGCCGAGGACGAGGAGCGCCACCCGATGGATGAAGATTATCTACGCGCCATGCGCTATGGCATGCCACCCAACGGTGGATTCGGCATGGGGGTGGACCGCCTGGTGATGCTGCTCACCGGCAACCCCAACATCCGCGAGGTGATCCTGTTTCCCCCGCGGCGGACGCGCGAGGAATAAAGCTAATAACTGGCCGGGAGAACCCAGCCAGTTATTTTTTTATGGGGGAAACTGATGAGCTATCAATTTGCGGTCATATTCGAACAGATACATATCCATGGTCTGGCAGGAAACCATTCTTAAGATGGGTTTCTGTGCTTCCAATTTGTGCTATGCTAATATAGTGACAAAAAATTTAAGACTGAGCGGACCGGTAGAAATGAATAACCGGGAACCTGATGCGAGGTGCATTCTATGAGAGAGCATGCGAATAATCAGCCAGGGGAGGTCGATGCATGAACATCTTTCGTAAGCTACGCTGGAAATTAACCCTTAATTATACGATCGTGACAGTGAGTGCCTTCCTGGTGGTCCTGGTAATCATGGGAGGACTTATATTACCGAGAATATTTATACCCATCAATATATTAACTCCCGAGGGAATTATCAGGATACTACAATCAGAAGGAACGCCTCTACTAAGCCATATTCTCTCCCAATCTCCGGTAGACACCCAATTATTGCGCTATATATATAAAAATCCTGGTGGTAATATGACCAATTATGAGCTTTTCCGGGTTGGGTCATTACAATTTTCTGTAAACACAATCGCCATGATCCGTACTCTCATAATAGGAGTAGATGGGACGATATTAGGCATGAGCGAATTGGGTTTCCCAAATTTATACGTTGGAGACAAATTTGATCCCACTCAATTTAAGGATTTGGAGGTCATCTACAAAGCCGCGTTAGCTGGGGAAACCAATCCGGAAAATATGTACACGGTTTATGAGCCAAACCGTCGTTTTGCGTTAGCTGTCCCGGTTTTCAATCTCACTGGTCCAAAGGTAAATCAGGTTGTAGGGGTATGGGTGCTTTTTGTGGATACCTTCCCCACGCGAGAAATTGTTCCATCGCAAATAGCGAATATTGCTGGAAGAAGCCTGTTGATTTTTCTCTTTGGAATAGGTCTGATGGGGACGCTCTTTGGCGCTTTTTTTGCGCGCGGGTTGTCTGAACGTTTTAAGCGGCTGTCCACTACTATCGATGGCTGGAGCGAAGGTGATTTCTCGCGGTTTATTGTTGACACCTCTGAGGATGAAATTACTCAATTAGCCCAACGCTTGAATAATATGGCTAAACAATTGCAAGAGCTGATGCGCAGGCGACAGGAAATAGCTGTATCTGAAGAGCGCAACCGCCTGGCGCGTGACCTGCATGACAGCGCCAAGCAACAAGCACTGGCAGCTTCGTTTCAATTGGGAACAGCTCTAACATTATATGAAAGTGACCCGCAGGATGCTAAAAAACACCTTGAAGAAGCTGATGCTCTTGTTGATGCGGTCCGCAAGGAGCTCACTAATTTAGTCCACGAATTACGACCACAAGCACTCGATAAGCAGGATTTTTCGGAAATCCTGAAAGAGTATACCCTTGACTGGTCTCAGAGAAGTAAGATTGAAGCGATCGTTAATATTGAAGGTAGCCATAATATATCCTTAGAAACCAGAGAAGCCCTGTTCCGCATTACGCAAGAAGCCCTGGCGAATATTGTGCGTCACAGCTCAGCCAGCCGTGTAGAATTTTCCCTTAAAATTGAGGCAAATATGTTGACAATGATCATCCGGGATAACGGTAAGGGCTTTGATGTTAATGCACCGCATAGCGGGCTGGGTCTTTCCTCGATGCGAGAGCGCAGCGAGGTTTTAGGTGGCAGCTTTTTTGTAAAAAGTGGTTTCGACCAGGGGACCGAAATTGAGGTTACTTTCCCAAACTACGGGTAAGGAGGCGATATGGCCGATCAAATGGATGCAATCACAGTGATGATTGTAGACGACCATGAAATGGTGCGTCAGGGGGCCAGCAGTTACCTTGAAGCCCAACCTGACATAACCGTAATTGCGCAGGCGGGGACAGGCGAAGAGGCCGTGAAGCTGGCTCAAGAACTCGTCCCAGATGTGGTTTTAATGGACCTGGTCATGCCCGGCATGGATGGTGTGGAGGCTACCCGAAAGGTAAAGGACGTCAGCCCGCGCACTCAAATCATTATCCTGACTTCCTTTCATCAAGATGAATTTATTTTTCCTGCTCTTCAAGCGGGTGCGATTTCGTATCTACTTAAAGATGTGAAAGCATCGGAGCTCGTGGAAGCCATCCGCCGGGCAGCACGCGGAGAAGCCACCCTGCACCCCAGGATAGCCTCACGGGTGATCAAAACATTCCGCAATCTGGATCCGCAAGAAGCAACTCCCTTCATTACATTAACTGAGCGTGAAATGGAAGTGCTTAAGCTGATCGCTAAAGGTTATTCAAATGAAAGGATTGCCGACGAGCTTGTGATCAGCATGGGCACCGTCAAGGGACATGTTAGTAATATCCTGAGCAAATTACATCTGGCTGACCGCACACAGGCTGCTGCCTACGCCTGGCAAGAAGGAATTGTCCGCCGCGAATAACGCATTAATAAAATCCAACACTACTTTGGAGGGGTTACCGGTAATACTTCTGATGCTGGCGACCCCTCCTTATTTATCTCGGGTATATGACGGTGTTTGATTGTGAATGCTACTTGTAGGCAAACCGACTAACTCCTGGAAATCTTTTTAAATACATCCTCAGGACATAAAAATCGCCCAGGAAGGCTCGTGGCTGTGCGATCATTTTTGACTATGCTATGAGCAGAATAATCAAACAGTGAAAGGATCTTTCAGCCAGACCACAGAGAAAGGAGTTACTTATAAAAAGAGCAAATATGAGCAGCGATCAAAAAACAAAACATGCCGCACAAAAATATTTACCAGATAGATTTTCTAATTCACAAAGAAAGGAGGTTAACATGCCTAAGAAAACTGCATTGAGGATTTTATTTATCGCCGGATTACTGATAGTCGTCTTAGCTGCAGTGCTGGTATTTACTACCCAATCTACACCAGCTGCCACATCAGTTAAATCTGCATCCGAAGTGAGAATGAAGGGGTCAGACAACATCTTCGTTGACCCACCCGTTCCAACCACTGCACTCCCAGATAACTATTACTCGGGTTCGGACTATTGCGAGCGTCATGATTGCCAGGTGATCCCTTAAGCTTTCCATTTCAATGAGAATAACCCCTCCTGCATGAATAAAATGTGCAGGAGGTTTTTTTTATGCTCCATCTATGTGTCTAGACCGGGAGCAATCCGATGTGTGTTATAACCGTTGCCATCGGTACCTGCAACAACTGGATTATAAAAATGTGCGATAATTTTTAACAAAGAATGAACCGGACGAAATACATTGGCACTCATAATCGCCAGCGACAAGGATTGACCATGCAGACCCAACCGCTTTTTACAACCCCGATGCAAGCAATTGAGTTTTTGCGTACCTGCTTACAACAGAATGACCAGCGTATGCTTTTTGCGGCCTTTTCCCATGAAACCAGTGGTTTTTGGAAGGAGCGCATCTTTATATCCTTGCAGGAGATTGAGGCAACCGACATGCTGGAGGGCATATTCCTAGATGGTGGTCGTATCATCTCCTTCCCAGAGCACGAAAGTATATTGCACCTGGGAAGCCACAGCCCGAGCACACACTACCTGCACATCAAACTTGTTAAAAATGAACGTGGGTGGGTGCTGGAATCCATCCAAGTTTGCCGGGAAACAATATGAGAAAAATGAGGAAATCACAAATTGACACTCTTCCCGTAAGGGCGTCTATCCTGGCACCTGGTGCACTTATCAAGGAAGTCTTGCCTCGCTTTGGAATTGGCGAGGTGAACGAATGCCAATTCTACTCCGGCGGTTTCAATCACACCTATCGCATCAGGAGCAGCGAGGGCATCACCTATTACTTGCGGGCTTATCGTTTAAACTGGCGGACTCTGGAGGATATTTGTTATGAGCTGGATGTGCTCAATCACCTGAAGAGCAAGGGCTATCCGGCTATCCAACCTGTACCTGACAAGGATGGGCATTATTTCTGCGCAGTACCCGCCCCGGAAGGCACCCGCTACCTGGTACTTTTCACAGAAGCAACCGGTGGGGAGGTTTCGTATGAGCACGAACCTGCCGAAAAAGCCCAACACTATGGGCGGGCCGTAGCACACATGCACAATGCCCTGGATGACTTTACCAGCCCCCACTTGCGCTTTCACTTAGACCTTGGCCATTTCATCGACCAGCCGATAAGCAATATCCAGCCGTTCCTGGTAAAGCGGCCGGATGGCTGGAGCTACCTGCTGCACTTCAGCCAATTGCTTCGCCGCCGCATCCTGGCCATGCCGGCCGATCTACTAGAGCAAGGCTTCTGTCACGGTGACCTGCAAGGTTACCATGCCAACCTAGCCCCTGATGGCACCCTGACCTTTTATGATTTTGATTGTGGGGGTTACGGTTTCCGGGCTTATGACCTGGCGGTCTTCCTGTGGTGCTGCCGGCTGGAGGAGGCAGTAGCAACCCGATGGCAGCCTTTTTTGAATAGCTACCTGGAAACACGTCACATCCGCCAACGGGATGTGGAAGCAATTCCCCTTTTCGTATGTGCCCGCTACCTCTGGCACATGGGTGTGCACACCCAAAATTCTGCAGACTGGGGCATCGATTTCCTGAACGACAGCTATTTCAACGCACATATAAACGATCTGCACCAGGCAGAAAAAGACTATCTCACATAAGGTCCATCACCGGTCCATCGAAAGGCATGGACTGATCATTCCGGTTGTTAACATGTCGGATGAGATTCGGTTGGAAATTTCTTGCCTCGGGTATACAATAGCTTATTCGTGGAAATCTTTCTTGATCACACGCGTATCCTGCATGATATACCGGAGATGTCATCATGAATGAACAAACGTACCGCGTCTATGGTTACCGATGGGTGGTGCTGGGGGTTTTCATGCTGGTCAACCTGGCTGTACAAATGCTGTGGATCACCTATGCGCCTATTACCGGGCCAGCTGCAGACTTCTATGGTGTCACCGACGCTCAGATCGGCCTGCTGGCTATGACCTTTATGATCGTCTACGTACTCTCACTTTCCATCCCTGTTTCGTGGGTGATCGATCGGTATGGCTTCCGCATTGCAGTTAGCATTGGATCGGTTTTTATCGGCGTATTCGGATTGACCCGTGGGCTGGTCGGGGATAACTATACCCTGGTCTTGCTAAGTACGATCGGCATCGCAATTGGCCAGCCGTTTTTGATGAATTCATGGACGAAGGTGCCTGCCAACTGGTTTTCAATCAATGAACGGGCCACGGCGGTCGGGCTGGTTACGCTGGCCAACCTGCTGGGCACCGCCCTGGGCATGGCGCTAACACCCATCCTGACCGAGTCCATGTCCATCCCAACTGTGCAGGTCATATTTGGGGCAGTAGCGGCGGTCAGCGCAGTTCTTTTCATCGTCCTGTCGCGCGAGCACCCGGCCACCCCACCCTGCCCTCCCGGGATGGAAGTGCGCTCGCTGATGCTGGATGGCTTGAAGCAGATCGTCAGGTGCGTGCCATTCTGGCTGTTCGTGATGGTCTACTTCGTCGGATTGGGGCTGTTTAACGGCATCAGCACCTGGATCGAGAACATCATCCGCCCGCGGGGCTTTACCCCCACCGAAGCGGGTACCATGGGCGCGATCATGATCCTGGGGGGCATCATCGGTGCGGTGGTCATCCCAGCCATCTCGGACAAACAACATAAACGCCAACGGTATATGTTCCTGGGGGTCGCCATGGCCATCCCGGGCCTGATCGGGGTCACTTTCGCCCAAAGTATGTGGCTATTACTGATATCAGCGTTTTTCCTGGGGTTCTTCCTGATCAGCGTGGCACCGATCGGTATGCAATATGTGGCCGAGGTTACCTACCCTGCCCCTGAGGGAACTTCTGCCGGCATATTACAGTGGTTTGGGCAGGTTTCCGTGGCTTATGTCTATCTCATGGAAGCGATGAAGAGCGCGAATGGCGCATTTACCCCATCGCTGGTTCTATCTGTGGTCTTATTATTGATCATCCTGGGGGTGATCACACAGATGAAGGATCCACCACGGCACGAGGTAGTTGAAGCGGTAACTCTAAAAACACCGTAAAGTAAATCCACCACCTGACTTACAATATTCTTCAATCCCAATCCGCATCGCCTCCAGGTCGGGCCAGAAGAAAACGATCTGCGAACGATGGCAGGCAATGCCATCCTGCCAGGCTTTCAACCCCTCGGGAGAAATCGCCAGTGAAAACTCTTCAGCCTCCGATGGAATCCATTCCGCCAGGTCAACTGGCTGGCGAATGACATACGGGTAATCCACATAATGCCAGAGGGGGCTTCCTAAACTATCGGCTGCCCGCCGCACGATCACATGATCGCGGTGGTGGCCGATGCTGAGCGGGATGACCATTTCAGCGCCAGTGGGTAAGTTCTTTCGCAAAAAGTCGCACACCTGCGGGATCAGATACGATTCCCCGGGTTCTGGCTCAGCCTCAATATCATCCGGGAGCTTGATCAGAGGGTCATCGCTGCCAGGCTGGAAGCGGTAGATACAATCCGGCATGGTATAGCGCCGGTAAGAAGCGCCCAACACATGGCAGCAGGCAGCATCCTCCAGGCTGCGCTGGTAGGGCACATCCTTGCCCTCCAGCTCGAAGAAGATATGCAGCATGTGGGCATAATCGGGCAGGGGCTTGCCGAACGGCAGAGCTCCTGCACAGATAGTCCAGATCTCCACCTGGTCACCCCGATGGGTCAGCTCCCACACCAGGCCTCCAGCCGAAAGTACAACATCATCAAAATGAGGTGCGACAAAGATCCATTCTTTCATATCGTCTCACCCAATTCATGTGCAGCTTTGAACTGCTCATCCAGCTTCTTTTGAGAAACGCGCGACGAAAAGACCAGCCCTCCAGCCAGGAACAGGGTAGCCGAGATGACGAACAGATACATAAAGGTGATCTTGGACATATTGACCAGCAGTATCCCAAACACCAGAGCGGATATGCCCCCTGATAGCCCGGTGGAGAGGTTGTTGTAAGCCATATAGCGCCCGGCTTCATGCTTGGGCGAGAGATCACTGGCCAGGGCGGGAGCCGTGGCAAGGATCGGACCCATGGCAGCTGCTCGCAAGCCGGCCAACAAGAGGAAGAAAGCAAAATTACTGGCAAAGCCCATGAAGAATGTGCACAAAGCACAGGCCAGCATAGACCACAGGATCATGGCTCGCCGGCCGATCTTATCAGACAGGAGACCGGAAAGCAGGGCGGCCAGCATGGTGACGATCAAGCTGATACCCCCCATCGCCCGGTAGGCTGCATCTGGGCTGACCTGCGGGAAATAAACCTGGAAAAAGAAACGCGCAAAAAATTGCAGGCTGTTGATGCCCATATTAGCCAACAAGAGTGAGAAGACCAGCCAGAAAAACACCTCCACCCGCTGGCGTACCTTGAAAATATCGGTGAGGGCGTCCCACACACGGAGATGCTCGGCTCCTTCTGCTGGCCTGTCTTTGCCTCGAATGGCCCAGACATTAATCACCCCGCAGATGGTAAAAACGATTCCGATCATCCACAAAGCCCCAGCAGTCTGCCCGTTCTGGTTAAGGCTGGTAACGACCAGGATACCTATGGCTGCACCCAGCAGGGTAAAAAATCCCTGGATGCCCGAAGCCAGGCCCCGTTGGTTCTCCGATACCACATCCACAAGCAGAGGCCACCAAGCACCGTTGCTCATATTGGTCGAGAACTGCATCCCGAAGTAACTAAATATAATAATGAACAGGGACAATGGTAAGAGAAGGTGATTTAAGGAAGGTACCAGAAGCAGGGTCGGAAGTGTGATGAGGGGAAGGGCGATCAACGCCCCGGTCAGGATTGCCGGGCTGCGCTTGCCGAAACGGCTGTTGGAATGGTCACTTTGAATACCCCACAGAATGCTGACCAGCAGGGCCAGCAGGGTGCCAAAAAAACCAACCAACCCTACTACCAGGGCTTTATTACCACCGGTCACTTTTTCCACTAGGGTGGGCAGCAGGATGGTGTTGTACGACACCCACACCAGATTCGCCCCCAGGATCAGGGTGCTCATCCCCATCAAGAAGCCCACTGACCTCTTCTCGACCGCATCCTTCATGACTGCCATGTCTTTGTGGCTCGCTTGAGTTGAGTTAAAACAGTAGTTTCTGCAACCTCATCAAGTCTTCCATGGAACCCTTGACCTGGATCTTGCGCCCCATATAAGCCGCCATACCATTAATACGGCGCTCCATCACGCCGATTAAAACCTCGCTGGTAGTTGTCACAAGCAGGTCTGGGTTGGCCAGGGTGGCTTTCTCCAGGGTTGCGGTTTTTCCATCCACAGTACGGATCAGCCAGTCTTCATGTGTATCAGTAAACCTGAACAAGATCACGCGTGTGAAACCACTCAAACTCGCTTGGACTTGCGGCTTGCTAAATTGATCGACCATCTTTTGCAGGTAAGGTTGGACATCCGCCATCTTAAGTATTCCTCCATGAAATTTTTGCAGCTTGAACGATTCAACCTGCCCTGATGTGTGCCGGGTGAACTCCTCCACACTGCCGGTAAAACTATAACATAAAAAGCTGAATAGGGCGTGTTATCGGTTTCTGGCATTCATACTATAATCTCAATATCAGTTTTTCATCCCAACAATCCAACGAGTAGGTATGCGATGCCCAAGTCTATGCGTGTGAACCTGCCGGATGTCTGCCTGCAGATGGTTGAGATCAGCCACCAGCTATACGACTGCGGACTTCTAACGCCTTCCGGAGGCAATCTCAGCGCACGTAGTGATGAAAATCCTGGCGATATCTGGATCACGCCTGCAGGTGCATTTAAAGGTGACCTCAAGGCGGACAGGATGGCATGCATCGACCTGTCCGGTACGGTCAAGGGAGACACGGGTCAGCTGCCCTCCAGTGAGTACCGGGTGCACACTTCCATCTACCGGTGCAGGCCAGACGTGCAGGCCGTGCTCCACACGCATGCCCCCCAGGCAACCCTCATGGCCTTGACCGGCACAAAATTCCTGCCGATCTCTTACGAAGCAGCCTGGGTGGGAGATATCCCGGTAGTGCCTTTCATCATGCCAGGGAGCGCTGAGCTCGGGGAAGCAGTGGCTGAGGCAATCGGTAGCGGACCGGCGGTCTTAATGCAAAACCATGGCCTGGTGGTAGCAGCCGGTAACTTGCGGGCAGCCGCCAACATCACGAACGTGATCGAAGTCACCGCCTATAAGCTGCTCACCTGCCGGCTGATGGGGATTACCCCGCCCGTCTTACCCGAAGCATCCGTGGTTGAGATCCGAAAATCGAAACTTTTCGCGGCATAGTTGAGGTTGGATATCTATCCGACCGGGGGTTTTGGGATATAAATATGTAAAACGAGCGACGCCAGATAGACAAACAAAGAGGAGGAGATATGCCTACTGAATCTGCCCAACAGGCCCTTGCCATCCTGCGCAATCCCAGTACCTTCCAGTGGTACGTGATCACCTTGTTCGCCCTGACCGTATACGTTTACGCCGCGGAAGTCGAACGGCGCAACTGGAGCCTGGTCTTTGCTGGATTGGCTTTTTGGGGTATGGATTGGTTCAACGAGATATGGAACGGGCTGGTATTTCACTTCACCAACTACGCACCTGTATGGGGCGCGCCTGGCCAGACTGCCTACCTGATCTTGATCGGGCTGAACATTGAGATCTGCTTCATGTTCGCCATCGCCGGGATCGCTTTCACCAAGATGTTGCCGACTGACCGGCACTTGAAGATCCTCGGCATACCCAACCGGCTGTTGTTTGCCGTCGTAGGCTCGATATTTTGTGTGATCGTTGAGCTGCTGCTGAACGGTGCCGGGGCACTCACGTGGGAATACCCTTGGTGGAATGTCGGCGCCCCATGGCTGATCTTCCTGATCGGATACCTGCCCTTTTTCCTGGTCGCGTTCTGGGTGTTTGACATGCCAACCATCCGCCAGAAAGCCATCACCGTGGGCGCAATCCTGGGCTTTGACCTGATCTGCCTGATCTTGTTTGTTGGAATATTGAAGTGGATTTAATCTAAGCTTACCAGTTGGGCTCTGGCGTGGCAATCAGCAGGAGGGACTGCAGCATCCAGCCCTCCCGCCCATCTTCGATCACCTTTACATGGACCCACACATATCCATCCTTGTCGGTAACTTCTTCCAGGATCTGGACCAGGGTGCCCTGCATGACGGGTGGGTATACAATTGAGGAATCAAACCCGATCCCACTGCGGATTAACGCACCTTGTTCAGGACCAATGCGGGCATAGACCGGCACCGGGGTGGGAGTGAACGTCTGGGTAGGCGTGGGGGTACGGGTGGGGGTGAGGGTAACCGTGGGAGTTAGCGTGGGGGGTACTGGGGTGGCTGTGTCGGTGGGGGTTGGTGGGACAGGGGTGAGGGTATATGTTGGTGTGGGAGTGTACGTTGCTACGGCCAGCGGCACACCAAACCAGCCCAGGGTCGTGCTGTATGCGACTATCCCGAGCGCAGCAGCGACACTGAAAAGAGTCACTACCCCACCTAACGTGTAGCCCATGATAGTCATCGGACGAAAACCAAGGATCGCCAGGGTGATCGCCCCGAGCAAAACAGCCCATGCCAGGTGGATGGCAAACACCACCAGACCATCGGGGAATAAATGCGGCACACCGCTGCCCAGCCCAAAACCTGCGACAACCAGCGGCAAGTAAAGGGTATACGCCAGGGCCACGCTTGGCGCGGCCGGGCTGCGTTCGTGGTGGGCCATGGTAGCAGCTGTAAAAATCGCCCCAATGGCTACGACGATGAGATTATCAGCCGACAGGGACGCGTTATAGTAAGCTAACTTCATGGAGGACGGGATCCACACCCGGGCGAGAATCCCCGCCCCAGCGCCCATGATCATGACCATCATACTGCCTAGCGCCATTGCAACCAGGCTGCGGGCAAAAAACTTGTACGATCCAACCACGGTTGCCAGGGAAAGGCCAATGACCGGGGCCATGAGCGGCGCGATGACTGCCCCTAGCACCAGCACAACCGGGGAATCCAGCATGATGCCCAAACTGAAGATGATACCGGCGATGGTTGAGAACAGGAAGAAATCGAAGTTGGGTGATGTGCGCCGCCTGACCTGATCAAGCACAGTGGCGCGTTCGTCCACCTCCAGCGGTGCGAGCAAACGCCTGGCCCTCCTACGGCGAGCCGGTGGCATTAGATCGGGATCATCGGGGATATTCTCGGTTTTCGGAAGGCTCATTTGCGTAAAGTGGCAACAATCCTGAGTGGTTTAACGAGCAAGTCTAAGGCTTCAAAAATACTGGTAGCAACCAGATCCGCCGCCAGCAAGGTCTCGGTGGCTGTGCCTTCCGGTGAAAGGACACAGATACCCAACGCGGCAGCCCTCAACATCCTGGCATCATTGGCGCCTTGCCCAACCGCGACCACCGACCCAGGTCCCAATTGGGTGAGATAGGCTTCCTTCTCCTGGGCTTCATATCCAGGCTGGATGCAAACGGACTTTAATCCCAGCTGCTGGTCAATGATCGCTTGCCTGCCGTAAGTGTCGGCGCTGATCAGGTGTATGGTGAGCCGGTCGCGCAGCTCAGATAAGCGTTGCTTCACACCATCCAGGAGGAGTCCATCCACTGCCAGGGTTCCGTTAACGTCGCATACGAGATGATTCAGCTGGAGCAATCCTCTCCCTGGGATGTTCAGCTCGATCATGCACTAATTATACCCCAACGAGTTTTTGCAGGCTTTTTACCACCCCTGAGGTGTTTATAGTACAATAACCGCCGACCAATGTATCGGAGAAAGCTCATTTGAAGACGAATTTTCAGCGCATCCTTCTCGTCAGCCTGGCAATCTGCCTGTTGAGCTGGTTATCTGCCTGCAGCGAAGCAAGTCCTACGTCAGAATCACCTACTGCGACTATACCCAGCCCAACCGTTTTCGTTAGCATCACCCCCACGGTCACACCTTCGCCATCCCCGGCAAACCCCTTCGCTGTACTTCTAGCGCCTCCTGGCTCCGATGCGGTAAAGGTGAATACCCTGCAAACCGCCCTGAACGATATCGTTACCCAAGCCGGATTGCAATGGCAGGTCAGGCAGCAGCTCAAGACGGAAGACCTGGTCCCTGAACTCAAGCTGGTTGTGGCGGTTCCGCCAGACGAAGGTCTGGCTGAGCTCATCTCTGCGGCACCCAACACGCAGTTTGTGGCAATCGACATCCCCAACCTGGAACTCGCCCCAAACCTGACCACGATCAACACCCAGGATGACCGTCCAGATCAACAGGGTTTCGTGGCCGGTGAGATCGCAGCCATGCTCTCAGACGACTGGCGGGTGGGGGCGATCAGCCTGGCGGATACCGCCGAAGACCGGTCGGCACGCAGCGGATTCTTGAACGGTGTAGTGTATTTTTGTGGACTGTGCCGACCTGTTCATCCACCCTTTTATGAATACCCTACCTATGTAGAACTACCGGCTACGGCCACCACGGCAGAATGGCAGGAAGCCGCCAATTACATGGTCGACCATGCAGTTGGCACGGTATATATAGGTCCACAGGCTGGGGATGAAGCCATGCTGTCCATCCTGGCACAGGCGGGGGTGAACATTATCGGCAGCGGCGAACCTCCAGCAAATGTCACCTCCAGCTGGGTTGTCTCGATGTCCACCGACCCGTTATCTTTCATCCAGGAACAGGTGGCAGGTCTACTGGATGGCAACCTCACCGGCGGGCAATCCCTGGTGGTGCCAATCCAGTTTACGAATATCAACCCGGCGATATTTACGCCTGGCAAGCAGCGCCTGGCCCAGCAAACCCTTTCGGACCTGCAAACAGGATATATCGACACGGGCGTGGACCTGACCACCGGCGAAAAGAAACCCTAAATAAACCTTTAATAAAAGGAATATCACCCTGAGACCCATTGAATCTTTGGGGTGCGCGCAGAGACGCCCGTTTGGGCGTCTCTATGGTTTGTGATTATCTTGTTATCTCAGTAAAATGCTAGTCGCCTTCTTTTTCGTACGGCACACCATCGGCGGCGGGCATCTGGCTGCGCCCAACCACACCAGCCAGCACGATCATGGTCACAATATACGGGGCCATTAGCAAGAACTGGGAAGGAATCTGTAGCTTGAGAATTGCCAGCTTGGATGCCACGGCGTCGGTAAAGCCAAACAGGATCCCGGCTCCAAAAGACCCAAAAGGCATCCAGTTGCCGAAGATCATGGCGGCCAGGGCAATAAAGCCACGACCGGCAGTCATCACCTCGTCGAAACGGCCCACAGAGCCCAGAGTGAAATAGGATCCGGCGAAGCCCGCCATCATGGCACCCAGGATCACCGCCATATAGCGAGTTTTGAATACATTGATCCCCAGGGTATCGGCGGCTTTAGGGTGCTCACCCACTGAGCGCAAGCGCAAGCCCCATTTGGTCTTGAACAAGGCCACGGTAAGGACGATCAGGAAAATATACATCGCATAGACGTACATATTGTGATTGAAAAAGATTGGCCCGATGAATGGGATCTTGGACAGCACAGGCAGGGGGTAAGCGGGGAAAGTGCCCGATTGGTTCAGACTCTCATAATGTTGTAAAAACTTGGCCGAGATGTATGAAGTAATTCCGGTGGAAAAGATGTTGATCGCGGTACCCGAGATGATCTGGTTTACCTTGTACTTGATCGAAAGCACGCCGTGGACGACACCATATAGTGCACCAGTTAACACCCCCACAAACACACCAACCCATAGGTTGTCGGTGATACTGGCAGCCATGCAGCTGGTCATGGCGGCTGATAGCATCATGCCTTCAATTGCGATGTTTACCACTCCAGCCCGCTCACTCAGGATGCCTGCCAAAGCACCTAGCGTCAGGGGCACGGCTTTAGAGAGAGATACATTCAGGAGCCCACCCAGGTTAAGCGATTTTCCCGCTGCGCCATAGGTGAGGAAGCCAAAGACGAACATACCTGCCACTAAGCCCAGGATCAGGTTGGTGGATTTTCTGAAGCCTCCCTTGCGTATCAATTGAGCCGCTCCCAAGGCCACGCACATAGCTGACAGGAAATACAGGGTAGGCAGCGAAGGGATAACCATATCCGGGATGGTGGCAGTCATTCCACCTGGGGTCATCCCAAACTTGGTGACCGCCCCTGGCGCGACGCCACGGATGAAGAGGAACCAAATCGCCACCCCCGCCAGGATAAATAAGGTCCCCATGATCCGCTGGCGGGTCGGTTTTGCAGCTTCGACTTCTTTGTGGAAAGTAGTGGTTGTGGTAGTGGTAGCCATGGCTTACTTCCCTCCCCAGCTAGTGGCGAGAACGACTTCTTCGCCCTTGGCCGGTTGTTTCAGGCGGAATATCGTTCGGGTGATCGCCGGAGCCGCAATAAACACAAGGATGAACGCCTGCACTACTGAGACAATATCTATCGGAATGCCTGTCTTCAGCATCATGTTCGTGGCACCACTGCGCAGAAAACCAAATAATAACGAAGCCAGCACTACCCCAAATGGGCTGCTGTTGCCGAGCAAGGCGATGGCAATCGCGTCGAAACCGTAGCCAGAAGAGAATGCCATGGCCAGGTTGTGGTTCACCCCCAACACTTCATTGCCACCCGCCATCCCGGCCAGAGCACCTGCCAGGGTCATCCCCAGGATGATCTGCATGGCTACGCTCATACCGGCATAACGGGCGGCGCGGGGGTTAGCTCCAACCGTGCGCAAGGCAAAGCCCCATTTCGTTTTGAACAGGTACCAACTCACCAGCCAGGCAACGAACAGGGCGATGATAAAACCAAGATGTACAGCGCACCGGTTCGCCAAAGAATTTCGGCAACATTGCACTGGACTGAATGGTCGGGCTGACCGGATTGAAGGAATCGGGACGTTTCATCGGGCCGGTCAAGAGCCAATCACTCAGGCGGAAGGCGATATAGTTCATCATGATGGTGTTGATGACTTCATGTGCTCCCGTTTTGGCTTTCAACCAGCCTGGTATGAAGCCCCACAAGCCTCCACCAACCGCCCCTGCCAGGAAAGCTAATGGTAAATGGATGATGGGTGGCAAGCCTTTGAACGAATAACCTACAAAGGCAGCAAAAATTGCTCCGAGGAACAGCTGGCCTTCGGCTCCAATATTGAACAACCCGGCCCGAAAACCGAATGCCACACTCAGGCCGGCGAAGATATATGGGGTAGCGGCTACCAGTCCATCGGTGAAGGGGTAGATTGCCAGGTTGATCAGCTTAGGGTTCCCGCTGGCAATAGCCTTGATCAAATCTCCCGGCCTACCAAAAGCACCCACAAACAGGGCGCTATAGGCAGTGTAGACCACATTCCAGGCTTCTTTGATTCCGGCAATGAACGATGTTTGAAACGCCAGCCAGACCGATTTGGAGGTGAGGATAATGATGATGCCTCCGAATACCAAGCCTAAAAAGATGGCCAAAAGAGGTACGAGAATAGATTGTAAAAAGCGCCTCCAACGCGGCAGGTGCTTGGGAGGACCAGCGGTCACCTCTTCCAGGAAAATCTTCCCGGCATCCTTCTTTTCAGGTTTCGGGGTTTTTTGTGTTTCTTCTCCAGGCATCTCTTGCGATTTATCGTCACTCATGCCGTTTACCTTTCCTGAATTTTCTCAGCTTCAGCCTCGGGGCGGATACCTGCCATTAATAATCCAACCCCTTCCTTGGTGGCTTTCTCGGCGGGCAAGATATCAATGATCTTGCCACGGTACATGACCGCAATCCGGTCCGACAGCTGCATGATCTCATCCAGCTCAGATGAAACCAGCAACACCGCACAACCTTCATCGCGTTTCTGCAGGATACGGTTATGGATATACTCAACCGAACCCACATCCAGCCCGCGTGTAGGCTGTGAGGCGATCAGGAGCTTGATCGGCCGCGAGAATTCGCGGGCAACAATCACCTTTTGCTGGTTCCCTCCAGAGAGCGAGCCGGCTGTCACCAATGGACTTGGCGTGCGGATATCGAATTCCTGGATAAGCTGGTTGGCCGTGCTGAGGATGATCCCGTGTTTTAAGACCACACCCTTAGAAAATGGCTCTAAATAATACGTATTCAAGACCAAATTTTCGGTGAGGGGAAGGGCAGGACCAGCCCATCCAGCTGGCGATCTTCGGGAACGTGGGCTGAGCCCAATTCGGTGATCTTGCGCGGGTTGGCTTTGGTGATATCATGACCGAGGAAATTTACTATTCCCGCTTGAGGAGGTCGCAGGCCTGTCAGGGCCTCGACCAATTCCGTCTGGCCATTGCCCTGTACACCTGCCACACCCAGGACCTCACCAGCCCGCACATCAAAGGAGATACCATCTACGGCAACCTGCCGGCGCTGATCCAAAACCCTCAAATCCTGGACAGTTAGCACTATATCAGCGATATTGGCAGGTTTCTTTTGCACTTCGAGCAGGACTGCTCGGCCCACCATCATCTCGGCGAGCTTATTTTGGTCGGCACCTTCGGGCGTGGCACTCCCCACGACTTTGCCTCTACGGATGACCGTAATGCGATCAGAAATATCCATCACCTCACGCAATTTATGGGTGATGAAGATGACCGACTTGCCCTGTGCGACCAGAGAACGCATGATCTTGAATAGCTCATCCGCTTCCTGTGGGGTAAGCACAGCCGTCGGTTCGTCCAGGATCAGGATATTGGCCTGGCGGTAGAGCAGCTTGATGATTTCTACACGCTGCTGGACCCCGACCGGAAGGTCACGCACATAGTCGTCGGGATTAACCTCAAGCTTGTATTGTTCAGATATCTGCCGGATTTTTTCAGCAACGATCTTTCGATCGAGGAAGCCGCCTGGCTTGGTGCTTTCGTCGCCCAACATGACATTTTCGGTTACGGTAAACACCGGCACCAGCATAAAGTGCTGGTGGACCATACCGATACCGTTCGATATCGCATCGCTGGGAGAATGAACTTTGATCGGCTTACCCTGGACAAAAATCTCACCTTCGTCCGGCTGGTAAAGCCCATACAAAATATTCATCAAGGTGGTTTTCCCCGCACCATTTTCACCCAATAAGGCATGGATTTCCCCCGTTTCGAGGGTCAGGTCGATGTGATCATTGGCCAGCACGCCAGGAAATTGCTTGGTAATACCGCGTAGTTCCAGGATTGGCGCCATAACTATTCACACTCCAAGATAACACGGATTTGCCCCTTCTCTTTGATCTACGAGTAAAGGCGATATGGATCACCATTATTAATGCCAGGTGAGAGATAATTTCATTTTACCATGAGTATTTGAGTCTTGATAAGAAAAAAGGGGCTGGTGGGTCCCAGCCCCTTGTATTACAAAACGAACAACTACTTACTAAGGTGTGGTTTGAATGGTGCCGGCAATAATATCGGCCTGAACCTGTGCAAGCTCAGCCTTCAATGTGTCCGAAACCTGAGAAGCCAGGTCATGGAAATCAGCCAATCCTACACCGCCGTTCTTCAGCGAGCCAACGGTGACGCCACCGGCAAATGTGCCAGCCTGGACGTCCTTGATGGCATTGAAGGTGGTGATATCCATGTTCTTCAATACGGAAGTCAAAATAATGCTGGCATATTCGGGTGAAGCAACGTACCAGTCATTATCCACACCAACGATCAGGGTGTTGCCGCGCTCGAGGGCAGCAGCTGCAGTACCCAGGCCAACGGGTCCAGCCACGGGCATGATGATATCGGCGCCTTCGTCCATGAGTGATTGGCCCATGGTGCGGCCGTCATCGGTGCTCTCAAAGTTTCCAGTGAACAGGCCAGTCTGGGTGTCGGGATCCCAACCCAAGACTTCCACGCTGGTACCGTGTTTCTCGTTATAGTACTTGACACCCAGGGCGTAACCATCCATGAAGGCGGTCACGGTGGGGATTTGGATGCCACCGAAGGTGCCCACTTTACCGGTCTTGGTCATGCCTGCAGACAGGTAGCCAGCCAGGAATGCAGCCTGATCGGTAGTGAAAACCTGCCCAAGGACGTTCGGGATGGCAGGATCATAGGCGTAGTCTACGATCGAGAACTTCTGGGTGGGATTGGCTTCAGCGGCCGCTTTGGTGGCGTCGCCCAACAGGAAACCAACAGTGACGATCAGCTCGCAGCCTTCGCTGATGAAGGCGTTGATGTTCTTTTCGTAGTCGGTCTGCTGCTGTGATTCAAGGTATTTACCAGTGACGTTTTGCAGCTTGGCTTCGGCATCGGTCACACCCTTCCAGGCAGTGGCGTTGAAGGATTTGTCGTCAATACCACCGGTGTCAGTTACCTGGCAAGCCTTGACAGCTGCAGGTGCAGCCGGCTTGACGTTGATCGAGCCATCAATGATGCCAGCCTTTACAGTTTCCAGATCGGTTTTAACCGCATCGGGCACGGCGGAAGCCAGGTCATGGAAATCAGCCAGGCCAACACCACCGTTCTCGAGTGTACCGACAGTCACACCACCCTGGAAAGTACCATCCTGAACAGCCTTGATGGCCTCAAGGGTTGTAATGTCCATGTTCTTCAACACGGAGGTCAGCAGGATGCTGGCATATTCAGGGGAGGTGTTGTACCAGTCGTTATCCACGCCCACGATGTAGGTGCCACCGCGCTCAAGCGCTGCGGCCGCGGTGCCCAAACCAACGGGCCCGGCTACAGGCATGATCACATCGGCGCCTTCGTCCATCAGTGACTGGCCCATGGTGCGGCCATCATCGGTGCTTTCGAAGTTTCCGGTGAACAAGCCGGTCTGGGTGGCAGGATCCCAACCCAAGACTTCCACGTTGGTGCCATTCTTTTCATTGTAGTACTTGACACCCATGGCGTAGCCATCCATGAAGGTAGTGACGGTGGGGATCTGGATACCACCGAAGGTGCCTACCTTACCCGTTTTCGATGCAGCGGCAGCCGCATAACCTGCCAGGAAGGCAGCCTGGTCGGTCGCGAAGACCTGGCCGAGCACGTTCGGGATCGCGGGGTCATAAGCATAGTCCACGATGGAGAACTTCTGGTCCGGATTGGCCTCAGCTGCGGCTTTGGTGGCGTCGCCCAACAGGAAACCAACGGTAACGATCAGGTCGCAGCCTTCGCTGATGAACGCATTGATGTTCTTTTCGTAGTCGGTCTGCTGCTGCGATTCAAGATAATTACCTACGATCCCTAGCTGGGTTTCAGCATCGGTCACGCCCTTCCAGGCGGTGGCGTTGAAGGACTTGTCATCGATACCACCTGTGTCTGTCACCTGGCAGGCCTTCAATGCTGGAGGTGCTTCGGTCGCTGTGACTGCGGTCGGCTGCGGTGCCTTAGTATTGACGGCAGCGGGTTCCGTCGGGGCGGCTGTTTGTGTTGCTGCCGGTGCGCAGGCTGCCAGCACCATAGAAGCAATCAACACTACAGCCAAAATTGTTGATAATTTCTTCATACGATCTCTCCTCTTTTGTTTTTGTTTGGGATTGGTGTAAAAACGTACTAATAAGTGTAGCACACAGAATAAAAGTTTGCAATGTGTTATTTTACGTATTTATTTCCCTATTCTTCACGATCAAAATGACCAGCGAGTTTATTACCTCCGCAGATCCTTGGGCGTGAAAGCCCCAGGTAGCAAGTCGTTCAGCCTGGCCTCTTGCCTCACATGCCCAAGCAGGTCGGCGATGATCACGACCGTATCCAGCCCGAATTCGGCCAGTACCTGGCGGCAGGAGCCACACGGGGTACCGCCATTACTGGTCACCACCGCAATGGCCACAAATTCACATTCGCCTTCTGAAGCTGCCTTAAAAACCGCCACACGCTCAGCACAGATGCTGTCAGGATAAGCGGCATTTTCAATGTTACAGCCGGTGTAGAACCTTCCGGAGGGGGTCAGCAACGCCGCCCCAACTTTGTAATTCGAGTAAGGGGTGTACGCCTGATCGTGTGCCTCAGTTGCCAGGCTGATCAGCCTGGAGCGTAACTCATCCGTCAGTTTTTGCGCCATTTTGTTGCTCCTCCTGGTTCTCCTGAGGTTGTTTCTTAGCCCGCACCTTGCGGATGCGCCGCCCGGTAACTTGCTCAATAGTCAGGTTAATATCACCTACCTGCAGGCTTTCACCACTGGTTGGTACACGTCCCACCTGTTCATAGATGAAACCACCCAGTGTCTCGGTCTCCTCTGTGGGTAATTGGCTACCCATCACATCGTTGAAATCCCTCAAATCCACACGGCCCTGGAAGACATACTCCCCATCGCCGACCTGGATATAGGGTGCTTCCTCACTCTGATCGTACTCATCCTGGATCTCTCCCACAATCTCCTCAAAGATATCTTCCAGGGTCACTATCCCAGCAATCCCGCCATATTCGTCCACTACCATGGCCATGTGCACGTGGCCTGCCTGCATCTCTTCCAGCAGCTCATCCACTTTTTTGGCTTCAGGCACAAAGGTGGGCGGGCGCAGCAAGCTGCGCAGGGATTCGATCTTTTGCCCCTGGCGCCACAACTTCAGAAGGTCTTTTGCATACAAGAGACCAAGGATGTTATCAACCGTCTCCTCATATACAGGCACGCGCGAATGACCCGATTTAATCAGCTCATCCACGGCCTCCTGGAAGGGAGTGGAAACCTCCAGGGCGTTGATGTAGATACGCGGCAGCATGATCTCACGCACCAGAGTATCTCCCAGCTCGAAGATCGAATAGATCATCTGGCGCTCATCGCCTTCCAGGACGCCGCCTTCATGCCCAGCATCCACCATGCTTTTTAGCTCTGCCTCAGTCACGGTACTGACCTGTTCCTGGGTATCGCCGCGCCGGCGAGCAATGGCGAGGGGTAGCAACAGGATGGGCGAAAGGATCACCGTGGTGGCGCGCACGTAAGGAGCCAGGCGCATAGCCCAGGATTCAGGGTGGCGTACGATGGCAATCTCCACGGCCCATTCCAGCCAAAAGACAAACACAGCCGCTAAAAGCAAGACGCCCAGTATCACCAGCATGCCGGGCATGGTGAACTCCTTGGGGAAGAATAGGGCCAACAGCAAGCTGGCGCCCATAAAACGTGTAAGAAGCTGAAGCAGGTTGGCAGTCGCCTGCCATTCCTGTGGGGCATGCAACAGGCTGACCGTCCGATTAACCTGCAGCTCCATCTCTTCGCGCAACGCCAGCAGGCGCGCCAGACTGGAATTCTGTAGCGCACTACGGAAGGCAATGGTAAACAGGTCCAGTAAGAGCAGGACAATCAACCCAAAAACGACAAAGTAATGGCTCACTTCTTGATCTCTTTGATCACACGGGCGGGCACGCCCACGGCCAGCGAGTTGGGCGGGATATCCCTGGTGACCACTGCCCCCGCCCCGGTCCTGGCACCCGCACCGATCTTGACCGGTGCCACCAGCATGGTGTCGGATCCAATGAAAGCTCCCTCACCGATCTCGGTCTTGAACTTATGTTCGCCATCATAGTTGCAGGTGATGGTACCAGCGCCGATATTCACATCCGAGCCGACTGTCGTATCACCCAGATATGAGAAATGCCCCATCTTCGAACCCGGCCCAAGGGTGGAGTTCTTAACCTCCCCAAAATTGCCCATATGAACGCCACTACACAGGTGAGCGCCCTTACGCAGGTGGCAGTAAGGCCCCATGTCCACATGGTCCTCCAGCACAGCGTACTCTAATAATGAAGAGAGCACCCTGCAGTTATCACCTACCTGGGTATGGCGAATAATGGTATTGGGTCCGATCACGCATCCAGAACCGATCTGGGTCTTCCCGTGCAAGTAAGTACCGGGCCACAAAACAGTATCCGGTCCCAGGGTGACTTCGGGCTCGATGTAGACCTGGGCTGGATCGACCATCGACACCCCTGCCAGCATCCACTGGGTGTTGATGCGCCTGCGCAGCAAAGCTTCTGCCTGGGCCAGGTGCACACGGGTATTGATGCCGATCAATTCATCCGGGTCATCTGCTGCAATGGATTGGATGGCATAACCATCCTGCACTGCCAGGCCAACCAGGTCGGTGAGGTAATATTCACCTTTTGGGGATAGAGCAACGAGTTTCAGGGCTGGCCACAACCAGTCTGTCCTGAAACAATACACGCCTGGGTTGAGCTCGTGGATCTGGAGCTGCTCAGGCGTAGCCTGGGCTTCTTCGATAATGCCGGTCACCTGTCCATTGGCATCGCGCAGGATGCGCCCAAATCCACGCGCTTCCTGGGCAGATACGGTAAGCATGGTGATGGGACCAAGGTGAGAAAGGGCCAACTCAGCCAGCCTTCCCAGGGTTTCAGCGGTGAGGAGGGGCATATCGGCGTAGGTTACCAACACAAGGTCACACCGGCCAGCCAATAGACGCTCAGCTTGCATAACGGCGTGCCCGGTACCCAGCTGCGGCTCTTGGAGCACATATTCAGCCTGGTCGCCCAACACCTGGCGCACCTGGTCTGCCCCATGCCCGATCACCATCACCGGTGAAGCACCGGTCACCTGGCGGGTGGTCTCTATGGCATAAAACGCCATGGGTTTTCCCATCAACGGGTGAAGTACTTTGGGGAGGCTGGATTTCATGCGTGTGCCTTGCCCTGCGGCAAGGATAACTGCGGAGAATGTCATCATCCCTCCTGAAAAACAATAACGCAAAGTCGATTGGGCATCAGCATTGGTAGCCTTTACACCCGAGTGACCTTGCGTTAATCATAGCAGATATCATCTGTAATTTCTAGCTGGGGCATCCGGGCTCGAACCAGAATAAACAGATCCAAAGTCTGCTGTGCTGCCATTGCACCATGCCCCAATAGAACGCCCGGTTTTCAGGGCGTTTGGTATTTTATCATATTTTCGAACTGTCCCAAACCGGTGAGGGTTAGCTGAGGCGGGTAGGCTCAGGCATCCTTTTCTTTCTGGGGGGCCAACCCCAGATCGCGGGCCTGTTCATAGGTCAGCCCTTCCTTGGGTTGGTTGGTGTTCGAAGCACCACCATCCACTGCGCTATCCCAGAAGCCATCGGCGCGTTCACGGCTGACTGTGCGGGGTGCACGTGCGAACATATTCTCGACCTTAGCCAGGGTTTCCTTATCGACCGTGACATTGGCGGGCAGATCGACCCGCAGAGGCTCTTTTAAGGCAGCCGCCTGTTCAGTGAGGATCGTTTGCAGGTCGCGCACGGTTAGGTGGATGGCATGGTATAGCATCCCCAGTTTGTCAGGGCCAAAGTAACCGGCGGTGACCACAAACAGGGTATGGTTCAAACCGACCGGAGCCACATAGATACACTGGCGGGGTGCGGTGAAATATAACAGGCTTTCGCTGGTGCCCCTGGCCATGGCCTGGGAGACATGCAGGCTGGCCCGGAATGCGTGCATCAATGCTGAGAGCAGGGGAGACCCGGTGGTAATCGCTGAAGCAGCGCCAGCTTCCTCCAGGATCTGCCCTGAATCGTTCACCAACAGGGCTGAAACAGCCTTGACCTGCTTCTTAAGCTCGGATAAGCGATCGTACAACGTTGAGGCTGGCTCGGGTGTTGCAGGCTGATCGGGTAATCCCGGTTGGGGCAGCCTGCTTTTCAATGCAGTGGCAGCTTCGGTTGGACTCGTACCAGCTGTCCTGCCTTGCGGGATAGAGTCAATCGCGGTAGACGAGAGAATGCCCTTGACCGTGTCAAGGAACATGTTAATTTCGATGGGCTTGAAGAAATAAGCCGATACACCGGCTTCAGTCACATGCTTGCGCGTGGCCTCATCTTCGATCCCGGTCACCAGGATGATCTTCGTCTCAGGCTTGCGTTTGCGGAGCCGGGTAACAAGCTCAAACCCCGACATGCCCGGCAAGCGCAGGTCGATCACCACCAGGTCGATGGGCTGCGAAAAGCATACCACCATGGCTTCCTCGGCGGATGGAACATCCAATACTTCGATCTCTTCGCCAAGGGTGCGGAGGCTGGCCGCGACCATGCGCCTGACCTCGTGATTATCTTCGACCACCAATAGCCGGTATGGACCCATGATTAAATCATTCTATCACGCTTTTAAAATCATATTTGGGACGGCCACATTACCCCCAAGCGCCTCTACTACAGTTAACCATTGCTGGTACGAAGTCATTTGCCAGCAAACACAATAATAAGGCGCTATAAAAGCGGCTCTTGAAGCGCTCAGGCAACCTGCCAGCATGCTACCATATGGTCGGTGTAGACTTCCTTGAAGACTGGTTCTTCGAGGCTGCAACGCTCCATGACGACCGGACAGCGCGGGTGGAAACGGCAACCTTTGGGCGGATTCAGCGGGCTGGGGACGTCTCCCTGCAAGATGATCTGCTCGCGCTTCAGCTCAGGGTCAGGGATGGGGATGGCAGACATCAACGCCTTGGTATAAGGATGGAGTGGCTGGCGAAACAAGTCTTCCCGCGTGGTCAGCTCGACCATTTTCCCCAGGTACATCACTGCCACCCGGTCGGAGATGTGCTCAACCACGCTCAGGTTATGGGCGATGAAGAGATAGGTGAGGTTGAATTCGCGCTGCAGATCCTTGAGCAGGTTGAGCACCTGGGATTGGATGGAGACATCCAGGGCAGAGACTGGCTCATCGGCCACGATGAATTTGGGGCGCAAGGCTAAAGCACGCGCGATCCCAATCCGCTGGCGCTGGCCACCCGAGAATTCATGCGGGAAGCGCCGGGCATGGTAATCCTCCATGCCAACCTTGTTCAGCATCTCGACCACCATCTCGAGGCGCTGGCGGGAGGTGCCGATATTATGGATCTTCAACCCCTCGGCGATCGATTCACCAATGGGCATGCGCGGGTCAAGCGATGCATAGGGGTCCTGGAAGATAATCTGCATATTGCGGCGCATGGCTTTTAACTCTACGCCTTTCAGCTTGGAGACATCCACGCCATCGAAGAGCACCGAGCCGCTGGTCGGCTCGATCAGGCGCAGCATGGTGCGCCCCACGGTGGTCTTGCCACAACCCGATTCACCCACCAGGCCGAGGGTCTCTCCTTGCCGGATGTTAAAACTTATATTATCCACTGCCTGGACCCAGGCAACCACATGCTGCATGACACCCCCGCGCACCGGGAAGTATTTAACTAGCTCCTTCACCTCGATCAGGTCAGGTTTATATGCATTGGCCGGAAGTGTCACGAGTCATCTCCTGAAGGTCGATCAATTGAGCTTGAGCGGAGCCTGGTGCCCCTCACCATCCTGGTAAAGCCAGCATCTAGAAAGATGTCCGGGTGTGATGGTAAGCAGCTGGGGCTCAACTTGCTTGCAAATGGACAGGTTGTTCTCGGTCATCGCCAGGCAGCGTGAGGCGAACTTGCAACCTGGGGGCAGGTTAACCAGGTTCGGTACGTTGCCTGGAATGACTTCCAACACATCCTTCACGGTTCCCAGGATGGGGATAGAGGCGATCAGACCCTGGGTATAGGGGTGTAAGGGATGCTTAAAGAGGCTTTTAACATCCGACTGCTCTACGATGCGCCCGGCATACATAACCGCCACCCGGTCGGCCATCTCGGCGATCACTCCCAGATCGTGGGTGATCAAGATCACTGCGGTGTCCATGTTTGTGCGCAGGTTGCGCATCAGGTCCAGGATCTGGGCCTGGATGGTCACATCTAGGGCTGTGGTAGGCTCGTCGGCGATGAGCAGTTGAGGGTTTAACGCCAGGGCCATGGCGATCATCACACGCTGGGCCTGCCCACCCGAGATCTCGTGGGGATAGGCACGCGCCCGTTTTTCAGCATCCGGAATACCCACCTTGCGTAACAGATCGACCGCCCTGCTCCACGCTTCATCCTTGCTAAGGCGCTCGTGGATCTGTAAGACCTCCGCCACCTGGTCGCCCACCCTGAACACCGGGTTCAGGCTGGACTGCGGCTGTTGAAAGATCATCGAGATGCGGTTCCCGCGCATCTTCACCATCTCGGATTCGGATAACTTGAGCAGGTCACGCCCAGCAAAGAGGATCTCGCCCTCCACGACCTTACCCGGGCTGGTGATCAATCCCAGGATGGACAAGGAAGTGACGCTCTTGCCGCAGCCGGATTCGCCCACCAGGCCCAGTATTTCGCCACGTCTGGCCCAGATATCTACCCCGTCCACAGCTTTGACGACGCCATCCTCGGTGAAAAAATAGGTTTTTAGATTATGAACTTCGAGCAGGGGTTTTTCTACAGGATTTTCCAAATATTGGTCTCCAGTGTCACGGCCACCCCGTATGCAGGGTAGAGAAGCCAAAATAAAGGCTAACAACGCGATGGAAAAAACACTACGGACATCGCTATTCTAATATATATTCCAGTATTCGGGCAACCTACTGGGCAACCTACTGGGCAATCTGCTGGAATGGCTGAAAATCTTAGGACTTGAACGAGCTGACCCGGACTAGAGCTTACGAAGCTTGGGGTTGAGGATGCTATCCAATGCAAAGCCCAACACGGCAAATGCCAACCCGGTGATGATCATAAGCACAACCGGCTCCAATACCCAATAGTAATAACCGCCAAAAGCACCTCGGGTCAGCGCATCATAAACCACCTTGCCCCAGGTGGGTAGCTTGGGATCGGAGACATTCAAATAAGCCAGGGTGGCTTCAAAAAACACATACGTGGGCACCAGGATGACCAGCTGGGGGATCAACAAGGGGATGATGCGCGGCACCAGGTAATAGCGGATGATGCGCCAGTTGCTGGCCCCATAAGCCTGGGCAGCCTCGATGTACCCTGCTTCTTTAACTTGCAAAAAAGCAGCCCGGTAGGTTTTTATCGCTGAGCCAAAAATGCTCAGGATGATGATCACGCCCAGGATCACCCAGATGCTCTTGGAGTACAGGTAATAGATCATAATGGCAATGGGCAGTGTTGGGAGGATCATATTGATCTCAGTGATCCGCTGGATCAGGTTATCCAACCAGCCACCATACCAGACACCAACAGCGGCGATCATCATCGCCATGACGCCGGTGACAAGGGCACCTAAAACCCCGAAAGCCAAGGCTACCGGTGTGCCCCATAATAAGGGCACCATCAAATCCCTGCGCAGGTCATCCGTTCCTGCCAACCCATATACCTGCCCATAAATGACAAGCTCCGCATCCAAATTGGAGTTTTCTTCAAACAAAGTCGTATCAATCCTCAGGGTGTAGGTCCCTTTTAGCGCAGTGGTCATCCCAGGCTCGGCTGGATTCGTAAATAATATTTCAGTTGCAGGATATCCTCCTGTGCCCTCAAATAATTGCTGCTTTTGGACGAACTGACCGGTCAGATACTTTTTAGGTATATCCAGAGAGGCTAAATATCTCTGAGTGGAGACTACCGAAAAGTTCCCTAGAGAAAACTCCCTGCCATCCGGTGTCGTCCAGGTCATGCTGACAAATGGCTTCTTTGTGTATTGCCCATCGAATGTGATTAACATATCCTTGGGAAAATCTCGGTATGGGTAATCGATGGTATAAGTGATCGTCTCATCCATGAGCCCTTTGATTTCAGGCGTAAACACCTTGGTGGCATCCCCGTTGGCGCTGTTTTGGATGATGCTTGGAGGCAGGGGCTCTTTCCTGAACAGGTTCACCCAGGTGGGCAGGGCGTTTTTGGGAGCCAGGTATTTTTCCGCAGTCTGCGGAGTCCAGAGCGCAACTGCTTCACTATATGGAATGGTAATAATGGTATATATCGATACTCCAATCAAAGCAAGGATGATCAAGATGCCAACAACTGCCAAGGGGTAATGGAAAAGCTCACTCATCGTGGGATAGAGACCAGCTGCCTTTTTACGCAAAGTTCTTACCCAATCCGAGGGAGCTGCCCCGGCCTTATTCTTTTTTCTTGCGGCGGCAACTGCTTTCCAACGTGAACAGTCATGGTATGTAGGAACTCTACAAAACTTCGCCTGGAATGCATCCCCGACCCTTTCAGGACGCCCGTGAACATAACAGCGGCAGCGAGAGGCAGGAGCATGGACAGCCTGGCCGCGGTTATTCTCCAATTTAAGGTATGGACAAACCGCAACGTAAGCAGCCTTGTGTGAATATCCAGCTTGAGATGAGTATGATGAAAACAAACGGCTACTCGCTTTGGGGTGGTACCTGGATGTGGCCAGGTAGCGTTGCCCGGGCAGTTTTTGACGGCTTTGCCCCACAGAAACCAGTTTTTGCCAGACATTCTGCAAAACCCAGACGTACATCGCCGACGAAGTTAAGTTAAAACTGGTTCTCCTTGATTTAACCGGCTTAACGGTCTGGCTATCACTGCCAATTTTCACCCGCGGATCGACCAAGGCGTAAATGATATCCAATAAAAAAACTGAAAATGCCAATAGCATGGCAAAAACTGTCACGATACCAACAGTGATAGCCATATCTTTCCTGCTGATGGAAGTCATAAAAAGCTGGCCAAGACCCGGCCAGTCGAAGAAGACTTCCAGGACGATGATGCCTTGCCAGAAAGTGATCAGCAGGATCATAAAGCTGGTGATGACAAAGGGAAGGGTTGGTTTCAGCACATAGCGGCGGTCGAGGGTTTTGGCTGGGACACCCTTGGCATATGCCAATTCCATATAATCCTCGCCAGCGTGAATCAAAAAGAATGTCCGCCAGGTATACAGCGTTGAAAAAAACATTCCCAAAAAGATGGCTGTTACAGGCAATATCATGTGTTTGAGCACAATAGGGACGTAACCCAATTTAGTGGCGGGCGGGAAGGTATCGTAAAGGCCGTTGAAAGGCAGCAGGTGCAGCTCACCAGCAAAGATCACCGTCAGGATAATCCCGTATACCCAGTTGGGGATGGCAGATAATGGAGACATGCTGATGGCCAGGCGGTCCAACAGGCTGCCATTTTTTTTGGCCAGCTTGAGAGCGGCGTACATGCTGGCAAAAAAAAGGATGAAATTCGTTGCTCCTGCCAGCATCAAGGTATACGGCAGGCGTTCCAGGACAACTTTCTTCACATCTTTTATACCTGAACCGAAACCGCTGATCCCAAATTGGTAAGTTGTCCCCCAATCAAAGGTCATGGTGTCGTACCACCAATAAACACAGCGCAGCAGAAACGGCTTATGCAAACCGTAAGCTTCTTCCATGGCCCACCTGGCCTGTTCGGTGGCTTGCTTAACTTCTTCTATTGTCGCACCGGGCATGCTGAGGGAAATAAAATTAAGCGATTCATCGATTTCAGCCTGGCGGATATTGTCTATATACCCACCATAGTTGATGACCACGATGGCAAGGAAGATCCCAATGGAAACCATTAAAAAGAGCGTGACTGCCCTTAAAGATATATACTTAAAAACCCTGGAAAATGTGCTGGAGGTGGGTTTATCAGCGGATGAATCCATATTTGACTACTTGTGTTCATTCGAGATAATGAAACCCGCCTTCTCGTCAATAACTTGAAAACGGGTTTCTATGATCTATCCTATTTACTCTACAGGATGTTAAAGGTTCGTTCCTGAGAGAGTGAAGTTATCACCAATCGTGATATCGGTCCGACGGTGGCTCCATGGGTGGGGGAATTTCTTTGTTTTTATTCCGATGATAGCGAACAAGATAAGCGCTACCAATAATACCCATAAACAATCCTGCAACGGAGACAGTGTAGGAGAAAAAGTTAAGGAAGATGGTCGACTTGAGTATTTGCATCACCATCAAGAATGGCAGGATGGCCCCAAGCAGGACCATCACAAAGCCAATTACGATTAGATATTCACCACGGATCGTTCTCATTTGTATAACCAACACAATGTTGTGTGATCTGGTTCCAGATTATAATCTGGGGGTTCTTGAACTTCACATAACCCTTGAATCATCTTTGAGCAGCGTGGATGGAAGCGACATCCATTCGGAGGGTTTACCAGGCTGGGAGGTTCCCCGGGTGGCACCTCTTTGTAGGTCAATGCGTTCTTGGCATCCGGCTCGGAAGTTCCCGCCAATAATGCGACGGTATAAGGGTGCAGTGGATTACGCAACAGGTCCAAAATCTTAGCTTTTTCAATGATCTTGCCGGCATACATGACAAAAACGCGTTCCGAAAAGTAACGTACCGTTGAAAGGTCATGCGTAATGTAAATAACCGACAGATGATAGGTTTCCTGCAGTCCACGCAACAGCTTTAATATCTCCACGCGGACGGAGGCGTCCAGCATTGAGACTGGCTCATCAGCTACCAGGAATTTTGGCTGCATGATCATGGCACGCGCGATCACCATGCGCTGTTGCTGCCCACCACTGAGCATGTGCGGGAATTTGGACAGGAAATCAGAGACAGGGGTCATCTTGACCTCGGTCATCACCTTGTCAATCCGTTGCGCAATTTCAGCCTTATTTGTTATCCCGCCAATAATGAGGGGCTCTGACAGAATTCTCTGGACACTCATAAATGGTGGCAGGGCACCATAAGGGTCCTGCTGCACGTAGCCCACCTGGGTACGGTACCATTTGAGAATCTTGGAATCCATCTTGCCCAAATCCTTGCCCTCATAAACCACGTGACCCTCGGTGGGCCTGTACAGCCCAAGAATGGTCTTCATCAAGCTGGATTTGCCACAGCCGCTCTCACCAACCACAGCAATGGCTTCGCCATGTGCAACGTCAAACGATACATTATCCACTGCCTTTACATAACCAGCGTGCCCAAACCCAAAGCGGCGGAGCTCAAAATACACTTTCAAACCATCGATGGATAATAATGCTCCGTTTTTGCCTGGAACGCTGGCTACAGATTTAACGGTCTTTATTTGTGGGCTTTCCGTCATACCTTCACCTATCCTGTCTTACGCATATAACCAACATTTTACCTTCCGACCTTCAATCGTGAAGGTGGGTGGCTCTTCATCGCACTTCTCAAAACGAGAAGGGCAGCGGGCAGCGAACCGGCAACCCGTGGGAGGGTTGATCAAGGTGGGAGGTTGTCCCACAATGAACTCTGGCTCTTTATCACCGTGCAGCCTGGGCACACTGTTCATCAGCTTACGGGAATATGGGTGAAGTGGGTTGGGGAAAAAGCGCGGGGTGTCACCAACCTCTACGATCTGTCCGGCATACATCACCGCCACGTCATCGGCCAGCTCACTGGAGGTGGCAATATCGTGGGTGATGAGGATATAGCTCGTTTCAAATTCATGCTTGATGCGCTTGAGCACATTCATGATGTTGGCCTGGGTGAGCAGGTCCAGCGCAGACGTGGGCTCATCCAGGACGATCAAAATGGGTGAGGTCACCAAGGCCATGGCAATGGCTGATCGCTGGCGCATACCGCCGCTCAACTCGAAGGGATAACGAACCAGGAAATCGGCGGGTACGCCTACGTTCTGGAACATCTTGCGGGCCATGTTCATGGCCTCTTCGGGCTTGGCTCCCAGGTGGATCATGGCTGGCTCAGCCACCTGGTCACCGACCCGGATAACAGGGTTCAAGGCATTCATGGCAGCCTGGGGCACCAGCGACATCTTAATCCAGCGCACATTCTGACGGAATTCTTCTTCATCATACGCCATGACGTCAATTCCATCCAGATAGACATGACCAGAAAAGGTGTCGATATTCCGGGGTAGAAGCCGCAGGATGGCCTTGGCCAGGGAGGTTTTCCCACAGCCGGATTCACCCACCACCACCACCGCCCGGTTATAGGTCAGGTTAAAGTCCACTCCATCCACGGCTTGAACCACACCCTGGGTGGTGCGGAAGTAAAGTTTCAAATTTTCAACGCGTAATAATTCCGTGTCTGCCATGCGTTTACATACCTCGCAACCGGGGGTTAAAGATTCGATCCAAAGAGAAACCTAACAAGGCAAATGCCAGCCCCGTCAAAACAAGCAAAGCTGCTGGCTCCAATACCCAATAATATAATCCTTTATAAAGGGCGCTATTCGTCTGTGCATCGTATATGACCTTGCCCCAGGTGGGGAGGGTTGGATCGCCCAGTCCCAGGATCGCCAGGCCTGCCTCCAGGAATACGAAAGAGGGGATCAGGGTTACCAGCTGTGGGATTAATAAGGGGATGATGCGTGGAACAAGGTATGAGAAAACAATCCGTGTACTTCCCGCCCCATAAGCCCGGGCGGCTTCGATATAAGATGATTCCTTTACCTGCAAGAACACGGCACGGTACGTCTTGATGGCAGCTCCAAAAATACTCAGCAGGATCACCACCCCGAGCATCACCCAAATACTATGGGAGTAAAAGGTGCCCACCATGATCAGGATGGGAAGGAAGGGTAAAACCATGTTTACTTCGGTGATGCGTTGAATGATACCATCCACCCAACCCCCATACCATACACCGACCGCGGCGATGATCATGGTGATCGCAGTCGTTCCCAGGGCAGCCAGCAGGCCAAAGGCCAGGGCAACCGGGGTTCCCCAGAGAAGCGCGATTCTCAGATCCCGGCGCAGGTGGTCGGTTCCAGCAACCCCATATACCTTCCCATAAAGCACCATTTCAGCATCCACGCTGGAACCTGGCTCGAAGGTGCTTGCATCAACGACCAACTGGTAAGTACCCTTAACGGGCGGAGTCAACCCCGCCTTTGGATCAGCAACGAACAACGCCTGCTCGGGTTGCAAACCTGACAGCCTGCGCTGGAGTTTCTTGTCCTGGGATACGTAATATGATTCGGTGGTGTCGATAGCTTGACTAGCAAGCCTGATCTCCGTGCCATCCGGTGTCAGCCAGTACATGTTGATAAAAGGTTGTTTTTGCGTATAAACGCTGGTGAAAAAAACGCCGATATCCTGAGGATAATCATCGTACGGGTAATCAAATGTGTACGTGATGACCGTTTCACCTGTTGCGTCTCCCGCAATTACGGTCTTATTGACCGTGCCGTTGGTGTATGTGATTACTGTCTCATTCATTGTATCGCCTGGAATGACCGTCTGGGGAGCTGTCAGGCTACGGCTGTTCAAGTCGATCGTCTCAGGTAATTTTTCCCTGCCGATAATGTTCGTCCATATTGGTGCTGCGTATCTGGGGACTTTGTCCCAGACGCCTTGCCCACCGCGCCAGAGGAAAATAGCTTGATGATAGGGGATCGTAATGATCGCATAAGCTGAAATCAACAGCAAAAGCAGGATGATAGACAGGCCAATGACGGCAGAAGGATAACGCAATAACTCTTTGAAGTTGTTTTTTATGGCTTTCATTGCTGCCTGCTTTCACCACCAATCTTCACCCGGGGATCTACCAAGGAATAGGTTATATCCAGGAGGAAGACCGTAATCACCAATAGATACGAAAAAATGACCACTTCACCCACGATCACCGGCGTATCATAGAGCCCAACGGCCGTGAAAAGGGCTCGCCCAAGGCCTGGCCATTGGAAAACGGTTTCAAAAATGGGTGCCCCAAGCCAGCTGGCGATCATGAGCAAAGCAAAACTGGTAATAATCGTTGGCAAGGTTGGTCGGAGAATATAACTGCGCTCAATATTGCGGGAGGTCAGGCCTTTGGCCTTGGCCATATCCACATAATCTTCGCTGGAATAGATGAGAAAGAACGTCCGCCAGGAATAAGAGGTTATGAAAAGTGCACTCAGGGTAATTGCCGCAACAGGTAAAATCATATGCTTCATTAAGCTTAAAGCATACAGCAGTTTCGAATCGGGGGGAGGTGCATCCACTAAACCGCCAAAAGGCAGCCAGTGCAGCACTGCAGCAAAAATCATGATCAGGAAAATTCCATAAAACCACCCCGGAGCCGAGGAGGTTGGAGCAAGGACGATGAATACTTTATCCAGGATACTGCCATATTTTCTGGAAAGAGAAAGCGCAATGAGAAGTGCAGACAGGAAAAGAAAGATATCAGCAACGCCAAACAACACCAGGGTGGAAGGCAGGCGCTCCAGGATGATATTTTTCACCATTTTCGAGCCGCTGTCACTGGCCATTTGCAAGGCACGCCCCAGGTCGAGGGTGAGGGCACCGAATAAATACCTGAAGCTGCGCACCATGAACGGCTGATCCAATCCCAATCGTTTTTCCTGAATGGCGATCTGCTCCTCCATATATTTTTGTTTTTCCTCAGCAGACAACGCTTTGAAGGCAGGATTAAGCGCCAGGTTCATGGAGACGTTTTCCTGGATCTGCCCGCGCTGGATCTCATCAACATAACCACCCATGTTGGCGATGAGGATGGTCAGGTATACTGCAACGACCACCGTAAAAAACAGGACAAACAGGCGGACAATGGTATAACGTGCTATTCGCGAGATGGTACTTGTAGTGGCCTTACGCTTAAGCTGCGCTTCGGCTTTGGCATCTATCGGAATAGTGGCTTCGCTCATGGCAGACTCACTTTCATAAAATTTCTTATTTTTTAGTATTATTGGTATTAATGGAGGCAGGCAAATGCCTGCCTCCATTAATACTTACATATCAAAAAACGTTATTTCGCAACAAACTCAAAGTCCGTGATGGCAGGGATACTCACGGCGAGCGAGGTTGTTACAACTTCAAGCAAGTTCGATCCAGCTACTAGCTTGGCTGACTCATCAGCAGTGAGCGTGACGGTATAATGCCCATCTTCAACAAAGGTAGCATCGCCCTGGGTAAGAACCGCACCAGCAGCATCGAAAACCAGATATTTCACTGCATCGATCTTATCCGTTGGATAGGGTGCATCCTCGAAGTCGACGAACACATCAAAGGTGGCTTCAGCGCCGATGCTGACCTCACCAGGACCATCGATCGTGACCACGGGTACCATCGGCGTGCCAAAGACGGACCAGCGGGAAGAAAGGTCGGGGTAATCCTGATAACGAGTCATGGTGATGGTCTTCTCAACCGGGAAGGCTTTATCCATGTAGAAAGGACCTGTGCCGACCCAGAAATGGCCCTGGAGCTTATACCAATCCAGGAGATTCGTCCAGCGTAAAGTTGCCTCTTCAGCTGTGACATACTGGCCCATCGTGGGTGCATAGGGGATGTAATTCGCAGCAATCGAGCTATCCAGCCAGGCTTTGAGGATGTCAAGGCTAGGACCAGCAAGTAAGCTCATCCATTCAACCGACTTGGCACCAGCCGCATCGGTAGTCCAGGCCAGCTGGGTGGCTGGGTCGGTGCTGGCAACAGCCTGATAACCAAGCGCCAGGGTCTGCCAAGGAGCCGAGCCATAAGCGAAAGCCTGCGAGGGACTACCCGGGTACCAGGTACGGACGATCAACTCAGCATCCAGGAAGTATTGGTCATCATAGGTGGTGATCACCAGTGGGTCGGTTGACTCGACCTTAACACCCTTGAAGTGCGAAATAAACGCATCTACATTGGGTGCAAGAGCTTCATCATAATTGAGGCTTTCTGGCTTGCCTACATCGAAAGTCATGATCATTTCCATGACGAAATCACCCATTGAGATCGGGCTGCCATCATGCCATTTAACCGTGGTGAACAAGTCAGCAGGATAGGTTACGGTAACTTTCGAGAGGGCAGTTTGGGTCGAGGTATATTTCTCGCCAGCGGTGATGAACATCTGGGTTGTTGCGTCCCAGTCTACCCAGGCATCCGCCGGTACCTCGATCGAGGGGGCAGTGCTCAGGGTGACCCAGTCGAGGGTCTTGGCAACCGGCAGACCTTCCTTAACCACCACATCTGCTGTTTCGATGCGGTTTGGCCAGACTAAGCCGGTGTAGGGATCGGATACAACACCAGCATCTTCTGATGCTCGTCGGGGTGTTGTATCATAGATCCAGTTACTACCACCAACCGGGTTCCAGGGCTCAACCAGGAGGCCAGGTGTGCTCATCCTCATAACGCCACCCTCCTTACCCGTAAAGCGAATCGTGTAAGGGTATAGCATAGAACCTGCTACCCCACCTGCCAGGTCATAGGCGACTTCCATATCCGCGCGCATGGGTGAGAAACTGGTCTGGTCAACCAGCCAGACACGGACTGAGTCCAGCTGTGCCAAAGTAAGCGCCTCTTCAAACAAAGTTTTACGCTCGTCCATGGAGGCGAAGTCATTGACCCACAACTTTTCGGCTACGCCGGATCCATCCCCTTTATAATAGGCGGGGTCATTCACATAAGCCTGCCACAGGGGTGAGCCCGAGCCGAGGGGTGTGTAGAAGTAACCAAAGTTGGTGGCATCATCGCGGCTGATGGCGGTGGTGATCCAGCCGCCGGTGTAGAAGTGCATCTTGCCTTCGGCCGGGTCAGACTGGTTCCAGATGGGGGAAGCTTCACTGCGGGTCTTATACTGGCGATCCGTAGTAAATCCAACCGTCTCCAGCTGGTTGCAGGCGTAATCACCGATCTCTTTGCGCTCATCTTCCGTACGGATGATGGCGATAATGGTCACCGGGGCCCCGTTGAACTGCCACTTGCCATCCCCACCCAGCGTGGCGCCCATGGCCTGCATCTCGGCATCGATGACGGTCTTGGCCTGATCGGGGTTGTAGGCATACTTGACTTCCAATGCCCGCACGGTATCGATGTATTTGGCATAATCAGGAAAGGCGCTGTTAAGGCTTGTGACCTTCGGTTTTGCCAGACCGCCATAGATCTGCTGGATAATGTAGTTACGATCGACCAGCCAGTTCATTGCTTCGCGGATCTTGGGGTTGCTGAAGGGGTTCAGCCGTCCATCCGCGAAGGTGGGGCCGGATGGGTTAAAGGTGAGCTCAGTGTATGAACCAAAGGCGGTCGTGTAAGCTAGCTTGGGATCGCCCTTGACTGTGTTAAAGAGCTCTGCGTCTGAGACCGAGTAGGCATATATATCGATATCATCAGCCTGGATCTGCTTGACCGCAGCGTCAGCGTTATCCTGGGATGTAAAGACCAGCTGGTCCACCCAGGCGCCTGTGCGGGTTGATGGCTCAGGTGTAGCAGTCGGCTGAGGCGCAGCTGTGACCTCAACGATCTGGGTCTCTTTAACCACCTGGGTCTCTTTAACCACTGAGGTTTGCTCAACAACCTGGGTCACCACGGTGGTGGCCGGTGCGCAGGCTGCCAAGACCATGCTGAATGTAATCAGCAGGCTTAGAACCACAAACAATTTCTTAAACATATTTCTCCTCCGAACATTAGTTAGTATGGTTTTTAAGGATATATACTGGATACATGACATTTATTTTGTCTATTACCCGGTAATCACCTCCTCTCAAATATTCAGCTACCATAAAAAGCACTCAAGACGCCGATAAAATATACCTGTAAACAGCTAAACGGTCAAGGAATTACGAAGAACAGCCATTTCCAACGTCTAGCTGTTCCAGATACCAAAGTGGACTATCGACTGCCGAGGTGGATGTGAAGCCGCAGAGATCTGGCCGGGCAGCCGAGACATTATAGTGAAGATAAAGCGGTAGAACGGGTAGCTCCGTAGAAAAAACCTCCTGGGCCTGGAAATGCTGCGCTTGATGCTGGGGTGTATCAGGCAGCGAGAAGAGCGCGTCTGCGCAGGCCTGGTCATATTGGGCATTGCTGAAACCGCTGGCATTCATGCCCCCCCAGCCCTTGGGATACTGCGGGTATGGACCGGGGATCTCGCTGGTGAGAAACAGGTTGCAGGCAGGCTCGTACGAACCCGCCCAGGCGAACTGGGCCAGGTCGAATGCCCTGCCAAAGACCGGGCCATCCGGGCCAGCCGCCAGGAATTCCTGGGGTGTGCTGGCGACGATATGGGTGCCAATTCCGCACTGATTCAGCATGCCCTGGATCGCCTGAGCATCAGCCTGGGACCGCGTACCAGAGGCGACTAAATAATCAACCATGAACGGGGTGCCATCCGGCACACCTGCCACATCCTGGGCAAGGCGCGGGGTTGAGGGGTCGTTATCCGTATCCAGCCAGCCCGCCGATTGAAGCAAAGCGGAGGCGCCCTGCTGGTCAAACGCGATTTTTTGCAGCGCCGGGTTGAACAACGGATGGGATGGGGGCGTATAAGATTCCGCCAGGAGCTGGGAGCCGAGTGGTTGATCGGCCACCAGGGCACCCGGATCGATGCACATCGCAACAGCCTGGCGAACTTTGTTGTCAATGAAGAAGCTCACCCGTTGAGCATCGAACGGCTGGATCCCAAAGGAGATTTGCTCCCAACCCGCATCCAGCTGGTAGAAAGTTTGGGCCTGGCCGGAGCTTTCCAATTCTATGAGGCGCTGATCCTGGGTTTCAAGCAAGGCGGTCTGGTCGATCAGGTCGCACTCGCCCGCCTGCAGAGCATCCAGGGCTTCATTTACATTGCCCACAAAGCGGAAGACCAGGTTGTCAAAATGGGGCAAATCATCACTGGCACGGAAATAGAGCGGATTTTTATGCAGCGAGATGTGGTCACCGGCGATCCACTGGTCGATCACATAAGGGCCCCAGCCAATCGGGAGGCGAGATGAAGCGTCAGCCGTGCGGAGCTCTGCGAGTGAGATACCCTTCCAGGCATGCTGCGGTAGTGGGGTAAAGAACTTGGAGTGGTAAATGCCATCCTGGTAGCCAGGGATGCCCAGCCACTCAACCGTGGTCTCGTCCAGGGCCCGGTAAGATTGGGTACGCTTGACCAGCTCAGGCAGGGCGGTGGGATACAGGCTGCGGGCGATCTCGAAAGAATAGACCGAGTCAGCTGAGGTCAGGGGTGTGCCATCGGACCACTGAATACCAGGCAGCAATTTGAAATCCAGGATCAATTGATCCATGCTGATGGGTTGATCTCCAGCGTAGGTTTGGGTACAGGTAATTGACGTACAACCGCTTGGGCGATATTGCACACCTGCCTCCAAGTTGGCAGGGTTTCCGAAAGCATCCACGATTAAATCACCGAGATTGACTTGCACAGACTGGAACCTTGCATCACCGTTCGTGAGTGACGGGATACGGTCAATAATCACTGCGTGTTCCGTGTAATTTTGAATATCCACTGGTCCATCAAATACTGCTGACAGGACATCCTGTGCGGCGATCGAAGAAGCGTCATAATAAAATAACGAGGCCGGTTCCCGCCCCAGGCAGATCGTCAGGAGACGGTCGGTTGCAGGCAGGAGCGTGGCAGTGGGGGAAGCGCCAGGGATGGCTGTTGCCGGCTGAAGCGTGGTTGACAGTTCTGGCGCAGGTAGCCCAGAATTAAAAGTTGGTGGCACCTGATTACAGGCTACCAACCCCACTAGTAGGAGTAAAGCCAGTAAGTTATTAAAGTGCATATGGTTATGAGCGCGCTTGAAAGCCTGCGTGAATTGACTGTGCAAAGAAAAATGGGAAGAGAGACTGGGAACACTCACCGGCATTGCAAACCGGGTACTCATTGAACTGAATACGGGGAATTATCAGCGTGAAGAAAAATTTTCTGTGCTGGATAACGGCAGCCTGCGATAACAGGCTCGCCCGTCCATCCCTAGGAGGCTCTTTCTCTGCCGTCCAATTTTTTAATACTCTCTTCAAACCATTATCAGAATAACTGCTCATCCCATTTCTACCTATGTAAACTCATAATTCATTTCAGGCAATGCCCGGTCTTCCAGGATATCCAATGACTTTCTGAGGGCCTGGCGACTGTAGTGCAAGCGGGATTTCACGGTGCCCACCGGTATTTCGAGAATTTCAGAGATCTCCTGGATTGAGAGATCGTCGATGTAATATAAAACGACAACACCCCGATGGGAAAGGGGCAAAGAAGACAAGGCCTGCTGGATGTGCCGCCATGATTCATTCATCTCTGAGCGTACTGCGGGGATATCTTTACGGCTGCCTGTGAGCCAATCGGCTACATCCTCAAGCGGGCGCAGCAGGCGGTTGTGCCGCTTGACCCATGTATATGAAAGGTTCGTGGTCATGCGGTATAACCAGGGTTCCAGAGGGCGCCCACAATCCACATGGCTGGCAAAACGGTGCAAGCGCAGGAATACTTCCTGGAGTAAATCGGCAGCCGCGTCTGCATCTCCTGTGATCGCAAGCGCTGTCCGAAAGACCAAACCTCGATGCCGGTCATATAAAGTACCCAATGCTTCGAGGTTGCCGGCTTGCAGGCCAAGGATCAATTCAGAATCTAGATTCGGTTTCTTCTCCTCTGCAACAATAAGCATAACAACGTCCTTCTTATTATTACTCAGCTACAGCTTGAATGGTTCAAAAGATACTATGGTTATAAGACGAAAAACCACACAAGATGGGTCCAGAGCTTGTGGGTGCGATTTCATAGCTTTCCTATTCTCTTTAATATATCACTAAAATAAATTATACAACTTTCTGTAATATTTTATCTGACTTTTGTAACTAAGAGCGCTTTACATTCATCATTATTCGCCCTGGCTGGTCCTCATTTTTACATAAGAGGCGTACCGGTCGGGATGCACCTCACCCCGCTCAACGGCTGCCAGCACGGCGCAACCGGGTTCATGGGTGTGGGTGCAATTGTTGAACTGGCAGGCATTGATCAGCCGGCGTAGCTCGGGGAAATACCCGTCCAGCTCCTCAGGTTGGATATCCCACAGGGCCAGGGCTTTCAGGCCAGGCGTGTCGGCCACGTAGCCACCCCCTTCAAGTGGAAACAGCTGGCGCACCACGGTCGTATGCCGGCCTTTTTCGGTCAGTGTGCTCACCGTGCGCACAGCCAGTCCAAGCCCAGGCTGGATCGCGTTCAGTAAGCTGGATTTCCCGGCTCCGGACGGACCTGCGAAAACCGAGAGCTTGCCCTGCAGGTATTGGCGAAGTGCATCTACCCCAAGCCCAGCGTGGGCTGAAGTATAGATCAGCGAGTATCCCAGGTTAGCATAATGATCGAAGGCGGCTTTTGCGCCAGGTAGGCCTAACAGGTCCACCTTGTTGATCACGATCAACACAGGCAGACCCTGTTTCTCGGCCACAACCAGGAAACGATCCAGCATGGCCGGGTGCGGATCGGGTTTAGCACAGGCAAAGACGAAAACTGCCTGGTCGGGGTTGGCGATGATGATCTGTTGGTATTCGCCACGCGGGGTGGGCGCCAGGCGGGAGAGCATGTGCTGGCGTGGCTCAATGGCCTCGATCGTGCCGGTGGTGTCGTGCAGGAGGGTCACATCCACCCTATCACCGACTGCCAGGATATCCCCCAGGCGTTTACCCTGCTTCAGCCGGCCGCGTAAACGGCAGGTGAGGCTGCCCGCGGAGGTCTCAACGGTGTAAAAACCAGATTGGGAGCGAATGATCAGGCCGCGCAACTCGGTACCATGGGTTCAGGGCGAGGGCGTTTCGGTCACTTCAGGGGTGGCGGTTTCGGTCACCTCGGGCGTGGGGGTAGCAACCACACCCACCTGAGATTCCCACGGGTAGCGCATCTGCGGGCTGCCCAAGAAATAGATCTCGAGCACGCGGCGGAAGATGGGCTCAGCTACGACGGAGCCTTCGCCGCCATTTTGCACCAAGACAGCCACGGCAATGTCGGGTCGGTTTTCCAGGCCTGCAAAGGTATAGCCAGCGAACCAGGCATGCGGGTCACCTGAGCCTGATTCAGCCGTCCCGGTTTTGGCTGCGACAGGGATACCCGTGGAATTGACGAAGCTGTTGACTCCATAAGAGCTGGTGCGATAAGCTGTGCCGCGCGGGTCCATTACCACACTGACCATCGCATCCTGGATGATGGACAGGTTGGTTGGCGAAATCGGCAGGGTACCGCGGATGGTGGGAGTGAAAACATAGGTTGGGATACCATCGACCGGCACGATGCGGTCGATGACCTGCGGGGTGTACAGCGTACCACCGTTCCCTACTGCGGCAATGAAATCCACTACCTGCAGCGGAGTCACCTGGGTATTGCCCTGGGCGATGGCCAGGTTCACCGCATCCACCGCACTTTGCGGGTCGGGGATCTGACCGGCCGTATCGCCTATCTCAATCCCGGTCGGGCTGCCCAGCCCGAAGGCACGCGCCATGTCAGAGATGGCGGTATACATGCCGCGATTGAAAAAATCAAGCCCAATGTGCCAGAACCAGGGATTACAGGAGCGCATCAAGCCTTGAGGCAGGGTCAGCAGGCCACTGGGTTGGGTCTTGCCGTCTTCCAGATAATGGTCATAAGTCCAGTCGTTGGGCTGCATGCCTTGCAGCTCGTCGAAAAAATAGCCGCATTCATACTCAGAATCCTTGGTGTATAGCCCACTCTCCAGGGCAGCCGCCATTGTGATGATCTTGAACACCGAGCCAAGTGGGTACTGGCCCTGGGTAGCCCGGTTCAACAAGGGTGTAGAAGCTGAATACAGGTCATTGATCTGGTAGCTGTAGTTAAAGTTGGCCGGCTCAAACAGGTTGGGGTTGAAGCCGGGCGAAGACTGCATGGCCAGGATGCGCCCGGTGTCGCGCTCCATGACCACGATGGCGCCCTGCATGCCTTCGCTGAGGGCGTTGCTGCGTTGCAGGCCTTGCTGCAGGTCATAATCCAGGGTGGTGTAAACTGCCTCAGCCGGCTTGGCATCCGTGGCTGCCAGCTGGGTGACAATCGTGTTGTCGGGAGCCATCACATATAACACCCCACCGCGTGTCCCGGCCAGAGGTTTTTCAGCATATAGCTCCAGACCATCACGGCCCACACGCTCATCAATGCGATATCCCTGGCGCTTGTAATAATCCACTTCCTCGGGCTGGATGGCGCTCATAAAACCCAACAGGTGCGGGGAAAAACCATCCTCGAAATAATAACGCGTGCGGAATGGCGACAGGATGACACCTGAATAACCGGCCAGGACGGCTTCCCGTGAGCCCAGGGCTTCTACGGAAATATCAGCGACGGGCAGGTAATAACCATAGGGGCGCCAGGCTTCGATCATGCCCGAGAGTGTAGCAGGCTGAACACCGGTGAGGCGGTAGATCTCTCCCAGGAGTGCATCCTCCTGCTCAGGATCAACCGCAGCAGTATCCAGGCCGATAGCTACGGCGTCAGCCTGGGCCACCAGGGCCCGGCCATCGCTGGAATAGATATTCCCTCGGGATGGGATGCGGTAGTCCATCAAGAGCTTATTGCCACCGCGCAGCTCAGGCAGGATCAGCGAATCATCCCACTGGATGCGCCATTCGCCATCCTCGAGGATCAGGTTCATCATCGTGCTACGATCAAAATCACCGACGAGCACGCTGTGCATGAGCACCTTATAGCCTACCTGCCCGCTCTCAGGGTTCTTAAGCGCTGACTGGATCTCGTAATCCCAGCTGCTCAGGGCAGCTTCGTTGGCAACATTAGTATAGCGCTTGGTGAAATCTTCCTCACTGATGGCTTCCTGGCTGACCGAAGTCAGCATGGCATACATGGCAGGGTATTCCTCAGCTTTCCAATGGTCAAGGTACACCTGGGCAGTTTGCTTTGTGTCGGGCACGGTGGTCGTGTCAACCTGTGGCCCGGGAAGGGTGACGGTGGGCTGCACAGTCACCGTGGGGGTTTGGGTGGGTGAGCTAGGTTGGCTGCATCCAAACAAGAGCAATGCAGCGATAACGAAGACAACTATTCGATGTTTCATCTTTTAATACTTTTGCATCCCAGGGAAACCGGCTCAGCTTTCAGGCTGACGGTATTCCAATTTTTTCTTCACTCAAGATATCCTGGTAAACAGGGCAATTATACCCAAGCCCAGCCTGGCAGGCCGATGGGACGTCGAGGCGTGGGCAGAGGCCGAATTGCCTGAGCGTACGGGTGAGGTGGCACAAAGGTAGACCCATCACGTTGGCATAACAACCAGCCAGATTCTCCACCGGGTGAAATCCAGCATGCTGGATGGCATAGGCACCCGCTTTATCTAGCGGATCATCGCTCGAAACATAAGCCTCGATCTCTGCGTCCGAATATTCACGCATGGGCACCTCGGTGGTGCACTGGTCGCAACCCATCGCACCATCTTCGGTGTGTAGGATCGTAATGGCTGTGATTACCTGGTGCACGCGTCCACGCAAAGACCGTAACATGCCCGTAGCTTCATCCGCATCCCTGGGCTTACCCATAATGATCTCCGTGCTGCCGGTGGTACTGCCCAAAACTGCCGTGTCAGCGGATATGATCAGGCTGTTGCCGCCCACCAGCTGGCGAGCCGAGGTGGCCTTGGCTGAGGCGATCCGCACCACGTAATCAGAGCCTGCTTCACCCGGCAGGGGGTTTTCATCCACCTGGACGGGCAGGTGATGATACTCCCACCCAGCAAGGCCAAGCAGCGCCTTACGGCGTGGTGAGTTGGAAGCCAGAACCAATTGCGCCTTCACATCTCTCCCAGGATTGTCTTTGACGATTCTAACACCTGATACTGGTTCTTTCCACCAAGCGGTTGTAAAATGAATGCATCTTAATGAAGACTTAAACTACCTGGAGTGGTCGATGGAAGAACTAAAAAACAGGATCTTATTAGAAGGAAAGAATTTAGGCAACGGGATTTTGAAGGTGGATGGATTTATTAACCACCAGGTTGACCCGCTCTTGATGGATGCCTGCGGACGTGAGCTGGCAAGCCGGTTCAGAAACATCGGTGCAACCAAAGTATTGACGGCTGAAATTTCCGGCATCGCCCCGGCAGTCTCGACTGCTTTCCATCTGGGGCTACCGGTCGTTTATGCCCGGAAAAGCAAGCCGATCACCATGCCAGACCAGGTCTTCCTCACCCTCAGCCCATCGCACACCAAGGGACGCATGGTTGAGCTGATCGTTTCACCAGAATACCTGGGTGTGGGAGAGCGGGTTCTGATCATTGATGACTTCCTGGCTACCGGCGCCACAATCTTGGGTCTGGTACGCCTGGCCCAGACCGCTGGGGCAACCATCGTGGGAGTCGGCACCTTGATCGAAAAAACCTTCGAGGGTGGGCGGGAAGCCCTGGCTCCCCTCGGTTTACCGGTTGAAGCCCTGGTGCAAATCATTTCGATGGAGGGCGACAAGATCATCTTTAGCCAGGATGAGAGCTAATGGATTCGATCGCCGTGCTCGACTTTGGCTCACAGTACGCCCAGCTGATCGCGCGCCGGGTGCGTGAAGCGCACGTCTACTGTGAGCTCTTCGCCTGGAACGAGGCAGCGGATAAGGTGCTGGCCCTCCAGCCGAAGGGCTTTATCTTATCTGGCGGGCCGGCTAGCGTGTACGAGCAAGGAGCGCCTTACATCCCAACCTATGTCCTGGAGAGCCAGCGGCCCATACTGGGAATCTGCTACGGGATGCAGGCACTCACCGTGGCAATGGGCGGCAGGGTGGCAGCCTCAGCCCGGCGGGAGTATGGCCTGGCAGACATCGATACGACGGCCAGCAACCCACTTCTACCCCAAGGCAGGCGGCCAGTGTGGATGTCGCATGGTGACCGGATCGAACAGGTGCCCGATAATTTCAGCGTGCTGGCGCGCAGCAGCAACTCGCCCTATGCCGCCATCGGCGACCTGACCCGCCGCTATTACGGGGTCCAATTCCATCCAGAAGTGCGGCATACCCAGGGGGGAAGTGAGGTTCTGCGCAGCTTTGTGGAGGATATCTGCGGGGCACGGGCGGAGTGGACGCCTGAATCCATCATCCACCAATCTATTGAACGGATCCGGGCGCAGGTCGGCAGCCAGCGTGTGTTATCGGCAGTGAGTGGTGGGGTGGATTCCAGCGTGGCGACCACCCTGGTGTACCGCGCGGTCGGTGACCAGCTGGTGGCAGTCTTCGTGGATAACGGCCTGTTGCGCCTGGGAGAAGCTGCCCAGGTAGTGAAGGTCTTTCAGGAGACGATGGGGGCAGAGCTAGTTAGCGTGAATGCGGTGGAAGACTTCATGGCGGCTTTGAAGGGCATCCATGATCCTGAGCAGAAACGGCGCATCATCGGCGAAAAATTCATCCGCATCTTTGATGCGCAAGCCTGCCAGCTGGGCATGCCGCGCTTCCTGGTACAGGGCACGATCTACCCTGACGTGGTTGAATCGAGCGCACCGGATCGGGCCCAGGCAGCACGGATTAAGAGCCACCACAATGTGGGCGGGTTGCCTGAGGATATGCACTTTGAGCTGGTTGAGCCGTTGCGCTATCTATTCAAAGATGAAGTTCGCCAGGTGGGGGAAGCGCTGGGGTTGCCGCAGGACCTGGTGTGGCGGCAGCCGTTCCCCGGGCCGGGGCTGGCGGTGCGCTGCCTGGGTGAGGTGACCATTGAGCGCCTGGATCGCCTGCGCCAGGCCGATGCAATCTTCACCAGCGAGCTTAAAGCAGCCGGCTTGCTGCGCATGGAAGAAGGGGAAGGAACGGCCCAGTCGTTCGCAGTGCTGCTGCCCGTACGCTCGGTGGGGGTGATGGGCGATAACCGGACCTACCAGGAGGTGGTAGCCCTGCGCGCCGTTACCACGGATGATTTCATGACCGCCGATTGGGCCCGCCTGCCTTCCGACTTGCTGGCCAGGGTGGCCAATCGGATCGTTAATGAAGTACCAGGGGTCAACCGGGTGGTATATGACATCACCAGCAAGCCACCCGCCACCATCGAATGGGAATGAATGGCAAGCCAGCAGCTTTGGCGAGATTTCAATCCGGGTTATAATTATTTCGAGGGCAGTGGTCTCGGTCATTCATAATGATTGAAAGGAGTGTCAAAATGGATGAACTGATCAAACTTGTATCCCAAAAGACGGGATTACCTGACGATAAAGCCAAGATCGCCGTCGACACGGTGGTTAACTTCCTGAAACAGAAATTGCCCCCCGGCATGGCTGGGCAGCTCGATGCAGTGCTGGCAGGTGGCGCTATCCCTGATGATCTCACCAAGGGTCTTGGTGGATTGTTAGGTGGAAAGAAATAAACCCAAAAAGGAGAAAATCATGGTCAAAATAATCGATGTCGAAGGAATTGGAAGCAAGTATACAGAAAAATTGCAAAAGGTTGGGCTAAAAACGACCGATGCACTGCTCAGGGCTGGCTCAACCCCCAAAGGGCGCAAGGAGCTGGCTGAAAAGACCGGTATCGGCGATGCACTGATCCTCAAGTGGGTCAACCACGCGGATCTCTATCGCATCAAGGGCGTGGGGTCGGAATACTCTGAGCTGCTGGAAGCGGCCGGGGTGGATACTATCCCTGAGCTGGCCCAACGGAAAGCAGCTAACCTGATCCGACAAATCGTCGAAGTGAATGCCGCCAAGAAGCTGGTTCGCAAGCTGCCCGTCGAAAAACAGGTGGCAGATTGGATTGAGCAAGCCAAGAAACTACCCAGAGTGATCACGTATTAAGCTGGCAACCTGCCCAAAAACTCCACTGCTGAGTGAGGCAGAATAGCATCTCTTGGAGGTTTTTATGCCATTTCTCAATCGAATCCAATTAATCGGCCACCTCGGAAAAGACCCTGAGGTGCGCGTCACACCCGGTGGGAAAAAGGTATGCACGTTCAGCCTGGCCGTCAGCCGCCGATGGAAGAGCACCGCGGGTGATGACAAGGAATCCACAGATTGGTTCAACGTGGAAGCCTGGGGGCACCTGGGTGAGGTGTGCAAACAATACCTGCACAAGGGCCGGCTGGTGTTCCTGGAAGGGCAGCTACGCACCGACCGCTACGACCATGAAGGCGAGACTCGATACTTTACCAAAGTAGTCGCGACTCAGATGCAGATGCTGGACCGCAAGGCGGAAGAGCTACCCGCAGTGGAAGGTGACGAACCGGCCGACGAGTAGGGTGCTACATTTTCCTAATTAGCCGATTGACAGGGATTTGGAGCGGAACCGCACTCCAAATCCCTGATTTTATTACTGTACTGGCAGCGCTTCAAGCTGGCTGATCAAGCCGCGGATCACGTCAAACCCACCCTGCCAGAAACTGCGGCTATGCATATCGATGCCGACATCCGTCAGGATACGGTCGGGTGGCTGTGATCCACCAGCCGAGAGCAGCTTAAGGTAGCGTGGTTTAAATGCACTGCCCTCGTTTTTATATTGCTGGTATAAAGACAAGACCAGCAGCTGCCCGAAGGTATAGGCATAGACGTAAAAAGGCGTCTGGTAGATGTGGGGGATAGAGACCCATTCCCAGCGGAATTCATCACTGATACCCACAGCATCACCGAATTGGGTGTGCAGGTTGTCCAGGTAAGCCGCTGACAGCTCATCAACCGTTGCCCCGTGCTGAACCATCTCGTGGGCCTGCCGCTCAAAGAGCGCAAACTGCGCCTGGCGCATTACGGTGGCGTAGGCATCATCCACCTGGCGGAAGAGCAGCGCCTGGCGTACCGAAGTATCGCTGTCGGTAGCCAGCAGGTGATCCACCAGCATCATCTCACCAAATGTAGAAGCTGTTTCGGCTAATGGCAGTGAAGAGTGGAAGGTAAACAGGCTGTGGTCAGCCGCCAGTTGTGAATGGATGGCATGCCCTAGCTCATGCGCCAGGGTGGCCACATCATTCGGCTCACCCTGGTAGTTCACCAAAACCCAGGGGGTGATGTCGGGTGCAATCGTGGCACAGAATGCACCACTCGACTTTCCCCGGCGTATCTCGCTATCCAGGTGATCCTGGTCAAGCACCCTGCGAGCCAATCCCTCCAGGCGCGGTTCAAAGTTATGGAAGGCATCGAAGACCATGCTAGCAGCCTGGTCGAAGTCATACTTCTTGTCGGTTTTCGCCATGGGTGCATAGATGTCGTACCGCCGCAGCTGTTCTACGTGCAGCCAGCGCGCCTTGAGGCGGAAGAACTGCTGAAAAAGTGGGATATTATCCTGGCAGACCCCCAGCAGGGTATCCACCACATCATCAGGGATGTCGTTCGCCAGGTTGCGCACTGCGATTGGGTTGGAGAAGTGGCGCATATCCACGTTTTCGTTGCGCCAGTCACGCACCAGGGTTTGGTACATCTGGCCAAGGATAGCACCATCCTGGCCATAAACCCGGTAGAGCTCCTGGTAGGCAGCCGCTCGCAAGGCAGGATCGTGGCTGCGGGCGTAGACCGAGATCTCTCCCCGGGTCAATTCTTTCACTTCACCATCCACGGTCAGGTGGAAGACATACCGGTTGGTGAGCGTGTCGTATAAATTGACGATAGCCCTCGCACCGGTGACATCCTTGATGTTGATGACCTTTTCTTCGGCTTCGGTAAGCGTATGAGGCTTGAAATGGCGCATCTCTTCCAGCCAGTAACGGTAATCACCGCTGCCTGCCATCAAGCGTTCGGCTGCAGGGTCATCCAAGGCTTTCCACCATAGGCTGAAAAACAGGGTGCGGTTGCTGATCACCGCAAGGCGGCTATCTACGCTGGACATGAACGCCTGGATCACCTGGTCTTGCGTGTTGGCTGAAAAACCGAGCGAGGCATAGCCAGAGATGCGGTATGCCAGGCGGGAAATGGCCTCCAGCAAGCGCACCGCTTCTAGGAATGCGTCCGCGGTAATAGCAGGTGCGAGGCCGGGGCGCAGGGCTTCAAACTCAATGACCTTCTCATCCAGCTCGTCAAACGCGGCTTTCATCTCCGGAGAGTCGTGGGCTGGAAACAGATCGGATAAATTCCATGGGGATAGATTATATGTCTTCATAGGCTCCATTATGTGTGCTAATTCGTTTGACTAATATATTGGCTATTTTATATTCGGCTCGGGATGTTACACGTTGAACCGTATATGGACGATCTCTCCATCGTGCACGAGGTATTCCTTCCCCTCAAGGCGCAGGCGGCCCTTGGTCTTGGCTTCATTCAAGCCTCCTAAAGCTATCAGCTCATCATACGCGATGGCCTCGGCACGGATAAAGCCCTTCTGCAAGTCGGTGTGGATCTCACCCGCAGCATCATACGCCGATAGACCTCGGTGGAGGGTCCAAGCACGCACCTCATCGGCACCCACGGTGAAGAACGAGATCAGGCCAAGCAGGTCATAGGAGACACGGATGACGCGCGCCAGGCCAAGCTCGCTGATGCCATACTCAGCCATAAAGACCTCAGCGTCTTCAGGGGCAAGCTGGGCCAGCTCCATTTCCAATTTACCCTGCAGAGCTACCAGGTTGGTATGGGCATGGGGATACTCGACCGGCGGCATTTCCTGGCCCTCGTGTAGGTTGAGCAGCACCAGCATGGGCTTGCGTGTAAGAAAGCCAAAACCCGAGAGTGTTTTTTCCTCTTCGGTGCTTATATCGATCTCACGCAAAGGGACTTCGCGCGAAAGGGCATCTTTGAAACGCTCGAACAATATAGTCTCACGGTCAATCACCGCACGCTCACGCCCGCCACCCTTTTTACGCTCCTCAGCCAGGCGTTCCAGCTTGCGTTCCACGGCAATCATGTCGTTCAACAACAGCTCAGCATCCATGGTGGCGATATCGCGCAGCGGGTTCACGCTGCCGGCTGGGTGCGGGACGTTGGCATCCTCAAAACAACGTACCACGTGCAGAAGGCCGTCCATCTGGGTCAGGACGTTGAGGATCTGGCCCGAGATGGCGCTTTGGCTGCCCTCCAGCCCGGCAATATCGGCATAGGTCACCTTGGCATAGATGGTCTTTTTGGGCTTGAACATGGCAGAAAGCTTGTCTATGCGCACATCCGGCACATCCACCACGCCGGTGTGCACCTCGAAGCGCCCGCCGCTGGTGGTGATGGGCTGATGACCACGCGTAAGGGCATTGAAAATGGTCGTTTTTCCAGATTGGGGAAGGCCGATGATTCCTAGTCGCATGCAGATACTCCTACGCCAGCTGTGTGGCGATGTCCACCTTGAGGTTGTACAGCGATTATACCCGCATGGATGGGAGGGATGTAGGAAAAACCTAAACTTTCGTTTTCATTTCGGGTATAATTTGCATTCCAGCCGAAGTGGCGGAATAGGCAGACGCGCACGACTCAAAATCGTGTTCCGAAAGGAATGTGGGTTCGATTCCCACCTTCGGCACTAGCAAGACTTATGGGGGATAGAAGTTTCTGCCCTGTTTTTTTATTTATAATCGTTTGCGTAGATTTTATTAGACTCTACTTGAGTTTCCTCTGATAGTAACTATTCATTATAGTGATATTATTCTGAATAAATCGCACTGGGTGATAAACATAAATATCTTTAATAGCCGCTTGTTCATTGGTTTTGTTGTTCCTTGATTACCTTTTATTCCACCATAAGTGGAGGTGATATTATGGCCCAAAAGGAAAGTTTGTTGGAGAAACCTTTCTTGCTTTGGATGTTTGCCAACCTTGGGGGTTTTATTTTATTAGGTCTAGCTTCAATCGTTGTGCCGCTATTGATATCAGTAGGCAATGTTTTTACATCCACCTTAGTTTTAACTTTGCCAATTAGTATCGCCCAATGGCTTGCCTTGCGTCGCTTCGGCCACGTCTCTTGGCTGTGGATCCTGTCATTGCCCGTTAGTTTACTTGCTTCTGTGCTGGTGATGCGCCACTCACCTAATATTGGGCTTCCATTTGCTGTTGACGACGAATCGCCCCTTGTACTAACCACGGGCTATTTAATAGGTGGATTATTAATTGGTCTCCCTCAGTGGATTTTGCTGCGGCCCATACTTTCCAAGGCGTCGCTTTGGCTACTTGCCACAGCCGGAGGATTGGCTTTAGGAATCCTAGTAGTCTTGAGCACCAATTTAATCAACATCTCTGGATTTTTATCCATCGTTATAGTAGCTCTTTTCTATGTAGGGTTTACAGGAATTACTCTCTCCCATTGGTTGATCAAACCAGGTTCGCCGCATAGCTTTTCACCCAAAACCATCCAACCATCCTAACCAATTAAGGAATGTGAGGTCGATTCCCTCCTCAAAGCATAATTAAACCAATAACCCCACCCTTTTGACAAAAGGGTGGGGTAAATCGTTAACCACTCCCAAACAATATCCTAAACAGGCACAGCCGTTTTGGTCACTACCTTGAATTCCGGCGGGTTCTCAATGTGTTTCTTCACCGCACATAGCTCAGCAGAGCGGATCAGGGAAGGCAGATATTTCTCGGGGAACCCGGGCGGGGTTTGGATCTCCAGCTCGACATTCTCAACCATGCCGGTCAGGGGGTTGCGGTCGGAACGCTGGACGATCTTCAGCCCTTCGGTCGGCAGATTGCGCTGCCGGCAGAACCCCAGTACATAGATCCCCGCACAGGTTGCGATGGAGGACAGGAACAAAGCAAACGGGCTGGGCGCTGAGCCCGGCTCGCCATGCGGACCAGATTGGTCGGTCATCACCGTGTACGGGCCAAAATGAGCATCCACCCTATCGCCACCCGGAAAATCAACCATCATCTCCATGTAATATTTTCTCCTTATCAATGATTTCTCTTGGTACTTCGTTTTGGATGCACGAAGCGCATAAAAGTTACCAATGCACTCCCCGGTTTCTTACATAACAAAAGATTACGACCTGGACGATTTCTCAACTACTCAGGCGCAGATTTAACCTCTACAGGCTGGCTGACTTCGCCCTTGCGCCACCAGAAATACCAATAAAGGAAAACCGAGATGGTGTACAGGATAATGGTGCCCATGAAAGGCGGTCCAAAACCGTATTTCACCTGCAGGCTGCCGCTGATCATCGGGCTGATCACCCAACCGAAGTTCCAGGCCATGCTCACCAGGCTGGCTACCATTGCCCTGGATGAGGCATCCACTTTTTCCATCACAAACGTCTGGTACACCGGGCTGCTCATATTCATCAAGGCCACCCGGATGTAATACGCCAGCGCACTCACCCAGAACAAGGGTGAAAATCCCAGCAGGATAAGGAACGGAATGGACAAGCCCTGGGTGATGACCACCAATTGAATCTTGCCCATACGGCCAGCCAATGGCGGTGCCAACAGTAGTCCAATCCCCATGGCCAGCGACCCCCAGGCCATTAAGACACCGATCACCTGGTCGGATTGACCATACTGCTCCCGGAAAAACACGTTCATGAACGGCATGATCAAGCCTGCGCCGATCGATGTGATAAGCATTGGCAGGATCAGCTTGGTCAATTTGATTGGATTTTTGGCAGCAAAGGCGATGGGTGCAAAGACGGTGCGTTCCGAGTGGCCGAGGCGCGGCATCTTGATCAGGAGCAGGGGGATGATGCCGACCGCCATGGCGATGGATACCAGGAGGATCGACCCACCATACGCCTGGCTGCTGACCGGATCGACCCCGCGTATATTCGCCACCCAGGTGGGCAGGTAGCCCCCGATCCAGTTCCCGATCGAGGCCGCCACCATCTGGATTCCCTGACCAAAACTGAATAGATATGTCCTTTCGTACTCACTGCTGTTCTCCATCAGGAACGGGCTCATGGTCACCGCAGCCAGGCTTTGGGCAATACCGGATAGGAAGTTCATGGCGTAGAAAACCGGTGGTACGGGCCAGACCACCATCAACCCGATCGAGATGCTGATCAAAACCCCCGAAATGAGCAAGGAAGCTTTCCTACCCAGGATATCTGCCAGGTAACCCATGGGCAGGGCAAAGATCAATGCGGTCACGCTGCTGGTAGTGGTCAGGTAGCCCATTAGCCTGGCGTCATAGCCCAGGCTGACCAGATAAAAGTTGAAGATCAGCCGATAGATGCCCATGGCAATACCGGTGATGATGGCGTAGGTCAGGTATAAACGCGCATTCGGCTTGAATGCAACCAGATGCTCACCGTAATCTTTTATATTGCGGTTCAGGCTGGCAATCATCGCTTATTACTCACCCTGGTCATTAATGAACCTTACCAGGCTGTCGAATGTTTCCGCCAGCGCGGCAGACCTGGCGGAGTAACGCTTCTCTTCTTCAAATTCCATGGAGATGTACACCAACCCTGCCAGGCGCAGGGCATTCAGGTGGTGGACCACCGTAGGAGCCCTCAAGCGCAGCTTTTTAGCCAGCTGGGTGGGCGTGGAGGGTTGGTCATGCAGGTAATGCAATATGAGCAGGCGGGTAGGATCAGAAAGGGCCTTGAGGGCCCTCAACATGGCGTCGGGGACCACCTCCCCTGGCACCAGAGCGACGTCAGCCGGGCGAGCCCCAAACAGGACGGTCCATTTTTGGGGCTCAATCGAGTCGTACATCACCAGGGGGGTAATCCAATAAGAAGGAGCGAAGGTCACCAGGTCCGCCTCTTCAAAGGCGGCAATCGTGACCCCCTGCGATAGATCAAGCATGAGGTTGGGAAACTCAAAATCTGCAGCCTTCAGCCTGGCTTTATCCAGCGCCTGCTGTAAGTAAGGGCTGATACGCCGCTCCTCCTCAGCAAAGAAAACTTCAATATAAGCTTGAAGCGCCTCTACGTAACGCTCTCCAAATTCAGCCGAGCTCGCCCACCACTTGAGGATGGTCGTCAGCTTGTCAGTTGAAATCGGGTCATTCTTTTGCCTGTAATACGCCTGGAGTTGTTCAAGCTCATTCTGGGTCCACATTTCCGTTGAACGGACATGGTTTAACGTGCCCAAAACGCTTGTGGGTAGATCAGAATGATAGGAAAGGAATGGCAGCAGCTCAGACGGTTTTACCCTGGCCAAAAAGCGTATTACAGCCGGTGCATTTTTCGGCTCAGGCAGGCTGGAAATCCAGGCAATGGGGCTGTTGAAAAACAGGATTTGGGAATCTTCTAGAATTGACCTCTGAAGTGCTGATAACCTGGACCTGACACCCGCAGCCCAGGCAGGACGCAAACCAAATCTTTCAGGGTGGTGGAGGACATGCAAGCTAGCGAACAGGTCGTAAGCTGTTCCCAGGCTCCACCTGATAGAGGGCTTTTGGCTAAAATCCTTTTTAAGCATATTCGTTGATCAATATTAGATGTATGTCTAATTAGATAATAATCTAATGTTTTTCATCTGTCAATTGTGATTTTCAATCCTTTGATTTTCAAGTATGATGGGGATAAGCAGATCAGGAGGAGATATGCTAAAAAAACTCTATCACCGTGTCTATTGGTTCGCCTTCCTGGCGTTGATGTTGTCTGGGTGCAGCTCCATTCGCGGGTTTGGCAATGCCCTGATCAACAGCTTTAAAGGGTTCTCGATCCACTTTCCATAGATCAGCAATAAAATATCCGCTATTGGCGTACACTCAACACCGTTTAAATATTGTAGAAAATCTTACGTTTTTCACCAATTTAACTGTGGATAACTCAAGAAATATTGTGGATAACTCGGCTTAATTGTGGATAACCTGCAAAACAACAGATAAGCTGGCGTGCCCATATACCCAGATATAGGTGATCAGGCAAACGATGTACTACCTGTAGAACTGGGCCAGTGGCATATGTTATAGCTGGGTTTTATCCACAAAGCAGGCACTTATTACCTGGGGATACTTTTTATCTGAATGATAACCATATGTATGCCATCCATAATTACCCCTCCCATCCCTGGTGAAGTTGTTAACCTCAACATGGGATATGCACATATCCACACCTACTACGACTACTACTATTAATATAACTAATAAGAGAGAGGTTATAGTTAATATAAAGAGAGTCACAAACTGATGTGTGACTCTCTTTAATAAAAAAGTGTATAAACTTTACCTGGTAATGATTGGAAGTAGTGAGATGTAGCGTAAGACAATTGCGGTGCTGGTCACCTGTGCTGAACCGGTCACCAGCGGATCCAGCCCAGAGGTGGCTGTCAGGATGGTCACATTGGTATCTCCGTCCGCCACATCTCCCGGCACCGTCACCAGCACGGTCACCGTGGTGCTCGCACCCGGGGCCAGCGGACCGGTGCTCGTGCCTCCTGGCAAGCTCACCTGCCAGGCACCTTCCAAGCCCAGGCTGAAGGTATCCGTATAGTCACCCGTGTTGGTTACCTCAAATTCGTAAGTAAGCACCCCCAGGGGCTGACCCGACTGGCCAGCAGGACCACTCACTTCCACTCCCGGGGTCACGTTGGCATAGGTGGTGCCAGTGGCTTCAGCCACGCCACCTTCCACTCCCTCAGCCGTCAGGGTGAAGGTGTCTTGCCCGATGATCACATCCGGCTGGCTGGGGATGCTCACCGCCACGCTCACTTCAGCTGAGGCACCCGGCTGCAGCACGCCTGTTGAGGAGGGTGCTTCGACCGGCCAGAGCGATCCAACGCTCAGATTCACATCTTGAGCCACCTGCGAGTCGTTGGTCACCGTGTAGTCGAAGCTCACCTGCGTGCCAGGCTGCCCGGTGTGCTCCTGGGAGGCTGGAGCGATGGTCACCCTGACAGGGGGCTCACAACCACCAAAGAACTCCACCGCCCGCTGCATCACGGCCGAGCGGTTGGTCAGGGATGATATGGCTTCAAACGGATAGCCGAAGAACACAGTGTTGAAGCTTGTTCCGTCGTAGCTCACCGCGGCGTTGCCCTGGTTGCCGTTGAAGGACACTTTTCCTTGGGCATCCGGGTTGACGATATCCGAGTAGTTGGTGAAGGGATAGCTCAAACCATAGGGTCCCAGCCCGCTGAACACGTTCTGCCCGGTCACCGTGGTCTGGTTGACATCACTGGTGTAGGAGGCAATGTGCAGGTAATTCCTGGCAAAGTTAGTGAGACCCATATCATACAGATAATCCTGGCCGGAGAGGAAGAAGTTCCCGCCCGCCTCCAGGTAAGTCCCCACGGCGGCCTCGTTGGAATCGTTGAAGGTGTTGGAGTAGGGGTAACCGGTGAACCAGACGATGTGCCGGTAGCCTAGCAGGCTGCTGGAAGCCGGGTCACCATCGGTGGAAACATTCCATACCGCGTAATCGTAACCCAGGTTATCCAGGGCAGATGTGTAGTAGCTCATCACATCGGGGTTATTCCCGTCATCGTCCACCAGCAGGATGCAGGGTAGCGGGTCGAGCAGGTAATCAACCATTAAATCATGGTCCACCACCAACTGGTGGATCTGTGAGGTGTGCAACGAGGCGGATGCTTGCAGGTTCCAGGTGCCTTCCGCCACACTGATGCTGTAAAATCCGGTGGCCGGGTCAGTGGTGACCGGAGCGATCGGGGCATCGGTGAACTCAACTGTGGCTTCCAGCGGTTCGCCTGAGACCGAATCTTTCACGTAACCACTGACAGTATAGGTTGGTAGAGCAGCCAGGGCGAAATCCTGGGTGGTGACGGTATCGGTGGTCACGCTCACATCATTTACGGTGAGAGAGTCATAGCCATAGGCCTCGGCAGTAACCGCATAGGTGTTTGACAGGAGGGTGCGGGTATAGTAGCCGGTTATATCAGTGGTGGCAGGGTAGCTATGCCCCAGGTCATCACTCGCGGTGACCGTCGCACCAATAATGGGCATGCCGTTGGCTGCATCCGTCACGTGCCCATCCAGGTAGCCTACGCCATTGGGGATCAGGCATTCGCTCATATGGGCCAAGGTTCCCACCGAAGCCTTAACAAAGTTTGTAAAGAATGCTGGATCAGTATTGGCTGAAATATCATACGAACCGTGATAGTAAGGGTTAAAATCGCTGATATCTTCGATCCCAAGGATGGCATTGTATCCATAATCCCAGAAAGAGGCGTGATCGCTCCCCGAAGAATCGGTATCAAAAGTTGGAACCAGGTTGATGTTGTAGTCTCCCACGACCTCGGCGAATAGCAATGCCAGGTCATACGTTTCAGGATCATTACTTTTATAAGATAAGGTAATGCTTGGACTGGAATTGGGTGTATTCCAGGCGATCATATCCAGGTTGAGGTATCCCAGGATATTTTCACCCTGCTGGTAGGCTCTCTGGGCATAAGCCGCACTGCCGAGCAAACCCTGTTCTTCCCCGGTCCAAGCGGCGAACCGCAGTGTACAGCCCCATTGGTACTGAGAGAAGATATCTGCCGCGATCATGGCCGCCACCGTGCCACTGGCGTTATCGTCGGCACCGCCGGGCTGGGATTGTACATCGTCAATGTGACCGCCGATGATGTAGATATCGTCTGGGTTTACCAACCCACGGATTTCGCCAATCACGTTGGGGTTGGTCGAATTATCCCAGGTATGGTATTCAACATCCATCCCCAGGCTTGTCAGGTGCTGGCCGAAGTAGCTGGTTGCTTTTTGAATGCTCTGTCCACTTCCGGTGCGGCGGGAGGTAATGGTATACCAGGCATTATCCACCCAGACCGGGATCTCGCCCGCCAATCCGCGATCGTACTCATATACTTTTTCTTGCGTAACCTGGTCGATCATCAATTGAATGAGCGGATCAGGCTCAATTGATTGAGGAATACCATGATCTGCTTGACTGGTGGGTAATGGTTTGGGTGCCAGGCTGATGGCCCGTACTTCGACGCCAGCCTGGGTCAGTGCATCCACCTGGGCGGGATCCATCCGCAGCACCACACTGCTCCCCAGGTCAAGCAACACCTGGCCGTAGGCTGAATAATCCGGAGTTGTGCGGTCTGAGAAGGTTTGCGTCTGGTAATACACACCTTGCTGCAGGTTTGGATCGATCACCTGGAATTGCAGACCGGCTTTTTCCATGGCTTTCTGCCCTTCCAAGTCGGCAGTGGCAAGCAAACCGTTTCCGAGCATGGTGACCATGGGCAGCTGCATGGAAGCAAAGCTCTCCAGGTCAGCTGAGCCACTCAGCTCAACGTAGACCAGAGATGGTTTGGAGCTTCCCGGAAGGTTGGTAGCCCGGGCGTTCCCGGTGAGACTGACCATTAATACCAGAAATAAAGCAACACTAAGCAAACGACTTTTCATTGGCATTCTCCTTGTTTTGCTGGCATCATCGTATCGGTTCAGGCGCATTCGCCTGCCTGGATCAAGTGGATTACCTATTTATGAGCGGTAGCAGGATGTTATAGGAGGAAGAAACACCGATTGCTGTGCTGGTTACATGCTCCAGGTCCCTGACGTTGCGGTTCAGTCCTGACATCGCCCTCAGGCTGGTCCTACACTGTTCTCCATTGTTTGCACCCGGTGGGACGGTCACTTCAACCACCACGCTCATACTGGCCCCAGCCGCCATAGGTCCGGTGCTATTGCCGCCAGGCAGGCTGTCGGGCCACAGCCCGTAGAGAGATAGGGAAAATGTATCCGTATAATCACCGGTATTGGTCACGATGAATGTATAGGTTAGCACCTCACCAGGTCGGCCAATGCCATCCTGCGGGGGATCAACTTTGACCCCTGGTGTGACATTTGCGTTGGTGGTCCCGGTGGCATTCGCCACCCCACCGGCCGAGCCAACCGCGGTCATCGTGAAGGTATCTGTTCCGATGATCACATCCGGGACGAGTGGGACGGTCACGGTAACCGGGATAAGCACCGATTCTTCGGGGGCGAGCACCCCGGTGGTCTCAGGTGCTTCAACTGGCCAGCCTGATTCCACGCTCAAGCCGATTTCCTGTTCTACGTGGGCGTCGTTCACCACGCTGTAAACATATCTCACCTGAGCGCCAGGTACGCCAGGCTGGGTCTGTGTGGCGGGCGTGACCGCTACGTTCGGGATATATTGCAGCACAAAATCCTGGGTTGTTACGCTATCCGTAATAACAACAACCTCATTCACCGTGACTGGCTGGTAACCGGTTGCCCCAGCGGTGACCGAATAGGTGTTGGCCAGCAAGGTACGGGTGTAGTAACCGCTTTCATCGGTGGTGGTATTTAAGTTGTGGCCCAGGCCATCCGTAGCGGTGACAGTCACACCGTCAATTGGTGTGCCGTAATCTGTGTCCGTCACGTGCCCATCCAGTGAGCCGATCCCGCTGGGGATCAGGCAGCTGGTCATGTGGGCGTAGGTGGCAATCGAGGCTTTTATAAAATCAGTGAAGTATGCAGGATCGGTGTGGGCAGGTGTATCTCCCGATCCGTGGTAGTAAGGATTGAAATCTTCATTATCTTCAATGCCGAGGATGGCTGGGTAGCCCTGGTCCAGAAAAGAAGTATGGTCGCTTGAGCCGTCAAATTGTGTGCCAATTTTTGGCTGCAGGTCGATATTGTAAGTGTCCACAACATCACTGAATAAATTGGCTAAAGCCAGCGAGCCAGGGACAGATGACCGGTAGCCCAGGTAAATGCTCGTATCTGGGTCATTCGGGGTGTTATAGGCGATCATGTCAAGGTTGAGATAACCGAGGATGTTCTGCCCTTCACCATGCACGTGCCGGGCGTATGCGTCACTGCCCAGCAGGCCTTGTTCCTCGCCGGTCCAAAAAGCAAAGCGTAGGGTGCAACCCCACTGATATTGCGACAGGATATCGGCCGCGACCAGGGCTGCGACCGAGCCGCTGGCGTTATCGTCAGCACCCGGGGTGCCATTGACATCATCGATGTGACCGCCGATCACAAAAACATCCTGCGGGTTGATCAAACCCGTGATCTCACCGATCACATCCGGGTTGGTACTGTCGTCCCACACGTAGTAATCGACGTTCAAGTCCAGGTCGTTCGCCATGTGCTGACCGACATAGCTGGTGGTCTTTTGGATGGGGGTTCCGCTGTTCGTATTGCGGGTGGTGATGGTATACCAAGCATTATCCACCCAAACTGGGAGCTCACCCGCCAGACCCCGGTCGTACTGGTAGATCTGATCTGTAGAGACCTGGTCGATCATCGATTGGACGAGAGGGTCTGGGTCGATAACCTGTGAGAATACGTGTTCAATTTGGGTAGAGGGCAACGGCATAGGGGTCAGGCTGATCGCCCGCACTTCAGCGCCAGCCTGGGTCAGGGCATCCACCTGGGTTGGATCCATCCGCAGCACCATGCTGCTCCCCAGGTCAAGCAATACCTGGCCGTAGGCCGAATAATCAGGGGCAACCCGGCTGGGCAGGGTCTGAGCCTGGTAATACACCCCCTGCTGCAAGTTTGAATCGATAACCTGGTACTTCAAACCGGCTTTCTCCAGGGCTTGCTGCCCGTCTGGACCAGCTGTGGCCAATAAGCCGTTTCCAAGCATGGCGACCGTGGGCAGCTGCGTGGAGGCAAAACGCTCCAGATCAGCTGAGTCATACAGCTCAACGTAAACCAGAGACGGTTTGGTGGTTCCCTGAAGGGCGGTAGCCCGGGCGTTCCCGGTGAGACTGACCAGCAATACCAGCAATATAGCAACACTAAACAAACGACTTTTCATTGGCATTCTCCTTCATATGTTAGGGGGAAAGGGCATAAGGTAAAAATCGAGCCAGGTATTCGCATCTCAATATACCCGGCCCCCAAAGAAAGCTATTTCGCTTGACAACAAGACTAAAATTATATACTATATTAATGTTACATAAAGCCCCAAATTGCACCTGTAATTTTATATCAACTTGTTTCCTGACATGGAAAATAACAATGACGCCAACCGCAGACCAAGGGAAATTCCTGAGGCTGATAGTGTTGCTTTAATTTACACCTATCGATCCCACGGTATGCAAACCAACCTCAATCATGATCTTAAACGGGAGAAACTATATGACCAGGAACAAAGCAGTTCATCTTGCCATCGCACTGTTGATCATCTTTGCCTTGTTTATCCCTGTGAATTTAACCACTGCACAAATCACACCCGCGCGTGATATTGCGGGTGGCGTTGAAGACAATGTCGAGATCATACTGGAGGCTGATGGAGCTCCTGCGCCCGGGGGCACTACCCAGCTATCATTCCAGGCGACACCACTTATCGATGCCCCGGAGGTGGTGATCCACTGGTATATTCCAGATGGCGTGCAATTGGTCGGAAACCCTGAGGAGAGCTATCCAGATGCAGCCGCGGGGCAACCCATCACTTCTGTACGCACGCTTTTCTTTCCCAACCCTGGTACCTACAAGGTGGCAGTCTCTGTAAGGCTGAATATCACCCCCGGCTTGACTTACGGGTCTTCAGGAGTGCTATTCTTTGTGGTTGATAGATTCGGTCCACGCGTGACCGATATGGACCCGGATGCCGTTAAGCCATCCCGGCATGATCCATCCAATGTTGTGACTGTCACGATGGAACCGGCGAACACTGATGGCGCAGTGCCGAATGATGATCCATGCTTCACCATCCTGGTGCATGCTGACCGCATCGAGCGTGATGCTACCCAGGACGGATTTAATCCTGCATATCGCATCCCGTTAGCGGGTATCCAGATCGAAGTGCGTGAATCAGATATCGCCTTTGATGACTCTTATGGCTCGCTTGGCACGGATGATAACGGCGACTTGGCGGCTTCGTTTTGTGACGATGATGGATTGTTTGATGATGAACTCGAGATCTACTTGCGGATCACGGCTGAGCGGGGTGATCCGATCGTCTACGTGGAAGACAGCTCATACATCGACGAAAAATATGAATATGATACTGACTACCAGTCATCCAGCGGTGGTGTGTTGAGTTTCAATATCTCCCTGGGAGAAGGCTGGAGTGCCATTTTTAATATCGTGGATGCAGGCTGGCAGGCGCGCCATCTGTGGGTGACCAGCGGAGGCTCTTACCCGGAGGAGACAGAGATCCATTGGGAGCCCGGTTACGGAGATGACACTTCCTATTACACTGACTATTATGATGAGATCACCATTGCAGATGACCCATCTGATCCAGACGAATGGGATGATGCCATCGTCATGCATGAGTGGGGGCATGCTTCCGACAATCATTACAGCTGCGATGACAGCCCAGGCGATGACCACGCACCTGGAATGGAAATTGACCCTGAATTATCCTGGGGTGAAGGCTACCCAACATACTATTCGAGCGCGGTACGCGATTACTTCGGCTACCCAGATGCCAACTGGATGATCGACATCGATGCCTCGGGTACTCCCGGCAATCATTACAACCTGGAGACTAAAAATTTTCCTATCAGCATCAAGAACCAAGGCGCTGTTTCAGTTGTGCTCTGGGACCTGTATGATGATTCACCATATGATTACCCCGATTTGGTCAGTTACGGGCATGCAGCCATCCAAAATATCTACACTTCCAGCGAATTCATGGATGAGGCGTATGGCTTGTTTGATGACACCTGCGATTTCGATACCTTCATGCACGGTTGGGTGGCTGCTGGGATGCCGGCGGATCGGAATACTGCTGCAATCGTGCTGGATGACACGGGTTATACCCTGGCTCCAGGGAAACTAATCGCTGAAAATCAAAATCAGACCGTAACCGAAAATGACCTGAGCCCGGCAGACGTCTACCGTTGGTGGAAACAGCTCACCTACGTGGCGGATAACTCGTACAGCATGCACGGGCCCAAGTTCGACGCCATGAAGACCCTCTTTATTGAGGCAGTCAACGACCTTGGAGAAGATCCGCAAGGCACCGAGTTCACCCTGGACCTATTTAACAATACCAGCACCAGTAATGAGACCAAGTTCGCCGGACAGTTCTACCCGCAGGATTTGATCGGACCGATCAACTCGCTGACCACTATTGCCGGGCCGGATAACACTTGCACTGTAAATGCCCTGAACGCCCTTGCCCAGGCTTCTGCCAATCGAGAAGATGGGGATATCTGGTTGTTTACCGACGGCGATACCACCCAAAACCCGTCGATACAGAGCATCCGCCAGCTATTGAACGAAAACCAGCTGCGTTCCTCAACAGCATTGATGGGCATTTGCTCAAAGCAGGCGGATGATGCCAGCCTCACTCAACCATTCTCGACACAGATGCTCGAAGGCCTCACGCCCGAGCAGCAGCAGGAGTTGATGTCAGAACGATTATTGGCTGGCCAGGCCCGCAGCAACCTGGGACTCATGGCAGATGACGTGCCAGGGGGAATCGTGCCCTATCTGCTGACCGCGTTGAACAGTGGTGGCATGTTCCTGTATGTGGACGAGAGCCAAGTGGAGGATGCCGCCGATATCCTGCGAGCCCAGATCACCAACAGTGCCGGGGCAGGGCGCTGGTCGGATTACGTCAGCGACCAGCCCACCTACCGCTTCGACACCCTGGCCAGCTGGGAATACGAGTGGGTCAACGCCATGCTCTACGGCACCTACCAGGGCAACCCAGCCCCAAACCTCAGGCTGGATATCGACATCCCTGGCTATTTCCAATATTTCTCAGGTCCGTACTACAACAAGGTGCATGTGTTCGAGGATGGTTATGTGACCTTGGGTTCACACTACGCTTATATCTATAACAACACCACCCTTCCCAACCCCGCTGAGCCCAACAATGCCCTGTATCCATTTTGGGACAACATCCGGCCGTTTTGCCCACCTGGGGCTGAGAACTCACCTGGGGCATGTCAGGGATATATCTACACCATGCAACAGGGTGACTGGTTCGTGATCGAATTCTACAAGTATGAAGCAGCTTATGGAACCTATCCCCTCAATATCTTTGAGATCCTGCTCAACCTGGAGACCTACGAGATTCGCTACCAGTACCAGACTGTCCCCAACGGAGCAGAAGGGGCGACCATTGGCCTGGAAAATGCCAGCGGGAACAATGGGATACAGCTCAGTTATAACGATGTGAACGGGGCAGATGATGAAATGGGTTATAAATTCGTACCAGCCCCACCCCAACCAACCAAGACTTACACGGTGACCGTTGACAGCAGCATGGACAGTGTGGGTTTCCTGCTTACCGGTTACAGCGGCTCTTTTGAACCCCTGCTGGTTACCGACCCCAATGGATATCAGGTCAATTGTAATAGTTTTGGTACCTACTGCCTGGACCTGGACCTGGTGCAGTACGTCCAGGTGAATACCAACGGGCGTACCGGCGACTGGCATGCCGTGGTGGATGCTGGCAATAGCGGTTCGGGGACCTTCTCGTTCACCAGCTTTGCAGCCAGCCCGATTGCTGTGGAAGGGCAGACCAACCATACCCTGTCCAGCGGCAGCCAGCAAATATTTGTTGAAGTAAGTGGTGGTGTAGACGGGGCTGTCCTCACCGGGCACTTTAACTTAGCCAATGGCGGAGCGTTCGGATCAAACGTGAAGTTTTATGATGATGGGTTGCACAACGATCACCTTGCTGGCGATGGACTTTATGGCTCTGGGAACTACTACCCTCCCGGTGCTGGCAATGCTTACCTGACCCTGCACGGCACTTCCAACGGTAGGTCATTCACACGTATCGACCCGGTCCCCTATAACTTCCAGCCTTTCAAAGTGGTTTCTCTGGGGGATGGTGCGAATTATGGAGGTGTCACGCAGCTGCAGTTCCAATTCACCAACTATTCCGGAGATGATCACTGTTATTGGATCACCTATAATGCCCCAGAAGGCTGGTGGATCGACTACCCTCTCTTTCCCATTGTGTGCGCGGATGCAGGACAAACGGTGACCGGGACCTTTGACGTGTACATGACCGATGGCTATAACAACTACCTGCCCAGTGGTACGACCGGTATCCTGACTTTATCGGCGACGGAGATTGAGAAAGGTTTAATCACTGATTCGGCCAGCGCACGCATCACGCGCAACCGCCAGCCCGCCAAGATCAAGATTTTTAACCCCAACCATTACCTGCGTCCGAACGGCGATACGGTCAACCTCGAGTTTATGGTCACCGACTTACAGGGGGTGGTGGTAGCTGATGGGACCGTGATCCAGCTAGCCACGAACAACGGGGATATCACGCCGGTATTCGCTGAGACAAGACAAGGCTCCTTCACGGCGACTTTCACCAGTGGCGAAAACCTCTCGCCTGCGCTGATCTTAGCCCAGGCCTCCAATGGGGTGACAGCCTCCACCGAGATTCAGATCGGCAACCCGATCCCCCACGAAATCCGGCTCACTCTATCACCCAACCAGCTCCCTGCAGATGGGATATCCACATCTACACTGGTAGCCACGGTGCTGGACGATTGGGGTAATCCGGTAGCCAACCAAACCGTGCAGATCGGCATAGAAGGCGACGATGCGCAATTTGGCTTGATCAATGGGCTGGACCAAGAAGTGGTCAGCGGGGTGACCGATGCGTATGGTCAGTTCAGTGCAACCTTCACCAATGCCGGGCTGGTTGGGAAAGCAGGCATCCGCGCCGAACTGATCTATTATGAAGCTGGGCAGCCGGTTGTGTCGCTGCACGACCGGAAGATGATGTACATCGGCATTCAGTTTATCCACCTGCCGCTGGTCAGGCGCTCTCCATAGACAGAACAGAATCCAGGCGGTGTGACTCACCACCTGGATTTTAATTTAATCACCTGAACAAGCTGGCTACAGCTGCCTCAGCTTGGGGAAGCGGATGGCAACGAATATGCCGTAGAGCAGCGAGGCGGCCGCCCCGATCGCCACCGCGATTGGGGCACTCAGCCAGTCGGCCACTAAACCCGCTTGCAAGCCACCCAGGCGGAACATGGTCTGGAAGGTCATGGAATATACGCCCATGACCCGCCCGCGCAGCTCATCGGGGGTAACGAACTGGAGCAAGGTGTTAGCCAGAGCATTTTGCCAGACGAAGCTGAACCCGATGAATACCATCAGAATCATCGATACGGCGAAATTCACCGAAAAGGCAAACATCAGTAAGAATAATGGGAAAGCCAGGTTGCCCAGGGTGAGCAGAAAACCACGCCGCGCTTTGGCTGGCAAAGATGCCACCACCAGTGCTCCGAAGACAGCCCCGATACCGATCATCGTGTATAGGAGGCCCAGCGGTAACGCTTCGGGTGCCTGGCAGCCCAAGGAATTGATACCCGAGCCGCAGATGGCGTTCACAACCCCCTGGGCACTGTCTGCCAGCACATCCGTTGCAAAGACTGGAAGCAGGGTATTGTAAGGCATGGATAGGAAGGCACTGACCGCGACCAGGCTGACCAGCACCAGGATCGTCTGGCGCTGCACGATAAAGCGGATGCCGCCTGCCATGTGTTTGAGCGGGCCGCTCTCGCTGGCAGGCAAGGGGTGCGGCTTGGGTAGGCCGCGCATCATCAGCAGGCTGGCGATCACGGCGATGAAGCTCAGTCCATTGAGGAAGAATGCGTTAGCCTCACCGGTTGTGGCTACCAGGATGCCTGCCATGGCTGGTCCGATGGCGCGTGCCGCGTTGAACATGGCTGAATTCAACCCGATGGCACTAGTCAGGTCCTCCTTGCCTTCTACCATGTCCACCGTAAAAGCCTGCCTGGCTGGCAGGTCAACGGCGATAGCGGCTCCCAGGATGAATGCCAGGATATAGACGTGCCAGATCTGCACCAATCCACTCCAGGTCAGCCAGGCCAGCAGGAATGCCTGCACCAGCATGATACTCTGCGTGACAATTAAGATGGTGCGCTTGGGGAAGCGGTCGGTAAGCGAGCCTCCCCACAAGGAGAGCGGGATGATGGGGATCAGTCCGATGAAGCTGATGATCCCCAGAGAGGCAGCTGAGCCGGTAAGGCTGTAAACCAGCACCTGCTGGGCCATGGTTTGCATCCAGGTACCGATCAGGGAAATCCCCTGGCCCACAAACCAGAGCTTGTAGTTGCGGTGATGGAAGGCCCGGAAGGTGGCCGGTAAGCGAAAACTGGTGGACATTTACCCTGCCAGCTTGGCGACCGTAACTCCTTCACCACCTTCTTTATCCCCCCCTGCCTCGAAGGACTTCACATGTGGATTTTGGCTGAGTGCTTCACGCACGGCCTGGCGTAGCTTGCCGGTGCCCTTACCGTGGATGATCCGCACCCAGGGCAACCCAGCCAAATAGGCCGAATCAAGGTAGCGGTCGAGCGCATCCAGGGCTTCCTCGCTGCGCTGGCCGCGCAGGTCAAGCTCGATGCCAGGTGATTCGGCGTAAATCTGACCGCCTGCCTGGCGAATCGAACCAGAGGCTGATGCACTGGCTGACTTTGAGCGGGTCGTAGCCATCAGCTCGTGGGCTGTGGGCAGGCCAGTTGAGCCTGAAGGCGCACCGGGCTCTTCGTCCATAAGCTGTAGCTCGGCCAGACGGGCTCGGATGCGCAGCACCCCTACCGAAACCTCGGCTTCTTCCTCTCCCAGGGCAGTGACCACCCCCTGGGTGTTCAGCGAATGCAAGCGCACTCGATCTCCCAGGCGGATGGCGCGCCTCACGGGGGTTAGGCGAGCTTCGGGTGTGCGGCGTTCCACCGGCGCAGCGACTGATTCGTGTAGCTCTTCTACTTCTTCTTCGACCTGCTCGATGACTTCCAGCGGCTGACGGGTGCGAGCCAGCTGCCGGCGCACCTCACGCAGGTCATCCTGCACCGCTTCCACCTGCTCCTCAGCCTGCCGTCGTGCTTTCTCCAGCACCTGCATCCGCTCATCTTCGATTTTCTCTAACCGCATCGCCAGCTCAGCCCGCATGGCTTCGGCTTCGCGATGGGCGTTTTCAGTGGCAAGGCGTGCTTTGCGTGACAGGTCGCGTTGGCGGTGGATCTCGTCGAGCAAGTCTTCAACACGCAGGTCTTCTGGGCTTAGTTCAGAGCGGGCCGAGTTGATGATCGGGTCTGGCATACCCAGGCGCTGGGCGATCGCCAGGGCGTTCGAACGCCCGGGTAATCCAATGGTCAGGTGGAAGGTCGGGCGGAGCGTTTCCAGGTCAAACTCTGCGCTGGCGTTGACCACCCCCGGCGTGGCATGGGCAAACGCTTTGAGTTCGGGGTGATGGGTGGTCACCAGGGTAGTGATGCCACGTTCCAACAGATGCGTGAGCAGGGCACGTGCCAGGGCTGCACCTTCCTGAGGATCTGTGCCAGCACCCAGCTCATCCAGGATGACCAGCGAGCGTCGGTCGGCATGCTCCAGGATGCGGATAATGTTCGTGATATGGCCCGAGAAAGTTGACAGGGATTGCTCGATGGATTGCTCATCCCCGATGTCGGCATAGATATTGTGAAACAGGCTGATCTCCGACCCGGAATGGGCAGGGATGTGCAAGCCCGACTGACCCATGAGCGCCAGTAATCCGATCGTTTTCAGTGTGACGGTTTTGCCGCCCGTATTGGGCCCGGTAACCACCATGGCATACGTCTGGGCATCCAGCTCAACATCGATGGGAACCACGCTAGCCGGGTCGAGCAGCGGGTGGCGTGCCTGGTACAGGCGGATGATCGTCCCTGGGTGCTTCCCAGAAGGTTTCCCGATGGGCTGCAGGGTGGGTTCGGTGGCGGAGATGGCATCCGAATACTTGGCTTTGGCAAAGCACAGGTCGAGGTCTGCCACGCGTTCGACAGTGGCAAGGATGTTTCCAGCCTGCATGCCCACCTGCCCTGAAAGCTCGGTCAAGATGCGTCGCTCTTCATCGCGCTCAGCCAGCTGGAGCTCACGGAATTCGTTGTTGTGCTCCACCACGCTGAGTGGCTCGACGAACAAGGTTGCCCCGGAGGCTGACTGGTCGTGCACCACTGCCCGGATGCGGCCTTTGAATTCAGCGCGTAGGGGCAGCACGTACCGTCCGTCCCGCTGAGTGATCAGGGCCTCCTGCAGGTAGGGGGCGGTGTGGGGGTCAGATACCATACGCTGGAGCTTGGTCATCAGCCGGTCATGGGCAACGCGCAGGTTGCGCCGGATGATGGCCAGGGCATCGGAGGCGCTATCCAGGATCTCACTGCGCTCGGAGATGGCGCGCGTGATGCTGTCCACCAGGCCCATGGGAGCCGGGATGTGTGCAGCGATCTCATACAGTGCCGGGAACTGTGCTTCCAGGCGCTCAAACGTGCGCACTAGGGTGCGGGCAGCCACCAGGGTGGATTTGATATCCAACAGGTCAGTGGGAGCCAGCACACCCCCGTGGGCTGCCAGGTCAACTGCCTGGCGCACATCGCGCGCCCCTCCGATCGTGAGGTCGGGGCGTGTGACAAGCATACGCACGGCTTCGCTCGTCTCCGACAGCCTGCGCCGGGCTTCAGCGAACTGGTCAGTTGGCTGTAGTTTCAGGGCTTTTTCGGTAGAAGCGGCAAATGCGCAGTAAGCAGACAGGCGTTCAAGCACCTTGGGATATTCAAGGGTTTGTAATGTTTTCGTATCCATAATCCACATCACAGCAAAAGGTCAAACAAACTGCGAGTGTACCACACTAGAAACTGACCTGGAGGTGTGTTTTGTCTTATAATTTAGTTCAGACAATCCTGCGGAGGGAAAAAATGGAATATACATACGCAGTTTTAGGTGCAGGCCGGCAAGGCACGGCTTCAGCTTACGACATGGCGCGTTGGGGAGAGGCGAAAAAAGTCATCCTGGCTGACCGGGATCTGGATATTGCCAAACGCGCCACCAGGCGGGTCAATGAATTGATCGGCAAAACCGTGGCCGAGGCGGCGCAGGTGGATGCGACTGACCTGGCAGCCGTTGAAAAAGTACTGACCGGGGTGGATGCGTTTGTCAGTGCTGTCCCGTATTATTTCAACCTGGGCATCACCCGGGCGGCCATCCAGGCCAAAGCCTGCATGTGCGACCTGGGGGGGAATACCGATATCGCCCGCCAGCAGCACGCTTTCAACATTGAAGCACGCCAGGCTGGTATCAGTATCATCCCCGACTGCGGCCAGGTACCTGGGTTGGGCTCCTCCCTGACTGTCTATACCATGGGACTGCTGGACGAGGCCACCGATGTGTACATGTGGGATGGCGGCATCCCGCAGAATCCGCAGCCTCCTTTCAATTACTTGCTGACATTCCATGTAGCCGGGTTGACCAATGAATATGCTGAGCCGGCGATCTTCCTGCGGGATGGGAAGATCACCCAGGTGGAACCTATGACCGAGCTGGAGACAGTCGAGTTTCCCGATTCGGTAGGCACCCTGGAGGCTTTCGTGGCGGGTGGTGGAACCAGCACCATGCCCTGGACGTTCGAGGGCAAGCTGCGTACCCTGCAGAACCTTACCTTACGCTACCCCGGCCACTTCAACCAGCTGCGCGCCTACTGGGACCTGGGGTTATGGGATCTGGAACCGATCCAGACTGAAAAAGGCCAGGTCATCCCCCGGGATGTCTTTCATGCCCTGTTCGAGCCCAAGGTTATCTTCGCCAATGACCTGGAAATGAGCAAAGATTACGTATTTGTGCGGGTGAAGGCAATCGGAAAGAAGGACGGCAAGCCGGCCAAGGCTACTGTAGAGCTGATGGATCGCTACGATGAGGCGACCGGGTTCACCGCCATGGAGCGTACCACCGGTTGGGATGCGGCGATCGTAGCGGAGATGATGGCGCATGCGATCACCCCGCGCGGTGCGGGTGGGGTGGAGAGCTTCGTGCCGGCGGTTCCTTTCATGCAGGAGCTGCGGCGGCGCGGTTTCCGCATCAAGGAAACTTTGGAGTAATCCTGTCCATACGTGAGAACTAGCTGCAAGCTGGCGTTATCGATGGCAATGCTCTTCCTGTTGGCTGGGGGAGCATTGCTTCACGCCAATCCGGGTGCGGCGGTCGAGCCGAACCCTGATTACTGGTATACCGAGACGATCGAGGTGGATACCACCCACCTGCCTCCTGGGGTGGAAATCCACACCTCCGATCCATCCCACCAGCCGCGTGGTTATATGGTGGTGACCAATGCTAATACATCACCGGTCTATGTGATGTCGTTGGGGTACAAAGATGTGCTGGTGATGCCCACCCCGGACCCAGGTTGGAAGAGCCGCGTGGCAGGAGCCCAGGAAGCAGCCTCCTACCTGGTGACCCCTAACCGGCCGGCACATCTTAATATCGAGGCACTCACTGATCTGGACCATGCGCTAAAAGACTCGAATGTGCTGAGCATTGCGCCGCCACCCGACGGGCAACCCGTCCCTGAAGCGCAGAGCTCAGAGCTGCTGTTGGTATACAGCGACCAGGTGATCGTCGTACCATTCACCTTATGCTATGTGTTGAACGCCCAGTTCGACAACAGCATGGCACCGCCCACTACGCCGATAAAAACCATCCAGGCAGCCTCCCCGGCCAGCTTGTTGCAAGCGAGGGAGGTTATCCTCCTGATCAGTGGGTTGGCGGTAGCCTTGCTCCTGGTCTGGTTGGTACGGAGGGGGCTGAGACGCAGGGGCTAAGTTTGATATTGGTAGATCAATAGGTTGACAGGCTGCCTCGCTGGCGGGCGTAATTCTCTGCGTGCCCGGACTTCATAGGTTTTCGCGAGATTTTCCGTGCGGACCGGAACTGTCATAGAAGGGATCCTTGTCGATGTTGGTTACCTGCAGGTCTACGGAACTGGCTTACCCAGTTTTGCCCGCTCCTCTTGGGCTAACTCAGGTTCTAGTTTCTTGAACAACGCAGCCGGCTGGTTCAGGCGCTGGCCAGGCTGAAGCGTGGATGGCTGCCAGTGACCGCCCTCCTGCGGTGGGCGGTACCTCAAGGCATTATGGATACCCAGCCGGTCAGACTGTGGTTCAACGAACTGCTCGCCGAAAAGCGGTTCAGTATAGCCAAGATAGGTGTTCAACTGTTCACTGCTGAACGGGAGGAATGGTGCGAACAGGAGCTTCAACGAGTCGACTATGCGCAACCCGGTGAAGATGGTCTTGGCTGCAGCTGTTTTGTCGGCCTTGACCTCATCCCAGGGCTTGCGGTCAGCCAGGTACTTGTTGCCTTCGGAAGCCAGGCGCAACGCTTCATTCAAAGCTGAGCGCAGGCTGACCGCTTCAAGGTAACCGCCAACTGTCGTAAAGCCGTTCTCAATGGTAGCGATGATCTGCTGGTCCTCGGGGCGCAGCTCACCGGGATCGGGCACAATGCCTTCCCAATGCTTGTAGGCAAAGGGCAGCACCCGGTTGACCAGGTTACCCCAGGTGGCCACCAGCTCGCCATTGTTGCGCGCGATGAACTCATTCCAGTCCCAATCCGAGTCACGCAGCTCGGGCATGTTAATAGTCAGGTAATAACGCAGCGCATCCGCGTCATAGCGCTTCAGGAAATCCAGGCCCCAGACCGCCCAGTTATGACTGCCGGAGATCTTTTGCCCCTCCAGGTTCATGAACTGGTTGGCAGGGATGTCGTACGGCAGGTTAAGCGGAGCTCCTTCGTCTTCAGTAAAGATCTCCACGAACTCCTCGCCTGCCCCCTTGAGCTGGGCCGGCCAGAACGTGGCGTGGAAGAAGATGTTATCTTTGCCTATGAAGTAAAACGTCTTGGCAGACAGGTCAGTCCACCAGTCTCGCCAGGCATCCGGCTGGCCGGTGATCTTGGCCCATTCGATGGTGGCAGACAGGTAACCGATCACCGCCTCGAACCACACATACAGGCACTTGCCCTCCCAGCCATCCACGGGGACGGGGATGCCCCAATCCAGGTCACGTGTGATCGGGCGGGGGAGCAAGCCTTCGCTTTCGATCTGACCCAGCGATTGTCCAATCACCGTTTCGCGCCAGTAGCTTTTTCGCTCGCGCAGGAATTGCTCGACCTCCGGCTCTAATTTTGAGAGGTCCAGATAATAATGGGTGGTCTCGCGCAGGACGGGGGTGGAACCATCGATTTTTGAGCGGGGATTGATCAGTTTTTCAGGTTCCAGCACACTCCCACAATGCTCACATTCATCGGAGCGGGCGTGCTCATACAGGCAGATGTAGCAGGTACCTTCCACGTAACGATCGGGCAGAAAGCGTTTCGCGGTTGGCGAATACCACTGCGGGCTCGACTTGGGATACAGAAACCCATTCTTGTTCAGAGCCAGGAACATACCCTGCGCAACCTTGAAGTGGTTCTCGGTATGCGTGCTGGTGAACAGGTCGTAGCTGATGCCGGCCTTCTGGAAGAGTTCAATGAACTGGTTATGGTATATCTGGTAAACCTCTTCCACCGGGCGGCCCACGGCATCGGCGCGGATCGTAACGGGTGTGCCATGTGAATCGGTGCCCGAGACCATCAACACCCGGTCACCCTTCAGGCGGTGAAAGCGCGCCACGATATCCCCCGGGAGGTGAGATCCCGTGATGTTACCGACGTGGATCTCTGAGTTGGCGTAAGGCCACGCGATGGCGATCAGGATATTGTTGGTCATGGTTAGCTCCGCTGTACTTTGATAGTCGTGAATCGATATTATAAACAAAAAGCTGCCCAACGATGGGCAGCTTGTCATCCTTTAAACCGTGCGGTTAATTCCCGCCCTCTGGTTTAGCTGCCCAGGCGCTTCGAAGCATAGCCATCATGGTGACGACCGTGGATTCTTTCAAGGAGGAGGCAGCATACACATACATAATAAACAACCTGTTCTTTGGTAACTTGAGTCTACGCGCCCGGCATGGATTTGTCAAGATAGTCAGGGCATATCTCTCTGGGTGCATCCTGGAAGGATGCAACCGAAGGCTAACTGCGATAAGTTTACAAATAATCGCGCAGCAGGCGGGCGCGGAACGGGTGGCGTAACCGGCGTAGGGCTTTGCCCTCGATCTGACGGATGCGCTCTCTCGTCAGGCCAAACTTGTGCCCCACTTCCTCAAGCGTATAGGGATGCCCGTTCTCCAGCCCGAAGCGCAGGCGCAGGATGCGCGCTTCGCGTGGCGACAATGTGGACAAAACCTGGTCGACTCGCTCGCGCAGCATGTTATCGTAGGTGGTCTGCGATGGCGAGGGCGTGATGGTATCTTCCACGAACATGCCCAGCTCCGTGTCGTCTTCGTCGCCAACCGGGCTCTCCAGCGACACCGGGATGCGGGCCACCTCGATCATCCAGCGCAGCTTATCGTGGCATACTCCGATCTCGATGCATAGCTCATCCTGGGTGGGCGGTCGCCCGAAACTTTGCTCTAGCTTATGGGCCGCCTTGTACATCATGCGCAGGCGGTCGGTCATGTGCACAGGGATGCGGATGGTGCGGCTTTGATCGGCAATCGAACGCGTGATGGTTTGCCTGATCCACCAGGTGGCATAAGTCGAGAAGCGGAAGCCGCGCTGATACTCGAACTTCGATACGGCCTTCATCAACCCCAGGTTCCCCTCCTGGATCAGATCCAGGAAGGCCACCCCACGCCCAATATACTTCTTAGCCACGCTGACCACCAGGCGGGTGTTGGCCTTGATCAAATGCTCACGCGCTAAAACCCCATCCTGGACGATGGCTTCCAGCTCCTGCCTCTGCCTGGCGCTCCCCTTTCCGTTCATCTTGTTGAGCTTTAGCTTGACCTGTTTTGCTCGCTCGATACGCTGGGCCAGGCTGACCTCTTCATCTAGTGAAAGCAGGGGAACGCGCGACATTTCCTTCAAATATAGCCCCACACTATCGTCAGCCGAGATATTTTCAAGGCTGGGCAGCAGAGACGTCTCCAAAATCGAAGTATTCAAGTCCAGCGAAGAGCTTTCTAGCTTGGAAAGGTCCGGCTCCGCTTCACTATCTTCTTCAATGACGATCTCGATCCCCTGGCGGTGTAGCAAGCCAAACAGCTCCAGCAGGCGCTCATCATCCTCGCCGTCCCAGGGAAAGACTTCCAGGATATCTCCAGTGGTGAGATAGCCCTGGACCTCTGCTTTTTCCAATAATGTGTCGAGTGCTCCAACTTGTTGCGGCTGTAACTCGGTGTTTAGCATTATTTTCCCTCCTGGTATGATATCGCTACTTATTGAGCAATGATTTCAATGAGGCCAGCCTGGGGTCGCCGGAGTCGTCGTCATGCTGGCAGGTGCTTTCATTCAGGTTATTACCGCAGATCGGGCACAGTCCTTTACAATCTGGCCGGCATAATGGGCTGATGGGTATTTCTAGTAAAATGTAGTCGCGCATCACGGGTGAGAGGTCGATGATGCCCGTCTCTGGCATGATCAGGCCCGCATCGGTGGCATAGCGCTGTGAAAACGCGTACAGCTCGGTGAAATCGATGTGCAGAGTTTGCTGGAAGCTGGTCAGGCAGCGCACGCATTCAAGGTCGATCAAGGCCTGATTTTGCACCTGCAGCAAGATACCCTGGGGTGTGCGTGTAGCCCGCACCACACCGTTTAAGCCGATGTGGTGCAGGTCGGGTGGGATGTTTATTTGAGGTAGGTCGAACGGGAAATCGCGGCTAAAACCAGCCGACTGGGCAACGATGAAGCCGACATTCAGACGTAATGGAGAATGTGGGTCAGACACTGTGGTTTGTAATCGTTACTTTGAATGATATCTTGTAATTCGCAAAGTAATTTATTATTTTATGCAATTATTATAACATATTTTGTTTCCACAGGTAAGATGAAAAGTGCGGTAGACTACCCACATATGGCGTGTGGGTATGGGTAGATAACCAAATCCATGGAGGAATAGTATGCAGCGATTATTGATCGCCACGGGGAACCGTGGGAAGCTGGTCGAGATCCAATCTTTACTCAATGGCCTTGAGATTGAGCTGGTCATCCCCGAGATGCTGGGGATTGAACTGAAGGTCGATGAGACCGGCAGCACTTACGAAGAAAACGCAGCGTTGAAGGCAGATGCGTTTGCAAAGGTTTCTGGCCTGGTGACCCTGGGGGATGATTCGGGCCTGGAAGTGGATATCCTGGGAGGCCAACCCGGGTTACGTTCAGCGCGCTTCTCCCCCCTACCCGGTGCCACTGATGCCGACCGGCGAACCTACCTGTTGAGTTTCCTGCAGGGCCGCCCCAGACCATGGACGGCGGATTTTCACTGCACATGTGCGATTGCCATGCCCAACGGGAAAGTCTATTTTGCCCAGGGCAACTGCCCGGGTGAGATCATCCCGGAGGAGCGCGGCAGCAATGGATTTGGGTATGACCCGATCTTCTTGCTCCCCGAGCTTGGCCTCACAATGGCTGAACTGAGCATGCAGGAAAAGAACCAGTACAGCCACCGGGCCAGGGCTCTCAAAGCCGCCCTGCCCATCTTGAAGGTACTATTTTCCTGATCACCTCATGATGTGAATAAATTCACCAGCAAGACGCTTTCCAACACGGCTATTTTGGGTTATCATAAGACCAATGAATCCTCTGGGGTACACTCTACTGGTTGGTGCGATCGCCATCATCCTGGGTATTGTCTTGTGCCTGGCTGTTCTTGCCATCTTTGGAAAACTTAATTTCGGCGGAAAAAAGGAGACCGATAGCGGGAATAAACCCATCTGGGATATCGATCACCGCCGGCTGCGCGAGATCTACAACCTCATCTCCAAAGTTACTTCTACATTAAAGTATGAATCCGTGCTCGAGATCGCCCTGGATTTAGGCTCCAGGGTCCTGGCTACCCCGCACATCCCTGCCGACCGCCTGGTTAGTGCGGTGCTGCTGTTTACCCAATCCGGTGGAGAACGCCCGAATCTCACGATCGCCACCTCCAGGCACCTGCCCCAACCTGATCTAAGAGCAGTCTTCCCGGGTACGAGTGGCTTGATCGGGGAAGTTATCTCGGAAGGTCTACCGAAGAGCGCCACAAATTTGGCAAGTGACCCCGAATTAAGCCGCCTGGTTGGCCTGCGCAGCTGTTCGGTAGCCTATTGCCTGCCATTACGGTCCGGGCTGGATACTTATGGGGTCTTGCTATTTGCCCACCCTGAAAAAGACTTTTTCACCCCTTCCAAGTCTGAATTACTGGATATCATCTCCCACCAATCGGTCATCGCCATCCAAAACGCGCGCCTGTACAACGAGCTCCAGCGCGAAAAAGAGCAGATGATCGAAATCCAGCAGCAGGAGCATAAAAAGCTGGCCCGTGACCTGCACGATGGCCCCACCCAATCCATGGCTGCCATCGCCATGCGAGTTAATTTTGCCCGCCGCCTGCTGGAAAGGGACCCAAAGGCCACCGCGGATGAGTTAATGAAGATCGAAGAGCTCGCCCGCCGGACCACCAAGGAAATCAGGTACATGCTCTTCACCTTGAGGCCATTGGAGCTAGAATCTCAAGGCCTGGTGGGCGCACTGAAGGCCATGGCGGACAAAACGCACGAGACCTACGACCAGAATGTGATCGTTGAGGGCGACGAGAACTTAATCTCAAGACTCGAGACGAACAAGCACCCCATCCTCTTCTATATTGCCGAAGAAGCCATCAATAACGCTTGTAAATATGCCCAGGCAAGCCACATCTGGGTACGGATGAGGGAATATGACAAAGACCTGCTGATGCTTGAAGTCCAGGACGACGGCATTGGCTTTGAACGGGATGGTGCTGAGATCGCATCAGAAAAGCGTGGCAGCCTGGGGATGAAAAACATGAAGGAACGTGCCGAAATGGTCGATGGGATTTTCCGCCTGGATTCGGTAGTCGGAAAAGGCACGACCGTTCGAGTGTTTATACCCCTGACCACAGATGCTGCAGAACGGCTGCACAGAGGTGGTTGAACCGGCATGCCTGTCTGTGGAGATCTATACTATTCCCATCATTGTGAGCGCGGTACAGAAACCCCCCCGTTAATATTGATCCACGGCGCAGGAGGCTCCCACTTGTATTGGCCTCCTGAGATTCGCCGCCTGCCCGGCTATTGCGTCTATGCCATCGACCTGCCAGGGCATGGCAAGTCAGCCGTCGTCGGTGGCTTGCAGAATATCGATGATTACGCGCACCAGCTGGTTGAATGGCTGGAGGCGGTACAGGTGCGCCGGGCAGTGCTGGTGGGGCACTCGATGGGCAGTGCGATTGCAATGTCCGCCGCTATCCACTACCCATCTTACGTGGTTGGATTAGGGCTGGTCAGCAGCGGGGCGCGTTTAAGGGTCCACCCCGAATTGTTAAATTTTGCCTCTGACCAAACCACATTCATGAAAGCCGTCGATATGCTGGTGGCATGCTCCTATAGCGAGCATGCATCACCGCACCTGGTTGAGCTGGCCACCAAGCGCTTGCTGGAAACCCGCCAGAGTGTATTTTGGGGTGACCTACAGGCGTGCAACCGATTTGACGTGATGGATAAGCTGGACACGATCAACCAGCCGACCCTGGTGGCGTGTGGAGCCGAAGACCAGATGACGCCCGTCCGGTACGCGCAGTACCTGGCGAATGCCATCCCGCATGCCCAGCTGACCATCATCCCGAATGCCGGACACATGGTGATGCTTGAACAGCCATCCATGCTGGCTGCCAGCCTGCTTTCATTTGCACAGGGTGTCACATTTAACCCGGGCGAGGGAACCTGATATGTATTTAGCGATCGAAGGGGTCATCGGGGTGGGGAAAACCACCCTGGCGCGCTTGCTTCAGCCAATTTTTCAATCCACCCTGGTATTGGAAGTTTTCGAAGAAAATCCATTCCTGTCTGATTTTTATTCAGACCGGCAAAGGTACGCCTTTCAAACGCAGATATTCTTCCTGTTGAGCCGGTATTACCAGCAACGCCGCTCGGTGCCCGAGATCCTCAGGCAAGGGGAATCGCTGATCACCGATTATACCTTTACTAAAGACGCATTATTCGCCCGTATCAACCTAGCCGGGGATGAGCTGGAGATGTATTACCGGGTGCACGATGCTCTGGCTGAGAAGATTCCCCTGCCAAACCTGATCATTTACCTGCGGGCCGACCTGGAGGTGCTTATGCAACGCATCGCCTCGCGCGACCGCCCGTATGAGAGGAACATGGAAACAGGCTATATCAAAGAATTGTGTGAAGCCTACGATGCTTTCTTCCTTGATAACCAGGCGAGGAACATTGGCGAGAGCGTGACCGTGCTTACCCTTGACACCAACGAGCTAGACTATATCCGCCGGCCAGAAGACTTAAAGCTGGTAGAAAACCGTATCCGGCAGACCCTCAAGCAAGTGCCATTCCAGCCGACCTTGCCCATGATAGATGAACTGTGAAAGCCAAGGGGGAGTCCTATGCGAATTAACCGCAACATGTTACTCAAACTGGCCCAAGACACGGTGGAAAAAGCAGTTAACACCGACCATTCCATCATGGCCATCTACCTGCAAGGGTCATTATTGACCGATGACCCGCTGATTGGCAATACGGCTGATATCGACCTGTTCTATATTCACAACGATGAAGTGGCGGTGGAGCGGGAGATCGTCAGGATATCGGACGAGGTACTGCTGGATATTGCCCATCACTCACACCGGCTATACCGCCAGCCACGCGAGCTGCGGGTCCACCCCTGGCTGGGGCCAGCCGTGTATGGCTGCAAGATCATGTACGATCCGCAGCATTTTATCGATTTCACACAGGCCAGCGTCAGAGGCCAGTTCAATAACCCGATCAATGTGCTGGCCCGTACGCAAAGGCAGGCAGTGCACGCGCGTGAGATTTGGAGTGAATTTTATGAGCAACCCCACCAGCCGGGTCCGAAGGAGGCGTATTTGTACCTGCGCGCCCTGGAACATGCCGGGAATGCTATTACCGGTTTAGGTGGAATATGCCTGACAGAGCGACGGTTCCTGGCAACCCTTTCCCAACAGGCCGAAACCTTACGGAAGCCCGGTTTGTTCGTGGGTTTCATGGGATTACTTGGCGCACCAGCAGTTGAGGCGATCATGATGCAGGCCTGGCTGCCCGAATGGAGGCGTGCATATACCTCGCTGGCCGAAGATCAGGCACCTATCCAGCTGAGCACACACCGCTTGTTTTATTACGAGCGCGCCATCCAGGCTATGCTGGAGGGTGCTACAGCACAGTATGCCCTATGGCCCCTCTGGCATACCTGGACGCATGCGATGTATACAAATCAAGGAGACAGCGGGCTTCTGGCAGCCTGGGAGAGCGCTGGAAAAGTATTGGGACTAGTGGGTGAGGCTTTCTTGGAGAAGATCGAAGCCTTTGATGCCTACCTGGACCTGATCGAAGAGCTGCTGGAAAAGTGGGCCAAAGACAACGGCGTGTAGAATACACCCCCAAACCACCTCACCAAAGCGTTCGCCCCTACAATTAAATCCACCTTATTTATGTAAAATATATTACTATATATATATAAATTACATGAGTAATAGCAATATATAATTGTTTCACGTGAAACATGCCTGGTTTGGGTAATCTAAATGCCGGGTGGGGCAGTTGTTTCACGTGAAACACTCGATGAGGTCCCGGATACTTTAAGGGTTTTAGTTGTTCGCCTTCGCTGAACCAGCTGAGGTTCTGGGCTGTCTCCGAGCCAGGAAAATCAAGACACTGCCCGGGTTTATCGACGCGATGGGCCCTGAGCCGACACAGGCGAGCGGTTGGCGCTCAAATAGCCTCCCGGCCTGGCGAACGGCGGGGGTAAAATAGCGGGGAAAATATTGACTGTTAAGAACGGTTCAGAGTTGTAGTAGGAGAATTCGCATGAAAATCCAGCTTCAGGATATCAAGCCGTCACCTAACCCAATCCGGCATACGTGGGACTCGGAAAAAATAAGCGATCTGTGTTGGTCATTACTGGAGGAGGGCCAGGTGGAACCTATCGGTGTGTTCGAGACCACGGGAGGCTTCACCCTGGTGTGGGGTCACCGGCGTGTGGAAGCGGCCCGGATGGCGGGCTGGACCGAGATCGATGCGATGATCGTGCCGCGCGATGAGATCAATAATCTGATCCAATCGGGGATTGAGAACCTTTCGGGCGAGGAGATGACGGCCGACGACAAGGCCGAGTGGGCACAGCGCCTGGTGGATATGGGCTTCAGCCAGCATGAAATCTCGCGCCGCACTTCGATCCCGGCTGCAACGATCAACCAGTGGCTGCTTTACAAGCGCGAAAAAGAAGCCGGGGTGTACGTGCACGTACAAAATCAGGTCGGCGACGAAGGGGTGATTAAGACAGTGAAAATCGCCCAGGCGCTTGGGGATGATATGGATGCAAAAAAGCAGTGGCGGCTAAGGTGTCCGCAGAAGGTCTCACCCAGGTCCAGACCACCGAGATCGCGCGTGCCTACCACGACGCGCCTAGCCCGGAGGTGAAGCGGAAAATAATTGAATCGCCGGTGATGTCGAACGATAGGGCCTCCGATATCCTGCGGCGCTCGATCGCCCGGGTGGAGCTGGATACCTACCGCGCCAGGGTAGATATCAACGGCGGGGGAAAAACCGCCCCCGTAGAGGTGTATACACGCCAGGATTTTGGTGTGGCTGTTAAGGAGTTCCTGGATGCGTTGCAGCCTTTCTACCTGACCGCCAGTAAACTTGTCACCATTGTCAAGCATGGCAGGTATTCCCGCGCTACGCTGCGTTACGCCATCCAGAAGCTGGATGAGATCATTAATGACCTGATTTCGTTTAAAGAGCGGCTCGAGGGAATGGAATAAATGGTAGAAGGTATGACCCGCATATTCTGAATGTGTTTCTGGCGCGGCTATAGCGTGTAGGATTCCAAATATCCTCCTACAAACACCTGGGTGCGTTTTACCCAGAAATTTCACCGACAGCAGTAGATGGTAAAGAGTTTTGGATTGTGACCGCGTAATCGCTGGTGATAAGCTGCAGGACGACACCATCTTGTTGAGACTTGGTAACTACCCAATCGACTGAAGGGTGTGGCGACGCCTGAGCAGCGCAGTTATCTAGATCTCGTTTCAATTTTGAACGTTTTTTTTTGGCTCGAGGTGGGGCCTGGTTTATGGCACTGGCTTGTTCGCTTATACCCAGGGATACCCTCCCGGTCATCCTGCCTAAGTTCACCATAGCCGCTGCAGTGCTGAAAACAATAACCAGCGCCCCCGCTTATTTCAGGCCCTCGAAGAACGTGTTCTTGCTTGCCGGTGTAACCGCCCGGGTTGCTGACGTTAAGGCCAGCCGCTTGAGTAAAGCTGGAGGCGACCGGTTGTTCCTGCTCACCTAGGATCGTGCCTCCCTGCCCCCCCGCACTCAGGCTATGCCTGGCGTGATATCGTCTCCTCCAGGTCCGCTGGGATTCCCATATTCCATATCTCAGCTGACAGGACGTTGATTCCCCTTGCTGTGGTAGGCTTGACAATGGTCTTCCGCAGGTTAACGTCCAATTCTCCCGCACCACCAGGATCTTTACGAGGGTTATCTGCCCGATGGTCTCGCGAGGCGGTTTGCGCAGCCCAGGAGATTGCTGCGGTATGGTTGGCGTCCACTAAGGCAGCTTTTTAAGCGTCCCACACCATCCGGTATAACCCCCATCCACAGCGATCATGACAATATCCTTGGTTAGCTTTTCTCTACTGAGGAGTGTATTCCTCAAAGCATCGGTTTGGTTTGCTAATCGTGGCTAACTTTCTCAAATGGTATTATGGTTAGGAATTTTCCTGTTTTATCTGATCCAGCAAAACCTGGATTACTTCTGCATGCTCATAACCCAGGCGATCGGTTTCGTGGATAAGATTGACGATCAGGGAGTTTAGCGTATCTGTGCGGATTGTTTTCATTTCGTCTTCACCAGGTGTTCCTGCGACAAAAGTACCCTTGCCCCGCTCGGTGATGATCAGCCCTTCGATTGCCAGGTCACGGTATGCCATGGCAACCGTGTTGATATTTACCCCCAGGTCTACGGAAAGCTGCCGGATCGTCGGGAGCTGGTCGCCCGTCTTCAGCCGCCCAGCGTGGATCAGACCTTTTACCTGGTCTTTGATCTGGTCGTAGATCGGCAGGCGGTTGTTTTTATCGATACGGATCTCCATGAGCTTCTTAATGACCATCCTTTTTGTTTAATATACTAATAAAATAGTACAATATTATTATAATACAATCTGGCAGCGTGTGGCTTTTTTCAAGCCCTTAGCATACTCCCGTCATGACCCATGTCGTGACAATGCCCAGGGGATACTCGCGCAAAAGCGTATCAAATCTACCGCCACGCGGTGAGATTGATTCCCGCTGGAACAATTCCGTCGTATAGATACATATTTTGTTTGTACAGGGTACTTAAAGCTTATACCCGATCATGCGTAAAAAGTTCTTGCGCCAGGCAATGTCCTCTTCAGCTTCGATCCCCAATGGCGACGAACCATCCACCACGCCCAGGATGCCCCGCCCCAGGTCGGTCTCAGCCACCACGACTTCAACCGGGTTGGCGGTTGCGCAGAAAATTCGGCATACTTCGGGGACCGATTTAACCGCATTCAGCACGTTGATGGGGTAATAGCCTTCCCCCAGGAAGATAATAAAGCTGTGCCCGGCGCCAATCGCCTGGGCATGCTTACGCGCCAGCTCGCACATCTCCTCGTCCGTCCCGCTCCAGCGGATCAGGCATTTTCCCGACGCCTCGCAAAAAGCCACCCCGAACTTGATGCCCGGGACTGCGCTGACCAGGGTTTCGTGAACATCCTCCACGGTTTTAATAAAATGCGATTGGCCCAGGATAAAGTTGATTGGCTCTGGTTTCTCGATTTTAACTGTGATCAGGTTCATACCATGCTCCTATCGCTTGCAATTTGCTTAACTGTAACAAAAACCCAGCCCTGAGACAAGTGTCAGACGCGATTGCTTACAAGCCTGACGGATTGCCATGCCTGTAGCCGCGTGGTAGAATGCTGTCAGAACACTAAATTCTATATTATTTTACGAGACTGGCGTTGCTGGATAAGCGCGGGAGTCTCTTGTTGGGTTCAGGAGGTCTTTCTATGGAAGAACAAACAAGCACGTTTACCTTAAAAAAGGGGTTAGCGCAAATGCTCAAGGGCGGGGTGATCATGGATGTGGTAACCGCAGAGCACGCCAAGATCGCCGAAGACGCTGGGGCTGTGGCGGTGATGGCCCTGGAGCGGGTGCCTGCCGATATCCGTGCTCAAGGTGGTGTGGCTCGCATGAGTGATCCGGAGCTGATCCTGCAGATTATGGATGCAGTCTCTATCCCGGTCATGGCCAAATGCCGGATCGGCCATTTTGTGGAGGCCCAGATCCTTGAAGCGATTGGGGTGGATTACGTCGATGAATCCGAAGTGCTCACCCCTGCCGATGAAGAGCATCATGTGTATAAGCACAGTTTTAAGGTGCCTTTTGTGTGTGGCTGCCGCAACCTTGGCGAAGCCCTACGCCGCATCGGTGAGGGTGCAGCCATGATCCGGACGAAGGGCGAAGCAGGCACCGGTGATGTGGTAGAAGCGGTCAGGCATGCCCGGACTGTGCTCGGAGAGATCCGCCGCCTACAAAATCTCCCCGTTGAAGAGCTGATGGCGTATGCAAAAGAGATCGGAGCACCATATGAGCTGGTGGTTCAGACCAGGCAGGAAGGCCGGCTGCCGGTGGTGAATTTTGCAGCGGGCGGTATTGCCACCCCTGCTGATGCAGCCCTGATGATGCAGCTGGGGGTTGATGGTGTATTCGTCGGGTCAGGCATCTTCAAATCAGGTGATCCTGCCAAGCGAGCTGCAGCGATCGTCAAGGCAACCACGCACTACAATGACCCATATATCTTGGCTGAAGTGAGCCGCAATTTGGGCGATCCGATGGTGGGACGTAATGTATCCACGATGCCTGAGGTGGAACGCATCGCTGGACGTGGTTGGTAAATGCGGATCGGTATCCTGGCTTTACAAGGGGACTTTGCCGAGCACTGCGCAGTGCTACGGCGGTTAGGCGTTGAGGCAGTTGAGATACGCTTGCCAGAACAGCTGCAAGGTGTGGACAGACTGATCATCCCGGGTGGTGAATCAACCACATTTGCCAAGCTGGCTGTAAGTTACGGGCTGCTGGAGCCCCTGCGCAAATTTGGGGAGGTAAAACCCATCTGGGGCACCTGTGCCGGGGCGATATTCATTTCCAAGGATGCCCATCGTAACCAACCGCTGCTCCAATTGATGGATATCACCGTGGAACGGAACGCTTTCGGCAGGCAGGTGGACAGCTTTGAGACCGATCTGGATGTGCCCGCCCTGAGTAAGGTCGATTCGCTAGACAAACCCTTCCACGCGGTGTTTATTCGCGCCCCATTGATCGAATCCGTCGAGGGTGATGCTTGCGCCTTGGCAAAACTGGCCGATGGCAGGATCGTAGCGGCGCAGCAGGGCCACCTGCTGGCGACTGCTTTCCACCCTGAGCTGACTGATGACGACCGGTTCCACCGTTATTTTCTACAGCTGGAAGCATGAATATTCGCCCATTAGGCTGGCGTGATCTACCCCTTTTGCGCAGTTATCTTAGTCGGGGGCTTTACCTGGATAGCCCCCAGGTACTCACTCACGGCAGGGCATTGATCCCCATAGGTGCGATGCTCTCCTACCTGGGGCCCTCCACGCACATGTATACTTACCGCAGTGAGGATTCATCCAAGGGGAACGTGCCGGTAATCGGTCAATTGGTTTTTTCAGCGGGGTTAACCTATGCGCGTTTGACCTTCCTGGCGCCTGAGGATCAAGTAGCCCAGCCGGAATTATCAGCGATGGCGGATTACATGGCGGCCGAGGTGGGGAAGCTCGGTGCGTTCCACATTCTGGCTGATATCGATGAAAGGAGCCAGGTCTTCGAACTGCTGCACCGGGTGAGCTTTGCAATTTATGCCCGCCAGCGTATCTGGCGCCTGGATGGAAAACCGGCTGGTGAAACAAAAGCCATCACGTGGACTTCCTGCCATTCCAAGGATGTCATCGGGGTGCGCACATTGTATTGCAACATCGTCCCTGGATTGGTACAGCAGATTGAGCCGTTACCCAAGAAGAATCTGAAAGGGTTTGTTTATTATAAAGATGGGAATCTGCTGGCCTATGTTGAGGTGAAATACGGCCGGAATGGCATCTGGGTGCAGCCTTTCATTCATCCTGATGCAGCCGGGTTCGGGCTCTACCTGGGGCATTTGCTGGATGACCTGCCGGGCCGGAGGAACCGCCCGATATATATATGCATTCGTTCTTACCAATCCTGGTTGGATCCGGCGATTTCAGCCATGGGTGCCCAACCAGGTCCAACCCAAGCCGTGATGGTCAGGCACCTGGCGGCAGCTCAAAAAGTGAATCAAGCATATCCCGTCACAGCCCTGAATGGTAAGCGGGTCGAGCCGACCGCACCTCTGGCGCAGATCGGTGAAATGAAGTATATAGAGTCTGCTGAAGCTGAAAGGCGGCCGGAGGCGAATCTATGATGGTAAAAAGGAATCCTGCTGACGGAATTCCTAGGGAAGCTATGACAAGAAATCGAATTACTGATAACCTGGATGTTTTGTTGAATGTCCTACCCCCTGAGCTGGCCAAACAACTGACCAAAATCAACCGCTCAGACGATTTGCTGGAAGTTATCTTTGATCTGGGAAGGTTACCCACGGCGCGTTATATAGACCGGGAGGAAGTCCTCAGCCAGGTTGAGGTTACTCACAGTGATATTGAATATGTTGTTGAGCGCATCAGTGCCTTTGATACCGATAACCGGGCAGGCATGGAGCGCACGCTGCACCGCATCGCAGCCATCCGCAACCGGCGCGGTGATATCGTTGGCCTGACCTGCCGGGTTGGCCGGGCGGTTTATGGGACCACGGATATCATCCAGGACCTGATCGAAAGCGGGAAGAGCCTGTTGCTGCTCGGGCGCCCAGGGATTGGCAAGACGACCATGTTGAGGGAATCCGCCCGCCTGCTGGCTGAGAAAAAGCGCGTGGTGATCGTCGATACATCGAATGAGATCGGCGGCGATGGTGATGTACCCCACCCGGCAGTCGGCCGGGCGCGCCGCATGCAAGTTTCCACGCCGGCGCTACAGCATGAAGTGATGATCGAGGCCGTTGAAAACCACAACCCTGAAGTGATTGTGATCGATGAGATCGGCCGGGAGCTGGAAGCAGCCGCGGCCCGCACCATTGCTGAGCGGGGCGTCCAGCTCATTGGCACTGCCCATGGCAACACCCTGGAAAACCTGCTGCTTAACCCCACCCTTTCCGACCTGGTGGGCGGGATCGAATCGGTTACGCTGTCTGACGAGGAAGCACGCCGGCGCGGTACCCAAAAAACCGTGCTGGAGCGGCGTTCTCCACCCACCTTCGATGTGCTGATTGAGATCCAGACCCGCGATCGCCTGGCAGTACACCTGGACGTTGGTGATTCCGTGGATGCGCTGCTGCGTGGTTACCCCATCCCTCCCGAGCTACGTTACCGGGATGAGGCTGGCGAGATCCACATCGAGCATTCCACGCCGCCCACCAAGCGCCCCATCGGCGCCCAGGGGTTCACCCGCCAGCCAATCGAGTTCGGTAAAGACCGGGGTCTCCCACCCGCTGAAGGTCGTGGGCGCGGCGAAGAACCGGCCGAACCCCGCCGTGAACCAGTGGGTGACCAGTCACCGTCAACCTTGCAGCCGATCCGGATCTACCCTTACGGGGTAGCCCGCAACCGGCTGATCCAGGCCGCCAAGTATCTGGGTGTGCCTGCCATGGTCGTGAATGAGCTGCAGGAGGCCCAGGTGCTGGTCACCCTGCGTTCCTATTATCGCAACCGCCAGCACCCGGTAATCGACGCGGAAAATCGCGGCATGCCCATCTATGTTTTGCGGGCGAATACCGTCAACCAGATGCAGCATTTCCTGAGTGACTTATATAACCTTACAACTTCAGTGCCTGAGGAACGCGGCATGGAACCAGCCATGCAAAATACCCAGGCAGCCATTGATGCAGTCTTGAACGGAGAGCGCTATGTTGAGCTTCCGCCGGCAACCGCCTATATCCGGCGCCTGCAGCATCAGATGGCACGCGAGGCGAACCTGACCTCACACTCGTATGGCAAGGAACCCTACCGGCGGGTGAGGATCTATCGGGATTGAACGGCATGTTTATTACCCTAGAGGGACCTGAAGGAAGCGGAAAAACTTCCCAGTTGCCTTTGCTGGCAGATTATCTACGCCAAAATGGCTTTGACGTTTTGACCACGCGTGAGCCCGGCGGAACACCGATCAGCGAGCAAATCCGGACCGTCTTGCATAATCTGGAAAATAAGGAAATGAACCCCCGCACCGAGATCCTGCTATTTCAGGCCTCCCGGGCCCAGCTGGTTGAGCAGGTGGTCCGCCCGCACCTGAACAAAGGTGGGGTGGTGCTCAGTGACCGGTATGCCGATTCGACCCTGGCTTACCAGGGATATGGCCACCAGATCGATATTGAATCGCTGCGTGTGCTGGTGACGTTCGCCACAGGCGGCCTGAAACCTGACCTGACGATTCTGCTTGATCTGGATGTGGAAATTGGCTTGCGCCGCAAGGAGCTAAAGGGCGAATGGAACCGCCTGGATGCCTACAATTTGGATTTCCACCAACGGGTACGCCAGGGCTACCTCCAGTTGGTAAAGGCAGAACCGGAGCGTTGGGAGGTCATCGATGCTGCACAATCACCCCGGCAGGTGCAGGATGACCTGCGCCGCGTGATCAGCCGGCGGCTGCATGTCGGCCACTCTACCAGGGCAGTACCCTAGTAATCCATATCATCGCCAGACCCGCCCAGGCTATTCTCCAGGTCGGGCATGGCTTTCTCAATATCTTCCGGGCTTTGACCAGATTCGAGTCGGTCTATCACCTCAGTAAACTCAGGGCCGGCATCCTCTCCCATTTCGTTGCTCATTTTTCGCATCATTTTTCCCAGGGCGCGCGGGTCATCCTCCAGGCCTTCCAGGCCTGACGGGTCCACCAGATCATCCATGCGGCTATCTTCCGATTTGGCCACCCGTATGCGCCCGATGCGCCTCTGGACATGCTCACTTTGGCAATGAGGGCAGGCTATTGGCTTTACCCCGTAGTCCTTATAGGTCATGAAAACTTCGAAGCGTTTTTTACAATTCAAACATCGATACTGGTAAACTGGCATGATTGATCTCCGATCGACAAAGATGCCTATAAATATCGCTCGCAGGTGGAGCAAGCCTGAATTATAATGCGTGTTTGCGGAGAATTCTATGAGTGAAAACAACTTCAGCTTGCCTCAGCCTGAGCCACTCCTGATTGTGATTTCCGGCCCGTCAGGGGTTGGGAAGGACACCATTATCCAGCGCATGAAGGCAAAGGCACTCCCCTTTCAGTTTGTGGTCACTGCCACCACCCGCCCACCCCGCCCCAATGAAGTGCACGGCAGGGATTATTTTTTTTACTCGCGGGAAGATTTCGCAGCGATGATCGAGAAGGGTGAGTTGCTGGAGTACGCCCTTGTGTATGACGATTACAAGGGCATCCCCAAGCAGCAAGTCACGGAGGCATTGGCGACCCGTAAAGACGTGGTCCTGCGCCTGGATGTTCAAGGGGCGGCTACCATCCGGCGGCTGTGCCCGGACGCCTTATTGATCTTCCTGTCCCCTCAGGATGAAGCCGAGATGATTAAACGCCTGAGTGAACGCAAGACCGAAACCCCCGAAGAGCTGAGGCTACGCATCGCCACTGCCCACCATGAGATGAGCCAGATCGATCTATTTGATTATGTGGTGGCCAATCGCGAAGCTTGCCAGGCGGAGACTGTGGATATCATCATTTCAATCATTACTGCTGAGCATCACCGGGTGAAGCAGCGGGCGGTTACTTTATGAACCAGGAACCACCCCGACCCCAGGAGACATATTCTTCACCCATAGGGCCCACCGATCAGCAGGTCATGCGACCAGTTTTTGTGCCCTACGTGACCTACGCGTTGATCGGCATCTGCGTGGCTATCTTTCTGCTGCAAATGGCCATCGGACAATTATTTAATATTGACATCACCAATGCGCTGGTGAAAGATAATACCATGATTATGCGCGGGCAAGTGTGGCGGTTGATCACCCCCATGTTCCTGCATGGCTCGATCCCCCACCTGGCTTTCAATATGTATGCCCTGTTTGCGATTGGTACAACGATCGAACGCTTTTACGGCCGGGGGCGATACCTGGCACTCTACTTGATCAGCGGTTTCGCCGGTAATGTGATGTCGTTTATATTTACCCTCAATCCTTCGCTTGGCTCGTCCACTTCCATCTTTGGTTTATTGGGGGCTGAGGGGGTGTTGTTTTATCAAAATCGAGAAGTGTTCGGGAAGATCGCTCCCAGGGCTTTGACACAGGTGATCATTATCGGTGCGATCAACCTGATCTATGGGATGGCCCCGAACTCGAATATAGACAACTGGGGGCACATTGGTGGTTTGATCGGTGGGACGTTGTTTGCCTGGTTCGGTGGGCCGCTGTTCCGCCGGCAGGGGATGTATCAGCCTTACACCGTCGGGGATGTGCGTAACAAACAGGAAGTGATCATCGCCGGGGTCGGCGTCACGGGCCTATTTTTCTTCCTCACGATCGCTGTTATGTTCTTACGCGCCTAGTTTCACGCCCAATCTGGCGCTCTTTTCTCAACGAAAGCTTGCACCCCTTCTTTGTGCTCGCCACCCAGGTGAGCTATTTCCTGGATATGGGCTTCATAATCCAACACCTGATCCAGGTGTGGGTAAAGGGCTTTATTAAAGTCACGCTTGGCTAATCCCATGGCATGCACAGGCCCACCGGCAATGGCCTTCGCCACCTGTAGTGTAGCTTGTTCCAGGTGGTCTTGTGGGAAGAGCCAGTTAACCAAACCCCAGCTGAGTGCCTGTTTGGCGGTGATGGGCTGGTTGGTAAAGGCTGCTTCAGTGGCACGCCCTAGCCCGATCAATGCTGGGAGAAACAGTGACACAGCCGAATCAGGAGCCAGGCCGATACCCAGGAAACCCACTACGAAGCGGGCGTCTTCGCTGGCAATACGCAAGTCACAAGCCAGGGCCAATCCCAGTGCCGCGCCGGCTACGATACCGCGAATTTCCGCCAGGACGGGCAGCTCGAGCTGCCGGATCTGCAACACAAGCGGGTTGTAAGTTTCCTGCATGTGCTTGCGGTAGGATATCCCTTCGGCTTTGAGCATCTCGAACACATCCTGGCCGCCACTGAAGTTGTCCCCAACCGCTCTCAGCAAGACCAGGCGGGTTGATCTTTGCTGCCTGGCTTCTTTAAATGCAGCCTGCAGTAGCCGGACCATCTCCAGGGTCAGGGCGTTGGCAGGTGGATGATCGAGCGTGATTTCGAAAATACCATCTTTAAGGTCGGTGCGAATCAGGTCAGACATAGGAACCCCTCCCAAGGTTATTTTATCCTTAAACAAAACAGGCAGGTCGTCAACCTGCCTGTTTATCTATCTCAGATCGGTAATTACTCAGGGGGTTCCTGATCATCATCTTCATGCTGGTCATCATCTGCACCCAGCTCCAGCAAGGCTTCCTGCTCAGTAAAGCGTACCCACAGGAAGATGAGCTGGCCGTCATCGGTTTCCATGGTGCGTGAGGCAACGATGGGGGTTTTGTGGATCAGGCCATCTGCCGCACGGAATTCAAGCTGGATGGTCTGGCGTTTATGCCAGGCCCGGTAACAGCGTTCCACCAGCGCCGGGCCATTGAACGTCCTCAGGCGTGTCATGGCCAGCTTGTGCAGGAAGGGGCTTTCGTTTAAACCCAGGGGCCACCCTTCGTGCACATCTTCGAAGTTCGGTGGCGGGCCCTCAATGATGGTGATCTTCTCGTCCATTCGATTCCCTTGATTTCGGAATCATACCACGAAAGAGGGCGGGGTGGACTTCACAATGTTTTTACAGCACAAATGTCAAGGGTATAATGGCTGCATGCAAAAGCTGATCATCCTGGTCGATTCGACCACCACACCCGATTTCCACGTTTTTTGGCCGCGCTTCTTGCATGCCGCCGAAAGCATTCCCGGCTTGCGGCGCGAATCAACCAGCCGGGTGAGCCATGTGCTTTATGGAGACCTGGCCTGCGCCATGATCCACGAGCTATATTTTGACAGTTACGCTGCCTTAAAATCAGGCCTGGCTTCCGAAGCGGGAAAGGAAGCTGGCCGGCTGCTGCAGGAGATGACGGGGGGGACGGTCAAGCTGCTGATCGCCGATCACAGCGAAGATGACCTGGAGAACATCCGCAAGTACACGGTAAAAGGTTAACATGCTGTCAGCTAACCTGGGCGTGGAAGAGCTTAAGCGCTATATGCAATCTCGAGACATCCGGGGCGAGATCGTCCGGCTGGAGGTTCCCACGCCTACGGTAGAAACCGCAGCCCAGGCGGTCGGCACCCGCGTCGATGAGATTATCAAATCCATCCTATTCATTGTCGACGGGCATCCGGTGCTGGCGATTACCTGTGGATTATCGAACATACAACGGCGTGCCATCGCCGATTTTTACGGTGTGGGCCAGAAGAAAGTCAAGCTGGCAGACCCGGAGACGGTTTTCAAGGTCAGCGGCTATGCAGTGGGCTCCATGCCGCCGTTTGGCCACCGCCAGCGCTTGAACACGCTGATCGACAGGCGGGTGCTTGAGCTACCCAGTGCCTACGCAGGAGGCGGAGCCGAAAATGTGCTCCTGCATATTAAACCGCAGGATATCCTCCAGGCAACTGGCGCGGCCGTGTTGGATTTGCACGCATAGCCCATGAGCCAGAATCCACGCAAGTCTACCACCAGCAAATTTGGGTCACCAGGCCGCCAGAATCACGATGCGACCGCCTTCTATAATAGCCGCCTGTACCATGACCAACCGCATGAGCAGATCAGCGAATATGCTGAAACCCCGATGCCTGAGCAACTTATTGACCGGATCATCCAGTCCTCTGCGGAATGTATGGCAGAGCTTCCCGATAACAGCATCCACCTGATGGTCACTTCGCCCCCGTACAATGTGGGCAAGGAGTACGATGCCGACCTGACCCTGGTGGAGTACCTGAGCTTCCTCGAGCGCGTCTGGGCGGAAGTGCTCAGGGTGCTCGTGCCGGGTGGCAGGGCTTGCATCAATGTGGCCAACCTGGGCCGGCGCCCGTATATCCCGCTGCATGCCTGGATTGCAGATAGTATGCTCCGCCAGGGGTATCTAATGCGCGGGGAGATCATCTGGAATAAGGCAGCCAGCGCCAGTCCATCCACGGCCTGGGGCAGCTGGAAATCGGCTACCAATCCTACCCTGCGTGACGTCCATGAATACATCCTGGTCTTCTCAAAAGGGATGTATAAACGCGGCAACCCAGCTTGCAGAAAGAGTACCATCTCGCGTGAGGAGTTCCTGGAATTCTCAAAGAGCCTGTGGACCTTCCCGGCTAAATCGGCCCAAAAGGTGGGCCACCCGGCTCCCTTTCCGGTTGAGCTGCCCTATCGCCTGATGCAGTTATATTCATTCGAAGGGGATATGGTCCTTGATCCGTTCATGGGAAGTGGGCAGACGGCGCTGGCGGCGATCAAGGCGGGCAGGCATTACATTGGCTATGAGATCAATCCGGAATACATCCGCCTGGCCCAGGACCGGATCCAAAAGAGCTCAGGGGTGGGTTGAGAGCATGCCAGGTTATTCTGATATCCAAAGACATCCGTCCAGGGCTGGGCGGTGGGTGCTGGGATTGTTTTTGGTCGCGATCCTGGTGGGGGCTTATTTTGCCTACCCCTGGCTACGTACCCGCTATGGCCGGGTAAAACGCCTGGGAGAGTGGCTGAACAACCCCACTTCACACCAGGATTGGGCGATACAAGCTGGTGAGCGCTGTGGAGATGCGCCGTTTAGCCTGCCCACCAGCGGCTATGTGGGGTTCATCAGGGGGGATACCTTCCGGCCCGGTAACCAGCACCAGGGGATCGATATTTTTGGAGGCGAGCTCCCTGGGAAAACCCCCGTGGTTGCCGCCTATGCGGGTTACCTCTCACGCCTGCCGGAATGGAAATCCACCGTCATCATCCGCATCCCTGCAGACCCGCTTAACCCCGGACGGCAAATCTGGACATATTACACACACATGGCGGACCAGAATGGGGCTTCTTATATCTCGCCCGAATTTCCACCCGGTTCCCGCGAGGTATTCGTTGAAGCCGGTACTTTCCTGGGTTACCAGGGCGATTATTCGGGAGATCCCAACAACCCCACTGGCGTCCACCTGCACTTCTCGATCGTCCAGGATGATGGGCGGGGCAGTTTCCGTAACGAGCTGAAGATCGAGAATACCCTTGACCCTTCGCCTTACCTGGGGTTGGAGCTCAACGCCAGCCAAAACCCGGACGCGATCGTCACTTGCGATAAGGTCGCTGGAAATTAATATCCATAAAGATTATGGTGAGCCTATTTTGATCGATTTCTCGAAAGCTGGCGAACATGGATGAATTTGCAGGCAAAGTCGTTTTAATCACCGGGGCTGGGAGAGGTTTAGGCCGGGAGGCAGCCCTGGCGTTTTCATCTCTCGGAGCCCATGTGGCTGCCAATGATATCAATCCCCTTGGCCTGGATGAGACGGTCCACCGTATCAGCCAGGCTGGTGGCACGGCCCGGCCATATGTCTTCGATATTGCCAAGCGCATGCCCATCGAGGGGATGGTCTCACAGGTCCTCGATCACTTTGGGCGGGTTGATTTCCTGGTGAACCATGCGGCGGTTATGCCGCATGCCCGCCTTCTGGATATGGATGAATGGGAGTTCCACCGCACGCTGGACGTGAACCTGGGTGGGCCGTTCTTCACCATGCAGCAGGTGGGGTGGGTCATGCGCCAGCAAGGCGCAGGGGCAATCATCAACAACATTTCCACATTTGGATCAGGCAAGGGCAAAATTGGCTACAGTGCTTTCTCAGCCAGCCAGGCAGGTTTGATCGGCCTGACCCAGGCGGCTGCGGCGGAGCTTGCGAGCGATAACATCCGGGTAAACCTGGTGGGTAGCGGTTCCGTTCTTCCTGGCCTGGATGTCCTGCCGGACTGGGACCCCGCTGCCTACCAGGATTGGTTGTCCCAGGTGGGTGAAGCCAGCCAAACTCCGCTGTCCGGCGCGCTGGGCCTTGTTGTATACCTGTGCTCGCAGGCTGCCAGCTCAATCACCGGGCAGGTCATCTGGTGCGGGCAAGATAATTGAAGCCTGGTGGAGGCAAGCTCCACGACCATCATCGATCCACACCTGCAACTGACTGACATAGAATTGCCAAGTGCATTGTTGACGTATAATTTAATCATACGAAGATAATAAGCATAATTTTTCTTCATAAAACCTGGGAGGAAATATGGCTGCCAAATATGAAACTATTCTGACAGAGGTAAATGGCCAGGTTGGGTTGGTCCGCATCAACCGGCCCAAGGCCCGCAATGCCCTCAACAGCACGGTGCTGCACGAGTTGGGAGATGCCTTGGAAAGCTTTGATGCTGATCCTGGCGTGGGCGCGATCGTCATCACCGGAGATGACCAGGCTTTTGCAGCCGGGGCAGATATCAAGGAAATGGCTGAAGCCAGTGCGATTCAAATGCTCACCCGCAGCCATATCCCCCAGTTTGACCGCATCAGGAAAATCAACAAGCCCGTCATCGCGGCTGTCTCTGGTTGGTGCCTGGGAGGCGGCAATGAGCTGGCCATAGCTTGCGATATGATCATTGCCTCTGAAACGGCCCGTTTTGGCCAGCCCGAGATCAACCTGGGCGTGATCCCAGGTGCAGGAGGTACCCAGCGCCTGACCCGGGCAGTGGGTAAGGCGTTAGCGATGGAAATGGTGCTTAACAACCGGCACCTGACAGCCGATGAAGCCATGCGGTTTGGCCTGGTCAACCGCGTAGTACCGGTGGAGCGTTACCTGGATGAGGCCTTGCAGCTGGCCGCTGAGATCGCGGCACGTGCCCCTGTGGCGGTGCGGCTTGCTAAAGAAGCTATCAACCATGCTTTCGAATCCTTCTTGAGCGATGGACTGGCTGACGAGCGGCGTGCTTTCTACTTGCTCTTTGCTACCCAGGACCAGAAAGAGGGCATGCAGGCCTTTGTGGAAAAACGCCAGGCCGCCTGGAAAGGGGAATGAGCGGGTGGTGACATTCCGCTATCTTGTGACCGGATTCCGCAGACTTGAAATTGAGCGGACCAGCCCGGTGATCGTACACGCTTCCCTTTCGGCTTTCGGAGAAGTACAGGGGGGTGTTGAAACTTTGCTCGGCTCGCTGAGTTCATCTTTCGATACCATCGTGATGCCCAGTTTCACGTACCAGACCATGATCATCCCCGAGGTTGGACCAACGGACAATGCCATGCACTACAGCAGTGGGAAGGACCTCAACCGCTTGGCTGAGATTTACTACCCCGATATGCCGGCAGACCCGCTGATGGGTGATCTGGCTGAAGCCGTACGCCGGCAGCCGAAAGCAGGCCGGTCGTCTCACCCGATCCTGTCTTTTACTGGCCTCAACGCCCGCAAATTCCTTGACACCCAGTCCATAAAGGAGCCACTTCTGCCCATTCAAACGCTGCGCGAGGCAGGTGGTTGGGTGCTACTCCTGGGGGTGGATCACACCACCAACACCAGCATCCATTACGGCGAGGGGCTAGCCGGGCGAAAGCAGTTCATCCGCTGGGCTCTCACTCCCAAGGGGATCATCCCCTGCCAGAGATTCCCGGGTTGCTCAGCAGGTTTTGAGGCTATCACCCTTCCAATTACGGGGATTGTCCACCGGGTTGAGATCGGTCCCGCCACTGTACAGGCCATCCCGCTGGATAGTCTAATAGACACGGTAATCGAGCTGGTCAGGCAGGATCCCCTGGCTTTGTTATGCAGCCGGGAAGATTGCGAGCGCTGTAATGCGGTCAGGGCGGCAGTAGGGCAGTGAAAGGTCGTGCATCAGCTGATCTTCGGTTCGAGGGTACACACCAGGCGTTTAGCTGACTGCTGCAAATGCCCAAAAGGCATAGATGACGACATTCTGGCAGAAGTGGATGAACCACGCGGGAAAGATGCTTTTCGAACCGAGCATGCACCAGGCGAATAAGGCTCCCAAGGCGCCGGTGATCAAGACGCCCGGTATCCCTGCAGGTGCCCCGCCGAAATAGTGGGCAAATCCAAAAAAGGCTGCCGTGAGCCAGATAGCCTGACCGGGCCCAGTGATTTTCTGGGCATCACCCAATAGCGCAGCCCTGAATTGTGTCTCCTCTGAGAAGGCATTTATAAGCGCGAACAGCAGGACGGCCGGGAAAATTGGTGCAGCCTGGGTCACAGTATCTATGGACGGGAAGCCTCCCATACCGAAAAAAAACAGGGTTAGCGGTGCAATGATCAACCCCAGGATGATGGATAAGATCCACCAGGTTAGAGCTTGCCGGTTGGTATTTCCCTCCGCCTGGCTGGCTTTGACTGGCTCTCCGATGCGGCCCACGGCGTAGAAGAAATCCTTCCACCGCCTTCCGATCAATAGCAGAGCCAGGATCATGATGGCGGAGACGGCCAGTTTTAATGCTTGGAAGCCTGCCATCGCTGCCATCCAGCCCGCCTGTTCTTCCCACTGGCGATACGCGGAGGTGCCCATCACCCAGCCCATGCCCTCAAGGGCCAGGAGCAAGACCAGCAACAGGAAGAAAAAAGGTCTGATGATCTGGATCGGCTTCCACGCCAGGCTGACCAGCAAGATCACGCCCAGCAGGCACACCTTCGCCCAAAACAGCCATGCCGGTGATGTCCCATTTACAGCCTGCCAAATCGCATCCGGCAGATCAGACACCAACAACACAACCACCCAGGTAAAAATGCCCACTGGGAGAGATCTCGTTCTGGATTCAATGCTAATCGCAGCCATGCTGGTATTCTCCTTGCCTGTATTATTGAGCCCTGGAGGCGTAGATATTATTATATACTGCCTTGATATAGTGGGTCTTGCGTTCAGGCTGCCCTGTGGTGTTGGAATATAGATTAATGCATTTTCACTTACTACTGGTTGACCGATGTTTCTTCCGTTGTTATACTCTTCTTGGGAGGGGAAATAATCAATCTAAGATGTTTATAAAAATTCTACCTGGCATTATGAATAACGATGGATCATAAACTGGTATTCGCCTTAAGCGGAGGCGGCTCGCGCGGCGCTCTGCAAGTAGGTGCCCTCTACACCTTACTTGAGTATGGACTGGAGCCAGATTTACTGATCGGAGCATCCATTGGGGCAGTCAATGCTGCATTCCTGGCCCTTAATGGCTTTAACAGCCAAAGCCTTGGCAAGCTTACAGAGGCCTGGAGGGCTGCAAGCGCGGCAGACTTAATTCCAGCTAACTACATCTGGCTGGCTGTACGGGCATTATTGAGGCAGTCTTCCGGCGATCCTGCCACGCGCTTGAGAGAATTCTTCGTCCACCACGGTCTGACCCCCGATCTGGCTTTTTCTGCTGTAACCAGGCCGTCACTGGTGCTGGTATCCGCCGATTTAAATGCCGGTAAACCTATCCTATACGGTATGAACCCAGAAGACAAAATCCTGGATGCGTTAATGCTCTCCACCCGGCTGCCGCCCTGGTTCATGCCGGTGGTGGAGCAGGACCGATACCTGGTGGACGGGGCAATTGTCAGCAACCTGCCGGTCGAGTCAGCGCTTAACCTGGGTGCCACCCAAATTGTGGCCCTGGATTTGATCGATTCACGTGAATTGACCCAAGAAGGGGAAGGGATCCGGGGCTTCTTATACCGGTTGGTCTACTCCGTGGAACGCAGGCAGCGGCAGCTCGAGCTTGAGCTGGCCGAGGCGCGCAATGTGCCTGTGTTATACATCGGCCTGGGGGTAGAAGAACCTGTGCCCATATGGGATTTCAGCCAGACCAATGACCTGATCATCCGGGGTTATCAGACTGCCTGCCACGTGATCGAAAACCAGTACTATAGCAATCCCATCCTGGCAGAACGGCCTGTAGAAGAAAAACGCAACATATTTCAACGGCTTTTCGATTAAGGTGAATTTTCTCTCGGAAATATAAAGTGGGCCAGGCAGTATTTTTATATTGCCTGGCCCAGTGAATTAATGTACAAGTGATCTGGACAAGCTGTCCAGTGGCTAATTCTTGCTCACGAGTGGGATGTGGATATACTGCGTGGGCGGGATGGCGATGACCGGCAGCTCACCCTCACGTGGCCAAAGTGGTTGATCATCATCCAAGGTAACCAGCACACCAGCCGACGGATTGATGCTCACCCGCAGGTGGTACTCACCTTGCCTGATCTCATCCGTGCTCAGGGTGAACAAAACATTGCCACTGCTGTCAGCCTGTACGAAACCGATGATGCGGTCATTCACCATGATCCAGGCCTGGCCATTGGCCGGGAATCCAGTCCCGGTGAGGTTGAAAAAGGAACCTGGGGATCCACTGGCGTGGTTAATCTCAAGTATGGGCTGGGCGGGGGTGGAAAAGCTGTCCCACCGCCCTGAAGCATCGGGGTAGCCATTGAAGTGTGCCAGGGTCAGAGATTTTGTATCATAAGCTACCTGTTCCACATAGAAAGGCCCAGTGCCCGTCCAGAAATGGTGGCGGGTGGTATACCAGGCCTGCAAGGCTGTCCAGCGGGAAGTTGCCTCCTCTGGTGTCACATACTGGCTCAGTGTGGGTGCGTAAGGGATGTAATTCTCACTTGCCGATTGATCCATCCAATATTCCAGGATGTCCAAGCTTGAGCCCGCCAGGAAATCCGTCCACGGGACTCCGAGCTGGCCGGCTTTGCTCTCTGAGAAAGCCAGCTGCGAGGCTGCCTCAGCGCGGATTGCCGGGGTGAGGGCATGCCAGGATGCGTTGCCATTGGAATAATACCCGCCAGCCAGGTACCAGGCATTGACCATCCATTCTGCATCCAGGTAGGTCAGGTCATCGTACGTGGTGATGATCAGCGGGTCGATCGACTCGATCACCACGCCCTTAAAGTGCGACAAGAACGAATCCAAAGCCCATGCCCGCGTTTCATCGTAGATGGGGCTTTCAGGCTTGGCGTAGTCGAACTGCATGATCATGCCCATGACGATATCTCCGATACTGACCGGGCTGCCATCATGCCAGGTAACGGTGGTGTAAAAGTCTGCCGGGTAATACACGGTCACCTTGGAATTGGCCATGATCGGATAGGGATATTTCTCTCCAGCCGTGATGAATTCCTGGTTGGTCGCATCCCAATCCACCCAGGCTTCACCGGGGACTTCAATGAGTGGGGCAGTGTTAAGCGTGACCCAATCCAGGGTTTTTGAAACCGGCAGACCGGCTCTGACGGTCACATCGGCGCATTCGATGCGCAGTGGCCAGTACAGGCCGGTGCTGGGGTCAGCAATGATCCCCAAATCGGCCGTGGCGCGCATTGGGAATGTATCATACGTCCAGTTGCTCCCGGCAACGGGGTTCCAGGCACCAAAGAATAAGCCCGGTTGGGCAACTCGCAAGCTACCGCCCTCCACACCATCAAAACGGGCAACATAAGGAAACATGGCGGCACCAGGTAAGCCACCGGCTAGATCGCTAGCCACGGATGTGCCTGCCCGGCGCGGGTTAAATCCCACACTATTCACCAACCAGACACGCAGAGAACCTGATCCAACAGCGCCTCCCCCACTATCGCTCATTTCCATGTCTAAGGCTTGCTCGAACAGTGCGGCTCGTTCAGCCAGGGTTGCAAAATCGCCTGCCCACAGCTTGTCGCATATCGCTTGGAATTCGGGGGTGGGGTTATAGGCCTGCCACAATGGAGATCCTGAGCCAAGCGGGGTGTAAAAATAGCCAAAATCGGTGGAATTATCACGGCTAATGTTGGTGTAAATCCACCCACCGGTATATATATGCCACTGGCCTTCACCCGGGTCGCTCTGGTTCCAGATCGGGCTGGCCTGCGAACGGGTTTTATACTGTCGGTCGACCGTGAAGCCGATCTTTTCAAGCTGGTTGGAGACATAATCGCCGATGGGCCGGCGTTGATCCTCCACGCGGATAATAAAGATTACCGTCACAGGCTGTCCGTTGAAATACCATTTGCCGTTCACAAGGCTCGCCCCCATGCCCACCATCTCAGATACGATCGTAGCTTGCGCCTGGCTGAAGTTGTAGGCGTAGTATGCTTCCAGCGTCTCTGCAGTGGTTTCGAAACGCTGATAGTCAGCATCGATATGGGTGAGGGTTAGATACTTTGGGATCGCCAGTCCTCCGTAGATCTCCTGGGCGATCTTGTCGCGGTCGATCAGCCAGTTCATGGCCTCACGGATCTTGGCATTGCAGAACGGGTTCAAGCGCCCATCATAAAATGTCGGGCCGTAGGGATTAAACGTCAGCTCAGTATAAGAGCCGTAAGAATTACTTTGAGTTAGGGAAGGATCTTCCAGCACGGTCTGAAAAAGTGACGGGTTAGAGACCGCATAAGCATAAACATCCAGCTGGTTAGCCTGCAGCTGGGCAATGGCATCGCTGGGTGCAGACTGTTCGGAAAAGATCATAGAATCCAGCCAGGCGCCCTGGCGGGCGGGCTGGAGCGCGCCTGCCGACTGGGCAGATGCAGGGGCCTGTGAAGTAGTGTCCCAGATACACATAAAAGCGGCAAGCAAGATGAGCACTGCAACGGTAAGGTAAAACTTCACTTTCATAATACCCTCCTGTTTTATTGTTTTTTACCGATCGACCGTCATGGCAGTAATGAATATCTGTTCATCACCTCCTTTAAACTCAGCTGGCAGGTGCGATAAGGCCCCCACGTGGGATTGTGCTTCATAATCAAAAAGTCTATGGCTTTGTGTGCAATATTTAATATAGCAGATGTTTATTGAATGTCAAGCGGGCTGTAAATTCCAGGCCTGGATATACATGCTCATGATACGGATGGTTCTGATATATAATACCCCATACCGGCCACTCATCCACACTCCCACAGACAAAACCATAGGCACAGGAGGAGTTTCTCGATGAACAATCCTCGCTTGAAATCCTTTAATTACGCCATCGGTATGTTTGGGACCTCCATTCCCATCAATATGCTGAAGACGTATGCCGCCATCTACTATGTGGACAGCCTGGGGATGACGACCCCCCAGTTTTCGCTCATGCTGTTGATCTATGCGATCATCGACGCGGCCGACAACCTCATATACGGCTTTCTTTCCGATAGGACACGCACACGTTGGGGACGCAGGCGACCCTGGCTGGTGATCGGCACGCCGCTCTTGGTGTTGGGTTTCATTGCATTTTACAGTCCACCTGCATTTCTGACCACCAACTCCTTGGTAGTCTACTGCATGCTGTTTTATATGTTCACCGGCACCTTAGACTCGGTTATCAACGCCAACTACGGTGCCCTGTTCCCTGAGTTATTCCGGGATGATACTGGCCGGGCAAATACCAACGCCTTGCGGCAGGCATTCCAGCTGGTAGCCATGATCATCAGCATCGCCCTCACCCCCATGGTCACCAAAGCCCTGGGTTATAGCCTGACGGCGGTCATCTATGGTTTGTTGGGCGGTGTGGTGATCCTGTACATGACCTTCACCAGCCATGAAACGAAAATCCACGCAGACGAGCCTAAACCTCAGCTGTGGGACAGCATTGTCAGCCTGGCGACGAACGCCAAATTCTGGGTGGCCGGGTTCGCCAATGCTTTTTACAGCGCTGCCATGTCACTGGTCCTTGTTTCTATGCCTTTCTTTGTGAAGTATGCCCTGGGCCTCTCCGAGAGCCAGACCACTTTCCTGTTTGCTGCCGTGCTGCTGATCGCGATTGGATGCGTAGGGATCTGGGCCTGGTTGGTTAGGAAATATTCGCTCATGCCCGTGTGGCGCGCTGCGTTGGTCACACTGACGATCGCCTTCATCCCGCTGTATTTTGCTAATTCCTTGATGACCGGGGTGATCTGCAGCGCCCTGGTGGGCTTCGGCTTCGCTGGGGTGATCACTACCATGGACCTGATCGGGGCAAAGATCATGGACGAAGACACCCGCAAGCATAACGTGCGCCGGGAAGGGATCATCTCGAATGCGTTGGGCTTCATGAACCGCCTGAATGGCGTCTTCACCAGCCTGGCTTTTGCCCTGGTCTTTGTCCTGTATCAGTACGAGAGTGGACTGAACCCTGGACCACAGCCCGACCAGGCTGCGCGTTTCTTGCTCACCATCGCTCCTCCGATCTTGATGGTAATCAGTTTTGTATTTTCGTTCTTCATCAATTTTGATGAAGTTAAAGCCGCTCCAGCGATTGCTGAGGTGGGTTAGGAGGGAACATGGCGCTCATACGCATCGATCATGTACCCGAGACGGTGAAAGTCAATTCACCTTTATACGTCATCGTTCCTGAACCAGGAAAGGTGGGGGGTATACCGATCGCCAGCTCTAAGGTGCTCTACCTGTTACACGGGCACAGCGACGATGGTAGCGCCTGGCAGCGCTATACCGCTATTGAATCGATGGCGGCCTTGTATAACCTGGTGGTGGTCATGCCGTCTGCCGGCCTGAGTTTTTATACCGACCAGCCGAATGGTCAGAGCTATTTCACATTTCTGACTGAAGAGCTGCCTCACTACCTGCAATACCTTTTCGGGATATCCCACCGCCGCGAAGATACCCTGATCGCCGGGAACTCAATGGGTGGCTATGGTGCATTTAAGGCTGCCTTTCTCCGCCCCGAGCTGTACTCGGCTGCCGCCAGCTTCTCAGGACTGCTTTCGCTGGCTTTCCTGCGCATCTCGATCGATGACCCACGCCTGATCGAGCTCAAGGCCTTGTTCGGCGACCTGGGCCAGCTGCCAGGCAGCCTGCATGACCCCGACACATGGGTCAAGAATGCCGCAGGGAACCCTTCCGCACTGCCCAGGCTATACGCCGCCTGCGGTCGCCAGGATGACCTCTACCCGCTAAACACCATTTTCCGGGCCACCTGCCAGGCGGCCGGCATTCCCTTGGATTACGTTGAGGAAGATGGCCTCCACGATTGGTTTTTCTGGAATACCCATATCCAGCGCTTCCTGGCCGCCAACCTGACCCCACTCTAAAATCCTATGCCAGACAATCCTTCCGTTTCACATATAAACATCCCATTGTTCATTGAGCACAGCCGGCAGGGCACCTATCTCACCTTGCCCTTCGAGATGCCCGCCAATATCGAATCTTTCAGCCTCTCGTACAGCTATAGGAGGCATGAAGAGAGCGACCAGGGCGCGGCTGGGGGCACGTTTACTTCCCGCAAGGAGATCAATATCATCGACCTGGGGTTGATCGCCCCGGATGGCACCCAAGTAGGCGCTTCTGGCTCCGATAAACTAAGCATCACCATCAGTGAGACCAGCGCGACCCCAGGTTACCGGCCCACTCCCCTGGCGCCTGGTGAATGGCAGATCATTGTGGGTGCGTACAAGGTAGCGAAGGCGGGCATTGACATCCTATATGAGCTAACCTTTACACCCAAACACCTGCGCCTACTCAAGGGCGACCTGCACACCCACACCCAGGGCTCAGATGGCGTCTTGACGGTTGACGAGCTGGCCCTGCACGCCCAAAGGAACGGCCTGGATTTCCTGGCCATAACCGACCACAACCAGATGATCTCCAGCGCTGCGCTCCCTGAGATCCCTGGCATCACCCTGATCCCAGGCGTCGAGTGGACCCACTACCAGGGGCATGCCAACTTTTTAGGCATTGACCAGCCATATGACGGCTCCTTCATGGCCAATACCCCGCAGGATATTGCCTCCCGCTTCGCGTCTGCCCGCGCCCGCGGGGCATTTATCAGCGTTAACCATCCATGCGACCCAGTCTGCCCATTCCTGTTTGATATAAATAGCCTGCCATACGACTGCCTGGAGATCTGGAACGGGCCCATGCGCGGCTCCAACCTGCAGGCGATTGGCTTATGGCACAGCCTGCTTGTGGCAGGCAAGAAGCTTCCCATCTGTGGTGGCAGCGATTACCACCGCGATTCCCTGCTGCTCTTCCCCGGTGGGCCAACCACCTGCGTGTATTCACTCTCAGCGGGTATCTCCGATATCCTGGAGGCGTTAAAGCGCGGGCATGCCTACCTGGTGTACAGTGCCAACGGCCCAACCCTTGAGCTTCAGGCGGGCGGAGCTCTAATGGGAGATAGCGTTGAGTTTTCCCGGGTAAAAAAGTTGGAATTTAAGGTCGGCGGCTTGCTCTCCGGGGATGTCGTACAAGTATCCACTGCTAAGGGAAGCACAACGGTCCATCAAGCCGAAAGCGACGGCAGCTTGCACGGCGAATATACCATGGACAACCCAGGGTTTGCCCGCATCGATGTTCTAAGGAGCTTCCTGCCCGGCTTGCCATTGCTGCCGGCCCTGATTTCGAATCCTGTATATTTTTCATGGTAAAACGACACCATCCTTTGGTATTTTTTGTGCGATAGATAGTTTGGGAAAATTACGTCGACTCAAACAAATCGTTTGATTTCTAATCATCTGTGCGGGTAAATAATAAAAACCATTAATGTTATTCTTATTTCTCTTTTACCTATCCCACCTATAATTGGGATAAATAATATCCTAATTATCATATATATGATAATTTACTAAATCAAAGAATCCAGATAATGATACGCTGAGATTCAGGAGGTCAGTGTGAATAAAAAATCCATCCTAAAGATAGTGGTTGCTTTTAGTTTTTTGGCTTTTGTCTTAATATTCCTGGGTGTGAACTTTGTTCCGCGAATTTTAGCTTCTTCTCAGAGTACAACGGATAATTTAGTATCGTATTTAGCTTTCCGCCCCAACTACACCAACGAGAATTATCCACGCTCGGTTGTGCTTCAACCGAACTACTCAACCCTAGATTGGTTTGAGCGTCACCCAGAATTATCCATCGGCGTGAGTGTATATAGTGGTTCTGATTGGATCGAGCGCCATCCATCGGTTTATTATCAAAACTCTGACTGGGCTGAACGCAATTCAAGCCAATCCAAATGATGCTTTGATATAAGCTATTTACAGTGAAACCTCCGGGAAAGTAATCCGGAGGTTTTTTGTTTTTTTTACAATCAGCGCCCATCTCCTGTAATCGTTTGCCCAGACACTTTGTGCTAAAATTAACCACGCCAATCCACTCGCATGCTATGCATCGTTTTTTGGACGCAATCCGCCAACGCTTCCACCAGATGAACCTGTCACAGCGGCTCATCCTGAACCTTGTGTTGGTGGTGGCTGCGATCATCGTCTTCATCGGTATCCCCACCAACCTGACCATGTGGCAGGTACTCGAAGACCAGGTTTGGGCACGTGTCAAAGATGCCCAATCAGCTACGGATGGCCTTTACGCTGCCGAGGTCAACCGCCTGAAAAAACTTGCCGAGTTGATCGCCGGCCGACCCACGATGAATAATCTGATCCAGCAAGGCGATGTGGCTGGACTTGAACCGTACTTGAGTTCCCTCAAGGAAGAGAGCGGAAATGTGGATGTCGTCCAGGTGGTTACACCCGACCTGACGGCTGGCGATGTTCTACAAGGCTTGCCTTCCCCACAGGAATTCCTGGCCGGCAGGGAACCGTATGCAGCTGACTTTGTCACACTGGGCGACCCACCGCGCCTGTATGTCGTTGGGATGAGCCAAATCCAGTCTTCCACCGAAGGGGAGGCTCCGCTTGGTTATACGATCGTGGCGCATGAGCTCACGTCAGACTACATGAAAACCCTGGAGCAACAGTCAGGCTTAGCCCAGAGCCTGATCGTTGGGGGCCGGAGGGTAGCCACCAGCCTGCCCGCTGCACCGAATTGGTCGCTGGACCCAGCCTCAGCATTGAAGGTAGAAGAAACCGGGCAAGCCTGCTGCACCATGGGCGCCGCCCAGGACCAACCTTACTATGTAGGTTTGATGCCCCTGAGCGATGCGCAGGGAAATGTGCTCGCTTTGAGTGAGGTGGCCCTTCCCGGTGGTTCCATCCGACGAGGCATGCTCAGCACCACCCTCATCTCAGTTGGTTTCAGTGTGCTGGTCATGCTGCTTGGCTCGTTCCTGGTGGTACGGCAGGCGCGCCATATCACAACGCCGCTGTTGCAGCTGAGCAAATCTGCCGATCAGATCAGCCAGGGTAACCTGGATGTGTCTACACCGGTTGAAACAGGGATCCCGGAGATCAACCAGCTGTCGCGTCATTTCGATTACGCCCGCCGGCAGCTACGCTACTCACTGTCGGTGACCCAGCGTGAGATGAAGCATGCTGAGCGGCTGTTATCCCTGGTACCCAAAGGGGTGATCGCCCTCGACGAAAACGACCGCATCACCTTCTTCAACCCCGATGCGGAAGAGATCCTTGGATACCACAGTTATGATGTTGTCCGCCTTCACTATACTCACATATTCCCACCTGCCCCCGGCGAAACTACCACGGTGGGTGACCTGCTGCACAAGCAGACCGATGGCTCGGTGGCCCAGCGCGTGAATGTGCTGGATGCACACGGTAAGCCTGTGCTCCTGTACGTGGCAATCTCTCCCCCTGACGAAAACCCTCCCAGCGGGTATGGATCGGAACGGGTGATCGTGATACGCGATGTGACCGAAGAGGAAGCCGTGAACCGCTTGCGCTATAACTTCCTAGCTAACGTGGCCCATGAATTCCGCACGCCCCTGGCTGGGATCGCGGCTACCTCCGAGATCCTGGTGGATGAAGGCACCATGCTGACCCCCAACGAGCTGAAGGAGCTGGTGGATACGATTCGCCTGAGTACCCTGCACTTGCAAACCCTGGTGGGGAACCTCTTGGAGAGCACCACGATCGAGGCTGGCTGCTTCCAGGTGCACCGCCGCCCGATCAACCTGCGGAATGTCGTCCATGAAGCGGCGGAGATCATGTCGCCTTTGTTGAAACGCCGCGAGCAGAACATCATCCTGACCATCCCAGACAAGCTCCCCACGGTATGGGCGGATGACAACCGCCTGGTGCAAGTATTGGTGAATTTACTCTCCAATGCCAGTAAATTCAGCCCAATGGGCGGAACGATTGGCCTGGCGATCAGCCAAGACTCCACCTGGGTGACCATGGCCGTCACAGATTCCGGCCCCGGGCTACCGACGGACCGTTTTTCTGACCTGTTCCGCAGGTTTGTGACCGCTGGCCAATCACACGATACACAATATGGGATCGGGTTGGGATTATCTGTGGTGAAGTCGATCATCGAAATGCACGGCGGTCAGGTTGGTGCAGAAAACCTCCCCATGGGAGGTGCAAAAGTTTGGGTTACAATACCTATACAGCCTCCCGAGGAGAATGAGACCCTATGACGAAGATCCTGGTTGTCGATGATGATTTGGCGCTTTCGGACGTGCTGGCGTTTGCTATCCGCCGGGCTGGTTTTGAGGTCGTCAATGCGCACGATGGGCTGAGTGCGCTCGAGGTGTTTGCCAAGGAGACTCCCGACCTGATCGTATTGGATTGGGGTCTGCCACGCATGGATGGGCTGGAGGTGTGTACGCGCATCCGCAACGAGTCGGATGTTCCGATCATCATGCTGACCGTGCGCGACACGGACGATAACGTCATCACCGCCCTGGAAGCTGGGGCGGATGAATATATCATCAAGCCATTCAGCCCGCGCCAGCTGATTGCGCGTATCAGGGCTTTGCTCCGCCGGGTGGTGAGTGAGCCGCAAGAAGTGCTCCAGGCAGGGGCGATTTCCTTTGACGCTGAGCGCCGGGAAGTGCGCTTTGGTGGATCAGAGCCGGTCCATCTCACCCACCTGGAAACGCGCCTGCTGCGGGCCTTGATGCAGAATCCCGACCGGGTACTGAGTAACGATACCCTGATCTTGCGCGTGTGGGGACCAGAGGGTGCTACCAACGAGATGCTCAAACAGCTCGTGTATCGGCTGCGTAACAAACTGGAAACAAAACCCGGGGCAGCCTCGCTGATCGAAACGATACCCAATGCTGGTTATGTGCTGAACACCCAAAACATCCAGGTTTAGCCAGTCACCGCTACATCACAAAAAAACAGGTGGGAAATATTGTAACCATATTGTAACCGGCCGACGCTTGCGGCTGTAACTCCTTTCGGTTATAAAGTATATAGTGAAATAATACGCAATCGATCTGGAACGCTCGTCTCTCGTATTCGAGCAGCTTCCAAAGAGATGAAATACTTTAGTACCAAGGAGAAAGAGCATGCCAACAAGCGCACTTAGCAATGCCACATTGATCTGCCGTTACCCCATTGCAACCAGCGATATGTATTACAACGAAGTCGGGCAGCGCGACGTTTACGTTCGCGATGACTTGCTGCACGGCTTCCAGATCTGGGGGGAATTGACCGGCGCCGGACCGGAAACGTCCATTTCCTTATGCCAGATTTTCATTGAGTATGCCATGTTCTGCCAGACAGGTTTTAGCGAGAGCGAGGCTTATGGCCTGATGGTGAGCTTCGGCAGCGGGCTGGGGCAGGCGGTTGCCATGTACATGCTGGACAATACCTTCCTGAATGGTTTTCCTAACCCGGGCGTATGTGCCCTGGAGTGTGTGCTGGAGACGCTCAGGGTGGATTTCACCATCCACCAGATCGGGCCAGAAATGCGTTTTATCATGCCCGACTGCCCATTTGATAAAACTGCCGGGCAGACCGGCTTGCCGCAAACCGAGCTGGCGCACGTCGGGCTGAACGCCATGTGCCAGGGCCTGCTGCACATCATCCAGCCCGAGCTTCCGGTCGAGTCACCGGTCGATGACCGCTATGACCACATTTTTGCCATTGATACGCAGGTTAATTCCAAGGAATAAGGGAGCCAATATGTTCACCTCTTCTTCTCATACACCAAAAGCTGCCCAACCTCCAGCCAAGGAAATCTCATTCGATGCCTTGCTACCCCCCGAGATGGCCGCCAAGGCCGCCGATATTGGGGTCAAGAAGACAAAATTAGATACATTGCGCATGTTCCTGCTGGCTATCCTGGCAGGCGCCTTTATTGCCATGGGCGCAATATTCGCCACCACGGTCAGTGCGGGCGCCTCGGCCCTGCCGTTTGGGGTTGCTCGCTTGCTGGCAGGCCTGGTATTTACCCTCGGCCTGATCCTGGTGGTCGTCTCCGGCTCTGAGCTGTTCACGGGCAACAACCTGATCGTCATTGCCTACGCTAGCCGGAAGGTGAAACTGGAAGCGTTGCTGCGCAACTGGGGCATCGTGTACCTGGGCAATTTTGTGGGAGCGATCCTGACTGCTGGCCTGATGTTCCTGACCCGCCAGTACACCTTTGGGGCTGGCTCAATTGGTCTGGCTGCCCTTAATACCGGTGAAGCCAAGACCAGCCTCGCCTTTTGGCAGGCAGTGGCACTGGGGATATTTTGTAACGCCCTGGTCTGCATGGCGGTCTGGATGTGCTTCAGCGCCCGCACCACTGTCGATAAGATCCTGGCAATCATTCCCCCCATTGCTGCCTTTGTCGCAGCCGGGTTCGAGCACAGCATCGCCAATATGTATTTCATCCCGATTGCGCTGTTAATCAAGCAATTTGGGTCGGCAAAATTCTTTGAGACGATCCAGAAAACCCCCGCAGATTTCCCGAACCTCACCTGGAGCAACTTCTTCGTGGTGAACCTGGTACCCGTTACGATCGGCAACATCATCGGCGGCGCAGTGATGGTGGGAGTGATGTACTGGGTCATTTACCTTAGCAAAACCCAAAAAGCTTCTGTCACCGCTGAAGCAGTTGTGCGCGTCACCCCAGCCACAGCCCGGCCGGAGATACCCTCGCCGGTGTTCTATGTCACCCACGAGCCGCCTGTCCGCTCGCTTGAAATGCCACTCCAGGCCATGAGCGCGAAGGGTGAGGAAGGAAAATCGTCTGACGTTCGGTTGTGATCAATAATTGGATGTCACTAGCAATTTGCCCTGTTGCGGTGAACATCGGATAACCATTCCAGTATAACTGCACAAACCTGGCGGTGCCTATGGTAAACAACTTCCATAGGCACTTTGCCTACCAATCGATGCTGCCGTTGAAGCTTTAAGTTACTCTGAGTCAAAGGTCTTTCCGGAAAAGTCAAATTTGAATACTAATCGACCCCAAGCAAGTTTTCGTTGTTCGATTTTTCTCCGCTTACAATTCACACTTGACAAATCAGTAAAAATATTATATACTTCAATTAAAGTGAAGTATACAATAATTGAACCATGTAAACAAGGAGGGGAACATGTCTCTCACGCGAAAGCTTAAACCAGATCGAAATATCACAGGGCCTTTGATTCCACTAGCCATGATAGCCATTTTTGGTCTCGCCTCGCTTCTCTTCGGCATTCCGGTTGGCATGTATGTCCTGGCCGGCATGATTTGCCTGTTCTCTATATATTTCCTTTATGTACTTATCCGCACCAGAAACCTCCCTCATCTGGTATTTTTTGCCTACTCAGCCTTTTTAGTACTCGTCTGCATTGTGGCAGGTGGGAAGTTTTCAGTGGGGAATATGACAGGCGATCCCTTTGACAGCCTAGAATTTGGCCTGGCGTATTTTTTTGGCCTCATGTTTTTTAGCTTTGTAATTGTGTACCTGCTTGTTACACGAAGGGCTAAATGGCGCGGGCGTGAAATTTTTGAGCTGGCTGCTGAACCGGTTGAAAAAACCGGGAATGGTTATACAACAAGACCGCGCCCGGTTGGTAAGCTGGAGTACAGCCCAGAACAAATACACCAGTTTGCCATATTTTGCGGGCGCAACCTAATTGCATTGCCCTTTATCAGCTCAAAAAACACCACCTTGGTTCCCATCAAGATGGGTGACGAGTATGGACGCGTGTTAGGGCTTGCCGGGGATTACCGTGATGCATCTTGGGTAAACTTTGATGTAGATGGCGAAGTATCTGTACATATCGCCCAGAAAGACTACCTGGATTATCGCGATCCCCTGGCGTTTGACCAGTTATGCAATTCATTTGGTCAAGTTTTCATTGACTTTTTTGAGTTGGTTAACCGTGGTGAGGGCATCCGAGCAGTCGATCGTATGGATGATCTCAAAATCGGCATCTTCTCATAAGGCCAGAATCCTATGGACTTTCATACAGCTGCGAAATTCGCCTCATTGCTCTCTAAAGGTTATGCCGAGGATATTTTTAAGCTACTGGTAAATTATCAGGCCATCTCGGCGTCGGAAGTCGCCACCCGCCTCAACCTGCATATTAGAACAGCTCAAGACTATCTTGAGTCACTTGAACAGCTTGGCGTTGTTTCCAAGGAGGAGGTCCTTGAGAAGAAACGTCCTTATTATCGTTATGCGTTGAAGCAGAATCGATTAATCATTGATATTGATCTGATGGAAATCAAGCGCGAACCCTCATTTAACCATATGGCTGCACGAATCCGGGAAAAGGAGAACGCCGGGGCGCGCTTTTCGGTGGCTCGCAGCGAGGACTACATCACCAGCGTGACTATTTGGACTGGGAATGGTCGTGAGCGAGAGGAGCGCAAGATAAAGCTAACCACTCCACAAGGCAGATTCCTATATCACCTGCCATTCCCAAATGCTGAGCCATTGACGGTTGAAGAAATCATGCTCAAGGCAGAAATCGACTTGACTCTGGCGCCAGAGATCCTGGATTTGGTGCAATTACTTGAAATACACAACGTAATAGAAGCGGTGCCAGAGATACCGTGAAGAAGAACGAATTTTATTGTCTAAGTTTTTGGATAGCCGAGGATCTCTTCTCAGCGAGGGGCTGGGGAGATGGGCGAAGGATGGATGGTTATAACCAGCCGCGCAGGTTAGCCTGCATTTCCTCTTCAAAGCCCTCCAACCTGGTGACTAAGTCACTCGCCAGCTGGGGCTCGGCCTCGAGCAGGCTGTAAGCTTCTTGCGGATCACTGGCCAGATTAAAATAGGAATGGCCCCTGCCGTGTCGGCCAGAATGAGGCAATATCGGTCAGGTAACGGCATACGTACTTCCATTCTCCAGAACGTATCGCCACTGCCTGGCGAGTATCGTAATAATAAAATGGGTCATGAGGCACCTGACCTTCCCCTTTTAGGAGCGGCAGGATATCTTTTCCATCGATGATTCTGTCTTGCGGCAGGGCAGCCCCAGCCAGATTAAGGCAGGTTGGAAACAGGTCGAAGTTAACGCTCATCCCTGCCACTCGGGTGGCGGGCGGGATGACGCCTGGCCACCGCGCAATGAACGGCACACGGAAGCCACCCTCAAACCACAGCAGCTTGCGCCCCCGCAGGTATCCCGGGTTGCCTTCCATCCACGGGCCATTATCACCGCTGAAAACCACCAGCGTTTTTTGGTCCAGTCCAAGCTGGCCGAGTGTTTCAAGGACCTGGCCTACACTCCAATCGATCTCATGCACAGCATCTCCGTATAGACCTGCCTCCGTAGACCCCTGGAAGTCAGCCGAGGCGTGCACAGGGAAATGCGGCATGGCATGTGCCAGGTAGAGAAAAAACGGGCCGTCTTTATTAGCGCCGATGAAATCGACAGCCTCTTGGGTAAAATTGCGGGTCAGTGTGTTTTGATCCGCTGGGGCGGGGATCTCGACCTCCGTGTTGCGATAAATCGCATAAGGCTGGTCGTCATTGCTCCACAGAGCCCCGTAGAACATATCGAAGCCGCGGTTATTGGGCAGGTAGCCAGCGGTGCCCCCCAGGTGCCACTTCCCAACCAACCCGGTGCGGTAGCCCCGGCGCTTAAGGACTTCAGGTAACAACACTTCATCCTGAGGAATGCCGCGGACATTGTAAGAATAGCGACCCAGAACATCCATGACCACATTCATTGAATCGTAGGTGGAAAGCAAGGGGGTGGAAATGAGCGTACGCACCGGGTAACGACCCGTTAACAGGCCAGCACGCGAAGGGCTGCACACAGAAGCCGATGCATAAAAGTTGGTTAACGTAGTACCTTCAGCTGCCATCCTGCGCAGGTTGATGGTCTTGATCGCCGGTGATTGCAGGTCGCCGATTCCCAGGTCATCACATAAAATGATGATGATATTGGGCAGGGTTTGAAGGGCTGTGCTGGGCTGGATACCATGCAGGTAAGCCTGGGCCCTTTCGGGTTGAAAATCGCGGCCGAGCTGGTTGTGTGTCTGGCGGGCAATGCCCCCAGCCAATAAAACGCCCCCACCGATCGCAGCCGCTTTTATGAATCCATGCCGACTTAATTTCTTGGAGCCCATTCTTCTCTTTGCGTTATCGTGGAATCTAAGTTTTGACCTGTCTCAAATTAGTATAGCATGGGTTAGCTGGTCTACATTGGGAAGGGTCTGCGCCTGTTATAGAACTGCCACCTGCCAATGCTCTCTGCAGCTAGTGCCAGTGCAAAGAGGATGATATTCTGCCAGATCAGCGGGCTCAGTGGGGCAAAGATTGTTAACAGGCAGCCCAAGATGGCCAACAGGAGCAAGCCTATACGCCACTGGCCCGCCGCATGTTTCGCCGCGTATTGGTCGGATAAGGTTAAGCCCAATTCTGCCAATATGGCGATCCCGGCAGCGATCACCCATCCAAAGCCTGGCAGCAACAGGTTCATCCCCAAGGCGCCCAGCACAACCACGCTCAGGAAGAAACCCAGCGGGGTACGCCAGCTATTCCAGGGCGGGACAGCCCGCAGCAGGTATACCTGCCCCATGCAGTACACCGTTGCAATGCCCAGGAGCGCCATCGGCCATCTGGAGACAGACGCTTTCCCCAACCCAATCCAACCGGCTGTCACTGCCCAGGTGGTTCCAAACAGGCAAGCCAGCAAGACCTCGCGGCTCAGCCAAGATTTTTTGACGTGGATGACCGCCCGCCAGGCATTGCGTTTGTGCCCCAGGTGCCAGAAGGATAGCACGCCTCCGCCACCCAGCAGGAGCCCGATGGCGAGCAGCACCCCAACCGGGATGGGCGAAGTTACCAGGCAAGCGGCTGCCATGCCGGCTGCCATTTGGACGAGAAGGGTAAAACCCACGAGGGGCAGCTCATGTAAAGCGGCTTTTCCGACAGGCTGCTCAAATGCCCCCGGAGGTAGGATCTCCTCCTGGTTTGAAACGAGCTTGTCGATTGGGATACCCATGCCTGGATGAGGCGAGACAGCCAGGTGAGGTTCGGTGCGTGAAAAGCTCGGCAGCGGGAAAGGGTGCTCACTGCCCGGTAGCTGCCATAAGTTCCGATTCTGCTCACGTGCTTCGATGGTCTCCAGCGTACCAAACTCCAGTACCCGCAACGGGCAGGCTGCGACACAGCTGGGCGGCAGGCCGGCATCAATGGCGTCGTGGCAAAAGTCGCATTTGGTCATGATACCCTGGCGGGTGTCGAATTGTGGCACACCGTAGGGGCAAGCCCAGGCACAGTACCCGCATCCCATGCATTTGGTGGGGTCGATTAACACAATCCCATCCGGTCGAACGGAATAGGCACTTGTCGGGCAGACCCCGGCGCACTTGGGGTGGGTACAGTGGTTGCAGGCCAGGGAAAGGTTATACGCGAAGATGTTATTCTCCCAGGCACTGCCCACTTGCTGCCATCCCCCGCCCGAAACTTCGATCACCCGCCGCCATAGTAAGCCTGCCGGAAGCTGGTTCTTATCCTTACAGGCTTCCTGGCAGGCTTTGCAGCCGGAACAGGCCCGCGCATCGAAGGTGAAGGCGTAGCTCATACCCTGGACCATTTATCCAAAGCGATCATGGCTCCCCCTGCGGCTGCCCCGGTTTTTCCGGGTCATATTTCTCAATCTCGACCATGATGGTGTGCTGGGTTGACCCAAAAGCCAGGGGCGTCCAGCGGTGGGAGGTGAGCACATTAATATTGCCCCCATGATCGAGACCCTGTGGGTCCGGATTCCACCAGGCGCCCTGGGGGATATCCACTACCCCAGGCAGGATGCGCTGGGTGAGCCGGGCAGGGATAACAAGCTGGCCACGCCCGTTCCAGGCGCGTACTAGGTCGCCATCCTGAATGCCCCTTGGGGCAGCATCGATGGGGTTGATGAAGATACGCTGGGGGAAGGCTTCCTGCAGCCAGTCATTGTTGGCATGCGTGGAATGCACCCGGCTCAGGCTGTGGTGACCGATGGCCTGCAGGGGATATTTTTTGGCCTGGCCTTCTGTGGCTGAGTCACTGGCTGCTTCAAGGAACGGGTTTTCCCACTCCGGGATGTACTTGGGCACCGCCGGAATTTCCTCCGGTCGGCTCATGTCATATAAAGTCTTCGAGAATATCTCAATCTTCCCACTGGGCGTGTCCAGGGGGTATCTTTCTGGATCACCCCTGAAATCCGCAAAAGCCACCGCTGGCTGCGTGACGGGAAGCGTGTAGGCTCCCAAATTCTGTTCGATGAATTGGTTTAGCGAAGGCAGTTCAGGGAAGCGGGTCTCGCGGAGGCGGTCAAGGCACCATCCCACCCAGGCCTTTTCATCGCGTCCTTCGATATATTCATTGCCAACCCCCAATCGTTCGGCTAGCTTAGCGCAGATGCGGTAATCGCTCTTGCTTTCACCCAGCGGCTCCACCAGCTTGGGCTGTAGAATGACCTCATCGCCGTACTTCCAGCCATCCTCCACCCCCCAGGTTTCGAATTGGGTGCAGGCGGGCAAGACCAGGTCGGCGAATTTCGCCGTGGGGGTGAGGAAGTTGTCCTGTACAGCCAGGAACTCCACTTTCTTCTCGTCCCTTAAAATTGCTGCCGATCGGTTGACGTCAGCATGCTGGTTGATCAGGCAGTTGGTGGCAACGGCATAGATCAGCTTGATGTCGGTCGTCAGGTGGTCAGCCCCCAGCACGCCGTCCGCGGCGGTCATTTCGTGGCCGCGCAGCACGGCTTCGCTCCACAGGAAGACCGGGATACTGGCTTTGACTGGGTTTACCCCGGTTGGAAACACGGTCCAGAGCGGTCCCCCATCGGGCGCCTGGGTGCCCAGCCCGCTGGCCCACCCACCCGGGATGCCGACATTGCCGGTGATGGCAGCCAGCACACAGCCAGCCCGCACCACCTGCTCGCCATATGCCCGGCGCTGCATCCCGTAGCCCTGGTATAGCACGCTGGGCTTCGTGGTAGCATACTCACGTGCGATACGGGCGATGGTGGAGGCTGGGACAGCCGTGATGGCTTCAGCCCACTCGGGGGTCTTGGGGAGGCCATCCCGCCTACCCAGCAGGTATTCAACGTAGCATTCAGCCTGTTCAGCCCCGGGCGGCATTTGGGTGTGATCCCAGCCCACGCAATGGGTACGCACGAATTCAGCCTCATACAGCCCTTCGGTCAGCATCACGTAAGCCATGGCGCTCATCATGGCCACGTCGGTGCCGGGCCGGATGGGGATCCACTCATCTGCCAGGCTAGCCGCCGAAAGCGAATGGCGTGGGTCGATGCACACCACCCTGGCTCCATTCTGGCGTGCCAGCTTAATGAAGTAATCGCTGTTGGTACCGTCGCGCATCTCGGCCGGATTCCAACCCCACATGATGATGTAGCGGCTGTTAAGCCAATCCTGGCGCTGGTTGCCGGTGACCAGCGTTCCATACACGGTGGGGGTGGCGATGTTGATCGCCCCCCACGAGTAGGAGTTGTAGATACCCAGGCACCCACCCAACAGGTTCATCAGGCGTCGGGCGGTATGCGAGCCATTGAGCTGGTTGTAGCTGCCTGTCCCGTATGGCACGAACAAGGCTTCATTGCCATACCTGGCTTTGACCCGTTCAAGCTCCCTAGCCAGCATTTCGATAGCTTCATCCCAGCTGCAGCGCTCGAATTGCCCCGCACCACGCTCGCCGACACGTTTGAGGGGGAACTGCAAGCGGTCGGGATGGTACTGGCGGCGCAGGTAAGCCCGCCCACGCGCGCACGCGCGTAGCTGGGGTGCAGCCAGGCTATCCGGGCGGTCGTCTGTATCCAGGCGGGTGATGCGGCCGTTATCGATATGGGCGATCAGCAGGCAGCGGCCGCCACAGTTATGTGCCGGGCAGCCCACACGGATGAGGGAAACCTTGCTTGTCGTAGAATCAGCTTCGGGCTGGGGAGGCGAAGCCGAATTGCCAGATTTCTTAGCAAGCCATTTCATGCTACCAGTATAAGTTATCTACCAGGCCCAGGAAAGTGACAGAGGTCATATTTATCAGGATAATGCACGGTGGGTAGCTGCTCCGGTTTAGGCAGAAAAATTGCATCTTAAGTGGCAGGCAGTTTTTTCTGCTCAGTATTATCCTGGTGATGATTATCAGTATGTTAAAGGGTAGGGTAAGCACTAATGAGACTAAAAAATGAAGAGCATTCATCATGAAAAGCGTAACCATTCCATACCGGCAGGAAAACCACAAGGATTTCGATGCCGAGTGGCCAGTTCATAAAAAGGTTTCGGGCTGGTGGTATATCACCGGGTACTTTTCCGAAGAATCAAATCCTGAGAAGCTGTATTCCTACCAATTCACAGTGATCAAGCCGCGCTTATATGGGTTCTCCCCCTGGATCCTTCAATTGGCACTCACAGATGTGGCGAGAAGAAGGCATCGCTTCACCCAGCGCATGGTGCTGCACAGCCCGGAAGTGTATGTCACCGCGGATACGGTGCAGTACCTGTCGCAAGCGCGCCTGGTGCGGGAAGCCGATCACATGATGCTGGTGGCACATAGCGAGTCCTTCGAGCTCATCCTTGAATTGGATAAAGGCAAGGGTGCGTTCTGGCACGGAGATAATGGGGTGCTCATCATGGGCGGGGCAGAAGACCCTCGCCGGAGGACGGTATATTATTCATACACCAACATGCCGACGAAGGGGATCGTGACCATCCACGACCCGCACGAAGCCAGCACGACCATGCAGGTAGCTGGTAAATCCTGGTTCGACCGCCAGTGGGGACCCTACGCTCTCACGCGCGCCGATACCCATTGGGAATGGTTCTCCCTGCGCTTCTTCGACGACGAGGAAGTGATGCTGTTCGCCTTCCCGCAGTGCCCGTACTATGATGGCACATATATAAGCAGAGATGGGCAGCGCCAGCTGGTACGGAACTACACCATCACCCCCAAGGGGTCCACCCAGGCAGCCGGGCTGACCTTCTCAATGGGCTGGGACCTGCTCATGCCGGGCATAAAAGAGGAGACGTATGAAATTCGTCCCTTGACGGATGGGCAACTTAACCTGGCGTATTTTGAGCTGATCGCAGGGATCTATAATCCACAGGGTACGCGAGTGGGGCTGTGCATGGTCGAGCTCCTGCCTGGGGCGCGCAACCCGCAAAACAAGATTAATTTCCTCAACCTATTTAAAAAAGTAGCGTAATGATTTTGGAGCAGGCATCAAGCCACGGATTCGTATGGTTTGATTGCCATTTAACAAGCCACTATTAGGTACAGGATGGTTTATGTGCGTTTAGTCAAGCACCCAAAGGTCAGGCTGATATGATCGACGTCTCCGCCAGCGCGGCGCAGCATACCCGCAAGTATTAAATAAACTCCCCTTGCGCCACGATCACACTTTTCCCTCCGACCGAGATATCTATTTGCTCACCGTTTTGTTCCGCCTTTAATAGCAAAAGAGAGGGCCGGCCCATTTCATATCCCTGTTCACTACGGATATCGACTGAGCTATTTCCAAAATACCGGTATTTCACAAGGTAGCCTGCCAGACTTCCATTACCGCTGCCCGTGGCGGGGTCTTCGGGAACTCCGTAATAATCCACAAATACACGCACGCTGATATCGTTGTATGCCTCGTGCGTTTCAGGGCAGAAAATTAAAATTCCTTTCGCTTCTGTATTTTTTATGTAGTTAAAATACTTATCTTTGTCGATTCTGGCTTTTTTTAGGCTGGCAAGGTCTTTCAACGCCACGATAAAAAATGGTAAGCCCGTGGAAACTTCTTGAATGGGGAAGCGCACATCCATATCGGAAATATCTACGTTGATGATCTTGGCTATCGCCTCAGCTCCATGAACCTGGCCAAAAACCGGCTGTACCTGTCTCATCCAGCCATAGCCATCTTCGCAGAATGTGACCGGAATCTGTCCTATGCCCAGGTTGAGCGCGACCTTGTCAGCTGCTCCATGAAGTATTGCATGGTGAATGACGAATGCTGTGCCAAGCGTCGGATGGCCCGCAAAGGGTACTTCTTCTTTAGGTGTAAAGATACGCACATCAAAGCCGCCTATTCTTGGGCTCATCCGAAAGGATGAAAGTTGTCTCCGAGAAATTGATCTCCCTGGCAATCTTTTGCATCTCTTCGCCCGAGATCACGCTTGCATGTCGAAACACAGCCAGCTGGTTGCCGGCATACTTTTTATCAGAAAATACGTCCAGGATGTAGAAGCTATGTCCAGGCATATCTATCCTTCCTTGGAGAGGCTATTGACGATAATTAAAGCTGAAGCGCCCGATCTTTTACAAATAAGGGTATGGTTTGGGCAGCGAAGAAATCGCTTCGACCACTTGCTGTCTTGGATCGATCAAACCAATGAACTTCCCCTGCTTCAACAGGCGGGCTCTTTAGAATTGGGTGATGGCTTTCAGCTCGACGGGCGGATAGACCTGCCCGGGTACGGGGGGCATGGGATTGTATACCCAATCCACCTCCACCACGCCTGCCTGGATGCCTGCCACTCTCCGGATGCCGAGATATTTGCCACGCAGCAGCACATCTTCCATCGTCAGTGCCATGTCAAAAACCGCCATGGGCACACCGGGCGGGATGGCGTGCAGCTCTTCGCTGAAAACCGAAGTGGAGAACAGCACATGGTCGGAACCCAGGCTTTGGGTTTGGATGGCCGGGATGATCGCCGGGAAACCGTCCGGTCCGATATAGGACAGGAATTTGAGGTTGTCGAGCTTATCCAGGAAGAGGCGTGTCCAGCTATTTAGCACTTTTTGCTGGCCAAGTTTGCGCCCCAGGCTGCGCGCCAGCATCGTTTTGACCGCCGCAAAGATGATCTGGTTCATCGGCAGGGGTAATTTACCGGTGTGTGAGACCAGGTCGAAATAATACACGGTGTGGACGCCGAAATAGGCGTTGTAGCGGAACATCGGCACGTTGTTGTAGTACTCGTATTCCGGCCCACTCTTTACGAAATGGGTATAGCTGGCCTTTCCCCGCCACAGGTTTTTATCCAGCCCCATCATGAGAAACCCCACCTTCGGATTGGCCAGGATATGCCCTTTCGACATGCCCTCGGTGAACTGCCCAAAGCACAGCTGGCTTGGGCTGCAGGCCATTACCGATGAAAGCAGGGTCACATGCGGCAGACCTTCCGGCGTGACGGTCGCCAGCAAACCGACCTTCATGGGCACCTGGGTGCCCTGGACGTCTGCTTCGGAAAAGGTGGTGAACGAGGTGGTTTGCATACCTAACTCCTACGAGGTTTATTCAAGGCGGGTGGCCCCGCTGGCGTGTACCCGCTCTGGGTGGATGAATGCGCCTCTGGCGACCTGCTCACAGCGCTCCACCTCGGTGGCGGTCATCAGCGGGGTGGTGGCGTACTGCCAGGCCATTCCCAGGCGGGTGTACTGGTCTCGGCACAGGTTATTGAAGGCGCACAGCTCCCAGCGGGCGACTGTTTCAGCCATATGCTCCGACAGGTAGTGGCCGATGGCTGATAGGTTCTCGTTGCTGTCCGTCGCGCCTGGGATGAGTGGCGTACGGATCCACAGCTCAATGGGTCGAGGCTGGTCTTTGATGAAATCCTGGATATACGCCAGGTTATCAAGGATCGCCTGGTTGGTAGCCCCGGTGAATTCTCGATGTTGGTCAGGGTCCATGAGCTTGAGGTCGAACAGGACCAGGTCGGTGAAGGGCAGCAGGCTATCCAGTGTGCGGGTGGAGGTCAGCCCGCAGGTATCCAGGGCGGAGGAGATACCAAGCTCCTTTAAACCATGGAGCAGGGCACCCGCAAAGTCTGGTTGGAAGGTTGGCTCACCACCCGAGAGGGTGACGCCGCCGCCTGATTTCTCGTAAAAGGAGCGGTCCTTAACCAATTCTGCCAGGATCTCTTGGGCGGTCACGGTCTTGCCCAGCAGCTCGCGGGCTCCAGAAGGGCAGGCTTCCACACATTTACCGCATGCCTCGCACCTGGTCCGGTTGAAGACCAGGTCATTGCCCGACAGGCTGATGCAGCCGTTGGGGCATACGGTTAAACAGGTTCTACAACCGATGCAACGCACCGTGAACCACTGGGTCTGCGGATGGGTCGACATGCTCTCGGGGTTGTGGCACCAGGCGCAGCGCAGCGGGCAGCCCTTGAAGAATACCGTGGTGCGGATGCCCGGTCCATCCTCGGTGGAGAGGCGCTGGAGGTGCAGGATGCGTCCGGTGGTCATCTCATCTGGTGGCTTTCACGAGCGATGATCTCGTTCTGCAGCTCACGCCCGATGGAGGTGAAGTAAGCATTGTAGCCGGTCACACGCACCAGCAGGTGACGGTAGTTCTCGGGGTGCACCTGGGCGTCACGTAGCAGGTCGGCATTAATCAGGTTCACCTGCAAAGCTGAGCCACCATTCTCAATGTAGCCCTTCAAGAACGCCTTGAATTTCTCACGGTGCTCTGGGTCGCGCAGCATGGAGGGGTTGAAGGTCATGGTGTGGCTGGCACCGTTGGGCAGCAAGTTCAGGTAGTCCTCCCAATCCCCCTGCCCATTAGCAGCCTTGCCACCCAGGGCTTTACCCACCGAGTTGACATTGGCGGTTGGGCCGTTGATATCCGCACCGTTGGACGGGCACACTGCGTTTGACAGGAATTTACCGCATGGGCGTCCGTCCGGGCTGGCCGGTAGGACAAATAAATCGGCCACCCAATAGTTCCAAGATAGCATCCCAGGACGGAACTGGCGACTGGTGGATTGAGTCTTGTACTTCCAGGTTTCCTCAGCCCACAGCTCCATCACCTGCTGTGCCATGGCATCCGCGGCATCGTCGTCGCGGCCATACTTGGGGGCTTTGTGCAGGGCACGCGCCTGTAACACTTCATGGCCCTGCCAGTTATCTTTAAGAGCCTGGATGAGCTCTGCCATGCTGCAGGCTTTTTGATCAAATACAAGGTACTTGATGGCCAGCAGCGAATCAACCGTGGTGGCATAGGTAACCGCTTCGATAGTCACGTACCCCAATTCTGCACCGCCTTCAGTGATGTCCAGGCCCTTCTGGGCACAGCCTTTCACCAGGCAGGAGAGGTAAGGTGTGGGGGCATAGCGCGCCCGGATAAATTCACTCTGTTCATATAAATCCACGATGCGCTTGATTAAATGCTGGGTCTGGAGGGTGTAGGCCTGCCAGAACTGCTCCCAGGTCGTAAAGCGGGTCGCCTCGCCGGTATCGGCGCCCCAACGCGTGACCGGGTCAGCTTTGCCGGTCATCGGGTCAGTGAACGGTGCCAAATCATAGCCCCCGGTCAAGGCCAGCTCCACGGCCTTGAGCAGGTTGAGGTTAGCGTCCACCGTGCCGCTACGGTCGTTGCCGACCATGGTATTCTCCAGGCAGCCCACCGGGGCGTAATCGAAGACGTTATCCTTGTGTATGAGATGCTCCACACCCGATTTCCGGGCTTGCAGCATCATGCCAGCCATCGAACGCTCATCGAAGTTGAGCAGGAAGGGTGAACCCTGGCTGGAAGCGATCATCTCCACCACCCGGTCGAGCAATTTTTCGGGAGAGCCGCGGTGCAAGCGCACGTTGGGTTTCGGCTCCAGGATAGGCGACATCTCATCGATCACATCCAGCAAGACGTAGGTCAGGTCGTTCGACATATCCGCGCCACCTGCCCCCATGCCCGAGATCGTGAACAGCTGCCCATAACCAGCCGTAATCCCCTGGTTGCCGCCCGTACGGATCATGCCATCATAGGCGGTATTGCAGTGTAGCCAGAAGCATTTCAGGATTTCCTTGCCGAACTCCGGGTCCATTCCATCGGAGATAGATTTTTCCCACAGAGGGTACAGATATTGGTCTAGGCGTCCAAAAGAGTCGCCTGGGCCGGGGTAGTTTTCATCGGCCATGACCAGCATGTGCGTCAGCCACAGCGATTGGACGGCCTCCCAGAAATTCGCGGCGGGTTCCCAGGGGACACGGGTGATGTTATCGGCCATCTGCAGCAGCTCGTTTCGTCGAGTGGGGTCGGCCTCGCTCTCTGCCAGCTCATTGCACAGCCGGGAATATTCAGCCGCCAGGTCGCCCGGTAGGGTGGCAGCAGTCATCATCGCCCGCAGCTGTGCACCCTTTTTGCCTTGTTTTTCCGCTTGCGATAACCCCGCATAAGTGGCAGCCAGCTCGGTGTGTACAGCTTTCCAGCCCTCGCGGATGATGCGCCCGTAATCGGGGATCAGGTGCCCGGAGGTAGCCCCCACGTTCCCGTAGCCGTGGTTGTGGAACCACAGCATGGCCGCCCGGCTGCCATTAGGGCCATACACCAGCTTGTCGCGCTCCTTGGTCTCCTTCTCGGTCAGGCAGGCGGAGGTCTGGATGTTGAAACGCCCACCTGCCAGTAAATCGCCAGGTAGGACTTCCTTCGGGAGATAGCGGACCATCACTTCGCGGTTGAACCAGGCACGCCGCTCGGGCAGCGACCACTTCCAGAAGTCGGGGTTCAGGCTGACCGGGCGGGCAGCCTGGTTAAAGGATGAGCGGAAGGTCTGCAGGAATGTGTAGGTTTCGGGGACGATGTAAAAAGTCAGCTCGTTGTATTGGAAATCCCAGGGGGTCGCGGTAGTCCAGGAGGTGTATTCATTATTCCACGCCCGCCTGACCCCTTGAAAGTAGTAATCGCGCAGCCATTGGATGCGTGGCGACAGGTTGGTGGGGGTTTTTATTACATACCGCGGTTGAACACGAACATCGGTGGTCATAGCAATCTCCTTCTGGATATTCCGCGTCTGGCTCAGCCAGTTCAGCATTTCGCCTCGTTGTTATAAAGTTGTATATAAAAACTTTGTTTCGAAGCTGATTGCCGGCTGCCAGTTTCATCAAGCGCTTGCTGGACTGGTAATCGATCGATTTCCAGGAATTATATCGTTAAGCGAGCCATCCTGAACGGTGGCGGGTAAGTGAAGTAAATCATGTAACTTTACTGCTTGGTATTGCATGTCTCTCGAGATCGCACAGTTGAAACATGGAAAATAAATATCAAATACAGGTTAAGATGAGCCCACGAGTAGATGGCGAATCCAGATCGAAGGAAAACTAAAGGTAAGAGAGAAACTCGCCATAGAAAATTGAGGTCGAGATATTTGTTGGTAAAGGCGGGGAATTGCAAAAAGAGCATAGCCGGGTAATTTATCCACACTATCTCGAGTCACTCGGGATATGGGCCAGGAAGTAGCGTGGTGATGGAGAAAATAGCTGCCAGGTTGGGAGAAAATTCCTCTGGGCGGATTGTTGTATGCCCCCAACGAGGTTCGAACTCGTGTTTCAACCTTAAGTCCCCTCCTAGGGGATGGGAGGGCCTACCAAAAAATAAACCCGCCTGAGACGGCGGGTCCTGTGCCCCCAACGAGGCTCGAACTCGTGTTTCGGCCTTACGTCCCCTCCTGGGGGATGAGCGGGCCTACCAAAAGATAAACCCGCCTGAGACGACGGGTCCTGTGGCCCCAACGAGGTTCGAACTCGTGTTTTAACCTTACGTCCCCTCCTGGGGGATGAGAGGGCCTACAAAAGATAAACCCGCCTGAGATGGCGGGTCCTGTGCCCCCAACGAGGTTCGAACTCGTGTTTTAGCCTTACGTCCCCTCCTGGGGGATGAGCGGGCCTACCAAAAAATAAACCCGCCTGAGACGGCGGGTCCTGTGCCCCCAACGAGGTTCGAACTCGTGTTTTAACCTTACGTCCCCTCCTGGGGGATGAGAGGGCCTACAAAAGATAAACCCGCCTGAGATGGCGGGTCCTGTGCCCCCAACGAGGTTCGAACTCGTGTTTCGGCCTTGAGAGGGCCGCGTCCTGGGCCGCTAGACAATGGGGGCGGAAAGCGACGGAATTTTACCATCTCACCTGGCCTACGTCAATTGCCGGGGATTGTTGCTTTCACCAGATTTTGTTATCTGGTGCGTTTTCACGCACAGCAGGCATTATTCCATCTGCCGCATCGCCGGCTGGCGCCAAAATACCCACAGGGCGAATATTAACAGGATGACGGCGGAGATGATCACGGTCAATGGCTCACCAATAGCTTCCGCCGACCAGCCGGCGATGAGCGAGCCGACTGGCATTGCCCCGAAGAAAAAGAAGGTATAGACGCCCATTACCCTGCCGCGCATTTCGTCTGCGATACGAGTCTGCACCATGGCATTCGACAGGTTGACGATCACCATGAAGGCAAAGCCCATGAACGCCATGGCGATCAGCGAAGGGATCAGCCAGGTCATCAGTGCGAACACGATCATGCTGATGGGTAAGAGCAGGCTATTGGCCGACCATAATTTTCCCCGCCACCTGAAGCGGCCCAAAGAGGCGATCATTAATGCAGCCACCAGGGACCCGAAACCACGCGCCGCCAGTAGAAAACCGTTGGTCTTGGCGTCGCCATTTAATACAGTGCTGGACCAGGCGGGAATTAATGCCGTGATCCCCAGTCCAAATAGCGTGGTCATGAACAGGTTGGTGATCAACATCCTGACAGCGGAGTGGTTGACGACGTACTTCAGCCCTTCTTTCATGTCACTCATGGCGCTGTTCTGGGTATTCACCGGTATGAAGGGTTTCAATTTCATCAAGAGCAGGGCAATAATTACCGCGATGAAAGATAGGCCATTGATCACGAAACACCAGCTAGGTCCGACGGCGGCATAGATCAATCCACCCAGTGCCGGCCCGACCACAAACGCCAGGTTGAACATGGTTGAATTCAAGGCAATCGCGTTGGTCATGTCTTCCCGCTCTACCATCTCAAGCACGAACGCCTGGCGCGCTGGGGCGTCAAAGGCGTTGCTGATCCCCAGCAAGAACGAGAGCACGATGATGTGCCACGGCTGCACCGTGTTAGTAAAGGTCAAAAATGCCAGGATGAATGCCAGGATCATCATGGAAGTCTGGGTGATCACCATCAGCGTGCGACGGCTGACCCGGTCGGCGATGGCCCCGGCATAGAGTGTGAAAATCCAAGTGGGTAAACCCCCAGCAAAGCTCACGTAGCCCAGGTAGGCGGGAGATTTGGTCAGCTGGTAGATCAGGTAGCCCTGAGCCGTGGTTTGCGTCCAGGTGCCTACCAGAGAAACCAGCTGGCCGACAAACCACAGGCGGTAATTGGGATACTTTAGCGAGGCAAACGTGCCCCGCACATTGATCTGCCTGGTGACGGTTACTTCACTCAACGGCCTGGTCCTCCTCATCGGCGATCGCAAGCCATTGGGTGATATACGGCAGGCCAAGCAGCATTAATAGCGTGATGACGACCGCCGAGGTCAGGCACCAGATGCATACGGCATGGATAACGAACAGTTCCAGGTAGGTCAGGTAGACCGAGAACAGCGTCCCAAACAAGGCCATCCCGAACATGACCGGTCCGGCAACCCTGGAGAGGGCGTCGGTACGGAAGCGGCGCCACAGCCAGGCGACCAGGATGGCGATATACCCCACCGCTCCCACCAGGCCGATCGGTATAAGGCCGAATAACTTGGCGTAAGGGCTGCTTTGCACCGTGTTGCAGTCACCCACTGGCCCACACAGGGCGCGTGTATGGGTGATCTCTACATAGGTGAGGTAAACAGCTGCTCCCAGGCCGATCAGGCTCAGCACTGGGATGGCAATCTCCATCCAGCCTTTTAGAGGTGGAAGGGGCTTACCCTGAAAGGCGCGCACGATCAGGATGATCGATACAACCAGGGCGAGCAGCATGATGACCATAATTACCCAGGCCATGGTCATCCCCGTCGACTTCGTAGCAGCCTGGGCCTGCACCGCTGCTTGCTGTGCAGGGTCGTAGGCGGTGAAGTCGATGCCCTTGGCTGCCATCTTGTTCAACAAGGGAATATCTGGGGTTTCCAACCCACCTTCACCCAGGTACTTCTCCACCAGGCCGGCCAGCCTGGAATTGATCTCATCCACCCCCACCAGGGGTGTCTGGTCGATCAGCAGGAACGGGACGGCTACCTGTTCCTTGGTGAGGCCGAGGCTGGTACCCAAGGAATATAGGTTGTTAATATCCTCCAGGGTAGCCAGCTCGATCAGCCGGATGCTCAGCTGTGACTGATACTGCTCCTGCAACAGGGGAAGGGTATTATTCAGAACTTCGCTGCAATACGGGCAGCCAGCCGAATAAAAAAGCACGGCATGCACCACAGGCAGTATTTCAGATTGTGCTGAAGCTTTGGCTGTGCCCGGCAAACCGAGGGCCAGCAGCAAGATCACAAGGAGCATCAATGCTTTTTGCATATTTTCATCCCGTTTATTTATTAATTCCCTCCCGGGTGATTCGAGGAATTCCGAGGTGAAATTACCGAAATTATAATGCCTTTAAAAATCTGGCGAATAAATATCCATTAATCTTTAGGTTGGCAGCCTGATGGGCACCTGCTTGGTGTCCAATCCTGTGCACACAGCTCAGGCAGTGAGCAGCCACAATACCCGCCATGTATGTGGATATTAAAAGATACGCAATACTGGCTGAGTATTGCGTATCAGGCGTAGTTAGCAGGCTAAAAGTTATTCGTTCCGGTTTTATAAATCGCTCGCCTCTTCCGATCCTTCATCAACATTAGCACCGAAGCCTAAGGCAGCCTCGCCGCTGGCTGCCCGTTCTCTGACGGCTAATTCGATCTCGGCGGCTAGCTCGTTGTGGGCGCGCAGGTAATCCTTGGCGTTCTCGCGCCCCTGCCCGAGGCGCAGATCACCATAGTTGAAGAACGAGCCACGCTTGGTGATGATCTCCATGGCAGTCGCCAGGTCCAGCAGGTCACCCGCTTTGGAGATGCCCTCGTTATACATGATGTCAAATTCGGCAGTCCGGAAGGGAGGAGCGACCTTATTTTTCACCACCCTCACCCGGGTGCGGTTGCCGATGATCTCCGCTCCCAGCTTGATCGATTGGATGCGCCTGACGTCCAGCCTCACCGAGGCGTAAAACTTCAGCGCCATACCCCCCGTGGTGGTTTCAGGGTTACCGAACATGATGCCGATCTTCTGGCGCAGCTGGTTGGTGAAGATCACCGAGGTGTTGGTCTGTTTGATGGCGCCAGACAGCTTGCGAAGCGCTTGCGACATCAAGCGGGCTTGCATGCCCATTGTGGCATCGCCCATGTCGCCTTCGATCTCAGCGCGCGGCACCAGGGCTGCCACCGAATCGATCACGATCACATCGATCGCCCCTGAACGGACCAGGGTCTCGGTGATCTCCAAGGCTTGCTCCCCCATATCGGGTTGTGAGATGAGCAGGTTCTCCACGTCCACCCCACACCTGGAGGCGTAGGTTGGATCCAGGGCGTGCTCCATATCGATGTACGCCGCGGTGCCACCTAATTTTTGGGCTTCTGACACGATATGCTGGCAGATGGTGGTCTTACCGGAGGATTCCGGACCGTAAATTTCGGTGATACGCCCACGCGGGATGCCCCCAACGCCAAGGGCAATATCCAGGGAAAGCGAGCCGGTCGGTATGGCCTCCACTCTTAGCTGGTGGGCTTCTCCGAGGCGCATGATCGAGCCATCCCCGTACCGTTTGGTGATATCTCCCAGAGCCTTATCCAGAGCTGCCTGGCGGGCATCGTCCATTTCAGGTGGGGGTGAGTTTGACTTTTTTACCATGGGGGGAACTCCTTAATTCCGAGATATGTTAATAGTTTAGCACATATGTTCGACGTGTCAAGGGATGGCTACATTGATAGCTGCGCCAATGGGTGCCGGGGTGAAATCTGCACCCGGGGCAGGGGGCGGTTGGATCATAAAGCCGTTATAGCCTTGAAACGTGAAGTAATTGACCATCCCGGGACGGACCTCAATCGGGATGCTGAAGTTCATGCCACCGAAGGCAGTGCGGAGCAGGTAATTTCCGGCCGGCAGGTCACCGATGACCAGGTTTTCCTGGTAGTACGGGTCACTGTTGACCGCCGATTTTCCATAGGACCAGGCCAGCCAGTTTTGTTCAAGCAGTGGGTCGGTGATGATCAGCTGCTGGTCGTAGATCAGCTGGTCAGCCGTATCCGTCATGCGGCCGGCGATGATCCCCCATCCAATCGGCGGAACCATCCAGAGCTCGGGGTTGCGGGTGGTAAAGAAGTTATTATCACCCACGCGTACCTCAAAGTGCAGGTGAGGTCCGGTAACCTTACCCGTCTCTCCAACCAGACCCAGCAGGTCGCCAGCTTCGACATGCTGGCCTTCCACAACATCAATTTCTTTCATATGCCCATAGATCGTGTATAGCCCCTGGTTCTGGTAACCAAAATCGTGCCGGATGGTCACAGCCAGCCCGTAAGGGTCTGTGGGGTCATAACCGCCCTGGAACACCCCATAATTAGCCCAAACCACTGTGCCAGGGCCAGCCGCCATGATGGGGGTACCATTCGGTGACGGGATATCAACGCCAGTATGCACCACTTCTTCAAAAAACACGCCTCCATAACGGTAGTCCGATACGGTTGGATTCAGCTCCTTGGCAGCGATCGGGCTGATGAAGTAGAAGTGGTCATAAAGGCTGGGCGCCCATGGGTCAGGGTAGAGCGGAGGTCTCCACGAGTAAGTAAGCTGGGGCTCAGGGGTGGGGTTCACCAGCTTCAGCGCACCTGAAGAATCCATCACAATCGTGGTCGCATAAGGTGAAGGCGTGATTGCAATTTCCGTGACCAATGCCAGTCCAGGGATTTGGGTAGGCAGCCGGGTGGGTGTAGCCGAAGCCTGGGGCGTGCTTGTGGAATCCGGCGCAGGCAGCTCCGCGACCGAGGTGGGCGGCACAGCCTGGCAGGCACCTAGGGCAGCCAGCAGTGTCGTCAGCACGATCAGGCAAAAAACTGCCTTTAGATAACCTGGAGCCTTATGGGAATGTTTACCGGCGGTATGCATGTTTACTCTTTGAGCAGTACTCCTGCTCAGCCGCCGGGGGTGACGCTGATGGTGGGTACCTGGAATGGGGTAAAGGTTGGCCGCGGAGTGGATGTGACGGTTGGTGTAGGTGAAACATACCAGCGCAAGGTGGCGGTAGGTGTGCGGGAAGGTGGGACGACCGGCGAGGGCGTGATCATGACCTCCGGAGGGTAAAGCTCGAGCATGGCCGAATGCCAGTCCAGGCCCTGGGTAAAAGCGAATTCATTGAAGAGGGCGGCGGGGTAGAAAGCCGTCCAATTCGATAAGGCGGGTTGCCGTTCCCATCCAAAGGCCAATGCCCGTTCAGTAAAATCGATCCAGTATCCGGCTGGGATCGAGTCCAGCTGTTTTCCACCCTGTTCATAGGCGATCGTGCTGCCATTGCTGCGCGCTTCAAAACTCCACGGTTGCTCATGCAAGGGCATCCCTGCCGAGCCGTCTTGATATAGGGCTTTGATGTATACCCGCCAGAAAGTTTCACCGCCGAGGTCTTCTCGCATGACGGTGATCCAGCCGGCATTCATCGGTAAGGTATTTAAGGCGAAAGCCCGCCCGGTGTACAGCCAATCGTTTCCCATGCCGGGGTCTAGAGGCGTGGTGAGCGGCACGTAGGCATTTTCCAGCTCGGCCAGGATATCCCAGCCTGAATCGCTTCCGATCCGTGTTCGCAATGCATCAAAGCTTTCGTCAGCCGCATCACTCAGGTATGGGTTAGGGGCCGTAACATCCCAGAGGTCTATCAGCTGGTATCTACCACCATTCTCGCTCGGTTGTGATGTGAGTGATGGCACATACAAGGCGGTTGGAGTGATCCAGGCAGATTGCTGGTAGACAGCCTGGATCGATGAGTTCAGTGAGATATTGCCCCAGCTTACGCCGTTTACATTCCCTGGAAGCTCGAGGGTTGGGAACACTAAACCAGGATAATGTACAGGGTAGGCGGTAAGGTAAGTGCGATTGGGTGCTTCAAGGGCCGTCAGGATGCTTTCCCCATCCGGGCTCCAGGCAGGCCAATCACCGCTCCCCAGGTATAGCCTGTCTTCGCTGGCTGATGATACACTCGGATCCTCGGGTGCGGTGAGATCCTTCACGAACAGACTATGGATGCCATCCTGCTCGCCAGCCCAGGTGATCGATTTTCCATCCGGTGACCAGGCAGGGTGGGTATCGCCGCTCTTTGGGTTGTTGCTGATATTCTCAAATCGCTGGTCTTCCCCTTTGTCCAGGTCAGCCAGCCAGATTTCATTCTCGCCACTCCGGCTGGACACAAAGGCGATCTTCCTTCCCCCAGGCGACCACACCGGGCTGAAATCTGCTGCCGGGTCTTCGGTCAGTGCGAAGGCGTCCTGAGCGTTGGTCAAAGCCTGGATTTTGATCTCCAGGTTATCATCGACATAAGTCTCATAGGCCACCCATTGATTATCGGGCGACCAGGATGGGGACGCATCATAAGTCAATGTATCGGTCAGGCGGGCGATATCGCCACTATTCAGGCTGAGCAGGTAGATATCCCAATATCCGCTGCGGCTGGAGGCGAAGGCTACTGACTGTCCATCCGGGCTGATCGATGGGGTGATATCATCCCATGGGCCCGAGGTAAGCCGGGTGAGTGGAATGGGTTGCCCGGCCCCGCTTTGCTGGGGCTGGTAGGCGAACAAGTGGGAATTTCCGCCCTCGTTTATTGCCAGGATGATCAATCCCTGATCGAGGGTCAACGTGCTGATTGGTTGGGGCGTGGCGGTGGGTGGCTCGGGGGTTGAGGTTGCTGAGGGTTGGACGGTAGGTGATTCCGACGGTTTCGATGTTGGTGTGTGGGTAGCAGGTGCCTCAGTATTCGTGGGCACTGCAGATGGTGTGTCGGTAATAAAACCAAAGCTGGCCAGCCAGGCCTGCCCGGGGCCTTGCAGCAGTTGGGTGGTCAGGTATGCCAGACCGATCAGGATGGCCAGGTTGATCAAAATAAGGAGCAGGATACCCACTGGGGTGATCCGGATCGTCCACCCCACCCCGCGGCGCCTTGGGCGAGGTATGCGGGATGGGGTAGATGGATTATTTAGGCTGGTCATAAGTAAAGTCCAGGTTTATTTTACCCGATGCAAGAACTATGCACAGGCACAAAGCGCCCGTTAAGACTGACAAGTAAGGAAGCGTCTGAGCTAGATTGCTTGAAGCCTCAATCAGCAGGCGTGATCCTATAGCAAAGGCAGTTTTATAAATCTTTCATGCAGCCTGTTCAGGCAAGGTGAAAGTGGTGCTGTACCGGTCGACAACCCACGGCTCTGGCAGGGGCAGGTCGATGGGCCTGTCGGTTGCATCTGGCAGCTTTTGATAATAAACTACTGCTTCAAGTGCATATGCACTTCCCGGGTGGGGCTGCCGTAGATGCATGGTGAATTCAAGCTCTGGCAGCATCGCCTCCAGGATGCTGGTGTGGGCGATTTCTCTACCATCGGCACCTGTAATGGTCACATCCAGGCACGGTTTCTTTTGAAACGGCGTCAGCTTGAGGTTGAGTTTTACCCGCCCGCTCTGCCCCACTGGAAAAACCTGCACCTCCACCAGGCGTACCTGCTCCGGCGGAAGCCTGATCTCATTTGGATCTTGATAGAATGGGTTCATCTTACGATTGTTTTATACACTCGCTGTTCGGCCTGCCCTGGCAGGTGGAAAATTAATTTACCGGGCGCTTTAAATATCCACCGGTGACAAAATCAGGTGATCTTGCGGCATTCCATGTAAAAACGCTTTTCGTAGGCTTCTCCCATGGAAAAGGTCTTGCGCGGCAAAGCGCCGTCCAAAATGACGGTCTTGAACAGGTCGCTCTTATGCATGCCTGGCAGGTAGAAGGCGGTATTCCCGGGTAAACCGCCCAATTGGCCCACTACCTCTTTTCCATGCACATAGTCAATCTTTTCGGCGCCGCCGTCCTTTTGGAATTCATCCAGGAATGTCTGCAGGGTACCTACTGGTAAATTGGATGAAGGCTGGCTGATCTCCACGATTCCACAGCCCGTGGGGGAAATGACCCCGATGGTTTGTGGAAGCCCCATCGATTGATCAACCCTGTGCATCATATCAGCCTGGTCTGCACATTGTTTGTAGGCGCTGCCCGGCTGGTAGTAGCTTAAGAATGCGCTCAGGATGTCTCGCTTCAAACCGAAAATCACCCGGTGGATGGGAGCGAATTCCAGCCCCTCATCATGGACATTCTCGATTTCAACCAGGGCATAGCGGGAAGGATGCTCCATCCCCACCTGTGCCTTGTTCTTTTCCCAGATAGCCTTGGCAGTGGCCAATGAATGGTTTCCGTCACCCATGGCGAAGAGTAAGGGAGGCTGGTTCACCGATAAATTGTATTTCCTGGAGAATACCTGCGGTTCTGCCAGGCGTTCCAGCGCAGAGATCACCATACCTTCCACCTGCGGGTCATCCACCAGGTAGCCATTCAGGTGCCCGGAGCCTGTCATCAGCTCAAAATCATACAACTCCTGCAGATGATCCTTTTTCCTGCCTACTGGCTCAATGACCGAACAATCGGGGTCGTCGATTAAAACCAGGATGTGTGGCAGCTCAAGCAGGGCACTCTCCCGAATGCGCATGCGAGGTGGCAGGCGTTCAACGATCGTTCCCTCCGTGGCGCGGATGAGCGAGCGCGAGCCTTTGTTGTAGTCATACTGCTCCAGGTCGAGGGCCAGCACCAGGCCCCGGCGTAGCTTCCCACCCACCTGCCGTTCTACATACACCATGCCTGAGTACGGGCAGAGTAGCTCACCGGTTAAATAATCAGCCATGGTCTGCTGGATGCGCTGGATGCGCTCATCTGCGCCTGGCTGCTCGAGGTAAACCTCGGGGAAGATCATCTTGAGGGTCGAGGGTGCATCTCCAACGATTTCTTCCATCTTGCGCCAATAATTCGGTTGTGAAGTAAATTGATCACAGGCGATCACGGCCCATTTTGTCAGGTCAGTGCCCGGGCGTGGCAGGAATACATCTGGGATCTGAACGGCAATGTTGGATATCGTCTTCATGAAGCCTCCGCAGCACGCTTGGATATTAGTTAATTGTACCAGCAGCTTGGCTGAGTAGCCTGGGCGCCTCCAATATCTACCCCGATCGGTTGTCCTTAAATAAAAGCCGCGGGTGAGGTCACCCGCGGCGAATGATGTACCTAATAGATTACATGCCTGCCATGAAAGCCAGGCCAACCGTTCCAGGTCCGGCGTGCGTCCCGATCACCGGGCTGACTTCAGAAAAGATGCTCTCCACCGCGCCCAGCTTCTGGTTGGCTTCATCCAGCACGATTTGGGCGTCTTCAGGAGAATTAGCGTGCAGCGTTGCCAGGCGAACCGGGGTTCGCCCGCCGATTTGCTGCTCCACCAGCTCGATGATACGGGTTAGTGATTTGCGGCGTGTGCGCACCCGTTCAACCGCTTCAACAGCACCGTCGCGCACCTCGAGGATGGGCTTAATATTCAGGGCGGTGCCGAGGAAGCGGCTGCCGGTTCCGATGCGGCCGCCGCGGTGCAGGAACTCAAGCGTATCCACAGCAAAGAATACCCCGGTATGCTTGGTAGCTTCCTGGGCAAGCTCCAAACATTCAGACATGTTGGCACCCTGTTCGATAGCACGCGCAACCGTCAACACGTGATATCCCATGGCCATAGCTGTGGTGTTCGAATCGAAGATTTCAACCGGTGCACCGGCTGGAAGCATGGCCTTAGCCTGGACGGCTGAGTTGATCGTCCCGGAGAGCTTGGCGGCGATCAAGATAGCCAGCACCTGGTAATCCTGTTCAATCAAGCGCTGGAATATCTCTTCAAATTTCGTCACAGTCACCTGGGAAGTGGATGGCATGACCGTGGCCTTTTGAAGGCGGGCATAAAATTCCGAAGGCAGGATGTTTACCCCATCCTCAAAATTTTTGTCTCCCCAGATCAATATTTGCGGTGCGACGGTGATCTTATACTTATCGAGTAGATCCTTGGGGATATAACTGGTGCTGTCAGTGACAAGCGCGATTTTAGACATTGAGGTTTCTCCTTGGCGAGAATATTTGTTTAACCAAATATTTCCTAATTGTGGTATAACCCGTAGCTGCTCTTATAGTTGCGTTGCCAGCTGCACTGCGACTACTGCTCTGTGCTTAACATTTCGGCTGGACTCTCTTCATTATCTACTCTTGACCATTCCATACTTAGGCGCTAAAATGCAGTCCTGTGTTTGAGAACCTGACTGAACGCTTGAATAACGTATTCACGCAGTTACGCCGCCGGGGAAAGCTCTCGGCGGCTGACGTTGATACCGCCATGCGTGAAGTCCGCCTGGCGTTATTAGAGGCGGACGTCAACTATGGCGTGGTGAAGGATTTCATCGCCCGCGTGCGTGAGCGTTCCGTCGGGGCTGAGGTTTCCAAAGCCCTCAACCCGGCCCAGCAGGTGATCAAGATCGTCAACGAAGAGCTGATCAATACCCTGGGTGCCCCTGAGCGACTCAACCTGGCTGGGCCGCGCCCGGTGGTCGTCATGTTGGTAGGCCTGCAGGGTTCGGGTAAGACCACTGCAGCTGGCAAGCTGGCGCGCCTGCTGCGCTCGCAAGGCGAGCGGGTGATGCTGGTGGCTGCCGACCCATACCGCCCTGCTGCGGTTAAGCAGCTGGAAACCCTGGGCGAGAAGCTTGGCGTCCCGGTCTTTTTTGAAGACGGCGTTAAACCGCCCGACCTGGCATGGCATGCCCTGGATAAGGGCCAAAAAGGTGGAAGTACGGTGCTCATCCTGGATACAGCCGGGCGCTCGCAGCTCGACAACACCCTTATGGATGAGCTGACCGCCATTAGCAAAAAAGTTCGCCCGGTTGAGACGCTGCTGGTGGTGGATTCAATGATCGGCCAGGAAGCGGTGAATATTGCCAAGGGGTTCCGCGAGGCAATCCCCCTGACCGGCCTGATCCTTACCAAGATGGATGGCGATGCACGCGGCGGGGCTGCGATCTCGATCCGCTCCGTCACCGGCGTACCGATCAAGTATATCGGCACCGGGGAAGCCATGGATGCCATCGAAGTATACGACCCGAACCGCCTGGCCTCCCGCATCCTGGGCATGGGCGATGTCTTGGGATTGATCGAGCGGGCCGAAGCTGCCTTTGACCAACAGCAGTCCCAAAAGGATACCGAGCGCATGCTGGCCGGCGAGTTCTCCCTGGAGGACTTTGCCAACCAGCTCAGGCAAGTACGCAAGATGGGACCGATCGCCCAGGTGCTGGAAATGTTGCCCGGTGGCATGGGCCAATTAGCCCGCCAGATCAACCCAAAGGATGCCGAAAAGCAGCTAAAAATGACCGAAGCGATCATCAACTCGATGACGCCCAAGGAACGCCGCTACCCGGATGTATTGAATGCCAGCCGGCGCCGGCGTATCGCAGGCGGTTCCGGCACTGAAGTTCAAGACGTGAACCGGCTGATCAAGCAGTACCGTGAAGCGCAGAAGCTATTCAAGAACATTAAGAAATCTGGCATGCGTGGGATGCCACGCCTGTTTGGATGACGGTATGGGAACACCCTTATCGTCTGGGGATTTATCCTGGTGGGTCGCGTCCCTTCCGCGCCCTTCATCTCACCGGGTATGGTACCCAGGAAGACTGGACAAAAAACATTATTTAGATTGAAGGAGATTGGTTTCAAGATGGTACGTATTCGTTTACGCCGTGTAGGAGCAAAGAAACAGCCCAGTTACCGCATCGTCGCGGCCGATATCGAACACCCGCGTGATGGGCGGTTCCTGGAGATCTTGGGATTCTACAATCCCCGCACCCAGCCTGAGACAATCGAGCTGGCGGAAGACCGCATCTATGATTGGATCAGCCATGGTGCCCAGCCCAGTGAATCAGTAAACAAGCTGTTCAGAACCAGCGGTTTACTCGATCGCTTCGCCCGCTTCAAGGCTGGTGAGTCACTCGAGGTATTGCTGGCCGAAGCCAAGACGGCCCAGGATTTCCCGCCAGCTAAGCCGGCAGACCAGCCAGCGTAAGTAAGCATCAGACCAGCCAGTCTGGTAGCTCCCTGGGCCGTGAAGGATGGCTATGGATCGGCGGTTGTATCCTGTCCGAGCCTTCAGAACACCCAGGGTGCAAGGAGCATTGAATGAAAGAGCTCATCGAATTCATCGCCTCCTCGCTGGTGGATGACCCCACCCAGGTGCGGGTCAGCCAGGAACAGCACGGAGGCAAAGTGTATCTGAAGCTGAAAGTTGCCAAGGAAGATATGGGGCGGGTGATTGGCCGGCAGGGACGTGTGGCGAACGCCATGCGTTTATTGCTTAATGTATCGGCTTCCCGCGCCGGAAAACAGGCTTATCTGGATGTTGAAGACCCTCAATGACACGCAAGCGTTCTGCTTCAGCGCCCTTGAACGCTGCAGGCTCGCCACTGCCCGGCGAGCCTGCGTTCTTAGCAGTAGGTAAACTCCGCCATCCCCATGGGGTGCGGGGTGAGATACTCATGGAAGTGTATACCGACTTCCCTGAGCGCCTCCAGCCGGACACGATCCTTTACCTGGAAAAACCGGCTGGCCAGTTAACCCTGCTGAAAAGCCGCCCGCACCATGAGGGTTTGCTACTTACCTTTCAGGGCTACACGACCCCGGAAGAAGTGGGTGAGCTGCGCAACCGTATCCTATTCGTCAGGCAGGATGACCGGCCATCCCTGGCTGAAGGTGAGTATTACCACCACCAGGTGATTGACCTGCGCGTGGTCAGTGATGAAGGCCGCAACCTCGGCGTGGTGACCGAAATTATCGAAGCCCCAGCCAGCGATTTACTGGTGATACGCCAGGAATTAGGGCCAGAAGTACTCATCCCGGTCAACGATACATTTATCAACCTTATCGACCTGGAAGCCGGTGAGATCATCGTACACCTCATCCCGGGCATGATCCAGGAGGAGCCGTAAGCTTGGTTGACCCGCGTGCGTATTGGGTAGGCTTCAATATGGTTAAGGGCATCGGTGCGGTGCGTTTTAAGACCCTGCTGGATGCCTTTGGCAGTGCTGAAGCTGCCTGGAATGCCTCCCCTCAGGCCATACTAGAGGCTGGGTTGAGCCAAAAGATCGTCGAGTCTTTTCAGCGCCTGCGCCGGGATATCTCACTCGAACAGGTCTGGGAACGGATACAATCCTGTGGCGTACAGGTGCTGACCTGGGAAGACGAGGCTTATCCGACTCACTTGAAGGAGATTGACCAGTCACCGCCGGTTTTATACTTGCGGGGCACATTCGTTGCCGAAGATGATTGGGCCGTGGCGATCGTTGGTACCCGTAAGGTAACCGCATATGGTCGCCAGGTGGCTGAAGATGTGGCCACCGTCCTGGCTCATAACGGGGTTACAGTGGTGAGCGGGCTGGCACGTGGGATTGACTCAATTGCCCACCAGGCTGCTCTAAACGCCGGTGGTCGCACCCTGGCGGTGTTGGGAAATGGGGTCGACCAGGTCTACCCGCCTGAAAACCGCAAACTGGCGGCCCAGGTTATGGAAAACGGGGCCCTGCTTAGCGATTACGCCATCGGTACCCAGCCTGACGGGGTGAACTTCCCGCCCCGCAACCGAATTATCTCCGGCCTCTCACTGGCGGTGATCGTTGTGGAAGCCGGGGAGACTTCCGGCGCACTTATCACAGCGACATTTGCTGCCGAGCAGGGGCGTGATGTGTTCGCTGTGCCTGGGAATATCACTGCCCCGCAAAGCAAGGGGACGAACCGGCTGATCCGCGACGGGGCCCAGCCCCTGCTTAGCCCGCAGGATGTACTGGAAGCTCTCAACCTGACTATGGTCACCGAGCACCAGGCTGCGCGTGTGGCTCTCCCCACCGATCCGGTTGAAGCCCGCCTGTACAGCGTGCTCTCCCAGCAGCCCATGCACGTGGATGAGATCCGCGCCCGGGCGGGTATGCTGATCGAGACTGTTTCAGCCTGCCTGGCCATGATGGAGCTGAAAGGCATGGTGCGCCAGGTAGGTGGTATGAATTACGTGGCGGTCCGTGAAGGACCGGAGAATTATGTGGCATGAGTCGTTATTGGTAACTTCTGCATGCCGGTTGTCTTTGGAAATTGTTGTTAGAGAACCAGGAGGTTTACTTTGGAAGCATATTGTGTAAAGTGTCGCACAAAGCGTGAGATTACTAACCCGCAGCCGGTTTTCACCACGAACGGTACTCCGGCTTCAAAGGGCACTTGCCCGGAATGTGGCACCACCCTGTTCCGCATGGGCAACACCCCCGCCCATGAGGGCCTGATTGCCCCCAAGAAAGGCGATAATCGCAAGGGAAAGCTGGTCATTGTTGAAAGTCCGGCCAAAGCCCGTACCGTGGGCCGTTTCTTGGGCAAGGGATACACGGTTAAGGCCTCGGTTGGGCATGTGCGCGACCTGCTGCATTCGCAGCTCTCGGTTGATGTGGAGCACGACTTTGCCCCCAAATACCGCGTGCCCAATGAAAAGCGTCCGGTAGTTAAAGAGATCCAAGCCCTGGCAAAATCGCATGCTGAGATTTACCTAGCGACTGACCCTGACCGTGAAGGTGAAGCCATTGCCTGGCACCTGCTTGAATCGGCCAAGATCGAGCAGAAACGTACCCAGCGCGTGGTATTCCATGAGATCACTGAACCGGCGATTGCCGAGGCCTTTGCCCACCCGCGCAGTATCGACATGGATCTGGTGGATGCACAGCAAGCCCGGCGTATCCTAGACCGCCTGGTGGGTTACAACCTGAGCCCGTTGCTGTGGCGCAAGGTACGCAGCCGCCTGTCTGCCGGCCGCGTCCAATCCGTGGCACTGCGCCTGGTGGTCGAGCGCGAGCGCGAGATCGAGGCCTTCAACCCGGTTGAGTACTGGTCGATCGGCGCTGAGCTTCGGCCGGAAAAGGTCAAGGAGACCTTTGTTGCCAGGTTGGCCAAGATCGATGAGGCCGACCCTGTGCTGGGTAAACAGGCTGAAGTCCAGCCCATTCTTGATGACATGGAGGCAGCGTCTTATAGCATCTCCAAGATCAAGCGCGGAGAGCGCCGGCGCAAACCCTCCGCACCTTTCACTACCAGCACGATGCAGCAAGAGGCTTCGCGCCGCTTGGGTTACACTGCCCGTCGCACCATGGCATTGGCCCAGCAGCTATACGAAGGTATCGACCTGGGTGAGGGCGCTGTGGGCCTCATCACCTATATGCGTACCGACTCGACCAATGTGGCTGAGACTGCCCAGGCGGAAGCTCGCCAGTTCATTGGTGAGCGCTACGGCAACAGCTTTCTGCCGCCCGAGCCACCCAAGTACGTCACCAAGGCCAAGGGTGCCCAGGAAGCCCACGAGGCTGTCCGGCCAACCTCCGTCTTACGCCAGCCTGACAGCATCAAGGAGTTTCTAAACCGTGACCAGTTCCGCCTCTACCAGCTGGTCTGGCAACGTTTCGTGGCCTCCCAGATGGAGTCGGCTGTATTCGACACTCTGTCGGTGGAAGTGACCGGAAAATCTCCCCAACACGAGTACCTGCTGCGCGCTTCCGGCTCAACCGTAAAGTTTATTGGTTTCCTGGTGGTCTATGAAGAAGCCAAAGACGAGGACCAGGTCTCTGAAGAGGAAGAGGAAAACGCCCGTATCCCGGCTGGGATAGCCGAAGGCCAGCCCCAGAAATTGGTGAGGCTGCTGCCTGAGCAGCACTTCACCCAGCCCCCACCCCGCTATACTGAAGCCACCCTGGTGCGCACGCTGGAAGAATATGGTATCGGCCGGCCTTCTACGTATGCACCGATCCTGTCCACCATCCAGCAGCGCGGCTACGTGGTGCGCGACGCTAAGCGCCTGACGCCAACCGATACTGGCGTGTTGGTCAATGACCTGATCACCGAACATTTCCCCGAGGTGGTGGATTATGGCTTCACCGCCAAAATGGAAGAGGATCTTGACCTGATTGCCGAGGGTAAGCGAGATTGGGTTGCCTCAATCCGTGAGTTCTACGGGCCTTTCGCCGAGCAGGTATTGCTGGCAGAGAAGCAGATGCCCGAGATGAACATGGGCCCCGAGCCGATCGGGCGGATGTGCCCCGAATGTGGCAAGGAGCTGGTCATCCGTTACGGCCGCTATGGAAAGTTCATCAGCTGCAGTGGCTTCCCCGACTGCCGGCACACCGAAGCCTGGCTGGAGAAGATTGGTGTAGCTTGTCCGAAGGACGCGGGGGATATTGTAATGCGCAAGACCCGTAAGGGCCGCACCTTCTATGGCTGCGCCAATTACCCCAATTGTGACTTCACTTCGTGGAAGCTGCCCCTGCCCCGCCCCTGCCCCGCATGTGGTGGGATGCTGGTGGTGGCCAACAAGAACCAGGCCCAATGCCTCTCCTGCGAAGACCTGTTCCCACTTGACCAGGTGAACGTGGAGGAAGCAGCTGAGGTGGAGAAATAGGATCCCTGTTTCACACGGATATCGATTGATTATTATAGAGACGTCCCGCTGGGGCGTCTCTACGTTTAACGCTTTTTGGTTTTGATCCTGTAGATTTCGAATATCCCCACGAAAATCAAGATGATCACGCCCAATGCACTCAATGATTTACCCACCAAGAATGCCACTGGCTGGTAATAGAATTCGACTTGATGCTGCCCGGCAGGGAGATAGACAGCCCGGTAGGCATAGTTAGCCAGTAATATTGGTACCAGCTTTCCGTCAACCTTGGCTTTCCAGCCATCGGCATACAGGTCGCTGACCACCAGGAACCCAGCCCTGGGTGTGTTGACACTCAAGCTGGAGCGATCCATGGCATAATCTGTATACTCTACCTGTGATGGATTTTCGCCCGGTGCCGATGCGCTTGATAGGGATACATCGCCTGGCACTGTATCAAAAAGGACCTGTGTGGCAAGCGATTCTGGGTTGGTTACCATTTCCTTGAGCAGGGCAGCTTTATCATCAATGACCCGGTATTCATACACCATGTTAGCCCTGGGGTAGGCGTTGTCATTCCGGTATACCTTGTAGGTTGGCTGGTCGAGCACCAGCTGGTACCCCTCCTTCTCGATCGGTTTTGGTGAGATCACATAGCGGACGTTCAGCCAATCCAGCAGAGGGAAATCCACCGACCATACTTGCCGGTGGCTTGGTTTTTCCCCACCTTGTGCGCGATAGATCTCATAGATTGAGCTATAAACTGGCAGGTCATAACCTTCGACCTGGGCGATTTCATAGGCTGCCCCAGCGTTCGGTGGGAAGGTGGATAGATCGGTTGTCAAGGTTCTGAAAGGCTGGCTCTCGTTTTGCAGTAATGTTACAAGTGGGATTTGCGGATAAACCTGGCTTTGCTGCGCAACCGTGTTGTAATTCCAACCGATTACTGCCAGCTCAACCACAGTGATCGCCAGGGCGAAAGCAGCCAACAACCTGAGGCTGATCACCCTGCGCCAGCTCAGGAAGACCAGGAGGATAAATATCAGCGGGACGACCAGTGAGACCAGGATGCGCGGTTGGTTAAGGTTGAACACCTGATAGATCAAGTGCTCAGTAAAGGCAGGATACCTGGATGCAAGCAAATCCCTGAGCGGTGGAAAGATATTGATGGCAGCCAGGATGGCAATTATTGCCGCTGTGATCACAGGCGGCACCAAAGCTGGTATGCGATCCTGTGCCATCAAGCCTTCATCTTGCTCACGGTCTAGCCAGTTGTTTAGGCCGATTGCGGCGACGATCGCCAGCATCATCGGGATAAAAAGTTTCAGGCGTTTATTCAGCAGCAGGCTGAAGGGCGGGATATGGTTAATTGCTTCGAAACCGGGCAAGCGCCATGCAACAGCCAGAAAAAACAGACTGATGGCGGTCAGAGCCAGCACTTGCGGCCGCAGCTTGCGGTTGAAGAGTGCGGAAAATGCTAATGCCAGGGGGATTAGCCCAAAATATACCGCCTGCTCGCTATAGTTCTGATAGTTCGGGAAGGGCCAGTAATAATTGTTGGTGATTGGTGAGCCGAAAAAGTTGGGGATTAAAAATGTGACGAGGGTAGTCAGGTTATATTTCCACTCGGGGGAGAAGAATACATTGGCTCCTCCCATGGAGCGCCCGCCCTCGGCTAAGGTCGCGCTGTGGAATAAAAGGTCAAGGAACGGCAGCCATTGGATTGCCCCGATAAGCAAGCCAACGAATACCCCTGCCAACACAGCTGCGGTCCATTCTGCGGCCTTCCTTATGCCGGGCCTTCTCTGGATCAGCCGGATCAGAAAATATAATCCGAGCGCCAGGCATATGTGGAAGCTGGTTTCGGGGTGCCCCCCCAGGATGGACAGCCCAACTGCCACGGCCAGCATGCTGATCCAGGGGATTAACCGCTTCCCATTTAAGATTTTCTCAGCTGCCAGGAGCATCAGGGGCAGGCTGGCCATCGAATTAACTAACGGGTTACCCAGGAAAACGATCGCCGCGCCCGACAGCATGCCTATAATCGAAGCAAATATTGAGCTGACCCTACGCAGGTCGATCTCCCGGCAGAAGTAGTACGTCGCTATTCCCAGCAGAAGCAGATTGAAATAAGCGCATATGACCACTACGACTTCCGGCCTGATCCAGTGCAAGAGCAAATTGGGTGGATAATACAAGGCCGATTGGGCGTTGGCGACCAATGGTTGACCGGTCAGCTCATACGGGTTCCAGAGTGGAAATCTACCTGTGACTTGAGCTTCAGCATATGCCAGTTTATGCCAGGGATAGAATTGTTGAATATCATCGATCAGTAAACCATTGGAGATTGGCTGGCCTTCCACGATACCTTGCCAGGGCGGGTAGACAGACAATAGATCGGCGGGATACATCGTATGGCCTGGAAGCAATGCCCCGCCGATCATCAGTAGGGGAATTACTACGATGAGAAGGATAGGAAATAAATCAGAATTCCACCCTTTATGTTGCATAATTGAACCACATCGATCCGTTCAATGGTATTGGATTAGTATAATTCAACTTTGAGTGAAAAGTATAGTTGTATGGGATCGCCTGGTAGCTCCACGTGCTGCCTTGCCAAAGCGCTGTACTGAAGCACCTGGGTATGCTACTTTTCAAAATAATTCACTTGTGTACCGGATATGGTTACAAGAAAGTGATCCAGCAGCATGTTTGATGGAAGTTGCACAAGCCAGGATGGTTTATCACGGTTTAATAAGGCAGAGACGTCCCAATGGGGCGTCCCTGCGATAATGCCTCACCGGCATTCCCACGTCCCCGCGCAACGGCGGTGATAACGCTGGCGTACGTGTAGAATGTGGTGTAGCATCATGTTATCATCCACCAGTCCTCGAAACAGTCTGTTAAAGATTAGAAAACCGATTGTGTCGCTGATTCGCTGTACCGCTACATGGTTTGCTGCAGGCGGTACGTAAAAGCTGGCATTTCTCTTGCAATCTGTGTGTAATGGTCAAAGATAGTTGCATTTTTACCCACATTGGTCTAAAATTAGAACCGTTACATCCCTGTTTGCAATTTTTTGTGAATAGTGATCCATTAGACTCTTAGGCTCGGAGATATACAATGGACGATAATCAGTTTGAACAAACACAGATGGACCAGCCGCCCAAACCAACCACCCTGGCGGACCAGGCGCTTGAATATGCGGCCAGACCGCTGTTTACCGGCATCCTGGGCCTGGTGGTGGGTTTATTTATTGGGCTGGTAGTCCTCGGTTGGTGGCTATGGCCAGTCAAGTGGTACGACGCGGCCCCTTCTAACCTGCACCCGGGTTACCAGGACTGGTGGATGCGTATGTCGATCATTTCCTACGGCGCCACCGGCGATGCCGCTACCGCAAAAGCCGAGTATGACGCCCTTTTGGAATTTGGACCGACCGTCCTGGCTTCAGTCCAGGCTTCACCCGGTAATATCGACCCCAACCTGATCAATCAATACGCGGCCGCAGTCTCCGCCACCCCTGCCCTGCCCGCACAGACCAGTGCGCCTGGTTCGATACCTACCACAACCGCGCCCGGTGGCACTACGGCAACTACCGCGCCGGGTACCACGCCCGCAGCTGGCAGCACAACCAAGGGGAGATCCAACCTGGGCACCCTGCTACTTGTGATGTGCGTGATTACCCTGCTCGTTGGAGCCGCCATCGTGGTTTATGTCGTGCTGCAGGGCCGCAAGAAGAACGCCCAGCCTGCACCTGGCATGGAGACGATTTCGTCCGAGGAAGTTGCCCCCACCCAGTGGACCAACTACCCGGCCGCCACTGAGCCTGCCCCCATGGTGCAGTTTATGGCCTCCTACAAAGGCGGCGATGACCTGTTCGATGACTCGTTCAGCATCGATTCGCCCTCAGGTGAGTTCCTGGGCGAGTGCGGGGTAGGCATCTCCGAGACAATCGGGGTGGGTGTACCCAAAAAAGTCACCGCGTTCGAGGTGTGGCTGTTTGATAAGAATGACATCCAAACCGTCACCAAGGTGTTGATGAGTGACAATGCCTTCAACGACCCGACCATCCGGCAAAAGTTGGAAGCCAAGGGAGAACCCTTCCAGGCTGTGGCTGGTGGGCAGACTATCCTGGAGACCGCCACGTTGCGCCTGGTGGCGCGGGTGGTCGACATGGCATATGGCCAGGGCTCCATGCCCGAGAACAGCTACTTTGACTCGCTGGTGCTTGAGCTGGCCATCTGGCAGAAGCAGTAATTTATAGTTGAATCCCCCAAGCGAGAGTGGACAAGCCAATGCCTGTCCACTCTCTTCATTTTCTAATGATCATTAACAATAGATTTAATGTCTTTATGAAATACTTTAATAGGTTTATGAAATATAGTAGGGGTCAGCCCGAATATTTTAGAGTGGAGAGATCGATGGCCGAATTGAAAACAAAACCAACTGGAGCAAGCGTTGAGGAATATCTCAATACCGTTGAAGATGAAACCAAGCGGAGAGATTCATTCGCGATTCTGCAGATAATGAAACAGGCAACTGGAGTAGAACCCAGGATGTGGGGTTCGACTATTGTGGGGTTTGGAGACCGGCATTATCACTATGCAAGTGGGCGCGAAGGTGATTGGTTCATAATTGGCTTTTCGCCCCGCAAGGAAAACCTCACCCTATATTTGACTTTCGGAGGCCTCGAGCATAATAAATTGCTGGAGAAGCTGGGAAAATATAAGACTGGAAAAGGATGTCTCTATTTAAAGAAATTAGAAGATGTAAACTTGATTGCATTAGAAGAACTGATCAACTCGATTGTGCATAGTTATTCGAGCTGATTCGATTGTCTCACCAGCTTGAGTGACTGGATTGGGCTTGTCTGTACGGTAAGACTTATTCAATCCTGAGAATTTTCAGCTTTAAATTGCCTCCGGGTGTCATAGCGGTCACCTCTTCACCTACCCGTCGGCCCAACAATGCGCTCCCTATGGGCGATTCATTCGAGATCATGCCGTTACGTGGATCGGCTTCCTTGGCACCTACCAGCCAGAAGGTCTCCTCCGGGTCATCCCCCTCCTGGACGGTGACGTGTGAGCCCACCTGGACGGTGTCACCTGGTTTCGCGCTGGTGTCGATGAGGATGGCATTCTTTAGTGTGAATTCGAGCTCCTGGATGCGGCCTTCCATGAAAGACTGGTCTTCCTTGGCTTTATGATAGTCTGCGTTTTCAGAAAGGTCGCCCATCTGAATGGCGGAGCGCAGGCGTTTGGCCATCTCGTCGCGCTTGGGGCCCTTCAATTCCGCCAGCTCAGCTTCCAGCTTTTCAGCTCCTTCGGGTGTTAAGTAGATTTCCTGTTCCATGGATAGCCTCTAAGGTTTCATCACCGGGTCAAACAGCTTCTGGTATTCCTCAACTCCGAAGCGGTCAGTCATCCCGGCAATATAGTCACAAATAGTGCGTTCCAGCCCCCTCTCCCTGGTCAATTCCTGGACGTGATTGGGCAGGATGGCAGGTTCCTGTAAATAGGCCCGGAATAGATCGGTGATGATCCGCTCAGCTTTTACCCCCATACGCACCACTCGGTGATGCCGGTAAAGGTTGCTATATAGAAAGTCCTTTAACTGCCGGTTGCGCTGGTGCATCTCTTCGCTAAAGGTCACCACGTTATATGGCAGGCTCTGTAGCTCGAGTACCGAACGTACCCCGCTCTCGCGCAGCTGCCGGTTGGTGGCGTGGATCATGTCACTCACTTCCATGTCGATCAGGTTGCGGATCATGCGGTGTCGCGCGAGGTCATCCAGCACCTGGCCTCGCCAGCCCACGCTTTCCACCAGGATCTCCCACAGGGTGATGCCTTCCAGCATGTGGGTATTGATCATCCCTGAGCGTAACCCGTCATCCAGGTCATGGGCCGTGTAAGAAAGCTCGTCAGCAACATTGGTGATCTGTGCTTCTAAGTGGCCACGCAGGTCGGCATCGTACTCGCGTGCATCGGCAACGTCGTATTCCGACTCGTGCTTGACAATCCCCTCCCGCACCTCCCAGGAGAGGTTTAGCCCCGGAAAGTCGGCATAGCGCTGCTCAAGCTTGGCAACGATGCGCAGGGATTGGCGGTTATGATCAAAACCTCCAAAATCCTTCATCAGCCGGGCCAGGGTGGCTTCACCATTGTGACCGAAGGGTGGGTGCCCCAGGTCGTGTGCCAGGCAGATCGCCTCGGTCAGCTCCTGGTTGGCGCCCAGGGCGCGGGCGATGGTGCGCCCGATCTGAGAGACTTCCAGGGTATGCGTCAGGCGGGTGCGGTAATAATCGCCTTCGTAGTTGATAAAGACCTGGGTCTTGTATTCCAGTCGCCTGAAAGCAGAAGTGTGCAGGATGCGGTCGCGATCGCGTTGGAAAGCGGTGCGGTATTCCGGCTCCTCTTCGGGGTAGCAGCGCCCTTTCGAATCCTTGCTGCGGATCCCATAGGGAGCCAGGCTCAACTCTTCGATTTTTTCAAGCTCTTTACGGGTAAAGTACATGTGATTGCCCTGTAGTCTTCTTTTCAGACATATTTTATCCGAACTCTATTATAACCCCTGATTTTGAGCGGATTACCCGGGCCTTCAGGCATGCAGCTGTGTCCCCAGGTTCTCGCCCAACAAGGCCCTGCGCAGGCTGCCTGGAGCATCGGCTGAAAAGATGGAGGCCTTTAAACCCGGCACCATTTCCACCATGGCCAGCACCTGGCGCACTTTGTCGAGCATGCCGCCGGTTACATCTGGGGCAGCTGAGCCCTTGAGGTTCGCCTCAATATCCTCGAAGTTATGCGGGGTGATGTGTGGCATCAGCCGGCTGTTTAACGGGAAATCCCCCCATACACCGGCTTCTATGCCTGCCTCGAGCAGTAGCTGGGGCTTAAAAATAGGCACAAGGTGGGAGAACAGGTCTTCAGTGGATAAAATAGTTCCCCCGCGCCTGGTCGAAAACGACATCGCCATGGATCACCGGGAGCAGGCCATTTTCAAGCGAGCTGGACAGTGGTTCCAGGTTCCACGTCACCACCTTACCATCCCTAGCAAGCACGCCGGCAGACGGAGAGAACCCGATCACCGGTAACCCCGCTTGTGCGAGAGACTGCATCACCAGGCGGTTTAATTCCGACGCTTCCCACCAGACCTCGGCAAAGCCCAGCCATTCCTGCGTCGTATGCACACCCTGACGAGTGTGGTATTTACTGGCTGGCACATGCCCGAACGAGCCCGAACCGTGACCCAGCAGGATCTTTAATCCCGGCTCCTGGCGGCGCGCTTCAGCGATCTCATCCGCCAGGCGCTCCATCACATCCATCCGGGGGGTATGGGGCTGGGCTTTGACGGTGATCAGCGAGCCCCCTAATTTAACGAATACCAGGATAGAGCTCATGTTTTGGGGATCTCGGTGGTGATCGTGCGGATCGCGCCGGCAGATCCCAGTGCCTCGCTCACCTGGATGGACGTATCCGAAGTAACCAGGGCGATCATACTGCCACCCCGCCCAGCCCCGGAGAGCTTGGCTCCCAGCGCACCTGCTGACCTGGCGGCTGCCACCAGCTGATCGAGCTCCGGGCAGGAGACGCCCATCTGTTGCAGCAAGTGGTGGTTTTCATTCATCAACGACCCTAGGGCTTGGATGCTGCCCTCCTCGATGGCCTTGCGGGCAGAAACAGCGATCGCTCCTACCTGGCTGAATAGTCCTTCATAGAATGTACGGTTGCCCTCCCAGGCACGCCTCAGGTCACCTACTGCCTGGCTGGTCGGACTGTGGATGCCCGTGTCAGCAATCACCAGGTTGAAGGGCTGCTTCACCTGCAGTACCTCAATCGGCTCGCCTTTTACATAATATACCGGCCTGGCATAGGTAATGACCGAGTTATCGATCCCCGAAGGGGTCCCATGGTAGATCACCTCGACCTGGTAGGCGATTTTTGACACCTGTTCGTCGGTTAGCGGGTGGCCCAGCGCGGCTGAAAAAGAGCGCAGGATCGCCACTGACACCGCCGCCCCCGAGCCCATTCCACCGGCAATCGGGATGGTGGAGGTCACCTTAATGGTGCAAGCTGGCAGGCGTACCACCTGCAGGGTTTCCGTGGCCATGCTGATGACTGCCTTCAAGGGGTGGTTGTCCGGCAGGTCACTCAGGACGGCGTCCAAAGCGATATCAGGTGCCTGCACTCTGACCGTTGCAGCTGGGGCTTTCGGATCCATGTTTACGATGGCCTTGGCGCGCACCTGCAACACCGGCACAGCGATGGCTGGATAACCGTACACCACGGCATGTTCGCCAAACAAGATCACTTTCCCAGGGGCTGATGCAGAGTAGGCGGGCATATCACTTAAGTGGCTAAAATGGAAAAAAGTAGAAAATCGCCACGATTGCCACACCCCATAGGGCGATCGTGATTTGCATTGGTCGGTCAGTCAGCAGCACTTCCTCAGGCTCACCGCCGTATTCCTTTACCTGGATCAGCCACAGGTAACGGAAAATGCCATAGATCACGAATGGGATGGTCAGCATCATCGTGTGGTTGGCGGGCAGGTTGGGAGCTGAAAAGGTGTACAGGCTATAGGTGATGATGGCGCTGCCGGAGACGATCAAGATCAACTGATCGAGCAAGGGCAGGGTGTATTCCCCCAGGGATTTGCGGTGCGTGTTGGCATCTGCGGCCAGCAGCTGCAGCTCGGCCCGGCGCTTCCCAATTCCCAGGTAGAGAGCCAGGAAGGTGGTAAAGACATACAGCCAGGGGGAGAAGACAGTCACACTGATCAATGATACACCGGCTGCTATGCGCAAGACGTAAAAGCTGGCCAGGCACATCACGTCCAGGATGGGGGCATGCTTGAGCCAGGCCGAATAAGCCAGGTTTAGCACCAGGTAGGCCAGGCCGATCAGGGCAAATTCAAGCGAAAGCAGTGTCGCAGGGATAAAAACGATCAAGGTCAGCACAATGCCGGCTATTCTGGCTGTGCGTACCTTCAATGCGCCAGAAGCCAGCGGACGCTGGCTTTTTAGTGGGTGCTTCTTGTCAGCTTCCAGGTCTACCAGGTCGTTGATGATGTAAATGACGCTGGACAGCAGGCAGAACAGGATCACCCCCACCATCGTACGGGCCAGGGCTGGCCAGTTGGTCAGCTGCTTATCAAAGATGAGCGGGATGAACAGCAGCCCATTTTTCACCCAATGGCGTGGGCGCATCGTTTTTAACAGTGGTGTTACCCAGCTCACAGACATGGTTCAATCATATTAGTTTATCTGTGAATCGTCAATTCATTACAGGCGAATTGCTCTATCCGGTGCCTGATTTTGGGTTAATATATGCCTATGGGAAGATCACGCCTGGATGTGCTGCTGGTAGAGCGCGGGCTGGCCGAAAGCCGCTCGCTGGCCCAGCGTCTGGTGATGGCCGGCCAGGTGCGGGTCAATGGGCAGGTAGTGCTGCGGGCGGCTGCCAGCGTGCCCATGGAGGCGCAGCTGGAAGTTGACGAAGGTCCGCGTTTTGCCTCGCGCGGCGGTGAAAAACTGGAAGCGGCGCTGCAGTCATTCTCCGTGGGGGTTGAGGGTTGCACATGTGCGGATGTGGGTGCCTCCACGGGTGGTTTCACCGATTGCCTGCTCCAGCATGGGGCCCGTAAAGTCTACGCCATTGATGTTGGGCATGGCATTTTGGATTGGAGGCTTCGCCAGGACCCGCGCGTGGTGGTCATGGAGGATACCAACGCCCGCTTCGTTGAAACCCTTCCAGAGCCAGTCCAGCGTGTTACCATCGATGTCTCTTTCATATCCTTGAAGATCATTCTGCCGGTGGTGATGGGTTGGTTTATGAAGGACGAACCCGGTGGAGCGGTCATTGCCCTGGTAAAGCCCCAATTTGAGGCTGGTCGCCATGAAGTGGCCAGGGGGAAGGGAGTGATCCGCGATCCGTTGATCCATCGCCAGGTGCTCCTGGATGTGTTGGGGTATGCGGTTGGGCTTGGTTATGCGCTGTGTGGCTTGATCCGCAGCCCGATTACCGGACCGAAGGGCAATGTGGAATTCCTGGCCTGGCTGGGAAATACAGGTGAGCCGGCGGATTCCCTCGAAGGATGGGTCGACCGAGTTGTCACAATATTGGATTAATCCAGGCTCGATTGGTGCCTTGCCTTCCATTCATTAAAATGGGTTATACTAAGCCCCGTCAATGACCTCTGAACACATTCGTAATTTTTGCATAATAGCCCATATCGATCACGGGAAATCCACCCTGGCGGACCGGCTGTTGCACCTCACCGGTACCGTGCCTGACCGCGACACCACCGAGCAGATCCTCGATAGCATGGAGCTGGAGCGTGAGAAAGGTGTGACGATCAAGGCTTCAGCTGTACGCATGAGCTACACCGCACTTAACGGCGAGAAATACGAGCTGAACCTGATCGACACGCCTGGGCATGTGGATTTCGGCTACGAGGTGAGCCGCGCCCTGGAAGCCTGCGAGGGTGCGCTTTTGGTGGTGGATGCCAGCCAAGGCATCGAGGCCCAGACCCTGGCTAACCTTTACAGCGCCTTGGAAGCTGACCTGGAGATCATCCCCATTATCAATAAGATCGACCTGCCCTCCGCCCGGCCGGATGAGGTCGCCCAGGAGATCAGCAGCTTGATCGGCACTCCCCCCCACGAGATCATCCGCATCTCGGCCAAGGAGGGCACCAATATAGAGGAAGTGTTAGAAGTGATCGTCAGGCAGGTGCCACCTCCCCAGGGTGATGAAAACGCTCCCCTGCGGGCGTTGATCTTTGACTCACATTATGATTCGTATAAAGGAGTGGTGGCGTATGTGCGCCTGATGGACGGGTGCATCGAACATACCGACACCTTGCTGCTGATGGCGACTGGTTTCCACGTCAAGCCGGTTGAGATCGGCATCTTTGCCCCTGACCTGCGCCCAGCAACCACCTTACTGGCGGGCGAGGTTGGATATATTGCCACCGGGTTGAAGACCGTGCACGAGTGCCGGGTTGGCGATACCATTACAAATGACGCCTCCCCCGCAGCTGAGCCTTTACCGGGTTACCGTAAAGTCAAACCGATGGTCTTCGCCGGGGTCTACCCGGTTGAAGGGGAAGACTATGCTGACTTGAAGGATGCCTTAGAGAAGCTGCAGCTCAATGATGCCTCCCTGACCTTTGAGCCAGAGACTTCTCAGGCGCTCAATTTTGGCTTCCGTTGCGGCTTCCTGGGCATGTTCCATATGGAGATTATCCAAGAACGCCTGGAGCGCGAGTACGACCTGGATATCATTGTCACCTCTCCCTCGGTCGAGTATGAGGTGGTGCTGCAAACCGGTGAGACGATCCTGATCGACTCACCGGCCGATCTGCCGGAAGAGATGCTCATCCAGGAGGTGCGCGAGCCGTGGATGAACATTGAGATCTTCAGCCCCACCGAGTTTTATGGGACGATCATGGAGCTGGTGAAGAAGAAACGCGGCATATTCCTGAATCAGGATTACCCCGCCTCGAACCGGGTCCAGCTTAACTTCCAAATTCCACTGTCTGAGCTCATCATGGATTTCTTTGATCTGCTTAAATCGCGCACGCGCGGTTATGCTTCACTGGATTACCAATTTGCCGAATACCGGCCGGATGACCTGGTCAAGCTCGAGATCCTGGTCAACGAAGAACCGGTGGATGCCCTGGCGACCATCGTACACCGCAATGATGCCTATCACAAGGGGCAGGCGGTGATCACCAAGCTCAAGGAAGTCATCCCCCGTCAGCTTTTCCTGGTGCCCATCCAGGCTTATGCTGGTGGGCGGGTTATCTCAAGGGCCAATATAAAACCCATGCGAAAAGACGTGCTGGCCAAATGCTACGGGGGTGATATCTCCCGCAAGAAGAAGTTACTGGAAAAACAGAAGCGCGGCAAGAAACGCATGAAGATGGTGGGTAACGTTGAGATTCCCCAGGAAGCCTTCCTGGCGGTGTTGCGTATCGGGGAGGAGTAAGATCGCTAGTTCCTCAACCAGGGGTAATTGGAAGCGCATCCTGCCTGGGCTGATCATCAGCGTGGTAGCCCTGGTGATCGTCTTTCGCGTCCTGGACATGCAGAAATTCGTCCTGGCAGTCCAGCAAGCCAACCCATTATTCCTGTTCCTGGGGGTTCTATCGGAGATCCTGTGGCTGATCGTGCGTGGCTTTTTCTGGCGCACCTTGTTGCAGAAGAAAGCTAACTATAGGGACACATTCATCACTATAAATGAAGGCTACCTGCTCAACAACATCCTGCCCCTTCGCCTGGGCGAGATCGGGCGGGCATTTCTGATCGGCCGCAAAGCGAACATTGATTTTTGGCAGGTCATCCCGTCAATCCTGATCGAGCGCGCCCTCGACCTGGCATTTGCCGCCGGGATATTTTTGAGCACGCTGCCTTTCGTCATGGGTGTCTCATGGAGGAGGGAAGCAGCCATCGCGATCGCGTTCGTTGTCCTGGTTGGCCTGCTCGGGATTTATATCGTGGCGCGCAACCGCCAGTTGGTCCTGGGTTGGATCGAGCGCATGGCCCAGCGCTGGAGCATGGTGCGTAAGCTGACCGGTAAACGGGTGATCGCTTTCTTCGATGGGTTGGCCATTATTACCGATAGCCGGCTTTTCCTCCAGGCGCTTGGTTGGGAGGTGTTGAACTGGCTGGTGGCTATCCTGCAGTATTACCTGTTCCTGCGGGCTTTCTTTCCATCTCCGAGCTTCCTGTGGGTGCTTTTTGCGCTGGGTGTTGGCGCATTGGGGATTGCAGCACCTTCTTCTCCGGGTGCCATCGGGGTGTTTGAGGCAGCCCTTGTGGGAGCCCTGTTGGCCCTGGGGGGCAATGCCTCGTCTGCTGTGGCTTTTGCCATTTCGGTGCATATCACCAGCTATGCCATCACCGGCCTGATCGGCGCTTATGGGCTGTATAAGGATGGTGAATCGCTCTCCGGGATGTACACACGCCTGGGGAGGATGAAAACTGAAGGAGAACCAACCGACCTGGCAGATTGAAACATTTACACCAGGTTGTACGTCATTGCTATTGCCATGCGGATCCTGACTTCCCTGACTTACTATCGACCACACATTTCGGGCCTGACCATCTATGCTGAGCGGTTGGCCCGTGCCCTGACAGGGCGTAGCCACCAGGTGACCGTGCTTACCTCTCGATACGACCGCCGCCTTCCTGCCCGTGAAGTCATCGATGGGGTGGCGGTCATCCGCCCGCCCGTGCTGATGCGCGTCAGCAAAGGCGTGCTCATGCCCAGCCTGTGGTACGATGCCTGGGTGAACATCCGCAAGGCGGATATCGTTCACCTGCACCTGCCCCAGCTTGATGCTTCATATATCACCATGATCAGCCGCCTGCTCCAGAAGCCAGTGGTGCTTACCTATCACTGTGACCTGTTGCTGCCCAGTGGGTTCGTCCACGCCATCGCCAACCAGGTATCCGACTTGTCGAACCGCATCTCGTTGGGTCTGGCGAACGAAGTGGTGGTGAATACCTTTGATTACGCCCGAGGATCGGCTTTTTTAAGTCATTATCTTTCGAAAATCCAGGCCATCCCCACGCCGGTTGAGCTGGTCCCGCCCACCCCAACTGACTTGCAGGGCATGAAGGAAAAAGCCGGGATTAAACCCGGCCAGCGCGTGATCGGCATGGTGGCACGCCTGGCTGCCGAGAAAGGGGTGGAATACTTGTTGGATGCCATGCCGGAGATCCTTAAGCGCCACCCGCAGGCGCGCGTGCTGTACGTGGGGCAGTACCAGAACGTCATGGGCGAGCAAGCCTATGCTGCCAGGCTGAAGCCAAAGATTGAAGCCCTGGGAGACCACTGGATGTTCTTGGGGGTCTTACCAGAATCTGAGCTGGCCGCCTTCTACCAGCTGTGTGAGGTGACCGTCTTGCCCAGCACCAATAGCACCGAATCATTTGGCATCGTGCAGGTGGAATCCATGGCCTGCGGTACACCGGTGGTCGCGTCGGATATCCCCGGTGTACGCGAGCCGGTTAAGATCACTGGCATGGGGCAGGTTGTCCCGCCAGCTGATGCCCACGCCTTGTCGCAGGCGATCAACATGATCCTCGACCAGCCAGGACAATATCAGGGTGATGTAGAAGGTGTAAAACAGATGTTTTCATCCCAGCACATCGCTGAAGCTTATGAGCACCTATTTCTTGGCTTGCTCAAGGAAAAGGTTGCTATAGGTTAACGTATGGAAGACGCTTTTTAGTACTAGAGATCTAATCAGACCACTACCCAGGTGCTTTTACCGATGACCGACCGAGATTACCTTTGGCTCAACCTGCGCGATCTGCCCTATTTTAGGGCTATGCTCAGAGCCGTCGAAGCCGAATTCTACCAGCAGTTTGAGCTGGCCCACCCAATCCTTGACCTTGGTTGTGGTGATGGCCACTTTGCCAGCATCACATTCGATCGCCAGCTGGATGTCGGGCTTGACCCTTGGGCAGGGCCGATCCACCAGGCCAGGCAGCGCGGTGGTTACCGGTCTCTGGTGCAAGCGGACGGTGGCAAGATGCCCTTCTCTGATGAATATTTTTCCAGTGCCGTCAGTAACTCGGTCCTGGAGCACATCCCGCATATCCAGGCAGTCCTTTCTGAGCTAAGGCGGGTGATGCTGCCTGGAGCCCTGTTCCTTTTTTGCGTACCCAACCCGCGTTACCTGAGCGAGCTGTCCATCCCCAGGCTGCTTTTGAAGGTCGCCCTAAAAAATAGCGGCCGGGCGTACACCGCCTGGTTCAAGCATATGTCACGCGTCGAGCATGCCGATTGGCCGGACACCTGGCAATCCTGGCTGGAAGAATCGGGATTTAAGCTCGAACGCTGGTGGCACTATTTTTCGCCGCAGGCGATGCGTGCCCTGGAGTGGGGCCATTATTTCGGCGCCCCTACCTTACTGCCGCATGCCCTCACCGGGCGCTGGATCATCGCCCCTTATCGGTGGAACCTGTTCTTAACCAAACGCTACGCACAGCGTTATACGGTTGCCCAACCCGACCCAGGTGGGACATTCACGTTCTACGTTGCCAGAAGCGTTTAGTAAATTATGAGCCAAACAGGTCGCGACTCGCAGCCATTCGATCAAGATTACTTCTCAACCGGCCCGTATGCCGGTGTGAACTTTGCGCGCTACAGCCAGTACTGGTGGTCGAACCGCTATTATGCCCGCCTGGCGCGCCGCTTTGGGCCAGCCTGTGGTTGTGTGCTGGAGCTGGGCTGCGGTATGGGCCATTTGTTGGCCTGGCTGACTGACCGCTACTGCGTCTTCGGCACTGATATCAATCCATGGGCCCTGGCTCAGGCAAAACAGGATGTGCCCGAGGGACATTTTGTCGTGCTCTCTGCCGACGACCGCTTTACGTTTCCAGCTGCATATTTCGAAATCGTCATTGCCAAGCATGTGGTCGAGCACCTGCACCACCCCGAGCAGGCGCTCGCCGAGATTAGCCGGGTGATGAAGCCGGGCGGATTACTCATCCTCGCCACCCCTAACTTAGCTTCGCCTATGCGCAAAAGGAAAGGCCAGGGCTGGGTCGGGTATAAAGACCCCACCCATATCAGCCTCAAGCTTCCCGAAGACTGGCTGAGACTTTTACGCCTTAACCAGTTCGGGATCCGGAAGGTGTTCTCAGATGGCTTCTGGGATGCCCCTTATTTGCCCTGGATCCCCACCGCCTTGCAGAAGTTGTTCTTCGGCCTGCCGGGGGGCTTGCAAGCAGTCCTTGGATGGAGTATTATTCCCCTTCGTATGGGTGAAAGCCTGATCGTCGTGGCGGAGAAAGCATGAACCGTGAGCCAACGGTTTTGGATTACTTTAAATCCCTGCTGCGTGGGAAGCCACTGGCGATTCCAATGGCCCAAGAGATCCCCGCTCCTGCCCCCATAGATAGCGTACAACCGAATAACCAGCCTGCCCAGGTGGAGCTTCGAGCTGAGCCATCCGTGGCGGTGGAAGAGCCTCGCACCCGGTTTGAATTTCCATGGCGCTCGCTGCTGGCGTTGGGATTGGCCCTGGTTGCCCAATTATCGCTCCTGCCCCGCCCAAACCGGCAGTGGATCCCTGGTGTAGTGCTCTACTTGCTGGCAGCCGGCATGTTGGTCTGGGCGGTCTGGAAAGGTGAGTGGGCTCCAGCTGAGCTGCCCGAGCCGGAAGAACACCCTGAGGATTACCGTGTGCGCTCCAGGTGGCTGATCATCAGCCTGCCTCTGGCATTGGTGTCTTTCCTGCTCTTGGGCGGTAACCGCTTCACTGCCCTCAACGTCACGCTGTGGGTGCTGTCGATCGTTTTTACCTGCCTGGCTTTCTGGCAGGGTGAGCTGCCATTTAAGGGTTGCTGGCGGTGGATAAAGCAGCATCTGCATTTCCCCTGGCACCTCTCCATCACCAGCTGGACATTGCTGGTCATCGCCACGGTCGCGCTGGTGATCTTCTTCCGCACCTACCAGATCAACCAGGTACCCCCCGAGATGGTCAGTGACCATGCCGAGAAGCTGCTGGATGTGTGGGATGTGTTGCATGGACAGACTCACATATTCTTCCCGCGCAACACCGGGCGTGAAGCCATCCAGATGTACCTGACCGCTGGCATCATCAAGTTTCTGCACACCGGTTACACCTACCTGAGCCTGAAGATCGGCACCATCCTGGTGGGGCTGCTGACATTGCCGTTTATTTACCTGCTGGGGAAGGAGCTCGGCTCGCGCCGGTTGGGACTGTTGGCCATGCTGTTTGCCGGGATCGGCTACTGGCCAAATGTGATCTCACGCGTTGGTCTGCGCTTCCCGCTTTACCCGCTGTTCGTGGCGCCCACCCTGTTTTTCTTGATCCGTGGCCTGCGTACCGGCAGGCGAAATGATTTCATCCTATCCGGGCTGGCCCTGGGCATCGGCTTGCACGGTTATACGCCAATTCGGATCTTACCTTTGCTTGTCTTGGTGGTAGTTGGGCTGTACTTGCTGCACCCCCAGGCCAGGGGCCGCCGGGGCCAGGTGTTTGTTGGGCTGCTGGTGTTGATCCTGGTATCCCTGCTGGTCTTTCTGCCCCTGCTGCGCTTCGCCCTGGAATATCCGACCCTGTTTGACTACCGGGCATTTTCACGCCTGGGTTCAACTGAACGCCCCCTCCCAGGCCCTGCCTTAATCATATTCTTGAAGAACCTGTGGACTGCCTCTACCATGTTCTTTTGGTCAGACGGGAATATCTGGGTGCACTCGGTCACCAACAGCCCGGCGCTGGATGTGATTTCTGCGGCTTTGTACTTCCTGGGGGTGGTCCTGCTGCTGGTACGCTATATCCGCCGGCGCACCTGGCAAGACCTGGCCTTGCTGATCTCCGTCCCCATCCTGATGCTGCCATCCATCCTTTCGCTGGCCTTTCCCGATGAGAATCCTGCTTTGAACCGGGCGGGAGGTGCCATCGTGCCGGTATTCGTCATTATTGCTCTAGCCTTGGACGGCTTGATGACGGGTATCGAGCAGCGCCTACCCTCCAAAAGCGGGACAAGGCTATCCTGGGGCTTCGCTATCGTGCTAATCTTCTTCTCCGCCCTGGGTAACTACGACCTGGTGTTCAACCAGTACCAGCGGGCTTACCAGCTGGCCTCCATCAATAGCTCCGAGATGGGCAGTGTCATCCACGATTTTGGCCAGCTGTATGGGGGTATGAACAGCGCCTATGTGGTGCCCTACCCCTACTGGGTGGATACGCGCCTGGTTGGCATGAACGCCGGTGACCCCACCCGTGATGTGGCCATCATGCCCGACCAGATTGCCACCACCGTCAATTTCCCCCAGCCCAAGCTTTTCATTATTAACCCACAGGACCAGGCTGACCTTTATCTGTTATTCCAGCTGTTTCCGCAAGGGACGGTTTCCAACTATATCTCGAAAGTCGGCAAGGACTTCTACATTTTCACAGTGCCTGAGGCCTCGTCAAACCCGGGCGAAACTCCTGCTTCTGGAGGTGAGGTTCTTCCATGAGAAGTGGGCTAGCGACTATTCGTTATCGGGCCGGCTCATGATTATCTTGGAACCTGTTTGTCTCAACTATGACTGATTCTGAACTGTCTCCAGTACAAGAGCCCAGGCCGCGGAAAAAGCACCGCTGGGTCACCCCACTTGTTTATGACCTGCTGCTGGTATTCGTCCTTTTAATCGCTGCATTCTTCCGCTTCGTTGGCATCCAATGGGGCGAATTCCAATATCTGCACCCGGATGAGCGTTTCCTGATCTGGGTTGGCACCGACATTGCCCCGGTTGGCACCCCCAATGCTCAGTTGGGGACACCTCCTAACACGACCAACAATCCCTGGCGTGCGCAATATCCCGATGCCCTCCCCAACTGCAAAAGCTGGGGCGGCTACTTCGATGCGTCATGCTCGCCGCTCAACCCCAATAACCGCGGTCATTCGTTTTATGTGTATGGCACCCTGCCCATGTTTGCCACTCGCTACATTGTGGAGTGGGTGTATGGTCATTCGGGCTTCAACGAGATGACCATTGTAGGGCGGATCCTTTCAGCAATCGTCGACCTGTTCTCGGTTATCCTGGTGTATCTGATCGGAAAGCGCCTGTTTGGCAGGCCTGTGGGACTCCTGGCGGCGACCTTTGCTGCCTTCACGGTGTTGAACATCCAGCAGTCGCACTTCTTCACTATGGATACCTTCTTCAGTTTCTTCACCCTGCTGGCGGTCTATTTTGCCGTGTGTATCAGCCTGTTGAATGGTGACGTCAAAACCAGCTCATCGCCCACCCCGGAAAATGCAGCGGACAGTTCAGTTGATAATGGAGAAGTCGCTTTATCTCAGCCAGTCTCCTCACGCATCATAAACTTCATCCGGCAGCCCTACTTCGGCTTCTCAATTGCCTTTGGGGTAGCCCTGGGCTGTGCCGTGGCGTCCAAGCTGAGCGCAGCGCCGGTCGCTTTTGTGCTGCCGGTGGCTTTTGGGGTGGTGATCTTGCGCAAGCCCGCCCCCGAGCGCTCACGCTGGCTGGTAAATGCTGTTGCCTACCTGGGTATCGCCGCCTTTGTGAGCATCCTGGTGTTTCGCATCTTCCAACCCTATGCCTTTCTGGGGCCAGGGTTCTTTGGCGTACGGCCTAACCCGCAATGGGTGTCGAACATAAAGGAGCAGCGCGCCCAGGCTGCCGGCGATATCGATTTCCCGCCTTCGCTCCAGTGGGCCCGCCGGCCGATCTGGTTTTCAGCCCAGAACATGGCGGAATGGGGCCTGGGCCTTCCATTAGCCATCCTGGCTGCCTTTGGCTTCCTGTGGGCTGGTTGGCGGATGCTCAAAGGTGACCGGCAGCGCCATGTTGTGATCTGGTCGTGGGGAGCCTTTTACTTTGTTTGGCAGTCGCTGCAATTTAATCCTACAATGCGCTACCAGATACCAACCTACCCCATCCTGGCAATCTACGCCGCCTGGGGGTTGGTGGAATTATGGAACCTCCGGCACCGGAAACGGGGAGAAACAGCCTCACCAGAGGCTGGGACACAATCTGCAGCTGTGAAGTGGGCAAAGCCCGTAGCTATTATTGTGGACACGTTCGTTGTAATTGCTACATTTGCCTGGGCTTTGGGCTTCAGCCTGATTTACGCTCGGCCCATCACGCGTGTAGCCGCCTCGGATTGGATCTACCAGAATATCCCCGGTCCGATCAACCTGCATATCCAGACTGGGGATAATACCTATAACCAGCCGCTTTCCATTCCGTTAGGTACCACCATCCAACCTGGTAATCCATATCAGCTTACCTTTACCGCTAAAGAAAGCGGGATTTTAAGCGAAGTTTACCTGGCGCACGCCATGGCGACTCAACCAGCTCAGCCTTTCGAGTTAAATTTCACCCTATCCGGGCAGGCAGGCATCGAGCATCCCTTGTATAACTCGGTCCTGTCGGTCACGCCACCCAACGTTGGCGTAATTTCCAACCAGAGCACCGTGCTAAACTTCGATCCGTCCACGCTCGTAGACGCAGGTCAGGTTTATACGCTAACATTAACGACTACCGATACCTCGCGGGCGTTGAATGCCTGTGGTCTCCTTAGCATGACCGTGCAAACCTCATCAGGTCTTGATGAGCAGGTAAATCAAGCCCCGGTACAATGTACCAGTCAGCCGGGTTCCACCCAGGTTGCTTTTTCCATGCCGGCCAGTGGCCAATTAAAAGCCATCGCCCTTAGCCAGCTGGTCGAGCAAGCTTCTGTGACTGGTCAGCAGACGCTTACGCTGAGCATCCATCCCAGCGGTGATGACACATCCCTCACCACCGCCAGCCTGACGGCAAACCTTGCCCCCGGAACAAGCGGCATGGGGGATGGCTATACCATGCTGCTCGACCAGCCGCTGATGCTGGAATCGGGAAAGAACTACGACCTGTCAGTTGCGCTGTCTTCCGTCGAAGGCTACGCTATCATCCAGGGGTCAGCCGTCGCCAACGAGGGCGATTGGGATGATGGCCTGCCGCTGCGCCTGGATGGCTACGACCCCTTTGGAGGCATCTATACCCCCGGGCTTAAACTTTAACATGTACACCGACGACAACGCCGATAAGCTCGAGCATTTCATCGATGTATATGACCGGACAGAGTACATCCTGATCAGCTCCAATCGCCAGTGGGGCTCATTGCCGCGCTTGCCTGAGCGCTTCCCGATGAGCACGCTGCATTACCGCCACCTGCTGGGCTGCCCGGATGATAAGGAAATCGGCTGGTGTTACAGCGTGGCCGAACCGGGTATGTTCCAGGGCGACCTGGGGTTCGAGCTCGTGGCGACCTTCCAGTCTGATCCAACGCTTGGATCGATTAGCGTCAACGATCAGTTTGCCGAGGAAGCATTCACGGTCTATGACCATCCCAAGGTGCTGGTCTTCAAAAAGACCGGCGCTTACAATACAGACCAGGCACGCCAGATACTCAGCCAGGCTAATTTCGGTGAGATCGTACGCATCACGCCCAAGAAGGCTGCCTACCACCCGGCAAACCTGATCCTGCCTGAAGTGCGCCAGTATTTCCAAACCATCGGCGGGACCTGGTCACAGATTTTCAACCAGCAGGCGCTGCAGAACCGCTACCAGGTGCTGGGGGTCATTCTCTGGTACCTGAGTGTTGCCATCCTGGGGCTGTTAACCTACCCGCTGCTACGCATTACCCTGCCCGGTTTGCACGACCGTGGCTATCCCCTTGCGCGCACGGCAGGCATGCTGATTCTGGCCTACCTCACCTGGCTGGCTGGCTCGGTCAATATCCCCTTCACCCGCCTGACCATTACCCTGGTCATCTTGATCATGGCTGGAGTGGGGATCGTCTTAGCCTATCGGCAGCGGGATGAATTGCGCGAGGAATGGCGCTCCCGGCGTATGTATTTCCTGATCATCGAGGGATTATTCCTGGCTTGCTTCCTGGCCTTCCTGCTCGTCAGGTTGGCTAACCCCGACCTGTGGCACCCCTGGAAGGGCGGGGAAAAGCCGATGGATTTTTCTTACTTCAATGCCATCCTGAAGAGCACCACTTTCCCGCCTTATGACCCCTGGTATGCTGGCGGCCACATGAATTATTACTACTGGGGCTATGTTTTTGTGGGTGTACTGGTCAAGTGGCTGGGCATCGTGCCTTCCATTGCCTACAACCTGATCCTCCCCACCCTGTTCAGCCTGGTTGCCATGGGGGCTTTCTGCATCGGTTACAACCTCTCCCATCCCCGTTCACAGGACAATGAGGTATATGCCGACCAGGCTGCGTTGGATGGATCACCGCCGCCGCGGATTTCGTCCAGCCGGCCCTATTGGATTGGGATCGCAGCCGCGGTTGGCATGACCATGATCGGTAATCTAGGTACCCTGCGCATGTTCCTCAAAGGCTGGGAACAGCTGGGGGTGGCCGGTGGTGTGACCGCTACGACCGGCTTTTTCACCCGCCTGGCTGGCTTGCCTGCGGGGATCTGGAACAACCTGCTCCATGGGGCCCAGCTGCCTTACTCATTAGGTGATTGGTATTGGCTGCCCAGCCGGGCTATTCCTGCCCCGGGTGATGTTGAACCGATCACTGAATTCCCCCTGTTCACCTTCTTGTATGCCGACTTGCATGCCCACATGATCGCGATGGCCATCGCCATGCTGGCCCTCGCCTGGGCGGTAGGCGTTCTGCTCGGGAAAGCCCATTGGAAGAACCTTGGGGCAGGCTTCGTGAGCATCCTCCTGGGCGGTCTGGCGATCGGTGCCCTCTACCCCACCAACCTCTCAGATATTTATACCTACCTGCCCATCGGGATGCTTGTCCTTGGCTATGTCATCTTCCGCTACGCCGATCCAAAGCGTTTTAGCTGGCTACCCCAGCTGAACCTGACCATCAAGCGTTTGCTCATGGCTGGGGCAGGCATGTTTCTTCTGGCAGTCTTTTCTTACGGTCTGTATCTCCCATACCGCTTGTGGTATGCCCAGCCATACTCCGCCGTCATCCCCTGGACGGGCACCCATACCCCCTTCTGGTCGTATTTAACCCATTGGGGCCTGTTCCTGTTCGCAATCCTTTCATGGATGGTATGGGAGACGCGCGAGTGGATGGCGAATACGCCCCTGGTCTCGCTGCGCAAGTTGGAGAAATATGTAGGATTGATCATTACCGGGCTCGTCCTGCTGGTGTTAGCCTGTTTGCTGATCAGCATCAAGATCCCCGGTATCGAAGCCCTGCCTCTCCTCGGAAAGCTACCCATCGGCCGGGGAGCCTCCATGGTGTGGTTTATTTTGCCACTGGCAGCCTGGGCAGGCATCTTGCTCATGCGGCCATGGCTGCCTGACGTAAAGCGCCTGGTGTTGTTCTGGGTGGGGACCGGCTTGCTCATCACCTTGATGGTCGAGATGGTGGTGGTGCGCGGGGATATCGGGCGCATGAACACTGTCTTCAAATTTTACCTGCAGGTCTGGGGGTTGTTCGCCCTGAGTGCTGCAGCAGCCCTGGGCTGGTTGCTCGAGCCGGTACGCAGATGGCTGCCCGGCTGGCGTGTAGCCTGGCGGACGGGGTTGGCTCTTTTAGTGTTCTCAGCCTTTTTGTTCACGCTGTATGGCACCATAGCCAAGATCAAAGACCGCTGGGTGCCCACCGCCCCCCCCACACAGGATGGCATAGCCTACATGCCGTACGCGAGTTATACCGAAGATTATGCTAACACTACAGAAAATACCCCGTCTGACCAGCGCAGCCTCAGCATGGATTTGAGCCAGGATTACCGGGCCATCCGCTGGATGCAGGAAAATATCCAGGGTTCGCCGGTGATCGTGGAAGCCAACTCGCGCAACCTCTACCGCTGGTACACGCGCTTCACCATCAACACCGGTTTACCAGGGGTGGTAGGCTGGGAATGGCACCAGCAACAACAGCGAGCGGTCAACCCGCCCGAATGGGTGACCAAGCGCGTTGCGGACGTCGCAAATTTCTACAATACCGTGGATATGCAGGCCGTCAAGCAGTTCTTGAACCTGTACCAGGTTAAATATATCGTGGTTGGGCAGCTTGAGCAGGTTACCTATCCGGGGCCGGGGCTGGATAAGTTCCCGGCTTTTGTGGGGAACCTGTGGAACGAAGTCTACCGGGATGGCGATACGGTCATTTATGAGGTGATTCCATGATCCAGGTCCTGGTCTGGTGGCTGCTGATGCAAATCCTGGGCTGGCTGGCCCTGCCCACTGCCATGCGTATCTTCCGCTGGTTGCCCGACCTGGGCTATTCCTTCAGTAAAGCCTTGGGCTTGTTAGTGGTCAGCTACTTCTTATGGATTGGCGCCAGCACCGGCTTGTTGAAAAATGACCTGGCAGGCATCCTGGCTGCAGTTGTTTTATTGCTGGCCATCTCGGGCTGGCTTTATATTCACAACCGCTCGGTTGCCATTCCTGATCTTTGGCAGTTCCTGCGCGAGAAGTGGAAGCTGGTGGTGACTGTGGAAGTTTTGTTCGCCCTCGCCCTGGTTGCCTGGGCGATCTTGCGTGCTTATGCCCCGTATAAGATTGAGCCGACCGGCGGCGAGAAATTCATGGAAATTGCCTTCCAGAATGCCATATTGCGTAGCCAGCACTTCCCGCCGCTTGATCCCTGGCTTTCGGGTTTCGCCATCTCTTATTATTATTACGGTTATGTAATGATGGCCATGCTTACCCGGCTATCCGGCGCAGTGTCTGGCGTGGCGTTCGACCTGTACGATGCCCTGCTCTTTGCCCTGACCTTGATCGGTTCCTTCGGTGTGACGTATAACCTGGTGGCTTATAGCCTCAAGGCCCGCCACACGCAAAGTGAGCCTCCAGTGCGTTCAGGGCCTGCCCTGGCTGCTGGCGTGCTAGGTGGAGTTCTGGTGACTGTGATGGGTAACCTGGAAGGCGTGCTCGAATCATTCCACGCCCGCGGGCTCTTGCCAGCCAGCTTCTGGACCTGGATCGACATCCCTGGGTTAGCTCAAACACCCGTGGTAAATTCCTTCTACCCAGGCAAGATCTTCCTGTGGTGGTGGAAGGCTTCACGCGTCCTGGCCGATAAAAACCTGCTCGGGCAAAGCATGGTCGTCCAACCCATCGATGAATTTCCATTCTTTAGCTTTTTATTGGGTGACAACCATCCGCATGTGCTGGCCTTGCCGTTTGTGCTACTGGCCATCGGGCTGGCGCTCAACCTGCTGCTACGCCACCTATCCGAGAAACCTGAGTTGCAGGGTGCTTCAGCCGGGATGGGTGTGGCTGATAACCTGCCGGCCGAGACCAGCGGACCGCAGGCTGAAGGTGAGCAACCTCCATCTGTGCCCTGGTGGAACCCGGTCGCCTTCACCCTGGGGAATGACTGGCTGCTATTCTTCTTTTCTGGCCTGGTCCTTGGCTCGCTGGGCTTCTTGAACACCTGGGACCTACCGATTTACCTGGGGCTGGTGGTGCTGGCATATGGATTGGGCCTGGTCATGTTGAAGGGCCACCTGGATCGGGAGGTCGTAGCTCGCTCGGTAGTGCTTGGTTTCGGGTTGGGGATCCTCTCGATCCTCCTGTATTTCTTTTTCTACCTTAGCTTTAGCTCGCAAGCGGCGGGCATCCTGCCGTATGTTTTTCCACCCACGCGCCTGCCTCAATACCTGGTCATGTTCGGTACGTTGATCTTCCTGAGCGTGTGCTACCTGCTTGGCTATCTCAGCCACCAGGCGGCCCCTGGTCAGCATCCCTGGCGTTTATTCTTCACCTGGTGGCTGCGCATCCTGGGCTTGTGTATCGGGTTGTTCCTGGCGATCATGCTGCTGATCGGGTTGGCCTTTATCCTGCTGAAGCCGGCCCAAGACAGCTCATTGATGGCCACCCTGCAGATGGTCCTGGGGGGTATGAGCCTTAACGAAGCCTATCTCGCTAGCCTCAAGGCCCGCCTAACGGATCCCTGGTTGCTGCTCATGCTGACTGCGCTGCTGGCCATGGTACTCGCCAATGTCGGTGGCCTTTTAAAGGGTTGGTCAACCTCCCAGGCATCCCCCTCCGACCATCCCGTTGAGCTGACGACCAGGGGCAGTGATATTTTTGCCTTCTTACTATTATTCATTGGCCTGGCACTCACTCTGATCGTTGAGTTTGTGTACCTGCGCGATAGCTTCGGTGTGCGCATGAATACTGTGTTTAAATTCTATTACCAGGCCTGGGTCATGCTGGGCATCGCCGGTGCCTATGGCACCTGGTGGCTGCTGGATCACCTTAAGAGTCCTTTGAGCCGCACCTTATTTGCTGTGGGGGCGGTTCTATTCATTGGGTTGGGGCTGGTCTACCCGCTGATGGCGTATCCCAGCCGGGCAGGTGGGTTTGCAGGCCCTGCCAACTTGGATGGCTCGAGCTCGATCGCCCTTGGCAACCCTGATGACTGGGCAGCTGTCCAGTGGCTCGACGCCAACGCCGAGCAGGGATTGCCCTCTGGGGATGTGCCGGTGGTCCTTGAAGCACCCAGCGTACCACCTTGGGGCGGATCCTACACCTACGAAGGGCGGATCAGCGCGTTTACCGGTTTCCCGACCGTCTTGGGTTGGGCTGTTCACGAGAGCCAGTGGCGTGGCAACTACGATGAACAGGCGCTCCGTGAGCCGGATATCGCCAACATCTATACCTCTTCCGACGGTCAGCCGACCCTGGATTTACTGCACAAGTATGGCGTGGATTATGTCATCCTGGGTGGGCCAGAGATGACCTACATCCAGCATGTCTGCGGCCAGGCAGGCTCTGGCTGCTCGCCCAGCACTGCCCTGCGTAAGTTCAGCCAAATCCTTGAGCCCGTATTTACCCAGGGGCAAACCACGGTCTACAAAGTGCCCTGAAAAATGGAATAAATATTGCACCCAGGGTGTCATCCATACAGGCTCTACACACACCAGGAGAACCATTGAGGCACACAACACGAAGAGCTAGATTTTCACCAGGTAAGCTATAAAAATAATAGAGGAGATGTATTTAATGAAAGCAAGAAAATTGTTTGTCATATTTGCCGTATTGGCAATCATGCTGGCTGGTTTTGCCAGCCGGGCTGCCTTTGGTGCTGAATCGTCCAAGATCGATCAGCGCGTGCTGGACCAGATTGAGGCGAATGGGACGGCTCAGTTCCACGTCGTCATGACGGTCCAGGCAGATGTTTCGGGTGCAGCAGAACTGGGCACAAAAGCCGAAAAAACCGCTTATGTCTTCGATACGTTGAGGAGTACGGCTGCCAAGACCCAGGCACCCTTGTTGACCTACTTGAACACCGAGAAGGCTACCTACGAGTCCTTTTATATCTATAACATGATCGCCGTGACGGGTGACCGTACCATGTTGCAGTGGCTGGCTGCCCGTTCGGAAGTGGCCCGCATCGTGCCTGTGCCCGATCCCCGCACCGAGCCGGTGGTTAAAGAGACCCTCATCGGGCCACAGCCACCGCTCATCAAGGAGTTCGGACCCGCCAATGGAAGCGAAACGATTGAATGGAACATCCTGCGCGTCAACGCCAACGACGTGTGGGATATGGGATTCCGCGGTGAGGGCATGGTGGTAGCCTCCAACGATACCGGTGTGGATTACACCCACCCAGCCCTGGTGAACCATTACCGCGGTAACTTGGGTGGTGGCAACTTCAACCACAACTACAACTGGTGGGGTGGGTCGGGCAGCCCGGCTCCAGTGGATGGTGACGGGCATGGCACGCACACCACCGGTACCATGGTAGGTGATGATGGGGGTTCCAACCAGATCGGCGTCGCCCCGGGAGCCAAGTGGATCGCCTGTGCCGGCCTGGGTGGCTCCGACACGGTGGAGTGCTTCGAATTCTTCCTGGCGCCCTGGGATTTGAACCACCTGAACCCCGACCCAACCAAGGCGCCTGATTCGATCAACAACTCCTGGTATGATCCCAGCGGGTATGATTACCGGCCGATCATCCAGAACCTGAATGCGGCTGGCATCGCTGTGATCAAGTCGGCCGGGAATAATGGCCCCTCCTGTAGCTCGATCTCTAATCCGGGTTATGTGCCTGAGATCATTTCAACAGCCGCCTTTGCCCAGGGTGATACGATCGCCAGCTTCTCAAGCCGTGGGCCAATGTCCAATTATGGTGAGGTGATATTGAAACCTGAGGTGGCTGCGCCGGGCGTGAACATCCGCTCGTCAGTTCCCGGAGGCGCGTATGATGGCACTTACAGTGGCACCAGCATGGCTGCCCCGCACAGCACCGCCCTGGTGGCGTTGATCTGGAATGCCGCGCCCTGCTTGCGGGGGAATGTGCCTGCCACAAAACAGATCATGATGGATACCGCCCAGCCAAAGATCGATGCCCAGTGTGCCCCATTTGTCGATCACCCCAATGATGTCTGGGGCTGGGGTATCCTGGATGCTCAGGCTGCAGTGCAGGCGGCTATGGGGGTGTGTGGCGGCTCAGGTTGGCTGGATGGAACGGTGACCGATGCCTCGTCCGGGCTGGCGTTGGAGAATGCCCAGGTGACTGCTACAGCTGACTCTGGCTTCAGCCGGGCCGACCAGACGGATGCCAGCGGGTATTACACCATGACCCTCTTGAATGGAGACTATACAGTTGTGGCTTCATTGTATGGGTACACAACCCAGGAGATCTCCCCCGTAACCGTGATCACCGATGAGCTGACCACCCAGGATTTCGCCCTGGCTGCTCTACCAACCTATACTGTCAGTGGTTACGTGAAAGATTCGGTCTCAGGCGAACCGCTGGAAGCCACAGTTGAGTTCACCGATGCCCCGATCGCTCCGGTCACCACTGACCCGGCCACCGGATTTTACAGCATCAGTGTGGCGGAAGGCACCTGGAACCTACAAGCCACCGCAGCTGCCCATCTGGCTGAAACGCAGGAGCTGCTAGTGGACCAGGACCTGACCTATGACTTTATGCTTGACCCGCTACCCTGCATCCTGCTGGTGGACGATGATGCCAATAACCCCGATGTGAGGAGCTACTACACATCCGCCCTGGATAACCTGGGCTATGATTACGCGATATGGAATATAGCCACCGACGGTGACCCGGCTTCCAGCAGCCTGCTGGGCTACCGGCACATCGTCTGGTTCACCGGCTACCCCTACTCCAACACCTTCAACGATTCCAACGAGGCCGCCGTGGGGACTTACCTGGAGGCGGGCGGGAACTTCTTCCTCTCCGGCCAGGATTACCTGTATGACATGGGACTCACTAACTTTGCCAGGAATTACCTGCACATTGCCTCCTACACCAGCGATGTCAACCAGGCCACGGTGACCGGGCAGAACGTGTTCAGCGGGCTGGGACCCTATGGCTTAAGCTATTTCTTCAATAACTACTCGGATATAGTCAACCCGGATGCCCAAGGAAAAGTGTCCTTCATTGGGAACCAGGGCAACGCTGCGGTGAGTTACGATGGAACAAGCTTCAACACTGTATTCTTCGGTTATCCATTTGAAGCCATCGCATCCCTGGCCAACCGCTCGGCCGTGATGCAGCGGGCGGTGGAGTTCTTCGGTGGTTGTGAGCCCCCTGTGAGGGTGACCATCGCTCCAGCCTCACAGGAGCACACCGGGCAGCCTGGCACGCAGGTGAGCTTCGACTACACGGTGACCAACGACTCGCAGGTGGCGCAGGACGTGAACCTGAGCGTTGCATCGGTCTGGCCGGTCGAAGCACCCGCCTCAACAGGCGTGCTGCAGCCGGGTGCCTCAGTTGAAGTGAGCGTGGTGGTTAGCATCCCCAGCCAGCCGGATGTGATCATCGGGCAAGACACCTTCACCCTGACGGCTGAGGGAGTGGAAGGTGGCGTGGCTGAAGCCACTGGCACCACCTATGCCAACGTGACCCCGGGAGTGGAAGTGAGTGGTCCTGCTGGCCAGTCGGGTCAGCCCCTGGAGGTGCTCAGCTACGAGTTTGAGGTAACCAACACCGGCGATTATACGGATACCTTCAGCCTGGGCTGGGAAGGTGCCTGGCAGGTGAGCCTGCCAGGAGGTACGAGCACCGGTCCGCTGTCCCCGGGTGCGAGCACCACGGTGACCGTGTTGGTGACGGTGCCGGGAGATGTGGTGGATGGAGCGACCGATGTGACCATCCTGACAGCCACCTCTGGGCTGGATCCGCTGGTGACCGGTTCAGCGCAGGTGACCAGCATCGCTGACGTGATGTACTACATTTACTTACCCCTCATTATCAAATGGTAGCCAGTCAGCTGTCCTGATTAACTTAAGGGCACGGTAATCGCCGTGCCCTTTTCTATTTCATAGGGTGTGGTGTTGGTATAATACTGTCTGGCATTTAATGGATACCAAGAAATCTAAACCTGAAGTTTTTTTGTATACGCTGGCTTTCGGACTGGCGTTAGTATTTCGTTTTTACCAGCTGGGTGCGGGTGCCCTTAGCGATGGCGAAGCAGCCTGGGCCTTGCAGGCCTTGGGCCTGGCACGTGGTCAGACGGTTGCTTTGAGCGGCCAGCCTGCCTACCTTATGCTGACCAGTTTATTGTTCTCCTTATTTGGAAACTTGAATCTGCTGGCCCGCTTCATCCCTGCCCTGACAGGTAGCCTGCTCGTCTGGCTGCCACTCATGTTTCGCAGCTGGATGGGTGAGTCCACCTGGCGGCAGCGTGCTGGTATCGTGATGGCGTTTGGATTAGCACTCGACCCGGGCCTGGTATCGATATCCAGGCAGGCTGGCAGCCCCATGCCAGCCGTGGCATTTACTTTGCTGGCCTTGGCCTGCCTTTACAACCGCCGCATGGTTTGGACCGGTATTTTCGCCGGCCTGGCGATCCTATCTGGGCCAGCCTTTATCCAGGGGTTGCTCATCCTGGGGTTGAGCTGGGGGCTGTTTCTTATTGCGCGCAGAGGCTGGGCCAGTTCCGAAGGTGACGAAGAGCCCGCCGCTACGAAGCAGCCAATCCCTGCTGCTTCTGTTAGGGTAGCTGCCTTTGCCTTCGTGCTCACCGTGCTGGCCGTCGGCACGCTTTTCCTGCGCCACCCGCAGGGGTTAGGAGCCCTGGCTGATTCCATCACCGCATACCTTAATAGCTTACTGAGCTCCAGTGGTATCCCCTACTTGCGCCTGCCTGCAAGCCTGGTTATCTACGAGCTGATTGCGGTCTTGTTTGGGTTGATCGGTGCAGTGAAAGCCTGGCTGGCCTACTGCAATGAGCTTGAAGTCCGCCGGGTGATGGTCGGGTTGAGCATCTGGCTGGTGATAGCCCTGGTTTTGCCGTTCATTTATGCCGGCCGGCAGGTGAGTGACCTGGTCTGGGCCATTGTCCCGTTATGGGCCCTGGCTTCCCTGGAGATAGGACGGTCGTTCCTGGGTGACGAGGAACGTGATACCTACCTGGTGGCAATTGCGTTGGGGGTGTTGCTGAGCATCTTAGCTGTGATTGGATGGTTCAACCTGCTGGCGATCGGTCGTTATCAAGTGAATGTGTTCCTCTATTGGGCGATCATTGCCGGGGCATTTCTGCTTGGGCTGGTAGCCGTATTACTGATACTGACTGCCTTTGCCTCCAGGGCGGCGAATTCAGCTGCTTCCCTGGGTGTGACATGGTCGCTGTGCCTGGTGCTTGGCTTGTTCCTCATCGCCGGCAGCTGGGGGATGTCGATCGTACGGCAAAACGGTGCCCAGGAGCTATGGAGCGTTTCTCCCACGCCCGGCCAGGTGGACGGATTAATGCAGACGCTCTCCGATCTATCCAGCCGGAATACCGGCTTGCGCGACCAGCTGGAAGTGGTGGACCTGACCGGCTCACCTTCGGTGCAGTGGGCCTTGCGTAATTTCCCCTACGCCCGCACTGAGAGCGGGTTGTCCAGCACTGAGTCGCCCCCGGTGGTGATCACCCTCATGGGGGCTGATGAACCCCGCCTGGACCAGGAATATCGTGGCCAGGATTTCGTCTGGCGACTTTCTCCTGGCTGGAAGAGTATTCTGCCACCGGATTTTATCAACTGGCTGGCTTTTCGCCAGGTTCCCCTGAGCCAGGAGCAAGTCATCTTGTGGGCACGGACGGATATATTTCCCGGCGCAGGTACAGACGCTTCCGGTAATACAACCCCATGAACTCTGTCAAACGGGTGAGCTAAAACATGGGTATTCCCCGCATTATTGCCATTGACGGGCCAGCCGCATCGGGTAAATCCACCCTGGGTAATCGCCTGGCCCAGGCCCTTGGATACCTGTACTTTGATACAGGTGTGATGTACCGGGCAGTCACCTGGCTGGCATTGTCCAAGGGTATCGATATTGCGGACGAACCAGCCATCACTGCCCTGGCCGAACAAGCCAGGATTGACATCCAGCCGCCTACCATCCAGGATGGGCGAGCTTACACGGTGGTTGTGGATGGGAAGGATATTACCTGGGAGATTCGTCAGCCGGAAGTGGAACGCCATGCTTCGCCGGTGTCTGCCTACCCAGGTGTCCGCAAAGCCCTGTCTGCCCAACAGCGGCGCATTGGCGAGCGCGGCCAGGTGGTCATGGTCGGCCGGGATATCGGTACGGTCGTGCTGCCTGAAGCGGATTTGAAGATATACCTGGACGCCTCGGTTGACGAACGAGCCCGCCGGCGGTATAACGAGTTGCTCGGGCGGGGTGAGTCCGCGGATTTCAATGTGATCCTGGAAGCCTTGCGTCGGCGTGACCAGATCGATTCTCAGCGAAAGGTGGCCCCACTGCGCCCCGCCGATGACGCCCGCATCCTGTGCTCCGATGGTTTGGATGCAGACCAGGTGTTTGAAGTAGTCAAGGCCATGGTCTTTGGAAAATGACGGAATACTCGGTCCCCTTGGGTAATCGGATTGCCCGGGCCATCCTGCGGCCGGCCTGCAGGCTATTATTTTACGCCCTGGCAAAGGTAAAAATTACCGGCTGGGAGAATATCCCCGCCCAGGGATCGTACCTGATCACCTACAATCACATCTCGCATATCGAGCCCCCAATGGTGATGTGCTTTTGGCCAGTCACCCCTGAGGCCCTCGGGGCGATTGAAGTCTGGCAGAGACCCGGGCAAGACCTGCTGGCCCGTTTATATCGCGGCATCCCCATCCATCGCGGTGAGCTTGACCACCGGCCATTAAAACTTATCATTGCCGCCCTGCAAGCCGGGCGACCCATCTGCATGGCACCTGAGGGCCGCCGTGCTCACCAGCCCGGTATAAATCGCGCCCGGCCGGGTGCAGCATTCATTGTAGATAAGACGGGCGCCCTGGTGATCCCCGTTGCGATCGTAGGCACCTCTGACCAGTTCTTGCCTGACGCATTTCACCTAAAACGCCCCAGGGTGGAGATGCACATCGGCAAACCATTTCACCTGCCCCCGGTTGAAGGCAGGGGCACCGAGCGTCACCAGTCGCTGCAATCCAACGCCGACCAGATCATGCTGGCCATCGCCAGCATGATGCCTCCCGAATACCATGGGGTTTACCTCCATCTGGAGGAGCTGAAGTGCCCGGAGAAATGAACCGGTCGTCTATCTGGTCACCAGGCGGGTACGATCACGCCCGGCTGGAGAGCCGCCGCCGTTTCCTGCGTTTTTTGCTGCGTGTGATCGGGTTCAACCTGTTTGCCAAAATCGACCATGTGGAGGGGGCTGAGCACGTGCCTGCGGTTGGCCCGGCTATCCTGATGATCAACCACATTAATTTTGTGGATCCGTTCGTCGTCATCAGCTCGCTGGAGCGCATCATCGTCCCCATGGCCAAGATCGAGGTGTACAGCTACCCGATCGTCGGGATTTTCCCGCGTATTTATGGGGTGATACCCGTCCAGCGCGAGGAGATCGATCGGCGGGCCGTGCAGGGTGCGCTGGAGGTGTTGGAAGCAGGTGAGGTAATCCTGGTCGCACCTGAGGCACACCGGGGTCCGGAGCTGCGCCAGGGAAAGGAAGGGGTGGCATTTCTGGCCACCCGCGCCGGTGTACCCATTGTGCCGGTTGCCATTGATGGGACCATTGGCTACCCGACCTACCCATTTTCGCATCGCTGGCATGAGCCTGGCGCTCGGGTCATCTTCGGGCCACCATTCAGGTTTACGACGGACGGTCAGCGTGCTGGGCGCGAGATGCTACGCTTGATGACTGATGAGGCGATGTACATCCTCTCGAGCATGCTGCCTGAGCACCGTCGTGGATATTACTCCGACCTGTCGCTCGCCACGCAGCAAACTATCCAGTGGGTATAAGCTTACAGTTTAGAAAACCCGTAAAGGAAGTCGATCTGCAGCCATAATAGCGAAGCTACATACATGCTATAATGTTTTCAGCGGAAAACTCACAGTCATTCCACCGATATGGTTATTGATTTCACCTTGCTTGGCTCCACACTGTACATCGATCAACCACAGGAATTAGTCGGGTGGGTGGGATGGCTGTTATTTGCAGGCATCTTAGCGCTGCTGCTCTATCGCTGGCGTGCGCTCAATAAAAAATGGACCGGACTGCAAGGGGGAATTTTTGTTGGTCTACTCGTACTGCTGATCCTGACGAATATCTTCTTTGAAGTTCAAATCCCTCTCCCGGTCTCGCTCCAGGTGCCGGCTCAAGCGGCTGGCTTGAGCGAAATAAGTGTGGCCGTGCTGGCTGCCCTGCCCTGGGTGCTGGCCGCCGGATTGTTGGGAGTGTTCCCGGCTGCGGGGTTGGGCCTCCTTTCAGGAGCTATGGTGGCCTTGCTGGATACGCACAGCATGTTCACGGTGCTGGAATACGGCCTCATGGCGACCTTCCTGGGGGCAGCTTTCCATCAACGCTACCGCACCCGCTTTTTTAAATGGCTGCGGCACCCGTTCTTTGCCACTGCGTTATTAGCGATCACTTACCCGTTGCTGTTTTTGTTAGATGTCACGCTAGCCAGCTCAGGCAGCCTGGCTGCCCGCCTGGACGTTGCTTTTTCACAGGTTGAAATCGCGGCCCTGGTGGTAGGGCTCCAATTGCTGGCTGCCGGTGTTATATCAGAGCTGATCGCCCTGGTGTTCCCTCGCCTGTGGGGCTTCTCCAGCCCCTTGGAGCCATCGCCAGTGGAGCGCCGCCTGCAGAGCCGATTCCTGTTCAGCCTGGCGCTGATGGCCATCCTGGTGGCAGTTGGGTTGATGGCTGGCGATTGGGTGGTAGCCAGCCGTTCGGCTACGGCGATGCTCAACGACCGCCTGGACAGCACCGCCAAGATGGCCTCCAGTAACGTCCCGGCTTTCCTGGAAACCGGGCAGAACCTGATCCAGATGTTTGCCAGGGACCCGGTGTGGACCGAGGGGACGCTCTCCGAAAAGAACATCCTCCTGGGTAATCTTTTGCGCACTATCCCGTATTTCAGCGAGATGTACCTGCTGGATGCCAATGGTCAGCCTGTCACTGGCTCACCCGTGGAAGATTTTTACAATGCCTCACCATCGTCTGAGGAGTATATGGGCATCACGCATGCCTTGAACGGTGTGCCGATTCAGATGTTTACCTTGCCACCCGCGCCTGGGGGAGTGTCAGCCCGCCTTTCATTCCTGGCGCCGGTGTACAGCAAGGATGGCAAGCGCGATGGCGTGCTCGTGGGTCGCACAGACCTCAGCACCAACCCGTTCTTTGAGTCGATCAGCATATCTTTGAATGGTCTGTCCAGCATCAATGGCGATGGGATGCTCCTGGACGATAATAATACGATCGTCTACAGCAGCGCCAACGAATGGGTGATGCAAACCTACCAGGGGCAGTCATCCCTTGAAGGGATGGCTTTCGAGGGCGTGACGCCTGATGGTACCCGCAACCTGATGTATTACCAGCCTGTATGGGGCAGGCTATGGGGTGTGGTCACCTCTACACCCATGCAGGAGGCCCAGCAGATCGCCCTGCAGATCGCCGCCCCCCTTATGGTGATCATCATCATCCTGTTCCTGATCGCGGCCCTGGTCATGGGCTTTTCCCTGCGCAGCGTGACGTCCTCGCTGCAGAACCTGGCCCAGGAAACGAACCGCATATCCAGTGGTGAGCTCGATAGCCCGCTTGAGCTGGGCGGGAACGATGAGGTTGGTCAGCTTGGCCATGCGTTCGAAAATATGCGCACCAGCCTGAAGGCCCGCCTGGATGAGCTCAACCGCCTGTTGCAGGTCAGCCGGGGCGTCGCCTCCAGCCTTGAATTCCAGGAGTCGGTAAAGCCGGTCCTGGAAGCCGCCTTGAGTACCGGGGCCAGCGCCGTGCGGGTGGTACTTTCACCTGAAGCCTTGCCCGAGATGAAGGGTGGTACACCTGCCCCCAGCCGCTTCGGTTCGGGCGTTGATAACGAGCAGTATAGCTACCTGGATGACCAAATCTTGCCCATGGTGCGCCAGAAAGAAGTGGTGGCGTTGAACAACCTGAGCAGGGTTCGCCTGCTCACTTTCCCGCCCAATGCACCCCGCCCCGAAGCCCTGCTGGCTTTACCCCTACACCATGAGAACATGTTTTATGGGGCCATCTGGCTGGCCTATAACACGCCTCACCAGTTCGGTGAGGATGAGATTCGCTTCCTCACCACAATCGCCGGTCAGGCTGCCCTGGCTTCAGCCAACTCGCAGCTGTTTGCCAATGCCGAGATCGGCCGCCAGCGTCTGGCCGCCACGCTCACCTCCACCCCCGACCCCGTGCTGGTAACCGATTACCAGGGTCGCCTGCTCTTGGCTAACCCGGCTGCCTGGCAGGTGCTCGGGTTGCCCGGCGAATCGGTCAACGGGAAAGCGATCGATACCATCATCCAGCAGCCGGCTTTACTCGGCTTGCTGCAGGTTGTCTCCGAAGAGAAGCAGTCGGCTGAAGTGGAGCTGGCCGATGGCAAGGTTTACCTTGCGACCGCTTCTTCGGTGATTGTTGAAGGCCAGCCGGTCGGCCGGGTGTGCATCCTGCGGGATGTCACTCGCTTCAAAGAGCTGGATACCCTCAAATCGGAATTTGTAGCCACGGTCAGCCATGACTTACGCTATCCGCTGACCACCATGCGGGGGTATGCCACGATGCTGGAGATGGTTGGTGAGCTGAACGAGCAGCAATCCGGATATGTGAAGAAGATCCTCACTAGCGTGGATGGCATGAACCAGCTGGTCACCAGCCTGCTTGACATTGGCCGCATTGATGCCGGGGTGGACCTGCAGCTCGAGATGGTTCCCGTGCAGGAGGTGGTGGACCGCGTGGTGGGAGCCTTGCAGCTGCAAGCCTCCCAGAAGCAGGTGGTGATTTCGAGCGATATCTCTCAGCACGCCATCCCGCTGATCGAAGCGGATTACGCCCTGCTCCAGCAAGCTCTGCACAACCTGGTGGAGAACGCAGTTATCTATACTGAGCCGCGCGGCAAGATTTCAGTGCGCGTCGAGCCCGATAAAGACCAGATGGTCTTCACCGTGGTCGACACGGGTATCGGGATCGCCCCAGTGGACCTGTCCCGCATTTTTGAAAAATTCTACCGCGGCGGCCAGAAGGAAGCCAAGAAACGCCAGGGCACCGGCTTGGGGCTGGCGATCGTCAAGTCGATCGCCGATCGCCATCGAGGGCGCGTCTGGGTCGAAAGCCAGCTGGGTAAAGGCAGTGCCTTCCACCTGGCTATCCCGTTCAGGCAAAATAAAGGGGGCAATCGGGAAAATGGGGATAAACCCTAATCTATCTCTTAATTATCCCTCTTGACCAAACATCATCATTTTAGGTATAATTATCATTTGCATGGTTCCAAGATATGACTGTTAACGCCTAGCGCTTGAGATTCAAACCACTCAAGCGCGGGCTTTTCTGTGTCTATTTTCCAGGAGGCATTGAGTGGAAACAAAAGGACTGACAGCTTTACGTATCAGCCTGGCATCCCCAGAAACCATCCGTAGCTGGTCGTACGGTGAAGTGCTCAAACCCGAGACGATCAACTACCGGCGCTTACGGCCGGAGAAAGATGGTTTGTTCTGCGAAGCCATTTTCGGACCCACCCGCGATTGGCAGTGTTACTGCGGGAAGTACAAGAATATCCGCTACAAGGGCATCATTTGTGATAAATGCGGCGTGGAAGTGACCCGTTCGTCGGTACGCCGCGAGCGCATGGGGCATATCGAGCTTTCAGCTCCTGTCGCCCATGTCTGGTATACCCGCCGGATCCCATCCTACCTTGGCTTGCTGCTGGATATCTCTCGCCGCAATCTCGACCGTGTGCTCTACTTTGCCCAATACGTTGTCACGTACGTGGACGAGGACGCCCGTCAGAAAGCCTTGAAGCGCCTCGATGACAATATCATCGCTGCCGAGCGTGAGTACGCTGGCCAGATCAATTCGAAGATCGCCGAGACGAAAGCCGGACGTGACCGCGCGTTGGCCGAGCAAGAGGGCTTACGCCAGCAGATCAACAAACGTTATGACGAATCCAGCGAGCTTGACCCCATCATCAAGGAAGGCCAGCACCTGGAAACCCTGATTACTGACAAGCAGGGTAAAGTCACCAAGACAGCCATCACCTTCCAGACCGATACGGTGGTGGTGGAAGCTGGTGAGAAGGTTGGTAATGAGCATCTCGTCCGCCTGCAGAAGGTGGTGAAAGACAAAGTAGAAGAGCTCGAGCGCCAGCTGAAGGACCAGAAAGCCCGCGAGCTTGAACATCTGAAGATGGATGTCGAACGCATCCGCGCTGAAGCCGACATGACCATGGAAGGCCTGCGCAATCAGATGGAGGAGCAATCTGGCACGGTCCGCGATGAAAACGATAGCCTGCGTGACGAGCTGATTGATCTCCGCCCGCTCACCTTCATGGGTGAAACACGCTACCGCGAGCTGAAGACCCGCTGGGGCCAGGTATTCCGGGCCGACATGGGCGCTGAAGCCTTTTATGACATCCTGCGCCGCCTCGACCTGAACAAGCTGGCTGAGGAGCTGTGGAAGGAAGTCCGCACTTCAAAGAGCAAGCAAAAGCGCAAGAAAGCCACCAAGCGCTTAAAAGTGGTCGAAGCTTTTCGCCGCAGTGGCAACCGGCCGGAGTGGATGATCCTGACCGTTTTACCGGTCATCCCACCTGATCTGCGACCCATGGTCCAGCTGGACGGCGGTCGTTTTGCCACCTCCGATCTGAATGACCTGTACCGCCGTGTGATCAACCGCAACAACCGCCTCAAGCGGCTGTTAGAGCTCGGCGCGCCAGATGTGATCGTGCGCAACGAAAAACGTATGCTGCAAGAAGCGGTTGACTCCCTAATCGATAACTCACAGCGCGGTAAAGCCCTCTCACGCCGTGGCCGCCGCGAGCTGAAATCATTGAGCGACATGCTGAAGGGTAAGAAAGGCCGTTTCCGCCGCAACCTATTAGGGAAGCGCGTCGACTACTCGGGCCGTTCCGTGATCGTCGTCGGACCCCAGCTGAAGCTTTACCAATGCGGGCTACCCAAGGGCATGGCCCTTGAGCTCTACCGCCCGTTCGTTATCTCCCGCCTGGTGTCCCATAATTACGCTGCCAACGTCAAAGGCGCCAAGCGCTTCATCGAGCGTAATCGCCCAGAAGTCTGGGAAGTGCTGGAAGAGGTCATCAAAGAACGTCCCGTGATGCTCAACCGGGCGCCTACCTTGCACCGTCTGGGTATCCAGGCCTTCGAGCCCATCTTGATCGAGGGCTCTGCCATCCAGCTGCATCCGCTGGTGACCACCGCCTTTAACGCTGACTTCGATGGTGACCAGATGGCTGTCCACGTGCCGCTCTCGCAGAAGGCGGTCCAGGAAGCCCGCGATCTGATGCTATCCTCCCGCAACCTGCTCAAGCCTGCCGATGGAGAGCCCATCATTAGCCCCTCCAAGGATATGGTCTTGGGTGTTTATTACCTGACCACCGCAGATGACTCCATCAAGCATAAGGGCGATGGGCGCAACTTCGCTGACAAAGACGAGGTAGAGCTGGCCTATAACCTGGGTCAGCTGGAGATCCATACCAGCATCCAGGTAATTGTCACTACCTGGTACGATGAGCAGGGCTCGCGCCTGCCTCAGGCAGAAGAACGTTTGCTGAAGACCACCGTGGGGCGGGTCATTTTCAACCGCATTCTGCCCCCCGAAATCCAGTTCATCAACTGGAAGCTCGACAAAGGCGAGCTAAAGGACCTGATCGCCGAGCTTTATGAAGTGGGTGGTGAAGACCAGACCCCCGACGTTGCCGACCGAATTAAAGAGATCGGTTTCACTTATGCCACCCGCTCGGGCTACAGCATTGCCGTCTCCGATATCGCCGTCCCGGCTGAGAAGAAGGACATCATCGAAAAATCACTCAAGGAAGTCGAGCTGGTCCAGCGCGACTTTCGCCGCGGCCTGCTCACTGAGCAGGAGCAAAACGACCGGGTGATCAATATCTGGCAAGACACCACCAAAAAAGTGGAAGAGGCCGTCAAACGCAACATGGACCCGCACGGTAACTTGGCGACGATGGCTAATTCTGGCGCCACCAAGGGTGGCTTTGGTCCAATCTCGCAGCTGGCCGGTATGCGTGGTCTGATGGCTGACCCGTCTGGGCGCATCATTGCCCACCCCATCCGCTCGAACTTCCGCGAAGGGTTGAACGCCCTTGAGTACTTCATCTCCACCCATGGTGCCCGCAAAGGCCTGGCTGACACCGCCCTGCGTACCGCAGATGCGGGTTATCTGACCCGCCGCCTGGTGGATGTAGCCCAGGATGTGATCATCAATGAGCTGGACTGCAATACCTTAGAAGGTATTCCAATCCGTAAGGCCGACGATGTTGCCGGCCAATCGATGGGCACCCGCCTGTTCGGTCGTTTGTTGGCCAAGAATGTGTACGACCCGCAGACTGGCGAGCTGTTAGGCGAGCGCGGTCAGCTGCTTGACCACGACCTGGAACGTAAGATCACCTCGGTCGGTGTACCGGAAGTGATCGTGCGCTCACCGCTCACCTGCGAGCTCGATCACGGCATCTGTGCCGCATGCTATGGCATGGACCTTGGCCGTGGCAAGATGGTTGAGATGGGTTCAGCAGTTGGCATCGTCGCCGCCCAATCCATTGGTGAGCCTGGTACCCAGTTAACCCTGCGTACCTTTCACACCGGTGGTGTGGCTGCCGGTGGAGACATCACCACGGGTCTGCCCCGTGTGGAAGAGCTGTTTGAAGCCCGCCGCATGCCGAAAGGTGAAGCGAAAGTGGCTGAGATTGCCGGTACAGCCCATATCATGCAGTCGGATCGCTATTCCGAGCTGCGGCTGGTGCGTATCGAACACTCCGAGATGGTCAGCGACGAATACACCATCCCTGAAGCCTGGACCGTGGCGGTGGAAGATGCCACCGAGGTGGCTCAGGGCGACGTGGTGGCGTTCCTCGATACGGCTACTATCGTAGCCCAGCACACCGGGCGCTCGCGCGTTGAGGTGGGTCAGGATGGTGCTGGGTCTAAGGTCATCGTCTCCTACGAGGTGCACCAGGAAGCCGAGCACGAGATTCCCACCAACGCCCGCCTGCTGATCAAGGATGGCGACCACGTGGAACCCGGCCAACCCATTACGGAAGGCTCGCTCAACCCGCACCGCATCCTGCGCATCCAAAGCCGCTATGTGGCCCAGATGTACCTGCTTACGGAAGTCCAAAAGGTGTATGTAAGCCAGGGGCAGCATATCCACGACAAGCACTTCGAGGTGATCATTCGCAAGATGACCTCCAAAGTTCAGATCACCCGCCCAGGAGATACAAACTACCTGCCTGGTGACCTGGTGGACCTGCTGGAGCTCAGGAAGGTCAACGAAGAGCTACTCTCCCAGGGCAAACGCCCGGCGCGTTTCATCGAGACCCTGCTGGGGATCACCAAGGCCTCCCTATCCACCAATTCGTTCCTCTCGGCATCGTCATTCCAGCATACCATCAAGGTGCTGGCAGGTGCCGCCATCGCGGCCTCAGAAGACCCGCTGTATGGTCTGAAGGAGAACGTGATCATTGGCAAGCTCATCCCGGCAGGCACAGGGTTCGTCCATGGCCGCTTCATTGAGAAAGAAGCCGGCGAGGGGATGGCCCACGACCGCACCGAAGGCGAGTTTGAAGATGATTACACCACCGATGACTTCGCCCTGGCTGACGACATCGCTGAAGACGATAACTTCTCGGTCGATTAACATTATTTCCTAACGTAGGGACTGCCCCATTTCCATTTGGGGCAGTCCTTTTGTTTAATTGAGAAAAAGTGATTCGATAGGGGGGCTTATAAAATGATCACCAAAGTAACATTCAACATAACAAAGTCATCCAGCCGACGATGTTACCGCGGTATATTGATCAGCTAATTTATATAAAGCTTACGTGCGATCCGGTTAAACCGGACTTCTGTGCGAACCATCACACAAAGGTTTTGTCTGCGAGCGCCCACAGCTGCACAGGGTTACCCGGTTGCGAGTTTCTAATGGCTGCCCATCGGAGCGGATCACCGGGATACCCCCGGTTACCCACAATGGTCCTTCGATCGGTCCTTCCGAGGTGATCTCGGTGGTGACCGCGATCTGCTCAGGCAGGTCTGCTTCCATGTCTGCCTGATCCCTTGTGAGTCGGTAGGTCAGGGCACCCGAAGGGCAGTGCTCGACCATATGGATCGTTACGGTGCGGTTCTCGATATCGTCCGTATCTAGTGCACCCTCAAGCAGTGAGAAGTTGCGGTTGCCGCAGAAGCCTGATTCGGTACACAGATCCAGGTCGAAGTGTACGGTGAGTTGTGTGCCTTTCAGCAGCTCTGCCCTGCGATGTTCGGACGGACCCGTAGGGGCTTTTTCAGTCGCGTCCCAATCGACCAGGTTGTGAGAGCCATCGCAGAAGGGCTTGTCTTCTGATTGACCGCAGCGGCACAGGCAGTATTCGCTGGTCGTCTCGATTACAACCTGCTTCTTCCAGGTTAATGGCTCGCCCATCTCTGATACCACCTGGACTTTCCTTACCAGCGGGATATCACCAGTCACGGTATACGGCCCGTCTGCTGAGATTTCGATCTGCCGTTCAGGTTTAATCACGTCGTCGTTTGCCATGAGGCTGCTCCAGCGTTGAGGTTCGATTATTATACTCAATCTATGCCAGCGAAACCACTGACCGCACGAGAATTCCTTAAAGATCTTTTTTTATAATGACACCCGACCAGGGCGTTTCTGCTTCGATCCTATCCCAATTTCCTTCGTGAAAGGATGGATAGACCGGTATGATAGAATTCCTAAACAAGGAGCAATGCATGAGCAACCCTCTCGAATTCTTTACTACCCAAGGCCGCATGACCTCACCTGGCGAACATGCGCGGTTACTGGATGATCTCCCCGGAGATGTTAAATCGCTGTGCCAGGTGGTTCAAGGTTTACTGCTCCATGTCTTTTGGGCAGAGCGCTATGGTGTACATCTGAGCATGCAACGTGCAGGTGAAGTCCAATTACGCTCCGTTGCCCGCAGCTTAGAGCGCATACTTGAGCTCGACCCGCACCCACTTGTCGAGCCCCGCCAGCCTGTGGACCGCCTGGTGGGCAATTGCCGGCATTTTTCAGTCATGTTGGCGGCCATGCTACGACACCAGGGGGTACCGGCGCGGGCGCGTTGCGGGTTCGGATGTTATTTCCTCCCCAATCATTATGAAGATCACTGGGTGTGCGAGTACTGGAACGCTGCGCAGCAACGCTGGGTGCTGGTGGACGCCCAGTTGGACGAGCTCCAGTGCCGCCAGCTTTCCATTTCATTTGACCCGCTGGATGTGCCGCGCGACCAATTCATCACCGCTGGCAAGGCTTGGCAGTTATGCCGGACAGGGCAGGTCGACCCGGAGAAGTTCGGCATATTTGACATGCATGGGTTGTGGTTTATCCGTGGTAACCTGGTGCGCGACGTGGCCTCGTTGAACAAGCTCGAGCTCTTGCCGTGGGATGGTTGGGGCATTATCGATACGCCCGAGGAGGCACTTTCGGCCGATAACCTGGCGATGCTCGATCGGGTAGCCGAGTTGGTGAAGGATGACCTGCCGGAGTTCGATCGGGTACAGTGGCTATATAAAAACGACCATCGCCTGCGCGTGCCAGGGATGATCCATAGCTATACCCAGACTGGGGTCCGGGTGATCGACCTGGACAACGTATAATTTGCTCTGACACCCTGCCAGGGTGTCTTTGCGATGTTCTATTGTGTTACCAGGGATGACTTTGTTGCATCCATCCTGGTTTCATACGGTGTAAAATTATCATATCCCAATCTCAAGGAGCATCCCATGCCGCCCTGGACTGACGGCACCATCCACGCTGGCTCTCTCAAGCTGCACTACTATCGCACCGGGGCTGACAGGCCACCGGTTGTCATCAACCATGGCGCTGGTGACGATGGATTATGTTTCACCCGCGTGGCTAAGGCGCTCGAAGCCGATTATGAGCTGATCATGCCGGATGCCCGCGGCCACGGTAACTCAGGCTCGGGAATGCACGATTATTCCACGTCCAGCCGTATGGAAGACTTGCGTACGCTGATCGAGACTTTAAAGCTCGATCATCCGGTGGTCGGCGGTCACTCGATGGGTGCCGACAGCTCCATGGGCCTGGCTGCGACTTACCCAGGCTTGGCACGCGGCATCTTCCTCGAAGACCCGCCTATCATCCTGCCGGATGAAAAGCTTACCTTCAATGATGGGAAAAAGGAGCAGACTATCCATGGTGCAGATATTGGCAAGATGATGGCCAGATATATGCGCCTGTTCAAGCTGATGCCCACCTTCCTCGGTGAGCGTCTGGCGCGTAAGGGTTCACCGGCCTATCCCGACGATGAAATCAAGCCCTGGGTTGCCTCCAAACACCGGGTTAGCCTTGACTTTCTTAATTCCCTGGCAACCATGGGGATTGCGTTCAGTGATCCTTTCGAGGTCATTAAAAAAATTACTGTCCCAACCCTGCTTATCATCGGCGACCGGGAGTCAATGTCCATAGTCTCGCGGGAAACTGCCGAGCAGGCGACCCGGTTAAACCCATTGATCAGGGTGGTGCACCTGGCAGGGGCCAGCCACGATATCCGGCGCACCCGCTTTGATGGCTACCTGGCTGCCCTGAAACAGTTCCTGGCAGAGATGTACCCGTGATGATGAATTATTTTCTTGTTTGAGGAGCCTCCCATGAAACCACGTAAGATTGTTGACCAGGTTTATTGGATCGGCGCTGTCGACTGGGACCGGCGCCTGTTCGATTCGCTCATCCCCATGCCCGATGGTACCAGCTACAACGCTTACCTTATCCGCGGCAGCCAGAAGACCGCCCTGCTCGATACGGTGGACCCCAGCATGGCAGACGTGCTGTTCGCCAACCTGGCTGATGTGCCCAAATTGGATTACCTGGTGATGCACCACGCTGAGCAAGACCATGCCGGCACGATTCCCCTGGTGCTTGAGAAGTATCCTTCTGCCCAGGTATTATCCAGCCCTAAAGGCAAGGAGATGCTGATGGACCTGCTAGGCGTGGCCGAGGCGCGTATCGGCGTGGTCGATGATGGGCAGGTCCTTTCCTTGGGAGATAAGACCCTGGAGTTCATCCATGCTCCGTGGGTGCACTGGCCTGATACCATGTCGACTTACTTGCGCGAGGACCGCATCCTGTTCAGCTGCGATTTCTTCGGCTCGCACCTGGCCACATCCGACCTCTTTGTGCGAGAAAAAAGCCAGGTTTATGAAGCCGCCAGGCGCTACTTTGCTGAGATCATGATGCCGTTTCGAAATATGGTTCAGAAGGACCTCGACAAGGTGGAGAAGCATGAGCTGAGCATTATCGCCCCCAGCCATGGTCCTTTGTACGATGAGCCAGCCTTTATCCTGGAAGCATACCGCGAGTGGGCAACCGCCGAACCCAGGAACCGGGTGGTGATTCCGTATATCTCCATGCACGGTAGCACGCGCAAGATGGTGGATGTGCTGGTGAGTGCCCTGGTTGAGCGCGGCGTGGGTGTGCAACAGTTCGACCTGACGGTCACCGATATCGGCAAGCTGGCCTCTGCCCTGGTGGATGCAGCCACCCTGGTGATCGGCACGCCCACCGTGCAGGCTGGGCCACACCCGCTGGTGTTCTATGCGGCTTATCTGGCGAATATTCTCCGCCCGAAGCTGAAATTTGCCTCGGTGATCGGCTCATACGGCTGGAATAGCAAGGTCGTCGAGCAGGTCGCTGGCCTCATCCCTAACCTGAAGGTGGAATTGTTGCCGCCTGTGTTATGCAAGGGTTACCCGCGCCCGGTGGATTTTGAAGCCCTGGATAGCCTGGCGGATATGATCGCCGCCAAACACCATGCGAGCTGACTGGAAGAAGTTGGAGGTTTAAACGGGACGCATTAAGGATTGGTGTTGTGAAAAGCTGTACACCTTCTACCTCTTCCAGCATGCCAATCCCCATATAGATCCATCCAGGTTCATGGTGGGAGAATTAGCATGATAAGAAAGATTTTCGTCTTGATTTTCATAGCGATGCTCATCCTCATGCCAACCATGACCGCGTTTGCCAATTCTGCTCCACCTCCATCTGTAGCATGGTTTACATTTGCGTACGAAAATTATCCAACTCCGAAGCTGCTGGGTGTGCAATTGATCGGTTGCCTCACCCAGGTGTGTGAGCAGCCGATCTTGCTCCAGGAATATGGCGCCTGCAATGCTTCCACATGCATCAACTTGCCCGCAACTTTAACTGGCTTCTTGAGCTCGTTTAATTGTGCTGGCAACCGTTGCCGCTCAACAGTCTATCCCGACTATGGGGTGACATACTTCAGGCTGGTGGCACAATTCTCAGACCGGGCGCGCACCAGCCAGGTGACGGGTAATTTGCCATCCGCCTTCAATGAGGAATCTGCCTGGGATGTTGCCGTCAGAGAATCAGATTTGTCGCTCACACCAGCAGACACCGTTCCACAAGTAAATCAGCCGCACGCATTACACAACCTGGCTATGCTGGGCATCTCCATCGCCGTTGAGCTGGTTGTCGCAGGAGTTGGTTTTTCTTTCTGGGCAAAAACAGAAAGGGTCGTGTGGCCAAAAAGGTTGTTGGTGATCTTCCTGGTAAACCTGGCCACTCTTCCGGTCGTCTGGCTGTTCTTCCCATCGCTTGCCAGATTTCAATCGGCAAGCAGCCGCTACATGGGAATCATTGCCATCATCTTTTCGGTGCTTTACACAGCATTGCTTATCGTCATTTATCGCTCACCACGCAAGGTACGCCTGTGGGCGATACCATTGATTGTGGTGATCGGCCTGGTTGTTACTCTCGGATGTTTATTACTCATAGGCCTGGCTTACTATTACGGCAGTACCGTCAATGTCCAGGGGTTGCCGTCAAGCATGGTCATCTTCCTATCGGAGATATTTGCGGTTGTTGTAGAGGCAGTATTAATTTCCATCCTGTGCAAACAACCCTCGGGAACGAGGTGGATCTGGATCACAAGCTTGTTGATGAATGCGGCAAGTTTCATCCTGGGGTTAGTTTTTATCGGCATGTAAACAATATGTAGTATTCTGGCAAGGGTGGATGATTGATCCATGGCTGGCGAAAGACCCATGCCAGGATACTTGCGGCCAGGTGAGCCCTTGATCAGTGAGCAAGATCAAAAATGGGGCTGACCTAAATCACTTTTAGGTCAGCCCCGAAGAAACGAACCGGTTGAGTTTCGGACGAAATGCTGTCCTTAACCACAACCTCTAATTTTTTAGTAATCCATTCCGCCACCGGGGGGCATGGGGGCGGGTTTGTCCTTTTCGGGCACGTCGGTGATCAGGGCTTCGGTAGTCAGGATCATGGCTGCGATGGAAGCTGCATTCTCGAGGGCGCCACGCGTAACCTTGGCGGGATCGATCACACCGTCTTTGATCATGTCCACGTAAGCTTCGCTAATCACGTTGAAGCCGATGTTCTTGTTCTTCTTTTCCTTCTGGGTGCGGCGGACGTTCTCCAAAATGACAGACCCGTCTTTGCCAGCGTTCTCGGCGATCTTGCGCAGGGGGATTTCCAGTGCCTTGCGCACGATGTTGACGCCGATCTGGGCATCATCGTTGTCCATCTTCATGCCTTCCAGGGCTTTTATGGCATTAATGAGAGCTACGCCACCACCTGGCACGATGCCATCTTCGACAGCGGCACGTGTGGCCGACAGAGCATCTTCCACGCGGTGCTTCTTCTCTTTCAGCTCGGTCTCGGTTGCGGCACCCACACGGATGATAGCTACACCACCCGACAGCTTGGCCAGGCGTTCCTGTAGTTTTTCCTTGTCATAATCGCTGGTGGATTTATCGATCTCAACCCGGATCTGGTCGATGCGACCCTTGATCATGGCTGCGTCGCCCTTGCCGCCCACGATGGTGGTGTCGTCTTTGGTGATGACGACTTTCTCGGCACGGCCGAGGTCGGCGATGGTGGTGCCATCCAGCTTGCGGCCGGTCTCTTCAGAGATTACCTGGCCATTGGTCAACACTGCGATATCCTGCAGCATTGCCTTGCGGCGATCACCGAAGCCGGGGGCCTTGACGGCCACGGCATTGAGCATGCCACGGATCTTGTTGAGCACCAGGGTGGCCAGTGCTTCGCCGTCCACGTCCTCGGCAATGATGACCAGGTCGCGCTTGCCGATCTGGACCAGTTTCTCGAGCAGCGGGACAATATCAGCCGCAGCGGAGATCTTCTTGTCGTAGATCAGGAGATAAGCATCGTCGATGGAAGCTTCCATGTGCTCGGGGTCGGTGATGAAATAGGGCGAGACATAACCACGGTCGAACTGCATACCTTCGACGTACTCGGTCTCAAATTCCAGACCCTTGGATTCTTCTACGGTGATGACGCCGTCTTTTCCAACCTTGTCCATCACGTCCGCGATCAGCTCACCGATCACACGGTCTTGGGCAGAAATGGAGGCCACGTTGCCGATCTCAGCCTTGGTGGTGACTTCGATAGCGTCCTCGCCGATTTGCTTCACGACTGCCTTGGTGGCGGCTTCGATGCCGTGCTTGAGCAGCATCGGGTTGAAACCAGCGGCCAGGTTTTTCATGCCCTCGGTAACGATGGCATGGGCCAGCACGGTGGAGGTAGTGGTACCATCACCGGCGATGTCGTTGGTCTTGGTGGCGGCTTCCTTGAGCAGCTGGGCGCCCATATTCTCAAAGGGGTCTTCCAGCTCGATCTCTTTGGCGACGGTGACGCCGTCATGGGTGATGGTGGGGGAACCGAATTTGCGGTCCAGGGCCACATTGCGGCCTTTGGGACCCAGGGTGGTGGTAACGGCGGTTGCCAGGACGTCCATGCCCTTGCTCAGTTTGCGACGGGCTTCTTCAGAAAATTGTAGTTGTTTGGCTGCCATAGTTCAATACTCCTTCAATATGCCTGTATTATTTGTCTTCAACAATTGCTAGCAGATCGCTTTCGCGCAGGATGAGCAGTTTCTTGCCATCCACCTTGATCTCGGTGCCTGAATACTTGGCGAACAGGATGACATCACCTTTCTTGACGTCCATGGCGATGCGCTTTCCTTCATCATCGCGGTCGCCGGGGCCAACCGCCAAGACGGTGCCTTTTTGGGGTTTTTCTTTTGCAGTTTCGGGGAGAACGATGCCGCTGGGAGTAACCTCATCTTGCTCAATCGGTTCGACCACTACACGGCTGCCTAACGGTTTGAAATTGATGGACATAGCCACCTCCTTATAAAGAATGTAGATTTGGAATGGTTAACAAGTTGCGGTTTAGCACTCTCTTTGAGCGAGTGCTAAACCTATCAGAATGATACCTGTATTTTATTAGGAAGTCAAGGGAGGTTGGGCGATTCTAACAAAATTCTGATATTGTCTAGCATTTCTCTGCTGTTTCGCCGCAATGGTTTGGTTTTCCTGGGCTTGGGTGTGGATCCAACCCAAGGTCAAAATCTACATTCTCAACACCATATCTGCCCATTCCCCAAAAAGCCTGCTCTATTCCGCCTGCAGGTCAAGGCTTGACGGTGGGCGTGGCTGAAGGGGTTGGGGTGGACGTGACGTCCGCAGAAGGTGTACCCATAAGTGACCGGCAGGTAGCCTCGTTATCCTCCACATTTTGCATCAGCACCGGGTCGTCGGGGTAAGTCAGGCGCAGCTGTGTCATCAGTTCGAGCGATTTGGTACAGTAACCGTTTTCAGGCGAGCTGAGATAGGCCAACACACTGCCGTAGCGAACGTAGTAATAGGCTACGTTTAAGTTCGTAAGAGGTAAGGGTTCAACTGCGGTGCTTTCCGCCAGGATACCGTTCTCCACGAAAAGGTTGGCGGTCTCGTTCTCCTCCGCCGAACAGCCCTCCACGGCACAGCGCAAGGTCGGCAGTGCGGTTTCATAGTTGCGTGCCTGCACGTAGATCATGCCCAGCTGGCCGTAGGTGTCAGCATTGGCTGGGTCGAAGGACAGGGCTTTCTCGGCATTGCGCGAGGCGATAAAGAACTCACCCTGCTGTGCGTAGGTTTTGGCGATGGCAATATAGGGGAAGGGATCGTAAATACCCAGCTGCTCGTTGATGGTAGCAGCTTTCTCGAAATACTCCAGGGCGGTGTTGTACACCTGCAGCTGGCGGTAGCCCAGGCCCACGCGCAGGTATAGGAAGGTCAGGTTTGGGGTGATCTGGGCGGCCTGCAGGTACTCATCAATGGCATCGCGGTAGTAACCCCACGATTCGAGCACGGTAGCCAGCACGCGGTGGGCATCCATCGAGTCGGGTGCCAGCTCGACGGCCTGGGTGGCATACTGGCGGGCCTGGTCCCACTTCTGCTGGTCGAGCAGCACTTCAGCATAGAAAGCCAGTGCCAGGGCATTCTGAGGATCGAGTAAATAGGCCCGGTTGGCGACCGTCTCGGCCTGCGCCAGGTATGCTTCGCGCTCCTCCGTGCTGACCAGGTTGCTCGAGGCGTTCCAATCCAGCACGAAAGCATCGATGGCATTCACTGTGCTATCGTCGGGAGCGAGCTTGACGGCTTGCTCAGCTGAGGCAAGGGCATCCTGCAACCGGTTGAGCCGTTCCTGATCGGTGCTGAGCGTGCTCGAAGAATAAGCCTGGATGCGCGCCAGCTCTGCCCATACCTGGGCATTGGTCGGGTCGACTTTCAGGGCTTCCTGGTAGGCCCCAATCGCATCCTGGTCGGAAGCCGGGTCATCCAGTTTTCCTGCTGCAAAATAGGCCTGGGCTGCCATGATGTAGGATTGGGGGCTACGGGTGGGGGTGGGTGTGGGGTTGAAGGGTGACTCAACCTCGCCGCGCCTCACGCTGAGCAGCAGCCACAAGCCGCCCAGGATAAGCAACACCAGGAACACAACCCGGTATGGATTTGACTTGCTCCGGGCAGGGTGGAGATTGAATGTTTTGCCGTCCTGGATTTGGCCCATATCAGGGGGTGGGTGTTTCGGTTGCGGACGGGGTGGTTGCAGCTTCGGGAGTACCAGCCAAAGCCTTGCAGTAATCCATGCCCTGGGTGGCATTGTAATAGGCCACCTGGTCTTCGGCAATGTTGGTCAGGATGAGCTGCATGATGGGGATGGCTTCAGGGCAGCGGTCCAGCTGGGTGAGTGACAGCGCGTAGACGGAGTAATAATCGTCAGCTACTCGCCCGGGTGCCAGCGGCAAGCCTTCCACCACGGTACCGTCGGCTGTGGTGCCACCGCGCACCGCCAGGGTTAGTTCCTCGGCGGCTTTGTTGTATTCCTTATTCTTGTAAAGCAGAACACCCAGGTTACCATGCAGGCGGGCGCTGGAAGGATCCAGGCTAAGGGCCTGCTGGGCGAACTGGATGGCTTTACCGTACTGGCCTTCGGTGGCGTAGGTGCGTGAGATCTCAGTCATGATATCCGGGTTGGTTGGGTTCAGCGCGACCCCGGTCAGCATCTCTTGGATGGCTTTGTCGTATTCGCCTTGTAGCTTGTACACCGCTCCGAGGGAGTAGTGCAGGTCCCACAGCTTATCGTTGACGGCGATGGCTGCCTGGTAAGCCGCGATGGATTCAGGGTAATTGCCTGTGTTGAAGAGCACATAGCCGCGCGCCCGGTGGGTCTCCAAGGCATTCGGATCGAGTGCCTCGGCCTTTTTTGACATATCTATGGCCGTCTGGATATCTTCATAGTTACCCTGGTCAAGCAGGATTTCGGTGTAGTAGGCGTAGGCAGCCGCGTTGTTGGGATCGAGCTCGATGGCTTTGTTCACCGCCAACTCGGCATCATCATATTTACCGAGCAAATCCAGGGCAGAGGCTTTTATCGCATACGCCATAGAATTGTTTGGATTCAGCAGCAAGGCATTCTCAGCATTCGTGACCGCATCTTCGTACTGCCCGGCGAAGATCTGGGTGCGAGCCAGCTCGATGAAGGTGGAGGGGTTACGCGGGTCTGCCAGAACGGCTTGCTTATAGGAATCGATTGCCAGGGTGAGCTTGCCATCAGTTACGAATGCCCTGGCTTCGTTGAGCACCGCCTCCATGCTGCGGGTTGGCGTTGGAGAAGCCATGAAAAGCGTGGGCATATCGGGGACGACCACCTGATTAAAATAAATCAGCCCACCGATAGCTATCACCAGGAAGGCGATCAGCAGTGGGTTGGAAGGGCGCCGAGTGCGCTTCTTCATGTTCAGTTTCCCGCCGCGCAGGTACATAAGGTCATATTACCATGACCAGGAATGTGAAGCAAGATACGTGAAAGGTAGATTAATATTCTTTAGTATGCCTTACCTTGGATTCAAGTTTACCTAAATAAGCCCTCCCTATAACCAGGTTGATTGCCTACAGTGAAATATTTAGCCGTGAAAAGCTAGCGTGACCAAAGCTTGACAATTTCCCCATCTCATCGATTGACTAATAAACCAGGTAGATTAATATTTGCGCCTACCCGTAACATTCTCACCGCTCATACGACTATTATTTAAAGGCAATTTTCCACCAGCTCTGCTTAGCAACAATTTGTCGACAATGTCCAGAATAAATAAACAGTCTGGATTTTAATATAAAATGCAAAATTTCATGCACAATCATCGCTTGACGCAATAAAGATTTTCATGTATAGTGTGAGAAATATACGAACACTTTACAGGTAATCTTCCTTGGAATTAACTTACTTGCATCCTCGTTCATGTTCCTGATCATGTTTTTATTGTTATGCCTGCCTACGATATAGATAAACCCTGACTACAACTGACCATCGCTGCACCAGGCAGAGATAGATTGCTTCACCATACTCATGGATATTTTCGGGCTTCTGATGATTCTGTGAAATCTGCTTCGTTATTACTATCTATACTTGAAATGATTTAGATAAATGCTTGCTCATCGATCTTCCGTCCATCCACATTACATTATATTTGGATTGGCCCTCTTCAGCCAACCCCCATGGAACTAAGTCAACTTGTTAAAAATTGAGCAGTTTCAAAACAAAACGGAGGTAAAAATGACTGACCTAACCAAACCAAACACCGATGACAGTTTATCAAAGAAGTCTTAATCGCCGCGGCTTTTTGAAATTCTGCAGCTTGATGGCTGCCACCCTCGCACTCCCCACGCGGTACGGCAGCCGAATCGCCAAAGCCCTCAGTTCTGCAAGCCGAATACCAGTAGTCTGGCTAGAATTTCAAGATTGTACGGGAGATAGCGAATCTTTTTTGCGTGCTGGCAGCCGACCGGACCCAATTCAACCTGGGGTCACTGATCCGGGTTTGGTCGATCTATTGCTAGATTTCATCTCGGTAGAATATCACGAAACGATAATGGCACCATCCGGTTTCATGGCAGAAAAATCGTTGAATGATGTGATGGACAAATACAACGGCCAGTACCTGTGCGTGGTGGAAGGCTCTATCCCGCATGCCCAGGAAGGGATCTTCTGCACGATCCGCGGGCGCACGGCACTAAGCATTGCCCAGCAAGTGCTGCCGAATGCACTGGCGACCATCGCGATGGGGTCCTGTGCGACGGATGGCGGACTTGCCGCAGCTTTACCCAACCCAACAGGAGCAGCAGGAGTAGCGAGTACCTTCCCCGGCCTGGCAAACTTAGTTAACCTGCCTGGCTGTCCGGCAAACGTTGTCAACCTGGTTGCTACCATCGTTTACCTGCTCACTTTCAATACCTTACCGGATATGGATTCATCCCACCGCCCATATTTCGCATACGGGGAGGAGATTTATGACGACTGTCCAAGAGAGGATTATTACGAGGAGGGGCAGTTTGTGTTGGAATGGGGTGATGAAGGCCATAAGAATGGCTGGTGCCTGTATAAGATGGGTTGCAGGGGTCCGCGGACGCACGCAAACTGCCGGGTAGTGAAATGGAATGGTGGGACGGGCTGGACCATTGGTGCAGGGCACGGATGTATTGGCTGCACGGAGCCAAATTTCTGGGATAGCATGGCACCTTTTTACCAGCCATTGGCTAAGGAATAGAGAGGAGTCAAAATGTCAGACATCTACATCCCTTTGGTGGGAAAAGACAGCGATTTTGGAGCCCCACAACCTCCAGACACTCGAATTGTAATTGATCCATTGACTCGTATTGAGGGTCATCTGCGTATAGAAGCTAACATGAAAGATGGCAAGGTGAGCGATGCCTGGAGTTCAAGCACCATGTTCCGTGGTGTTGAGACGATCCTAAAAGGCCGTGATCCGCGTGAAGCCTGGCTGTTCACCCAGCGCATATGTGGGGTTTGCACTACCGTGCATGCGATCTCCTCTGTCCGGGCGGTAGAGGATGCACTTGGGATCATCATCCCCGACAATGCGCGTTTGATGCGTAACCTCCTCGAAGGCGCCCAATACGTCCAGGACCATGTGATTCACTTTTACCACCTACATGCCCTCGATTGGGTTGATGTGGTTAATGCGCTCTCGGCAGATCCTGCCCAAACCAGCGCATTAGCTAGATCAATCTCCCCCTGGCCCAACTCAAGCCCTGAATATTTCGCTGCAGTTCGCAACCGGCTGCAAGGCCTGGTCGATAGTGAACAGCTGGGGTTGTTTGCCAATGGGTATTGGGGTCACCCGGCATATAAATTGCCCGCAGAAGGGAACCTGTTGGCTGTCGCCCATTACCTGGAAGCCCTTGACTGGCAGCGCGAGTTTATCAAGTTCCATGCCTTGCTAGGTGGAAAGAATCCCCACCCCCAAACGTACCTTGTAGGTGGGATGTCTTTGCCGGTCAACCCGAATGGCAATAATGCAGTGAACCCCCAGGTGATCGCCCAGCTACGTAACCTGGTTTCTATGGCCATAGCTTTCGTCACCCAGGTATATATTCCCGACCTCAAGCTGGTCGCGTCATTCTACTTGGATTGGGGGAATTATGGCGCTGGTGTGGGTAACTTTCTGTCATATGGTGATTTCCCAGGCAATGCCAATGATCCAAATTCCTACTGGCTGCCTCGTGGTGTGATCTTAAATGGTAACATCTCCGATCCCAGCCAGCCACTGGACCAACAGTCGATCCAGGAATTTGTCACGCGTTCATGGTATAGCTATCAGGTTGGCGATGCATCGGGCTTGCACCCATCTGTTGGCGAAACTCAACCTGCATACAACGGACCACAGCCCCCATACGATTACCTGAATATAGATGGAAAATACTCATGGCTTAAGGCGCCCCGTTACAATGGATCTCCAATGGAAGTGGGGCCGCTGGCGCGCATGCTAGTGGCATATGCCAATGGGAATGAGCAGGTCCAAACCCAGGTTAATGAAATGCTTGGGGCATTGGGTCTCGGTCCAGAAGCCCTTATTTCCACCCTCGGTCGGGTAGCAGCCAGGGGCATCGAAACCAACTTGGTGGCGGGGCAAATGGGAGTTTGGATCGATGAGCTGGAAGACAACATGAAGAATGGCGTCCTGGAAATCCACAATGGTGCATCATGGGATCCGTCTACTTGGCCATCTTCCGCGACTGGCTGGGGTACTACTGAAGCGCCACGCGGCGCACTCGGTCACTGGATCAATATCAAGGGTGGAAAGATTGAAAACTACCAGACCGTGGTCGCAACCACCTGGAATGGCAGCCCACGCGATGCAGCCGGGCTGCGCGGGCCATTTGAGCAGGCCTTGATTGGTACTCCAATCGCCGATCCAACGCGACCTGTCGAGATTTTACGTACTATCCATTCCTTTGACCCATGTATGGCTTGTTCTGTTCATCTCGTAGACTGCCGTGGAAAGCCGCTGGGAATTGCAGTCACTCTTCATTGATCTGGAAGGGAAAGCGATCCAGCCCGCCATCAATCGAATACTGAAACTTCTGGTGACGGGCTGGAGAATTATATGAGCGAAGCAAATTGTAAATGTAGAAATGTCGTCTTGGGTTTAGGTAACCTTCTTATGGGCGACGAGGGTTTTGGCATCCATGCCGTTCGGTATATGCAAGCTAAATGGGCTGCCCGCTTCCCAGTTGAGTGGATCGATGGGGGTGTACTGGGCCTAAATTTGTTACCTCTGGTAGAAGAGTGTAGCCACCTGTTGATACTCGATGCGATAGACGCAGAAAAACAGGGTGGGTCGGTGTTGGAATTGAGGCAAGAGGAAATTCAACTGTATCATGGAGCAAAAATGTCTGAGCATCAGGTTGGATTTCAGGAGGTATTAGCTTTGGCTAAGTTTCGAGGTAATTTTCCTGACTACCTGCACCTGGTGGGCGTCCAGCCAGTTAGCTTAGCTACCAGGACCAATCTCAGTAACAGTGTGGCAGCCGCTCTACCTGCTGCCATAAAAAAAGGCGTTGCAGTATTATCGAACTGGTTCCCTTCATACTTAACATTTGGAGGAACCGAGTCTGAATTCTTGTCCCTTTGAAACAGCCTTTCGAATTTAGTCTCTGGATACGTGCCTTGATTAAATAATAGAAGGTGGTAAAATCATTTGCGCAAAACGTCCCTGTAGCTCAGCGGATCAGAGCATTTGCTTGCGGAGCAAAGGGTCGGGCGTTCGAATCGCCCCAGGGACGCCTCAGAGCGGTCATACCGCTCTTTTCTTTTATCATGAGGAATATCGATGGATAGGCCGATCCAGATCTTGCTGACGAACGATGATGGGATCCAATCCCCGGGGCTGTGGGCCGCGGCGGGTGCGCTTTCAGAATTGGGTTATGTGCACGTGGTGGCACCCCGCGACCAGTTCTCCGGGGCAGGTCGCAGCTTACCCTCCACATCCGATGGGATCATCACCCCCCAGCAAGTCCAGGTGAACGGCAAGCTGTGGACGGTGTACAGCGTGGGAGGCACACCCGCTCAGGCGATCTTGCACGCCATCTGCGAGATCCTGCCCGAGAAACCCGACCTGGTCGTTTCGGGAATTAATTACGGCGAGAACCTGGGGACCGGCGTGACCGCCTCGGGCACGGTCGGGGCTGCCATGGAGGGGGCAAGCAACGGTATCCCGTCGATGGCCGTGTCCTTGGAGACTGAAACCAAAGACCACCTCTCCTATTCAACCCACGTTGACTTCTCGGCTGCTGCATATTTCGCCGCACTCTTCGGAAGGATGCTATTAGAGAAGAAATTATCTATCGATGTGGATTTAATCAAGGTCGACGTGCCTTGTGATGCAACACCCGACACCCAATGGGAAGTCACACGCTTATCGCGGCAGGCTTATTTTGTCCCAATTGCACCCGAGCGAAAGACCTGGGATACGCCGGAGAAGGTGGGTTACATGCGCATCGATGAGGTGAGCAACAGCGACCAGGATACCGATGTCTATGCCCTGCGCGTCAAGCGCATGGTGTCGGTGACGCCGCTCAGCCTGGACCTGACCTCACGGGTAAGTTTAAAGGATTTCGAGCAGCTCTTACGTGGCCGGTAAGCCTTGATCTCGGTGGAGCCCCGCCAGCAGCAAGGGGTGTAGCCGATGGTTAGCAGCCAGAATTGAATGGGGATATGTAAGAATATCTGGATCACCATCAATATTGGTGACAACAGCTCCAGCTTCCAGGGCGATTAGTGCACCGGCTGCCAAATCCCAAGATTGCAGGATCGGCTCCCAAAATCCATCAAAACGACCGCAAGCCACGTAACATAAGTCCAGCGCGGCTGATCCGAGGCGGCGTACGCCTTGGGAATGCAGCGCGAAGTATGAGTAATTTTCCAGGTTGTTTTGGGGGTTGGTGCGGATGTCGTAAGGAAAGCCGGTGACCAGCAGGGCATGGTCAAGGTCAGAGGCATCTGCCGGGTGGATGGGTTGACCATTGAGAAAAGCGCCTTTGCCGCGTTCAGCGCTGAAACATTCGTCACGCTCCGGGTCATAAACCACCCCAAGGCGTAAGCTGCCCCCTTCAGCATAGGCAATCGAAACCGCGTAAATCGGGATCTCGTGCAGGTAATTGACTGTGCCATCCAGCGGGTCGATATACCACACCCTTTCGGCTGTGCCTGTTATTCCCCCACTCTCCTCTGCCTGGACCGCATCGCCAGGAAAATTCTGCTGGATATAGTCGAGCAGAAGACGTTCCGATTGGCGGTCGACATCGCTCACCAGGTCGGTCAAGCCCTTGTGCTCAACACGCAGGTGCTGTCCAAAGTTTTAATAAGGATGTCGCCCGCCTGGCGGGCAATATTGGTCAGTTCAGCAAGTGTGGGTGGCATGGTTGGGGTATTTTAGCTGGGTTCAACGGGAAAGGCAAGGTAATCGTAGCCTCAGGCAGTCTCACAACATAACAGATAATAGCGGAACGACCATCTCTGCTTGCGATAAGCCCCCGTGACGTCCGATCAGCGGGTTATCTTTTTCAGCCCACCATAGGTAGGCATCCTTGCGTGCCAGCACGATCAGGTCTCCCAGCCTGTCAGCCAAACGTAGGTGCGGTATGCCAGGTCCGAAGAGCCCGTGCCCAACTGCATCCGCTGGGTTCAGGAATGTGAATTCACCAGGCCAGGTTTGTTCTATGTACTCCCGCACATGCTCGATCTGGCCAGGGCGGATAAACAGATATATCAAGCGGTTCTCGCCGGTGGGCATGATGTGCAGCAGGCGGGTCAGGTTAGGGTGATTACGCAGGTCATAGCGACCCGTTTTAATAGTGGCTAGCATGCCATGGTCAGCGGTCAGAAGGAGCAGGGTACCCTTTCTTGAGGCAGGGGAGAGCTGGTTAAGGAATAGTTGCTCAAAAGAGCGGCTGAAATCACTGAACTCGGCCGCTGTCCGCTCGTCATCCGGGTGGTATAGATGCGAATAATGGTCAAGCTGACCGCTGTACACCCAGAAGTATTGGCGGATCCTGGGGTTGGCCTCGACCAGGTGGCGTAAGTTGACCCATAGCTCTGCAGGGGTGATATAGCCATGGGGGCTGACGTCCTTGAAAAACATCTGGGACAGGCCTGAATGGATGATGCTACGGTGTTGCAGGGCATAACTACGGATTCCGTATGCTGCCAGGTAGCTGCCCAGGGTGGGCAGATCCAGGAATTGCTCGGGGACCATACCGGCGCGGTACAGGCTACCGGCTTCATTACCAAAGCTCATGGGCGAGTGCTGGATCATATTACTGACCACCCCATACTCCTTCAGCCACAGCTCATAACCAACGATGCCATGCTCGGCCGGGCTGCGACCCGTCCATAGAGATGTCAGGGCGGCGGAAGTGGTGGATGGAACGATGGAAGTGACTGCAGAAAGTCTGCCTTGCTCAGCCAGGCGGGACCATACCGGGGCAGTCCCATCCAACATCCAGCGTTGCAGGCGGTGTAAAGACAGGGCATCCACCAGCACCAGGATAACACGTCGCGGGCCGGCCGCGGGTTGTATCATTCGCCCAGGCTCAAGCGCAGTGCTGGCCAGCGGCTCAGCTCCGAACATCTGGCAAATGCTGGCTGGGATATTCAATATCGATCCACCCTGGTAGTCGGGTTGGATGAATTCATCATCCAGCTTCAAGCCTGGCAGGCGAGTAGCCTGTATGTGGGGAAGGATTTTTGAGGTCGTGTCAGTCATCCTGGTTTCTTGAGAGACGTGGTAGTTCTTTTTGATATAATGACGAGACTGGAGAGACGAGTGCAACTATTCAAAGGCCTCAATCAGCCCCCGAAGCGATATCTTACCCTATTTTATTGCTTAACTCTAGCCCTGGCTGTGATCCTGGCACTCCTAGCGATCAGCCTGGATGTGGATCGTATCCCAGCGAATGTCGATATCCAGCAGGCAACACCAACCAGCACCGCCACCCTCACATCAGAAAACAAGACACCTGGCGGACCCACCCCACCGACCGAGATTCCGCCTGTTCCACCTACCCCGAATGAGGTTACCCCCTCTACCCTCGGGGTGACTTCGGTAGATCTACAAAACGTCCAGGTAAGCTTGTGGCATCCGTGGAGTGGCCCCCTGGCCGCGCAGTTACAATCCATCCTGGATGATTACAGCCGGACGAATAAATGGGGGATTACCGTCAATATCACCGGCTATGAAGGTTTCGGCAGGCTGGACGAAGCCGTTGAAAGCTCGGTCATCTCGGGCACCTTGCCAGATATATTGATCGATTACGGTTACCAGGCTCAGAATTTGGATGAATACGAGGTGGTGGCTGACCTGACCCCGTATGTCAATGATCCGGTGTGGGGGCTGACCAGCGCCGAACAGTCTGACTTTTACCCAGGCTTTTGGGCCGAAGATCTGGTGAGTGGCCCTGGCACCAACCCAACCCGCCGTCTGGGTCTCCCATTTTATCGATCGGGCTACCTGTTGTTTTATAACCAGAGCTGGGCGAGCGAGCTTGGATTTAATAATCCACCGATTACGCCAGAAGAATTCAAACAGCAGGCCTGTGCGGCAACCAAAGCATCCGCCTCGCGGGAAGGAAATCCTGACTTGGGCCAGGGAGGCTGGCTGATCACGGACCAACCCGGCGTTGCAGCCGGCTGGATCTTCGCCTTTGGCGGAGATATCACGGATCCAGTCGAGACTGGCTACCGGTTCAATACCCCGGAAACTCAACAGGCATTTGAATTTATTCGAGGCTTGGTGGATCGTGGGTGTGCCTGGTCTGATCCAGCGTTGGAGGCTCAGACCAATTTTGCCAGGCGCGGCGCATTATTTATGGCGAGCAGCCTGCTCGACATCCCCAGCCAACAGGAAGCCTTCACTGAAGCGGGCAATCCGGATCAGTGGCTGGTAATTCCCTTTCCTTCCGTAAGCCAGCCAGCAGTGGACACCTATGGGCCATCCCTCATCATCACCCGCTCAGATCCAGTCAAACAGCTCGCGGCTTGGTTGGTGCTCAAATGGCTGGTCTACCCTCACAATCAGATCGAATGGATTAACGCTATCCAGGCATATCCAACCCGCCAAAGTGTCACAACTTATTTATTGGACGAAACCCAGGATGACGGCACACAGTGGGCCCAGGCGTTAAGCTTGATAACAGATGCACATAGCGAGCCCACACTCGCTTCGTGGAAGATGGTACGCTGGGTAGTGAGCGATGCCATAAATGAGCTGATCGGGCTCAAATTCAGCGTGGACCAGATTCCGGCATTGCTAGAAAAGCTGGATGGCCTTGCATCCGATATCTCCAGCCCGGTGCACTGATGACAGACCTGCCGAAGGTAACGATCTACACGGATGGTGCATGCGAGCCGAACCCAGGGCAGGGGGGGTGGGCAGCGCTGCTCCTGTTCGGTAAACACGAGAAAGAGCTGGTTGGCTCGGAAAAGCAAACTACCAATAACCGCATGGAGCTGACAGCCGCGGTCAGTGCCCTTTCTGCCCTGCAGGATGCTTGCCAGGTGGACCTCTATACCGATTCTGAGTACCTGCGTAGGGGCATTACAGAGTGGCTGCCAGATTGGCGAAGGCGAGGTTGGAAGCGTAAAACCGGCCAGCTAAAGAACATAGACCTGTGGCAGGCACTTGAAGCCTGCCTGGCCGAGCACAAAATAACCTGGCACTGGGTACGCGGGCACGCGGGGAACCAGTTCAACCAGAGGGTGGACAGCCTGGCACGCAAGGCCATGCGGAATTCTACTTGACCTTCAAGAGGGTATACAGTATACTCACCCGCGCCGGGGTGTAGCGCAGTTCGGTAGCGCACCGCGTTTGGGACGCGGGGGTCGGCGGTTCGAGTCCGCCCGCCCCGACTTATGGCAAAACAAAAATTTGACGGGGTTTTAGAAGCTGCCCATTATAAATCAGACGGGCAATTGGATTGGGTGCGGGTATATGAGCGCCGCTATTCTGCTTTTACCGACCGGCTCTTGCTCAGCCGGGCAGATTTTGTCGTGAAGCTCAAGGCCGGCAAGCGTTATGTGGTTGGGACGCGTATCCTCAATTATGGCGGTAAATTTAACGTTGGTCAGCCGGTTCAGCTGCTCACCCAGGGTGGTGAGCCGGTGATCACGGTTGGCGGAAGCGCATCAAATCGCGACTCTCTCACGGGAGTGCCTGTCATATAATCGCACCAGGATGTAAGCAATATATCTGATAAGCGGCTTAAATCGCCGCTTGTTTTTTTTCTCCTTGGAGTGTTCAGCACCAGGCTGGTATAATTTTTGAATGCCAACACCTTTTTATCATCTGAGATTGGCGAACGACTTGCTTGAGACTGCCAGCTGCCGGGACGATATCCGTATATTCCTGCATACCTGGCGGTATGAGTTTATGCTTGGCAGCATTGTCCCCGATGTGCAGGTAGTATCAGGTCAGCCACGCGAGGCCACCCATTTCTTCAACCTTCCCCTCCGACCAGAAGACCAACCTGCATGGTGGGTCATGCTTACCCTCTATCCCCAGCTGGCTCAGAACAGCCAGCTTACACCGGCACATACGGCCTTCATGGCTGGTTACCTATGCCATCTGCAGGCTGATTGGTATTGGGTGAATGAAATCTTCCTGCCCGTTTTTGGACCGACCTGCTCCTGGGGGTCTTTTTCTGATCGTCTTTATTATCACAACGTCCTGCGCGCCTACCTCGATCTACAGATACAGCCAGGATTACCTGATAACCTGGGAGACGGCCTGGCCAGGGTGAACCCGGCAAACTGGCTACCATTTACACCAGACCGGTTTCTGGAAAAATGGCGCGATTTCGTCTACCCGCAGCTGCACCCGGGTGCAGCCATTCAGACGGTGGAAGTGTTCTCGTCCCGGCAAGGCACCGCCCCGCCTGAGTATTATGCAATTTTGAGGTCTCCCGAGCGTATGCGGCAGGAGATCTTCTCGCAAATATCCCTCGAGCAAGTGCACGCATACCATCAATCCACGATCAGCCAGAACCTCCAGCTACTATCAGGTTACCTGGCATCGAGCTTGCACCCTACATTAGCATATTCTCAGGGCAGTGTGTTCACGGGAGTGCAGCCATGAAACTGATCGAGCCAACAATCAAAAAAACCGATAAAGACTTTACCGGTAAGCTCGTGGGTCAGGTTAAGGGATTCTTCCAGGCCGGAAAAACTGATGAGCAGGCTGAAGCAGCAGTTGTGGCACGCTTCATGCGGGGTTTAGATAACCGTTTCGTCATGCTGCATCACCTTGAGCTGGAGGGCCGGGGGATGAGATTCCCTACGATCCTGGTCGGTCCAGCAGGCTTGTTCGTCTTGAATATCAGCCATGCTCAAGGCTTTTTTAAGGTCAAGGACGATGCCTGGTTGGAGCTGAACAAGACGACCCAAAAGTATGGGTCAGCCCGTCCCAACTTGATCAAGCAAAGCAAAGAATATCCCCAGAAACTGGCTGAGATCCTTGAGAAACAAGGGAAATCTCACCCGCCGATCACGCCCATATTGATTTTGGCCAACCCGCGCGTGCATGTTGAAACCAGCAACCCTGCCATTCGGGTTGTGCGGATGGACGGTGTCGATAGCCTGATCGACAGCATGTTCAACAGCCAGGAGATTCTGAAACCCAACGAGATCACTTACCTCACCGATGCATTGGAGATCATGGCGGACCCCGAGAAAGCCATCCCATTGGGTGAAGGGGAGGACTTCTTTGGGCGGGATCTGGTCGAGGAAAAAGAAAAACCTCCGCTGACCTTGCCCGAAATTTCCATGCCGACCGACATCCAGCTGGCACCCGTTGAGAAGAAGTTTCAGTTTTCGAAGGCAGAATGGATTGCCCTGGCGGTGTTATTAGTCCTGACCATCCTGGTGTTGATGGTAGCAATCTTATATGCGTTGAGGGTCATCTAAATATTGGACCAAAATAGGCCACCCTTTTCTCTCGCTGATCATTCCGGCTCATAACGAAGAGACACGCCTGCCTGAGACTCTCAGGCAGGTCTTTACGTTCATTGCTGCCCAGCCGTACAGTACTGAGGTGGTTGTAATTGAGAATGGGAGCCAGGATAAGACTTACCAGATTGCCATGGATTTTTCCAGGGACAATCCGAACATGCGTGTGCTTCAGAACAGCCAACCTGGAAAGGGTAGAGCTGTCAGGCAGGGCATGCAGGCTGCACGCGGTGAATACCGCTTCATGTGCGACGTGGATCTGTCGATGCCAGTAGCTGAGATCAACCGCTTCCTACCTCCCCGCCTGGACACTTATGATATCGCCATCGCCTCCCGCGAGGCACCCGGAGCCATCAGATACAATGAGCCGTATTACCGGCACTTCGTAGGGCGAATTTATAATGGCTTGATCCGCAGCCTGGCTTTACCGGGGCTGCACGATACCCAATGTGGATTCAAGTGTTTTAAAGGTTCCCTGGTTGAAGACCTGTTCACACGCCAGACATTGAACGGTTGGTCGTTCGATGTGGAAATCCTGTTCATCGCCCGCCGTCGAGGCTACAGGATCATTGAGGTGCCTATCCCCTGGTATTACAATCCGCACAGCAAGATCAGCGTCGTGCGCGATTCGCTCAAGATGGGGCTTGACTTACTCACCATCCGTCTCAATGCCACGCGTGGCATTTACGACCGGAACCATGCCAGCCTTTGATCGCTCCCTAATTCCTGCTGACCCTGACTTATCCTTTGAGCAGGCGCTTTGGCAAGCCGGGCTCAGCCTGGTTGCCGGGATCGACGAAGCCGGGCGGGGAGCCTTGGCTGGGCCGGTCGCTGCAGCTACTGTGGTCCTGCCACCCGACGCAGCCTGTGCTCAACTTCTGGCTGGGGTGAGGGATTCCAAACAGCTCTCCCCGGTCCAGAGAAAAGCCTTTAGATACAAGATCGTCCAGCTTGCGGTCGCCTGGGGGGTAGGGATGGCGACGAACGAGGAAATCGACCAATTGGGGATCCTTCCCGCCACCAGGCTGGCTGCCTGCCGGTCAATAGAAGCCTTATCCATTGCCCCGGAACATCTGCTGCTGGATTATCTATTCTTGCCAGATATACCCACACCGCAGACTTCATTGATCAAAGGCGACTGCCGCTCCTTGAGTATCGCCGCGGCATCGATATTGGCGAAAACCAGCCGGGATGCCGTGCTGGAAGAGCTTGACCAATCATTCCCAGGGTATGGTTTTGCCTCACATAAGGGATATGGCACCACGGCGCACCGCGCCGCCTTGCTGCAATTGGGGGCCAGCCCGCTGCACCGGCTGAGCTTTAATCTGTATGGGGAATCAAATATCGATGATGAAGATTTGCCTGCCAGGGATTGACTGATCAGCCAGGCCGGCGCTTAGAATACCCCCCAGTTATCTTCCTTCCAGCCGTGCTTCCCCCGCAGCGGCACAAAAGCCACCGGAGTAATATGCTCTTGGGTAAGCTTACCATTTTCTTTGCGCCATCGATCGAGGATCTGCCCGCCTGCCCCACCTTCCGGGAGGACCAGCCGGCCGCCTTCATCCAGCTGGTCGAAGAGTGGCTGCGGCACACGCGGGGCAGCCGCAGTGACCATGATGGCCTGGAAGGGAGCATAATCCGCTAAGCCCAGGCTGCCATCACCGATATGCACCACCACATTGGTTAGTTTAAGCTTCTCCAGCACCATGATGGCAGCTTCGGCTAAAGCAGCGTGGCGTTCAACGGTATGAACCTGGCGGGCCAGCAAGGCCAGCAATGCCGCCTGGTAGCCCGAGCCCGTCCCAACTTCGAGCACATTTTCATCCCCACACAATTCCAGCAGTTCGGTCATCAATGCGACGATGTAGGGTTGGGATATGGTCTGACCACGACCAATTGGCAGTGGCCCGTCAGAATAGGCGATGTGAGCATATTCTCCTGGCACGAACCAATGGCGGGGTACCTGGCGAAGCACCTTCAATAAGCGCTCATCCTGGATGCCGCGAGTGATGATCTGCTCGGTGACCATCCGATTGCGTAGGTCAGTATACTGGTCTTCGCTTTCCATCATTACAAAGCTTATCTGCCCTTCACCAGGTGTTTCCAAAAATCATCTCGCTCACCAGGGGTAAAGGGGATATAGATACCCAGCCGGCCTACCAACCCCTTGTACCGTTCTACCAGGGCCTCTGGGAGCTCAGCCGGTGAGGCGATCACTGCGCATTCTCGGAGGATATCATCGCTGATCAAGCCTGCCATATCCACCCACTGGCCCCTGGCAGCCAACCCAGACAGTTGCTGGGCGATATCTTCCCAGCCATGCAAGGCCATCACCGGTCGATAGGAGGGGGTGGAAGCATAGAAGGCGATCTGTGCCCGCACAAAGGCCTCTTCTTCGGGTGAGGTCACCACAAAGGCCGAGGTGGAGACGACGATATCTGATTTCTGCCTGCCTGCCCGGGTGATTCCCTGATCCACGGCAGGCAAGATCACCTCACGCAGGTAGCGAGGTGTATGGAAAGGATGGGCATGGAAGCCCTGGGCTATTTCACCCGCCAGCCTGGCCAGCCCGGTGTTGACCCCCGCGATGTAAATGGGGATATCAGGGTGCTTGATCGGCCCTGGGTTAAAAAAGGGCGACATCAGGTTAAGCCGGTAATGCTCGCTGCGGTAATTGAGCGGCTGGTTGGTTTGCCAGGTGTTCCACAACGCCCGCACCGCCCCCACCTGCTCGCGCAGATGGCCCACCACCGATTCGGGCCAGGGCATGCCAAAGCGCCGTTCAACATGGGCCTTCACCTGCGTCCCCAGCCCCAGTATGAAACGCCCGCCCGAGAGCTGGGCTAAATCCCAGGCGGTGTAAGCCAGGTTCGCTGGGCTGCGTGCAAATGCAATGGCGACTGCGGTACCAAACGATAGTGCCTGGGTATGCTCAGCGATCAATGCCCCGGGGAGGAACGGGTCATGCATCGTTTCTGTCGACCACAGGGAATTGAACCCCAGCTCTTCAGCAGCTCGGGCAATCGCCGGTACCTTTGAGAGTGAAACGGGCGGGAGGGTTGCATCAAGTAAAAACGGGTAGAAAAGGTTGGACATATTCAGCTCCCTCGATAACTTGCGCAAGTGATGTCCGATGTCATGCTCAAGCTTACTGGCTACATGCTTCGCCTGGACCCATGCGAAAAAGCGCCGGCACACACTGCTTGTCGATGTATCAATAAGATTATATATCATCAATCCGTAACCGATGATAACCAGAGCCCGGTTACAACTGCCGAAATTCGGATGATGAGAACGCTCTGTATCCCACATTTATAATGCATGAGATTGTATCCCCAGCCACGAGTATAGCTTATCGACCCCCGAGCTACTGCCCAATACCGGTATATCCTGACCAATATGGATCTGTGCCGGCAGCCTGTTTAGATCAGCCCAACCAGCTGATATGGATCACCCCCACGAACAATAAATTCTATTTACCGGGAGAATTACCGTCTGCTATTTGTCCAGCAGGCCTTCGAAACGTTGGATAGCTTTGCGCCATTCCTCCGGAATTACCACTGAGCGCTTATTGGGGTAGTCATAAGCCACCAATACGCTCGTCCCGCTCGCGTATTCACTGGAATTGCGGGAATCCTCAATGCGGTATTCAGAGGTCATGCTCTTGGTTCCCAGGTGTGTGATACGCACACCTACCCGCACCTGGTCACCAAACTCAATCGCCTTACGGAAGGTTATTTGAACATCGGCGAGGATGATCCCGATATTCATAAAAGAACCCCCCTCCCATAATTTTAGATGCCGTAGATAAAAAACGCGCGCTTGCTCCATATAGGAGAGAAACTTGGCGTTATTGACATGCCCCTGGGGGTCCAGATCTCCATAACGAACTTCGATCAGGTGGTAGAAACGAAAATCATCCATCGCTGAAATTATACCCTTATACCTGGCAAGAAACCTACATTCTAGCGAAATTCTATGGGTAAATGAGATTTCGAGCTCCGAAGGCAGCTATTCAAGAACGGGATTACCCCTGTGAAGTTATAATTGTCAAGATGATGCGCATGGTCCCCTATAATAAAATCAGCAAGATCCCAGGGGTAGAGTACCTGCTCTCAATCCTGGTGACTGCGGTTTTTACCGTCATCTTCATACCTTTTCGGAGCGCAGCCGGGCAGGATCATACGGTCCTTTCACTGCTCTACCTGCTCCCGGTTGTCATTTGTTCGCTGTTATGGGGATTGGGACCAGGAGCCCTGGCAGCTTTAACCTCCTTTTTGGCATTGAATTACTTTTTTGTTCCACCATACTATACCTTAGTGGTGCACCGCACCCAAGATTTGATCGTGTTGATCGTCTTCTTAGGTGTGTCTATCACCATTGGCCAGCTGGTTGGCAGGGTTAGTAAGAGCCTGGCAGAAGCCACTGCTCGGGAGCATGAAGCTATTCACCTGTATGAGCTCATCACCCATCTGGCGGGTATGCAGGACGAGCAAGAAATCGTCTCTGCCCTGGCGGAGCAAACATTGATTACCTTGCACGCCCAGCGGGTAGATATTATTATCGAGGCATCGAGCGAATTTCCTGCCCGGCAAGTCAGGCTGGAGGATCGCTCTCAAATAAATCCGGAAGCAGAGCGTAATCCCATGACGATCGTCCCCTTGCAGTCTATGCGGGGGTTCATGGGCGAGATAAAGGTATGGAGAGAAGATTCCAAATTATCAACATCGGAAGAACGTCTGGTGAATACCTTCGCCAGTCAGGGCGTGCAAGCTCTAGAACGGGTACGCCTTTCACAAGCTGCTTCACGGGCACGCTTGCTGGAAGACAGCGACCGGTTTAAATCATCCCTGCTGTCTTCTGTTTCACATGAGCTGCGCACCCCCCTGGCGACCATTAAAGCTGCGATCACCAGCCTGCGCAGCGAGACCGTAGAATGGGACAGCGAAGGGCGTAAGGACCTGTTGGCGGCAGTCGAAGAGGAAACAGATCATCTCAACCAGCTGGTAGGTAATTTACTCAGTATGTCGCGTATCGAGGCGGGAGCGCTGAAACCCGAGCGCAGTTGGAATTCTCTAGCGGAGGTCCTATCCAGTGCGTTGGATCGGATGAAGAACCAGATCGAGAATCACCAGATAGAAATTGACGTCTCATCAGATCTGCCATTGCTGCCCATAGATTATTTTCAGATCGAACAAGTCTTCATCAACCTGCTAAGCAACTCCATAAAGTATTCACCTGAAGGCACCACCATATGCATCCAATCATTTCAGACAGCCGGGAGAATGCTCCAGACCAGGGTCAGTAATCAGGGTCCACAGGTACCTCATGAAGACCTTGAGCGTATCTTTGATAAATTCCACCGGGTTACTGCAGCAGATAAGGTGACTGGGGCCGGCCTGGGATTGAGCATTTGCAAAGGCATCGTTGAAGCGCATGGAGGGCGCATTTGGGCAGAAAACCTCGAACGGGGTTTTGCTTTTAACTTTACCTTGCCACTTTCTTGGGAAGGGTTCGCTCGTGATCCTAAACCGGAGCTGATTGACGAATGACAGCCCAGCCGCATATCCTGGTGATTGATGATGAAGCGCAGATTCTGCGGGCATTGCGCACTATCCTGACTGCCAAACAGTTCAACGTAAGCGTAGCCAGCCGGGGCGAGGAGGGACTGGCATTGGCTGCAGCCCAACCACCCGACCTGGTCATCCTCGATCTCAGCCTACCCGACATGGACGGGGTAGAGGTATGCGCTCGGCTACGCGAATGGACCCAGGTACCAATTATCGTCTTATCAGTGCGGGAAAGCGAGCGGGATAAAGTCATTGCCCTCGATAAGGGCGCGGATGATTACCTGACCAAACCATTCGGGATCGAAGAGTTGCTGGCTCGTATCCGGGTAGCTCTGCGCCATTCAGCACAGACACTTGGGTCTCAGAAAAGCCAGATTATCCGCGCCAGCCCTGTGGTGATCGACCTGGCGATGCATACCGTCCTGCGGGATGGTGAAGAAATTAAGCTGACCGCTACGGAATTCAAATTGCTAGCATACCTGGCAGCCAACGCCGGGCGGGTGTTGACCAACCAATCCATCCTGGCGCATGTGTGGGATCCAGCAGAAGCTGACCGGGTGGAATACCTTAGGGTATATATCCGACAGCTGCGTAAGAAATTGGAAAATGATCCAGATCATCCTCAAATCATCCGCAATGAACCAGGAATCGGGTATCGTTTCATTGCGGATGAGTGAGATTTGAGATAAGATATCGGGAGAGAAATTAGTAAATTTGGGAGATGTCATGGCTAAACAGGCTCAACCCACGAAATCAGAAATTCATTACCCTGGTTTGGAAGACGAGGCAGTCAGCCAGTTAAGGCAGGAGTATCAAAGCTACCAGGGGTTGTTTCAAGTACAGCCGCCACTGGTACAACGGTTCCTCGAGTCGCAAGCTTCGTCGATTGCGGAAGCAATTATCCAGGGTCTACCACAGGTAAAGTTCACCCTGCCTGACAGGGTGGTGCTGCAGCAGGAAGCAGATGCCAAGCCGGTCAATTTACCTAAGGAATCGCGCGAGCAGATGACGGGTGGTTTGATGGACCGGTTGATGCGCACTGATCTGCGCACGGCTTTGCGGCTTAGACTGGGAGAATTGGAACAATCTTCTAACCGCTCAGTTTCCGTGAGTGCGGGTTTGCTCCGCCATGCCATTGCCAGGCACATGGTTCACAACATGCTGCCCGCTGGCCGGTCGGTACATTACAGTGCCGGGGAAGGAGAAGAAATCCCCAACATTCCGGAGAAGCGCAAACAAGAGCCGGAATCGGCCATTACTGCCTCGACAGATGCGATTGCAGCCGAAGAAAATCTTGGTGATGCCGGGCGGGGAGAGCTACTGGTCCCATATGTGGAGGCAGCCCGGCGTTTTTTCCTGCCACAGTGGGTGGCTTTTGATGACGAAGGTCATTTGCTGGTGGGTAGCGTGAGTGAAGCGGAAGCTGACATTGCCTCGATGCAGCGGTACTTGTCAGTGTTGCATGCCGCGGTAGGGTTGGCACCTTATATGGTGGCGGATGAAGAATACCAGCGCAAGCGTTATGGTATCCTTGGTCAGCTGGTCAACCAGGGTCGTGCCCTGGCACACTATGATGTAGGTGAAATCATCCAGACAATTCTGAAACGCGCTTCAGCGCACGACCTGAATCGTGGTTTAAGTATTAGTTTACCCTATTTCAACGACCAGACCTTGATCATGGAGAGTTATAATTTCGAAGTCATCCCAGCAGGCCGCATCATGTTTGTACCCGCCTTTGTTGTACGGGCAGCTCGCGAACAGGAAGCTAAGATTGCTCAAGACACAAGACTGAGCCAATCAACGCGCCATCACTTGCTGGATCTCTTAAACATCCTTGAAAAGGCATTTACAAAGTAAATGCCTCACCTGATATCTGGACTGATAATTTTCTAATCCGACTATGTTTTTTTCTATCATCCTTCTTGCTGTAATCATCTTTCTCTCCTATCGTCTTGCACCGCGGGAGAAAGAAGAAGATGCACATGTTCATGGTGCTGGGCAGGTTGGTTTGCTCGCGGCTGTTGCTTTGTTTGGCGTGGATTATTACACCTCGTTCTTCTATGCCACAGGCGAAATGATGACTGCATTGCACCCGTACGGCTTGCAGAAATATGCGTATATCGCTGTGGCTGTGATCGCCCTGGCAAACTTTGTGTTTGGTGTGTTGTATATGTATTCGTTGGGGGTATTTAATGAAGGGGGGGGATCTTTTACTGCAGCCATGCGGTATTTAGGGCCTTCATTAAGCCTGATCGTGGCAGTCGTATTGATCCAGGATTATATCTTCACCATTGTCGTCTCGACCTTGTCAGGGGTCGATCAGCTGCTTTCCTTGAGAAATGCCACGGGCATCCCCTGGTTCTGGCACTTCCTAATTGGCGCCAGTCTGGCAGCCGTTACCTGGTGGCTGACCATCCGGGGCAGGGGTGAATCTGCCCAGGTGGTGTTCACCATGCTAGGGATTTTCATCCTGCTTACCATCACGATGACTGTTGGTTTGGTGATGGCAGATCCTTTGACGGAGGCGGCTAAAACCGTTGAACCCGTTGAAACGGTGACGCTCAGTCAGGCTTTCTATCACATGTTAACCGCCTCCATGAAAGGCCTGGTTGCCTTAAGCGGGCTGGAAGCCATGTCAAATGGCATTCAATTTGTTATTAATGAGGACGTCCGCCTGGTCAAGTGGGGGAAAAAGCGCGTACCCCGCTTATCCAAGATTTGGAATTTCTACGGTGGAAAATCTGGCATCGGCAGATTTGTACAAACCTCCTTTTTATTCTATGGTGGTCTGACAACTTTAATGTTGACCTATTTCTCAATCCGCTTCAATGTCTTTGATGGCACCAATGGTCGAAGTTTGGTTGGTAACCTTTCCTTTATTGGATTCGAACAGCTCCCTGGAGGTACGATATTATTCTGGGCTTACCAGATCCTGGCGGTTGTATTACTGGCCTCTGCGTCGATGACAGCTTACCAGGACCTGCAAGCCATGGCATGGCGGAATGTAGCCATTGGAGAGATTCCTGAGGTTGTTGTGTACCGGAATCCGAAAGGAACCTTTACACGGCCTGTCACAGCCGCGGCCCTGACAGCAATTTTGATCCAATTACTGGTGCGTGGCAACGTAAGCCTGGCTGTTCCATATTATGGTGTAGGTGTATTCTTGCCAATCATGGCGATGGGGCTGGCGATCCGCCAGCACATCCTGAAAACCACCACTGGGAAGGTGCGATTCTGGGGTAGCCTGGGAGCGACCTTAGCTGCCGTATTGGCTGCGTTGATATTCGTCGGACAAATTGTGGGTAAATGGGCTGAAGGTGGGTGGGTGGTATTAATTTCTCTGAGTGTTTTAGTCTTGGTTGCGCATGCTATCTTATTGTCGCCAGCCGGCTATCGCGATCCGCGCCAGATCCACCGCATCATCCGTGATAAATCTCGTGTGCAAGGGCCTATGGGCAACATTGTCGAATGGCAATCCCTACGCACGCAGGAATACCGATACCGGTTGCTCGTCGCCATCGCACGCTTTGCCGAGGTCTTTGGAGTACGCCGACCAGCCAGGTTCGAACCACCCGTCCCAGCGGGAGAATATGAAGAAGCCATCCATTCTGAAGCGGAAGATATCCCTTCGCTCCTTGAACAATATCTGGAAGATAAAAAAGACAAGCCTCGCCTGGGTGGAAAGCCAAAGGAAACTGCTCCCGGGGAAGAAGATCTCCCTAAGCCGTAAAAATAACCTCCAATAAATTCATTCAAGACCTGCTCTACTTTGAGCGGGTCTTTATTATTTTTTAACACCTTTGCTCAATAATTTTGTCTCCATTTTATTTCTGGTTACTACAATCATTGGGTTGGAATCGTGTACTTGGATTTTCTACTGTAGGAGAAAACTATGATTGAGCAGTCCCTGTTATTAAAACTATCTTCATCGGGGCAATCAGAAAGCTCAACGAGCCGGTTACGCCTGGAATTCGAAGCCTATCAGCGACTATTCCAAATCCAACCGGGATTGCAGCAACAATATTTACAGCTGCAAGCCACCTCTCTGGCTGAGGCAATCATGCAGGGAGCTTCCCATGTCCATTTTTCACTTCCAGACCAGGTAAATTTCAGTTCTAACATGGAGACGATGGATCGCATTGAAAGGATACCCGCTGAGCACCGGGAGCAGAAGTTAGGTGGATTGAATTTCCGTTGGCTGCAATTCGACATTTGCAACGCAATTAACCAACGACTTGATGAGCTTGAGCGATCGACAGTTGCAGCAATATCCATCGCGGCCGGGCTGTTACGCTATGCGATCGCCTTCCAAATTATCTACCGTATGCTCCCCGCCGGAAAATCGGTGACGTATGCCATCCCTGATGGTGATGACATACCCAACCTGCCGGTTCGTGAGGAGGCTGTTTCTCCGAGCAAGAATGCCTCGCAGATGACCGCACGAGCTCAAAAAGAATTGCTAGCTGAAGAGGGAGACCTAATAAATGCACCCTATATTGAGGCAGCAAGCCATTTCTTCTTGCCGCAATGGGTGGCCTTTGATGAACAGGGCCAGCTGCTGTTGACCAGTATTCAAGAAGCTCAAGCCATTATTGCCTCGTTACAGAAATATCTCTTTCTCTTGGAAAAGGCGGTTCAAATTGCTCCATTTATGATCGCTGATGAAACATGGCAGCAAAAACATTACGGGATTGTTGGGCAGCTGGTGAACCAGGGACGCTCCCTGGCTATTTATCAGACGCACGCGATAATCAAGAATATTCAAAAAAGGGCAGCCGACCACAAATTGGATCGCGGGTTAAGTCTCAGGTTGCCATATTTTAATGACAAAAAGAACTCAATCGAAAACTATGAATTCATAGTTATCCCTGCCGGTTGGATTATGTTTATTCCTGCCTTCGCTGTTTTAGCTGCCCGCGAGCAGCAAATCAAGGTGGTTCAGGACGATTGTTTGAGCATTACCACCCGCAAACATCTTATAGCGGAATTACATACTCTTGAGCTGGCTTTTCTCAGATAGGTAAATGGTCATGTTGATTTCTATCGGTCTTCTTCTGGTAATTGTCTATTTTTCATGGAAGCTCTCACCCCGTGAACGGGCCGAGGATGCCCACGTCCATGGCGCGGGGCAAATCGGCTTGTTAGCGGCAGTGGCGCTTTTCGGGGTGGATTATTTTACATCCTTCTTCTACGCAACCGGTGAGATGATGAGTGCGCTCCATCCATACGGATTACAGCGCTATGGATATATCGCTGTGGCAATCATCGCTCTTGCAAACGCAGTTTTTGGTGCTCTCTACATGTATTCACTGGGTACATTCAATGAAGGCGGTGGTTCATATACAGCATCTATGCGTTACCTGACCCCGGCGCTCAGCTTGATCGTGGCAGTTGTACTTATCCAAGACTATATCTTTACCATTGTCGTGTCATCCTTGTCAGGGGTAGACCAGCTACTTTCAATCATCGGTAAATATGATATTCACTGGGTATACCATTTTGCCATCGGTGCAGCACTGGCAGCGGTCACCTGGTGGCTCACGATCCGCGGAAGAGGTGAATCGGCCCGAGTTGTATTTATCATGTTAAGTGTTTTTATCCTGCTGACCATCACATTATTCGTTGGCCTGGCTGCTGCAAATTTACGAGGTGTAGCCGCTGTGGCAACCACAGAAGCGATAAAGCCAGTCACGCTGGGGCAGGCAGCCTATCATATGCTGACAGCTTCCATGAAGGGCCTGGTAGCACTCAGCGGCCTGGAAGCCATGTCTAATGGCATCCAGTTCGTCAAGAATGAAGATGCTGGTATTGTTCGCTGGGGAAAGAGACGTTTACCGCGCTTTAAGAAATTATGGGAGTTTTACAGTGGCAAGTCGGGTATTGGAAGATTCGTCCAGACTTCTTTCTTATTCTACGGCGGCATCACCACCCTGTTGTTGGCAGTCTTTGCGATCCGTTTCAATGTCTTTGATGGAACATTAGGGCGCACCCTGGTTGGCAACCTTGCATTTATCGGTTTCAACCAGATCCCTGGCGGGCAAATCTTGTTCTGGGCGTATCAAATCCTGGCAGTGGCACTCCTGGCAGCCGCTTCGATGACCGCTTTTCAGGACCTACAGGCAACTGCCTGGCGAGATGTAGCGATTGGAGAAATCCCTGAGGCTGTAGTCTACCGTAATGCGCAGGGCACATTCACGCGTTCTGTTACTGCAGGTTTCATCGTTGCGGTGTTCATACAATTTTTAGTTCGTGGGAAAACCACCCTGGCCGTGCCCTACTATGGTGTAGGCGTGTTCATGCCAATCATGGTTATGGGGTTGGCGATTCGAAAACATATCCTTGCCACACATACTGGCAGAGCGCGCCTGTGGGGTAGCTTCGGCAGCAGGATTCGCCGCTTTGTTAGCCGCCATTATCTTCGTTGGACAAATCGTTGGAAAGTGGACTGAAGGTGGATGGGTGGTTTTAATATCGTTCAGTATACTGGTTGTGGCAGCTAACTCCTTGCTGATTTCGCCCATCGGCCAGTCGAGATCCACAACAAATTCATCGCATTGTGAGGGAAAAGGCACGTGTGCAAGGTTCGATGGGGTCTATTGTCGAATGGCAGTCCTTGAAGATGCAGGAATACCGATATTCTGTGCTGGTTTTCATTACACATTTATTTGAGTTGCTCGGTGTGCGCCGGCCATTGCGATACGAACAGCCTATCCCGGCAGGTGACATACGATCATGCGGTTCATTCAGACAATCCGGATGCACCTTCCTTGTTGGCAAATATCTACGAGCCACCCGATGAGCCTCACCTGGGTGGGAAACCCAAGGAAACTGCCCCAGCCCCCGAAGGCCACCTACCCTGACCTTTAACCCCAGGATAAATAAGCTATTCAGTCGTTATGATACAATCGCTATGCGTTTTACAGCGCATAGCGATTTTCTTATGGTTTCCGACCCCATCTACACGCTCCCTGTTTCCGAAGTGTACGCTTCTCTGGAAACCTGCCCCGATGGTTTGACTTCCCAAGATGTAGAGCAACGCCATTCGCTTTACGGGAGCAACCAGCTTTCCGAGCCACCGCGCCAACCCATCTGGCGTAAAATGCTCGGTTTCATCACCCATCCCATGGCCTTGTTACTTTGGCTGGCAGGCGCAATCGCCTTATGGCTGGGTGAACCCACTCTGGGGGTGATCATCTGGATCGTGGTGTTGGTGAACGCGGGTTTCTCCTTCTGGCGTGAGTACCGTGCTGAGCAGGCCACTGCCGCGCTGCAACACCTGCTGCCCAGTTTCGCCAGGGTGATCCGCGACGGTGCCGAGGTAAAAGTACCTTCCATCGATCTGGTAGCAGGTGATTTGTTGGTGTTGGCAGAGGGGGATAATATCCCGGCTGATGCCCGGGTGGTTGAAGAATATGGGCTGCGCGCCAATAATGCAGTGCTCACTGGTGAGGCGGTGCCGGCCCGGAAAACTGCGGACGCCTCTCTCCGAGACGGGATCAGTGAGGTGGAACGCCCGAACCTGATCTTCGCCGGCACGTCGGTGGTATCAGGGACGGGCCGGGCAGTGGTATATGCCACCGGCATGTTGACCCAATTTGGCCGCATCGTCCGCCTGACCCAAGCCGTGCGTGAAGAACCCAGCCGGTTACAAAAGGAAATGTCGCGCCTTACACGGATCATTTCAATCGTTGCCCTGTCCTTGGGAGCGATCGTTTTCACCGTGGGCATCATCGACGTCAAATTAGAGAATCAACGAAGCCTTCATTCTGGCGTTAGGTATCATCGTGGCCACCATCCCTGAGGGTTTGCCTGCGACGGTCACGCTTTCACTGGCTGCAGCTGTACAGCGGCTGGCTCAGAAGGGTGTGCTGGTCAAGAAGCTGGCGATCCTGGAAACCCTCGAGCATGTATCGGTCATCTGCACCGACAAAAGTGGCACGCTGACCCAAAACCAGATGACGGTCAGGCAGATTTGGGTGAGCGGGAAGCCATTCGTGATCACTGGGGCTGGTTACGATCCGAAGGGAGAGTTTGTTCCCAAACCGGGGACTGAAGCCACCGAGCGCGACCTTCGCGCATTGCTCACCGCCGCCCTGATGTGTAACAACTCACGCCTGAACCCCCCAACCATCGAGCAGCCTCAATGGACAGTATTGGGTGACCAGACTGAAGCCGCCCTGCGCGTGGTGGCAATGAAAGGCGGCCTTGAGCAGGAGCCGGTCAACAAACTCCTACCGCGCATTCATGAAATCCCATTTGATGCCCGGCGTAAACGCATGAGCACTGTCCACCAGGTGAGCCGCCAGGAAGAGGCATTCCCTGAGGTACAAGCCAGGCAGCAGCTGGCGTTTGTAAAAGGTGCACCGCGTGAGGTGCTGCAGCTGTGTACGTTTATCCGCCTGCATGGTGAGGTCGTTCCCCTGGATGACAACTGGCGGGCGCATATCCTGTCTGCGAACGATGATTACGCCCGTAATGCCCTGCGCGTGCTGGCGCTGGCGTACCAGGAGCTACCACCGCGGGTGGGGAGTTATTCCACAGAGCGCGTTGAGACAAACCTGGTCTTCCTGGGTCTCATGGCTATGATGGATCCCCCGCGGCCAGAAGTGACCGAAGCAGTGAACACCTGCCGGAAAGCAGGCGTGCGCATGGTGATGATCACGGGAGATTACGGGCTCACCGCAGAGTCACTGGCTCGCCGCATCGGTATGCTCACGACGACCAGCCCATTGATCCTCACGGGGGCAGAGTTTGAAGAGCTCAACGATATTGAGATCCAGGGTTTGTTAGAGAAGGAAGTGATATTTGCCCGCATGGCACCTGAGCACAAGCTACGCCTGGTGGCTGCTTTCCAATCGCGCGGGGATGTGGTGGCGGTGACCGGCGATGGAGTCAATGATGCCCCTGCCCTGCGTAAGGCGGACGTGGGGGTAGCTATGGGGTTGGTTGGCACGGATGTAGCCAAGGAAGCCGCCGATATCATCCTTACCAACGATAATTTTTCCACGATTGCCCGCGCGATTGAAGAGGGCAGGACGGTATACGATAACCTGCGGAAATTTACCACCTATATCTTCTCCAGCAATGTGCCCGAGATCCTGCCGTTCATTCTGACGGCCCTGCTGTCACCGGCAGTGATGCCCCTGGCACTAGGTGTCAGGCAGATCCTGGCGATCGACCTGGGAACTGACCTGTTCCCGGCCTTGGCGCTGGGAAGCGAGAAACCCGAGCCAGATGTCATGCAGCGCCCTCCGAGGTCTAAGACCCAACCCCTGGTGGACGGCAGATTGCTGCGGCGGGCATTCCTGTGGTTGGGGTTGCTCGAAGCGGTTTTATGTTTCGCGGCTTTTTTCTTTATTAGCAATGCGTTGGACCTGGCTTTGTTACAGCCCCTGCATGATCAGGTATTCTCCCGCATTCCCCACGAGCTCCAAGATCAGCTGGCAAGCACCGTGTTTTATGCCGGGGTGGTAATGGCGCAGGTTGGTAACGCCTTTGCCTGCCGGACAGAGCGAAATCGTGGTCGTTACCTGGGCTGGTTGAGCAATCCGACCCTGTTGCGGGGGATAGCGATCGACCTGGTGATCCTCTTGGGTCTGATCTATGTAAAACCGCTGGCCGAGCTGTTTGGCAACGTGCCCATTCCACCCATCGTGTGGCTTGGGCTGGCCGTCTTCCCTGTTTTTATCTACGGTATGGATTGGTTGTTCAAGATGCTGGTTCGTGCCCGCGAGCGTTTCAGGCATCAGGTAATTAACACCAATATGAGCAAGGAGGAAATATGAAAATCATCGTGATGGGGTGTGGCCGGGTGGGCGAGCAGTTAGCCCACTTGCTGGTCGACGAAGGTCACCAGGTGTCGGTGATCGATTACGATAGCAAAGCGTTGGAACGGCTTGGCCCGAATTTTAAAGGTCAAAAGGTCCAGGGTGTGGGCTTTGACCGGGATGTACTTATCAAAGCGGGCATTGAGCAGGCAGACGCATTTGCTGCCGCCAGCTCGTCTGATAATGCCAATATCGTGGCTGCCCGCATCGCCCACAATATATTCCAGGTTCCCAGGGTCGTAGCGCGCTTATTTGACCCACAACGGGCTGAGATCTACCGCCGCCTGGGTATGCTGACGATTTCATCAACCACCTGGGGTGCCGAGCGCCTCAGGGAGCTGCTCACATCCGCCGAGCTTGACCCGCTGGTCAGCTTTGGTAGTGGTGAAGTAAGCCTGGTGAGTATTGAGGTTCCACATCGGCTGGCTGGCCGGATGGTAAGAGACATCACCGTGTCGAGCGAGATCAGCATTGTCGCCATTACCCGCCAGGGTGCCGCATTCATCCCCACCTTGGGGAGCCAATTCAAGGAGGGTGACCTCATCCACGCGGCACTCTCAGCTTCAGCTCTTGAGCGCTTTAAAGTGTTATTAGGCCTGGAAGAAGGAGGGTAAGATGTTCGTCATCATTGTTGGTGGTGGTAAAACCGGTTCACAGCTTGCGACCCAATTGATCAATGGCGGTCATAAGGTCATCTTGATCGAAGACCGCCCGGCCGTGCTGGAGAGGTTGCGCGAAGAACTACCCGCTGAGGTGGTAATTGACGGGGACGGTAGCTCACCTGGTGTGTTGGAAAGCGCCGGGATAGAGCAAGCCCAGGTGTTGGCGGCAGTCACCGGAGAAGATGAAGATAACCTGGTGATCACCACGTTGGGCCGGTTCGAGTTTGGCGTACCGCGCATCATCGCCAGGGTGAATAATCCCAAAAACGTCTGGCTATTCACCCCCGAGATGGGTGTGGATGTGGCGTTGTGCCAGTCAGACATCCTGGCAAAGCTCATCGCTGAAGAGATGTCGATTGGGGACATGATGACCCTTATGAAGCTACGCAAGGGTGAATATTCGATCGTTGAGGAAAAGGTCGACCCGCGGGCGGTTGTGGTGGGCAAGATGCTCAGGGATATCACCTTACCGCCTCAGTGTGTCTTTGCGGCGGTCATCCGCAAAGGCCAGCTGATTGTCCCAAATGGCAACACCGAGCTCGCCCCGGTGGATGAGATCATCGCCCTGGTGCACGCCTCCCAGGTGGGCAAATTAGCCGAGTTGTTGGGCAGGCCGAAGGAAAGCTGATCGACATTAATGCATCCTTGGAACTTGTTGCCCAAGGAGCACGTCATATCCACTGAGGTATAATTGGCGGAATGGAACCCTCTAATTTAGATAAAACCAGTCCAACTTCTGCTGACTTGGACGAGAATACCAACATCGAAAATAATCATGACCTGCCGCAAGCAGACCTCCCGACCAGCCAGGGCATAACACCTGAAGAGACCCAGCCTATGGCTGCAGGGCTGGTTGAAGCGCAACCGGCTGAGGTCGAGCCGTCCCTGGATGTGACTCAGCCATCCACGCTCCATGATGATGGGATCAGCCTGCCACCCGAGATCCCGGAGGAACCTGCTAAGGCATCCAAGGGCAGGTTCTTGTGGATTTTATGGGCCTTTGTAGCGGTGCTACTGCTGGCCTTGATCGCTGGTGGCAGTGCGTATGCCGGATATAACTCAGCTGTGAGTGAACGAGAGCGCTATCAAGCGACCCTGGTAACAGGTGAAGTAACCAACCAATACATCCTGGCGCAACAGGATATTGCCCAAGGTAATTTTGACCGGGCCCGTCAGAGGCTGGAGTATATTATTGAGATCGATCCCAATTACCCTGATGCCTCCAACCAGCTTGCCTACGTGTTGACCCAGCAACGTATCACTGCCACGCCAACAACAGCGGCATTACCAACCGGTACCCCTACACCCGATTACCGCGGCCGGGATGATTTGGTTGCACAGGCCCAAAGCCAGCTACAAGGGCGAGACTGGACTGGCACGATTGATACGCTCCTGCTTCTACGCAAGAACTACCCTGATTATATGGCCGTGAAGGTGGACGGAATGCTCTTCGTGGCTCTCCGCAACCGGGGGATCGATAAGATCTCGTTGATGCACGATCTGGAAGGTGGTAATTACGACCTTACCCTGGCTGAGCGTTTTGGACCGTTGGATGCCGAAGCCCGTAACTGGCGCGATTGGGCGGATTTATATATCCGCGGAGCCAGTTTCTGGGATGTCGATTGGGCGCAAGCCGTGTTTTATTTTTCGCAGCTGGCCAATGCTGCCCCAAACTTGATGGATGCTTCAGGCTGGACAGCTTCAAACCGCTATACGGATGCCCTGTTGGGTTATGGTGATTGGTTTGCCCTAAATGGACAGTGGTGCGATGCCCAAACGCAGTTCGATACCTATATGTCGTTGATGGCCAGCCCACAGGTTGAGCCCACGGCAGTGTATGTGGCTGATCAATGCTACCAGCAGCAGAACCCGCCTGCACCGATCATCCCTGAAACAGAAACCCCGACCCCGACCGGGACACCAGAGGTCACCCCGTATCCTTGAGCTAGTTCGGGTTTGGCAGCGGCTGTCTGAATAGCTGCGTGGATTGCCCAGGGTAATAATAGTACACCGTGCGGTTTGGAAAATCGCGGGTGAGAGCTGCATCAATAGTAGGTGAGATACTCCAGGCGAAGATGAAGGGGGAGGTCAGCTCAGGGTTTTCGAGATCCAATAATGCGCCGTATTCCATCCACGATTTGCTATTCACAATGACCAAGGCTGGTGGGTGTGCTTGCGATGCAGCGGTTTGGAAAGTAACCTGGTCAGTCCGGCTGATATCGTACAGGTTCAGCATGGCATCCAGGCGGGCGGGCAGGTAAAGCAGCAGGTTTATTCCGACCAGCACCCCAACGAGTAGTGTCACCGCCAATGGGCGTAGTTTGTGCCACCCCTGGTGCCGCACATAGGTTGATTTTGCGCTATAAGGCCACCCGGCCAGCCAGGCGATACCGGCGGCACTCATTAGCGTTGCGCTGTACAACCCTTCATAATAATACCGTGGACCAAACAGGGTGGCCCCGATCCAGTAGGTCATGTACATCAGGACCAGGCTGATGGTCACGCTACCGATGAGCAATCCTTTCGGATTACGCCTGGAGGCCCAAATACCAAACGGCAGGAAGATCCATGAAAAGCCTGCCCAGCCGAACAAGTCATACCTGCCTGCATACAGGTTACTCTGCGTGTTAATCCGCACCATCTGCAAGGTATTTCCTGCCGCACCCCGTCCATGCCCAGGGCCGAATCCCACCCGGTCGTATGGCCACCACAGGGTGTAGGGGTTGAGCATGGCATTACCCGTCAGCGAGTATTGCCACAGCAGATACGCTCCGATGAACATAACAGCCGCCAGGCAGAACACGACCAGGCGCAGGCGAGTCCCGGCATCCCCGCGAAATAGAAGATATATGCCATGGATTCCAAACGGAATGGCCACTGCCAGGGCGGTCATGGGGCGGGTCAGGATTAATCCCCCCAGGGCAACCACAGAAAGTGCAGCATAAACCCAGCGTTTTTTAGTTCCTGAGGCATTATCTCCCTCAACCTGCTCATCCCAGAAAGAGCCCAACCATCCCAATGCGAATGTAGCACTCAAGACCAACCCCAGGGGGTGTGAAAGCAGGGAACCCGAGTTCATCAAGAAAAATGGAGACGTGATGGTTAGGCCAGCTGCCAATAGGCCAACGAGATCATTGAAGATGCGTTTCCCAAGCCTGTAGGTCAGCCACACCCCTAGCCCGGCTAAAAGTGGATTGATCCACAGGCGTGCGCCCAGGCCAATCGCCACCGCCAGAACCGCAGGCCAGCCGGGTGGATATTTGCCGAATCGTAAACCAAGGTAATCCACGACAAAGGGAACCAGAAAGGATTTTGAGTCGGGTGGTGAAGGTACGGTCAGGTGACCAGTCAGGAGCGCCTTCGCTTGCCAGACATAGGCGATCTCATCTTCGATATGGGGCACCCCTTCGAATATGGTTTGGGTCACCCAGGCGGATGCAATGATGCCTGTAATCGCCAGGAGGAGGGCGATCAGGTCAGCAAGATGCCTGCGAAGCTGGTTGCGAATGCTTGGAATTGTTCGAGTCAAAGCGCCTGATTGTAATACCCGGATCTATCGCCAGGAAAGGCTTTTTCACGGGATGGCTGCATAATAAACGTTATCGCCAATTGCCAGGAATGCGATCCGGTTGGCACTGATCGAGAAAGCGGTCGCATCACCTTCTGCCAGCTTGGTTATCGGCTGGTACTGGTGCTGCAGTGTAAGCAGCACACTGAAGTAATAGATCGCCTGGTGCGGCGGGTCGAGGAAAAAGATCGACCTTTCAGGGAACGAAATATAGTCAATCTGTGAGAAGGCAGTGTCTTCTACCACGGGACCATGGATCCGCCCGGGGCGGTTGTCTGAATAGGGATAAGGATCAACGCATTGTGTGGGTGACTCGGCCATGGCGCTATAGGTGCACTTGGTGGTATGCCCATCGGAATGAAGCATATACAGGTCATCGTTGTAGACTTCCAGGTCAATGACATCCTGCATGGGTGGGACTTCGTCGCCGAAAAATAACCGCGGTGGCTGGCTGACTTCCAGGTTGCGGTAGATCCACACTGCATTGACAGATGGGTCGAGCACATACAGGTCGTTTCGATCCAGGCTCATGCCGACAGGCTGCCCTAACCCGGTATTGGGCGGTGCAAGGGTAGCACTGTAGGGCTGGGAGCCGATCACACAATAGAGGAGATTACCGTTCGCATCCATACCGAGCACGCTGGCGTTTTCATATGCGCCTGGAGGCAGCTCAGCGATATCCACGAGCGGTCCCACGGTGATCGGTCCACTGGTTGGACCGCACTGGAAGGTGGGGTCCATTTCATATCCCCGGGTAGTCAGTACGGCGTGCAACACGCTCCCATCGGTTGCATTCAGCAGATACAGGTCGGCCGCAGTGGCAATGATGCGGGTGACATTCACGCCACTAGCAAGCCCGCTGATGATGGCTGGCTGATAGTCGAGTCGTCTCACCGCGTCCAGAGCATCCAGGCTGCTCGTTACCTCAGCACGCAGCGCTTGTGATTGGCTGGTTACTAAATATTCTTCGGCCTTGTCCAGCTCACCCAGGGCTGTCTGTAGGGCCAGGCGTTGCTCGAGTGGATTGGTAAGGCTGGCCGCATAGGCTGCCTTCTCCACTGCCTGCTGGTAGTAGATTTCATGCTGTTTCGCCTGGCCACGCTGCAGGAAAACCATGCCGCCCACCACTGCCAGGATGAGGGGGACTGCGATGGCGATGAATATCATCGTGGATTGCGGCAGACGCAACACATCTGCATCCGGCAGGAGGTTCTTCAACAGGTGCATGAGGAAAATACCAATTACCGAGAACACCTTACGCATGCTGTGTAGGACTGCCTCTCCAAATAATGCCAAGCTGGCACCCAACTTGGCCAAAGGTCCAGCCCACGGGCGCGGCGCTGACGGTTTACTCTTTTGTGGCTGGGAGGCCGGCTTGGGCGTAGCTGCCACGGTTGAGGCAGGAACAGCCCCCGCCGCAGGTGCTTCCGGCTGGCTGACCTTCACCTCAGCTGCCGATGGCGGAGCGGGTAACTGAGCGGTGGGTGAAACTGACTCCGGCTTTCCATCGGTTGCCGTAGCGATCCCCGCAGCAACCAGGGCTGTGGAAATTGGCAGATCCGTTGGCTCACGTGGACTGGTCTCCGGTTGTGCAGGTATGTCAACAGGAGCAGTTGGAACAGCACTGGCGGAGGGTGCAGCCGCAATTATTGGCTGACCTTCTGCAGGAGATACATTAGGTTGCTCAGATAATTCAGTAGTAGCTGCTGCCGCAGAGCTTGTAGCAAGTATTTTATTTTCCGGGGGCGTCTCAAGACCGGGTGTACGGCGAGCCAGCAGCATCTTACCCGTGCCAGGCCTGGCTTGGATGATGATCGAATTAAACTCCAGGCTCATGTTGGCTGTGAGCTGTTGCCTCAGGTTCTCTATTCCGCCTGCAGTGGGATAGCTGAGCGAGGCTTCCGACCAATCAGGCGCTGGGATGGTGGCAAGGACCAGGTATTCATCCAACGCGGGCTTGACCTGTAAGAACCGTAGCGGGGTGGAACGGCTCAGCCCTAAGCCCCGCCCCGTCGTCTCCAAGTCGTAGAGAGGCTGTGTGTGCGTGGCTGCGACCAGGTAGGCTTGAACAGCGCCACTTTGAGCGATATACAGGGTATCGCCACGCAGGGCTACCAGCTGCAACTGGCCAATCCCTTGCTTGCCTGAGCTGGTGCTGCGTAAGTTGCGATCGAGCAGTTGTAGATTGACCGACTCAGCCAGCGAACGCAAGGCAGCCGTTAAACTCCCCGAAGTTTTATAGAATTTTTGGGAAAGCTGTTCCAATAGCTGCGATTGCGCCCCAGGTGCAAGCGGAAAATTGCCTGTCATGCTGAAATAAATGATCAGGCTATCTGATTCCCGCTCACGGACTGAACGGCGGGGTGGCGACACGGCATATACATCTGGGAGCTCTGACGGCTCCAATCCACCCTGCCGGGTAACCAGCCATAGATTTAGATCAAGGGAAGAATTCATACCGGATGATTATACTGGTAAAATCTACCCTGATTATACCCTCAGGAGAAATCATGCAGCTTGAAATCATACGCTCCCTGCCAGAGTTGGCCACACTTGAAAAAGAATGGAATAACCTGTTAGCCGTAAGTGCAATTCATGTGCCGTTTTTACGGCACGAATATCTCACGGCCTGGTGGCAGGGTTTGGGTGGGGGCGAATGGCCTCAGGCTGAGCTATCGGTGGTCACTGGTCGTGACGCGCAGGGGAATTTGGTCGGCATCGCCCCACTATTCATGACCAACAACCTGGATAACGAGCCTGCCCTGCTATTGATCGGCAGTATCGAGATATCTGACTACCTGGATATCATTGCTCGCCCGCAAGACCTGCCGGCATTTATCGATGCGCTCCTGGTTTTCCTGGAGCAAGACCCGGCACCTGCCAGCCACCACCTGGATTGGTATAACCTGCTGGAAAGCAGCCCGACCATTCCTCTCCTAAGGTCGGCAGCTGAGAAGCTAGGTTGGAGTGTCTCCGAAGAGCCTTTACAGCACTGTCCCTACATACCGCTCCCAGGCGACTGGGAAAAGTACATCTGCAGCATCGATAAAAAGCAGCGCCATGAGATCAGGCGCAAGATACGCCGCGCCGAAGAATATTACCTGACCGTGAAGTGGTATATCGTCCAGGGGGGTCCCAATCTAAAGCAGGACACTGACGATTTTTTAAGCTTGATGGCCAATGACCCGGACAAGGCTAAATTCCTGACCCCTGCCATGCGCCAGCAGATGCACACCATCGTCCAGGCGGCAGCTAAGGCTGGCTGGCTGCAGTTGGCGTTCATCGATGTGGATGGAAAGAGGGCAGCCGGATACCTGAACTTTGACTACATGAACCAGATCTGGGTCTATAACTCGGGGCTGGATTTTCAATTCCGCGAGTTATCACCCGGTTGGGTGTTGTTGGGCTACCTTCTGGAATGGGCCAACGCCAATAATCGCGTGTCCTTCGACTTCATGCGTGGAGATGAGCAGTATAAGTACCGCTTCGGGGCAATCGACCGGCGCGTGATGCACCTGACCGTGCGGAAATAACCTGTCTACCCTCAGTTTTACCTAAAGACCCTAGGCATGCCCCAGCCCCCCAGCTGAACAGACCCAGGCTGGTCTGTCCAGATACCGGGTATATTTGTACCGCATTTTAGGCAGGTGCCTGCACCAGTGATCTTATACTGATGTAGTACATACCCGGTACGCTCGATGAGCAAGGCCTGGCAGCCTGGGCAGTGGGTATTCTCATATTCCCGTAAGCTTCCAGGCAGGTTGCCCGCGTAGACGAACTTCAGGCCGGATTCCTGCCCGATCTCCGCGGCGCGTAGCAGGGTTTTCGCTGGAGTAGGCTGCGGGTCAGTCATCTTATAATCCGGGTGGAAGGCGGTTACGTGCCAGGGGATATCCGGTGAAACCGAGCTAATAAACCTGCCTATTTCCAGCAGCTCCTCGGTGCTGTCGTTGAAACCGGGGATGACCAGGGTCACTACCTCCACCCACAACCCAAGCTCATGCGTTTTGCGGATGGTATCCAGCACATTTTTTAGCACCCCACCCAGCTGGCGGTATTGCTTATCGCGCATGGTCTTGAGGTCGACTTTGTAACCGCTCAGGTAGGGTCGCAAATAGGCCAGCGCCTCAGGGGTGGCGTTGCCGTTCGATACATATACACACCTGATGCCTTGCTCTACAGCTAGCCTGAAGATGGCGACTGCCCATTCGGAGGTGATCAGTGGCTCATTATAAGATGAGGCGATCACGCTAGCGCCAGCCCGTTTGGCTGCTAATACAATCTGTTCGGGGGTGATGCGCCGGAGGTAATGAACCAATTCATCAGCCGCCGGGTCGCGCAGCATCTGCGAGCTCACCCAATTCTGGCAGTTGGCACAGTGGAAGTCACAGCCCAGCATGCCGAAGGTGAGGGCATCAGAGCCGGGTAGCACGTGGTAGAAGGGCTTTTTCTCGATCGGGTCAGCCTGCAAACCTGCCACGTATCCCCATGGAACATAAAGCTTACCGCCACGGTTATAGCGTACCTGGCATATGCCCCTCCGGCCTTCACGGATCAGGCAGCGGTGGGCGCAAGCGACGCAGCGTGCACTGCTATCTGGCAAGGCTTCTGCCAGGTCCATATTTTCGACGGTCATTTCATCAAGGATTTCCGCTACGGTCCTCATATATAACTTCTCCTTAGCGATTATCCCATTATAATCATGTTTGACTGGTGATGAATTGAGCCTATTAATGATTAGACCATCGAGGTTGCAAAAATGCTGACGTTAGCCATCCAGGCGGGAGGTGAATCGCGCCGTATGGGCAGCGATAAAGCCTTGCTGTCATTCCTGGGGCGGCCGCTGATTGCCCGCACGCTCAGCCGTCTAGCCTGGATCGCGGATGAGATCCTGGTCACCGCGAACCAGCCAGAGAATTATCATTTCCTTGGCCTCACCCCCATCCCAGACCTCCTACCGGGGTTGGGAGCGCTGGGTGGGCTGTACACCGCACTGAGCGCAGCCAGCCACCCCTATGTGGCCGTAGTGGCATGCGATATGCCTTTCGCCAGCCCCGAGCTGTTCCTTTATGAACTCAGCCAGATGCGTGATCTGGGAACGGATGTGGTCATACCGCGTACCGCTGAGGGGACGGAACCCTTCCACGCAATCTACCGGGCTGAGGCATGCCTGCCGCACGTCCGCGATGCGATCGAGGCTGGCAAAAGACGCGCCGACGCCTGGTTTGAGAAGGTGAATATCCATTTTCTGCCTGATGAGGAAATGCGCCTGTACGATCCTGACCAGCTGGCTTTCGTTAATATCAACACCCTTGATGAGCTGAAACAAGCCGAGGAAATTGCCAGGAGGCTTGCTTCTGTTGGCGGCCTGTAAGGGAATCGTTGCAGCCAGTTACTCGATGACAATTCACTGTCAAACTACCTTTAATTTATAATTAAGCTACCCACGCTACACGAAAAGGAGCTCTCTCATGCCTCTAGCCTTACCAGACATCCGCTCACAATTCCCAGCCCTCGATCGCGACTGTATCTACCTGGATAACCCGGCCGGCACCCAGGTGGCACGCACCGTGCTTGATCGGATCAAGGATTATCTGGTGCAACACAATGCCAACCATGAAGGAGCCTTTGCCACCAGCCGTGAGTCAGATGCACTGGTAGAAGAAGCACGCCTGGCAGCCGCCGACTTCCTGAACGCTGCCGACCCGCATGAAATCGTCTTCGGCCCCAATATGACCAGCTTGACATTCAACCTCAGCCGCTCGCTGGTGCGTACTTTCAACCCTGGCGACCGGATTGTGGTTACCTGGCTGGACCATGATGCCAATGTTACCCCGTGGGTGATGGCGGCTGAGGACCGTGGCTGCGAAGTGATCAGGGTTGATTTTCATCCCGAGGATGGCACGCTGGACATGGGTGCATTGCAGGCAGCCATTGAGAAAAAGCCGCGCCTTGTGGCGGTTGGGTATGCCTCCAATGCACTGGGGACGATCAACCCGGTGGAGCAGATCACCCGCATGGCGCACGATGCCGGGTCGCTGGTGTACATTGATGCCGTCCAGTATGCCCCACACGGTCCGATTGACGTGCAAAAGCTGGACTGTGACTTCCTGGTGTGCTCATCGTATAAATTCTTCGGGCCGCACATGGGAGTGCTGTATGGGCGTTATGACCTTCTTGACCAGCTTACGGCTTACAAAGTCCGTCCAGCCCCGCAGGACCCACCCGGTAAGTTTGAGACCGGCACGGGTAACTTCGAGGGTATGTGCGGCGTGCTGGGTGCGCTGGAATACCTTGAATGGGTGGGTGAGACCTTTGGTGATGAATATCTCGAGCACTATGCGGATGTTTACACCGGCAGGAGGCTGCGCTTCAAGCAAGGCATGTCTGCCATACGCAGCTATGAGTATGAGTTAAGCCGGTCGCTCCTGGATATCTTAGCGGAAACTCCGGGAGTGAAGGTGTATGGCATCACCGATACCCACCGGTTGGAGGAACGTGTGCCGACCGCAGCGTTCACACTAACTGGAAAACCTCCGCGCCAGGTGGCGGAGGAATTGGACGAAGCCAATATATTTGTGTGGGACGGGAATTATTACGCCCTGGGAGTCACTGAGCGGTTAGGATTGGAAGATAGCGGTGGCATGGTGCGTGTCGGACCCGTCCACTATAACACCCTGGAGGAGATCAGGCAGTTTGGGGAGGTGTTGGGGAGGATTGCTTGAAATAAATGTACATGGTTTGCGGTTCTCGCTGGTATAACCTTTGCTATTATCGAGTATCAGGGGCATGTTGTTGCAAGACCTTCACCTCGCGGATAATACGTTTACGTAATTGCTTCTCTGCAACTTCAAGATCATAACGTATCTGTAAATGCAACCAAACCTCTGCACTTGTGCCGAAATAACGTGCCAACCTCATTGCAGTAATCTACAGTAATCGCTCGCTGACCGTTTACAATCTGGCTTATGCGAATAGGTGTTACACCGATATCTTTTGCCAATCGATACTGGCTCAGCCCAAGCGGCTTCATGAAGTCTTCCAAGAGCACTTCGCCCGGGTGAATGGGGGAAAGAATTTCATCCATCGGTTTGCCTCTCAAGAATGATAGTCAACAATTTCTACGTTTCTAGCCTTGTTACCGAACCACTCGAAACAGATCCGCCACTGGTCGTTTATTCGAATACTATATTGACCTGCCCGATCTCCCTTGAGTTTTTCGAGCTTATTCCCTGGTGGAGCCTGCAAGTCCTGTAAATCATTTGCACTGTCCAGGTAAAGTAATTTACGCCGGGCGGTGTGTTGGATTTCCAATGGTAGTTTCTTCGATAATTGACCAAGGAATATCTTTTCCGTCTCTTTGGACTCGAAGGATTTAATCACAATAGAATAATATCACTATGCGATAATATTGTCAAGCGATAAGGTTTATTCGCTTGATCCGATCAATATCAATGACAGGTACCCACGTCATGTGGCGGAGGAATTAGACGAGACCAATATTTTTGTATGGGATGGGAATTATTATGCCTGGGAGTCACCGAGAGGCTAGGGCTAGAGGGAGCGGTGGCATGGTGCGTGTCGGACCCGTCCACTATAACACCCTGGAGGAGATCAGGCAGTTCGGGAAAGCCCTTGGAAAGATAGCTGGACTGTAACGATTCTCAAGTCTATTGTTTCACCCACCGGCCATCGCACCAATCACCTTGAAAACTTCTTTTCCTGAGGTGATTTCTTCCGGCAGCGGTTCGGTGGGTGGATCCAACGATATATCTTCACCCCTGACGAAAAAGCGAATAAAAGGGCGCCGTTCCAATGTCACCTGATCGCGGATTGTCCCACGCAGCATCGGGTAATTGGCTTCAAGGGCGTCAAGTATTGTGGAAACGGTGGCATAGCCAGGCACTTCCAGTTCTACCTGGCGCCCTACATTTGCCAGGGTGCACAGCTGCGCAGGGAGCTGAACTTTGATCATGGTATGGCCATTGCTTCAACCGATAACACAGGCGGGAAGTCCCTCACAATGGTGGACCAGTTATCACCCGAATCGGTAGAATAATAGACCTGCCCTCCGGTAGTGCCGAAATAGATCCCACAAGGATCCAGGGCATCTAAGGACATGGCGCTGCGTAACACGTTGACGTAGCAATTGCTCTGCGGTAATCCCTTGGTGAGGGCTTCCCATTCGTTGCCACCTGTCCGGCTACGGTATACGCGCAGCTTGCCGTCCAGCGGGTAGTGTTCCGAGTCGCTTTTGATGGGAACAACGTATATTGTATTGGGTTCCTGGCAGTGAACCGCGATGGTGAAGCCGAAATCTGTAGGTAGGTTGCCACTGACCTCATACCACAGCTCACCGGCATCATCGGAACGCATGACATCCCAGTGCTTCTGCATGTAGAGCTGTCCTGGGTGGGTGGGGTGCATGGCGATACAGTGTACGCAGTGTCCCACTTCAGCATCAGGGTCGGGAAGCTCGAAAGGTGACTGCAATCCACGGGTAATTGCGCGCCAGGTGTTGCCCCCGTCATCCGTGCGAAAAGCGCCTGCGGCTGAGATGGCGGTAAACAGGCGATTGGGATCAGCTTGATCCTGGAGAATTGTGTGCAGGCACATTCCACCCGCGCCAGGCTGCCAGAGGTTGCCCTTGACACTGCGTAAGGCAGGCAGCTCCTGCCAGTTTTGCCCACCGTCCTTCGAATAAAACAGGGCTGCATCTTCCGCTCCAGCATACACCCCTTCGGGGTCACTCAAGGATGGCTCCAGCTTCCAGATGCGCTTGAAAGTCCACGGTCGCTGGGTGCCATCGTAATACTGATGGGTACCTGGGTCGCCTTCATAGGCGAATTTATTGCCGACTGTCTGCCAGGTGATGCCACCATCGTCTGAGCGCTGGATCACCTGCCCAAACCAGCTGTTGGATTGTGAAGCATAGATCCGGTCTGGATTGAGCGGCGACCCTTTGAGATGGTAGATCTCCCAGCCTGCGAAGTGTGGACCGCTGATCTCCCAGGTTTCACGGGCGGGATCAGAGGTTAATACAAATGCCCCTTTACGGGTCCCAACCAATACCCTTACTTTACTCATGCGTAGCCTCCCTTTTGCACTTACTTCATAGTTTATTCAATTCTTACATCGGCGGATGATGACCGCATACATGTAAAAATTCTATATCAAGAAAACCGTTGTTGTATTGGTAAGAATTGGCATTGCTGAGGTTTTCTCCAATTCTTTTTCCGCTTTAGCCACCTTTCCCGTTGCAAATCACGCTTCAGGGTTCATGATGGCCTGGACCAGGTTGATCAGGTTGCCACATGTATCTTCAAATAATACCGTTTTGACTGGCCCAGCCTCGACTGGCTCGCCTCTAAATTTCACGCCCTTTTCCTTCAAACGCTTATATTCACCATCCATATCATCGGTGCGGAAGGCTGTATAGGGGATACCGGCAGAAAACAAGACTTTTTGGTACTCAAGCGCAACGGGAATCCCCATGGGCTCTAGCACTAGCTCTGTGCCGGGGCTACCTTCGGGTGAGATCACCGTCAGCCAGCGATACTCTCCCAACGGGATATCGGCCATCTTCTTGAAGCCCAGCTTCTCGGTATAAAACTTTAAGGCTTTCTCCTGGTCATCCACCAATATACTGGTCAGATCGATACGCATTGGTTTACCCTCCTAAACTCGAATATCTCTTGATATATTTACGCCAACAATATTATCACAAAGTATATCAAAATTCTCTATAATCTTTGGGCTGTATAGCGGGGATGGTTTTTTGGCTGATCAATCGGTAGAGACTGTTTTTGCCCTGGTTAATATCCGCCAGGCAGCCAGGGTCAACCAGCGGGAGGGCTGCTTTTTCTGGCCAAACTCCCAATCCTTCCAGGCGGTCCAGGTTGATTCTAGGGTAAAACAACCCTCATCGTCCGCCTTGCTCCGTAGAAGTAGAAGCATGTCCTGGTATCTAGGATCATCTTGCAGCCAGGCAAAGGACGACAGCACCTCCAGCACATGCATCAGGTCATACCACACGAAGGGCACCTTAAGCTTTCGGAAATCAGTGCCCATATAGAAGATATACGGGTGTTGGGTGAGGCTGTTTTGCCACAGGCTCAGGATGGCCTCAGCACCTGCATGTGCTTCAGGGCTGTCTCGCCACAGATTCATCGTGGAGAGGGCTTTTAGCATCGCCAGGGTGGCAAAGGGACAAGGATCTCCCTTGCGTCCTGGTCCGCGGAAGCCCCCAAGCTCTTTGGAGACCGTGCACGGCCAGCCATTGTGGTGTACCAACCTGGCCAGGTACCCCATGGCTTGATTGACCGCGGGATGATCCTGCAGGCCGAATTTCGACAGGGCGTATACAATGAGCGGCGCATCGCACAGCGCCCAGGCCCAGGTATCTTGCCCCGTACCGCCATAGTGGACCGGGATGTTGGCGGCCAACTGGAAGGGACCCTCGGCAGATTGATGGCGCAAGATGCGCTCGATGATCAATTCCATGCCCGGATCAGTGGCTTTAAGCCCCAGGTCTGCCAGGAACGTCAGCTTATGGAATGGCTGGCCGGCGCTCTTGTGGCTGGAGATGACTTTGCCTGGCCAGGCTGAGAGCTCGAAGAGCAGGGCTTTTACGCGCCCATCTGCCAGCATCAAATGGCGCGCCTCCACCACCTGTGGGTCTGATTCCGCTTGACCAAACAGGTCCAGCCTGGTCCTGTACTGCACCCAGTCATCCCCCTGGAGAAGCCACTCGTTCGGGGCGTGCATCGCTACCTGGTAGATTCTATCATCACATATCACCAGGAAAGTGAGATGTATCACCGTAGGCATCGAAGGGATTTCATTACCGGGGGGTTATAATTGAAACGGGGGCAATCCCCCATGAGCAATTAATCATCAACGGTTTATGTGCTGCTGACCGCTTCAAGGAGTGAAAAAATGACCGACACCACCTCGCTTCCCCTTCGCAGTGAAGTCCCAATTGAGCAGACCTGGGATCTCGCTTCCGTCTTCCCTACTCCACAGGATTGGGACGATGCGTGCGCACAGTTAACCAGCCAGCTGCCCGACCTGGCGGTCTACCATGGTCACCTGGGAGAAAATCCGCTAACCCTGCTGCAGTATTTTCAGGCTTTTCAGGAAGCGGGAACTTTGATGGGCAAGATCGCCCTGTACGCCAACAATGACTATGCAGTTGACAGCCTCAACCAGGAAGCTGCTGCCCGCAATGGCCAGGCACGCAGCCTGATGGCGAAATTTGGGGCAGCCACGGCCTTCTTCGATCCGGAGCTGATGCAGATCGGGTTTCCCAAGCTGCGTCAGTGGATCAAAGAAGATGTTCGGCTGGCTTTCTTCGCCCATTACCTGGACAGGCTCGAGAAACGCCAGGCGCACGTGCGTTCAGGCGAAGTTGAGCAGGTCCTTGCAATGGTCAATGACCCGTTTTTCTCCGCTTCAGGGATTTACAACGCGCTTAATAATGCCGAATTGACATTTTCACCCGCCAGGGCCTCCAATGGCACGATTCATGAAGTTGGGCAAGCCAGCATCGCCGCCCTGATCACCCACCCCGACCGCGAAGTGCGCCGGACTGCCTGGGAGAATTATTCCGATGGCTACCTACGGATGAAGAGCACTTTGGCAGCCACGTTGACCACCACCATCAAGCAGGATGCGTTCAACGCCAGGGTGCGCGGTTACGCCACTTCGCTTGAAGCTTCTCTGGCGCCCAATAACATTCCGGTGGAAGTTTTCCACAACCTGATCGCAGTATTTAAGAAAAACCTGCCCACCTGGCACCGCTACTGGCGCCTGCGCAAGAATTTGTTGGGCTACGATAAATTCAACGTTTACGATATTAAAGCCCCCCTGACCTCTGCGAAGCCCGTGGTACCTTTCACGCAGGCTGTCGATTGGATCGCGGAGGGGATGGCGCCGCTCGGCAAGGAATATGTAGACATCCTGCGCTACGGCGTGTTAGAGAAACGTTGGGTGGATTATGCGCGCAACAAGGGCAAGCGTGAAGGGGCGTTCTCGAGCGGCTCGATGGGTACGCGGCCCTTCATCATGATGAGCTATGCGGATGATGTGTTCAGTCTGAGTACCCTGGCGCATGAGCTGGGCCATTCGATGCATTCCAATTACAGCCGGCTCTACCAGCCGTTCATTTACAGCCGTTACGCCTTATTTGTGGCTGAAGTAGCCTCCAACTTCAACCAGGCCATGGTGCGCCGCCACCTGTTCGAAACCCAAACTGCACCCGAGTTCCAGATCAGCCTGATCGAAGAAGCCATGTCGAATTACCACCGTTATTTCTTCATCATGCCCACCCTGGCCCGCTTTGAGCTGGAGCTGCATACCCGGGCAGAGAAGGGGCAGCCGATCAGCGCTGATATCCTCATCGGCCTGACGGCCGACCTATTCAAGGAAGGCTATGGGGACGAGGTCGAGTTCGACCACGATCGCATCGGCATCACCTGGGCCCAATTTGGGCACATGTACATGAATTTCTACGTCTACCAGTACGCCACGGGTATCTCGGGGGCGCATGCCCTGGTCGATGGCATCCTCTCGGGTAAACCCGACGCCGCTCAAAAATACCTTGAGTTCCTCAAGCTGGGCGGCTCGATGTATCCGCTGGATGCGTTGAAATTGGCCGGCGTAGACCTCACTTCTCCCGAGCCGGTGGAAAAGGCCTTCGAGGTGTTATCGGGTCTGGTCGATCGCCTGGAAAAACTGCAGTCATAGGCTTTATAAGTTTTCGTTCACCCACTGGTCAACCCCGGTAGGTGAATGGTTTAATCGCCTGCTGCACTTGGTTTGCTCATCCTGGTTGTCATTGCGGGATCCCATATGGTTTAGGGGAAAACGAAATCAATCTGCGCTTACTTTTTCAAGCTTGCGCGACCTTTCAGACCCCAGTCGATTGGTTATCATGGTATAATAGAACATATGTTCCCGGAACCAGGCGCCGATCCCCTGTCTTACTACGCCTCCCAAAGCCTGCTCAGCAGCCCCGGTGAGTATGGACACTTATTCGATGACCTGCCGGATAAGCCGGCTGCGCTGGTCCAGGTGGTCCAGGGGGTACTGATCCACAAGCTTGTGGCGGATTTTTACCACGTGGAAGTCAGCCCTGAGCAGCGCGCTGAACAACACCTGCGCTCGGTGGAACAACGCCTCAAACGCCTGGCTGAATTGGACCCTTCCCCGTTAACCACTGCCCGCCAGCCTATCGACCGGCAAGTGGGCGTCTGCCGGGATTTTGCCCTGTTGTTCGTCTCCATGTTGCGGCATAAGGGCATCCCGGCCCGCATGCGGGTGGGTTTTGCCCCCTACCTGGCACCCGGCACACTCTACAAAGGCGACCATTGGATCAGCGAATACTGGGATGGAAAGCAGTGGATCCTGGCTGACCCGCAGATTGACGATATCCAGCGCCAGAAGATCGGCATCACCATCGACACCCTGCACCTGCGCCGTGATACCGATTTCTTCCTGGCTGGCACTGCCTGGTCATTATGCCGGGCGGGCAAAGCCCGTTCCGACTTGTTCCGTTTCAGTGGGAAGTGGAAGGGGATGCCCTGCATCCGGGGTAACCTGCTGCACGATTTTCAATCCCTGAACAAGATCGAGCTCTCGCCCTGGGATTACTGGGATGATCTGGGCCTCAAGGCAGAGACCAGCTTATCCGTTGACGAGAAAGCCCTGCTTGACCAGATTGCCAGCCTGACGGTTAACGCAGACGAGAACTTCGCTGAGTTACGTAGCCTGTTCGATGAATTGCCCCGCACCCGGCAGATTTTCTCGAAACTCGGGTTATTGGGATATTTGAAGGAGCAAATCCCGACCCGAATGGTTGAGCTCCAGGCTTCCGACAGCCAGCGCTTGGCTGCCATGGCAGGTGCTGAGCCTCAGGCCGGGGTCGCGCCGGTGGCGCAGGTGCCTCTCTACGAGATTCCATCGGATACTCCACTGGGTTCCCACCTGGATCTAAGTACAGAGAGCACGGCCACGCCCGGCATGGGTGATATCATCGTGCGCGGTGCCCGCCAGCATAACCTGAAGCACATCGATGTGCGCATCCCGCGCAATAAATTCGTGGTGATCACCGGTGTCAGCGGGAGCGGCAAATCCTCCCTGGCGTTTGACACGATCTATGCCGAAGGCCAGCGCCGCTATGTAGAAAGCCTGTCGTCTTATGCCCGGCAGTTCATGGAGCAGATGGAGAAGCCCCAGGTGGACCAGATCAGCGGCCTGAGCCCGGCCATCGCCATCGAGCAAAAAGCCCTCACCCGCAACCCACGCTCCACGGTGGGCACAGTGACCGAGGTGTTGGATTACCTGCGCGTGCTATACGCCCGCCTGGGTATCCCGCACTGCCCGCAATGTGGGAGGGCCGTCCAGCCCCAATCGGCACAGCAGATCGCCGACCAGCTCTCGAAACTACCCCAGGGAAAACGCTTCCACCTGCTGGCGCCCATGGCGCGCAACCGGAAGGGCACCTTCCAGGCAGCCCTGCGGGAAGCCCAGCGCCAGGGCTATGGGCGGGTCCGCATCGATGGCGAAGTGCTTGAAATTGCTACGGTTCTCAAGTCAGATGCCTCCATTTTGGACAAGAACAGGAAACATAACCTCGAGCTGGTGATAGACCGGCTGGAGATCCCCGCCAGGGATAACAATTGGGATGATTTCCGACTGCGCCTGGTGGATTCGGTGGAGACCTGCCTCAAGGCTGGTAGCGGCCTGGTGTTGATCCTGCTGGATGATGGCCAGGAGATCCTGCTCAGTGAGCAAAACGCCTGCCCGGTGTGTGAGATCAGCTTTGCTGAGCTGCAGCCGCAGATCTTCAGCTTTAATTCTCCCCTGGGGATGTGCGACGAGTGCAACGGGTTAGGTGTCAAGCTGCAGGTCGACCCGGACCTGGTCATCGAGCACCCCGAGCGTTCACTGCTGGATGGTGCCTCGCGCTGGTACCGCGACCTGCGGAAAAAAGGGGAAGGTGCCTGGCAGGTATCCAACCTGACCTCCATCGCCCGCCATTTCGGGGTGGACTTGGAAGTGCCCTGGAATCAACAGCCCGAGGAATTCCGCCAGGCGATCCTGTATGGAACCGGGGGCCAGCGCATCCATTTCAAGTTCGAGGTGGAAAATGACTACGGAAACTGGCGCGGAGAGAGCGAGCGGGATGTGAAGGGCATTATCTTCCACATCAACCGCCTGTTCCGCCAGACCCGCTCAGAATATACCCGGCGTTGGTACGCCAGCTTCATGAGCCAGCAGCCCTGCCCCAAGTGTGCCGGCGAACGCCTTTGCCCCGAAGCGCGCTATGTGACCGTAGCTGGTAAAAGGCTACCGGAACTGACCTCTTTTAGCATCGCCGCTATCCACGATTGGATCTGCAGCCTGCCCCGCCAGCTGGATGAGGAACAGCTGCAGGTGGGGTCTGAGCTGATCGAAGAGATCCGCCAGCGCCTGGCTTTCATCCGCAATGTTGGCCTGCACTACCTGACCCTTGATAGACCTGCCCCCACGCTTTCAGGAGGCGAAGGGCAGCGCATCCGCCTGGCAGCCCAGATCGGGAGCGGCCTGGTGGGCGTGCTTTACATCTTGGATGAGCCTTCCATTGGTCTGCACCCGCGCGATCACCGCGCCCTGCTGGACACGCTCATTCACCTGCGCGATCTGGGTAACACCGTGCTGGTAGTGGAACACGACGCTGCCACCATGCACAACGCCGATTGGATCATCGACCTGGGTCCCGGGCCAGGTATCCTGGGCGGTGAGGTAGTGTCTGCCGGAACTCTGGAAGATATCATCGCTGATCCGGCTTCCCTCACCGGGCGCTACCTCTCGGGAGAGCTGCAGGTGTCCGCGCCGAATGGGCATCATCGCCGGGCTCATTCTGGTTACCTCACGGTGAAAGGTGCCCGTCTCCATAACTTGAAGAACATCGATGCCAGCTTCCCGCTCGGTGCCATGACCTGCGTCACGGGTGTCAGCGGGTCTGGCAAGAGCAGCCTGATCGCCCAAACCCTGTATCCTGCCCTGATGCGCGCCTTGCATTCCTCGCCTACGGTACCGGGTGCGCATGATTCGATAGCGGGCCTGGACCTGGTCGATAAGGTGATCAACGTTACCCAAGAGCCGATCGGGCGCACACCCCGCTCCAACCCGGGAACCTATGTGGGCGTGCTGGATGAGATCCGCCGCGTGTATGCCGCCACGCCTGCCGCGCGTGCATTAGGCTATGGTGCGGGACGTTTCAGTTTTAATGTAAAAGGCGGGCGCTGCGAAGCCTGTGCGGGGTATGGTTTTAAAAAGGTGGAGATGCATTTCCTCCCGGATGTATGGGTCACATGCAAGGAATGCGGTGGCCGGCGCTTCAACCGGCAGACGCTTTCCATAACCTATAAAGGAGCAAATATCGCCGATGTGCTGGATATGGACGTGCAGCAAGCCCTCGAATTCTTTACCAGCCACCCGGATATCAACCGCATCCTGCAAACTCTGCATGACGTCGGGATGGATTACGTCAAGCTAGGCCAAAGCGCCCTCACTCTCAGTGGGGGTGAAGCTCAACGGGTCAAGCTGGCCAGGGAACTCAGCCGGGCATCCACCGGCCACACGCTTTACATCCTGGATGAGCCCACCACCGGCTTGCACTTTGCTGATATCCAACGCCTGCTGGATGTGTTGCACAGGCTGACCGATGCTGGCAATACGGTCATTATCATTGAGCACAACCTGGATGTGATCAAGACCGCCGATTGGATCATCGATCTGGGACCGGAAGGCGGTGACACGGGTGGATATATCGTGGCTGAAGGCACCCCCGAACAGGTGGCCATGGTCGAGGCCAGTTTCACCGGTCAATTTCTGCTCGACATATTAAAGATTACTCACTAAGGACTTCAGGAGAATAGAGTACACTATACAGCGCAACCCGCGCAGAACTGCTATGCTGGCGGACCCGTGGTCGATGCAGGAAGTGTTGCTGCATGCAAACGCTTGAACCTCGAAAGTGGCACTTTTTCACACTGGTAAAAATGCTTGGCAAACATCGCCTTCTATGGATCAGTTTGTTGAGCTATGATCTTGTTCCCTGCGCTTGCCTGCAACCTGCCGGAACGCCACGCTGGCGGTCTGAGCTTTTCTACGGATCAACCACAACCCTCGCAACCGACTGTGCTGTTTCCAGCCGTTAACAACGGCCTGCAGGCGGGTGATTCTACACAACCGCCCCAGGGAAATAACATCCCAGGTCAGGCTGACGGCCCCTTCTTCGGCTTACAAACGGCCACGCCTGGAGCCGGCTTGCCTGTGGATTGGGTCACCCCAGCGCCGGGCGTAACCCCGCCACCATTTGAATACATTACCCAACCGGGCGATACGGCTGTCTCACTGTCTGGCAGGTTTGGCGTTACCTTTGACCAGATCTACCCACCCCAACCCTTGAATGTCCTCCTGGCGCCGGGCCAGCAGCTAACCATCCCCAACGTATTGGGGGAGTTTGCTTACCCCAGCGCGGTGCTGCCGGATAGTGCCGTCATTTTTTCCCCTTTGGCCAAGGATTTCGTGGTAAATGATTACGTCTCCCAGGCGGGTGGTTTTTTGAGCACCTACCAGGAAGAAGTAGATCCAGGAGAGTGGCACAGCGGAGCAGAGATCGTCGAGCGAGTGGCGCGTGAGGCTTCGATCAACCCCCAGCTATTATTAGCCTTCCTTCAATTTCGGTCTGGTTGGGTGCTTGGCCAGCCGATAGACCCCAGCCAGGCGGATTACCCGATTGGGTTCTACGTTCCCGAATACAGCGGTTTGTACAAGGAGCTCTCCCTCACAGCCAAGCAGCTCAATATTGGCTATTATGGTTGGCGCACGGGCACGTTTACCGAGCTGAGTTTCCCCGATTCTACCCGGATGCGCCTGCACCCAGGCTTGAACGCTGGCAGTGTTGCCCTTGAAAACCTGCTATCGAAGTTTTATCTTAAACGCCAGGATTGGCTGGAAGCATTGGATGTAGCGCAGGGATTGCCTGCCGTGTATGCGGCGATGTTCGGGGATCCCTGGCAGGCTGCAGCCAGGGTAGAGCCACTTATCCCGGCTGACCTCCAGCAGCCAACGCTTGAGCTGCCATTCTACCCAGGTGAGCCATGGAGCCTTACTTCCGGCCCGCACATCGCCTGGAACACTGGCACACCGCGCGGCGCGCTGGATTTTGCGCCCATCACTGGCGAGCCACCCTGTGTGGTTTCCTCGGCCTGGGTGACTGCCTCCGCTCCGGGGCGCGTTGTGCGGGCTGAGCGGGGTGTGGTGGCCTTGGATTTGGATGGTGACGGGTTGGAACAAACCGGTTGGGTGCTGGTATACATGCATATTGCGGAGCAGGATCGCGTGCCTTTAGGGTTATGGGTGGAGGCCAATGCCCCTCTGGGACACCCGTCCTGTGAAGGTGGGAAGGCTACCGGTACGCATGTCCACCTGGCGCGTAAATATAACGGTGAATGGCTGGCAGCTGAGGGACCTGTTCCCATGGTGCTGAGTGGGTGGACTGCCCATGCCGGCGAGCTTTCATACGAAGGAACCTTGACCAGGGATGGTCAAACCGTATCCGCCCAGCCAGGTGGTACCGCCGGGTCAACCATTGTGCGTTAACCAACCAGGCTTGTCAGCCGCCTGGATTTGATGCAAAAAAGTGGAGGGTGATTTGGACAAGATCGATCGAAAGACAGAGTTGTTAGCTGAGCTCGATAAGGAGTGGGCGAACATCGAGCGTGTATGTGCTGTTTTAAACGAAAACGAAATGCTCGCCCCAGGTGTGCAAGGTGAATGGTCGGTCAAGGATATCCTGGTCCATATATCTGCCTGGGAGAAATACCTGCTCGACCGCCTGGGCTATGTGATGACCGGTCAGCACCCGCAGTACCCCGTGATGACCACCTGGGACGATGTTCACCGTTTCAATGCGCAGGTATATACCGAGAACAAGGACCGGCCGCTCGCTTCAGCGGTCATCGAGTTCCGCAGCTTGTATCGCGGGGTAATGACCGTGTTGGAAGCACTGGATGATAAGACGCTGGATCAACCGTATTCCTATGATTTTCCGGATGACCAGCTCACCCTCCTGCAGCTCATCAAGGCCAATACATATGAACATTACCGGGAACACTGTATTGCCATAGACAAGAACAAATGAAAGCTGTTATTTCCGTATTTCGACGGCCGTGTTTGAACGACTACTTTTATCTGGTAGTATAGAATTGTAAAACCATGCTGGCTGGAAAAGTTGGATAAGACCTATACACGAATACATGGAGATAGTCATGCGCGAACAATTAACTGAAGCACTAAAAAAACAGGATGTAGAATTTGCAGACATCCGCATCGAAGACAAGACCAATACCTGGGTGAATTTCCGCGGGGCCGACCTGGATACGATCGGTTCAGCCCGCACGGTAGGTGGGATCGTCCGGGCCTTGTACAAGAATGGTTGGGGCTATGCCACCTTTAACGACCTGGACGACCTGCCCAGGCGTGTGCGTGAAGCCTGTGAGACCGCCAGGCTGGTTGGCAGGGAAACCACGAATTTTGCTTTTAGCCCTGCGGTAGTGGATTCCATCAAAGCCAACCTGGTCAAGGATTTTCGCTTAGTGCCATTAGCCGAGAAAAAAGCCCTGACCGAGGAATATAACCGTATCATCCTTGGCTACCACAATCAGATCCAGACCAGCAGCGTGCGTTATGCCGATAGTTTCAAGCAGATCTGGTATGCCAATTCAGAAGGGACGTATATCGAAGAGGAAGTGCCGGACATAAACATGATGTTGGGGGCGGTCGCCCGTGAAGGTGACATCGTCCAGACCAGCTTCGGACGAGATGGTGGCTTCGAAGGCTATCAGCAGGTGGAAGGTTTGCATGACAAAGCCAGGACTGCGGCTCAAAAAGCGATTGAGCTGCTCGCTGCTCCACCCGTCTCCGGCGGGAAATACACCGTGATCACCGACCCGCTGATGACGGGCATCTTCACTCATGAAGCTTTCGGACACCTGAGCGAATCAGATTTCGTGTACGAGAACCCGCAGATGAAAGAAATCATGCAATTGGGGAAGCGCTTTGGTGTGCCTGGTTTGAATATCATCGACGACGGCTCATTGCTAGGCGGGCTGGGCACCCACCGCTATGATTACGAAGGGGTACCTACTCGCAAGAATTACCTCATTAAAGATGGCATCCTGGTCGGCCGGCTGCATTCACGCGAGACTGCTGCAAAAATGAATGAACCTGTCACTGGTAATTCCCGGGCGGTTCACTTTCAGCACCCACCGATCGTACGCATGACCAATACATATATTGATGCAGGCACGGCAACATTTGCGGACATGATTCGCGATATTAAGCTGGGGGTCTATGCAATTCAAGCTTTCGGGGGCACCACTGCTATGGAAATGTTCACCTTCAGTGCCGCGTATGGCTATATGATCCGCGATGGTCAGGTGGCTGAGCTGGTGAGAGATGTGGTGCTGACCGGGAATGTTTTCGAAACCTTGCTGAATATCGACCAGATTGGGAATGACCTGGCCTGGGAGACCAACGGCCCTGGGGGGTGTGGGAAGGGAGACCAGCATCCTCTGCGGGTGGGTACAGGTGGCCCGCACATTCGCATCCAAAATTGTGTTGTGGGAGGTCAACAATGATTGTCCAGCAGATCGTCAATAAAGCGTTAAAAAAGGCTCAGGCTGCCCAGGCAGTCATGCTGACCCAGGAAACCAGTGCGGTGGATTTTGAAAACGACCGTCTCAAGTCGGCTGAAAGCTCGCAGCGCACCCAGATCGATGTGAAGGTTATCGTAGATGGTAAGGTGGGTGTTTCCAGCACAACAGACCCTGATGATATGGACGGTGTGGTCACCCGCGCCCTGGAAGCTGCTGAATTCGGCAGCCCCGCCCACTTTGAGCTGCCGGATGCCCAGACCCTGGAGCCGGTCAAGGTCTTCGACCCGGCCTTGCTGCCGCTCGAAAAGCCGGAGATGATCCGCATGGGCCAGCAAATGATGGACATGATCAAGACCTATAATCCTGAGATCCTGGCCGGTGCAGCTGTGCACAAGGTGCTGTACAAGGTGGAGTACGCCAACTCGCGCGGTGCGGAATATACGGCTGGCCACACAGAATTCAACGTCGGTGCGGCAGGGCAGCTGGTGAGGGGTACCGATATCCTGTTTGCTGGCCATGGTATTGGCCAGAAGAAGCGGGAGGTCGATACAGAAGAGATTGCAGCGCAGGCAATTGAATACTTCCGTATGGCTGAGCAAATCGCCCCAATTAAGTCGGGTGAGATGCCGGTCATATTCACCCCCACTGGTTTGGTAGCCTTGTTACTTTCCTTAAGTCTGGCAGTGGATGGAAAGAATGTGGTCTTGGGTTCTTCACCCCTGCGTGACAAGCTGGGTCAGCAGATTGCGAGCCCGAGCCTGACGCTCAGGGATGACCCCTATATCGCATTTGGGCCACGCACCAGCGCCTTTGACAATGAAGGTGTACCCCGCAAGATCACCCCCATCATCGAAAAGGGTGTGCTGCGGAACTTCATTTATGACCTGGACACAGCTGGACGGGCTGGAGCGAAACCCACCGGGCATGGCTCGGCTCGCAGTCTAACCAACCTGGTGATGGAGCCAGGGAGTATACCGTACGAGACCATGCTTAAAAACACCCAGCAGGGTTTGCTGGTCCATGATTTCCTGGGATTGGGCCAGGGTAACCCGATCAACGGGGAGTTCTCGGTCAACATCTTCCTTGGATATAAGATCGAGAACGGCAAACTGGTCGGGCGGGTCAAAGATACCATGCTGGCAGGGAATGCCTTCGATGCATTGAAGGATATCATCGCCATCAGCAAGGAGCGCGAGTGGGTGAGCGGGCCGTGGGCCTGGTTCACCGGCCTGATACCATATGTCCAGGTTGGTAAACTCAGCGTGACTGCCAAATAGCCAGTAACGACCTTACCAATAGGAGATTGCCATGATCGAAATGCCCGAAGCCACCACCATTGCCCGCCAGATGAATGAGACCCTGACCGGGAAAACATTCCAACACTTTAGCCGTGGTCCTTTAACCCATAAGTTTCTCTGGCTGAATAAACCGGCTGAGGAATATGACGCCTTCGTGGCTGGTATGCCAGTCACTGGAGCGAAGAGCTTAGGGCGATCGATCTTCTTATACATTGGCGAAACTCACCTGAATTTGTTTGCTGAATTGGGTGGAAGGATCGTTCATCATAAGCAAGGCGCAGCCTTGCCTGCAAAATACCATCTGCGCTGGGATTTTACCGACGGCACCAGCCTGACCTATTCCCTGCAGATGTGGGGATTTGTTGGACTACTCAATAAGTCAGAGCTATCAGCACCTCCCTTCACCGATGTGGGTATTCCCCCACTCTCGGATGAATTCACCTTCGAGCGTTTTAACCAGCTGCTGGAAGAATATCCTGAGAAGAGATCAAAGGGTATTAAAGGCTTTATGGTTACCAGCAAGTATGTCTTTGGGATCGGCAATGGCTACCTGCAAGACATCCTGTCCAGGGCGAAGATCCATCCTGCACGCAAGATTCCCAGCCTCAGCCTGGAAGAACGCAGCCAGCTCTATTCCGCTATCCAGGGCACCCTGGCTGAAGCCATCCGGTTGAATGGCCGGGATGATGAGCATGATTTGTTCGATGATCCCGGTGGTTACCGGCGCGTGATGTGCAACCAGACCATGGGTAGTCCTTGTCCAACTTGTGGAACCACGATTCAAAAACTCGCTTACCTGGGTGGGGCATGTTACCTGTGCCCCACCTGCCAGGTATGAAATAGACAAGCCTGGGATAAACCCAGAAAAATCGAGTGGTGGTTATGGAAATTCCTAAGAAAATGAGGGCCATGCTGCTGGCTGAACAGCGCAAGCCCTTGGGACTGTCAGAGGTCGCGGTACCCACGCCGGGTAAGGGGCAGGTCTTGGTCAGAGTTCATACGTGCGGTGTATGCCGCACAGATCTGCACGTGCTGGATGGTGACCTGGCTGAGCCCAAGCTGCCGCTCATCCTCGGGCACCAGATCGTTGGCACCGTCGTCCAGCTGGGCGAAGGGGTGGAACGCTTCAGTCCTGGCGAGCGTATTGGTGTACCCTGGCTGGGGTACACCGATGGAACCTGCATTTACTGCCAGCGTGGGCAGGAAAACTTGTGCGACCATCCGCAATTTACCGGCTATACCTTGGATGGTGGATATGCCGAATATGCTGTGGCTGACCAACGCTACTGCTTCACCCTTCCGGAGACGTATAACGACATTGATGCCGCACCCCTGCTGTGCGCCGGGTTGATAGGATACCGTACCTACCGGTTGGCAGGTGAACATGTGGACCGGCTGGGGATATATGGCTTCGGCGCAGCCGGGCATATCATTGCCCAGGTGGCTGCTTACCAGGGAAAACGCGTCTATGCCTTCACCCGTCCGGGTGATACCGCCACGCAGGAGTTTGCCCGGCGGTTGGGTGTCTATTGGGCGGGTGGATCAGATGAAATGCCTCCAGATCTGCTGGATGCCGCGCTGGTGCTTGCCCCGGTAGGTGCGCTGATGGTGACTGCCCTCAAGGCGGTTGCAAAGGGCGGTGTGGTGGTGAGCGGGGGCATCCACATGACCGATATCCCCAGTTTCCCTTACCACTTGCTGTGGGAGGAGCGCCTCATCCGCAGTGTTGCCAACCTCACCCGGCAGGATGGTGAGGAATTCCTGGCGATTGCCCCCAAGGTACCCGTCAAGACCGCGGTCACCCCCTACCGGCTCGAGGATGCCAACCAGGCACTGGATGACCTGCGCAGTGGCAAGCTCGATGGTGCGGCCGTATTAACGATTTAAGAAAAATACTAACCCACAAGACGCACTCGCCACGGACGACACAAAGGTTCAATATACCATTGTGTACATTGCGTCCGTAATGTCCGGTGTGTTTTTCTTTTACCTGTTTACAAGATGGGTGATTTGGTCCAGGTGGCGGCGGGGGTGCTGGTCGGGGAATTCGGCCGCGTAGCCGACAGCCAGGATGACCACCGGCACTTGCCCTTCGGGCGCTCCGATGATCATGCGGACTACCTTTTCATCGAACGTACCCACCCATACGCTGCCCAAGCCCAGTGCAGTGGCTGCCAGCATGGCAAATGAGCAGGCGATCGTGGCATCCTGGACGGTGTATAGGCGTGTTCCACGCTCGGTATATTTTCCTTCGGTTAGCTCTGGATGGGTGCAGAACACCAGCGCAACTGGGGCGGCTGCGATATATTCCTGGGCCAGCGCGGCGCAGGATAGCCCATCGCGTTTCTTCGCATCCAATACGACGTAGATCTCGTAAGCCTGCAAGTTTCCCGCCGATGGGGCGAGGTTGGCGGTCTCCAGGATCTGTTGCAGCTTTTCCGCTTCCACTGGCTGGTTGGAAAAAGTGCGGATCGAATGCCGGTTCTTGATCACGTCGAAAAAATCCATTGTGACTTGCTCCTCATTCAAGGTGTACCGAGAAAAATAGTTGGGTATAAAAGTTAACCTACCGTTAGCTACAACAGCTTAACACCCTTCAGGTGTATAGGATATGACCTCAGCTTCAGTGTATCCACAACGATCCAGGATCATCAGGCAGGCAACCTGGGGCAGTGCTTCACTGCCTGCCACGAAACCCAGCCCGGCCCGGATGAAGGCCTATATACCACGGCTACAGGTGCTCAAATCAGCAGCTTGTTTCGCACCCAGCATAATCTGCTCCCTAAGCCGGGATGTTATCGGCATTATTACTTTATCAGACAACTCCTCAGATTACAAGCCTCTCCAGCCAGCTGGGTAAAAGCGATTGCTCACGCATTTTGATGATTATGAGATAGAATTCATGAAGTAGCCCGAAAGACCATGTATGCTTCCTAAAAATGCGGATATACTCACCCCTGAAATTTGCACCCTGGCCGATGGGTCGGTCATTACCATCCGTCCCATCCACCCCGATGATGCTGATGACCTGCAGAACACCTTCATGCGCCTCTCCACGCAGAGCATCTACCTGCGTTTTTTGAGCTATAAGAAAGTGCTCACCGATGAAGAAGCCTTGCGTCTGGCTACCGTCGATTACAACACGCAGATGGCTTTCGTGGCTACCATGGTTGAAAACGGCCGCGAAATTGTGGTGGGGGTATCCCGTTATGCCTTGCTGGATAAAGTTCACCCTAAAACCGCCGAATCTGCCGTGATCGTTGGGGATGAATTCCAGGGGCGGGGCATCGGGAAATTGCTGCTCTGGAAACTGGTCAATTATGCCAGGGCGAAGGGCTTTAATCACTTACGGGGCAACCTCGACATGGGAAACACTCGCATGCTGGACCTGATCAAGCGTAGTGGTCTGCCCCACCGGCAGCGCTATGAGGATGGGGTCTGGCAGGTGAACATCGATATCCGCCTCCCACATAAAGATGATTGATGGCTCACCAATCGCTCTCACCGTCTGAGCTGGCAGCCAGCTTCGATGCAGAGCAGCGCTTGCTCACCGTCCAGAATACCTGTTCAGAACGGGCGTTAGTTCGAAAATATACCGCTGGCATGCAGCAGGCTTTGCCTGAATTTGTGCTGAGCTTTTCCCACCTTCTGCTGATTGACTATGGTCACCGTTGGCAGGCTTATGAGCTAATCGCCTCTCACCGGGCGACTTACCTCAGTCTGGATGAAGGTGAATTAGAACGGCTTGGGCGGGGAATCGATAGCTGGTGGGCGACCGATTCATTTGCTCGCACCCTTTCAGGGCCGCTGTGGCGGGATGGGCTGGTCGGTGACTCCTTGATCATCCGCTGGGCAGGCTCTGGCGATCTGTGGTGGCGCAGGGCCGCCCTGGTGAGCACGGTGGCATTCAATGTCCGCTCCTTGGGTGGAAAGGGGGATACCACCCGGACGCTTATGATCTGCCGGAGGTTGGCATCGGATCACGAGGACATGGTGGTGAAAGCCTTATCCTGGGCCTTGCGCGAGCTGGTGTATTTCGACCTCCCAGCAGTGGAAGGTTTTTTAGATGATTATGACCAGGTGCTGGCAGGTAGGGTGAAGCGTGAGGTGGGGAATAAATTGAGGACGGGGCTAAAAAACCCAAGGCTGGATCATCGTAAGTAATCATTCGAATAGAATCCAAATGTTTCACGATCCACCAGTATATTTCCCGTTTACCGGATTGTGGATGTCAGTACCCAATTCGCTTGCAGGTTATGGCGCTCCATGGTGTCAATGACCACTACACCCGGTAGTAATGATTGTGATGGCAGACTGTTTAGCTGACTTTTGATAACGGGTGTTACAACCCTCTGCCCGTTTCCATCTCGTCCTTAACCGCCTTGTAAAGCGTCTCGGCTTTCAGCTCGCTCAAGGTGTAGCAGGGGGCTTCCAGGTGGTCGGCCAGCGATTGCGCCAGTCCCTGGTCAAAAGCGGCATGCTCCATGTTGACCACCACGCAGTGGATATTGTCCGATGCGATCTGCTCAGCCAGCCGGTGGGCCTCTTCCTGGGGTGGCATAGACGACATCGAGACGTTTCCGGCACCATCGGTGAGCAAGATGACCAGTGGCTGGACATCCGGATGGAGGATCTTCTCACGCGCCAACGTCTGGTGGGTCATATACAGGCCTGCCGAGAGTGGCGTCTTCCCGCCCACCGGGATATCCGCCAGGGCACGTTGGGCCAGCATGACCGAATTGGTAGGGGGCAGGATCATTGTGGCGCGGTCTTTCTGGAAGACGATCAACCCCACCCGGTCGCGGCGCTGGTAGGCATCGGTCAGAAGTGACAGGATCGCACCCTTTGTAGCAGCCATGCGCTCAGCCACCGCCATTGACCAGGAGGCGTCTACCACGAAGAGCACCAGGTTGGCGGTCTTCTTCACCCTGACTTTACGTTGAAAGTCGGATGGGCGGATGGCAAATGCCACCCGCTGGCGCATCTCTTTGCGCTCTTTTTGGAAAGGTGCCGCAGCACGGATGGTAGCATCGAAGGCCAGGTCATCAGCCTTACCGTTGGCCGGGCGGGATTGGATATAGCGCCCGCGTTTGCGATCGGTATGGGTGCGGGAGCGCCGGCCAGCTCGCTTACGGTACAGCTGGTCCAGGTTGGTATTCAGGTTGCGCGGCCGGAAGGATTCTCCGATCTTGACTTTCTCTCCCCCATCCCACCAATAAGCATTCCCTACATCAAAGACGCTCTGGCGTGCCGGCTCACTCTGGTTCAGATTCCGTTGGTCTTGCTCCGACGTGAGGTTTAGGTCTTTTTTTTTATCAAAGCGGGGAGTATGATCTTCGTCCTCCGCCACTGGTTCGGGTTCTCCGGCACTGACTGATGATCCCTGCAGCTGCTCGATGCGTTCCTGAAGCTCGTCTTCTGAGACGACGGCTTGCTGGAACGGTCCCTGCCTGATACGGTGGGGCAGGGCCAGCTCCGCCGCTAAGGCGATATCGCGTTCGGTGATCGATTTTCGACCCTCAAAGGCAGCTTGAGCCCGGGCGGTTTTGAGGATCACCAGGTCGGCCCGGTGCCCTTCCACGTTGAGCGAGGCGGTGAGGGATGCAATCGACAGCAGATCGCGGCTATTATAGGTCACCTGATCCACCAGCTTGCGTGCCAGCTCGATCTGGTGGGAAAGCTCGCGTTCTTTGTCTTCCCATTTGCGGCGGAACTTTTCGGGATCTTCTTCGAAGGCCAGGTTGCGTTCCATGATCAAGACGCGCTCGCGCGCTTCGCGAATCCCGTAAATTTCAGCTGAGTGGGCGAAGCGGTCAAGTAACTGAGGGCGCAGGTCGCCTTCTTCAGGGTTCATTGTGCCAACCAGGATAAAACGGGCCGGGTGTGCAAACGAGATGCCTTCTCGCTCGACAACATTAACCCCCATGGCGGCTGAATCGAGCAGCAGGTCGACTACATGGTCATCGAGCAAGTTGACCTCGTCGATGTACAGCAGGCCACGGTTGGCAGCTGCCAAAACACCAGGCTCGAACAGGCGCTCGCCCCTTTGGATGGCAACTTCGATATCCAGGGTGCCCACCACCCGGTCTTCGGTAGCGCTGATCGGCAGGTCGATGAAAGCTATCCGGCGTTTGACCACCTTCATATCGACTCCCTGGGCTTTGCGCTCCTTCACCCAGTCCGACCAGGTAAGAGGGGCTTCAGGGTCATCGTTGAATGGCGAATCGGCGTATACCTCGATCTCCGGCAGCAAGGCCGCCATGCCCCGCGCGGCCGTCGATTTACCGGTTCCGCGTTCGCCGCGAATCAATACGCCGCCGATCCGCTGGTCTACGGCATTTAAAACCAGGGAGCGCTTCATACGTTCTTGCCCAACGATGGCTGTGAAGGGATAGACTGGTCGCATCAGGTTATGTGGTTAAGCCTCCTGCCAAGCAAGCGTATATTATACTCTCATGTGGAATTACTGCAGAAAAAACTTGATTGGGAATGCATGAAGATGTTATTCAAGCATTCGAACGTCGATATCCCTGACCTCCATCCAGGCTGGTTGGGGATTTGGGAGTGTCCCATATTTTATCCGGCTGGTCGGTGCAAATGCCGCGTACTGGTTGTCGATCCAGATCACCAGGCTCAGGGGAGGTGCGGGTGCAATGCCGGTTTGCATGACGGGCATTCCATCCAACGCGAAGCTGACCAGCCCGGCTTCCCATTGAATCGAATAGGCATGCCATTGGGTGACGTCGATATCAATTGAGCAGGCTGATTGGGAGATCAGGTTCCGGAACAGCCGGCGGATGAAACCGGCGGTTTTTGGGAATAATGCGCATACGAGGGCAGGTGATGCCAGTGCTAACAGAGCCGTCGGAATGTTTTTCGAGCGAAAAGTGGCTGCCAGGAGACCGTTCGCTGGCAGATCATCCCGGAATGAGAGGTAATTCTGGGGCGAGGCATGGAAAAACCAGGCTGCCTGCGGTAGGGTAGGAAAGCGGGTTAGCTTTCCACCATATGCGATTAAAAAGCTGAAAGGTTCATTCCATACCCCGAATCCCCAGGTACCTGGAAGATCTTTTGCGGATAGGCGGGCTTCTAATTTCAACGTAAGAGGAGGCTGCCAGAAAAACTCCTTCCGCTTTAACCCTACGTGGTCATCTAGCTGGGCCAGGCGGTAGCTGTTTTTGCCACTCGCGGGTATTTCCAGGTGCCAGTGACCCTCTGCAATCTTGATCACCTGGGCAGATGGTGACAGGCTAATGTGCAGGTCAAGAGGGTAGTGTGCCATGACGAAGCTATCATACCATGTACCCTACCCGTCTGGCTGCACTGATGCCGTTGCGCAGTGCGCAATGATATAATTTATTCATCGATGGAGGCTGCATGGAAATTACCTGGTATGGCTTATCCTGTTTTCGCTTGACGGAACGTAACCTGGCAACCGTGGTCACCGACCCGTATGACACAGCTGTGGTGGGTTATGAGCCGCTCAAGCTGAAGGCAGATATCCTCACGGTCAGCCATGAAGCGCCTGGTCACGGCCATACCAGCGCGGTAAAGGGATATTCCCACCTGATCAACACACCCGGCGAGTACGAGATCGGTGGTGTATTCATCACGGGCATCCAAACCAACGGGTACGGGAAACACGAGCTGGATGAGCCACGCAACACCCTGTATGTATTCGATTATGAAGGTGTGACCGTCGCTCACCTGGGTGATCTGCGCCGCGTGCCAAGCCAGACGGAGATTGAAGCGTTGGGAACCGTGCATATCGCCCTGGTTCCCGTGGGTGGTGGAGGCGGCCTTAATGCAGCCAAGGCGGCTGAGGTGATCAGTTTGTTGGAGCCTGGTTTTGTCATCCCCATGCACTATGGCACTTCGTCGTGCACGCTCAAATTAACCCCGCTCAGTAAATTCCTTAAAGAAATGGGCCTTGGTACGATTAAATCACAGCCTTCACTCAAAGTAACCAAGAGCATGATCCCTGAAGAGACCCATGTCGTGGTGCTGGAACACCAACATTGATCGCATTGGAGCAATGTCGTGACTGTTAAACTAATCATGACCTGGGATATTACCCCGGGCCGCGAGCAGGAATACTTCGAATTTGTGGTACGCGAGTTCATTCCACAGGTGCAGCAGCTGGGGATGGAATTAAAAGACGCCTGGTTAACCATGTATGGTGACCAGCCGCAGATCATGGCCACCGCCCAGATGCCCGACCTGGTTGAGATGCAGAGCATCCTTGATTCAAAAGAATGGCAGGGGTTGGTGAACAAGCTCCTGGATTACGTCGAAAACTATGAGTATAAGGTTGTCCCAGCCAAGTCTGGTTTCCAGATGTGATGATCGGTTTTTTGTTTTATCTGCGGCAATTCCTCCGGTAATGTAGACATCGTATGATTTCATAGGATTATGACTAATATGCTGCTGCTCTGGCAAATATTCGTTCTCTTTACCCGCGTCGCCATGTTCTCCTGGGGTGGGGGTCCAGCTTCCCTGGCATTGATGCAGCGGGAGACAACCAGCGCCACCTGGACTCCCCCTGGGAAGACCGACCCGGTTCCATGGATCACTCCCGATGAATTCGCCGATGCTGTGGCCATTGGCAACGCCATCCCCGGCCCGATTGCTCCTCAGGTATCCGCCTATGTAGGCTACCAGCTCGCCGGCGTACCCGGTGCTATCTCAGCTGCGGTCGGTACGGTCATCCCAACCACTGTGCTGATGCTGATCCTGATTGTTTTCTTCTTTGGGATTAAAAATAGTCCGGCGGTCAAAGCCATGCTGCAAGCCGTCAGGCCAGTGGTGGTTGGCCTACTATTATGGACTGCCTTTGACATGGCGAAAAATGTCTTTGGTGTCCAGAAACTGGGTTGGGGCCAGGCCCTGGTTCAAGGGTGGGATAAGCTGCTGTTCACCCTAGGTGCGTTCCTCTTGCTGACCTTCACCAAGGTCAACCCGGCGATCATCATCCTGGTTACCGCTTTGCTCGGTTTCCTGCTTTACAGAAAATAACTTCATCTCGGAAAGCCTTTCACCACACAGGCATGATTACCCCGTCTGCCCTTCAGTTTTCCACGCTTTTACTTGGCTGGTATGAACAGCATGCCCGTCGCTTACCCTGGCGCGGCCACTCCGATCCTTACGCTGTGTGGGTTTCAGAAGTCATGCTGCAGCAGACCCGCGTGGAGACAGTCATCCCATATTTCGAACGCTGGATGCAGCGTTTTCCAACCATAGAAACCCTGGCTACGGCCTCCTTGCAGGCGGTGTTGGCTGCATGGGAAGGCTTGGGCTATTATGGGCGCGCCCGTAATTTATACCAGGCCGCCCAGCGTGTGGTACAGGAATACCATGGTCAGCTGCCTGACGATGCCAGCCTGTTGCGTAAATTACCCGGCATTGGCCGGTACACCGCAGGTGCGATCGCTTCGATGGCGTTTGGAAAAGATGAGCCAACCCTGGATGGGAATATCCGGCGCGTGCTGGCACGTTATTTCAACCTGGAGGTGGACGCCCGCTCCGCTGAGGGAGAGAAAGAGTTATGGCGCCTGGCAGGGCAAAACCTGCCACCAGGGCAGGCCGGAGCATACAACCAGGCCATCATGGATCTGGGGGCAACGGTGTGTACACCGAGAGCTCCTGCTTGCGCCGCCTGCCCGCTTAACCAGGCTTGCCTGGCAAAGCAGCTCGGCATCCAGGAGCAGCGCCCCGTACTCCTTCCTAAGCCAGCTATCCCGCATTATATCGTTACTGCGGCGGTTATCAGCCGTGAGGGCCGGGTACTCATCGCCCGTCGGCCACCGCATGGATTGCTCGGTGGCTTATGGGAATTCCCAGGTGGGAAGCAGCAGGCGGGTGAGGATTTACCCGGCTGCCTGGTCAGGGAAATCTGTGAAGAGCTGGCTGCCGAGGTGCGTGTTGGTCAGCTGCTGGGGGTTTACCGCCACGCCTATACCCATTTTCGAGTCACCTTGCATGCCTTCCAGTGCACGCTGGTGGGCGGTGAGCCCCGCCCCATCCAGGTCGAAGAAATATGCTGGGTCTTGCCAGCTGAATTATCCCAGTACCCGATGGGCAAAATTGACCGCCAGATTTCGCAAACTCTGGTATCATCAACATCCCTATGAGTAATGAAATCATTATCGACGCCCACCAAGATCTGGCCTGGAATATCCTGACATTTGGCCGGGATTACACCCTGGCAGCAGCTGAGACCCGCCAGCGTGAAGCTGGCACGATCGCCCCACAAGCCAACGGCGATACCTTGCTCGGCTGGCCCAATTACCAGCAGGCCAAGACAGCCGTGATATTTTCTACGTTATTTGCAGCTCCGATCCGCGACAAGCTGGGTGAATGGGATGGACAGTGTTATTCCTCAGCCGAAGAAGCTCACCACATCTATAAAACGCAACTGGACGCCTATGCGCGCCTGGTAGATGACCATCCTCAGATGTTTCAGAGGATATTCACGCGTGCTGACCTCGAATTTATTATCGCTCATTGGCGTAGGCAGGATACCGAAGAACACCCGGTTGGCCTCCTGACCCTTATGGAAGGGGCGGAGGGTGTCCGCGACCCGGGCGAATTGGAAGAATGGTACCTGCGGGGCGTGCGCATCATCGGGCCTGCCTGGACGGGGAACCGTTTCTGTGGCGGCACGGGTGACCCTGGGCCTCTCACCAAGGAGGGATATGCCTTATTGGAGCGAATGGCCGAGTATCATTTCACGCTCGACCTGAGCCACATGGATGAAAAGGCCGCCTTGCAAGCCTTGGATGCCTACCCAGGGGCGATCATCGCATCGCACGGGAATGCCCTGGCTTTACTAAAAAACTCCAATAGTAACCGTCACCTTACCGATCGGGTCATCCAGGGCATCCTGGAAAGGGAAGGCGTCATCGGGATTGTCCCATTAAACAGCTTCCTGCGCACAGATTGGAAAGACGCGGGTGGACGGAGCAGCGTATCGCTGGAACATTACGTGGCCCATATGGATTACATATGCCAGATGGCAGGCGATGCTTTTCATGTGGGGATTGGCAGTGACTTTGATGGCGGGTTTGGGCTGCCCTCGGTTCCCGCAGAGATCGACACCATCGCCGACCTCCGCAAGATTATTCCGATTCTGGAACAAAAGGGGTATACTGAGGCTGATGTTACCGCCATCCTGGGCGGAAATTGGTTAAAGCATCTTCAGCATACACTTCCGGAGGTTCTATGACAGATGCTCCACCTGTTCGAAAAACGAACGGGAGTCGACGCATCCGGATTGGCTTGGGGGTAACGATATTTGGCTTCATTGTGTATCTGTTGGGCGCCGAGCCCGGTCTATATGGGTTAGACCGCAGCCCCGTAGTTGGTTTTGTGCAAATTGCCACCTTCCTGGTGGGGCTTGGATTTATCTGCCTGGGAGGTTATATCAGTTTAGCTGCGCTGTGGAACGGGGGGCAGAAATCCATTGCATCGGATATTGGGTTGCGCCTGGTCGGCACTGGTTATGTGATCGCTGTAGCAACCGGGATGGCCGACATCTTCGGTTTTGGGAGCAACAATTATCCAACCATACCGATATTTGGCATTTATCAGCAGATCGGTGTGATCGTCGGTGAGATCGTGATCGCGGTTGGCCTGCTGCTATTGATCCCCTATAAACATTCCGAGCCTGGCACTGGCGAATTGTGAGCCCATCCCGGGGCGAGTAACTACTCCAGGATGGTGGTTTCTATCCCCATGGCAACCAGCATTTCATCGTTGGTGGCATATTTAAAATCTGGCAGACCCAACCGCTCTGCTTCAGTGCGCTGAATATCGACCAACCTGCGTACATCAGATTTCTGGACAATCGGTTGGCTTAATTTTCCGAGTTTCGCCACAAATTCATCAAAAGTACCTTTCGGATCGACCAGCGTTGGCTGGCTGAGCAGATAATTCATCACTGCCCGCGAACCGTTTTCTCCATCCTTACGCGCCACTCCCACCAGGCCGCTACTAGCTTCACGCGACCAGCCCGCCACAAACACCCGGTCAATCGGCCGGTTAAGATCCGGATCGTACGCTTCAAAGGATAATCCATCCACCGGATAGACAGGCTGGGGGTGTTTTACAAAGGCATTGTTCCTGACGGGCAGCCCGAAAGTATCATCGACCTTATCGCCGATGCAGAAGATCACCGTATCAACCTTGAGCGTTCGGCGGTTGCCAGTACGTTTCGCCAGGACCTCACCTTCCGAACACTCGAGGGTGGTGTCTTCGACTTCCAGGCCTGCCACACACCCATATTCGTCCCCAATGATCCGGCTGGGTGATGCTAAAAAATCGAAGTAGAACCTGGTATTTGATACGGGTGCCAATCCCTTAGGTAGCGTGGAAAGGATGAATTCTTTTGCCTCTTCCACATTCTGGCCCACCGAGTCGGCTTGCGGCCGCACCCGTTCGATCTCGGCTGATAATTTATCAAGATCTAGGTTGCCAACCACGATCTTCAGCTCTTCCTTTGAGAACTTGACATCATTTGGCCCTCTGCGGACCACTGAGATGACCTCATCCACCTGCTGATCACGGATCAGCCAGTGGGCCATGTCAAGCATCACATTGCCTGCCCCGATCAGCGCCACACGTTTGCCGATTCGGTATTCCCGTGTGCTATAAGGCGGTAACAAGTTATAGTGAAAAACCAGGTCCTTGGCATGGTACACCCCTTGCAGGTTCTCGCCGGGTAAGCCCAGCCACTTCGTCCCCTGTGCACCTGAGGTGACCAACACCGCCTGGAAGCCAAGCGCGCGCAGGTCTGCCAGGCGAAGATCACCCTGTTCGGAAATCCGGATGTTCCCAAAATAATCGATCAACGGATGCTCAAGGATTTGCTGAAACTGCCTGCGTAGGCCTTCCTTCATCTTGTACTTATCAAAATAGATGCCGTACTCTGCCAACCCCCCGGGGAGGATATCCCTGTTCAGCAGGACGACATGCACGCCATTCGAGGCAAGTTGGCGCGCAGCAAACAAGCCGGCAGGGCCAGCTCCAATCACTGCCACCAGGTATTTTTCGAAATTTTCCTCAGCCAATCCTGAACTCCTCAAAAAAACGGCTTTCGCCGTTTCACCAATATAGGATGCGAAAAAAATGCACGCCGTTGGGTTACCCTGTCGCTTTAGTTCAGGGACAGAGATGGTGTAATATTTTAGCCTGAGGCCGCAAAATTCACAAGAGAGATTTATCATATCAACGGTGGGGATAGGGAGACGGGGCAGGAGAATATGCTTTCCTAATCAGCCTGTTTGTGCTATATTCAGCTTATGGATATAAGGAGGTAAGTTATGGACAATTCCCAGCCTGATCTTCCAGAATCAGGACCCACACCCAGGCCTGTGATACGAACCAGGCCAAGGCGAAAACGTGACGCAAAATCTGATATCAATGTGTGGGTCGATCGGACGACAGACCAGGCCAAAGGATTGTACGAAGACGGTAAGGAATATTACCGCAAATCGCCCCGCCTGCAAAAGGTGGTCTACCAGGGTAAATTCAGGCCGGCTTTTTGGACGGTTGCCTGCATTTTCTCATTATTCGTCAATATCATATTGATCGGCCTGCTAATTGCATTCGGACGTAACTTTTTTGCGCTAAAAGCTGTAATTGCCAACAGTCTGTTAGCCGACACCTCCAATAACCTGGCGCTGATGGATCAGGCTCACATCGTCATGACCGTCCCGGTTGAAACAACCGTTCGCCTGCAAGACACGCTGCCGGTTGTTTTTGACCTGCCCATCAATGAGAATACCCAGATTTCGTTATCTGAAGAATCCACCATCAACGGGGCGCGCATTTATCTGAACAATACCGCGGTGACCACCGATCTGACATTGCCAGCCGGCACACCGTTGGATGCCAATCTCAACATGAGCATCCCGGTCAGCACAACGGTCCCCGTGGATATCGTTGTACCTGTGACCTTGAAGATCCCGGTGGATATTGCCATCGACCAGACTGACCTGCACCAGGCGATTGTGGGTTTACAAGAAGCGATCAAGCCATATCAAATGGTTCTGGGCTCAACTTTTAGCTCTCCAGACCAGCTGGTCATTTGCAAAAACTGGCTGACAGGCTGGCTGTGCGGGCTGGTATTTGGTCAATAAGCCCAGGCTGGCATTGGGTAACCACATCACGCAGAACTCATTTCTCTGTTGCAACCTATGGATGAAGCGTTTACAAAAATAACCCTATCCAACGGTTTGTTGGTGCTCCTGAAGGAGATCCATACTTCGCCCATTATCAGCCATTGGATGTGGTACCGCGTAGGCTCGCGAGATGAAGTACCCGGGCTGACTGGTGCTTCTCATTTAGTAGAGCATATGCTATTCAAAGGTACCCCCAAATTTCCCGCCGGGGCCCTTGACCGGGCGATCTCGCGCGAAGGCGGTTATCTCAACGCCTTTACTTTTGTAGATTGGACATCATTCTTTGTGACCCTCCCAGCAGATAAGGTAGACCTTGCTTTACAGATCGAAGCTGACCGGATGGTGAATTGCCTGTTCATGCCTGAGGATGTGAGCTCCGAACGGACCGTAGTGATCTCTGAACGGCAGGGCAGCGAAAATGAGCCACTCTTCCGGCTCGGTGAAGAAGTTCAGTCTGCCGCCTTCCGGGTCCATCCTTACCATCATGAGATCATCGGCGATCTGGTAGACCTGTACTCAATGGAGCGGGATGATATTTACGGGCTGTACCAGACCTACTACATCCCCAATAACGCCGTGCTTTCTATCGCCGGAGATTTTGATACCCAGGGCATGCTTGAGCGCATCCGCGAGCTGTATGAGCCGCTCAAACCCGGTCCCCAACCCCCTAGGTTGTTACGGACCGAGCCTCCCCAAAACGGTGAACGGCGTGTTTCGGTCGAGGGACCGGGTGAGACAGTCTACCTGCAGGTCTCATACCGGGCACCCGCCGCTGACGACCCGGATTTTTTTGCGCTGAACCTGCTCGACAGCCTGCTGACCGGCCCGACCAATTTAAATATGTTCGGAGGTGGGATCACCAATAAAACCAGCCGCCTCTATAACGAGCTGGTGGAGAAAGAGCTGGCAGTGAGCGTGAACGGTGGGCTCCAGGCAACCATCGACCCCTACCTGTACACCACGGTGATTACCGTTCACCCTGAGCATACCGCCACGGATTGCATTGATGCCATGGATGCAGAGATCCGTAAACTCCAGGATGCCCCACCCCGTGAGGAGGAGCTGGAGAGGGCATTAAAGCAAGCCAAGGCAATCTTCGCCTACGGCAGCGAATCAATCTCTAACCAGGCTTTCTGGATGGGACTCACGGAGATGTTTGCCAGTGTCGATTGGTTCAACACTTACCTGGCTCGCCTGGCGGCAGTCACCCCTGAAGACGTCCAGCGTATGGCTCAAACCTGCCTGCGGCCTCAAAACCGCACCATCGGTGTGTATCTTCCCACGGCACCCTCTGCTAAAGACGGAGAGTAGCTCATCAGCCTGCTCAGGAGCGATTGACCCTTGACCATCCACTCCCTCCCCGGTCCCGATGACATCGTCAGGCATGTGCTTCCCAACGGCATCGTGGTACTCTACCGTTCGAATCCCAGCAGCCTGTCGGTGGTGCTGACTGGCTACCTGTCGGCTGGGGCGATCTTTGAGCCGGACGAAAAGCTCGGGCTGGCCGAATTCACCGCACTATCACTCATGCGGGGCACGAAACAGCACGATTTCCAGCATATCTATGATGCCCTTGAATCCAATGGCGCCAGCTTTGGTATCGATGGCGGCACCCACACGACCGGTTTCTACGGGCATGCCCTGTCGGAAGACCTGGACCTGTTGGTGGGTGCCCTGGCTGAGGTCGTCCGGCAGCCGGTCTTTCCTGCAGAACAGGTCGAGCGGCTGCGCAGCCAGCTGCTCACCGGCCTGGCAATGCGCGCCCAGGATACGTCCGAGATGGCCTCCCTGGCGTTTGAAGAGATGGTTTACGCCGGGCATCCGTACCATCGCCCCGAAGACGGTTACCCTGAGACAATCCGGGCCATCACTCGGGAAGACCTGGTTGAATTTCATCACATGTACTATGGGCCGCGCGAGATGGTGATTTCCATTGTAGGTGGGGTAGAGTCCGAAAAAGCGTTGGAAACGGTCAGGCGATACCTGGCCGATTGGGAGAACCCAGGGCAACCGCATCAGCCTGAGCTTCCCCCACTGGCACCTTTGGAGGGGATCATCCGCCGCCAGGTAGACATACCTGGGAAATCAGAAGCGGATATCGTCATGGGTACTGCCGGGCCTTCCCGCAAATCCCCCGATTTCTTGCCTGCCTCCCTCGGGAACAACATCCTCGGGCAGTTCGGCATGTACGGTCGCATTGGAGAGTCCGTCAGGGAGCGCTCTGGTCTGGCGTACCATGCTTCGTCGAGCTTGAGCGGCGGGATTGGTCCAGGACCCTGGTTGTGTATTGCCGGGGTGGAACCTGCCAATCTTGAAAAAGCCATCCAGCTAATGCGCCAGGAAATCGCCCGCTTCATCAGTGAGCCTGTGACATCCGAAGAGTTGTCTGATAGCCAGGCGAATTTCATCGGCCGCCTACCGCTTTCGTTGGAATCGAACGCCGGGGTGGCCTCTGCTCTGCTCAACCTTGAACGCTATGAGCTTGGCCTGGATTACTACCAGCGCTACCCTGACCTCATCCGGAAGATCTCTGCCGAAGAGATCCTCGAAACAGCCCAAAAATATCTTCACCCCGACCGCCTGGCTATCGCCACCGCCGGAACGTTTGAGATGCCCGGGTAGACCCCAAATGGCGATCCTGCGCACCGGGGTAGATATCATCGAAATCGACAGGTTCACTGCCGCCTGCCGGAATTATAAAGAGCGAATGCTGGGTCGCCTTTTTACAGATACCGAGCTGAAGGAAAATGGAGCAAAAATGTCCTCCCTGGCAGCCCGCTTTGCAGCCAAAGAGGCGGTAGCCAAGGCTCTCGGTACTGGCATTGGTCCAGTAACCTGGCATGAGATCGAGATCTGCCGCGGCAAAGCTGGTGAGCCAGTGTTATGCCTGCATGGCTCAGCCAAGAGCTTGGCGGACCAGCTAAAACTGACCACCTGGTCACTCAGCTTGAGCCATACCCAGACCCAGGCGATCGCGTTTGTGGTGGCGATCGGCGATGAAGTACCATGAGGTCTGGCACAGATCATCATTCGGATTCTCTGTAAAGAATATAAAATTGGTAAGTTTGGGTAAAAACATTCCCAAAATGGAGCAGATGATGGACTACGCTAACATAACTGGTTTCCTTCCCTACTTAATCCCGGTACTCCTGCTCGAGTGGGTCTTGATGATCATTGCGATCGTGGACCTGATCAGGCGGGAGAAAACCCGCTGGTTGCCCAAATGGGCCTGGGCATTGATCGTGATTTTCTTCCAGATATTTGGCCCTATCGTTTACCTAATCTTCGGGCGGGAGGAATAAGCCGATGATCGCTGTCCAGGCCGAGGAGCTGTATAAAGTCTTCGGGAAATTTTCCGCCTTGAATGGGTTGAATTTATCGGTCGAAGAGGGTACCATTTTCGGTTTTTTAGGCCCCAATGGGGCGGGAAAAACTACCACCATTCGCATCCTGACCCACCTTGCCCATGCGACTTCTGGAAAAGCCTGGGTGCTTGGCAGCCCGATCGACTCGACGAAGGATGATATTGCCAGGCATATTGGTTTCCTGCCGGAAGAGCCGGCATTTTACACCTGGATGACCCCCCTGGAATTCCTGGATTATGTGGGGCGGTTATTTGGATTACCTTCGGCAGAGCGGTCGGCCCGGTCGAAGGAGCTGCTTAAACTGGCTGGTTTGGAAGATTCAGCTAAAAGGCGCATCGGTGGTTTTTCACGTGGCATGCGCCAGCGGCTGGCATTGGCCCAGGCGCTGATGAACCGCCCCAAGGTTCTATTCCTGGATGAGCCGGCCAGTGCGCTTGACCCGCTTGGGCGTAAGGAAGTCCTGGAATTCATCGAGCAGCTGCGCGGGCAGTGCACGGTGTTCATGTCAACACATATCCTGGCGGATGTAGAGCGGGTGTGTGACACGGTGGGGATTATCAACCGTGGAAAGCTGGTGACCCAGGCCCCCAGGGAGGCTCTGCTGGCCCAATATGCCATCCCAGCCCTTGAAGTGGAGGTGGATGATCGCTCGAAGAATGATGCCAGGCCTTGGATTGAATCGCTACGTGGTATGCCGTGGGTGAAGGTCATAAGCTATGAGGCGCCTACCTTACGGGTGATTGTCAGCGATATCGAATTAGCCAAGCAGGAGCTTTTGAGATCAGTGGTCCAGGCTGGGATCGTCTTTAACAGGTATGAGGTTGTCAGGCCTTCCCTGGAAGATGTCTTTATGCAGCTGGTCGGGGAGGAGGAGATCAGGCAATGAGACTCTTCACCGCATTTCGCAAAGAATGGCTGGAAGTTCTACGTACGTACCGGTTCCTGATCACTGCGGTCGTGTTGGTGTTGTTTGGTCTGACCTCCCCATTGATCGCCAAGATAGGGCCACAGATATTGTCCACAGCCTTACCCCAAGGCGCTGAGATCGCACAATTGATCAAGCCGGCAACAGTCGCTGATGCCGTCACCCAGTATGTGAAGAACATAGGCCAGTTCGAGGTCATCCTGGGGGTGCTTCTCTGTATGGGGGCGGTCGCCCAGGAAAAGGAAAAAGGTACCGCGGCCTTGATGCTGGTGAAACCTCTCTCGCGGGGGTCTTTCTTAGGGGCAAAGTTCCTGGGTATGGCGGCTGTGTTTGGAATATCGCTCATCGTAGCCGGGATCGGTGCTTATTACTACACCATGCTCCTGTTCGAAACCATGAACATCCTGTCCTGGCTGGTGTTGAACATATTTTTATTTATCTATGCCCTGGTAATTGTCGCGATCACCTTGTTCTGCAGCACGGTCATGAGATCGCAAGCCGCTGCGGGTGGTTTAGCCATCGGCATCCTCGTCATCGGCTGGATCGCGGGAGCCATCCGCGGCTTTGGAAAGTATTTGCCGGGTGAAATGATCACCTGGGGGGCGCGCCTGGTGCTTAGCGATCACACAGCTTCGTGGATCGCCCTGGGGACGGGCCTTGGAGTGATCGTAGTCTCGCTCTTGGCTGCCTGGCTGGTCTTCCGGCGGCAAGAGTTATAAACACACAAATCTTAAAACAGAAGCGGGTGGGGCCGTTTCTGTTTTAATAAAATATTAGCTCTTGCTAAATAACTTATCCTGACGGATAATTGGCTCTCAGGCGGGTTCTGCAGTCCTTTCCCGCATTTAGACAATTGAATAATCGCCAACGGAAATACCACTTACCTTGCCAAAGGAGGAGATATGTCCAAAAAGCTCGCTCGCGTGTTGATCACGATCGTCAGTGTCATTGTCGTGCTTGCTATTGTGCTGGTGGCAGCAGGTGTTGTTGTCGTTCGCCGGTCGTTCCCCACCACCAACGGTGAGATAAAAATCACCGGGTTGGATGGCCCCGTAGATGTGTACCGTGATAGTTTCGGCATCCCGAATATCTACGCCCAGACCCCCCATGACCTGTTCTTCGCCCAGGGTTATGTGACTGCCCAGGATCGCTTCTGGCAGATGGATTTCTGGCGCCACATCGGCTCTGGCAGGCTCTCGGAGATGTTCGGTAGCTCGGAAGTGGAGACCGATACCTTCCTGCGGACGATGGGCTGGGCGCGCATCGCCCAACAGGAGCTGGATGCCATGGACCCGGACGAAGCTGCCCTGATGCAGGCTTATGCCGATGGGGTGAATGCCTACCTGGCTGACCATAAAGGCTCAGCATTGAGCCTGGAATACGCCGTGCTCAAGCTGCTAAATTCTGGTTATTCGCCCGAGCCCTGGCAGCCGCTCCACACCCTGACGTGGGGAAAGGCTATGGCGTGGAACCTGGGCGAGAGCCGTATGAATTCAGAAATTGAGCATGCCGTCCTGATGAAGTCCTTTAGCCCCGAGCAGGTCGCAGAGCTTTTCCCTCCTTACCCAGCAGACCACCCGTATATAGTAAATCACCTGCCGCTTGGCACTATTCCCGATAGTTCGACCACTGAGGTTACCGGGAGCCAGATCCTGACTCAATTATCCCCAGCTTTTCAAGACCTTTCAGCGACCATGGCAAAAATCGACACCGTGCTTGGGCCATCTGGTCGCGGCATTGGCTCCAACAATTGGGTCATCAGTGGCAGCCGTACAGCTACCGGCATGCCTTTCCTGGCAGATGACATGCACCTGGCTGAGCAGATGCCCTCGATCTGGTATGAAGTAGGCTTGCATTGTAGAACCGTGGGAGATGCCTGCCCCTACAATGTGGCAGGTTATTCGTTTGCAGGTGTGCCTGGGGTGATCGTCGGTCATAACGATAACATCGCCTGGGGTTTCACCAACGTAGGCCCAGATGTTCTTGACCTTTATATTGAGAAGATCAACCCAGACAACCCCAACCAGTATGAGGTCAATGGAAAGTGGGTCGACATGACCCTGGTCAAGGAAACCATCAATGTAGCAGGTGGACAGCCGGTTGATATCACGGTCCGATATACACGGCATGGGCCGGTGATCTGGGATACGCCGGAAGAGAATCAAAAGGTCAAAGACCAATGGGGCATCGAGCTGCCTGCCAGGTTTGCCATTTCCATGCGCTGGACAGCCCTTGAGCCGGCGAATATATTCAAGGCAGTTTTTGGATATGATCGTGCCAAGAATTGGGTGGAATTCCGGGAAGCAGCTTCTCATTTTGCTGTGCCGTCTCAAAACACGGTCTATGCAGATATTGAAGGCAATATCGCTTACCAGACCCCTGGGAATATCCCCATCCGCCAGCCCAATCACAGCGGTGAATATCCTGTGCCCGGTTGGACCGATGAATACGAGTGGCAGGGATATATCCCCTTCGACCAGTTACCCTATTCATACAACCCTCCTGAAGGTTATCTGGTGAGCGCGAACAATTATGTTGTAGGGGCCGATTATCCCTATAACCTCACCGCTGAAGATTACGGCTTCAGGGCGGCGCGGATTGTCCAGATGATTGAAAATGCACCCGGCCCGATCGATGCTGCTTACATCCAGAGCATGCACGGTGACGATTACAACGCCTCTGCCGAGCTGATGGTGCCGTTATTAATGAAACTTGACCTTCAGGATACCCACCTGGTCGAAGTTCGCAATGTGCTTTCCAGCTGGGATTACCAGAACCGGATGGACCTGGCAGCACCCGCCTTGTACAATGTCTTCTGGAGAGCACTCCTGGCGCGTACTTTCCACGATGACCTGCCCAAGGATTACTGGCCGGATGGGGGCGATGCCTGGTTTGAGATCATGCGCAACCTCACCAGGAATCCAAATAGTGCATGGTGGGATGATAGGGCTACCTCGACGGTCGAAACCATGGATGACATACTCGCCCAGGCTTTCACAGAAGCTGTGACTGAGGTTGAGCAGCTATTAGGAAAAGACTCGTCTCGCTGGGCCTGGGGCGACCTGCACACCGTCACCTTCCACAACCAGTCTCTCGGTGTTTCAGGCGTTGGTCCGATCGAAGCCATCTTCAACCGGGGTCAATATAAGACTGCAGGGGGGAATTCGATCGTTAATGCTACTTCCTGGAATGCGGCTGAACCCGACGATACCAAGGCTTACCAGGTGCTGTGGCTGCCCTCCGAGCGCCTGATTGTGGATATGAGCGACCTGACTGCCACACTTTCGACCAACACCACTGGTGAATCGGGCCATGCCTACCATGCCAATTATGCCAACCAGATCGACATGTGGCGGAATATCCAATACCACCCCATGTTGTGGACTCAGCAGCAGGTCGAAGAAGCCACCAAAGGGCACCTGGTGCTGACTCCCTAGGCTGAAGCTAAGTGTGTTTGGGTCCAGGCTGCTTCAACGGCAGTTAAGTTTCTGGACGAATCGAATAAATCTGTGGTATACTCCACCCCGCTCCCGCCACAAGCGGGAGCGGTTACGCCTGGAAACAGGCGAGCCATTATCCCACACGCTCCCTGACTGGTTGGTGCGTGCCGCCCAATGGGTGAGATGGTCTCTCGTTGGCGGTCCCAACCGGAATGAAGGGGGCGGAGGAAAAACGCACAAGGAGAAAAAAGAATATGGCAGTTGTACCCATGAAGTCCTTATTGGAATCGGGTGTTCATTTTGGTCACCGTACACACAAATGGCACCCTGCCATGAAGCAGTACATTTTTACTGAGCGGAATGGCATTCACATCATCGATTTACAGAAAACCTCAAAAGCACTAGACACAGCCTATAATGTGGTTCGTGACACCGTTGCAGCCGGTGGCGTAGTGTTATTCGTTGGCACCAAGCGGCAAGCCCAGGAGACCATCCAGCTCGAAGCTACCCGATCGAGCATGCCGTACGTGACTGCCCGTTGGTTGGGCGGCACGCTGACCAACTGGCGTACCATCCGCCAGCGGATCAATGAGCTTGAGCGGCTTGAGCGGATGCGCGACGGTGGTGATTTTGGCCGTATTACCAAGAAAGAGGGCTTGATCTTGATGCGCGAGATCGAGCGCCTTGAAGGCCTGTTGAGCGGTGTACGCAAGCTGGCCCGACCCCCCGAGATGTTGTTCGTGGTGGACGTCTCCCGCGAATCCACCGCCATCCATGAAGCCAACCTGCTGAAAATCCCCGTGGTTGCCATGGTGGACACGAACTGCGACCCGTCCAATGTCGATTATGTTATCCCCTCCAACGACGATGCCATTCGCGCCATCAAGTTGGTGGTAGGCAAGATCGCCGATGCTGCCATCGAAGGCCTGGGGGCTCGCAAGGAAGAGATCGTTGAAGAAGAGATACGCACCGTCGCCCGGGCGACCGTGGATGAGGCCGAGCTGTCCGACGAAGAGCTCCTGGGTGAAGCCACACTCGCTAAGCTGGTGACACACCCCAAGGATCTGGCTCCGGCAGAACTCGAAGAAATTGTTGCGCTTGAAGAAAACCTCGCCGACGAATTCGAAGCCGAAGAAGTAGAAGCTGAAGAAGAAGCTGAAGAAGAAGCTGAAGAAGCGGTAGAAGCTGAAGAAGTGGTAGAAGCTGAAGAAACTGAGGAAAAGGAAGAAGGCGAAGAGCCAACAGCTGAGATCGAAAATGAAACTGAGGACGAGGCTAAGGAAGAAAAGTAGACGGCGAGAGGAATGATCATGACCATTAGTATTGAACAAATTAAGCAATTGCGCGAAGAAACCGGGGCAGGCGTGTTGGACTGCCGTAAAGCCCTTGAAACCTATAACGGTGATTTCGAAAAAGCGATCGAATATCTGCGCGAGAAAGGCCTGGCGAAGGCTGCCAAGCGCGCTGACCGGGAAGTTTTGGAAGGCATGCTGGAGCTGTATTCACACGGTAATGGCCGCGTGGGTGTGATGGTCGAGGTGAACTGCGAGACGGATTTTGTAGCCCGCTCGGAGGCTTTCCGCAAGTTTGCCCATGAAGTAGCTCTGCAGATTGCCGCTGGTGAACCCAAGTGGGTGCGTGTTGAAGATGTCCCTGCGGAGATCGTGAAAGATGAAAGCGAAAAAGCCCGCAATCTAGCCCTGGCAGAGGGAAAACCCGCCAACGTTGTAGAACGTATCATTGAAGGTAAATTAGAGAAGTTTTACAATGACAACTGCCTGCTCCGCCAGCAGTACGTCAGGGATGATACGATCACTCTCGAGGATTTGCGTAACCAAAACATCGCCGCCATCGGGGAGAATATCGTCATCCGCAGATTTGCCCGGTGGGAAGTGGGCGAGGAAGCTCGATGATAATCGCAAAAGCCAACCTTCGGGTTGGCTTTTTTGTTAAAATTAGTGTATCAAGGCGTAAACTTAATCAACAGGTTGACATGCACGACCCAGGAGATTCGAATGGAACGAACCCTTAAATATAAACGTATCTTGCTTAAGCTGAGTGGAGAATCATTGGGTGGGGCTGATGGACTGGGGATACACCCGGATCAGGCAGAGGAGGTGGCCAAGATCATTGCTGAAGTACGCCAGCAAAATGTGGATGTGGCTTTGGTCATTGGGGCAGGCAACTTGTGGCGTGGCCGGACTGGCATCCAGCGCGGGATGGATCGTGCAACTGCCGATTATATGGGCATGCTGGCGACTGTGATGAATGCCCTGGCCTTGATGGATGCCATGGAACGCATGGGCATGTATATCCGCGTCCAGTCTGCCGTTCAAATGCAGGCTGTGGCTGAGCCATATATCCGCCGGCGTGCCATCCGCCACCTGGAAAAAGGCCGGGTAGTGATCTTCGGGGGCGGCACTGGCAATCCATATTTCTCCACCGACACAGCTGCGGCGTTGCGGGCCATGGAGATCGGGGCTGATGTGCTGATCAAGGCTACCAAGGTCGACGGGGTGTATGACTCAGACCCGGTGCGCAACAGCAATGCCGTTCGTTTCGAGACACTCACCCACATGGAGACGATCAACCGCCGCCTGCAGGTGATGGACAGCACAGCCCTCTCATTGTGCATGGATAACAACCTGCCAATCCTGGTGCTCAACATGTGGCAGCCAGGTGCGCTGCTGAAAGCCATCTATGGCGAGCCGGTCGGCACGCTGGTGTGCTCGGAGTAAAAGCACTCCATGTATAATAAATGAGCTGATAATCAGAAAAACCGGCTCGCTTGAGGTGATTTACCCTTTTCTCTGCAGCTATTTTCGGGTATCCTATAGGCAGATGAGCGGTTCTTACAAGGTTTGCTATACAATCCGATATTCGTATTAAAAGAGTAGGCAGGGAGGCTCTATGCTTAAAGAAGCACATAACGAAGCTGAAGACCGCATGAAAGGAGCGCTTGAGGCGTTAGAGGAAGACCTGTCAGGCATCCGGACTGGGCGGGCATCTCCGGCCCTCGTCGAGCGAATGTCGGTCGAATATTATGGGATGCCAACTCCGTTGATGCAGCTGGCCACGATCAGCGTGCCCGAATCGCGCATGCTGATGATCCGCCCCTTTGATGCCACCTCCCTCAAGGCAATCGAGCGGGCGATCATGGCGTCTGACCTGGGTCTGACACCCAATAATGATGGCAAGGTGATCCGTTTGAACCTGCCACCGCTGACGGAGGAACGCCGCCGCGATTTGGTGAAGCTGGTGCACAACCGCCTTGAAGAGGCTCGGGTAGCCATGCGGAACATCCGCCGGGATACGATCAAGGACCTGCGTGAGTTCGAAAGTGAAAAATTAATCTCCGAGGACGAGCTCGAAGAGGGTGAGGAAAATCTGCAGGAGCTCACCAATAAGTATATTGAGCACGTGAATGATGTTGGTGTCCGCAAAGAAAAGGAAATCATGGAAGTATGAGCCCCAACCAGGAGGACGCTCTACCCAAGAGGATTCCTACCCATATTGGGATCATCATGGACGGAAATGGGCGCTGGGCTTTGGCCCGTGGCCTGCCGCGCATGGCGGGTCACCGGGCAGGCACTGAGAACCTGCGCCGTATCATCGAAGCCTGCATTGAGTTTGGCATCAAGTACCTGACTATCTATGCCTTCTCCACCGAGAACTGGGGGCGCCCCACAGAAGAGGTGCAGGGGTTGATGCGTATCTTTGAAAACGTGATCGATAACGAGCTCCAGGAGCTGGGCGACCAGGGGGTGAGGCTGCGGCATATCGGCCGCCTGGACCGTTTACGACCATCCTTCAAGAAAAAGGTGTTGAAGGCCATTGAAGATACGAAGGATAATGACCGGCTGGTGCTGAATATCGCCTTTAATTATGGTGGCCGTGATGAGATCGTGTGCGCTATCCAATCTATGATCCGCGATGATGTGAAGGCCGAGGCGGTGACCGATCAGCTGGTCAGCCAGTATCTTTTCACTGCCGGTGTACCGGATCCTGATATGATCATCCGCACTTCCGGTGAGCTGCGCGGTAGCAACTTCCTCATCTGGCAAGGGGCTTATTCCGAGTGGTACTTCCCGGCCACTTACTGGCCGGATTTTGATCGCCAGGAATTATTGAAGGCAATCGAAGAGTTCAATCAGCGTGAGCGCCGTTACGGCCTGACGACCGACCAGATTAAAAGCAAAAAGAGAAATGCTGGCTAAACGCGTCCTAGTAGCGGCCATCCTGCTGCCGATCGGGTTGGCAGCTATCTGGTTGGGTGGTTGGTACCTGGCAGTCTTGGTGGCCCTGTTCATGGGAGCAGCAGCCTGGGAGTATGTCAATCTCTTTAAGCTGGGCGGTCTTCAACCGGGGTTGATCCTGGTGGTTGGCGGCACGCTCTTGCTGCTGGTTGGCCGCCAGGTGAATGGATTTAGCAGTGCGGGTTGGATGATCACCCTGATCGTCCTGCTCAGCATGACTTATCACCTGGTAACCTATGAACGGGGGCGTGACCAGGCAGGTACCGACTTTGCGGTCAGCCTGGCGGGGGTATTCTATATTGGCTGGCTCGGAGCATACTTCATCTCGCTACGCAGCCTGCCACAAGGCCAATGGTGGGTGCTGGTGGTGCTGGCGGGTGTGATGCTGGCTGACTCGGGGGCCTATTTTATTGGAAGGAGATTCGGTCGACATAAGCTTTCACCTCGCCTGAGCCCAAAAAAGACCTGGGAAGGCTATTTCGGGGGGATCCTGGTTGGGGTTCCGCTCACAACCCTACTTGCCTACCTATTCTCCCTGGCTGCTGGCCCTGCAGCGGGGATTACTCCCTTGCGTGGGGCATTGATTGGCCTGGTTATGGCGGTCATCCCCACCCTGGGTGACCTGGGGGAAAGCATGATCAAGCGCCAGGTGGGTGTAAAAGATTCAGGGAACATCCTGCCAGGCCATGGGGGAGCTTTTGATCGGATCGATGCCTGGCTTTGGGCGGTTGCTATCGGTTATTATCTGGTTCGTTTTATGCAACTCTGATTAGCAGGATGGTTTCAACCCAATAAACCATTGCTAGGAGGGCATTGTGAAAGAAGCACCGACCCGTAATCTGGCATTAGAGCTTGTGCGCGTCACTGAAGCCGCTGCTTTGGCTGCTGGTCGTTTCATGGGGCGGGGGGATAAGAATGCCGCCGATAAAGCCTCCGTGGATGCCATGCGTTACATGCTGAACACGATCGAGATCAATGGTGTGATCGTGATCGGTGAAGGGGAAAAGGATGATGCCCCCATGCTTTATAACGGTGAAAACGTGGGAACTGGCGGGGGTCCACAGATGGACCTTGCCGTCGACCCGATTGATGGCACTCGCCCGCTATCACACGGGCTGCCCAACTCGATCGCTACCGTTTCGATTGCGCCGCGTGGCAGCATGTTCGATCCCGGCCCGTATGTATACATGGACAAAATCGCTGTCGGGCCTGAAGCCAAGGGGGTGGTGGATATCACCGTTCCGGTCCGGGATAACCTGCGCAAGATCGCCAAAGCCAAAAATATTGAGCTGGACAACCTGACGGTGGTCATCCTCGACCGGCCACGGCATGAGGCGCTGATCAAGGAAGTTCGCCGGTTGGGCTGCCGCATCCGCCTGATCATGGATGGAGATGTGTCTGGTGCGCTGATGACTGCCTGGCCCGATTCAGGCATCGATGTGCTGTTGGGTATCGGTGGCTCACCGGAAGGTGTGCTGGCTGCCTGTGCCTTGCGCGCCATGGGAGGAGAGATCCAGGGCAGGCTGTATGCCCGCAATGAAGATGAAGCCCACCGTGGCCAGGAGATGGGATACGATTTCAATAAAGTGCTTACCATGGATGACCTGGTTGCCTCGGAAGATGTATTCTTTGCTGCCACGGGTATCACCGATGGTGAGCTATTGGATGGCGTGAAGTACTACAGCCAGGGTGCCCGTACCAGCAGCCTAGTGGTACGTGGCCTTTCTGGCACCGTGCGCCAGATCAGCTCGATTCACCGCTGGGATAAATTACGCAAGATCAGCTCAATAGATTACTGATGATTTTATGACCGATGGCAGGCTGAGCCTGTCAAGTTGACAGTTGTATCTATCAGTGGTATCATCCGCCCGATAACCTAGCAGCCCCTTAGGCGCTCTTATCCAGAGAGGTGGAGGGACCGGCCCTGTGAAACCTCGACAACCTAGCAGCGATCAAGCTGAGTTACCAGGCAGATCGCTTTCAAGGTGCCAACTCCGGCAGAGAAATATCTGGAAGATGAGAGGGTAGCTCTTGTGAACGCTCGTTCCTTGCCCTTTCCTGACCAGAAGGGGCAAGTTCTTTTTATGGAGGCTTTGATGAGCAATACCTTTATGAATTCACCCAGCCTGCTGTTCACGTCCGAATCCGTAACAGAGGGGCACCCCGATAAGATCTGTGACCAGATCAGCGACGGGATACTGGATGCCTGCCTGGCGCAGGACCCCTATTCCAGGGTGGCGTGTGAGGCAGCCACCAAGACCGGCTTTGTCATGTTGCTGGGGGAGATCACCACCCATGCCAATATAAACTTTGATGAGCTGGTGCGCAAGATCGTGGTCGAGATCGGCTATGACTCGAGCGAGAAAGGTTTCGATGGCAATACCTGCGCTGTACAGGTGGCGATCTCGAAGCAATCGCCAGATATTGACCAGGGCGTCAGCCATTCGATGGAAGCCAAAGCTTCAGGAGTGAATGAGCTGGATCTGGACACGGTCGGGGCTGGCGACCAGGGGATGATGTTCGGGTTTGCCTGCAATGAGACGCCTGAGCTGATGCCGCTACCGATCTACCTGGCCCATAAGCTGGCCCGCAAGCTGGCGGAAGTGCGCAAGAAGGGCGAGCTGCCCTGGCTGCGCCCGGATGGCAAGACCCAGGTGACCGTGGAGTATAGCTACGGCAAGCCGAAACGCGTCCACACCGTCCTGGTCAGCACCCAGCACGACCCGCACGTATCACACGCCGAGATCAGCGAATCGGTGATCGAGCATGTCATCATGCCTTCACTGCCCAAGGAGCTGGTGGACGGTAAGATTAAGATCTACGTCAACCCCACCGGGCGTTTCGTGATCGGTGGACCGCTGGGAGATTCGGGTATCACCGGGCGTAAGATCATCGTAGATACCTATGGCGGGATGGGCCGTCATGGTGGCGGTTGTTTCAGCGGTAAGGATCCCACCAAAGTGGACCGTTCTGCCGCTTATGCAGCCCGCTATGCTGCCAAGAACATCGTGGCAGCTGGATTGGCCGACCGGGTAGAGATCCAGGTGGCCTATGCCATCGGCGTATCGCATCCGCTCAGCGTCAATGTGGAAACCTTTGGTACAGGCAAGATCCCGGATGACCAGATTGCCCGTATTGTCTCGGAGACATTCGACCTGCGGCCGGGTGCCATCATTCGAGACCTGAACCTGCGCCGCCCGATCTTCCGCAAGACGGCTGCTTATGGCCATTTCGGGCGGGATGACCTGGACTTGCCCTGGGAGCAGACCGATAAGGTGGCTGTTCTGCGCAAAGCTGCCGGGTTAGGCTGCGAATAGGTTTCGTTTATTGCATCTTCGACGGACTGGTTATTTCATATGCCAGTCCGTTTTTTTTCTTTCACGGCTTTTCCAAGCCGTGGGCTTACAGGAAAGCTGTGTCATTCATTGAATGGTTTTACTACTAGTTACTATTGTGTTAAATTACAAAGTGTTGATTGTAATGTAAATTAAAAAACAATCACGGCAGGGATAGAACTGCCGTGATTAATGAGCACAAGAATAGATATTATATGTAGGAACCAAATTTTGAGACGATACGGTCCTTCGACTGGTAACCGCTCAATCTCTGTACCGGTTTGCCCTTTACGAACAGGATCAGTGTGGGTACCCCCATTACCCCGTATTCCATCGCCAGCGTGGAGTTATCATCCACATCCATCTTGACGAACTTGACCTTGCCATTCCAGTCCTGTGATAATTGTGTCACCACCGGATCAAGCATCTTGCAAGGATTGCACCATACGGCTGTAAAGTCGACCACGACCGGCAGTATAGATTCTAGCACCTCGGTTTTGAACACCGCTTCAGATAGCTTGGGGATTTCTGACATTAAAGGCTCCTCGTAAACTCAGGGGGTATCCTTGGATAGTAACAAGAGCGGCGAAAAAAGTCAAGGCTGAGGCAGGGTTGGATATGCATCCGCGATAAATGGATCACACACATACTCTCGCGACAGCGGAACCACTCCCTGCACCTCCACCAGAGGTGCAGGGAAATGGTGGGATCAGCTTTTTACCAGGATGAAGTTTGCGCCTAACGGCTTATGACTGGCAAGAAGAATAATTGGTCAAAGCCATTGAGCCAGTTCATCTTGTCACAGGCGATCGTCACGCCTGCCTCTGGCGTATAAACTTCATCCAATACCCAGGTCATCATATCGCCAAACGGCCCCCAGTAATTGTCTATCTCGGGGCCTTGGTAGCGCGGCCATCCCTGGGCAGACGCAATGGAAAAAGTTCCCACGAAAGCATCGGCCGGCACAACATCCTCCCGTACTGGAACATGCCCGCCAACATTGGTGAATATTTGAGCAGACGCCTGGTTGGTCATAAACAAAGCCAGCTCAACCGTGGTTGTGATGTCATCCGTATTTGGATTGACGAAAAAGCCGTCGATACCGTTCATGGGTACGGCCAAACCATCAGGGCCTGTGGGGAGTAGGACTAAACCAAGATCATCCCCCAGGCAATCTTGATAATACCTGAGGTTCCAGGGGCCATCGATGATCATATCAATCTCCGTGTTACAGAAGGGGAAGCTCCCTTGTCCCCAGGTATCAGTAATGACCGTTGCGCCAGCATATTTTAAATCGACCAGGTATTGCATCGCGGAGGCCACTCCACCCTGCTTGGCAATGCACCTGCCACTTTCATCCATTAGCTTCCCACCGAAAGCCTCGAAAAATCCGAAGTTGTAATACGCTCCGCCACCCATCCCATTCGAGACTACCAATTTCTTCCCTTGTTGCACCAGCTCGAGCAGATCCGCGGTGAGGAGAGGTGGGACTTCGACTGTGCTCTTGTTATAGAATAATGCCACGGCCTTGGCTGACTCGGGCACCCCAAACAGCTCACCGTTTACCTTCATTCCTTCGATGGCGGTGGTATACACTTCAGTCAGGCGTCCTTGTAAGTAATCATCCAGGTTGCTGAGCACTCCCATCCGGGCTTCATACCCCAAACTATCATTCGGACCTAGAAGTAGATCTGGGCCTCCGCCGGCTATGACCTCAGATTCATAAAGCGAGAAAATTTCGTTAAATGATACATAAGTGGCCGTGATCACCAGGTCGGGGTTTTCTGCCAGGGCGTTGGCAATGACCTGGTCAAGGGCTTCACTCTCACCACCACCCGGTCCATAGGAATGCCAGATGGTCACTGTGCCGCTGATCTCTTGAGGCAGATCGTGGATTACCATTGGTCTGGCTTGTGCCGGAGTGATCAGGTTGAACAGTATGACGAGACTAGCAACACCGAGGAATACTGCCAGGGAACACAACAAGTAACGGCTTAATAGTTGACGGCTGTTCATTTCTATCCTCCTCTTGGGTTATGAACATCGCATTTTCGTCACGGGTCACTGAAGGATGCCCACTCCGCCCCCGTGTAGCCCGATCGTTATACAGATATTCGCTTCTTATATGTGTGGCAATATCATTATAGCGACCTTTGGCAGAAAATCAACTATTTGTGAGCTTTCTGGATCGATGGGATTGCTGACCGGCTGGGATTGATAAATATCTCCTTTAACCTGGAGCAGAAGCTTTTGAAGCCTTCCGGTAGATAGGAGTTGATGAGAGCGAGGGAAAGTCAAGGCTTGTGGAAGCTGACCGCGCGTGATAGAATGTTTTTCGCAAAACGGGCGTGTAGCTCAATGGCAGAGCAGTAGCCTTTTAAGCTATTGGTTGAGCGTTGAGCGCTCCAGCTCACTTGAAGGGGGGTTCGAGCCGCTCCACGCTCACTGAAAATGGGCAGAAGGATGTAAAAACTGCCTAAATACGATGCTATTCTCCCACCCAGACCTGCTGAAAGGCAGGTTTTTGCGTTTAAACCCCCACTTTGAGTATTTTTTCTTTATAGCAAAAACCAGTAAATAAATAGGGAATTCCAATGTCTTTTTTTATTTACTTTTCCGCCAGTCAACATCAGTCAACAGCAGTCAACCAAATTAGAAGGAAGGCAGGGTAATATGGTTAAAAAGAATAAGAGAGAACTGATGATGATCACCTTACAGAAAGCCACCGACTACTACCTCGCTACACTTGAAACCGAGGGTAAGAGCCCACGATACATTGATTTTCAATGAATAATGTGGAATTCCATAGGGACCGCCCGGCAATGACGTTCCCAGTTGACCCAACTAGAGCAAGATGGGCATTTGTTGATTTGTTCGTTAAAATCGTATATATGCACAACTACACCCGGAATTTTGATACTACCGCGATCATCGAGAGGAATTGTCATTAGATGCCTGCACAGACTCTTTCTGTTCTCGGGCTAACTAATATCGGATCAGGATGAAGCAATCCTTGATGCATGAGCTCAGCCCTAATAATTAATTCAGCCTGGTTGCGCGAAATTCCTAGACCCATCTCTGCTAATGTGTGCAATGCTTCCTTTTCCTCAATCGTAAGGGGCACACTTATACAGGTCGTCGACATCTTAAAACTCTCTCTTAACCAAAAAATCTGCCATTATTGTGGCAGATTTTTACAACACGATCAGATTCTTATATTCCAATTAGTACGATTCACTTCTGGTTCAGATCGTTGTGGGTCCAAGTCCCGCCAGGTCCATCTAATTACCCGTCTTAATGAATATAACTTCATAAATATGTAATAGGTCGAAGTTTTTCAAATCCCTCCAGGTCCACAAGATTACCCCAATGTCGTGGAATTTATATCAAAATGCCTACGATATAGCGATTTCGGGATTGGTACATGGGGCTAGGTCTATTTCACCTGCAACCACAGATATACGGCATGGAAATCACAGGCAGTTTGGGAATCAATACCCCAATCCAAAGTTCTCTGTTTTTTTTACGTCGTTCTTAAATAGGTTTTTTAATCTTTATTTTCAATAATTACCTTGATCTGGTTGTTCTGCGGGTGCGAAAGCAACTCAAATCCTTTTTGAAGTTGATCGAGTTGTAAACGAGTCGTAATCAGCTCAGAAATACTAATTCTTCCTTCAGACACTAATTTGATCGAATCCTAAAATCCCAGGCATATCCTGAGATCCTACAAGGCTGATTTCCCGTTGAACAAACAGATTTATTGGAATTCCAGGAAGTGGCTCTTCAAAAATTCCCAACAGCATGACTTTTCCGCCCTTTTTAATCACTTCCAAAGCCTGTACCAATGTAGTATCCAAACCAACTGCTTCAAACGCGAGTCAACTCCCAGTCTATCTGTATGGCTCATTATTATTTCTTTTAACCTCACCCCTACCCATAAAAACACCATATGCGCCGAGTTGAATGGCCTTCTGAACGCAAATTCGTTAATATCAGCAACAAAGGGTTTGATTCCGGTAAGGTTATTTAATAGCATTGCTGTTAGCTGACCAATTGCCCCTGTTCCAATCACAGCGCTTGATTGGCCAATGCCTATTCCACACTTTTTTACTGCGTGAAGTGCTACCGATAAGGGTTCAATCAGGGCTCCCTCTTCAAATGAAACTCCTTCAAGAAGTTTATACGTACGGTTTTCAGGCGCATAAAAGTATTCGGAAAATGCACCCTGACCTTTACGGTACTGAAAACTAATGTTTGCACACAAATGGTATTCACCCCGCTGACAATAATAACAACTACCGCATGCAATTACCGGTTCTACAGTAACCCGGTCACCTGCAACAAAACCAGCCACCTTTTCACCTACCTGAACCACCTCACCCGCCACCTCATGACCTACGGCGGAAGGTAGTGAAACGGAAGGATGTTTCCCTTTAAACGAGTGCAAGTCACTTCCACAGATTGCAGCGATCCTGACTTTAATTATACTTCGTCCGGTCTTGGATCGCGTAATGGCATTTCTCGAAATTCAACTATCCCTGGTTTTATGATGACCGCCATCGGATACGTATGCATCAATCCACATCTTTCTCAGCAATTACCGGATTGGTTAAGGTTGCGATTGTCTGAATCCCTACTTGAACGCAGTCTCCAGGTCTTAACGATACGATTGGATTAGGTTCTCCGTCCATTAATTTCGGACTTCCAGTGAGTACGACGTCTCCCGTATCCAATGTCGTAAGCGCGGAAAGGTAACTTATCAATTGTGGTACGTTAAGAGACATTTGATCGGTATTCCCTTTTTGGACGATGCGATCATTTACTTTGGTAAATAAGGCTAAATTACTTGTGTTGCTCAACTCTTCGGAAGTGATCAATATTGGACCAATAGGTGTGAAAGTATCAAACATCTTTCCGCTCGTCCATTGCGAGGTACGCTTTTCTAAAAGTTGATCTCCCAAGTCATTGGCAATCGTGTACCCGGCGATAACGGATAAAGTTTCTTGTGGAGTAAGATTCCTACTGCGTTTACCAATCACTACAGCCAATTCAACTTCATATGTAACGCTTTCTGCTGCCTTAGGTATTATGACACTGTGCTGATTTCCGATCACTCCTCCAGAAGGTAAGGAAAACGATCGGGAAATCCGGATTCTCCAGTTTATAGGGTGTGCATAATTCCCGCAATGTAAATCACCTTCCGGGTCGGGGAATCGGAGCCAGAATTATCGTATCCTTGATATAAAAGACATCTCCGTTTACAAATGTCCCCCTCTCAGATTTCTGTAAAGTATTGAATACCCAATCTGTTACTTCCTTGGAAGACTTCATCCCCTCAGCTCCAAGTAAAAACAGATCGGATAACGAAATTGGTAAACCTTCTACTGACGACACTATACCAGGATTATCTTGGAGATAGCGTTTTGCGGAATAATTGAGATCTAAACCAAGCTCGCCTACTTGTCGTGCAGAACGTACCTGACCCTCGACAGATAAGAAAAGAGACGCATTGGGTTCTCTGGAATTACGATTGGTTAAAGTTGGGAGGACGTTTTTCTAGAAATGCTGCCCGCCCTTCAATCGCATCATCCCCGCGCCCGGTTTTGACCTCAGGTCACTTTCCAAAGCCAGGTCCAGCCTCTATCCCTTCGCTTAAACCCAACGTTAACGCATTTCTTGGTAGCAGCTGTTACTAATCCGGAGTACGAGGCGATCGTATTCGCCATTTTCAATACATCTTCCAAAAAAGTTGCATCCGGGAAGATATATTCCACCAATCCGTATTCCATAGCTTCCTGTGCTGTGATGACCCTACCGGTAAGGAGCAATTCCATTGCCCTTCCTCGTCCCACTAATCTTGGCAGTCGTTGTGTTCCACTACCCGAAGCAAATGCCCCTAATTTCACCTCAGGAAAGCCGAATTTAGCACTTTGTGCAGCCGTTCTAAAATCACAGGCAAGCGCCAGAACTGCCCCACCCCCCAACGTGTGTCCGTTGCAAGCTGCGATGATCGGAAACCTGGCATCCTCCAACATTTGGTTTAAGGCTGATTCCCAGTAGTCATTTTCAAGCAACCAACCAACATCCTGGCTGAAATCATTAATGTCAGATCCAACCGAAAATGCCTTCCCAATCCCTGTAAGGACAGCACAGCGTACGGATGGGTCTTTCTCGAGTTCAGAAAAGTGCTCATCAATGCCCTTTTAACAGAGTGTCGCAATACACCCAACGGTTCAGATACGATGGTTATGATGTAACACTCCTTCTGATGGTTCGGTGACTTGAACCGCTGTGGTTTCTTCAGCTAGGTTTCCAGGTCTCTTGTTTTATTGACATTTGAAGACCTTATTCTAATAATCGCTTTGGGACATTAACCGCTGGCTTGGAATGTAAATCTTTATCCAATCCCATAGGTTTATCAAAAAATAACCGTTCATCCATAAGCTTCAGATCCTGGCAATTCCAGGCCGGAATTCCATATTTGCAAGAATGTCGCGGTCAAGATCAATTCCAGGTGCAATCTCGATCAATTCAAGGCCTTTTTTTCCCTCGCGTAAACACTGCCCGTTCAGTGATATAAAGAGCCGGTTGTCCTCGCTCCTCAGCAAATGCGCCGTTATAAGAAATCTGCTCGACCGAAGAAAGAAACTTGTTAAATCTTCCTTCTTTTTGAATGACTGTTTTCCCGTTTGGCCAGCTTATCTCAAAGATCACCCGCTGTAAAAGTCCCACTAAAAATCACTTTTTTGGCACATTGGCTGATATTGATGGATCCACCAACACCGATAATCCGTCCGATTAAATCCACTGACATTAACATTTCCTACCGGGTCTACCTGTGCAAATGATAAAAAGGCAAGATCCAGTCCACCCCCATCGTAGAAATCAAACATATAGGGTTGATCTACGATCGATGTGAAATTTATCGTGGCACCTGCATCTGATGAAGGCGCTCCACCAATCAGCCCTTGTTCATTTGTTGACACGATTTCATCCAAAATTCCTTCTTCAGCAGCAATCGTTGCAATCCCAGTGGAAACTCCCGATCCAAGATTGCAGACTGCACCCGGTGCTAATTCAAGCGAAGCCCTTCTGGCAATTATTTTGCGGGCATCCAGTGGTAGAGGAGTGATCTCACTGATTGGTACCTTGATCTCACCAGCATACGCAGGGCTGTAATCCATTAGATAGGTTTGCCGCTGAGTTGGATCTACAACTACAAGATCAACCAACATGCCTGGTATCTTTACTTGCTTTGCCGGTAAAGTTCCTTTTTGAGCAATCTGGGCAACTTGAACAATAACAATCCCGCCATTCCTCCGTGTAGCCTGTGCCATTGATAACATCTCACCAAAAATCGCTTCACGCTCCATGGTCACATTACCATCTTCATCGGCAGTTGTTCCACGCAGAAAGGCAACATCTATTTTATAGGGTCGATAATAAATCGACCTTTTCCCTTCAAGCGTAACCAGTTCCACCAGGCTTTCTATTGCGCATTTGCTT
>CAVZNX010000019.1:0-732615 GCA_963776795.1 uncultured Chloroflexia bacterium
ATTAATCTAACAGAATTGATAGGTAGGCAAATTTATTGACCTGCAGGTTGTATAATGACCAGGGAGATACTGATATGGAGGATGGGATGCAAGAGAAGCGAACGATCGAGGATATCCTGGCACAGCCGAAATCTTCCGAGGAGCTGGATATCCCGCAAAATATCCTGATCGACATCCTGCTGCGCCTGCTGTATACCGAGGGAAACGTCGATTTCAGGCGCATGTCGCAGGTGATGCGGACCCGTATGCCCTGGAACAGCTACTCGACTGGCTACGAAAGGAACACCTGGTCGAAGTATCCAAGTCATCGGCCTCTTATGGGCCCCTGAACTATATCTACAAGCTGACTGGATCGGGCGAAGACCGGGCGCGCGAGTCGATGGAGCGATGCCAGTACGTGGGACCTGTGCCCGTGCCGGTACGTAGCTATAATGAAGCAATCGAATTCCAGACCAGCGGGCCACGCCTGGTGAAACCAAGCCAGGTGAAAGAGGCACTCAGCGAGCTGGTCTTGCCTGACGAATTCCACCGAAAAATCGGTCCAGCGATCAATTCTGCCGCATCACTTTTCTTGTATGGCCCGCCAGGGAATGGAAAAACCACCATCTCCATGCATATCTCAAAATTGATCAGCGGAACAGATCCGATCTGGTTACCGTATGCATTAACGGCCGGTGGACAGATCATCCAGATCTATGACCGGTTGTTCCACCAGGAGATCGAAAAAGAGCCAAAAAACCAAATCGATGGACGGTGGGGATTATTCAAACGCCCATCGGTGGTGGTGGGCGGGGAACTGAAGATTGAATCACTTGACCTACGCTGGGACCCCCTGGCAAACTTCTACGAAGCTCCCTTGCAGCTCAAAGCGAATGGGGGGGTGTTCCTGATCGATGATTTTGGAAGGCAGCAAGCCAGCCCGATCGACCTGCTAAACCGCTGGATCATGCCGCTGGAGAACGGGGTGGATTTTTTGCGACTGCGTACCGGGCAGACATTGGTCATCCCATTCAGGGCATTGATCGTCTTTTGCACGAACCTGGATCCGTACAACCTGGCGGACGAAGCTTTCTTCCGGCGAATTCAAATGAAAGTGGGGATTTTCAACCCCGATGAAGGTGCCTTCAGGCAGATCTTCAAGCGAGTGTGCGCGCAATTAGGGATCTTTTTCGACCAGGAAAGCTACCAGCACCTGATCGACCGATGGTACCGGCAAAGCAGCCGACCTTACCAGGCGGTTCACCCGAGGGATATCCTGACCATCCTGCGGGCGCTGTGTACATACGAAGACAAACCGATATTCTTGTCGAAAGAGCTGCTGGATGAGGCGTGCGAGATCTATTTTGTAAAACATTGACGGAACCGCCCAGGCTATGAGTATCACTAAAGATCAACACCACCTGCTCATCCTATCCCAACACGATGAGGTTTACAAGCCGTTAATTGACCAGGCGAATCTCCCGGGTTTGTCGATAACGGCCATGAAAAACCCATCAGATGTCGACCCCGCTGGAGAAGCATTTGACCTGATCTTCGGCGAACCCTCGCTGGTCAGCCAGGTGATCAACCGGCTGGCAGGGGTACGATGGGTGCAATCGACGTGGGCAGGCGTGGAACCACTGTTGGCCACAGGCATGCGACAGGATTACACGCTGACCAATGCGCGTAACGTGTACGGACAAGCGATGGCGGAGTACGTGTTTGGCTACCTGTTGATGATCGAGCGGCATAACCTAATACGCTGGCAATCCCAGCTGGAAGGCAGGTGGGATAACCGGTTGAATGGGACCCTGCGTGGTAAGACGATCGGCTTACTGGGGGTAGGCAGCATCGGCTCACACCTGGCAAGGGTGGCGCATGATTTTGGGATGCAGGTGTGGGGGTACACCCGGCAGAGTGAAGGTTGCCAGGCAATCGACCGGTATTTTCACTCGAGCAGCGTGCGCGAGTTTGCCGCCGGGTTGGATTACCTGGTGTGTACGCTCCCAAGGACTCCGGACACAAATAAACTGGTCGATAGAAATTTCCTCTCTCACCTGCCAGGGCGGGCATGGCTGATCAATATCGGGCGTGGGAGCACGGTCGATGAAGGGGCGTTGGTGAACGCATTGCGGGCCCAGAAGCTGGGTGGGGTAGTGCTGGATGTTTTCACTGAAGAACCACTGCCGCCCGGACATCCCTTATGGTCTACACCGAATACCTTTTTGACGTTCCATACGGCAGCCCAAAATTATCCTCCAGATATCGCCAACATCTTTGTTGAGAATTACCAGCGCCTGATAGCGGGAGAACCGCTTTTATTTACGGTTGATTTTACGCTCGGCTATTAATGGATAATACGGGGAACCAAGCAGAAACCCAAGCATCTTCGGTGATGGATGACTTCCATGTACCAATTGGAATATGCAGCTGATTCACATCCGGGGTTAATTCATTCTTGCGGGAGGATGACTTGACCCAAGCCAGCCAAACGACTACAATTCATATGGCTATCGAAAGATCCAACATGCACCAAGGAGACAATCATGGATGACTTTTTATTTCGCGGCAGTCTGGCAGAGCTGGACCCCGCAATATTTGAATTAACCCAGCTCGAATCAGAAAGACAGTACAGGAAAATTATCCTCATCCCATCGGAGAGCCAGGCTCCCATGGCAGTTCGGGAAGCATTATCTTCAGCGTTTCAGAATATCTATGCTGAGGGATACCCACGCGAAGAGACCAGGAACATGAGCGAAGCGGAGATCATGGATTTCCCCGCCCGCCTGGTTAATTTCAGGCGCTACTCAGACAAGCGCTACTATAAGGGGGTTGAATATGCCGACACCATCGAAGAACTGGCCCGACGGCGCTGTGCCGAATTATTTGCCAACGACCTGGTGGATGCCGACGATATTTATGTAAATGTCCAGGCGCTCTCAGGAGCGCCGGCCAACAATGCGGTGTACCATGCCCTGGTTGAGCCAGGCGCGACGATCATGGGGATGGACCTGCTGCACGGAGGACACCTGACGCACGGCTCACCGGTCAACCGGTCGGGCAAGTACTACAACGCCGTGCACTACTCGGTGAATGCAGAGACCGAGCAGATCAATTATGATGAAGTAGAGGAGCTGGCGAGAAAGCATAAACCACGCTTTATCATTGCCGGATATTCCTCATACCCCTGGGCGGTGGATTGGCAGCGCTTCCGAGAAATCGCAGATGAGGTGGGGGCATTCCTGTTTGCGGATATCGCCCACATTGCCGGCATGGTGGCTGCCGGGGCTTACCCTTCGCCGATCGGTTACGCGGATGTGGTGACCTTCACCACGCATAAATCCCTGTGTGGACCACGTGGAGCATGCATCCTGACGTTCGACGAGAAGATGTCGCGCGATATAGACCGGGCAGTGTTCCCCGGCGAGCAGGGGGGACCACACGTGAATTCCTATGCCGGGATGGCGGTGGCTTTCAAAGTGGCCAAGACCGAGCAATTCAGGCAGCTACAGCACCAGGTGGTAAAAAATTGCAGCGCCTTCACCGAAGACCTACGCCAGCGAGGATTCCGAATTGCTTACGGGGGGACCAATACACACTTAATGAACCTGGCGTGCTCAAGCGTGGTGGGCAAGGATGGGACCGGCCTTTCAGGGGATATGGCATCACGCATCCTGGATATCGCAGGGATCGTGGTCAACCGGAACACCATCCCGGGAGACAAGGATGCATCGGATCCATCGGGGATCCGGATGGGAACGCCTTGGGTGACCCAACGAGGGTTCAAAGAGCCAGAGATGAAATTGTTGGCAGATATCATTGCAGATATCCTGCTCTCCACCCAACCGCATGGGCGGATGGGTGCCAATGGCATCCTGCGGAGGGCCAAAGTGGACTTCCAGATCCTTGAGGAAGCCAAGATCAAGGTACGGAAGATGGCGGAAAGCGCTGGGATCGATTTCACAGCCAGCCAGCATGGATACCCACACTTTTATTACCTGGATAACAAGCTTCCAAAAGGTGAGCTGGCAGTGTTAAGGCTCTCAGGAGAGCGCGTGCGGTTGTTCTTAAGCGAAGCCCTGACGAGCGACGTGGAGGTGTTAAAGCCAGGCGAAGTTCAACCCACCCGGATCTATACTCCAGATGGCCCGATCGATGGAGCCTTACGCTGCGTGGAGCCCTATGCATATAACCTGACCATCCCATCAGCAAAAATGGCGCTTGTCGCCGCCTGGCTGAGAGACCTGGCGGATGGTTATGTGGCATTCGATCCAGACCCGTTGAAGAAGCTGCCGGGCCTGACCGTGGTGAATGAGAGCGAAGAGCAGCCAGACAAATTAAAGAATGGTGATGTGTTTGCGCCAAAGCCGTACTACATCGGCATGGAAAAAGGCGCCGGCGAGGCACTACCCGATTTCAAGTGGGAAGAAAAAGAGGGAGCTCCAAAGCGAACCCCGATCTTCGAGACACATAAGCGGCTGGGGGCCAAGATCATCAACTATGCCGGTTGGGAGATGCCAGTGTGGTACACATCGGTGATGGAAGAGCACCTGGCGGTAAGGCAGGCTGCGGGGTTGTTCGACGTAGCCCACATGGGGGTTCTGCAAGTGGAAGGTCCGGATGGAGCAGCATTCCTGGATAGCGTGGTGGCGAATGACATAAGCTACCTCTCGGTGGGGGAGTCATGCTACACCCACTTGCTCGATCCGGATGCCAACGTGATCGATGACCTGATCGTGTACAAGCGCAGCAACGAAAAGATGCTGATCGTGGTGAACGCAGCCAACTTTGAGAAGGACTGGGCCTGGCTGAACGCAGCCAAGGATGGGCTGGTGAAAGTGGATAACCAGCGCCCGTGGACCAGGGTGTTCGGGCACCATGCGATCCTGCGCAACTTGAAGGATCCAAAAGAAGGCAGCGATATGCGTGTAGACATCGCGTTACAAGGCCCAATGGCACGCAAGATCCTGATGGGGCTGGGGTGCGATGAAGAGACACGTTGCTGCATCCGTTACCTTAAGCGCACCCGGATCTGCGAAGTGTCGATGGGAGGCTTTGACCTGGTCATCTCCCGTACGGGTTATACCGGCGAAAAATTTTCTTATGAAATCTTCGTGCACCCAGCCAGGGCGGATGACCTGTTCAATGCGCTGCTGGAAATCGGAAAGAATTACGGACTCAAACCGTGCGGCCTGGGAGCGAGGGATTCACTGCGCACGGAAGCAGGCCTGCCACTCTACGGGCACGAGATGGGGGGAGAGCTCAACCTGGGTGTGGCTGAAGCCGGCTTTGGACAGTATATAAAAACCTATAAGCCGTGGTTCATTGGCCGGGAAGCTTTCCTTGATAAGGAGAAGCAACGCAAAGGTGAGCTGGTACGCTTCAGGTTTGACGAGAAGGGCGTGAGGATGGCTCACCTGGGTGACCCAGTGGTTGACTGGCGTGGTAAAGTTCTGGGATATGTGACCAGCTGTGCGGTGGATATGGACGGATACCTGACAGGCCAGGCGTTCATCGATTCGAAGAGCGCAGCGAAAGGGACGATCATCTATATCTACCAGGGTGCTCCAAAAGACAGCAGCAAGATACTGGGAGCACTCAAATTGGGTGAGAGGGTGATCTTACCCTCACCGGCCCATATCCTGCGTCGATTTCCGAAGTTGTAAAACTATCCAAACCGGCATATACTAAAGGGTATATGCCGGTTTTACTTCTAACCCATGAAGCAAAAGGAGAGTGACTGAATGGAAACACCTTGGGATCATCGCTATGCCCAGCGGACCCAGCGAATGAAGAGCTCTGCTATCCGGGAACTGCTTAAGTTGACCGAAAACCCGGAGGTAATCTCCTTCGCAGGTGGGCTGCCAGCACCTGATGTTTTCCCGGTTGAAGAGTTTTCAGCAGCGTGTGAAACTGTGCTCAAAGAATGGGGTGCAGAGGCCCTGCAGTATGGAGCAACAGAAGGATACCGACCCCTGCGCGAGATGATCGCCCGCCATACGGCACGGTATGGGATTGGTGTTTCACCCGATAATATCCTCATCACCAGCGGCAGCCAACAGGCCCTGGATTTGATCGGCAAAGTCTTCATCAACCCAGGTGATAGGATCCTGGTGGAAGAGCCTACCTACCTGGGAGCCCTGCAGGCCTGGAACGCGTATGGGGCTGAATATGTAACCGTCCCGATGGATGAGGATGGGATGATCACCGAAGCGCTTGAGAATGCCCTGCGATCGGGCGTGAAGTTTATCTATGTGCTACCAAATTTCCAAAATCCGACGGGGGTGACACTCTCACTGGAGCGCAGAAAGCAACTGATCGAGATCGCAGACCGATACGGGGTGCCGATTATCGAAGATGACCCGTATGGCCAGCTGCGATATGAAGGTGAGAACTTACCTTCCATCGTAAATATGGACAACGAGTTCAGGAAAAATGGCACGAATGACTATGCAGGCAACGTGATCTACCTGAGCACATTCTCGAAGACACTGGCACCGGGCTTGCGGCTGGCATGGGTGATCGCACCCAGCCAGGTGATCCGCAAACTGGTCCAGGCAAAGCAGGGTGCCGACCTGCATACCGCCACTTTCAACCAGATCGTGGCATACGAAGTGGCGCGGGGTGGCTTCCTGGACAGGCACATCTGGCTGATCAAGCGGGTTTACGGTGAACGGCGCAATATCATGCTGGATGCCATGGAAGAGTTATTCCCGCCCGGGGTGACCTGGACCAAGCCACAAGGCGGGTTATTCCTATGGGGGATGCTCCCCAAAGGCTTGGATACCTCTGAAATCTTCAAGGTAGCAGTCTCACGGAACGTGGCGTTTGTGCCAGGGACATCCTTTTATGCGCTGGGCGGTGGGGAAAACACGATGCGGTTGAACTTCTCGTATTCGAACCCCGACCAGATCCAAACCGGGATCGAGCGCCTGGCCAACGTCTTGAAAGAAACGATCATTGCAGCAAAATAGATGCAACTTGCTCGATTGGGGGCTGACCAGCTGTTCGATCAGCCCCGTACGATGAAGTAAAAAAAAGATGTATGGATGGTGATAGATATTAATGATAGCGGGATAAGCATTTCCACTATTTCAACTGTTAACCCAGTAGATATTAATGATACGAGAAAAGGCGCAGGAACACTGCGCCTTTAAGTGATTTTTTTGAATTATGCGGAGCTGCCTTAAGGAGCAGGCAGATCATAACTAACTACTGGATCCCCGTGAGCTGGACTTCAAAGACCAGGGTGGAATTGGCAGGGATGGGACCATTGGCTTGTGATCCATAACCCAACGATGGAGGAATGACCAGTAAACGTGTGCCGCCAACCTGCATGCCCTGGACACCTTCATCCCAGCCGGCGATAACATTCCCAGCACCTAATGGGAAGTCAAAGGTCTGACCCCGGTCGAGAGAAGAGTCAAACTTGGTGCCATCCTGGAGCCAACCGGTGTAGTTGACCGATACTGAATCACCGGCTTTGGCGACGGCGCCATCACCCACCTGGAGGTCCTCATAGACAAGGCCGGAAGCGGTGGTCACAGCCGCGGCAGAAGGCGTGGGCGGGGTGGTATCGAGCGTACCGATCGGGTAATTTCCACTGGATGAGCTGGCGGGAGTGGGGTTAGCAGAGGCTGTGGTTTTGTTCATGTAGTCGCGGATCACAAAAAATGCTATTGCGGCAATCGCCACGACGATAATGGCAATAATTATGCCGCGATTCCGATTACGACGGGCGATACGCTGGGCGCGGCGTTGTTCACGTAAAGCAGCTTTGGTCATGAAAACCTCCGAAAAGAAAGATATTTGGGTGCTGCAAATTGTACCCGAAATTTGCAGCACCCGGTTACGTTATTTCGCAGTGAGCGGCAGGAAGATGCGGTACATACTCTCGATGATGACCACCGTATGGGTGACCGTGCTGGAACCACCTGGGTTCGTGGCAACCAGCGTGACGGTATAGGTGCCAACTTCAGCATAGGTGTAAGTGGGGTTGGCCAGGGTTGAGGTCCCAACACCATCACCGAAATCCCAGGCATAGGTAATGGGCTGGGTGCCGGTGGTAAGGTTGGTGAAGATAACCGGTTGGCCCAGCTTTACCGGGCTGTTGCTGGTGAAATCTGCCACGGGGGCTGTGGGGGTGGGTGTAACGGTTACATCGATTGAGGCAGATAACGACTCGGGCATGACCGCATTTTGAGCGGAGAACTGAACCGTATACGTGCCTGCACCTGTGTAGGCATGGCTGAACTCGTATGGATCGGCAGAGGAGCTACCTGATGCGACCGTACCATCGCCGAAATCGATGGTGTAATCGTAGGGCTTGGCAGCCGTATCGGGTGCAAGGTCAGCACTGAACTCAACGTTGTACCCCGGGTAGATCGTCCCGGGTGTGATCAGGGACAGGTCGATGGCAGTGATGGGAGCGGGGTCGACTGTAACGGTATGGGAGATACTATCGGTGCCGAGATTGTTGGTTGAGGTGAGGATAACAGTATAGGTGCCAAGCTCGGCATAGGTGTAGGAGGGGTCTTTCACATCAGATGTTCCAAGGCCGTCTCCGAAGTCCCAGGCATAGGTCATCGGCTCTGAGCCGGTAGTCAGGTTGGTGAAGTCTACCGGTTGACCGCGGACCACCGGGCTGTTGCTCGAGAACTCAGCCGTGGGAGGGGTGGGGGGCAGGCAGCCCGGACCACCAGCATTGAGGCTAATGTCATCGATGTGCCAGCCATCAGCTGTTTGAGTAACCGAATCACTAGTAAAGCGGAAGCGGATACGGGCGCTGGCTTGGCCATCAAGGGCAGGGATGAGGAGCTCTTCGTTAATCCAGCCCGCCTGCGTGCCATCATAGCTAGCCACTTGCGTCCAACCATTGCCGGTGTTGTACTCGACCCGACCAAAATCGTAACCAGGCTCAGTGGCATAGGTATGCCAGAAGCTCAGGGTCACTCCGGTTGAATCGCTCAAGTCGAAGTAACCCGATGTGAGGGAGACATCCCTGCCATTCCCATAATTTCCACCCGGGCTATCTGTCCACGAATGGGTAGGGCTGTGAGATGCTTCGGTTGTGATTGCCCAGGGGGATTGAGCCGTCCAACCCTGATTGCCACTCTCAACATCATCCGTGAAGACGCTGCAGATGGGGTAGAGGGTGAAATTCTGCTCGACAGTCTGGTAATCCTGCGCGACGACCCCGTTCGCAGTTGATCGGGCGAAGTTATCGGCCTCGACGACCATATCATAGGTACCGCTGATGACGGTCATGCTGTAAAAACCGGTGGCCGGATCGGTGGTGGTGTTAAAAATACCGGCGGTAACGTTGGCAGCCACGGGTAAGTTATTCCCGGCGGCGCGGACATAGCCCTGGATGACGGGGGAAACCCCAGGGTCAATGACATAAACGAAAGCTGCGCTGGTCAAGCCCCAGTTCCCGGCGGCATCCTGGCTTTCAACGAAGATGCTATGCCTACCAGAAGCCCAACCAGTCGTATCAATGGTGGCCTGGATGACTTCTACTTTGCTGTTGAAGCTGCCGTCACTGGCTGTCATGGGGTAGGTCGTATCGGCGATCCAAGATGGCTCATCGACGCTGTAGCGGGCAGCAGCAATGTTCTGGGTGGGCTCGCCACCGCGGGTATCGTTGGCTGTGCCGGTAAGGAGCACTGACTCACCTGGGGTGATCCCGGCTGGGGTGGCTACCAGGCTGAGTGTTTCGGGGCCTGCAGGATCCATGTAGGGCTGCCGGGCGGATTTAAAGGAATATAACAAGGCGGGGATATTATCCGGCACGTCAGTGTTTTCAAATGAGTTACAGTCCTGGAAGAACTGACCAGCCATCTCCCAGGTAAAGCTGGCGATACCAAGCTGACCGTAGGTCCAATCGTCGGTCGTCCCATTGGTTGGGTACAGGTCATTGGATTGCTGAGGCGTGTAGCCATTGAAGGAGGCCATGTGGCGCCCGAGGGTCTGCAACTGGGGAGCGTTCGGAGCATCGGTGGAAGTCCATCCCCATGGCCAGAGGACCAGGGAAGCGGCGCTGTGCAACGTGACCATCAAGCCGGTGGCGTCAAGGGGTGCGGGGTCGGTGTCGCCTGGACCACGCTGGTCCGTAAAGATGGAGGTTACCAGGTTTTCAATGGTAATAGTCTCAGGTTCTGAGTTTGCAGATGGACCGCGGTAAGTCTCATCACAGGGATAAGGGCTGGAACCACCACCTTCCCAGTGGAAGCCATAGTTGCGGTTGAGGTCGGTGCCCCAGCTCCAGGGATCGTTACATCCATCGTCGCTATCGACGTTCTTGCGCCACAGGTCGCCACCTTCAGCAATAATACGACCATCGGGGTTGGCCATGGTGACGATGTAGACCTGGAAGTAATCCAACAGCCAGGTGATGTCTGGATCGGTGCCATAATTGTTGACCAGGTATTCGGCGTACCGGGTAGCCAGCTCAGAAGTGGCATACTCACGGGCGTGGATCTCGGCCATAACGAAGAAGGTCGGCTTCGGATCGGGATAGCCCACATTTATGTTCGACAAACGCAGGGCATAGATATCATAACCGCCCTGACCCTGGGTCTTTAGCCAGCTATCGCCGATGTCATACAACACTGCCAGATCGGGATGGGCGGCGGCAATCTCGTGCAGGGTCGCATAGGTCTCTTGCACCGTGCGGTAGCAGGGATAACCGGGGATCGAATCGGTTCCCTGACCAGGCAAAGGTGTATTAGCCTGGGTAATGAGTTTGGTCTTGGCCTGGTCGATCTCCACCGTGAAACCCGCTTGCTGGAGGGCAGCCAGCTCGGGGGTGGATAGGAGCACATAAGCAATACCCAGCTTTTGATCCACCGACAAGATGTCATAACGGGCGGACAACTGACTCAGCTGATCTCGTGATGTGAAGTACACCTTAGCGACAACTTGATCAGGTGCTTGCTGGCTGGCTTGGGCTGCCACGGGCATTGCGAATGACGGAGCAGCCGCGGCACTCGCGACCAGCCCCAGGAGCATCGAAACAAGCACAAAAAGCGATAATAAAGTCCTTTTCATATTCTCCTCTTTGGTCCAGCCCTTCGCTGAATGACTGAAGCGAAAGGCTGGATGTGGTGTGATTTACTTGCGAATTAATGTTTGATTGACAGGGGTATGAAGCTGCTATACCAGAATGTTTTGGTGTAGAGGGTGACCTGATGACCGGTACGAGATCCTTGAGAGATGAAGATTATCTTTGAGGTACTTGAGTCTCCCATCTTGATGTCCAGGGGAATGCGAATGGTGATGGTAACTGCCGCACTGGAATTCCTGTCGATCGGACCGACCTCAGCAGGGGCATCGACCTGCCAACCACCCGGGGATATATGAATGTCATAGGTATCGGCAATGTTTCCGGTGTTGGAAACGATGACGGTAAACTCAACGGTCGTGCCGTTGGCATGACCGTACACCGTATCATCTACAGGAACCACGGTGAAACCGTAGGTGGCATTGGCAGTGGTAGTGAGTGTGGAAGACTGTAGCCTGGTACCGTCACCCTGGGAGGTAGCTGTGATCAAGGCCTGGTCGAACTCACCTGGAGCAGCACCAGCGGGGATGGTCACGCTGACATCGAACTGGGTGCTCGCCCCAGGGTTAAGCGGGCCGAGAGAAGCCGGGGCAGTCACCGGCCACTGGCTTGTGAACGTTATATTATAAGAGTCAGCCTGATTGCCGTTGTTCGTGAGCGTGAGAACGTACTTGATCACCTGATTCGGCTTGCCTGACTTAGCCGCAGTGGGAGGCGTGAGTGACAGGTCGAAGAAATTGGCGGTGGTGTCCAGGTTGGAGGAGTCCTGAGATTCAGGATGGGCTTGAGATACGACTGAAACGACAGCGGTATCCGATTCTCCATTAGTGGCGGTGAACGGGATGGTGACCTGAACGTCGAACGGGAAGGTCTCACCCGGAGCCAGGTAACCAACTGAGCTGGGGGCCAGGTAATCCCAGGCACTCAAGACGGAGATATCAAACGCATCACCATTCTGGCCAACATTCATGACCTGCATATTGTAGGTAACAGTTGTACCGGGGTCAGCCTGGGCAGTACCAGCAGCCGGGGAAAGATAGACACCGAAATCAGGGGTGGTTAGGGAAAGGAAAATGGCTGTAAATGGACCCCATTTGCCGTCAATATTCAAGCCGTGGACCAGGATATAGTGCTGGCCGGAAAGCAGCCCGCCGGTTTCAACAACGGCTTCAACATTCTCAGTACTGCTATTCCATTCACCATCCGCGGGCAACATGGCGATGCCTGTGCCATCTGCGCCGGGAGCGTCGATGAAATACTCTGCGCCAACGATGTTTTTCAGCGGATCATTGCTATATCGCTGGTCCTTGATGGTGCCAGCCAGGTCGACCGGGAGGCCGGCGGGGGCTGAATCGGGTGTGACTGAAAGGGATAGGGTATCGGGTCCATAGGCAGTTTTATAGGGAGAGCCAGCGATCTTGTTGGCATACACCCAGGATGGACTCATTTCGGCCCAGAAGTCACGCGGCATGCCGTCAATCCCATCCTGGCAGCCGTAGGGCGGGAAGAAATCGGCACAGGTGCCACCGGTTGGACCGATCTCATACGTATAGGCAGCCACGCCCAGCTTTCCATAAATAAAATCGATCGTGCCACCGTCAACGGTGTAAAGGAAACCGGTCGGAATCATCACCCCGGTGATGTCGGCCAGTTTACGGCCAATCGTGGTTAACTGCTGGCCATTGGGAGGCGTGCCGCAACTTGGAGAGCATTCGTATGCCCAAAGGATCTCGTCCTGGTAGGAATGAAGCGAGATTAAAATCCCAGGAGTCGTATCGGGAGCGGCGGGTGGGAACTCATCGTCGCCATTATTGCCGTTCCAGTCGCCGAAGATCTGGGTAGCGAAGGCCTGGATCGCCTGGGTCTCCGGTTCGGAAGCACGGATAGGCCCGCGGTACGTTGCATCACAGGCATTCGGGCTGGATCCACCGCAGCAGCCCCACTTGAAGCTGCTATTACGATTGAGATCGACACCGTAGCTAGAATTACAACCGTCGTCGTCATCCACATTCTTGCGCCAATAGGCATTGATATCCTGTTCATTGATTGTATGGCCATCGGGATTTTCTGAAACGATGACATATACCACATGGTGGTTGACCAGCCAGGTTGCATCCGGGTCAATTCCGTATCCGCCGGCATCCCGGTAACCACCAGTTAAATACTTGATATAACGGATGGCCATCTCGGGAGTGGATACTTCACGGGCGTGGATATTTGCCAAGAGGATAAACGGTGGCTTGTTGCTGATCTCACCATATTGAGGGTCTTCGTTGGTGATGCGCAAAGCCCATATGTCACGGTGATATTCGCCCTGGGTAGCCTGCCAGGCATCGCCGATATCGATCAGCTCGGTCAGGTTGGGGTAAGTATCGCTGATGGTCTGCATAAACTCGACCATATAACGATCCATGGAGTTGGAGTTGTACGGATCGAAATAATAGTAACGTGGATCGAGGGCGGCGGTGGGTGACAGGAGCTCGGCAGTCTTGGCCTGGTCGACCTCAACCCGGTAGCCCATGAGCTCAAGCCAGTCTTTTTGCGAAGGGTAAACGGCTGCGATCGCGTAGCCGGAGCTTGCGCCTACGCCCGGCAGCTGGTTGACTTCCCAGGTATCGAGCAAGCCCGCGACAGCATTCAGTTGCTCCTGGCTATCGTAGTAGTAGCGGATGACTAACCTATCGGATGGTGTGACCCCCAAAGAAATATCAGTGGTTGGCTGGTCAGAGGCGGTGGTCCTGTGGCTTTGATCAAGATACAGTCCCCCGCACAGGAATACCGCAACAATGACTATGGCTAGGATGATAAAACGGTATCTACTTTTCATCAAACATTCTCCTTCAATGATGTATTAATCGTTAACCTAGTTCTTTGGGTTCGTTATTCCTCCGCATAGGGTACGAATTCGGCACGAGCAAGGCCTTGTTGGATAGCCATTTGGGCAACAGCACGAGCAACAGCACGGTGCACTTTTTTATCGAGCGGATTGGGGACCAGCTCATCCGGGGCAGTCTGGTCGGCAATGGCGGTTGCGGCGGCATGGTACATCTCATCGCTGATGCGCGTGGCATATGAATCCACGGCGCCACGCAGTATACCTGGAAAGCCGAGAACATTATTCACGGATTTGCCATCAGCAGCAAACGCAGCCCCTGAATTGATCGCCAGGTCGGGGTCGATCTCAGGAACGGGATTCGACAGGGCGAGGATGATCTGGCCTTTACGGACCATCTCGTGCTTGATCAGACCGGGAGCGCCGGTAGTCGCCACCACTACGTCGCATTCGCGCATGATCTCGGGGAGGGTAGAACGCTTGCCCCCGGACTGCTCAAAATAAGCCAGGGCGGCTTGCGAGAGGTCGGCACCCAGAACTGGATTGCCAGTCAGTTTCATCAACATGCGGCCAATGGCGTTGCCAGCTGCGCCCAGCCCGATCTGGCCGATGACGGCTTTCTCGAGTTGGATTCCGGTCATACGGCTGGCATTGGTCAGGGCAGCAGTGGTCACCACGGCGGTGCCGTGCTGGTCATCATGCATGACAGGGATATCAAGCCTGGATTGCAGCTGCTCTTCAATCATGAAGCAGCGCGGAGCCGAGATATCTTCGAGGTGGATGGCTGAAAAGGTTGGAGCGATGTTTTCAACCGTGCTGATGATCTGTTGCGGATCCCTGGTGTTGAGCAGGATGGGGACACCCGACAATCCTACCAGTGTCTCCATCAGCATGGCTTTGCCTTCCATGACGGGCATACCCGCCACGGGACCGATGTCTCCAAGACCGAGCACCGCCGTGCCATCGGTTACGATGGCAACCAGGTGGCAGATGGCAGTGTACTGGCGGGCGAGAGCGGGATCCTTCGCAATGCGCTGGCAAACCTCGGCCACACCTGGGGTGTATACGCGGCGCAAGGTATAGAGGCTATCTACTGCCACGCGACTGCGAATGGCGATCTTGCCTTTTTGGTGGAGCTCCAGCACTTCATCACGGATGGCGAGGATGCGCGTACCAGGGTTGGCCTCCATGGCCTGCAGGACGCGTTGCATGTGGGCTTCGTCCTGGGTATAGATCGAGATATCGCGAAGCGTGTAACGGGAAGTTTCCTGCACCAGGCGCACCTCACCGACATCACCGCCTGCATCAGCCACGGCAACCAGGAGACGCCCCAAGGTACCTAATTGTTGCTCATTACGCACGCGTATCGTGCGCATAAAACGATCCGATGTATCCATGATTCGATTTTTCCTGAAAAGCCGACTAACCGATCGGATTCCAAAGCTTGAATTCTTTAAGGATGGAGCCACCAAGGAATTCGCGCAAGATGGAGTTGTCGGGGATTAACTCTGATGAGTATTGGCTGGAACCACTCCAGGAGGGCCAGCATGCGTTTTGCCTCGATATATTCACGGGTCCCAAACGGCACCTGCCGGAGCAAAGGTTCAGCATAAGGCTTCAATGCGGACAGCTCATACGCCAGGGCAGAATTGAACATGATATCTGCGTTCTCTTGATAGGGGAAGATATAGCGTTTTTCACCAGCCTGGACCGAATCCCAACGTTGGATCGTATCGCGGGCAGTATAACCGCGCTCGCGGGCATCCCGGACGATGCGCCGGACTAGGCGGGTATCGGTGGTAGAAATGCGGTTATACCGGTCGAGATTCAGCTGGGTGAGGGCAGAAGCATAGATACGGAAGGTCTGTTGGATGGGGAAGTCGGGCAATAAATCGGGATTAAGGCCATGGATGCCTTCCAGGATAATGAGCTGTCCGGTCTGCAGCTGGATCAGGTCACCCGTTTCTGAGCAACCTGTTTTAAAATCATAGCGAGGCAGGCGAACTTCTTCACCTGCCACCAGGTGGCGAAGATCTTGAACAAGCCGGTGGGTATCGACCGCTCCAAGGGATTCGAAGTCGGGATTTCCTTCTTCATCCTTGGGGGTTAGGTCGCGATCGATAAAATAATTGTCCATCTCAAGTGGATAGGGTGAAAGCCCCTGGGAGAGCAGCTGAATGGTCAGGCGCTTAGACAGGGTGGTTTTACCACTCGAGGAAGGCCCAGCGATCAAGATGATACGAACCGCTTTTGCCGGGTCGGAAAGGTCAATACGCGAGGTGATCTGCTCGGCGATATCGGCTACATGTTCTTCGTGCAATGCTTCAGAGACGAGGATGATCTCGTGGCTACGGCCGGCAAGGATGGCATCATTCAAGGCACCCACGCTGGCAATCCCCAGGCGGTCAAGCCAACGCCCATACCTGCGAAATGTAGCCAGTAATTTGGGGTAGCTGGGCATGGGCTGCAGCTGGGTAGGCAGCTTGCGACGCGGAAAATTTATGGTGAAACCACCATTGGTGGGGATCAGGTTGAACCACTTTAAATAGCCGGTGGATGGAACCATGTAACCATGATGGTAATCCTGGTGGTCACCCAGGCGGTAAAGGGTGAGGTAATCTTTTTGGCGATGGGCAAGCAGACGGACCTTATCATCGAAGCCCTTGGCTTCAAAATATGCAATCGCTTCAACCAGGGGAACCTCACGTTTGGTGAAAGGCAGGTTTTGATCTACGATGGAGTGCATATAGTCAGCCATGCCTTTTAGATCCAGGTCTGTGAGGGGGGCATGGTCAGTGACCTCGCAATAATACCCGCCGGATGATACCGAATGGTCAATGATCAGGGTCGCATCGGGGTAGACTTCTTCGAAGGCTGCTTCAAGTAAAAACGTGAGGGACCGGCGATAGATCAACATACCGTCGGGGTCTTCCATGGAGATGGGGGTTACCTTGGCATCCATGTGGATGGGGAAGGTCAGCTCACGCAGCTCACCATTTATGATCGCACCGACGATCGGGGCTGAAGTGGAGGTATCCAGGATGGAAAGGAATTTCCCAACCGGTGCCCCGCGCTGACCAGAAATAACCCGCCCATCTGGTAAATGAATCTCAACGGTTGGGCGGGGAGTGACAAATTTGAATTCTTCAGAATCTAATTTATCCATCGACCATTACCGGTAAAGGAATCAAGTGGCAATTGTAACATTAACTCCAGCTTAGGTGGATTAGGGTTTACAAGCTTGAAGCTACGTCGCCACTCATCCCACGGAATTTCTCTACATGTTGCAAGAAAAAAGCCCGGTTCTCAAAAAACCGGGCTTTTCAGCGATCACTTATCGAACGAACCTACTCCACAGCACAGAACCAATTCCTTGGCGGCTTTTACCTCATCCAACCTGCCGACGGGGGTAGTATGGGGGGCTTCTTTCAGCAAGGTGGGATCGGAATGGGCTTCAGCTGCAATCTTCAGCAAGGTTTGGGCAAATGCATCCAAGGTTTCCTTGCTTTCTGATTCGGTCGGCTCGATCATCAGGGCTTCATGCACGATCAATGGGAAATAATTGGTGGGTGGGTGAAATTTGTAATCCATCAGGCGCTTGGAGATATCCAGGGCATGGATCTCGGGAGCGTCAGGCCACTGACCTTCAACCACGAACTCATGCATGCACCGGCGGTCGTATGGAAGGTGGTAGGTATCCTTGATCAAGGCCAGCAGGTAGTTGGCATTCAACACAGCATGTTCGGCGATCTGGCGCAAACCGACGCTGCCAAACATGCTGATATAGGTGAATGCTCGCACGTGCATGCCGAAGTGGCCATGGAAGGATTTCATCCTGCCGATGGAGCGCGGGGGATCGATAAAGCCATACAGGGGTGGCAGCTCGGCATCACCAGGCTCGAGGATGGCAACCAGAGGTGAGGGGAGAAAATCCACCAGGTGAGCTGCAACACCGACCGGGCCAGAACCAGGTCCACCACCGCCGTGGGGAGTCGAAAAGGTCTTGTGCAGGTTGAAATGCATCACGTCAAAGCCGACATCGCCTGGGCGAACGATACCCAGCAATGCATTCAGATTTGCGCCATCGCCATATACCAAGCCACCTGCCTCATGGACCAGGCGAATGACTTCCTCAACGTGCTCATCATAGAGGCCGAGGGTATTGGGATTGGTCAGCATCAAGCCAGCCAGGGTATCATCACATTCCTGGCGGAGGGCTTCCAGATCGACATTGCCGCGCGCATCCGACTTGATCTCGACCACCCGCAGGCCACTCATGGCTGAGGTGGCGGGATTGGTACCATGGGCTGAATCAGGGATGAGGATCTTGTCACGCTTCACATCGGAGCGCGAGCGGTGGTAGGCACGGATGATCAGGACCCCGGTCAACTCGCCATGCGCACCGGCAGCGGGCTGCAATGTAACCCCGGCGAATCCGGCGATCTCCTTCAGCCACTCCTGCAGGGTATACATCAGGGCAAGATTGCCCTGAACGGTTTCGATGGGCTGGAGAGGATGAGTGAGGGCAAAACCGGGATAACGGGCAGTCTCCTCGTTGATCTTCGGGTTGTACTTCATTGTGCACGAACCCAACGGATAGTAGCCGGTATCGATGCTGTAGTTAAGCTGGGAGAGGCGGGTGTAATGGCGGATCACATCCAGCTCAGAGAGCTCAGGCATGGGCAAATCGTCTCGGAGCAAACCTTCGGGGAGGGGAGTGAGAGGCACGTCGGGGGCAGGGTAATTAACCCCCTGACGCCCAGTGACGGAGATTTCACATAATTGAGGCTCACTCATTGGACACCTCCGACAGAACCTCCACCAGCTGATCGATATCCTCACGAGAGTTCATCTCAGTAACAGCAATCAGCATGTGATTTGAGAGGGAAGGATAATCGCGGCTCAAGTCGTATCCGCCCAGAATGTCATGGTCAAGCAAATGATCATTGATTTCAGGAACGTGCAAAGGCGTTTGAACAACGAACTCATTGAAGAAAGGGGTGGGTGACCAAAGAGAATAACCTGGCAGCCTTGAAATGGCCGAAGCGGTATAATGCGCCTTCTGGTAACACAGGTCAGCCACCTGACGCAAGCCGTTTTTGCCTAACAGGCTCATGTAGACTGTCGAGGCAAGCGCCATCAGGCCTTGATTGGTGCAAATATTGGAAGTGGCTTTTTCGCGGCGGATGTGTTGCTCACGGGCGGTGAGGGTGAGGACATAAGCACGCTGACCACGGTTGTCCACCGTTTCACCAGCCAGGCGACCAGCCATTTTCCGTACATATTCCTTGCGGGTGGCAAAGAGCCCCAGGTATGGGCCACCGAAGGCAAGAGGGATACCGAGCGGTTGACCTTCACCGGTGACAATATCGGCGTTCATCAGACCGGGTGGTTTGAGCAAGCCCAAGGCAATGGGGTTGACCGAAACTGCCAGCAAAGCGCCCTGGGCATGGGCTGATTCTGCCAACTTCGTATAGTCATAAATACGGCCGAAGAAGTCGGGGTACTGGACAACCACCAGGGCAGTATCCGCATCGATGAGGGGAACCAGGCTTTCAGGGTGAGCAAGCAGGTCTGAACCGGGCGCATCACCCTGGAGCTGGATGGGGGTGCCTTCGATATAGGTACGAACAACCTGGCGGTATTGGGGGTGCAGGGCAGGTGACAGGATGACTTTGGTGCGTTTGCCCCTGAAATTGGCGTAAGCCATATTGACGGCTTCGGCTACGGCGGTGGCTCCATCGTAATGGGAGGCGTTACAAACCTCCATGCCTGTCAGTGCAGCGACGTTGCTTTGATATTCGAAGATCGCCTGGAGGGTGCCCTGTGAGAGCTCGGGCTGGTAGGGGGTATAGGCGGTTAAGAATTCGCCACGCCGGATAATGGCATCAACAGCGGCCGGTATATAGTGGTTATAGGCCCCGGCACCCAGGAAACACGTCAGCTCCCGAACATTCTCATTCGCTTGGGCGATATCCTGAATCGAGGATGAAGCCTCCATTTCAGTTAGCGCAGGCGGCAGATCCAAGGCTGGGAAGCGATACTTGGCTGGAACATCGGTAAACAGGTCTTCCAGCCGGTCAGTGCCGATGGTAGCCAGCATGGCTGCCCGATCAGCATCCGTATGCGGAATGAACATAACTGCTCCTATTATCCTTCCTGGATGGTTTTCTCGTAGGCGGAAGCATCCAACAAGGCGTTCAGCTCGCCAGGGTCAGCCAGCTCCACCTTAATAATCCAGGCGGCGCCATATGGATCGGAATTGATCACTTCCGGTGCTCCACCCAGGTCTTCATTTACACTGACGACCTTGCCCGAGACCGGTGAATACACATCAGCTGCTGCCTTGACTGATTCGATCGTGGCGATCGTGTCACCCTTCTTGAGCTGGTCACCTTCACTGACAATGACCTCGGCGAAAACGATATCAGACAGCTGATTTTGAGCGTAATCGGAAATCCCGACTGTGCCAGTATTGCCTTTGACGTCGATCCATTCATTGCTTTCGCTATATTTTAAATTCGTGGGTATATTCATGACATGCCTCCAATGAAAAGTTGTAAATAGATTTTAATACGAACTGCCAAGTATACAAGCTTTATTTATGAAAAAAGAGACGCACTTATCCAATGTGCGTCTCTGTATTCTACCTGAGAGATTAGCGCCTCGAAATTAGCCGCATTCGTAGCGTTTGCCCCAACGGTGCCAGCCAGGAGAACGGCTGGCTTTTCAGAGCTTACCAGGAACAAAGTCCTTCTACCTGAGAGTTTCACCCCGTCATGTTAGCGAGGTTTGCCCCTTCGGTGCCTGGTGTGGACCAGGTCTCTTCTTTGTTCCCATCCATTCAACCGGCTAATTCTAAGGTCTAGCTGGGTAAACGTCAAGACCCAGTCAGCTCGCCACGAACCCAATCACCGATCAGCCAGTACTTGAAATCTTCGCCAGAATTGGTCTTGACGGCACCGATGATCCCATATACCAGGGCAGCAACGGGTATGAAAGAAATCAGGCAGGCAAGCGGCCACAGGCAAATTCCTACAATAGCCAATGTGAGCGTTGACGTAATCACCCAGGCCAGGCCCACCAACAAGCCTCCACCGACCCACCAGATCAGCTGGAATATGAAGGCTTGCATCGCCTGGTAGGCAACATACTTTGAGCGTTCTTTATAGACGAGGTGAATTACCAGGGCAGTGATCACTCCCAAGAAACCAGTGATGAGATTGAGTAAAATACTCAGATGGGCCAGCATGGCCCAGGTGCGTTCCTCCGAAGGGCTCAACCCCTGCGGAGCTGGTGCTTGAGGCGGTGATGCCTGGGGAGGAAGTACTTCTTCCTGCGGAACAGGGGGTAAATTTTCTGAAGGCTGGATTTGGTCCATATGTATTTCTCCTTTTCTTACGATTTAGTCATATCTACGGAAGATTCCGGATTTGGTTACATTAGAGCCGCTGGAAAAATAGATATATAAAGGGTTAAGGCGAAATATATCTGTAAAACAGTTCTCATATGGAAACCAAGAACTGCTTATAGATAATCCTTCAAATTATGTTCCACTGCATACGCGGCGGCTTCAGCCCGGTTGCTGACACCCAGCTTGGAGAGAATGCTACTGACATAATTTCTGACCGTACCTTCACCAAGGAAAAGCGCTTTGGCGATCTCACGGTTGGTCTTGCCCTCCGAGACGAGCATGAGCACGTGGCGTTCTTGCTGGGTGAGGGCAGAAAAGGCAGAGGCTTCCTCTTCCCGGGCGGCTTTGCGAACCTCCTGGAAAATTCGCTGGGTGACGGCGGGATCCAGCAGGGCTTCTCCACGGCCCACAGCTTCAATGGCTTTGATCAGGTCTTCACCGCCGATCTGCTTGAGAACATAACCCGCGGCACCGGCGCGGATGGCGGAGAACAACATCTCATCCTCTGCATACGAAGTGAGCATGATGACTTTGGTATCAGGGTATTTATCAACGATCTCCTGGCAGGCTTCAATGCCCGAGCCACCCGGCAGACGGATATCCATGACGACCACATCGGGGGTGAAAGCTGCCACACGATCGACAGCCTCCCGGGCGGTACTGGCTTCGGCTACCACCTCAAAACTTGGATGGCGCTCTAATAAGGATTTTAATCCCAGACGGACGACCTCATGATCATCTACCAATAATATCCTTTGCTTATTTGTCATATTTTCCACCTTGTGTCCTTTTCATGAGAAGTCTCCATCCGGCTCAGCAGGCTGATCTACAGGAGGTTGCTGCGGGTGCTCTCGCTTGAAATCGATGAAGCGATATCCCAAGCCTCGTTCCGTCTGGATATAAACTGGGTATGCAGGATCTTTCTCGATCTTTTGCCGTAGATAATTGATATACAGGCGTACGTAATGCGGCTGGTCGCGGTATTCGTACCCCCAAACATTGGTCAGGATCTGATCATGGGATACCACCCAACCCGCATTTTGGACAAGGTAATAGAGCAACCTGTACTCGGTTGGACGCAGACTGACCAGCTTGCCTTCCAACCAGACTTCGTGGCGGTCAAAATCGATCTTCAAGCGGTCATCCACCTGGATCAGCCCATGGGTACTATCGGTCGTGAGCTCTGTGCGGCGCAAGACAGCCCGCACCCGGCTGACCAGCTCACGCGGGCTGAATGGCTTGGTGACGTAGTCATCGGCACCCAATTCGAGGCCGTGGATGCGTTCCTCTTCTTCGCCTTTGGCGGTGACCATGATGACGGGTACCGTGCTGATCGAGCGGATCATCTTCAGGACCTCAAAACCATCCAGGTCTGGCAGCATTACGTCCAACAATACAAGGTCTGGCAGGGAGGTGCGCAAGCGATCCATGGCTTGGGTGCCGGTAAAGGCTTCAGCAACACGAAAACCATCGTGTTCCAGGTTCAAGCGGATGAATTTTGCCATGCGCTGCTCATCATCCACTACCAGAATACGGTAGTTTTTAAAGTGTGTATCCGGCATCATCGTGTTCACTCGCGGACAAAGCCAATGATCTCTTCTTCTGACTTGGTAGGCAGGATTTCGATAAAATTAAGGCGAGCTATTGGCCAGATCACCGTCAATACGCTCTCAGCAAGGTAGTGCAATTCTTTGCCATCCAAGCGCCGGGGACTGTTCACCGTGACAGTAAGATCCGTGGGTTGAGGTAAGTCTTCCACTTCGCCGATGATCGGCTCTTCGCCTGTAGGGTGGAGGATGATCGTGTATGGCATATTGCCCTCAACTTTCTTATCGATTCACAAGCAGCTGGACTTTCATCTTGCCCAAGGTGAAGATATCTCCATGGGTAATCGGGTAAGGTTTATTCGGGGTCATTTTTTGACCATTTAACAGAGTACCATTGGCTGAACCAAAATCGACCAGGTCAACGGTCGATCCGTCTATCTCAATCGAAGCATGCAAACGCGAAACCCCATACTCGTAGGCGTGGTAGGGTGCCAGGTCTATATCGGGGATGATAGGTTGTTCCTCCGATGACCGGCCGATAGTGAATTCCGAATAACCTTCTAGCGGGATCACCTCGCCTGTCTCAACCAGGAATAAGGACAGCCTTGGATTTTCGGGGGTGGTTGGGACGACATTTTCCGGATCTACGACGGCAGCCTGGCGAAGCTGGTCTCCAAGGCTGGTTGGAATGACCACGGTAGGCTCGCGGAGCGAAGTGAACTGCGTGCCACATTCTTTACAATAGAGGGCACCTGATAATTCCTTATTTCCGCAATTTGGACATATGATCATAATCTATTCCGGCTGCTTCCCGCCGGGAGAAGCAGAGCACGTGTACCATATTTTATCCTTTTTTCTCCATCCTCAGTAAAGGATTGGTTGTTGCGAATATGAGTGGCTTCAGTCAGGACAGACTGGGCTAGATTATGCTCACCTTTTTGTAGGAGCTGAGTGGCCATATTCTCCATGAAACGGGCAGCAGAATGGTGATTACCCTTGTTCAATTCTTCACGGGCACGTTCTTGCATATGGTATAGAGATAAGAATGTAATAGCGTTCAAGATACCCGTGGGAGGGAGTGATTTGATCGATTCGGAAGAGACCGGCCGGGAAAACGCAAGGCGGTTAACAAAACGGATTTTCTGGTTGTGGCGGGGGATTTCGTAATGAAGAAAGCCACCGCACAGAGGAAGCTCTGACAGGTCAGCCGGAATATCGGCGATCGTAAACTCAAATAAAACGCTCATTGTGCCTGAATGCGGTAGACTGCCCATATTTAAGGGTGAGTTTGGATCCAGCGGGGAGGCATCTGGCTGAAGACGGTAAACCGACGAGAGGGTGATGTTTTGGGAGGTATGAAAGTTGAAATTAATCTGTTCTGTCAGGCATGAACCAAGCCGCGATATTTCGTCGAGGATCGTGCTGCGAATATCATCCGTATCGGTAATGAATTTACATATGCCACCGGTTTTAGAGGTGATCAGGTCGAGGAACCGATCATTCCAGTCACTCCCGATCCCGAGGGCACTGATACCAATCCCCAGGGCAGCGCACTGGTCAGCCAGCAGCTGGCATTGCTGCTCGTCCCCGTAGGTACGCCCATCGGTGATCAATATGATGTGGTTTATGCGCTGGGTAGAATGGTTTTGATTGACCTGGGCAAAGCCCATCTCCAATCCTTTAAATATCTCAGTGCCGCCTCCAGCTTGCATCAGCTGGATTTTCATCTCGCATGACCTGATATCTGGTTGGTTAACGGGTGGAATCAAAAGCTCAGAAAAGTCGTTGAATTTTACCAGAGAGAAGATATCATCTGGCTGAAGCTTACGCAGACAGTCGATGGCCGTGGTTTTGACTGCATCCAACCTGAGGCCCTGCATTGACGTAGAGCAATCGACCACCATTGAGATATTCAATGGGATGGATGAGACCCATTCGTCTGTATCCGAAACCAGTGTCAGCTCGAGCAAGGCATACAACAGCTGAGGTTCGGGTAAACGGCTAAGCTGCGGCTGGCTGTAGGTCGTTTTTATAGCAACGGGATTATCGCTTTTGTTTTCTACGGGCAGCTGGCGGTCATAATCTGCTTTTTTTAGCGGATCTGACAGTTTTTCATACGCTTGCTGGATATCCATGAAGAGCTGGGTGTCGCCCTTGTTGACATTCGTATCAGGATGCAAGTGTAAAACAAGCTGGCGGTAGGCGCGCCGGATTTCCTCTTGACTGGCGTCTCGAGGCAGATACAAACGGTCATAGAGGGTCAAGTTCTCCATTGCATTTAGTGTAGAAATCGAACCAGTATCACAGAAATGTTGTCGGGCCCGCCAGCGGCATTGGCAGCGTTAACCAATGATTGGCAAATATTATGCGGTTCTGTGGATGTGCTGAGGATAGCCAAGAGCACACTTTCATCAATTACGCCCCAAAGGCCATCACTACACAGGAGGATTGAGGAGCCTTCCACGATAGGAAAGCTGGTGATATCGGGCTCGAGTACATCACCTTGCCCGACTGCTCGGTAGAGGAGATTACGGCGGGGGTGGGAAGCCGCTTCATCAGGGGAGAGCTGGCCAATTTCCTCCATCCGTTTAACCAGCGAATGGTCTTTGGTCAATAAAGTCAGTTTTCCATCCGGAGCCAGAACATACGCCCGGCTATCGCCGACGTGCGAGAGCGTGACAACATCTCCCAGGACCAGCAAGGAAGTCAGGGTGGTACCACTACCGAACGCATCCTTTTTTATTGCCTGGTGTGACTTAAGCATGCCTTCGTGAAGGATTTCCTGGAGGGAGCGGTCGACCTGGCTGGTATTCCCTGAGAGGGTAGGTAAGTAAACCGACTTGATGACGTGTTCTGAGAGGATGCGGACAGCCAAATTACTGGCTAACTCACCGTTATCATGCCCACCCATGCCATCGGCAACGATGTACAGGCCGAATATGAGCGCCTGTCCGTTGGAAAGCACATTGGAAGTCAACGTGTAAAGGGAGTCTTCGTTATTGTCGCGCTGAACACCTACCGATTGGGCCACCCCCACGCTGATCTGCCCGGTTTCCAATGGAATCGATGCAGGCGAAGTGAGCTTAGCGGTAGATTGCGCCTGTATTGGAAGTTGCTCAGGACCGACTGTGCCCCTGGATTCAGGAAGCCCAGCACCAGGCGATTGAGAACTACCGGTCGCCTTTTTTTTATGAGTAAGATTTCGAAAAATTTTCGGCACTAGCAAGCCTCCAGCACAATCAGCTACAAAGCGATGGCGTATATCTTGTGGTCGTTGGAGCCAAAATAGAGCATGTCATTGGCAATCACTGCATTTCCAGTGACGGGACCCTTGGTGTGATACTTCCAGCGTAGGCGACCCGAGCGGTATTCAAGGCAATACATGGCTCCGTCCACCGAGCCACAGTAGACTAAATCCTGGTAGCAAATTGGCGAACTGGTCACCTGATTCTCGGTGGCGTAGCTCCAGATTTCCTTGGCAGAATGGATGTCCACGCAGTAGACATGGGAGTCAACTGAGCCGGTAAAGATATAGTTATCAGTAACAAAGGGCGTGGAAATGGATGCCTTGGACATGCGGAAACGCCAGATGATGAAGCCGGATTTTGCGTCCAGAGCATAGAGAAGGGTGTCGACAGAGCCGATAAAAATGACGCCATTGGCATGCACCGGGGAGGAGGTGAGGGCTCGCTTGGCTTTAAAGCGCCACTTGACATTCCCACGCAGATCTACACAAAAAAGGTCGCCATCCTCGGTGCCAAAATAGATCAATTCGCCGACCATGAGGGGGGTAGAACGGACCGGTGAGCCTGCGTCGATGCGCCAGGCACGCCGCCCACTCAGCGCATTCACAGCGTGGAGATAGGCATCGTCTGATCCGATAAAGACATGGCCTTCAGCGATATAAGGGGAGGAGCGGATCGGTCCATTGGAGTAATAAGACCAGATCTCTTGCCCTGAGCGGATATTGATGCAGTATAAGCGCTGGTCCTCAGAGCCGATATAGATATTACCTTCGGAAGCAGCGGGCCGGCTGACGATGCCGCCTTCTGTGGCAAATTTCCAGTTGAATTCACCCGAAGCGGCATTCAATGAATAGAGATTATTATCATACGATCCAATATAGATCATCCCACCGAAAACCGTGGGGGTGCCCCGGATCTCGTCTTCGCACTCGAATTTCCAGGCGGTAGAAATCTCTGAGGATTCGCGGGAAACTGGCTTGATGGCAGCCGGGATCTTGTGCAACAGCCCGGTTTTCTTGGCGGAGGCGAGCAGGGCTTCTTTCATCACCTGGACACTGGCATACCGTTTTTCGGGCTCATAAGCCAAGGCGGTGTAAATGACAGCTTCAAGGTCAGGGGAGATGGCCGGATTTATGGAGCGGATCTTGCGCTGGTCGAAGGAAAAGGGTGGCTCCAAGCGGGGATCGCGCCTGGTGAGTACATGGTGCAGGGTGGCTCCCAGGGCATAAATATCCGCCCGCTGGGTACTCTCACCCTTATATTGTTCGGGAGGCGAGTAACCCTCGGTGCCGATCATGGTACCCTTCTGGCCGGGTTGGAACGCCTTGGCAATGCCGAAATCGACCAGCTGAATATGCTCATGGGTATTGATCATGATATTGGAGGGCTTGATGTCGCGGAAGATGATCGGTTCTGGTTTATAGTTGTGCAGGTAGCTGATGACATCACATAGCTCGATGGCCCAATTCATCACCTGCTCTTCCGGCAGGAAATTTTCCGACTCGGAAATGATCGCTTCCAGATCTTTACCCTCGATAAATTCGATGATCAGGTATGAATGGTCATCGGCGGTGAAGTAATCGTAGATGCGCGGGATGGAGGGGTGATCCAGCGTGGCCAGGATGTTCGCTTCACGCTCAAAATTCTTAACGATGGTCTCGCGAATTGCCGGATCGCGAACCATATTGATCATTTCCTTGACGGCGACCCGTTTTACTACATTAGGAAAGTGGAGGTCACGGGCGCAATAAACCGCACCCATCCCGCCTACACCCACCACGTATTGAATGGCATAACGATTGACCAGAATGGAACCGGGTTTCAACTGGTCGGATGGTCTTCTTGGTATCAACGAATCTGGCAAGGGATGAGTAGAGCGGTGATTATCCAGAGTAGCTCCTCCGCGGGGTTATCTAAAGGATATTATAGCTATCATTATAACAAAGTCAAAACTGTGTGAAACGCCATCAAATCTTAGAGAATAATTGCACACACAAAGTATATAATTAATCACCCATATATATTCGATACACAAATCGTGCCGTAATGAAAGGGACCTTATCCATGGTAGCCAAGCTGGACTTTAAAAAGACACTCAAAACACTGTATGACCCAAAAGAGAAGGGATTGCACATCGTTGAAGTACCTGCCATGGATTTCTTGATGGTGGATGGGATCGGGGACCCAACTCAATCGATTGAATACCAACACGCACTCGAAGCATTGTATTCCTTATCGTACACGATAAAGTTCAGCTTAAAATCGGATGAATTTGACTACATCGTACCACCATTGGAGGGCTTATGGTGGATGGATGATATGCGCGAATTTAACGTGGCGAATAAATTCCGCTGGAAATGGACGATGATGATCATGCAACCCACGCAGGTGACCGTGGAAGCCGTGACCAAGGCGATGCAGAAGGTAGTAAAAAAAGATGCCAACCCGGCACTGATGAAGGTCCGATTCGAAAAATATGCCGAAGGAAGCGCGGTGCAAACGGTGTATATAGGGCCTTATGTAGAAGAAGCTGCGACGATCGCAGCTATACATCGCTTTATCGATGATCATGGATACCGGACGAACGGAAAGCACCACGAGATCTACCTGAGCGATGCACGGAAGACACCCCCAGAAAAGCTGCGCACGATCCTACGACAGCCGGTGACAAAAATATAAAATACCTAAGGCTAGATCGAACCAATAAAAACTGACCTGCGGTTTAACCACAAGCCAGTTTTTATTCCGTAACGTAATTAGCGATAATCTTCGATCGGATCTGGCTTGTTCTGCAAGACAGCTTCGATCTGTTCCAGCACATCCGGAGTTAACTTCTCCACCAGGTCCAACGCCTTCATATTTTCGATAACCTGTTGAGGCTTTGAGGCCCCGGTGATCACACTGCTCACATGCGGGTTTTTTAGGCACCAGGCAATCGCCAACTGGGCCAGGGTGATGCCCAACCTTTCAGCAATAGGGGCAAGTTGCCTGGCTTTTTCGATACGCTGGAGACCTTGCTGATTTTCAAAGTCTTCACGCAACCAGCCATAGCCTTCTAATGATATGCGTGTGTTTTGAGGGGTCTCCTGGCTATATTTACCGGTTAACATCCCGCTGGCAAGCGGGCTCCATATGGTGGTACCGAGGCCAATCTCCTGGTAAAGGTACAAAAATTCACGCTCGACCTTGTCACGCCTGAACATGTTGTACTCCGGCTGTTCCATGGTGGGAGGGACCAGGTGATTCTGGCGGGCGACCGAATAGGCCTGCATGATCTGATCGGCTGTCCACTCGCTGGTACCCCAATAAAAGGCTAACCCCTGGTCGATGAGGAAGTTCATGGCCCGAACGGTTTCTTCGATGGGGGTATAGATATCGGGCCGGTGGCAAAAGATGAGATCAACATAGTCCATCTGGAGCCTGGCCAGGCTAGCCCGGGCACCTTCGATGATGTGCTTGCGGGATAAACCGGTGTAATTAGGCTTGCGACCGCCCCAGAACAGCTTGGTGGAGATTACCAAATCCCTGCGTTTCCAGCCAGCTTTTTTGATCACGTTGCCCATCACGATCTCGGCGTTGCCATGTGCGTATGATTCGGCGTTATCAAAAAAGTTCACCCCGGCATCATAGGCGGCTTGCATGCATTCATAGGATGTATCTTCACCAATTTGCCCACCGATCGTGACCCAGGCGCCGAACGATAAGGCAGATATTTCCAGGCCCGACTTCCCTAAATGGCGATATTCCATAATTTATCTCATCCTTCCTAGTAAATAATCATCTGATGATCATGAAAATAATGATATCCATAATTCCTACTGAATAACAGTAATCATGGAAAAACCATCAAATCATGAAGTTTTTCTGCGGATTTTCTGCCGGCCAAATTCCATAAGTTTGGGTGTGGCAGCTGCCAGGACAGGCCAATCGGTAGTGGCATAATCCTGGCCGGGTGCCAGGGGAAAAATCGATTGACCATCCAAGGTCTCGATGATACCACCGGCGGCGTGGATCAGCGGCCAAGCAGCAGCCAGGTCCCAGAGTTTGGGGGCGCTATCCAGCGCTAACAAGGCAGATCCACGGGCCAGCATGCACAAGGAGTACGCACCAGAGCCAAAAATGCGCGGTTTGTAAGGAATAGAAATATCGAAAGTGCGGAAACTGCGGGAGCAGCAGGCGAAAAATGACATGGGTTGGGTTGGATCAGGAGCGCGTACTGTGATAGGCTGCTGATTCAAAAAAGCCCCCGACCCTGCCTCAACCGTATATAGCTCATGGATGCATGGAAAATATAAGACACCCAAGTCGGGGTAGCCGTGGGATAAACGAGCGATTGAAACGCCCCAAATCGGAAGGCCAAGGCTGAAATTGGTTGTCCCATCCAGGGGGTCGATCACCCAGACCGGAGAGTCGATCTTTGGGACCATATGGGCTGATTCTTCCGTAATGATGCCATCAGATGGGAAGTGTTGCTGGATCTTTTCAGTGATCAGCCGGTCAGCTGCCAGGTCAGCCATCGTGACGGCGGTTTGATCTGGTTTTTGAGAAGCAGGCATGCCACCCAAGTTATATAAACTTGATAGCAGCTCGCCAGCTTCAATGGCCAGGGCGATCGAAAAATTTAGGAGGTCGCTCATAGAATTATCAGGAAACCTGACGGTAATTTTCCCTCACTAGAATTTCAATCTAGCGATTTTCCGACCGAACCAGAGCTGATCATTTCAATATAATCCTGAGAGACGGATGGCTCATTGGTGATCCCCAGGGAGCGGATCAGCTCACGGGCTACCTGGGCCTTATGTTCCGCATCCCTACGGCTCCAGGTACGGCTCTTGACTTCAAGGAAGTGGCCCAGATCTGGATTATCCATCCGGTCTAAGTTAATGAAGAACTCCAGGCCATGATAGAGAATGCGCCAGCGAAGGCGATGTTTTTCAACCACCTTCTCCTGGATGGGTTTAAAGTATTCGCGATAAAAGCGCAGGCTATGGTTGGCGGGTGCGATAAACCGGCTGCGGGATAAAAGTACATCGCTGGGCAAGTTCCCTTCACGGGTGGGGCCAAGCAGCGTGAGACGATACCTGACACTGCTGATCTTGTCATCGGCAGCGATGGCTTCGTCTTCACGGTAGCGCAAGAAGCCCTGGGTGGCGTCTATAAATGAAAAATAAGTATCATACTCGTGGTAATGGCGGTGATGGAGAACCTCGATCCCAGGTTGAACCACACTATCAAGCACGACCTGCGGATCCTCGAGGGCTACCTTTACCTGAACTTCATAGCTCTCTTCTTCGGATGCCCCACCTATCGCGATCAGCTTCGACAAAACGGAGTGCTCACGTTCGTGCAGGAATGCGTCGATTTGGCGGGCGTAAACCTCGGCTTTAGCCAGGAGCTCAGGCTCGTTAAGTGTCAACAACTGTTTCTCACGCATCAGCCATTGACCATTAACCATGACATCGGTGACATCGGAGCCGTGGGTAGCATAAACAAGCTGTGCGAAAATAGCATCAGGCTCCCGTTTAAAGCGAGGGGTGTTGTGCGGGTGTGAGATATCCACCAGGATTAGATCGGCCCGTTTGCCTGGCTCAAGCGTGCCAGTCAATGAACCGAGCTGGAGAGCATCAGCACCCATGCGGGTACCCATGGTGAGGGCGATCGGGGCAGGCAGGGTTGTAGGATCACCGCTTATTCCTTTAGAAATGAATGCGGCCAGGCGTATCTCCTCGAACATATCCAGGTCATTGTTTGAGGCCGCGCCATCGGTGCCGATGCCGACGCTGAGCCCGGCAGCCAGCATCTTATTCACCGGAGCGAAACCCGAAGCTAATTTCAAGTTCGAAGAGGGGTTGTGTGCCACACCGATATGGTGGTGCTGAAGGGTCTTTATCTCTCCGTCATCGACATGGACACAGTGGGCGGCCAAGACCTTGGCCTCAAAAACATCCTGTTTTTTCACGTAAGGGATGACCGGCATCCCGAAGTCCTTGCGGCTGTTCTCAACTTCCAGGCGGGTCTCAGATAAATGGATCAACAACGGCACATCAAATTCCTTCGCCAGGCTGGCAGATGAACGCAGGATCTCTTGGGTGCAGGTATATGGCGCATGCGGACCCACAGCAGGCACAATCAATGGATGACCGTGCCATTTTTCGAGGAAAGCGTGGGTATGGTCAAGGGCTTCTTCATAATCTCGGGCATCCGGAACGGGGAATTTCAAAATAGTTTGAGCGCAGACTGCCCGTAGCCCCGCCTCAGCAGTTGCCAGGGCGGTTTCATCTTCGAAATAATACATATCCGCAAAGGTCGTGACCCCAGAGCGTATCATCTCTGCACAGGCGAGCTGAGTGCCCAGCCTGACAAATTCGGGGGAGACAAACTGGCGCTCGACCGGCATCATATACCCCATCAACCAAACATCCAGTCGCAAATCGTCAGCCAGGCCACGCAGCAAGGACATGGCAGCATGGGTGTGGGCATTGACCAGTCCAGGCATCAGGACCTTACCCTGGCAGTCAATGGTTTGGTCAGCTACGTACTGCTGGCAGATATCAGCCTCTGCTCCGGCAGCCAGGATATGGTCACCCTGGATGGCGAGGGCGCCTGGCTCGAAAATGGTCAATTGTGCGTCCATAGTTACCAGGATCGCATTTTTGAGGATGGTGTCAGCTGTGGTTGTCATGTGTTATCCTTCGAATCAAGTCCATGCTCTGATTAAACGCCCAATTGGGCAAGTATTCGGGTGGGCCTGCATAACGGCGTAAGATTTTCTTTCTTTCGAGGGGGGTGATCAGGATAGATAAAAGTTCCTGTTGATCGGCGTGGGGAAGCAGCATAATCCCTAGACCTACATCAGCATGCTGAGATTGGCAATAAGCATCAGTTAGCTGTTGCAGCTCATCTTCTGTGTGTAAAGCGGTGAGAACTTGCCCACCAATAAAAGGTCCCTGGGTGGAGGCTAGGCGCCGGATAACATTACCTCCCAAACCGGCCTCGAGAACAACCAGCGTCCATTTATTCTGAGCGATTATCTGTAGGGATACTTGCTCGAGGCTATCTCCATCGGTGCCATAGATCCACTCGCCTAGGCGCTCTTGTAGCTGATCTTCGATGGGATGGATGAGGGAGTTTACCTCAACCTCGGAAACGCCCTTGGCGGTGATGCGTACATCCACCTGACCGGCATGGGCAGCCAACCCGACCGTGGGATTGTGCAGGCGTTCAAGGTCGCCGATCAAATCGTCAAGCTGTGATTCACCCACGCCCACCGTGTGGATCACCCGGGTTTTGATCACCCCGTTTATTTTGTAATGCTGGCGGAGGTAAGGGAGAACGGTATGCAGCATGAGGTATTTCATCTCGCTTGGAACACCGGGCAGCGAAATGATCACTTGCGAATTTTTCTCAAAAATGAAAATCGGAGCAGTACCGACTGGATTTTCAATAGCGACTGCACCCTTGGGAATGTAAGCCTGGCGACGGTTATTCTCGGTAGGTATGCGACCCAGCCTTTGAAAGCGTGTTTTTATCTGTTCCCAGAGGGCAGGCTGGAACTCCAAGTCTACCCCAATAGCCAGGGCCACTGCTTCACGGGTGGGGTCATCAACCGTCGGGCCTAACCCACCGGTGGTGATGAGGATGTCACAACGTGACAAAGCTTCAGTGATCACCTGGGCGATGCGCTTAGGATTATCTCCCACGGTCGTCTTGCGAAACAAGTCAATGCCTGCATCGCGCAGCGACTGGGCAAGAAAGCGGGCATTGGTGTCCAGGATGTCACCCAGCAATAGCTCTGTACCAATGGTGATGATCTCAGCGGATGGCATTATTCTCCGGAAAGAAAGGTATAGCATCCAATCTAGAATTTATGAGCAATGCGCATTGTATACTATTCATACAACATTATATTCGTGGATGAGACGGCCTTCAGAAAAGCGGGCATAATCGAGCATAGAAATATCCATTGTAGTTGCCTGGCCATCCAGAATGATCTCAGCCATCAATTTTCCGGCAACCGGGCCATGCATGAAACCATGACCTGAGAAGCCTGTGACGATGTAATAACCCTGAACAGGTGTCCGGCCGATGATGGGGTGGGCATCGGGGGTAACCTCGTACAGACCCGCCAGGCGGGAGGCAAGCCCGACATGCTCTAACAAGGGCAACCGTTCGATGGCCGCATCCAGGTGCACTAATTCCCAGTTGGGATCGATGTTTTGGTCATAGCCAGGTGCCTGATCAGGATTAGACATCCCGGTGAGGAGACCTGGTCCTTCGGTATGGAAATATAATGAGCGGGCGAAGTCAATAACGAAGGGGAAGTCGGGGGGAAGCCCAGGGATGGCGGTGGTGGTCAGCCACTGGCGGCGGATGGGAATGACAGGAACCTCGAGTCCAGCCAAGGCGCTGGTCTGGCTTGACCAGGGACCGGTGGCGTCTAGAACTATAGCAGCTGAGAAAACCTGACCGGTCGTTTCGACTGCCGTGACTCTCCCAGACCTGACGGTGATACCAGTCACCGGCGAGGAGGTGAGGGTTTTCACACCCATACGTTGGGCAGCGCTGATATAGCCCATTACGACACCATTGGGATCCACCAGGCCATCTAATGGATTAAAACTACCTGCCAGGACATCTTCCAGGCACATGAGGGGCAGCATTTTGCGTACTTCATCACCGCTCAGCCACTGCGTGGGTGCTCCTAAGCGGTTCTGCATGGCAACGTTGTGCTTGAATACTTGAACTTCTTCAGGGGTGGTGAGCAGGAACAAGTAACCGGTGCGACGCAGACTGATATCCTGACCAACTTGCTCTTTAAACCTATCCAGCATCGGCAGGGAATGTAAGGATAAACGCACATTAACTTCAGTACCGAACTGGTAGCGTATGCCACCAGCGCAACGGCCGGTAGCACCAGTCCCGAAAAAATCTTCTTTTTCGAGCAGGATGACGTTAGTACGACCGCGCTCTGCCAGGTGATAGGCTGTGCTGGCACCCATCACCCCGCCTCCAATAATTATGACATCTGCATTGGCTGTTTTCATGACCCAACCCATCAGGAAAATAAAATGCGTGGGGATAATTCTACCACCCACGCATGTTATCAATAGCCGTTGTTTATGTAAAGCTCACGATGGCATACTCAATCGCTTGACGCTACTCAATCCCAAGATAAGCCTTCTGGACCATCTCATTATTCTGTAAGTTTTCGGCTGTGCCGCTCAGAATGATCTCGCCTGTTTGCAATACATAGCCGCGATCTGCGACTGATAATGCTGCGCGAGCATTTTGCTCCACGAGCAAGATGGTTGTCCCTTCACGGTGCAGCTCCTGGATGGTGTCGAAAATACTGTCAACCAGGACAGGTGCCAATCCCATCGAAGGCTCATCCATGAGCAAGATCTTTGGATCAGCCATCATGGCACGACCAGTGGCCAGCATTTGCTGCTCACCACCGCTTAGCGTACCTCCAACCTGCTTGCGACGTTCTTTCAGGCGGGGAAACAGGGTAAAGACACGTTCCATATTGGAGGCAATTTTCTTTTTATCTTTTTGGGTATACGCACCCAACTCCAGGTTTTCGGTAACCGTGAGCCTGCCAAAGATCTGCCTGCCTTCAGGCACCTGTACGATGCCTTTGGTAACGATATCACAGGCTTTACAGCTGGTCAGGTCATCGCCTGCGAGGCGAACCGTGCCCATACGCGGACGCAGTAAACCGCTGATGGTCTTCAAGGTGGTGGATTTGCCGGCACCATTACCACCGATCAAGGTCACGATTTCCGCTTGATCGACCGTGATGGAGATACCCTTGAGGGCATGGATATTGCCATAGTATGTATGTACATTTTCGAGTTCTAGAAGAGCCATTTGTGTTTCTCCATCATTTAGTCGCAGGCGTTTCTACAACCGGATCCGGCTTCGCTGATGATCCAGTCCATCCGGCTGAGCCTCGACCAAGGTAAGCTTCAATCACGGTAACGTTGCGTTGGATTTCGGCCGGGACTCCTTCAGCAATCTTGGCACCATAATCGAGGACTGTGATCAGCTCAGAGATGCCCATCACCACTCGCATCTGATGTTCGATCAACAGGACGGTAATACCCAGCTCATCGCGTAACCGGCGGATGAGCAGCATGGTTTCCTGGGTTTCGCTAGGATTCATGCCTGCCGTAGGTTCATCGAGCAGGAGTACCTTGGGCTTGCTCGCTAATGCCCGAGCGATTTCGAGTCGACGTTGCGCACCATAGGGCAGGTTTTTCGACAGCAGGTCACCTTGGCCACCCAGACCCATAAAACGCAACAAGCGCAAGCTTTCTTCGAGAGCAGCAGCTTCTTCATTCATTGTTCGTTTATCGCGTAAGATCCCGCCGATGATGTTAGAACGAAGGTGGGGATGCATGCCCACCAGGATATTTTCAACCACCGTCATGTTTTTAAATAGGCGGATATTCTGGTAGGTGCGGGAAATACCACGCTTGGTCACCCGATCGGTGGAAAGGCCGGTAATCGGTTTGCCTGCTAACAATATGTCACCTTCTTCAGGATTATAGAAACCTGTCACACAATTGAAGAAAGTCGTTTTACCAGCACCGTTTGGCCCAATGATGCTTTGGATACTATTTTCTTTTACTTCCAGGTCCACTTCGCGAACCGCAACCAAACCACCAAAACGTTTTGTAACTTTTATCGCTTCAAGGATGGCCATATCCATACCTCCTATTTCACCATCTCAGCAGGTTCGCTAATTGGAATATCTGGGATTACCTCTTGCTCGTGCAACTCCAGCTTACGGCGTGCTTCAGGCCATAACCCTTCTGGTCGGAAGAGCATCATCGCAACCAATGCTAAGCCATAAAACCAATACTTAAATTCTTCAAATCCACTCAGCATGGCGGGTAGGCCTACCAGCACCAGAGCACCTACGAACACACCAGGGATACTACCCATGCCACCGATGATGATCATTACCAGCACATTGATCGACACGATAAATGTCATACTGTGCGGATAAACTGAGGTCAGTTTCGCAGCTCCAAAAGTACCAGCCAGGCCAGCAAACAGAGCGCCGGTGGAGAAAGCCAACAGTTTGGTCATCACCAGATTGATCCCCATGGCTTGTGCGACATCTTCATCTTCGCGCAAGGCCATCCATGAACGACCCAGGTGGGAATCTTTCAACCGCCATGCGATGAAGGCCACGACAGCGATACCTATCAATATCACGTAATAAAGCTTTTGCAGATTATCTAAAACCAGAGGGCCGATATGAGGTTGGGCGATCTGCTGGATGCCCTGTGTGCCTCCTAAGTACTTCTTTAACCAGTCTGAAAGAGCCAAAAGACGGACAATTTCACCGAACCCGAGGGTGACGATGGCCAGGTAATCACCCCGCATGCGGAGCACAGGCAAGCCCAGGATGATACCGGCCAGCCAGGCGACTCCCAATGCGATAAGCATGGCAATCCAAAATGGAAAGTGACCCAATTGGGAGGTTAATACTCCGACCGTATAGGCACCGATGGCGTAGAATGCAACATAACCCAGGTCTAGCAGGCCGGCATAACCAACCACAATATTTAAGCCCAGGCCCATGATGATGAAATAGCCGGTGGTATCCAGGATCTCGCTGTAGAAAATTCCCAACGCGTAAGGAAGAGAAAGCAGGATGAGCCCTAAACCAATGTACAGGATAATCTTGTTTCTCCTGACTACCTTGGGAGATTTTGCTACCGCAACCGTCTTTGGACGACCTTTCATGTAATAGGTCAATCCAAAAGCCACAACAAAAACGAGAATGGCGCCAATAATACTCAATCCGGTGGTAGCAAAGATGAACCTGGTTAGAACAAATGCAAATGGTTGGATCTTGAATACATCGATATACAATACCTGATCCCTCAAGGTTCCTATAACAATGACCCATAAAATCCCCTGGATCGTAGCAGCGCGCAACCGGGCGGGTAGAAGAAAGATCCCACAGGTTACAATGCAAACCACGGCAAGCAGCACGGGAGGAACCAATGCACCGAGAGGTAAAGGTACTCCAGCCGTCAGCATATCGAACAGGGTGGGGGAGGCATTCACAAACATATTGCGGATGCCGGTGTATGTACCGAGCATGATCAACACGGTCAGGAATAACCCACTGATCAAACCAATCAGGGCACTGGCTCCAAACAGGACCGACCGGCGAGTATTACTCGAACCCCTTAAGAACATATATGTTAACATGACAATGGGTGTGAATAGGATGACGATGCCAAAACTTATCACCCCGATGATGACATATGTATCGCCGAAAGCTTCAACCAGCCCAACCAGCGCAACAAGCAGGCACAAGGCACCTGCAAGCGCACCATTGTTTACAGCTTTCTTCCAGATTGAAGGTGTCTGAGTATTCATATCTGGCTCCTTAGGCTTTCGTCTTTGATATCCGCTCACCTAACAAGCCGGTAGGACGGAAGATCAGGATCAACACTAATATGGCGAAGGCGATACCATCTTTAAGCTGGTTGGGGGCCGGGATGCCGAGTCCACTAAGGAACAAGTTTGGACCGAGTGATTCAAGCAGACCCAGGATCATGCCTCCCAACCAGGCTCCCACCACATTTCCGATACCTCCAAGCACTGCAGCGGTGAAAGCTTTTAAGCCTGGAATGAAACCCATAAAATAGTGAACATTTTGATAGACAAGGGCGTATAAAACTCCTGCCACACCTGCCGACGCACCGCCCAATCCGAATGTGAATACGATGATACGGTCTACATCAATACCCATGAGAGCGGCGACTTCTTTATCTTCGGATACTGCACGCATTGCCTTGCCAGTCTTGGTAAATTGGACGATCGAATATAGCAATAACATCATTACAAAAGCTGAGATAATGACGACTGCGTCGGTTTTTGGAATGGTGACCGGACCGATGGTCCACGTACCCTCCAGGGCATCCAGATTCGGATACGTTTTTATATTTGCACCATAGAAACCTTTAAACGTATATTGCAGGAAAAAAGAAGCACCGATGGCGGTAATCAGGGGAACCAACCTGGGTGCATAACGAAGCTTTCGATACGCGACTCTCTCCAGTAATAATGCGACAGTGGAAGAGACTCCCACAGATACGATGGTGATCAGAGCAAGGCTGATGAGAGGATGGGTATTATAAAAACCGGTGTTATTGAGGTATATCGCAAGAAAAACGGCTGTGAAAGGTCCACTCATGAACACTTCACTATGAGCGAAGTTAATCATGCGCAGGATTCCATACACAAGGGTATAACCAAGTGCAATAAGGGCATAGATCCCGCCAAGTTTTAAGCCACCGATGACCAGGTAGATCCATTGTTCAGCGGTGTATTGAGCAGCTTGCCAGGTGCGAATTGTGCCAATGATGATCGCAGCAGCAATGACAACACCTATCCCCCAGACCACAAGATCCGTAAACGTGACTGTCCGGCGCCACCTTTTAAGCATAGCTACCTCCAAGGAATAATGAAAACAGGAGGGACGAGGGCTTGCCTCGCCCCTCCGTGTAATGATGGGTCTAAGTCTGGTGTGGTTTTTATGGCCAGATCTTTTCGGGTGGGAATTGACCGGTGTGGTACTCGTAGACAGCGATCTTGGGATCAGCGCAGTCACCCGTAGGGGTACAGGTCAAATTACCAGTCAGGCCCTTGAAGTCCTGGGTGGCATACATGCAATCACGCAAAGCCTGGCGGGGGATATGCAGCGTACCATCTTTATCCTGGATTGTTACCTTGTTGACACAGGCAAAGATCATATTCATGGCGTCGTAGGCATGGGCATGGAAGATACTGATCGGATCGGATCCGAATTTCTCCTTATACTCAGGTAGGAATTTAGACGCATAATCTGGACCATAAGCAGAAGTATCGGGGCTAGAAACGAACACGCCTTCGACTGCATCGCCAGCGCCTTTCATAACATCGGTGGAGAACATGCCATCCGCGCCCATCAGGTAGACATTCTCAAGGCCAGGTGTAGTGCGTGCCTGGCGAATGATCTGGGTACCAGCCTGAACAAAGATCGGGTGGTAGATCAACTCGGGTGAACCAGCAGCGATGCTGGTGAGCACGCCGCTCATATCAGTCTGGTTCGGGTCAACCGATTCCTGGGCAGTGATCGTGCCGCCGAGTTTCGTGAAATTGTCGGCGAAGACCTGCTGCAGCTGCTGGGCGTAAATGCTGCCATCATGGATGGTTGCAGCCTTGGTTATCTTCATGAAATTATAGGCAAACTCAGCGGCAGCCTTGCCCTGGACTGAGTCACTATGGGCGGTACGCAGGTAGCCAGGCCAGTTGTTTTCGTTGCCTTTGAGAGTCAGGTCGACAGCGGTATTGGACGGTGAGATCACCGTGAAACCAGCCTTGGACCAAAGAGGTATGGCGACACGGAGAGCGCTCGAGCAGGAGGTACCGAGGACAGATACGACGGAAGGATCAGCAGCGAGCTTGGTGCCGGCTGCCTGACCACCTTCAGCACTGCATCCATCATCAACACCATCGAACTTAATATCATGGCCGAGAAGCTTTCCGCCAATATCCTGAATGGCAATCTCGGCGCCGTTGCGAGAGTCAGTGCCAAGGGTGGCATCGGCACCTGAGATCGCAAGCGCATATGCCAAGTGGACTGGTTCATTCGGGGCGACGGTCACGCAACCTATTGTATCTGTACAGGTATAAGCCTGGGCACCGCATGCCGCAAGAAGCATGCTTAAAACCATCAATACGGAAACAATTCCAAAAATTCGCTTACTCATTTTTTCTCCTCCAAGAGAAAGGCAAGATTGAATTACATTAGATTATTAGAAGTAGCTTATTCGGTATTTAAAAATTCGAGTTGCACACCTCCTCCTAGATTCCCATCGGAACCGTGATTATGGTAATACAATCAAATCCTTCAACAGTCAATATTTAATTGTACTGAAGGGAGCATCCCCCATAATGGAAAATTTGATGAATTCTAATGATAATAACACCAGCCGTCAAGGGTCTGTTTTTCATAATTCATTAAGAATTGATGGCAATCTTTAACACTCAACCACAATAATTTTGGGGAGAATTACCTGTTGCGGGTCCGAGATGCTTACGCTGATAACCTCAATTTTACCAGTATGGTAAAATGAAATGCCGTATGGATAAAACTGACACCCAAGTCGTGCCTGTACCCCCCAATATGATCTCCTCGCTGCGGGCTGGTTTTGATGCTGTGGCTAACCAAGTTGCCATCATCCTGTTCCCCGTGGCATTGGATCTCCTTCTTTGGCTTGGTCCACATTTACAAATAAAGCAAATCTTGACCAGTTACAGTACTATTCTTGCATCGAACCCGATCGGGACGCTGGAAACCGGGGATGTATTGGCGAACCTTAAGGATTCATTATCTGCACTTGCGACTCACTTCAATCTGTTTAGCCTGCTCAGGGCATTTCCGGTCGGTGTTCCTAGCCTGATGGCTTCCAGATCTCCGCTTGAAATTCCAATGGGCACCCCGGTTTTTATTGACTTGACCAACCCCTTGGTAGCCATACTTGTTGCGCTGGTCTTGTTTGGGGTTGGTCTAATCATCGGATGTTTTTACTTTATCCTGGTGGCGCAGATATCGATCTATGGAAAAATTGACCTCCGCATGGTGATGCACAACTGGATGTGGACATCCCTACAGATCATTAGCCTGGCGCTGGCGATGATCCTATTATTTTTCATCATAAGCATCCCATTAAGCTGCCTGATCACCTCAGTCATGCTGTTTGGTATCCCTTTGGGCCAATTTGCGTTGTTCATGTATTTTGCAATCATCATCTGGATCGCATTTCCACTCATGTTTTCTCCGCACGGGATTTTTATCAACCATAACAATGCGCTGGCATCCGTACAGAGAAGTATGGTCATGACGCGCATGACATTGCCCACAACTGCCTTCTTCCTTATCACAATCCTGCTGATTACATCACTGCTGGATCTGGTGTGGCAGGTGCCAACGGAAAAATCCTGGCTGACTTTGATAGGATTGGCAGGGCACGCGTTCATCACGAGCGCGGTATTAGCCTCCAGTTTTATATATTACCGGGATGCAGACAAATGGACGCAAGGGACCCTACGGATGCTGAAATCAAGGCAGGGATCACTTGTTTAGCCTAAGAATACGTGGAGGATCGCGTGGCTGATCAGAAAATACCGCTTTCTTATGAAGCAAAGGACATCCAGGTATTGGAAGGCCTTGAAGCCGTGCGCCGGCGCCCGGGCATGTATGTGGGTGGAACGGATATCAAAGCGCTGCACCATCTGGTGTACGAGGTGGTGGACAATTCGATCGATGAAGCGCTGGCGGGTGTATGCGACCGTATCGAAGTGATCATCAATCCTGATAGCAGCGTGACGGTGATCGATAATGGGCGGGGAATACCAGTGGATATGCACCCGACAATGAAAAAATCAGCCCTGGAAGTGGTGATGACCGTCTTGCACGCGGGGGGCAAGTTTGGAGGAGGCAGTTACAAGGTATCCGGCGGGTTGCACGGTGTTGGCGTGTCGGCAGTGAACGCGCTTTCCGAGTGGTGTGAAGTGGAAGTGAGGCGGGATGGTAATAAATACTTCCAGCGATACGAACGCGGCTACCCGAAAGGGCCGATTTCAACAGTCGGAAAGACGTCTCTAAAAGATACCGGCACAAAGACAACTTTTAAATTTGACCCCGAGATATTTAAAGGTGACATGGACTACCGGATTGATACGTTGTCGCAAAGATTTCGGGAGATGGCTTTTGTGAGCAGAGGCGTGACAATCTATTTTAAAGATGCACGGGTCGGTCATGAGATGACGTTCTACTTCGAAGGCGGGATCATGTCGTTTGTCCGGTACTTGAACCGCAACCGGGAAGTGTTGCACTCGGTGGTGCACGCCGAGAAGGAGATTGAGGGGATTACGATTGATGCTGCAATCCAGTATACCGAGTCTTACGCTGAATCGGTTTATTCGTTTGCCAATACGATCAATACGATCGATGGAGGCACACACCTGACAGGCTTACGAGCCGCGGTGACCCGGACAATAAATGATTATGCACGACGTAATGGATTGTTGAAGGATGCGGACCCGAACTTTACCGGTGACGATACCCGCGAAGGACTGACAGCCATCGTAAGCATCAAGCACCCGGACCCGCAGTTTGAGAGCCAGACAAAAGTAAAGCTAATGAACCCTGAAGTCCAAACGCTCACCCAACAGGTGGTCGGCGACAGGTTCAGCACATACCTAGAGGAGAATCCGGCAGCAGGTAAAGCGATTGTACAAAAATGCCTGACCTCCGCTCGAGCCCGGGACGCAGCCAAGAAAGCGCGCGACCTGGTGATACGAAAATCGGCACTGGAGAGCCTGACCTTACCTGGTAAACTCGCAGATTGCTCCGAAAGAGATCCAGAGAAAACCGAGTTATACCTGGTCGAAGGTGAGTCGGCAGGTGGCTCAGCAAAACAAGGACGGGACAGGCATTTTCAGGCAATCCTGCCATTGCGCGGAAAGATTTTGAACACTGAACGAGCACGGTTGGATAAGATCCTGGCAAACAACGAGGTGAAGGCGTTGATCTCAGCACTGGGAACGGGGATCGGCGATAATTTCGATATCTCGGGGCTGCGTTATGGACGCGTGATCGTAATGACCGATGCTGATGTAGATGGGAGCCATATCCGCACATTGCTGCTGACATTTTTCTTCCGCTATATGCCGATCCTTATAGAAGAAGGGCACCTGTATATCGCCCAGCCACCCCTATTCAGAATTGCATATAAAAACCAGGTAAAGTTTGCCTACACAGAAGCCCAGAAAGATTGCGTGGTTAAGGAATTAGGGATCCCGGCTGACCGGATATCGTTGCAGCGTTACAAAGGTCTGGGTGAGATGAACCCGGAACAGTTGTGGGAAACAACCATGGATCCCAGTATCCGGACACTCCTGCTGGTGACGATCGATGATGCAGCTGAAGCAGACCGCACATTCGACATGCTCATGGGCTCAGCCGTGCCACCCAGGCGGAGATTCATCCAGACCCACGCCCGGGATGTGAAAAATCTCGATATTTAACATCCATACCATATGCTCAGCAAGGGAAAACCAGGAGAAGCGAACTAGCTCCCTTTTTCAAAGGGTCATACTGTCCTTCAGAATCGAACTTAGATCCTGATCGTGTGAATTCGTGCCTTTCTCATTTTTGGCTGTGCACGCCAAAAAGCAGAGCGAACATCTGCAGAGCATCATATCTTTGGAATAGCTGGTTTTAGCATGATCAACCTGTTGGCTATCCCAGAATGCTTCCGCTCACGTATAATTAGCGCATCATGACATTGGAATCTGGCTCGCTTTTAAATAATCGCTACCGAATTGTCGAAGTGCTTGGACAGGGGGGAATGGCAGCGGTTTATAAGGCCATCGATGAAAACCTGGGGGTGGAAGTGGCGGTGAAAGAGAACCTATTCACTACCGAAGAATTTGCCCGACAATTCCGCCTGGAAGCAACCATTTTAGCCAGCTTACGCCAATCCAACCTGCCACGCGTGTCAGATCATTTTGTGATTGAACCCCAGGGCCAATACCTGGTGATGGATTTCATCGAAGGCGAAGACCTGCGCCAGAGGCTTGACCGGTTAGGACGGCTGCCTGAACAAGAAGTGATCATCATCGGGGTAGCGATATGTGATGCAATATCATACATGCATTCACGCCAGCCGATGATCTTACATCGCGATATAAAACCTGGCAATGTCAGGATCACGCCCAGCGGGCACATCTACCTGGTGGATTTTGGCCTGGCAAAAGTGGTTGAAGGACGCGAAGCAACCCATACTGGTGCCAGGGCGATGACCCCCGGTTATTCACCGCCTGAACAATACGGCACTGCACGGACAGATCCGCGCTCCGATATCTACTCCCTGGGGGCGACATTATATTGCGCGCTTACGAACGCATTACCCGAGGATGGGCTTGACCGGGCAATGAAACGGGTTAGCCTGACGCCGATCCAGAAACATAATCCCAAGATATCCGACCAGCTAGCCAGGATCATCGAAAAATGCCTGGAAATTCAACCAAAAGACAGGTACCAGTCTGGAGATGAGCTGCGATATGACTTGATGGAAGCCAGGAGCATCTCCCGGAGGAAATTACCCCTGGAGCTGGTGCTCCAGCCTCCACCGATCACCTTACATGACCAGCTCCCTGAGTATGCGAAAAATAGCAGCCAGGCGATGGCTGCGCAGCTGGTGCCCAGTCGAAGCGAGAGAAAAAAATCAGCAACACAACCGCTGGATAATAAAGTCGTGGTGTCTGGAGGGCGATCGGCGAATGCGAGAAAACAAAGGTCATCGCGTTGGCTGATACTGATCTTACTACCTGTGCTATTTCTAAGTGGCCTGGCAACATACATGATCAACCCAGGTATCGTAAGGCAAGCGATCGGGCAGCTGATGCCTAGGGAGAGCCCGACTCTAATGCCAACTGCATCGACGGATACATCGGTGCCGATTGTGTTGATCGCCTCCAAAACCCCCACCCCATCCAGCACACCCACGAGCACGGTGACGCACGCCCCCTCGGCGACATTCACAGTCAGCCCAAGCCCATCACCAACAATCACGGACACGCCATTACCGACACCGTTGGGAGGATCCAGTGAGATCGCGTTCGCCACCAACCGTAATGGGGCCGTGGAGATCTGGCTGATGAATAATGATGGAAGCGAGGTAAAGCAGCTGACGGAAATCCCTGAGGGGGCCTGCCAGCCGCGCTGGTCACCGGATGGGATGCGCCTGGTATTCATTTCTCCATGCACACGGCAACAAAGCTATTACCCCGGTACCAGCCTGTTCCTGATCAATGCCGACGGGAGTAGCTTGACCCCGTTACCAAGTGCTCCCGGTGGTGACTACGACCCAAGCTGGGCCCCAGACGGAAAGCATATCGCGTTTACCTCATTACGCAATAACGGCGTGCCAGGAATCTATGTGATCGACCTGGAAAACAATACGGTTGAATCACTTGCCCAAGATGAAACCAGGGCGATCTCTCAGCCAGCGTGGTCACCAACTGGAGATCAAATTGCCTATGTGAACAGCGACAACCGAATTTGGGTAATGGATGTGAACGGGGAAAACAGGCATGGACTGACCGTTGGGGGTGGCGATTACAGAGTGAGTGGACCTGCCTGGTCACCGGATAGTGCAGTAGTCATATTTACGACCTCCGCGATATCGGATACTACCGGTGCGACATCCTTGATGGCCGTGCCATATTCAACGACCGGTGCCATGCCGGTGGAGGTACCTAATTCCCTGTTAATAACCGACATTAGTTATTCGATTGATGGGTACTGGCTACTATTTACCAGCTGGTACTCGGGGAACCATGAGATCTCGGTCATGCGCCCCAATGGTATCGATCGGCATGCGATCCTGATCGATCCTGCGTATGATTTTGACCCGGCCTGGAGGCCTGATCTCACCAAAATACCGTGAAAACGATGTGCCATTAGTGATAGCAAAAGCAGGTTTTTAGCGTTGTTGATCCATCTATGCAATATTAGACCATTGTGAAAATATAAACTATTCGTATTAATCTTTGAATTTAGGATTAATGTTACTTGAAAATTTACCTCATTTCATGGATAATCAACTACGAATTCCTGTAGATATATTTTCTCTCAATTGATTATAGTGATCCATTCATCTCAAACTAAGGAGCGACTATGACAGCGCAAATCATTGATGGGAAGGCAATTTCGGAGAAACTGCTCACCGAAATTGCTGCAGACGTGCAGGCGATGGTCAAGGAAGGACTGCCGTGCCCAGGTCTGGCAGCAGTTCTGGTAGGAGATAACCCGGCTTCACAGCAATATGTGAGCATGAAACGCAAGACCTGTGCAAAGTATGGCCTGGAGTCATATGGTTATGTACTGCCAAAGACAGCTACCCAGGCTGAAGTAGAGAGCCTGGTTAAAGAGCTAAACGCAGATCCCAAGGTAAACGGAATCCTGGTGCAACTACCGCTCCCCGACCACCTGGATGACGAAAAAATCTTGAATTCCATCAGCGTCGAAAAAGACGTGGATGGTTTCCACCCGATCAACATCGGCAGGTTGGCTCAGAAGGGCCGTGAACCGTTGTTTGTACCATGCACACCGGATGGGTGTATTTACCTGATCGATCAGACCGGTTTCAACTTGAAAGGGGCCAATGCAGTCGTGCTAGGGCGATCCAATATCGTGGGTATGCCGGTTGCGCTCTTGCTGGTGAAACGAGATGCGACAGTCACGATCTGCCACTCACGCTCAAAAGATCTCCCCAGCATCTGCCGCAGTGCAGACGTGCTGATCGCAGCCGTGGGCAGACCTGAGATGGTGAAAGCCGACTGGATCAAGCCAGGCGCTGTGGTGATCGACGTTGGAACCAACCGGGTGGATGACCCGACAACCGAAAAAGGATACCGCCTGGCAGGTGATGTTGCATTCAATGAAGCAAAGGAAGTGGCTGGATGGATCTCACCTTATCCAGGTGGGGTAGGGCCAATGACGATCACGATGCTGTTACGCAATACCGTAAGGGCTGCCAAGATCCAGTCTGGACGGTATTAAACTGTAAAGAAACGACTGCGATTATCTCACGCAGTCGTTTTTATTAGAAAAAGTTGTCAGACAATTGACAACACCCCCATTTTTTGTTAAACTTAGTTGTCTGACAACTAGCAAGAAAAGGAATGATTGAGTAGATATGGGCACATTGTCCGTCAAGAATGCCACAATTCTGGTGACGATGGATGACCAGCGCAGAGAGATTCGGGGAGGGGGATTATTCATCAGGAATGGGTTTATTGAGTATGTGGGTGCCAGTGAAAACCTGCCACAGGAAGCAGACGAAACCCTGGACCTCAGCGACTATATCATCCTACCTGGTTTGATTAACACCCACCACCATTTTTACCAGACCCTGACACGCGTAGTCCCAGCAGCGCAGAACGCCAATTTATTTAACTGGCTGAAAACTCTCTATCCGATCTGGGGACGGATGACCCCAGCTGATATTTTTATCTCGACACAGACCGCACTGGCTGAACTGGCTTTATCAGGCTGCACAACGGCGTCTGACCATTTATACATCTTCCCGAATGGGTCAAGGCTTGATGATGAGATCCACGCTGCGAGGGAAATCGGCCTGCGGCTGCATGCTTCGCGCGGGTCCATGAGCCTGGGGGAGAGCAAAGGTGGCTTACCCCCCGACCACGTGGTGGAAGATGAGGCATTTATTCTCAGGGATTTACAGCGGCTGATCGAAGAATTCCATGACCCGAAGCCCGGGTCGATGACCCAGATCGTGCTGGCACCCTGCTCACCATTTAGCGTGACCGGCGAATTGATGCGCGAAAGTGCCGCGCTAGCGCGGGAGCATGGTGTGCAATTACACACGCACCTGGCAGAAACCCAGGACGAGGAAGTGTTCTGTATCGACAAATTCGGCGTGCGGCCGGTAGAATTGATGGACAAATTCGATTGGATCAACCGAGATGTGTGGTTTGCGCATTCAGTTCACGTTAACCAGGAAGAAATCAAAGTATATGCCAGGCATGGCTGCGGCGTGGCACATTGCCCAACGTCCAATATGCGCCTGGCTTCAGGGATTGCTCCAGCCATGGCAATGCTGAGAGCCGGGGTTAAGCTGGGTTTAGGTGTGGATGGCTCAGCGAGCAATGATGGATCCAGCCTAATGGGAGAAGTCCGCCAGGCGCTGTTGGCTGCCAGGGTTAAAGCAGGGCTGGAGGGAGCGTCTAAAACCAGTGCTGAAGCATCACCTTTGATGACCGCCCGACAAGCGCTTGAGATCGGTACACGCGGAGGGGCCAGCGTATTAGGACGCGCTGACCTGGGTTCACTGGAAGTTGGAAAATGCGGAGATTTCTATGCGATCAATTTGAAACGCTTAGAATACGCAGGTGCACTGCATGACCCAGTCTCGGCTGTGGTCTTTTGCGCACCCGTAAAGGTGGATTTTACCGTGGTCCATGGAAGGGTCATTGTAAAAGACGGTAATTTGGTTACCAAGGATAGCGGTAAGATCATCGAGAAACACAACCAAGCTGCCAGGAGGCTGGTCAATGGGAACAATTAGCGCAGAGGTGAGCAAATCATTGGTCGAGGTTGCCATGGGGCGCCAGCCGGCGGATGTGGTTATCCGCAAAGGGAAGTGGGTATGCGTTCAATCGGGTGAAATCATCCCTGGCACAGATATCGCGATCAAAGGGGAAAGGATCGCGTATGTTGGCGAAGACGCCGGTCACACGATTGGCGAACTAACCCAGGTGATCGATGCAGAAGGCAAGTTCCTGGTGCCTGGATTACTTGACGGGCACATGCATGTTGAGTCAGGGATGCTGACAGTGACCGAATTTGTGCGGGCGGTGATCCCACACGGCACAACCGGCATGTTCGTTGACCCACACGAGATCGCCAACGTCTTCGGATTAAAGGGTGTACGACTGATGGTTGACGAGGCAGCTTGCCAGCCGATCCATGTGTGGGTACAAATGCCTTCTTGCGTGCCTTCAGCGCCGGGCCTGGAGACGCCTGGCGCCACCCTTGGCCCTCGTGAAGTGGCCGAAGCAATGACCTGGGAAGGGATCATCGGATTGGGCGAAGTGATGAACTTCCCGGGTGTATACAACAACGATGAGAAGATGCATGCAGAGATGGCAGAAGCCCGGAAAGCCGGCAAAGTGCTCGGTGGGCATTATGCGTCACCTGACCTGGGGCTCTCCTTCCACGGTTATCTGGCTGGAGGACCGCAGGATGACCATGAAGGGACGACTAAAGAAGATGCATTGGCGAGGGTACGCCAGGGGATGAAACCAATGCTACGCTTTGGCTCCGCGTGGCATGATGTGGCGGCCCAGATCAAGGTAGTGACGGAGATGGGAATCGATCCGCGGCACTTCATCCTGTGCACAGACGATTCACACTGTGAAACGCTGGTGGATGAAGGGCATGTGAACCGGGCGGTGAAGGAAGCAGTCTCGCACGGCCTAACGCTCATGACCGCGATTCAAATGGTCACGCTCAACCCAGCTGAGCATTTCGGAGTAACCCAGGATGTGGGTATGATCGCCCCGGGACGTTATGGGGATATATTAATCGTAGACAAGCTGGAAACACTGGCTGTGAAAGCCGTGTTTGCGAAAGGCAAGCTTATCTACATGGATGGGGCGATTAAAGAAGAACTGCCTGAATATCAATACCCTGAATGGGCACTTGATTCTGTGCACCTGGACCACAAAATGCGTTCAGAAGATTTCCGACTGGCTGCCCCTAAAGATGGGATTGCATCGGCCAACGTGATTGGGGTGATCGAAAACCAGGCACCCACCCGGCACCTGGTGATGCCAGTTGTGGTCCGTTCTGGTGAAGTAATGGTTGATTCCGCAAGGGATATCGCCAAGCTGGCTGTGGTGGAACGCCACCAGGCATCGGGACGGGTACAAGTGGGCCTGGTAAATGGCTTTGGTCTTTCGGCTAAATGTGCAATTGCCACCACAGTGGCGCATGACTGCCACCAGATGATCGTGGTGGGGACAAGCGATAGCGACATGGCTACTGCAGCAAACCAGCTAGCCAGGATCGGTGGCGGCCAGGTGGTCGTGAAGGAAGGAAAGGTCATCGGCCAGGTCGAGCTACCTATCGCCGGATTGATGTCGAATGAAAGGGCAGAACAGGTGGCAAAGAAAGCCAGGAGCGTATTGGTTGGTTTCAAGGAGTGTGGATGTGAGCTTAACAACCCGAACATGCAACTAAGCCTGCTGGCTTTGGTTGTCATCCCTGAGCTTCGCCTGTCTGACCTGGGTTTGGTGGACGTCACCCGTTTTGAGTTCATTAATGTAATCAATCAATAAGGTAGAGATAAATGGTAAAAAACGGAGTGTCAACATCGCAGCGCCTGCACGAAGAGCTGGGCAGAATCATTGCAGATACACCACCAGGCGACCGGTTACTGACTGAACCAGAGCTTGCGCGGCAGCTCAAAGTCTCGAGGGCGACTTTAAGAGAGGCAATGCGCACATTCGAGACCCAAGGGTTAATCTACCGGCACCAAGGCTCGGGAACCTACGTAATCCACCCATCGCAGGTGATTGACAGCGGGTTGGAATTATTAGAGAGCATAGAAACCTTATCAAAGCGGATCGGACTGCCAGTGTCGATGGGAGCGCTGGTGGTTGAGCACTGCCCGGCAACCGAAGAATATGCAAAAGCCCTGTCAGTAAAACCAGATGAGCCCATCCTGTGTGTATCACGCATCATCAAGGCTGAAGGTCGACCAGTCGCCTACCTGATCGATGTCATCCCGGATGATATCCTTACACAGGAGGAACTGGAGCATGGGTTTACAGGATCCATGCTGGATTTACTGCTCAGGAGGGGATCGCCAGCATTAGTCTCATCGCGCTGTGAAATCAATGCTGAACAAGCAAAAACCGATGTGGCAAAAGCCCTGCGTATACAACGCGGGGATGTATTGTTGAGGTTCATTGCTTACCTCTATAGCACAAATGGAAGGGTAGTGGATTATTCATATAGTTATTTCTTGCCGGGATATTTTAACTTCCATATCATACGGCGGGTTGGTCCAACGAATCAATGAAGCAATTTCGCATAGACGATATTGGCATATATCAGAAAAATTCAAAATATAAAAGGAGAGATTAAAATGCGTAGTTTTTTAGGTAAAGATATCCTGTCACTCAAGAATTTCGGCAGGGAAGAGTACTTCAGGATCTTCGAGACGGCGGACGAGCTTCTGCCTTTTGCGAGGGATCGTCGGAACAGTGACATGCTGCAGGATAAGACACTGGTGACTGCGTTTTACCAACCCAGCACACGCACCAGGTTAGCCCATGAAGCCGCCATGCATCGCCTGGGTGGTCATGTGTTGGGCTTTTCGGATGTGAAGAACACCCGAGCGGGAGATTTCTACCAGGAGTCGATCAAGGACACCGTGCGGATGCTGGAGTTTTATGGTGACGTGCTGGTGATGCGGCATTTCCAACAAGGTGCCCCACAAGAAGCTGCGAAATGGGCCAGCATCCCGGTTATCAATGCCGGTGATGGATGGGGAGAACACCCAACCCAGGTTTTGACCGACCTGTACACGATTTTGACCGAAAAAGGCACACTGGACGGCTTGAACTTCCTGCTCATCGGGGATATGCGCATGCGCACGATGCACAGTATCTCGTATGCCATGTCGCAATTCGACATCAATGCTTTTTACGTCTCACCACCTGAGATGAGCCTGACTGAGGATTTCAAGAAGGAGTTGAACGCCTTGAACCTCAATTTCAAGGAAATCGAGCATGTGGAGCAAGCTATCGCTGAGGCAGATGTGATATATATGGAACCGGTCGTGCAGCCTGACTATACCAAGGCACGCGACGAGCGGGGTGCCACAGTTGGATTAACCCCAGAGAACTACAAAGTGACCAGGGAGCTAATGCGCAAAGCCCGGCAAGATTCGATCATCCTGCATTCCTTGCCGCGCATGGATGAGCTTTCGGTCGAAGTCGATGATACCCGCCACCAGAGGTATTGGATCGAGGCATTCAATGGCGTTGTAGTGCGCATGGCGCTCTTAGCTTTGATCCTAGGCGCAATGGAATAAGACATAGCGGGTGCCTCAGATTTCTTATGAGGCACCTGTTTTTATTCCTATATGTGGAAACATATACTAGCGTGTTCTAATAAATCAGATTCAGGTTAACAACAAATATCCTGTACGGAGAGTGAAGCATGCAAACAGATTTACGGAATCGTGACCTGATCGGGGATCTGGATTTTTCAAAAGAAGAAGTCGAAACTGTTCTAGACGTAGCGTTTGATCTCAAGCGTAAACGCGCATTAGGTGAACCGCACGCTTATTTACGCGACAAAGTATTAGCGATGCTGTTCTTCTTCTCAAGCACCCGAACACGTGGTTCTTTTGAAGCAGGGATGGCGCAATTAGGCGGCCATGCGGCATTCATCGAGAGTAAAACCACCCAAATTGCCCATGGTGATACCCCCAAAGAAATTGGTGAGATCTTCGGGCGTTATTTTGATGGGATTGCCATCCGACATGTGGACTGGCAAATTGGGAATGGCTATCTGAACGCAGTGGCGAAGGCCTCGCGGGTGCCAATCCTAAACATGCAATGCGACATTTACCATCCATTCCAATGCCTGGCGGACCTGATGACAATCGTTGAGAAGAAAGGCCGCGACTTGCGCCGGAAGAAAATGGTGGTGAGCTGGGCTTATGCGGCTTCATATCAAAAGCCCATGTCGGTACCGCAGTCGCTGGTGTTGCAGATGCCCAGGTTTGGTCTGGATGTGGTCTTAGCCCATCCACCTGAATTCAAGTTGATGCCTGAGATCATGGAGCAGGCTCAGGAGCAAGCCAAGAAATTCGGCACCGGCTTTGAAGTGGTGGATGACATGGAAGCTGCTTTTAGAGATGCAGATATCATCTACGCCAAGTCATGGGGTGCCATGGTACACACACCTGACCCTGGTGAAGGTGCCAAGATCATCGAGAAGTATAAACACTGGATCACGGATGAGCGGAAAATGGCCCTGGCCAAACAGGATGCGATCTATATGCACCCATTACCTGCGGACCGGAATATTGAAGTCACTGACGGGGTTATCGATGGGACGCAATCGGTCGTTTATGATGAAGCTGAAAATCGGATGCACGCCCAAAAAGCAGTCATGGCATTAACCATGAAATAATGAGGAGAACCATGAGCGAAAAACAACGGAAAATCGCGGTGGTTGCCATCGGTGGCAATTCGCTGATCAAAGACGAGAAACATAAGACAGTCGAAGACCAATACCTGGCTGCCAAAGAGTCGACCTTCCACATCGCAGACATGATCGAAGCCGGGTGGGATGTGGCTATCGGGCATGGAAATGGACCGCAGGTCGGATTTATCTTGCGCCGGTCTGAGATCGCGGCCCGGGTTGAGGGGATGCACGAGATCTCGCTGGATGTTTGTGGAGCGGATAGCCAGGGAGCTATCGGTTACGCCTTACAGCAGACATTGCAAAATGAGCTGTTTAAGCGTGGGATCCATAAAAATGTCGCCACCGTGATCACCCAGGTGTTGGTTGATCGAAATGACAAAGCCTTCCAAAGCCCCTCCAAGCCGATCGGCGGCTTCATGGACGAGCCGGAGGCGAAACGAAGGGCCAGGGACATGGGATGGTCAGTAGTCGAAGACGCAGGACGTGGCTGGCGCAGGGTGGTGGCATCACCCATGCCAAAAGAAGTGGTTGAACTCGAAACAGTCAAAGCCCTGGTGAGTGCAGGGGTGGTCGTGATCACGGTTGGGGGGGGTGGAATCCCTGTGATCGACGATGGAAATGGCGAGTACCATGGCACAGCGGCAGTGATCGATAAGGATTTCGCGAGCAGCTTGCTGGCCAGGGAAATCAACGCAGACCTGTTCTTGATCTCGACAGCGGTCGAAAAAGTGGCGATCAACTTCGGAAAACCAGATCAAAAGTGGCTGGACAGGATGACGCTGGCTGAAGCAAAACAGTACCTTGCAGAAGGGACGCACTTTGCTAAAGGTTCAATGGCTCCCAAAATACAAGCGATCATCTGGTACCTGGAGGCAGGCGGTAAACAGGCTTTGATCACCAGCCCTGAGAATATTGGCAGGGCATTACGTGGCGAAACAGGTACCTGGATTGTGCCGTAAGTTACGATTGTAGTGTAAAATTAGTGATGTACAACATGCAATACAAGGTGTTTAGTCGACCTGACTCTTAACCAAGGAGGTAGTGTATTGCGATATTAACCCCAAAGCATCGCTTTCAACTAAATATTGCTTTACTATTCAAAATGAGGAGAAGTAAATATGTCGAAAAATAAACTTATGCTGCTTGTCTCGATGATGATCATATTTGTCATGGTCTTCACGGCTTGCCAAACCGCCACGACCGCTCCAGTAACAACGGCAGAACCCACGACCCAGGCATTCACTTTCGGTTTGCTCATGGTGGGTCCTTACAACGACCATGGGTGGAGTGAAGCCCACTACCAGGCAGGGAAGTATGTTGAAGCGAACCTGACGGGCTCAAAAATGATCTATGTAGACAAGGTGAACACTGCTGACCGGCCTGGAACGACCCCGGCCCAATTAGCAGAAGACCTGCTTAATCAAGGCGCACAACTCGTCATCTTCAACTCGGACGATATGAAGGACAGTGCCACAGAATTTGCCAAGAACCACCCAGACGTTCCGGTGATCATGGCATCGGGCGACCAGTCATGGAAAGAGGGAGAAGCTTACGTAGACCTGCCCAAGATGGTCAACATCATGGGACGCATGGAATACGGTAAGATGATGGCTGGCTGCGCAGCGGCAATGACCACCCAAACAGGGAAAATTGGTTACCTTGGACCATTAATCAATGACGAAACACGGCGCCTGGCGTCATCTGCATACTTGGGCGCACGATATTGCTGGACAAACACCCTGGGCAAAGACCCGAGTGCGTTGGAGTTCAAGGTTACCTGGATCGGTTTCTGGTTCAATATCCCTGGCGTGACTTCAGATCCAACCCAGGTGGCAGACGATTTCTATAATAGCGGCTTTGACGTGGTCATCTCAGGCATCGACACAACCGAGGCTGTTGCTGAAGCCAAGAAGCTATCAACAACCGAAAAGCCGGTTTGGGCGATCCCGTATGACTACAAGGGTTCCTGCGAAGAAGGTGCTTCCGTATGCCTTGGTGTCCCATACTTCAACTGGGGCCCGGCTTACTTGAAATATATCGAACTCGCTGCAGAGGGAAAATTTGCTTCGGCTTTCGAGTGGAATGCACCCGATTGGAGCAATATTAATAACCCAGACACATCGGCAGTCGGTTTTGAGAAGGGTGCTGCATTAAGTGCTGACCCTGGATCGCAATTAGATAAATTTATCGGCGAGCTCGCGGGTGGCCTTAATTTATGGAAAGGCCCATTGAACCTGCAAGACGGCACTGTATACCTGAAAGATGGTGAAGTAGCCACTGACCAGCAGATATGGTACCTGCCACAGCTGCTGGAAGGTATGGAAGGACAGAGCGTTCCGTAATTTATCAATCGATATAATAGGGAAGGCAGGATGATAGTAATCCTGCCTTCCTTAGCTATTTGGATAATCTATGATCGTTGAAACGATAGCTATCAATAAAACATTTGGGACGGGTTCAAGTGCCGTGCATGCGAACCGGGATATTAACCTGACCATCCCGGCAGGAACAATCTTCGGCATCCTGGGTGAAAATGGAGCAGGGAAAAGCACCCTGATGAAGATCCTTTCGGGGTTCATCCACGCTGATAGTGGTCAGATCATCCTGGATAAACAAGTCGCCCCGATCCATTCACCAACAGATTCCATTAAATATGGGATTGGGATGCTTCACCAAGATCCGCTTGATTTTCCGCCCATGAGGGTGATCGATAATTTCATTTTAGGCCACCCGGGTAAGTTCATCCCAGAACAAGGGAAAATAAAAACCGAGTTGCTGGAGATGGAGAAGCGTTTCGGTTTTGACATTACGCCCGACGGTTTTGTGGATGCTCTCACGGTTGGTGAACGCCAGCAGCTGGAGATCATGCGCTTATTATGGTTGGGTGTCCAGGTACTCATTCTGGATGAACCTACGACAGGCATCAGTGCTCCACAGAAAGAAGTCCTGTTCGCGACGCTGAAGAAACTGGCTGAGGACGGAAAAACTATCATTTTCGTCTCGCATAAGCTTGAAGATGTGGAAAGTTTTGTGCCATAGGGTAGCAGTAATGCGCCAGGGTAGTATTGTGGGTGAGATGGCACCGCCGTATATTACTGCAAAATTGGTATCCATGATGTTCAACAAGGAAATCTCATTGGGTGAACGGCAATCGTGCCTGTCGGGTGACATTTCACTGACGATTAAATCACTCGAGATGGAAGATTACCGGATGCATATCGATTTCGGAGACCTCGAGCTGCGATCTGGTGAAGTGATCGGTCTGGCAGGTATGGAGGGAAGCGGCCAAATCCTGTTCCTGCGTACATGCGGAGGATTGGTCCGCCCGGTAGGTGGGAAGCTACTGCTTGGAACGAAGGACCTGACAGATAAACCCTACCGAACCTTCCTGGATAATAACATTGCCTTCCTGCCGGCTTCGCGCCTGGAGGAAGGGCTCGTGCCTGGCATGACGCTGACCGAGCATTTTCTGCTGGCTGAAGAGCAGAAAGGGTATTTTCTTGACCTGGAATATGGCCGTACGCTGGCGAATGAACGGATCAAGGAGTTTAACATCAAGGGAACGGAATCCACTACGGTCGAATCACTTTCAGGAGGAAACCAGCAGCGGGCACTGCTTGCGTTACTAAAAACGCCATTATCATTATTATTATTAGAGCATCCGACACGCGGCCTGGATATCGAATCTTCAATCTATATCTGGGGAAAATTAAAAGAACGCTGCTCGCAGGGTACGGCGATCATTTTCATTTCAGCCGACCTGGAGGAAATCCTGCAGTACAGTGACCGCATCCTGGTATTTTTCAGCGGGCGTGTCTCACTTCCACTGGATGCATCGCTGGCCACGGTTGACCAGCTGGGACAGATCATCGGCGGAAAAGGCTGGGAAGCGATCCCACAGATGGCGGGGAAGAATGAGTAAATCCCGAAAGATTTGGCTGGATATTGCCTTCCAACTGCTGGGAGTTTTATTGGCGGTCTTCTTTACTACGCTGATCTTGTTGTTTACGGGTGCCCCACCCCTAGCGACATATAAACTGATCATCACAGGCGCGTTCAGCTCCTTAAACAGTATCTCGAATGATTTCGTGGTGTGGGTACCGCTGATCCTGTCAACGTGTGGCTTGTTGGTCACATTCTCAGCTGGGTTATGGAATATTGGCATCGAAGGGCAGATCACCCTGGGCGCAATATTTACGACTGGATTGATCCGGTTGTTACAAGACACAGCTGTGCCACCCGCCCTGATCATCATCCTAAGTATCCTGGCTGGAATGCTGGGTGGAGCAATTTGGGCTGCATTAGCCGGAGCATTGAAAACATTCGGTGGCGTGAACGAGATCTTTGGAGGCTTAGGACTCAATTTTGTTGCCACGGCATTCACCCTGTGGTTGATCTTTGGTCCGTGGCAAAGACCTGGTGTTGGGTCGATGAGTGGAACAGAACCATTTCCTGAGAGCTTATGGTTACCGCAGCTACCAGGCTTGCGGATGAGCCTCTGGTCATTGTTGCTGGGTATCCTGGCGGTTGTGGTCATCTATCTCATGTTAAAGAGCACCTATTTCGGGTTGAAGCTGAAAGCTGTTGGTAAAAATATACGGGCGGCTTTCTTGCTGGGGGTACCGACCTGGCAGTATATGATGCTATCGTTCATCGTGTGTGGGATATTTGCAGGATTAGCTGGTGCAGTCCAGGTAGTAGCGGTTTATCATCGGCTGATCCCATCGATATCGAGTGGATATGGTTTCCTCGGCTTGCTGGTAGCGATGCTGGTCAATTACCAGGCGATCTGGGCAGCTTTCATCGCATTTTTCTACGCGGCCTTAAACATCGGAGCGATTCAGCTACCGATCGTACTGAAGCTGGATTCGACGCTATCCGGCATTCTGCAGGGCATGCTGGTGCTGTTTGTGTTGATCGTGGATGGCATCCGCCAAAAGGTACTAAAGAAGTGAGTCTGATGCATGGATAACAACATCATCTTGATCGGTTTAGCAGGAGTATTAGCGGCAGCGGCGCCGTTATTGTTTGCTGTGATCGGTGAAACGATCACAGAACGGGCGGGCGTGATCAACCTGTCGGTCAATGGTTCGATCTTGCTATCGGCAATGGCAGGGTTCGCAGTGGCGGTCAATACCAACAACCTGATCTTCGGCTTCCTGGCTGGCATGGTTGTGGGGGGGTTGGTAGCCCTGGTGGTTGCTTTTTCGAGCATTACCCTACACCAATCACAGGTAGCGGTTGGCTTCGTCTTAGCATTACTATGCAGAGACCTGGCATATTTCCTGGGCAACCCATACATGGGCCTACCTGGACCACGCCTTTCATCATTACATATACCGGTACTGGAAAACATCCCGATCCTGGGTCCATTTTTATTCCGCCAGGATTTGATGACTTACCTGAGTATCTTGTTGATCATCGCAGCTTACGTTTTCATATACAAAACCCGCCCAGGCCTGATCCTTCGGGGGATCGGTGAACGACCCAGCGCAGCGTTCGCACGTGGCGCAAATGTGAACCGATTGCGATATCTCTATACTGTGATCGGGGGGATGCTCGTGGGACTGGCTGGACCGGTGTACTCATTGAGTGTGAAGGCGGGGTGGAAGGGTACCATCTCCGGGTTGGATGGGTTAGGCTGGATCGCACTCTCGATCACGATCTTCGGAGGTTGGAACCCGATCCGAGCGGCTTTTGGGGCCTACCTGTTTGCCTTTCTACAATGGCTAGGGCTTTACCTGCAGCCCCAGATACCGAACATCCCATCGCAGGTATTGCAAGTAGCACCGTTCCCATTGATGATCCTGACACTGCTGTTTGTGAATATCGGCAATACCGAATGGGTTAACCGCATGTTGGCGGGTTTAAACGAGCCAACCAGGCGGCTGGTTTCACGCGTGCTACGCTCACTGAGTGCCAAACCACCCGCCTCGCTGGGTGTGCCGTTTGACCAGGAATAAACTTCACTTTGCTGATCTGTCATAGTAATAGACCTGGAAAGATTAACAATGAAAACTAAATTCGCGGGCTACCGATGTTCATTGTGCGGGATAAGTTACTCTCCTGATGAGGTAAAGTACATTTGCCTGGATGATGGTGGCAACCTGGATGTGATCCTGGATTATGCCGCCATCCGGATGGAGTATACACCCCAAGATATTTTCCAATCACAGGAAGCATCCATATGGAGATACCTGCCTGTGCTGCCGGTCGGCGAACCAGGTGGCAGAGGCACTCCATTCCATGCTGCGGGTTGGACACCGGTGTACCAGGTACCGCAAATCGCAAGTAAATACGGGCTGGATAAGATGTGGGTCAAGGATGAGTCACGCAATCCCACCGCTTCCTTCAAAGACCGGGCAAGTGCGGTAGTGGTCGCCCGAGGAAGAGAGATCAAGAGCGAAGTCATCGTTACAGCCTCGACTGGGAATGCCGGAGCAGCTCTGGCTGGCATGGCGGCTGCGATCGGCCAAAAAGCGGTGATCTTTGCCCCACGCACAGCTCCACCTGCAAAAGTGGCGCAGCTGCTCATCTTTGGAGCGAAAGTCTACCTGGTGGATGGTACCTACGACAATGCATTCGATCTAACCATCGAGGCTGCCAATGAGTTCGGCTGGTACTGCCGGAACACGGGATATAACCCTTTCACCGCCGAGGGAAAGAAGACTGCTGCACTCGAAATTTGGGAGTGGATGATGCAGCAAGAGCCTGCAATCAAAAACCCGCTGGCCGTATTCGTTTCGGTGGGAGATGGAAATATCATCTCTGGTTTGCACAAGGGCTTCAAAGACCTACAGCAGCTCGGCTGGCTGGAGGCTATGCCGCGCATCTTCGGGGTGCAGGCGGAAGGCTCAGCAGCGATTGCGAATGCCTACCTAACAGGTACCGAAACGATCACCCCAGTGAGTGCACAGACCATCGCAGATAGCATCTCGGTGGACTTGCCCAGGGATGGGGTGAGAGCGGTGCGGGCAGCGAGAGAGACCGGCGGAGAGTATATCAAGGTCAGTGATGAGGAGATCATCGCAGCCATCGCGGAGCTGGGAAGGTTCGGGATCTTTGCTGAACCCGCCGGAGCGACCGCACTGGCGGGAGTGATCAAGGCTGCACAAGCCGGAAGTATAAAATCCGATGACCAGGTACTGGCCATCAATACAGGAAGCGGACTGAAAGATGTACGGGCAGCTATGCAGGCAATCAAAGAACCACCCATCATCGAGCCAAGCTTAGCCGCTTTGAAGAAGGTACTCCATTGATCAGTGCGTGAAGAGGCTGGCTAGAGGCGAGGAAAACCAGGATGCGGATTAGGGAAAGAACATGATGGAAAATGAGGTTCAGTATTCGATCATCGCGCCGATATTCAATGAGATCGGTAATATCCATGAGCTCTACCGGAGGGTAAAAGAGACGCTGGATAAAACCGGCGAAGCGTGGGAGCTGCTCATGGTGGATGATGGCTCAACGGATGGCTCAACGGATGCAATCCGTAAACTGGCTGCAGCCGATGAACAGATCAAGCCGGTGATCTTTGCCCGCAATTTCGGGCACCAGATCGCAGTCACGGCAGGCCTGGATTATTCACGAGGGCAGGCAGTGGTGATCATCGATTCGGACCTGCAAGACCCACCCGAGGTGATCCTGGAAATGATTGCAAAGTGGAAAGAAGGGTATGAAGTGGTATATGCCCAGCGGACGGAGCGGGAGGGTGAGACCTGGTTCAAATTATTCACCGCATCGCTTTTCTACCGGTTGATCTACCGCATTACGGATGTGGACATCCCCATGGACACCGGGGATTTCAGACTGCTGGATCGTAAAGTAGTGGACGTTATGACCCAGATGAGGGAGCGGCATCGCTTCCTGCGCGGCATGTCGGTATGGGTGGGTTTCAAGCAAATCGGTGTCCCATATAAACGGGCGTCCAGGTTTTCTGGAACGACGAAATACCCATTTCGAAAAATGTTCAAGTTCGCCAGTGATGCGATTACCAGTTTTTCATATTTTCCGCTACAAGTGGCCATGTACTTGGGTTTCATATCAGCAGGCTTGAGCATCGTAGCCATCCCATTTGTCATTATCATGCGTATAATCGGCAGCCATGCTTTCCTTGGACAGGCAACGACGCTGATCGCAGTCCTTTTCCTGGGGGGTGTACAGCTGATCTCGCTTGGCATCCTGGGCGAATATATCGGCAGACTGTATGATGAAGCAAAAGGGCGACCTTTATATATTGTGCGAGAAGCACCCAGTAAAGATAAATAAGGAGTTATCCAATGAAAATCGACCTTTCCATAGACAAAGATCGGCGTAAGCGCGCTATACAACGAGTCAGAGAAATGAACATCATCATCCCAACTTATGCGATGATGAAGAACCCTGGCATCGTACCGGATAAGGTCAGGCATGAGCTTGGCCAGATCGGATTGTGGGATGTGAACCCACGCAACCTGTTCAGGATCACGTGGCACAACGATCCAATCGCCAAGGGAGGTGGATTTGGGGGCGTGAACTTCCTGGAGCTGCCCAGCCAGCTGACCGGAACGCCTGCCCGGATCATCGTGCTGGTGGGGAAGTGGTTCCCGACCGGTGCGCATAAAGTGGGCGCAGCATTTGGCTGCCTGGTACCGCGCCTGGTAACGGGGCAATTCGACCCAACGAGCCAGAAAGCCGTCTGGCCATCCACCGGGAATTACTGCCGGGGTGGTGCATACGATTCGGCGTTACTGGGCTGTGAATCAATCGCGATCCTGCCGGAAGGAATGAGCAAGGAACGCTTCGAATGGCTGTCAAAGATCGCTGGCGAGACTATCAAAACAACTGGCAGCGAGTCGAACGTCAAGGAAATCTTCGACAAGTGCTGGGAGCTGCGTAAATCGGGGCAGGACCTGATGATCTTCAACCAGTTCGATGAGTTCGGGAATTACCTATGGCACTATGAGATCACCGGGCATGCCTTGGAAGAGGTGCTGCAGGCAGTGATGGGGCCGAAAGATGAGTATCGCGGGATGGCATCGGCGACCGGCTCGGCGGGAACGATTGGGAGCGGTGATTACATGAAAGAGCACTACCCGGGGAGCAAGATCGCAGCCAGTGAAGCCCTGCAGTGCCCAACCCTGCTACAGAACGGGTTTGGATCCCACCGGATCGAAGGCATCGGTGATAAGCACGTGCCCTGGATCCACAATGTCAAGAACACGGATATCATCGTGGCAATCGACGATAATGCGATTGTCAACCTCTCAAGGTTGTTCAACGAACCGGCTGGGCGGGCTTACCTGGTGAAATCGGGAGTGCCTCAGCCATTGGTGAACAACCTGGACCTGCTCGGATTTTCTGGGATTTCGAACGTCCTTTCGGCGATCAAGATGGCGAAATACTACGAGATGGGCGAGCACGATATCGTGCTGACCATCCTGACGGATTCGATGGAGCTATACGGAAGCCGGATCGTGGAAATGCGTGAAGAATACGGCGAGTATACTGAAAACCAGGCTGCAGCTGATTTTGCACGGTATCTACAGGGCGTATCCACCGATAACATGATCGAGCTGAGCTATGCTGACCGGAAGCGGGTGCATAACCTGAAATACTTCACCTGGGTGGAACAGCAAGGTAAAACCTATAAAGAGATCCAGGACCAGTGGTATGAATCTGACTACTGGACAGATATCCAGGCGCAAGTACCCGAAATTGACGCGTTGATCGAGGAATTCAATGCCGATGCGGGCATAGGTTAGCCGGGTTTCTGTAACTTTGATGGTAAACACTGAAAGTATGTCTGGTTAAACTTAGCCTAAGCAGGTTATCAGATGCTCGAGCCAACTGCACTCGTTTTGGTCGGGGTGGTCAACAATCCAAGGGACCTCGAAATCGCGCGCCTGCTGGGCTGGTACCGGATCCCGCTACGCAGCGCGCCGAAGGTGGTCGCGGTCGACTACCTTGCGTTTTACCAAACCGGAGCGTTCGGGGACGAGAAATGGCAGATCCAGTACATCGCAGCGGTATGCGGGCACGAGCTGACCACGCGGGCTGAGTTGTTACGGAGCGAGCCTGACCATCCACGGGCAAAGGAAGAGTACTACAAGATCCAGATCGGCCCGATCGAGCGGTTGCCACAGCCAATCCTGGCGGGTAACTGGCGAAGGATAACCTTCCTGTATACAACAGGGGAATACCTGATGAATGCCTCGAATGTGAAGGATTTGGTGGTCCAATCGGATGAGCGCCAGTTATTGTGGCAAGCGCTGCGTGAAAGGGCAGAGCAAGGGTATTCAGCACAGGAGCTGCCGGATGTGGATATCCCACAGGAAGTCCTGGCTGTTCTGCTGGGCATCAAGGAGGATCAGGCATCATATGGCGACCTCGATTAATAGCCTGGTTGAAAGCATGAGGACCCACCCCGAGCCTGTGGTGCGGTGGAAATTAGCCAACCTGGCATTGGGAACCAAGCCTGCGCGCCAATTGGATGACAACAGCAAGCAATTGCTGAGCGAATCGGCCATCATCCGCCAGCTATTGATGGATCAAAAGGAGGATGGGCGGATCGCCTACCATCCGTACAATAAGTGGTTCGGGGCACACTGGGTGCTGTCGATCCTGGCGGACTTGCGGTACCCAGCAGGAGACCCGAGCCTAAAGCCTCTGCTCGAACAATGTTATGCATGGTTATTATCGAAAGAACATGCCAGGCACATCCTGACAATCAATAATCGGGTACGGAGGTGTGCCTCACAGGAAGGAAACTGCGTCTATTACTCGCTGGCACTGCAGCTGGCGGACGACCGGACCGAAGAACTGGCGATGCGGCTGATGCGATGGCAGTGGGAGGATGGGGGATGGAACTGTGACAAGCGACCAGAAGCCATCAAATCCTCATTCAACGAGACACTCATCCCATTACGCGGGCTGGCCTGGTATGCCATACTATCCGGTGACCCAAAAGCCAAACAGGCAGTCGAGCGGGCAGTGGAAGTATTCCTCAGGCGGAATTTGTTCAGAAAAATGTCTGATGGAAGTGTCATGGATGATAATTTCGTCCAATTGCACTACCCGTGCTACTGGCATTACGACATCCTGTTTGCCCTGAAGGTGATGGCTGAGGCTGGTTACATTGATGACCCACGCTGCACGGAGGCCCTGGCGCTGTTAGAAAGCAAGCAGCTGCGCGATGGGGGCTTCCCTGCCGAAGCGAGGTACTACCGGGTGGATGATAAGAAGCTGTCCGGACATTCGCGAGTGGATTGGGGAGGCACCAGCAAGGTGCGGATGAACTCCTTCGTGAGCCTGGATGCGCTGGCAGTCCTGGACGCAGCGGGTAGAGCGGCCTAATCAATGCTAACGATGGTGAGTGTGATTTATATGGGCATAATAAACCTGCCGGGTAAAGGTGTTTGACACATGATCTCTTCGCTGACAGTCAATGGACATGAGCTGGTCTGGGGAACCAGGACCTATATCATGGGAATCCTGAACCTAACGCCAGATAGCTTCTCGGGCGATGGGCTGATCCAGAAAGGGGCGCCAACAGGAACAGAGCTAGACCTGGAGGCGATCCTGGAGAAGGCGCGTGGCTTTGTTGACCAAGGCGCGGACATCATCGACGTAGGTGGTGAGAGCACCCGACCGGGAGCTGAGCTGGTGGGTGAGGACGAAGAAATGCGGCGGGTGGTGCCGGTAGTGAAAATGTTGGCTGCGAACCTGGATACGCTCATTTCAATTGACACCTATAAAGCTTCTGTGGCCGAAGCGGCGATCCAAAGCGGAGCCCATATGGCGAATGATGTATGGGGTTTCCATGCAGACGCTGGGCTGGCAGGGGTGGCGGCCAGGCACCAGACACCGGTCATCCTGATGCACAACCGGAGCTCATGGGCGCATGCCGAAATTAAAGAGAAGCTGGGCGGAAGGTATGTGGGCATCCCTTACGAAAACCTGCTGGAGGATGTTAAAAGGGAGCTGATGGAAAGTGTAGAAATCGCACACAAGGCAGGTATCCCGGATGAGCTGATCATCCTTGACCCGGGGATCGGGTTTGGAAAATCGGTGGAGCAGAACCTTGAGCTGGTTGACCGGCTGAGTGAAATACGAGCACTTGGGTACCCGGTAATGCTCGGACCATCGCGCAAGTCGTTCATCGGATTCACACTGGACCTGCCCCCAGACCAAAGGCTGGAAGGCACCGCGGCGGCGGTATCGATCGGGATCGATCGCGGGGCAGACATCATCCGAGTGCACGACGTTGGGTTCATGGCCAGGGTGACCAGGATGACAGATGCGATCGTCCGGCGTAAAGCGGCTGAACGCGCTGGGTGAGCACGAATCCTGCAATGTTAACCTCCAGAACATTCACAATCTTAGTAATTGTTAATTGATAGTTAATTTATGGTGCAACAAGTTCCGCTATAATTCCATCCCGCTATCAACGAGCATTTGAGGAGTAACCATGTACCTTGACCTATTTGAGTGTAAAACAACCATAAAAGCATTGGGGGGCGAATATTTCATTTATAGCTTACCCAAGCTGGAGCATGATGGATTAACTCAATTAGCAAGACTACCTTACTCCATACGCATCCTACTCGAAGCGGTGCTGCGACAGTGCAATGAACGGGAGATCCGGCGCGAGGATGTGACCAACCTGGCAGGTTGGTCGCCCAACCCTGATAGCAGGCCGGCGATGCCCTTCAGCCCGGCAAGGGTAATCATGCAGGATTTCACCGGTGTACCGGCGATTGTTGAGCTGGCGGCGATGCGTGAAGCCATGAAGCGACTGGGAGGCGACCCCAAGAAGATCAACCCACTGGTGCCGGTCGACCTGGTGATCGACCATTCGGTGCAAGTGGATTTCTTTGCCACCGCAGATGCGCTGGTGAGGAATGCTGAGCTCGAATTCCAACGCAACCGGGAACGGTACGAATTCCTGCGCTGGGGACAGAACGCGTTCAGCAACTTCAAGGTGGTGCCTCCGGCGACCGGGATTGTGCACCAGGTGAACCTGGAGTACCTGGCGCAGGTGGTGATCTCGCAAAAGACTGCCGAAGGGTTGACGGCCTTCCCGGATACACTGGTAGGAACCGATTCACACACCACGATGATCAATGGACTGGGCGTGGTGGGCTGGGGTGTGGGCGGGATCGAAGCCGAAGCAGCCATGCTAGGCCAGCCGATCGACATGCTCATCCCGGACGTGGTGGGTGTGAAGCTGTTCGGTGAGCTGCGAGAAGGCATGACGGCAACCGATTTAACCCTGACGATAACACAGCTGCTACGAAAGCAGGGCGTGGTGGACAAATTCGTCGAATTCTTTGGACCCGGGCTATCCAACCTATCCTTACCTGACCGGGCTACGATTGGCAATATGGCACCTGAGTATGGGGCGACCATCGGCTACTTCCCGGTCGACCAAGAGACACTACGATACTTAAACCTTACCGGTCGCTCAAGCGAAAGGATCGACCTGGTGGAGCGATATTGCAAGGAACAAGGCTTATTCCATACAGGCCAAGAAGCAGAACCTGAATACACATCGGTGCTTGAGCTTGACCTGGGAAGCATCGAATCCAGCCTGGCAGGACCAAAGCGCCCACAAGACAGGGTGTCGATTTTTGAGGTCCACAAGTCATTCCAAGAAAGCCTAATCATGCCTGTGAAAGAAGGCGGATTCGAGCTAAAGGAAGAGGAGTTAACCAAAGAAGTCAGAGTGGGTACCAACGGGCATGCAGAGCGGATGGGGCATGGGTCGGTGGTGCTGGCCGCGATCACTTCCTGCACCAATACCTCGAACCCTTCCGTAATGATCGCAGCAGGATTGCTGGCGAAAAAGGCAGTCGAGCGGGGGCTTAAAGTCAAAGCGTACGTTAAAACCAGCCTGGCACCCGGCTCGAGGGTGGTGACTGAATACCTGGCGAAGGCCGGTTTGCTTGAGCCACTGGCGAAACTCGGGTTTAACCTGGTTGGTTATGGCTGCACCACCTGCATCGGCAACTCTGGGCCGCTGCCAGGCGAAGTGGTCAAAGCGATAACCAGCGCGAACCTGGTCGCCGTCAGCGTGCTCTCGGGAAACCGAAACTTCGAAGGACGTATCCATCCATACGTGAGGGCCAACTACCTGGCTTCACCACCGCTGGTGGTTGCATATGCCCTGGCTGGGACGATCAAGGCAGATCTAAAAAATGAACCCATTGGCGAAGACCCGGATGGTCAACCAGTGTTCTTGAAGGACATTTGGCCGACCAACCGTGAAGTCAGACAGGTAGTGGAGCAGAACGTATCGGCAGACATGTTCACCGAAAAATACAAGAGCGTGTTCACCGGGAATGAAACCTGGAATGCGATCCATTCGAGCGAAAGCGAGCTGTATAGCTGGGACAGCTCGTCCACCTATATCCAAGAACCACCTTTCTTTATGGAGCTGGAACAGGGCAGGCAGATAATCAAGAACATCAACGGTGCCAGGGTGCTGGCATTATTGGGTGATTCGATCACCACAGACCATATCTCGCCGGCAGGATCGATCCCGGCGGACAGCCCAGCAGGGAAATATCTGATCGCAAATGGCGTTCAAGCGCGGGATTTCAATTCGTACGGTGCCCGACGCGGAAATGACAGGGTGATGACGCGCGGGACATTTGCCAATATCCGACTAAAGAACCGAATGGTGCTGGGCGTGGAAGGTGGGGTGACCCTGCACCTACCGGATGGCGAGCAAATGAGTATATATGATGCGGCGATGAAGTATGCCCAAGAAGGATTTCCGCTGGTGATCGTGGCTGGCAAGGATTATGGATCAGGCTCAAGCCGTGATTGGGCTGCAAAAGGAACCAAGTTACTGGGCATTAAGGCTGTCATTGCAGAGTCGTTTGAGCGGATCCACCGATCCAACCTTGTGGGGATGGGGGTGTTACCCCTGCAATTCCTGCCTGGTGACAGCGCAGCGAAATTTAATATCACAGGTCGAGAAGTCTTCAATATTGAATGCCTGGATGAAAATATTACACCGAACAGCATGGTGACGATACGGTTGGTGCGGGAAGACCAGAGCGTGATGTATTTTAATGCAGTAGCGAGGCTCAATACAACGATTGAAGTGGACTACTACCGAAACGGTGGGGTGTTGAACACCGTGTTGAAAAAGATGCAAGCATGAATTGAATTGAAAAAAAACAAATAACAAACAATTCGAGAGCAGTCCTGGTTTGCAGGACTGCTCTCTGGTTATTATTGGCTTACTGACGGGTTGGCTGGTTGGTGGATTTATAACCATTCATCCCAGCAGGGTGGTAGGTTGGCTCAGGACGGACCTGGGGTTGGTGAACTGGATCGGGGTTGGGCCGAGGCGCGGGGCGGGCGGTGATGGGCTGTGAAGGGGTGGAGCGAGCGAGGGCCTCCGAGCGATGCATGACCGGGACTGACTGGGTGCGATGATGTGCGTCACCCTGGCTGAAGAGGCGAGCCCCAGCGACTGAAAAGGTACCGATGATCAAAACCCGGATGAGCCAAACCAGGATAGCGACAAAGATCGGGACGATGGTCAATAATTTTTCGGGTGGGATTACACTGCCTCCCAGGGACTGGTGGTTCACGATCGCCAGGGCAACACCCCACCAGGTGAGCATGGCATTCATGCAAGCCGCCAATAGCCAGGCGCCGAACAGGTACCAGGCTTCGCGGGGACCATTCTCACCTTGCTGAGGGGTGAACAGGCGGGCGATGCCAGCAAAATCGATGGCACAGAAGGCGATGGCAAGGATGGTAGCCCAGCGGAAACTGGCGAAGGTCAACCCGCCGAGCAGGTCATTGAGGGCATATTCGGTGGTGCTGTAGTTGAACAGCTCAAAGGCGAGCAGGGCACCAATGATCAGCAATCCAAATAGCTTGCCACGAGAATGGTTTAGATTTCTAGAAATACGAGTGATGCTGAGAGATTGACTGGTTGCGGGGTTCATCGAAAGCCTCCTATTAGAATAATTAGCGGGTAAGAGAACAAATGTTCTATGAGTGTATTATAGAACAAATATTCTAATTGTCAAGGGGGAATTATCCTATTATTTACTTTATATGCCTGACCGTCAATGATTTGTAAGCATCATTTAAGGGATATTGGAGTTCGCAGCTGGGCTCCCTGAAAACTCCTCTATCCTAACCTCCCTTCCCGCAATTTTGTTGGAACGGAGGTTGGGAGAGTGATTATGATTCATGTATAATTAAATTGAGCGATCGCTCTTATCTGGATTAAATGTTAACACTCCATTGAATGGTGATCAGGGTAGGTGCATAGATAACAGATTAAAATCAATTCTTTACGCTATCATACCAGTCAGTAAGCAGGCGGGAGATGTATGAAAACAATTATCCCAACCCTTATATCTTTGGCAGTAATATTTCTGGGGGCATGTGGTCCGTCTCCTGAAGCTGTTGCAACCGAAAATTCTGAACTAGCTACTCTGGCATTTGTTGCCACAGAAACTGCACCGAAGCCGGGTCAGTGGACAGGTGTAAACCACACCGGCACTTATCCCGCCCCAGTTTCGTTTTCTATTGGAACGGATGGGAAAATTCATGGCTTTAGATTTGTGTTTAGCCTCGGTGATGACAGCTGCACGGTCGAAGCCGGCGAAATCGTGATCAAAGCTGATAGAACGTTTTCATTCACTTTCGGTGAATCAAGCTTCGAAAATGCGAATACCATCCGGGGTCGATTTGAAACTCCCACCAGCGTTGTGGGTACAATTAGCCGCACCATTGAATGCATCGGCCATTCGGGTAATTACATCTCATCCTTTTCCGGTGGAGGTCCAACCAATAATTGGCAAGCAGAATTGGTTGTTGATCAATTCGGCATGGCTGTAAGCACCAGTACGGTGACTCCGAGCCCAGTCCCAAAAATAAGTGTTCTCGCGCTGGCGGTCGATCCGTTCGATCACGCAATCCTGTATGCCGGTGTTGAAAATGGTGGCGTATATGTAAGCATTGATTCAGGTGACCGTTGGAATAAAGCTGGCAGCGAATTTGCTAATTCGTCTGTCTATGCTTTAGCAGTCGATCCAATAACACCAGGCACGGTATATGCAGGCACGTGGTCTCAAGGAGTGTATAAAAGTGCAGATCACGGCCTGACCTGGGCTCCTACCGGCACCACGGATACTCGTATTGCCGAGATCGTTATTGATCCTGTTAATCCATCGACCATCTATGCTGCCACGAGTGGCAGTGGGGTGATAAAGAGCACGGATCGTGGTGCGAGCTGGAATGAAACAAATATTGGATTAGGGGATGATATTGTTGGCTCGCTGGCGATCGATCCTACTAACCCCGCAGTGCTGTATGCGGGAATATCTGACAATGGTGTCTACCGTACCGAAAGTGGCGGTGGAAACTGGAATTTAGTCAGCAATGACTTGAATGAGATTTCGATTATGGACCTGGTGATCGACCCAAGCAATTCGTCGCACCTGTATATCGCCACACTGGGTTATGGCGTGCTTGTAAGCAACAACGCTGGTGTGTCTTGGAGCGAAATAAATCATGGTTTATCCGACTATTCCGTGCTTATCTTGCTGCTGGACCCGGCGACATTTTCCACGAGATATGCCGGGACTTTCTTTAATGGGGTTTACAAATGGTCGCCTGACAGTGGGAAATGGCTTAAAAGCAACACGGACCTGGCATACACTCATGCGCTTACGATTGTACCCGGTACGCCTGCCGTTCTGTATGCAGGAACATGGAATGGGGTATATGTCAGTTTTGATCAAGGAGAGAATTGGACAGCTCTTAATAACGGCATGGTGAGATAACCCATAATAGAAGAGGCTAAACCGAAACTCCAGCGTGGGCATAAAGCGCTCTCCTCAGCGGTATTGACACATAATTTTGTTAAATATCCAAATTATAAAGGCTTTACCTTAACCCCTGCTTGAAATTTCCTCCCCTAAAAATATAATTATTGTTTTGAGGAGCTGGGGGGAGTTCCATGATGTGACTATTCGATCACCGGGATATCTGCCCTGTATAAATCCACTTATGCGAGTCTATAGTGATAACCAGGTGGTATTCACTCTCAATGGGAAATATTATGAATCGAACTTGTGGATGAATTCTTCGGCTTTCCTGACGAGGTGAGCGTCGCCAATGTATAGGGCGGTGCGCTGGTGCAAAGAGGTGGGGGAAATGTCGAGGATATCATGGTGGCCATCGGAGGCATACCCACCCGCATGGCAAGCGATAAAAGCCAATGGAGCTGCTTCATACGCCAGCCTCAGTTTACCATGCGGCTTTTCGGGATCGTGGGTATCGGCTGGATAATAGAATACCCCACCGGAAAGCAAAGTGCGGTGAAAATCACTGACCAGCGAGCCTATATACCTGGACGAGAGAGGTTTTTGGGCAGCGTCATAGCCCTGTAGCCAGCGGGTGAAATTCACAACACCCTGTGACCAGTAGGTCTCGTTGCCATGGTTAGTCGAGTAATACTTCGGTTTGGATGGGATCTGAATGTCTGGATGGGTCAGGAGGAATTCTCCGATCGAAGTATCGAGGGTGAAGCCGTGGACACCCGAGCCGCTGGTGTATACAAACATGGTGCTGGAGCCGTAGATGAGATAGCCAGCCACGACCAGTCTCCGACCGGGCTGGAGGCAATCCTCTAAGGTACCTGGACCTTCGGAGGAGATACGACGGTAGATGGCGAAAATCGTGCCGATGGAGGCGTTGTAATCGATGTTTGATGAGCCATCCAATGGATCGTAAAGCAGTACATACTTACCAACCGGAAAGCCTTTCGGGATGGGGATGAGATGCTCATGCTCCTCGGAGGCCATGACAGCAATACGCCCGGTGTGATCATTCAGGCGGAATATGGTTTGGTCGGCAAGCTGGTCGAGCTTCATGACCGTTTCACCCTGGATGTTGATATCTTCGGTAGCACCCAGGATCTCAGACAGGCCCGCGCGGGTGGTCTGGCTGGCGATATATTTGCCGGCCAGGGCGAGGTCGTAGAGGATATTGGTCAATTGTCCGGTGGCTTCAGGGTGGATCTGTTGTTCGTCGAGGATGTGGCGTTCAATGGTGATGATCTTTGATTGGTTGAATGTGAGGTTCGCCATGGTATGCTCCATTTATTTAGTACTTGATCTCTTTTTGGTGCGGAGGATCCGCCCAGCAACAGATTTAATGATGCCAGCCGAGATACTATTACGGGCAAAGGCACCCGCCAACTTGTAAAGCCCGCCAGGGATGCAGATCAATTTCCCGCGGGGGAGGGTAGCCAATGATTCGGTGACTACCTGAGCAGACGTGAGCCATAAAATCCTGGGGATGGACTGGCGTGAGAACCTGGTGTACTCGGGTGTGTCGTGAAACTCGGTTATGGTAAAACCTGGGCAGAGTGCCTGAACTTTCAGGTGTGTACCAACTAATTCTGTAGCAAGCGTTTCAGTGAAGCTGATCAGGAAGGCCTTGGTCGAATGGTAAAGGACATTTCGGATGGGGATCAGACCAGCCATAGAAGATACATTGATGATACCGCCGTGATCACGGGTGAGCATGCCAGGAAGGACGGCGCGGGTAAGCATCACGCTGGCGACCATGTGGACATTGAGCATGGCCAGCTCTTTAGCGGGATCGACACGGGAAAACTTCCCGACGGTGCCAAAACCAGCGTTGTTCACCAACAGGTCCACCTGCGGGAGGCTGGCAAGCCGGGTGGCCAGGAGCTCAATCTCAGCCGCGCTGGAGAGATCGGTGGGGATGACCGATATTTGAATTGAATAATCAGCCTGAAGCGATTCGGCAAGCTGCTGCAGGCGGTCTGCGCGACGGGAGGTAAGCACAAGGTCATAGCTGCGGGAGGCCAGCTGGCGGGCGAACTCGGCCCCCAGGCCACTGGAAGCGCCGGTGATGACCGCCAAATTCGTGGCCGATTGTGCCATGGTGTTATTCCGGATATCCTGATTGGCCAAATATCCAACCCTCGATTGCGGACTGTTGGGGTGCCAGGGGTTCTCCGGTTGGATGATGCCCCTGGACGACGTTTATCATACCATACAGGCCGACGAGTGCATCAAAACGATCCTCGCCCTGGGGATGATCACCAAATCCATCCAGAATCGCGGACCGGACGGAAGGATCCAGGTCGACGCTGTGCACCTCCGCCCAAGAAATGAGATGGGCAGCAAAAGCTAAGCGATCGGCATGGCGGCGTTTGCTTTTTGGTGGACGGCTGGAAAACGAAAGACCGAGGTGGGTGTAAAACTCGGCCGGATAGGTTTCAACCACAACGCAATTTTGCGGAAGGCAGCACGATGAAAGCGGGCCATAAAAAGGCCAGAGCTTTAGATTGAGGGAGTGATCAGCCAAAGCCGGGGCGAGCAGATCACGCCAGGCAGCGATGGCTGCCTTGCCCACCTGCTGACCGCCCAAGGTCCAGAAGAGTGGGCAGGCGGAGAGGCGAAAATCATGGGCTACTTCGCATAGCCGATATAATGAATCGAAGGACAAACCCAGAGCATGCTCCAGGTGAGAACGCCTGGCACTACCCGGCCGGGCAGGATAGAAGGGCCGGTGGAGAGAAATTTCTCCGGCGGTAGCACATGGAGAATAAAATTGCTCCCACTCAGCCGTGCCGAAGAGAGGCAACACCGATAAAAAATCGGTTATGGCGAGGCGTTTGGCATACGCGAGAGGCAGACCTATCGGAATGTCAAAACCTGCCAGGACACACCCAGGGGATGATTGGAATTCACGTAATTTGCGGAAAAATATACCTGGCTCGAAGGCCGGCTGGATACCCACCACCCGCCAATGACAGCCATGCTCCAGCCTGGCAATTGCGACCCAGCGCTTCGATGGATTGACGCTCCAATCGGCATGCAAGATCAGGCTGACGGCGCTGAGCGACATAGGGGCATCAGAGCAGCTGAGACAGGACCAACCAGTCGCCCTGTGATCCGGTGATAGCCGGAGTGTTTTTTATCAATGCTTTGCGCTCCAACCGCTCCACCGCTTGAGCGATTGCCTCTGGTTTCCAGCCAAACAGCCTGGACACATCGCGCAGCTGAGCCGCGCCAACGGAAAGGAAATAAAGTTCAAGGATCTTACAACGGGCGTCGATCTCTCCGAGGTAGCGGGCCTGCTCCAGCAGGGAAGGCTCATGGCGGGCGACGATATCATAGGCGAAGGCATAATGCCATGCGCCGGCATCCACGACACCGACCGGCATAATCTTAAAATCCGCCTGGAGATCGGTCAGCGCCCGGTTGAAGCGGCTCTCACTCGCCTGGCTAGATAGGTGGGCGGCTTTGCGCAGGGTAATCGTATCGAGGGGGCTATGCTCAAGTAATGCTTCGTAGAGAGCTTTGGCTTCTTGAGTCATGCGACCCTGCTCGTAAATCGTGATGTAATCTTCCTCGGGAGAACCATAATTCTCGGTGAGAGCATAAAAGTATGGCGCAACCGCCAATGAGATAATGGTGCCCTTCTTACGCAAGATCTTGGCATAATACCAGGTGTGCGTACCTAACAATGAATCTTTCCAATCCCAGGTGATGTGACCGGGGTCATCATGCTCATTGGGGACCGGCCGATTGCCAGAGACAACCGTCCAAAGGCTGGGTAACGTGATGCCATTAATCGGCCAAAAGAAAATATAGCCACGTTGGTTGACATAGCGAACGGCTTCATGCCTGGTTTTCACCTGCGACCCTGGCAGGTAGCCGAATGTATCGAGGCGATATTCTTTTACCCGATCAAGAACGCTCATCGGCATACAAGCCTACTCCCAAGCATCCGCTAAATAGCTACATTTTCGAGTAGTTGAGACAACTCCTAGAAATATTAAGTGCTTAGCCACCCGAGATCACCGGAACCAACTTGAGCTCATCGTTTTCCAAAATAAGCTCTTCGTCGGTAATGAGCTGACCGTCGCGGGTAATAAGCACACTATCAGGCTCGAAGCCAAGTTTCTGCAAGGCCTTGCGAACCGTCATACCTTGTTTTACTTCATACACATTTTTACGGAATATCATCGTAGCGGTCATGGGGGTAATTTAACCACAAAGTAGGCTTATCTTCCAGAAAAACCTTCAAAAATCTACACGGAAAAGATAAAAATTTCCTTTTTCTTATCTAAATTTTATGTTTGAAGCATAACTTTAGCGTGGCTTTCACGACTATTGTATAAAGCCTTGCTGAGTTACACGTTAACCATAATATAAAGAAAAAGGAAAGAGTGAACCGGATAACCAGCCAGAAGTCACAGCACAATGCCAGATTGCTCCTGACGGTTAAATTGATGCGGTCAATCAGAGCAATGTTTGTTCGAAAAGGATAAGCCAACAATCATGTCAACCTTTGGTGAGGAGGTGCGGATTGCTGCGTGCGTTTTTATTTAAAACTGCATTGATCACGGCATTTGTTGTGTTTGGAATCCTGACGATCCTGGTGGCATTAGCCTACCTCGAACCACTTAGCCCCGGGAGCTTGCTGTTTCCGATCCAGGATTTCGCAGAACAGCAAGGATACTTTATTTATCCTGATCCCGTAGGACGGGCAGGATATGCACTCGATCTGGTCGAGCAACGTATCGATGATCTGGGCTACAACACTGGCACAAAAAACGAGATCGCCGCTTTACGGGCATTGGATAATGCAATTGATCAGGCCAGTAACCTGCTGGCGCTCGTCCCGGATGAACAGGGCGAAGCACTGCGATCAAGATTGCTGTCGCTGGCGCAAAATGCCAAGGAAAAACTCCTGCAGCTGCAGAACGTGCCAAACGAAAATCAAGAGCTGTTTTATGCGTTCCAGACCAAGATTGACACCTTGATCATGATGGTGGAAAAACTGGGAGGGGGCAATAGCGAGCTGCAACGTGTGACAAGTATCCGCCTGGAAGACCCCGGAAAAAGCGGTGACCCGATCACGGTCGCGATGGTGGCGGGAGGATTGATCCCGTTCCCACAAGGGAGCGCAGGCGCGATGCATGCGTTCTATCCATTGGAAGGTAAGCACGCCCTGCTGACGTGCAGCACTTGCCACAATGCCGGAAAATATATCGGCACCCCCAATACATGTGCCGTGTGCCACATCGTCAAACGCCCTGACCCCCATTTTGAAGGTGAGTGCGAAGCCTGCCACACCCCGCTCGCATGGGACGACATCCATTTTGACCACGCCGGGCCAGGTGCGGTTGATTGCCTGTCTTGCCATAAAGATGACGCACCAGCAGAGCATTATGCCGGGCAATGTTCAACCTGCCACGGCACAGTTGCCTGGGAACATGCTACATTCAACCACGCGGCAACAGGAGCGGTCGACTGTGTGACTTGCCACGCGAAAGATGTGCCGGGTGGTCACTTCCAGGGGCAATGCTCGAGTTGCCACAACTTCTCAGATTGGAAAAACGCACAGTTCAAGCACCAGGGGACCGAAAATTGCGCCAGCTGCCATGCGAAGGATGCTCCTGCCAACCACTACAGTGGGCAGTGCTCCGTGTGCCATTCCACGAGTGGTTGGAGCGGGGCGAAGTCACACGATGGACTGACTGATTGCGTTTCATGCCATGCTGGAGATGCACCATCACCGCATTACCCTGGGCAGTGCTCAAACTGCCATAATTTCTCAGGCGGTTGGGTAAGATACAACTTCAACCATGCTGGACTAAGCGACTGCCAGAGCTGCCACACGAAGGATCGACCACAGAACCACTATGCAGGGCAATGCTCACAATGCCATAACACAAGCGGGTGGAGTGGAGCACAATTCAGCCACAATGGTTTGACAGACTGCATCTCGTGCCACTCCGGAGATGCTCCCGGGAACCATTACCCCGGGCAATGCTCGAGCTGCCACGACCCGGCGAGTGGATGGAACAACCCACATTTCAGCCATAATGGATTGACTGATTGTATCTCCTGCCACGCCAACAATGCGCCACCAAACCACTACGCAGGGCAGTGCTCCAGCTGCCATACTACGAGTAGCTGGCAAGGGGCGGTGTTTAACCATAATGGGTATAGCGACTGCAGCGCATGCCATACGAACAATGCACCTCCCAACCACTACCCTGGGCAGTGCTCCAACTGCCACAACACCAACAGCTGGCAGGGAGCAGTTTTTAACCACAATGGATACTCGGATTGCCAGTCCTGCCACTCAGGCGATGTGCCTCCGGGGCATTACCCAGGGCAGTGTTCCAACTGCCACAACACGAATAGCTGGTCGGGAGCAGTGTTCAACCACAATGGATACACGGATTGCTCCTCATGCCATGCAGGAAATGCACCGCCGAACCATTACCCATACCAGTGCTCAGCTTGCCATAACACGAACACATGGTCGGGTGGGTCCTTCAACCACCAGGGCATTACAGACTGCATCTCGTGCCACCTCAAAGACCGGCCTGACCAGCATGACCAGGGGCAATGCTCGAACTGCCACGGCACCGACCATTGGGGTGATGGGCCACTAGGCTCGGTCCCGGGTGACCTGCTAGCAAGCATGAGCTGTTCAGCCTGCCATCTGGATGGTGCACTCAGCTATGTATCGTGGGGGAAGACACCATAATATGAGCCTTAAAACCTGGCTGGAAGCAGCCGAAGCCAAGCGGCAGGTGCTGGTACAGGGACAGGTAGTGCCCGACCCGTCACGCTGCGTGCAGTGTGGGGTATGCACATTCCATTGCCCGATCGGGATCGATATCAGGCGGCATGCCTGGGTAGGCGCGCCGGTAAAGGATAGCCGGTGCCTGACCTGCGGTGAATGCGTGCGCCGCTGCCCACGAGGGGTGTTAAGTTTCGAGCGAACCAACCTGTTTAACAACCCCAGGCAGGTGCCCTGATGAAACGATTGACGGTTGGCTCATTCGCAGGATTCTTGATGACAGCTGTGCTGCTCCTGGGGCTGGCAGGGTTGTTATGGTACAACAAAGGCCTGGCATTCAGCCCGGGGCAGATCACTGCCAAGAGTAATGAAGGGATCAAACTCAAAGGGTACCAATCACATGCGGAGTTTGAAAAAGAGTGCAGCATCTGCCATGAACCATTAACCACGGACCTGGGAATGAAATGCCTGGAATGCCACGAAGAGGTGAATCAACAGATCAACGCTGGAGAGGGTATCCACAACCAGATCGGCCAGGTGGAATCATGCGCGACCTGCCACCCAGACCACCGCGGGCGTGATTTCGACCCGACGAAGGCTGCATTCCTGATGTTTAATCACGCCACGACTGGTTTCAGGCTGGACTACCACCAGATCAATTTTGATGCGTCGCCCATGGAATGTGCTGAATGCCACCAAAACAACAGCAACAAGAGCGTGGATAACCAGACTTGCCTCACCTGCCATGCGAGCCAGGATAAGAAATTCTCAGCTAACCACACGCGTAATTTTGGCTCCGACTGCCTGGGGTGCCACGATGGCGCGGACCGGATGATCGGTTTCGAACATGCTTCGGTAGGGTACGCGCTGGATGGTAAACATGAGCAAATCAAATGCACCGAATGCCACACCGGTGAAAGCCTTAGCGATACACCTACGGCGTGCCAGGAATGCCATTCGGAACCTGCCGAGCACCAAGGTGTGTTCGAACAGAGCTGTGAAACCTGCCACACACCCGCCGGGTGGTTACCGGTAAACCTGGATGGGCAGTCTTTTACGCATCGAGACACAGCGGGCTTCAGCCTGGCACTCCACCAGAAAGACTACGCGGGGCAGGTGATCACCTGCAAGACATGCCACCCAACAGATTTACGGTCATTTGAGCTGAATATATGCATCGAATGCCACACGCAGCATGACCCGGTTTTCATGAACGACCACCAGCAACAGTTCAGCGGTACCTGCCTGGAGTGCCACGATGGCGTGGACAGGTTGAGCAACTTCGATCACAATACGTTCTTCGCATTGGATGGGAAACATGAATCTGCCCAATGCGAGGAATGCCATGCAGGGAAGATCTACCGAGGCACACCGGCGGAGTGTTACCAATGCCATGAAGAGCCCGAGATCCACATAGGGGTTTTCGGACAGCGCTGTGAGTATTGCCACACCAGCGAAGCCTGGAGCCCTGCCATGCTGCAAAAGCACCCATTCCCGATCAACCATGGATTGGAAGATAGCAGCCTGCAGCTGCAGTGCGACACTTGCCACGGTGCTACTTATTACGAGTACACCTGCTATAACTGCCACGACCACCAGCAAGACGAAGTCGCCCAAAAGCATACAGCGGCTGGGATCGCGGAGCAGGATATCCCCAGGTGTGCTGAGTGCCACCCGCTGGGTACGATCATCGAAAACCCGACCCTACCTTGACTGGATATCTTAACCCATGACACACTACCTGATCATCGGGGCAGGCGCGGCTGGTGTATCGGCAGTCGAAGCCATTCGCAACCAGGATGCAAGTGGCTCAATCACCCAGGTTTGCGAAGAAAGTGCAGGCTATTATTCGAGACCAGGACTGGCGTATTACCTGACAGGTGAGATCACCGAAGATACGCTCTTCCCACTTGACCGGAGCTTCTTTGAGCGGCATAAAGTTCAGCTCGTGCACGGACAAGCGCGCAAGATCCTGCCACAACAGCACCAGGTCATCTTCGATAATGGCAAGGCTCTATCTTACAACAAGCTGCTGATCGCGACTGGGGCAAAGGCTTCGATGTCTAAAGTTCCCGGGCTCGACCTGGACGGGGTGGTGAAGATGGACAGTATTGAAGATGTTAAACGGATCATGAAGCATGCACACCGCCGGCGTACGGCAGTGATCGTGGGAGGGGGGATCACGGCGCTGGAGCTGGTGGAAGGATTCAGGGCGCGCGGCTTGAATGTGCACTACTTCCTACGCGGAGACCGCTACTGGTCGAATGTATTAGACGAGACCGAGTCACACATCGTAGAGCACCGATTAAAAGAGGAAGGGATCCAGTTACATTACCAAACCGAGCTGGCAGAGATCCTGGGAAGCAAGGGGAAGGTATGGGGTGTGAAGACGACCGACGGTAAGCAGCTCAGGTGCGACATCGTGGGGATCGCGATCGGGATCCAGCCCAAGAAGGCGCTGGCCGAAGAAGCCGGGTTGAAGACCGAACGGGGAATCTCGGTCAATGAATACCTCAATACCAGCGATGCGGACATCTACGCAGCCGGGGATGTGGCCGAAGTGTATGACCCAACCCTCGGTAAACCGATCCTGGATTCACTGTGGGCACCTGCACGCAGGCAGGGATACACTGCCGGGCTCAACATGGCCGGTAGCCGAGCTATGTATATCAAAGGCGTGCCATTCAATGTGACCAGGCTGGCAGGGTTAACGACGACGATCATCGGGGCTCTGGGGGGACGCGAGGTGGATGCGGATGTGGTGGGTATCGTCAGGGGTGATAGTGAAGGCTGGCGCCAGATGCCGGAGGCGATCGTGACCCAGTCACGGTTCGAGGTGAACCGCTTGCGGGTGCTGGTGGGTGAGGACAGGTTGGTTGGAGCACTTTTGATGGGTGACCAGACCTTGTCACGAGCCATCCATCACTTGATCGTGGATAAGGTCGATATCCATCCAATCCGAGAGAATTTACTCAGCCCAGGCAGCTCGGTTGCGGATGTAATTGCAGATTATTGGTCGAAAGTATCTGCCTGCGCAGGGAAAGAGGCTTATGCAACAGTCTAGCCGTGAATTATGGTTGTCATTTATTGCAATTATCCTGATCACAGTTATTTACGTGTTCGTAACCATCCTGCTGGGGGAAATCCCTGGGGCAAGTGAGCTGTTTGGTCATAGCCTGGGGATCCTCGGATTCATCTTGATGGTGCTTACCGAGACGTTGTACACGTTGCGCAAGCGCAGCCGGACGGCGCGTTGGGGAAAAATGTCATCCTGGCTGCAGCTGCACATCTTCACCGGCCTAGTCGGCCCATATATGGTGTTGCTGCACAGCTCATGGAAATTCAATGGGCTGGCAGGCATGGTGATGCTGCTGACGATCATGATCGTGGTGAGCGGATTCCTGGGGCGGTACATCTACACTGCAGTCCCGCGCAACGCGGACGGGATCGAAATTGAAGCCGGTGACCTCGAACAGCAGATCCGGCAAATCGATTCCGAGCTGCAAGGGTGGCTGGCAAGCAAACCAGAGCTATATGGACAATTATCCAGGCAGGTAGCTTCGGTAAGGGTGAGCAGCGGAAACCGGCTCATATTTGGGCGGGCGTTCGATGAATGGAATTCACGAGTACAGTGGTGGATGGCGAGCAGCAAGATGGACAAGGAAGCGCGCAAACAAGCCAAGCAACTTAACGATTTGCTGAAGAGAAGCCGGAGGCTACGGCGCCAGCTGGCATCGATGGCAATGACCCGCCGCCTGCTGGGATTGTGGCACATCGTGCATGTCCCCGTAGGCGTGGTGCTGTTTACTGCGGCATTCATCCACATCCTGGCAGCGATATATTATGCAACGCTATTGAGATAGTGATAAAGGACCCTTTACGAGTGAGAATCGGATTAGAGAATGAATGTAGCGAAGATGAGAAATCATCAATAATCATGAAGTTCGCGTAACTTTTAATGCCTGGAAGCGACTGTTTAGATAGGAATGTAAAATGATCAACTGGCAAACACCTGCAATCTATAATAAAATTGGGGTTTATCCCAACGGAGTGAACACCAGGCGCATGCCAGATTCTTCCACAGAAATTGAACAGCTTTACACGCTTGACCCCCGCGTAATCTCGGCGATCCATGACCGGTATTATCCTGAGATCTACCGGTTTGCACGCTTCAGGGTAAGCGATACAAGCCTGGCTGAGGACATCGCCAGCGAGGTGTTCATGCGCCTGCTGGAAGCAGTGCACAAGCGACAGGGGCCCAAGACGAATTTAAAGATGTGGCTGATCCGGACGGCGTCTAATATCATTAATGACCACTACCGGAAAATCTACCAGCGCCCAACAGAGGAACCTGCCGAAAACCTTGAGAACCGGTCAGACCTGTTCCTGTCGCACAATGACCCAGTCGTATTGAGCGAACAGGAAGAGACAAACCGGTTGATCCGCGAAGCGATGAACCAGTTAACCGAGATGCAGCAGATGGTTATCACCCTGCGATTCGGGAACCGGTATTCGCTGGAAGAGACTGCAGAGATGATGGGTAAAGAGATCAATACCATCAAGGCACTGCAGTTTAGAGCCCTGGAAGCCTTACGGCGGATCCTGGGAGAGCAGCCATGAAGCCGAATGCGCAGGAAAGAATGGAACAGTATATCGAAGCACTCAGGCAAGGGGAGCTGGTAAATGGAAGCGTTAAAAATCACGCAGGCCTAAGTCCTGCAGATATCGAGCGACTAAGGATCGCTGAAAAGTTAAATACCCTGAGAGCAGGGCAGGTACCCACAACAGCCCTCGAGAAGAGCCGTTCCATGATGCTTTCCCAGGCAGCTGCGCTTGGCAAACAGGAAAACCTGGTTTCTAACAAAACTGGGAAGATGAATTTTCTACAGGAAATCACTGGCGCATTGGCAGGCTTGAGGAGACTTTCCCCTGCGGCGGGAAGATTAATCATCATCATAGGCATCACCGCACTCTTGCTGGTATTTTCTGGCGGATTGGTAGTTACCTCGGCTAAATCGTTGCCAGGTGAACCGTTGTACCGGGTGAAGCGAGTGGTCGAAGAGATCGAGATACAGCTCGTGCCGGGGAGTGAGAATAAACACGAATTTGAAGAAAGCTTCAACCAGGAGCGGATGGGAGAGGTGCTGCAGCTGATCAATCAAAGCAGAGTACAACAGATCAGCTTTGAAGGCGTGCTAGAAGAAGTTAATGAAGGGCAATGGATCGTTAATGGCATCCCGGTGATCATCCAAGATAGCACCATTTTTGTGTCAGGTTCCGAGGTCAGTGGGGCATTCATACCAGGCTCAATCGTGGAGATCGAAGGCTCAACCACCCGCGAGGGGGCTGTGAGTGCCAATGAAGTCCACCTGAGGGAATACCTGTACCTCGGCATCGTCGAACAAATCGGCCAAAATAGCTGGATTGTGTCGGGAACAGGGATAATCACCAGCCGCAACACGAAGATCAATGAGGATATCAAAGTGGGAGACCGGGTTGCGATATGGATGCACTCGACCGATAACGGATCGGTTGCCGTATCGATCGAGAAGGAAGACGAACTGGACGCTACGCAGGAGAACGAACCGGTGTGGCACCCAACCGAAGGGAAAAACGGCCAGGCGGATGAACCCGAAGCAGGTGAGGCAACAACTTTCCCTGTACCCCACGATACGCAAACGGGTGGTGAACCTGGGGAAGATGACCACGCCACAGTAACGCCGGCACCGAAAGTCACTGACGAAAGCCCCACGCAAACCGTGACGCCTGATGAGACCGAAGAATATGATCAAGGGACAGCCAGCCCGGAATTCGAGTACACACCAGAGCCAACGGATGGCCATGGGGATTGAAGAATAAACGGAAGCCTGTTCACATAACCAGTGACCTGCCAGCATAAACCGGTAACTGGTGAGAAGAACCGATCTTTCGAATGCCAAAAGATCGGTTTTTTATTTATATGACATATGGCACTTGATTGAGAGCCAGCAATATTCTATACTATGATTGGTTATGAGCGAATATGCTGGGTTATGAGCGAATCGATCGATTGTGAAGTTCAATAACAGCGTAAGGTATCCAATGGAACTGACCAGGCAAATCTCAGGTATTGAACGACAGAATAAAATCCTACAGTGGGTTAATCAAAAACAGCGGATCACGATTGGGGAAGTGTGCGAAACTTATTCCGTCAGTGAAGCCACAGCCAGGCGGGACCTGGAGAACCTGGCAGCGACAGGGAAGATCCAGCGGGTGCATGGGGGAGCGATCGCGATCGAAAAAGCCCCACCTGAGCTGCCCATGCTGCAGCGCCAGGTGGACCAAATGGATGAAAAGCAACGGATCGGTGCGCTGGCAGCCAACCGGGTGAAGGATGGTGAAACGGTGTTCCTGGGGAGTGGGACAACCGTGCTGGAAGTAGCGCGCAACCTGATCCACCGGCAGAACCTGACCGTGATCACCAACTCCCTGCCGGTGATCCTGCTGCTATCGGAATATGCCAACATCACAGTGGTGTGCGTGGGGGGCCTGCTGCGCCCGAGCGAATTATCGTTCATCGGACACATCAGCGAGGGAGTGCTGGCGGGCGTACGCACCGACCGGGTGTTCATTGGGGTGAGGGCGATCAATATCACCGAAGGATTGACGAATGACTACCTGCCCGAAACCCTGACCGACCGGGCAATCCTTACGATCGGGAAGGAAAATATCGTGGTAGCCGACCATACCAAATTTGGCCGGACTTCCACGGTGATGCTGGTACCGATCAGCCAGGTCGATACCCTGGTGACCGGCAGAGAGACACCGGCTGAGTGGCTCAGTGAGCTATCCAAACAAGATATCCAGGTGTTAATCGCCTGACGAAATGATTACTCCAGCATAGAGGCCAGAATGTTGCTTAAATCCTACCGACCCCAGGCCTGCCTGGTGACCAAGCGGACAAAGGTGAGGCAGCCACGTTTCCCGGTGGTGGATGCCCACAATCACCTGGGGGAAGAATTCGGAGGTGGGTGGATCAACCGGCCAGTTGAAGAACTGATCACCGTGCTGGATGAAGCCGGTATAAAAATGTATGTCGACCTGGATGGGGGCTGGGGGGAGGAGATCTTAGCTGCGCACGTGGAAAAATTCAAAACCAGCCATCCAGAGCGGTTCCAGGTATTCGGCGGGGTCAATTGGGAGATGTGGAAGACCAAGGGGGATGCGTTCCCGGAATGGGCTGCACACAGGCTGCAGGTGCAGAAGAGCAACGGGGCTGACGGGCTGAAAGTGTGGAAGAATTTTGGATTACACGTATGTGACCATTCAGGACAACGGGTGAGGGTGGATGACTCCCGCTGCGACGTGATCTGGCAGGCGGCAGGCGAGCTGAACATGCCGGTGATGATCCACGTGGCAGACCCGGTGGCTTTCTTCAAGCCGCTGGATGAGACCAATGAGCGGTGGGAGGAGTTGAATGCTTTCCCCGACTGGAAGTTCCCGAGCCCACCCTACCCGCCATTCATGGATATCTTGGAAGGACTGGCGAACATTGTGAGACGCCACCCCAGAACAAAGTTCATCGGGGCGCACGTGGGGTGCTATGCTGAGAACCTGGGCTGGGTGGGAGCATTGCTGGACGAATGCCCGAATTTTTACGTGGACATCAGTGCCAGGATCGGTGAACTGGGCAGGCAACCATATACAGCCAGGAAATTCTTCATTGAGCATGCCGACCAGATCCTATTCGGCTCAGACTTCGGCCCGGACAGCGAGGCTTACCGGCTGGTTTACCGGTTCATGGAGACCGATGACGAGTATTTCAATTACAACACCGGCGAGGTGCCCATGCAGGGACGCTGGTATGTTTACGGATTGTGGCTGCCGGAAGAGGTACTGCGCAAGGTGTATTACCAAAATGCTGAGAAACTTTTGGGTGTCAAAGTAACCCAAGAATAAGGTCGACCCAAATTTGGGAGCGAGTAACACATCGTGGAGCTGACTGGATGACTATACAAGGGAAATATACCGGGGAGGATATCCTGACCCAGACAGAGGCATGGGAAGAGGCGATCCAAACCCTGTACCAGCATGAAGAGGCGATACGAAAATTCTCCCAGTCGGATGACGTGGCAGAGGTGATCTTCACCGGGTGCGGCTCAACGTATTACCTGTCCCTGGCAGCCGCGGCGCTGTTGCGGGAGGTGACGGGCTGGCCAGCGAGAGGCCTACCGGCTTCAGAGCTGTGGCTGTCACCAACCAATCACTACTTGGCGGGCAAAAAGACCTTGCTGATTGCGGTGAGCCGTTCGGGGGAGACATCGGAAACACTGCAGGCGATCGAAGTTTTTCGCCGGGCAAAGCATGGGAGCATCATCACGGTGGTGTGCAATCCAGGGTCACCGATGACAAAGCTGGGTGACCTGAACCTGGTGTTCCCATCGGCGATGGAGATCAGCGTGGCGCAAACCAAGGCTTTTTCCACGTTATTCCTGGCGACGACAGGTATCTGCGGCATCTGGTCGGGTGATGGAAGCTGGTTTGAGCAAGCCAGCAAGCTGCTTGCGGTTGGGAAACGGATCATCGATACAACGCGTGGGTTGGCAGCCGATTATGGGGGAGAGACAGGCTTTGACCGGATCTATTTCCTGGGATCAGGAAGCCGTTTTGGGTTAGCCTGCGAGCTCAGCTTGAAGATGAAAGAAATGGCATTAACACACAGCGAGGCTTTTCACTTCATGGAGTTCAGGCACGGGCCGAAGGCGATGGTTAACCAGAACACACTGGTGGTCGGCCTGGTTTCAGAAGGGAACGCTAAATCTGAGCAAGCTGTATTGCATGACGTTGCGCAACTGGGAGGAAGAACCCTCAGGATGGGCGAACAGGGTGCTGATATCGAATTTCATTCAAAGATCAAGGAGGTGTACCGCAATACCTTGTACCTGCCATTTGGCCAGATGCTGGCGTATGAGCGATCGATTGCCAAAGGCCTGAACCCTGACCAACCGGTGAACCTGGAGGCAGTCGTTAAATTATCAGAATCGTAAAAAGAAGGAGAATGCAAATGAAGAAGTTAACCTTTGTAATCGTCGTAATTGCATCGATCGTGCTTTCTGCATGTGGAGGGGGCAAGTCAGAAGGGCCGGTGACCATCTCTTTCATGGCGTGGGGAGCGCCGGAGGAGCTGGCAGTATGGCAGCAGATCGTGAACGATTTTGAAGCTGCCAACCCGGATATCAAGGTCAATGTGGAAGTTGCCGACTGGGATTCATACTGGGAGAAGCTGAAAACGCTGCTGGCAGCCAACACCCCACCGGATGTTTTCGCGATGGATGCGCCACTATACCTTGATTACCAGACACGGGGTGTATTATTAAATTTGCAGCCCTATATCGATAAGAATCCTGGCATGCTGGATGGCTTCTACCCAGTAACACTGCAGGCGTACAAGCTGGAGGATGGGTATTACGGCTTGCCGCGTGATTTCCAGACGATCGTGCTGTTCTACAACAAAGATATGTTCGATGCGGCCGGGATGCCCTACCCAACTGCGGATTGGACTTATGATGACCTGAGGAATGCTGCTAAAACCCTGACGCTGGACACCAACGGGGATGGGATCATCGAGCAATGGGGTTTCGCCACCGACCTGTGGGATATGGAGCTGAGCTGGAGCGAGGCCATCTGGTCGTGGGGTGGGGAAGTCATCAATGCTGACGCCACAAAAACCCTGGTGGGCGAGCCCACCGCACGGGAAGCCTGGCAGTTCTTCTACGATATGATGTTCGTCGATAAAACTATCCCCGATACCAATACCTCCGGGCAGTACGGAACCGACCTGTTCCAGGCCGGGGTGGCAGCCATGACATCGATCGGCCATTGGGCGGTACCCGGGTATGCAACCGTGGATTTCAAGTGGGATGTAGCACCCCTGCCAACTGCCCCGGGTGGCGGGCGGGTGACCAGCGTGAACAGCGCAGGTTTTGTAGCCGCGAAGGAATCCAAGGAACCAGATGCAGCCTGGGAATTTATTAAGTACTGCTTGAGTGAAGCGGGTCAAACGAGATTAACCGAGCTCGGGCTGGCGATCCCGGTATTGAAGTCGGTAGCTGAGAGCCCGACTTTCCTGGACCAGACGATGGTAGACATCAACCAGCAGGTGTTCCTGGATTCACTCGAATTTTCCCGCATGAAACCAGTCTTCAGAGGTTATGAGGAATGGTCAGCTGTAGTCGGCGATGGCATGGCACCCATCTGGTTGGGAGAAGCTGAGCTCAACCCGACCCTGGACGAAGTCGTTCCCCAGGCTGATGAAGTGCTGGCAAACCAATAATCACCTACCGCTAAGATTCATGCTCAACACCTCTCTCTCCTTCTATAGGAGAGAGAGGTGGACCAAGTGATCATAGAGAAGGCCGTATGCAATATGGCTTAAAACCACTGGGTAAGGAGCGAGTGTGGCTACTGGTGCTCTTAGCCCCCACCCTGATCGGATTGATCTTTGGGGCATTCGGATCGATCCTGGCAACGATCGGCTTAAGCTTTACGAAGTGGGACTTACTGACTTCTCCGGTGTGGGTGGGCTTAAAGAATTACATCGCCTTATTCACGAATGAGGCATTTAAAGAAGCCTTATCAAACACGCTAAAATTCACCCTGCTGTATGTACCGGGAGTGGTGATCGTATCGCTGTTTGTGGCGGTGCTGCTCAACCGCAAGATCAGGGGTCTTACCATCTTTAGAACGATCTACTTCTTACCGTGCGTCACTTCGGCGGTGGCGACGGCGCTAGTCTGGAATATGATCTATGGCAAGGATACGGGAATATTAAATTATATTATCCGGTTATTCGGTGGCCAGAGTGTGTGCTGGTTGTGCACCGACAACGCAATGATGTCTGTCGTAATCGTCAATATCTGGGGAGCAATCGGAGAAGGCATGATCATCTTCCTGGCAGGCTTGACAGCCATCCCCAGGGAATATTATGAAGCCTCCAAAGTTGATGGGGCGAACGATGTGCACCAGTTCTTCAAGATCACGATCCCCCTGCTGACGCCGAGCATATTCTTCCAAACCCTGATCGCCACAATTAACGCGTTCCAGGCGTACGACTACATTTACATGCTTACGCGCCGGAACCAGGGTGACAGCTCGGTGCCGGTGGTGGTTTTTTCAATCTACCGAAATGCGTGGAATTTTTTCAATTATGGCGGGGCGAGCGCCCAGGCGATCGAGCTGGCGGTGATCGTGATCGCTTTGATGGGCTTATATTTCTGGCTGGAGAAACGGTTCGTGGTGTACGAATGAGCGGATGAGACGATGGGAAATTCGCGAAACAAAGCAATCCTGGATGGGATCACCTACACGCTGCTGATCCTTGGGGCGGTTTTCATGGTGGGACCGTTCCTATGGATGGTAGCCACATCCTTCAAGCTGCCAGCTGACCAATTCACGAAGACGTTGATCCCCAACCCGGGAACATTGGATAATTTTAAGGAATTATTTGGGACGCACATCAACTTCCCTTTGTTGTTTTTTAACAGCTTCCTGATCTCGGGCTTGACGACGATCGGGCAGCTATTAACCTGCTCAATGGCAGCCTTTGCATTTGCGGTGGTCAATTTCCGCTTCCGCAACCTGTTATTCACCTTATTGCTGATCACTCTGATGATCCCGTCGCAGGTCACCCTGATCCCAAATTTCATTATTTTTAAGTGGCTGCACCTGATAGGGACCAAAGCGCCCTTGTGGCTGCCCGCGTTTACAGGGGGTGCGTTCGGCACTTTCCTGCTGCGGCAATACTTCTTGACCATCCCACGCGACCTGGTAGACGCAGCGCGTGTTGATGGGGCTTCGCTGCTGGCGATCTTCTGGAAGATCTACATGCCACTGGCTAAACCAGCACTGGCAGCACTGGCGATCTTCACCTTCCAGGGCTCGTGGAATGATTTGCTGCACCCACTCATCTACCTGCCAGCGGTCCCCAACACCACACTGACAGTTGGGCTGGCATTTTTCCAGCAGCAGGTGATCCAGGGGGGGAAGTATACGGTGCTGATGGCAGGCGGATTGATCAGCATCCTGCCCCTGATCATTGTATTCTTTATCGCACAAAAGCAATTCATCGAAGGGATATCCTTGTCGGGGGTCAAGAGATAGCCTAAAGACGTGCAGGAGGTGAATTGAATTTGATGGATGGTTGAGTGGGTTACTAACCTTCCACGAGTTCACCACAGGAGGACAAAGCTTCCACGAAAAAACTGTCCACGGATATACGAATGGAATAAGAGCCCACAGCAAAAAACATCTACGAAACTCCGAATGGTGAAACGCAAACACGCGAATGGAGGTGAAACCGTCCACAATTAAAAATCTGCGAATGCACGAATGAAGATCCACCGATATAAGAACGGATTAACGATAATCGGTGTGAGCCAATACCTGCATAAAAAGTGGGGAGAAGGAAAAATCGCGTAAATCATTGAAGATCACCGGCAGAGAGTTTCCCTTGAAGTGAGAGTCGATATATAATTCCTTGGAAGATTTCCATTGTTTGTCAGAAAATTTGAAGCAGTTGATGTAAGCGAGATTGGATGTTTTGGACTTACAGCCATCCACGAATAAAAACTTCCACAAATATACGAATGGAAACTTGTGAGTGGTTGTGACCAGGAGTCTGTATTAACCGATCGATGATGTGTGGAAAAAGGCGAAATTCTTATGTATGGCAGTTCCATGGAACGCCAGAATAAGACGAACAACCAGAGAGCGTTCGATGTTTCATAACTGTTGGAGATCATTCGAACTATTGAGAAGGTTGCTGGCTAACAAATCTGTCAGCGTACATTGCAAAAAGTTCATGTTAATCAGAATTAATTATGTTATTATCTGACCGTCAATAACAGAGGACATAGCATTGACCTGGCAGTTTACATTTGAGGTACTGATTGCTTTACTAACTGCTGCCACTGCATTGGTTTTCGGAATCCTAAGCTTGCGGTGGTGGAAAACCCCAGGGGTCATCTTCTTTTCACTGATGATGGCCGTGATCGGGGGTTGGGCGTTCTTTGCTGGGTTAGAAGCGGCAGCAGTACCCATCCCACTCAAAATATTTTCCGCAAAAGTGCAGTTTGTACTGATTGCATTCATTGCCGCTTTTTGGTTTTTGCTCGTGGTGCAATATACCCACCAGGAAAAGAAACTCTCCAACTGGTGGGTTTTGATGTTAATGATCATCCCACTACTCACCATCTACATGGTGGCTACCGAAGATACCAACCACTGGCTATGGAGCTCGATCACCCCGGTATCCAACCAGCCGGGTGCGCCGCTGGAGTATACGCAAGCCTGGTGGTCTTCACTATCAACTGCTTATTTCACGCTTTTGTTTTTTGTGGGCGTATTTCTTTTAATCCGCAGGACTTTACTTGCACAAAAGTCAGTGGCATGGAAGTCGTTGTTGTTCTTACTCGGGATCATCCCCCCGCTTTTAGGCAATTTAATCTACCAAACCGGCTTTTTACCGAATTTAAATATCCAGATGCTCACCATGGTAGGCATATGCACAAGTGGGGTGATCTATTTTTGGGGTATCTATTACTTCCAAACCCTTGAGTATGCGTCATTGTCAAGGGATGTGATCATTGACAATATGAATGAGGGGGTGATCGTTTTAGATCGCCGGGACCGGATATATAACATCAATGCTACCGCGCTGCACATGCTTGGTTTAGATCAACGAGCAGCCAAGAAGAAGACACTGAGTGACATCATTTCCATCTGGCCGGGGATTGCAGACACCTTCCGGGTGCCACATGACTTTGAGACAGAAGTCAAAATTAATGGCGATGCACCCAAGACTTTGAATATCCGGACGACCAACCTAAAAGACAAGGATGGCCGACCCACGGGGCGCATGGTGGTATGGCGTGACATTACCCAATACCGGCAGGTTGAAGCGACCTTGAGAGATTTGGAGGCCCGCTTTAAAGCACTATTCCAGGGTGCGCCGGATGCGATCATTATCACCGATAAGAACAGCCACATCCTGCTGGTGAACAACCAGGCGATCACGCTGTTCGGCTATACCATGCAAGAACTGCTGGGTAATTCAATCGAGGTCGTCATCCCGGAACGGTTCAGGGAAGCGTATTACAAGTACCAGAAGGCATTTGTCGACGAAATCGACACCCGACCGGGTATCAGCCTGCCCCTGACCGGTGTCAGAAAAAACAACAAGGAAATCCCGATTGAGATTGCGCTTAGCCCAGTAAAAATCCCATCTGGCGTAATCTTCACCAATATCATCCGCGACCTGACTATCCGCAGGGAAGCTGAAGAGCAATTGCGCTTGCAGAGCGTAGCACTTGAATCGGCAGCAAACGGGATCATGATCACTGATCGCAACGGGACGATCCAGTGGGTGAACCCGGCATACAGCACGATCACTGGTTATTCGGTGGACGAGGTGATCGGTAAGAACCCACGCATCCAAAAGTCAGGTAAGGTAGCTAAGGAAGTGTACAGCAGCCTGTGGCGAACGATCCTGAGTGGAAACGTCTGGCATGGCGAGCTGATCAACCGGAATAAAGATGGGAGCATCATTATCGAAGAGCAGACCATTGCACCGGTGAAGGATGCTATGGGCCAGATCAACCACTTCATTGCCATCAAGCAGGATATCACCGAGCGGAAACGCGCCGAAGAAGCGCTGAGTAAGCGGTCGGAGCAGATCGGGACGCTGAACCGGGTCATGCGCTTGTTGAGCTCTACCCTGGATCTCTCAAAAGTACTGGATATGATCCTGCATGAAATTCAGCAGGTTATCCCATACGACAGCGCTTCGATCTGGCTATGCAAAGATGACAGCATGGAGATCATTGCTACGCATGGATTTCCAAACCCAGACTCAATGATTGGCACGGCCTATAGCCTGTCTTCCAAAGATAATCCGAATGCGCAGGTGATCCGTTTGCGGATGCCAATTATCGAAGGAGACCTGCTGTCCACGTATACAACGTCAACAGAGATACAATCACGCTACAAAAACCGGGGCTGGATGGGCGTGCCGATGATCATCGGCGACCGGGTGACCGGTATGCTGGCATTTGATAAAAATGTTCCTAATTTTTATACCCAAGAGCAATCGCAATTTGCGCTCGCTTTTGCCTCACAGGCGGCAATCGCGATCGAGAATGCCCGCCTGTATTCTGATGCACAAAAAGAGCTGGCTGAGAGAGTTGAAGCGGAAAAGAAACTGCTGATGCTGCAGAAAGAGCTGGAAGAGCAGGCGATCCGAGACCCATTAACCGGGCTATACAACCGGCGGTTCCTGGATGAAACCCTGGCTAGAGAGCTCTCCAGGGCTGAGCGCGATAAATATTCCGTCAGTGTGGTCATGCTCGACCTGGACTTCTTAAAGACGTTCAACGACACCTATGGACATGATGTGGGCGATATGATCCTGAAACAGCTTGGAAAGCTATTGAGCTCGCACGTCAGGGCAGGTGATATTGCCTGCAGGTTCGGAGGTGATGAGTTCGTGGTGGTCATGCCGAAAGCGTCATTATCGGTAGCAAGGCAGCGGGCAAATGACTGGCGAGGTAAATTCGAGACCCAGGTGCTGATCCATCAAGGAGAAGCATTGACCGCAACGCTTTCTGCCGGTGTGGCAGTTTACCCGCTGCATGGCACATCCAGCGAAGAGATCATCCGTAAAGCAGATCAGGCGGCGTATGCAGCCAAATCGGCTGGGCGCAACCAGGTAATAACCGTTCAATAATCCCCCAAAGAGCAGATATGCAAACCAATTTAAACCACATTTTCTTATCCACTACAGGCAACACCGAAATCATCGATATCACCCAAAAAGTGGGGGAATGCATCAGCTCCAGTGAGTTAAAAAACGGCCTGGTGACAATCTTCTGCCCATCATCAACCAGTGGGATCACCACCGTGGAGTATGAACCGGGTGTGCTGCAAGATTTGAAACGCATATTCGACGAGATTGTTCCGAAGCAGAATACTTATCTGCACAATGAAGCATGGCATGATGGCAACGGATACAGCCACATCCGGTCAGCGTTATTAAAAACGTCTCTGACCGTGCCATTGATGGACGGGCGGATGACGCTGGGTACCTGGCAACAAGTGGTGTTCATCGATTTTGACACCCGGCCCAGGCGAAGAGAGATCATCGTCCAAATATTAGGCGAGTGATGGAAATTTTTGAGATCCCTGTAGACTGATCAAAACCCAATTCTCAATATAGTGCGAGACGGAATTTAGCGGTGCTGCCGATAAGGTAGATCCAATCATCTTCAACTTGGGTTCGCTTACCAATCTGGTGAGCCAGAGATATAATCTGTTAAATTCCAGATAATGTGTGCATAGCCGATCGAGAAACCGGTTGGATAAGCCGCAGGCTGACCAGTCTGCAGAAGGAAGGCACTGTATGACATCGCTTGAAGAAGCAGTGGACATTTACCGTGAACAGCTGAAGGCAGGAGCTGTCCAAAAGGCGTACCGAGGGATCATGGAGTTCATCCTGGACCTGAGGACGACTTTCCAGAAGCATCATCCGGATTATCTGACATCAGGGAATATCTATTTTGGTTACATGGATATGACGTATTTTTCCTGCTCGCTGAAGACAATTCGAGAGCGGGATATGAGAATTGCGATCGTGTTTCTACACGAGGAATTTAAATTCGAAGCCTGGTTAGCGGGAATCAATAAAAAGGTCCAGAATGAATACTGGAAGACAATCAAAGAGAGTGGATGGCAGAAATATCCTGTCGTAGATACAACGAAAGGCGAGGATGCCATTATCCGACACGTGCTGGTCGAAGAGCCTGATTTTGGCGACTTGGATGCGTTACAGGTGCTGATCGAAGCTGAAGCTGAGAAGTTTATTGCTGAAATCCAGAGCTTCTTAGCGGAGCACTGATGTCAAGCAAAATGCCCAGTGAAACGCCAAGATGCTCAGCTGAGAGAGCTTGACAAAAATTGACCCGCTATTCTGGTGAGATGGGTTTCCGAACCAACTGCGCTTAAAAAATCAAACCGGGATATTTTCACCCCGACGCATGCTGTTGAAGGCGGCAATAGATACCTCGAGCATATCCAGGCCTGGCTCACGGGTGGTAAGGTGTTGGAGTGCCAGGCTGGGCTTGATCAGCAAGCGGACGAGCCTGGAATCGAGATGATTGGCCGTCCAGCGGATATATTCATAGGCAATGCAGGCTAGCACAGGGAGAAATACAATCCTGCTGATCATCCGCACCGCAAACGGGAGAGGCCCGAGCAGTGAGAAAAACAATATTGACAGCAAGATCAGGGTGAGCAGAAAAGCTGTGCCACAACGGGGATGCTCCACAGAATATTTAGCAACATTTTCGGGGGTTAGCTCTTCCCCCGCTTCATAAGCGTTGATGGTCTTATGTTCTGCGCCATGATAGGCGAACACTTTGCGTATCTCTGAGGTCTGGCCGACGGCCCAGATGTATCCAACCAGCAAAAGCAAGCGAACCACGCCTTCGAGAAGATTACTCCACCAGGAATTAAGCCCTAAAAAGCGCTCAAAGAGCTGACCGATAGCGGCGGGTGCCAGGAAGAACAGCCCCACCCCGATCACCAGGGAAATACCCAGAGTAATGTAGAGCACGGGACCCTCGATTTTTTGATCTTCACCAGTTTGAATGTTGGCCGAGATGGTGATGGCACGCGTGCCAAGCAGCAAGGCATCTACCAGCATGATCACGCCACGCAAGAAGGGAATTTGTACCAACTTGCTTTGATACATGGACCCCAGGGGTTCTTGACGGAGCACAATCTGGCGATCGGGAGCACGCATGGCGATGGCCACGTTGTGGGTGCCCCGCATCATCACGCCTTCAATCACGGCCTGGCCACCATACAAAGGAAAACGAGATTTCTCTGACATACTCAACCTTTAATGAATATTATTGGATCACTTTTCAGCTAGATTAAAGTAAAAGTGGATGAACGCATCTATGCCACGGTACCAGGTGGGCAGGTGTAGCTTTTCATTGGGCGAATGCATGTTGTCATCCAGCATCGAAAAACCTGTGTTTACGGTTTCAATCCCAAGGATACGCTGAAAATCCAAGACCACCGGCACACTTCCGCCCTCACGTTTGAAGACGGGCTGTTTATGCCAGACTTCAGTCAAGGCCTTGGATAAGGCCTGGATATAGACTGAGTTTCTATCGGAGAGGGAAGCTGGTCCACCGTGCATGGGAGATAGCTGCCAGCGAATAGTCTTGGGAGCATGGGCTTCAAGGTAAGCCTGCATCTGCTTATAGACGTCTTCAGGTGTCTGATTGGGTACCAGGCGGCAAGATATCTTCGCCATGGCCCAGGCGGGTAGGACGGTCTTGGCACCTTCGCCGGTGAAGCCAGAAAGCAACCCGTTGACTTCCAGAGTGGGCCTGGCGCCGATGCGTTCAACCGTCGTGTAGCCAGCCTCACCGTATAAAGCCGGGGAACCGGTAGCATCCAGGTAGAATTGGTCACCAATGGGGAGGCGGGCAAGCTCGGTGCGCTCTTCATCGGCGAGGGCGACAACCGGATCGTAAAATCCTGGCAAGGTTACCCGGGCCTGTTCGTCGTGCATTCCAGCGATCAGCTCGCACAGAGCCTGGGCCGGGTTCAGGATGGCACCGCCAAAGACGCCCGAATGGAGGTCGTGATCAGGCCCATCGATGCGGATCTCCATATAAGCCAGCCCGCGCAGGGCATAAGTAATGCAGGGAATATCGGGGGTGATGGCACCCGTGTCGGGGTTGATGGCGATATCCGAACAGAGCAAGTCTTTATGGGACTCAAGAAATGAAGATAAATGAGGTGAACCGATCTCTTCCTCGCCTTCGAACAGGAATTTAAAATTGAGAGGCAGGGCGCTGGTCTTTAGGATCGCTTCAACCGCATCCAGGGCGACCATCAGCTGGCCCTTCATATCGGTCACGCCACGCCCATAGATATTCTCCCCGCGCACATCAGGATGGAAGGGCTCAGAAACCCAGAGATTCAACGGATCGACTGGTTGGACGTCGTAGTGTCCATAGATCAAGGCTGTCGTCGCTGCAGGTCCAGCCTGGAGCAGCTCACCATAAACGATGGGGTGACCACTGGTAGGGAAAACCTGCACATTGCTGGCTCCGAGGGAAGAAAGGTGAGAAGCAATCCAGCCTGCTGCTCGCAAGACGTGTTCTTTGGCAGTCTCATCGGTGGAGATCGAGGGGATGGCGCAAAGCTGCTTCAGCTCATCTAAAAACCGAGCAGCATTCGAATGGGCATAGTCCAGGGCAGCAGAGCGGGCGTTGGTCATGAAATCTCCTTATTCGTCATTTACGGTAATGAAATCAGAAATATGAATAAATCCTTCGGTCAATATCTCAGCCCGCAGGCCGCCGCGATGGGCCATTGAGGTAAGGATGCGCGGGTCAGTGCGGCCAGCCAAATAATTGCAAGGTTCGCATAGCCTGATCCCACGCACTTTAACCGTGCCGATGAAAAAATCGTGGCCAACGAGCTCATTAAGGCGTATGCCAGAAGTGACGATGTTACGACGAGCCTCGGCGGGGGTGATCTGGATCCCATCGTCGTGGACGATAGCCTGGATGGCTTCGTTTTCGATCAGAGTCAGCTGGCGATCTGGGCGATACCCTTCAGCCTGGGAACCCAGCGGGTTGAAGTAGCGATCTCCCTGGATGCCTGAACCGGGGATGAGCTGGACCTGCTGCATGGCGATGGTCGGTTCGCCTTTGGCTGGGGCAATATAGATCGCAAGAACGGAACCTTCAGACATGTTCGTACCTCATGTGCTAGTCAATAGAAAATCGCATAACGGATAACAAATCTACTGCTTGACCTGCAAAACGATCTGGCGTAGATGCTCAGGTGTGGTCCCACAACAGCCACCGACGATCCGGGCGCCTTCTTTAACCAGGCAGGCACCATGGAAGCCATGGAGAAGGGGGTCACGTCGTAGGCAGTATTCCCTTGAGCATCCATGTGGGGCAGACCAGCATTTGGCTTGAACCAGACCGGTTTAGTGGTCACCTGGCGGAGCTCCAGCAGATTTTGAAGGTTCTCATCCAGGCTGCGTCCGCAGTTTATCCCTATGACATCGACAGGCAGGTCATTGAGCAATTTACCTGCCTGGGCAGGGCTGACACCCATCATGGTGCGTTTACCGCGGTCGTAACTGAGCGAGACGACCAGTGGCAAAGCGCTAACCTGACGAGTGCCCTCAATCGCAGCTTTAACCTCCGAAAGGTCATACTGGGTTTCGATAACGAGGAGATCAACACCGGCCTGGTTGAGGGCCTGGGCCTGTTGAGTATAGGCAAGCCGGGCATCATCAGGCGTAAGGGGCCCGAGGGGCTTCAGCAGCTGGCCGAGGGGTCCCATTGAGCCAGCGATGTAGACATGACAATCACCGATGGCTGAGGCAGCCAGGGTGACCGCCTTTCGATTGATCTCATCCAGCCTGGCTTCCAGGGGAGTGCCCTTGAAGCGGACATGATTGGCGTTAAAGGTAGCAGTCAGGATGATATCTGCCCCGGCATTAACAAAATCGGTGTGTAACTGGATGATCTTCTCAGGATGATCGAGCACCCAGGATTCGGCGGTCAAGCCACTCGGCAAACCCCTGGCGATCAGATTGGTACCGGTGGCCCCATCGGCAACCAGGACAGCTCCATTTTGTAAGCGGGTGGAAAATGGCTGTTTTTGCATAAGGGTCTATTTTATCCTGAATTCACGGTTTGAACATAGACTGGAAGAATTAATCATTTCGATCCATCTTGAAAGGTAGGGGCAGTGACAAACATCAGATAAAAGACCAGCAGGATCGAAGTGAACGTGATGGTAAAACCCAGGAATCCAAGATTATCGAGTGGATTCAGTATGTTCGAGGCGATCTCCTTTAAAAGGGATCTTGGAGCGAGCAGGATATCCCAGCTGTTGAAACGCCCAAAACGGCCCAAATAGACTCCGAGGCTCGCCAAGGCGAGGGAGAACAGGGCGAAGATCCATCCGATAAAGCGGCCGAATGACTTGCCGATCATCAGGTGGATGGTGCGTAAAGAAGCAATAGCCAGGAAACACCCGGTGAAGGCGAAAATGGCGATCAAGCTTATGTCAAACCAGAGCGGAACGGGAGGCCGGGGGTCGAGGTGGTAAAAATCGGTCACAATATAAGGGGCATTGGGAAAAAACAAGAGCCATAAGACGCAAAACAAAAACACTAGCCACCAGCGCCTGGGTATGCGACCATAAAGAGAAGACGCAATCACAGCAAATATGTATGGAAGCCAGGCAAGGAATAAATTCCAGAGCAAGTTCGAGTAATTGGTCGAGCCGCTATACAACACCCTGAAGACAAAGAAGGCGAATGCCATCGAGGAAGATAAGAAGAGCGGGTAAAATGAGTGGACAAGGAAGAAACGGTGCCAGGTATTTATGGTTTGCTTCATAGGATCGCCAATCCATTATAAGTGATTTCCGTTCTTAATGTGCTAAAATAAACTGGTTACAGGTCGGTGGTAGAGTTGGATGAGCGAGACATCAATGCAACATGAATGGAAAAGCATACCTGTGAAAACTATCCATTGACTCCGCCGATGCTATGACTCATGAATATCTTGAAAATTCACCACATCGCAAAAGCCAAATAATGAGGTCGATATGGCGGCAGCCGAGGCAGACGAGAGGCCTGTATGGCAATCTGACTCTACACCTGATCAATTGGTGGGGAAAAGGCGGTTCATCGACTTTTAACCCCAGCATACCAGACTCAGAAAGAGATAATAACTATTATGGTTGATCATCCTGACATTAACCCAGAGTCTATGCCGACAACCATCCCGCGCTGGCTAGAATGGGCACGCGAAATCCAGGCAATCGCACAAACCGGCTACCATTATTCGAGTGATGAATATCACCGGCAGCGGTTTGGGCGACTAATGGAGATCGCGGCTGAGATCACCGGCGAATATTCAGATTTGGAGCATCCCAACGTGCTACTAGCATACCAGCAACAGATCGGATATGCCACGCCACGGGTGGATGTGAGGGGAGCGGTTATCCAAAATGGTCGGTTACTGATGGTACGCGAACTCTCGGATGGTGGGTGGACCTTGCCAGGTGGTTGGGCAGACGTGGGAGAGACGCCATCAGCCGCTGCAGAGCGGGAAGTGTGGGAGGAGGCAGGCTACCGGGTAAAGGCAACCAGGGTGGTCGGGGTGTATGATGCCAATCGCATGGGACAACTCGAGCTATTCCACGCCTACAAAATTGTATTTTTATGTGATTTAATTAGTGGTCAGGCCAGCCCAAGCATCGAAACTTCCGAAGTAGCCTTTTTTAAGAGAGACGAGCTTCCTGAGAAATTTTCAGGTGAACGAACGAAGCTGAGGCACATCGAAGATGCTTTCAACTGCCTTAACCAAAACGCATGGAATACGCAATTTGATTGACCTGATTGACAGGTCCAGGAACCAAGGAAAAAAATTCGCCCAGAAGATTGGAAATATCCAATTAATGAGGATGACAGGAGACAATGACTAATCCAAGCATCGCAATCATCGGAGGCACGGGGAAAGAAGGGACAGGTCTGGCAACACGGTGGGCCGCGGCAGGCTACACGGTCATCATCGGCTCGAGGCAGGCAGATAAGGCGGTGATAGCAGCCCAAGCCATCAACAGCCAATTGGGGATCGACCGGGTGCGCGGTATGGAAAATTCAGGCGCGGTGAGCCAGGCAGAGGTGTGCGTGATGACGGTGATCCAGGCTGCCCACGACCAGGCGGTCGAGAGATTAAAAGAAGCCCTGACCGGAAAAATCCTGGTGGATGCCACCTCGCGGGTGGATTACCGAGACCCGCAGCCACCTGAGCCACCCAGTGCAGCGCAGCGAGCACAGCAAATCCTCGGACCGGGCGTACGGGTGGTGGCGGCATTTCAAAATGTGCCAGCCAATAGCCTGACACGCTCAATCCACGAGCCGCTGGATGCGGATGTGCTCGTATGTGCGGATGATCTCGAGGCAGGAGAGCAAGTGGTAAGGCTGGCGAATGCGGCGGGAATGCATGGGTATTATGCCGGCAGGTTGGCCAATGCAATCATTGTCGAAGGGCTCACATCCATCCTGATCAGCCTGAATAAATACTACAAGCAGAAAAATGCCAGTATCAAAGTCACGGGAATTCCATAATTCAAGCCTATGGGTGGTATGAAAAACCTGCTATTGACCGCACTTCCCAATATTCCTTTGATCCACACCGGTGATGACCTGGTGGAGGTGATTTCCAAAGGACTGGCAGAGGCGGAGATCAGGCTGGCCGATGGAGATATCCTGGTCATCGCTCAAAAAGTGGTCTCGAAAGCAGAGGGCCGGTGGGTGAACCTGAGGACGGTCAAGCCGTCAGAGAAGGCGATCGAGTTGGGGGAGGTGATCGAGAAGGATGCACGGCTGGTAGAGCTGGTGTTGCGAGAGAGCAGCCAGGTGCTACGGACGCGCACAGGATCGATCATTGTCGAACACCGCCTGGGTTTTGTGTGCGCCAACGCGGGGATCGACCATTCGAATGTAGCCGGTGAGGGTTCGATAGCCGATGAATGGGTCCTGCTGCTGCCGGAAGACCCAGATGGCTCGGCGGAGGCTATCCGAACGAAGTTGGAAGCAGAGAGCGAGGCGAAACTGGGTGTCTTGATCATTGATTCGCATGGGCGCGCCTGGCGGCAGGGCGTGGTAGGGGTGGCGATCGGGCTATCCGGCTTGCCAGGCCTGGTGGATATGCGCGGCAAGGGCGACCTGTTCGGATACACATTGCGGATCACAACGGTCGGGGCAGCGGATGAGCTGGCTGCAGCAGCCTCGCTACTGATGGGCCAGGCAGATGAAGCGACGCCGATCGTGCACGTGAGAGGTTTCCCGTATAAGCTGCGGGAGGGTAGTTTAAAGGAATTACTGCGACCGAAGGAACAGGACCTGTTCAGATGACGGCAGAATTTTGGCATTTTCTGCAGAAGTTAGTAGATACCAGCCAGATCGTGATCGACCGGCCGAAGGGTAGTTTTCATCACCGATTTACAGAGAGCGTATACCCGGTTGATTACGGATACCTGCTGGGGACCACTTCGATGGACGGGGCTGAAGTGGATATCTGGATCGGCTCGCTGGGAAAGAAGGAAGTGGTGGGCTCGTTATGCACGGTAGACCTCTTGAAAAAAGACACAGAACTCAAAATATTGCTGGATTGCACAACTAATGAAATCGAAGCAATCCTTAAATTCGTCAACCAGGAGCAGATGCGGGGAGTGGTGATGATCAAGGGGTACGAGGAGGAGAAAAATTATGGCATGGATACCTGAAGATTTCCAGGATCTGATCAAATATGAAACCAAGGCGTTCGGGTTTTTAGCAACGCTAATGAAGGATGGTACCCCACAACTGACGCCAGTTTGGTTCAGTGCAGATGACCAGTACATTTACATCAATTCAGCCAGGGGGCGGGTGAAAGACCGGAACATGCGGCGAAATCCGCACGTGGCTTTTGTAATCCAGGATCCCAAGGACCCGTACCGATACCTCCAGGTACGCGGCACCGTAGTGGATATCACCACAGAAGGCGCACGGGAGCACATCGATTACCTGGCGAAAAAGTATACCGGGGCAGGCAGGTTCTCCAGCCCAGACCCATTGGAAGAGCGGGTGAAGTATACGATCAGGCCAGAAAAGCTGCAATCATGATGACATGAAAGAATACAGGCTCTGATGAAGATGATAGCCCGCGAGCTTAGAATCGTGGCCCTGGCCGGCGGTGTAGGGGGAGCAAAGCTGGCAGACGGCCTGGCAATGGTGTTGCAACCAGAGCATTTGACCATCATCGTGAACACAGCAGACGATTTCACGCACCTGGGACTCAGGATATCACCGGATCTGGATACGGTATGTTACACACTTGCGGGCCTGGCCAATCCAGTCACCGGATGGGGGCGAGTGGACGAAACCTGGAACACCTTTGCAGCATTGAAGCGCATGGGCATGCCAGATTGGTTTCAGCTGGGTGATGCCGACCTGGCTACCCACCTGGTGCGGAACATGCGATTTGATGAGGGGTGGAGCTTGAGCCAGGTGACACGGGAATTCTGCCGGTTGTGGGGAATCAAGGCCAATGTACTCCCGATGAGCGATGAGGTCGTCAGAACCTGGATATATACAGATGCAGGCGACCTGGAATTCCAGGAGTATTTCGTACACCGAAGATGCGAACCATGTGTAAGGGGTTTCAAATTCGCAGGCATCGAAAGTGCGCAACCTGCGCCGGGGGTCATGGAAGCGATCGATGGATGTGATGCAGTGGTGATCTGCCCGTCCAACCCGTGGGTGAGCGTCGACCCGATCCTGAACATCGCTGGAATCAGAGCCGCCCTTGGACATAAATACATCAGTGCGGTGTCACCCATTCTGGGTGAGCAGACGGTAAAGGGGCCTGCAGCAAAGATGTTTAGAGAGCTGGGAATCCAACCATCAGCCCTTGCGGTTGCGTCACATTATGAAGGATTAATTGACAGCATCTTCATCGACCAGTGCGACGAAGCGCAAGTGCAATCGATCGAGCAACGTGGCATCCAGGCGGTTTTGAGCAACATCCTGATGAAGGACAGGCAGGACCGAGGCAGATTAGCGGCAGAGGTTGTTGAGCATATTCGTGTTAAACTTAAGGGGATTGAAAGATGACGCTATGGGCGATCGTTCCAGTAAAACCACTGCGGCGGGGAAAATCCCGCCTGTCAGGCGTTTTGAGCCTGGAAGCACGCACTGCCCTCAACCATTACCTGCTCTCGAATACGCTGGACATCTTGAGCTCAATCCCGGAGATCGAATATTCGCTGGTCGTCAGCCGCGACCCTGAAGCCCTGACGATCGCGCGTGAATATGGGGCACGGACAGTCCAGGAACAGGGATCACCGCAATTGAACGTGGCGCTGACCAGAGCAACAATGGTAGCGGTGAGCCATTCGGTACAGGCAGTTTTGATCGTACCAGCTGACCTCCCGCTACTGACGGCAGAAGATATCCGCGAAGTGATCAAACAGGCAGGCGAGCCACCGGTGGTAGTCATCACGCCAGACCGACACCGGCAGGGCACGAATGCATTGTTGATCTCTCCACCCGGGCTAATCCGTTATGAATATGGCTCGGGGTCATTCCACAAACACTGCCAGCAAGCTGAGAAAGCTGGAGCCCGGCTAGAAATCTGCGAACGAAAAGCTGTGGCCCTGGATATAGATTTCCCAGAAGACCTGGAACTGGCTGGGTATGAGCTGATGGACACAGATCAATCTCCCCAGCTGATCCCGTGATCTGACCAGGCTGGAGATAAGCGAAACCAGGGTGACCATAATAGAAGAGTTTTTAGCTGCTACTACGAATGGTGCATTTGAAAACTAAAGGATGATCCATGAAACAAGCGAATTCGAAGTATTGCTTTGTGTGCGGGCGGGAAAACAGCCATGGATTGAAGCTGGAGTTCTTCGAAACTGCGCCAGGTGAAGTTGAAGTGAATACCACCATACCGGAGCAGTTTCAAGGCTACCCCGGCGTGGTGCACGGAGGAATCGTGGCGGCGATGCTTGACGAAGTGACCGGTCGAACGCAGATGGGCGGCGATCCACCCCGCTTCATGTTCACCGCCAGGCTGGATGTGCGCTACCGAAAGAACGTCCCGGTGGGGAAGCCATTGCGGATCGTTGGGCGGGCCGGAAAGAAACGGGAGAGAACCGCGACAGCCATCGGGCAGATCTTTGGACCGGATGGCGAGATCCTGGCGGAAGCCGAGGCTGTGCTGGTGAATGTACCGGATGAGATCGTCAAAGATGTTGACCTTGAAGCACTCGGCTGGAAAGTCCACTCAGATTAAACAAGACAAGAACCATTAACCGTAGAGGAAACCATGATCATTGAATATCACCGGCCAACGAGTACCATAGAAGCACTGGCATTGCTGGCGAGAGCCGAACCAATCACCTACCCGATGGGAGGCGGAACGGTATTAAACCAGCCCCGAGACGAGAAATTCGCAGTGGTGGACCTGCAGTCACTGGGATTGGGGGCGATTACCGTGAAAGGGAATACGCTCCAGATGGGAGCTACCGCAACCTTGCAACAGGTGCTGGATCACCCAGGCTTGGCAGATGATTTTTATGCGGGAATCAAGCTGGAAGCGACAACGAACATCCGTCAGATGGCGACAATTGCCGGGACGATCGTGACGGCGGATGGACGGTCAGCGCTGGCATGCGTATTGCTGGCGATGGATGCCAACCTGGAGATCCTGCAAAAGAGCGGGAAGACAGCGCAAGAACGGTTGGGGGCATGGTTGCTACATAGGACGGAAGCACAGCGAGGCGAGATCATCAGCCGGATCGATGTACCGGTTAACGTGAAACTTGCCTTTGAATATGTGGCGCGCACACCGGCAGACAAACCGATCATATGTGTGGCGGTTGCCCAATGGCCATCAGGGAGGACGAGGCTGGCACTGGGAGGCTGGGGAAGCGCTCCGGTGTTTGGGATGGATGGGCCAGAGTCGGAGGGCGCTGAGAGTGCGGCGCGTAGTGCGTATAGCCAAGCTGGTGATGTGTGGGCCAGTGCAGAATACCGGGAAGATATCGCAGGTATCCTAACCCGGCGCTGCCTGGAAAAGATCAGGTCAGTGTGAGGAACAGAGCGTGCACGTCACAGCATAAACTTTGGATGACTGAGCATGGCTAACAATATCTTGTCGAGTGAATTGTATGACTGAGCCTGCCATCCCGCTGGACCAGGTCATCCAAGGTAATTGTATCCAGGTACTGGAAACGATACCTGAACAAACGGTCGATATCGTTTTTGCAGACCCACCGTATAACCTTCAGCTGGAGAAGATACTTTGGCGGCCCAACCTGACCAAGGTGAACGGCGTAGAAGAGGCTTGGGACCAGTTCGGCAGTTTCAAGGCATATGACCAGTTCACCGAGGAATGGCTGGTGGGGTGCCGACGGGTGCTAAAAGACACCGGAACCATGTGGGTGATCGGCTCGTACCATAATATTTTCCGGGTGGGGCGGATCATGCAAGACCTGGGTTTCTGGATCCTGAACGATGTCGTGTGGATCAAGAACAATCCCATGCCGAATTTCCACGGGGTACGGTTTACGAATGCGCATGAAACATTGATCTGGGCTCAAAAAAATAAAGGCAGCAGATACACATTTAATTACCAGGCGATGAAATCAATGAACCAGCATAGCTCAAAACCAGGCAACGTCCAGATGCGGAGTGACTGGAACCTGCCGCTATGCACAGGTAAAGAACGCATCAAGGTCAATGGCGAGAAAGCTCACCCAACCCAAAAGCCTGAAGCGCTGCTCGAGCGGGTGATCCTGGCGAGCACACTCCCGGGAGACCTGGTGTTGGATCCTTTCTTCGGAACCGGGACAACGGGAGCCGTTGCCAAGAAATTGGGACGGTGCTGGATCGGGATCGAAGCCGATCCGAGCTATGTATCGATCGCCCGCCAACGGATCGAGCAGATCGATGAGATTAATCCGGATCAAGAGATTTACAGTGGATCGGGTAACGGCAGGCAGAAGCGCGTCCCGATCAGTCTCTTACTCGAGAAGGGGATGTTGAAAGAAGGGCAAACTTTGTTTTTCGGCACCCAGAGTAACATCCAGGCAATCCTACTGGGTGACGGACAGCTCAGGTGGGGAGAGTCGATTGGCTCGATCCACAAGGTCGGGCGCGAAATCCTGAAAGCACCGTGCAATGGCTGGACGGCATGGTATTATATCGATGAGCAAGCCGGGAAGAAGCAGCCGATCAATGATCTGCGCAGGCGTGTTCGGAATGAAAGAGAAGCAGTGTACCTACCTAACGGTGTGAGGAGTGACAAGTCAGTATGAAGAAGTATGCAGGGTTAATCATCGGAATCATCATTTGCATTGCAGTCATCGTGGTCGCTTACCTGTGGACAACGGACATCATGGATTCGGTATATGCATACCGCTCACCGCTGCAGTACACGCCGCCACAGCCAGGTGAGGTGCTTGGAAAACCCAATACACGCAGCCTGGTGATTGTATTAATCGATGCCTTGCGCTATGACACTTCGCTCAAGACAGATGTGATGCCATTCCTCAACCAGCTAAGGAGTGAAGGGGCCTATGCGTTTATGCATAGCTTACCGCCTTCATATTCAGAGCCCGGATATAGCGTGTTACTCACCGGGGCGTGGCCCGATATCAGCGATGGACCCGCCATGAACCTGGATTATGCGGATATCCCGACATTTACCCAGGATAATATCTTCTCCGCAGCTCACCGGTCAGGTTTACAAACAGCAATCTCAGGTTTCAACTGGTTCGAGAAACTCGTCCCACAACAGGCGGTGACGGCGAGTTATTACACAGCAGGCGAAGACCAGGTTGCGGATGAGCAAGTGTTAGAGGCAGCGTTGCCCTGGTTACGAGCTGGAACTTACCCGTTAGTGTTGATCCACATTGACCAGGTGGATTACGCCGGACACCATGAAGGCGGACCGATCGACCCGCGATGGGATGAGGCTGCCACCAGGGCGGATGACCTGCTAAAGGAAATAGCTACGACCATGGACCTGACCCAGGATACCCTATTGGTGGTCAGTGACCATGGGCAGATCGATACCGGCGGACACGGGGGCCAGGACGCAATCGTATTGCAGGAACCGTTCGTGCTGGCAGGCAAAGGGGTGCTCCCCGGGAATTACGGGAATGTGGAGATGGTGGATGTAGCCCCAACGGTGGCAGCGATCCTGGGAACGAATACCCCCGCCACAAGCCAGGGGCACGTGCGGATACCCATGTACGATTTCACACTCAGCCAGGTAGACACGATCAAGACTGCGCTGGCAGCCCAGCAATCGCAGCTCGCCCAGGTATACCAGGATGCCATTGGCCAGCCTGTGGAGGTCAAGCCAGGTGAAGATGTGGTAGCAGCCACGCAAGATGCAATGCAGTCTGCCGAAACCTCGAGACTGACCCTGGAACGGGTCCCACGCGGGATTATCACGTTCATCGTGGTTTTTGGCCTGCTCATACTGGCAGGCTGGCACGCTCGACCAAATTATGGATGGATGGTGTTGGGTGTGGTTAGCTACATTATCATTTTTAATCTCAAATACCTAATCATTGACCAAAAGACCTATTCACTCAGCTCAGTGCTCAGTGCGACTAACCTGATCACATCCACAGCCCTGACCACGCTGCTGGCCCTGTTTTTTGGATGGCTGCTAGTGATCCTAGGCACGAGAATTTACCGCATGAAACCGCGTGCAGCAGCCGGGCTGACCATGAAATTCATCCTGGTGACGCTTTCCTTTCTCGCTATTCCGATATTCTTTAATTATTTCCTAAACGGAGCTACAGTCACCTGGACACTTCCGAATTTCCTATTCTCGTTCTTGGGAGTGATCTTTTTAATCCAGGCATTGGTGGTAGCTGCGATAGGATTGTTCCTGACCGGTATTTCACCCTTGCTTGGATATTTTTCAACGGGAAAGTAAATCGAGAGCCATGATGGAAATCACACTCAACATAAACCGCGAAGCTCGCCAGCTGAAAATCCAGCCTGGTGATAGCTTGTTATTTTCGCTAAGAAAACTGGGGTTGTACGGGGCCAAACATGGCTGTGAAAACGGCGCTTGCGGGGCTTGTACGGTTTTACTGGATGGAAAACCGATCAACTCATGCCTGGTGCTGGCAGCCCAAGCCGAAGGGCATACAATCCAAACCATTGAATCGATGGGAGAACATCCAGAGCAAGGCTGGAGGGAAACTGAAGGGCTGCACCCGATCCAGATGGCTTTCGCAGTGAACGGGGCCATCCAGTGTGGCTATTGCACGCCAGGGCAGATCCTGGCAGCCAAACACCTACTAGAAAAGAACCAGAACCCGACAGAGGAAGAAGTAAGGCAGGCCATCTCGGGTGTGTTGTGCCGGTGCACGGGGTATGACAAACCGGTCAAAGCCATTCTGTATGCGGCGGAGGTCTTACGCGAGCGGGATGGCAGCAATAAACCTGCCACCCAAATGAAAGACCAATCTATGGCATGCAGGTATGAGCAATTAATTAAACAGAGCATGCCGAAAGTTATCGGGGTAAAAGAAGCTGCAGCATTCCAACGGGTGGGAAAACCGGATATCAAGGTGGATGCGATCAAGCTGACCCAGGGAAAACCGGCTTTTACTGCGGATTTAGACATGAGAGACCTGCTGGTGGCTAAGGTGCTGTACAGCCCGCTTGCGCATGCACGCATAAAAAGTATCGATGCATCAAAAGCGCGCGCTTTGGCAGGTGTGGCAGCGGTACTGACCTGGCAGGATATCCCCCGAGTGGCCTACTCGACGGCGGGTCAGTCGGACCCGCTACCCGGGCCACTGGATTCATTTTCGCTGGACAACAAGGTTCGCTTTGTGGGAGACCGGGTGGCTTTCGTAGCCGCGGAGAGCGAAGAGATTGCGAATGAAGCACTGAAGCTGATCAAGGTCGAATATGAAGAGCTTCCGGCATTGCTCGACCCTGCACACGCAATGGAGGCAGATGCACCCAGGATCCATGATGAGAGTGATTATGTAAACTTCGCTGAGTCCGATCCAACCAAGAATCTGGCAGCAGAGATCCGGATTGACATCGGAAATGTCGAGCAAGGGTTTTCGGAGGCTGACCAGGTCATTGAAGCTGATTATGAAGTACCTAAGGTACAACAGGCATCGATCGAGCCGCACGTGGTGGTCACTTATTGGGATGAAGATGACCGGCTGGTCATCCGAACCAGCACGCAGGTGCCATTCCACGCCAGGCGGATGCTCGCCCCGGTGCTGGGCTTGCCGGTGAAGCGCATCCGGGTGATCAAACCGCGAATCGGGGGCGGATTTGGTGGCAAGCAGGAAGTGTTGATCGAAGACGTGGCAGCGCACCTGACGATCGCCACACACAAGCCGGTGATGTTTGAATATACGCGTGATGAAGAATTCACGGCATCCCGCTCACGCCACCCGATGCACATCCACATGAAAACCGGGGTCAAGAAGGATGGCACGATCACAGCCAATGCCATGCACGTCCTGACTGATACGGGTGCCTACGGCTGCCATGCCCTGACGGTGACCGGCAATACAGGCCACAAAGCCATGGCGCTGTACGTGGGAGATGGAAAATACCGGCAGAACCCGAACATCCAATTCCATGCGGATATCGTATATACCAACCACCCACCAGCCGGTGCATACCGGGGTTACGGCGTGCCACAGGGATTCTGGGCAGTTGACCTGCACATGGAAAAAATCGCCCGCATGCTGGGATTGGACCCGATCGAGTTCAGGCTGAAGAATGCGATCAGGGCAGGCGAGATGCAGCCGTTCAGCACGGCCTGGAGTGAGGGTAGAGCCCCGCGGCCGGAGATGATACGGACCTGCGGCTTGGCGGAGTGTGCCAAGCAGGGAAAACAGGCCATCGAATGGGATCGGAAAATTAACGATCCAGAATGGCATAAGGTACCGGGCAAACCACACCTGCGGAAAGGTATCGGAGCAGCCCTGGTGATGCAGGGGACGGCAATCCCGTACCTCGACATGGGGGGAGCGAGCATCAAGATCAACGACGACGGATCGTTCAACTTACTCGTCGGGGCAACCGACCTGGGGACAGGCTCGGACACCGTGCTGGGTCAATTGGCCGCGGAAGTGTTAGGAGTACCACTAGAGGATATGATCGTGTATTCATCGGATACAGACTTCACTCCGTTTGACAAGGGAGCCTATGCTTCAAGCACGACATTTATCTCTGGGATGGCGGTGGTGAAGGCGGCGAGAGAGGTTGCGGAAAGGATCAAGGCCAGGGCAGCCAGCATGTTCAACAGCAGCGAGCAAGCTATAAAGAAGGTGACACCCGAGGAAATCAAGTTGAGCGAGCGGCATGCCGTAAGCCCGGATGGGCGCGAGATCAGCCTGGCAGAGATCGCCCTGGATAGCCTGCACCATGCCGATCAGGAGCAGATCATGGCGGTGGCATCCTACTATTCACCGGTGGCACCAACCCCGTTCGAAGCCCAATTTGCTGAGATCACCCTGGATATCGAGACCGGCATGGTAACAGCCGATAAATTGGTCTCAGCAGTTGATTCGGGGATCATCGTCAACCCGCTGACAGCCTCGGGTCAGATCGAAGGTGGGATGACCCAGGCATTGGGTTATGCCTTATGCGAAGAGATGGTGTATGATGAGAAAGGGAACCCGAGGGAGCGTGATTTTTCTGATTATCATATCTACCAGGCGCATGAGATGCCTGAATTGAAAACCATCTTCGTGGAGACCTTTGAAACCAGCCATCCATACGGCGTGAAAGCCGTGGCAGAGATACCCATGGATGGAATCGCACCCGCGGTGGCTAATGCAGTATTGAACGCCAGCCTGTCCATAGATGGTGGGACGGGAGTGAACATCAATGCGAATCCGCTCACTCCCGAGAAGGTCTGGAAGGCTTTGAGAGCGAGCAACGTTAAAAGCAACCCGGGTGAATAGCATGATGGGCAGGCTACACCTGGAATATGAATCGTGAATGGGATGGGATAACAACATGGCGGACCGAGTATATGTCATCGGGCATGTAAACCCGGATACGGACTCAATCGCAGCGGCGATGGGATACGCGTGGTTATTGCGCGAGCGAGATGGGATGGATACCATCCCGGCCAGGGCTGGGGCGATCAATCCGCAAACCACCTGGATCCTGAAGCGATTGAACCTGGACCCGCCATTCCTGCTGACGGATGCCTCACCACGTTTTGAGGCGGTATGCCACCGGCTTGACACGATCACAGCCGACAGCCCCCTGAGGGATGCCTGGGTGATCGCCAGCCGCACAGGCGGGATCGTCCCGGTGGTGTCGGAAGATGGCGCACCGATCGGGTTAATCACCGGTTTCAGCCTGTTCCAGTACCTGAGCAAGCTGGTGGGGCCACACCCTGAACGGCACGAAATGCAGATCACGGACCTGCTGAACCAGAACTGCCTGGAAGCCTGCGACAAGAAGGTGCCGTGTTTTCAGGCAACCACCCGCATCCGGGATGTGATCAGCCGGGTATTGCGTGAAGAATACAACGAGTTCCTGGTGGTGGACGAAAAGGGACACTACCTGGGAGTGAGCCGACAGAGGGATGTGTTGAACCCGCCGCGCATCAAAGTGATCCTGGTGGACCACAATGAGCCCGGGCAGGCGTTGGGTGCATTGGAAGAAGCCGAGCTGGTGGAGATCCTGGATCACCACCGGCTGGGAAACCATTCGACACATATCCCGATCCGCTTCACGGTTGACATTGTAGGGAGCACAAGCACCCTGATCTCCGAAAGGATCGAGGATGCGGGGTTGAGCGCACCACCAGAGCTTGCCGGAATGCTACTGGCCGGATTGTTATCAGACACACTCATCCTCACCTCGCCGACGACCACGCCACGTGACCGGGCTGCGGCTGACCGGCTGGGACGCTGGGCATTTAAACGCCCGAGTGCGCTGGCGGGGGAAACGGTCGAAAGTTTTGGCAAAGCCATCATCCAGGCTGGCGTGGGGCTTAAATCGCGGGATGCAATTGATATCGTCACCACCGACCTAAAACTGTACCAGGCAGGCGGACTCAATTTTGCGATTGCGCAGGCTGAGGTGACCAACCTGATGCAGCTGAGCGATAACCTTGAGCGAGTAACCCAAGCTCTGCAAGCCTTGAAAGCCCAGCGTGGACTGGATTTCGCGATGCTGATGGTAACAGACGTGGTGGGAAACTCCAGCCGACTGGTACTGGTCGACCCACCGCCTTTATTAGAAGACCTTCCATACCCACACCTGCCGGATGGAACCTACCAGGCAGAGGGAGTGGTTTCACGTAAGAAGCAGCTGCTGCCCGTGGTATTGGGATTGCTGGAAGAATGATCTTAGTGATTAGGTGTGGTTGAAAATATATGTCGATCTATAAAGCACTGGTTGAATTAGAAGAGCGTAATAGCGCAGGAGCGCTGTGCACCATTATCCTGAGTAAAGGTTCAACGCCACGGCACGTGACCAGCAAGATGATCGTGTATCCGGACGGGCACATCGTCGGCACCGTGGGTGGGGGCGAGGTTGAGAACCGGGTAATCAAGGAAGCAGTCGAGGCAATCGAAGACCATAAGCCGAGGCTGCTGGCATATAATATGGCTGACCCTGCTCGCGGAGACCCGGGAGTATGTGGTGGGCAACTGGAGATCTATGTGGAACCGATCATCCCAAAACCGGTGCTGGTAGTGATTGGAGCTGGTCATGTGGGCAAGGCAGTCGCCCACCTGGCCAAGTGGCTGGGCTTCATCGTGGCGGTCAGCGATGACCGGCAGGATTTTTGTAACCCTCAGGCTGTGCCAGATGGAGACGCCTACTATGCAGTGCCGATGGAAGAACTGTCCCAAAGGATGGAAATTACCCCCTGGACATATATCGTCTTGACCACACGCGGGGTCAACGTCGATATTAAAGGGCTACCGTCACTGTTAAATTCGAAAGCAGCCTATATCGGAGTGATCGGGTCGAAGCGACGCTGGGCTACGACCACGAAAAAATTGCAGCAAGAAGGCGTGGACGCAAAGTTGATCGAAAGGGTACATTCACCCATTGGAATTGAAATCCACGCCGAAACGCCAGAAGAAATCGCCGTCAGCATCATGGCTGAGATCATCAAGATACTACAACAATGAACGAGGACGGTATGTGGAAAAACTATCACAGTGTAATTACCACCCAGGAGGCGATTCAAATCCTGGCGAGCGAAGGATCAAAAGCCCGCATCATCGCCGGGGCAACCGACCTGATGCTGGAGATGGAGCGGGGGGTACGGAAGGGCATTGAGACCCTGGTTGACATTTCCCGAATCCCAGGCCTTGACCAGATCAAGCTGGACGAGCAAGGTGCGATCCACCTGGGACCCCTGGTGACGCATGGGCAGTGTGCAGCCTCGAAATTGGTCATTGAGCAAGCATTTCCGCTGGCAAAGGCCTGCATCGAGGTCGGAGCGCCGCAGATCAGAAACCGGGGGACGATCGCCGGTAACCTGATCACGGCTTCGCCGGCCAATGATACGATCCCGCCCCTCAAGGCGCTGGACGCCAAGGTTACCCTGGAATCAGCGCGTGGGACTCGGACGGTGCCTCTAGCAGACTTTTACCTGGGAGTGAGGAAGACCGTGATGCAAGCGGACGAGATGCTGGTGGATATCTGGTTCCAGGCGCTCGGCTCACAAGAACAGGGAACATTTTATAAACTTGGCCTGAGGAAGGCCCAGGCGATCTCGCTGGTCAATGCCGCGGTGGTCCTGGCGTTCTCCGATGGAGTAATCAGTAAAGCTGCGATCACGTTAGGGGCAGTGGCTCCCGTGATCGTGCACGCGAAAGAAGCCGAAGAATACCTTATTGGTAAAAGTCTCGAGGAAGAGACGATCCAGAAAGCATCTCAGCTAGCACAGGAGGCTGCCCGGCCGATTGGGGATATCCGTAGCTCGGGTGAATATCGGAACGAAATGGTGCGTGTGTGCATCAAGCGCATACTGAGCCAGCTCGCGGAGCATGCTGAGCGGAAAGGATACCCAGCGCACCCAGTGATGCTAAGAGCCTGCACCGACCGGCACGGGTACTACTTCAACAAGGACGAAGTACTCAAGGAAAGTGTCCAACATTCAGCGGAGACCCACCTTCCAACGATCGAGACGACAATCAATGGGAAGCATTACTCATTCAGCTCGGGGCACCACAAGTCACTGCTGCGATTACTACGCGAAGAAGCGGGGATGATCGGGACCAAGGAAGGCTGTGCAGAAGGCGAATGCGGAGCCTGTACGGTATTCCTGGATGGCATGGCGGTGATGAGCTGCCTGGTCCCGGCGGTGAGGGCACACGATGCCCAAATCGTGACAATCGAAGGGATCATGATGGAGGGTAAACTACACCCTGTGCAACAGGCGTTTATCGACAAGGGAGCAGTACAATGTGGCTACTGCACGCCTGGCTTCATCATGTCATCGGTGATGCTTTTAGACGAAATGAAGGCTCCTACACGGGAAGAGATCAAGCAGGCGATCAGCGGGAACCTGTGCCGGTGCACCGGGTATTATTCCATTGTGGCGGCTGTAGAACAGGCGGCAAAGTACAATTGACCAGAGCGACTACTGTAACGAAAAATACGGAGGCTGACCATGGGTTTCTCCTCGCAGCAATATAAAAAAGAGGACCGGGGAACAAAGACCGCAATCAACCCTGTTTGGCGGGGTATCGGCTGTATCCTATTGATCATTGTACCCATTATGTCATGGCTGATCGCCGGGTTGGTCCTGCAAAGCAAACTTAAAGCCTCATTCCCGTATGTATTTTCGCAGATCATCGCCATCCCCAGGACCCAAATCATCGACATCGACAAGATCATTGTGCCAATCAACAATTTATTTATATCTTCACACCTTTACTTTGGGCAGGTGTTCCTGACCATCATATTTTCGTTCATCGGTTTTGGCATCATCGGATTTATCTATGCTGTTTTGTACCGGATGGTTGGTCCATCACGCTTCGGACCGTACGATTGGCCACCAAATAAACTATAAAAGAAAGAATTAACCCAGATGGAAAGAACTGTACCGAGCACGGCTTCTGAAGAAGTTGAGCTTTACTTACGCACATATTACTCACTGCTGAGGTCATCTGCTGATGTGCAGATCCACACGCTGGAAGAAGCGCATGCGGGGATGAAGTCATTGCTGCACCCGCTGGTACGGGAAAACACCCCAGACATGTCGGCATTTTTGTATAGCCAGCTGAGGCTGCCAGAATGCATCTCCACAGCTGAATCGGTGGTACTTGGGCAGAGCTTTGAGGTGTTTGCAAGGGCTGGATTTAAGGACCTGGAGAACTGGGAGCTGGTGAGTGCAACCGCCCGCCGCAGAAAATGTTATTTTAATGGTACCGATACCCTGGCATGCTTTATTGCCAGCGTGAGCGACATTGATGATGTGATACCGATGCTGACCGCATACCAAATTGAATGGAACAAGATCCACTGGCTACTGCGCAGAAACCCATCGCTGGTGACCTATTTACAGACGGCGAAGTCGGAAAACGAATACATCTACCAGGAGCTGGTGAAGACTTTAAACCTGCCGAGGGAGGATGTCGAACGACTGAAGACGGTATGGGCAGATAAGTTTATCGATAAACTGCTCCAGATCGCCAGCCGAACCAGGAAAATCAGGGTACGCCTGCTCTACGGCTCGCTGGTGGAATACCGCAGGGCAACCGACGGCTGGTGGGAACGGATTGCCCAGGTATGCGGTGAGCTGACTTCGAAACCGGTATATTTCATATCGAGCAACCCGCACAGCATGATCAACCTGTTGTCGGGGTACGCATTCAGGAACAAGCAGCGACTGATCGAATTTCTGCAGGAGACCGATAACCGCGAGCTGCAAGAAGAATGGGAGAACATACAAGCCCAACAGGTGGTATCGAGCGAAGAGAATTTCCTGTACTATATCTTGAAGAAATTTCAACAGACCAGACCCGGGATTGAATTTCTTAACGAGCTGGAAAATGCAGAGATCGACTGCGGTATCCTGAGGATCTCCAGCGAACACAGCTTCGATGTGGATGCACAGATCATTGAGCTCAAGCAAATCTGCCCGGAGACCCTCGACCCGAGGCTGGTGGACGGAGATATGTCGTTCATTACCCGGAGCGATGCGATTATATTAAACATCGATTACCCCCTGGGGATGGCCGCGTATAACATCCTGTCGGAAGTGTCGGAGCATGTCGTTAAAATCCTGGGCATCTACATCATGGGGAAGTCGGCTTCACTGAATGGCACGATGGGCGACGTGGTCATACCCAATGTGGTACACGACGAATATTCTAAGAACACCTACCTGTTCCAGAACTGTTTCAACGCTGCACACGTCAGTCCATACCTGATGTATGGGGCCGTACTTGACAACCAGAAATGCGTATCGGTGCGAGGCACCTTCCTGCAGAATTCGCGGTATATGGAAGTGTTTTACCGGGAAGGATATACCGATATCGAGATGGAGGCAGGACCATATCTTTCGGCGGTGTCTGAAATGTACCGGCCCCAGCGACACCCGGTGAACGAGATTGTTAATTTGTATGAAGTCCCATTTGATACGGGCATCATCCACTATGTGTCGGATAACCCATTGGGTAAAGGGAAAAACCTGGGAGCAGGGAGCCTATCCTATTATGGGATGGATTCGACCTATGCGGCTTCGGTGGCGATCCTGAGAAGGATATTCCAGTGTGAGCGAGCCCGTTCACAAAGCTAAGAGCAATAATTGATCGATGGGGGCAGAATTCGAGTGGGGTTGAAGTTGTAAGTATTTAATTATGGCGCCGCAAACCATGCGGGTAATAGTTCTTGATCACCTGCTTGACCCTTTTTCCCCAGCCGAGTGGAAAACCTTCCACAGTGACAAGCACCCAGGCATCTTGGCCGGGATCGGGGATCGTCTCGCCTGCCAGGTAACCTGCCAACCTGCGATCATCGACAGCCAAATCCAGGTGGTGTTTGACCTGCTGGGCTGTGAGGGCCATCGCCAGTGAATGGGAGGGCAGGAAGCGGTCCTGCTTGAGGCTGCCAAGCCACAGGCCAGGCTTGATCACGTTGACGCCTGCCAGGCTGGGGGCATTTGGGGGCAGCTGGTATAAGTAAGAACCTTCAAGAATGATATCAGAACCTGCTGGGGGAATGGACAGGTGGGCGTGACAAAAATCTTGCCAGGCTGAGATGGCGGAATCTGGCAGTTTTGGTCTCCGGGTCGGGGCAGGCTTTGGACGAGATGTAACCTTGTTGCGAAACTGAACGTTAGGGGAAGTACCATGTTTGACCAGTAAGGCGATGAAATGACCCTCCGCATGGACCAGATGAGGCCAGAGGCGAACTGAGCGGTGAAGGGGATGCTTGGCTGGAAGGCCGATCCAATCAGGCCGAGCGGGTTGAAAGCCTGGGTAGGCATGAATATCAGCCAGGTCAAACTCAGGGTGGCGATCCAGAAAGTCAGCCACCACGCCCTCGTTCTCGTCTGGAGAAAATGTGCAAGTGCAATAGGACAGGTGCCCATCGGGCTTAACCAACCGGGCAGCGTGCTTCAGGATGGCGACCTGGCGAACGGCACAGCTTTGAGCCAGGCCGGGGTTCCACTCAGAGCGGGCAACCTGGCCCTTGCGGAACATGCCTTCGCCGGAGCAAGGGGCATCAAGCAGGACACGGTCAAAATATCCTTCAAAATGCTCCGCCAGCCTGGCAGGGGTTTCGTTTGTTATGATAGCGTTTATGACACCGCAGCGCTCAAGATTCTCAGCCAGGTCCCAAACCCGCTTTGGATGGATCTCATTGGCGACCAGTAAGCCGGTATTTTTCATCAGGGCAGCCAGGTGGGTGGCTTTGCCGCCCGGAGCAGCACTCAGGTCGAGGACGGTTTCACCAGGCTGGGGGGACAGAACCTGGGCAGCAGCCATGGCTGACGGTTCCTGAAGATAGTACAGGCCTGCGGTGTGGTAGGGATGCTTGCCAGGTGAGACCTGGCCAGCCATGTCTGTCTCCATGTCCACGCTAAACCCATCCGGGCACCAGGGAACGGGGGATAATTTAAAGGGAAAAATGCGATTGAATTCTGGCGGGGTAATCTTGATGGAGTTTACGCGCAAGCCGGTCACCGCAGGCAGGGCGAGCGAATCCAGAAAAAGCTGGGATTGCTCCCCCAACAAGGATTGCATGCGAGCGATAAACGGCTGAGGTAAGTCCATTCCCTGGATTAAGGTATGGCTCGAGAGTTGGGCACGCACACGTCGAAAAGATGAGAGATGGAGGCCCGGGCGGAGCTTTTTGGACAAGGCATCAGCGGTGTAGCGATTTATCGGTCTTTGATAAAGCGGCATCTAGGATGGCAAAGCCATCTTTCATCTGTTGTTCCGTGATGATCAAGGGCGGTATGATCAGCAAGGTGTGCCAGTGAGCATAAAGGAAGAGCCCGTTATCCAGCAGCTCCTTCTTGAGCTGGTTCATCTCAGGGCTGGAGGCGTTCCAGGGCGCAAGTGGCTCTTTGGTCTTACGATCACGCACGAGCTCGATGACCCCGAACAAGCCGATGGACCTGACATCCCCGACCGAGGGGTGCTGCTCACCCAGGTCATTGAGCAGACGGTGCAGGACCGGACCCATGGCATATGCATGTTCCACGATGTGATCATCTTGCATGACCTGGATGTTGGCGATAGCGGCGGCTAACGAGATGGGATGGGCGGTGTAGGTGAGCCCGCCTTGATAGGTAACATCATTGTATGCAGCAGCAATCTCCGGTTTCATAGCCACGGCACCCAAAGGAGCATAGGCTGAGGTGAGACCCTTCGCCATGGTCATCAGGTCGGGGACCACATTCCAATGGTCAACTGCGAACCATTTGCCAGTACGACCAAAGCCGCTCATGACCTCGTCAGCGATCATCAGGATGTGATATCGGTCACACAGTGCGCGCACACCCTGCAGATAGCCTTCCGGCGGGATGATGATGCCATTTGTGCCGGTGACCGATTCCAGCAGGATGGCTGCGATGGTCTCAGAGCCTTCGTAGCGGATGATCTCTTCGAGGTGATTGAGGTAATCCTGGGCAAAGTCTGCTTCGGAAATATCGGGCGTGGTGCGATGAAAAGTAGAACGGTAACGGTAGGGATCGAGGAAGTGGACCACACCTGGCATGAGGGTGGGCTCCCAAGGGAGGCGGCGGGGGTCACCGGTGAGCGCCATGGCCCCGGCAGAAGCCCCATGGTAGGAGCGATAGCGGGCAAGTATCTTGTGCTTGCCAGTATAACCACGCGCCAGCTTGACGGCATTCTCGTTAGCATCAGCGCCCCCGAGGGTGAACATAAAGTGGTCCAGAGTGCCCGGAGTGATAGTGGACAATAACTTGCCTAAAACGGCACGCGGCCTGGTAGCCATGCCCGGGGCAGCATATGGAAGCTGGCGAGCCTGCTCGATGATGGCATTGATGACACGCTCATTACCGTGGCCAATGTTCACACACATGGTCATGGAGTTAAAGTCCAGGTAACGCTTGCCGCTGGCATCCCAAAAATACACCCCCCTGGCATGCGTGACCGGGATGGGTGAAACCTTGGCCTGGGCTGACCAGGTCCAGAAGCTGTGCTCCATGGACAGGGGCAAGATCTCTGAATCAGGAATATCAATCATATTCACCTCGCACGAACCTTATCGATGATCAAATTTGCTGTTGAGATAGTGTAATAGCAGGTGGAAATTGGGTCAAGTAATAATGATAAGTCGAAACAGGTGTCACGTGTCAGGGTACAGAGCGAGCCATGCTTCAGGCAGTATAATGCTAGCGCAATGCGCACAAAGCAGCTCACTGCGTACATCGAATTAGTCTTTGCCGTGGTCGTGTGGGGAATGTCATTCATCGCCACAAAACTGGCCTTGCGCGACCTGGCGCCTGTGACGGTGGTGTGGCTGCGATTCGCCATCGGTGTGATCATCCTGGGAAGCGTGGCAGCGATGAGACGACAAATTGCCAGACCGAGTCGACGGGAATGGCCGTACTTTGTGCTGCTGGGTTTCCTGGGCATCACATTTCACCAGTGGCTGCAATCGACAGCACTGCAGACCGTGCAGGCCTCGACCACGGCGTGGGTGGTGGCGACCTCGCCGATCTTCATGGCGATCTTAAGCAGGATCTTCCTGCGCGAAAGATTGATATGGCTACAAGTGACCGGGATCATCCTGGCGGCGGTAGGGGTGTGCCTGGTGGTGAGTGAGGGGAACCTGCGTAACTTATTCTCAGGGCAGTTCGGAACAACGGGCGATATCTTGATCTTGATCAGCGCGGTAAACTGGGCAGTTTTCTCGATCCTATCGAGCAGTGGCCTCAAGCGATACCCACCAACGCAGATGATGTTTTTCGTGATGCTGATCGGATGGCTTTTAACCACAGTAATCTTCCTGGTGCAGGGAGGCATGGCCGACATCCGGCACATCACCCCGATAAGCATGCTGGGCATCGCCTTTTTAGGGATATTTTGCTCCGGGCTGGCGTACATCGCTTGGTACGATGGGCTGCACGCCTTGCCAGCGACCCAGGTGGGTGCGTTCCTATACATCGAGCCACTGGTGGCAGTCATCACAGCCTGGATGGTGCTGGGTGAAAGCATTTCAGCGATCAGCCTGGCAGGAGGCGCGATCATCCTGATCGGTGTGCGGCTGGTCCAAAAACCCAACCCGGATAATGGCAAGCCGGGATAATTTGACATTCTCAAGTGATTTAAGTAAACTCATAGGTTGCGCTTGGCGCAATTGTTTGGAGGTTTGATTGAAGTTCCCAACTCCCGCTCGTGAATACGACTTTAAACAAGCCTTGACCCAAAACCGGGTCAAAGGTTTGTGGCGCATGATGAGCGGATTCCAATGGCACTATATCGCAGCCACATCCAGCCTAGCAGTAGCTGCCTGCGCGAAAACTGCCACATTCCTGCTATTGCGCTACTTCGTGGATGTGGTTTTGGGGCAGGGCAACTACAGCCTGGGTGGCACATTGAACCGCACGCTGATCATCGTGGCATGCGGGTTTGTGGCATTGGCAACACTGGAGGGGAGCTTTAGTTTTTTCTCTGGGCGTTTGGCAGCGTACACCGCAGAGGGGATCACACGGCGGCTGAGGAATTACCTGTTTGACCATATCCAGAGGCTGGAATTCACCTACCACGATAAAACCCCGACCGGGGAGATGATCGAACGCTGCACATCGGATGTGGATGCCTTGCGGCGGTTCTACAGCGAGCAAATGATCGGTGTGGGGAGGATCGTGATCTTGTTCGTGATCAACTTCACGGCGATCATGCTGCTCAACGTCAAGCTGGCCCTGATCTCGGTCATCATCGTGCCGGTAATCGTGATCACCTCCATGTGGTTTTTCAAAAGAGTAAGGAAAGCGTACGAGAAATACCAGGAGCAGGAAGCGATCCTATCCACGACCCTGCAAGAGAATCTGGCAGGAGTTCGTGTAGTCAAAGCGTTTGCCAGGCAGGCATACGAGGTGGATAAGTTTGACGCCGAGAACTGGGGGAAATTCACGAAAGGGCGCAGGCTGGTGACCATGCAGGCGTTTTTCTGGCCGATTTCCGACATCGTGTGCAGCGCGCAAACGCTGATAGGGCTGTTCATCGCAGCGACGATGGCCATCCAGGGCACGATCACCGTGGGAACCTACATGGCCTACGCAGGGTTGGTGGGCTGGCTGATCTGGCCGATGCGCAACCTTGGCCGGCTGATCGTAAACACATCCACCGGGATGGTGTCTTACGAGCGGGTGGTGACGATCATCCAGCAGGAGCGTGAGGCACTGACCGTGGGAACTTACCTGCCCAAGGAACCGATCCGGGGAGAGATGGTGTTTGAGCAGGTCGGATTTGCGTATGAGAATAACCCACCGGTACTCCAGGATATCAGCTTCAGCTGCCAGCCTGGGCAGGTGGTTGCTTTGCTCGGATCGACTGGATCGGGGAAGACCACGCTGGTGAACCTGCTGCCGAGGTTTTATGAGTACACAGCCGGCAGCATCAAGCTGGATGGAGTTGAGCTGAGAAATTACCCGAAGGAATTCCTGCGCGACCAGGTGGGGATCGTTGACCAGGAGCCATTCCTGTTCTCACGTTCCATCCGGGAGAATATCGCCTATGGGGTAGGCCGGGATGTGCCGCAAACTGAATTGGAAAGTGCGGCGAATTCAGCATCGATCCACGACGTGATCCTGTCATTCCCAGATGAATACAATACCCTGGTGGGCGAGAAAGGGGTGACCTTATCGGGCGGGCAGAAGCAACGCGTGACAATCGCGCGCACATTACTGAAGGACGCGCGGCTGTTGATCCTGGACGACTCCACTTCCTCGGTGGACACCGAGACGGAAGCCAGCATCCGAGAAGCGTTGAATGGGCTGACACCCAAGCGCACCACCTTCATCATCGCACACCGAATCCAAAGCGTGATGAATGCTGACCTGATCCTGGTGATGGACAAGGGCAGGATCATCCAAAAAGGCACACACGAAGAGCTGCTGGCTCAGGATGGAATGTATCGCAAGATCTATGATCTGCAGACACGCATCGATGAGGAGCTCGAAACAGAACTCACCGAAAGCATGGTGAAAGAGTAAACCATGGTCGATATCGAGCTGGAAGAAGACGAATATACCAGTCAGATCACTGGAAAGACCATCAGCCGGATCATGGGGCTGACGAAGCCACACTGGAAGTGGGTGGTTGGTTTTTTGGTGATGATCGCAGGCACATCCATCCTGGATGCGTTCTTCACCTACTTGAGCAAAACCATCATCGACAAGGGCATCGTGGCGCGCGACCAGCAAGCGTTGGTGCAGGTATTGCTGATCTACGGCGGGTTGATCCTGGTGCAGTCGGTGTGCGTGTTCGCGTTCATTTACCTGGCAGGCATCCTGGGTGAGCGCATCCAATATGACCTGCGCAAGACGATGTTCAACCACCTGCAGGAGCTCTCGCTGGCTTTTTACAGCCAGACCTCAGTTGGTAGGCTGATGGCGAGGGTGACGTCAGATTCTGGGAAGGGTGTCTGACCTGGTGACGTGGGGGCTGGTTGACAGCACCTGGGCGATCATGAACATCGTCACCTCAACGATCTTCATGGTGATCATCAACTGGAAACTGGCGCTGATCGTGCTGATGGCGATCCCCATCTTGCTGGTGATCGCGATCACATTCCGAAAGCGTATCCTGGTGGAGTTCCGCCGGTCGCGGAAGGCAAACTCGAAGATCACCGGAGCTTATAACGAAAATATCAGTGGTGTGCGGGTGGTCAAAGCCCTGGGACGTGAAGCAGAGAACCTGAAGGAATTTGAAGTCTTAACGGACGAGATGTACAACTCGAGCTACCGGGCGGCCTGGCTGTCGGCACTCTTTTTACCGACGGTGCAGATCGTATCTGCCATCGCGCTGGGTTTCATTGTCTGGTTTGGAGGCTGGCAAGCCAACCTGGGGCTCATGACCATCGGGGGGATCCAGGCTTTTGTAAGCTATCTGACCTTCATGATGTGGCCGATCCAGGACCTGGCCCGCGTATACGCGGAGATGCAACACTCGGTGGCGTCGGGAGAGCGGATCTTCACCCTGCTGGATACGAAGCCGGAAGTGCATGACCGCCCAGAGGCGATCGACCCAGGTACAATCAAGGGCGAGATCGAGTTTGAGCATGTGGATTTTACATATGAAGATGGAAAACCCGTATTGAGTGATTTCTCACTTAAGGTGAAACCAGGGGAGATGATCGCCCTGGTTGGCCCAACTGGTGGTGGAAAGACCACGATCGTAAACCTGCTATGCCGGTTCTACGAGCCCAAGCGAGGCGTGATCCGGATCAACGGGCAGGATTATACCGAATTCACGCTGCATGGCATCCAGTCGAGGGTAGGCATCGTGCTGCAGACACCACACCTGTTCTCTGGAACCGTGCGAGAAAATATCCGCTATGGGAAACTGATCGCCACGGATGAAGAGGTAGAGAAAGCCTCCAGGCTGGCGGGGGCACATGACTTCATCTTGAACTTCGAGAAGCAGTACGACCAGGATGTAGGCGAGGGGGGTAACCTGCTGTCCGTTGGGCAGAAACAATTGGTGAGCATTGCCCGGGCGATCCTGGCCCAGCCGGATGTGTTCATCATGGATGAGGCCACCAGCTCGGTGGATACACTGACGGAAGCCTTGATCCAACGCGGGATGGAAAACCTGATGCAAGGCAGGACGAGCTTCATCATTGCCCACCGCCTGTCGACGATCAAACGCGCCAGCAGGATCATCGTGGTGGAAGATGGGCGGATCACCGAGATGGGGACCCACCATGAGCTGCTGCGAGCCAAGGGGCATTACTACAGGTTGTACACCCAGCAATTCCGCGAGGAAAGGGAGCTGGAGTTTGATCCGTTCCTTTCAGGGGCGGCATCAGCAGCCGATTAAATAAACACGTTCTTATAATGAAATCCCTCCATCGGTTGCCGGAGGGATTTTGCTTTGTTAGAATCTCGGGCAGAGTATAATACTTGTTGGAAAAACATCATTGACTGACCAAACATTGGAGCGAACCATGAAGATCATCGGAGAACCTGTTCAGCGAATCGATGCGGTGGGGAAAGTTACCGGTGAAGCACGCTTCCCGGGAGATATCAACCTGCCGAACCAGCTTTACATGAAAATCCTGTTTGCGGGACGGCCGCATGCCATCATCCGTTCGATCGACACCTCCCAGGCTGAAGCAACAGTGGGAGTTGTAGCTGTACTGACAGCGAAGGACGTGCCAGTCAATGAATACGGGCTGATCTACAGCGACCAGCCGGTGCTGTGTGGCCCAGGGTCCAGCAAGCCATACACAGACCGGGTACGCTTCGTCGGTGACCAGGTGGCACTGGTGATCGCTGAAAGCGAGGAGATCGCGGTGACCGGACGAGACCTGATCAAAGTCGATTACGAGGACCTGCCTGTGATTACTGACATGGAACTTGCCATGCAGGAGAACGCGCCATTGCTGCATCCAGACCGGGGATCAAACACCTTCTGCCATTACCGCATCCGCAAAGGAGACGTGGAAGAAGGATTCGCTAAAGCGGATGTGATCATCGAAGGTGAATATCACACCCCGGCCCAGGAGCATGCCTACCTGCAGCCTGAAGCGGGTGTAGGGTATATAGATGAAGAAGGCAGGGTCACGATCCAGGTGGCAGGGCAATGGACGCATGAAGACCAGGCGCAGATCGCCCACGCGCTGGATATCCCTGCCGAGCAGGTAAGGGTGATCTACCCTGCGATCGGGGGGGCGTTTGGCGGGCGAGAGGACATGTCGGTCCAGATCGTGCTGGCGCTGGCAGCCTGGAGACTACACCAGCGCGGGATCAGCCGACCGGTCAAGATCGTCTGGTCGAGAGAAGAATCGATCATTGGACATCATAAGCGGCACCCATACATCCTCAAAACACGCTGGGGTGCAACCAAAGAAGGGAAACTTTTAGCCGCTGAAGTGGAAGTAATTGCCGACGGCGGGGCGTATATTTACACCTCGACCAAGGTGTTGGGGAACGCCACCCTGATGTGCACTGGGCCATACGAGATCCCGAATGTAAAAGTTGATTCCTACGCCGTCTACACCAACAACCTGCCGAATGGAGCCTTCAGGGGTTTCGGCGGACCACAGGGCGCATTCGAAGCTGAGACCCAGATGAACCGCATGGCTGAAAAGCTCGGCATGGACCGGAACGAGATCAGGCGAAAAAACGTATTAACGGAAGGAGCCCTGCTTTCGGTTGGGACCCCACTTCCGAAAGGAGTGACGATCGGGAAGGTGGTGGAGCAATGCAAGGTGGAAGTTGAGAAATCCATCCCGGCCCGAACACCTGCATCTGAGCCGCACCTGTTGCGAGGCACCGGGTTTGCGTGTGCATTCAAGAACGTGGGTTTCTCGTTCGGCGCACCAGAACAATCGATCGCAACCGTGGAGCTCTTCGGAGGTGGGGAGATCGAAAAGGTCGTCCTGCACCATGCCGGGGCAGATGTTGGGCAAGGAGCCCATACCGTGATGGTGCAGATGGCAGCAGAAACCCTGGGGGTATCGATCAATCAAATCAGCCTGATCGCCTCGGATACTGCATTTACGGGAGATTCTGGCAGCGCTTCCGCCTCGCGGCTGACCTTCATGGCGGGGAACTCCATCAAGGGGGCATGCGAGCTAGCCCTGGAAAAGTGGGAGGCGGAAGACCGTCCAGCCGTGGCAACCTACCAATATAAGCCACCACGGACCACACCTTTTGACCCGCAAACGGGAAAATCTGAGCCCAACTTTGCGTATGGCTATGTAGCCCAAGGTGTTACTCTCGAAATTGACAGCGAGACCGGGCTGATCCACATCCTTGAAGTGATCTCTGTCAATGATGTCGGGAAGGCAGTCAACCCGCTGAATGTCCAGGGACAGGTGGAAGGCGGGGTGGTCCAGGCGACAGGGTATGCCGTGCTGGAGAATTTCATCCAGAAAGACGGGTATGTGCTGACACCCGTACTCTCAACTTACCTGATACCGACCGTGGAGGATATCCCTGACCAGGTCAAAGCCGTGATCATGGAATATGCCGACCCGATCGGGCCTTATGGAGCCAGGGGCATGGCAGAAATGCCATTCTTACCCCTGGCAGCCGCAGTGATCGATGCGGTCCATCAGGCGACAGGGGTATGGTTCCATGAATTCCCGCTGACTCCCGAGCGTGTATTGAAGGGATTGGGTAAATTATGATCATCTTGATCCGGGGTGGAGGTGACCTGGCAAGCGGGGTTGCAACAAGGCTGCATCGATCTGGCTTTAAGGTGGTCATCAGCGAGCTAGCAAAGCCACTGGCCGTCAGGCGCATGGCGAGCTTCAGCGAGGCGATCTACGCGGGTGAGATGACCATCGAGGGGATTACCGCCAAGAAGGTCAACAGCATCGATGACCCATTGCGGATCCTGCAGCTGCTTTCGAAAGGGCGCATACCGGTGGTCATCGACCCGGAGGCAAAGTCAGTCCAATCAATCCACCCAACGGTGATCGTGGACGCCAGGATGCTGAAAGCAGCCCCGGAACCACTACATCACAACGCCAACCTGTACCTTGGCCTGGGGCCGGGTTTCATCGGCGGGGCAAATTGCCACGCTGCCATCGAGACGCAACGTGGCCCGTGGCTGGGAAGGGTGATCTGGGATGGGCCACCACAAGCTGATAACGGCCTGCCAGAGCCAGTGAGTGGCAAGCAAGCAGAACGGGTCTTGTATGCACCCGCTGACGGGACCTTGATAGCGAAGAAATCGATCGGTGAGTTGGTCGAGCAGGGGGAGCTTATCGGAGAAATCGGCGGGCAGGTGATCACAGCGCCTATCAAGGGGGTATTGCGGGGATTGATCCACCCCGAGGTGGAGATCAGAGCAGGGATGAAGATCGGAGACGTCGACCCACGCGGAGCGGCATGGCTGTGCAACCACGTATCAGACAAGGCGCTGGCCATCGGTGGAGGGGTGCTGGAGGCAATCCTGTCAAAAGCCGAATTACACCCGCACCTGTGGACCTAGGGGGAAAGGCAGCGATCAACTGACGAGAAGCGGGAAAACAGTGTTACTCACCCTACCATGCAGCTCATTACCGCATTAAGGTATCAACAAGCTTTGCCCATAGCATTCGTTGGAGCGGGTGGCAAAACCACGGCCATTTTCAAAGCGGCCCGGGAGCTACTAGCAACAGCAGCGCATGAACAGCGAGCAAAAAGCGTGCTGGTTACCACCAGCACGCACCTGGGAACCTGGCAGTCAAAACTGGCTGACCATCACCTGATCATCAAAAATGACAGAGACCTGCAAAAATTAAGGATGCACATTCCTGATGGGGTCGTGCTGCTCAGCGGGGGAGGGACAGATGGGTTATTGGGCGGATTGAACGAAGAATTGCATACGGAAGTTGCTGAACTAGCAGAAGAGATGCAGCTGCCGCTTTTCATTGAAGCAGACGGATCGCATATGCACCCTCTCAAGGCTCCAGGTGTGCATGAGCCAGCGATACCGCGCTTCGCAAAGGTGGTGGTCAGCGTGGCAGGCCTGCTGGGGTTGGGAAAGCCAGTTGACAAAGAATGGGTGCACCGGCCCGAAAAGTTTTGCGAGATCACAGGATTGCAGCCGGGGGAGGTCATCACGGCTGAGGCAATTAAAAAAGCCTTGCTAAATAAAGATGGAGGGTTAAGAAACATACCAAAAGGTGCAAGACGGATCGCGCTGCTCAACCAGGCAGACACACCGGAGCTGCAAGCCGCGGCCGGGAAGATGGCAGGGAGCCTTTTGCCGGGATACCAGGCGGTGATCATCGGCTCACTAGGAGGAAATTTTGAAAGCCGCCAACCTACGAAAGACGGAGCGCCGGCTGGCGACAGTGAAATCCAGGCAGTCATCGAGCCGACATGCGGGATCATCCTGGCGGCGGGGAGTTCGAGCCGTTTCGGGCAGCCTAAACAACTGCTCGAGTGGCGGGGGGAGCCTCTGGTGAGGATCGTGGCGAAAACGGCCTTGCGGGCAGGCGTAAGCCCGGTGATCGTGGTACTAGGCGAGCGGAGTGAGCTGATCGAGGCTGTCATAAAAGACCTCGATTTGCGCATAGTCATTAACACTGGGTGGAAGGAAGGCGTAAGCAGCTCGATCAGGGCAGGATTAGCCAGCCTCGATGAAGAGGTTGGCGGAGCTATTTTCCTACAAACCGACCAGCCACAGATCCCAGATCAGCTGATCAAAAGCCTGGTCGAAAAGCACCAAATGACATTACACCCGATTGTAGCCCCGCAGATCGATGGTAGGCGGGGTAACCCTGTGCTGTTCGACCGGGTGACGTTCCCAGCCTTATCGGAATTAACCGGCGACCTGGGGGGGAGAGCTTTGTTCAGCCGGTACTCGATCGAATGGGTCGACTGGCATGACCCAAGAATCTTGCTAGATATCGACAGCCCGGAGGATTTCCGGATATTCCAGGAGGCGTATTCTGAAGGCGAGGCACCCGCATGATCGGAGCTATCGTACTGGCAGCAGGAATGTCAACCCGGATGGGGCAACCGAAAATGCTCATGCCGTGGGGTGATTCCACAGTAATCAGAACTGTGGTTGAGGGTGTGTTTCAAGCGGGAATAAGCGAGAGCTGGGTCGTAATGGGCAGCCTGGAGGCGGAGCTTAAACGGGAGCTAACCGGATTGCCAGTGAATTTCGCACAAAACCCGGATTTCGGCAATGGGGAGATGCTTGCGTCGGTCAAGTTAGGACTGAAAAGCCTGAGTGAAGAAATCGAAGCAGCGCTGATCGTGTTGGGAGACCAACCGCAGGTGGAAAGCCGCGTGATCGGCCTGATCGTCGAGCGCTACTGGGCCAACCACCAGGCACTCATCGTGCCAAGCTACCAAATGCGTCGCGGGCATCCCTGGCTGGTTGGTAGATCGCTTTGGAATGACATTCTCGAGGTCAAACCGCCGGATACGTTGCGGGAGTTCTTGAACGCAAAACAGCAAGACATCGATTACCTGGCGGTCGATACGCCATCAATTTTGCTAGACCTGGATACCCAGGATGATTACGCCAAACATAAGCCATGAAGCATCGCAGGTGGTCCACCCTTGCAAACTTAACTATCTTATGCTATGGTTTTAAACATTGCCAACGACAGAATGATGATGAGAAACGCTTGACCGAAACTCAAATGGTTGTAATTCAAGGCTTAAATTCGCAGACTCAAGGATAAGGCTATGGCAGGTGTCATACGCGCGTTCATTGCCATCGAGCTATCAACGGATATCCAGCACAAGTTGGACGAAGTGATGGCGACTTACAAGGGCCAACTGCCTCACAACGTGGTCCGATGGGTACCGGCTTCAAATATCCACCTGACATTGAAATTTCTGGGAGATGTATCGCTCTCGAACTTATCCCTGCTTAACCGATATGATCCAGACCGAGATATCAAGCCACCACCAATTCGACATCAGTGTGGGAGGCTCAGGCGCGTTCCCGAATATCAGGCAGCCACGCGTCATCTGGGTGGGAGTGGAAGCACCCTCTGAGCTAGCCGCGATACAGAATGGGATCGAAATGACTACCAGCCGGTTAGGTTACGCCCGAGAAGACCGGGCATTTTCTCCGCACCTGACGCTAGGCAGGGTTTCGAGGAACACAAATACGCAAGAGGCCAAGCAGATCTCGAAGGTATTGGAGACCAACCGGGTGGGCTTCCTGGGAGCAGCCTGCATAGAGCTGGTACACCTCTACCGGAGCGACTTACAGCCGACTGGAGCGGTATACACTAAAATTTTCTCAGCATCCTTGATACAATAAGGAAAATTGATCAAAAGAGGTGAAATCTGGAAACATTAGAAATTGCGCGGGAAATCATTAACCATTTAGAGGAAAAAAAGGGCGAAAATCTAGTATTACTTGAACTAAAAGGCCTGGCTGTCTTTGCCGATTATTTCATCATATCCTCGGGCACAAGCGACCGCATGATTGGGGCCCTGGCAAACTCGGTCACCGAGTTTATCCACACCAATTACCATTGGGCAGTGCATACAGAAGGGGAGCCACGTGAGGGATGGGTATTGATCGATGCTGGCGACATCATTATCCACATCTTTTCACCAGAGCAAAGAAATTTCTATAAACTAGAGGACCTCTGGTCACACGGAAAAATCCTACTCCACCTGCAATAAGAAAGCGATGATGAGCGATAGCGAAAATATAATCCGTGCCGTGCAAGGTACTGATCGGTCTCGATTAGCTATGCTTATCCATTTTGGCACACATATTCACCAGCACCTGGATTGGAAAACAGCCCTCGACTGGATCGGAAGCAACCCATACCTGCTCGTAGAAAACAACCGGGAGGTGCTTGCATCGATCGCCTGTATCCCTGAGCTGCCTGAAATTGCCTGGATACGGCTGTTCGCGTGCAGCGCATTGATCAGCTCGAGCAGAGCATGGGAGCTGTTATGGGAGGCCACACAAGAAGCGCTTAGAGAATCAGGTAGCACAGTCGTGGCTGCGATATCCTTGCAAAACTGGTTCAACGAGATCCTGAACACGAGCAGGTTTACACACACTGATGATGTGGTGGTGCTGGTGTGTGAGAAACCCACAAAGCTGCCTGTGGCAACAACAAAACTATGCCTGATCCGACCCATGCTCCCCGAAGATATGCAAACCGTCACAGAGATCGACCACGCGGCGTTTGATCCGATATGGCGGAATTCACAGGATTCGCTGGAGCTGGCGTACCAACAATCATCGATGATGAGCGTAGCCGAATGGGATGATCAAATCGTCGGATACCAATTCAGCACGATGAGCGCTATGGGTGGGCATCTGGCCAGGCTGGCGGTCAGGCCATCGATGCAAGGCAAGGGGATCGGATATTTGCTTGTCAACGATGTACTGAGCCAATTCTCAAAGTTGGGAAGTGCATATGTGACGGTGAACACGCAGAAGAAGAACACGGCTTCACTGGCTCTGTACAGCAAAGCGGGATTTAATCTCACAGGTGAAGCATACCGGGTTTACAGGTATAACATCCCAGGTTGATCTACCAAACCAGTATATTTGTACGTAGCAATCCATTTTGAGGGTTGTTAATGATTTACGCCATGTGAAAGATTACTACTGGACAAAGACCGATTCTCGTGGGAGAATTCTGGCTTGAAATTAATTCGGGAGAAGTGATATGACTATCAGCAAACGAGATGCGATAAAGGCACAACGGACCAAGAAGAAACGCCAGCAGCGGATGAACACAATTTTATGGGTGGGAGGTTTCATCCTGCTGGTTATCATCATATTCATCTCTCCCACGATTTACAACCAATTAAAACCAGCTGGCAGTTTTGTCCAAATCACGCCAGTTGCCCGACCCTTGGAAAATGGGAAAGGCGTTGGAAATCCGGCGGCGAAAATAGAAATCACAGTCTACGAGGATTTTCAATGCCCGGCGTGCAAAGAATACACAACCAGCATCGAGCCTCAGCTCCTGCAGAGCTCATACATTACTGACGGGCAGGTTTATTATGAGTTCAAGCAATTCCCCTTCCTCGATTCCCAGTCTGTATCCAAGGAATCACACCAGGCTGCGAATGCGAGCATGTGCGCCCTGGCCCAGGGTAAATTTTGGGACTACCATGATATCTTGTTCGCAAACCAGACAGGTGAAAACGTGGGGGCATATACTGACAAACGCCTGGTAGCGTTCGCTGAATCGCTTGGACTGGATATGACTGCATTCAATAAATGCTTTAAAGCCGACCAATATTCTGCAGAAATCGAACAGGACTACCAGGAAGGCGTGTCGCTGGGTGTAAACAGCTCCCCGACAGTTTTGTTGAATGGGAAAGAGATCACACCTGGGCAGATCCCAACCTATGCACAGATCCAGGCTGCCATAGAAGCTGCTCTAGCCGGTGGTGGATAGGAAGATTTAACAATAAAAAGAGAGCGTTCGATAAAACGCTCTCTTTTTCTAATTGTTGTGGCTAATCCCTAGCGAGACTTGGGGAGGATGCCCCAGCCGCGTCATTTTCAAACAGCTCCAGGACGAAGCATAAGGACGATAAGCGGTTAATATATCGCAGGAGGTCTTGATTTTCGAGCTGGTCAGTAAGCAACAGGTGGGCGACATGCCGTTCGGCGCGCCTGACAACCGTACGTGCCAGGTCGAGGGCTGCGCCGGCCTGGGAATCGCCGGGAATGATGAATTCATCTGGGATAACCACCTTGGAACTGACCTGATCGACCTGATCCTCAAGCCAACCCAGGCGGGCTTGGTCGATCGCCCGAAATCGGCCCGCGTTCTCAGGGGTGGCTGCGACTTCCGACATCATGTGGTAAAGGTCCTTTTGAACAGCGAATAATATCTTGGCAGATGCTTGGGTGCGGCACAGTGTACGGGCAAGTGCTATGGCAGCATTGGCCTCATCAATTGCCCCAACAGTCTCGATGCGAGGATCATACTTGAGAGCGCGCCCTTCTCCAAGCAAGCCTGTATAACCATCATCGCCTTTTTTGGTGTAAAATTTTGTCATGAGCGTAATCTACCAGAAAGGAGTAACCTTATGCAAATCAGATGTCAAAACTGCCACCGGCCTTTCGGTCTGGATAAGGCCATTGTGCATGCTGCGCTCGACCAGTTAGCCAGTGAACATCAAGGGCATTATAACGTCCATTGCCCTCATTGTGGAAAATCGAACCACGTGTCAAAGATTGAGCTTCAACGAGCAGCTCCTGATTGGAAGGAACCAGCGAAACAAGATAACTAGGTCGTAGTGCTTAAAAGGTGTATTGAAAGATACACCTTTTTTGTTCGAGGTTAGAATAGCACCATGGCCAGCTCACGCCGATACTGTTGGGTAAGCGAGTGGTTATCGCCCAACACCTCAAACAGGCCCAACAGGACCACCCTGGGCAGATCGGCATGGTAATGTTTGTCCTGGCGGAGTATATCAATCAAGCCATCCATGGCGGCAGGTAAATTTCCCCTTTCGATCAAGCGGATGGCGTTGGCGTATGCAGCATCGAGGAGGTCATCACCGGCGTGTGACATACGGCCTTCGGTTAACGCCTGGTAAAGCGGTTTTAGCAGCTCCATGCGGGCGTACTCGGGGCTGGCAGGAAATTGATCCATCAGGCGCTTTGCATCAGCATATGCCCCCTGCATCAAGGAGGCTTTAATCAAACCAAGCAACCCGGCAGGGTTTTCAGGTGATTTTGCCAGGAACTGGTGGAAAGAACTGGCCGCATCTGCCCAGCTCAGCGATTCGAGCTGGCTCTGACCTTTTTCAAGGAGCAGATCGATCTGACTAGGTGCCAGGTTGCGCAGGAAATCGCGGATACGTGGCTCAGGCTGCAGCCCTAAAAACTCTGAGACAACATGCCCATCGCGGAATGCTTTTACATTCGGGATGCTGCGGACACTGAAGCGCAGGGCAAGGTTGGGATTATCGTCCACATTCACCTTGGCCAGGCGGTACGCACCCTGAGCTTCATCAGCCAGTTTTTCAAGGATGGGTGTAAGCGATTTGCATGGCCGGCACCACTCAGCCCAGAAATCCACGATCACAGGGACCTGGTTGGAATAGGCAACCACCTCGTACTCAAAATCTGCTTCGTTAACCGTTTTTATAAAATCTGATGCCATAGTTTAATCAATATACTATTCGTCTTCAGGGGCGATCGTGCCGGGTTGATTAACCTCCAGCACCTCACCATGGACATTAATCTTAACACGGAAGCCCATCATGCCCATGTATGCGCGGCCTTCTTCAGGGATGCCTGATTTAAGAACGGCTTCGAATTGCTGGTCGAGGTTCTTAAGCTGGTTCTCGATCAACGCTCTGGAAAAAATATCATCCTGGCCGAGCATCTTCGCAGTCTGGTTGGCCAGCTCATCTTCATGGCCTTCGATCATCTTGCTCATATTCATCAGAACCTGGCGATCCACATCGGCGGCAGGGATGTGACGGTGAAAACCAGCATCATTGACCACATAACATGGCTCATCGCCAACCATGCTGATATCTACTGGCTGGTCATTTTCATCATATACGAGACCTTTAAAAAGCGCTTGATTTTCCATGATAATCATCCCTGCTTTGATGAAACCAAACCCGGATACGACGTTTCGATACTTTGAACTATACGTTATCACTCAATAACATTCACCGCAGTTCCTGTTTTCTCGTATATTTCTTCCTGGTCGGGTGGAACATCAGGTTTTGTCCACAGATACACCCATTTTGATGCCTGAGGGGCCAAATTGATACATCCATGGCTGCGGGGCTTACCGAAATTATTATGCCAGTAAGTGCCATGGAACGCAACCCCTTCTTCGGTGATATATGAATTCCAGGGAACCCCGGGTAAGTCATAACTGTTGGCAGCCAGGTTACCCCTCGCCATGTGGCGTGAAGCACGCTTGTGGAAGGTGGTATGCGGCCCGGATGGCGTAGAAAAATCACCGTTGCTGAATACTGCACCAGAGGCGATGCGGGCCATGTAAACCGGCTGGTCATACTCGTAGGCAATCATCACCTGCTCGGGGATGTGGACTTCAATGCGCTTCTGGTCAGGGGGGACACCCGGGGAGAGGGGTTTGAGCTCTTCAGCGGGTATGAGGCGCAGGTGGTGGGCGAGCACGTAATAGCGCTCGTCCCATTTATCATCCTGGACAACATACCATTGATTGCCTTCAGCATCGGTCTCAACACCGATGATCCAATACGTGGTGGCATAGTAAAACCGGTAGGCAACCGGTTCCTGCATGGCTGGATGCTCGTGAGCATCGGTGAACGGAACAGTCACCTCGCCCAGGGTGCCATCGGGTGGTACATGGGTGACGACCGGGTTGATGAAGGTCATGACCGGCTGGATCGATCCGGAGTGGGCGTAACCCTCTGCACCCAGCTTGTACCAAACCATGTTAAAGGAATCGATCGATAAGCCAACGGACAGACCCGTCAGCGGAAGGACTGTATCGTGCCAATATTTCTTTGTGGCATTGCCCTCAAAGGTGGGGGTCTCGTAAAGGGTGACCGAAGGGTCAAGCACACGCCCCTGCTGGTTGGCAGGCAGTGACTGGATCAGTGAATGTGGGTCAGCTGAAGCAAGGAAAATCTCCATGAGGTTGTTCATGGAGAGCGGTGTGGTCTTGTAGATGGGGACTGGCACTACCAATCCAAGGGCAGCAGCCAGGCCGAGTCCGCCCAATTTCAGAAATGACCGCCTTGATATCGATTGTGAGGCAATGGAAAACTCCGGCATCAGGCCTACTCGTGGATATTCACCAGCGTACCAACATCCGCCCAATAGAATAACCATTCAGCGTCGGGGATGGTCAGGTTTATACAGCCATGGCTCATTGGGGTACCGAAATTGCTATGCCAATACGTGCCATGCAGACCATATCCGGAGTAGAAGTACATCACATACGGGACATTCGGCAGATAATACCCAGGGCCAGCCATATCGGCATACTCATACTTGACATAAATATGGAATTGCCCGGTGACCGTGGGATGCAGCCAGGTACCGGTGGACACGAGGAATGAAGCCACGATCTGATCACCTTCATAGGCGTAGGTCATCTGGTCGGACAAGTCGACGTCAATCCAGCGCTCACCTCCATGGCCTTGTGGTGGAGGAGGGGGTGGCTCTTCCACTACAACCTCGGTCGGATAGGGCGTGTCGGTTGGGAGCGGGGTGAAGGTCGCCGTGGGCGTGTCGGTGGGGGTTGAGGTGGGAGTGTCTGTAGGTGTGGGGGTAGGAGTCTCGGTGGGGGTGGGAGAGGGTGTGATGGTGGGGGTATTGGTAGGTGTGGGCGTGTTGGAGGCTTTAAGCAGGTCGCTCTGAGGTGCCATCATCACCTGTGGCCCGGTCAACAGGGATGTAACGAAAGAGCCCGTGGCAGGAGAAACCAGGGCGCAGGTCAATACCGCAAGCATGCCCACGATCAACGCCCACCAGGCATAGTTGACACGCCGGGTGGATTGGGGTTTCGCTGGAGTGGCAGTGGGGGCAGGGACAGCCTGGGGTCGAGCAGCGGATGTGGCAATCATTGCTGGTTGTGGCTCGGTACGCAGCCGTTTAATTGCCCAATGCATACCTTGCTTGGCGCGCTGGCTATTCGGGTTGATCGACAGCGCCTTTTCGAGGTATTCGACACTGGCACGAGGTGTTGAAACCGCGGCCAGCCATAACCAGGGTTCTTCGATGTTGGGGTTAAGCGAGGCGGCAATGCGCGCCCAATACCGGGTTTGAGCGTGGTTGCCCTGACGGTACGCGTTACGGGCGTTCTCTAGGGCCTGGCAAAGTGGGTCAGGATGGTCATTCATGGCACCTGGGTAGCTTCAACGGATTCATTGCGGACAAAACACAAGATGCCTGAGGTGATCCCGTTGGCGATGGCATCGGGATTTTCAGTCAGTATCTGGTGATCGAGGTTCATGAAACCTGTCTCTATTATGGCGGCAGGTGTATAAGGGTCGATCTCGCTAAAAGCGTGGTAATTCGACATATCACCGGTGACGCTACCGGTATGGAATGGAAGGCCTGTGGCTTCCCCATAGCGGTTGCGAAGACAGGAGGTGAGCCGTTGAGCCTGCTCAGGATACCTGGTCGAGATGGCCGCAGCCACCTTAAAACCAGTCGCCTGGTCGTTGATATAATCGCAGGAATCGGCATGGATAGACACCAAAGCCAGGGCTTTGTAGTCAGATAGCCTCGGATCGAATTCGGCGAGCAGATCCACATCATAACCCTGGGCGATGAGCTTTTCGCGAACCAGGCTGGCAACATTTAGGTTGATGTCGACCTCGCGGGTGCCGCCCAAGGCATCGGAGCAGACTGCCCCAGAATCATTGCCAGAGTGGCCAGCCACGATGCCAATGCGGGGAGAAGTACGCGGGGTAGTCGTTGGAACACCTGGAGCGGGGGTCAATTTTTGAAACGTCAGGGCGCTGGTGAGCTTCTCAGACAAGCCGCCGGGCAACAGGCCTGGCTCAGTCCAGGCAGTGAACAAGGTAGCAATAACGAATGCCACTACGATCACGATCTCCAGCTGGCGGAACATCCCGCCAGAGTTACGCCTGGGGTTGGGAACCGAATTTTGGTTGATGCCTTCGGTGGGAGAGGGGGAATCGGTAGCCATCACCTTGATACTACCTTATTAATTAATAGATGGCAAGAGTTTAGCCCTGGATAATACTTGACGGGGTACCGATCATTTTGTATAGTGTAGCTGACGGTATACATATTACGAGGAGAGTGCATGTATGGTGCCAGAACAACACCTATCCGAGGCTGACAAAGCGTTTTTATTGACATTAGCCAGGCAAACCATAGAAGATCACCTGAAAGGTGTCAAGGCACCCAAACTGGACTTTGACAGGCTCTCAAACCAGTTGACGTCTAAAGGTGCTTCATTTGTAACATTGACATACCGCGGATATTTAAGGGGGTGTGTTGGCTCACTCGAGCCGGTCCAACCCCTGGTTGAGGATGTGAGAGAACACGCGCTTGATGCAGCATTCCAGGATTACCGGTTTCCACCCGTGCAGCTGAAGGAAATGGATGGAATCGCGATCGAGATATCCTATCTCACCAAGCCTGAAGCGCTGGAATATTCGGATTCAAATGAATTGTTGAAAAAGATAAGGCCGAATATCGATGGTGTGGTTATCCGGGATGGGATGCGCCGGGCGACCTTCTTACCACAGGTATGGGAAAAAATTCCCGACCCGCAGGATTTCATGGGGGAGCTGTGTATGAAAATGGGCGCTCCTGCCGATCTTTGGCGGCGAAAGAAGCTGGAGGTGTTTATTTACCAGGTCGAAGAATTTCACGAGCAATGAAGAAACAGCTAATCTTCGTCGGCGAAGTCAAATAGCGGCCCGATGGACTGGCGGGTGTAATTACGGAAGATTGCATCGGCGATCAGTGGAGCAACTGAAAGAACCGTGATATTGGGGGGGCGTTTTTCGATGGGAATCGGAACCGTATCGGTAGTGATGATATGCGTCACCTGGGGGATAGACAATAATTGGGGGATGGCATCTCTGAAGAAAAGCCCGTGGGTGCATACGGTGAAGATCTCTTCGACTCCACTGGCAACCAGGTACTTGCTGAGGGTGATCACTGACCCACCGGTAGCAATCTCATCATCATAAATAATGGCACGTTTAAAACCAGCAACTTGCTTAATGATCAGATCACCGATCTCCACTTTGGTGTCGGAGATGCGGGTTTTCTCGGCGGAGATGGACGAGAGATTGAAATGATGGGCGAGCCGGGCAGCTGAGGCGGCACGCCCATAATCGGGGGCGACGACGATAGTGTCGGTGTGGTCAAATTTCACCTGATGTTGAAGCTCGTGCAGGTGATTCACAAATATGCCGCGGGCAGTCAAAGGATCGGTAGGGATCCTGAAAAAACCATGCACCTGGGGTGAGTGGAGAGTCATGGTCATAACGTGGGTAGCACCGGAAGTTTCCAGCAAGTCGGCGATCAGGCGGGCGGTGATCGAAATGCGTGGGGCATTCTTTTTATCGGAACGGGCATATGAAAAGTAAGGGATGATGGCATGGATCTCGCGAGCACCGGCACCGCGGGCAATGTCAAGCATCATCAGCAGCTCAAGCAGATGCTCACTCACTGGCGGGATCATGGATTGAACGATATAAACTGACCGTGAACGTACACTGGCACCCAGCTGGATATACAAGTTATCGTTGCTGAAGCGCGAAAAATGGGTCGTCTCTAGCGGGATACCAAGGTGAAAAGCAATCGAAGCGGCCAGCTCTGGATGAGATCGCCCACTAAATATGCGTACATCATCAGGATTTAATTGACAGTCCATATGATCATGCCTCTATGTAAAAGAAAGCGGGTTGTGGCGGCTGAGGTGACTTACAATGGTTAAATTATACAATCAATCGTAGAGGAAAGTAACCTATAGGAAATCACCCTCATTGGTGACCATCGTCTTAATACTCTGATATCAGCTGCTCGGGGTTTTCTTACAGTGGAGTGCCGGTGCTGACCACCTGGGGTTGGCGGTTATCCACGGTGATATTCTGACCATCGGGGAATATGACCAGAGTCTTTTTCTCCTGATGGACGACAGTCAACCCGCGATATTTGACGGTGACTGGCCAAGGAAAAGGATTGGAACCAAGGATCTCGACCCTTTGGGGGCTATAGATTTTAAGACCAGCGACCATTAAAAAGGTCCGGTCAGGAATTAGGCCGGTGAGGTAGTTCGCTGTACCGACAGGTTTACCCGTATCGGCTTGATAATATTGGTGGAATGCAAGATCCTGCTTAATAGAAGCCAGAACCGCCTTCATGACCCTGGTAAACAACTCGGCGGCCTTTTTCCGCTGGCCATAATGGCATAGACCTTCCAGGAGCATGGCTACGGCAGGTAGATTGACCAGTGGCTGGTCCTGCCGGGTTGGCTCAGATTGGGGATCATTTACCCACGACTTGAGCCCATACATGCCCAGGAATTTCTTCTTGTTCAGGATGGTCAGGTTGATCAGGATTTTTGCTTTGTCTGCAGTTGGCAGGTGGGCCCACAAGGGAACCAACAAGCTTTGATCGAGCATTTTTAAGCCGAGTGTGTGGACAACCACTTCATCAGCCGGTGGAATCCCGGAGCATTCGACCTGCTCGATTACGCGGTAAACTGATTTGCTGGTGTAGGTGCCCTGCCCATGAAACCAGCGAATATCGGCGGCAGTCACATGGTCCACTCGGTGAGTGCCGGTTTCAGTGGTGCCGTGAAGGTAGATCTGGATGGGCCGGGTACCTTCTTTCGTAGTGAATATGTGAATGATGGGACGCACTGGTGGTTCGAACTCTTGATGTATCTCGATCAATCCCGGCCCGGAGCGCTTGCCAAGCAGTATGTTTTGCGAGCACACATGCGTATCGCGATCGCGATACTGGTAGCAGGCAGCTGCATCATCCCAGGACTGCTCGACTCCAGCATGCAGATCCAGGCAAAGGCTTTCGAGACGAAGAATCATATCGGTATTAGCGATGGCTCTTGCGATCGAGAGCAAGGATTGGCCTTCTTGAACCAAGTAAGCGCATAGATCAGGGCCTTCAACACAGTGGAGATCCAGTCCTTCAGACCCTTCGCGGTGGATCGAAAACAGGGGGTGATCTTCGAAACCAGTCTGGATGACATGATCCCATTCTGGGATGGAATCATGGTCGCTATCGTGCGTGTCGTCGAACCAGGACAGGAAGAAAGCAAGCAGACCAGGGTAGGAAAGCCGCAGGAACTCAATATCCTGGGTATACAGGTAATATTCCCACACCAACCTGGCAAGCATCGGTGTAGCCAGTAGCTGTGAACGCTGACCAGCTGGACCTGGCTTACAGTCAATATATCCTGTAGAAGTGCGTGAATCGATAAAGTTCTGGAGGAGCTGTTTCAAAACACCCGGCTCAGACGGGAGGAGGAAGTTCGAAATGAAAAATATGTCGTATAGCGTCAGCCCGTTCCATAAATGATCGTAATCCGTTCCGTCCTTCAGGATGGAGTAACCCCTATCGGGAGAGCGAGTGTATACCCCCGAAGCTGTTCCGCCGCTACTATCCGGACTGATAAGCAGCTGCCTGAAGACGGTCTGTGACAGGTAAAAAACCGTATCCCATTCATGATTTCCGGTGATGATCTCGAGCAGCCCGGAGTTAAAGCGGGCGGAAAGGGCAACCTGGTGATCCCAATGCATTTCAAGAACCGACCTGGCATGCTCAAAGGAAGCTGATGTATCCGAGAGAGCGGCATGGCACCAAAGCATGGTTTGTTCTGCACGTGGATTGAGGGTGTAGGATAATTCGAGGGATGGATAAGGGCTTTTTCCTGAGTGGGCACCACTCAAGACAAACAACAGGGGTGACAGGTCAGCTGTTTTGCCAACCAAGACAGTGGTCAGGCCCATTTCAGCGGCAGCCATAATGTGGCCTTCATCACCTGGGATGAGGAGCCCAGCCCATTCAATTTGAACCTGGCAGGTATCGTGGCTGGTGTTCACCAACCTACCCCGGCAGGCAACTGCATGGGAATCGGGAACCCAATACTCTAGTACGACGTTTAACCATGAGAATGGCTTGAATGACAGGTTTAGGTAATTGGGGTAGTATTGATGGATGTTGACCGAACGATGGAATTCAGCGGGATTGCTGACTACCTGGCCTTTGTAAATGAACCTGGGAAATATACGGCAAAGCGGTGCCCGCAGACCAAAGGTAGTTTGGAGTGATAAAGCTGGTGGCTCAGAATTCCCCAGATTAAGCTCCCAAATCTGGTCGTTGATGTAATCGGTTGGGTGTAATCTTGCATCCGCGGCTATCGTCAGAGTAACCGGTCGCTCAGGAGAGAAGTTCCATTCACGCATTTGGGTATTTTACGGGCAATCGACAGATTGGTCAAAGTTATTTGCGGATGAAATGTGAATGTTATAATCTCCGTCCAGTGAATTCATTCTAAATCAACCGTAACGGAGGACAAGATGGGAATCGTAAATGCGCAACGAGGCATGTGGTTTGAAGAGTTCGAAGCAGGACAAAAAATCATCTCAACCGGCAGGACGATCACCGAAGGAGACATTGTGACATTTGCTGGCCTATCGGGTGATTATAACCAGATGCATACCGATGGAGAATTTGCAAAGACCACGCCATTTGGGCAGCGAGTTGCGCATGGCTTACTTGGCCTCTCAATTGCTTCGGGATTAGCCATGCGGACGGGTGTGCTGGAAGGCACGGTGATCGCCTTCAGGGAGATCAATAACTGGAAATTTTCCAGCCCGATTTTCATAGGTGACACGGTGCACGCGGAATTAACTATCCTTGAGACGAAACCCATCCCACGCATCGGGGGTGGCTCCCTGACCATAGAGATTGCGTTGAAAAATCAACGAGATGAAGTAACGATGAAAGGAACATGGACGGCGCTGGTCGCCAATAAACCCAAATCAGAATGAGCGATTCTAGTAACCCGGATGATCAACAGGACAGCACCAAGCGGTTCCACAAGCTAATGAGCTCGAGCGAGGAGCCAAGCGATGATGACGCAGCAAGCAAGACCACTTCGGAGGAGCAGGCTGCGGAACCATTGGCTGAAGCCGCGCCTGATGACAGCGGGTTACCCAATCCAGCGAACCAGGTACCCACGGTAGGGTCCAACGAACCACCTCAGACACAGGTGGAAAATACCTCGTCGGATATTCCTACAAGTAGATTACCCGAGCAAGCGAATTCAGAGCAGGCAGCAGCACAAAAAGAGGTGGCAGGTGGACAAATCACACCTGTACCCCTGGCTATTGATGAATATGGGATGCCCATTCCAGGGCGAGTAAACCACCGATCCGTGGTGCCGCAAGCCACTCCCGCAAGCCAGAACAAGAATCAACAAAACCTGCGCAACAGTCAAATTGTTGCGCCTGCCAGCCAGAGGCAACGCGTATCTCAAACCGCGGCAATCAAGCCTGGAAAGCGGAAAAGCAACAAGAGACGCAGAGCCTGGCTCAGCCGCGAACAAGGCACCGGATGCCTCATCCGCATGTTTATCTTAGCCCTGATCGCTGGGATCATTGTCCTGCTGGTGGGGGGCTCTTTTATCGTTTATGAGTATTATAAGATCGCGGCAACCCTGCCAAGCGTGGCTGACCTGCAGCAACGGGCCTCAACTTTTGAGACAACCAGGATATATGATCGTAATGGAGACCTGCTCTACGAAATCCTGGACCCGACAGCAGGGCGCAGAACATTCCGGACACTGGATAAAATCTCTCCCTACCTGGTGGCGGCAACCATCGCCACTGAAGATAAATCCTTTTACAGCCATCCTGGATTTGACTGGACAGCCATCCTGAGGGCATTTTGGCAGAATTTCCAGGGCAAGGGCACGGTTTCGGGGGCGTCAACAATTACGCAGCAGCTAGCCAGATACTTGCTACTATCGCCCGAAGAGCGAAATGAGCACTCGTATATGCGTAAAGTACGGGAAGCCTTGCTGGCAGCCGAAATCACGCGCCGGTATTCGAAAGACCAGATCCTGGAACTATACCTGAATGAATTCTATTACGGCAACCTGGCATATGGGATCGAGGCTGCTTCAGAGACGTATTTCGATACAACTGCCGACAAACTTAGCCTGACCCAAGCATCCTTCCTGGCAGGGCTGCCCCAGGCGCCAGCAGTATACGATGTATACCATAACCGGGAAGCCACGCGGGAACGGCAAAAACAGGTCCTGACCCTGATGTATGAAGCCAGCAATGAAGAAGGCTGCATCTACGTCAGCAACAGCCCGGATAGGGTATGTGTAGACGCTGATGCGGCAGTGGCGGCGTACACCGACCTGGAAAACTATGAATTCAAGACCCCGGATGTGTTGATGCGCTACCCGCACTGGGTAAATTATGTGCGCTCCATCCTGGAGACCCAATTCGATGCGCAGACGATCTACCGATCGGGGTTTTCGGTTTACACCACGCTTGACCCTGCGCTGCAAGACCAGGCGGAAGCGATCGTGAAAGAGCAGGTCGATGCACTGGCTGAATATAAAGCCACGGACGGAGCCCTGGTTGCCATCCTCCCATCCAGCGGGGAGATCCTGGCCATGGTTGGGTCGGCAGATTTTTATAACGACGAAATTGACGGGCAGGTCAACATGGCAACCAGCGCCACACGGCAACCTGGATCATCGATCAAGCCGCTCACGTATATCGCGGCCTTCGAAAAAGGCTGGACCCCAGCGACCTTAATTTGGGATGTGCCGTCAGAATTTCCACCGTCAGGTGATCCGAATGATCCACGGCCACCCTACGTCCCGGTTAATTATGATGGACGGTTTCATGGTCCAGTAACCGTCAGGACTGCCCTGGCGAATTCATATAATATCCCTGCCGTCAAAACCCTGGACTTTGCAAGGATCTATGATGACCCGGCGACACCTGAAGAAGATGGGATGATCAGTGTGGCAAAGAAAATGGGCATCGATTCACTGACACGCGATGACTATGGCCTTTCCTTGACACTCGGCGGTGGGGAAGTCAGCTTACTTGAGATGACGGGGGCATACTCCGTGCTGGCAAACGACGGTAAATACGTACCGCCCGTGGCGATTTTAAAAATCCTTGACCACACGGGCAAGGAGGTATTTTCTTATTCCCCATCAACCGGCGAACAGGTGGTACGGCCTGAACATGCATTCCTGATCACTTCGATATTGTCGGACAATGAAGCCCGCACCTCGATGTTCGGAGCTGACTCGGTTTTGCAATTACCATTCACCGCGGCCGCCAAAACGGGAACCTCGAATGACTACCGGGATAACTGGACCCTCGGCTATACACCCGACCTGTCAGTGGGTGTTTGGGTGGGCAATGCTGATTATTCAGCGATGGAAGGAATCTCAGGCATGGCTGGGGCTGCGCCGATCTGGGCTCAATTTATGCAGGCGGTAATCCCCCAGCTTACTGGCGGGAACCCAACCCCGTTCAGCATGCCGAGCGGGATCGTAGAGCGGGTGATTTGTGAGATATCGGGAACTGAGCCATCCCAGTGGTGCCCAGACCAACGCACTGAATACTTCGCAGCCGATCAGCTGCCGCTACCGAGCTCCCAGGACCTGTGGGCAAAGATGAACCTGGATACCTGGACTGGCTTACGCGCTTCGGAGGCTTGCCGAGAGTATGCCAAGGAAGATTTCGTGATCAATGTTACAGACCCTTGGGCGATAGGCTGGCTACAAAACGATGAAAAAGGTAAAAGTTTCGCCAGGGATATGGGCTTCCCGGACACCCTGCGCTTTGCCCCGAGCAGGGAATGCCTGGCGAGTGATCCAAAGCCCACCATTGAAATGTCCTCGTTCGCCGAAGGACAAACGATCACGGTATCTCCCCTGGATATCATCGGGAAGATCGATGCGTTGGCAGATTTCAAGGGGTATAAAGTGGAGTATGGACTTGGAGATGCCCCAGGTGAATGGAAATTCCTGACCGACAGCAACCAACCGGCAAGCCCGTCGAGTAAGATCTATACGTGGGATTTAAAAGATGTCCCTGCGGGCCTGATCACCATGAGAATCACCATGTATAGCATCAGGGGCGGGTACGCTGAAAAGATGATCCACCTGAACGTCTCCGTGCCGACTGCAACGCCAACGGTCACCCCTACCGCAACTCAAACGCCTAGCCCGACAGCGACGCTCACCCCGCCACCCTCACCGACAATCACCCCATCCCCCACACCTTCGCCTACGCTCACCCCCAGCGACATCCCACCAACGGAGACACCGACGCAACCCCCTGATTCACCTAACCATTAATCAGGCTAGATCATCCACAACTGCGGAGTGTTAAATGAAATTGGATCCAGGCTAAGTAGCTGGTCAAGGTTTTCGCGGTTAACCACGGGCAATTCAACCAGCGACCTTAAATGGCGGTATTTGAGGAAGCGCCAGTTACCCTGGAGTGGATGAAAGGCCCGGCTTAAGCGCGGGTCTCGCCGCAGCTTATAGATCAATAGGTTCGCCCGGCTGGCTGGAATTACGATAATGCCCTTGATCGCAGGCTGATTGAAGGTCAGCACAAAGTCAACAATGGCCGCAGAAGTGGTTGGAAAAAACCGGTAGCCAAGGTCCTGGCCTTGATCTGACCAGGTAAGGAAAGGTTTTGACTGAGGTGTGGCGTGGTGGGTGCAGTCGTACCCCAGCTGTTCGCCAATCGTCTGAATGGACATTGCGACCAGCTCAAGGTCGTACTGGCGCCCGATGGGGTCATCTTCGGGACGGAGAACCCAGTGGTCATCCTCCTGGGAGGCAGGGACCGCATATAAATCAAGGCACAACTCAAGGAACGGCAGGGGTGGGGTGTAGAGTCCTGGGAAGGCTGCACAAACGAGGCGATCGATCTCATGGAAGGAAGCACCCGGGTGAGCGATCAACTCAGCAACCAGTTTTTGCTCATAGCGGTCTGTTATGGGAGATAGCTCGAGCTGACCAGGCTCACGCAACCATAATAGCGTTGATGATGATACTTCTGATGAGCGGGTGGGTTTATCCCGGTCTGCACCCTGGTCAGGCTCAGTTGAGTCACCTTGGACAGGTTCAGTCGCACCTTCTCCTTCCGCGTCGGTATCCAATTCTGCTTTAAACAAGAGCCCCTGGCTGCCTTGATCCTGGCTGGGAGCATCGGAGCCCTGGATATCTTGCAGGCTATACTGCAAGAATCCAGACCTATAAGAGAGCGCATCACGTGCAGCATTAAAAATGGTAGCGTAGATCGAAGCCGGTGAAATCTCATTTTGTGATTCCGGGTTATTTGGCGAAGCTTCCAGCTGGGGGGCGTTCTTATTCTGGCCTGCTACCGAAACATTCTGTTCCGACTGCCAGGAGTTGATGATACCGACCATGGCAGCTGAGATCGTTTTTAGATATGCGGCTGGCTCAGCCCGACCTTCCAGGTAGCTGCGGGCGAATTGAGCGGCGAGGCGAGTACCAGTCGACCCGGGTAAAATTAAAGCCGATCTTTGAAGGGATTTCCACACGATTTGCACGTGAGCCTGCTCGTTACGAACAGCAACATTCTCTAACTGGCAGCCCGATATGCCTGCAGCAATCAAGGCAGCCCCAACAAAACCAGGCTCCGCTTCATTAATCAATCCAAAGATGGGTGTGTTGGTAGCCAATGAAAGCACCAGCTGCTTGAAGACTGAAGCAAGGGCGGAGGTATGCCAGGCCCAATCATAGCGCTGCCGATGCAGGACTGTGCGAAATGAACCAACCGCCTCGCGCCCCCACAGCCAGCCTGCCCATAATGCTGAAAGGGTCCAAAAAGCCTGGTTTGGACGGGGTATAGCCGAGCAGACCGCTTTGACTGAAATATCCTTTAGAGAATCTGCCAGAGCGAGGAACCGGCCGGTGTAGATACAGATGCCACCACTGACGGGTGGCAGGTCGGGCCAGGCGACTACGGGGACTGAAGGCGAAGAGCTATCGTCAGCTCCGGCACTCCACACCTGGATGGCATCTTCCAGGGCGGTCCAGAGGTTATTTTCACGATAGCGACGCGGGATGGTGAGCTGGCGGCGCCTTTCTTTCTGTGCGGGCACGCGCCACATAGCCGTAGCCTGGTCGAAGGCATAGAGGAACAAGGCTGCTAAATACTTTTGGTGGAGGGGAGGTAATTTCAGGCCTTCGAGCTTATTAATGAGCGTGATCAGAGCATAGAGAGGGCGAGGCATATATACTGACAATGCCTGCTCGACATGGATACGGTCAGGATCAGACACAGAAACCACGCGTTCCAAGGCGCGGGCTTTGTGTAACCCGCTGAGTGTAAAATGGCTGGCAAGCTCAACATCAACCGCAGTGCAGGCATGCTCGCCAGAGTCAGCGCAGTTGGGGCAGGTATAACTACGCGAATAAGGCGATGGATTGCCATGCTCCCAATAGAAGGCATCGGCAGTGATGGCTGAGCCGCACCTGGCACACAGGGTGTTGTACAGGGAACGGATATGCGGCTCGATCCGCTCGGCGCCGATATAGGAAGCAGACAGCTCTGCCAGGGAAGCCTCCAATTGCTCCGCCTGGGGAGGTGCGGCAAGTAGCTCAAGCATGAACCTGGTGATGGGATTATTGGCGGTAACGATGACCCGGTACCCCAGGCGGGCGGCTTCGATCGAGACCTTAGGTGAGGCGCCAAACGGATCCAGGACGTAAGCCCCAGGTGGAATATTGTTTTGCAACCAGGCAGAGATCACACCATCCTGAACCTGGGGCAGATACTGTGAAAGAGGTTCAGGCTTTTGCGAAGCAAACCCTTCAATAAAAGGTAGCGATCCGAACATACTCGAATACATTGAATATAGTATATCGGTATAAATTGAAAACACAAGAGATAAAAATGGTATACTTTTAATCTATGAAGCTGATCATCCAAATCCCCTGCCACAATGAAGCGCAAGAAATCAGCAACACGATAAAATCCCTCCCATCCAGCCTGGAGGGCTTTGACTGTATCGAAACCCTGATCATCGATGACGGGAGTGATGACAATACAGCCGAAGTGGCCCGGGAAGCAGGTGCCCACCATATCGTCCGATTAGCCGGGCATATGGGCCTGGCAGCTGCGTTCACCAGCGGGCTGGATGCCAGCGTTAAGGCGGGTGCGGATGTGATCGTCAATACCGATGCGGATAACCAATACCACGCTGAAGATATCGGCCTGTTGGTTAACCCGATCCTGGAAGGCAGAGCCCAGATCGTGGTAGGAGACCGCGGGGTGGCAACTTCACAAAATTTCTCACCGGTAAAACGACTGCTACAAAGGATGGGGAGCTGGGTGGTGGCGCGCATCTCGGGGATGAATATACCGGATGCCACCAGCGGGTTCAGGGCACTCAGCCGCGAAGCCGCCCTGCGTACCCTGGTGCTCAATGATTATTCATATACGCTTGAAACCTTGATCCAAGCAGGCGCCCGGAGAATGCCGGTTGAGTACGTGAAAATACGGACAAATCCACAGACACGCCCATCACGATTGATCCGCAGCGTCCCGCATTACATTGCCAACTCAAGCACAACCATCGTGCGGTCGTACGCGATGTACCGCCCACTACGGGTGTTTACCATCCTAGGGAGCATTTTCATCCTGGGTGGACTGATCCTGGCGGGACGCTTCCTTTATTTCTATTTTGGTGGTCAGGGATCCGGTCATCTCCAATCGGTAATCCTGGCAGCAGTATTGTTGATTGTAGGATTCCAAGTGCTGCTGATCGGGCTGGTGGCAGACCTGATCGGTTTCAACCGCAAGATCTTAGAAGAACTGTTATACCGGGTACGCTTCTTAGAGGTAAATAACCCAGATAATAAAAATGGCTCTTCAGGAACTAGCTGATCGGTGATGAAGGCCCTGCGGATCAACCTGATTATCGCCGGTTTGGTCTTATTGTTAGCGCTTACCGGCTGTAGACCCTGGGTAATATTTAACCAAAGTAACACCACAAATTGGATAACCATCGATGCCGACAACAATGCCGGCCAAACTTTCGTGGCGGAATTTGCTGGTTTACAGGCGGTGGATTTTTACCTTAAGCCAGCCTCCCCAGGTGAAGGTAGCCTGGCAATGCATTTACGGTTGGATCCGGAAGCAACGACTGATCTGGCGGTGGTAAAACTCCCCATCATTGAGATCGATAGCAGCAAGGTGTACCGGTTCGATTTTCCCACGCTTAAAAACTCAAATGACCAATACTATTTCGCCTTCCTGACAGTTGAGGGGAACGGCAGTGTTGAGGTGGGGGCTGGTCCGACTGAAGCTTACCAGAATGGGTCAGCTTACCAAAACGGGCAGCCGGTTGGGGCACAACTGGCTTTCCACCTTGAATATGACCGGTTGGCGGTGTTGACGGGGATCAGCCTGGAAGTGTTGGGCTGGCTGGTGGTCCTGTGTGCTGGATCGCTCGCCTTGGTCATCCCGGGCTGGGCGATATTAAGCGTGTTCTGGAGGGGATGGGAGCGCCTTTCCACTTTTGAGAAGCTACCGTTATCCATTGCTACTTCGCTAGCATTCTACAGCCTGTTCGTGCTCTTTACCTTCCTGGTCCACCTGAATCTGGGAAAATGGTATGTGTGGCTGCCAGTCACGGCGGGAGCGGTGGTACTGGTGCTCAAGAACCTGAATAGAACTAAAAAACAAAAACATGACCAGGATCGATCTGAGGGGACCAAAAACGAATGGCCATCTATCTGGATCAATGCGAGCCTGATCATCATCCTTGTATTGATCACACTGACCCGCTTTTGGGCAGTGCGTGGGCTAGAGCAACCCATGTGGAACAATTCACTGCACCACACTACGGTCACACAGCTGATCCTGGATCACCAGGGATTATTCTCTTCCTGGCTGCCATACGCAGCCTATCAATCCTACAGTATGCATTTCGGATTCTCGCTAATGGCATCCATCCTAGCCTGGCTGCTGGAATGACAAGCAGCCAGGCAGTGCTGTACATGGGGCAAATCCTGAACATTTTTGCCCCGCTGGCGCTCTACCCACTGGCGACCAGATTGTGCCGAGGTAACCGGATCGGAGGGGTGGTGGCCGTACTGGTCGGTGGGTTGTTATTGCCCATGCCTGCCTTCTACGTGAATTGGGGGAGGTATGCCCAGCTGGCTGGACAGGTGATCCTTCCGGTTGCCATGTGGATGGCCTGGGAAGTGGTTGACAGCTTGGAGGAGGAAAGGTTCGCCCATGGATGGTTTCGCTTACCCTGGGCAAAGGTTGTACTCGCAGGGGGACTCACAGCCGGGATGGTGCTATGCGAGTTCAGGATGGTGTTTATCTTCGCTACTTTTATCGTAGCCTTGTTGATTGCCGAATTCATTAAGCAAACGCATCGGAATTTCACGAATTGGCTACGGGAGGTATGGGCGGTGGCGTTGATCGTGCTGGTGGGTCTGCTGCTTTTCCTTCCGTGGGGCATCAGGGTGCAGGGAAGCCGGTTAGTTGATTACACTGCGATAGGTGGGCCGGTGAACAGCTTGATCAGCCTGGTAAGGCATGACTACCAATCGTGGATCAACCTGCAAGATTATCTGCCGATCGGGATCATCATCACCAGCCTGATGGGCCTGGTTTGGGCGATCATTAAAAAGGATTGGGCGGTTGCGGCGCTGGGGTTGTGGGTGATCGGCATGTCATCCTTATACGCCATGACCGTGTTGCACATCCCATGGGTCCAGTACGTCCAATCCTTTGCGGTGCTAATCTCACTGTATATCCCAGCAGGGCTGCTCACAGGGTACCTGGTGGGTGAGGTGGCCCAGTGGCTGGCAAAATGGAGGCCAGGCAAGGTTGCGGTGATCGTCGTGATTATCGCGCTGGCGGCGTTGGGTGCATGGAAGATCAGGGATATTGCCAATCCTGATGCATATGCTTTCGTCACCCGGCCGGATATGCGAGCCATGCAGTGGATCAAGGAAAACATCCCAGAAGATGCCCGGTTCTTGATCGAAGGAAGGCACGAGAACTGGGTAACCAATGTGATCGGCACAGATGCTGGGTGGTGGATCCCTTTGCTAGCCAGGCGCCAGAACAGCATCCCACCCCAGTATGCCATGGCGAATGAGCAACCCATCGAGCCGGGTTACACGGAGAAGGTGGTCGAGCTGGAGGCCACACTAGAAAAAGCGTCCCCGGCATCTGCTGAGGGGTTGAGCCAGCTGTGCGAGAATGGGATCACGCATGTTTATATTGGGCAGAAATCCGATTCTCCAACGAGTAATTACCAGCCACTGTTTACCGCAGAAGACCTGGCACTTAGCCCTAAGTTTTCTTTGATCTACCACCTGGATAAGGTTTATATCTACCGAGTCGAAAATGCCTGCAGCCAGTGAAAAAACCCTGACGGTGTGCTATTTTGGCACCTACCGAGAGAACTACAGCCGCAACCAGATGATGATCGCGGGATTGCGGATGAACGGGGTGGCCGTCAAAGAATGCCATGAGACGTTATGGCATGGAATAGAAGACCGGGTGCGTGTAGCCAGCGGAGCCTGGAAGGAGCCGGGCTTTTGGCGACGTTTTATTGCTGCATACTGGCATTTGCTAAAAAAATACCGGAAGACTGGCGATTATGACGTGATGGTGGTGGGATATCCAGGGCAATTCGATGTTCTGTTAGCCCGGGTGCTCACATGGCTAAAAAGAAAACCCCTGGCCTGGGATATCTTCATGTCGATCTATTTAATCACGATCGAGCGAGGGTTAGATCAACAAAACAAATTTTCGGCAGGAATGTTGAAATTCATCGAGGGGCTGGCATTGAAACTGCCTGATCGATTGATTTTGGATACCAGCCAATATACTGCCTGGTTTACGCAGACCTACGGGACGAAAGCAGAGCGGTTCCGGTTGGTACCGACCGGGGCAGATGACCGGATCTTCTCCCCTGAGACTGAAGCCTACGCAGGGGATGGTACGTGCAAGGTGCTGTATTATGGGACATTTATTCCCAATCACGGCGTGCTGTACATGGTCGAGGCAGCCAAGATCCTGGCCAGCCAAGCAGAGATCCAATTTGAGCTGATCGGGAGCGGGCCTGAGCTGGAGAAGGCCAAGGAATATGTTGCCAACCATCAGCTGACCAATGTAGAATTCATCGAATGGATGGATAAGCAAGAGCTGAAGATGCATATCCGGCAAGCAGATATTTGCCTGGGAGCGTTCGGCACTACGCCCCAATCGATGATGACGATCCAGAACAAGATCTACGAAGCTGCGGCGATGAGGAAGGCACTGCTCAGTGGGGATTCGCCAGCCATACGGCAGGCGTTCACACATGGGAAGGATATCTACCTGTGCGAAAGGGCGAGTGGGCAAGCGATCGCGGAGGCGATCCTGGTACTGTGGAAAGATGCCGGGTTACGAGAAAAGATCGCTTCCAACGGATACCAGCTCTATAAAGCGGAATACGACCTGTTGAGCAACGGGAAACGCTTCAAGAGCCACTTGGCTGAGATTACCCGATGAAGATCCTGTTCCTGCTGACACAAGACCTGGAAAGCCCGGCGGGGGTAGGGCGATACTTCCCGTGGGCGCAGGGATTGGCCCGGCTAGGGCACCAGGTTAGCATCGCGGCCCTGCATGCCAATTATGCCGCGTTGAAGAAAACGCATTTCGAAGCCGGTGGGGTTGATATCCAATATGTAGCCCAGATGCATGTACTTAAAGGAAGATAATCTCAAGAAGTATTACCCGGCCGGGCAGCTGATCAAGATCGTGATGCAGGCTACGAAGCAGCTGGTAAAGGCAGCCTGGAGCAGCGAAGCCGAGATCATCCAGGTGGGTAAACCGCACCCGATGAACGGTAGCGCAGGATTAGTGGCCCACTACTTGAAAAAGAAGGTCTTGTTCGTGGACTGCGACGATTTCGAGATGGCTAACATCCATTTCGGGGGCAGCTGGCAAAAAGCAGGTGTGCAATATTTTGAGCGCATGATGCCCAGGCGGGCTGATTATGTATCGGTGCACACCCATTTCCTGAGAGACCAGGTCATCGGGCTGGGAGTGAAGCCAGAGCGGGTTATCTACCTGCCGCATGGGGCAGACAACCAGCGGTTTTCGATGGTTGCTGACGGAGAAGTCGAGAGATTACGGCAAGCATTAGGCCTGGAGGGCAAAAAGGTGATCGCCTTCATCGGCAGCCTGAGCCTGCCAAGCCACCCGGTGGACGTCCTGCTGGATGCATTCCAACAGGTTATGACCGTTTTACCTGAAGCCAGGCTGCTGATCGTGGGAGGGGGCGAAGAATATGACCGGCTGCGAGCCCGGGCTAACTGGCTAGGACTGAAGGAAGGGGTGATTTTCCAGGGGAGGGTACCAGGGGCGGAAGTGCCGAAGTATTACGGGCTGGCAGATGTTTCAGCCGAACCGGTGATTGATAACGCCGTGGGCAGGAGCAGCTTACCGCTCAAAATGTTTAAATCATGGGCAGCTGGTGTACCGTTCGTTACCCATGATGTGGGTGACCGGAAGCTGCTGCTGGGTGAGCCACCCGCTGGGCGATTGGCGCAGGCCGGGGATGCGAATTCACTGGCCAACGCGATACTGGAGATATTAGGCAATCCTGACCTGGCGGAGAAGCTGCGCCAGCTTGGCTTTGATAGGGCAAAGCAATATTCCTGGGATAACCTCGCCAGGCAGATGGAAATTGCTTATCAAAAAGCGATCCAATAAGCTATGAGCACGGGCGTTAGCATCAACCGTAACAAGATCATCACCAGTATCGCGACATTGTTTTCCGGGTCGTTCATCGCCCAGGGAATGACAGCGGCCACCCTCCTGCTCACCGCCCGCCAGCTGCAGGTGGACAACTACGGGCAGTATGCAGCCTGCGTCACGCTGACCAGCATGCTGGCCATCGTATTCAGCCTGGGGTTGGATATCTGGTTGCTGAGGGAAGGTGGGAAAACACCCCAGCGCATCGGCGAAATTGCCGGGAGTGTGCTGGGGATCAAAGGCCTGCTGGGGATAGTCTGGGTGCTGATCTTATTTATGGCAGCGCCATTATTCAATCAGCAATCCTTCCCGACGGCGCTGCTGCGCTGGAGCGTGATCTTACTCTGGTCAGATACCCTGTTCGCCACCTGTTTGACGGCATTTAAATCTTCGATGCACAACCGGACGCCTTCGATCCTGGAAGCCGGCGCAGATACATTGTGGTTTGCCTGTACGCTGGTATTGATGGGTTATGGAGCAATCCATCCTGAAGCTTACATGAAGATCAGGGTGCTGGTTTCATTGCTGGCACTGACCCTCTCAATCTTGATCCTGGTCAGGCGTTTCAAGCTAAATTTTGTGCCAGCCATTGCCCGAGAAGCCTTATCACAATTCTTCCATTTTGCGATCTCGGATTTCCTGGGCATGGTGACCATGCGGGTGGACGTGGTGATCATCAGCGTGACGATTGGAGCAACCGCCACAGGGTTATATTCACCAGCGGTGGGGCTGGTGAACATGGCTTTCCTGGCTCCCATGGCGATCTATTGGGTAATGTTACCCGTGTTGAGCAACCTGTATAAAAACCACGTAGACCAGGCGCGGATAACCGCGAAACGGACCGTTTGGTTATCACTGGCAGTCGGGTTAGGCCTGACCCTGCTCTACTTTTTCGGTGCACCTTTGTTGCCGGTGATCCTGGGCCCTTCATACGAAGGTTCGGTGGTGGTCCTGAGGATATTAAGCTGGATACTGCTCTTTAAGTGTGGCTCATTCGCCATGGCAACCATCCTGGTAGCCAGGAACCAGCAGGCCAGGCGCACGCTGATCCAGGTGGTGGCAGCCAGCTTGAATATCATCCTGAACCTGCTCATCGTTTACAAGTATGGGATCAATGGGGTGGCGGTGGTGTATGTACTGACCGAGATCATCCTGTTCAGCGGGTACTCTGGGAGCGTGTGGCGGACCAAATGAACGAAAATATCTTGATCACCAACGTTCATTCCTCGAAGAACCTGGGCGACGCAGCCCTGCTGCAGGTGACACTGCAGCAATTGGAGGAGAGCTTCCCCGGATGTGAGATCACGATCAGCATGGATGACCCGGCCAGCCATAGCGGGGGGCAAACCACCCTGGATTCGCTGGTGGCGTTGACGCACCCGAAGCAGGCGGATGGATCGGTGAAGTGGAACTATGAGCATCTATTATGGCTGTTGCCGACTTCTTTATTTCCGATAATAACCCAGAAACTCACTGGGAAAACGTGGTATGCCTTTACGCCGAAACACTACAGGCCGATCCTGGAAGCCTACCGGAAGGCAGACATCATCGTGAGTGGGCCAGGCGGTTTCCTGTATAGCTCTGGCAGAGGTATCAGCCTGCTACTGACGATATTTTCCATCGCGTTGGGTGTGATGGCGAGTAAACCGGTCTACCTGTTCCCACAATCGATCGGGCCGCTCAAGCATGCATGGGAAAAGGTGCTTCTGCGCTGGTTATTGAACCGTGTTCGCATAGTCATGGTTCGTGAGCCGATCTCACTCAGGGTGGCGACCGAGCTGGAGCTGAAGAAGGGAAAATTACATTTGGTGCCAGACATGGCATTCGCATTGCCCAGCGCCGGCCGAGAGGCGGGGCGGGAATGGCTCGAAAGGCATGGTATCGACCTGCACAACCGCCCACCCCTGATGGGGATGACGATCATCAACTGGGGGGAGCAGCATGGCGGCTTTGACTACCAGGCAGAATACGAAACAGCCTGTGGTGAGGCGATGCGGTGGTTCATCACGCAAGCCAAGGGAAAGGTGATCCTGTTCCCGCAAGTGTTTGGACCTTATGCCAGCCAGGATGACCGGGTGCCAGCGCGCAGGGTGGCGGAGAGCCTGAAAGGGCTGACAGACACGATCATCACCGTGGAACAACCGATCCCCCTGGAACAGCTTAAATCGATCTACGCCTGGATGGATGTGCTTATCGGCACACGCATGCACTCGAATATATTCGCCCTATCTGAAGGCGTGCCGGTGATCATGATCGGATACCTGCCAAAGACGCGCGGCATGGCTGAGATGTTCGGGATCGAGGAGTGGTGCGTAGATATCGGTGAAGCAAGCGGAAAAGAGCTCATCAGCCGGCTACAGAAGTACTGGGTGAAGCGGGTCTACTGGCCGGAAGGCAAGGAAGCAGAATTTCGGCAGCTGATCAGCTCGACCAAGCAGGTTGGGGCATGGGTGCATGAAGATTACCTGGCCTGGGAACGGAAAGCCTGATGACTGACAGACAGATCAAGATCCTGCTGATCATTTTCAGCTTCGACATTGAAGCGGTGGGAGGGGGTATCAGCCGGTTCGCTGTCAGCCTGGCGAAGGCACTTGACCCGGCAAAATACCAGGTGGCATTGTGCGGGCTGTGGAGCAGGAGAACTGAGAACGAAGAGAAGCGCATCAGGGAGCTGAATGAAGCCGGGATCCAGGCTTTCACGTGCGCTGCCTGGGATGAAAGACACCCGTACCGGGCATTCTTAGCCGCGTATCGACGCTTGCGCCAGGTAGCAGGGAAGGAACACTACGATATCGTCCACAGCCATTCACTATTTGGAGATATCGCAGCCTTGTGCCTGGCTTTTGAGGGGAAAGCCCCCAGGATCCTGCGGACATTGCACAACGAGCTGAGGACGGAATGGAGTCGTAGGCCTATCAGGAGGTTTTTGCTGACCAACCTGCTCTACCCGCTAGGATTCGAGGTCGAGATCGGAGTGAGCGATTATATCCGTGAGGGCTTGAACAGACGCTGGCTGGCCAGGAGGCTAGGCCGGCAGGCGATCACCATCCATAATGCGCTGGACATCCAACGATTTAGAAGTGTGAACTCTGACCGGCAGGCGTGCAGGGCTGAATTCGGAGTGCCAGCGAGTGCCTACCTGATCGGCTCGGTTGGGCGGTTAACCAGGCAAAAAGGCTATGATGTGCTACTCGATGCGGTGAAGCGGGTTTCGATGAGCATCCCAGAGCTGCATACGATGCTCATTGGAGACGGGGAAGATCGTGATGCTTTACAGAAACAGGCATGTGAGCTTGGAGTGGAAGGCAGAGTCACTTTCACGGGATCACGACCGGACGTGGATACCTTACTTTCAGCGCTGGACCTGTTCGTGTGCTCGTCGCGTTGGGAGGGACTGTCCACAGCGATAATGGAAGCCATGGCAGGAGGGATCCCGATCATCGCCACCGATATCCCCGGAAACCGCGAGCTACTCCAGGCGGATCAATCGGCATGGTCTGTTCCAGCCGAGGACACCGAAGCACTGGCGCAAGCAATCCGAGGAGCGTACCAGAACCCCGACCAGGCAAAGGAATTCGCCAAGCAAGCGCGACGCAACATCGATGCATTTGGGATCGATGAAGTCGCCAGGCGGCATGAGCTGCTATACCAGCTGGTCATCGAGCAGCGAACCAGTAGATCCTGGTGGAATCATCGCAAGCTTGATGCAAGCCTGAACGAAGCATTAAACAAGCGATAAGTGGATGTTACAATCAGCCAGCATGTGTGGGGTTTGAATTTTCGCAGATGTCACCTGGCATGGACAACAAAAAAGGGTTAGCTTACCATGCAGGTAATGCTAACCCTGAGCTGAATATGGCGATGTGTTTATGGATTGGGATACGCGGTAGGCTCGGGGTATACTCCCGGCTGTGCGGTGGGGAACGGGGTCGGGACGACGATGCTCACTGTCAGAACGCCCACATCCGTAACCTGGTCGGCAGGAAAATTCCATATCTTGGCTTTACCGTCAGCTTCCTTGATGACCTCATAGATGCCGGTGATCTCCACATCACCAACGACGATGACATACTCGCCAGCCTTGACATTTTGAATATTAAAAAAGCCATTCTGGTCGGTGATGGTTCCCGGGCTGCGGGCAAGATCCAAAATATAGGCCCCGCCTTTGCCTTCGGCACCTCGTGCGACCTCAGCCAGGCGGACGACTGTGTTGGCCATGGCGTGGCCATCCTGATGCAGGATCTGGCCGGCCATCGAAGCCTTGCCCGCTTCAGGCACAGGAGGCAATGTAGGGGTCACTAATACTTCTGGGTTAACGGTTTGGCCAGGAAAAAGCGAACAAGCGGTTAAAAATGCAATGAACAACAGTAAAAAGGCTAATACGATGCGTCTCATTCTCCATACTCCATTCGGGTGTTTAGTAAACCGAATGGTAATCGATTTTTGCCAGATTTGCAAATGTAATAAATCACCCATAAGCATTATTGTTGGTTAAGAGAGACATCTATATAATTCAGGGCAGATGGAAAGAGTAACCTATAATTTATTAGGAGGCTAAAGTAATGAAAACAAAATTATTTACCATGCTCGTCGTAGTAACCATATTATTATCTGTATTCGTTGGTAGTGCAAGTGCTCAGGCATACGCTGCGCACTTCACCACATCAATCACCTATGTCAATGTCGGCTCTGCCGCCACAACGACCCTGGAGTTATTGTTCTATGCGACCCCGGATGACACGCTGCCCACTTCCTATACATTAGGAAACCTGGAACCGAATGCAGCCGGCTCTTTGTTCGTTGGCAATGTGAACGACCTCGAGCCTGGCTTCCAGGGTGACGCGATCATGCAGTCGGATCAGCCGATGCTGGTGACCCTGGTGCAGATCCCCCAGAACGCTGGCAATGTGAAGAACCGCGCCCTGTCCAATGGCTTCAGCGCTGGTGCCCCCACCGCCCTGGTGGCCACCGTGTTGAAGAACACCTTCGACACCAACACGATCTTCTCAATCCAGAACGCTGACAGCGAAGCTAACACCGTGACCATCGACTTCTATAATACCAACGCTGCCCTGGTGCACACCATCACCCAGGACATCGCGTCTGGTGCCCCATTCTATGTTGATGCCGGCGAAGAAGCTGGTCTCGGGACCGCATTCAACGGTTCAGCGGTCGCCTCAGCCGTCCGTGTAGGCGGTGGGGATGGCGCGATCGTTTCCAGTGCCATGGAATTAGGCATAGCCTCCACCGGTGTGAAAGCCTTCGAAGGTGTTGCCTCAGGTGGTTTGAAGTTCTACATGCCATCCGCACTGTGCAATGCATTCGGTGGTCAAAATACATCCTATGCAGTCCAGAACACCAGCCTTGCTAATGATACTGAAGTAACCGTCAGCTTCATCGACAACTTTGGTGTAGTCACCACCCAGACCGCGACCATTGGCCCAGGAGCGAAAGCCAGCTTCCTCGGTTGTACTTCGATGGCAGTCGGCACCTACGGTGCAGCGATTGTTGAAGCTACCCCTGAACCGGTGATCGCGATCGGTAAAGTCTACGGCGCTGGTGTTGCCACAGCCTTCAATGGTGTTGACACTGGTTATGCCAAGATCGGTCTGCCATACGTCCGGTGGGCTACGAACGCCAATTGGGCTGCCGGTGCCGGTCAACGCACCAATATCACCATCCAGAATGTGGGTGCTGCCCTGGTCGAAGGCGATGTGGTCTACATCGACTACGTTGGTCCAGAAGGAGATATCAAGGGTACGGATACCGTCACTATTGGTCCAGCTGGGTTGGCGAATGGTGCCAAGTTCAACTCAGATCCCTCGAAAGCTGGATTGACCGAGTTCGGTATCTACGGTTCAATCTATGGCGGCGCGGCGATCATCCACACGGCTGTCCCTGGCGCTCAGCTGACTGCAGTCGCTCGTGTCTCGACCCAGATCTCTCCGGGAGCCTTGATCTCGGAAGACTACAACAGCCAACTCGTTCCATAACAAACGCTTAACATTCAATAAACTACAAGGGAGACCAACCTGGTCTCCCTTGTGTTGTATAGGTGGATAATTCGCATGATTAAACTTGAAAGCCTGACCTCACTGCTCAGCCTGGGTAAGATCGATTTCCGCCTGATGCTGCTTGCCTGGCGGCTGAAAAAAACGCAGCGGACCTACCTTAGCTATGCCAAACTACTTAGCCTGGCAAGGAATATCCAGCTGGTGCATACGAGCCGAAAGCAGCCGCTGCAGGTAGCGGAATTCGGGGTTGGGCGTGGAGGCAGCGCAACCTTACTGGCGTGGATGGTCAATAAGTATGGGGGGAAATTAGCGCTGTATGACCTGTTTGGGTTGATCCCAGCGCCGTCAAGCATGGATGGAAAACAAGCCCAGGATCGCTACGAGAAGATCATCCACCAGGAGGGCGAAGATTATTACGGAAAAATCGATAATCTGCTCGAGCTGGTGCTGAAAGATATCCACAGGGTTTGCCCACCTGAGGCGATCGAGGTGATCCAGGGGAAGTATGAAGAGATCCTACCAGGATTGCAAGATGGGCGAGTCTTCAGTTTTGTTCATATCGATTGCGACTGGTACGAGAGCTCGATGGCAGTCTACAGGTATCTGCAGAACCGCTTATTCACAGGTGCGATCCTACAGATCGACGATTACTCAAAATGGGAAGGCTCGAAGCGAGCTTTTGATGATGCTGGCTGGCCTGGAGAATACCGGAAACACTTCGTGGATGAAGCGCTTGTGGTGGATACCTACGAAAAACGGGGCAGCTCCATTACCTGATGATGATGGGGATGGAAAGGGTAATAATGGCCTGGTAGGTAAGATTCTGGTCACTGTAGGTTGAGTCAGATAAGCCACCCATGAAGAACAAGTTCGTCCCGATGGCCGTCATCCCAAAATCGGTACCAAGCGGGTATGGTGACCTTTCGAGCGATTGCCAGGTGTTGGTCTGGGGGAAATATACTAAACCGATGCGGTTAGAGTTTTGTTCATCCCCACCAAAGACGTAAATGGTATCGGCGATATTGACTGCTTCGACTCCCTGGCGGCTTTCTGGAATGGGAAAACCGCTTGACCAGGGATTGCCTGAACCAGTATCGAGGGAGGGGGAATAGATCTCATTTGCATCGACAGCCTGGGAGTCATTGAGGCCACCGATCACGAAGATTTTACCCGCAGCTTCAGCGACCCCACAGAACCCACGTGCGGTGGGCATGGGTGAACGTGGCTGCCATGTATCGGTGGTTGGATCGTATACATAAACTTCATCGCGATATTTTTGACCGTCCCAGCCCCCAAAGACAAAGAGCTCACCTTCATAAGCAACCATGCCATAGGCGCTCAAGGCGAGCGGCAGGGGGGCACCTGAATTCCATTTACCGGTGTTGGTATCATAAATATCAAGCCTGTCGGTGGGTTGATTGCTGTTAAGCACCGGCTTTCCACCGGGGACGTAGATCAGGCCATTGATTACAGCTGCCTGGGCGTTGTAGACCGGGAGAGGTTTCGGCGGCAGGGAGATCCATGAATTGGTCAGGGGATCAAACAGGTCCATGCCTGCATAAACTCCCTGGGCATCCAGTCCACCGATGGCATAGATCTGGTTCGCATAAGCTACCAATGCCGGGTCACTGCGGCTTGTTGGGAGGGTTTCAAGCGGATTCCAGTGAGGCAAGGGTGTAGGAACTACCTGAGGGGAGGGCACCAGGGTTGGCGTGCTAAAAATTGCCAGGCTGGGGCTGAGACGCAGGCCCAGGAAAACCAGGCCCACCACCCCGGCGATCAGGACGTAAGGTGCCCAGCGAAGCCGTTTATTTTTTACGGGACTGGCAGCCTGCCCGGTAGCGGTCATATCATCTATGGCAGGAACAGCTCCAGGCTGGCTCAGCTCGGGTTCAACATCTTCTGGGATTGGCTGGGTGGGAGCATGGACAACCAGGCCGGTGCGGACGGCGTACATGGCAGCCTCGGTGCGGGAAGTGACTCCGATCTTGGTAAAGATATTTCTGAGATGAACTTTTACCGTATTGGAGCTAATGAACAATTTTTGAGCGATCTCTTTGTTGCTCGCTCCGGTGGCGACGAGCTTTAAGATATCCAGCTCGCGCTCGCTCAATTCACTGGTCTCGGGGTTCGGCATAGCTTCAAAATTATAACACTTCGGGAAAAGTTTCCTTGACATCTATTAATGGGCTGGCTATAATCAGCAAGCTGTAGCTTCTGCACCAGCGGGTGTTGCCAAGTGGTAAGGCAATGGCTTCCCAAGCCATTATTCGTGGGTTCGAATCCCATCACCCGCTCTTTTTATTTAATCTGAGGCTGGGGGAAAAAGTATATCTGGACTGTATGGTTGATGCGGATTAAATTGTGATCAATATTAATCCATATTCCAATAAATAAAAATAAACTGTTTTATAGAAAAAATAAGTACCTGGGTAGGCGGATATATTAATATTGTAAATATATGATTAATTGAAATATATATTGTAACTTATGGTGATTTTACGGGTTAATGCTTATGTGTGAATTTAATCCACGCCTATAAAAAACTGTGTTATGATTAATGATTAATAAATACCGGCTTAGGATTCAATGAGTAACTCATTTGTGTGTACAGTTCAAATCCTATCAACCAACCCTAAGTGCCATTTGTTCTCCCATTTACTTTCCAGTACAGGTAAGTCGATCGCAAACCCATCTTGAGCGGTTTGCCATCTTATATTGTTGGTAATTTCAATATTGTTCAATACTGCTCGTAGGAAGGAGGTGAGTGCTAATTGAAGCCAAGGGGATTACATGGCTCAACAAGAATAAATATTGTTAATACCCGTTCGTCGATAATAAAAACCTTGGTTAAAAAATGGAGGTAATTACAAATGTCAAGAAAGCTCATCCAAATAACCTTCTCAATCCTTTTGCTAGGCGGGATGGTTTTGGGCTTTGCCATAAAAGATGGTGCTTTAGCCCAAAATAGTCCTGATGCCAAAATTGATGCTGATTTAGCTAGCCAGCTCGCAAGCGGCCCAGCTGATTTCATCGTAATGATGAGTGAGCAGGCAGACTTGAGCGCAGCCAAGCAGCTACAGACGAAGGTTGAGAAAGGCCAATATGTGTTTGATACGCTGGTTGCTACCTCGGCACGAACACAGGCTGATCTTCGTACATTGCTTGATTCGCAAGGAGTAGAATACCGGCCGTTCTATATCGTCAATGCCGTCTGGGTGAAGGCGGGCACTTTAGATCTTGCACAGACGATTGCAGGGCATGCCGATGTTGCAGCAATCAATACAAATCACACATACCAGCTCGACGAACCCATCAACCTGCAGCTGACCACGGCCCAACCTCAAGGGGTTGAGTCTAACATCAGCTTCATCAAGGCACCTGAGGCCTGGGCGATGGGCGTGACGGGTGAAGGAACAGTAGTTGCCGGGAATGACACCGGCTTGAACTGGTCTCATCCCGCCATTGCGCCTCACTACCGTGGCTGCTTGAATCCGCCTGAATGCACCGATGTGGACCATAACTACAACTGGTACGACGTCTATGCACCTCAGAATGTGGACCCATGGGATGATTATGGCCATGGGACGCACACCACCGGCACGATGGTGGGTGATGATGGGCAAGGCAACCAGATCGGTGTGGCACCAGGCGCCACGACCATCCACTGCAAAAACATGCAGTCAGGTGGTGGTGACGATGCGCACTTCATCGAGTGCTTCGAGTGGGACCTGGCACCCTGGGATTTGACTGGTGCAAACCCACGACCAGACCTGGCCCCAGATGCGATCAATAACTCATGGGGTATACCATACGGTGGCGATAACAATATGCGCGAAGCAGTCGACAACTTGCTCGCGGCAGGCATCATTGTTGAGGTCTCAGCTGGTAATGAAGGCTCAGGATGCCAAAGCTTGCGCAGCCCAGGTGACTACCTGGAAACCTTCACCACTGGATCAGTCAACCATGCCAATCCATTCCCGGGCACGGTCACCGGCTTCAGCAGCCGCGGCCCATCCGCATTGGATGGAAATTACTTCCCCGACTTCATGGCCCCGGGTGAGAACGTGCGCTCGGTGTGGGGAAATGATTATGGCTATGCCAGCGGTACATCCATGGCTGGCCCGCATGTGACGGCTCTGATTGGCCTGATCTGGTCTGCCAACCCCGCCTTACGCGGGCAGGTGGATCTGACTTACCAGGTTATCCAGGATACCGTTGTGCCACTGACTGGCCAGAACGGCAGCTGCGGTGGTGATTATAACGTTGGTCCCAATAACGACTGGGGTTACGGCACGATCGATGCCCTAGCAGCTGTACAGGCCGCAATTGCGATGGGTGGCGCTGGACAATTGGATGGGACTGTAACCGATGCCGTTACTGGTGCTCCGATCGAAGGTGCTAAAGTCCTGGCAGTTAGCGACGAAGGCTTTTCCAGGGCTACGAACACGGATGTGACAGGTTTTTACACCATGACGGTTGCATCTGGACTGTTCGATGTCACCGCTTCGGATGTTAAATCCGAGTCATCAACAGTATCTGGCGTGGAAGTCATCACCGATACATTAACCACGCAAGATTTCGAACTGGTACCGCGCGGTAAACTCACCGGCCATGTGACCGATTACGACAACGGTTTCGGTTTGGTCGGTGCAACGGTGACAGCAGCTGATGGAACAACCACCACCACTGATGACGACGGTTATTACGAGCTGTACCTGGATGAAGGCACCCAAGATGTGACTGCATCCATGCCGGATTACGCTGAAGTAACTGAATCGGTCGTGATGGTTTCTGGTGAAACCACGGTGCAGGACTTTGCCCTGCAGGCAGCCGTAGTGTTCATCCCATCCCCGCTGGAAGTGACCGTCGATTTGGAAAGCACGGCAAGCGTGGATGCCAGCATCCTCAACCGCCAGGATTTCGACTATGCCTTCAAGTTCCAAGAGAAAGACGGAGGCATGACCCCGCTGGGTGGTGAGCTGGTAAAAGTCGATATCAAGGGCACAACCATTACCCCTGATGCTTCGACTGCTTCAGCAACTGGTTTCACACCCAGACCTGATCAAACCATCTATGTCACCCGCCATAATTCGGTCAATGAGGCTAATGTACTCCTGGTTGCAGCGGATTATGACAGTGTGTATGGTAGCCCAATACAACAATTGCTTCAAGCATACGGTGACCTTGGTGCGGTTGATTACTTTGATGCTCAGTACGGAACTCCAACTCTTGAGGAGCTGGAGGCATACAATGTTGTCGTTACCTGGTCGAACTATCAATATAGCGACCCCAATGGCATCGGCAATGTTCTTGCAGATTATGTTGATAATGGTGGCAAAGTCATTAATTTGATGTTTGCGATCGGTACCCACGGCTGGCAGATGGGTGGACGCTTCATGAGCGAAAACTATACTGCCTTTAATGGCACGTCCATATCTGGGATAAATGCATGCCTGGGTGATTATGATCCTACCCACCCAATTATGGACGGAGTTACAAATGTCTGTGATGTATACCGCGTGAGTGGTACTTACCTTACCCCCGGATCAACGGCTGTTGCTAATTGGAGTGACGGGTTGATCTTCGTTGCTGCCAAGGACGATGGAACAGTTGTTTCCATTGGCGGATACGTTGGGTATGCTTACCAGTGGACTGGACAGATGGCGGATGTGTTGCATAATGCGATCAACTTCATATCGGTGCCACCTGATGTTCTCTGGCTGGGTGAAGATCCGGCTGCCGGGACTGTCCCCGCAGAGGATACCTACCTGCAACGATCTACTTCACAGCCACGCAGGCAGTGGGAATCAACCAACCGGGTGAATTCCTGGCTACTTTAACCCTGAATGGCAATCCTAAGGTTAATGTACCGGTAGTCATGACCGTCCCCGCCCCTGAGACATGGGGTAAGGTGATGGGTAATGTTACCGATTACTGCACGGGTGATCCGATCGTGGAAGCGCTGGTATCGATCCCAGAAGGTGTTCCCATCACTGAATTACTCACCAATGATGCTGGATACTACCAGGGATGGTTCGAAGAAGGTAGCTATGCTACAACCTTCTCTGCAGACGGTTATGTAGCCGAAGAAACAGACCTGGTGATCACTGCAGGCGAGACGGTAGTTCTCGATGTAGCCTTACGGCCCGATGATGGCTGCCTGGTCTACGAGCCCACCAGCTTCGACGTCACAGTCGAGATGGGCGATATGACCGTGGCAACCCTGGACCTGGGGAACGTTGGTGGAGCAGACCTGGCCTTTGAGATCAATGAAGTCGACAAAGGTTTCTCACCGGCGCTGCACATCCCGCGCTTCACCGGCACACTGCCTGAGGATGCCACTCCTTCATCTAGTGGACCGGCACCGAAGACCAATGCTGTAAGCGTTCCAAGCTCTGTAGCGCTACCGCTGGCAGCCGTTTCTGCATTTGCGGTTGATATCTACCCTGGTTACAACCTGGTAAATATCCCCGATCTATCCGTACCGGGCACCTGGAATGTCGTTGCTAACGAAGCTGGCACCCAATGGTTTGCGGGTGACTTCATCAATGGCGATTTCAGTACCTTGTACGTGATCGATTATGCGACCAACTCACTGTATGCAGTCGACACCGCAACTGGCGCTGTCACCACCATCGGTCCATCCGTACCTGGTGGCGGTGAGTCGTGGACAGGCATGACAGGTGCTGCTGATGGAACCATGTACGCCTCGGCCACTACCTGCAGCAGCTCGACACTCTATACCATCGACCTCGAATTCTGGTGCAGCTACCCCGGTCGGTTCGATCACGAATGGTTCCTGTATCATCGATATCGCCATCAACGCGGCTGGTGAAATGTATGCAGTCGAAATCGTGAATGACCAACTGATCCAGATCGATCCTGCGACTGGTGCAGGCACGGTGGTCGGATCTCTCGGTGTAGGTGCAAACTATGCCCAGGGTATGGATTTCGATGAGGAATCCGGTATCCTGTACTGGGCAGCCTACACATCATCGGGTGAGCTGCGGGTCATCGACACAGCCACAGGTGCATCGGTATCCCTGGGGGCCTTCCCTGGTGGTGCTGAGACAGACTGCCTGGCCATCATGACTGGTGGCATGAAGGCTGATGTCCCATGGCTGAGTGAATCTCCGATCTCTGGCACGATCCCTGTAGATGGCAGCGTACCCGTTGAGCTCACCTTCGATGCTGGCCTGGTCAACCAACCAGGCGAATACAAGGCTGACCTCAAGATCAAGACCGATAGTGAATATGGTGATGGCCTGGTCAATGTCACGATGAACGTACCAGTTCCCGCTACATGGGGTAAGCTGGTGGGTACCGTGAGTGACATCTGCACGGGTGCAAACCTGGAAGAAGTTTCGGTCGAGATCGTGGACGGGAATCCAATAACCCAAACCTGGACGAATGAGAACGGTAACTACGTAACCTGGCTGGAGAACGGCGTTTATGACCTGAACTTTAACCTGGAAGGTTACCTGGCTGCAGACGGCGTGGCTGAGATCGTGGCAGGTGAAACTACCACGGTGGATGTCCAGCTGATCCCCGACCGGCCATGCATGAAAGTCTCGCCGGATGGAATTGAAGCATGGGTGCTTGAGAATACCCCGGAGTATACAACCGAAGGGTTGCAGATCGCTAACTGGGGTGCCCAGGACCTGTTCTACGAGATCACCGAACGACCGGTTAACCCAGGCGCTCAAATGATTGACGTAGCTCCAAAGGGTGCCTCGACGAAGCTGGCCCCGGAGGGTTACGTGCCTGTGGCGGCTAAGCTAACCGGACCCAACAATCCCCTCGCTGGAACTGTGGCAGTCTTCATGGATGCCTATCCGTGGGGATCAATGGCTGTACCAACCATCCTCTCCGCCAACGGCATCCCGTACGAGACGCATTCTTCGTCCGAGTTTGGCTCGCTCGATTTTGGTCAATTCAGCATGATCATCATCTCCGGCGACCAACCGCAGGGCTTCTACGATACCTATGCCGGCTACGTGGATAAGTTCGAAGGTTACGTCGAAGGTGGCGGCTTCTTGAACTTCTTCTCCTGCGATGCTGGCTGGAACTACGGCTTCCTCAATGCCCCGCTACCCGGTGGAACGGTCTGGAATAGCATGTACTATGAGAATTATAATGTGGTCGACGACTCTAGAGCATCCGGTGGTCCAGGGTGTACCGAATCCGTTCTACGGGAACTATGCCAGTCACGGGCACTTCTCCAACCTGCCTGCGGATGCCAACGTGATCGCCTCCGAGCAATCGGGCGGTAATCCTACCATCGTGGAGTACCAGATCGGTTCAGGATGGCTGATCGCCTTTGGCCAACCGCTCGAGATCTCCTACGATTACGGTTGGGACGCCGGTACGATCCTGTTCAACACCCTCCTGTGGGGCAATGAATATGTGCCCGTTGGTGGAGACCTGGTGACCTGGATGTGGGAAGAGCCAGTTTCTGGTACTGTGACAGCTGGTAGTGTGCTGGATGTCGGCATCTACCTGACATCACTGTACACTGACGGCACCCCGATGCCACTTGGCGATTATTTTGCAGTACTGACGGTCAAGAGTGACAGCCCGGTTGAGCCGAAGAAGACTTTACCGGTCACCATGCACATCGTGAGTGAATACCTGGCGCCTGTTCCTGAGTTCGAGGCTTCGACGGAAATCGTCGGAACGCCGACCGAGCTCCTGAACACCAGCGATGGTGGTATTCCTCCCGCCAAGGAGTATGAGTGGGACTTCGGTGATGGCACTACCCTGATCGTAGGAAACATGGATCCGGTCTACCACCTGTATGGCACGTATGGAACCTTTACGGTCACCCTGACGGCCTGCAACGTGATGGGCTGCGAAACAGTCGAACACGATGTGGTAGTCCTGCCGAAGGTCATTCTGCTGCCGTTCGTCAGCAAAAACTAACTTCGCCTCTTCCCTTGAATTTCAAGGGAAAGACCTGAAGCAACATCTATGAAAACCTGCGGGTGGAAACACCCGCAGGTTTTTTTACGCTGACAGAAGATTATGCTATACTAGGTAAGATTCCACCAAATTAAACAGAGAAGCAAACAATGGCGAAAAAGGCACCTGATCCAGACGAAAATAAGCCCTTCGATTATTTCAAGAAAATAGAACCTGCGAAAAAACTTGAGAACCCTCCTGCAGACAATCTCGTATCATCCATGCGGTCAGACATCCTGGTGACGAGCGATGTAGCTCCCACCGAGAAAAACCTGCTGGAGAAGATCGATCTAAAGGTGGTGGTGGGTATATTGATCACGCTATTCATTCTCGCTTTGGGCTGGTTCCTGCTGGCTGGCCCTGGGCGCCCCATGCTGGAGAATGGACTTGCGGCCCTGGTGCAGCGAGAAGCCACCCCTACGATGGAAGCCATGCCAAGCCCGATGCCGGTGACGAGCACCCCCGTGATGCCCACAAACACAGCCCTTCCCAGCCCCACACTGCGTCCGTCAAGCACACCAACACCGAGGCAGAGCGTGGCTTCATCTACGCCAAGCGAGCCTATGGCTTTGCCGACCGATGTATCTGCTTGCCGGGATGCGCTGTCGATCACACTGGCAGATGTGGGTCAAACGATGTGTGTGAAGGGGGTCATCATCGAAACGGTCGAGAGACCGAACGCATTCATGGTCATTTTTAATACGCAACCAGGCTCGTTCTATTGGGTTTCATACGATATGGTCTGGTCGCAAGCCAAAATCGATACTTGTTACCAGGTGACGGGCAAGGTTGAACAGCTTGCCAGCAGCCCGATATTGATATTTAACTACGATAATATTCCTGAGGTGTGCCCATAATGGTTGAAAAAATGTTGATCATAGTAAATCCGACAGCTGGACAGGGAAGTGCCCGGCAAGCTGTTCCTGAGATCGAGCGGTTAGTTAAAGAAAACAGTGTCAACTGCGATATCGTTTGTACCGAATACGCCGGACATGCGATCGGCCTGGCCAGGCAGGCAGCTGCAGATGGTTACGGAAGGGTGATCGGGGCCGGTGGAGACGGTACTTCGAATGAAGTCCTGAATGGGCTGATGCAGGCGTGGACGGAGGGTATCCGGACGGTAAATATGGGTATTTTGGCGATCGGGCGGGGGAATGATTTCGCATTTGGCTTTGGCATACCGCCCGGTTTGCATGACTGTTTCAAGATCATACTTGATGGAAACCTGCGGCCGATGGATGTGGGAATGGTCAAGGGTGGAGACTACCCACAAGGTCGTTATTTTGGGAACGGGGTGGGGATCGGTTTTGATGCTGTGGTGGGTTTTGAAGCGATGAAACTGACCCACCTGCATGGTTTTATGAACTACATGGTGGCAGCCCTGCGTACGATATTCCTGTTTTTCAATGCCCCACTGGTTGAGATCGAGTACGACGAGGCGGTGATCACCCAGCCAGCGCTGATGATCTCGATCATGAACGGGAGGCGGATGGGTGGGGGTTTCATGATGGCACCCCAGGCCAGCACCGAAGATGGGCTTTTGAACCTATGTATCGCCGGCCAGATGAGCAGGCTGGGTATATTGGCCATGATCCCGCGCTTCATGAAAGGAACCCAGGCGACCCAACCGCAGATCAAGACGGCACGGGCATCCAAGGTTTCGATCAAGGCGATCCAAGGCACCCTCCCGACCCATGCCGACGGTGAAACGATCTGCGTGGCAGGCAGTGAGCTGGCGGTAGAGATCATCAAAAGGCCGCTTAAAATCTTCACCCCAGCAGTGCAGCCATGAACCTGGCGTTTAATATCGTCAACACTTCGATCAAAGGGCTGACCCGTCTTCTGTGTGAAGTGGATGACAGCCAGCTGGTGAAGGTACCGAACGAGGGACCATTAATCATTGCGAGTAACCATATCAATTTCATGGAAGTCCCGCTGATGTACACACACCTGCAGCCCAGGCCTGTAACCGGGTTTGCCAAAGCCGAGACCTGGGATAACCCGGCGATGGCCCTGCTTTTTGATCTTTGGGGAGCAATACCTATCCAGCGTGGTATCGCGGATACGACGGCGTTTAGAAAAGCATTGGAAGCCCTGGACCAGGGGAAAATTCTCGCCATCAGCCCGGAGGGAACCCGCAGCAACTCGGGCAGGTTGGGGCGCGGGTTGCCGGGGATCGTCCTGCTGGCGCGCCACAATAATACGCCGATCCTCCCTCTGGTGTATTACGGCAGTGAGAAGTTTAAAGACAATATCAACCGGTTGAAGCGAACCGATTTTAATATCAGGGTAGGAAAGCTGTTCAAGCTGAAATTTCCGGAGTCGAAGCTGAACCATGAGATGCGTATAAAAATGGTAGATGAGATCATGTACCAGCTGGCGGCATTGCTCCCGGAGGAATACCGGGGTTATTATTCCGATTTTTCGAAATTCAGCACAGATTGGATAAATTACGTATAGCCAATTGACCTGCAGCTGGACTGGCTGTTCCAGGCCGTATCTGCCAGGAAGGATCGTAATGAAGGTTGAGCGGGGTTGACAAGGAAATGGAAGAGCTGGCGTATTTTTACCCAAGCGGACACGAGCGGCATTATGAAAACGGGCATCCAGAGCGTCCAGAACGGGTTGAGACCATCGTACTGGCATTAAAACAGGCTGGCCTATGGGATGGATACACTAAGGTGGCGCCGCTCCAGATGCCTGGAGAGGTACTTGAGACGATCCATTCTGCGGCTTACCTGAACCTGCTAGAGATGACATGCCGGCGAGCGGGCCACCTGGACATGGATACCTATACAACCACGGCCTCGTGGGAGCTGGCCAAGCAAGCAGCTGGTGGGGCAGCTGCGTTAGCTGCAGCTGTCTGGGAGAAGCATGCCAGAACCGGTTTCGCCTTGACCAGACCACCCGGTCACCATGCCATGCATGGGCAAGGAATGGGTTTTTGCCTTTTGAATAACGTTGCCATCGCAGCCGAATACCTGGTGCAAAAATACGGCGTGGAGCGCCTGGCGATCGTCGACCTTGACCTTCACCACGGGAATGGGACACAGGATATTTTCTGGACGAGGTCGGATGTATTTTATATATCCACCCACCAATCACCGTTCTACCCAGGTACAGGATACCTGGAAGATATTGGCGAAGGGGCTGGTAGTGGGTGGACAGCCAATTTCCCATTACCGGCGGGCTCAGGCGATGAGGCATTCTCCAATGTCATGGATGAGCTGATCTTGCCCCTGCTCGATCGAAAACAGCCGCAAATGCTACTGGTCAGCTATGGCTTTGATCCCCACTGGCTTGACCCTTTAGGGCACCTGCTTTTAACCGCAAATGGATGTGGTAAGCTGATCCAGAAACTACGTGAATGGGCTGACAGGAACTGTGAGGACAGGATCTGCCTGTTTTTGGAAGGTGGATATGACCTGGATGCTGCCAAGGCATGCAGCCTGGCTGTGACAAATGCCATGCTGGGGCAAGATTGGGAAGACCCGTACATGTGCCCATACAATGAAACTTCGGCGTGGAAACTGGTGATTGAGCGGGCAAAATCCGTCTGGGACTTATAATTGGAGATGAATATCTAATTAATTGATACCTGCAGCCTTGCAATCTGCAAGTTTCCGTGCTAAAATCATTGCAGTAGAGGTATAGATTGTGGCGACGTGGAAAAGTGGGCAGCCCCCACTTTTCTTGCGTATAAGGCCTATCCCGTTGCATTATTTGTTCGGAGATAATTAAGGAATGAAAAACGAGTTCATGTTGGCATTTAATGAGGTGCTCGAGGAGAAAGGACTTCCCAAAAATGTGGTCCTGGAAGCCCTCGAAGCAGCTATGGTTTCTGCGTACCGGCGGGCAGTGAATGCCTCGCAAGCGCAGCTGGTTGAGGCGAAGATCAACCCTGAAACCGGCGAAGTGACGGTGTACGCAGAAAAGGAAATCGTGGACGAAGTCCAGGATGATCGGACTGAAGTCTCACTCGAGCAAGCCCAAAAACAGGATCCCATGGCAGAGCTGGGAGGCATGCTCGTCGTCGAATCGACCCCCACTAATTTCGGGCGGGTGGCAGCCCAAACGGCACGGCAGGTGATCCAGCAGCGTATCCGTGAAGCTGAGCGCGATTCGCAGATGAAGTATTATGCTAAACAGGTGGGTGAAATCGTCAGCGGGGTTGTTCAAGCTGTAACTCCCCAACAAGTAACACTCGGACTGGACATGAAGGCCGAAGGCGTGCTACCCCGCAACCAACAGATCAACGGTGAGCATTTCAGGGTACACGACCGTGTCCAATCACTTTTACTCGAAGTAAAGCAGACTCCACGCGGGCCGCAGATCGTGTTATCACGCTCGCATCGAAATTTCCTGCGCTGCCTGCTCGAAAATGAGGTCCCAGAGATCTACCACGGGCTGGTAGAGATCCGGTCGATAGCCAGGGAGCCGGGGCAACGCTCCAAGGTAGCTGTAGCTGCATTGCAGCCTGCGGTTGATCCAGTGGGTGCGTGCGTTGGCATAAGAGGTGTGCGCATCCAGGCGATCGTGCGTGAATTGAACGACGAAAAAATCGACGTGATCGAGTATGATAGCGACCCGTCGGCTTACATCGCGAAAGCCCTCAGCCCCGCAAGAGTCACGGGCGTCTATCTAAATGAGCATGCCAAAGGCACGAAAACTGCCACAGTCGTAGTGATGGACGACCAGCTAAGCCTGGCGATCGGGAGAGATGGGCAAAATGCCCGCCTGGCAGCCAAGCTAACAGGCTGGCGAATTGATATTAAATCTTTGCTTGAAGCTGCAGGTGATTCTGTTCACCGGCTGCAGAGCGATGTGGAATTCGCATCGATGGCGGAAATTGAAGCCGAGAACCTTCCAAGGGTGGAAGTGAACTTAGCCAAGAAGGCCGAAGGGCGACCCATCACTCCGGAGGAATACCAGTTCCTGAGCGCGTTCGTAGACCGGGTTGAGCGTGGAGTGATCCACCGCAGAACCGCGGAAAAGCTGGCTGACGAAGCCCGCCGGAAAGAGGTACGCTCGAATATACCGGTGGTGGCATTTGCTATGTCACTGGAAGACCTGGCTTTATCTGAGCGAGTATATGACCTGCTCAGCGCATCTGGCTATGAGACGATCGGTGACTTGATGTTCCAGCTGGCGTTGGACGAAGACGCTGTCCTGGGGATCAGCGGGATCGGGCCAAAAGCCATGGATGAGATCAAAGAGAAATTAAACACCATCTCATTCATCGCCCCTGAACCGGAAGTGGTTACACCTGAAGTTGAGGTAACCGCCGAAGCTGAGGTTGAGAAACCAGTTGAGGAAGCTTTACCAGCCGTTGAAGAAGCGGCGGTAGCTGAACAAGTGGTTGAACCTGAGGTAACCAGTGCAGGTGAGCCAATAAGTGAAGCGGTTGAAGCCGGAGCAGAGATTTCAACACCTGAAATTGTGGGTGATGAACAGGTCCCGGTTGCAAGCGGTGCAGCTGAAGAGCCTGAAAAAGCAGTCGATTTTAACGAGATCTTTACTCTACGCCCCGAAATCCTGGGTGTCCAGCCGGACGCTGAGGAAGAAGAGGAAGAAGAGGATCTCGATAAGAAGGGTAAGAAGAAGAAAAAGAAGAAGAAATTCGTTGAAGTTGTTTACGATCCTGACCACGATGTAACACTGGTGAAACGTAAGCGAAAACGCGGTGGTTGGGAAGATGATTGGAATTTCTAAACGATAAAAAGAAGGTTGTGTGCCCCGCAAAACCGGTAGAAGAAGGCATATTCCACAACGCACCTGTGTAGGGTGCCGGCAGGTGATGCCGAAACGATCGATGGTTCGAATTGTGAAAAGCCCGCAAGGTGTCGTAATCGACCCCACGGGTAAATTAACTGGGCGGGGCGCATACCTGCATGACCTGCGTTCTTGCTGGGAGGTAGGGCTGGATGGCTCTCTCTCCAGCGCCTTGAAAACATCACTGACCCAAGAAGAACGCGAGCGATTAATGAATTACGCCGCATCATTACCGGAGTAGGAACCGCTAATGATCGAGTGATCCATCTCACCCGCTCATAAGGGTCTAATAATATGAAGAATTGAGGTACCATATGAGCGAGAACGGGCATAATTCAAAACAGATAGAGTTATCATCCAGCGTCACTGTGCGTGAGCTTGCACAGATCATGCAAACCAGCCCCATTGACGTGATCAAGGCCTTGATGTCGAACGGAGTTATGGCAAGCATTAATCAGCCAATCGATTTCGACACGGCGGCTATCGTGGCATCCGAGATGGGCTATGAAGCAGTGCCTGAAAGCCCAAAAGTCACCGATGAGGACCTGGGTGAGATCCCCCAATGGCGAAGAGTGATCGCCAGGGAAGCGAATGAGAATCTTACCGCCCGACCACCGGTGGTAACGATACTGGGGCACGTTGACCATGGAAAAACCACCCTTCTGGATGCAATCAGAGAAACGAACGTAGCCGAAGGAGAAGTTGGGGGTATCACGCAGCACATTGGAGCCTACCAGGCTGAGCATAACGGGCACTTGATCACTTTCCTTGATACTCCAGGCCACGCAGCTTTCACGGCGATGCGGGCAAGGGGTGCCCAGGGGGCAGATATCGTCATCCTGGTGGTGGCGGCTGATGATGGTGTGATGCCGCAAACCAAGGAAGCGATTGCGCATGCCAAGGCGGCGAAGGTGCCCATCATCGTGGCCATGAACAAGATCGATAAAGCCAATGCTGACCCGGATAGGGTCAAACAACAGCTGGCAGAGGCTGGCCTGGTGCCTGATGAATGGGACGGAGACACGATCGTGGTCCCGTTATCTGCCAAACGCCGGGAAGGACTGGAAGACTTACTTGAAGCCATTGTCCTGGTAGCCGATAACATGGATATCCGTGCCAATCCTGATGGTGAAGTGATCGGGACGGTGATTGAAGCTGAGCTGGACAAGGCAAAAGGCGCCATGGCAACCTTGCTGGTCCAAAATGGCACCTTGGAAGTGGGGGATGTCGTTGTGGTCGGGAAGGCTTTAGGGAAGCTGAAAGCATTATTCGATTTCCGCGGGCGGAGGATCCGCAAAGCCGGGCCGGCTACACCCGTATCCGTTATGGGAATAAACGAAGTTCCCCAGGCAGGTGATCTATTCAGGGTGGTGCCATCTGAGCGTGAGGCACGCCTGATCGTGGCGGAGAAAACCGCAGGTGGTGAATCGACTGCAACGGTAAAGAAAGCCCAGATCACCCTGGAACAATTATTCGACCAGTTCAAGGCCGGTGAAGTGCATGAATTACAGCTGATCATCAAGGCAGATGTCCAGGGCTCACTTGAGCCGATCATGTCTTCATTAAAAGACCTATGCACAGAGGAGCTCAACGTCAATATCCTGTATGCCGAAACTGGCAATATCACCGAAAATGATGTGATGCTGGCGGCTGCATCCAAGGCAGTGATCGTTGGCTTCAGTGTGCAGGCAGATGTAGCTGCACGCCGGTTGGCTGAAAAAGAGGGTGTATCCATCCGGTTATATGAGATCATCTACCGCATGATTGAAGACATCGAGAAAGCTCTCAACGGCATGCTTGAACCGGTTGAAAAAGAAACCGTTCTGGGGCGTGCGGATGTAAGGAAGGTTTTCCGGATCTCCAAGGTTGGTAGTATTGCAGGATGTTACGTGATCGATGGTGAGATCAGGCGTAACGCGCGCGGCAAGGTATTACGGAATGGTGAGGTGGTTGCCGTGGGTGAGATTTCGTCGATAAAACACCTCCAGGAAGATGTCAAAGAGATCCGCCAGGGATTTGAATGCGGCATCGCGCTGCGGAATTTCTCGGATTTTAATGAAGGCGACAAGATCGAATGTGTTTTGGTCGAGAAAGTTCCCGCAGCATAAAGGTGCGGATAAGGCAGAATGGTTTCAAAAACACGACTGACCAAGATATCGGATCGCATCCGTGAAGAGCTCTCAGAGATCATTCTGATGGAGAGCAATGACCCGCGTTTAAAAGGTGTGACGGTCACGGATGTTGAGGTTGACAAAGAACTCGCCTATGCCGAGGTCTACGTGTGTGCTCTCGAAGGTAGGTCGCGCTCGAAGGAGGTGTTGGAGGGGTTCGAGCATGCCCAGGGTTATCTACGCAGTGAGCTGGCTCACCGCATGGATCTGAGGACATTCCCGCGTTTACGATTCCATTGGGACCCAACATTCGAGAATGCGGATCATATCGAAAAATTATTGATCTCGATCCATGATGGGGATGAAAAGAAAGAGGACAAGGGAAAGAAGAAAAGGGTGGAGAAAAATGAAGCCCATAGATCATGAATTGATCAAGACAATTCGTGACCAACTAAACCGTGCAGAAAAGTTCCTGGTTATCTCACATCAAAGACCGGATGGCGATGCGATTGGGTCGCTACTTGCGATCGGCCTGGCATTAATTTCCAGGGGCAAAGATGTCCAAATGGTCATTCGGGATGGGATCCCGGAAAATTTCCGTTTTTTGGAAGGTAGCGACCGGATCGTTTGGCATCTAAAGGGTGAGGTTGACAATATCATCGTGGTCGATTCAGCAGAGATCGAGCGGACGAATACTGATTTCCCCATCCCGACAGCCGACCTGAATATTGACCATCATAAAACCAACACTTACTTCGCAAAAGTGAACCTGGTCGTCCCGGATGCCGTGGCAACTGCCGAGGTATTGGCGCAGGTACTGCCTGAGCTGGGTTTTCAAATCACCAAACCGATTGCGGATGCATTGATCACCGGGATAGTAACTGACACGATCGGATTCCGCACGACCAATGTAGACCCAGCTGTGATGCGGTTGATCGCTTCATTAATAGAGTACGGTGGAGACCTGGCAGGCGTATACTACAAGACCGTAGTGGAACAATCGCTGGCAGCCGCCAGGTATTGGGGTGCCGGCTTATCTAAGATCATGATGGACGATGGGCTGGTGTGGACGACGCTCACATTAAAAGATCGGAAAACGGCGGGTTATCCATCACGGGATGATGCTGACCTGGTTAAAGTATTGTCAGCGATTGAGGGTGCGAAAATTGCGGTGATTTTTACCGAACAAAGTGACGGTTATGTTAAAATTAGCTGGCGCCTATGCGGGAGCGTTGAAACGGAGTTGGATGTTTCAGAGATTGCCCGTAATTTTGGTGGTGGAGGACATAAAGCGGCTGCCGGTGCCGATGTAAAAGGAAAATTAGACGACGTGCAGGCAGACGTCCTTGAACAAACAAAGAGTGCGATGCATACAATCGCGAACACTATCGAAAGGGCGCGATAGGATCCTTAATGGGAATAAATTATGAATAAGAATTATGAAGACCAATTAAAAAATGCAGTATCAGGTGTGATGGTGGTTGACAAGCCGGTCGGATTGACATCGCATGATGTTGTGCAGATCATCCGGCGCGGGACGAATATCCACAGGGCAGGACATACCGGGACACTTGACCCGAGAGCTTCTGGCGTATTGGTGGTCCTTATTGGACCAGCCGTCCGGTTGAGCGAGTACGTTTCAGCCAGTGATAAGCGCTACCAGGCGACGGTCCATCTGGGTAGCACGACGGATACATTCGACGCAGAAGGTAAGATCACCTCATCCAGCTCGGTTGACCACATCACGGAAGAGCAGTTCGAGAATGCGCTCGGACAGTTTATCGGTGAAATTCAGCAGGTGCCACCGCCTTATTCAGCCATCAAGGTGCAGGGGAAAAAGGCATATGAAATGGCACGTGAGGGAGAAGAAGTTGAGCTGCAACCCAGGACGATCCAGGTGTACAGCCTGGAGTTATTGGAGTGGAACCCACCGGAGGCCGTGATCGATGTATTTTGTTCATCGGGTACTTACGTGCGTTCACTCGCAAATGACCTGGGGCAAGCCTTGGGATGCGGTGCGCACCTCGTGGGACTGCGCAGGACCAAAAGCGGCCGGTTTACTTTACGAGATGCTGTGCCGTTACGCAGGCTCCAGGATGCGTTTCACGTTGGTGACTGGTACAAATTCCTGATACCGGCAGCTGAAGCGCTGGGCGATTGGACAATGGTAGAGCTCGATGGAGACCAGGTTGAGCTGATCCGCCACGGCCACCGTATCATCGCCGAAGGTGAAGCGAAAGGTTGGGTCAGAGGCATCAGCCAGCAAGGGGACCTGGTGGCCCTGATGGAGCTGGACGAAGCGACGAATGAGTGGCAGCCTCGCAAGGTGTTCTTTTCTTAAGTTAAGTATTTGACACCCCATGGTGCAGCATTACACTTCTCTACAAGGTGTCAATATCAGGAACACTTGGTTAACCATCGGCTCGTTCGATGGTATCCATATTGGCCACCAAAAATTAATCAATGAGCTGAATGAAAAAGCACACGAACGCTCAGCTGTATCGGTTGTATTAACCTTTCATCCCCATCCAGCGGTGATCCTACGGGGAAGAAGCGGGGCATTTTACCTGACCACACCCCAGGAGAAGCTGGGCCTGCTTGATTCACTGGGGGTGGATATCGTGGTCACCCATCCATTTACTTACGAGTTATCTCAATCACCTGCACGAGAATACCTGGCGTACTTGAAGGAACACCTGGGATTCAAGATGCTGTGGGTGGGGCATGATTTTGCGCTGGGAAAGGGTAGAGAAGGGAATATCGAATTCTTGGAAGCTCATGCAGGCGAATTCGATTACCAAGTCCATGTGTTTGAGCCAATTGAAGAAGATGGCCAGGTCGTATCCTCGAGCTTGATCAGGAAGCTGTTAACCGAGGGGAATGTTTCTGAAGCCAGCCGGTTGCTCGGTAGACCTTACCAGGTGTCTGGGCGGGTAGTGCATGGTGATGGCAGGGGAAAAAAGATCGGCATCCCAACCGCTAACCTGGATACAGGAGCGGAAAAAATGATCCCCGCTGCGGGAGTGTATGCGTGCATGGCAGATGTAGGTGGGGAAAAGCTTGCGGCAGCTGTGAACGTAGGCACACGACCGACATTTGAAAACACTGACCATCAATCGCATGTTGAAGCGTACATCCTTGACTTTTCTGAAGAGCTCTACGACAGGAATATCACGCTGGTGTTTATCGAACGACTGCGTGGAGAGGAAAAATTCGACAGCATCAATGAGCTATTGAACCAGATCAACCTGGACATTGACCACACGCGTGAGATCATAACGATGTACTCAAGAGCCCAGACATAAGAAATAAAATTTGAGAGTCAATTATGCAGCAGTATCTTGACCTGTTGAAATTTGTGTTGGAGAACGGGGTAGAGAAATCAGACCGGACGGGCACGGGGACCCTGTCTACTTTCGGCTACCAGATGAGATTTGACCTGAACAAAGGTTTTCCACTACTTACAACGAAGAAATTACACTTAAAATCGGTCATCTATGAACTGCTTTGGTTCTTACGCGGGGAAAGTAATATCAAATTTCTCAGAGAGCATGGCGTGGGTATCTGGGATGAGTGGGTCGATGAGCAGGGCGAGCTGGGTCCGGTGTACGGGGTCCAATGGCGATCCTGGAAAACAGCCGATGGGCGGGTGATCGACCAGGTTAAGCAGGTCATCGAAATGATCAAGAAAGATCCAAATTCGCGCCGACTGATCATCAATGCCTGGAACGTAGGCGAGATCTCAAAGATGGCTCTGCCTCCATGCCACCTGCTGTTTCAATTTTACGTGGCCGATGGGAAGCTTTCTTGCCAGTTCTATCAGCGGTCAGCGGATGTCTTTTTGGGGGTGCCATTCAACATTGCATCTTATGCCTTACTGACCATGATGGTGGCGCAGGTATGTAAGCTGCGGGTTGGAGAGCTGGTCCAGGTGTTGGGAGATACACACCTGTATCTGAATCACCTGGAGCAAGCCAGGTTACAGTTAACCCGCCAAGCCTTCGCGCTACCGACCATGAAACTAAACCCTGCGGTCACCTCGATCGACGATTTCTCATACGAGGATTTCGAATTAACCAATTATCAGAGCCACCCCCACATCAAAGCGGAGATCTCCATTTGATCATATCCATGATCGCCGCAGTGGATGAAAAGGGTGGGATCGGAAAAAACAACCGTTTGCCCTGGCACCTGCCTTCAGATCTTAAAAGATTTAAGCAGCTGACCATGGGACACCACCTATTGATGGGGAGAAAGACCTACGAGTCGATCGGCAGGAGCTTACCGGGTAGAATAATGCTGGTCGTTTCGCATAGGCATGATTTCGCCATTGAAGGTGTGGTTGTCCAAACTTCGCTTGAGAGCGCAATTCAATACGCAGAAGCCATGGGTGAAAACGAATTGTTCATTATTGGCGGCGGTCAAATATTTGCGGAGGGAATAAAGCTTGCCGACCGGATCTATCTCACCCGGGTCCACACCGATTCAGGTGCGGATGTCTTCTTCCCAAGCATCAATGGTGACGGGTGGCAGGTAATCACAACCCAGGCTGGCGAGCAAGCCAGTGGGGATGAATATGCCTCTGATTTCACGGTCCTGGAGCGTGAGCATTAATAGAGGGGTTGACAAAGCGAGATTTCATCATATAATTCGACAAACTTATCCAAGAACGACTTTGAAGAGGACGAGTAAGCCCTAATACGGCGGTACAGAAAGCAAGTAAAGATGAGAAGCTTGCCCGCACGATAGAGCTGAATGGACCTCAGAGTCGCAAGGTGAAACCAGAGGGAACCTCGAGGAGTAGCCTACGCCGGAGATGCCACCGTTATCAAGGCAAAAGATATCGTCCGGGAGACCGGACCGTATCTGAACAGAGTGAAGCTGGCTTTTCCCGTTGCATCATAACGGGAAATTTTATTAAAATAGCTTGCCAGCTTAATCGGGGTGGTACCACGGACCGAGCGCGTTCGTCCCCATGGGATGAAGGCGCTTTTAATTTAAATCTTTAATGTCAATGGAGGTAGAAATGAGTGAAAGCAAGAAATTTTTATTGAATGAGACGGATCTGCCGAAATATTGGTACAACATGACCGCCGACAGCCCAGTTGCCCCGACACCGGTGCTAAACCCACAAACGTTTGAACCGGTGACACCCGATTTCCTGGGGGTGCTGTTCCCGATGGAGCTGATCATGCAGGAAGTGAGCACCGAACGCTACATTGAAATACCCATGGAAGTCCGTGAGATCTACAAGCTATGGCGCCCAACACCATTGATCAGGGCCAGCAGGTTGGAAAAGTTGCTCGATACACCGGCGCATATCTATTTCAAGTATGAGGGCACTTCACCGGTGGGCAGCCATAAACCGAATACGGCTGTACCGCAGGCTTTTTACAATAAGGTGTCAGGAACCAAAGCCCTGACGACAGAAACCGGTGCTGGACAATGGGGCTCGGCGCTTGCCATGGCGTGTCGCTTCTTTGAGCTGAGCCTGGAAATCTACATGGTGAAAGTGTCTTATCACCAAAAGCCGTACCGACGGTTCCTGATGGAAACCTATGGCGCCAAGGTGCACCCCAGCCCGACTGCTCACACTGACTATGGCAAGTCAATCCTCAGCCATGATCCGGAGAATCCCGGCTCACTTGGGATTGCTATCTCTGAAGCAGTCGAAATGGCGGTTAAATCGGGCGGAAGTAAAAAATACAGCCTGGGATCGGTACTCAATCATGTTTTGATGCACCAGACCGTGATCGGGCAGGAAGCCTTGATGCAAATGGATATGGCAGGCGAATACCCGGATGTGGTCATCGGGTGCGTGGGGGGTGGGTCGAATTTCGGTGGCATCGCATTCCCATTCCTACACGAGAACCTGAAGAATGGTCGAAATACGCGCTTACTGGCCGTAGAGCCAATGGCAACTCCGTCGTTGACAAAGGGTGAGTACCGCTTCGACTACGGTGATACGGCGCGTATGGCTCCCATTGTCAAGATGTACACCCTCGGGCACGATTTTATGCCAGCACCAATCCATGCTGGGGGCTTGCGTTACCATGGGATGGCACCGTTGATCTGTTCGCTCTACAACGCAGGTTACATTCAGGCCACCGCGGTACACCAACTCGCCACATTCGAAGCCGCTCTACAATTCGCACAGACCGAGGGCATCATCCCAGCACCTGAATCAGCGCATGCAATCCGGGCCGCGATCGATGAAGCCTTGGATGCGAAATTACGCGGTGAGAAGCGGGTGATCCTGTTCAACTTATCTGGTCACGGTGATTACGATATGAGTGCTTACCAGGCTTACCTGAGTGGAAAGCTAGAAGATTATGAATACCCGGAAGAAGCTATCGCGGTTTCACTCGAGCACCTGCCGAAAGTCAGTATCCCTGTATAGAGTTTAACCACAGTGCAGCCAGACGGATGTCTGGCTGCACTGGATTTCTTCGAAGAAAAAATTAACCAAAGCGCCTGACGTAATCTTCTGCAGCTGCAAGGTGCCCGACATCATGCTGGGCTTGTTCCGACATGTACCACTTGTGCTCGAGGACCTGGCAGTAGATCTCAATTGGATCTGCATTTATTTTGGGAAAACTGGGATTATCTATTAAAGGTTTGAGCTGGTCGATTACAAGCTGGTAGAGGTGCTCAAGCCAATAGTAGGCCACCGCTTGAAGGGTGATATCGGGATTACCCGCATTAGCCATATTCGCTTTCAGCTCGTAAATCTCATTCATTATCTGCTGCGCCTGGTGTTCTTCAGCGTACAAACCGGTGACATCAATGAGCTGGTTGCGATGAAAATTCCGGTCAGACACGAAAATCCGAAATTTCAAGCGGTTGCCTTGTTCTTCGTTTTTTAGCTCAACATCTCTCACAGAAAAACCTAATGAATTCAACGCGCGGACCCTTTCCTGGATGCGATACAACTCGTCGGGCCCGATGATCTCCTCACGAGTGATCTCTTCCCAAAGTGCGCGGTAACGCTGTTGGATATAGGCTCCGGTCTCTTCGATCGGATGGCTTAGGGGCAGCTTTTCCTCCGATTGAAGATCGGTGAGCTCACCGATGATATTTTCCTGCATGATTTCCAGGTCGTGGTAGCGAAGCACTGGGGACAGGTGAGGCAGGTGATATTCTGCTGTTTCAGCATCGACCAGATAGGCTTGCAGCGTCCCGGCATCACGCCGGAAGAGGATGTTCGAAAGCGAGCAATCCCCCCAATAAAATCCCCTTGAGTGAAGCTGGACCAAGAGGCCAGAAATGGCGTCCAATAAATTCGTCTGGTGGCGCGCGATCACATTGCCGATGAACAAAGAGCGGAAGGGCACCGAGGCTACCAGGTACTTCGTGAAAAGAATGCTTGATGTAGCTTGCCCACGTTTAAGCGAGGCATAGCCCAAGGGTATGACACATGGTAACCCTTGTTTACGCATGTGGGTCAGTAGGTCAAATTCTTTGTGGGCGATGCTTACAGGTAGCTCCTTGACTACAAACAATTGACCACCGAAATTAACAAAGACAACCGGGTTACGGGAGACCCCGTGCTGGATTTCTTCAAGGCGTGGTTCTACCGCTGACCAATCAGATAATTTGAGATCCCAAGGGAGATCATCAAAACTGGGTGTGTTTGAGGATCGTTCGGACAAGTAAGTGAATGTGTACATGCTCGGTTTAGGCCGGTCCGGGTTTGCGCGGACAGCTAATTATAAATGAGATAATGCATACGATTTGGGGAAAATATCGAGAGGAGAAAGGTAAACTCTAATTCGACAGCTAAACAAAAGATCATCATCTACTAAAATCAGGATCATGTATTCACTCACAGAATAGTCACCAGAATCTGTGGGTTGCCTGGTTCGAAAGAGCCGACCTATTCCCGCACAAGAAAGTGAGGGCTTCCGCAATGACGAGACAGGTGAGTGTAGCTTGCTGGGGAGATCCGGGACAGAATACTCATCAGCTTCTGAAGGTTCATGCGTTAATCTTCGGGATATTCAAGGTAAAATATACACCTGATAAATATAGCGAGACCAGACACCTATAAAGGAGCTTCTTGTGGATATTCTTCTGTGTACTGATGGCTCAAGCTCTTCCTTACAAGCAGCCGATATGGTAACAAAATTCGGATTTCCAAAGGCAACCTCGATCACCGTCCTGGCGGTAAGTGAGGGAAAAGATGATATAAAGAATTTGAATGGATCACTAAGTGAGATCAGCAAACGATTAGAAGCGGGGTTTAGCGTCAGCACCAAGATCAGGCATGGGGATCCGATCGAAGAGATCATCGCTGAAGCGCTGGAACATTCATATGACCTGGTGGTAGTTGGAGGTGGGGGAAACCAGATCGGACTGCTCCACCCAACGGTTGGCAGCACCACCGGCAAACTAGCCCGAAAACTACATACGCATTTCCTGGTTGTGCGGAATATCCCTGAGCAGATCGGTAAAGTGTTATTTTGCACCGGGGCGGAAGCACCGGCCAGCGAAACGATGAGCCTGGGCGGAAATTGGATCTCGAAAACATCTGCGCAGCTCGGTTTACTGCATGTTATTCAAGCTGGTCGAAGCTCCGCTATGGCAGATGGAGATCAGAAGGACCAGCTCATCGAAAAGTCAATCAAACAGCTGAGGGATGCAGGTGTGAAAGGTGTGATCGAGCCACGCATCAGGCAGGGATTGGTGGTGGATGAAGTGCTGCTTGAGCTATCGGAAGGAAAATATCAGCTCCTGGTGGTCGGATCTCACTACCAGCCAGGCCAGGATCGCTGGCAAGGAACGCTGCTGGATGATATCACTGACCAGCTACTGAACCGCAGCACCTGTTCTGTATTAATCATCTAAGAGGTTTTTATGCTAAGAGCTCGCTATCGAAGGATCATTTGGTTTTTTGCAGAAAATCCTGATTAGCGAGATTTTTTGGGACCTGTTGCTGCCGCGGATTGGGTTTGCAAAATTGTCGAACCGCACGCGGACAGACCGGGTACGAAAAATCGCAGTCCGATTCCGTAACCTGGCTGTCGAGATGGGGGGCGTGCTGATTAAAGTAGGCCAATTCCTTTCCGCCAGGGTGGATGTGCTTCCCAGTGTGGCTACCGATGTTTTAGCTGGGCTGCAAGATGAAGTCCCTTCAGAATCTTTCGAAGCTATCAGGGCTGTGGTCGAAGCTGAGATCAACCAGCCGATCAACGAAAAGTACATCGATTTCGACCCTATACCATTAGCAGCAGCATCCCTGGGCCAGGCCCACCTGGCCAAGGTACGCATGACCAGGGAGCAAGCTGCCAGCTACGATACCGACATCATTGCCAGCGCCGGTGATGGATGGGTCGATTTTCCAGTGGTAGTGAAAGTCCAAAGGCCAGATATCGAAGCGATCATTGCCACCGACCTGGCAGCCGTAAAAACCGCCGGAGGGTGGATCAAAAGGTACCCGCCGATCCGAAAAAGGGTCAATATTTCCGGGCTATTAGCAGAGTTCGAGCGTGGGTTGTATGAAGAGATCGATTATCTGGCTGAAGGGAAGAATGCCGAGACATTTGCTGCGAACTTCAGCAGTCACCCGGGAGTGCTGGTCCCCAAGGTGGTTTGGACACACACGACCAAGCGGGTATTAACACTCGAAGATGTACGGGCGATTAAGATCACCGACTATGACGAGATCACCGCTGCAGGCATCAGCCGGTCAGAAGTGGCGGCCAGGTTACTCAGCACGTACTTGAAACAAATATTTGAGGACGGATTCTTTCATGCCGATCCGCATCCGGGCAACCTGTTCATCAAACCATTAAAGGAAGCGAACGGGGGAACCCTTGCCAGTGACGAATGGCTGCTGACATTCATCGATTTCGGAATGGTCGGGCGGATGCGCCCGGAAATACGGCTGGGTCTGCGGGAATTGTTGATCGGGGTAGCCCTGCAGGATGCAGCCCGGGTGATCAAAGCCTATAAAATCCTGGGCATCCTGCTGCCTGGGGCAGATACAGAATCACTGGAGAAAGCCGAATCGGCCATGTTCCAACGATTCTGGGGCAAGGGCATGGACGAGCTGGCGCAGATAAAAATGGAGGAGATCCACGATTTTGCTTACGAATTCAGGGATGTATTGTATGACATGCCTTTCCAGCTGCCACAGGACCTGATCTTCCTCGGAAGAGCGGTGGGAATCCTTTCGGGGATGTGTATCGGGTTAGATCCGCAAATCAACGTGTTCGACCGCATCACGCCATTCACACAAAAGATCATTAAGGAAGAAGCGCAGCATGATTGGGGATACTGGGTAAAAGAAGCCGGCAATTATGCCCGCCAGCTGATCAGCTTGCCAGTGCGGGCGGATGCCTTGATCACGCGGCTCGAGCGGGGTGAGCTCAACGTGCGCGACCCGCAATTAAGCGACAACATTCGGAAGCTGGAGAAGACGGTCTCCAAATTAGTAAGCGGGCTCATTTTTGCGGCCTTGCTACTGGCCTTTGTGTTGTCGTTCTCTTACAATCAGCCAACATTGAGCTGGTCATTGGGGATCACCGCGGTAATCGCCTTGTTGTGGACAATTTTTGGCTAGCACAAATGCAACTATTGAGGATATTTTGCATCATAGGCAATGACAGGAAGTTTGACGAGTAATCGAATAGACCTGAGCACTCCCAGTAGAAAGGATTAAAAATGGATTTTACACTTATTCAGGGTGGCGGTAACCAGTCCGTAGCTGAAAAAAGAGTAAAAGTATTGATCCTTGGGTCCGGACCGGCGGGCTTATCGGCTGCACTGTACGCTGCCCGGGCGAACCTAGAGCCGGTCGTATTGACCGGAATGGAGCTAGGTGGGCAAGCTTCGCTGACCAACACGATCGAAAACTACCCGGGTTTCCCCGACGGTGTAGGAGGCCAGCAGTTATCCGACCTGTTCCAGAAGCAGGCTGAGAAGTTCGGAGCTCAGGTTGAGTATGACACAGCAGTCGAAGCAAAACTGGATGAGCATCCATTCCGTGTAAAAACATATAATGGTGAGTATTTAGCCGATACGATCATCGTCGCCACAGGTGCCCAGGCGACCCACCTGAATGTGCCTGGTGAAACGGAACTAACGGGTAGAGGCGTATCCTACTGTGCAACCTGCGACGGGTGGTTTTTTAAAGACAAGGATGTGGTGGTGGTTGGCGGTGGTGATAGTGCAATCGAAGAGAGCCTGTTCCTGACCCGCTACGCCAAAACCGTGACGGTGATCCACCGGCGTGACAGCCTCAGGGCACATGCCATCCTGCAGCAGCGTGCTTTTGAGCATCCCAAGGTCAAGTTCGTTTGGGACAGTGTTATCACTGAGATCATGGGAGAGGATAAAGTCACCAGTGTAAAGATCAAGAATGTAAAAACAGGTGAAGAAACAGCCATGCCAACAGATGGCGTATTCGTATTCATTGGGCATATCCCCAATACGCAGATATTTGCCGATGCGCTCGACCTGGATGAGAGGGGCTTTATCAAAACCAACATCCTGCTTGCGACGAACGTACCAGGCGTATTCGTGGCTGGTGAGGCAGGAGATCCAAATTACAGACAGGTAGTCACGTCTGCCGGTATGGGGGCAGCAGCTGCCATGCAGGCTGTAAAGTATATTGAAAAGCTTGAGACCGAACAAGCTGTCGCAGTGAAATAAACGATTCAAATCTGAATGGAGGGAGCATGAAAAATAAAGTATCAATCATTGGCGGAGGCATGACGGGGTCATCGACCGCGCTTTGGTTAGCAGAGCGTGAGCTGGCGGATATCGTACTGGTAGATATTGTCGAGGGAATGCCACAAGGGAAAGCCCTTGACCTTCAGCAGGCAATGCCAGTTATCGGCAAGGATGTGCGAATCCTGGGAACAAATGATTATGACGCAACCGCAGGGTCGGATATTATTGTTATTACCGCTGGGCTACCCCGCAAGCCCGGGATGAGCCGGGATGACTTGCTGACAGCAAACGCAGAGATCGTCAGCAAAGCTGCCCTGGAAACCATAAAAAGATCTCCTAATGCCATTTATGTCATTCTGACCAACCCGCTGGATGCCATGGCGTACCTGGCGATGAAGCTTACCAAGCTGCCGCCCGAACGGGTGGTTGGCCAGGCTGGTATCCTGGATTCCGCACGCATGCGGACGTTTGTCGCAGCCGAGCTGGGTGTTTCGGTGGAAAATGTGCAGTGCTACGTGCTCGGTGGGCATGGAGATGAAATGGTACCGCTCACCCGGCATTCGAACGTGGCTGGGACCTCGCTGCGTGAGCTGCTGCCAGCTGACCGACTAGATGCAATCGTCAATCGCACTCGCAAGGGCGGAGGTGAGATCGTAAACCTGCTCAAAACTGGCAGCGCATATTATGCTCCAGCAGCAGCCCTGGCCCAAATGGTCGAAGCGATCTTGAAAGATAAGCAATTGATCGTTCCAGCCTCGGCTTACATGACAGGCGAGTACGGACTTAATGGTATTTATTTTGGCGTGCCAGTGCAGCTGGGGAGCAAGGGCATCGAGAAAATCATTGAATATAAACTTGATAATGAAGAACGCGAAGCGTTGAATCGTTCAGCTGAGGCAGTGAGGCAAACGACCGAGGCGTTAAAAAATCTGGTGAAAATCTAGGTGGAGACGGGCCATGTTACTAAAAGATAAGATCGCAGAGCAGTTACCCGAGTGGCGTGAGAGAGTCAAAAAACTGGTTAAAGAAAAAGGTGACGTAAAAGTAGGTGAGGTCACCATTGGGCAAGTCTATGGTGGTATGCGGGATGTTAAAAGCCTGGTAACCGATATCTCCTACGTCGACCCGGCGGAAGGGATCCGATTCAGGGGTTACACGATCCCCGAAGTGCTGGAAAAGTTGCCCAAACCGGCAGGAGCTGAAATGCCCTATATTGGCGGGCTATATTATCTGTTCCTGGTAGGAAGCATTCCAACGGCAGAACAGGCTGTTGAGGTTGAAGCAGAATGGAAAAAACGGGCAAAAGTGCCGCAGTACGTGTTCGATACGATTAACGCCATGCCGGCGGATGTCCACCCGATGACATTATTTACCCTGGCAGTCTTGATCCTGCAACGCGAGTCTTTATTCTCAAAACAGTACCATGAAGGTTTAAAGAAAGATGCCTATTGGGAACCGATGCTCGAAGACAGCATGAATCTAATCGCCAAGCTACCGGAGATCGCGGCGTATATCTACCGCTTGAAGTACAAGGGTGGAGCATACATCGCCCCGGATGAAAGCCTGGATTGGGGTGCAAATTTCTCCCATATGATGGGCATCCAGGACCCGCTGTATCAAGATCTGTCACGCCTGTATTTCTTATTGCACTCTGACCATGAGAGTGGTAACGTCAGCGCACACACCACCCACCTGGTGGCATCTTCACTATCGGATATCTACTATGCAGCTTCTGCGGGGTTGAGTGGCCTGGCAGGACCTTTGCATGGACTGGCAAACCAGGAATGTTTGATGTGGCTACTCGACGTAAAGGAAAAGTGCGGGGAATGTGCATATGACCAGGCAGCATTACGGCAGTTCGCATGGGATACCTTGAACCGCGGGCAGGTCATTCCAGGGTATGGGCATGCAGTATTACGCAAGACAGATCCACGATACACAGCCCAGCTTGAGTTTGGAAGGAAACACTTCCCGGATGACGAAATCTTCAAGTTGGCTTCCCTGGTTTATGATGTGATCCCAGGGGTTCTAATGGAACAGGGCAAAGCAAAAGATCCATGGCCAAACGTGGATGCGATCAGCGGCTCACTCCAATATCACTTCGGGGTGAAGGAATTCGATTTTTATACGGTCATCTTCGGGGTCAGCCGGCTCCTGGGTGTGTCTGCAAATGCTGTGTGGGCACGCGCATTAGGGCAGCCGATCGAGCGGCCAAAATCACTGACGACTGCCATGTTGGAAGCGATTGCCAGCAAAGCTTGATCGTTTTTGACGAGCTGGTAAAATAATCAGCGGTGGATTTCTCCACCGCTGTTTTTTTTGTTATGGGGTCGGGGTGGCCATACCAGGGGCGCCGATCCAGCTGAAATACCTGGGGGTACTGGCTGTACCAGCAGAGGTCCAGATCGGATTGCCCGACTCGTCTGAACCGGTGACCCTGACTACTTCGATGATCCAGCTGAAGATATGGGCGACACCATCCGAGGGCCGCAGGGCGGAAGTAACCAGGTACTTCGTGTCAGTCACCTGATCGACAAGGGAGGGACCCTTGCCAGCCGTGAGATCCTCGATGGTTACCTGGTAGGCTTCGTTGGCATTCAACGACCCGACAGAAGCCCATTGCAGCGTGATCGTGTCATCGGCAATTGTGAAGGGAGCACCATTGGCGGGAAGCAAAAGGTTCGGCGCTGCATAAGGGGGAGGAGGCGTGGCGGTGGGCGATGGCCCGGGTGTGGCGAACTTCCGGCACAGCGGGATGACGAGTGGCTGACCCAGGTAGACCGTGTCATTGGGCAGTCCATTTTCTTCCTTGATGGCTTCCATGGGCACATTGTAAATGGCCGAGATGCTCCCCAGGGTATCGGTCGATTGGACAATGATCTCGACCTTTTCGCAGGCAGCTTCGGTCTGTTCGGCCAGGCTGTATGTGGCCGATGGCATGGGAGAAGCGGTGGGCGTAGGCTGGGGAATGAGGATAGGCTGGTTGATATACAACGTGTCGCAAGCTGCAGAAAGGTTATTCATGGTAACGATGCTCTGCACTGAGGTATTGAAAAAGGCTGCAATGCTGATGCAGGTATCATTGGCTTTAACTAAATAGGTGATGGGAGTGGGGCTGGGTTCGGGGGTGCTGGTTAATGTCGGCAGGGGGGTGATGGTGGCGGTTTGGGAAGCCGTAGCAGTTGGGGTTTCGGTAACCGTGGCAGTGGGAGGCACAGCCGCCTCGGGGGTCTGTTTTAGAGCAAAAAAGACAATGACTGCCCCAATCCCCAGGAACAAGGCAAGCAGGACCAGGGCTACAGGTAAGCTGAGCGTTATGGACGGCATTCGGCTGCCCTGGACTACTTTGGTGGATTGGGCTGTTTTTTCGGTGTTAGTCAAGTCTGCACCGCAGACCAGGCAGCGGGTTGCATCTTCCTTCACGCGCGTCCCGCAAGTAGGACACAATTTCATGGGGGTTGTATTTGTCTCAGGAGTCATAATTGTAAGAGGTGCCGGGATTGGACCGGACTTGGCGGATTATACCAGCTTTTTATATCCTCCGTACGTCGGTACGATTTCATCCAGAAAGGTAGCACGACAAACCCACATGTTATACTCGGGGGATGAGCCAGACGAGCTTGTACATCCATGTTCCATTTTGCCGGCACAGATGCGGGTATTGTGATTTCAATACGTATGCTGGCTTACAGGAGCTGATCCCAGAATATACTCATGCAGTGTGCACTGAGATAGCCTACCTTGGAAAAACATCGCCGAGCTCAATATCCATCGGAACAGTATATTTCGGTGGGGGTACACCATCGCTACTTTCATCACAACAGTTCGAAGCCATCCTGCATACCATAACACAGGAATTCACGCTGTGCCCAGGGGCAGAGATCACCATCGAAGCCAACCCTGGGACGGTTAATCCGGCCTATTTAGAAGAAATCTCAAGGGTTGGAATAAACCGGGTCAGCCTGGGGATGCAGTCAGCGGACCCTGGTGAGCTGCAGATGCTTGAGAGGCAGCACTCCTTCCAGGAGGTGGTGCAAGCAGTGGAATGGTGTAGGGCAGCGGGGATCAAGAATATTAACCTTGACCTCATCTTTGGGCTACCTGGCCAATCCCTGAAAACCTGGATGGCGTCGATGGAATTCGCACTAGCTCTAAACCCGACGCATCTATCCTTATATGCACTCACCCTTGAACATGGAACCCCGATGAAGCAAGAAGTGGAGGCAGGCAGGCTGCCTGAACCCGATCCTGACGTGGCTGCAGATATGTATGAGGCCGCCAGCGAACGATTGGCGGGCGCGAGGTTCATCCAATATGAGATTTCCAATTGGAGCGTTGAAGATGAAGCGGGTGAGCTCTATGCCTGCAAGCACAACCTGCAATACTGGCGCAACTTGGCTTACCTGGGCGTGGGTGCAGGGGCACACGGTTATATCGAAAATTGCCGGACCATCGATGTGCTGAACCCAAAGGCCTACATCCAAAGGCTGGATCAGGGTAGCATACCGGCACAGGTAGGAATATTTCCCCGCACGCCTGCCACCATCGAATGCAATGTGATCGACAGAGAGGCCGAGATCGGTGAAACGATGATGATGGGCTTGCGGCTCGTCGGAGAAGGTGTATCGAACCGTTCATTCAAGGAACGCTTTGGGATATGCCTGGAAGAACAGTTCAGCAAGCAGATAAACCAGCTCACCGGGTTTGGGTTGCTGGAATGGGCCGGTGACGCAAAGGATGTATTACGGTTAACCAAACGGGGATACCTGCTGGGAAACCAGGTATTCAAAGAATTTGTTTAAAATTAGACTTGCCGGTTGATCAGGCTTTTGGCGAGGTAAATGAGTGCTTCGCCTGCCAGGCCGGCGGGGTAAACATCTTCTAACTTTGATAAAGCTTCCGTGAGTAAGCGGTCAGCCTCAGAACGGGTGTATTCCCTGGCTCCTTCGGCTTCCAGCATGCCTGAGACGGATGAAATTTCGGATTCATCGATCGGACCAGCATTCCAACGTTCGGCGAATTTGCCTGCCTTGGAGAGTCCAAACAATACCGGGAGGGTCACCTTGCCAGTTACGAGGTCGCCCTGGGTAGATTTACCGGTCAGGGAAGAATCGCCCCAAATCCCCAGCAGGTCATCTTCAGCCTGGAAAGCGAGGCCCAGCAGGCGGCCAAATTCACGGTACGCAGCGATATATTTATCGCTGCAATAAGCAGTGATCGCACCCAATTCAGTGCAGGCAGATATCAGGGCAGCAGTTTTGCCTTCCACCATGGTCCAGTAGTCATCGATAGTAAGGTCGCAGCGTGACTCGTAGGACAGATCGAGGTACTGGCCCTGGGTGAGGTGAAGGCAGGTGCGCTGTAGCAGATCAACAGCCTTCAAGGCAACCTCGGCATCCACCGTCTGTGCCAGGCGGACCACCTCCAGATGAGCCAGGGCGAACATGGCGTCACCAGTATTGATAGCCTGGGGAACACCCCATTTTTTCCATACCGATAAGCGCCCACGCCGGGTGGGTGAATTATCCTCAATGTCGTCATGGATAAGCGAAAAATTATGGATCAATTCCACAGCGGTAGCACCCGGCATGGCATCGTTCCAATGGCCGCCGGCGGCCTTGCTGACCAACAAGACCAACAGAGGGCGGATGCGTTTACCGCGCGTGGTAACCGTTTTAGGGTCATCAGCCCAACCCATGTGAAAGGCCAGCATTTCGTGCAGCATGGAGCTGCCAAAATCCGGTGAATGGAGGACGGCCTTCTGTAAGGAGACTTCGATTGCTTCTATATAAGTTTGCAGGAGATCATCGATGTCTGCTTTGGACATGGGTTTAGCTCCGGATAAGTTTTTGCTGCTTGAGCTGTTCGAGCGAGGAAGAGCCAGTAGCAAACATACAAACCCTGATCTCTTCCTTGAATAATTCGATCAGCGAGATGACCGCTTTAGGGGAGTGTGAGGCGGCTTTGAGGAAAGGCCCTGCCGTGCCTCCAAGTGAAGCACCCAGGGCGAGGCACTTGGCAATGTCGACACCTGAGCGGAGGCCACCCGAGGCAATGACCTTGAGCTGCGGGGCGGCGGTGGTGACGTTCAAGATCGCCTGTGCCGTGGGGATGCCCCAATCCTGGAATACGGCTGCTAACTGGCGGCGCTCTTCAGTATCGGCACGGTACATCTCGACTTGCGACCAGGATGTGCCCCCAGCACCCGCCACATCGATGGCTGAGATGCCCACCTGGACAAGGCGGGTGACATCCTGGGTGGAGAAGCCCCAGCCAACTTCCTTGGCAATCACCGGAACAGGCAGTGAGCGACAAATCGCTTCGATCTTATTGAGCAGACCCGCAAAATTGGTCTGGCCTTCTGATTGAAGCGCTTCCTGCAAAGAATTCAAATGAAGGACTAACGCATCGGCTTCGATCATATCCACAGCACGCTGGCACTCCTCCAGCCCGTAAGCATAGTTGAGCTGGATGGCTCCCAGGTTGGCAAATAATAACGCGGTGGGGGCATAGCGGCGAATTTGAAATGTGTGCGCCAGGGAAGGATCTTCGAGGGCGATACGCTGAGAGCCAACCCCCATGGCGATGTGAGCCTGCTCAGCTGCCAGGGCCAGGGACTGGTTGAGGTGACCGGCTTCAGCGGTACCGCCGGTCATGGAGGAGATCAACAGCGGTGCGGATAGATGCTTGCCGAATAGGCTAACCCCTGGGTTGACCGAAGCAAGATCGATCTCCGGCAGGGCATGGTGGACAAAGTGGTAGTGTTCCAGGCCGGTGGTCAGGCTTGATTGAACATCCTGCTCCAGATTGATGCGGATGTGATCTGATTTTCTTGAGCCAATTGGCGTAACTTCTTTCATGGGTAAGTGTTCCGTATGTGTGGATAATCTTACCAGCCACAGGTAGGCATGTCAACAACAGAATCTAATCCTTGACAGAATAACATCACAGGATACAATTGCCAGGATACCAGGCACAAATTTATGTAGGAGGATCAAAGATCATGGAGAAGAATGAAGTATTTGATAAGGTTAAAGCAATCATTATCGACCTGCTGGGTGTGGATGAAGCCAAGGTAACGATGGATGCACGTTTTCGCGAGGATCTGGAAGCGGATTCCCTGGACCTTGTTGAGTTGATCATGAAGTTTGAGGATGAGTTCGGTGGCGAGATATCTGACAAGGAAGCCCAGGAGATCAAGACCGTAGGCCAGGCTGTCGAGTACCTGCAAGCCCACATGTAATTATTTCTTCGAATAACAATTCGGGGCTGTCCGGGCAATATGGGCAGCCCCTTTATTAATTAAAGGAAAGGCATAACGAAGATGTGTCTCTCGAACAGACTCGGATTATCAAAAAAGCCTGCCGCGCGAGCGGCAGGCTTTTGATGAAAATTTTCTAGAGATTAGAAGAGCAGGCTGGGGATCTCTTCGGGATGGGAAGCTACCCTGACACCAGCAGCCTGGAGGGCTTTGACCTTATCTGAGGCCAACCCTGAGCCGCCTTCAACGATGGCGCCAGCGTGACCCATGCGTTTCCCGGGAGGGGCAGTCTGGCCGGCAATGAAGCTGACCACCGGTTTGGTCATATGCTTGGAGATATATTCGGCAGCTTTCTCTTCGTCGGTGCCACCGATCTCGCCGATCATGACGACCTTTTCGGTTTGTGGATCAGCCTCGAACATGGTGAGGGCGTCGATGAAGTTGGTACCGTTGATCGGATCTCCACCGATGCCAACGCAGGTGCTAACGCCCTTATTGAGAAGCTTGAGGGCGTAGAGCACCTCATAGGTGAGCGTGCCAGAACGTGATACCACCCCGACATTGCCAGGGATGGCGATATTACCCGGGATAATCCCGACCTTCGATTCACCGGGGGTGAGCAAGCCGGGGCAATTGGGGCCCACCAGGCGGACCCGCTTTTGGTCCAGGTAGTCCCTGACCTTCATCATGTCCTGGACGGGGATACCTTCGGTTATACAAACGATCAAGGAGATACCGGCATCTGCGGCTTCATAGATCGAATCAGCCGCGAAGCGCGAGGGGACGAAGATGCAGCTGGTGTTGGCACCGGTCGCTTCCACGGCGACTTTGGCGGAATCGAAAACGGGGACCTTGCCATCAATCACCCATTCGCCACCTTTACCAGGCGTCATGCCGGCGACCACATTGGTGCCATAGGACAACATCTGGGTACTGTGGAACAGGCCCTCATTCCCGGTGATGCCATGAACCAGCAGGCGTGTGTTTTTATTGATGAGGATGCTCATTGGTTTTACCTCCCTGCCAAGCCAGTTTTTGCAGCCGCGACTGCTTTTTTCGCGGCATCGGCTAAGGTTTCAGCGGTGATCAGGTTAGCATCGGATAAAAGCTTGCGACCTTCCTCTGCGTTGGTACCAACCAGGCGGATCACCATGGGGATGTGGGGCTTGACTTCGTTCAGGGCAGCTAGGATGCCACGGGCGACCTCGTCACCCCGGGTGATGCCACCGAAGATATTGAATAGGACCGCCTTCACATTCGGATCGGTGAGAATGATGCGGATTGCCGCGGCAACCTTATCGGAGCCTGCGCCGCCACCGATATCGAGGAAATTGGCTGGCTCACCACCGAAGAGCTTGATGATATCCATGGTGGTCATGGCCAGGCCGGCCCCGTTCACCATGCAGCCGATATTACCGTCCAGCTTGATGTAGGTGAGGCCATACTTGCGTGCTTCCACCTCTGCGGGGGCTTCGACATCCAGGTCACGCAGCTCAGCCAGGTCGGCATGGCGGAAGAGGGCGTTATCATCGATCAGCATCTTGCCATCCAGGGCGATCAGCTGCCCGTTGTCGGTGATAACCAGGGGATTGATCTCTGCCAGGGTGGCATCGCAGTCAAGGAAAGCGTGCCATAAACCGGCAGCGATCTGGTTGAACACCTTCCAATGTTGCTTGGGCAGATCGATACCAATGGCAATGTTGCGCGCCTGGTAATCCTTCAGGCCCAAAAGCGGGTCGATGTGCACCTTGATGATCTTCTCGGGGGTCGTGCGAGCGACTTCTTCGATCTCAACCCCACCGGCGGAAGAGGCCATCATGACCGGCCTGCGGGCACCACGGTCATTGGTGATGCCCAGGTAGATCTCCTTGGAGATGCTGGCAGCTTCATCCACCAGCACTTTGCGGACCGGCAGGCCTTTGATCTCCATGGCCAGGATCTGGGCGGCGACATCTTCAGCCTCATGCGGGTCTTTAGCCAGGCGGATACCGCCAGCCTTGCCACGCCCACCTACCAGGACCTGTGACTTGATGACGACTCGGCCACCCAGCTCGATGGCGATACTGCGGGCTTCATCGGCAGTGGTTGCAACCCGTCCTTTTGGGATGGGAATGCCATATCTTGAAAATATTTGTTTGGATTGATATTCGTGTAGTTTCATCCCTCTAAACTCCTCACATGAGGATCCATTAGATTTTATCAGCGCGGTGATTATACCACCCAGGCAATCCGCACCCGTTTGACGAACATAACCTCTCGGGGGTCACAAACATAATGTTTTCATATTATGCACAGAATAATACCCAGCCCATCTGTTATACCCTGAAAATCGGCAACGATCACGTGACCAGGCTCGAAGGTGACCGTCCAACAGCGTAGATAAATAAAAGCCCTGGGACAGCTTGATCGCGCCCCAGGGCATGATATTGTGCGGTAGATTATTGCGTTGGTAAGGTGAAGTGCATGATGCGGTTATTGCCGGCATCGGCGATCCACACGCCACCTTTTCCATCGGTGACAATGCCGGTGGGCAGGTTGAACTGGTTAACCCCGCTACCGTAATTACCAAAATAATTCACGAACGCGCCCGAGGTCGTAAAGTGAAGGACACGGTATCCCTCAGGATCGGTGGTGTAGAGGTTACCCTGGTCATCCACAGCGAGATACGGCTTATTATCTAGTGACTGCCCATACCAGGCTACAACATCCCAACTATTGGTGGCGATGTAGTTCCCACTGCTATCCGGAGCGAAAACCTGGATGCGCTGGTTCCAGGTGTCAGTGACGTAGACCACACCGTCTTTATCCACGGCGACACCTACCGGCTCATCGAATTGGCCCAACCCGAGACCGACGGATCCAAATTGGGCGACATAGTTACCATTTTGATCGTAAATCACGATGCGTTTGTTGCCTGTATCGGTGATATATACCTGTCCCTTGTCATCGATGGTGATGTCACGGGGCCCCCAGATGGCAAAGGGCGTATCAGCCGTGCCGAAATAGCCCCACATGAGTTCAAATTCTCCGTCAGCGTTGAACTTTTGGATGCGGTGGTTCCAGGTGTCGGCAACATAGACCGAGCCATCGGGGCCGACCGCGATGCCCCAGGGCTCGTAAAAGGTCCCACCAGGGGCCTCACCCTTGCTTACATCGGCGAAGGAACCCCACACCTTGATGACGCTGCCATCGGGATTAAGATGCTGGATACGGTGGTTGAAGGTATCGGCAACGTACAGTGTGCCATCGGTTGCGAGGGCAACATCCCGCGGCGTGGTGAACTGTCCGGGCTGAGAGCCTGCCGAACCGATCAGCTGGTCGGCACTCACGGCAAGCTCCTTGCCCTCGTATGGATCGGCCTGGATCGGGGTGGTGGAAGTGGTGGTTGAGCCGTAATCCCAGAGCTGCGAGACCACATCCTTGCGGATGTACAGGCGGAACTTTTCGGAGGGGCTCCAGTTCTGGAGGCTGGTATCTTCGCCGGTTAGCTGACCGTATAGAGTGTAGTCGCGGTAAACCCAAATGTTAAACAAAGCCTCACGCATCTGGGGATCGGTGATAGCGTTCCACACGCGTTCCCAGGTCAGGTTGAAGTAGTCCATGTTTGGCCACCAGATGCGGTTGTACTCGAATTTATCATAAGCCTGGCCTACGACTGGCTCGATCTTACCGAAATTCTCCTGCCCCACCAGGATCAACGAAACATCGCGCAAATCGCGGGTGGGGGCATTCCCATAATAACGCTGGTTGGGGAAATTCCGCAGGTACCACCAGAATGGGTAAGTGGTCTTGTCATCATAAGCAACCGTGAGATCCAGCCCACCAGTGAGGCGCTTGGAGATATCGGTGATTTGCTCAAGGGCAATCTTATCACCTGGAGCGCAGTGGGCATACACCAGGTATTCCTTGGCAAGATCATAGTTGACATAGGAGGCCATAAATGCGGCGCGAGCGGTGAGAAAAGCGAGCAATCCAAAGAAGGCAAATGCAAAACTACGGCGGATCAATTTACCGGGCCAATCACGCATGAGCATGATCAAGCCAGCCAGGCTGGCTAGGGTAGCAATGATCGATATGACGAAGCCACTGGTGGCAGTAAGCTGTTCCAAAGATTTCCCAGCAAAAGGCGGGTTAGCCCCCAAGGCGATGCGGATGGAACTGATCAGGGCAGGGATGAAAACCAGCAACAGGCCAAACACCAGCCAGCCTTTTTTCTGCTTGAATGTTGCCCAATCGGTTGAGTCGATGAGGTAGCCGAGAGCCCACCCAGTGAGGAGGATCATTGCCAGGGTGATATGAACGGTGAGCCAGGGCATTTTTTCGCCGGCAACCGTGTAGGCAAACAAGCTGGTGATGACCCAGAAGATAAGCAAGCCGGTTACCGGGGCCTCGTTTTTCAGTGGCTTGAGCTCGGCAGTGGTATTGACCTCTGGCGGGATCGTCTCGAGGTTGGCTGCCGAGGTTTCATCCTGGCTGGCAGCCGGGGTATTGACAGTAACATCCTGGCTGGCAGCTGGGGCACTGACAGAAACATCCTGGTCAGCGTCTTCTTCGATGAAAAGAGGATCCGGGACCGTTTTTCGGCCGAGCAAGGCAAGAAATATCCCCAGGACACTCCCGAGTGCAGGTAAGAACTCATAGATCGGGATCTGGATCAAGGCATAGTAATACTGCGGTTGGTCGCCCCGGTTAACCCCCTGCTGCTCCAACCAATAGCCCAGCGAACCCACGAGACCGGTGAAAAATCCGGCTCCATTGGTGAACATGCTGGTATAGAGCACGATGTAGATGGCATACCAGATTCCGGCATTGATAAGCCATTGGCGCCAGTTCCACCACAATCCCAGCAAGATGGAGATAATTATGATCGGCACGACCACCAGCGCCATGTGCAGCATATCGGGCAAGGTCAGGGCACGCACCTCGGCGGCATTGACCGGGATGGTCCATCCCAGCGCATTGATCGCAAAAGCCGATAGCTGGGGCAGCACCAGGGTGACCATGAGCATGAGCAGGTCGAATGAGCGTTCCTGGCGGATCCGCTTCAAACCGAGACCGTTAAAGATCAGAAAGATGGCGGCTGCGAGGCCAATCACACCGATAGCAATTGCTACAAAGCTGACCCAGGCAGGGATCGAGGCAAAAAACGGATATTTATAATCTTCAAGACCTGGTGTGATGGTCTTGGTGCCCAAATAGCGGAGCAGAACCCCAGACAAAACAAACAGAATCCCAAATCCAAAAGCGAAGATGAAAGGCGTTTTTTGATCGGGCAGCTCCCAATCACGGCGTACTAAACGGTAAACCAGGTAGCCGGCCAGGAATAGCCAGACCTGGGCGGCGTAGATAAACGACGTTTCTTTGGTGCAGAAGTGCAAGACCACGACCGTGGTCAAGACATACAGGTACTTATATTTTCCAGTATCTAGATAGCGCAGGATCGCCCACAACATCACCACGCCAAAAAAGGCTACAAAGGCTTCGTTGCGCACATAACGCCCATAATAGAGCATATAGGGAGAAATGGTCAGCAAAAGAGCTGCAATGAGAGCTCCAGCTCGGCCGAGATAGCGGCGGTAATACCACATAAAGGCCACGGTGGCGATACTGAACAACGCAGCCGGGATGCGGGCGGTTGTATCACTATCCCCGAAAAGGAAGTAGGACAGGGCAACGATGTGGAACTGGAAAGGTCCATGAGTTACCGGGTCGTGCGCATAGCCATCACCCTTGTAGAATAGCCAGGAGAAGTAGGTATGCGAGGTCTCGTCATGGCTCATGACACGCGGCTCGAGCATATACAAACGCGTAAATATCGCAAATATCAAGATGATGGCGAACAAAAGCTTTTCAAGGTCAATGACCGGAGAACGAAACAGCTTCTGATCCAACCATGACGGTTTCAATTCTGGCGATGCACTAACGGGTGTTTCCATGCGTGCTCCTCACTACACGATTCATTAAACGGGCATATTGTAACTCATTTACCCCAGGTCTACACAGCCGCGAGTAAAGCATACTAATGCGCCACGCGGCTTCTTTTAGGTGGCAAAACTGGCTTATTATCGGTCATAATCCCAATACTCACCTGGTTTGATCTTTCTTCGTGTACTTGACTCTAGGCTTGGCTGAAGGCTTTGCAGATTGTTTTTCAGGTGCTTTATCAGGCTTTTTCCTTATAGTTTTTATAGCGGGTTTACGAATTTTTTTCGCTTCGGCTGGATTTTTCAGGGAATTGATCTCGTTCTGGGTAAGCTTGCGCCACTCGCCAGACTTTAGACTACCCAGACGCAGGCTGCCGATCCTGACCCGGATGATCGAGACCACTGGCAGCCCGATCTGGCGACAGGTATCACGAATCTGGCGCTTACGTCCTTCCTTCATGATCACACTCAACCAGGTGCCCTTACCAGAATGCGATTCGATCTCCACCTGGGCTGGCGCACTGCGATACCCATCCTCGAGGACAACACCATGCTGCCAGGCGGTGAGCTGCTTTTCATCGGGGTGGCGGGCGACGAGCACGCGGTATTCTTTCTCGTGACCATAACGCGGGTGGGTAAGTCGGTTCGCCAGGTCGCCATCGTTGGTCAGCAGGATCAACCCCTCGCTATCCACATCGAGGCGGCCTACCGGGTACAGGGTGCCTTCGACCGGAACGAGATCGCGCACGGTTTGACGCCCATCGGGTGATGAGACGGCTGAGATGACTTCACGTGGCTTATACAGGGCGATGTATTGGAAAGCTTCAGGAAGCTTGATTAGCTTGCCGTCTAATTTGACCTGGTCTTCCGTGATGTCGGCTTTCGATCCAAGGTGGGCGGGCTCACCGTTGACGGTCACCCTGCCAGCCAGGATCAGGTCTTCACACGAACGGCGTGAGCCGTATCCAGCTGCAGCGAGTATCTTCTGTAATCTTTCTTCCATGGGATGTTTATCCTTGTGTGGTGCTAGGGTGTGGAACCATGCATTAATCCTTCAATGATAAGCGCAGGGTCTTGATCTCAAAGGGCCGAAATTCGAGCTTGAGCTTACCGCTAGCCATGCGGCATTCTGCCTGGTACCTTTCGAGCATATCGGTTTGGGTGGCACCTTTAATGGGTAGCGCGGTTGTGAGCGTGCAGTGGGTGAGATTGCGCTTTGCTTCATACAAACGCAATATGAGATCCCCGGAGCCGTCCTCAGCCAGCTTTACGGTATCCAGGATGATATTCGGGGCTTCCAGTTTGAAGATCGAGGCTTCACCAGCCTCGCCGGTAACCTGACTCAAGGGGTAGTTCAATTCATAGGCTTCACGCACCACGTCACTCTCGCCAAAACTCCCATTCCAATAATACAGGGCATAGGTGAAGGTTTGCAGGCCTTTATCGGCGAGCGGATCAGGTGCCAGGGCTGACTTCAACAGGGTGAGATTGAGGCTATTACCCAGGACATTGATACCATACTTCGAATCATTCAGGATGGCAACCCCGCGGTTTTCCTCTGCCAGGGCGCTCCATTTGTGATTACAAACCTCGAACCGGTCGGCGTCGAATGGGCGTGAGCGGTGATTGGGTCGGCGAATGTGACCGAATTGGATGTCGTGGAGGGCTTCATTGGCGTGGATATTGACGGGGAAGGCCACCTTGAGGAGTTTGTGGCTCTCCTGCCAATCCACACGGGTCTCAAACTTGAGCAGGCGTTTCCCTTTTTCAAGGCTGATAACCTGGGTGAGGGTCGAAGCATGGATCTTGCGGGTGATCATCAGCCTGCCAACCAACGCTTCGCTGTCCAGGACCTCCACCTGCACCGGTTCATCGGTGGGCATGAGCAGGTCCTCGGTCATGCTGTCGATATCCCAGGCGTCAAAACGGGCTGGGATGTCTTTATACAGGCAGAAGCGGTTCCCGGCGCCAGCCATCGCATCGATACCGGTACGCTTATCCAGCAGGCTGACCAGCTCGCCCCGGTCATTGATGGACGCAACCAGGATTTCGTTTTCAAGGCTGGTTTGGGTGGCTTTAACTAAACCTTCCTGGCTGATGGCAGCCTTACCTGCAGCCTGTTTTACCGTCGTCCAGCCACATGGTGGCACAGTGACCTCAAGCATCCCTTGAGAGGTTTCCACCAGGGCTTTACGTTCCCAGGAAAGGCTATTGAAAAGGGTAATTGAACCCGGTGTCTTCTTATTGAGCAATGCGGTTTGAGAAGCCCGGGTGGCGCTGGCGGCAGACTCGATCACCTGTGCGAAGGCAGCTTCGGCTTCCTCGTACACACGATGGATCGAAGAACCAGGCAAGATGTCGTGGAATTGATTGAGCAGCACCTTACGCCAGGAAGGTTTCAAATCTTCGGCAGAAAATGGATGACCTTTCAGGGTATGGGCAAGCGAGCTCCAAAATTCGGCTTCATGCAGGGAAACCTCACTCTGCCGGTTGAGCTTTTTCGTGCGGGCCTGTGAGGTGAAGGTGCCACGGTGGGCCTGGAAATACAGCTCACCTACGTAGCGTTGAGTGGGAAGGCCTTGTTGCTTAAGGTCAGAAAAGAACTCAGATGGAGAAGCCTGCTTGATGCGTGGCAAGCCTTCCAGATCTTTGGCGCGCTCCAGGTATTCCAGGTGGTCGCGGGTCGGCCCGCCACCTCCATCACCCCACCCGAAGGCTAAGAGCATCGAGTGGATGCCATCCTTCTGCAGGCGACCCTCCCAACGGTCAAGCAAGCTGCTGGGGTGGGTCTCACTGTTGTAATCCGAGAAAATATGGGTTGGTACAACCGAGCCATCGATGCCCTCCCACAAAAAAGTTGTATAGGGGAAGGGATCGCCGCCATGATATGTCCAGGCGATCTTTTGAGTGGCAAAGCTGGTGCAACCGCAGTGAAGCAGTATCTGGGGCAGTGAACCGGTATAGCCAAATACATCCGGCAGCCACATCACCTCCATATCCAGGTTGAACTCCTGCTTGAAGAACTGCTTGGCATAGATGATCTGGCGGATCAGGCTTTCACCCCCGGTGATATTTGTGTCAGCTTCAACCCACATGGCGCCATCGGCGATCACCTTACCAGCTAAAACCGCCTGTTTGAAGCGCTCATACAGCTCGGGGTAGTGGTTTTTCACCATGACATAAAGCTGGGGCTGGGATTGGAGAAAACGGTAATCTGGGTATTCTTCCATCAAAGCCAGCTGGTTGACCACCGTGCGGGCGATCTTGCGTTCTGTTTCAGCCCAGGGCCAGAGCCAGGCCACATCAATATGAGCATGCCCAAAGGCATAAAAAGTAGGGGCCGTCGAGCCATTGACGCAGGCAAGCAGCGGACGTAATCGTTCGCGCCCTGAATTGATGCTCTCAAGCATTTCCGGTTCAGGCTGCTCGAGGTCGATCAATAAGGTGACATCCTTCAAGCCCTGGTCAATCTCGGAGACACGCAATGAAGCAGGATCAAGCCGGTTGCGTAACTCGAACAGGGTGGTGAAATCCAGGGCCAGCTGATAAGTCTGCTCACGCCAGATGCCAAAGCTGGTGGGACCGACCACACATTGGTTGCGACCGGGCTCGGGGAATGGTGGGTGACCATACCGGACAGGACCTCCGCCCATCACGGGCACATCGTGGGTACCAAACGGGCCATGACCGGCATATGCTTCAGCCAGGATGCTGTATTTTGCACCGGGGATAGCATTCCGCGTGAGGGTGAGCTCACGTTTCGCCCAGCCGAATGCACCAGCCTCTTTCCCATTCGCCCACACCAGGCATTCACCATCTTCCGGAGATTTGGCAGCTGGATTCATATAAAAAACGATACGCCGCCCAGCAGCCCGTTCGGGCAGGATAAACTCACACTGGAACCAGCCATATTCCCATTTATTTCCCCAGTTTGTGCCCACAGGCATGGGGTTGAACTTGTGCTTAAGGGCTTGCTCGGGTGTAAGCTGTCGGCGGGTGACGAAACCGCGTAGCTCAAGCGCTTGCAGCGGCGCATAACATAGCTGCCACAGGGCATTATTCCAATGCGTGATGCGGTTCAGCCATTCTGTGGTCAGTGACATGATGGACTCTCCATGTTTGAACGTTGCGTTTCCCCGAATGTTCCCATTGCGTTTTTGGCCAATGCCCTTAGGTGTGGATGGCTAGAAGTGATTTGGCAGTTGCGGCTGCCCGGCTGGCGTCGGGGGCATAGGCATCGGCACCGATCTGGCGGGCAAAGGCGTCGGTCAAGGGTGCGCCTCCGACCAGGACTTTCACCGCCTGGCGATGCCCCAACGCTTCCAGGGCTTCAATCACGGGGCGCATGTTGGGCATGGTGGAGTTGATCAACGCCGACATAGCCAGGATGCCTGGATGATGAGCCTGGACAGCCTTCAGAAATGCCTGGGTACTCACATCCACACCCAGGTCGATGACCGCGAAGCCAGAACCTTCCAGCATCATCTTGACCAGGTTCTTGCCGATATCGTGATGATCGCCTGACACGGTGCCAAGCACAACCTTGCCGGCTGGGTGAACATCCTGTTCGGATAGGTGCGGTTTGAGTACGCTCATCCCAGCCTGCATCGCCCGGGCTGAGACGAGCATCTCAGGCACGTAATACTCACCGGCCTCAAAGAGCTGGCCCACCTGCTGCATGGCGGCAATCATGCCGTCATTCAGGATGGATAATGGGGCGAAACCGAGGTCGAGGGCAGTTATAACATCGGTGACAATGGCTTTGTGCTGCCCGTGCAGCACATCGTCGAGGATTGTGGTCAGGATCGATTCCATAGGTTTAGGTGTTTCCATGAATAATCTCAAGTGTAAAAGCAAAGGCGTATTTTGACTTTAGCAAGCGATAGGGATCGAGCGTATCGGGGCCGCAGCTGGCCGTGCCCAGGCCGCGCATAGCGGTATCGATGCCCAGGTAGATTTCCGGACGGGGTTGAAGATCAACGGTGTGAAGAGCAGCATACAGGTCATTGGCCGTAACATGGCTGGCATTGAACTCAAAAGTCGGGAAACCCTGGATCTTTATTCCGCAGCCACTCCCATCGGTCAGCTCGAGCCAGCGCACATCGGTCTTGTGCCCATGTTCCTGGGGCATGATGTAAGGAACATACTGCTCAGTGACCGTGCTGTGGTAGATCCCGATCATGGCAGATGACTTGCGATCGGAGTAATTCTCATAGGGGCCGCGGCCATACCAGGCTAAATTTTCCAGGCTGGATGGCAAAGACAGGCTGACACCCACCCTGGGCAGGTCAATAATGCCGGGACCAGTCTTAAGCACACAGGAAACCATCAACTGGCCGGAGGGGAGAAGGGTATATTCCTGAGTGAAGCTGAAATCTTTCCATTCATCCCTGCCCGAGGCTTGCTGCTTGATCACCAGCTTTGGAAACAAGCCAGGTTTTTCGACCAGCCGAAATGAGTCCAGGCGTACCTGCAGGGCAGGCAAACCGAGGGTGTCCCAGAAGGACAAGACCTTCATCGATTCGATCAGCCGGTCTTTTATGAGCTTTATCCCGTCATTATCGGTAGCAGCCCGCCAAACGTTCAAGCAAAGGCCAGAATTTATATAATTGGTCCCATCACCAAACTCGACCAGTGCGCCAGTAGCCTTATCAAATTCCGCCTTAACCTGTGAAGCTGACAGGCAAACAAGCTGGTCAGATTGCTGGACAAGAACTGAGCTGGTGGACTGTATCGGTTTGGCTGCCGTACCCGGTTTCGGCCTGGATAGGGAGACCTGCTCCCAGGCGACCTCATGCCCAGCTGGTGCCCAGGCGGTGGGTTGATTCAAGGTGAAGTGAAAGTTAACGAAGTACTCTCCAGGAAGTTCCAGGGGAGCATGGATGGGCAGCTCAAAGATTTTCGACTCGTGCGGGGCAATATCCAGGCCGGATAGCTCACCAGCCTGTGTGACCACGCCATCGTGGAGCAATTCCCAGCGGCCAGCGAAGTAAGAAAGGGAGATAAAATCATGCTGGTTGGTCAGACGAAAGCGGTAGCCTGATCCATCCACCCGGCTAACTTTTAGCGGTTGGGCGAGATACTTGAACTCAAACAGGGCAGGATGGGGAGTCCGGTCGGGCCAGACGATGCCATCGGTGCAGAAGTTGGCATCGTTGGGCACATCCCCAAAATCGCCGCCATACAGCCAGTAGGATTTACCATCCTTGCCGGTGTACAAGATGCCGTGATCGACCCACTCCCAAAGAAAACCACCCTGGATCCCTGGATATTTTTCGAAAGCTGCCCAATAATCGGACAATGAGCCATTGCTGTTGCCCATGGTGTGCGAATACTCGCACAAGATCATCGGGCGGTTACCCCGGTCAGTCTGTGACCATAAAATGATATTATCGATGGTTGGATACATGGGGCAGACCACGTCGGTGACTCGCTGCCCACCCGTCCAGTTACCACCCGACCAATAATCTCCCAGGGCTGATTTATAGTGCAGTGGCCGGCTTGGATCGAGACCGCGTATCAATCCGGCAGCTGCATCGTGGTTCGGGCCATAACCGCTTTCATTACCCAAAGACCACAGGATGATACACGGATGGTTTTTATCCCGCTCAACCATGGCCAGGTTACGTTCGACGAAGGCTTGTAAATAGCGCGGGTCATGGCAGATATCCTGGTAGAAAGCATGGGTTTCCAGGTTGGCCTCGTCGACGACATAAAAACCAAGCTGGTCGCACAGATCGTAGAAATATGGGTCTTTGGGATAGTGGGAGGTGCGGATGGCATTGATGTTGAAGCGCTTCATCAGGAGCAGGTCTTTTTCAAATAAGGCGCGCGAAATGGCCTTCCCTGTCTGGTCATCGTGGTCGTGGTAATTGACCCCTTTGATCATCACCCGCTGCCCATTGACCAGCAAGCTACGATCATGGATTTCGACTTTACGAAAACCGACCTTACAGCTGGTCGATTCCTCACCGGCTGGAGTGGCCAAGGTAACCACGAGGGTATACAAATGGGGAGTCTCAGCTGTCCAGGTTAGCGGAGATTCGACGGTGTGCTCGAAATCCAGCTGATTGGAGGGGGCAGCCGGGGCGAGCCACTCGTCGGTGAGTGAGTCGGAGCTGGTTTCCGTATGGTCCGAGAGGATCAATTGGTCGTCAGGGTCGTACAGCTGGAGTTTGACTTCACAACCTGGAAACCGCTCGCCGGGAAACCCGAGCTTGACAGTCACATGCAGCAAACCGTCAGGCGCATCACCTTTCAGCTCCGTTTTGGCGAAGATATCCTGGATATGCGGGCGGGCGGTTGAATACAAGAACACCTCGCGCTGTAAACCAGCCTGCCACCAGTGATCCTGGTCTTCCATGAAGGAAGCATCGGACCACTGGACCACGACTGCGACAAGCACATTTTCTTCCGTTGGTTCTACCAGGTGGGAGATATCAAATTCTGCCGGTGTGCGGGCATCTTTACTGATGCCGACTGGATGACCATTCACGAAACACATATAAAGCTCCCTCGCAGCCACCGAAATGCAGGATGACCCGCCGGTCTTGCCAGGCGATTGGAAGTCGGAAGGTTTTCCGGTATATCCCGGTAGGGTTTTCATCCGGGACATCGGGTGGCAGGTTGGGGAATGGCATTACCACGTTGGTGTAGTGAGGGTGTCCATACCCCTGCATGGTCCAGTTGCCAGGCACCTGGATGGGCTTCCAGCCATTATCCAGGAGCATATCCTCGGTCAGCTGCTCCGGGCGGGAGCAGAGCTTGAAATCCCAGGAGCCATCCAGGCTGGAGAACCAGGGAGAGGCTGCACGGTCACCGCGCAAAGCTTCGGCAGGTGAAGCGAAAGGATATAACGTGGCCCGCGGGGAGAGCTTGTTAAAACCGGTAAGCGTAGGCATCTCCCAGGTCTTGCACCCGCCAAGCTGTAATAAGGATTTGAAATCAATCATCTAAGGTTACTTCTTACCTGTCTTCTCAGGTTTTGTTGCCAGCCATTCGGCCAGCAACAAGAAAATCGAAGCTGTCCAGGAATAGCCTGGGCAGCGCAATCCCTGTCCTGAAACGGCGTCATAGTTTTCCCAGAAACCCTGGCACCTGCAGGCACATATCGCAAAAGCGCTCTGCGATCAGGCTTGCGAGGCTCCAGCTCACCCGATTGGAGGAGGCCATCGAAAACCAGGTAGGTGGAAGCAGCCCATATGGGACCTCTCCAATAGCCATCGCGCATGTACTTCACGCTGGTAGGCGGCTCGGAAGCTAGGCCAAATTTGGTCAGGAATGGACCACCGGGCTGCAAATCAGCCACTAAGGCAGCCCGGAGCTGCTCTGGGAGGCGTTTACCCAGGATCAGGGGCAAGTAGTTGATCAGGGACTGGCTGGGTTCAGCTTCAGCCGTCCCGCTGATAGGCGAGATGAAATGGTCATTCCTGACTGAATGGCTCAACAAGTCAGCCAGCTGTTTTTGGGCTTTCGCCTTCCAGTAGCCCGCCTGGACAGGGCGACCGATGGCATCGGCTATGAAGGCGAGGCATTCGCACTGATAAACCAGGTAGGCAGCCAGGTCAGCGCCTTCGACCGACTCGCCTTGATCGAAAACCGTGGCGTTATCCCAGCCGGAATCATTCCCGTGGAAATATTGCAGCATGCCGTCCTGGTCAAAATCACGGTAGGTGTACCACCAGTTGGTCAGGTGGCTCAATGGCTCATAGACCTTGCGGAGATAGGGTAACGACTTTTTTACGCCTAACTTCTCCACTAATTTCAAAATCGCCCAGCCCTGGATGGGAGGCTTGGTAAAACCGTATATCGGCTCCAGGTCGGTGATCATGTCGGGGACCATCCCGTTGGGTTCCTGGTAATCGAAGAACAGCATGAGCTGGTCCCAGGCCAAACGCGGATTGGCATTGGCGATGGCAAGGGCATTGAACAGGTTATCCCAGGCCCAGATACCGTTCATCCAAAACTTGCTCATGAAAATGGCAGGCCGGGATAATGCCCCTTCAACTGGCACCTGGCAGCTCCACAATAAAAACCAGGCGAGCTCGGCTTTTTCACGGTATTTCTGAGGCACGGTTGGGAGCTTGTGCATCCAGCGTGCGATTTCTGCTTTTACGCCTGCCTGGACGGACTCAAAATCTTGCAGAGGGCTTTTCCAAAATCGCTCATAGCGTGAGAACCGGAGTCGCTCCGTTAATCACACTGGACCCGGCTTTGGGTTCAAAGGTGATGGTACATGGAAATTCGCTCCAATGTTTTTCGATGCCGGTCACAATCGGGGTTACCGTAGCCTGCAAGTGGGTATTTTCGTCTGCATGGAACATGTGGATGCCACGCGCAAACCAATCGATCAAATAGATCTGGTGGGGGACAGGTGAGTACTGCACCGGGAATACCTTGGATGGCATCAGGCGTAAACCGGTATGCTGGGCTCTGAACTGCAGCGTGGATGGATCGGCAAACACCAGGCTGACTTCTTCGCCCGCAGGTCCACACAAGGTCAGGCTATCGGGAGTAGCTTGCCAGGTATAAGGGATCTCCTGACCAGACTTAATGAGCGCCAGCTCGAAGAACTCATCCGCCGGAAAGGGCAGGTCATGCAGGTTATGGACACGCCCGCTGGAGGTCTTATACAGCAAGCGAGGCAAACCGCTCGAGTTGCGCGAGGTGATCAACAGGAATGAGCCGCAACGAGTGAAAGGGATCTGGTCCAGCAAGTAGTTATTCATAGGATGTCAGGATTTGAGTAGCCTATAGATGCCACCCGAAATGCCGGAAAAATGGAAGCGTAAGATACCATCTGCCAGGGAAAAACCATTTTCCTGCCCATAAATCATCTCTGGTAGCTGAGTGGTGGCAAGGGGGATCTCGCCCTCAAATGGCCGGCTGGATGGATTGAGGCAGATGATGAAGATGTCGGTCTCATTTTCTCGTTTATAGATGAGAGGATATTTCCCGGGCTGCGCATAAAGGATCTCGAAATCAGCGGAAGCCTGTAAAGCAGGGTGGGCTTTTCGTATAGCCAATAATTTCTTAACACGCTGGAGCAATGAAGCAGGATCATTTTCCTGATGCTCAACGCACGGGCGGTCTGGGGATGGATCAACGGGTAAGTAGAGGGCTTGTGGCGGGGCGGATGAGAAGCCAGCGTTATGGGCGGTTGACCATTGCATGGGGGTGCGTGAACCGGTGCGGTTGTACCCACCTTCTTTCGAGGGGAGGTCGTCGAAGGAACGCATGCCGATCTCATCGCCGTACCAGATGAATGGTACACCGGGCATGGTCAATAAGAACAAGAACACCAGCTCAAGGTCCTGGGTGGTGCGACCCTTGGACAGGCGCGGGTTGATATCATGGTTACCGGTAGGGATGGCGATGTGACCCAGGCCGCGGGTGGCCTGGTAGTGTTTCAGATACTCATCCAGGAATTCCATGATATTGCCGTTGCCAATGGGATCGAAGAATGAAAAGCCGTAAGGATCACTGCCCGGGCCCGGGCCATAGGATTTGCGCAGCAAGGCAGTATAACCTGGCATGCCGAAGGGCAGGCAGAAGTCCATGTGAAAACCAGCCGGGATGGCGAGAGATGGGACACCGCACTCGGAGATCAGGCAAGCCTGGGGGAATTCGACATCCAGCCAGGCGCGAATTTCATTCCAGATCCTGGCGGTTTCACGGCTGCCATGATCGCCCTTCACCAGGGAGAAAGCCATGTCAACCCGGAAGCCACTGGCACCCATCTCAAGCCAGAAACGCATAATCTCTTTTAGCTCGTGACGGACTGCCTGGGGGCCGGGGGCATCCACGGGCTGCTGCCAGGGTTGGTATGGGTCGGGGTTAGAGAAGCCGAAATTCAAGGCGGGTTGGAAGTAGAAAAAGTTGGTGATGAAACTGGCATCGCGGTCAGCGTAACCGCTGATGACCTTATACCCCGGCACTTCCCATTTCCAGGCGCTGTCAGTCCAGATATAGTAATCGGAGTATTGATTGGCTGCAGGTCGGGATGATTTAATGAACCAGGGGTGCTGAAGGGAAGTATGCCCAGGCACGAGGTCAAGCAAAATGTGGATGCCACGCCTGGCTGCTTCAGCGAAAAGACGCTGCAGGTCTGCATTCGTACCGTAGCGAGGGGCCACTTTACGATAATCGGCGACGTCATAGCCAGCGTCCTGGAAAGGAGATTCGAAGCAGGGGTTCAGCCAACAGCCGGTAACCCCCAGCGACTGGAGGTAATCGAGCTTGGCAATGATGCCGGGGATATCCCCGATTCCGTCTCCGCTCGAGTCGTAGAAAGACTGGGGATAGATCTGGTAGAAAACAGCGTCTTCCAGCCAAGCAGGTGTGGAGTTGTTGTGAGGCTGATTCTGCATATAGCGATTGGTCTCCTTGATAATATTGAAAGGGATCCGAAGATTTATGAACAGGCCTGGCAGGATACCTTTAACCCGGTTCCCAAATCCAAAAAACCTTATAATTACATAATTATACGTGAAAGTCTGCTCCAAATGAGAGAGGAACCATGGGCCAACCATTCCTGCTGGGTGTTAACTACTGGCCGAGAAAAAAGGCCATGTACTGGTGGTCCCAGTTCGATGAGGGCGAAGTGCGCGATGAATTCGCCTTGATCCACGAGCTGGGATTATCACTGGTGCGAATTTTTCTGCTATGGGAGGATTTCCAGCCGCTGCCCGATACGATCTCAAAAGCCAGCCTGGATAACCTGGCTAAAGTGTGCGACATCGCCAGCGACCTGGGCTTGAGGCTGGATGTGACCTTCTTTACCGGGCACATGAGTGGTCCCAATTGGGCACCAGCCTGGATGCTGGCGGGTGAAAAGCCCAGCTACATCCGGCAGGTCGTCAGCGGTGGGAAGATCGTGGAACGCGGTTACCATAACCCATATGCTGATGAAGGCGTGATACAGGCTGAAATTCTCCAGCTAAAGACAGTGATCCAAGCGCTCAAAGACCACCCGGCAATTTATTGTTGGAACCTGGGGAACGAGCCCGATATTTTCGCCTGGCCGGCGAGTGACCAAATCGGCGTGAAATGGGCTGGTGACCTGGTTAATGCGATCCACGAGGTGGATACAAACCACCCGATGACCTGTGGATTACACGTGGCCAGCCTGCTGTATAACAACGGGCTGAGGGTTGACCAGATCTTTTCTAAGATGGACCTGGCGGTCATGCATGCCTACCCGATGTACGCGGTGGGCCTCGCCAAGGAAGCCCTGGATGTGGATTTTGTGCCATTCACCTGTGCACTGACGGCTGCAATCTCAGGTAAGCCGGCGTTGATGGAAGAGTTTGGAGGTTGCACGGCCCCACCCGGAAAGGACTCGTTTGAATGGGAATGGGTCGGTTACGGTCAGGAAATGAAGCAGTTCATGGCCTCTGAAGAAGCTCTGGCGGAATACTATGCGGCGGTATTGCCCAGGCTGGTGGATGCAGGAGTAATCGGGGCGCTGGCATGGTGCTTCGCTGATTACCACCCGAGCTTGTGGGATAAACCACCGTGTGACGAGTCAAGGAATGAACGCTTCTTTGGGCTGGTACGTCCGGATGGAAGCTTGAAACCCCACGCCCAGATATTGAAAGAGTTCAGTGCAACGAAACCTGTGGTCCAGCCTGCACGCAAAGCGGTGCAGCTGCCGTACCCAGCTGCGGAATACTACGAAAACACGCTTGAAAAGATCTTATCGTTGTATGAAGATTGGAAGAAATAGGGGGCGTGCTACCGAATAGAACTTTTCGTTAAACTTCTGAAAGGTATTCAGTAGCAGGAGGCGGGGTGCCGAGCTCAGTCGAGAGGGGTGGCAGCTCTTCAAGGGAATTTAAGCCAAAGCTTTGCAGGAAATCAGCGGTAGTCACGTAGAGGATAGGCCGGCCTGGACGCTCGGCGCGGCCCACTTCCTGGATCAGGCCTTTACTGAGCAAGCTCTTTAACACACCATCGGAGCTGACCCCACGCACTGCATCAATCTCAGGACGGGTGACAGGCTGCTGGTAGGCAATGATAGCAAGGGTCTCAAGGGCGGCCCGGCTTAATTTGCTGGTGGCTTCAAGGCCCAGGAAGCGCTCGATATCGGTAGCCAGATCGGGAGCGGTAGTCAGCTGGACGCGCCCCAGGTGCCGCTGGAGGCGTAATCCACGCGGCGAATCTTCGGATGCCAGGCGAGTCTCAAATATATCCAGGGCGTTTTCGACCACCCTGAGGGGTAGATCAAGGGCACTGGCCAGCTGGGCAGGCGCGACCGCACCGGCTGCCACAAAAAGCAGCGCTTCAAGGCGGGCAACCAGCCCGTCAGAGGTATGTTCTGGGGTGGAAATATCAGACATGCTATAATGTTACGGTAATTTTCACGATACGCAAGATAATTATCGGGTGAACTTTGCGATTATACCATCGTATGATTCTGCACAACATCCATTTGCTCGCAGGCATCCTGATTTGCATCCTCCTGGCGGGGTGCGCCAACCAAACTCCAACCCAGCCGGTCATACCGGTCAGCGTGGCTGCCGATGGCAAGCAGGCAACCGTGGCGTTGAAACCAGGCAGCACGGTCATGGAGGCTATAAAGGCTGTCAATATCGGGCTTGGTTCGAATGATCGGGTTGAGCCACCGATGTATAGCAAGCTGGCAGAGGGAACAACCGTTAAAGTGATCCGAGTGCTCGAAGAAGAGCGCCGCGAACAAGTCGCCATCCCATTCGAACACCAGGAGCTGAAAAATGAAGCCTTGCCTGAGGGAGAAAAACGATTAAGCCAGGCAGGCGAGAATGGGTTGGAAGAGATCACATTCCGGAGGGTGCTCGAAGATGGTGTCGAGGTATCCGACTCCATTGTAAAGAGAAGTATTATCAAAGATGCTATCCCCGAAGTAATAATGGTCGGAAGCAAACCCACCTTTAGCACGTTCAATATCCCAGGGAAGATCGCTTACCTGTCAGCCGGGAACGCCTGGATCATGGAGACCAGCACACGCAACCGCTTCGTGGTGGTATCGACGGGCGACCTGGATGGGCGCATCTTCAGGCTATCCCCGGATGGACGCTACCTGCTGTTTACCCGTGCCGCAGACCAGGCTGACCAGGTCAACAGCCTGTGGGCAGCCAACCTGAAGACCAACCCTATCAAGCTGATCGACCTGGGCATTGAGAATGTGGTGCATTACGCAGATTTCGGTGCGAGCTCCAGCAATGTGGCTTATTCAACCGCCGATTGGAGCGAAGCAGCACCGGGTTGGCAGGCAAATAACGACCTGTATGAAATCGAGCTGGGTGAGGATGGGACCGTAGGAGAACCGATACAGGTCCAGGCAGCCAATTCTGGGGGTGTGTACGGGTGGTGGGGTAGCCAGTATGCCTGGTCACCCGACAAGACCCAATTCCTGGTGGCACAAGCGGACCAGGTTGGGTTGATCGACGAGACCAGTGGCGTGAGCCGCGAGCTGATCAGCATCCCACCGTACCAGACGGGTGGTGACTGGGCATGGGTCCCAGGCATAGCCTGGTCTCCAGATGGCCAGGTGATCTACACGGTCACCCATGTGAGTCCTACGGAAGGGAACCAGGCAGACTCACAGGAATTTGACCTGGTTGGTTACCCGATCACTGGAAATGCACCGATCAGGCTTGTAAAGAATACCGGCATGTTCGCATATCCAGTAGTGTCCCCGGTCATCCGCCAGACCAGTCTCTATAATGACGACCTGGGAAGCAATGTCGAGCAGGATACATTCTACGTGGCCTATTTGCAAGCAAATAACCCGGCTGAAAGTGAGAGCAGTGTATATAAATTGATGACCATTGACCGGGATGGCTCAAACCAGAAGAGCCTCTTCCCGGTTGAGGAGTCGACCGGCCTCGAACCGCAACAGGTCGCCTGGTCACCGAGTGGTGTGGGAATTGATGGGAGCTATGCCATCGCGGTCATTTATAATGGGAATATCTGGATCGTAGATGCTGAAACAGGTGCGGCGCAGCAGATCACTGGAGACGGGCTGGCCAGCCGACTAGATTGGAGATAAGGGTATGAGGATATTAATCACTGGGGCGGCAGGCTTTTTAGGAAGCCATTTGTGCGAGCGATTGCTAAACGATGGGCATGAGGTGGTGGGGATGGATAATTTCATCACGGGCAGCCCTGAGAATATTGCCCATCTATCCAGTAACCAGCGCTTCTCCTTCATCCGGCACGATGTGTCCAACTTCATCTTCGTGCCAGGGAAGGTCGAAGCAGTGCTACATTTCGCTTCTCCGGCTAGCCCCAACCCCAAATCACCCTACGGGTATGTGAACCTTCCCATCCAGACCATGAAAGCTGGTGCCCTGGGAACCCATAACAGCCTGGGAGTCGCCAGGGCCAATGAGGCCAGGTTTCTACTGGCCAGCACCAGTGAGATCTATGGGGACCCGCTGGAGCACCCGCAGACGGAAAGCTATTGGGGGCACGTTGACCCGATCGGGGCACGCTCGGTGTACGATGAAGCCAAACGGTTTGCGGAAGCGCTAACCATGGCATATCACCGGTTCCATGGGATCGATACATGCATCGTGCGCATCTTCAACACCTATGGACCCAGGATGCACCTGGATGATGGCCGGGTGGTGCCGAATTTCATACAGCAAGCATTACGAGGGGAGCCACTGACCGTGTACGGCGATGGGCAGCAGACACGCAGCTTTTGTTATGTGGATGACCTGATCGAAGGGATTGTCAGGCTACTACTCTCCGAAGAACACATGCCTGTCAATATTGGGAACCCGGTCGAGATGAGCATGGTGGAGTTTGCTGAGAGAATCAACAAGCTGGTTAACAACCCCGCGGGAATTGTGTATAAAAAAGCTGAACGATTGGAAAGCGACCCGCAACGCCGCCGGCCAGATATCACGCGGGCTCAGACGATTTTGGGTTGGGAACCCAAGATCGGCATTGATGAGGGATTACAAAAGACTATCCCCTATTTCAAGCGTAAATTGGGTATTGAATGACGGTATTATTGGTAAACCGGCGTGAGCGAACCAGGTTTTTTAAATTCCTGGTGGTTGGGTTATTCGGGGCGTTCGTCGATTTTGGCATCGAAAACTTGCTTCACCGGCAGTTCGGTATGCCCTACGTGTGGGCGGGAGGGATTTCGTTCGTCTGCGCCATCATCAGCAACTTTTTCTGGAACCGCTACTGGACCTACCCGGATTCCCGCTCCAAGCCACTCTTCCGGCAACTGATGCAATTCGCACTGATCAACACGATCGGTTTGTTAATTCGTTTACCCATTTTAAAATTTTTGGAACCGGTGGTCAGCAAGCTATGCAGCCTCTTACCCCAGAAGCTGCTGGTGCTTCCGGCGGATGTGATGGGTGAAAATCTGACCCTGGCGATTGCGGTGTTGATCGTGCTGTTTTGGAATTTCTTCGCCAATCGCTATTGGACATATAGTGATGTAAAATCTTAGGAATTTCCCATGTATTTCAACATATCGATAATGGGAGTTCATGATGAGGAAAGGTAACGAATGACAACAGATACACTGCTTGTTCCCATCTATATGACTAACGGTGATGTGGGCGGCTTCATGGCCTACCCATACATCTTCAATTGTGAAGGTGAATGGATCGGGTGGGTCTCATCGGACAGGATCATCTATTCAACTCACGGGCATTACGTGGGCTGGCTGGCTGAAGGCCCCCGGATATTACGCAAGCTGGCAGATGGCTACACACGCCCGCGCATGGATATCATTCCACCGTTTACGCTGCGCATCAAGCCTCCAGCCATCTCACCCCTGGCGCCCATGATGCCAGAATTGACCTTTGGGGAAATGGATGTGCTGATGGACCGCCCAGACATGATGCCTCCGGTTGACTTTGGGGAATTGCGCGACGATATGGATTAGCCATTCGAGCATACGGAAATGGATAATGATCCGACATTAGAATCAACCAGACCAGAGGAGGCTTCGGGGACGGTGAATAATCTCAGGACCTTGAAAGCACTGCTAGCATATGCATCCGGTAAAGACCTGGCCGATGACCGGTCCCAGGGTGACAGCGGTGTGGTTGAGATCCTGCCCTTTCCCTTCCTGGCATTGGTGGGGCAAATTGAGATGAAGTATGCGCTCCTGTTAGCTTTGATCAATCCAGCCATCGGGGGTGTCCTATTGATCGGTCCACGCGGCACCGGCAAGACCACCGCGATCCGTGGATTGGTGGACCTGGTGCCAGAAATCCCGCGCAGCCTGTGTTATTACGGCTGCCTGCCGGAGGATATCGAAGCGGGTGGCATGGATGCGGTGTGCCCGAGCTGTGCCAAGAAGTATGCCATGGGTGAACCACTGGCTGCCATGGATAAGATCCGTCTGGTTGAGCTTCCATTAAACGCCCGGCTTGAAGATGTAGTTGGAAGTGCTGATGAAAAAGAAATCGGCCTGCAACACTTGAGACTGCACCGGGGGATCCTGGCTCATGCAGACCGCAACCTGCTGCTGGTGGATGAGGTAAACCTGTTATCCGGCGAAGTGGTGGACGCCATTTTGGATGCAGCGGCGTACGGATCGTATACCGTCAAGCGAGGTGTGAATACTGCTACCTACCGGTCGCGCTTCATGCTGATCGGCACGATGAACCCGGAAGAGGGGCGCTTGAGGCCGCAAATCATGGACCGTTTTGGGTTGCGCGTGGTGGTGAGGGGATTAGAAGATAAGGATCAGCGCCTGGAGGCTTATCGGCGAGCCCAGGCTTACTTGAAGAGCCCACACCAGCTGATTACGGCATACAGGAGCGAAACCCATCTCGCCCAAGGAGAAATCCAGCAGGCGAGAGATAACTTGCCGGGCGTGATCATACCAGATAAGGTGTATCAACAAGGATTGAAACTGATCAAGCGCTTGAAGATCAATTCCCTGCGAGCCGAGATCACCTTGTTCGAAGCGATGAAGGCCCTGGCGGTATTGGATGGCCGTAAAGAAGCGACCCTGGAGGATCTGCAGATCATCGCACCCATGGCGCTACGGATGCGCCGTTCTGAATTCATCGACCGGTACCTGGTGGACCAGGCCAAGGAAGACCAAGAAATAAGCCAAACCCTGGCTGAAACTACCCATCGCGGGAATTAATTCGCGTTCGGTTTATTTCATTGTGGATTACGGTCAGCATTTTTGGTTGATTGAAGGGAGAGAATAATCAGAATGAAAAACAAAATCCACCGGAAACGAATTGAGAACTGCTTGATTGGGGAGGTGCAAGAACACACACCAATCGCCCTGTGGAGGCACTTCCCTGTAGACGACCAGGCTCCCGAAAGCCTAGCGAAAGCGGTAACCGGTTTTCAGACCGCCTATCAGTTTGACCTGGTCAAGGTGACGCCGGCTTCTTCCTACTGTATCAAGGATTGGGGAGTAGAAGATGAATGGCGTGGGAACCCTGAAGGCACGCGGCAATACACGGGCCGGGTGATCAATAGCGCTGAGGACTGGCTCAAACTAAAGATTTTGGACCCGTACCAGGGCTACCTGGGTGAGCAGCTGACCTGCTTAAAACTTATCTGCAATGAGTTGGGGGCAGACGTGCCTGTTCTGCAAACCATCTTCAGCCCATTAGCCCAGGCGAAAAACCTGGCTGGGGGTGAAGCACTGCTGGTGCACATCCGGCAATACCCGGAAGCCGTGCTCGAAGGACTGCGAACCATCGCGCAATCGACCATGCGGTTCATCGAGGCTGCTAAGCCGAGCGGGATGGCAGGGATATTCTACGCAGTGCAACATGCGAATTACCAGCTGATGTCGGAAGCTGAGTATAAGCACTTTGGAAAGAAGCTTGATCTTGAGATCCTCAGCGCTGTCAAGGATAATTGGCTGAACATGCTACACCTGCATGGCACGAACGTGATATTTAAACTATTCACCGATTACCCGGTGCAGGTGATCAACTGGCACGATCGCGAGACATACCCAGCGCTGCCAGAAGCACAGTCGTTGTTCCCAGGGGTGGTATGCGGGGGCTTACAACGAACCGCAACGATGGAGCTGGGCACGCCTGAACATGTGCACTCGGAAGCCCGGGATGCGATCTTAAGCACGGATGGTAAGCGCTTCATCCTCGGGACGGGTTGCGTACTGCAAACTACTACACCCGGGGTAAACATCCGGGCCGCATTGCAGGCTGCACGGCATGAGTGACCTGCGTATCATCGGGGGGAAGGCACGCGGCAGGCGGATCCGCTCGGTACCAGGTGACACGACCAGACCCATCACCGACAAGGTCAGGCAGGCGTTATTCAACATCATCGGACCGGACATCCAAGGGGCATCCTTTTTGGATTTGTTTGCCGGCACCGGTAGCGTGGGCATCGAAGCCCTGAGCCGGGGCGCGGCATATGTCCAGCTCAACGAGCTCAACCGGCAGCCTATGGCTATCATTCGCGAGAATCTGAAAAGCACCGGCCTGGAACCTGGCAGCCTGGTCACGCATGGTGACGCTTTTACCCTACTGGAGCGACCTGCCAGCCAACCTTTCGACTATATCTACATCGCCCCACCCCAATACAAGAAAATGTGGAGCAGGGCGTTGTTGCTGCTCGACAGGCAGCCGGGGTGGTTATCGGAAGATGGCTGGGTGATCGTCCAAATCCATCCCATCGAATACCAGTCGATCGGTGAGAATCTGCCTTTACTACAGCTGGTGGAGTTCGACCAGCGGCACTATGGGAGCACAATCCTGGTGTTTTACCGAAAACTTGAGGTTGAGTAGGCAGTTGGAGAATCTGAAGAATAACCCCTGATTCTTGCGTGTCTTCAGATTATAAATTCAACCAGCGGACAGCCAATTTAGGAAGATCAGCCACCGGGCCAAGGCGGGTGGTACAGGTGGGCAACGAATCGGTAAAAAGCCGTCCATAGCGCTTCGACATGATGCGCCGGTCAAAGATGGCCACCACGCCGCGGTCGGACTGGGTGCGGATGAGGCGGCCAAAACCCTGGCGGAAGCGTAGGATCGCTTCGGGCAGGGAATATTCGGAGAATGGATCATCAAAGGTCTCCGATCGAGCTGCTACAATCGGGTCGGAAGGGACATCAAAGGGGAGTTTGACGATGACCAGCACCGATAAGGCAGCCCCAGGCACATCGACGCCCTCCCAAAAAGCCCGCGTTCCGAACAGCACGGCACGTTCTTCCACCTTGAAATTTTCCAACAATGAGCTGGCTGAAGCACCTTCACCTTGCAAATAGACCTGGATATCTTTCCTGGTGAGGTGGTCCTTGATGCTGTTATAGGTCCTGCGCAGCTGGTCGTAAGAGGTGAAAAGGACCAGGGCTTTCCCGCCAGTTGCGATGCACAGGTTGAGGATGCCCTGCTCGACGGCGCGTTGATGACCCGAACGGTCGGATGGTTCTGGGATGTCGTTGGCAATGAACAGCAGCACCGATGATTCAAAATCGAATGGGGAGCCAACGGACAGCTCGTAGGCTTCGTTGGCGTATAACCTGCCCTTCAAGTAATGGAATTCACCGGCAGTGGTTAACGTGGCTGAAGTGAGGATGACAGACGATTTTTCATTCCAAAGGTATTTCTGCATCAATGGCCCGATATTCAAAGGGGCAGCGTTCAGGGATATCTGGTGGCTGTTGGGTTGAATCTCAAACCAATAGATCGAATCGGGTCGCGGCTCAAATACGAGTGCATACAGGCTGTTTTGGATCTCCGTCAGCCGGAGGTAAAGGCTGCGCAAGTTTGAAATGCTATCCTCATCTTCATCCGGCAGGTTCTCAGCCACTTCGCCTAAGGCTTGTAGCAAATTGCCCAAGGTTTCTATCAACGGTTTCAGCGAAGCATCGCATTCTTCCCAGGCAGCCTCGACATCTGCCCAAGCAGGCTGGGTGCGGGTGGCTGGCAGGATACGCTCCTGGTGGGCGTACATGCCAATATCATTGCCCTCACGCTGTTCGAGCAAGAACTCGTCGATCGAGCGGAAGAAAGCCTGGGTGAGGGTCTGGAAGTGGAATGCCAGGTCGGTGGCTTGTTGGATATAGCGATTCATGCCAGCTAATTCGGATGGCAGCACATTCCCTTCAAGGATGCCGGCTAATTTCCCCAGGGCGCCCGAATTGGGGCTGCCTAATTCGCGCATGGCGCGATCGAGCAAGAACTCGGTGGTTTTAAAGCTCAAGGCGTTGGTCGTGGCTTCTTCAAGGTGATGGGCTTCGTCGATGATGAGGTAGTTGTATTCGGGCAAGACGCGGTTACCCGTGGCGACATCGGCCAGCAGCAAGGCATGGTTGACGATCAAGATATGGGCGCTGAGGGCAGCCTGCCTGGCACGGTAGAAGGGGCAAATCCCGCCCCGCTTGAGGCAATTTTCGGTGGTGCAGCCCTCGTCGTCCGCCGACAGGCGTAACCACACCTCACGCTCAGACAGGCCATTGAGATTAAGCTCGTTGCGGTCTCCACTGGTGGTTGTCTGCAGCCAAACCAGCACCTTGCCAAGGACACGCATCTCATCGGTGTTATCGGGACCACGCCTGCGCATGTTTTCCAGGCGGCGCGGGCAAAGGTAATTGGAACGGCCTTTCATCACGGCAGCAGACAGGTTCAACCCCATCGCCTGGCAAAGGTCGGGGATATCTTTATTGATCAGCTGGTCTTGCAGGTTGATGGTGTTGGTGGAGATGACCACACGTTGGCCATTTTTCAATGCCCAAAGGGCAGACGGTAGGAGATAGGCCATACTTTTACCGGTGCCGGTGCCAGCCTCCACGAGCAGATGGCGACTCTCCGAGAGGGCGCGGGTGACAGCCCGCAGCATATCGATCTGCTGGGGACGGTGCTCATAATTGGGGAAATGATGAAAAAAGATCCCACCAGGCTCGAGGGCGGAGGCGACTTCATCGGGATCCAGTGGACTGGGCTCGGGGTTTGGGGTCAGAGGGGTCAGGTCTCGGCTGGTATAGCTTTCGAAAAGGGGACCAGCATAACCTTGCTTGACTTGCCTGGCAGAGATGGTCTCGTGTGACCTTGCGCGTAACAGGCTGTAGAAAAAACCATATCCGGCCCAATCCAGGCCCTCACCGAGGCGGACAAGCTCTGCCAGGAGCTGAACGGGCAATTGAGCGCTTATTTCGTATAGCGAGCGATAGACAGCGGAAGTCACACGGGCATCATCCAGGGCGCGGTGATTGGCGCGCATGAGGATATTCAGCTGTTGCCCAAGCGAGCCCAAACCGTAACGCCCGGCGGTTGGCATCATAACGGAAGCGATTTCGTAGGTGTCCAGCAGGTCGTTGGATTTGAACAGACCCTGGCGACGCAAAAAGGACAGGTCAAACCCGACATTATGCCCAAGGATGGGCAAATCACCGACAAAGGAGCGCAGGTCTGGCAGGATATTCTGTACCGCTGGGGCCTCAAGGACCATATGGTCGTTGATGCCGGTGAGCTGGGTGATAAAGGGTGGAATCTTGCGGGCTGGATTGATCAGCGAGCTCCACTCATCCTCGATACGGTTAATCGTAAAACGCACGGCACCGATCTCGATGATGGCATCCTTTTGTGGATCGAGGCCGGTGGTCTCGATATCAATTGCGACGATCGAATCCATGGGTGGGATTATACCAGGAGGACACCAGCGGACCGGTTGCGATTATTCAGCAACCAGCTGCCGGTGATACAGGCACGGAAGTTGTAACTAAAATCCATGGCTGTATAGTACAAATAATACATTGAAAGATTAGTTAATCAAAATAGATTATAAATTAACAATAAAGTTTGCAATAACGCAAGGTTTAGCACTTGATTTTGTAAGGTTAATAACGTAGAATTAATAATGTGTGAAATCAGGTTTTAGGAAGGACACCAGTATGGCTACTATTTTGATCGGAGTAATTGCTTTTTTCTTCTTAGTGGTCTTGTTCTTCACACTGGCACTCTGCAGGGGCGCGGCCATGGCCGACAGGGCGTACGAACGTGCCCGGTTGACTGAACGCAGGAACTGGCCTATGTCTACAGAACTGCTTGAAGCCCATAGGGAGATCAATGCAGCTGCGGAGGCGAAACCAGGCACAACCCTGGAGCAATCCCACGTAAGGGTCAACTGAGTAACGGATCAAACCCACTTACTTATCGCAACCATTCGAAGCAGAAAAGGTTGGTTTCTTGAAGAAAGAATGCCCTGGGCCGGGCATTCTTTTTTTATGGATCAAGGCTTGTAGTCGATTCGGATATCAGCTAGGTGATGGCGAATTCTTTCAATATGCGGGCGATGTGCCTGGCACCTTTCAGATATAGGTCGAGCCGAACATTCTCGTTGGGGGCGTGCCCCTGGGCTCCGGGGTAGCCAATCCCGGCTGAGACTACCGGTAAATGCAGGTTATGGACAAAGGCATGGTTGGGGCCTGAGCCACCACCCATGGGAATGATCTGCATGGGAACCCCATAAACAGGGCGGGCTGCTTCCACGACCAGGGCAACAAACGGATCGTCGGGATCCGTACGGGCAGGCTGCTCACCACCCAGGTATTTTATCTGCACATCCGAAAAACCTTCCATATCCAGGTGCAAGCGTAACGCGTGCAAGACCTGCTCAGGGGTCTGGTCGGGGACGAGGCGGAAGTCGACCTTGGCTGAAGCCCTGGCTGGCAGGACTGTCTTTGAGCCTTCGCCTTGATACCCAGAGGTCAGGCCACAGATAGTGCAGGTGGGCTCGAAGACCTCCGCCAGGCGAAGCTCGAGGCCACCCGGGATATCGCGCAGGAAGTGGTCGACACCGTAGCGCGCCTTATATTCATCGGCTGTTTCAGGCAACACAGCAAATAGCTGGCGGTCACGCTCACTGGGTGGTCGCACTGAGTCGTAATGTCCGGGCAGGCGGATATGCTCATCCTGACCCTTCAAGGTGGATAACGCCCAGACCAACCTCCAGGCAGCGTTAGGGAAGATCGAGCCACCAATCCCCGAATGGACATCGATCTTGGCTGTTTCAACGGATAACTCTACATAGCATATTCCCCGCAGCCCAAGGTATTGGACAGGTACCTCATGGTGATCCACACCACCGAACTCCCAGATACAGGCATCGGCCTTGAGCTGGTCGAGGTGGGTGAGGACGAAGTCTTTGAGGTGCAGGCTGCTGACCTCTTCTTCGCCTTCCACCACGAATTTTATATTGCAGGGAAGCTCACCATCAACGGCAAGGATCAAATCGATGGCAAACAGGCGGCTGACCAGGTGGCCTTTATCATCGCTGACACCCCTGGCGAATAGCTTCCCTTCGCGCAGGGTTGGCTCAAAAGGAGGGCTGTCCCATAATTCGAGCGGTTCGGGTGGTTGGACATCGTAGTGGTTGTAAAAGAGCAGGGTCTTATCCGTCCGTCCGGCTCTCTCGGCGTAAACCACCGGAGCGCCACCCGTGGAAAGGACTTCGACATTAAAGCCCCTGGATTTGAGCATGTCAGCGGTCAGCTCAGCGCACTCGACCAATCCCCAATTTTGGGCGGCTACGCTAGGCTGGCGGCAGTAGGTGGAAAGCTCAGCAACGCTCTTATCCAGGTTTTCTTCAAGGAAAGTATCGTAGACATGCATGTCGATCATAATATGCTCCGTATCCAATCGAATATATATTTGAGAACAACGCCTCCCCCGAAGGCGAACGCCAGCATTTTTATGGTTTCACCAATCCAGGTCCATAACATGAATTTTCCGACGGGCATTTTTAATGCGCCTGCTACCACGCCGGTTAGGTCGAAGAATGGATTTGGAACGGCCGACAATACCAGGATAGTCAGGGAACCGTTCCGATTCAGCCACCCGGCCATTTTATCGTAAACCTTGGCCTTTTCAGCCACGGGCTGGCCACTGAAACCGAACAAATAACCGGTGATCTCACCCGCCGCAGCCCCGGCCCCGGCGACGATACCGACGAGCCAGGGATTAAGCGTGGTTCCCAACACCGAGACGATCAAGACACCGGGTGCGGGGATGAACACCGTGGCGTAGGCTAGAAATGAGATAATGAAAATTCCAGGATAGCCGTAGACAGCTAATTTCTGGGCCTGGTCTCCAACCTTGTATACGAAAATCGTGATTATGACAACGATAACCAGAGCAAGGATGCGAGCAGCCAGCATCAGCCACCTGGATTTCATCAGGCTATTCTTCCAAGATTTTGACCGAGTTGAGTTTGACTGCCGGAGAATCACGCCTGGATGGGTCACGGTCGGGTATGGATAGTAGCACATCCATCCCACCAGATACCTGGCCGAAGATCGTGTGTTTATTATCCAGCCAGGGGGTTGCTATGTGGGTAATGAAGAACTGAGAGCCATTGGTATTAGGACCTGCGTTGGCCATTGAGAAAACGCCGGGTTTATCGTGGCGCAGGCTGGGATTAAATTCATCGGCAAAGCGGTATCCCGGCCCGCCCATACCGGTGCCGGTGGGATCACCTCCCTGGGCCATAAAATCGGTGATCACACGGTGGAAGATCGTGCCGTCATAAAAACCCTGGCGGGCAAGAAATACAAAATTATTGACAGTAAGGGGGGTTTTATCAGCGAACAATTGGATGGTGATGTCGCCTTTGTCGGTGCTTAAGACTGCGGAATACGATTTCTTCGGATCAATCTCCAACTGGGGAGGTTTTATCCACTGTTGAGCGGTCATTATTCAATTCCTTTCTGAGATAAATCTAGTGGTTTCGTAACAATGCTTCGATACGGGCTACGACCATATCCATGGCAACGGCATTCAAACCCCCTTCGGGGATGATCACATCGGCATAACGCTTGGATGGCTCGACAAATTCCAAATGCATAGGACGGACGGTAGCCAGATATTGCTGGACGACCGATTGGCTGGTACGCCCTCTTTCAGCGATATCGCGCTCAAGTCGACGGATAAAGCGTATATCGGCGTCCGTATCGACAAATAACCTCACATCAAAAAGCTCCCGCAAGGGCTTTTCTGCCAGGATCAGGATGCCCTCAACCAGGATAACGGGCTGTGGCTCAATATGAATGGTGGTCGTGGTGCGTGTGTGGGTTTTGAAATCGTAGACAGGCAGCTCAATTGGCTCGAAATTCTTCAGCTTTTTAATATGCTCCACCAACAGGCTGGTCTCCAGGGAATCGGGGTGGTCAAAGTTGATGAGGGTGCGTTGGGCTGGCTCGAGCTGGGTAAGATTTTTGTAGTATGCGTCATGGGGCAGGAGTGCAATGTGGCTGGCACCGACCCTGTCAATGATCACCTTGGCAACCGTGGATTTCCCTGAGCCTGTACCGCCGGCAATTCCAATCACGAGAGGGGGTGTACGATTTGGCATGAAGGAATTATACTGGAAGACGGCTATTGGTGGTAGTAGATGGAGCGCTCGATTGAGAAAGAACTGTTTATTTAATAAAATTGAGCCACCGAAGGGAATTGAACCCTTGACCTAACGTTTCCGAAACGCTTGCTCTGCCGTCTGAGCTACGGTGGCCGCCACCCCTGTTTGATACCCCCTATTATTCAGTATTAACACCACATATGGGAGGTAACAAATGGCAATTATTCAGGCAGAGCAAACGTTGTCTATAACATCAGTTGTCGATGACGATATCAGGACATGGCTTCAACAGTTTTTGAAGAGTCGAGATTCCACTAACTTTTCCCCAAACACGCGGAAATATTACGAAGGGCAGTTCAAGTACCTACTCACATATTGTGATGCGCAGGTCATCACTAAAATCTCTCAACTTACCTCAGTTATTCTGCGCGATTTTCTGGGATATCTGGAATGGTCTAAGCACAACCCAGGTGGTCGCCGCGCTTGTTTCCGCGCTGTGCGGGCATTTCTGTTGTGGTGGGAGAATGAAGTCGAGCCTGCTGGTTGGAAGAATCCCGTCCGCAAGGTGAAATGTCCTAAGGTTCCCAAGGCCAAACTCAAGCCCATCCACATCGAGATAATCCAAACCCTCCTGGATAGTTGCGAAAAAGGCTTAGCTGGAATGCGTGATCGGGCTATTATCCTCACTTTGGTGGATAGTGGCGTACGCGCGTCTGAGCTAATTGGGGTTGACCTGGATGATGTTGACCTGATATCGGGCAGGATCCATATTCGTCATGGTAAAGGTGACAAGGAGCGCAGTGTGTACGTGGAAGCGACAACCCGAAAAGCTATCCGTAGATATCTGGCGCTGCGCTATGACATGAACCCTGCTTTGTGGATCACACTTGGCACCAACCAGCGCAATGAGCGACTGACATATTGGGGTTTGCGCCATATCATTCGTCGGCGTTGCGAGCAGCTAGGACTACCGATGACCCAACTGCATTCCTATCGAAGGACATTCGCACTCGAGTCGTTGCGGGGGGGTGCGAACATTTATGCACTGAAAGAACTAATGGGTCATGAAGACTTGAAGACCATGATATGGTACTTGGATCAGATTGAGGAGGATCGTGCCATCGCCCATCTCACAAGTAGCCCAGTTGAACGAAACAAGTTGAAATATAATCTCACTTATATTGATAATTGTAGATAACTGTCTTGGAAAGATTGGGAATGTTATACATTCATTCATGCAAGCGTTTGAGATCAAAATGCTCCATGCAGTAGTAGATCTGTTTAGCCAATAAAAGCTGATGGGGCATGCTGATCTCCAGGTGCTTCGGAGATACCTCGCCCAAACTACCGATGACATAGCTCAAGCTCACAGGATAGGTAGCCCTGTGGATAATAACAAGCTCTAAGATTGTACAAAGAAAGGGGGGGAGTGAGATAGATCATATCCCCGTGAAAACAGAATACCCCGATTTGGGGCATTTCCACGTTATTCTGTGCAGATTTGTCTAAGCTAGATGTCACTCTCGACCGTTTTACCAGGCTGGTGCAATCCGCGGTGTTCTAGCTTCCTACTTAACAGAAACTGATGCAATCACCTCATTGAGGTCTATGCCAGCCGTATTCATCACTTTCGCGATGGTGCCACCAAACATCATACCTAGGAGCCTGACATTCAACTGTGAGATGAATACCTGCCCTTTCTTGTCTTCGTAGACCCCAACCGCCAATGGCATAAAAGCAGTAACCCCGCGGTTTGCATCATCGGATAGAATCTGCCAGGCGTAACGTGGATTGCAGACATTCATGCTGCAGACTCGTTCCATAGCACCAAAGGGGGCTGTTCTTTCCTGGTAATCGTTAGTCTCTAGTAGATGCCAGCCTTGTTTCTTCGGGAAATCTTCACTCAAGATAGACAGAGTATCATCAAAACTTCGGTTACTTTTGCGTTTGATCAACATCAATAATGGCATTGTGAACCATACAGCAAGCCCCATTAGTATCAAGCCAATAAGCACCCCACCTAACACGAGACCCACATTTGTTATCATTCTAACCTCCTTAGATAAGTTATCGTATGTTCTGTCTATTATATCCAGTAGCCTTTAGTTCCTGGCACCCATTTACACTAACGCTATGGATATGTTCCTCCGTGAAAACAAGATGCTTCAAATCGGGTATTTCACGAATATTTACCTAATATTGTCTGATCCCCCTCCCTTTACTACCTTTGCTTTGTATCAACTGTTATGGTTGTCTGCGTTGCTGAATAGCGAGAGACCTGCACACTCGTCTTTGGACCTTGTTTTAGTAACTCGTGGATACTATTATCAGCTTCATTCTCCACTTGGAGAGCTTGGCTCATCTTATTATCCATCTCATTCAACTTCAGGTAGATTGCTAGGTGATTCTTGGGTTTGGTGTCTGCAGATAACCCATCCTGGATAATCCTTCTCAGCATCTCCGTCTTGCTTAGTTGGATCATTTCTAGTTGCTCACGTTTATTGGCATCGATGCGAGCCTGCATCTCAGCAAATGCATCTGGATTATTCACCATGATGTAATAGAAGGAACGCGTGGCATCCCCACCGCTTTACATGCCTCGACTACAGTCATACCATTGTTCATGTACTGGACGACCTGTATTGCGTTATTGACGCGGGAGGCTTTAGTGAGCGACTTCATGAGGGCATTGTATCACTGATGATTCTCAGCGTGGATCCCCGCCGTATACTGCACGCTGTGTTGGGTTGCCAATAAACGGCTAATTACTTCAGCAACAAGGTGATGAGAATATTGAGGCTATTGCCTCCGCCTGGCAAACCATTGACCGGCCGTCACACCGGAACCAAACCCTAATACAAAGAAACTGATTTTGGCCGCGAACGAAACGTCTGCCCAAAACATGAATGAGAAGGCAACCGCAAAAACGAAGAACAGGATCGACAGACCAATCTGATAGTTGTTTGACTTCATCGCAAGACCTCCTTTATGCATTGGGAAATTGCAGTCAGATCAGAACTCAAACCGGGCAGCCCAACAATTGATTCTACAAACTCTTGCTATACCGCAAGTTTACCGACTAGTTTTACTCATTTACTTTGCTCTAACAACCAGGAATACAAATTCTGATTTTCGAAGACAGTGAGGTAGATTTCATAGCTTGCATTGGGGTAGATGGTGAATTGGATGTTTTTACTACCACAGGCTTTGAGGGCATCAACGAGCATCTGTTCAGCGTTGAGTGGAATTTCTGTTTCGTCTTCACCGTGAAAAGCCCAAATAGCCATGTCTTTGAGGTCGCAAATATTCTCGGGAACCGCGAAAGGATAGCCCATAAATCCGCTTACAGGAGCGAGGGCAGCGAACAGATCGGGATGGGCAAGACCAAGCTCCCAGGTGCCATTGGCACCTTCAAGTATCCCAGAGAGGTAGATCTGCTTAGGATTTATATTGAAATCAGCTTGCAATTCTGCGAGCAGGGTAAGCAGGTCATCCATCACTTCGGGCTGAGACCAATGTTGATACTCACCAGCGTGAAGGGGGGAAGCGACAATGAAGGGAAATTCGAACTGGTTATCCAATCGGGCAGCTATCGGTTTGATGCGCATCCAGTCAAGCTTGGTAACGTTTGGAAAAGCATGCAGGAATAGGATCAGAGGCCAGGTTTGCTGTGGATCCTTACCATACTCCCCAGGCAGGTAAAGTAGTAGCTCGAAATTGGTGGTTTCAGAGGTATAGGGGTGCTGACCTAGACGGTCAACTGCGGTGGACAGTGGCTGGATGGGATCTTCCACCGCAGGTTTGAAGGCAACAAGGTAAGTATATTCAGTGATTTCGCCACTGACCGTGAGGACATCATGTATGGTAAAGGTTACCGGCTCAGTGCTGGTGAGGACAACATTAGGAGCGCGCATATATAACTGTGTCCGTTCATGGACAAAATCGATGGTTCCAAAAGCGCCCAGGTCGACGGGATGCCCTTCGATGGTGAAGGTTTCGGTATAAGTTTCCCAAGTCTCATCGAGTTCTTCAGAGGTTGGGGCAGCAATAGACCCGATGACATTGTAAGGATTACCTAATGTGACAGTACATACGTCAAGGCCATCCTTCTTTGTCCAGGGGAGGTCAAACAAGAAGGTGCTATCCTTGTTACCGGTGGTGACGAGTACACCGTTGACAGTATCTCCGGGTTGGATCATGTTTATTGGGGTTGGTGTTGCGACCAGTTCGGTTTCTTGGGGTGTCTTGGCACATGCTGTCAGGGTGGCAATCGAGAATAAGATACACACCATCAGTCGAAATATTTTACGAATCACGATCCCTCCTTTTGATCTGGGAATCCCCAAATCATTCATCTAAAAATACTATAGCACTTTATAGGGTCGACTTCAATAGGTTGGGTAAAGTGACATTTACCCCTCCAATAGTCATCTATTCATGCATGAGATTAGCACTCCAAATGCAAATACTCTGGCAAATTACTATCATCCTCTCATTTGAGATACTTCTGATGGATAGGTTTTCAACTCCTTTCCCCCTGCTCGTTTGAAAACTGGTTATATATAGGAGGTAAGAAGTCCTAAAGTGAACATGGGGGTATCAACATTGGAACCACGTTTCACTCGATCCGGTAGATCCTAGGTCATCGTCTGGGCCCCAGTGGAGTGATGGTAAGCTCCGTGCGCCTAAATACGTTTGGACACCATTGATGCGTTAGATTATCTGGGTAACAGCATTTGTGCGAGAGGCTTTGGTGATCGACTTCATGAGGGCATTGTCTTGGTGAAAAAATGAAGTGAAACCAAGAAACTACAGGGGCATAATTATCACATCACAAAGAAAATGATGCCCCATTGAATTTCTGGTTGTTTATATTTCTTGATTTTCCTCTTCCACCTACCAACTATGGCAATAATAATTAGTCATACTAGCATCAAGGCTTATGGCTGGAAATAACTCGGAGCAATATGCATTTCATTATAGTTGATGACCAGAGGCAAATAGGTATTATTGACAATCCCTGATTGATACATTTTCCTAATCTCTTCAGCTGTTAAGGCCCGATCAAATACGGCTACTTCATCAATAATGCCATTTAATCTTCTGGTATCGCCTAAAGAACCAGGTATGCGACCTAGATATAATTGGGTGTCTTCAGGAGTATTAAAGAATATATGCCACTTTCGAATGGTTCTCCGTTTAAATATAAAGTGACATAATTTCCAATATTGGTTACTGCTATGTGGTACCATTCCCCAAGACTCAAGGATGGCCCAATAATAAATGAGCCCCATTGTGACCAAATTACTTGTCTATAAACCGCTCCTAGGTGATATGTTTGACCTCCTTCCCCAAACTCACCATAACCGGCAAAAAAAGCTTCCCAAGCCACCTCTGAATCCATTTTCACCCACAAAGCCAACGTACGATCACTATTTCCAAGTGGAAATTCATTTGTTGAAGACTGTATATAATCATTATCACCATCAAATAGAACAGCGTTTCCAATATATCCTGGGACACCGCTTAAGGGGCAGGAATCCCCTGTGCATGACCCATCATTACCCATAAGAGAAGAATCTTGGAATATAACTGACCCGGCTGGCTCATCTAGGTGTAGTATCAGAACTGACCCGGGTATCTCTTCTCCAAGATCGATTTCCAATGGTAAGGTTCCAGTATTAGTTAAAGTCAGGGCTTGGGTGATAACCATACCAATTTGCTGAGTATTTACTATGAACTCTGGTGAATAACCCAACCTCGGTGCATCCGATAACAATGAGAAGTTTCGGGAGACCCTCTGTTGGGCGATGATCTGTATCGGACTGACCGCATCCCTTACCGGGCAGGTATCTACCTCAGCATCGATGTTCGCTGCCTGGATTCCTTTTCTCGAGGCACAATAACCATTAGAATTCAGCTCGTCCTCCAGCATTGTGACAAGTATCGCCCCCTCAGTGGTAGTTAAAGAGGAGGCTGCTGTAACCAGGCTGGATTCCCCAACCAACCAAATCAATAGGCTGATGAACAGAAATGCAATCATAACCGGAACTAAAATTCGGATAATCTTGTTCATGGTACTCCTCCCCATTATTGACCAAACAAATAAACCACTAACGATCTGTCAGCGGTTTCTATGAAAGGTTTGCAGGAACTGTTACTCGCCGCCCTCTATGTAGTTCTCGATGTCTGACAATTTAGATAAATCTATTATATAGGAATGGGTGAGTAAAAACAATATAAAGATGGCATATTTGAGAAAACCAGGTGAATATGTTGCCAATCGTATGAGTCTCATACGCGTCAAGTGCATAAGTTATCAACTCCTATCCCCTGCTCGTTTGAAAGCTGGTTATATTGAGGGGGGAAAGAAGTCTTAAAGTGAACCTGGAGATACAACAATTGAATATCTTCACAAAGCGTCAATGTCGCTGTAGGGCACCGCCTGGACACTTGGGGAGTGGGGGTAGGCTACCATGCGGCTGCATCCGTTTGGTCACCATTGCTGCGGTAGATTATCTGGGACACAGCATTTGCGCGAGAGGCTTTCGTTATCGACTTCATGAGGGCACTGGATCACTGAGGATTCATGCTGAGAATCCACAATATATTCCAACTATATATTCCCTCCATGAATAGAAACATCAGGACGATGATATTGGATTATGGGCCATGAGATTACTCACCAATAGCTGGCGTAGATAGTTAAGGAACTAAACCCAACCCGCTGATGAGCAAGCCCAGAATCATCAAAAAAAAGAAAAAACTTACAATGGTGATAATCCCAGCAACGATCGTTAGAAGGATAGCCTTACCTGTCTTAACATTATATACGGCGATGATGGCTGCTCCCCAAGCGATAAGTTCATAGACAAGAATCGCCAGGGGAGGCCAACCAAAACGACCAATATATGTACTGATTGCATAGAGGAGAAGCAAGGGGGTGGTAAATGCGGATGTAAGATACACCAGCCCGCTAAAATTACCCTGTTTCCTAAACATTTGTGCAATGACATTGGTTCCACCGGCCATCACGAGGTATGTCGACATCCAAAATATTCCATCGAGTATTATTATGAATAATGCGTACAAAACCGTCAGTCCCACCGATGAGTTTGTACCGAATAACTTAGTAGAACCGCTTTGTAACAATTCGTTAATCATTATGACCAGCAGGTTGACTAAAGATGGAGTCACCGCACCGACCATGATCCAAAACAATCCTCGCCAGGCACTTGCTTTCGGATCACTTAGGATTTCTGCAAAATTGGATTGGGATGGCTTTATGGCTTTAAACCAGGTCTCAAATATGTTTATATGCTTGGGAGGTGCAGACACCAATCCTTCGGTAAAGCCAACCGAATCAACTTGAAACGGCTGTTCTTCACCGTAACCAAGAATGTTCGTTGCTTGCATATTCTGATTAGAATCAGTATCAGGCTCTATCATCCCTATTTGGATTGCCATCTGATGATGAACATCAGCTTTAAGCGCCAAAGTAGCTCTTTCAGCAACTTCTTTATCTGTATCATGGGTGGCTTTTTCAAGGGCGATAACTATCTCAGGTGAGCTTTCTTGGCTAATCCGAATCCATTCACACGCGTCATATCTCACTGATGATTTGTCGCTTGTAAGCTTATCAAGTAGTTTATCTTTGGAATACATACTTCCCTCTACAAAGTAATTACCTCATTCTAGTATTAGTATTTGATTACTCGTTATAAAGTACCTTTATTGAGTATATATCCAAACTCGAATCACTGCATTGGGGCTGAAGATCAATATTTTCGAGTACGATTTGTTCGTGACCATGGAAGGAATATCAAACACCAAATTAACATTGGGGTGAAAAACTGTGTTCATCTCTTATTAGAATATCAGGATGGAAAAGCTTTCAACTCTTTTCCCCTGTTCGTTTGAAACCTGGTTATATTGAAGGGATAAGAAGACCAAAAGGGAACATGGGATAAGAACAACTCACTGGGCTATTTCTCTCATATGGGTGACCCTCAGGACGTTACCTGGCTACCAAAGGATTCAGCACAAGCAAAGATCAGCTAACGATCTTGCCCTAATATTTTGGTTATGGGTTGTTTATTATGTATACGTGTACTTCTTTTCTGCATGAACTATGTTCATATTTGTACATTTAGATTTCACCGAAAATTTGTCGAATGACTTTATATAGAGTATGGGGGATCGTGTAAGTGAGCATAGGGGGTGATATAGAACAATAGAATATTATCCCTGGCATCGATGACCCTATAGGGCATCAACCGGATACCTAGGGAGCGAGGATCAGGCTACCATGTGGCCTGATCCATCGTGTTATAAAGCATGGCCTATCAACCCGCCTTGGACTTAGTACCTTGAGTCTGGGGCGGGATTTTTGCGTTAAGCCCCTGAAAGGAGCTACCGATGATCAAAGTACAAGTTCTAATACAATGCAAGCACTGTAATGGAGAGGCCTATCTGCCCATGGGAGAAGCCGAAGACTGCCACGGTCACACATACACCCGCTATATCCCCTGCCCGATGTGTGAAGGCAGTGGCAATCAGCCTTCATGGATCAGCCTGGAAGATTTCGCTAAACTCCTGCTTCAGGCGCAGTGCCCACATGAACACTCATCAGTCCAGGGCAGTATGCATTTCACCGCTGGCGATGTATTGGATGACATCGAAGAGGTTTGCGATGACTGTGGTGCATCCCTTGATAAACACTAACCGATATATACAATTCAACTTGGAATGGCTGGAGGAACCGCTTACATCTCACCAACAGCATTCCAAGTCGAGTTTAATGATTGCGGTACTTGGATATTTCTCTCCCCACCATAGATCTCATAAATGGAACTGATGCAATACGAACCATAAACTTGTTGCTTACTTTACTGATCATCATAAGAAGTCCTGGGTGTGTACCTTAGTCCAGCGGATGCGCTATAATTAGTTGTAAGCGGTCTAAAGTGAACTGGACGATGTATGATCCAGAGCAAACGTTCATTCTAAAACAGGGTGTAAATAGGGGACAGCCTACTACCGCATTGGGCAATTGAGCAGCGTTTATCCCCCTAGGTATTTTGAGCCACCGAAGGGAATTGAACCCTTGACCTAACGTTTACGAAACGCTTGCTCTGCCGTCTGAGCTACGGTGGCGATAAAGGCGACGGGATTATACCATAGGTGACAGGCGAAGGAAATCGAGGCGCGGGAAACAATACCGGTAGGAAAGAAAATGACAGCTAATTTGCGCATAGCCATGCTTTCCTACCACACCTGCCCACTGGCCACGCTGGGGGGCAAGGATACCGGCGGGATGAATGTTTACGTGAGGGAGATCACACGATCCCTGGGGGCACAGGGTGTGCATGTAGACGTTTTCACGCGTTCACAGAATGAACATGTACCGCACGTACTGCATGACCTGGGGTATGGCAACCGCATCGTGCACATCCCGGCAGGACCCGAATATCCCCTACCAAAGGAAGATCTGGCCAGCCATCTTCCACAATTTGTGGAAGGAATCCATGAGTTCGCCCAGAGTAAAGGGATCCAGTATGACCTGATCCACAGCCATTACTGGATGTCGGGTATCGCAGCCATCGAGCTAAAGAAGCAATGGAACGTGCCATTCATCCAAATGTTCCATACCCTGGGGTTAATGAAAAATCGCGTGGCACAGACTCCCGAAGAGCTCGAAGGCGAATACCGCATCAAAGGCGAGCAACAGCTGCTCAAGGTTGCTGACCGGATCATCGCGGCAACCTCAGCTGAAAACGCCCAGCTAATCTGGCTATACCAGGCAGACGAACATAAAATCACCATTATCCCGCCAGGAGTGGATGTCTGCAAGTTTTATCCCATCCCGCCCGATGAAGCCAAGGAGTATATCGGTGTACCACCCTGCGGCCGGATGCTGCTGTTTGTCGGCCGGATCGAGCCTTTGAAGGGCCTGGATGTGTTGATCGATGCGATCAGCATTATGTACCGCAGTGGCATATACCAACAGGATCCTTTTTGCCTGGCGATCATCGGTGGTGATCCGGATGATAGGGAAGAGCATGCCAATATCGAAATGTCGCGAATTAAGAGCCTAGCCGAGCAGCACGGATTAAACGATCTGGTGACATTTCTGGGCAAGAAAAGCCAGGATTCACTGCCGTACTACTACTCAGCCGCCGAGGCGGTGGTTGTGCCATCGCAATACGAATCGTTCGGCATGGTTGCGCTGGAGGCCATGGCCTGTGGTACGCCCGTAGTCGCTTCACAGATCGGCGGATTGGCTTACCTGGTCCAGGATGGCATCACAGGCTACACCGTTCCGGTCGACGAGCCCGAAGAGCTAGCCAAGCGTATCGTCAGGCTCTTGCATGACCCTGAGCTGCGCGATCGCATGGGGAGACAGGCAACCCAAGCTGCCCAGGCCTATGCATGGGCAAAAATAGCAGCCAGGTTAATGAGCGTGTACGAGGAAGTCATAACCGAAAGCGTAAGAGCCTGATCCGCCTTCATTCCGCCGGGTAGAAACCCTCGATTAGCACGAAATAAGCTATAAAACTCACTTAACCGCATTAATCCGTTCAAGTTCCGCGATTATTTTGCCTGTTAACCCCATAAACCGTAACCGCTGGTGCGACGAGCCTCACGTAACTCATGTTGAAGGAAGATTTCCTTAACGTGGGATACTTTTTCATCGACAGCAGCATCCAGCCAGAGCTTGCCTTTTTCGGCAGTGGCCAGGCTGCCAGCCCCGTAGGCACCGGTTTTCGAGTCATCATCCCAGGGAGGGTTGGCAATCAGCGCCCCTCCTTCCACCCAGTCCATGTAATATGATGGTGTAGAAACAAAATCCACCTCATCGACCACCCGCTCCATGTGGACGAGCTCAGGATGCAGGTGCAGGATGAAGGAAGTTTCGAGCTCACAGGCATGGCCCATCCCGCCGATGCCTGACTGGCGGTGTTTTTCCAGGGCGGCGATGCCATCCGGTCCGGAAAGGTAAAGCCATGCCGTCGCGCAGAAGATCCGGCGGTGGCGTTCTCCAGCGAATTTAATCGCATTGATGATGAAGGAGCTGTTACCACCATGGCCATTGACCAGGTAGAACAACTTAAAGCCGCGCCCCGCCATAACATCGATCACATTAATCCAGAAATCCTCAAACGCCCGGCCTCCGGCATTCAGGGTACCCGCGAAGGAAGGACGGTGGGTGCTGACCCCGTAGGGCATAACTGGCAGGAGTGTGACCTGTTCTGGTAGCGCCGCGACGGTACCCCGGGCGATGGATTCGATGATCAGCGTGTCAGTGGAGAGCGGCAGGTGAAAACCGTGCTGCTCGGTGTGCCCGACCGGGATCAGGACGAGCTTGTTCTGGTCAGTTGAGTGGAGGAAGCAGTGCATGGTCTGAGGGCGCGGCTGGCAAGGCCAACCAGGGCACGGAAAGGCTGAGCTGGAGACCTTGAGGTAAAAGCACATGGGCATTGGTAAAGCCATCATCCATGAGCCCTGCGATGAGGTTCGATAAATAGGATTCCAGGACCGTTTCTGAGACAGCCAGGCCGCTGCCCTGCCAGCCGTACGGGAATGTTGGCAGAAGATAGGCCGTATCAGGATTACCCAGGGCATCAGCCAGACGTGGCAGACTATAGCCAGTCCCCAGCGGGATAACCAGGGGCGTACGGCGCGGCAAAGCATGGACTTCCGGCCAGGTCAGCTGATCGTACTGCAAGAAGGCAGTCATGGCTAGATCTTGGAGAGGAGCTCAGATTTCTTCTGTAAGAATTCAGCCTCGGTGATGACGCCGCGCGACCGCAAGTCGGCCAGGCGGTTGATCAGATCGGGGATATCGGGCTTGCTTTCCTCCAATTTGATCTCTTTGGGTTCCTCGGCGGGGGCGTGCTCGAGGTATTCCTTGGCATTGATGAGGGCACTCTTGAACTTCACCGGATCATCGATCTTCTTGAACAGGTTCACCCCCAGCTCGCTGGCCGTGAGGATCTCGATATTTCCGTAGCCAAACAAGCGACCCAGGGCAGATTGGTCCATCTTTATATCGTTGACCTTATCGAGAGAAGAATCAATGACACTTTTGTTGAAAATGCCGGATATCTGCATCACACGATGATTGGTGATGATAAACTGGTGATTCGTCCAGTTGAGGATGTCGCGCGTGCCGGTGATGATCGGGATCAGCATGATCAAGAAGCCGATTATCACCAGGATCCACCAGAAGGGGGTTTTATCGAAAGTATAGATCGAAATCCCGATCGTAGCGACTAATATGATGAATACCAGGACGGTTTCGAGGAAGATTGAGCTGGCAAGGACAAACCAATGGTGCCTGGTTGCCATGACGATATTTTCGCGTTCGCCTAAAAGACTTTGCAGATAATGACCTGACATGCATTCCTCCTGTGTAGAAACTGATTGGGGTTATATTGGAGCCAGGGTTTGATCCAGCTCCTGCCTTGCCTTTTTAAGTAAACCAGGGTCGTTTAGCAGGTCCACAACCGTCATCGCCATGGCCTTAGCGGCGTCCAGCATGGCGGATCTACCGGCATCTGAGCAGCAGTATTCCTTGAATTCCAGGGTGTGGCCAGCGACATTTTCTGGTGCGATCGCCAGGTAGGGGTGGATGGCAGGGATCAGCTGGCTGACATCACCCATATCGGTGGAGCCCATACGCTCGAATGGATCAGGCTCGGCGACCTGACGGCCAAGGCTTTCCAAATTGGCGGCAAACAGGGCAGCCAGGACGTGATTGGGGAGCATGTTCTTATAGCCGGGTGATAGGGTGAATTTTACCTGGCAGCCAACTGCCTGTGCGCCTGCTTCAGCACAGGCTTTTACACGCTCAATGATCATACCTCGGCGTTTTACGCTCAAGCTGCGGATGCTGAAATCGGCGCAGGTATAGGCTGGGATGATGTTGGCAGCTTCACCGCCTTTGAGGATGATCCCAGCAATCACTTCCTTCGGCCCAAGGGTAACGCGGAGGGTATTGATATTGTTGAAGGTGAGAATCAACGCATCCAGGGCATTGATACCTTCTTCGGGAGCCGCGGCAGCATGGGAGGCTTTGCCAAAGAACTCAATTTTTAGCTTAGATGAAGCTAGGGAGGTACGCAAAACCATGTTTTTCGAGGCCGGGTGGAACATCAGGGCGGCATCAACCGGTTTAAACACCCCCGCATCGGCTAATAGGATCTTCCCACCGCCACCCTCTTCAGCGGGCGTGCCGATCACCAGCACGCGGCCTGGCAGGCGTGGCTGGATAGCTGCCAGCGCCAGGCCGGCACCAATGGCAGCAGATGCGATCAGGTTATGGCCGCAGGCATGCCCTAAACCCACCAGGGCATCGTATTCAGCCAGGATGGCGATGCAGGGGTGAGCCTGGTCACCGATGGTCGCCCGGAAAGCAGTGTCCAGATTGGCGATCCCACCTTCCACACTGAACCCGCCTTCCTGTAAAGCCTGGGTAAGCATTTGGCTGGCCTTGAATTCTTTAAAAGCGGTCTCCGGCTGATTAAATAGCCTGGTGCTTAGCCCCCATAGTCTTTCCGATTGGCGCTCAATTTCTGAACTAATGAACTTTTTATGATCATTCAGCATAATTAATTATACATATAAAACCCAGCTAAAGTAGTTGGCAAAAACACTTATTAGATACTATAATAGGCTTCAATGCTTGAAGCATCCCAATTTGATGAAAAAAAATGATATACGATACAGTAGACAAGGAGGTCGATGGTCGAATAGTATCCATAAGCTAGATTTGCTCTTCGGTCGTGTTGTTTTTGGAGATAAGCCAATAGATCAACATATACTTGGAGGAGAATACTATGCAGCGTAAACACATTTTGTTTACAATATTAATAATCGCCGGTCTGGTCCTTTCTGCGTGCTCAGGACTTTCGCAGAAAACAGAGGCTCCCAAAAAAGTCGTAAAATTCATCTGGACGCAGGAATTTGACAGCTTGAGCCCCATCATTACCAACATGTGGTTCGTTTCTGCCATTTATCCTGTCTACCTGTGCACCCCATGGCTGTTTGATGACCAGAATGCTGCCTTCCCGTATTTACTAACCGAATTACCTTCTGCGGAAAACGGTGGTATCACGAACGATGGACGAACCTTCACCTTTAAGCTACGGGATGATGTTGTATGGTCGGACAAAGAGCCGATCACATCGGCAGATTTCAAGTTCACCTACGACATGATCATGTCGGATAAAAATACGGTCAACACCCGCTCACCTTACGATCAGATCTCATCCGTCGAGACCCCCGATGACCGCACAGTGGTGATCAATTTCGCCGATCCATTCGCTCCCTGGCAGGCGACCCTGTTCAGTGGATCATCAAGCGGCACCCCGATCCTCCCCAAGCACATCCTGCAACCGGTGTTTGACAAAGACGGCACGCTTGACACGGCTGCCTGGAACAAGGCCCCTACCGTTGGATGCGGCCCGTTTGTATTCGAAGAATGGCAATCCGGCAGCTTTGCACGCTTTGTGGCTAACGAAAACTACTGGCTGGGACGCCCGAAAGTAGATGAGCTGTTCTTCCAATTTGTGCCAGATGATGCTTCCATGATCGCTGCCCTGGTAGCTGGTGATGGCGACGTCGGCACTTTCTTTGCCTACAGTGATGTACCTCAGCTTCAGGAAGCAGGCATTACCATCTTGAATTCCTTCTCAGGATACGACGAAGGCATTTACATCAATATGCACGCTGAAAAGGGTAACCCGGCGTTAAAGGATGCACGGGTACGCCAGGCGATCGCTTACGCCTTCAACCGGCAAAAACTGGTGGACGACCTGCTGTTGGGCCTGACCGGGGTAGCAGCCACGGATTGGGATAATTCTCCCTGGGTGGAGCCAAGCATCACTCCCTACCCGTATGATCCTGAAAAAGCCAAAGCTTTGCTGGCAGAGGCTGGCTGGACTGATACCAACGGTGACGGGACGGTTGATAAGGATGGCGTAGAACTGGTATTAAAGTGGGGAACCACCAACCGAGAAGTACGCCAAAACACCCAGGCGGTAGGTCAGAATGACCTGGCTGCGGTGGGAATTGGCACGGAACTTTTGAGCTACGACGCCAACACCTTCTTCCTGGGTTACCAGGATGATGGCCCTTCGGCTAACTTCTCACTGGATATGATCGAGTATTCCGACTCGCCTGACTTCCCAGATCCGAACACGGCCATCTGGTTATGCTCTGACATTCCTTCCGATTCTAATCCTTCTGGCACCAGCCCGACGGGTTTATGTGACGAAAAGCTTGATGGTCTGTTTTTAGCCCAACAGTCACAGATCGATTTTGCAACCCGCCAACAGACTTTATATGAAATTACCAAGTACATCTACGATAACGCTTTTTGGATTGGCCTGTGGCAGGATCCAGACCTGTTCGGTTTCAGCGACCGAATGACCGGCGTGAAGATGTCGGGTGCGACACCATTCTTTAATATCGCTGAGTGGGACATAAAAGAGTAATCTAGTCTTTAGGCTATGTGCAGGCGGGTACGCCCGCCTGCACATAATTTCAACAGGTACCTATGACCCGCTATATCATCCGCCGGTTATTGCAAGCCATTCCGCTGTTACTCCTTATCAGTATCGTCCTGTTTGCCATGATGCAGGCCATGGGCGATCCACTGGCGACCATGGGGGGACGTAAAGTTACGAAACCGGAAGACCGCATACGGCTGGCAAAGCAGCTTGGATTGGATAAACCCGCCTGTGTCCAATATGTCTACTGGCTGATCGGAAATGATTGGACCAAGCAGGTGGGAGAGATTCCTGAGCCGAATGCGGGAATTTTTACTCCCATTGTGAAATGCTTAAATCCACTTAATTACATCGATTCATATGCACCCGGGACACGGAAAGGGGTGCTACGGGGTGATTGGGGCATCTCACTGGTAAACCGCCAACCGGTTACCAGGGTAATCAGTGAACGGTTGTCAAATACACTGCTGCTGATGGTCACAGCAGAGATCATCATTGTATCCGGTGCATTGATCATCGGTATCTATTCCGCATTGCACCAGTATACCGCAGCAGATAACATTATTACCGCTACGACATTTGTGCTCTATTCAATGCCGGTGTTCTTCTTTGCACTTTTAACCATGTATATATTTTCGGTGAATTTCAGGAAATGGGGGCTGCCGTATCTACCGACAGTGGGCATGTTTGAACCATCGATTGGTCCATCAACCACACAGCTCGCCTGGCATATGATTTTGCCAGTGGCTACACTTTCATTTGGTTTTATCGCCGGGTACAGCCGCTATATCCGCAGCGCCATGCTGGAAACCCTTGGGCAAGACTATGTCCGAACAGCCAAGGCGAAAGGTTTACCCCACCGTGAAGTGGTGTACATCCATGCGCTGAAAAATGCTGCCCTGCCCATCGTAACACTGGTCGCCCTCGACTTACCTTTCCTCCTCGGAGGCGCGATCGTTACTGAGCGAATTTTTGGATGGCCTGGTATGGGCCGCCTATTCCTTGATCATGTCGAGCGTTCAGATACAGCCGTGGTCATGGGCATCATGATGATGATCGCCTTCGCCGTGATTATCTTCCAGATTGTCGCGGATGTGATGTATGCCTGGCTAGATCCGCGAATTCGGTATAAATAGCGGTAACTTATGACAGATGCTACTTTAGCACAACCTAAACCTGGAATCCCACGCCTGACCCCAGACGAGCTGGAAACCCCACCATTAACCCTTACCCAGCTCACCTGGCGGCGTTTTCGACGCCACAAGATGGCCATATTTGGGACCATCACCCTGTTGCTGATCCTGCTATATGCCTCAATTGGCTCATTCGTTTTTAGCGAGGGATACGCCAACCGTACCGAGACGGGTAATGCACTCCAGGCACCTTCTCGTGAGCATCCCTTCGGAACCGACACGATCGGCCGTGATATCCTGGCGCGAACCATATATGGCGGCCAGATATCCATCATGATCGGCATCACCGCCATGCTGGTGGAGGTCATATTGGGCGTCAGCATTGGTGCGATGGCTGGTTATTTCGGAGGCTGGTTGGATAGTGTGTTGATGCGTGTGACCGAGGCGATCCTGGTGATTCCGCAGATCTTCCTGTTACTGGTTATGGCACGTTATTTTGCTTCATCCATACCTAACATCAAGTTTATGGGGCGGACGTTTAGCGGCAGCGTGGTAGTGATCGTATTTGTGATCGGCATTACCAGCTGGCCTTATCTGGCCAGGCTGGTACGGGCTCAGTTCCTCTCAGTGAAGGAAAATGATTATATTTTGGCAGCCCGCGCAACGGGCACATCCACCAAAGATATTATCCTGCGCCATGTGCTCCCCAATAGCGTCGCCCCCATCATCGTCTCGGCTACACTCAGTGTGGCTGCAGCCATCATATTAGAGGCTTATATAAGTTTTCTGGGCTTAGGGGTACAACCGCCTACAGCGACCTGGGGAAACATGCTGGAAGGAGCCTATAACTATATCGAATCAGCCTGGTGGCTGTGGTTCTTCCCTGGCATGTTCATCTTGCTGATCGTTTTAAGCATTAATTTCCTGGGGGATGGGTTGCGCGATGCACTCGATCCACACAGCCGGGCAGTCTAGTCTAGAGGTATTTCAAGCATGGATATGATCACAGCAACGGAATCGCAAAGAATATTGGACGTGATAGACCTGCGAACCCGTTTTCACATCGCAGAAGGAACTGTACATGCCGTAAATGGAGTTTCTTTTCACCTGAATCAGGGCGAAAGGGTTGGTGTGGTAGGTGAGAGTGGATGTGGTAAATCGGTGACGATGATGTCGATCATGAGATTGATCCCCATCCCGCCCGGAGAAATCGCCAGCGGGCAAGTATTTTTTAATGGGAAAGACCTGTTAAAAATTGACGAATCAGAAATGGAAGAAATCCGTGGTAAGGAAATCGCCATGGTCTTCCAGGATCCGATGACGGCCTTCAACCCAGTGCTAAGTGTTGGTCGGCAGCTGGGTGAGCCGCTGCGTGTCCACCTGGGCATGGATAAAACGCAAATCCAGCAGCGTAGCATTGAGCTGCTCGAAAAGGTGGGCATTTCGGAGCCAGCGAGCAGGCTAAAGGATTTTCCACATCAATTTTCGGGCGGGATGAGGCAGCGAGCGATGATCGCCATGGCACTCTCCTGCTCACCATCCATATTGATAGCGGATGAACCTACTACCGCTCTCGATGTGACCATCCAGGCCCAGATCGTTGAGCTCGTACAGTCGATCAGGGAAGAGATGAATATGTCGGTGATCTGGATCACGCATGACCTGGGTGTGGTGGCGGAGATCGCCGAGCGTGTGATCGTCATGTATTCAGGTTTTATCGTGGAAGAAGCTATCGTGGATAATCTCTACAGCGACCCGAGGCACCCCTATACACAGGCACTTTTGGCAGCTCTGCCCAGGGTTGATTTGCGGAGAGAAAAGCGTTTACACTCAATCCCTGGCGCACCCCCAAACCTGCTGGTTGAGCCCAAGGGCTGCCCATTTGCACCGCGCTGTGAGCTCACAATTGACCGATGCTTGCAAGAAATGCCTCCATTGATCCAAGTTGCTTCTGATAACCACCGGGCGGCTTGCTGGATCGACCTAACTACCGGTAAGCCCCGCTGATACACCAGGAGATTGATTTTGGCGCTTCCACAAACCCCCGTTGAGCTCAACCAACCGCTGATCCAGGTAGAACAGCTTAAAAAGCATTTTCCTATCCGGGAAGGCTTAGTCTTTGAAAAGGAAACCGGTTCAGTAAAAGCAGTGGATGGCATCACTTTCGATATCCTTAGGGGTGAAACACTGGGATTAGTCGGTGAGAGCGGCTGTGGCAAAACAACTGCGGGCAGGACCATCCTGGGGCTTTACCCTATAACTGCGGGGAAGGTCGTCATCAGCGGCATCTCACTTGCAGAAGCCGACAAAGCCCACATCAAACTCCTGCGCCGTAAAGCCCAGATGATCTTCCAAGACCCATATGCTTCGCTGAATCCACGTTGGACGGTCAGCGCGATCATCGGCGAGCCCCTGCGGGTGCATCATTTACTGGCCAATACCAGGGAACGCGATGAACGAGTGCACGAGCTGATGCTGAAAGTCGGGCTCAGCCCGAGGCTGATCAACCGCTTCCCACACGAATTCTCCGGCGGGCAACGCCAACGCATCGGGGTGGCGCGCGCCTTGGCTTGCAGCCCGGAATTTATCGTCTGTGACGAACCGATCTCCGCCCTGGACGTCTCGATCCAGGCCCAGGTGGTGAACTTACTGGAAGAACTACAGGATGAATTCAACCTGACCTACCTGTTCATTGCCCATGACCTGAGCATGGTGCGGCATATCTGTGACCGGGTAGCCGTGATGTACCTGGGGATTATCGTAGAGCTGGCGGAACGGAATGAGCTGTACGAAAATCCACTCCACCCGTACACCCAGGCACTGCTATCTTCCGTGCCAATCCCCGATCCCAAGCGTGACAGGCAACGCCACCGTATCATCTTGAAGGGCGAGATCCCCAGCTCGATCAACCCACCACCAGGGTGCCGCTTCCACCCGCGCTGCCCCATCGCTGAGGAACAATGCAAGCTAACCGTCCCTGAATGGCGCGAGATAACTCCAGGCCATTGGATCGCCTGCCACCTGGCAAAAGCCGAGTAATCAATCTAATTACAAATCGCGCTGGTACATGCGGTGGGTCTTGTAAAAATCAATACCCAGCTCGCTCAGCTCGCGCTGCATCTTTTCGTTTTCAACACCGATCTGGACGATCTCTGCATGCTTGAAACCACCCTCGGTGATGCTCTTGTACATTTCGCTGAACAGGATGGCTGTTCCCCCCAGCCCCTGGTATTCTTCAAGGATGCCAGCGCCGTTGATATTCACCCATTTCGTTCGGCGCATCTCCAGCAATAATTTGATCCATCCAAATGGGTAAACCTGGCCCTGCGTTTTCTGCACGGCCTCTGAGATATCCGGATAAGCTAAGAGAAATCCAACCGGAAGGTCACCCTTCATTATCACTTTGACCAGCTTCGGGTCTGCAAACATCAGTAATTGGTCGGCAATCACGCTGGCTTCCTGGTCGGTGAGAGGGACATTTCCAGGTATGCTACCCAGCATGCCATTGTACAGGTCTTTAAATTGGGGAAGCAGCTTGCGCAGGTCACGCCGGCTACGATACCTGGCAATGGTCAACCCGCGCCGCTTCTGGACCAGTTCAGAAACCCGGTGGATCTTCTCGGGGAATTGTGCGCTGGATGGAAGATACCCTGATAGGATGTCCGATTGTGTAGTGAACCCAGCCTGCTCAACCAATTCGGGATAATACGACTTATTGTATGGTATCCCAAATGCCGGCCGATGCTCAAAACCCTTTACGAGCATACCCAGCCCGTCCAGTGATGAAAACCCATGTGGGCCGATGATCTTAGTCAACCCGGCAGTGCGTGCCCACTCAAAGCCAGCCTCGAAGAGCATGCGGGAGGCAGCCTGGTCGAAAAAACTCTCATATAAATAAAAGAAGGCTGTCTGGGTATGATTGAAATCGTTGTAATGGCGATTATTTAGCACTGCCAAGCGGGCAACTGGAGAACCATCAGCAGCCAAGGCTAAAAAGAATGCAGCCTTGGAATGGATGAAGAATGGATTCGACTTTTTATCGAAAATCCGCCGCGTATCCGTTGATAGGGGCGGGACCCATTGGGGTGCGTCTTGATATATCTTGTGAGGTAGATCGAAAAACTGCTGGATGCGGTAGTGATCAGCCGGGTCAATTTGTATGATTTTCATGCTCTTCTCAAGCCTTTCCTTGCCTGGGTGACACTGACCCATCGCCAGGGGAGTGTGCCAGCATACTGCGGACAATTTCGCTGGTGATCTTCGGGTACGTCCCGCCGATGGCAGTCGTAGACAAGCCTCCGGTAATATTGCCCCACTTCAAGCAGGTTTCTAGGGGTTGCCCGTCCAGGTAGGCGTACAGGAATCCGCCATCAAAGTTATCGCCTGCACCGGTCGTATCGGTTGGGTTGACAGAGATAGCTGGTACATGCAATATCTGGCCTGCAGAGCATGCCAAAGAGCCATTGGGACCATCCTTGATCACCACCAGGGGGCACACATCGCCAAGCTGGAGGGCAGCACGATCCAGGTCCTGCTCGCCGGTAAGCCGGCGCGCTTCGCGGGCGTTGGGAATGAAAATATCCGTGCTGCGAATAGCCTGACGGATCTGTTTACTGACCGAGGACTTCCCGATCATGTCGCCCTCGGATGAGTTGCCATCCATGACCAGCTGCATGCCTTTCAGGCTGACCAGTTTCTTACCGACCCGCAACAAATCGCCGGTGTACAGACCCGGGATAAACAACACCCTGGCGCGGTATTTTATTATGGCGGGAATGACCGCGGGTGTTTTCGGGTCAGGATCGTAGTAGGTGATGAACATGCGGTCTTCGGGATACGAAGCTGCAGCTGAGATTCGCCGGTATGGCTGGTCGTGATGGACAAACAAGCTCTCGTCCAGTCCTTCTTCACGGGCACATTTGAGAGCGAACTGGCTGAAATTATCATTCCCAAAATCGGCCGCCCACCCGACTTTAAGACCCAGGCGGTGCATACTGACGGCGGAAATATAGGCTTCGCCGGGTGTCATCAGGAAGTCGGAGCTGAGCGTGTCTAACCCGAGCTGAGGTAACCCCTTCATACCGGAGAATATCAGGTCTGCGGAGTAACTGCCAGCGATGATCACATCGAAATCGTAAGCCATTTATTGCAAGCGGGGGAAGTATGATCCATGTTGGGCGAGATAATCATCCAGGATGAGCCTGGCAAGGGAATAATCGCGTACCAACGGATGGATGGTCAAGGCTAGCAAGGCCTTCGAATACGAGCGCTCAACCGCAGCCTGGATGGTCAGGTGTTCATAGGCTTTTACCTGCTGCACCAATCCACCGCAGTGAGAAGGCATATCACCTGCTGCCAGGGGTATCACCTGGTCACGGGAGACCTGCACCGGGATCTCGACCACATCCAGGTCTTCGAGGCCAGGTATGGCGCCCTGGTTGGCAACATTCAAAATCTGAGTCGCCGGTTGTGTGCCAACCAGAGCTTCGATCAGATTCAAGGCAACACCGGCGTATCCTTCGTCGCCGATTGAGGCTAGGACTTGCGGATCAATGAATGACAGGTCATGCGCTTTACCTGTCTCCTTGAGCATATAGGTGCTGCCGCGCAGGTCTAAGTAGGTATGGTAGGCAGCCTGCATCCCGGCCAGATCCTGGACCTGGTGCAGATGGCGGAGGGTGGCGAATAACTCGAGGTTTTCCCTGGCCACCTGCTCGCCACGGCATTCGCCTGCCTGGAGGATGTTATTCACTGCCTGTTGGTTGTAATAATAGTAGTAGCAATACTCATTGGGTAGCATGCCCAGGCTGGTGATCAAGCTGGCATCGAAGGGCAGACCGGGGACCGTGCCCAACGAGCTGACCAGGTTGATCAGCTCAGCCAAGCGGTCCTGGTCTTGGTAAGTAACCCGCCTGATCCAGCCCAGGTGGTTCAAGCCGAAGTAATCCAGCTGGACATCCTTAAGACTGGCTCCTAAAACCGCAGCGATCAGCTCGTGCATGCTGGATGGACCGTCGCAAATCCCAACAATGCGTGACCAGCTAGCATAACGCACCACCGCTTCGGTGAGCATCCCAGCAGGATTAGCGAAGTTGATCAGCCAGGCGTTCGGGCAGACTTCATGCATGAGGCGGACATAATCCAACAAGGCGGGGATCGAGCGCATCCCCATGGCGAATCCGCCCGGACCGGTGGTTTCCTGCCCGAGGATTCCGTGGCGTAGGGGCACGCGTTCGTCAATCACACGTGATTCGATGCCGCCTACCCGGAAGGTAGTGATCACGAAATCAGCCGATGATAAAGCCAAGACCGGATCGATCGTGCGCGTGATATGGAATTTCGTGCCAGGTGAATGCTCAATCGATGATGTGAGCTCACCGATCAAGGACAGACGCTCAGCATCGATATCCATCAGCCTGAGCTCGGTGATCCCCAGGCGTTCTTGCCGTTTCAGGATCGATTGAACCAGCAGTGGGGTGCGCACACCACCCGCACCGATGATGGCAAGCTTCATGCTAAGCGACTTCCTGCGGTGTGACCTGGTGGGTCTTCTCCTGCTGGGCACGGCGAGCCATCTCGTCGCGCAGTACCCCGATATCCTTGTTGATAAAGAGTGAGGTCACCAGGAAGAAACCGGCGCACAGCACCCAGGTGGCGATGCAGATAATGAGGAAGGCGTTCTTGAGTGACGATTGGTCGGCGATCAATCCGACCAGCAGCGGTGCCGTGGCGGCACCGGCTGATTCGATTAAATATTGTATGGAAAGGGCTGTACTGCGAACCTCGGGGAGGGTAATATCATAAACCGTGGAGATCACATTCGGTGAAGCCCAGGGCATGAACAAGGCTGTGAGGCCCAGCAAAACCGTAAATAATGCAACGTTTTCATTGGGGACGTTCAGGCCAAAATACAGGAAAATCGCTCCCAGTAGGACACCCACCATGGACACGTACAGGCGCCCGCGCCGGTCGCGCTTGAAGAAGTAGTCTCCCAGGCCGCCCCCGATCGGATAGCCAATTGCCAGGATGAGCACGGCGATGACCATGACGATCAGCTGCGTGTTCTCGTCAAAACCCCGCTCAGCACCGAGATAATAGAAGAACCAGATGGTGATGGCATTCCAGGGAAACACGCCAAAAAAGCCCTGGATAAACAGGATAAGCAGGCTGGGTTTAGTAAACAACCTGCCAGCTGTCTTCAAACTGAACTTATACTGGCCTTGAATCTCCACATCGGCCATTTCAGGTTCGCTCTGGCCACGCGGGACATCCTTGACCCCAAAGAATATGACGAAGGCCATGATCACGCCGAGGGTTCCAGTAATATAAAAGACCCCCCGCCAGCCAATGGCACCCGCCAGGAGCAAGCCAAGAACCATCCCCACAAGATATCCGAGAGGCTGGGTGAACTGGAGCAGCCCATACACCTTGCCACGCAGCTTGGGACCGAAGTAATCGGAGACCAAGCTATACATGCCCGGGTAGCTGGAGTCATCGATACCGGTCGAAGAACGCGTGACCAGAAAAGCGGGGTAGGTAGGAGCGATGGCGTTCAACCAGGTGGTTGCGCCCCAGATAAAGGACGCCAGGGCGAGCAATTTTGGTCGGGCGAAGCGGTCATACAGGAAGCCCCAGATAGGATAGAAAATTGTGCCGACGACCAGCGCACCGGTTGAAACCAGGCCCATCTGGGTCATGGTGATATTAAAATCATTGATGATATTATCCGTCATCGGCCCGATCAGGAGCTTGTCTGCCTGGTGAAGAAGGGTGAAAAAGAAGAATATTGCAACCACGACCCAACGGTATCTTGATGTAGATTTCATGGCTTGTTCTCCTCAGCTGATAATATGCAGTTAATTTTACATGATATCCAATTAATCAGAAACAATCGCAGGTTGAGCAGCGGGCTGTCTTTTTGAAAGCAGATAAAACCAAAGAATACCCACCAGGCCAATCAAGAAACCGCCAACCCAGGTGGCAACGGGTGCAATGTTATCGCTAAGGTAACCCCCGAGTAGGGGGGCAATACCTGCAGCCACCGGCCAGGTGAGACCCGCGATGCTCATGTATCGGCCGCGCATATCGACTGGAGCCACAGCTGCCACGTAGGTGGAGGCGGTTGGCATCAGGATGAGCTCTCCAACCGTCATAATGACAATACTGATCCAAAAACCGATGAAAGAATGGCCGAATGCCACACTACCAACACCGAGGGTGTAGAAAAATGTACCCAGCATCATCACTGGGGCAGGTCTGTAGCGTTTAGTGCGGTTCGTGACAAAGACCTGCAGGAAGACCACCATAAGGGCATTGGTCGTGGGTATCAGACCATACAGGCTTTCGGGAACATTATAGATGTTATTCGCATAGACAGGCATGAGGATCCAGATCGACACGGCACACATCTGGGCCAGGATGAACGCACCGATAAAGGATAAGAAATGGTAATCGCGCATTACCCTAACATACCCGGCAAACATACTCCTGAAACTCTCCAAACCTTGCAAGTGCCTGGGTAACGTCTCATGCGCCAGGAATGCCAGGAGCAGGCTATAGGCGATCATGCCTGCGCCAGCGCAGTAGAAAGTGATCGAAAAAGAGATGGAGGATAGGAAACCACCGATGGTTGGCCCAAGGGCAATCCCGGCATTGTTACTGAGGCGGATCAGGGCATAGGCATCGGGGCGTTTTTCAGCCGGGATGAGGTCAGCCAGCATGGCATCTGCCCCAACACGGTAGATCGGATTAAAGGTTCCCGACATGGATAACAAAAGTGCGAACTGGAGATAGGTATGGGCGTTGATCATGAAAAAGTACGCCAGCCCGTTACCCGCCAGGCTGATCACCATGAGCCACTTGCGCCCAACCCGGTCGGTGATAGGGCCTGCGATCAATGAAGCGATGATACCGGCGATCGCGTTGATGGTCATCAGGCTAGCCACCTGGGTAAGCGGCAGCTGGAGGCGATCCTTGACGTAGATCATTAAAAACGGCCAGATCATGGATGAGCCAATGGTGCTGATCAGCATGCCATAGAACATCAGCCTGAACTGGCGAGGGTATTCGTTTAATAACTTGAATGGATTATGCACAAAAACACCAGTAAATCACCTGGATTGAAGATGCGGGATCACGCTTAAACCGTATGAATGCGCCAGCAGCTCCACTGGATGAAAGGCGGGTTTCCCTGTGGCATGGGTGATCTGCCAGCGGCAGGTCTCACTATCGCACACCACGATCGGGCTCTCCGGGTAATCGTTGGAGATCAGGTCAAAAAGCGGCTGGCCGATTTCCATCGAGATACCATATTTTTCTTTTTTATAGCCATATGTGCCGGCGATGCCACAGCAATCAACACGACTGTCGATAAGGGTCAATCCAGGGATCAAGCCCATCAACTGCAGGCCAGGTTTGCCGATGCGATGGCCGCGGTACTGGCAGGGGATGTGGTAGACCAGGGTTTGGTTGATGGGGCTCAGCTCGGTGTCGATAGCGCCTAGGTTGAGCTGCAGCAGCATAAATTCATTAAAATCGTAGGTGTTTTCAGCCAGCAGGTTGGTGTCATCATCGTGCATGTCGAGCAGCTCGGGGGCTTCTTCCTTCAAGGTCAGCGTGCAGCTGGTGGAGGTGCCGACGATGGGGATATCCTGGCGGGCATATTCGACCAGGTGGTGGACATTGCTCTGGTGATAGCGACGGGCGGCCGTAAACTCCCCGTTTGACAGGAGTGGCAAGCCACAGCAGTTCTGGAGTGGCACGATGACCTCAAAGCCGTTGTGTTCCAAGACCCGGACAGCGGCCTGCCCAACACGCGGCTCATAGTACTGGGTGGAGCAGCCGTGGAAATAAACCACCTTTTTATCGGAGCGAAGGGGATTGGGCCGCTTGCGAAACCAGGTGGTGAACCGGTGCCGGTTGAAGGAAGGCAGTGGGGCTGAGTGGTGGATGGCGAGGGCAAGCTCAGCGAATTGGCGGGCAGGTTTTAACCCGAGCAGGGCATTGGCCAAAGGTGCGATGGGTAAACCAGCTTTACCGAGTAACTCGGCCCGTGCGACCAGGTTATTGCGCAAGCGCAGGCGTAACGGAACCTGCCCGCTACTGACGATGCACGCACGCGCCCGGGCGTTTAGCTCGGCGATCTTCACACCATTCGGGCAGACCATATTGCACACCCGGCAGCCGGTGCAGTAATCGACCGACCTATCGGGCGACGTCTGCCCTGGCAAGCGGAAGCGCTCAGCCTGCGGGCCTTCGTACTTGGGGCCGGGGAAAAGGTCGGTGACCGCAGAAACCGGGCAAGCGGTGGTGCACACGTTACACTTGATACACTGGTCGAGGGAAAGGACCGGTGATTGAAATTGCTGGCTGTTCAATCCATGCTCATCTGTTGAGGTGGTTAAGCCCATCACTCACCTCCACCGGTGAGTAGCTGAGCAGCCCGAAAAGCGGTTGCCAACGCGATGCCTTCGAGCGAACGCTCACGCACGGGATCACACTGCTGGAACAGGGAGCCTATGGCAAAGAGATTTGAAAACAGGGGATCCGAGTTCGGACCTAAAGGCTGCAGCGAAGCGTTCGTGCGGATCCCGGTCTGGAAGCGTGGGTGAGCCTGGTGGGAGAGGAACTGGGACTGATACGGAGTCTGGTTGCCCTCTAGTGCTGAGGCCGGTAGATCAAAGATAGTCTCATGCGCATAGCCATTGTTCGCGATGCTCAACCCACCGCCCAGGTAACCGCCGGTGGCGAGGATGTAGTCTTCAGCCGTGTGTTCCACGCCTCGGGCAGCTGCTTCGGAACGCACGGATCGAATGGCATCCACTTCTCTCGTGTACGACGTGACGAGCATGCCGTTTGAAACTGTGCCGCGATTGCGTTCGATGGCAGAAACCAGGATATTCTGTAAACGGATCCCTGGAATTGAGGGTGGCAGACCAGGGATCTCAAAGACTGGCACGCCCAGGGCAGACTGCAGGTGTTCCAAGACAGCCCGGGAATCGCGTACACCCAACACCGCCGGAAAGCCGATGCGACCGACATGACCGAGGCGAGGGCGGATAGCATCGATGACTTGCTGGCGGAATGCAGGGTCATCAAACTGGCGCGCCAGGACCATGGCTGTGACAAATTTACGCCTGGTTAATGTTGGTAGGTCAAGCACAAGATCCTGGGCGAGGATCCCCTGGGCGGTCAGGTTATCTGCAATCAGCGAAGGGTAGAAATCGAGAAAACGCTCAAAGCTGACGACCAGCATGGGAGTGCGCTCAGAGCAATCACCAGCGAGCATGGTTTGTGGAGCAAGGCAAGTCGGCCGCAGGGTACCCAGGGAAGTTGGAAGCAGGATATTCTTCTCCAGCGAGCCTACCAGTGAGTAACCAGCGGTATTACACAGCTCCTGGAAATCACGCACAGCCTGATCGAGCACATCAATACCTACTATAGAATAAGGATGCTGTGGGTTGGTAGCCAGGAGACTTTCAAGGTATTGGCGGGGCGATGCGACCCTGCCTTGATAATCGGGTGGCTGGTAACCAAAGATATCGATGCAGCCCGACCCCCAGTATAAGGATCCCCAGCCGCGCGTGATCAGCGAGGTTTGTTTACCCCGCTGGGAGAGCTGCCAGGCTGCGCTGAGGCCAGCAAGACCCGCCCCGATCACGATCACATCCTGGTGGAGGAGTGAATGAGTTGATAGACCTGGCTTATCTTCCAGAAGCTTGCTTGACTGCGTAGCCATTGGCTGGACTTCAGGCGGTAAATACGCATCTGTGGCCAGATTGGATGCGCTTGGGCCGGGTAAGTTGACGGCATTTAGCACATTGACATAAACATATTCATTGAAGCGTGCCTGGCGTAGCTGCTGGCCAAACAAGACCGGCAGGTTGCCTTTCCAGCGCTCATTAAGAAAGTCGCGTAAGGCCACGTTGGTAGATTCAACCGGCGGTTGCTTAAGTGCGTGGAGCATGCCTGCGGCGCGCAGCGAGCAAAAAGCCGCTTGGCAGGGACCCATCCCGAGACGCGTGTCGCGGCGGATATCATCCAGGGTGGCGGCACCGGATTGGACGATCGAGCGGGTGACCTCATCGACCTTGACCAGCTCACATTCGCAAACCAATTGGCCAAAGGCATACTCAAGCTCGATCTGCTGCAGGCGGTGCCCGGAATGATGGTACGTAGCTGGCCGATCAAGTGTAGGTAGTGGCTCGAGGTGTGTCCGGCAGGGTCGCTCGACCTTGAGCTTCTGGCACACTAAATTTACGGTTTCCTGGGCCATTTTGCGGTAGGTGGTCCACTTGCCACTGGTAATGGTCACCAGGCCTGCCACGTTTTCGTCTACTGCATGATCCAGCAGGACGTAGCCACGGCTAAGGTCACGGTCGCTGGCGGCTCCGGCAGTCTTAACCAGGGGTCGTACGCCGGCCCAGGCACGCAAGATCCTGAACTTCGTGAAACCCGGGATGATCTTTTCACCTTCATCCAGCATCAAGCAGATTTCCCATGGCTCAATGGCGTAATGGTCCGGGTCAGTCACCTGGATATCCGTGGTCCCCATGACAGCCACGGTGTGAGCTGGCACAAGGATGTCGCCATCAGCTGGCAGCTTGCAGCGGTTGATGACGGTATTGACCAGGCGGTGGTTCATGGCGACCATCGTGCCCTTACCGGGGACCATGGCGAGATCGATGCCGGCAGTGCTGACGACCTTGCCCGCCCAGGCTCCAGCCGCGTTGACCACCAGGCTGGCGGATATCTGCAGCTCTTGATCGCGGATGAGATCGTGACACAGCGCACCCGTTATAGATAACCCGTCCGGTTTGGGTGTGACCAGGAGCTGGGTGAATTCGTGATAGGGCAGCAGAATGGCACCATGCTGACGGGCTGATTCGGCGTTCAGCTCAGCCGCCAGGAAGGAATCGGCTGAGCCATCCGGAACTCGAAAACAACGCTGGATGTGTGGATCCAAAAGTGGCTCAGATTTGAGCATGTGCTCAATTGTGATCTCTTCAACCGGGACGCCAGCTTTTTGACAGCCATCCAGGAACAGGGGAACGTACGCAGGGTCATCCTGAGACGTGAGCACGAAGTATCCACCCGTGTCCTCGATGCAGTGCGGCATGATGTGACGCAGGATCTGATTTTCTTCAATGCACTCTCGGGCTGCCTGGGGATCCTTGACGACATAACGACCACCGCTGTGCAACAGCCCGTGGTAGCGGCCAGTCGTGCCATATGCCAGGTCACGGCGCTCGATGAGCACACATTGGAAGCCACGCATCGCCAGGTCACGCAGCACACCGGTTCCAGTCGCGCCACCCCCAATCACCAGGACATCTGTTTGGATACTACGCATCGCATAACCTCAAAGGGCATTTTTGGAGCAGAAAAACCTATTCGACCCAGTCAAAAGTACGCTCAACAGCTTTCAACCAGCCTTTAACTAAGCGTTGGCGTGTCACCTCATCCATGGCTGGCTGCCAGGTACGACTGACATGCCAGTTGGCTCGCAGGTCATCCAGGTTATTCCAGAAGCCAACCGCCAGGCCTGCGGCATAGGCAGCCCCCAGGGCAGTCGTTTCGGCTACCTGTGGTCGAACCACTGGCACACCCAGGATATCCGCCTGGAACTGCATTAACAGGTCATTGTGGACCATGCCGCCATCCACCTTGAGGCGGCTCAGCCGGACGCCAGAATCACCTTCCATGGCATCCAGGATCTCACGCGACTGGTAGGCCGTGGCTTCCAGCACAGCACGTGCCAGGTGTCCTTTATTGATATAGCGGGTGAGGCCAACGATCGCTCCTCGGGCATCGGAACGCCAATAGGGGGCAAATAATCCCGAAAACGCCGGCACAAAATAGATCCCCCCACTATCTTCCACTGACCTGGCCAGGATTTCGATATCCGAAGACCGCTCGATCAGACCCAGGTTATCGCGCATCCACTGCACCAAAGCCCCTGTGATGGCGACCGACCCTTCCAAAGCGTACACCGCAGGTTCATCAGCGAAACGGTAAGCCAGCGTGGTCAACAAACCTTTTTGTGATTGGACCGGGTGGATGCCGGTGTTGAGCAACATAAAACAACCGGTGCCGTAGGTATTCTTGGCTTCACCTGGGTTAAAGCACGTCTGACCGACCAGGGCGGCTTGCTGGTCTCCCAGAACTCCGCCGATAGGGATGGAAGCCTGGAATGGGCCATTTTCGGAGGTGACACCATAGGCAGAGCTGTCGCTCGAGCTGCAGATGCGAGGCAGCATTGACCTGGGAATCTGGAGGATGTGCAGGATCTGTTCATCCCAATCTAGGGTCGCCAGGTTCATCAGCATGGTGCGGCTGGCATTGGTGACATCGGTGACGTGCATGCCGCCCTGCGGGCCACCGGTCAGCCACCAGATCAGCCAGGTATCGATATTGCCGAATAAGGCATCGCCTCGCTCGGCAGCCTGGCGGAGGCCAGGGACCTGACCAAGCAGCCAGCGTAACTTAGGGCCGGAGAAGTAAGTGGTGAGCGGTAGACCCACGCTCTGCCGGAAGCGATCCTGACCACCATCAGCTGCCAGCGCGTCACAGATCGTTTTAGTGCGGGTATCCTGCCAAACGATGGCATTGTAAAACGGTTTCCCAGTCTGGCGATCCCACACCAGGGTAGTCTCGCGCTGGTTGGTTACCCCAACGGCTTCGATCTCTCCGGGTTGAATATTGCCTGCTGCAATGACGTCCTCGATCACCTGGCGGGTGCGCTCCCAAATTTCTAGTGGGTCGTGTTCCACCCAACCTGGCTGCGGGTAGATCTGCTGGTGCTCGCGCTGGGCAGTCCAGGCGATGCGGCCTGTGTGATCGAAGAGGATACAGCGTGTACTGGTGGTTCCCTGGTCGATAGCTGCGATATATTGGCTCATAGCTTAGAGTATTACTGGCCCAAGGATTTTTGGAGGCCGGTGACTAGCTGCTGCTTTTCGGCCGTGGTAAGCTTAGCGTTCGAATGCATCAATAGATATTGGAATGGAGGCATCTCGCCTTCAGAAATCACCTCAGAGAACTCGCCGGCATCTTTTAGATAGGAATTTTGCCAATCGGAGAAATTAAACCGGTTCCGGCCTTCTGCGACATCACGGTAGACCAGCCAGGAAACGGGAGCGATCTTGGAATACCAGGGCCAAACCGTTTCGTTGCTGTGGCAATCGAAACAGGCGCGCCTGGCCAGGTCGCGAGTCGACTGGCTATCCCAGTTTAGCTCACTTACGACTGGCGGATTGGCGTGATTTTTGCCGTAAGGTACCACCTGAAAGACCACAAACAGTGCCAAGCCAACGCCAACAATAGCGATGATGATATTTCTTATTTTCTTTGACATGTCCTATCCTTTCCTGGATAAATGTACCATTTGCTTTGAAAGTCTGAGATGAGTCATGGTCAGGCGTAACCTTCGGGATTCTGCGATTGCCAGCGCCAGGCATCACGGCACATATCGTCCAGGCTGAGTTGGGCGGTCCAGTTGAGCTCCTGTTTTGCCCGTGTAGGATCACAATAAGAAGTGGCGGCATCGCCAGAGCGACGATCCATGATCTGATAGGGGATGGGATGGCCACATGCTTTTTCAAACGCCTGGATGACTTCCAGTACACTATACCCACGGCCGGTACCCAGGTTATAGGTCACCAGGCCAGGGTTCTGGTCCAGTTTTTCCAGGGCTTTGATATGACCGGTCGCCAGGTCCATGACGTGGATATAGTCCCGCACGCCGGTGCCATCTGGGGTGGGATAATCGTTGCCCCACACGCGCACATAAGGGTGCCTGCCGACTGCAACCTGGGCGACGTACGGCATGAGGTTATTGGGGATGCCATTTGGGTCCTCACCGATACGGCCACTGCGGTGCGCACCGACAGGGTTGAAATAACGCAGCAGGGCAATGTTCCAATCTGACTCGGCCACATGCAGGTCGCGGAAAATCTCCTCGATCATCAGCTTCGTCCGTCCGTATGGGTTGATGGCGCCTAGAGGGTAATCTTCCTTGAAGGGTACCTGTTCAGAGAACCCATAAACGGTGGAAGAAGAGCTGAATACGATGTTCTTTACCGCCGCTTCTTTCATCACCTCCAGAAGAACAAGCGTCCCGGTGATGTTATTGTGATAGTAAGTCAGCGGGATGGCAACCAATTCGCCGACGGCTTTAAACCCGGCGAAGTGGATCACAGCATGGACGGGATAGGATTGGAAAACAGACCGTAACCCTTCACGGTCACGGATGTCAATTTTATGGAAGGATAATGACTTTCCAGCCAATTCCTGCACCCGCTTGAGGGATTCCAGCTTGCTATTGGAAAGGTTGTCGACCACGATCACATCGTAGCCAGATTTTAATAGCTCAACGCAGGTATGGCTGCCGATATAGCCTGCTCCACCAGTCACTAAGATATTCATCGGTAATCCTCCCGAGGTGGATAAAAGGTATCTACCATGATAGATGGCTCAAGCGTATAGGCCCCATGGGGAACGTTGGACAAGGCGCAGTACGTATCCCCTTTGCTCAACAGATATTTTTTTCCATCGATGGTCATCTGCATGCGACCTTCGGCCAAGTATCCCACCTGTTCATGCGGGTGAGTATGGATGGGGATCTCGACGTTGGCGGCGAAGGTGAACTCACAGATCATGATCGACTGACCTACAGCCAGGGTTCGACGGGTGAGACCCGGTTTCATTTGAACTGAATTCGCATCGGAATTTTTGAATATCATCATTACTCTCCTTGATCGGAGCGGGTGTTTATGGACACGGGAGTGTGGGAGCGGGCAGATCGGTATAGTGCTTCGATAGTTTGAATTATGCCCCTGCTCTCACCTAAACTGACCAGGGGTGGTTTCCCTGCAAGTATAGCCTGCTCGAGGTCGGTAACCTCACCCTGGTATAGCTCTTCACCTTTGAGTTTGATTATCTTTTCCTGCCCGGCGTGTTTTTGGATCACCTGGTTTTTTTTGCCTGGTTTGTACGGCTCCGGGACAGTGATCCGGCCTTTATCTCCAGTGAGCTCGATCTCCACCTTGTACTCAGAGATGAAGCTGCAGTCGAACTGGCAGGTCACTTCATTACAATAAATCAGCTGGCCGGCGAAGAATACATCCACGCCCGTGGAACCTGTGAACTGATGGCCATATACGACTGAAGGTATTTGATCTAAAATGTAACCGGCATAACCGATGGGGTAACATCCCACATCCCACAGGCTGCCACCACCCAGTGCGAGCGAGAAGCGCGGGTCAGCCGGGCGAGTGTTGGTATAGCTAAAGGAGCCGCAAATGAGCTGGAGACTGCCGATATCCCCTTGATCGACCATCTTCTTGACCAGGATCGTCTGGGGGTGGTGGCGGTACATATAGGCTTCAGCGATCACCATCCCGGTTGCCTGTGCGGTTTGTATAACCCTATCCATATCCGCGGTGCTGGTGGTCAAGGGTTTCTCGCACAACACATGCTTGCCGAGCTGCATGGCCCGCAGCGACCATTCGGCATGCAGGCTGTTGGGTAAGGAGATATAAACAACATCGACCTCGGGATCCTGCAGCAGGGCCTCGTAACTTGCGTGGAAGCGGGGGATGCCCCATTCTGCGGCATAGGCAGCCGCCCGTTCGTGGGTGCGGCTAGCCACGGCCAACAGCTGGCTATTTTTCGAAGCACGAATGGGAGGGATAACGGCGCGGTTAATGCGACCAGTTCCCAGTAAGCCCCAGCGCAGGGGATAGTGTGCTGCCATCAGGCACAATTATACCCGCCCATTATCGTTAACATTTCCTTGTGAGTATAATATCCACCTATGACATTACTGGCTTTGCTGGCCCATTGGAGGGCTGACCCCCAGGTTGGGCCAAATTTGATCGAATGGCGAGTGCTGCCGCGCAAATCCGCCAGCTTCGTACCCTACCCTGAAAGCCTACACCCGGCGCTTATCAAGGCGTTGGAAGAACGCGGCTATCGCGCGTTGTATACCCACCAGGCGTCTTCATTTCAGAGGATTGGGGAAGGTAAGAATATCGTCGTAGTCACAGGCACTGCGAGTGGAAAAACGCTGTGCTATAACCTGCCTGTGCTCGACCATTTTTTGAAGGACAAAGACGCTACCGCACTGTACATTTTCCCGACCAAGGCATTGGCTCAAGATCAGCTGGCAGGATTGCAATTGCTAGCCTCTACAATCCAGGCCAGCAGTGGCCTCGAGCGGGGCTCTCTTGAGGGGTTAAAGTGTGCCATCTACGACGGTGATACGCCGGCAAATACTCGCCCAACCATCCGTAACCAGGCACGGCTGGTGCTCACCAACCCCGATATGCTGCATACCGGGATATTGCCACACCACACTGGCTGGGCACAATTTTTCCACAACCTGCGTTATGTGGTCATTGACGAGGTGCATACCTACCGGGGGGTGTTTGGGTCGCATGTGGCCAATGTCATGCGTAGGCTGAAACGCATCGCCAGGTTCTACGGAGCCACCCCACAATTCATCCTGACTTCTGCGACAATCGGCAACCCGGAAGAGCTGAGCCGGCGGATGATCGATGAGCCGGTAGAATTAATCGAAGATGACGGTGCCGCCAAAGGTGAAAAACACTTCCTGATCTATAACCCACCCATCCTGGATAAAAGCCTGGGTTTACGCCGCAGCGCGATCCAATCGGGAGTCAACCTGGCGCTGGACCTGTTGAGCTACAACCTGCAAACCATTATCTTCAGCCGGGCCAGGCGAACGGTTGAGATCATCCTGACCTACCTGCGGCAACAAGCCAGCGGCATAAAATCACCTGGCACGGGTCCGCATATGGATGAAGATGACATCATCCGGGGCTACCGCTCAGGATACCTGCCCGGGCAACGTAGGGAAATCGAGGAGGGCCTGCGCATGGGCAAGGTCAGGGTGGTGGTGGCGACCAATGCGCTGGAGCTGGGCATCGATATCGGTGGGATGGAGGCTTCACTGCTGGTGGGTTATCCAGGCACGATCGCGGCCACCTGGCAGCAAGCCGGGCGGGCTGGGCGGGGAGAAAAGCCTTCCCTGGCAGTGATAATCACTTCACCGAACCCGCTTGACCAATACCTGGCACAGCACCCGGATTATTTCTTCAGCCACTCGCCGGAACACGGCATGATCAACCCGGACAACCTGCTGATCCTGCTGGGACATTTACGGTGTGCGGCATTTGAGCTGCCGTTTACCAGTGAAGAGGTGTTCGGCTCAATCCAGCCAGCCGAGATGCAAGAAATGATGGAATTCTTGCAAGCCGAGGGCGTGCTGCACCGGTCGGGGAACAAGTATTTCTGGATGGCAGATAAATACCCGGCACAAAATGTGTCCTTACGGAGTGCCTCGACTGACACGGTGGTATTGCAAGCCCAGGTAGGGTCTGGAAGTGAAGGGAGTAGTTACCTGACGATTGGAGAAGTGGATGCGGGAAGCTCTTTCTGGATGGTACACCCTGGGGCAGTTTATATGCACGAAGGAGCCACCTACCTGGTGAAAGACCTAGACCTTGAGCAGCACATTGCCACCTTGCAACCCTCCAACGTGGATTATTACACGGAACCGCGCCGTGAAGATATCGTACAGCTGGTGGAAAAAAAGACAGAAGATGCGGTTCCGGGAGGTGTCAAATCACTTGGTGAAGTGCAGATCACTTCGCAAGTGATCGGCTTCAGGAAGATCAGGTGGCACACGAACGAAACCCTGGGCCTGGAAAACCTGGACCTGCCACCGACCGAATTATTGACCAGCGGCTACTGGGTGACATTAGCCGAAGAGACCGTTGACAAGCTTAAGGATGAAGGATTATGGTCGAATGCCCCGAATGATTACGGCCCGACCTGGCCCAAGATGCGAGACCTGGCGCGGGCACGCGACGGCTTCAGGTGCCAGGTGTGCGGGCTGCCGGAAGGTGACAAGGCCCACCATGTGCATCACAAAATCCCATTCCGCATGTTCGAGACGGCTGCGCAGGCCAACCAGCTAGCCAACCTCATCACGGTGTGCAATTCATGCCACAGAAAGATCGAGACCGCCGTGAGGGTCCGCAGTGGATTGGCAGGCCTGGCATTCACCCTTGGGAACCTGGCCCCGTTGTCCTTAATGTGCGACATTGGTGACCTGGGGATCCACTCAGACCCGCAGTCGTCCTTAGCAGACGGCAAGCCGACCGTGGTCCTCTACGACAAAATCCCAGGTGGGATCGGGTTATCCGAGCGTCTTTATGAAATCCATGCTGAGCTGATGCTACGGGGGCGTGAGCTGGTGGAAGCCTGCCCCTGTGAAGATGGCTGCCCATCCTGTGTGGGACCAGGTGGTGAAGCTGGCTATGGAGGCAAGCGCGAAGCCCTGGCTTTACTGAAGGTTTTAGCCAGGTAATTCAGAAATTTAGAAGAACAACGATCTTGAAAAGATATTCGTGAAGCCAGGGTAGCTGGACAGCTCGATATATTTCACCAAACGGGCAATCTGTTCAGCGGCCCGGCGTTGCGACACAGAGAGCAGCATCTGCCGGGCACCTTCGCCGGCGGCATTGCCCACCTGTTTGAACCGCTCGAGAGGCAGGGAGGGAAACATACCGATCTGGATGGCACTGGGAATATTGATGTACGTCCCAAAGGCACCGGCGATGATGAATTCTTCCAGGTCTTCAGCTTGTATCCCAGCCACTTCCAATAAAACTTCAACCCCAGTACGGATGGCGCCTTTGGCCAGCTGGATCTCATTGACATCCTTGCGGGAGATCAATAAGTCTTGCCCGGTACCGGTATGGGATTGGTCGACCAGCAGGAATTGAGGCAACGAACCATCCTGGCGAACCAGAGGATGGCTACGTACGAAGGAGCCACGCTGGTCCATTGCACCGACCTGCAGCATACATGCCAGCGCATCCAGGATGCCCGAGCCACAGATGCCCACCGGCGCCAGGTTATCGATAGTCTGGGTGAGCAGTTTGCCCTGGATGACCTGCACACGCTCAACGGCGCCGGGAGCGGCGCGCATGCCTGCCTGGATGTGGGCTCCTTCGAAGGCAGGCCCGGAGGCGCATGAGCAGGCGATGACCTGGTGGTTGTGGACCAGCGAGATCTCGGTGTTCGTGCCAATGTCCAAGGCGATTGCGGTGCGGGGGGAGGACCAGACGGCAGTGGCTAGCAACATCGACACATGGTCAGCCCCAACATACCCGGCAATATTCGGCGGGAGATAAACCTTCGCGCCAGGGGCAATCTTGAGGCCGAGGCGGGCGGCATCGACCTCGAGGGCATCACTGACGGCGGGCACGTAGGGTGCGACGCCCAGCTGGTGGACGGGCAGCCCGGCAAACAGGTGGTGCATGGCGGTGTTTCCCACCACCACGGCTTCAACGATCTGTTCCGGCTCGATCGGCAAACGGGGTTGGCCCGCTTTCTGGCACAGGTCCTGGATGAGCTGGTTAAGCGTCTCGACCAGCCGCTGCTGAAGCAGGCTTCTCCCGTTGGGATTGTTCGAGGAGTAGCTGATGCGGCTGATGACGTCTTCTCCGAAGGCCGTCTGGGGATTCATGGCACCTGCCTTGGCGAGCACCGCACCGGTGTTGAGATCGCACAGGTAGGCGGCGAGTTTGGTGGTACCGACGTCAACTGCCAGGCCAAGCAATGGGGTTGAGGTGGGCAGGACTGCAACAATCTCATTGTTGCGCATAGCCAATGTAGTGTGCCAGTGATACTGGCGAAGCAGGGGAGACAACTCGTCCAGGACAGGGGCGGCGAATTGGAAAGGTGGGGTTTCGCCCATCTCGACCAGCGTATCGTACAAGCGGGTAGCATCCGAACGCAGGTCGGAAATGGTCGGCTCGGGGATACTCACTTCAACCGGATGAACTACCGGTTCAATATTAATCACCTGACCCTGACCTTCGATCTGCAACCTTTGGGGTGCAGTCAGTGAATTCGGGCGGGATCTCGATCGTCGAGTCTTTCTGGGGATAGGCCTGGCAGGCCAGGCGGAAGCCTGCCTCAAGCTCATGTTCAGTAAAGATGGCTTCTTCTTCCAAGGTTAACGCACTCAACGAACCGGTGATCAGGCGTACTTTACAGCTGTTGCAGATGCCCACACCACCGCAGATCGAGGCGATATCGATGCCAGCTCCCTGGGCAGCACCCAGGAGCGTGGTGCCTGGATCCACCAGGACACGTTTACCAATTGGCTGAAAGTTGATCGTATATTTTGAATTAGCTGGCATAATGATTTTGGTATTTACAGACACCTTTCAGACTGCAGAAATCACACGAGGTACCAAGCGGTGACACATCGAGGCCCATCCCAAGCACCATGGAGAGGGATTTGTTCGGAGACATCATGCACAATTCGGTCAAGGCGACGCCGATCTGCTCACTCTCCAGGAGCGAAAAGATCTCAGGCTGACCCTGGTCGACAGGCCAGCCGAGCATGCCGGGATTGAGCGGTATGGTGGTACTCAACCCGTCAGTTTTCCCCTGCAATTCAAAATGGTTGCAGGCCAGGATGGCCAGTTTTTCAACCGCAGCAGAACCTACACCGTCCAGGGCCACCGCGCCCACCGGGTCTACCTTGAACAAGCTCGAAACCATTTCGTCGAGCTGCCTGCCGATGGTTGCGACCATCACCACGACCTCCTGAGCACGCGCCAGGTGGCGGGCAACCAGCTCGCCAGTGAGGTAGGCTTTCCTGCCAGTCTGGTGATCGAGCTGTAACTCCAACCGGTCATGCACTAGCCGTTTTACAGCGAACTTCTCGTACAGCACGCGTGGCTCAAGCAAGGGAAGCCCGCGCTGGATGGCAGCTTCGGTTGCAGACACAAGGGCGGGGCGCCGAAGGCGGATGGCTTGGGGGTCTGCTCCTTCAGCCTGGAGGACATCGTCAACACTCAGGGAAATCTCCCATTCAGCAAGGATGGGCATAATTAATCACATCACCTGGAAAAATTCTAAAATTGCCCTGGCATGCTCAGGCTGCCAGGATGGGTAGCAAAGACGATAAAGCCTGCACCAGGGCATCCAAATCGGCCTCAGAATTATACCCCTGCACCGATAAGCGGAGGAAATGGCGGCCATTCCAGTCAATGGTGGGGATTTCAATGCGATAATCTTGGAGCAGACGCTGCTTAAGCTCGTTCAGGTCTTTAACCCTGGGGATGGGTATCGTTCCCATTTGAAAGTAAAGCGTAGAATCAAGCGGATAGAGCGCAGGCAAACCGGTCAGGGTCGATAGCCGCTGGAGGGTATTTTTCAACAAGGCATGGCAGCGCTGTTGTACCGTTTCCCAATCATTCTGGCGCATAAACTCGATGGCAGCTGGAACTGATAAGGCTGCCGCGGGGTCTTTCGTGCCTGTCCACTGGAACAAGTCAATGAAGGCTGATTCACGCGGCGGGGAGGTTTTGGACTGGTAGCCCCAGCTCACGACCAACGGCTCGAGTAAATGCTGCACTTCAGGACTGGCAAACAGGAACCCCGCACCCTTTGGGGCCAGCATCCATTTGTGGCAGTTACCGGTATAAAAATCGGCACCCAAATGGGTCAGGTTCATATCAATCTGGCCTGGGGCGTGGGCTCCGTCGATCACGGTTATGATGCCCGCCCAGCGGGCGCGCTTGCAGATCTCCGCTACCGGCAGGCACAGGGCGGTGGGCGAGGAAATGTGGCTGACAAAGATAACCCTGGTACGGTCGGTCACACCCTGCCAGAACTGGTCAATGATCTCATCTTGTGAGGTGGCGGGCAGTTGGACCGGCTGCTGCTTGTAGACTGCCCCGCTTTTCTGGCAGGCGAATTGCCAGGCGAAATTACAGGCTCCATATTCATGGTCGGTGGTGAGGATTTCATCCCCAGGAGCCAGCTGCAATGAGCGGGCGACGATGTTCACGCCATGGGTGGCGTTCGGGATGTACACGATATCGCTGGCAGGTGCGCCGATATACTCTCCCAATACCTGGCGTGAGTGCTGAAGCAATCCATCCAGGTCTACACCCAGGAATTGGACGGGTTGTTGTTCGAGTTTGCGCTGCCAGGCCTGGTAAGCTTCGAATACCGGGCGTGGACAGGCCCCAAAAGAGCCATGGTTTAAAAAGATGACCTGCGGGTCGAGTAAGAATTGTTCTTTAAGCATTGTATAATGTCAATATGACGGTTATTTTGGCTCATATTTTATCATCAGGGTGGAAATTTACAGGATGCGATATTATTTGCAAGATGTATCATAATACGATATATCTGCAGGGTTAGTGCAGGAAGGAGAAAAGATCATGCGCATCATGATTGCTGGTGGGAGTGGATTGATCGGAAGCGAGCTGGCAGCAGCTCTGGCAGCTTCAGGCGACGAGGTCTTGATCCTGACTCGCAACCCTGAAAATGTTCGCACCACCGTTGGGATCGGTGCCCTGCGGTGGGAAGGAAAAACCGTCCAGGATTGGAAACGTGAGCTAGAAAATTGTGAGGTGGTGATCAACCTGACCGGTGAAAACCTGTCGGGCCGGGGTTTCCCCCCGTCACGGTGGACCGAGAAGCGGAAAAAGCTATTGATTGATAGCCGGGTGGATTCCGGCAAGGTGCTGACCAGGGCCATCGAACAGGCCACGAAAAAACCACGTGTGTTCGTACAAGCCTCTGGGATCGATTACTATGATAACGAGCTACACACCGTCATTACAGAAGCGGACCCTGCTGGAGATGATTTCCTTTCTAGACTGAGTGTTGAATGGGAAGCGTCATCGAAACCAGTCGAGTCTATGGGGGTACGGCGGGTAATCACCCGAAATGGTATCGTATTGTCTACCCGCGGGGGAGCCTTGCCCCTGCTCACGCTACCCTATAAACTCTGGGTGGGTGGCCGGATGGGAGACGGGAAGCAGGTATATTCCTGGATCCATATCCAGGATGAAGTCAGAGCGATCGAATTCCTAATGCGGAATAGTGAGGCCAGGGGAGTTTTCAACCTGACCTCTACCAATCCGGTGACCAATGATGAATTCAGCAGGACAATCGGAAGGGTGTTGAAACGTCCGCATTACTTCCCCGTGCCCGCATTCGCCTTGCGGCTAGCCTTAGGAGAAGTGGCTGCGATGGTCCTGGAGGGACAGGCGGTGTTGCCAAAAAGGCTGCAGGAGCTTGGTTTCCAGTATAAGTTCCCATCCCTCGAGCAAGCCCTGTCAGATTTGTTAAAAAGTGACTGATCATAATACCATCTCCCATGCCTGCAAGCAACCAAAGCTTGTGAAACCATGAAGGTGCTGGCTGTAAGCGATGTGGTGGTCGACTGGATCTACAGCCCGCAAATCCGTAGCATCTTTTCGGATATTGACCTGGTGATCAGTTGCGGCGACCTGCCAGCCTATTACCTGGAATACCTGGTGAGCAGTCTGGATAAACCATTGTTTCACGTGCATGGCAATCACTCGCTCCTAGAAAAAGAGAATGCGTATCTGCCGCATGCTCCTACTGGCGCAGCAGATATCCATTGCAAAGCAATCCGTTATCGAGGCTGTACATTTGCGGGGGTAGAAGGTAGTTTGCGTTACAACAACGGCGTATACCAATATTCGCAATCTGAGATGTGGCTGAATTGCTTTAAGCTTGTCCCGGGTTTATTGAGAAACCGAATTAGATATGGTAGATACCTGAATGTATTCATCTCGCATGCCCCACCTCGAGGGATCCATGACCGCCAGGATCTGACCCACCAAGGTATTGAGGCGTTTCGCTGGCTGATCGAGAGATTTCAACCCGATTACCACCTCCATGGCCATATCCATGTGTACCGTCCCGATGAAGAAATCGAAACAAGTATGGGGCGGACCAAGGTGATCAACGCCTATGGGTATAAAAAGATCGAAGTGGAACCCACGGGGTCGAAACTTAACGGCAGATGATCAGCGGCAGACTGGTATTACGCAGCAATTGATCTACATCCCCGCCCTGCAGTACCTCAAGAACAGGATTTCGGCTGTATCCACCGATGAGTAAAAAATCAGCACCCAGGCCCGAAGCAACCTGAAGGATAACGTTCGCAAGCCCAGGTCCATCCTGAAGGATGTAGCTGGCCTCGATATTGTGGACGTCCAGGTATTTTTGTGCATCGCTTAAAATATCTTTGGTATCCGGTTCTGATCCCACAGACAACACCGACAATGGAATTTTCCAGGCACCAGCCAGATAAGCTGCAATGAACAAGGCTTCCTGAGATTTAAGGCTGCCATCATAAGCAAGCAGGGCATGGCTTAATGGCGAGGATGCTTGAGGTGTGAATAAGATCGGCCTGGGGCAACGCTGAACCATGTTGCGGATCCCGGAGCTAAGCCTGGCGAAAAGCGATGCCTCGGGTGGATAGCTCAGGTTGGTGATGACCAGGTCGCTCCAGCGTGCACGTTCGCATATATTCGAAGTGACATCGCCTGTTCGAACCAGGAAGTCTGCCTGGATACCTGCCCGATTGCAGCGGCTAAAAAACTCGTTTTCGATCGCGTCCGAAGAATGGAATGCCTGGTCAACATCAACTGGCTCAATGAAGAAACCGTGCATCCTGGAGGACTCGCGCCTGGCGAGCACGATCGCCTGTTCCACAGCCCACCAACCATCCTGGTGGCCATTGATAGGCACGAGGATATCCTTGAATAAGCAATCCGGTCTGCGGGCGTCCTGGACAGATTGGCGCCACTCGCCCGTGGATGGGCCAGCGTCAAGGTAAGGAGGAACCAGCGTTTTTACGATCCGGTTTCCCAGGCGAGCAATGAGGCGGTAGGGACGTTGGCTATACTGGTCTGCCAGGTCGTCCACCGCGGTGGTGATCTCTACCTGGCTTTTGAGCTCTTCCTCCAGCAGGGCATGATGATCGGCGATCCATAGATAGAGGTCCAGCTCAGTACGCCCCGGGAAGTCCAAGAGTAAGCCGCGCTCGCGGATTACGTCAATGATCGGTAGATACACTTGGTCGTACCAATCTACAGCCGCATCCGGCAGTGAGATTTCACGCTGATGTTCATTCCCCATAAAGTAGCGGTGGACAGCAATATGCTCTTCAATGATGCGATATTGGCCCGGCACGGTTACTGAAAGGTCAGCCTGTGGGCGTAACCTGTCCAGGTTGGTGTGTTCAAGGAAATCTGTAAATTCCGATTTCAAGATCAGGTCTTCTGGGAGAATATCTGGCGTGAGGGAGACGCGCGTGGCTAACTCGATTACATATGCCTGGATTTGAGTGGCTCCGAGCTGCCTGGCAACGGAAACCCGGTGGTTGCCATCGATGACAAAATAGGCTTGATCGATCTGGTAGACTTCGATGGGGGGTAATCCTACCGGCCCGACATTTGCAAGCTCAACGTAGGCCCAACGCTCTTCATCGATGTTCTTGCCGGGCAGGAAATCGCGATTAAAATCCTGGTAACGATTTACGCTGCCAATGATCGCGTCTATTGGGATATCCTTGAGCACTTTTGTGGGACCGAACTGGGCTTTGAGCTTTTGGCGGACATCATTGAAGGACAGTAATTCGATAGTATCACCCGTGAAACGAGCCATGATCTCGCGAAGAGCAGCTTTTTGGCGGGCGGAGCGAAAATCCTGCAGCGCCCGGGTGACACCTGATGGGAGCATGTCAGTCATGACTGTTATCCTTGAAAGGCTTATAGATTGGCACGTATTTATCCAGTGCATGTGTGAATGGTCTAGCCTAAAGGTCGCCTTGCTAAACCTTCTGGATCAACTAGAAAATAGAAAGGTGACCCAGCTTGAGCAAGCGCTAGCAACTTTCACATGCAGTCGATTATTCCGCCTTTCTTCATAATCCAAGATTTTAGTACAAATTCTAGCAATATTTCTCTCAATTTCGAGGTTACTTCGACAGTGATACTTAATAATCGATTTTACGTATACAATGCAAAATCATTATGAATATTAATGTATACTATATCTAAGCGAAGCTAATAAACAGAAATTGGGAGGGAATATGTCTAAGGAGCGAAGATCAGATCTGGTTTTTGGGATCATCCTGCTGCTGATCGGGGCGTGGTTCCTGGCCGCGCAGTTCAACCTGGTGCCAGGCTTGAATGAGGTTATGGACCTCAAGTTCCAATGGCCGTTGATCGTCGTTGGGATAGGTCTTTTCCTATTCCTGCTCGGGCTATTGACCCGCGCACCTGGTTTGAGTGTGCCTGCCGTTATTGTTGCGGGGATCGGCGGGATGTTGTACTGGACTAATTCGACAGGCCAATGGAGTGCCTGGGCTTATCTATGGACGCTGATCCCAGGGCTTGTCGGATTGGGGATCATCCTGGCGACCCTGCTGGGTGCAAATGATAGAAATGGCTACATCGATGGTCTACGGCTCTTGCTTATCAGCGCGATCTTATTCGTGGTATTTTTCATGATCATCTCCGGCCAGGGGTATTTCGTGAAATATTGGCCGGTGTTAATTATCCTGGCGGGCATCTGGATCATAATCCAGGCCTTTTTACGCAAGCGCTAAACGGGAGGAGATATGAGAAGAGTATTTACATCACCGTTATTTTGGGGGGCTGTCTTAATTATTGGAGGGGGACTCTTCTTGCTGGATACCCTTGGTATCTTTAATATCAGTGATCTATTATGGCTGATCATTGCCGGAGTAGCAGGCCTCCTGTTCCTGGCGGTGTATGCCTTTAATCGAATCCACTGGTGGGCGTTGATCCCGGGCACATTTTTCCTGGCTTTGGCAGCTGTTATCGGTATCACCCTGTATTTGCCCGGAGCATCGGGCTCAAACCTGGCCGCGGTGGTTTTACTGGGCGGAATCGGTCTGAGCTTCCTGTTGGTGTATCTGGCTGATCGCATGAACTGGTGGGCGATCATCCCGATGGGTATCATGGCGACGCTGGCGGTTGTGTCAGTGCTGAGTGACCAAAGCACGGTGGACACCGGAGGTATCTTTTTCCTTGGGTTGGGATTGACATTTGCCCTGGTGGCGGTTCTACCGAATAAGGTGGGAAGGATGAATTGGGCATGGATCCCGGGCGGGATCCTCGGGGTGATCGGTTTAGCCATCCTGGTCGCACGGGAAAACCTGCTCAATTATATATGGCCGATCGCTTTGATGCTCGGGGGCCTTCAACTGATCATTAGGGCATTCCGGCGGTAGCTCTCCTAATTAAATAAACAAGGAGCAGCGCATAGTCATCACGATTGCGCTGCTCCTTTTAGGTTAACTCTAATAAGCTAGCTAAAACTCACCTGTAGCACCCCGTTTTGATCATAAAAACTGTGAGCTGAGAGGGGCGGATCCCCGAGGCGCATTCCAAGGAGCTTGGGTAGAATGACCGGCAGGTCAGCGACCAGCGGCAGGTTGAGAATATCAGCCTTCGAGACCCATTCCAGACTGCCTTCTGGGGACGCTTTGAGCTCACCCGATGAATATTCACCAAGGAACAAGTAGATGCCCACACCGGGGTTAACCTGCGTATCCACGGTAATGACCCCGCATAACCTCAACCTGGCTGCCACCAGACCGGTCTCTTCAAGCAGCTCACGCTGTGCAGCCGAAGTAACGTCTTCACCTTGCTCGATGTGACCTCCGATGCCATTATACAAGCCAGCCCAGAGGCGTTTGCCTTGTGCGCCTTTGATCAATAGGACCTCGTCTCCGCGGGTTAAGAATGTCAAGGTACGCGGGACAAGCATATACCTATCGAAGCTGACGCCCTGTTCGCTGGCGGGCATGGTTAATCAGCCAGATCGGAGACTTCCTCTTCGACCGCAGTTTCACCGAGGTAGAACTTCAGGTCAGGGGCAACCTTGATGGGATGAATGAACGTATCGACGTACTTACGGGTGCCCTGCATGCCCAGGTAGACAAACAACTTGCGGAACTGGTCTTCCAAAGCCTGGGCGATGGTACGCCTGGTCTCTGTGGGAAGATTCCAGGTCTTAGCTTTGAACGGCCCGATGGCATTTTTGCGGGTCTTGTAATAGAACTGCTCATCCGTCATATCCGGTTTGCGTTCAGAAGCTGAGTTCTTATCGAGGAAGGCATAGATTTCGGAGCGCAGCTCTTCGGGTAAGTGCTCAAAAACGATGTTCTGGAAATTGGTAGCCAGGTGAACTTCAACCGCCTCAGATTCTACGAACTTGCCGAAGGCATTATCTGGCAGTGTGGAAGCGCCATGCTGGACCGTACCGCCCATACCGTAAGACGAACGTGCAACCCGGCTCAACTTGAGCAGGATACCGAAATCAAGGTTTACCTTGGCAATCGTGCCATCGGGAAGCACTACTCCGCCATGAGAAGTGCCGGTCTGGATGCTTATCTTGCTCAGGCCAACCGCCTTGGGAGCCTGCCTGGTTAATTCTGTGCGATAGCCGTCCATGTAAGCGCGCAGCTCGTCTTCGGTGGAGTTATGCCCACCCACCTCGCCGATCTCACCGCCGATCGAGATGTGCACGCCTTCGGGCTGCAGAGAGCGAATATAAGCGGAGTACATGGCAGACAAGGTGTAGTTTAAGGTCTGCTGCTCGGGGACGGTGGGTTTCGTTATATCCACCAGGGTGGAAGTATCGATATCGATATTGTAGAAGCCGGCGGAAATGGCTTCCTTGGTCAGGTCCTTCACGGCTTGCAGCTCAGTTTCAGCAGAGCTTGCATAACGCTTGGCAGACACCTGGAAATGGTCACCCTGGATGAACACCGGACCTGTGTAGCCTTCGGCGATGGCGGCAGCCAGAATATTCGAAGCATATTCCGCCGGGCGCTGATCGGTGTATCCCATCTCTGAACGGGCGATCTCAAAGATGAAGGCCCCAGCATTCATCTCGTTGGCGATGCGGAATACGGCACGGGCTGAATCGAAGGCCAGCATACGCAGGTTCATGGCAGGTACGGTGAAGGTCGTCGGAACTTCACCCCGGCCGCGTGCTAAATACAGGTCACCGATCGAGCAGGGGATGACGCCGAAAGCCAGGGCTGCCTGGCGAAGCAGGTATTGGGCAGAACCTTTGGCAGACGCATCGCCCGTAGCTGAGATCTCAGCAAGCTTGTGGATATTGTCCTGCAGACGCTGGCGATCGATGACCTCAGCCTGGTGATCGGTCAACACCAGGCTACCATCAAGTAGAGCCAGCTGGTCTTGTAATAATGTTGTGGTCATAAATAACCTCCCGGTCTTAAAATTTCACAAGTTAGGATTATATCATCTTGGGATACCTATTCCACTCTCGAATGTCCCTTGATATAATTCATCCCGGTTTAATCTCGATACATGGAGGGTGAGAGGTGGATAAAATCCATTTTGGGACGGATGGTTGGCGAGGACGGATTGCAGAAGACTACACCTTTGCGAATATCCGGCGTTGCACGCAAGGTTTTGTTGAATACCTGATCAATAAAGGCGTCCGGGATGAGTGGGTGGTGGTGGGATATGACCAGCGCTTTCACTCTGAGAATTTCGCTGCAGCAGTGGCGGAAGTATTAGCTGCGAATAACTTCCGGGTTTATCTAACCGACAAGGTAACACCGACGCCTGCGATTGCCTTTTCCGTGGTCAATAAAAAAGCAGCCGGAGCGATCAATATTACCGCCTCGCACAACCCGCCAACCGACAATGGCTTCAAGGTGCGCGATGAGCATGGTGGAGCCATTGACCCGGATGGATTGCTCGAAATTGAAGCGCGCATCCCCGACACGGCTGAGAAAGCCAGGCGTATCCCCTTCGCCGAAGGGATATCCCAAGGCAGGATCCAGCTGTTTGACCCCAACCCGGCGTACTTCGAGCAATTGAGCCAGCTGATCGATATCCAGCGCATAAAAAATGCGGGATTGAAGGTGCTGGTTGAGCCGATGTGGGGGAATGGGATTGGGTGGTTCCCACGCCTGCTGGATGGTGGAAAGACAACGGTCGAGGAAATTCACAACCATCGTAACCCGATCTTCCCAGAGATGAAGCGCCCCGAGCCGATCCCACCCAATGTGGATGCGGGCTTGCAGGAAACCGTGCGTCGCAAAGCCGATGTGTTGATCATTACGGACGGAGATGCAGACCGGCTTGGTTTAGGGGATGAAACGGGGCAATTTATTGACCAGCTGCGGGTATACGGGCTGCTGGGATACTATTTCCTCGAGGTCAGGAAGGAACGCGGCCCAATCGTCAAGACCCTATCCACGACCAATATGCTCAACAAGCTCGGCAAGCTGTATAACGTGCCGGTGTATGAAACCGGGGTTGGGTTTAAATATGTGGCGCCCAAGATGCTGGAGACCAATGCCATGCTGGGCGGTGAAGAATCGGGTGGGTATGCTTTCCGGAACCACGTGCCCGAGCGGGATGGGATCCTGGCTGGGCTGTACATCCTGGATATGATGGTGCAGCTGGGAAAGAAACCCTCCCAATTGATCGATGAGCTGTTCCAGAAGGTCGGGGCCCATTACTATGACCGGATCGACACCCCGTTTTTGGGTGACCGGGCTAGCCGAGAGCAGAGCATCCTGGACAGCAAGCCGGAAAGGATCGGCGGCTTGAAGGTCATCAACCTGGATACCACGGATGGGTTCAAATTCAACCTGGAAGATGGCGGTTGGCTGCTGATCAGGTTTTCTGGCACCGAACCAATCATGCGCGTATACTGCGAAACCACCCACAAGGAGAACGTAAAAGGCATCCTGGCGGATGGATTGCGGGTGGCAGGCTTGAACCCGTGAGCGATGTAGAGCAGCTGAGTTTAATCGACAGCCACTGTCATCTGAATTTCAAAGATTTTGATGAGGACCGCAGCGATGTGGTACAGCGTGCCTTAAAGAATAGGGTAGATCGAATCATCATCCCTGGGACTGACCTGGAAACAAGCAGGTCTTCCATAGAAGTCGCGCACAGCTACCCAGGGATCTATACAGCAATTGGGGTGCACCCGAATAGCGGAGAAAGCTGGACCGATGATACGATTTCGGAACTCAAGCAGCTAGCAAGCGAGCAGAAAGTTGTGGCGATTGGGGAAATCGGCCTGGATTATTACCGTGATTTCTGCCCAAGAGAAAAACAAAGAGAGATCTTCACAGCCCAGCTTGAGCTGGCAGCAGAGCTCGGGCTGCCGGTGATCGTGCACATGCGCGAATCTTCCGAGGATAGCGCGGAAATGCTGGTGAGCTGGTATGGGCGGCTTGATAAACATACCAGGCTGGCTGACCATCCAGGTGTGCTACATTCTTATGCAGGGAACTTGAAGCTGGCGTCTGAGCTGGTAGCGCATCACTTCAAACTTGGGATCAGCGGCCCGATCACATACAAAAATTCGCAAACCCTTCGTGATGTCGTTTGCTCGCTGCCGCTGGAAGCATTCTTAATCGAAACGGATGCCCCTTACCTGACACCCCATCCATATCGAGGTAAGCGAAATGAGCCAACCAATGTTAGAATAGTGGCTGAGAAAATTGCTGAGGTAAAGGGAGTAACAGTGGAACAAGTCGGCTTAACCACCACTTGTGAGGCAGATACACTGTTCAGATTGGGAGGATGCCATTGATAGACGCCAAATACACTGCCCCGATTGAGGACCGGATCGGCCTGGTCGAAGAAAGGATACGCGCTCAGGCTGATGGACACCACACAGCAGTTGGAGCTGCGTTGCACCATCTTTTAAGCTCGGGTGGAAAGCGCATCCGGGTGGTTATCACACTGCTTACCGGAAAAATGCTGGGCGCTGATGCCGACAAGCTGGTTACCCTGGCAGCGGCCATCGAAAGCCTGCACACCGCCACCCTGGTACACGACGACCTGATCGATGGGGCTCTGATCCGCAGGGGCATCCCCACCCTGAATGCCCAATGGTCCCCTGCAGCCACAGTACTCACCGGAGATTTCATCTTTGCCAAATCAGCCAAACTGGCAGCCGAGACAGGCTCAGTAGAAGTGATGCGCGTATTCGCTGAAACCCTGGCGACGATCGTTAATGGTGAGATCACCCAATTGTTCAGCAGTAAGTGGATCGCCAACCGCGAAAATTATTACCACCGCATTTACGCCAAAACGGCATCCTTGTTCGAAGCTGCAGCCACTACAGCCGCGATCCTGAGCGAGGCTGAACCGCAGGTATTATCCACGATGAAGCAGTTCGGATACGATATTGGGATGGCTTTCCAGATCATCGATGACATCCTGGACTTCACCAGCGAGCAGGCCACGATGGGCAAACCAGTGGCGAGCGACCTGCGCCAGGGCCTGATCACCTTACCGGTGCTGTATCACCTGGAGAATAACCCAAGTGATATGGACATGCGCAATATCCTCGAGAGTAGTTTCTGCGATGAGGGCTGCCTGAGCCGCCTGTTGAGTTCGATCCGGGAGGGCGGAGCAATTCAACAATCCCATGATGAGGCACGCCAGTACGTCCAAAAAGGGTTGGATGGGCTGGCGAAATTACCGGAGAACCGGGAGCGTAAGGCTCTTGAAGACCTGGCTATGTATATCGTCGACCGGGAAATATAGTTGACAAAAGCCTAAGGTCATAGTAATATTCTGCCGCTCTTACGAATGGCGAGGTAGCTCAGCTGGCAGAGCAGGGGCATCATAATCCTCAGGTCGTGGGTTCAAGTCCCACCCTCGCCACTGAAAGTATTTAGTCGTAATTTCCCAATATTCGGTAGTTAATTTTGGACTATCTTGTAAAGTTATAAGGATAGTCCTTTGGTTTAGATTAATATGTTGTTATTATACCTTCGACCGTTTTAAATACAACAGGAAGATTGCTTAAAAGTCTGTGTCCTTGGGTGCTCGGGCATTTGTCATAGAGCACACCGTCTCGTGGATGACGACTTGCACACAGCCCACCAACAACAGGGCTTATTGGTAACTTTTTCAATGTATAAAAACAGTTTATGATATGGAATATCTCATGCGTAGAATGCGTGTCTCTTGCTAGGCTACAAGCGCTCAAATCCCTCCATCTCCACCAACAAATATCATTTTTTCTATTGAAACCATTTATCTAATTATTTCATAATCGAAAAATTATCTCGCTGAATATCTCAATTATTACTACAAAATAGACCAAAATGTGGTTTAAATTGATTGCTATTATTTAATTAGTTATGTATGATTCAATAATCCTTTTTGACCTCACTTTATTGTTATTGTTAGTGTCTACAAATTAAATTAATTTCAGCCAAATAACTTGCTAACAGTGAGATATTAATTGAACATTATCACCTTTCTCGTCGGAGCGTCCATATTTGTTTTTGGGATATATCAGATACTTGTGCTCGTGAGACGTAAGAAAAAGATTGATAATAGCAAAGACTGGCCAATCACAAGTGGTACGATTGATGATACAAAAGTCGTATATTCAAGCTCAGGAAAAGGTGGACGACGCTATTATGCCGAAATACACTATAACTATCTGGCCCTTGGCTTACCTTATAAAGGCAAGATACAAAAAAACTCTTTTTGGGGAGCCAAGGATAATGCTCTTGAGGAAATTAATTTTCACCCGATTGGTAGTAGCTTTTCAGTACGGTATAACCCAAGGAAAAATGATGAGCATGTGGTCGACTTCGATGAAATAACTATAACCGATATATTCACAGCAATAACTATTTTGATTTTTGGAATTATTTTTCTAATTGCGTCAACTTTTCCCTCTGGTAAAAAGTAGGTATCATTAAGTCTCAGGCAGATTTACGTTTGGAGAGTGTGTTTCCCGCAAGGGAACGAGGGTTCAAATCCCTCCCTCTCCGCCTAGTACTGGTGTGGGTAGTGATACCTCCACCTGCCGTATATGGGGGTTTTGAAACGGCTTTGCTTTTGGATTTAATGTAAATCGTGTGCGTTAAAACTCATTACAGAATTAGACCAGAATTTCTTGATAATAATGATGCATCTCCAGAATGTCAAGTATTTTGGCTTCTGTTCGCTCATTATCTCAACGTTCAATTCCGTAACCTCGACTCGTGTAGTATCTCCTCCGCTATCGCTCACCACCATCACGGGCATGCTGGTAGCTTTCTTCATGTGTAAAACTTTATAAAAACGGTTTGTGATATTGAATATCTCATGGCTGAAGAACATGCCTCCTGCTAGGCTACTATGATTCATTTCCCTTATGCTTCGCCGATAACACCATTTTGCGGTTTATCCAGGCCACTAAGATTTTCGGGGAGTGTTTTTTCTTTATGTCGAATATCTCTGATACCAAAAACTAAACTTAGAATCCCTAAAATTAAAAACGGAGACCAAAAGGTGAAAGCAACTCCTATCTCCACCTGATAGGAATAATTCATTACAACATAAAAAATACTCAAGATGGTAGCAATTAAATATATCCCTCCCATTATATTTAATATCCACCCTCTTGATTGACGACTTATTTCTTTTTTTCTCAACATTATGTAACCAAGAATGACTAATGAAAGCCCTATCAACAACAAGGGCAGGATTAACAAGGAAAATGAATATATCACGGTTACTGCGTTGTACCCTTTGTAGGGTTCCACAATTCCTTTTAGAGGACTTAGAATGAACATGACATAATAAACAAAGGATAGTAATCCGATACTTATGATGATGACTAAACCTCCAACTATTGCTAATATCCACCCCCAAATCCTACGTTTTTTCTCTTTACCAGCTTCATTTTCTGGATTTATTCTTGCCCTGCCGCTTACTGCTTTTATGCTGCGGACACCAATAATTAATAAAATACTTCCCAATAATAAACCTGGTACACCACATGTAAATATTCCCAAATATCCATTGGTGGTTTCTCCGAAAATAGACATGAACATGGTATCCATAACGAGCAATGCAAATAACCCGCCAACTATCGCCGCTATCCATCCCCAAATAAGTTGTTTTTTGTTTTTCTGAGCTATGCCTTTATTCTCCCTAACATTTTTTATTCTGCGGATACCTATAATTAGTAAAGGAACCCCCAATAACCAACATGGAACGGTAATATTTAATACTGGCAAATACCAATCAGTGCCATCTCTAAAAAGAATTTTAACAACTAGAACAAATACACCGATAAAGATAAATACCCCACCAACTATCGCTAATACCCATCCCAAGATTGGACGTCTTTTTCCCTTCACTTCCTTATTTTCGGTGTTCATCTTTTCCCTCCTCAATTACTCGGCATCACCCACCTGATTGGAACCAATCACTCCATTTATCGAAGGTTGAACCAACTAATAAAACCAAGCACAATTATTATTATCCCCAAGGATAGAAAAAGAATGCCTAAACATGTCGCATTACTTCCTTCAGATTCAATTATTTCCAATGAATATTTTGAAATATCGACCCAACGTTTCGTTTTGACTACATAAATACCTATGGAAGATGCCAACAAACCCAGAATAAAAAGACAACCCACCCCGCTGCTCATGTACTAATTCCTTTCTAATTGGAACTTTATCATATTGGTTCTTTCGTGCTGGAATCTTCTCTTGCTGGTACTTGACTTTGGATAATTACTTTTGCGAACTATTTAAATAATCGTTTATATAATGCTGTCAGTTCCAAATAAAAAAAGCCTAAAACAAAAACTATTGCGGCTAAAATCAATATGGGTTTATAGTAATGTATAACTGGGAAAAATGATGATAAGAAACCAATTACAATAAATGCAAAAACGAAGCCTAATAACAATCTTCTGCCGAGAATTAACAGTTTTTCTTTGCTTTGATACATAGCGATTACCTCACAAAGCCAACAGCCGATGGAGCTATGCTCCTACACCCTTTCTAAGGAAGTTCAGGGTGTTGAGTGCTTTGCGTTTTACTTCCACCCCACTTGGCTGATTTCTTCCAGTCGTTCCGTGAGAAAGGATTGAAGCTAATGAGTTTATTTTACACCCACCACATGATAGGGAAGGTGGAGCAATCCTGCCAATTCCAAGATAAAACTGGTACCCACAGGAGCGCCTAGGATAAATAAACTTCTGCTTTTAACGGGGAAAACTAACAAACGTGCGTAAGTACGCATTTGGCAATGTGTAGTTACACAGAATAAAAATGCGGGACAGCTCATCAAGCCGTCCGCTTTCCTACAAGTCAAACAATATAGCAGCGATTGTGGAGGGAGCAATAATAAAACTATTTATTTTAGGGCATTTATTACCATATTTATTCCAAGAATAATAAAAATTATCGCAACGACTGAAATTATAGAGGATATTATTATGGCTCCAATACCTGTTACTTCAATTCTATCGTTACCAGGCCATCCTTTGTTTAAATTTTAAATACGACTTTTGCGTAATGATTCCTCTTATCCCAAATATGAGCGCATAAATAGAAATACCCATCCATAAAACTAAAAACCATGTATCCATTGTTTTTATATCAGATTCCCTTGGCGTTATTTTACACCCTCCCATAATAAGGTAAATGCAGTATACCCGCTGCTTTGCTATCTTCTGTTGGTAACACCTGGTTATTTGAGCAAAATACATTTCATCAATAAAGTGCATCTTCTCAGATGCATCTGAGCCTGACTCGGACGTCGGTGGAATATGCCAGGTTGAAAAATGCCAACTTGCTCATAACTCACCAGTAACCCAAGCTAGTTGAAAGCATCCTTCAAATGTAAAACTCAATAAAATAGCTTTTTGAAATGGTTTATCTTACACTTGGAGAATAAGTTTCCCGCAAGGGAAGTATGATTTAAATCCCTCCTCTGCGCCACAGGAATATTTGAAGTTTTTGTCAACAGCTTATTGGATGTCCATCGTAGGCTGTTTTTTATTGGAACAAGTATCCTTCGGTGTCAGATCAATCTGGTTTCTTTGATAAGCATCAGACTATTTTAGTCCTCTGAACTTAAAATCCAGGTAAAACACAAGACACATGGTGTCGCCATGAGCAGAAGTGCGATGATGGATAGGATGATCTCACGGGTGAGGAACTTATGACAGCCTGGGTTGGAATCTTCAGGTGATGCGATCATGCACCGCAGCCTCTGAGTATTCTTATATCACAAAGCAGAACACTCATGATTAAAAAAGCTGACTTGAAATCAAGTCAGCTAAAAGATTTTGGGTAGAAAAATTATAAGGAAAGGAATTTAGAAAAATCCCCAATCCATTCGGGCATTCTCGTCCATCATGGATGGGTCCCACGGCTCATAACTGAGGGTAACTGAAGTCGGCAGCTTAAGGCCAAGCTCAGCTTGCTGGCGGGTAGTTTCAAGCAAAGCTGGGGCATAGGGGCAAAAAGGGGTTGTCATGATCATCAACAGCTTTGCTTCGCCATTGATCACCGCCACGTTACGCACCAGGCCCAGCTCCAGGACGTTCAGGCCGATCTCGGGGTCCATGACTTTCTTAAGCTCTTCGATGAGTGGCTCAACAAGCTCGGGATTGGTACTTTCAATTTCCCAAACGGGTCGATTTTGGATCTCTTCTGCCATGATTAATCCTATTAATTGCCTGGGGTGTTGGCGACCAGGTAGGTGCAGCTGCTGTCACCATTCAAGATGCATTTCACCTTCTCGGCGGGAACCGCGAGGACCTTTGAGATCAAGATCTGGTCAACGGTGCAAACTTCAGGGTGATTCTGGCCGATGTAATAGTAGGGGCAGCTGGTTTCATTGATCTGATAGCCGTCTTCCATCTGCTCCCAATCAATGATGAAACCTTCGCGGCCTAGCAGGGTTTTTACCAGGTTCAAGCGTTCCTGCATGTCCATATTTTTCATCTCGGTGCCTTCAGAGAGGTCGCGCGCCAGGTCTTCAGCCATGTGGGCGAAAAGCGTATTGATCATGGTTTCTGGCATGGTCTCTTTGAGGTGCTCCAACAAGCGAACTGTCAGGCTGACGTAACGGGTGGGGAACTGCTCGATACCCGTCTCGGTCAGAGAAAACACCTGGCGTGGCCGGCCGACACCGTGGCGTTGATCTTCGCTGGCGATCAGACCTTCAGCTTCAAGGCTGGATAGGTGGTGGCGTACCGAGATTGGCGAAATTCCAACCTTTTCAGCAAGCTCATTCACCGTACAGCGCGGTTGAGCCAATAACGTACGGAGGACTAAATCCCTGGTTCCTGACATATGATGACGTAGTATACCAACAACCCGTTATATTGTCAATATTTATTATAATTATCATAAATATTGACAATATTTGGTTGGCGTGCTATAATATTGCCATCGGAGCGAAATCCTTGATCGATCAGTCGTCAAGGATTGTTCATTTATACCCTTCCCAAGGAGCGGTTCATGTCGGATATAAGCATTCGGGACTTGCATGTCAACGTCGCTGGGCGTGAAATTTTAAAAGGTGTCAACCTGACGGTTAATCAAGGCGAAGTGCATGCGCTGATGGGTCCCAACGGAACTGGAAAATCTACTTTAGCATACACCCTGATGGGCCACCCCGGTTACGAGGTTACCCAGGGTGAAGTTATTTTCAAAGGTATCAACATCCTTGAGCTGACACCCGATGCAAGATCAAGGCTGGGGATCTTCCTGGCATTTCAGTACCCGGTGTCTATTGCGGGGGTGTCGGTGGCGAATTTCCTGCGTACGGCTATCAATTCACGCCGTAAGGCACAGGACAAAGCTGACAAAGGGATCTCTGTGCCAGAGTTCCGCAAGATGCTCAAGGAACGCATGGATATGCTCAAGATGGATTACTCGTTTGCCAGCCGTTACCTGAACGAAGGCTTTTCGGGTGGCGAGAAAAAGCGGGCTGAGATCCTCCAAATGGCAGTTCTCAGGCCGGAGATTGCCATCCTTGACGAAACCGATTCAGGGCTGGACATCGACGCGTTGCGTATCGTCTCGGAAGGGGTGAACACATTGCGCGGCCCCGAGACGGGAGTGCTGGTGATCACCCACTATCAGCGAATTTTGAACTATATCAAGCCGGAATTCGTCCATATCATGCTGGATGGGCGCATCGTCGAGTCGGGTGGCTCTGATCTGGCATTGAACCTGGAGGAGCATGGCTATGAGTGGGTACGCGAAAAGTATGAGTCCATTCCGGCCTGAACCGGGCATACTTAGAGGTTGATATGAGCTCAAACTCGAATACTTTAGATAATATCGGTGAATATAAGTACGGTTTCAAGGATCCGGATACTTCTGTTTTTAAGTCCCACAAAGGCCTGTCGAAGAAAGTCGTCGAAGAGATATCCTATATGAAAGGCGAGCCGCAATGGATGCTGGATTTTCGCCTGAAAGCGCTGGAGCATTTCGAAAAACGGCCCATCCCGACATGGGGAGGCGATTTATCAGGCCTAAACCTGGATGAGATCTATTATTACGTTAAACCTGCCCAGCAGGAGAGTAAAAACTGGGATGATGTACCCAGCACGATCAAGGATACCTTCAACAAGCTGGGTATCCCCGAAGCAGAACAAAAATTCCTGGCGGGAGTCGGTGCACAGTACGAAAGCGAGATGGTGTACCACAACATCCAGGAGCACCTGGAAAAGCAGGGCGTGATCTTCCTTAGCATCGAAGACGGACTGCGCAAGCACCCCGATTTGTTCAAGCAGTATTTCGGAAAGGTCATCCCGATCGAAGATAACAAATTTGCCGCCCTGAACAGCGCAGTCTGGTCGGGTGGGTCATTTGTCTACGTGCCGAAGGGTGTCAAGGTAGACCTGCCGCTGCAAGCGTACTTCCGGCTGAATATCGCCAATATCGGGCAGTTCGAGCGCTCACTGATCATCGCCGACGAAGGTGCCCAGTTGCATTACGTGGAAGGATGCACTGCTCCAACCTACACGACCGATTCGCTGCATAGCGGGGTGATCGAGATCATCGTCAATAAAGGGGCCCGGGTACGCTACACCACAATCCAGAACTGGTCGACCAACGTGTATAACCTGGTTACACAGCGGGCTCTGGTGCATGAAAGTGGTACGATGGAATGGGTCGACTCGAACCTGGGTTCGAAGCTGACCATGAAATACCCATCGTGTTACCTGCTCGAACCAGGTGCGAAGGGAGAGATCCTTTCGATGGCTTTTGCTGGGCCAGGGCAGACCCAAGATGCAGGTGGCAAAGCGATCCACTTTGCACCGCACACCTCGAGCAAGATCACATCGAAATCGATCAGCAAGGGTGGAGGGCGGACATCTTTTCGAGGCTTGTTGAAGGTGTATAAAGGCGCGGTGGACAGTAAATCCAGTACCGTGTGTGACGCCCTACTGCTTGACCCGCTGTCGCGGTCGGATACCTACCCATCGATCGAGATCGATGAACAGGATGTGACGATTGGCCATGAAGCGACGGTTTCGAAGGTGGGCGAGGAGCAACTGTTTTACCTGATGAGCCGGGGCTTATCTCAGGAGGAATCAACCACCATGGTGGTCTCTGGATTCATCGAACCCCTGGTGAAGGAACTACCCATGGAATATGCGATTGAGATGAACCGGCTGATACAGCTTCAGATGGCAGGATCGGTGGGATGATGAGCACACATCGCATCATCACACGAACCAAACCTACCGTGACTGAGGAACCCGGTGATTTTCGCTTCACACAAGCGATGATCCCGGCATTAGGGAGCGAATGGATAGGGCCAGAGTTCTTACGCGATTATCGTCAAAAAGCCTGGTCCCTTTATCAATCGCTACCTATGCCAACGATTAAGGATGAGCCGTGGCGCAGGACAGACATCCGTGGCCTGGAGGTAGGTAGATTCTCAGTACCAGATGGTGTCCAATTACAGCCGCTGCCTGCAGCCCCAACCTGGCTGATGAAGCCCCTGGTTACCAAAAAGCATGGCGGGCAGGTGATCATTGAGCCGCAGCAGACAAAGGTGACACTTGATGAAGCCCTGAGCCGCCAGGGAGTGATCTTCACTGACCTGCAGACAGCGGAGAAGAAGTACCCCGACCTGCTGGCGAATATCATTGGGCAGGTGGTGAAACCCGAAGAAGGTCGGTTTGCCGCGCTCACGGCTGCTATGGAAAAATACGGCGTGTTCGTCTATGTTCCGGCAGGCGTGAATGTGGAAGTCCCGCTGCATTCGGTAATGTGGGGTCCTGGGGATGGGCTGGCATACTTCTCCCATATTATGGTATGGCTGGAACCCGGATCATCCCTGACGTATGTTCACGAAGCAGCCTCACCAAATGGTAAAACTGAGCAAACCCTGCATTCTGGGATCGTGGAGATCCACATCAGCGACAATGCCAGCTTGCGTTTCGTAGAGCTGCAGTCGTGGGGTGACAATGTGTGGAACTTCAGCCATGAACGGGCACAGGTTGGGCGGGATGCAACCCTGGACTGGATCTTTGGCGCCTTGGGCAGCAACCTGACCAAGAATTTTTCGGAGATCGACCTCATTGGTGAAGGGGCAACAGGTAAAATGTCGGGTTTCTATTTCACGGATGGGAAGCAGCACCTGGATCACGACACCCAGCAGAACCACCTGGCCCCGCATACCACCAGCGACCTGTTATTCAAAGGTGCCTTGAAAGACAGCAGCCGGTCAGTCTGGCAAGGCATGATCTATGTAGCACCCGGCGCACAGAAGACTGATGGATACCAGGCCAACCGCAACCTGGTGCTTAGCTCAAAAGCACGTGCCGATTCCATCCCCGGACTGGAGATCCTGGCGGATGATGTACGCTGTACACATGGTGCGACGGTCGGGAAGGTCGACCAGGATTCGGTTTTCTACCTCTTAAGCCGCGGGATCCCATATGCAGACGCGGAGCACTTGATCGTGGAGGGGTTTTTCGATCCGATCATGCAAAGGATCCCGTTTGATGGGGTTAGGAAACGGTTTCAAGAAGCGATTGTTATGAAGATGAAATAGGCAACATCTAAGGAGGAAAGTTGGCTGAGATGTATTTTACACATGCACCGAACCTGGAGGAACAGTACCACGTCGGCGATCGGGTTGAAGTCTTTTGCGATCATGACAAGGCCAATGAGCGAATTCGCGATTGGCTGGAAGGCATCGTGGTGCAGGTCGATCCGAAAATGATCGCTGTGCAGTTCAGAGATAGCGTTTACCTGACAGACGGGTGGATGGTACCTGACCACGTATTGTGGTGCCCGAAAACCTCCACTCAAATCCGCCCATCGCGCAAGCGCATGAAATCGCGCCCATAGGCCTGACCTGAATTATGATCAATCCACAAGAAAGCACTACCCTGGATGTGAATACGATACGAGCGGATTTCCCGATCCTGGACCGTGAAGTCAAACCGGGTGTACGGTTGGTTTACCTTGATTCCACCGCCACAACCCAAAAACCTGCTGCGGTGATCGAGGCAATGGATAGGTATTACCAGCAGAACAACGCCAATGTGCACCGCGGGATACACACGCTAGCTGAAGAAGCCACGGCTGCCTATGAAGCTGCCCGACAGCGTACAGCTGAATTTATCCATGCCACGTCCAACAAGGAAGTTATCTTCACACGCAACACCACCGAATCGATCAATCTGGTTGCTTACAGCTGGGGGCGGACTTTTCTCAAAGAAGATGACCTGGTCATCCTGACCGAGATGGAGCACCACTCCAACCTGGTGCCATGGCAGATACTGGCAGCTGAAAAAGGTATCCGGCTCGATTTCATCACCATCACCCCCGATGGACTGCTTGAGATGGATATTTACCGCAAGCTGCTTGAGCAGAAACCGAAACTGGTGGCATTTACCCACATGTCCAACGTGTTGGGCACGATCAACCCGGCCAAAGAGATCGTGCAGCTGGCGCACCAGGCCGGTGCATTGACCCTGATCGATGGTGCCCAATCGGTACCACACTTCCCGGTGGACGTTCAGGACCTGGATACGGATTTCCTGGCGTTTTCATCCCACAAGGTATGTGGCCCAACCGGGATTGGCGTACTGTACGGTAGATCAAAGGTGTTGAATGAAATGCCACCCTTCCTGGGGGGTGGAGAGATGATCAAGCGGGTATTCTTACGGACCTTCAGCCCTAACGAGCTGCCGCATAAATTTGAAGCCGGCACGCCTGCCATCGCTGAAGCCGTGGGGCTGCATGCTGCGCTTGATTATGTAAGCAAAATCGGGATGGATATGATCGCTGCCCACGAGAGAGAGTTGATAACGTACGCACTCGAGCGGCTATCCGAGATCCCCGAGGTGCGTGTATTCGGACCAGACGCCGCGCGAAAGGGCGGTGTGGCGGCGTTCACCTTTGAAGGTGTACACCCCCATGACGTAGCCCAGGTGCTAGACCAGGCGGGGATCGCCGTGAGGGCAGGCCACCATTGTGCCATGCCACTGCATGAAAAATTTAATATCCCCGCCACTACCCGGGCCAGTTTTTACCTGTATAATACCCTGGATGAAGTCGACCGGCTGGTCGAGGGCTTGCAGGATGTGAAGCGCTATTTTGGATAACTATGGATGACCTTTACCGCGAATTAATCATTGACCGCTATAAGAACCCGCATTTCAGGGGTGCATTAGATCCACATGATATTACCTTTGAAGACGATAACCCGTTGTGCGGTGACCATATCCGGATCGACCTGAGGATCGATGGGGATAATAAGGTCAGTGAAGTGGCTTTCGATGGGCACGGTTGTGCAATTTCACAGGCCTCTGCAGATCTTTTAGCCGAGAGCGTGCTTGGCAAAACTTTAGATGAAGTCAAGAAGATTAATAAGCAGGATATCCTGGATATGCTTGGCATCGAGCTGGGGCCGGTACGACTTAAATGCGCTTTGCTTTCCTTGAAAGTACTCAAAGCCGGCGTGTACGGCTTGGGGGAAGCCACGGACGAGCTGGTCGAAATATAGACATGTACAATTACAAGACCCTGGCACAGGACAAAGTCGAGTTTATCGCAGTTGGGTCAGTCGATGAGCTGCCAACGGAGCAGAGATTGTTTATTGAAATTGACGGTCAACCCATCGTGATCTTCAACCTGGCGGGGAATTATTACGCCATTGCCGATGTATGCTCCCACGACGATGGACCGGTGGGCGAAGGCACCATGGAAGGTTTTGAGATCATCTGTCCCAGGCACGGGGCACGATTCGATATCCGCACCGGCAAGGTGCTGGCGCTGCCAGCTTTTGTTGACATACCAGCATACCCAGTGCGGGTAAGTGGAGATCAAATCGAGCTCGGGCTGCCGGTTGAGGGGTAGGCTAACCGGCGACAACCCCAAGGGCATAGAAGGTGGGTACGAATAAGATCCTTTGACCAGCTGCACGGGCACGCTGGTCTATTTGTTTAAGCATATCAGCCTGGCGGATAAATTCAGGATTCATGGACAGGTCTGAGTGGAGCACCTCCCATTCTAGCTGGTTCAGGCTGGAAGATTCAGCATCGCGCCACTGACCACCCATCACACCCACCTCGATATCCCGTAGGCCTGCAGCATGGAAGGCAGCGCGCAGATGGCGGCCCATGCATGGATTGGCACCTTGCTGCTGTAAGGCGGCCTGCTGCCAGGCGCCAACCTGCGACAGTTCGATGGGATAATCGATCCTGCCACCATAATCCGGCTCGGCAAGAGCCAACACATATCCTTTCGGCCGTGTGACACGGGCCATCTCACTCAAGACCAGGTGGAAATCTTTTACCCAAAGCAGGACAAAATGGCACAGGGTAACATCGAAGACCCTTGACGGGAACGGTAAGCACCTGGCATCTCCAGTCAAAAACGTTGTTAAAGGCGAATATGTCGTGGCGAATTCCAGGGCAGCCAGGTCGATGTCCAGGCCGATCACACGGCAGTTACATTGATCCGCCAGCTCCTTGGATAAAACACCCGTGCCGCAACCTACATCCAGGACCTTACTGTGGGCAGTGATGCCTGCATGGGCATAACAGTAAGCGCGTAAACTGGCGCTCCACTGGGCTTGTTGAAGGTAGCGCTGGTGCCATTGTGTGATAGACAGGGTCATTGGCAGAAAGTCTCCGAGTGATTTGGGAAAAAACTCTACTGGATATTATAATGAAATTCCGTGGTGTGCCATGCCAAATGCGACGATAGAATACTATGAATGCACGAATCCGAACTGCCGGCTAAGGTTCCCGGCGTATGCTGGGCAGTTAAAAACGAAAAGGTGCCCACTGTGCCGCTCAAGCCTGGTCCTGGTTACTTCCGTAACCACTGCATATGAAACCAACCCAACCAATCCACCCCGGGAGGGATGGCAGGTGGAAGGGCTGCTGGATAATATCCGCAGTGCCTGGAACGTCGGCTCAATCTTCCGCACTGCTGATGGGACCGGGATCAGCAAGCTATACCTGTGTGGGGTCACACCGACACCTGAGAATTCAAAAGTGGGTAAAACAGCTCTCGGGGCGGAAACAACCGTGGTATGGGAAAAGGCTAATAACAACCTTGAGCTGGCAGAAAAACTAAAATCAAGCGGGTATTTGCTGTGGGCCCTGGAAGAGGCACCCAAGGCGATGCCATTATTTGGAATAAATATTAGCCAAGCAACATCACCGATCGTTTTGATCGTTGGGAATGAGGTATGCGGGGTAGACCCTGGATTATTGGCGCTGTGTGACCAGGTGCTATCCATCCCCATGCTGGGTATGAAACAATCTTATAATGTAGCTGTGGCTTTTGGGATGGCTGCCAGCTTTCTACTCTATTGCCACAGGGTTTCCCAAGGATCACGCAGGATATTACCCAGCACCTGATCGGAGCCCTGGGCAGGCAAAACGTCTCCATCCGGCTCGATGTACAGCCAGGAATGCCCAGCCCCAACTGATGTCTCCACGCTTTGCACTTCCAACGCCACCGGGTTGAATGCTGAATACGGTACGGGAAGGTCCCATACCAGCGATAGTCCAAGCGAAGCTGCCTTATTGCGATATTCGTTCATTGAGGAATTCAATGAAGGACTGGAAGCGGTAAGCGAAATAGCTTTTACACCAGCTTGGCCGAGCCGTTCCAGGGTTTGCTGCGCATAAGGCAGATTTTGGTCGGTAAGCGTCAGGTGGACAACCACAAACAAGTCAGCTAACAGCACATTGTTGAGAGCCTGCCAGGAACGTTCATTCTGGGGGTCGATACACAGCATTAGATGATCCAGCCCGGTTTGAAGTAATTTTTGGAGGTATTCGTTCTCAGCCAGTTTCAGGCCATCACTGATCAGACCAACCACCTGACCATTCATTTCCGTGTGGGCGATCAAGTCAGGCAGGTCGTCGCGCAGGGTGGGCTCGCCACCGGTAAGGATGATGTGCGGGATTCCCAAGCTCCAGGCTTTATCAAAAACGCTGTACCACTCCTGGGTGGTCAATTGTGCGTGGATGTGCTTGTTTGACGACTGCAGTGTAGCCTGTACACTGTCGGGTAATCGATACGTCAGGGCACAATCGAGGCGGTACGGGGCGGAGATCTTCTGCGTATGCGGCAAGGTATGCTCGAAATCCAGGAACATTTCCGGATCGAGATCAGGTGTCTTGATCAAAGCCAGTAGCCTTTCATTGAGCGAACGATAATCCTGCAGGGCCTGGTCATGTTTCACCCGGTAACGCCTGGCGACTTGATCAGCGACTTGATTTTCAGGCGTCTGGATGACCAAGTGGTAGGCGTATTCAGCGGCTGTCTGATTGAGATGAAGAATGGTTGAGGCATTAACGATCAACATGGCTGTCCCATCGGGCTCCAGGCGCAAATGAAGGCGGTACGGGGTGGGGGCATCAGGCGGAGCCTGGTAATGATAGATGCCGGCAGGGATCGGCGTATGTGGAGTAAACAGGTGTTTGATCGAGTCGATAATGCTGGTCATATGTTTCTCCTCCTTGTTTGGTTAATTCTCGCCTGTTTTCATTATGAGTGGACAGCCACCTCCACATTCAGGCAAGAGGGAACACGCTACACATTTTTCTGGGATACCCTGGCGCTCGCGCAGACGTACAGATAGCTTGTGGTTCCAGATAGCGTTCCAATCTGAGGTCAGGAAGTTGCCCAAGGATTGATAATAGGATTGGCATGGGATGACCGATCCATCTGGTTCAATACACATATTGTAGAGCGCAGCTGAACAACCTTTGACGCCCAGCTCGAGCTCAACTGGGTCAAAGTGGCAATATTGGGTGGGTGTATACCAGATCAGGCGCTGCTGGTGCTCAGAGGTGATCGCCCTGGCAGTCTCAAGGAGCCCATGCAGGCTGGATTCTTCAAGACCAGACCCCACGGTCAGGCCACGCCCGGAATAGATTAGGGCATTCAAACCGACGGTTGGTACCCCCAGCTCTGCCAGGAACTCTAGGGTGTGGGTGATGGATGGGCTATTGGTTGCCAGCATGGTGGTGTTGGTCATCACATAGAGCGGCGATTCCAGGACATTGCGGATGCCAGCCACAGTCTGCTTCCAGGCACCCCGGGAATTAACCATGGCATCGTGGATCTGTGGATCGTGCGATTTTAGCGTGATCTGTACGTGATCCAGGCCTGCATTTACCAGCTGTTCAACGTACTTTGGATCAGAAAGCCGCCGGCCATTGGTGTTGATCCCGGTGATCTGGCCGTTCTGCTCAGCCCGGGCAACCAGCTCCGGAAGGTCAGGCCGCAGGGTAGGCTCTCCACCCGTAAAAACGACGTGCGGAATGCCGATAGCCCATACTTTATCCAAGACCCGGTGCCATTCGGCATTGGAGAGCTCGGGGTAATCGCGCGGGCGGGCATTGTAACAATGCGAGCAATCATTGTTGCAGCGGTAAGTAATGGCCAGATCCATGCGGTATGGCGCGGAAGGGCGGGACGTGAACGGGGCGGTGACTTCCAGGTTAAGCTCGTGGATCGGGCAAGCTCCATCCGGCCTGACGAGCTCGTTTACTTTTTCGGATAATTGCGCATAGTCATTGAGGATAACATCTGCAGGAGCGTGGTAAACCTGGGTCAGCCGGTTAATGGCGGTTTGTTCAGGAACACCTTCCAGGATCAAATAAGCCATCGATGCGGCGGTGGGGTTGAGATGCATGATCCGGCTGGCATTGACGATCAATAGTCCGCTTCCGTCCAGGTCAACTCTCAGGTGAATGCGCGACCGTTCTCCGTGATCCTGGCGGTCATAAGGATACAACCCAGGTGGAGGCAGCAACGTATTACGGCCAACCACCTGAGTTATTAACTTATTTAGCAGAGAATTAAACGCGCTCACGATATGTCAGCAGTTAACGACCACCACCAGCACAGGCACAGGCGCAGCCAGCACATGCGCAGGCGCATGCACAAACACAGCTGTGCCCACCGCCTCCACTGCTGCGGTAAGAGCTGGTGGAGGGTGGCGGTGGTGGATTGGTGGTACGGGCGATACCCGCAGTGAAGTCGGATAGATTGCCAACAGCTTTGGATGAGAACGTCTGCACGCCAGACGCCATGGAGGCTGCAAAATCAGCACCGGGCACGCTGCGAGGACCACCGGTCGAGATGGGGGCTCCGACTGAGGAACCGCCCCGACCGAACGAAGGATCATAATGCCCCCACCAGGTGGGTATGAAGATGGGTGTATTATGGAAGACCTCTTTCGTCCGGCCATCATAATTTTTGTCGAGCATGGTCCACTCCATGACCTCTTCGTACTTGGCGCTCTTCACGTCTGGGGTATTGGCAGCTTCCACCTGTTCCCAGGCACGGGCGGTGATATCCTTGTAATAAGCCACCGTTTCCTGGCGGCTGAAACCTTTCATTTTTTCTGAAACACCCTTTACCAGGTTGATCACCATCACCTGCATCGATTTTCGGCGTTGGACAGCATCTTTGGTTTTGAAAGCCTCGAGGAAATCTGTCTCGTAAGGTTGGAGGCCTTCAGGTGGCGAAGCAGTCACTTTGACTTCAAGGGGATCGCGCGTAACTACCTCAGCGGCATTCTTTTTAATGACGCTAAAGAGGATCATGGTCATGACTTTATCGAGCGGTTCCTCCAGTAAGATGGCGGCTTCTACGGCAGTGAGGCCACGCTTGATCCCATGGCCCTCGATAGAGATCTTAGGCGGTAAATATTGCAGCTTGCGTTTTTGGCTGGAAGTTATTCCGCTGGCAATAATGGCAATGAAACCAATAATGCATAGAAAAGGTAGGGCGCTGCTTATAAAACTACCCAATCCACTTGAACCTGATGAAGATGGTGGTGGCTGGGTGACGATCGCATCTGATGGGACATAGCTCTTGGGGAAGGATGCGCCAAACAGGTAGCTTGTGTAGCCGTTTGCGTTCTGGTTTTCCCATTCGTAAATAATGCGCCCCTGGCTATCCATGGCGGTTACCGGTGTTTGGGGGAAACCATCGGGTGCAGCATGCCACCTAGGTTCCTCTGCCTTTACGCCGGGAGGCAGGTGGTACGTAACGGTCACATCGGTATTACCGTGGATATTCCCACCGAAATAATTAGGGACGAAATCGGCGCTGGCATAAGTGCTGTCCTGGTCATCGGTATACAGGACACCCGTGATGCCGGTGATACGCGCCTGGAACGTGCCAGAAGAGCCGGGCGGGACAGAATATTGGCCCAAGCCGATGGCTACACCGCAGCAACCTGAACCCTGGAACCCAGAGGATGAAATGTCGGTAACCTGGTTGCCGTTAATAAATGCAGTGATATTACTTATTGAATAATTATCATTCGGCAAACCAAGGTCCACATATTGTATCTCAGGCCCGGACGGATCGTTGGTGAAGATATAGGTGTAATCCAGTGAAAGTGAGCCATCCGATTCCCAGTATACATCCACTGTTTCTTTGGGCAGTGTGTATGAATAGGTCTGGGCGACAGCGGGTGAGGTCACCCACAAGAAGAGGAATGACAAAAGCAGGAAGGTGACGAGAATTCTACGCATTTTGCCTCCAGATAACCTAGCCAGGATAGATACAGGTCAAGATTGCCCTCAGGAAATTCATATCACCACTTGGGTTCTTCAGTCAATTGATAGGTGCTGTTGCAATATGGACAGTTGACCACTGGTGCACCTGCAACCATGGTGATATTGTCCATTGTCAGTGACCCGCCGCAGGATTTACATTTCAACGTATCAAGCGAAACATTGGCAGGCAGGTCAACTTTGAGGGTGACGTTCTGCGTCGGAGCACCCATCTTGCCACGGCCCGCCAATGAGATCAAATAGGCCCCGCCGCCGATCAAGACGATGCCAATCGTTGCGGATACCAGGCCGATGAACACCCAACCGCTCTGGGCGCTGGGGCTGGCACTACCCCAGATGAAAATGATCCCGATAAACATGGCAGCGACCCCGATGAGGATCAAGATCACTGCAGCGATATAAGAAAGCGTTCTACCTGTACTCATGTTCACCTCCAGGGGTTAGTTTACATCCGTTTGTAAACGTGGACAAGCGAATTTCGGCATGGCTTACAGCGATACCTCTAATATCATACGTAATTCTGCATCTGAAAGTAGTATTGGATTGCCCTTCATACTGCTAGATTTTTGCGCTTTTCCAATTATCTCAGGAAATACCGCTGGAGCAAGACCGAGCATCGCTAATGGCTGGATCCCGGCGTGCATATTAAACTCACGTATCCACCGGATGCCGTCTTCAGGAGAAGCGGCAGGCTTGCCGGTTAACAGCCTGGCAATTATCGTATAGCGCTCAATGGCAGGATGCAGCGGGAGGCGTTGAGATAAGACAGACAGATTGGTTAACATCACGGCTGGCAGCAGGCTGGCACAGATCGCGCCATGCTGAGCGGGGATCTCGCCTCCGATCGGTGCCGCGAAACCGTGCACCGCGCCTAACTTCGAATTCGCCAATGCCATCCCACTCAGCAAAGCTGCCATCGATAGGTCTTCACGGGCAGCGAGGTCATTCCCATCATCGAACGCACGGCGAAGAGACCGGGCTACCCTGCGAATCCCTTCTACGCACAATGCGTCGATTAGCGGGTTGGGGGAATTACTCGTAAATGGCTCGATGAGCTGGGTGAGGGCATCCAGACCGGTGGTCGCAGTAATCGCAGGGGGCAGCGTCAGGGTCAGCTCCGGATCGATGAGAGCAACACGCGCCAGCAAGAATGGGCTGCGCAGGCTGACCTTGACATGCAGATCGGTTGCTCCCAGCACTGCATTCCTGGTCACCTCCGTGCCTGTGCCCGCGGTGGTAGGAACGGCAATCAATGGCAAGCCCGGGTTTCTAAGGGGCAAATTCAGGCCAATCACTTCCAAATAATCAGTCACATCGCCTGGATTATTAAGCAACACCGTCACGGCTTTGGCGGTGTCAAGGGTGCTGCCGCCTCCGATCCCCACGATCACGTCCGGTTTGTAATCACGCGCCATTTCGATCGAATCCCGGATGGATCCAACCGTTGGCTCACCTTTGACCCTGACCTGAAGGGAGTCTATGGCCTGGTTGTGTAGTAATTCTGTTAAGCGGCCTGACAGCTCAGGTGGAGCTCCATTGAAAATGATGACGCGTGTACCAAGCTCATTGACCAGGGCAGGCAGGCTGCTGAGCTTGCCTGGACCAAAGATGATCCTGGATGCGGTGGCGAATTCGAACTGCATTTACAACTCCGTCTCAGGTGGATATAAAACCGTATACGTGGTCCGTTGCCTGGGTTCAGCCATCATATCTGCGACCGTATCACGCCAGCGCTGGTAGTGGGCGGTCTCTCGATGCGTGAGGATATCATCTTCGGTCTTATAGATTTCGAGCAGGACATACCGGTATGGGTCATCTGATTGTTGGTAGAAATCAAACCGGATCACGCCAGGCTCTTGAATGCTGTGGGAGGCGTTGTCGTGGGTGGCGGTTTTGAAGGGCGCAACTGCCTCGGGCTTAACATGGATATTAATGACGGCAACGATCATGGTTATTCCTCCATCTACTAGTCTATCAAATGGATAAATCTAATCACATAGATAATCTTAGTTTAGTTCAAAATAACCTTTCCTGATAAGGTAAATCCTGGCCAGGCTCATTTAAACCTGCCAGGAGCATGAAACGCTGGCAAGATCCAGCTGCATAACCAGCATAATCATTGTTAAAAAATCCATACACGTCTGGCACGGGGGGTTGCACAGCTTCAATCGCCTGGAGCCACCATTTCAATTGGCTGGTCTTATCCACCCTTTCATAAGAGTGCCCATGGTATAGACCATTTACCCCGATCCAGCGGAAAAAGAGAAAATCGGTGGTTGGGATGATCCGGCGGGGGATCTCAGGAAAGTCGATGGTGACCCAGCACACCTGCAAGTCGTGGAGCATTTCTGCGGTCTGCGGGTTGTACCACGAAGGATGGCGCAGCTCTACGGCGTAGCGGTAGGTGTTCGGTAGCGACCCGAGAAAATCTCGTAGGACCGGGAAGCTTGGTTGCTGGAAGCTGGGTGGTAATTGGATCAATATGGGGCCGAGTTTCTGTTTTAATGGCAGGAGGCAATCAAGAAACTCAGCCATCATCCCTGCTGCGCCCAGCAATCCCATCTCATGCGTGATCACCCTCGGGGTCTTTGGGCAGAATTTAAATTCCACTGGTACGGCATTAGTCCATGTTTCAACTGAGGCTTTGCTTGGGATGGAGTGAAAGGTGGTATCGAGCTCAAGAGCGTTGAAGATTCTGCTGTAATAAGGTAAAAAATCACTTGGGCGTGTGCCAGCCGGGTAGAATGGACCCACCCATTCCTTATAGCTAAAACCAATCGTTCCCAGGTACCAGTTTGTCAGCATAGCCAATGATTTGGTAAAATATTCACAACTTTATTACCCCCAAATCAAGCAAATATGAAGGTGGTTACATTGGACCAAGCGATCATAGTTTATGGAACCTGGTGGTGTGGTGATTGTTCACGGGTACGGCGTTATTTCGATCGCCACCAGATCGATTACACCTGGATAGACATCGACAAAGACCGGACGGGAGAGGCATTTGTTCTGGACACCAACCATGGGATGCGCAGCGTTCCAACCATCGTTTTTCCAGATGGCTCGATCTTAGTCGAGCCAAGTGAAAAAGAGCTTGACATAAGGTTCAGTGTGCCCAGCAGGTGACATCTTTCTTATATTGCATCCCCTTTCTATAGTAGATTCCAAATTTTCTCTAGCCTAGTTTGCCGGTGATGTAATCTTCAGAGAGCTGTTTTTCAGGGCGGGTAAACATCAATCCAGTCGGTGAAAACTCGATCAATTCACCCAGCCAAAATAAGCCGGTGAAATCAGATATTCGCGCCGCTTGCTGCATATTGTGGGTCACGATCACGATCGTATAATTTTGCTTCAGCTGATTGATCAATTCTTCTATGTGGGTCGTAGCAATTGGGTCTAATGCGGAAGCAGGTTCGTCCATTAAGATCACTTCGGGTTGGACAGCCAATAAGCGAGCAATACATAAGCGCTGCTGCTCGCCAAGCGATAATCCCAGGGCATTATCAGTGAGGTGATCCTTGACTTCATCCCACAAGGATGCCTGGCGCAGGCTATGCTCCACAAGAATATCAAGCTTCTTTTTGTCCTTGGTCAGGCCCACAACGCGTGGGCCAAAGGCTACATTGTCATATACCGACTGGGGAAAGGGGTTCGGTTTCTGAAAGACCATCCCCACACGTTGGCGTAAGCTTGCCAGGTCCACATCCTCTGCGTAAATGTTTTTACCATTGAGCAGAATCTGGCCTTCGATGTGCGTGCCGGGGATGGTGTCATTCATGCGATTCAGGCAGCGTAAGAAGGTCGATTTGCCACAGCCGGAAGGGCCGATCAAGGCAGTGACCATGTTCGACCTGATTTCCATATTTATCTTCTTTAAAGCTAATGCATTACCGTAAAAGAAGTCCAGGTCGATAATTTTAATCACAGGCTCGGAATTCACCATAGTTAAAGATTTTACTCTAAAAGTCGAATAATCGTCAAAATCTTGCGAGTGGGAATTATTAAGCTATAATCTTCTGGATGAAAAAAAGCCTCTGCATTGTGGGTCTACTTTGCCTATTGTTGTTATCTGCCTGTAACCGAGCTAATCAAGGTACCCCAGGAGGCTCGAATAATCCTCAATCCTCGACCATTGTGAACAAAGGGTCTGATACGCTGGTCAACCTGGCGCTGGCGTGGGCAGAGCAATACCATTCACTGCACCCTGAGATCGAAATCTCGGTTACAGGGGGAGGCTCTGGTACGGGTATCGCGGCGCTGATCAATGGGACGGTCGATATCGCCAATGCCAGCCGGCAGATCAAGCCGGAGGAGATCCAGCAAGCCAAGGCGAACGGGGTGATACCAAAAGAATTCGTTGTTTCCAGGGATGCAATTGCGATCATCGTCAATCCATCGAACCCGGTCAATGAGCTGACCATCCAGCAGTTATCCGATATATATAGCGGAAAAATCAATAACTGGAAAGAAGTTGGAGGCGAAGACAGGGTGATCGTGCGTTTATCGCGCGAGACGAATTCGGGCACACATGTTTTTTTCCTGGAGAATGTCGTCCGTTTGGGTGATCCAAATAATAAAACGCTGTTCGCAACCGATACCTTGCTGTTGCCGTCTTCCGAGATCATCACTGCCGAGACGCGTGATAACCCCAATGCGATCGGTTATGACGGGTTAGGATATGTGACCCCGGATGTCAAGCTGATCGCTGTTGGAAAAGATGCAGGAGGACCATTCGTCTTACCATCTGCAGCTTCGGTGAACTCCAATCAGTACCCGATCGCACGCGACTTGTATATGTATACCAATGGAGAACCGACTGGAAAAGTGTTGGATTACATCAATTGGATCATGACACCAGAGGCACAGGCAATCGTTAAGGAATTAGGGTTTGTGCCGATAAAGTAGTGCAAGCGAATAAATAGTCAAAATGGATCCGACTAAAAAACCTTCTGAATACGCCTTGACTGTCCTGATCAAGATATCGGGGTATTCTGCGATCATCTTTGTTTTACTGATCTTTTACTTTTTGTTACGCGAAGGTTTGCCAACATTACGCGAAGTATCTCTATCCAACCTGCTATCTACACGGTGGTACCCGATAGAAGACTACTTTGGATTATTACCGCTGATAGGCGGTTCGATTATTGTGACCATCGGTGCAGCAGTGATCGCCATACCGATCGGCATCTGTACCTCGGTATACATCGCAGAAGTCGCCCCACGTAAAACACGTGAATATCTGAAACCGATCGTCGAGGTGTTAGGTGGGATCCCCTCGGTAGTCTTGGGTTTCCTGGGCATCCTGATCCTGGCACCCGAATTACGTCGCCTGCTCGATATACCGACGGGTCTCTCGGCTCTAGCTGGCTTCATCCTGCTCAGCGCAGTAGCAATCCCAACCATCGTTTCGGTGTCCGAAGATGCCCTGGACTCGGTGCCCAGGTCATACCGCGATGCCGCGCTGGCGCTAGGTGCCACCCAATGGCAGACGATCTGGAAGGTAACCCTGCCGGCTGCTCGCAGCGGGGTGATGACTGCCATCATGCTGGGGGTCGGGCGAGTGATCGGGGAGACGATGGCCGTGATGATGGTGACGGGTAATGCCCCGGTCATGCCAGTGCACCTAAGCTCGTTCATCAGCCCGGTGAGGACAATGACAGCCACCATCGCAGCTGAAATGGGCGAGGTCGCTACCGGCAGCACCCACTATCACGTGTTATTTTTCATCGGGTTGGTCTTATTCCTGGTTTCACTAGGGATCAATATCGCAGCTTCTTCAGCGATTTTCAAGCTCCGCCAGCGTTCAGAGCGTATCCTGTCCTAAAGGAGCTATTGGATTGAGCTACGGGGTAAATGACATGGTAAAAAAACCAGGATCTTCTACAACGAGGTTATTAAAGCAGAAGATCGGGTTTAGCTTTTTACTTTTAACCACGATCATCACGGTCATACCAATCTGTGCTGTGGTGATCTATATCCTGATAAAAGGATTACCAGCCATATCATGGGAATTCCTGACCACATTTCCTTATGATGGGATGAAACAGGGCGGGATCATGCCTGCGATTGTGGGCACATTTCTACTGACGATCGGGACGGCGATTTTTTCTATTCCAATCGGCATTGGTGCAGCGATCTATCTTTCTGAATACGCCTCAGATAACCGCTGGACGCGCATGATACGCATCGCAATTGTCAACCTGGCTGGCATCCCATCCGTGGTGTATGGACTCTTCGGATTGGGAATGTTCGTGATTTTCCTGAAATTCGGAACAAGCATCATCGCCGGCTCGATGACCCTGTCCATCATGACCATCCCGGTAATTATAAGCACGGCCGAAGAAGCCTTGAGGGCTGTCCCCCAATCCTTCAGGGTAGTGAGTATCTCAGTGGGTGCCACGCGCTGGCAAACCATCCGCAGGATCGTCCTACCACAATCCCTGCCTGGGATCATGACAGGCGTGATCCTCGGGCTGGAGCGTGCAGCAGGCGAGACTGCCCCGATCCTTTTTACGGCTGCAGCTTTCTTCCTCCCACAACTTCCGCAATCGATCTTTGACCCAACCATGGCATTGCCCTACCACCTGTATGTAATTTCGACCCAGGTGCCTGGGATGCCGGTGGAGATACAATATGGGACAGCCCTGGTGTTGATCGCGTTCGTGCTCGGCATGAACCTGATCGCCACCTTAATCAGATCCAGGGCACGTGCGCATAGGCAATGGTAGGCAGCCACGCAATGATCAAGATAAAGATCGAGCACCTAAGCCTGATGTACTCCGATGGGAAAGAATCGCTGCGCGATATCAACCTGGAGATTCCCGCAAATCAGATCACGGTATTTTTTGGGCCAGCTGGGGGAGGAAAATCTTCCATCCTGCGGGTTTTCAACCGCTTGAATGACCTGGCGGATGTAAAAACCCAGACGGGTCACGTGTTCCTTGATGAGGAAGATATCCTTGGCCCCAAGGTGGATGTGATCGCGCTCAGGAGGAAAGTCGGCATGGTCTTCGCTCGCCCGGTCGTGCTGCCAATGAGCATCCGGGCTAACCTTACTTATGGACTGGAAGTTGCCGGTGAACGGAACGCCAAGAAGCTCGATGAAGCTGTAGAAAGCAGCTTAAAACAAGCGGCATTGTGGGATGAAGTGAAAGACCGGTTAGGGGACCCAGCGGTGGCGTTATCCGGTGGCCAGCAGCAGCGATTATGCCTGGCTCGCAGCCTGGTCCTGAAACCCGAGGTTATTTTATTAGACGAGCCGACTTCGGGATTGGATCCGATATCAACTGGAAAAGTAGAAGCTTCATTACAAGAATTAAAAAAGACATATACAATCATCCTGGTACCTCATTCTGTTCAACAGGCAGCCAGGGTGTCAGATTTCGCGGTATTTTTCCTGCAGGGTGAAGTGATCGAGCAAGGTTCAGGGCAGGAATTATTCGTGAATCCGAAGGACAAGCGCACTGAAGATTACGTCATGGGTAAGTTTGGGTAATTCTATTCATTATCAAGGTGAAAATTGGACACTACCGCATCTAAAGTCGAAAATCCTGAAAGCAATCCCGACCTGGACTCACCAGGGATATTCATCAACCGGGAGCTCAGTGCACTTCAATTTCAACACCGTGTGTTTGAAGAAGCAGTGGACTTGGATAACCCCCCGCTTGAGCGGGTAAAATTCCTGGCTATCGTCGGCTCGAATTTAGATGAATTCTTCATGGTCAGGGCAGCAGGCTTGAAGAAGCAGGTAGATGCAGGTGTGGTAGACCTGCCGGCGGATGGCATGACCCCAGCGGAACAGCTGGCCGAGATCCGTAAAGTGGCCAGCAGCATGATGAAAGAAGCTTCTGCCTACTTCTTAACCAGGCTGATCCCAGCATTAAAGGAAGTCGGTATCTTCGTCCTGGATTACAAAGAGCTAAACAAGCAGCAGAAAGAGAGCATCGAAAATTATTACCAGGATGTGATCTTCCCGGTGTTGACGCCCCTGGCGTTTGACCCAGGACATCCCTTTCCACATATCTCAAACCTTTCGCTGAACCTGGCTGTGTTGCTAAAAGACAAGAAAGGCAAACATCATTTTGCACGCATCAAGGTGCCCAATACTTTGCCGCGGCTGGTCCCGGTCAAGCGTTCATCGGGGGGAGTCCGCAAGGATGGGACGGTTCCTTACAACCATTATTTCGTGTGGCTTGAGCAAGTCATCGCTGAAAACTTGTCTTCGCTCTTTCCCGGTGTGGAAGTGGTCGAATCTTACCCGTTCCGGGTGGTGCGCGATGCGGATCTGGCGATCCAGGAGCTGGAAGCGGCTGACTTGTTGGAGACGATGGAGCAAACCGTGCGGCAACGCCGTTTTGGAACCGTTGTGATGATCACGATTAACGAAACTATGTCTGCGCGCATCCAGGAGATCCTGATCGAGAACCTGGAGATTACACGCAACGAAGTGTACACCATCGAAGGGCCGATGGGATATAGTGACCTGTGGGCCCTGCATGGTATTGATCGTTATGATCTCAAGGATCCACCGCTAAAGCCGGTTGTGCCCCGTTCTCTAAAGAACATCGATACTGAGAGTATTTTCTCCGCCATACGGGAAAGGGACATCCTGCTCCACCATCCATATGATTCATTCTCTCCGGTGATTAAGTTTCTAAAACAAGCTGCGAATGACCCGGATGTTCTGGCGATTAAAATGACGCTTTACCGGGTGGGGAACAAGCCCCCTGTCGTGGATGCCTTGCTTGAAGCAGCTGAAAACGGCAAGCAGGTGGCTGTATTGGTTGAGCTGAAAGCACGTTTCGATGAGGAAAGCAATATCGTGTGGGCCAGGATGCTTGAAAAAGAAGGCGTCCACGTAGTTTACGGCCTGCTTGGGCTGAAGACACATTCAAAGGTAGCCATGGTGATACGAAAAGAGGGTGAGGGTATCACGCGCTACCTGCACCTGGCAACCGGGAACTACAATGCGATCACCGCCCAGATTTACGAGGATATCGGCATGTTCACCTGTGACCCCCAGATGGGGGCGGACGCGACCGATATGTTCAATTACCTGACAGGTTATTCATCGAAAAAGGAATACCTGAAATTACTGGTAGCACCCATCAACCTGCGTAGCCGAATGACAGCCTTGATCAACCGGGAGATCGAGATTCAAAAGAACGGCGGGCAAGGGCACCTGATTTTCAAGATCAATTCACTGGTGGACAAGAAAATGATCCAGCGGTTATATATTGCCTCGCAAGCCGGGGTGAAGGTGGACTTGTTCGTGAGAGGCATCTGCTGCCTGCGGCCAGGACTGCCCGGTTTCAGCGAAAATATCCAGGTTACGAGCATTGTTGGCAGGTTCCTCGAGCACAGCCGAATTTACTACTTTAAAAACGGCGGGAATGAGGAGATATATTTGGGAAGTGGCGACCTGATGCCGCGCAATATTGATCGGCGGGTGGAAGTGTTATTCCCCGTGCAAGATAAGGATATGATCTTGCATATCCGCGATAATATCCTGAGCTTCTACTATAAAGACAATATCAAAGCCCGCAGGATGCTGCCGGATGGCACATATATCAGAGTCAAACCCCAAGGCGAAGAGAAGCCCTTAAGCGTACAGAGCTGGTTTATTGCGAGCCGCCGGTAAAGAACGCAGCAGCCAATATCCCGGGGCCGCCATGCGTAACGATCGCTGGGGGAACATCCAGGATGGGGATATCTTTGAGATTTAACTCAGCACAGAGTGTGTTACAAAATTCGCGGGCCAGGTCAGGCACTGCGGCATGCATCACGGAGACATAAGCAGTTCCATCCCTTGCAGCCTGGCTATTAACCAGCTCGATCATACGTGTGATCGCCCGTTTTTGGGTGCGTTCCTTTTCAAATTGGTCAACCCGTCCATCTTTTAAAGCCAGGATGGGTTTTATCTTCAACACGCTGCCAAGTAACGCTGCTGCTCCACCGATCCTACCGCCTTTGGCCAGGTACTCGAGCGTGTCGACCATGAAATAAACACGGCTGTGTGGTATCATCGACTTTATCCTGGTCTCGATCTCATCCGCGGGCAACCCCGATTCAGCCCATTGGGCTGCCAGCTCAACCAGGGTAGCCAGCGGGCTACCGATGGTGCGTGTATCGATTACGCGGATATCCGCTTTTGGGAATTCCTGGGCAGCGGTCAGGGCAGACCTGACTGTTCCGCTGACCTCAGCAGAAGGGTGAATACAAAATATCGGTTCTTTTAAGTGGACAAGCTTTTTAAATTCCTGGACGAAGAGCTCAGGGGGTGGAGCAGCCGTTTTGGGCAGGTTTTTTGACTGCCTCAGCATGCGCATGAACTCAGCATTATCGATATCAACGCCTTCGTAATATGATTTGCTCTCAAAGTTAATGATTTGGGGTATCACAGGGATGTGATGTTTCAGAGCAAGCTCATTCGGTAAACCGGATGTAGTATCTGTAATGATGTGTATCATCCGCATCTCTCCTCGACCTCAGGATTTAGGTAGAATTATTAGCGCAACCGTACGCTTCGTGAATAACTAGACAAGATTGATTCTTTCAGGTATCATTTGACCGCTTTTATTCCCGTAATTTGAGGTATCCCTCCGATGGATTTTACATTAGATTTGTTGAAAGAGCTAACAGAAACTCCTGGAGTTTCTGGTTACGAGAACCCAATTCGGGCAGTCGTCCGTAAATATCTCGCTGGATACGGGGAACTCACCCAGGATAAGATTGGCAGCGTGATCTGCCGAAAGCAAGGTGCGAGTGAACAACCTCGCGTGATGCTGGCTGGTCACATGGACGAGATTGGGTTCATGGTTAAGCAAATCTCCCCTGAAGGCTTCATCAAATTCTTAACCCTGGGCGGATGGTTTGACCAGGTTCTATTGGGCCAGAGGGTGGTGATTCAGACCAATAAAGGCGATGTGGTAGGCGTGATCGGTGCAAAGCCACCGCACTTGCTGCCGGCTGACGAGCGCGAGAAGGTCGTGAAGCGCAAAGACATGTATATTGATATCGGGGCTACCAGCAAGGAAGAAGTCGAAGCTGCGGGCGTCCAGCTGGGTGACCCGATTATCCCCCGGGCTGATTTTGTGGAGCTGGCTGGAGGGAAGACTTACCTTTCGAAGGCGTTTGATGACCGCGTCGGTACGGCAATGATCATTTCAGCGCTGAAGGAATTGCAGAACAAGAGTCACCCCAATACGGTGTATGGTGTTGCTACCGTAATGGAAGAGGTGGGCATTCGCGGGGCGACCACGAGTGTCCGAGCAGTCGATCCAGATGTGGCTATTGTCCTCGAATCGGATATTGCCGGAGATATCCCAGGCATCAAGCCGGATGAGTCATCACTAAAGCTTGGGCAAGGCCCCAGCATGGTGTTATATGACGTGAGGATGATCCCCAATATTCGCTTGAGAGACCTGGTATTTGACGTTGCCAAGCAAATTGGTGTGCCTTTGCAGCTGTCGGCGATCGAAGGTGGGGCAACCGATGGTGCAGCCATCCACCTGCACGGCCTTGGGGTACCAACCATCGTACTCGGGGTAACTGCCCGCCATATCCATTCACATAGCTCGATCATCCATCGGGATGACTATGACAATGCAGTGAAGTTGTTATTAGCCCTTATTGACCGGTTGGATGCCAGCACCGTTGCATCCTTAACTGAATAGCTCTACAGGCGGAGGCAGTATGACCGATCTAATCAAGCAAATCACCTCTGATCTCCAGAAGCAAATCGACGCTTACAAGCCAGAGTTAGGCTTGAGCGATGTTGGAAATGTGAGTGAAGCCGGCGATGGGATTGCCCGTGTGCATGGATTGGTGGATGTTAAATCTCAAGAATTGGTGCAGTTCGCTAACGGCGTGATGGGTATCGCCTTCAACCTTGAAAAGGACAACGTGGGCGTCATCATCATGGGCGATTACTCTGAGATCGTCGAAGGCATGCTGGTGCGGGCCACTGGACGGATCGCCTCCGTCCCGGTGGGGGATGGCATGGTTGGCAGGGTTGTGAACGCCCTGGGTATGCCGATCGATGGTAAAGGACCCATAAAATCGAACAGCTTCCGTCCTATTGAGCGCATCGCCCCGGGCGTGGTGCAACGCAAGGATGTCGATACCCCCGTCCAGACTGGCCTCAAGGCGATCGACTCGATGATCCCGCTGGGGCGTGGTCAGCGAGAATTGATCATTGGGGACCGCCAGACCGGGAAGACTGCCCTGGCGCTGGATACGATCATCAACCAGAAAGGTAAGGACCTTTTCTGTATTTATGTCGCCATTGGACAAAAGAAAGCTGCCGTCGCCCGTACCGTGGCTACCCTGGAACGTTATGGGGCGATGGAATATACGACTGTGGTCGTGGCTGCAGCAGATGAGCCAGCCGCCCTCCAGTATATTGCTCCCTATGCAGGCTGCGCCATCGGTGAAGAGTTCATGGAGACCGGGCGGGACGCCTTGTGCATCTACGATGACCTTTCGAAGCATGCCTGGGCTTACCGGCAGGTATCCCTGCTGCTACGCCGGCCACCTGGGCGTGAAGCTTACCCAGGGGATGTGTTTTACCTGCACTCGCGCTTGCTCGAGCGGGCGGCGCGCCTGGCTGACCAATATGTGATCGTAAAGAAGGATTTCCCAGGCACAACAGCTGAGCAGGTAGATGCCCTGGACGGGACTGTCTTCAGTGGTCCGCTGGCGAAGCATAATGTAACCGAGTCGATCAAGAAACTGGATAATCCAGACGAATATAAATCCGTTAAGCTGAGCGGTACAGGTGGCTCTCTAACAGCCCTTCCGATCATTGAGACCTTGCTGGGTGATGTGTCTGCCTATATTCCAACCAACGTGATCTCGATCACCGATGGACAAATCTACCTTGAAGGTAACCTGTTCTACGCTGGCATCCGACCGGCTGTGAACGTCGGGCTTTCAGTGTCGCGGGTGGGCGGTGATGCACAAACGCGTGCATTCCGCCAGGTAGCTGGGCGCTTGCGCCTCGATATGGCCGCCTTCCGCGAGCTGGCAGCGTTTGCCCAGTTTGGATCTGACCTGGACAAAGCTACCCAGGCCCAGCTCAACCGTGGCCAGCACCTGCAGGAGATCTTGAAGCAGCCCCAGTACCAGCCCTTATCACTCGAAGACCAGGTGATAGAGATTTTCGCTGGGACGCGTGGCTTCGCCGACAATGTCCCACTGGACCAGATGCGGCGGTGGGAAGTATCGCTGTTGAGATACATGGCCACTTCGCAACCAGAGATTGGCAAGTCTATTATCGAGGAAAAGAAGATCACCACGGAAACAGAAGCTAAACTGAATGAAGCTCTAACCGCATTTATGGCTACCTGGCAATAAACGGGTGGGTGATACTCCATGGCCAATACGAGAGAAGTCAGACTTAGAATTCGAAGCGTAAAGAACATCGCCCAGGTGACCCGGGCTTTGCAGGCTGTAAGCGCCAGCAACGTGCGCAAAGCCATGGCAGCCATGCTACGCACGAGGCCGTATGCGACCAAAGCCTGGCAAGTGCTGACCCACATTGCCGGCCAGCCGGGCCGGGCGACCTTACACCCCTTGCTCACCCCACGGGAAGAGGACCACACCGAGCTGGTCGTATTGATTGCCGGTGACCGTGGGCTGGCTGGTGCGTACAACTCGAACATCGTCCGGTTTACTCTGAATATTTTTAACCCGAAGGAAATCCCGGTCAACTATATTTGTGTGGGACGTAAAGGCCGGGATATGATGATCCGCAGGCGAAAGCGCGTGATCGCGGAGTTCAGCCATCTACCCGCAGCGCCTTCATTCTCAGATGTCTCCGCAATCGGACGACTGGCAGTGGATGAGTTTTTGAGCGGGAAAGCTGATCGCGTTTTCCTGGTCTATACCGATTTTGTCAACATGGTCAGGCAGATCCCAACCATCAAACAGCTGCTTCCGCTGGAGATTGGTGAGGGTGAAGGCCGCGTGGTGGCGTTTGAACAGACCAAGAAAGCAAATGCGGCCTATATCTATGAGCCTAGCGAAGAAGAGATCCTGGATGAAGTGGTACCGCGCTTTACGGCCTTACAGGTCTACCAGGCGATCATGAAATCATTAGCCAGTGAGCATGCGGCCAGGATGGTGGCAATGAAGAACGCCACCGATAGTGCCACCGAGCTGGCCGGTGCCCTGCAGCTGGAATACAATAAAGCCCGCCAACAGGGTATCACAGGTGAGATCCTGGATATCGTGGGTGGTGTTGAGGCTTTAGCCTCAAAATGACGTCATTATTATCATCAGGAGGTAAACATGGCTAGATTGACCGGCCAGGTTGTGCAAGTGATGGGTGGTGTGGTGGATGTGGAATTTCCGATCGGGCAATTGCCAGATGTTTATGAGGCTCTGGAAGTACCGCGCGAAGGTCAGCTCCCGTTGATCTTGGAAGTTGAGAAACACCTGGGTAATAACTGGGTTCGGTGCGTGGCGATGGACTCCACCGATGGCTTGCAGAGGAATTTACCTGTAACGGCCCTGGGTGCGCCGATCAAGGTGCCGGTGGGTCCGAGCACCCTGGGACGTGTATTTAATGTGTTGGGACGCCCCGTAGATGGAGGCCTGGCGGTTACCGCAGAGCAATATTATCCAATTCACCGGCCAGCCCCAAAATTTGAAGATCAATCGACCAGGGTTGAAGTGTTTGAAACCGGGATCAAGGTCATCGACCTGATCGCACCATTCACGAGGGGTGGAAAGACAGGTATTTTTGGCGGGGCTGGCGTAGGAAAGACCGTGATCATTACCGAGCTGATCCGCTCGATCGCCACCGTCCACCAGGGAAACTCGGTCTTTGCAGGTGTGGGTGAACGGACCCGTGAAGGGACCCAGCTATACCGCGAGATGATCGAATCAGGCGTGATGAAAGACACCGTGATGGTGTATGGCCAGATGAATGAGCCACCCGGTGTGAGGTTGCGCGTGGCTTTGGCTGCCCTCTCCATGGCAGAATACTTCCGCGATGAAGGGCGGGATGTGTTGTTATTCATTGACAATATCTTCCGCTTCAGCATGTCTGGCTCAGAAGTGTCCGCTTTGCTCGGGCGTATGCCATCTGCGGTGGGCTACCAGCCCACGCTGGCAACCGAGATGGGTGAACTGCAGGAACGCATCACCTCCACCCGCCATGGCTCGATCACTTCCATGCAGGCGGTGTACGTACCGGCAGATGATTATTCGGACCCAGCCCCCGTAGCTACATTCACCCACCTGGATGCGACCATCGCACTTGAGCGGTCCATCGTTGAAAAAGGAATTTACCCGGCCGTGGATCCACTTACCTCCACCTCCCGCATCCTTGATCCATTGATCGTGGGTGAAGAGCACTACAACACCGCCCGGGAAGTGCAGCGCGTGCTCCAGCGCTACAAGGACCTGCAGGATATCATTGCCATCCTGGGTGTAGACGAATTGAGCGAAGATGACAAGCTGATCGTCTCACGTGCCCGCAAGATCGAACGCTTCTTCTCGCAGCCATTCTACGTCGCCCAGGTGTTCACCGGGCGAGAGGGGCGCTACGTGCCGCTGCGCGAAACAATACGTGGCTTCAGGGAGATCCTCGAAGGGAAGTATGATGATCTTCCGGAACAGGCATTTATGATGGTTGGTGGGATCGATGAAGTCGTTGAGCAGGCCAACCAGCTGGCGAACGCTGCCTGAGATGGGGCAGCAGAAAGCTGACCATGTCTATTCGGTGTGAAATCGTATCACAAGATCGCCAGGTTTTTGCCGGCGAAGCCGATATGGTGATCGTCCCGGGCGTCCAGGGCGAGATGGGTATCCTGCCCAACCATGCACCGTTACTGTCGACGTTGAAATTCGGCATCCTGCGCGTCAGGTATATGGGCCAGGAGCAGGTCTTCGCGGTGGCAGGCGGAGTAATCGAAGTGCAGCCAAACCTGATCACCGTCATGGCCGACGCAGCTGAAAATGTCCAGGAAATCGACGTCTCCAGGGCCGAAGCTGCCAAGCTGCGAGCAGAGGAATTCCTGAAGCAAGGCTTACCAGCTGACAGTGATGCTTACCTGAGGATTAAATCAGCTTTACGGCGGTCGAACCTGCGCCTGGAGGCTGTCAAACGATTCCGGGGGCAACGCACCAGGTTCCCTAGTACCAGTGAAGAACCACCCAAATAATCATGCCAATATTTTCGAAAGAACTCGGAATTGATCTTGGCACGAACAACACGCGGGCTGCTGAAGGTAGCCAGGTGCTGCTTGATGAGCCGACGGTAGCTGCGATCATCATCTCAGAGCAGAAAATGGTCTCCTGGGGCAAGGAAGCCCAGGACATGCTCGGGCGAGTGCCCGATTCGATCGAGGTCAACCGCCCACTTCGTAACGGCGTGATCGCCGATTACGAAGTGGCTGAGTATATCCTTAGGGATATCCTGCGCAAGCTGGGCGGACCTCTACAGTTCTTCCGACCCCAGGTCATGATCACCGTCCCGAACGGGATCACGAGCGTTGAGCGGCGGGCTGTGCATGAAGCTGCCCTTCAAGCAGGCAGCCGGGATGTAGCTCTGATCCAGCAACCCCTGGCAGCAGCCATCGGGGTGGACCTACCGATCGGCACGCCTTCTGGGAACCTGATATTGTGCCTGGGTGGGGGCACGACCCAGGTGGCGGTGATTGCCATGTACGGGATTGTAACAGGCGAGACACTGCGGGCGGGTGGAACCTCGCTGGATGAAGCGATCGTTAGCTATGTGCGCAAGAAGTACGGGCTGATCATCGGGCAGATGACAGCTGAGCAGGTGAAGATCAAGATCGGTGCAGCGGTACCCCAGGATGAAGAGCAGAGTGTCGAAATCCAGGGACAGGACCAGGTGACTGGCTTGCCACGTCCGGTGACTCTAACAACCGGCGAGATCATCGATGCAGTTGAAGAACCTCTGCATGCCATTGTTGAAACAGCCCGGCATGTTCTGGAAAAAACACCCCCTGAGCTGGTATCGGATATTATCGACCGCGGGATCGCATTATGCGGCGGTGGTGCATTATTACGAGGGATCGATAAGTTATTCACCAAGGAATTGGGCGTACCAGCCTACCTGGTGGATAACCCAACCACCTGCATCGTGCTGGGAGCTGCCCGAGCGACGAAAATGCACGATATGCTCAGGCGCAACCTAGTTACCGTGTGACCTAACATTTCCAGGGGCATCTGGCAGGTATCATTGCCCGTAATCAATCACATAAAACATTGTAGTGGCGCAGAGTTGTTGCGCCACTACTCATATCTCGAGAATTATCGATCTGGTTATTGGACGAAAATCTAGGTATTGACCTTCTTTTGGACTAACTCCTGTTTGATCTATTCCAGATAATACGTCATGCGCTGGAGGTGAAGCACGGGATCGATGTATTGGACGTGCACATCCGGTGGCACCGAGATATTGATCGGTGCATAATTGAGGATGGCCTTAACCCCGGCCTCCACCAGCAGGTTGGAGACCTGCTGGGCATGATCCACTGGGACGGACAGCATGGCGATCTGCACGCCTGATTCCTTGATGCGGGGCACTATCTCAGAGATGTTGTGGATGACAAAGCCGCCCACTTCGGTGCCGATCTTTTGCGGATCGTTGTCAAACAACTGGACGACCCGGAAGCCCCGGTTAGAAAAACCCTGGTAACGTGCCAGGGCGTGGCCGACATCCCCAATACCCACCACGGCCACGTCCCATACTTTATTAACGCTCAGGATCATGCGTAGCTGGTCAGTCAGGAAATCGATGTTGTATCCGGTGCCTTGCTTGCCAAATTCTCCGAATTGGGAGAGGTCTTTACGTATCTGAGCAGCAGAGATGCCTAATTTCTCGCCCAGCTCTTGGGAAGAAGTGACCCGGCGACCTTCCTGGCTCATCAGCTGCAAGGTGCGCAGGTAGAGGGGTAACCGGCCGACCACGATATTTGGAACAAACTTGTCATCCATCAGTCCTCTCCTTAATAACAGGATATGTACTAATCTACCACAGATTCGGTTATAGTGCAATTCCCCACAATGGCAATACAACCAGTAAACTAATTCAGGACAAAAATCACACAATCGAAACCCACAATTTTTGGGATGGTATAATCCTGGGGGAGTAATCATAGGATAAGGCAATGTTCATTGACGAAGCTGAGATATATGTAAAATCTGGGAAAGGCGGGGACGGTGTGGTCCATTTTCGCCGAGAAAAGTTCATCCCGCGCGGCGGACCGGATGGTGGGGATGGTGGCCGGGGTGGCGATGTGATTTTTAAGGTGTCGCCTGTATTGAACACCCTGCAAGAATTCCAGCACCAGCACCGGTTTATTGCCGATGATGGGAAACCTGGGGCACGCAGTAACCGCACCGGCCATTCTGCGGAGGACCTGGTCATCAAGGTCCCACCTGGGACGGTGATCTACAATGCGGATGATGGAAAACTGATCATCGACCTGGTCGAAGGTGCGCAGGAAGTGGTGCTGTGTAAAGGGGGCCGGGGCGGGCGGGGGAATGCACGCTTCGCGAACTCGCGTGACCAGGCCCCACGCATGGCTGAGAAAGGTGCACCCGGAGAAGAACGTAACCTGCGCCTGGAGCTGAAGCTGATTGCCGATGTAGGCATCATCGGCGTGCCGAATGCCGGAAAATCCACCCTGCTGGCAGTGGTAACGAACGCCAAACCAAAGATCGCAGACTACCCGTTCACGACGATCGAGCCTAACCTGGGAGTGGCGGTGCTGGATGATGAGCGCACGCTGATCCTGGCAGATATCCCGGGGCTGATCGAAGGCGCCCACATGGGAACCGGTTTGGGGTTCGAGTTTCTACGCCACATCCAGCGTACACGGGTGCTGATCCACTTGCTGGACGGCCTGGCGGAAGACCCGCTGGTCGATTATGCCCAGATCAACACTGAGCTGGCGTTATTCGACGCCAACCTGGCGAGGAAATCCCAGGTAGTAGCCATCAACAAGATGGACCTACCGGAGGTCAAGGAGCGCTGGGAAAGTTTGCAACGGAAATTCAAGAAAAAAGGCCTCGCGCCTCTGGCGGTCTCCGCTGCCACCGGTAGCAACGTAAAGCCGATGTTATCGAAGGCGTACGACCTGTTGAGTGAAGCCCCGGTGGAGGCTCCCAAGGAGAGCATCCCGGTCTATGCACCCCAAGACGACCCGAGAAAATTCGAGATAGAACGCACGGCCGATGGCTGGCGAATAAGTGGGGCATCCATAGAGCGAGCTGCTGCAATGACCTACTGGGATAATGATGCTTCGATCAGGCGTTTCCAGCGCATCCTGGAGGCTCTGGGGATCGATGGTGCCCTGCGGAAAGCTGGCGTGAAGGAAGGCGACATGGTCAGCGTCGGTGAGTATTGGCTGGAATGGATGGATTAGCCGTATGAGAATCGGGATTTTCGGGGGCACATTCGACCCACCCCACATTGGGCACCAGATATTGGCCGAAGAAGCAGCGGAACAGCTGGAATTAGCCCAGGTGTTGTGGGTGCTGACCCCGCACCCTCCCCACAAGACCCGCCAGAGAATCTCGCACATAGACGACCGGATGTCGATGGTGCTGCTGGCGATCGCCGGGAATGCCAGGTTCAACCTGTCGCGGATAGACATAGACCGCCCTCCACCGCACTACGCAGCTGACACGGTCCAGCTGCTGCACGAGCGGTCATCTCGCGATGAATTGACCTACCTGATGGGCGCGGATTCACTCAACGATCTAGTCAGCTGGCATGAGCCCAAACGCTTTGTAGCGCTGTGCCAGAGGATCGGGGTGATGGGCAGGGTGGGTGAAGGGGATGATTTTTCCACCGTCACGAGTGTGATCCCTGGGTTACAAGAGAAGCTCGTTTTCCTCGATACGCCTTTGATCGAGATCTCCGGCACCGAGATCCGCAGGCGGGTTGAACATGGGAAGCCGATCCGCTATTTTCTACCTGAGACCGTGTACCATTTCATCCTGAACCACAAGCTATACCAGCCTCAAGATAACCCAACCAAATAGGTCTGCACAGCCTGGTTGTAGTGTTCGGGCTGCTCCATATTGACCAGATGGCCAGCATCGCGAATCACAACCAGCTGGGCATGCGGGATAAGCCGGCTCATCTGTTCCGATTCTGACACCGGGATCAGCTGGTCGTCAGCACCGTGGATGACAAGCGTCGGGCAGGTGATTTGAGACAACAGGGGTGTGGAATCTGGCCGGTCACGCATGCCTTGCAGGGCACCGATCACGCCATTCACGGACGTCTCGAGCATGATGCTTCGGAGGGTTGCGACCAGGGTCGGATTTGAAGAGATCGTCTTTGGAGAGACTAGTTTGGGAAGCATCCCATCCACGATAAATGGCACGCCCTTCTCCCTGACGTTCTTGATGCCAGCTTCCCGGTTCGCCTTGCCGTCGGGGGAATCAGCACCTGCCCGGGTGGAGGTCAGGATCATGCCCTTGAAGATCTCGGGGTGCCTGCGGTAGAGGGCGAAGGTGATGTAGCCGCCCATCGATAAACCGCATACCACTGCCGGCAGCTCGACCTTGAGGTGCGTTAGCACCCGGTAGCAATCATCCGCAAGCAGGTCCATGGGGTATGGCCCGCTGAATGGATAGGATGCCCCATGCCCGCGCAGGTCGACCGTCAGCATATCGGCAATATCTGACAGGCTGGATAGCTGGGGCTGCCATATCTTACGCGAAAGCGGGTAGCCGTGGATGAATAGTAGCGGGGTGCCACTTCCGGAACGTTCATAATCAAGGTAACCTTCATCGATTGGAAATCTCATATTATGCTCCTTGCATTCTCCCCGAAATAAAAAAACCAACTCCCCATATTATACGAGGAGTTGGAAAGGCTGGACTGTCGGGGCGCCGGGAGTTGAACCCGGGACCTCTTGCACCCCATGCAAGCGCGCTAGCCGGACTGCGCTACGCCCCGTTACGAATAGCGGGCAGATTATAGCGTATTCAAGCGGTTCTGGCAACCCCTTTGCCACAATCTCACCGGTTGATTGACTGGAAAAATGCTTGACACCAGGCTTTAAGTTTGATATGCTATCCCTACCGAACATTCGGTAGGGAGGCAAATTTGACACGCGAGGGTATCCTCGAAGCCGCAGCCAGGATATTCAGCGAAAAGGGCTATCACGCCACGTCCATGCAGGAAATTGCCGAAGCGGTTAACCTGCAGAAAGCCAGCCTGTACCACCATTTCGAGAGCAAGCAAGAGATCCTGGCCGTTATCCTGGATGAAGCCCTGGACCTGATCAACCGGAACCTGGAAGCCGTCTCCACCCAAGCCCTATCCCCAGAAGAAAAACTACGCCGCTCGATGGTCTCCTATTTTGAGACGATCGCAGAAAATAAAAACCTGTCAGCCGTGTTGCTGCTGGAGATGCGGGCGCTTGACCCTGAGCTCAAAGCCCGCCTGGCAGAACGCCGTGAGCGTTTCGAAAGGCTATGGCGGGATCTCATCAACGAAGGCATACGGGAGGGGGTTTTCAACGATGTTGACGACGGGCTCACCGGCCGGGCCATCCTGGGCGTGATGAATTGGTCGGTTACCTGGTACCGCAGAGACGGACCACGTTCGGCGGGTGAGATCGCCAACCTCTTCGCTGACCTGTTGATCGATGGACTGCGTAAGAATTAGATGAACACCTACCAGACTTCAGGAAAAGCTGAGATTTACCAGATCACGCTGCACGAGTTCCCACAGCTGGTTGGTAATGTGTATCTCGTGATCTTTGGAGATTATAGGGTGTTGATCGATACAGGTTCAGGGTTCGGCCAGGCGAATGATGAGCTCGCGCAGGGTTTCGAAGAAGTGGCGAAATTACGAGGAGCGCCGGTCACCTTTGACCAACTGAGCCACATCTTTATCACCCATGGGCACATCGACCATTTTGGGGGTTTACCCTATATCATGGAGCACAGCCAAGCCAAGGTCTGCATCCATGAGCTGGACCGGCGGATCGTCTCCAACCACGAGGAGCGCCTGTCACTGGCGGCACATCGGCTGGAAGAGTTCCTGAGCGAAGCAGGGGTTCCAGCTGAACAGCGAGAAAATGAGCTAAACATGTACAAGATCATCAAGAGCTTGTACCGCTCGGTGAACGTGGACCTGACTTACGAAGCGTCGGGTATGCGGATCGGGCCGTTCAGGTTCACCCACGTACCGGGGCATTGTGCCGGGCATGTGCTTATCCGGCTGCACGATGTGCTGTTCAGTGGTGACCACATTCTCGAAAAGACCAGCCCGCACCAGGCACCCGAGCAGATCACACTATCTACTGGCCTGGAAACTTACCTATCCTCGTTAGAGATCGCACGCAAATTTGCAAAGAAGGTGAAGATCACCCTGGGCGGGCATGAAAATCCAGTTTACGACCTGAGCAAACGGATCGATGAAATCAGGCAGGTACATTGGGAAAGATTACAGCTGATCCTCAGACTGCTGACAAAGCCCCACACGATCGCTGAAGTTTCAAAAAACCTGTTCGGCAAAGTGGAAGGCTACACCATCCTATTAGCCCTGGAAGAAGCCGGAGCGCACGTCGAATACCTCTACCAGCGGGGCTTTTTAAAGATCGCCAACCTGGCGGAGGTCGAAGAAAGCCCGAAGCTTGTGCCAATCCAATACCAGTGTGTTGAATACAATCTTGATCATATTTAGTAAACCCAAACGTTGAAGGAGGAAACCATGTATTCTTTTGAACCAACGGAAGAGCAACAGATGCTAATCGACACCGTGGCCCGTTATGCTACCAGCAACCTGCGACCTGCCGCCCATGATGCAGATGAGGAGGCCCAGTTCCCGATCAGCCTGATCAAAAAAGGGTGGGAGCTGGGTGTGCTGCAGGCATCAACGCCGGAGGCTTATGGCGGGTTCGGTGAGCATTCCGCGGTGACCGGGGTGCTGGCGGCAGAGGAAATGGCGTATGGTGACTTGCCAGCAACCCTTTCAGTCATGTCACCCGGGTTATTCGCCATTCCAATCTTGTTGGGGGGCAGCGAGGAGCAGAAAAACCAATACCTGCCACCGATCGTTGAGGGTGATTGGGCCGCTTATACCGCTGCGCTTATCGAGCCGCATTTTGACTATGATCCGAATGGCCTGAAGACCACGGCGATCATCGAGGGTGATCAGGTCATCATCAGTGGTGAGAAGAGCTATGTCCCATTCGCCAGGGATGCCAAGGCGATGATCGTTTATGCAGCTTTGGATGGGAAAACCCAGGGGTTCATTGTACCCGCTGGAAAAGAAGGTGTTAGCATCGGAGAGCGGCAGAAGCTACTTGGCCTGCACGCTTTATATTTACACCCGGTAAAATTTGATGCAGTTAAAATCCCCGCCTCCAACCGGCTAGGCGGAGCAGTTGGACATGATTTTGCTCCCATCTTGGCCTCAGCCTGGCTGGCGAATGCAGCGCTGGCACTGGGAGTATCTAAAGCTGCTCTTGATTATGCGATTAATTACGCCAAAGAGCGTGAGGTGTTCGGAATGAAGGTGGCTCAGAAGCAATCGATCGCTTTCATGATGGCTGAGATGGCAACTGAGATCGATGCTATCCGCGTGCTCACCTGGGAAGCTGCCTGGATGCTCGATACTGGTAAAGAAGATGCGTATAAGGAAGCATATCTGGCTCACACTGGCGCAGTCGATATGGCCATGATGGTAACCGACCGTGCAGTACAAATTTTAGGAGGTCATGGCTATATCCGGGACCATCCCGTTGAAAAGTGGATGCGTGAAGGACGTGGTTTTGCTACCTTCACCGGATTGGCGATCGTATAGGGCTGGGTAAGGTGAAAGATAATAGAAATAGGAGATGAGAAAATGATCGAGTTTGAAGCACCTAAACCAATTGCCAAGCAGAATGAGCTGCTGAAAATTGCTGCCGATTACCGGATGCGGCCTGTATCGCGTTATTTTGATGATCACGAGCATGAGATACCCTGGGAATTCATAAACTTTATGCACTCGGTTCAACAAATGGCGGGTGGAGGGGGAGGTATGGCTCCAACTGAGCCGAAAAAAGAGCCAGATGGGAAAGAACGCCCACGCATCGGTTATCAAATGTTAGCATCAATGCTGGAACTCCTTTCCTATGGAGACGTTGGTCTATTCCTGTGCATGCCTGGAGGTGGCCTTGGCTCGGCAGCCATTGAAGCGGCAGGAACTGCGGAACAAAAGCAAAAATTCCTGGCCAGATTTAACGCAGAAAAACCTGCTTTTGGGGCCATGGCGATGACCGAGGCTGGAGCTGGATCAGATAACTCAGCCATACGGGCCACCGCAGTATTGGATAAGGAAAAGAACGAATGGATCTTGAATGGTGAGAAAATCTTTGTCACTTGCGGGCAAAAAGCGCTCGAGGAAGGCGATGGGCTGGTGGTGGTTTGGGCAACCATCGATCCATCTGCGGGAAGGGCGGGGATACGTTCGTTCGTTGTCGAAGCAGGGACACCCGGTGTAAAGGTGACCAAGCTGGAGGATAAGATGGGGATCCGGGCCAGTGACACTGCCTCAATCGTGCTGGAGGATTGCCGGGTACCTTTCGATCATATCCTGGGCAGCCCAGAAGTGGAACAGAAGACTACCGAAGGTTTCAAAGGCGCCATGGCTACATTTGATGCCACCCGGCCTCTCATTGGCGCAACGGCTGTAGGTGTAGCCCGTGCGACGCTTGAGCTGCTCAAGGAGCTGCTGGCCCAACAAGGCATCACAATCCGCTACGGGCTACCCAGGCAGAAATTAACCAGTATCGAGCGCGATGTGATCGATATGGAAGTCCAGCTGCGCTCAGCCTGGCTGCTGGTGCTCAAGGCGGTGTGGATGGCGGATAACCGGAAGCACAATGTTCGCGAAGCTTCGATGTCAAAGGTGCGGGGTGGCGACGTGGTGACCAAGATCACGCAGAAGGCTGTGGAAATCATGGGTCCGCTTGGTTACAGCAGCGACCTGTTACTGGAGAAATGGTTCCGGGACGCAAAGATCAGTGACATATATGAAGGGACAGGGCAGATCAACCGCCTGATCGTGGCACGCAATATCCTGGGCTACAGTGGCAGGGACCTGCGCTGATCGCAAAATCCTCAACGGGTAACAGAATATTGGCAATGGATGATCCTATCTTTGAATAAAATTAACGAGCGTAATGGAGGAGAAACCATGAAATACAAATTTCACAAGGCGGTGGTCATCGGATCGGGAACGATGGGTGCGGCAGTGGCGGCGCACCTGGCTAACGCGGGCGTGCCGGTGACGCTGCTCGACATCGTTCCCAACAAACTGCTCCCAGAAGAAGAGCAAAAAGGGCTGACCCTGCAGGACAAGGTGGTGCGTAACCGTATCGTCCAACAGGGCTTGGACCGGGCCATAAAATCGCGCCCAGCCTCGTTCTTCAATTCTGATATACCTGCCCTGGTTTCGATCGGGAACCTTGAAGATGACCTGGAGGTGATCAAATCGGCCGATTGGGTGATCGAGGCAATCGTTGAAAACCTGAAGATCAAGCAGGACCTGATGAAGCGGATCGATGCCATCCGGCCTGAGAGCACGATCATCAGCACCAACACCTCGGGTATCCCCGTCACATCGATCGCCGAAAGCCTTTCGGATGGATTCAAGCAACATTTTCTGGGAACACACTTCTTCAATCCACCTCGCTACCTTAAATTACTCGAAGTGATCCCAACGAAGGATACCCTTCCGGCGGTTGTGGATGCCATCAGCGAGTTCGGCGAGTACCGGCTGGGTAAAGGGATCGTGCTGTGCAAGGATACGCCCAACTTCATTGCCAACCGGCTGGGGTTCGGCGGTGGCGCTTTCGCCCTGGATTACATACTGGCGAATGGCTATACCGTCGATGAAGTGGATGCGATCACTGGCCCGGCCATGGGCAGGCCCAGGACCGCGACCTTCCGGTTGATCGACCTGGTGGGCATCGATGTGTGGGAGCATGTGGGGAATAACCTGGCCCCGGCCATCCCCGATGATGTGCATGCATTGAAGTACCTCAATTCTATGCCGGTCAACAGCATGATCCATAGCATGGTCGAAAAAGGTTGGTTGGGTAACAAGGTAAAGCAGGGGTTCTACAAGGAAGTGCGCACACCCGAAGGCGCGCGGGAGTTCTGGTCGATGAATTTAAAGACCATGGACTACGAAGCCCCGGTAAAAGTGCGGTTTGAGTCGATCGGCAAGGTCAAAGATAGTGAAAACCTGGGAGAGAAGCTGCAGATCCTAATCACGGCTGAAGACCGGGCCGGGCAGCTTGTGCGGGCGTTAACCTACCAGGGCCTGTCGTATGCCTCCGAACGCATCCCGGAGATCGCTGACACTCCTAAACCCCTGGATGATGCGATGCGCTGGGGGTTTGGGCATGAAGCCGGTCCTTTCGAAGTGTGGGATTTGTTGGGGGTTAAGCAAACCCTCCCGGCGATGAAGGAAGCGGGTTTCCCCGCGGCAGAGTGGGTAGCGAAGATGGTTTCCGAAGGTTTCAATACCTTCTATAAATACGAAGGAGGCATCAAGGTCGGGGTGTATAACCCCACGCTGGGAAAATACGATCCGATCAAGCGCCCCGCTTCTCTGGTATTACTAAAAGAGCAAAAGGTAATCGATAAAAATCCGGGCGCGACGCTTTTTGACCTGGGTGATGGGGTACTGTGCGTGGAATTCCACACCAAGATGAACGCGCTGGACGAAGATATCGCCAACATGATCATCGTGGGACAGGAACGCCTTGAGCATGATTTCGTGGGCATGGTCATAGGAAATGAGGCCGATAACTTCAGCGCTGGGGCGAATATCATGCTCGTGGTAATGGCCGCCCAGATGGGAGAATGGGATAAGCTGAATTCCATCGTCAAGGGGCTACAGGACCTGAATATGAAGGCACGTTATTCAGCCAAACCGGTGATCGTTGCCCCGGCTGGCCTGGCGCTAGGCGGTGGGGCGGAGGTGACCACGCATGCTAGCCGGGTGGTGGCCGCAGCTGAGCTTTACACCGGTTTCGTGGAGTTTGGTGTAGGGGTCATCCCAGCTGGGGGTGGCACGAAAGAGATGCTGCGCCGGATCGTCAACCCGGCGATGAGAACCGAGGGCGCCGAAGCATTGCCGTTCTTGCAGCGGGTGTTCCAGCAAATTGGACTGGCGAAAGTAGCCACCAGTGCTGAGGAAGCCCGCCAGATGGGCATCCTGGGACCAAATGACCGGGTGGTGATGAACAAGGAGCTGCTGCTGGCGGAGGCGAAGAAAGAGGTGCTGCACATGGTAGCGACGGGTTATCACCCGCCGGTTACTGAAAAGATCTACGCAGCAGGCCGTGATGCTTTAGGGGCTTTGCGTGTAGCCATCCACATGATGAAGGAAGGCAAATACATCACCGAGTATGAGGCGTACATGGCTGGCAAGCTGGGTAACGTGATGACCGGTGGGGATATCAGCAAGCCTACCTGGGTGGATGAGCAGTATATCCTGGACCTGGAACGTGAGGCATTCATGTCGCTGTGCGGTGAGGAAAAGACCCGCCAGCGCATGGTCAACATGCTGCAAACCGGCAAGCCTTTACGGAATTAATCATGGAGAGTGGATGATGACAACAAATGATGCTTCTCGTGACCCTGTAATTGTCGCAGCTGCCCGCACGGCAGTGGGAAAAGCGAAACGCGGCAGCCTGGCAACCGTCAGGCCGGATGAGATGGCAGCCGCGGTAGTAAAGGATCTACTAAAACGTGCTGAAGGATTGAAACCCGAAGACATTAACGATGTTATCCTGGGCTGTGCGTTTCCGGAGGGTGAACAGGGTTTAAACTTGTCGCGCCTGGTGGCCTTCAGGGCTGGTTTACCGGTCTCAGTGCCTGCTGAAACGATCAACCGATTCTGTTCTTCCGGTATGCAAAGCATTGCCCATGCAGCTTTTGGGATCATGGCAGGCCAGATGGATTGCGTGCTCGCAGGCGGGACAGAGTCGATGACGATGGTACCCATGACGGGATTGAAATTTTCACCGAACCCCTACCTGGCTGCTGAATGGCCGGGCGCATACCTTGGCATGGGCTTGACAGCTGAAAACGTATCGGAAAAGTACGGGATCAGCCGAGCTGACCAGGATGTGTTCGCCTATGATAGCCACCGGAAAGCAACTCAGGCGGTTGAGTCAGGTAAATTCGATCCAGAGATCGTACCCGTGGAAGTTGAGCTGGTCGAATATGATAAATCGGGATCATTGAAGCGAAACAAATTCGTTTTCAAGAAGGATGAAGGGCCGAGGGCGGATACGACCGTTGAAGCGCTGGCGAAATTGAAACCCGCTTTCAAAGAAGGTGGCACAGTGACGGCGGGAAACTCGTCACAGATGTCGGATGGGGCTGCGGCGGTCATCATCATGTCAAGGGCCAAGGCGGAGAGCCTGGGGCTCAAACCCCTGGTGCGTTTCGTGGCTTTTGCCGTCGGTGGGGTGGACCCAGAATTCATGGGCATCGGGCCGATTGTGGCCATCCCCAAGGCGCTCAAGCTGGCAGGGCTGAGTTTGGCTGATATCGGCTTGATCGAGCTGAACGAGGCTTTTGCTGCACAAAGCCTGGCAGTCATCCGTGAAGTAGGCATCAATCCAGAAATCACCAACGTCAATGGCGGGGCGATCGCCCTCGGCCATCCACTGGGATGCACGGGCGCCAAGCTGACCACGCAGATCATCAACGAGATGAAGCGAAGAAACGTGCAATTCGGTATGGTATCCATGTGCATTGGGGGCGGCATGGGTGCAGCAGGAATATTCGAAAATATTAATTAAAAAGGAGTAAACCTGGAAGGAGAGACCTATGACAGAATATACCGTACGGCAATTGGTCCAGAACCATGAAAAAGCCTTTATGCCAGAGAAAGCCGCTGGGGTGGATGCGGTGATCCAATATCACTTAACGGGTGAAGAAGGTGGAGATTGGATCATCACCATCAAGGATGGCGCCTGTAAAGTAGCGGATGGGATCGCGGAAAATCCGAAAGTGACCCTGACAGCTGATGGCAGAGAGTTTGGAGACATCCTGCTGGGAAAGATGGATGGCATGGCAGCTTTTATTCAGGGAAAGCTTCAGTTAAAAGGAGACTTGAACCTGGCCATGAAACTGACCTCGTTTTTCAAAATGAAGTAGCTGACCAAGTTTGAAGTGCCTGCAAATCTAGTGTATGCAGGCACTTCTTTTTTTTATTTCCGATCAATCAAAAGACATTTTAAAATAAAAACCGCTGATGGTTATCAGCGGTGTGTTTGTTCTACAAAATATAGAATAGCTATTTCTAAGCCGGTATAACTACCCCTGTCACTCCTTCTTTTCTTCTTCGGTGGGCTTAGGTTCTTCGTCACCTTTCAACCCTTTACGAAAAGCGCTAATTCCTTTACCAAGCTCCCCGCCGATATTGGCGATCCGACCAACGCCAAAGATCAAGATCACAATCACCAGCACAATCAATAATTCAGGGCCACCCAGCCAGCTAGGCATGATATTCTCTCCTTACACAGTATTTCGCCGTGCAACATTATTATACACGCAATGTATTTTTACCATCAGTGTGGATATTAAGGAATTAATAGGAAAATAATCTATCACTGTGGCAAAATTATCAGTCTATGTTATGCACTTGGTAGTTGAGTTTTAGTATAAATACCTTTACCTGGAGCATAAGAGTGTAATGATCTTATTTCCTCCGACAAGGAGGTCGATTGAACCGAGGCCTGAGACCGGAATTAGGCTGGTTGGGCTTTCATCCAGCGAAGCAAGCTGGACTTGTGTTATTTCCCTGGAAAATTGCAAAGTAACACTCACAGGCGATGGCAGGCAGTTATAACCCCGGATGATGATCCCAGCACCATTTTCAGCAGGCTTAATGGTGGTGAGCAAGAAATTGGGATCCGATGATGCTACTAACGAATCCTGTTGAAGCAGGGGGCCAGGATGGATGGAGGTAGTCACCGACCGAAGCGAGGCGTTGAAGTTGTGCGCCTGGTGTGCAAGAGGTCTCCAATCGGCTTCCCCTGGAATGATCGAGTATTCGAAGGTATGTTTACCGTCCAGCTGGGCAGCGGGCGTGGCAACACCCATCGGCCCGGCATGGCCTTTACGGGTCGATAGATCGTCACGCGAAAGCCACCCAACACAGCGCAGCAGTGTGATAGCGATCTCAGCATTGCCCTGCGCATTATGGAGCACCTCCACTTCAGGTAGTCCGTGGTTCGCGATGAAAAGGCTGTGCTGGCCATCCGCAACGGCAGTGAACTGGCATTGAGGCACTTCAGGTCTTGGTGGTTCCTCCCAGGTTTCATCGAATTGTGCAATCCCGATCGGGCGCTTGACGATCTCAAAATGCCCGTCATAGTAGGCGTGGTCAGCCTTGAAAGGAGCAGGGAAGTGCACCCTCAGGCGGTGATCGCAGGCATGGTTTTCGATATCCGTGCAGATATCAATCCGAGGTACTCCAGGGATCAGGGTGAGTGTGCTGGAAATCTGCATGCAGACAGTTTGCTTCGCACGCGCTTTACGGTTGGCTGTTATTTCAGCCGGGGTCCATAATTCGGAATTGACCTTCAGGCGTTGGTAGGCTTCCGAGCGATCTACACTAACCGATCGAATCCGCGAGCTTACCAGGCTGTCCTGCTCGGGTGGGCAATAATTATACAGGTCACCGCAATCTCCCCCATCGATGAACTGGTTCATGCCCTGCAGCACCTGCCCGGTATGCTTATCGGTGATAGTAATACCAGCTTCACCGGGCCGCGCTTCGACCAGGAAGAAGTCGTTTTCGACCTTATCAGGTTTCGAGCTTGTTTTTCGGTTGCTTCGGGACAGCCAGCGTGAGAACAGCGGTGAATTCATCAATTTACCGGCAATGGGAAGGAATGCCCGGATAAATGGGTTTATTTTTACCGGTTGGGCTTCTTTTGATTCGGTTTTGACCTGGCGCAGGTAATAACTGGAATAACCATGCGAGGGCACATCCTGCGCAACCAGCGAAATCTCGATTTCAGGATCGGAATAAGCTTTAATTATAAAATCATGTACCTCAGGGTCAGCCAGCATCGCTTCCATCTGGCCTAACCCTGCGCTGATGCGCCGGCTGTCGAGCTGCGCATGATCCGACAGGGTAGCATTGACCAGGGCTAATGACCCTTGCTTGGTGAGCTTGAAATCCCGGATGACCAGGCCTGCCACATTCCCCTCATGGATCATGCCCATGGCTTGTTTCATGGCTTTCTTATCCAGCTTCATCGAGATCAATTCCGAAGCTCCCATGCCTGACTGGTGGAATTTTACCGGATGCCCATTACAATCAACGATTTCGAATGAGCCAGCATAATTTGCAAGCATAAGCTTGTGCCTGGCCAGACCAGTTTGAGCAGCGTCATTTGGATTGAATAAAACCAACGCCAGAGGTAGATATTGTGCCTCCTGGTTTTGGTCACCCTTAAAATAGGCTACTGTATCGACCTGGTTACTGAGGTGCTGCAGCCCTTGCGCGATCAGCTCATGGCTGAGCTGGTCTACCTGGTCGAAGCGGATGCGCATTTCCTCGTGCACCTGGTCGATGGAGGTGCCACAGATGGAATCGTGCGGGTGGCATTGCATCAACAGCTTCCAGGCGTAGTCGATGAGAGGCTTCTGCGCTGCAACAGGAAGAGCCTGGTGAACCTGGCTTGCATCCTTTCCGGATACATTGGCTTTTTCAAGCAGGCTGGACCAGGCATAAATTGGCTCAACCCATTTAAGCAGGTCATTCTCGCAGGTGAAATTACGCTGTTTGATCCAGATGCGGGTGGACAAAACATTGGGTAGCAAGGGTGAGTGCTTCGATGAGCGTAACTCTCCTTGCACAGACTGGAGCTGAACTTCACTGGCTGCCAGGCTGGAGCGAACGGAGGCAAAATAGCGGGGGAGGTTTGAGATGAACAGCTCATCCTGCCCAGCCTTGAACTGGTAGTATTGGACTGCCTGGCCCAGTCCAGCTGACGGTTCCATGTGGTCTGTACCGTACATCAACAGTATTTGGCCGGATAAAGAGTAAGGTTCAAGGGATTGGGCCTGCTCTTTCGCCTGGCTAAGGAATTTGTCCAGATCTCTGGTTACCAGGCTGGCAGCATTGCTGTAACTATCCCGCAGGTAAGATAAGAGCACGCTGGATCCATCCGGTGCCTGCCAATCGAGCTCACAGGGCTGGTCATCCAACCCTCGCCACATGCAGGCTGTGTCGATCCCAAAGCCGCGCAATAACTGGGGCATCTGGCCGATATGGCCGAAGGTGTCAGGCAGGTAACCGACCAGCATCTTGCCACCCAAGCCATGGCAGATCCGATCACCCATAAGCACGTTGCGGATGTGGGTTTCAGGAGTGATTAGGAATTCATCAGGGCTGACATACCACGGGCCAATCCATAGCCGTCCACTTTTGATATGCTTTTCAAGCTCATCCCGGCGTTCGGGGCGAATTTCGAGGTAATCTTCCAGGATGATCGCCTGACCATCGAATAAAAATGAGGAAAACTGACTATCCCTTTCCAGGAGATCAAGCAGTTTATCGATCAAGTGGACCAGCTTAAAACGGAACTGCTGGAAGGTCAGGTACCATTCGCGATCCCAGTGGGTATGGCTGATCAGGTGTATGGTTGTCATCTCGTTCTGCCTAAATTCTAAGGTTACCCTGCCAGGCCATTTTGAAGGTCAGCGAGCTCGGCCTGGACAGCCTGGATGAGATTTTCCAATGGGATGATGCACTTTTCGGGTTGGTCGCGGCGTTTATACTCAACCCCACCGTTCTTCAAGGATCGCTCGCTGACCGTCAGCCGGAGCGGGTTACCGATCAGGTCGGCGTCATTGAATTTTATCCCCGGGCTTTCACTGCGGTCATCATACAGGACCTCAATGTGCGCCTGCTGGAGTGCCTGGTAGAGCGCTTCGGCGGTATTCTGGATTTCATTATGCTCCTGCTCATTTTTTGAACGCAGCAGCAGGAGGTGGACCTGGTATGGTGCGACGCTAACTGGCCAGCGTAAACCGTACTCATCGTGATGTTCCTCAGCGATGCAGGACAGGAGGCGCCCGGTGCCGATGCCATAGGAACCCATGACGATCGGGTGTGATATTCCTTCCGAATCAAGGTAATAGCATCCAGCTGCTTCGCTGATCCAAGTGCCGAGCTTGAAAATATTGCCCACTTCTACACCGCGCACAGAATGGAGCATATGCCCGCAATCGCTGCATTCATCGCCGTCTTTAACCAGGGTGATGTCGGCCACCAGGTCAGCCTGGAAATCGCGCCCGTAGTTCACATTGAGCAGGTGGTAACCTTCGAGGTTAGCGCCTGAAACAAGATTGGTGCTGCGGGGGATCAGGTCATCAACAACCACAAAAACATCCTTCAGGCCCACCGGGGAGGCGTACCCAGGCTCAGCCCCGACCAGGCGGATCTCGGCTTCTGTGGCTGGTCGAAGCTCAACTGCCTGGAGGACGGTCGCCAGCTTGGTCTCGTTGACGTCCATATCGCCGCGCACTACGGCGAAGACGAATTGTTCCACTCGCTCAGTACCGTTGACGTGCGTGGCGATCATGAATACGGCTTTAGCGGTCTTGTGAGTGGGGACAGACAGGTAAGTCGCCAGGTCTTCGATTGTTTTACAACCTGGCGTGGCGACTTTCTGGATGGGTAACGGCTGTTCTGCAGTATCTGGATGCTTGCGGTGAATGGCGATCTGGCGGTTAGCCGAATATCCACACTGCTCGCAGATCATGAGCGTGTCTTCTCCGTGCTGGGTCAGGTACATGAATTCATGGGCCGCCTTGCCTCCCATCATGCCCGTGTCGGAGTTAACCGCCACAACTGGTAAGCCACAACGCTTGAATATCTTGTGATAAGCCTGGTAATGGGCCTCGTATTGCATATCCAAGCCGGCCTGGTCACGGTCAAGGCTGTAGCTGTCTTTCATGGTGAATTCCCTGGCACGGATCAAGCCAGCGCGCGGGCGGGGGTCATCGCGCCATTTAGTCTGGATATGGTAGAGCAGCAACGGTAGCTGGCGGTAAGACTGCACTTCATCCCGGGCGAGGGTGGCAATGACCTCCTCGTGAGTCATGGAAAGGACCATATTGTGCTCATTCTTATCTTTAAAACGACCCATCTCGCTGCCAATCTTGTACCAACGCCCGGTTTGCTGCCAGATCTCTGCCGGGTGAACTACAGGCATGGTCATCTCCTGGCCACCGATGGCGTCGATCTCTTCGCGCATGATGTTCTCGATCTTCGTCATCGATCTCCTGGCCAGAGGCAGGTAGGAGAATATGCCAGCACTTAACTGGCGTATGAAGCCTGCCCGTAAAAGCAGCTGGTGGCTAGGGACTTCGACATCCGAAGGTGTATCGCGTAGGGTACGACCGAATAATTGTGTCATGCGCATAGCAACCTCCTGGTTATAAAACGCCCTCTGGTTTTCAATCCAGAGGGCGTTTGTGTTCGAGTTAGACCTTCACCGGGCAAGCACCTTCAGATCGAAAACGTCGTCTTCGTTCGAATGGCAGGTAAAGGGGTGGATAGTAAAACTTTCTTCATCGTAATTTAGTTTACCATGGGCTGTGAGTCTGTCAAGCAAGGTAACCTTGATTAATTATAATAACCTGGATAATATCCGAATGCCCTATTGCGCATAGGCATTATTCTGAGACAACGCCGTACATCTGGTCCGGGGACAAGGATGTCTGGATACGCATCCCGCATGGACTTGCGGGCCTCGTAGCACAGGTGGCAGGCATCCGCATATAGACCGGGGGTGAAATCATGGCTAATCTTTGATAGCTCATACGGTCCACCCTTCAGCAGGTGTGAAACGATCGGATGGGTTGGAGGATCGAAATTGTCACAGATCGTATTGAGGTCCGTGGTCAGAAGGTTCCCCAAAGAAATCCCCTGGCATATGTGCAGGTAACCGAATGGATCGACGTGTACCCGCCCAGGATCCGAAAGATTTTCGTGCGGGCAGCTGGTGAATTGCTCGGCAGGATAATGGGGTACTTTTGGCGCGAGTTTTTCAACCGCCCGACCCCGGTACATCACCGAGGATGATTCAGAGGGGATCTGTCCCATCGAGGAAAGCGCATCGATATCGGGTTGCTCGATACAGATGATGCCCAGGGGAATGCCCAGCTGTTTGGCTGCTTCAGTCACGTACCTGGATTGGAGGCTGGCTTTCTCGCTATAGTGAAACAGGTCGCTACTGATGGTCAGGTCTTCAATTTTTCCAGCCAGAGGTTTCAGCCATAACAGAGCATCTTCAAGCGAGGTTGCCCAATAGCTATTGGTGACCACGCCTACCTTGAAACCCTGTTGGTACGCCAGGTCTATCCCAGCCAGCATGGTCTGGTAATATAAAAAAGGCTCTCCACCTTCGAAATAGATCCATTCCACCGAGGTGGTTGTTTTCGCCTGGTCAAGCACTCGGCGGATGGTGGATAAGGTCATTGTGCCGGTTTGCCAGGGGCTACCCCACGCGAAACAATGGTCGCATTCGAACGTGCATTGGTAGGATAGCAACAGGTGTAATCCGTCTAGTTTGATCATCTCGGGTCGTCCTTCGTATCATAAATTTCGGGATTGACGCAATGGGGCAAACGCTCGCCCTTGAGGCCAGCCAGCAAATTCTGGCAAGCCAGCTCGGCCATCCGGCGACGGGTCTGGTAGGTGGCCGAACCGATATGTGGAACGATGAAGCAGTTCGGCAGGCTGAACAAGGGATGGCTGGGTGGCAGTGGCTCGGGGTCGGTAACATCCAGGGCGGCCCCGGCAATGGTATGTTGCTGCAGGGCAATGGTCAGGGTTTGCATATCCACCAGTGGACCGCGGGCGGCATTGATCAAGATTGAAGTGCTCTTCATCAGTGAGAGATTAGCCTGGTTGATCAGGCCGCGGGTAGCGGGTGTAAGGGGAGCATGCAAGCTAACGATATCACTGCGTTGCAACAGCTCTTCGAGAGAAACTTGTGAAGCATTCTCCACAACCTTAGGCTGATTGTCAGTAAAGATCACCTGCAGCCCAAAGCCGGTAGCTCGGCGAGCCACAGCCTGGCCGATTTTGCCCATGCCGATGATCCCCAAGGTTGAGCCATTCAGCTCAAGACCCAGCCAACCGGCTGGAGACCAGGTAAACCAGCGGCCTTCACGCGCATCACGGCTGGCATTAGGCAGGTTCCTGGCAGCCGAAAGTAGCAGGGCCATGGTCAGGTCAGCCGTGCTTTCGGTAAGCACACCGGGGGTGTTACCGACCGGGATCTTGCGGCGTGTGCAGGCGCTGACATCGATATTGTCGACACCGACAGCCATGTTACTGACCACGCGCAGGTGCGGAGCCAATGCAAGCAATGCATCGTTGACCGGTATGGTCAGCAAGGTGAATAAACCTTCGGCTCTGGGGAGAAAATCGATCAGGGTTGAGTCAAAGGCGGTGGCGTCGCGTGGACCATGTACCAGCTCGCATTCACCCTCAAGTGAGATGAGCCATTCGTCAGGAAGCGTATGGGTGATGATGACCAGTGGTTTTGACATTTCTGATACTGATGAATTGGCAAATGGATGAGGATAGATAAATTAGCTAGCAGGATTATACAATAGATCGTGATCAGCGGTTTGCTGTCGTATTGAAACTATTAATTAAACCTTAATGCAAACACAAATCCTGTCTATTGACCCTGAATTCCTTTCAGGTTATGCTTAAGGTTCGTATGAAACCCGGAACCATATCCAGGAAAAACTTTATAAAACTACTCGGGCTGGGGATCTCGAGCGTTGGATTCCAACCCGTCTTGCGCGGCTTAGCTCAGACGGGTTTCCCTGACTACGAGCGCTTGGGGCGCGTATGTATCATCGGGATGGTCGAGATAAAAACTGCGCCGTATGAAGACAGCCAGACCGTCGGGGTGATCTATGAAGATACCGTGATCCCCTGGTTCAGGGATGTGGTTGCCAAGGAACCGAATATGAATTTCTACAACCAGCGCTGGGTGGAAACCCAGGATGGTTATGTGTATGCAGCTTACATCCAGCCGGTAAAAAATATCCCGAACGAGCCGATCAGCCAGCTGCTTCCCATGAGCATGGGCGAGGGGATGTGGGCCGAAGTGACCGTGCCTTACGCCGATGTTGCCCTGGTTACCAACCCATCATCTAACTCGTGGGTCAAAGCACGCGTGGACGAGGGCTTACCGTTACGGGTGTATTACGGGCAGGTTTACTTTATCGACCAGATAAAAACAGACAAGGATGGTAATGTCTTTTACCGTGTCAACCCTAATTATTACGGTGGGGTGGATATGTTTTGGGTGCCAGCAGAAGCCATGCATCCGATAGCACCGGATGAGCTGACACCGATCAACCCGGACGTGGAGAATAAGAAGATCCTGATCGATGTCAACCGGCAGACATTGTCATGCTTCGAAGGTGAGAGCGAAGTCTATTTTTGCCGCGTATCAACCGGTGCCAAGTATGATATGTATGGCAACCCGGTGGATAAATGGTCGACACCACTGGGAACCTTCCTGGTCTCGCGCAAATTTATCTCCTTGCAGATGAGCGGGGGTACCACCGGTGCTCCCTATGACTTGCCCGGGATCGGGTGGGCTTCACTGTTTGCCACCGGAGGAGTGGCGATCCATGCGACTGTGTGGCACAACGATTTTGGAACACCGAAATCGCATGGTTGTGTTAATACATTGCCGGAAGATGCCAGGTGGATCTTCCGCTGGAGCCTGCCGCAAAATCCATATGACCCCGGCACCGTCGATATCTCCCTGACCGGAGAGAACAGTACCACCGTGCAGGTTATTGAGTCATGAACATCCTGGCGTTTGAGAAATATTCTTTTGGTGGAGCGAACCAGTGGTGATAAGTGATTTAACTGCGGACCAAAAACCCAAGCAAAAAGGGCGGGCCTATCTTTTTATCCACGCGCTGGCATTCGTCGTTGGATTTTCGCTGGTGTTCGTGATCGGCTGGGGAGGGGCCGCGACTTTGTTGAGCCAGGTTTTCATGGCCAATAAAGCACTAATTGGCCGCATCGGGGGTGTGGTATTGATCTTCTTCGGCCTGGCGACCATGGATATCATCCATGTCAAGTGGTTCAACATGGATACCCGCCATGAGTACCGCGGTAAGACCGGGACTTTCTGGGGATCGCTTGTCATGGGAGTATTCTTTGCTGCAGGATGGAGCCCTTGTATCGGGGCAACCCTGGGAGCAATCCTGATGCTGGGGTATAGCTCAAACACCGTCGGATTGGCGATGTACCTCTCACTTGCATACTCGATCGGGCTGGCAATCCCATTCCTGATCCTGGCACTAGTAGTCAACCAGACGATACCCTTGGTGAAAAAGCTCAAGAAGCATATGCGCTTATTCCAGATTCTGGCTGGGATGCTGATCATCGTGATCGGCATCCTGATGGTGACAGCCCAAATGACGGTGATTGCACGCTGGGCACTTCAGTCAGGCTTCTACCTGGATATCCCCACCAGCGGGCAGGTGCCTGGTACCTTAACCGCCATGCTGGCTGGACTGCTGTCGTTCTTGTCTCCGTGTGTCTTACCGCTGGTTCCTGCTTACCTGGGTTATTTAAGCGGGCATGCACTGGCAGCCAGCAAGCAGGAACTAGGCAGTTGACGAATAAACGTCCCATGGCCTGGGAGACCGATTCGACAGCGGAAATTGGGTTCATCTTTATACTTGAAACAGCTTTATTCTTACATTTTTTATCAATTTGAGCGTTCTTGGAGACGGTAGATGATTGATGTCACCCTTTATAGCCGAAAAGATTGCCACCTTTGCGATATAGCCCGTAGCTACCTGGATGAACTTCAATCTGTAATCCCCCACCATGTAATCGAAATCGATGTCGATAGCGATGCCAAGCTGCGCAGCACATATGGTTTCAATGTTCCCGTGGTGTTGGTTGGCCCGTACAAGCTCTCGGCTCCTATCGAAAAAAGGGACCTGGAGATATCATTGAGAGCTGTGGCGCAGAATATTCAACAGGAAGCCAAGCTTGACCAGGCGATCAAGGAAGGGAGCTTGACGATCCCGGTCAGGTGGACCCGATCTGATACGATCAGCTTGTGGCTGGCGCGTCATTATCTGGCGATATTTAATATCTTCGTGTTTATCTACCTGGGAGCTGCCTTCTTAGCGCCGGTTCTCATGAAAATCGGTGCCGCCACACCTGCAACAGTATTATACAAAGCCTATGGGTTTGTGTGCCACCAGCTTGCCTTTCGGTCGTGGTTCTTATTTGGCGAACAGGCAGTTTATCCCCGGGCGGAAGCGGGAATGCAGGGATTGATCAGCTACCAGCAGGCTACCGGTCTGGATGGGAATGACCTGCTGGCGGCGCGGGCGTTTATTGGTAACGCTGTGCTGGGATACAAGGTGGCATTATGCGAACGGGATGTGGCCATTTACGGTGGGATCCTCTTGTTCGGACTAATTTTTGGCCTGACCCGGAGGAAAATAAAATCGCTCCACTGGATATTATGGGTCCTGATCGGTATCCTGCCCATTGCCATCGATGGATTAAGCCAGCTATTCAGCCAGCCACCCCTAAACTTCTTACCTGTACGTGAGAGTACACCCTTTCTCCGCACCCTGACGGGCTTCTTATTCGGCTTTACGACAGCCTGGTTCGGTTACCCATATGTCGAAGCATCCATGAGCGATAATAGGAAGTTCCTGGAAAGCAAACAAGCCCAGGCAGAAAGATGGGCGGCTGAGCAAGCAACTGCGAAAGAATAATCCATGCAGGGAATTCTTTCTGGGGCGATCAAGTATTACCAATTCGCTTCCTTCGAGCAACCAGGGTTGTATCATGCAGTTTTTACACGGCATGGTGGAACTTCACCGGCACCCTGGAAGAGCTTGAATTTTGGGGCATCCGTTGGGGATGACATTGGCTGTGTACGCAGAAACAAGGAGCTGGCTTTCCAGGCGATTGGGATCGATTTAGCCAGCGTGTACGATGTGTACCAGGTACATAGCACAGACGTGGTGTATACCGACCGGCCATTGAAGGACAACGAACAGCATAAAAAAGCGGATGCGATCATTACCGACCGACCAGGCATCACGTTATTGATGCGCTTTGCTGATTGTGTGCCTATCATGCTCTTTGATCCCATCCACCACGCGATCGGGATTGCCCATGCGGGGTGGATCGGCACGGTGGATCAAGATCGGCCGCCAGGTGGTGAGAGCGATGAAATCCAGTTTTGGCAGTGACCCCACCCAGCTGCTGGCTGCGATCGGGCCGTCCATCGGGCCTGACCATTACCAGGTTGGCGCGGACGTGATCAGCAGGGCAACTGCCAGCTTTGGAAAGGCAGCACAAACACTGCTGCACGAGCAGGATGGAAAGGTATATCTTGACCTGTGGAAAGCTAACGAGCTTATCTTAAGAGATGAAGGTGTAAAGCAGATTGAGGTGTCGGGCGTATGCACACACTGTGCGCTGGAAGATTGGTACTCGCACCGAGGAGAACATGGCAAGACGGGCAGGTTTGGAGTGCTGGTGGGGTTATACTAAAGACGAATCGAAATGGATGCAATGGTTGACCAACAGTTATCTATTCAGGAAAACTTTACTCGGGTAAAGGAAAGTATTAACCGCACTGCCCGGCAAGCCGGGCGTAACCCGGACGAAATCCGTCTGGTAGTTGTTACCAAAAGGAAAAACGTCGACCTGATCAAACTTGCCATCCAGGCGGGAGCAGCTGACCTGGGTGAGAATTATATTGAGGAAGGTCTGGCGAAGATCCAGGCCCTGTCAGCATACCAGGGAATTCGCTGGCACATGATCGGTCACCTGCAAAGCCGCAAGGCGCAGTCTTGCTGTGAGAATTTTAATTACCTGCATTCACTTGACAGCGTAAAACTTGCCGAGAGAATAAACCGTTTTTGCGCGGATATGAACAAGACCTTGCCTGTATGGCTCGAGTTTAACGTGGGTGGAGAAGCGTCGAAATCGGGGTGGGATATCAGCCAGGCAGATCATTGGGACCAGATCCTGCCAGAAATTGAAATTATCCTGGCATTACCCAATATCAAGGTCCTTGGGGCGATGACCATGCCTCCATATTCAGAAAACCCTGAGGATTCCAGGACTTATTACCAGGCCCTGCGAAAATTCCAGGCATATGTGATCAAGCAGCTTCAGCTAACGGGTTTTAACGAGTTATCGATTGGGATGAGCTCGGATTATGAAGTCGCCATCCAGGAAGGCTCAACTTGTGTAAGGATCGGCCAGGCGATCTTAGGACCCAGGCTGGGATAAGAAGGGGTGGATAAGTGAATTACATCATTCGAGCGATCAACTTAGTTGTTCTATTGTTCACGATATTAATTATCCTCAAGGTGTTCTTATCTTACTTCATGGATCCTTACCACCCGGTGCGGTTATGGATCGACCGGATTGTCAATCCCTTGTTGCGTCCGATCCAGAAGTTGATCCCGCCGATAGGTGGGCTGGATATTAGCCCAATCATATTACTGGTCATTATTCAATTATTAGGGGGACTGCTAAAAAGTATCCTGGCTTTTTTATAGTTATGCATCTGTTCTTGCTTCCTGTGATAATCGAACCTAAGTAGAAAGCCAGGCCCGCTATGGCTAATAGCCGCTTATGCCTAAATACCCGGGTAAAAGATACCACCAAGTCATTGATGGCACTGGCTTACGATCAATTTCTGATGTTCAAGATTGAAATAGTGAGGGAGATGGAATAGCGGCAGCCGATCGGACCATACGCTTAATATATACGATCGATCCGGATGGAACTAAACAATCGCTAATGCTTTAGGTCAGTGGATTTGGCTTTTTCGCCTGGTCTCTCGATGGCTCAACCTTCGTGATCTCCAAAGCCGAACCGCCTCAATTGACCATAGATCTCTATCTTTATGACATAAGCTCTGGTGTCACAAGCAGGATTACCAATACAAACTTCAACCATAACTCTGTCGATTGGTCTCCTAACGGCACATAATCTTCCATTCAACGATGAGTGTACCGGTTAATTTTGATATCTTCAGCATTACCAAGGATGGAGGAAATCTTGTTGACCTGACCAATAATCCGGCAGCAGATTCTAAACCGGATTGGACCAGGTAAAAGCCATCTAATGCCAGGACTCTGGCATTTAAAAAGGATGGTTATTGGATATTGTATTTAATGGAGGTAGGCAGCTTGATCCCAGCGACCATCATCAGCCACAACACGTAATAGGCGATATCCTTGATTTCGTTGGTGTTGTTCGTATAAGCAGCGAACACCTCGGCAACGCGATCCACATCGCATTTTATCCGGTAATAATCCAGGGCATTCAGCGTCTCGTCCTGATCCCCGTTTGCAAGTGCCTTGGCAACCAGGTCATCAGCAGGTTTACCCAATGCCACGCTGGTACCGGTCTTGGCCGCATAATTGCCCAGCCACTCGAGCTCGGTTGGCTCGGGCAGCGGCCTGGGTGCGTAGTTGATCCTGCGGCGATATTCTTCAAAGGCCTGCAAAGCCGAGTTGCGTACCACCCACTCGTTGTCTTCCAGCTGCATATTTTCAACGATCTTGACTGCCCAGGGTTGGTTGATGCGGATCAAGCCAAAAGCTACCGAACGCCTGACGAGCAGATCCTCCATGCTCGCCCCATCTTTTAGAGCCGGATGGCCTTCGATAGGATTATTGGCTAAGGCTTCTGCGGCGCAGCGCCGGGCGAGCTCACTGCTGGTCAGTAAAGTTGAGGCCAGAATCTCAAGGGATTGTTTATCGCCAATCGCAGCCAACGCCAGGCTGGCTGCGCGTACGGAAGCAGGCAAATCTTCCTGGAGCATGGATACCAGGTCTTCGATGGCTTTCTTCTCCCCGATGACCCCGCACCCCAGGGCAGCCAGCGGCTTGAGAAATTGGTACTCAGATTTCAGCAGCTGGCGGAAGTACACTGAAACACCAAAATCGCCAGAAAACGCCAGGGCAGACACGACTTTTGCCGCCAGTGAGGGGGTATCTTTCTCTTTCTGAAGGATGGAGGTCAACGTCCGCAGGATGATGCTTCTCCACTGGCGATTCCTGGGGGCGATCTGAAGCCAGCGAGATATATTGAGGTGGTTGGTGTGGAGTATATCGTCTTCCTGGATGAAATCATTGATGAAAGGCGATACATCACCGATCCTGGCATAATAATAGAAAGCGAGGGTCTTGCCTATCCAGGCTGGCTGGTTTTGAATTTCTTTCATACGTGAAGAATCTGCGACGGCATTCACCGCCAGATAGGCACAGAAGACCGGGTGTGAAATACCGAGCTGTGACCCTGGATAACTGACTAGAAGCCCACTACCAGATAAGGAATCAATCCCGCCTTCACGTGGGCTGGAGGCAAAGCTGTTCTCCTGGATCAGCTGAAATGCGAAGTGTTCCAGGTTGGAGCGCTTACCAGAGTCATTTGCGAGCAGGCGGCGAACATGGGCTTCGATTGCACTTGGACCATCTGCGCCGAGGATATCGCCTGAATAAGCCGCCCAGACTTTTAGAGTGTATTCAAGGGGTTTCAGCAGGGTGTTTTCAACCTTCAACCAGCTATTAATATAGTAGGGATTGATCTTTTTCGAAGAATTCTTCTCCGGCTTGTTGAACCATTGGTTCCAACCCTTGCCCCAACGCTGTAAAAACGCATTGCGCTCGTCCTCACCCCAGGCAGCCATCGCCAGCAGGCCGAAACCAAGCGAAGGAAAAGCTGCCAGGTCATCATAAGATAGGGCGCAAATCACCCTGCACTTAGGGAAAGCCTCCAGCAGGTCTTCGACAAAATGGAAAACAGATTTTGCCTGGCCGGGTGGTAATTCATCACACCGATCCAGGATCAGGATGGCTTTGTTCCGATCGACCGCCGAGCGAATCAGCCCGGATAGCCTGGGCAGGGTTAACGGGGAAACGTAGCCAGAGACCACCCTGGTTAGGATATCTAAGGTAGCATTACCATCCAGGTGAGATTTATCATAAGAAAGAGCGCCTCGCCCTTCTGGTTCGTCTTTCGCGCCAACTTCAAGGCTAACAGGTTCATCAGCATGGCGGAGCAGATGATAAATATCAGTGGCGTGCACAAACAATGGCAGGTAACCGGCGAGGATACCCAGGCCGGGATCATTGCGGGCGATCGATGATGCGAGCCAGGCCAGGGCAACGCTTTTACCGCTACCAGGATGCCCGCCCAGGATAATATTTGCGCCACCTTGCATGGCTTCGGTCAAGGTCATCGTAGAAGCCTTGTAAACCGCAGCCAGCTCAGGCCAATCGGGAGTGTAAGGGACAGTGAGACTGACACTATCCGTCGGGGCAGCTTCGATCGATTTGGAAACTTGGACCAGCGGAATGAGAACTTTCGGAGTGATGGCAATTTCATCAAGCGAGAATAAGGTGGAGGCCAGGTGTTGTTTTTGGGCGTAACTGTACACATCGTTACGCAGGCGGGCATCCACGCTGGTGGAAAGGTTTTCGCGTACACCACTGACGTTCTTGCGAAGTGAACGGACTGCCCTGGGAAGGTAGATCACCAACCTGGAAACGATCCAGGCGAACAGGATGCCTCCAAGGAAACCTAACCAGAAAGACGATGAGCTGATGCTGAAGTTTTGAAAGAATTTCATTGCAAATTTCCTGACCTTATCCGGGATAGAGGATCCTGCTGCAGGTTGGGCAGCGTACCATCTGGCCCGGTGATTGGGTGTTTTGGATAAGGGCAGCGGTCAAGGTTGTACCGCAAGCTCCACAAGCACGCGAAGTGACCTTTGCCACCGCGATACCCTTGCGGGTTTTCCTCAGCTGCTCATATAAGGTGAGCTCGTCGGGTGTGATGGGTTGCAAGGCGGCTTTTCGTTCCGATTCCAGGCGTTCGATCTGACCCAGGATTTTTGACTTTTCACCGCTGAGAACCGCATTATGCTCGATCTGTTCACTCTCAGCTTCACTTAAAGATTTCTTCTTCAGGTTTAGCTCTGCCTCTGCCTGCTCAACAACCATCATCTCTTCAAGTTCTCGGTCTTCGAGGGAGGCAATCGCCCGATTAAGCGAGGCAATTTCATTCTGCAAGTCTTGCAGCTCCTTAGGATTATGGATCTTCCCACCATACAAAGAGGCTTCGGACTGCTCAGTCTTTATCCGGATATCGTGAACCTTGTGCTCAATTTCACGCAACTGCCTAGTTTCATTACTGTAGGCAACATCTGCCTCGGCCAATAGCTGTTGAGCGGCCTGCAGCGCTGAAGTGTTGCTCAATTTGCTTCCTATTTTCTCTAAGGCTGCTCGATAATTATCCAGCTGGCTATCAATCTGCTGTAAGCGGTACAGGATGGAGATATTACTCATAAGGTGATTATAGAAGGGGAATGACAAGATGGCAAGAGAATTTTGAGGGAATTCTGGGCAGAGTTTCACACTCAAACAGGCAAGATAACTTTGGTACAATAAGGTTAGTTCAGGCGCTTACCATGATGAAGAGCAATATTTCACGGGGTATAAAGGTCACGTTAGTTCTGGTAGTGTGTATATGCGGTTTATTGAGCATATCCATGCAACCCGCTCAAGCATTAACTCCATACCCCGGGCCGAGTACACCCACTTTGGTTATACCTACACAGGTGCGGCCAACTTTAGCAGTTTCACCTAGCCCATCTCCATCTGCCCTGGCAACGATAGCAGGTACCCCGACAACCACTCTCGTTCCATTACCCGCCATTACACTGATCTTCCCCGCGCTTACCGATACACCTACACCGACAGTAACACCAACCGGCCAACCGACCGATAGCTCAGGTGCATCCACAAACGATGGGTATGCGGTACTTACCCCGCGGACGCGTTTACTGGTGATCGTCATTGTCCTGCTGTGGCTGGTTTTGATGGGATTCGCGATCATTTTCATTCGCCAGGTACGTTAATCCGGTTTGCAGGCCAATAAATCAGCGAAAATTACCAAGCCTAGCCAGGCTAAATGTTAATATTCTACAAACAAAAGATTATGACGCGACGTGTTATAATCACCGCATAACCATTGATAAAGGAGATCTATATGGCAACTGCTGAAGAACCTAAAAATGAAGAAACCGATTCCATCCATGAGGGCATGCATCGGCTCGTAATGGCTAGTATCGGATTGATGTCTATCATGCACGAGAAACTGGAAAAGCACATTGACAAGCTGGCTGAGCGTGGCGAGGCGGTAGAAAAAGACCGGGAAAAACTGGTCAAAGATATGAAAGAAAAGCGGGAAAAATTCTTAAAGGACCGCAAGGGATATACGCAAAAACGGGTTGCCGAAGCGCTTGAGCACCTCGATGTTCCGAGTAAAAGCGACGTGGAGAGCATCAATACCAAGCTGACTAGCCTCGAAAAGAAGATCGATGATCTGTCGAAGGCTAAAGAGTAACAGCTGGTAAGCATCACGCAGGCCAATCAGAATATCAGGACTTCGCAGGACGGGTATGCCTGTCATTATTAAACGCTACCGGAATCGCAAGTTATATAATACTGAGTCTAAACGGTATATCACCCTGGATGAGATCGCTGAGCTGATCAAGGCGCAGGCGGATATCCAGGTGATTGAGAACGATACCGGGAACGATCTCACGGCAACGACCCTCTCGCAGATCATCTTCGAGTCCGAAAAAAATCAAGCAGGGGAGCTACCGGTCAATCTTCTGTTCAGCCTGATCCAATCAGGGGGCAAGCGAATCGAAGATATCCGGAAGAATATCTTCCACTCGTTGAACTTTTCGCATCATTTTGACCGTGAGCTAAGCCGGCGGATCGATGCTTTGGTAGAAGCTGGCGAGCTGAGCCAGAAGGATGGAGAGCGCCTGCTGACGCAGTTACTGGCGCAAAGCCCGAAAACCGAGATCATTTTCAATGTCGAAGACCGTATCGTAGAATTTCTGAAGGATAGCCAGATCCCTACCCGGGATGACATTCAATCCCTGGTTAAACAAATCGATACCTTGTCACTCATGGTCGAAGGTATCGATCTATCTGGAAAAGCCGAATCGGACAAAGATACAGATACTAGATCATAGCATAGCGTTCCAAAGCAGTATCCAAGATCATATTCACCAGCTCGGTATGGCCGATACCTTCGCCAGCTGCTTCGATCACCAGGTCAGAGATGATGGGAGATAACCCAGGGAGTGGATTGATCTCGAGGATATATGGCTTGTAGTCATCGTGTGCATCCAGACGAAAATCGACACGCGATACATCCAGGGCACCGATCACCCGGAATACTGCGGCGGCCAGCCAGTTTAAATGGACCTTCATTTCCTCGGTGATTGGCGCAGGGCAGAGATAATTGAGCTGATCTGCCAGATCCACTTTTAATCGATTACTGTAAACCGTATCTGAATCGGAGAAGGGGGATAAATCGACTTCCATGGGGGGCAGGAAGTGCAAGCCGGCCTGGATCCTACGGGCATTCTCATCATCCGGTAGGCGCTGGGCAACCGGACCCTGCAAGTTGCCTACAAAACCTACAGTGACTTCCCGCCCTTCAATATAACGTTCCACCAGGGCAGGTTGTTTATATTTTTGGATGATGACTGCGATCTGCTCACGCATTTCCTTTTCATCGTTGACGATCGAGTTGCGTGATACTCCCATCCCCGTGCCTTCACGGCTGGGTTTGACGAACAATGGGAAGACCATATCAGACGTTAGCAGTTCATCGACGCGTTCGAAGGTCTGGAATTCTGGGGTAGGAAGGTCGTGGAAGGCGATGACACGCTTGGTCATGGGCTTATCCAGGGCAAGTGCCAGTGTAAGCACCTTGGAGCCAGTGTATGGAATTTGCATCATCTCTAATAATGAAGGAACCTGGGCTTCGCGCGCATCACCAAAATGGCTCTCGCAGATATTAAAGCAGATATCTGGCTTGAATTTCGGAAGGCTTTCGATCAACGAGAGATTGCCTTCCAGGAATTCACAGGTGTGCCCGCCTGCACGTATAGCCTCCACCAGGGCATTGACGGTCTTTTCGGAATCGAGATCATCCCATTGATCTGCAGGCATCCCATCAAATGTCGGAGCGTTCTTCTTTAGATTGGCGAGTAATGCGACTCTGAAATGTTTCATGCTTCTCCTTTAGTAGATGCCATAAGATACATTAAATCGTGCCAGGTGTCAAGAAAATCAGGCCCGGAGTCCTGAGAAAATCAAGCAAGTACGGTAAAATTGTCCGAGTAAATCATTCATGCGTGACATTTGAGGAGAATATGGAATTTCAAGAGCTGATCAACCGCAGGTATTCAGTCAGGGCTTATTTACCCGATCCAGTCGAAGACGAAAAAGTTAGCCAGTTATTGGAGGCTGCCCGGATGGCTCCAACGGCGGCTAATCGGCAACCCTTCCAGATCATCGTGACGCATACGAAAGGTATGGAAGATGGGCTGCGATCGATTTACCCACGCGAATGGTTCGTTCAAGCACCGTTGGTCCTGTGCCTGGTAGGTCTACCAGCCTCAGCCTGGGTCAGACGGGACGGGCGGCAGTATCTGGGTATCGATGCAGGCATTATCATGGATCACATCATCCTGGCGGCAGCGGACCTGGGCCTGGGAACTTGTGTGATTGCAGCATTTGATGAAGCAAATGCCCGTCAGGTTCTCAACCTTCCAGAGGATGTCGAACCGATCTTGTTTACCCCGCTAGGTTATCCAGCCGATACTCTGGGGACGAAAAACCGAAAAACTATCGCTGAATTAGTGCGCTACGAGCGGTGGTAGGAATTCTCAGTTATTGCAGGTGGAGCAAGAACCGCCTGAGCACCCACCGCAACCACTCTTGGAACTTCCAGCAATGATCTGAGAGCCACTCTGAGCGAAAAACACCGAGAGAGCACGCTGGGTCTGATCACTGGAGCATGATTTGCAAGGAATGAGTGTATCCGCGTCCTTTATTGAACGCAACATCTCAAAGCGGGTACCACAATCTTTACAGACATATTCGTAAATGGGCATGGTTACTCCTGATCGCGAACGTTCTGAATTCTACTGCTTCTCTCGGGCCAGGTCAATATCGAAGAAAGAATAGCGCAGGATGAAAAAGCCTGGATTTGTCATACTCATCTCAGCTGATGCGGAATGGCGGGCTGTTCTCGAATATTTTAGAAATATCCAGCTCCATCCTTCGCCCTATGGTGATTGGTTCTCAAACGATTATTCAAGTATCGCTGAGCTGGATGCGCATGTGATCATTTTCCATGGTGGATGGGGAAAAGTTGCGGCTGCAGGCTCGACGCAATATGTGATCGATCGATGGCACCCAGGCCTCATTATGAACCTCGGCACATGCGGTGGCTTTGAGGGACAAATCCCCAGGGAAGCGATCGTGCTTGCGGAGAAAACGATCATCTACGATATCTATGAACAGATGGGTGACCCTGATGAACATGTGGCATTCTACTCAAGTGAGATCGACCTAGCCTGGCTTGCTGAGCCGTTCCCGATCGCGTTGCAGCGTGGTGTGCTGGTTTCAGGTGACCGCGATCTCAGGTGCGATGAGATTTCTTCTTTGATGGCAAAATATGGCGCAGCGGCAGGTGACTGGGAATCAGGATCAATCGCCTGGGTGGCTAAACGGAACAGTGTGGATTGCCTGATCCTGCGGGGTGTCACTGACCTGGTAAGCGAAAAGGGCGGTGAGGCATACGACGGAAAGATCAGTTATTTTTATGATAACACCCAAAAGGTAATGCGCAGGTTACTGGATTCGATCCCCCATTGGCTGGCGCATTATAAGCAGCACCGTTAGCTCAGAACAGAAAATACCCGAGGATCATAGCTGATAAGGTAATCGTGATATTATCGATATCTTTTAATGGCAGTGATTCGACCAGCGTGCCGACGATTGCGATCAGGGTGATGGGTAAGAGATAGACTTGAATGGGTTGAGAAAATACCCCCGCCAGTGAAAAAATCCACACCACGAGGATTGAGCAGAGCCAGCCACCCACGAACATGCCTAGAGAGCCGGCAAATGATTTAGCAGGGTTCCAGGGAATGCGGTGGGTTCCCCACATCCGACCCAGGATGTCTGCCAGGCCATCGCCGCCACACATCAGCATCAGGGCGATGATCCCGACAGGTGATGTTTTCCAATAAACCACCGTCAGAACGACAAAGATAATGCCATAATAGAGCGGTCCGCGTAATATCTCCCGACGATCGCCCGTGCGAGACATGGCTTTTACCGAAGCCTCATCCTTCATGAGGCCTGTCCCGATCAACAGGAATTGAACGGTAAATGCCAGGGGAACCAATGCAGCGAGATACTTGTTGATCGCATCGCTATCAAACAACAACCAGCATAAGACAAATAATGGGCCAGTGCCGATGTGGATGAGCTTCCTGCTTAGGTGGCTCTCAACCCAGCCCCGGTGGGCCAGGTAATCATTGAGCCTGAGCCAGGCTAAAGCAACAATAAAGGTGATGACCAGGGCGAGCAGATTACTTGAGAGCATAGTACTCCATCGATGCTATTTTTTTAGATGATGATCAGTAATGCTGGTTCAATTACGCGCATGCATATGGCGCTCGATCTCGCGCTTTGTGTCACGCTCGGCGATCTCGGCTCTTTTATCATACAGTTTCTTGCCTTTGGCGACGGCGATCTCAACTTTAGCCCGGCCATTTTTCAGGTAGACGCTGAGCGGGATGACGGTGACGCCTTTTTGACGCACGGTGTTCCATAATTTTCGTATCTCAGAACTGTGAAGCAGGAGTTTGCGTGGCCTGCGCGGCTCATGGTTATTGATACTGGCTTGCTCATACGGGGCAATGTGAGCATCTTCCAGCCAGGCTTGCTGGCCATCGATACGGACATACGCTTCCGCCAGGCTGATTTGCCCAGCACGGACTGACTTTATCTCGCTGCCCTGCAAGGCAATCCCGGCTTCAAGGGTCTCCAGAATGAAATATTCATGCCTTGCCCGGCGATTGCTGGCGACTACTTTTTCTCCCATGGAGATATTCTATCATACTGGTTTCGCCAGGCGCTGAAGTTATTTGCTGCTGGGGCGTGAGGTGCCCGTTGGATTATTGCAGTATTTGGAAATACATTGTTCGAGGTGCTTGAATAAATTTCCCGCCAGGGCTGAGCGTGAATGATTCTGCCGGGTATAGACCAGGCCTTTTTCGCCCATCGACTGCTGCTCAACAGGCATATCTTTCAAGGCAAGCAGGGCCTGTGCCATTTTTACAGGGTCCTCAGGCGGGACATATACGCCACCCCCAACGCTTTCGACGATTTGACGGGCTTCACCATCAATGCTAATTAAGACTGGCCGAGCGCATGACCAGGCATCGAAGATCTTCGAAGGCAGGGCACCTTTGAAAATATCGGCTTTTTTGAGCGGGATTACGGCAACATCAGCCGCGGAAAGGTAAGCGGGGATTTGCTCGCGCGGTTTTTCGGGCAGCATGGTAAGGTTGGGTAGCTTGTGCATTGCAGCCAATTCGAGCAACTCGGCTTTTTTCGGCCCATCACCGACCATCAATATGTGGGTGTCAGGGTGTGATTCAAGCATGCGGGCTGTCTCAAGCAGTGTTTCAAGGCCCTGGGCCAGACCATGGATTCCGGCATAGATGGCGACGAATTTATCCTGCAGACCTAGCTCGAGGCGCAGGCGATCCCTGTCAGACTGGGAATAGGTGAATAAATCAGTGTTGGCACCGTTAGGCACCAGGCAAAGTTTCGAGGCAGGGATACCACGCTGGACCAGGCGGTCATATATCCCCTGGGTGACGACCACTACCTGGATTGACCGGCGATAGCATTGCTCTTCCAGCCAGGTCGCTACTGATACGGCTGACGGAGAGGATAATTCTCCCAAGGCGACAGCTGATTCGGGCCACAGGTCACGCACCTCAAACACGAGAGGAAGTCGCCGCAAAAAGCTGATCAGCAAGGCGGCCCCACCGACGAACAGTGGAGGCGATGAGGCATAGACCAGGTCATATTTGCCACACGCTAAAAACAAGCCAGCCAGGCTGGCGTTGAGCATGTATGTCAGGTAGAAGAGCATTCGATTGCGGAAGCTCTTATGCGGAGAAGCCCTGACCCATACTCGGATGACTTCGATGCCATCCAGCTGGGCGTGCTCGGTAAATTTTCCCCGGTAGCTTGCGGGGATGATGCCCGAGGGGTGGTTGGGAAACTCTGCCAGGACCGTGACATGGTTGCCGAGGGCTACCCAGGCCTTGGACATTTCATAAGCTCGGGTTTGAGTAGCGCCAGCCTCGGGAGGGAAATACTGGGATAGATACAGGATGCGCATCGCTTATGCCAGTGACCGGTACAGGTTTACCAGGCGATCGACCTGGTTCTCCCAATTATATTTGGTGAGGACTGCCTGGCGGCCATTCTCGCCCAGGCGTAGCGGCTCCGAGCGATCCTGCCACCAGGAGGCGAGTTTCTGGGCTGTGTCCAGCATTACGCCTGCGGGATCCACCAGGATACCGCAATCCGCATCATTTACGATGGCAGCTGTGGCAGAGAAATTGCTTACCACCACGGGGAGCCCACAAGCCATATATTCGAATAATTTTACCGGTACAGCCGCCACGTAACGGGGTTCTGGGTGGAGGATCGCAAGACCCACATCTGCGTTCAGGTAAGTAAGTGGCATCTGGTCGTAGGGGATCCAGCCCAGATCAGATATATAATTTTCGAAACCTTTCGCATAGTCATAAAATACTTGCCTGTCTGTAACGGGGGTGTATACACCTGCCAGGATCAATCGGGCCGGGATACTTTGCCCGATCAAAATCCGTAAAAGATCAATGTAGATCAACAAGCCGCGGTCAACCGAAAGCCGACCAGCATAGATCATAGAAAGTGTGGGCCTGCTGAAGACGGGATTCGCCTGGCAGGCGAAAGCCTGCTCAGGATAATGACCCAACACGACAACACTCCGATTATATTTTTGATAGATTTTGGATAAGGTGTCATCGACAGTCACCACGGCGCTTGAAGAAGCGGCACCGATATGCTCAGCCCGCTTGATGAAACGGTATAGGAGCTTACCCAAGATGCCTTTCAGACGGGGTTTGACCAGGTCAGCATAATACTCGTGTGCATCGTAAATAACCGGGAGATGCTGACGTTTAGCGAACCATAAGCCAGCTGGCAAGGTGTCGAAATCATGGCAATGGATGAAATCAGGCTTTAATTCCTGCAGGTGAGGCAGTAAGCTGTTCCAAAACCTGAATAGCTTGCTTAATTGGCGAGTGCCGATCCCATAACTCGAGGCCACATTTTGCACACGGATGACCTGCACACCGGAGACAAGGGTTTCTTCCGGTGCCAGCTCAATCTGACGGTCCCAACACAGGATGACGACCTGGTATCCAGCTTTTTGCAAGTGCTCGGCTTCTTTAAGCACACGTGGGTCTGGCTTGAAGGCATTCGAGAGCAGCATGGCAATGGTTGGCATAGGTGTGACTATCCTGTGGGTGCTACCTGCTGCGAATATCCTATTTACCCAAAAAATAACCTGGAACTAGGTCAGGTATTGAAGGGATCACGCAATCAACTGATGTACGATCTTTTCGCTGGCGTGCCCATCGCCATAAAATTGCGGGTGAGGCAAGGCAGCCGGGATGGAGCGGTGCAGGGCAGTGGATATCTTATCAGGATCGAAACCGACCAGCGTGTTCCATCCACTTGCGGTCGTTTCCACCCATTCGGTCTCTGGTCGCAGTGTTAGGCAAGGTACTTTAAAGAAATAAGCTTCTTTCTGAATGCCTCCTGAATCGGTAAGAATAGCCTTCGCATGTTGCTCAAGGATGAGCATATCCAGGTAGCCCACCGGGTCTACCAGGCGGATATTCGGCGCAACCAGGATACCTGCGGCTTGTACCGCAAGCCGGGTACGAGGATGGATCGGGAAGATGACCAAGTCAGATAGCATTTGAAATGCTAAAAATATCGTTTTGAGCACATCCGGATGGTCGGTGTTATATGGCCGGTGAAGGGTAGCCAGGAGATAATCCTTTCCGGCTATATCCAGCTGGTCGATAATTGATGACCGTTGGGCTGCCAGTGCAGAGAACTGGAGCACTGCGTCGTACATCGTATCACCCACCAGGTGTACACCTTTGGTGAGCCCCTCGTGATGCAGATTATCTACCGCCGTCTGGGTCGGGCAAAAAAGCAGGTCCGAGCAATGGTCAGTGAGCACGCGGTTGTGTTCTTCAGGCATCTGCCGGTTGAACGAGCGTAGTCCGGATTCTACGTGCGCCAGCTTGATCTGGAGCTTGGCAGCTGCCAGAGCGCCTGCCAGGGTCGAATTCGTGTCACCATAGACCAGCACAACCTCCGGTTTCTGCTCTATGAGGACCGGCTCGAGGCCTGCCAGCATCTGGCAGGTCTGCTGAGCATGTGTGCCCGAGCCTACATTGAGGTTGAGCCACGGTTCAGGGAGTCCCAGCTCCTCAAAGAAGACCCTGGACATCCCGTAATCATAGTGCTGGCCGGTATGGACAATCAGCTCTTCATAGCCGGCATTCGCGATGGCTTTACTGACCGGTGCCGACTTGATGAATTGAGGGCGGGCTCCTACAACGGTGATGATTTTCATCGCCAATTATGACTGCCCATGGGAGTTAAAAAATTCAGCGATCTTGTCAACGACCCTGGAGATCATGGCATCCGATAATTCAGGGTAGATCGGTAGGGATAGCGATTCATTAGCAGCACGCTCGCTGTGTGGGTAGTCACCTGCCTGGTGACCCATGTTTGCGAAGCAGGCCTGGAGGTGCAATGGGATAGGATAATAAATCTCGCAACCAATTTGGCGGTCTTTCAGAAATGACATCAGCTCGTCGCGGTGCTTCACCCTGACCATATACAGATGGTAGATATGGCGGCCATAACCAGCTTCGGTGGGTAGCACAACCCCTGGTTTTTCAGCCAGGTCTGCTGAAGAAATCGATATGCCCCTATCTGCAAATAGTTGGTTATAAGTTGCTGCATGCTGCCTGCGGGCGTCCGTCCAGCTTTCCAGGTGACCAAATTTCACCCGCAGCACAGCGGCCTGGAGGGCATCCATTCGGAAATTACCCCCCACCACGTGGTTGTGATACTTCGGGCGCTGGCCATGGTTGCGGAGCAGGGCGAGTTTATCGGCCAGCCCTTGATCGTTGCAGGTCACCAGGCCGCTGTCACCGTAGCCACCCAGATTTTTGGATGGAAAGAAGCTGAAACAGCCCACATCACCGATCGAGCCGGCGCGCTTTCCTTTATAATCGGCTCCAATCGCCTGGCAGGCATCTTCGATCACGTGCAAGCTGTAACGCTTTGCCAGATCCATGATGGGTTCCATATCAGCCACCTGGCCCGCCAGGTGGACAGGCAGGATAGCCTTCGTACGCCTGGTGATGCGAGACTCGATCTGGTCGACCTGCATATTAAATGTAGTAGGCTCGATGTCCACATAGACCGGCACCGCGCCCAGGCGGACGATCGACCCGGAAGTGGCGAAGAAGGAATAAGGCGTGGTGATAACCTCGTCACCAGGCTGGATACCCAGCGCCATCATCGATAGAAGAAGTGCATCTGTCCCGGACGAGACCCCGAAGGCATACCTGCATTGGCAATACTCAGCCAAGATTTTTTCAAGTTCTTCCACTTCCGAGCCGAGGATGAATTGCTGGCTATCTAATACGCGGCTGATCGCTACCAGGATCTCATCTCGAATAGAGGCGTACTGGGCTTTTAGATCAAGGATTGGGATGGGTGAGATATCAGTCATGGTCGGGTAAGGGCTGATCTTCGGGCCAATCCAGGCAATGCAGCGAGGTGGGAGAAGTAAGCTGATACCGCCAGCCAGTACCAGGGCACAGCAAAATGCTTTCTTCTGCGGTCGTCTTTAGGCGGTAGCCGTGGCGCCCCATCCAACCTTTTTGGACACCCGGGACACCAAGGATGAGGGCATAATCAGGGACATTATGGCGCACAACGCTACCCGCACCAATGAAGGCATAGCGGCCGATCGTAACACCACAGATAACCGTGGCATTCGCACCGATGGTTGCCCCACGGCGCACCAATGTCTGTAGATATTCGCTGCGGCGCACAATCTGCGAGCGGGGGTTGATCACGTTGGTGAACACGCAGGAAGGACCGCAGAACACATCGTCTTCCAGCTCCACCCCGGTGTAGACCGACACGTTGTTCTGGATCTTAACGTTGTTGCCGATGATCACATCGTTGCCGATCATCACATTTTGACCGAGGCTACAATGCTCGCCAATGTGAGCACCCGCCATGATATGGCAAAAGTGCCAGATGCGGGTACCTTTACCGATGGATGCTGGCTCGTCAATATAAGAGCTTGGATGGATGTAATAGTCGGTCACAGCTTACCTGCCAAAAAAGGATGCGTATTACCACTCGGTGTGCTGACGGGCGTGGTTCGGATGCGGTGTACCAATTCGATCGAGGGACGGGCGTCATCAATACCGAATCCTCGGCCGGCCAGGGTTTCCTGGTATACGCGAGTGTGCAGGTCGGCAAAGCCTTCGGTAAACTCGACTTCCTCGCCATCAATGCTGATCGAGCGGTAGGTGCTGCGGCTGCCGGGAGTGACGGAAAAAGGTAAATCCTTCGAATTGATGGAAAGGTACCAGAGCACCTGAGCGCGTTCCAGGTCAAGGAAACCACCCATACGTTCGGGGTCTGAATAATTTACTTCGATTGTTTCAGCCTTTCCAAACAGCCAGATCAGCAGGTCAAACAAGTGAATGCCGATGTTGGTGGCAATGCCACCCGATTTATCTGGATAACCTTTCCAGGAGGTGTGGTACCAGGCGCCGCGCGCCGTCACATAGGTGAGGACTACCTGGTGTTTATGTCCAGATGGATTCATGTTGAGTTTTTCCCTCAAGGCTAACAGTGCCGGATGCAATCGGAGCTGCAGGACCGTGTTGATCTTCCCCTGGTACTCTGCCTCAATCTCCTGGAGGGCATCCAGGTTCCAGGGATTGATCACCAGGGGTTTTTCACATATGGCATTGGCTTGCACGCGGAGCGCTAAACGGCAGTGGGCATCATGGAGATAGTTGGGAGAGCAGATGCTGACATACTGCACCCGCTCGCTCTCAGGTCCACGGCGTAGCTTTTCAAGGTGCCGGTCAAAGCGTTCGATCTCGGTGAAAAAACGCACGTCGAAGGAAAACTGGTCAAGCAAGCCGACCGAATCGTTGGGGTCAACCGCGGCAACCAGGCGGTTGCCCGTATCGCGAATCGCACGCAGGTGGCGGGGTGCAATATACCCGGCGGCACCAATAACAGCAAAATTTAGCGGCATATCATGCTCCGTAACCTTAACCGGAAGTATGTTGGTAATTCTATCTGTTCTAAAATGTGCCGTCAATGGCATTACACAATCAAAACATAGTCTCCATTATTTGGATGCTCTTACACCTAATTATTTTAGTGATAATATATGAAATTACTATTCCCTCAGAGAAAGAGCTAACGTATGTCAATCTTTCTAATATTCTGGTTTGCCGCGATGGCGTGGGTCGTATACCATGGGATTAAGACAATCATAACGCGTAAAACATATCTCTACTATAAGGTATTCTTCAGTGGGGGAAGAATAGATATTGAAGGAAATTCAGCTGTGGTCATTGGTATCATTGAAATTATTATGGCGATCGTCGCATCGATTTTGGTAATAAGATACATGTTGTTGCCAGTGAATTTCTAACCAGACAAAGCAGCGAACATTTTTATCTCGTCAGGCATGCGAGGGCCGGATAAGAACAGGCTGAGCTCCGCCGAAGGCTATTGCAGAGTAAACAAATCTGTGATATCGTAGCCGGTATTCTCAAATACAGGTGACAAAGCATGCCAACAAAATTGAGTCGGTTTTGCCTGGGGGTTATGGAGGCTGCCTGGCTGGCAGCCGTAAGCGTAATCCCAATCTTTTTCAACATTTACTCAAGTCGAATTTTTGAGCCGGACAAGATCACCATATTACGATCATTAGCTCTGATCACCTTAGCGGCGTGGATCATTAAATTAATCGAAGAAGGCGGTTTTAAGTGGAAGTCTGATAGCAAGGGCGAATCCCTGTTCATATATCTCATTAAATACCCGTTAATCGCTCCGGTATTGGGCCTGGCGATTCTCTATATTCTGTCAACCATTTTCTCAGTTACACCTTCGATCAGCCTGTTCGGTTCCTACCAGCGCCTGCAAGGGACATACACAACCTTCTCTTACCTGATCATTTTCTTATCTGTGATTGCCAACCTACGCAGGTCTGAACAAATCAACCGGTTAGTCACGACGGTCATCTTTGCCAGCCTGCCAATTTCGTTTTACGGGCTGCTTCAGCATTACGGTATCGACCCAATTCCATGGGGCGGGAATGTTCAAATCCGCATCGCCGCCAATATGGGCAATTCGATCTTTGTGGCGGCCTACCTGATCATGGTATTCCCACTGACCGTGGGCCGGATCATCCGATCATTCACAGCCATCTTATCGGACAAAGAGAGCGATGGATCGGAGATCCATACTTCGAAGCACATCATCCTGGGTGCGATCTACATCGTGATCGCCTTTTTGCAGCTGATCGCGATCTATATGAGCGGCAGCCGAGGACCATTTTTAGGCCTGGTCGTGGGTGGTTTCTTCATGCTGCTTCTATACTCTATCTACTGGCGGTCACGCTTGCTGAGCTTTATGATTGTCGGGTTGGCTATCGCTGGCCTGGTCTTCCTGGCGATCTTTAATATAAGCGATGGACCCTTGGAAGCTTTACGAAAATCTCCGGCAGTCGGCAGGTTTGGTAACCTGTTGAACCCGGAAAGCAACAGCGCGCTGGTCAGGCAGTATATCTGGGAAGGGACGGTCAAGCTAGTGGGGTTGCATGATCCACTGGTTTTTCCCGATGGAAGCACGGATAAATTTAATTTCCTGCGGCCTTTGATCGGTTATGGACCAGAATCGATGTATGTTGCGTACAACCAGTTCTACCAGCCTGAGCTAGGGCAGGTGGAAAAACGCAACGCCTCACCTGACCGGTCACACAATGAAACCTGGGATTCGATCGTGATCACAGGTGGTTTGGGTTTGTTGGTGTACTTGAGCTTATTCAGTGCAGTCTTCTATTACGGATTGAAATGGCAGGGGTTTATCGACACACGTGCCAACCAGATCGCGTTTTTTATCTGTCTTTTCGGTGGTGGCTTGCTTGGAACGGTAGCATTGATCGTCATCAAAGGTGTGGAATATCTGGGAGTCGGGTTGCCGTTTGGGATGGTAGGGGGGCTTGGGATCTACCTGGCGATCTACGCACTCTTTTTTACATCTAAAGCCAGCGACACAGTACTTAAAAACCCATACCTGCCTTTATTGATCGTGATGTTCGCGGCCATCATCAGTCATTTTGTGGAGATCAATTTCGGCATCGCCATCGTAGCCACGCGTACCCTGTTCTGGATCTATTCTGGGACGATCCTGGTAGCTGGCTATGTACTGCCAAAGATCGCAGCTGAAGCTGTGCCTGAGGTATTGGTCGAAGCTACGAGTGACCAAAAAGGATCCACGACCGGAAGAAAGAAGGAACGCTCTGCAGCAAGACTCTCCCGCAAGGCAGAGCGCAATAAACGCTGGCTAATCGGTGATCGTCCCGACTGGTTCAGGAATTCCATCATCGGTGCGGTCATTGTCGGGTTGATCCTGGCAACGCTCGGATTTAATTATGTGACAAATTCGAACCATTCCACATCGTTCATAGAGATACTGCTCACTTCACTGACACGCCTGGAGAAAAGTGATAACGGGATTTTCCTGGGGGTCATCGTCTTGTTGCTGGTCACCTGGCTGGTGGGTACCCTGCTTTATGCGGCGGAATCGGGTGGGAAACCGGATGAGCGGGAGTGGTTAAAGACCTTCGGATTGATGGCGGTCATCGCACTGGTCATCGGCGTGTTATTCTGGCTGTGGCACAGCCTGAGCCTGGCCAGCCTGGCAAGCTTTATCCCCAAAGACCAGGCTGACGTCAAGACACAGGTGGGCAGTATCGGCTCGTTGCTCACAAAGTTGTACATCTACGGCCTGTTGATTATGATTATCCTGGCTTACCTGCTGCCAGAGGATTGGCCATCACGCGGCATTGCACCAAACTACATCGGCGCAATCGCCGCCCCGTTCGTGGCAATATTGTTGTTCGTTTCGGTGAGCTGGTCTAATCTGCACGTGATCCAGGCAGATATCACCTTTAAAATGGCTGAACCTTTTACCAAGAACGGACAGTGGCAGGTGGCGACTTACCTGTATCAAAACGCATTGGGCCTGGCTCCCAAGGAGGACCATTATTACCTGTTCATAGGACGAAGCTACCTGGAAACCGCCAAGATCACCGAATCTACTGCAGACCAGGATAAACTTATCCAGCAAGCCGAGGGCGACCTGAAGAAGGCCCAGAAGATCAATCCATTGAACACTGACCATACCGCGAACCTGGCGCGCCTGTACACCTGGTGGTCCGGCAAGGCTACCAGTACAACTGACCGCAACCAACGAGCTGAACAGGCCTCGGAATTTTATTCGACCGCAGTTGAGCTGAGCCCGAATAATTCCACGCTGTGGGACGAGTGGGCCGTATTGGCCATGCAGCTGATGGGGCAACCCGAGCAGGCCCTTGAGCGCTTACAACATGCGCTCTCATTGGACCAAAAATATAATTTCACGCAGGGGTTGCTGGGCGATTATTATCTGCATATAGCCACCACAGCCTCGGATAACTCTGTAAAGCTGGAGGCCCTGCAGAAGGCTGAGGATTATTATAAAAATGCTGCAGCAGTCACAAAATATACCGACTCGAATTCAAAAGCCAGCTACCTGGTCTCGCTGAGTAATGTGTATCTACAAAAAGCGATCATGGACCCGAATAATATCGATCGGGGGTTGATCCAACAGGCGATCGATGTATTGGAACAGTCCATTACCAGCGGATTGAACGTGAATGACCTGTGGAAAGTGCAGGAAACGCTGGCGAAGCTGTACTACCAGCTGGGTGATAAAGCTAACGCGCAGTACTATGCCAAGGCTGCCCTGGCTGGGGCACCAGATTCCGCCACTAACCGCATCCAGACCTTGATCACGCAGACCGAGTCACTTCCATGAGGTAAGCCCTGAACAGGCAAGAGCATTGACCATCGAGCTATTTCTCCCCCTGATCATTGCAACAGTTGCCAGCCTGATCCTGGTGCCGGTGGTGCGATGGGTCAGCTTTAGGACGGGCAAGGTGGCTGTGCCGCGGGTCGACCGCTGGCACCGCCAGCCAACCCCGACCCTGGGTGGCATTGCGATTTTTGCCGCCTTTGCCATCTCTGTTTTTGCAGTGGTTGCATTTATGGGCGGGCAATCGCTAATCTCCAGCCGGTGGAGCATCCTGGTGTCTGTACTGATCATGTTCGGGATCGGGTTGTTTGATGATTTTAGACCCATCAGCCCACCCGTAAAGCTGGGATTCCAGATCCTGGCCGCAACCATCATCATATTCTTCGGAAACATAACGATCGAATTCTTCCGCTGGCCGGTCGCCAATATCCTGCTAACCTTCTTATGGTTGGTGGGCATCACCAATGCCATCAACCTGTTGGATAACATGGATGGCCTGGCGGGTGGTGTGGCGTTGATCACCACGGGTTTCCTGGCGATCTTCTTCTGGCGCACGGGATACAATGACCTGCTCATCCTGGCCATGGCTTTAGCCGGCAGCCTGATCGGATTTTTAGTGTTCAACTTCCCACCAGCCAAGATCTTTATGGGTGATAGCGGGAGCATGTTCTTGGGCTTCACGCTGGCCGTGCTGGCTATCGCCCGGAGAACACAGGCTTCAAATATCTTTGCCATCATAGGGGTACCCACGCTGGTATTCCTGCTACCGATCCTGGATACAGCTCTGGTGACGATCACGCGCATCCTGAGGGGGCAATCGCCGGCGGAAGGCGGAAAGGACCATACCTCGCATAGACTGGTCGCCTTCGGCTTATCAGAACGGCAGGCCGTGTTGGTACTGTATGGCATTGCCATCATCTCCGGGCTGGCCTCGATCGCCCTCGAAGCGCTGGATTATGACTTAAGCCTGGTGCTGATTCCGATTTTGTTGATCGGCCTGTCGTTGTTCGTCGCCTACCTGGCAGGGATTAAAGTCGTCTCGTCAGGTCAAGAGCCGACGAATGGGATCACACGCTTATTCGTCAACCTGACCTTCAAGCGGCGCATATTTGAGCTGATGTTCGACCTGCTGCTGATTGGTGTGAGCTACTACCTGGCATTCTGGACCCGGTTCGGCCTGAATATGACCACCACCAGCATGGGGTTGTTTCTGGTATCGTGGCCGATCGTGCTGGGCGTAACCTACAGCGCATTTTACATCTTCCAGGTGTACCGAGGCGTGTGGAAGTATATCGGGGTCAACGACCTGGTGCGTTATGCGGGGGCGGCTTTTGTTTCCGGTGCCGTATCGTGGCTTCTGATCCGTATTCTCCTCCCCGGCCAGCCGTTTACGGGGGATGTTTTTCTCCTTTACATCCTCTACCTGCTGATCGGATTATCTGCATCGCGGTCTTCGTTCCTGGTGCTGGATCGATTTTACAATCGAAAGCTTTCTCAAAAGGAAAAGGAGAATGTACTCCTGTACGGCGCTGAAGATGCTGGAGAGATCGCCCTGCGCTGGATCGAACGAAACCCAGAGATCGGCTATAACGTGGCGGGTTTCCTGGACGATGATGCGTTAAAATCGGGCAGCAATATCCACGGGGTGAATATCCTGGGAGATCTGTCCAAGCTTGAGCAGCATGTCCGTGACAAGCAGATCAGCGGGGTGATCGCCACCACAGAAATGTTGTTGAATTCTGAGCAGGGTACCCAGCTACAAGCCACCTGCCGTGAATTGGGGGTGTGGGTGAGAGTGCTACGCCTGGAATTCGAGCTGGCAGAATAAATAAATAACGATGCATAAAAAAAATGCGGGCGGTGCAGAGCACCGCCCGCATTTGTTCATTGGTTCACGATCAATGTTTTTGGATGAGGGGTAGATAGAAGTTGTAGTTCGTTACAGTCAGGGTGACCTGTAATGTGATGGTTTCCTCATCCGGATCATTGCTGGTGATCGTGATGGTGGCAGTATAGGTTCCCGGAGCAAGGCCAGCGGCATTGAAGGTGAGGACGACCTCCTCCTCACCCGGGCCGGGGATCGTTCCAGCGTCAGGAACTGCGGTGAGCCATGGGGCGTTATCCGCCAGGTCCCAGAGCAAGTCACCTGTACCGACATTGGCGATCGTGAAGGCTAGGGCTCCGGTGGTGTTCGGATACAGCGTAAGCTCCAGTGGAGGAGCGGTCACATTGATATCTGGCATGACCACTTCCAAGGTTACTGGGATGGTGATCTCAGGCTGATCGGGGTCGTTGCTTTCAAGCAGCAAGCTGCCCGAGTATTCTCCGAGAGCTAAGCCGGTCGAGTCGAAGGTGACATTGATGACTGCGCACTCTTCTGGGGCTACTGTACCAGAGGTTGGGGCTTCGGTTAACCAGAGGATGTTATCGGTTTCAATGGTCTGTCCATAACCACGCACCATCCAGTTACCAGGGAAGTAGGCGTCGATCAGGGTCCAGTCCGAGTCTGGAGGCAGCAGCGGAGGATCGGGAGGAGGACTGAAACTCCACCAGCCTGCCCATGAGCGCTGCTGGCTGACGGTCTGGTCCATCGAGGCTGGGAAGTAGTCCGTTCCAGGAACTTCCAGAGCAATAACTCCGACAATGGCATCTCCAGGACCGTTGAAGACCACCGGATCAGCCAGGGTGTAGACATTCCACTGGTCCAAAGCCTGGACGGTGGTGAGATATCCACCCAGGTAATTGGAACCGACTGCAGGATCGGAATTTCCACTGGTGTTCTCATAGAAGACCAGCTTGATCGCATCGCCAACATTGACAGCACCAGCTGTGGTGAAGTAAACCTGGACCGAAGTCAGCTCGAACGGGTATTCATCCGGGGCGGGGGTGAAGCGGTTGACCCAGATGAACTCAAGTGTTCCACCGATGCCGATGTCGTTATCACGACTACCGTCATCCAGGACCAGGCTTACATCCGCGTTCAGCGCTTTCGGTGCTGGAGCAGTAGGACCACCGATTCCGTTCGCTTCCAGGCTAAGGGACACTGGATGGCTGGGCTTAGAGGCAGGGAGCGGTGTAACAGAATTTACCTTGACACCGGCTACTTCTGACAGGTCCCAGGTGAGGTTGGCGTTGCCAGTGTTGCAAACGTTGAGCTCCTGGGTCTGCTGGGTATCGGGGAAAATCGATGCCATCAGCTCCAGAGGATCGACGGTGATGTTGGGTACGCCGAACACATCCAGGGTGACAGGTACGCGCACGTACTGCTCGTCGAGATCATTGCTCTCGATGCACAGGTTGGCATGGTAGGTACCCACGCCAAGCCCGGTGGAGTCGAAGGTCACTTCGACCGGGGTGGAGGTATTCGGTGCGGTGGTTCCGCTGGTCGGATCTGCAGACAACCAGCCGAGGTCAGCGGGGGCGCAGCCTGCGACGATCACGCCCAGGTCATACGCACCGATACGATCGGGTACACCCTGGTTCATGCCCAGGAACACGACCTGGCCAGGTACTGCCTGGTCAGATATCGTGGCTCCACCTGACATTTCACCAGCGAATCCTGTACCAAGGAAGCTTACACCAGTGAGTGCACCCGTGGCGGGATCAACCTGAGAAGCCGTCAGTAAGGGGTCGGGTCCATCCTGCGACCACAGCCACAGGAACGGTCCACCAGGTGACCAAACATCCCAGGCCATACCGTAAGTAGACAGGCCAACAGGTGTAAAGGAATTGATGAGGGCACCTGAGCGGTCGATCTCATACAGGTTACTATCCCAATTGGCGACCCAGAAGTGATCTGTAGCCGGGTCATAGGCCAATGCACGGGCAGGTGTGACGGGATCTGGGATATTCACGCCTGTAGGAGCACCAGTGGCAGGATCAACCTGGTGAATATAGCCATCATCACAGCCATAATACAGGTAGGTGCCGTCAAAGGCTAGGTCACGTCCACCCCAACCCGTGCAGGCAGCAGCCTGGCTATACGTAGCTACCAGAGCACCTAAGGTGTCGATTTTGTACAGGTAGCCAGCTGCACCGCCTGGATCAGCGCCGGTGACCCAGTAGTATCCATTGGCAAACTCAACGCCCAGGATCAAGTTATTTCCGGTTGCACCTTCAGCATCAACGTCGAATAGCCAATCACCCAGTGCTAATGGGTTGTTGTTGTTGCGAGTTACAGGAGCCGAGTCAGTATTCGCCTGGGGGGCGAGAGGAGCAGGAGGTGTGAAGCCAAGGGGTGGATTCTCTTCGTAGAGGTTCCACACCAGGTCAACCGTACCAATGTTACCGACATCCAGATTTTGGGTGGTAACCTGGTTGGTTTCCTGTCTGGCAGAGAGCGAGGTGGGTGAGACAGTGATATCGGGCTCGTTCACTACTAACAACTCGACAGGGACGTTCACCACCGGGGTATCGGGATCGTTACTGTTGACATCCAACGACCCGAAGTAGCTGCCCAGCTCGAGGCCGGTGGAGTCGAAGGTAACGGCTACATCGACGCATTCAGTTGGCTGGAGCGTGCCGGTAGTAGGCGCTTCACTCAGCCAGGGGATGTCGGCGATGCTGCCTATCTGTCCATCCAGACGGAAGGCCAGATCCCAATATGGTACACCAAGGTCGACCCAGGGGGTCCAGGTTGTCCAACCACCGCCAAACATGTCCATTGGGTCAACGATATGTGCATTGGATAGGTTCGCTGTGTTTCCGAAGAACCAGTAATAAAAGTAATCTGTGGAATTGGGGAATTCGGGGTAAAACACCAGCCACCAGGTACCTGGGGGAATGCTAACTGGACCTCCTGTTGACGCAACGACATCCAGGGTTACATCACCACCGTATGTACCTCCAATGGTAACTGCGGGATCCGTTGGTAAAGTACTCCAACACCAGTATTGGCCACCCATGTTAGGTTGTCCACCTGGAACACCGGCAGCGTCGGGATATATACACCAATGAAGGGCTGTAGCACCATACATGCTTCCAGTGTACATCCAGCCTGGCATAAAGATCGATTCGATCAGCCAGGGTTCAGAATTCTGGAAGTCATCGGCACTGAATACACCCCATCCTTCCGATGGGAAATCATCGCTTACTCCTGCTTGACTAACGGCAGTCGATTGATCCCACAAAACATCCTCGGGTTTTGGAGTAGAAGGTGTATCTTTTTGATCACCAGCAGCTGTTGAGGCAGTGAGCTGAGAAAGTGATACCTGACCGAGATTGGGCTTCGTGGTGGGTCTAGATATTCCAGTGACTTTCAATCCCGGAACTTCAGCCAGCGACCAATCCAGGGGCAGACGTCCGACGTTGCAGATTCCGAGCGTCTGGGTCTCCTGCTGGTCCTGGGCCAGGTCGGCAAACATGCTGAGCGGGGTGACTTCGATATCCGGCACCAGGTAGCTGATGCAGCCGTTGTAGAGCATTACATCATCGATGGCCCAGCCAGGGTAGACCACAGAGCTATCGGTGGTCATCTCGAAGCGCAGCTGAACTAACAAGCCAGTGTAATCAGTGATGTCGACAGCGACATTTTCCCATGACCCATGCTTATTGCCTTCGTAGATGTTCACCCAATTGACCCCATCGGTGGAGATGTCTACATAGGCAAAATCATAGCCGATTTCCACATCCAGCTTCTGCCACCAGCTGAGTACAAGGTTCCAGTCGGGGTTGACGGCAGACAAATCTATCCAGGGTGAATACAATACATAATCAGCACTGATCTGGTATGGACTTTCAGTATGCCAGACATTTACGCCTGAGTGCGCAGGAGCCAGGTTTGTCGGAGCGGGGCCCCAGGTCCAGGGATAGGTGCCGCCATTGACGTACCCACCATCGCTGGCTTCAAAATCTTCTTGGAAGTAGATTTGATTGGTCAACTCAGTGGATGCAGCTACGAAGACAGGGGCGGGGAGCTCTGGGTCATTAATAAACGCCTCGTTGTAGACCACGTCACCGCAGCCCACCGTGTCGGGGGTCACCGAGAAGGTGACATCGACCTGGTTGACTGGGGTCTGGCCACTGATCGTGCCGTAGAGCTGGAACGCTTGCTCGTAGCCATTCGGGAAATACCAGGTGACTCCCGGAGCCTCAAAAGCAAAGGCTGAGTCAAATAATCCGCGACCCTGGGTGTCCACATTTCCAGTTTCCCAGAAGTAGTCGTTAAAATCACCAACACCTGTTGTAAAGTAGACTTCCATCCAATAATTACCGGCAGGCAACTCGGGTGGGGTGAGTAAAGTCAATGTATGCTGCCATTCGTGAACGCCATACATCATCACACCTGTCTGTACGCGAGTGTAGCCTACGTTATTCTCATCGTAAACCACAGTGCCTGGTAAGCCAGCATCGTCTTCATGGATGATCACCCGGATGACATCAGGTTCTCCCGGGACATCCAGTGAGTAAAACGCACCCCACATTACTACCTGTTCAAGGGTGGTAGTTGCTTCGAGAGCGAAGTTCTCAGCTAATACCTGTGATCCACTGCAGATGTCACAATTTGCATCATCAAAGACACCATTGACCTGGTTCGGCTGTTGGTCAAGGAGAAGCTGAGCGGTTGGTGCTGCAGGAGTAAATTCTACAGCCGAATCACGAGCTACATTCGCAGGTTGGTTTACCGCGATGGATTGGTTGCTCGTTGCAGCAGGAGCTTGCCATGCTAATCCCTCGGGTGGCTCAGGAATTTCACCATACCAGACAACCTCGGTGCCATCATAATAGCAGGTACCGCTGCTGCAAGCCACATCGCCGTTATAGACTGTCCCAGCCGGGATCGGGTCGAGCATGATCGCGTTTAGGGCAGGAGCTTCACCGGTATTGATGAGGCTCACGGTGTAATCGATGGGGTTGCCGAGCTCCAGCTTGGGAGGAGCAGCCTTGAAAGAAGTCAGCAGATTAGGGCCTTCAAATGGACCAATGCGAAATGCTAAGCCATCATAAAGACTTAAAGCAGTATCGCAGGCATAAGTCAGACCATAATCTGCGGCGGCATTGGCATCCTCAATCCCGGTCGTCGAGCTGGAACCTTCTTCAAGTCCAGCATCCAGGAACTGGATGATAAGGCTGCCGTCTTCATATAATATAGTCTCCCAGGTCCCAGCCGAGCCAGCACCTCCACTATAATGAGCTGCATTGTAATATTCCACCACCGTGCAGGCACCTGTGCCCACTGGACATGAAACGAAATTTTGATAGTATGCACTTCCGTAAGTGCGGAAGTCGAGGTCATCCCACAGCATGGCTATCAGATTATCCGGTGTGCCGACATTTGGGAGTGGACATTGGTTCGAAAGGGAAGAAGATCCACTGCCGAGAGACAGGTAACCATTGCTGGCAGCATAAAAATCGGTATATGCGTTACCATAGTAGCTGAACGAAAAGCCAAGTGGGAATGGACCCATATAGTTATCGTCAGCTAATCCAGTAATGGCAGTCCCCGTCCCGGTGATATCCACCCAGTTCAAGGCGATCACCTGGCCAATGTTCCCAAAGCCATCCGGGCCAGGCCAGGCAGCCAATGGACCACCTTTTGTAAGGTCGGTCGCCTTGGTGGGTGGAGTCTTATCCTGGCTGCTGTCAGCACCCAGGGCTACCCCTACCAATGCCAGTGATAGGATCAAGACCCCCACTAGCATTAAAAATCGAGTTTTATTCATAATATACTTTTGCCTCCTGAGTTAATGAAAAGGGTATGAGCATACGTAAATTTGAATGATTGGGTGTTCATGACCGATAATGATTAATTCTAAATTCATCCTCCTTTCCAGATTAAAAAGAACCGGTAATCAATCCCAATATCCCCCAGCCTGAGGAATTGATCTTATTTGTATATTTACATGTTGCGGAAAATCTGAAACTAACGCCAAGGCTGGTTAAAAAATAACATTATTAATCATTAATGTCAAGTAAAAATGGCATGAAATTGGTATGAGTTCTAAACCCCAGTCAGCCGTGTTGGGGCATTTTAGACCGAACAAAATATAAAAATGAATAGGAAATTATTCTTTGGCGCTGGAAGCGAGCTGGCCACAACCAGCCTGGATCTCAACCCCCCTGCGTAAACGAACCGTGCAAGGGATGCCGGCCAGGTCGAGGATGGCTTTGAACGCCAATGCGTTGGCGTGGCTGGAGGCGTACCCGGTATAGTGCTGGGTGGGGTTGAGCGGGATCAGGTTGACATGGCACAGATTCGAGCCGCTGATCTTAAATGGCTTGAGCCGCTGGGCAATCCGCAAAGCCTGTTCGGGCGCATCGTTGACCCCCTGGATGAGCGCCCATTCGAAGGACAGGCGACGGTGTGTCTTTTGCACGTATGCCAGGCAAACGGTGAATAAGTCGTCGAGTGGATATTTTTTGTTGATGGGAAGAAGCTGCGAGCGTAATTGATCATCGGCGGCATGCAAGGAGATCGCCAGGTTGATCTGAGAGTGCTCCTCGGTGAAGCGCTGAATGCCAGGAATGAGACCGACGGTCGAGATGGTGAAGCGGCGTGCTCCCAGGTTGAAACCCTGCTGGTCATTCAGCCTGCGGATGGCCTGCAGTGTGGCATCGTAGTTGTGGAACGGTTCGCCCATGCCCATCACGACGATGTTGGTGACCTGTTGCTGCTCGAGGGCGAGCAGCCGGGCGTAAAACAACACCTGTTCGACGATCTCGCCACTGGATAAGTGGCGTTTAAAACCCATCTGACCGGTGGCGCAGAACACGCAACCCATGGCACAGCCGGCCTGGGTAGAGATGCACAGGGTGTTGCGCTGGTCGTAGCGCATCAAGACCGCTTCCACCTGGCGGTAATCTGGCAGGTTGAATAAGGTTTTGACAGTTTCTTTGTTGGAGGATAACAAGGTTTTGACCACTTGCATGCTTGTAAACGTCAAACCGGTGCCTTGCTCTGAAGATGGGAACGAGAAGGTTTCTGAAAGTGCCTGGCGGAGCGTTTTCGGCAGGCTGGTAAATTGCTCAGGTGAGCTCCACAGCTGCTGGTAGAGGCCAGCCCAGATTTGCCTGGCGCGATAATCTGGCTCACCCCAGGTAGCTACCTGGGAGGCTAATTCTTCGTAAGATAGGTCAAATATATTGAAGCTCATGGTAGCTGTACAATGTTCATTAAGGACAATTGTCTTTTCTAACTCTCAGCGAGAAGGTGGATCACGCTTAGCAGGTCTGCTGTGATGAGATCAGGGGGTGGCTGCCAGGCAGCGGCTTGCTGGGCATTGGTGACCCCCGACAGGACCAGGGCAGTGTGGCAGCCCATAAGCTGGGCGCATGCTATGTCAGTCTGGGGTCGATCACCCACCACCAGCACATTTTGAGCAGCCAGGTCCATGCGCTCAAGGGCGATCTGGTACATGAGCGGCTCGGGTTTACCAACCACGATGGGGGTGACATCGGTGGCCGCAGCCACTGCGGCGATGATCGAGCCAGCCCCAGGGATCAATCCCTCAGGAGTTGGGAAAGTCAGGTCGGGGTTGGTGCCGATAAAGGGCACCCCTGAGCGGATGAAATGGGTGGCTTTTCTCAATTTCTCATATGTCAGGCTGCGGTCAAAACCAACGATAACAGCGATGGCTTCGGTCTCGGATTGGGGAAACCCATGTTCCGCGCAGGCCTCGATGACACCCTGCTCGCCGACGATATACACCGGGCCACCGCCCGGGAACCTGGCTAACAGGGTGTGGGTGACTGCCGTGGCGGAAGTGATCACCTGCCAGGGCTCTGCTTCGACGCCAAACAACCTCAAGCTATCCACATATTGTTGGGCATTGCGGGTGGCATTATTGGTGGCGTATGTGACCTTCAAGTCTAGATTGGTGATCAACCTGAAAATCTGGTGAAGGTCACCGATCGGCTGCGAGCCGCGCCACAACACGCCATCCATGTCCAGGATCAAGCCCTGGATCGCGTCACGGCTGAATGAGAGGCTGTTAGTGTCGGTCATTTTCTATGGATGGCGAATGATAAAGAAGGATGTACCCGGATTACTGATATAGCTCGGATCCGGGTACATCGACAAATTTCACAACCAGCTATTCGCATAGCCATTGTAATAGAAAACAGGTTACTTTTTCTCGACTTTTTCTGGGGGTGATTCTAGCACCTTGTCAACCAGGCCATAATCCACAGCGCCTTTGGCGTCCATGTAGAAGTTTCGGTCGGTATCCCTCTCGATGGCTTCCACGGTTTGGCCGGTGTGATGGGCCAGGATCTGGTTAAGGCGGGTCTTGAGGCGCAAGATCTCGCGCGCTTCGATCTCGATATCGGTTGCCTGGCCCTGCACCCCACCCAGGGGTTGGTGGATGTGGATCGTGGCGTGGGGTAAGGCGTAGCGCTGACCCTTGGTTCCAGCAGTCAGCAGGACGGTGCCAAACGAAGCGGTCACACCGACAGCCACAGTGCTGATCGGGTTGGTGATCATCTGCATGGTGTCGTAGATCGCCAGGCCAGCATACACCTGGCCGCCAGGAGAGTTGATGTACATCGAGATCGGGGCATCGCGATCTTCCTGGTTTAAGAATAGGAGCTGTGCGACAGTCAGATTTGCGATCTGGTCGTTGATGGGTGTGCCCAGGAATACGATGCGGTTCTTGAGCAACAGCGAAAAAATATCATATGCACGTTCACCTCTACCGCTGGTTTCGATCACCATCGGGACGAGGGATAATGGGTCATTCGGGTTCATTCTTTTCCACCTTTTTTGTTGTTCTTTTCTTCTTTGGTTTTTCGGTTTCCTGAGAATCAGGCTGCGCACTGTCAACTGCCTCAGTAACAAGTTCAGTTGGTTGTTCTTCTTTTTCACCGCGGGCGACGGACTGCAGGTATGTCCAGGTATGCTGGACAAGCAGGTCGGCGCCGATGTTCCCGATCATGCCACGCACAAACTCATTGGTAAGGGTTTTCTTGGCTTGATCAGGCGGCATCATCCGGCCAAGCTCGTCCAGGGTGCGCATCGATTCTCTCTCCAGCTCGGAGTTTTCAACCTTAATGTTTTCCAATTTGGAGATCTCCAGCAAAACGAGCGTGCGCCTTAAACGATCTTCAGCCAGGGGCTTCGTTTCTTCACGTAGTGCAGCGGCGTCCATCTTGCGAACCTTGAGATAGGCATCCATATCCAGCTTTTGCTGTGCCAGGCGGTCTTCCAGCTGGTGGAGATACATATCGGTTTCGCGTTCCAACATCTGAGGAGGATATTTGACAACGGCAGCCTTGAGGATCTCTTTCATAATTTTATCGTTGTAAGCGTTGTCGTAATCTTCCTTAGCCTGCCGTTCTAACGATTTGCGGATATCCTCGGTAAGCTTCTCCAGGGTATCGTATTGCTCACCCACCGATTGGGCGAATTCGTCGGTCAGCTCAGGCAGGTGGCGTTTTTTGATCTCTTCCACCACCACATGGACTTCCACTTCCTTGCCCTGTAGTTCTTTGAAATTCGAATCTGCCGGATAGGTGTAATCGAAACGTTTCTCTTCGCCACCGGTCATACCTAAAAGTCGTTCGGAGAAACCCGGGAAAGGCCAGGCTGCCTTGTCGTCGCTTTTGGATGAGGTGATAATCACCGGCATGCGGCGGTCGTTCACCAGGGATGGTAACTCGCCTTCGGCCGGGTTTTTACGAGTAATGTTCAGCTTGACGTACACCTGGTCACCTTCCCTGGCGGGTTGATCAGATGGTTCGAGAACTACCTGGCGCTCGCGCAGGTCATCCAGGACTTTGTTGATATCTTTCTTGGTGATCGATTTAAGCTTGTACGGGATACGGATCTTTTTATAGTCTCCCAGGGTGACTTCAGGCTCGAGGGGGACAACGAATTCGAACGTTGGAGGATCGAGCTTGGGCATATTTTCAAGCGAGCCTGGGCCATAAGGGTTAAATCTTGGCTTCTTCAATGATCTTCGGATAGAGGTCTTTCACAAGGATATCCAGGGCTTCTTCGAGGACGGCTTCCTCACCGACGGTGCGAATAATAATCGGATAAGGGGCTTTCCCGGGGCGAAAACCAGGGATTTTCTTGTGCTGTGAGATATGGCGGGCAGCGCGATGCTTGGCTTCCTCGAGCTTGTCTGGATCCACCTCGACGGTTAGCTTTACTTGATGATTTTCGATGGGTTGTTGTTCGATTTTCAAATCATTATTCCTTTGATATACCCCAAAGCCTGGACAGGGTAGGATTCTTTATGGGGAAGAGGGGACTTGAACCCCTACGCCTCGCGGCACATGATCCTAAGTGCTTACAGACTGGAAAACATGCGTACCAAGGCTTCCCAAACGACGCCAATTGTACCATTTTAGTCGAATAAATGGCTCAAAATGACACGGTTGGGACGGATTTTAACATTGTTCATATATTGCATCGCACACGGATCGTACACGATAGAGCCACATGAATGAATAACGATTTTGGATTGGATAATACTAGATCATAGATTGATGAGTTTTGTTATCTTATTCAGTAGAATTGTTATCTTTGGATTCTCGAAAGAATTTTAAGAAAGTTTTTAATTTCGTCAATATCAAAATAATTAAAAATTAGTTTATCGATGGTCAATCTATCATCAAGTGAAAAACCACAAATATCAAAAAATAAAGAGTTCGCAAATTCCATTTCATTCCACAATAAAATGAATATCTGAGCTGTCATTGTTGCATCGACACGGTCCGAAAATATATATCGAATAGCTTCTCCATCGCTTCTATTATCGAATAAATATAATGCCATTCCCCCTTTCTTCGCATGGGTAATATCAGAAAGTAGACCGTAGATCTTCATCGTATTAGTTGGTACAGTTGATTTTGCCCATGAGAATGCCTTGTCATTAAAATTTTCATTATTATTGATATATCTGGGAATTAAATTTGGATTTGCATTTAAAAACCCCATCAAAGAAATACGCTCTATTAAAGACCTTATAAGTATCAATGCTTCTGCTTGATACCCTAAACGAATATTTTGAATAATCGGCAAAAATGATTTGTAAGTTGCCACACATATGGGTGCTAAATTTTTATACCTGATTTTTTGGGGGTTACGAATTTCAATCCATGACATTGATATCCCCCGCCATACATAATAAATAAAAACCTTTAAAATTGATCCGTATAATCCATCGATTTCAGAAACGGATATTTGCGTGTTAAAAATATCCATGAATTTATCAAATTTGATTATGTAATCAAGGTTGATCATTAGAAAATTCCTTCTCCGATAAAATTCCAAACTGATTTTAGAGCCTTCGGATTTTCTAAATTTTTGTGCTGCCAATAACGTACCAATCTTCGAAGAAATCTGGCCGCAAGTGGTGAAGCTATTCTACATCTACTGATTCCATTTGTAGAATATTTGGTCTATTTTAGATTAATATTTCATTAATATTTTAGTTAAAAATAGCTCTTTTTGACGTCTGTATTTTGCATATTCTATATCAGCTCTATCCTCTCTACAAATTAGCCTATTTTTTAATAATCCAAATTTGAAGGTATTTCTCAATAGTTTATCATTCACCAAGCGAGAAAGTTCGCAGGAGTAGATTCATGCCTAGGATAGGACGTTTCACATTTGTTGTATCTAGTATGGAACGAGAATTGATCAGCCAGATTGCAAAGGAATTGAGACGATCAGATTCGGATGCAATCCGGTTCCTGGTAATTTCAAAAGCCAAAGAATTAAACATTGGAGAACAAGAAAACATCGACCAAATAAGGATGCTCAATGTTGACCACTCAAGAACCACTTGAAAGACTTCTAAAGCCGGCCGAAGTTGCATTGATCCTTAGGGTCAGCCGGACACAGATTTACCGACTGATGCGTACTGAGCTGCCATGCATCCGCTTTGGTGGTGGCACTGTCCGAATTAGAAGTGGAGACCTGGAGCAATATCTAATGGATCATCTGGAAACGAATGGCAAAAATAGCGATCAGCATCCTAAATAACCTATCGGGATCAGTGAATAACCAAAAATCGGTATAAAAATCAAAGGAGCATGACATGGACCAAAATATGACTATTGACCAATTATTTCCCAGCCGATGGATCAAGGCTTCTGACATCGGATCCACACCGCGAAACACAACGATATCAAAGATAGATTTCGAGGTGGTTGGCCAGGATAGAGAACGCAAAGCGATCCTGTCTTTCCAAAATACCACAAAGAGGCTGATCTTGAACGCCACGAATGGGCGCATCCTGTCCAATCTCTACGGCAAAGAACTCAAGAATTGGACAGGCAAGCGGATCACGCTCTATTGTGCTGAGGTTCAGTACAAGGGCACTCCATGCCTGGCAATCAGGCTTCGAGAGCAGGTGCCTGGTATGCCCAAGGAAGAAAGTAAATCAGCTGCAGTTGCTGAAGCAGGTATACCAGAAGATGAACCGTCCTGGCCAGCAGATGAGATCCCATTCTAGTCTGCTATTTGATTGAATATGTCAATCAAGCTGATGGCTGCTGTTTTCGCAATGGAAGGCGTGTCCTACACCAAGAAATTGGTTTTGTTGAGCCTGGCTGATCATGCGAACGATGAGGGACGCTCAATTTATCCAAGTATAGACAAAACAGCTCAGCGGACCGGATTGACAGCTCGAGGCGTGCGGAAGATTGTTAAAGACTTGGTGCAGGATGGATTCTTGATCCGTGTGGTTAAGAGTCACGGCTATCATACGAATGAATACCGCATCGATGTTGAAAAATTGAGCCAATTTGTGGTTCAGGATAAAATGATTAACCCTGAACCACATTCAGGGTATTCTGAACAGAACCCTGAACCCCATGCACAATACCCTGAACCCCATGCCCAATACCCTGAACCACGTTCACCCGAATCATCATTAACCATAAAGAAACATAAATACATGGATGCAAAAAACGCATCCGCGCCAGCTCATTCCGGAAAGAACGGAAACCACCTCCCATTTCGGAATGCTCTTCTATCCTTCTTCATCGAGCGGACTGGGCTATCCGGACCGCCTAAAGATTTCAAAGCTGCGAACAAGCTATGGTCCACACCGATCATCCAGATCGGTGAGCTGGTTGATTTTGATATTCAGAAAGGGCAAGACCTTATTGGCCTGTCGCTAGTGCGTTTAAAGGGTTTAACCGTAGCCAATCCCAACAGCATATTAAAGACCGCTCAAAGTATCGCCGGCGAGCAGAGGATCGGTGCTGAGGTGCGTCAATACGAGGAGATTTATTAGTGGATGAGCCGATGCTAGACGAGCTGGTCCTGGCGCGCATACGTGAGTGTGAGGAATACTTTGCAGCTTATGTATGGCGAGAGCCTGAATTGGCATTGGCCGAGTGCGGTTGGCTGGACCCAGGAAAGATCCATGACCCACAGATCCGCCAATTCTGGATAGAGGTGATCAGCACAAAGGATTCATCCACAGCTGCGCTTAAAAGCGGTCTGCACGAAGATCTATTCCGATGGGCCAATCGCGCACTCGAAGAGCCATTTGGCACCCATGCGTTGACCTTTGCCAGACGGATCCAGGAAGAGAGTTATTTGCTCGACGTTTCCAGGCGTTTACCCGAAATGGCGATTGCTATTGGCCAGGGTGACATAGAGAAGATCCAGCGTCTGAGCCGTGAAAATATCGATGGGTTGCCACTGGCTGAGGAGAAGCTACCAACTGCGGTTGATGTTGGCCTCCAGTTTATAGGAAACCTGGAAGATGCAAAGGTGACGATTCCCACCCACATCATCCCTCTGGATAATGCTATGGGTGGATTGTGGCGAGGGACTGAGCTGGTCATCTGCTCCAGGCCATCGATCGGTAAAACGGCGTTATCCTGGCAGATTGCGCGCAACATTGCCTCAGCTAAACAAAATGTACTATTCATTTCGCTTGAGATGAGCGCAAACAACTTGTGGGCCAGGGCAGTCTGTGGGGCAGCTGGGATCCCGTACCGGGATGTGATCAGCAACCGGCTTGAACCGGAAGATCGGGAACGCAAAGTAAAACAGCTGATCAGTGAGAACACGAAATTGATCGAAAAATACGGCGACTATTTATTGATTGACGATAAAACCCCAAAAACCACCGCAGATATCTGGAAGCTGGCTGCAGCTCACCGGCCCGACGTGATCCTCGTTGACCATTTACGCCTGTTAGCGGACACCACCAGGGAAACTGAAACCAAGCGGTTGGGAGTGATCACCTGGAATTTGAAGCAAATTGGCAAGGAATTCAACCTGGCTATGGTCACCCTGGCACAACTCAACCGTGCGCTGGAGAGCCGAGCTGAGAAACGTCCAACACTTGCGGATCTTCGTGATAGTGGGGAGATCGAGGAGAATGGTGATATCGTCATTGGCCTGCACCGCGAGAACATCGACCTACAAGTCCAGAAAATGCCATGTGAAGCGATCATACTAAAGTTCAGGGATGGTCCATCGGCGATCCGGGTCCACATGGAGTTTGACGGTTTGAGACAATGGTTTGATGCGGTTGATAAAACCATCGTTCAGAAACCTGTATTTCGTAGGCTGAATAGAGAAGACGGAGACCGCAGTGACAGCTAAACCCGACGGAAACCAGGCTGCGATCGTCTCATCCCTGAGAGCTGCCGGAGCATCGGTTACGATCACCTCAAATGTCGGAGGTGGATTCGTTGACCTGGTGGTCGGGTTTAAGGGCAATACCTACCTGGTCGAATGCAAAAATCCCGACGGTAGAGGTAGAAACTCCCTAACACCAGCTGAGGTGGAATGGTTCAAGGCATGGAAGGGCGGGCCAGCTGCGGTGGTTAATTCGCCCGAGGAAGCAATGCGAGTGATATTTGGATTCCTTGATGAACCTGAATAGGCAATCAATCCTCGTAAGGCATCCGTATTGGGATCTGGATAAGACACCCGATCCAGCCTCATCATTGGCGGGCGTTGATCCCCTGGCTCACCTGGCAGCGGCAATCGTTGTCCGAGCTATCCTGGATCTTCATAATTCTAGATCTAGCTGGTTAACGATCATCGATTGTCTATATTTCTTTTTGCACCCAGACGGCGCTGAGTTATTCCTCGATGTTATCGGATACAAGATGGATCCGTTCGATTTGTTAGCTTGCGTTATTCGTGGAGATATTGTTTATGCTGGCTCTACTTACTATCTTATCCGAGGAGATGAAGAATTTCTCACCCAGCCAGGAGCGAATATTTATGGACAAACTAAAGGACGGTCATGTGCCTGAGTACCTGGAACGACTCATCCGTGAGGCTGGTGTGGCTGCCCGGTCATACCGGCCGCATAGCTCTGGGAGGCGGATGGCGAATGAGAAGCCAGCAGGAGACGTTGACGGACAAAAATGACAAGATTAATGGTGAGAGAAATGAACAGCTTGGTTATTTTGGTAAGAAAGGGGGGGAGGGGGCAATAATGTTTGATTGTCGGGGTACGCAAGCGCGGAGGGTGGTGAACACGAAAAAATTTCGTTTTTTGGACTTTTTGGTTTTTCTTATGTCTGATATCTCATGGCATACGGAACAGTGTTGTTTTGGGAATTTTATCGAGTGGAATTGGAACCCGAGACGTCTTTCTAAGCACGATTAGGAGCATATGAACAAAAGTTTAGCCAAATTTGGCATCGCAGATCCACTCAAAATCAACACAGATGATACCCTAATTAGAGGTCAATTAATTCCTGGTGGCCGGTTACCCTGGGAAGATTAAATATGTTGATCTTTGAATTGGATCCTACTAGGCAAGTAATGAGAGATTACTCAAGCTATTTATGACCTGAAATCTAATTACTAAAAAGAGGAGCATAGAAATGGCTATACAGTTTGAAAGACAAACGACAGAGGTCAGGAAAGGCCAGCAGGATGGACGACCGGTCTATACCGGCGGTAAGGCGTTAAAATTTATCGCCCTGCCAGTGGATCCAACTGGAAAAGTTTCGCTGGCCAGTGGGTCGATATCATTCAAAGGCGCATTTGGGAATGATGCCTTTTTCAATGTGCTCGATTACGCTGGGAAATCATTTCGGATCTCGACCAGGGTCGATCCGAGCATCCCTCACATTCCGAACTACCTGGACGCAGCACCTGTATTATTACCCATACAGAATCCCAGCTTATTCTCGGGGATCCAAGTGCTCATTCCGATCCTGGAACTGGCTGAAGCGGAAGATAAAAAGCTCGTTCTATATTTTGGGTAATATTTTCTGTCCTGGATCCGGCCAGGGTATTGCGTAGTCTACCTGGTTTAAATCGGATCAGGCAGGTCTTCTCCTTTCTGCGCCTGGTCTGCTGGATTTGGGCATGGCTGGCCACTACGCTGGAGTAGCCGGCCAACCTGCGGAAGCCAAACCAGTCATTATAAACCGGTGATAACCGGATCTCAAATTTATAGGAGATTACATATGGTCAATAAAAGGCAAGATTTGGAAAAGCAACTCACCAAGTACAGCACAGCCAGGGACCGGATAGCTGGCCAGTTGGAAGAAACTGAAGCGAAAGTTACGCAGCTGCAAATGGATGTCAATAATGATATGCTGGAAACAGGCGCAAGCTCCAGCCTGCAGGAATTAGGCCTCTCTAGAGAAAAGGTCACATCCCTCCGCCAAACATTACAGTTTGCTACCAGCCAAGTAGATGGAGCTCGCCAGGAGCTCGAGGATTTTGACCGGGCAGCTCGAGGCGGTATGATCATTGATCTAGATTTGAAGGTGCGGCAGCTTATAGTGGTCCTGCAGAACAAGATTGGTGAGACAGGCCTGAAAGGTGAAGTCGATAAACTGGGGGAACTGATTGTAGAGCTGGAGCGATTATCGAATAGCGATATCCAGGTTCTTGACGCAGCTGAACATCTTAATGCTGCTCGAAATTTTCATGACCTTATTTCCCGGTCACTCTTTGAGAGCTGGCAGGCAATTGAGGCCCTTCACTGGGGACCTGGCCATGCACCTGCCTCAAAACGTCCCAATTACATTCCCGGGTTCGGTGTGAGACCAGGAAATTTGATCAGCGGATAATTGCCTTCATTTGATTGATGATCGGCTGGAGCATTAACATGCCAAGTATGCCCTGCAGGTCGCAGGCTGGTCATCCTGGTGACCTTTTGGGTTTGCTACCTCCTTATTGGGTCGGGGTAGTAAAGAATCCTTCTCCTTTCGTAGTGGGCTGCCGGAATCGGCCGGCAGCCCATGAGGCGGAAGCAGGAAAAGGGCGTAGGCAATACAGATAATAAAAGATAATGACTTCTACTCCAGTATTGTCTGATTTACTAACGAAAAGTCAGGAGAAGCAATTTACACTCTTGCTGGCTGAGATCATGGCATTCGGTTTCGGATCGCTGGAGATCACGATCGTCGAACATCAACCACGATTTTTCAAGTGTTTGCGTTCCATTCGCGCCACTCCAGGTGGTGATTTCCTCAATACCGATACCGTAGAATCATCTGGAGAAGCAAGGGAACTACAAAATGGTTAATTCGTGCTCTTTTAGCTTCAATATATTTGACTTATTACCCTTTATGCATACAATGACCAACTAGTTGTTGAGCCGATGAGGATGAGTATTGGCTCTTGGGAGTTGCCATGAGATTTGTCTACACACAGTTTAGGAAGTAATTATGCCAAGAAAAAGGGCAGCTGGGACTGGATCCATATTTCAACAAGCCAATGGCACCTGGAGGACGCAAGTCACAATTCAGGGAAAAAGGATCTCCCATGTTGCCAAAACCCAGAAGGCAGCAGCTGACTGGGCTAGGAAAACAGTGGACCAAATTGACCAGGGATTGACCTTTGTTTCTACCCAGATGAATCTGGGAACCTTCATCAATGAATGGTTGGAGATCAAAAGAACTGAGGTGCGGATCCTTACGATGGAATCTTATTCGCGCCTGGTTCGCCTATATATTATTCCATATCTTGGCTCCGTGCGACTAAAGGATATTAATGCGGCTAAGATCCAAGCATTTTACGGGTTGATGCAGAATAATAATGCTGGAAATCGAAATATCAAACTCTGCCATATTCTATTATTTGGTTGCTTAAAACATGCCAGAAATCTAGGTCTGGTTTCTCAGAATTGGGCCGAATTGGTGAAAGCTCCGAAGCAGCCAAAGCACGAAATGAGTGTTTGGTCTGAGGAGCAGGTGAGCTCATTCCTAGCTGCATATCTTGATCGAACCATTTTTCGGTTGGCCTTTGCGACTGGAATGAGGCGAGGTGAGCTGATCGGTCTGCAGTGGTCTGATGTGGATTGGTTATCTGAAACCATACGCGTGCGGAGGCAGGTCATTGAGCCGGCTGGGGGTGGTTATCTTTTCCAAGAGCCCAAGACAGAGCGAGGTCGCCGATCTATCCGGATAGGTCCTGGGCTAATCCAGGCATTAAGGTCACAACTAAACCAAGTGTTGCCATTAGCCCGGGCGATCGCTGGAGACCGATGGGAAGAGCATGACTTAATATTTCCAAGCTCAATTGGCACTCCCAGGAATGGTTACGAGGTGACAAAGGAATTCAAACGCCTGGCGAGGGAAGCCAGCTTACCAGCGATCAGGTTTCATGACATCCGTCATTCTGCAGCCTCGATCATGCTGCTGCATGGTGAGCCACCGATCCGTGTGGCCGGTATCCTGGGCCAGAGTGTGGCTGTTTTGCTTGATACCTACGCACACTATATCCCCGATGATCAGCAACGAGCTGCAGCATTGATGGATTCAGTCACCACACCGATCCCGATCTATCTTAATTCGAATAGTTGATCCAATTACGCAGAATTAATAAATGGAATCGACCTTCAGGATGGATTTATTGAAACTGTTTCTATTTTTCTCGAGCAAATTGGAATGCTTGAATGGGATCGACGGTGTATCCATCTGATTTAAAGTTAAAACTCAAATAGTTACAAGCTCTGAGTAAGATGGCTCATGTGTCGGTAATACGTTTCCATGATTGCCACCTTACAAAAGCGAGGATAATATTCTCGCATCGGATTCCGCTGGTGATCGCAGTAGGGATGCTGGTTCGCTCCCTGGCGATCTTAATGACCACATATACTCCCAATATTCCCGGGACCCAGGATGAGGCAGCGCGCCTGATGGATGATATTCTCACTCCGATCCCGATCGATCTCAGGGATCTGAAAAGGGAAAAGAGCTGAGAGGCTGCCGATCCGTCTGAAATCTGTCAAATTACTCACGAAAACAGCCGCCAGGGTGATTTTCATTAGTAAGTCTTAGTATCCAGGATTAGAATCTGGAATCTAGCGTATTAAGGGGTTCCTATTCAAATACATTCTATAGTGTAAAAAGGCCAATTCGGAATCGCAGCGAAAGATGAATCCACACAAAGACAAATGAATCCATATTGTTGTTTACCAGAAATTATCCGAGTTTCTGTGAAGACAAGAATTGCCCATAATGAATCGTTGGTATCGAAAACTGAGCGAAAAAACCTTGGGTCTTCTATGAATTCTTCAAGTAACATAACAGGGTAAAGATAATCTATGTAAATAGCTACTGCGAAAAGAAGAGAATTTGCAGTGATGATAGGTTTGTATTTATTACACTTATAAGTTATCGATGATGTAGTGCGATCTAAAAAGCTAGAAGTACCTAATCGTTCAAATGTGTACGATTTAATCATTAATTTTGCAGTTAAATCTACCCAATCGGGCGTTTTTCCCTGAATAGGTTTTTCGTATACAAAGGAGAATCCTTTTTTATTTAGAATAGTTGCTGGAATAAATTCTCGAAATTTTTGGCGCGCAGCTGCATCAGTGTTTTCGTCTCGGTGTTTTATCGCTGATTTCTTGGCATTTAGAATGGACTCTCGCATTCTCCTTTGAGACTCTTCATCAAAGTTAGGGAAAATCTCATTGATTGAATTGTCAATTGAAGAATAGGGCGAGAATGTAATATCTCGAATTTCGATCAATGAATTAACCATCATTGTTTTTTATGAGAGCAGTTATCATAAACTAGCGGTTTAAGGGCCAAATCCTATTCAAGTACAATTTAATATTTTATATCACAGCATCTCTGGTGTGGTCGGGTTCCACTTAATGCTCAGGGGGGTATTTATTAAATCTACTAAATAATTCAACTTATATTAATATTATTAATCAATTTGATAAGCTCGGCTTCAGTTTTCGGACAATCAATATTATTGTTTGATATTAATTCCACTAACGCTAAAATTTTATTATTCATTCTATTATCTGGTTCTTGATTTTTTACTTCTATAAAAGAATTTTTAGCTTCAGATATTTTTCCAGTAAACAAAAACGATAAACCAATATTGCATTGCAGAATAGCATCTGTCTTATATATTCTGGCTGGTTCCTTCATTATCTGAATTGCGATTTCGTGTTTTCCTAAATGCCCAGCACATCCTCCAGCCTCTTTAGCAATTATTGGATTATTTGGCTCAATACTTAATGCTTTTATAAACCATAATAACGCTGAATCTAAATCTCCTAATGCTTGATATGCTTTTCCAATAAATAGCATGGATTGGTAACTTGAAGGATATATATCTAAAGCTCTTTTGAAAGATTTTATTGATTCATTTAACTTTCTTTTCGCAAATATGTTAGGTTTTTTAAATTGACGGCCATCCAAAATAACTATGTCCCTTTGGAGACCAGATCCCCTAGAATATAGGGAATTAAATTGTTTAATCTCGTTTTTCGTTAATTCCTTGGTCATCATTAATTTATCCAACTGCATCAAGCTATGGGCATCTGAATCAGCAATGTCGCTTAAAGCAAATTGTTATGCCTCTTTGCAGCATTCAAAAATTACCTCTATCAATCCCACGATATTGTTATTCAATTCTTCCAAATTCTCGGCTGGAATCCACCACTCAGTATGGTGTGCAGCACCTACTTGGTTTATCTTAAAGCGATCCATGAATTCTCTTTTAACACGAAACCGCGTTACATAGCCAACATTACTATCTTTGATGTTCCATTTTATTGCGATTTCTTTTGCATATTGTTGGTTCGTCACTGCATAGAATATTGGCTGCTCTGGGAGTCGCGGTGGCCAGAATCGAAAGTTACTTTGTTCTACAAGTTCCAATTCTTTTGGACCTGTCGGCCTGTATAAAGTAACTGTTTGGACTTCGTCATCCATGTTTTTATTATACAAGAGGTATACCAATTAATTATTGAGAAAAGTTAAGTATTATTAGTCAATTTGATATATGATACCCATTAGTCGATTTTAAGTATAAGAGTGGTTATCGGAACCTAGCAGTTATAGGTTCAATTCCAATTAACGGGTAATTTTAATTACCGATTGATATTAAACGAATGAGCTGTTCGGTTTGCGCACGGATTGCACATGAGATCGGTCTCTTGATCAATTATCTGGATGCCTGTCATATTTTTTCACCAGGACCCATCCTGGGATCATTCTGATTGTGCTTTAATTGTGCTTTAATTGAGCCTGTTTGGTGATAATTTTGAGATCGGTCTGTAATTTACTCGATAAATTGGCGCCCCCGGCGGGATTCGAACCCACAACCGTCTGATCTGAAGGAATGGGCTCACTTAAACAAAGTTGGGTTTCAGGTGAAAATTCATCATCCACAACCCAACCTATGAACTTTTCTCCAATTTCAGTAATTGTTCTTGGGCATTGTGATAGAGGGTAAGGTAATATTCACATAGTTCTAAGACTTTTTCGAAGTCCAAGATTGCTTTTTCTATCTCTCCAGAAACGATATATGTTTCCCCTCGTATGAAATAATCCTCCGCAGTTATTGGGTCGTTCATTTCTTTATAATTGATCATTTCATCTTTATCAAATATGGTTATTTCGCGACTAGTGAATGCCTCAACATAGTCTGGGTTGATTTGTAATGCTTTATCGTATTCATTGATCGCGCGTAAAAAATTACCTACAAGATGGAATACGTCTCCTCGGTTGTTGTAAGCTGCCGCAAAATCAGGTTTTAATCGGATTGCCTCATCGTAGTCCTTGAGTGCCCCAACAAAATAATATTTACTTTTATATACAGTTCCTCGATTACTGTACGCCTCTGCAAAATCAGGTCTAATTTGAATTGTTCGATCAAAATCACTTATTGCCAAATCCATGTCACCTTTGGTTGTATAACATAACCCACGATCATTGTAAACCTCTGCAAAGTCAGGATCAAGTAAGATGGCTTTATCAAAGTCCGCAATAGCACGAGCGAGGTCACCATTTTTAAGGTATTCCGCTCCACGATTCAGGTAAAAAACAGCTGATTCCGGCTTGAATGATGCTAAGAGATTCAAGTCATTAGGAAAGATTACCCCGTGCATAACTGTTCCAGTAGTAATGTCTGGATAAGTGAATATTTCAGGTTCGCCTTTGGCAGGGTGCGTTGCATGGGTTTGGGACATATACATATTATATAAGAAATACTAACCAAAATATTTGATATTAATTAACAAAATCGATTTAGACAAAAGCCTTAGAAATTGATTATATATTTTTTCTCCGCATCTAGCGCCGCCGGCGGAGTCGCCAACCGCTTGACGGTGGATTAGAATCCACAACCGTCTGATCCGAAGTATTATGTACAAGTACCTTGTCAAAGCTGATTCGGAAATCTGGTGAAAATCTTGTTACTATTATGTCACTCACGGAGCAAATAGTGACATTAACCCAGAATGAATAACGACCACTTCCTCCGCTTCACGCGATATCAGACGCACATTCTTGTGATGCGATTCTTTCTTTCATAAAATCAGTCTACATTCTGGCTGGCTATCTCGTAGGCAATTTGAATATCTTTTTTCCGAATTGATAATAACCAAGTATCTTTCGCTATTAAACTAACTCTCATTCCGTCACAATTATTCTTTTTTAGATGCTCAATAACCTTTTGGATAATACGTCGGTCTCCAACTTCTAGATAAAATTTTACTATTTCGTCAACTTCTTGATAAAAATCTACTTCGTCGTCACTGGGCGGCAGGCACCATTCTGGTCGCAAGGCTTCCGGACCTGACCAGGTCCAATCACGGAGCATCTCGATGAACACTTCACGATTATAAAGGTCGCCGGCACTTGGTTCGGAAAGCGTTGAAAAACCGTATCCGGCTGCGACAATCTCATCTGCGAAATCCCGGATAGGTTCAAAGTCAGTCACGATAATCATTCCGTTCTCAAATCCGAAGTTCTTGAGTAATAAACGTGCCTCAATATGAGCGCCACAATCAAGAACGAGTGTAAATGGGAATTGGATGTCAAGGCCAAGGTCGCGAGCGGCTTTAGACCATTTCTCTAAAAATTGATCGTTCATTTCTACCCTTTCTTTTTAATCAGCACTCCCAGATTGAGAGATACCACGCTTTGTGCCGACTCACTATTGATTATACAGCCTCTTCTTTTTGCTACCTATTAAAACCGATTCGGTAACTTGGCTTGAATCTTGCTTTTTTTTATACAGAATAACAAAGGAGTGAAAAATGAACCAGAAATAGCTTACCAGACTAACTGCCGAAGAACGGCTACAACTTGAACAATTGCTATCATCTGGCATTGCTTCCGTCCGCACGATCACGCATGCGCGGGTATTGCTTAAATCTGATTGCAGCGAGAAAGGCCCCAATTGGTCGTACACTCAAATCTGTGGGGCTCTGGATATCGCCCCGTTGACCGTTACGAACGTGCGTAAACGGTTTTCTGAAGAGGGGTTGGAGGCTGCACTGTATCGCAAGAAACCTGAACGAGAGTACGAGCATTGTTTGGATGGAGAAGCGGAGGCCCACTTGATAGCGATGGTTTGTGGGAAACCACCCGAAGGAAAAGACCGCTGGACGCTACGTCTCCTTCAAAAACGGATGGTAGAACTGTCTTATGCGGAGAGTGTTTCTCATGAGACCATTCGCACCACCCTCAAAAAAATGAGCTTAAGCCCTGGTTGAAAAAAGAGTGGTGCATCGCTCCAAAAGCCAATCCTCAGTTTGTTAGTCACATGGAGAATGTTTTGGAAGTGTATAAACGTCCTTATGACCCGAAACGACCACAGGTTTGCATGGATGAAACGAGTAAGCAATTACTATCCGATACACAAAAACCTCTTCCAGCCAAACCAGAGCACCCTGAACGCTACGATTACGAGTGCAAGCGGGAGGGAGTGGCTAATTTGTTCATGTTCTTTGAGCCGCTGAGGGGAAAGAGGTATGTCACCGTAACCGAACATCGCACCCGGAAAGATTGGGCGAATGCAATGAAAGAGCTTTCTGATGTACATTATCCCGATGCGGAAGTGATCGTGATTGTGCTGGATAACCTGAAAACTCATTCTCCTGCTTCGTTTTATGAAACCTTTGAACCAGAGGAAGCCTTGCGATTGGCCAATCGCTTTGAATTCCATCACACACCTAAACACGGCAGTTGGCTCAATATGGCTGAAATTGAACTGAGTGTCTTATGCCGCCAATGTCTAGATCGGCGAATTGGCAATCAGGAATTGTTGACTAGCGAAGTAAGAGCTTGGCAAGATGATCGCAATGATCACGTCGTTAAGGTTCAATGGCGCTTTACAACCGCTGATGCCCGAATAAAGTTAAAATATCTTTACCCTCAGATTCATATTTGACATGCTACTAGCTGTGACCAAGGCTAAGGGTGATCATTAAAGTGGGTTGCATTTTTTGAATTGTAATTAATCGATGATCTGTCGCACACGCATTGCACACGATTTTTAGTTACAGCAACAGAAATTGAAGGTATCATATTAAATTTTTGCTAAACCGGGTTGATAACTGGCTGAAATAAGCCAAAATGCAATGGAACTTGAGTGGGGAAGGCGGGACTTGAACCCGCACGCCTTGCGGCACATGATCCTAAGTCATGCCTGTCTGCCAATTCCAGCACTTCCCCGCGGGTGGGGATTATAAGCGAGAGAGAGATGCACGTCAATAATCGGATATAATCATGCGGGCTTTCTATCAAAACGTTAACAGTCGGTTGGAGGAATATCCATTGAGCCGTGTAATAAAAATGGGGAGTGCTGGAAAGGACCGCTCTCTCCTTGAAAAAGGGATTACCCTGGCCATCCGTGAGCTGGCTGCGCAGACTGGGCTGGATGAAACTACGCTTGACCTGCTGGCATACATCAGTTTCTCGCTGATTGCGATCAGCGAGGGAGTTGAAGAGTCGGTGGCGGCCTGGGAGAAACGTGGTTACTGGATAAAAGCTGACCGGTACCGCATGGAATGGGCGTGGGCAGGAAATTGGGGTGAAGAGATGAAGAAAGCGATCATTAGCGAGGATTGGGCAACGGTAGCCAAGATCACCGCACAGGTAACCGAAAAGCTGAGTAACATCAAGGTCGCCAAGCGTAACCAGCTGGGGACCCCCTGGATTGGCTCCTATCAGAAGCTAAAAAGCCCAAATCAGCGCCATTAACGCGCAAACGGCGGTGATGATGAGCGAGATAACCACGGTGGTGCCGATCACCGAGGATTCCTCGCCGATCCGGTCGATGCTGGCCGCTGCATTCTGAAGCTTCGCAGGTGAGATCACACTGGCCAAACCTGCTCCGATCCCACTGGCGGCAGCGACGATCAAGCCAACCGCGCCGATTTTCTGTGCGGTGGAAAGGTGTAGGTTGGTCAACATGGCGATCGCGGATGTCTCCGAGCCGCTGATAAACCCACCCAGCAAACCCAAAAATGGGGCTACCAGGGGGTAGAAATGCCCAAAGCTTGCCGCAGAGGCGTTGGCAAGCAGTCCGATCATGTTCAGATCCGGTCGAACCAACTCCCAGTTTATATTTTTCCCCGATTGGTTATAAAGGTAGGCGATGGCAAAGAAGATGGCTGCTGAAAACACTGGTCGTGGAGCCCGCTTCAGCCATTTCTGAAAGCTTACCTTTAGGTTGGTTTTCGAAGTCTTCAAGATTGGCAATGCCAGCAGGGTGCTAACAAATATCCAGAAATAGGCCTGCCAGAAAAAACGTATCTTCTCCGGTGCTCCAGGGATGATCTGTAAAGGCATAGAAAACTGGCTGAAGCTTAGACTGAAGAATGGCAGGAATGGAGCATTGACCAGAAGTGATGCAACAGTCAGGATGATCCAGGGTGAGAGGGCTGCCCATAAAGGCATCCTTTGGACGACTGCTTGGTCGGTTTCATCCATGTTCTGGCGATCGATAAGCGGTTTACGCCTGACTGCAAGGTATAACAGCATGGCGATCACCACCCCACACCCGGCGATGATCCCCGTGACGGTGATCAACCCCAGCTGGTTCATCCAGATGCAGATAAAACCGGCTACCAGCCCCGAGATGATGGCAGGGACGGCACCTTTCCAGACCATTTTCCAACGACCAACGACCCACAGCATGCCCAGGGCGATGCAGGTGCTGATCACCGGCATGAAACGGGCGAAATACATGCCAACTTCTGCTACCGGCAACCCTACCGTAGTGGAGAAAACCACCACTGGCACGCCCAGCAGGGCATAGGTCGTCAGCGCATCATAACCAATGGCTGGCAATGCGATGGCGACGAATGATGAATAACCGAGTGAAAGCATGATGGGTGGCAAGATGGACACTGGCACGGCGCCCAGGGCGGTCAGCATGGTGCCAAAGCCGACATTGATCAGCATGATCTGCACGATCTTGTCATCCGGTGATACAGTCTTTAGTAGTGCAACCAGGCGTGCGATAGCCCCGGTTTCCTGCATGATGGTCACCTGGAAAATTGAGGCGGCAACCACCAGGGCAATCGGTAAAGAGGCGATAATTCCGGAAAGGCTGGATAAGAGCACAACATAAAGCGAAGTCTTGAAATACAGCCAGGCTACCAGGACGGTGACACCCCATCCGATCAAGCCTGCGACATCAGCCGGGGAATGCCTGACAGCCAGGAGTAAAAAGATGATGATGACCGGAAGAATCGCCACCAGGATGCTTACGAGATTGATATCAAACATCGGTCTTCCCGAAACCTCCTCCGCCAGGGGTGCAGATCGTTAATACGACGCCTGCAGAGGCGAAAAATGTCCCTTTTGCCGGTAATTCGAGTGTTTGGGTAGCATGGCTCAGCTGGTTCGCTCCGGGAAGGCCTGGTTCTCCGCCAGCCAGCCCATACGGTTGGGTGCTACGCCGTTCTGAAAGCAAGGTCACCTGCGCCTCAGCGAGCAGCTTGATCTCTCGGATAATGCCATCCCCACCCCGGTGAGCACCAGCACCTCCGCTCCCGTACCGTACGGCGTAGCGTTCCACTTGCAGTGGATAGGAATATTCCAGGGCTTCTATTGGGGTGTTCAGTGTGTTGGTCATGTGGCTGTGAACCGCTGAGCCTCCATCCTGATGTAGGCTGGCGCCCATACCGCCCCCAATGGTCTCGTAATAGGTGAAATAGCGTTTCCGTTCTGGATCCCAGCCGCCGATCATTACATTATTCATCGTACCCTGCGAAGCGGCGGGGATGCGATCCGGGCAGGCCTGGGCCAGGGCTCCAAGCAATACATCCACGATGCGTTGGGATGTCTCTACGTTGCCCCCGGCAACCGGGGCAGGCGCCTGGGCATTTACGACTGAGCCTGCAGGGGATACGATGTGGATCGGCACCAGGCAGCCGCTGTTGTTGGGTACATCGAGGCCGATCAACGAGCGGAACACATAGTTCACCGCCGACAAAGTGATGGCAAATACCGCATTGATGCTACCGGGTTGCTGTTCGGCTGAACCGGTAAAATCAACTAGTGCGGAATCACCCTGGATCGTGATCGATACGCAGATGGGGATCTCTCCAGGCGAGACGCCATTATCGTCAAGCCGGTCTGCGAATGAATACTTCCCATCGGGAAGACCAGCAATCAGCTGGCGCGTCATGTGCTCAGTGTAGTTGAGCAGCTCCTGCATGTAGCTTGAGACTTCTTCAAGCCCATACCTTTGGATCAGCTCAGCCAAGCGGGCGACGCCGCGGTGGTTTGCGCCGATTTGGGCTTCCAAATCTCCGCTGCGCTCATCGGGTGTGCGCACGTTCGCAAGGATCAAGTCAACGATAGCCTGGTTGAGCACTCCAGCGGAGAAGAGCTTTACCGGAGGGATAATCAAGCCTTCCTGGTAGATCTCGCGAGCGATTGGCATCGAGCCGGGGGAGATGCCTCCGATATCTGCATGGTGGGCCCGGTTGGCAACGAACGCGATCAGCTGAGATTCTTGAGTGGAAGCCCCTGTATGGGTGAAGATCGGGCTGACCAGGGTGATATCAGGGAGGTGAGTCCCACCCAGGAAGGGATCATTCACGATTACCATGTCACCCGGCCTGAGCTTGTGGTCCTGATCGGAAAATCGCTGGATGGCAGTTTGGACCGAGAGGGGCATCGAGCCCAGGTGGACAGGTATGTGGGCTGCCTGGGCGATCATATTGCCTGTGGCATCGAAAACGGCGCATGAGAAATCCCGCCGCTCTTTGATGTTGGGTGAAAAACTGGCTTTACGCAAGACCGCACCCATCTCCTCAGCGATAGAGGCAAAGAAGTTTTTATAGATTTCCAGCTTGACTGGGTCTGACGGTCTAAAATCTTCCATAATGCGCATAGCCATCATGAAAGGATGATCTTTTCAGAGATGCTGATACCGCTATAGATACGAAAGATAATATCCGCCAGCAATGGTGCGATCGACACGACTTCCAGCTTGGGATGCAGTTTTTCGGAGGGTACCGGGATGGTGTTGGTGACAACCAGCTTTTCAATGCGATCATCCTCATCCAGCCTTTTGAGGGCGGATGGCAAGAGCACCGGGTGGGTGATCGCCAGGCACGCCTTGCCCTGGGCACCATGCGAGTATAGGTCATCCAGCTGTTTAAGCACGCTTCCACCTGCGATCAGGTCATCGACGATGATCGGACGGCGCCCGGTGATATCTCCCACGATGTGGGTGGTTTTTACCTCCGAAGGGCTGGACCGGCGTTTATGCATGATGACCAATGGCAGGTCTAGCAATCCGGCGTACTTCCCCGCCAGGCTTGCCCGGCCGACATCGGGGGAAACAATGGCCGAATTTCTGTATTCTGACTTACGGTAATAATTCGCCAGGAGGGATATGGCCGACAGTGGATCAACCGGGATATTGAAGAATCCCTGGATGGCAGGGTTGTGAATGTCAAAGAAGATCACCCGTGAAGCACCTTGTTTTTCAAGCAAATTGGCCACCACCCGGGCGCTGATTGGCTCGCGCCCGTGGGTCATGCGGTCCTGGCGGGCGTAGGGGAAGTACGGGATCACCACGCTGATGGTGTGGGCGCTCGCACGGCGGAATGCATCCAGGTAGAGCAACAACTCCATGAGCCGGTCATTGACTGGCATCGAGCAGGTTTGGATAAAGAAGATATCCTGGTCCCTGACCACCTCATCGATATTGACAAAAATCTCTGAGTCATCAAAGTTGCGGGTCGTTGATTTACCTAGCGGCACTCCTAGAATATCAGTGACCTGTGCCGCGAGCGCCGGGTGGGATGAGCCTGCAAAAATGCGTAAGGGATGGCCTGACATATGTATTTCACCTCGTGCTAAAGAAATTCCAGTCTATAACGGTCACCAGTTAGCCTTTGATTTTGGCGAGACATCGATAATTAGATTATCATGCTCGTCGTACTGTAATCGATCACCTTCGTCGATGAAAATGGTAGTATCTGATGAGATGATCAAAGCCGGACCCAAGATGGATGAGGTGGGGATCAATTCGCCGTAATCATAAATGGGGACCATGTCTGGACCGGCAGACAGCTCGATTTGCCTGACCGATTCAGGTTCGGTACCACCTGCTGATGCCCCAGGTCGATGGACAGGCAAGTGGATGGGAGGAACTTTCACAACAGCACAGGTTCGGAGATTAACGATCTCGATCTCCTTCCCGGGGTAGGAATAGCCATAAGCGGTCTCGTGGGCACGGCAGAATTCCAATAGAAAATTGTTTGTGAAAGAGATATTTAACTCGTACGATTGGCCGGCGTAGCGTAGATCTAGGCTGGGTTGGACTTCTATCTTCCCTGGTGCTATGCCATCGTTTGCCAGGTCTGTTTGCGCTTGCTGACACAGCTGGGAGAATTGCTCATCCAGGATCTGCGGATCAATGTTGCCTGGGAGCATCACGGTTTTCACATAATCCTTGATGATATCTGAGGCCAGCATGCCATAAGCCGATAATGTGGCTGCATACCTGGAAATTACAACCCGGGGGATATCCATCTGGCGGGCTAACTCGACGGCATGCAGCCCACCCGCACCCCCAAAAGAAAACAGGTAGAAATCACGCGGGTCATAGCCGCGTTCAACCGATATGACCCTTAGGGCCCGCTCCATCTGGGCATTAACCACCCGGATAACACCTTTAGCTGCCTGGATAGCAGTCAGCTGCATGCGAGAACCAAGCTTTTCCATCGCTATAAATGCGCGGTCGGGATCGATCTTCATCTTCCCACCCAGGAACCTGTCGGGCAACAGGCGTCCGAGAACCAGGTTCGCATCGGTGACGGTTGGCAGGTCGCCCATCCCATAGCAGGCTGGTCCTGGTACCGCTCCTGCACTTTGCGGTCCAACACGTAAAGAGCCTCCTGCATCCAGGTAAGCGATCGAACCTCCACCGGCTCCAATCGTGTGGATATCCAGCAAGGGCAGGTGGATGGGGAATCCCCCAATGACTGCTTCGGTTGTTAAGGAAGGTTTCCCATTGATCAAGGAGACATCGGTTGAGGTGCCTCCCATATCGAAGGTGATCAGCTTTGGGATAGCTGGTTGGTTTGGACTGGATTGTGAAATATGCCCGGCAATATTCATCGCCCCGACGATTCCCCCTGCTGGACCCGACAGGATACACCGGGCACCATTACGACTGGCTTCAGGCAGGCTGATCATGCCGCCATTGGATTGCATGACCTGGATCTTTGCGGTGTGAAGATGGCTTGACAGATCTGTCAGGTAGCGGTTCAGGATCGGAGAGACATAGGCATTGATCACGGTGGTGCTTAATCGCTCATATTCGCGAAACTCTGGCAGAATCTCACATGAGGCTGAGACATAAAACCCGTGCGAACGTAAGGCTGCTGCGATCACCTGTTCATGCTCAGGATGTAAGAAGCTGAACAAGAGGCAAACGGCGATTGATTCGACCTTGGCAGCAGCAAGCTGGCTGATGACATGCTCCAGGACACTTAGATCGAGCGGGTGAATTACAGCTCCATGGTGGTCGACGCGCTCGGATATCTCGAAGCGGAGCTCAGATGGAACCAGGGGAGGGTTTGGTGAAAGGCTCCAATCATACAAATCGGGGCGATTCTGGCGACCAATTTGTAAGACATCCTTGAACCCTTGCGTGGTGACCAGGGCGGTTTTGGCACCTTTTCGCTCAAGCAAGGCATTGGTCGCCACAGTCGATCCATGGATGATCTCGACATGCCCATCCAGTGCAAGCTGTTTTAATCCTTCGAGGACGATTTTTGCCGGGTTTGAAGGATCGGAGGGGAGCTTAAACGTCTGGATAGTTCCGGTAGTAAGATCGTGGAGGACGAAATCAGTAAACGTACCGCCAATATCGATGCCGATGCGTACCATGGTGCCTCAGTATAGAATATCCAGGTGAAAATTACAAGGGAGGCAGTGGGATTACAGGAACGATAACTGGGTTTGGGGGCTCTTTCCGTTCAGAATGATATATTTGGCTGCTTTGTGGATATTCACACCGAGGGAACGAAGAAAATCGAGGTTGGTAATTTTGGAATTCCTACGGGCCACGACAATGGCGATGGCACTTTTCGGCCCGATCCCTGGGATGTGCAGTAATTCATGTTTTTCAGCCTGGTTAATTTCGATTGAATGATTGGCTAGATTCTGCTGTGCCCAGGCAGATTTCGGATCGATATCCAGGGGCAGCTGACCATCCCGGTCAAATGGCAGCTCTTCAAGGCCGAAGCCGTAATCACGCAGTAAGAAAGAGGCTTCATAGAGGCGGGCTTCTCGCTTGGGTGAGCCAGCGGGCACATTTTCTAAGGGCGTATCGGGGATGGGATTAAAGTTTGAAAAATAGGTGCGTTTCAATTTCAGCTGGTTGTATAGATATTCAGTCGTCGATAATAGCTCCACATCCGTCTCACCGACAGCGCTGGTCACAAATTGGGTAACGGAGGAAGGCCATTGATGGTCCCATCCCTTGTAGGCTGGTTGTGTCTGGCGGATCTGATGAATCCACTTCAGTGGCTGGACCAGCTCCTCGATGAACTGCTTACCCGGAGCAAGCTTTTGAAGCGTGGCGATGGTTGGTGCTTCGAGATTGATAGACACCCGGTCAGCCAATTGCATGGCACGTTCGACCTGGGCAAATTGGGCGCCAGGCATGATTTTCAGGTGGACATAGCCACGGAAGTGGTATTTATTACGCAGGATATCGGCAGTATCGAGCAGGTAGTCCTGCGTAAAAGCCCCGTTATTAAATAATCCCGAGCTGAGGAAGATCCCCTCAGCTATGCGTGACTGGTATAGGGCAAGAAAGATCCTGGCAAATTCTTCAGGCTTAAAGGAGGCGCGCTGGAAATCGCGATCCGAGCGAAAGGGACAGTAATTGCAGTTACGCTCACACACCGTGGATAGCTGGGATTTAAGCAATGAAATTCGTTTTCCATTCGGCAAGACTGCATCGCTGACCGATATCTTATCCTGCTTGCGGCTGACAACCTGGATGCAGCGGGTGTCCTCGGCAGGCTCCAGGTGCATCTGGGATGTAACAAGCTTAAGTTTCTCAAACGTTTCCACAAACTCATTATAGAACAAATGTACTAATTGTCAAGTATTTTTAAAAAAGTAGCTATGGTTCGAACAAAAAAATGACCTCTCCATGCAGGTCCGGAGAGGTCATTTTGAGTAGGTAATGCAATACTCAGTCCTGGCGGGATTGCAATAACCGGTAGAGCGAGCGGCTGGCAAGGATATCGGTGCTGACCATACCGAGCACTTTTTTACCTTCAACGATAGGCATGGCAGAGATTTCGTTATATTCGAGTTTGCGTACCAGATCCAGGATTACATCATCGGCACTGGCAGTGATGACCTGCTTGGTCATCACCTGATCGAGGGGTGTCTTTTCAATCGACCCACGCGAAGCAGCCCTGGTAATATCCCAATTTGACAGAATACCGATAATTTCATTACGGGGATTAAGCACAGCTAGGATCGGGCAGCCAGTTTCAACAAAGAGCCTGGCGGCTTCCTGCAAGTTCGCTGTGGAAGGGATGGTGATGATGGTGGCCATGATATCCGACGCTTTGCGATCCTTCTCCCTGGATGTGATCCGTTTAATGCTGATGCTTTCCGCTGCTTCGCACGGCAGGAGATCAGGATCGGAGATCAACAAGTCGATTAGCTCGTGCATATTACGCCTGATCACCTCATCGCGGGCTTTTTCAGCAACTTTCAGACGTTTTTCTGCCAGCTCAGCCAAATCGGCGGCATGCTGCTCAAGCCAGGCGTTTACCGCATCCTGATTACCCAGCAGGTTATCGGGGATACGCAAGTGGTTGGGAGTCCTGATCAGGTGCTCCTGGGCTGCAAAGATGACCCCCCCGGAATTCACCAGGTAATCGGTAACGATCAACACCCCTTTGTTCCGATAGACTTCGCGTTCCATGAGTGAACGGGCATACTTGCGATCGGGGTCGGGCGAGTAGGTGTTGGCACCTTCAATGATCAGCCTCCACGTGCCCATCCGGTCAGTCGTCATGGATGGTTTGGAAGCATCATTGATGTCTAGGTAGTTCGAGATTGGCGCAGCTGGGATAAAACAAAATGCAGACTCGCGCAGCAGATCCTCAGGGAAGCTGCAATATTTCGTCGCGTACTTTCCTAATGGCAGGTTGATCAGCTTTTCCTGGTAATAGCTCTTGGCAACGACGCCTTTTTGCTGCCAATCGTTAAAAAGCCTTTCGACGGGCAAGCCATTCGGATCGTGCAGATAACCCGATATATCGCTTACACCAATGATCTGCGCTTCTGGGATGCGCTGTTTGAGATACCGGGCGGCATGGGCACCGACGGCACCAAAACCCTGCAGCATGATGGTGATCTCGGAGCGATCAGGTACTTCGCGGTTGGCAAACTGGGGCAAGTTATTCAGGCGGGGTAGCTCGGTTAACAGGGCTTCGAAGGCAATTGCCAGACCGCCTCCCGCGGCACCCAACTGATCGATGCGATTTCCTCCCATCTCAACAGGTTTTGAAAGGGCGTTATCCAGTCCATTCACACTTGCGATGATCTTCATATCCGCATCGTTCGTGCCAACATCAGGCCCGGGTAAATAGATATCGCGGTAACGGTAGATCAAGGCTGCAAACCGCCTGACGATCTCCTGGTGCTGCTCGGGTGGTAAATCAGGGTCAGCTATGATACCGGCTTTTCCACCTCCGTAGGGTAGATCGGCCGCAGCATTCTTCAGAGTCATCCCCCGCGCAAGGTTGTGGATCACATTGGGTGTCAGGTCAGGCAGCATACGGATGCCACCCATCGAAGGGCGGCCCATGGCAAGGTTATCTACCACCAAGTAACCTCCCACCTCGAGGGGCGTCGTGTCATCCCATAAGCATGCCAGCAGCTTCGGACCCAGGCTGTCCACCTCGATCCCAAGCCGGCCCAGGCGATCAACATCCAGGGGGCTGAAGTCGATAAAGCACTTGCCATCCTCGCAGATCAAGCGACTGTTCCAGGTTGGCTCCGGGATGCGGGCTTTTAGGAAGGCTTCCATTTGTTTTGGGATCATAATCCACCTTACTTATGAAGGTTCTGGGCCGCGATAACGGCCAAGCCATGCTGGGTGAGGACATCAGCTGTGCGGTTGGCAGCATCGAATTTGTCCATAAAATTAACCGTCAAGTTATCCCAATCACCGGCTTCGATCACCTCACTCTTATCGCGGAAATAATCCAGGATGTCGGATGGATGGGCGCGGCCCTGGTCTACCTCCGGATCACCACCCTCATGCTTGGCCGAGATATTCGCGACATGGTCAGCCAGCTGAACCAACTCGTCGCGCCGGTTATAAGGCTGGCGGACGATGCTCTTCCAGGTCTCAGTGATGTGATGCTCGAACCTGACCACATCTTCGAAACCGAATTTCTTCCTGAATTGGGCGGTAATCTCTAGCGTTTCATTATTAACAGAATTACTCCAATTGAAGCCGATCAAGGGTGACGTACCATCATCGCGCGAGAATAATTTCGCACCAATCAACGTCCACAAGCCTGCATAGGGATTATCGTTACCCATGAAGACCGAGATCTTGAATTCAATATTGACGCCGATACGGTACAACAGATAACCCAGCAGGACCGTGCCCGGGTTAATGTTCAAGACCTGGCGGACGCCATAGTTCGTATAGTAATACAGATATTCATCCAGCCATTTAAGCGGATAGTGGTTGGGCTGGCCAACACCTCCAAAATAGCCGGTAATGGTGGCAGGCCCACCCAGGTGGATATTCGAGCCGTCCGTGCCCTTGGTATCCAACGTTTCGACATACGAAGCACCAATGATGTTCATGGCTGCTGCTAAGGCGGGCAGATCGCCATCCAATTCCTGCTCTTTCATCTTGCGAACCTTGATGAACCGGCCAGGCATCAGCAGCTGCTCGTCAATGGATTTATGAGCAATCTCGATGAGCCACGGGAAGTACTGGCAGGCACTGACCTCCAGGGTAACTGCGTAATCATCATTAAATTTGATCTCCCCAGCCTTTGGGCCTAGCACTCTTTTTCGATAATCCGCGATCGATATGAAAGCTGATCTATCTCTTTGTTCCTCGAGCCATTTAAGGTCTTTTAAGTATTCGGGTTTTACCGCTTCGACCTTTTTTAATAAATTTTCCAGCTTACCCGCCTGGTCGGCTTTTTGATTGATCTCCTCCGGGGTACCATATTTTTCGACCACCTTGAGGAAATCGCTGATCACCTGCATATCGGGATCAAGCAAGATCGAATTCAATGCGTCAAGGCGTGAAGCATCGATTTTAAGTAGCTGACGGTACTTATCATCCATAGTTTTCATCTCCTGGTCGATCATTGAATTTGAAAGAATATAATTAATATATCAGTTATTGAGATGGCAAGGTTCAATCTACAGTCAAGGTTTTACTCAAATTGCGCGGGTAATCCGGGTCAAAGCCGCGCGAAACGCTCACGTGGTACGCCAGCAGCTGCATCGGGATAATGGCCAGGATGGGATGGATGGCTGAGCTGGTGGAAGGAATGGTGATCAAGTCATGGGCGTAGGCTCTGAGCCGTGAATCTTCCTCACCGATGACAATCGTGCGAGCCCCGCGGCAGGCAACTTCATTGATGCCGCTCACGATCAGCGGGACATCATCCGGGCTAGAAATGAAGACAATCGGGTAACCGCTGCGAACTACAGCCAATGGCCCATGTTTGAACTCGGTTGATAGCAAACCTTCGCAATGAATATCGGTCACTTCCTTTAATTTTAAGGCTCCTTCCAATGCGATCGGATAGGTTGAGCCATAACCCAGACAATAGCTGTCTTTCCAAGAATCCAGCAAGTCTGCCATGCGGCCGATCTGCATGTCGGTTTCATTGACCGTTCGATCGATCAACTCGGGAAGCGAGTTTAGATCAGAGGTGGAATGCCCCCCCATTTTGAGCGCCAAGTAAAGGAAAACAATCACCTGATTGGTGTAAGTCTTGGTGGCTGGGACACTGATCTCGTAGCCGCAGGTTAGTGGGAGGTAAAGCTCGGTCGATTTCATCAGGGTGGAGCCAATCACGTTGACCAGGCCGAGACATTGCATGCCCTTATTTTTTGCGACGGCCAGGGCATTGAGCACATCCTTGGTCTCTCCGCTCTGGCTAACAAAAACGCCTACATCCTCAGGGCCGAGGGTTGGCCCGTATTGAGAGGTGAACTGGGTAGCCAGGACCGGGATGGCAGGTATCCCAGCCAGGTTGGCGATGTAAAAAGCACCGATGCTGCAGGCATGGAAACTGGTACCACAGCCAATCAGGTAGAGGTGTCGGGCCATGCGCATGCGCTGTGCGAAAGGTTGAACGGTGCTCGAATTATCCAGCATGTGGAGTAATTCGCGCGCCACCTGCGCTTGCTCATGGATCTCTTTCAGCATGAAATGCGCATAGCCACCTTTTTGTGCTAGCTCCATGCTTTCCGTGATCTCTTCGAACTCACGCTGAATCTCTGACCCATCCTTCACACTGCGTAGCTCGATCTTGCCGGGTTGTAATATTACGATCTCGCCATCATTTATAGACAAAATCCGCCTGGTGATGGGTAGAATTGATGGTAAATCCGAGGAGACACAGGTGGCTCCATCGGTGATACCTGCAACCAACCCCGAGCCTTTTTTGAAGGCGTACAGTTTCTCTTCGCCAACTTTACCGATGACAAAAGAATAATCTCCCAACAGGTCGTTATATGCCTTGCGGATCGCATCGATGATCTCGTAGCCTTGAATAACGTAACGTTCAACGGCATGCACGCAAGTTTCGCCATCATTTTCAGAGCGAACGACCATGCCCTCCTGGATGAACTGCTGGCGCAACTCAAGGTTGTTGACTACGTTACCGTTATGGGCGCCAACCATCAAGCCTTTCGAATCGAGATGCGGCTGAGAATTCGCCTGCGAAGGAGAGCCGAACGTCGCCCAGCGCAATTGGGTGATACCTCGGCTACCGACCATTTCCTCGAAGACCAGGCGGGGAGCAACTTCATCGACCTTGCCAACATCCTTTCTGAGATCGATATGGCCACTTTTTGTGATCGTCGCACAGCCAACCGAATCGTAGCCACGGTAGGACAATCTTTTGGCGGCATTGGTTAATATGGGTCCTAAAACCTGTTCATCTTTGCTGATTATCCCAAAAATACCACACATAATTTTTCCTTATTAGTTCCTGCCAGTAATTTGTGTTATTCGTGATCTATCTATACCAGGGAGATTATATTATAGAGTATAGAGAGAAATATGACCAATCCGATTAAAAAGAAAATGCCGGTATCCGGCGAACGAATACTGGCATTCCTTTTTAACTGAAGTCGCTAGGGGTCAGGCTTTAACAATGCAATCGACCGGGCACACCGCAACGCACTGAGGTAAATCATAGTGGCCAACGCACTCAACGCAGGTATCGGCATTGATCAGATAGATGGTATCGCCTTCAGTGATTGATTCGGTTGGGCATTCCGGGGTGCAGGCACCGCAAGAGATGCATTCTTCAGTGATTTTCATCGCCATGGTATTTTTCTCCTTCTTTGGACTAATAGTATAAAGACATTTCCTGTAAATTACCCGTATAGATTACTAAACCTATCCGATTGCGTCAAATGACAAACATCATGATTTCTGAGGATAGATGTGACGCCGTTCATTCGACCCCATATGATCAATCTCAGTATGAGTATCTCGAAGCTACTCTTCTTCGGGTGTCTCCTTGATCTTACCAGGAGCATGTTTCTTGTATTTCAAATCGCTGAGGCGCATGATCAAATCTTTGCCATAACGATTCCGCACATCATCCATTGCGGAGAATAGCTTGTCATCCTTTTTGTTGGGTACTTCCCACAGGTCTAACTGCCGGGCAGCCGTCTCGAATTGGGTGATGCCCACGCCTAAAAGGCGCACCGGTTTACCTTTGATCCAGGTCTTGTTGAACAATTCCTTGACCGCATTGTAGATTTCACGATCAGCATTGGTTGGACATTGAAGGGTAGCCTGCCTGGTCAGGGTGGTGAAATCAGACCAGCGCAGCTTAAGCTTGACCGTGCTACCTTTAAGATTTTTCTTTCGCAAACGGCGACCCACGCTCTCAGATAGGCTGTGAAGTGTTTCATATAAAACCTGGCTATCAGCAATATCGCGGGTGAAGGTGGTTTCATTGCTGACCGATTTCACCCCATGGCTGGTATAGATCGGACTTTCATCGATCCCGATTGCTCGTTTTCCCAGGTCCTCGCCGAATTTTCCCAGTGCCCTGGTCAGCTCTGCCTGGGGAGTGTGGGCGATATCGCCAATCGTATGGATACCAAGCTCAGCCAGGCGTTCAGCTGTCTTGGGACCGATCCCCCATAATGCCTTGGTAGGCAGGGGTGCAAGGAAAGCGGCCTCTTCACCCGGGTTGACGACCTTGATGGCCTGGGGTGGAACGCCTGATCGCCTGGACGACTTACCGAAATTGGTTGCGATCTTGGCTACAAGCTTACTGGATGCGACGCCGATCGAGCAAGGCAGGTGGAATTGATCTCGAATATGGTCCTGAATGGTGGCTGCAAGCGTTTCACCGCTGTCAGGTAGATCGCTCAAATCCAAAAAAGCTTCGTCGATCGAAACTTGTTCGACCAGAGGGGTGAGGGTATCCAGATAATCCATAATATGGTGAGATATCTTCCCGTAATCACTATGCCTGCCGGAGACGATGATCAGCTCAGGGCACAGCTTCAGGGCTTGTGACATGGGCATGGCTGAATGGATTCCGCGCAAGCGAGCTGCATACGAGCATGAGGCTACCACACCACGTTGATCGGGGCGCCCACCCACGGCAAATGCCTTGCCACGCAGTGCAGGGTCGTTATTCTCCTCGACTGAGCAGAAAAATGCATCCAGATCGATATGCAGGATTTTCTTTGGCATTACTCGTATTTTAATGCAGTAACCGGAACCATCGTAGCCGCCCGTAAAGCAGGGTAGAGACCCGAGATCAGGCCGATGAACGTAGCGAATACCAACGCGAAAACTGGCAGCCAGAGGGGTGTATACACGGCAGTGGTTGGCGGTGGCCCACCTTGCTGGGCTGATTGCCCGGCGAGGTATGAAAGTGCCAGGACATTGATCACTTGGCCGGCACCCCACCCTAGCAGCACCCCACCAATCCCGCCCAGGAGCCCAATGCCGGCAGCCTCCCCCAGGAAGATGCTGAGCACATCACGGTTGGTCGCCCCGATGGCCTTCATGAGACCGATCTCTTTCGTCCGCTCCAGGATGGCCATAGCCATCGTGTTGGCAATACCGATCGCTGCTACCAGCAGGGCGATCGCCCCGACACCGCCAAAAATTACCTGCAGGATCAGGAAGAAACTGTTAATACCCTGGACATACGATTGAGGTGTGTAGGCCTGGTAACCCAGCTGGGTGATCTGCTCGCTGATATCGAGTACCTGGTCCACACTTTCAGCGCTAACGACGAGCTGGTTATAGCCATCTTTATCGCGGTTGATACGCCTGCCCAGGATCCATTGGTTTAATGCCGTGATATCGTTCAATGGCATGTAGACTGAATAATCTGATTCGCCTTTTGATTCGCTCAATACTCCAACAACCTTTAAAGGTACAGATTTTCGGGTTTCGTTACCCTCCTGGTCGTATTTAATGACCTCAAGTTTTATTTGTTGTCCAAGCAGATCAGGTGGTGTAGGCATCGGCTGACCAGGCCGCCATTGGGGATTGTAAAATGTATTCGGAACCTGGTAGCCGATTACAGCTGTACCAGGGTTAAGCGTATTTTCACCCCCCTGCAGGTCCACACCGAGATAACTGAGATCGGGAGCACCAACACCGATGAGCCCGGTATAGGTCTCCATGCGGTTGTATTTAAGGACCGAACCACCCTGGATATAATCGCGGGGAATGACTGCTTTAACCCCAAGTATCGCAGAGAGCTGGGAGATCGTATCGTTCGTGATGAGCGTTTGGACCGGGGTGGATGACTCACTGCCGCCTTTACCCGCATAGCCTGACGGTCCCATATCCTGATAATTCGGATAAACCTGGATCTGAGTCAGATCCCCGATCCCATAGAGCTGCTGGGTGGCATTCTTTTGTAAACCAATGGCGAGGGAGACAAGCACGACTACTGCAGATGTGCCGATGATGACACCGATAGCCGTGAGGGCAACCCGGGCTTTTCGCCTGCTCAGGTTATCGATAATGAGCGCAATTAGATCAAAGAAACTCATGGATAATCAATGAAGAGGGTGGTAATTACGGTCCTTTTAATGGCTGAGCCGGGACGATCACCGGTTGCTCTGGAACTGCGGTTTCAATCGGATCATTATTGTTTACAGGCTGCTGTGAAGTATCGAGGGCGGAATCGAGACCGATCAAGCCCAGAAAGAGGCGCCAGAGCTTATGAAGAAAAGTTTCTGGAGTGGTGATTGGGATCTCTGAGCCATCATTCGAGTTGCCATCCACGGGTGGCTCGATGATGGGCTGCTCTAGTACCTCCAGGGGTAAGGTCTGGCTGATCACCTGGGATTGGTTAAAGTCATCCGTATAGCTCACTGACACAACAACTTCCGTAGAACCTGGCACATCAGGTATATAAGTCGCATCGAGGGTGAAGTAACCACCCGCTTCGAGATTTCCGATAAAGATCGAGTTGTTACTGAATTGACCATTTGAACCGTTGACACTCATGTTTCCCAACACCACACTACTACGGCCTAAGTTCACAACCTGAATCGGTAAAGTATTCGGTTGGCCAGCATAGATGGATGATACATCCTGGTAAAAACTGATCTCCAGGTTAGGGGTGCTATAAACGAGCAGGGTGATCACCTGGTCATCGGTAAATGTCTGGTTTTGATCATTTGTGTAGATAAAAGAAATTTTCAGTGGATAAGCCCCAGGGGTAGTAGAAGTATTAACGATGAGCGGCTGGCTGGCTATTTTCGTTGTTCCAGGTAAAATGTCACCGATGGATTGCACGTTGGAAGAGTTGATGGGGGCGAAATTGGTGAACTCTCCACTTCCTCCAGAAACGCCCCCAGGTTGAGGTGTGCCAGCGTCCCCGGCTGATGAAGCCGTGCCACCTCCAACCACCATGGTCACATTTTTAGCGGTTGAGACACCTGAATTCAAGATGTTCATTGATAAATTGAACTGTGTTCCCGGTTCCAAGGTGGCAACATCGGTTAAATAGCTGGTAATCACCAGCTGAGGCTTGGATGAAGCTGTTGGACTGGCAGTTGGAGTGGCGGTGGAAGTCGATTTCGAAGAATACACATAATGTACGGGCAAGGTTATGGTGAAGGACTCGCTATAAGCCACACCAGTTTCATTTGTGTAGCTCACGGTCATGCGAACTGAAACCACTGAAGTATAAACATAGGGATCCAGGTATAAAGGTTGGCCAAATTCAGCGTGGTTGCCGGGGGCAATCTCACCGACAGCCACCACCCCACCCGTTTGCTGGGGAGAAAGGTCACCAGATAAGAACGTCGCGACGATATTGGTGGCATATTGCTGTCCAGCATTATACAGGGTGACAAACAATGTAAACGAATTGCCCGGTGAGATCGTGTCCTGGTCCAGGCTGTAAGTATCGACTACAATAACAGGCCGTTCATAGCTACCGGGTGGCTCAACCGTGGCTGTGCCTGTCATGATGATTGACTGGACAATAATTGGCATATCTGCTGCGTCTGATGGACCCAAAGGATGGGTGGAATGTGCGTTGAGGTCGACAGTATGCGAATCGGTCCTTTCGAAGGCGCGGACTACACTCGGCTGGATGACCAACCCACCCGTTATTGCGATCAATAGTATTGAAATAACCAGCGCAACGAATTTTCTTTTCATAGACACACCTTTATCTGCCGTAAGCCTTATATTGCTCAAGAGATATCTGTCAGGACAGAAGCAGCTGAATATTCCGCCTCGCTGACGATCCGCCCATCGAGCAAGTACTTGTGCTGGGTCGCAAACTGCTTCATACGTGGATCGTGAGTTACAACCAAAACCGATCGACCCTGGCGGTGCAATTCGGAGAGCAGGCGCATGATACTGGCACCACTGGCCGTATCAAGGTTGCCGGTGGGTTCATCAGCCAGGATCAGCATTGGATCGTTGATCAGCGCCCGTGCGATGGCAACCCGTTGCTGTTGCCCGCCCGAGAGCTCGGTTGGACGGTGAGCAATGCGATCTTCCAACCCGACTTGCTTGAGCACCTGCAAGGATTTTTCGATGCGGGTACGCCTAGAAGTGTGGTTGAAGCGCATGGGAAAGGTGACATTTTCTTGGGCGGTCATATTAGAGATCAGATTAAACGATTGAAAGATAAACCCCACAGTACGGCGCCGAAAAACCGCCAGAGCATTTTCGTCCAGCTCATCCAGTATCTGGTCATTCACCTGGATATGTCCACGCGTGACCCGGTCCAAGCCACCCAAAAGGTACAAAAGGGTGCTCTTTCCAGATCCAGATGGGCCCATCAGTACTGTAAACGAGTTGTGCTCAAGCTCAAGGTCTACACTGTCCAGGGCACGGACGGTCGTCTCGCCCATCTGGAATTCCTTGGTTACCTGGGATATTCTTACAAAAGGTTCCAGCATGCTATGGTTACAATAAGATCCTTAGAAAAAGAAGGGCCGCGCAATTGACAGGTTACCCAGCAGGCTAAAGAGGAACGCCAGGCCTGCCTGGAGGGCAAGAATGATCAGCATGACCAGGAGCACGGCGCTGGTGGACTTCATAAGATTCAATGCAGTGGTCTTGCGTATGCCGATGATCAATAGGACGATCTGCCATACCAGGTAGATGTCAATCAGCTGTAATGCTTCTCCGAAAAATTGAAGTCCTGAAGACTCACCGACCGGACTAAACCCGGATAATCCAGGCGAGGCAATCAGCTTTTGCGTGATCATCATATAGGCAACTTGAACAAGAGAGCGAATCGCCAGCGGTAGGCTAGCCCAGGCAACAACGTTCATAGACATAAGCGTGCTGCCTCGGCCGCCAAAGAGGGTGGTCGCCAGGTGTAAAGCGCCTCCCAGGATAAGCCAGCCGATCCAAACACCCAGCAAAGCTGTGATCATGGGTAAAACATATACGAAGACCGGCCCTTGGGTGGATTGGATGGCTTGCATGTATTGCGCTTGCTGTTCGGGAGAATAATACTGGTAATCAGGGGGGTAGGTGATCTCACCGGTCAAGGCTGCCTGGCTTTTAATCCGGCCGGTAAAAAATACATTCAACAACAACATCACTGACAATACGAGTAAAGGAGTGAGCCAGACAGCAGAATTCACAGACCCGATGCGCTCGAATGTACGCCGTGGACGGAAAATAATGTCTGGGATCCAATTCCAATAAAAGCGCCGATTTCTGGTTGCGACTGTTAATTCTGCCATGTAAATCTCACCGTTGATAAAGTTTTGGTTGTGAAATATTAATGACTAACCGGATTTTCTACATCAACGCCTGGAGCATTAAGGATATCGTCGACCTGTAAAGGCAGGCGCATAGTCAGCCAGACTACCATTAAGCTGACCCGGTCAATGCTTTCTTCGAAATCCGGATAAAGCTCAGTGAAATTCTTGTATAAAACCTCGAAATCTTCGTCTTTTGGCCAGTGAGTATAGAAACCAGGTAGCTTTGTCCGGTCCATTTTGATTGGAAACACAGGCCAATCTTTTAATGCTTCAGATAAGGCTGAAAGGCCGGGTGATTCCTCACCGGTAGACAAGATTTTCCATTGGCGGTTTTGAAGCAATGCGAAGACCTTATCGCGTAGCTCTGGATGGAGCTCTGCCCAACAAGCCAGGATGACAGCGACCAGATCGGGTTCCTTTTCAAAGGCCTTCGAGGTTGGCACAACTTTGATCATGGCAGGCGCCTTATCACTGCTGCGGAAGCCCGGAACATTTACATATTTCTTTACTGCATGGTTAAGATCATTTGCGTGGGTTTCATCCAATTTAGACTGACCATTGAGGGTTTCTCGGACGATAGTCATCCTGAAATCTGGACGCATGTATTCATTTATTGCATGGAAAGGGAGAAACTCAGTTTTATCTGCCATAGGTTTATTTGTTAGCGTGAGATGTTTTTAGTATACCAAACCATTGGAATTCGATATGTACTGACCCATTTTACCAAAGATATGTCAGCATGAAATTGGCTTAAGGTGTAATATTCGGAAAGACATTTTTATGGAGAGGTTCCGATGGCGGATGTGATGGATCTAGGAAAAACTGGGCTAAAAATTTCTAGAATCGGATTTGGAGTGATGCAATGGGGAGATATCAAAACCTCACCCGCTCAAGGCAGCCAGGAGATTGAGGCGATTTTTGAGATGTACGAAATCGCCTTAAGCAATGGGGTAAAATTTTTCGATACCGCCGAGGTATATGGAAATGGAATCTCGGAGAAAAACCTTGGGAGATGTTTGAAACACAATCCGAGCCAGGTCGTTGTGGCCTCAAAGTTCATGCCATATCCCTGGCGGATCAATAAACGCGAGCTACGCTCAGCATTACTGCGCAGCCTTGAACGACTAGGAATTAACCAGGTTGACTTATATCAGATGCATTGGCCTCTCCCTCCTATCAGCATCTCAGGCTGGATGGAAGCCATGGCTGAAGTGGTACGAGAAGGGTTAATAAAAGCTGTTGGCGTATCTAATTATTCACCATCCCAATTGCAATTAGCCTACGACACCCTGGCAAAAATTAACATTCCATTGGCTTCTAACCAGGTCAAATTCAACTTGTTAGACCAAAAGCCAGTCAGTAGTGGGCTGGTTGAGCTGTGCAATCGTTTAGGTGTGACGATCATTGCATATTCACCCCTAGAAAAAGGAATATTAACCTGTAAATACACAACGGAACGACTGCCACGGGGTTTATTGTCATGGCGATATAATAAATCTGCGATAATGAAAATTACCCCATTACTAAAAACCTTGCAGGAGATCAGCACTGCTCATGCTGGTTCAACGCCTGGCCAGGTGGCATTGAATTGGCTGACCAGCAAGGGTGCGGTTCCGATCCCTGGGGCACGCACGGTGCAGCAGGCTAAAGACAACACTGGAGCGATAAAGTGGAGCCTGTCAAGTGAAGAAGTAAACCGGCTTGACGAATCCTGTCAGGCGATACAACATATAGGATAGAAAATAAATACCTGATGGAGGAGAACATGCTTCGTGTAGATAAAATTGATACCAATGACAAAACACTCGTCAGAAAATTCGTTGATATACCCTACCGGTTATATAAAAACTATCCCCAGTGGGTGCCTCCCATCAGGATGGATGTTGAAACGCAGCTGAACCGGAAAAAGCACCCATTCTACGAGCACAGTATCGCCGAATTTTTCATAGCTACACGGGACAGGCGTGAAATTGGCCGCATTGCTGCTCTCGAAAACACACGCTTCAATGATTATCACAAGACCAAGCAAGCACAATTCTACCTCTTCGATTGCGAAGACGACCAGGAAGCTGCGAATGGATTATTTGAGCGAGCATTTGAGTGGGCCAGGCAACGTGGCTTGAACCGTATCGTTGGCCCCAAGGGTTTCGGGGCGTTGGACGGCTATGGGATCCTTGAAACCGGGTATGAGCATCGCCAGATCATGTCGATGATGAACTATAACTACCCATATTATGTGAAATTGGTTGAGAATCTTGGTTTCACCAAGGAAGTTGATTTCGTTTCTTGCTATCTGCACAAAGATGCTTTCCACCTGGATGAACGAATTTATCGGATTGCCGAGCGAGCAAAAGCACGGCAAAACATGGGCGTGCATTATTTTGATAATAAAAAAGATCTCAGGAATTGGGCTAACCGCATCGGCAAGCTATACAACGCCTCATTTGTCAATAATTGGGAATACTACCCACTCACCGAACGTGAAATTCAATTCTTACTGGATAATATCCTCCAGGTGGCTGATCCAAAGTTGATCAAGATCATCACTCACAATGACGACGCAGTCGGATTTCTATTTGGTTTCCCGGATTTGTCAACTGGGATGCAACGCGCCAAGGGAAGATTGTTCCCGACTGGCTTGATCCAGATCTTGCTCGATATGAAACGGACCAAATGGATCTCGCTTAACGGAGCAGGGGTACTGCCAGAATATCACGGGATGGGTGGCAATGCCCTATTGTACGTTGAGATGGAAAAAACGATGCGGGATTACCAGTTTGAGCATGCCGACCTTACCCAGGTAGCTGAAACCGCTGTCCAAATGCGACACGACCTTGAGAATGTGGGCGGAAAGGCATACAAGAATCACCGGGTATACCAGCGTTCAATCTAAACCTGGGCAGGGCTTGGGAAAGCCACGAATACACAAACGATAAAACATCCTTCCTGGCGATATATAGGAAGGATGTTTCTTGCTTCGATTTTATGCTAAACTAACCACAAAACATGATGGCAGACGGGTAAATAAATGCAGCCAATCTTAAGGATAAATCTAACCACCAGGCAAGTAGAAGAATTCGTTGTTCCACAGGCATGGGAAGTAGATTTTATCGGCGGAGCTTCACTGGGTGCCCGGCTTTTGTATGACGAATTGTTGCCTGAAATGGATCCGTTATCTCCAGAAGCCCAGCTATTATTCATTAATGGGCCGTTATCAGGCACCGCTGGTCCTGCTGTAGGTCGATTCGTGGTATGCGCAAAATCGCCTGCCACCGGCTTGTGGGGAGAATCGAATTGTGGCGGTTTTTGGGGGCCCGAGCTACGCATGTCGGGATATGATGGCTTATGGATTACAGGACGAGCAGAAGAACCGGTTTATCTCACGGTGATCAATGGGCGATTGGAAATAAAAGACGCCAGGCATCTTTGGGGCAAGGATACCTGTTCAACCCAGGAAGCTGTGAAAGCTGAGCTGGAGGTAAATAACCCAAGGGTAGCGGTGATTGGACCTGCTGGCGAAACTTCAATTCCCTATGCTTCCATTCTGACTGATCATGGCCGAATGGCAGGGCGTACCGGGATGGGGGCAGTGATGGGCTCGAAAAACCTGAAAGCCATCGCTGTAAAAGGTGATCAGAAAATCCCCACGTCTGACCATGCCAAATACGCAATCATACGCTCGATCGCTAACCGTGAATTGAAAGCAGATACCTATACCGAAGTATTCCATGACCTTGGAACAGCGGGCGCAGCCGACTATTTTGACTATATAGGTGATATGCCCAAGCGATATTTTCACTTGGGAACCTTCGAAAATGCTTTAAAAGTATCAGGATCCACTTTGGCAGAAACCATCCTGGTTGGGACAAGCGCCTGCCATGCCTGCGTGATTGCGTGCGGCAGGGTTGTCCAGCTTGCTGACGGGATCAAGCGGAAAGGCCCTGAATATGAGACTTTGATCGGATTTGGGCCAAACTTGTGGCATGATGACCCCGCCAGGATCACCATGCTTGGTGAATTATGCGACCGATATGGTATGGACACCATCAGCATGAGTAACACGATTGGACTGTTATTCACGTTATTTGATATGGGTGCTATACCGAAGGAAGATGCAGATGGGCTTCCTCTAGCCTGGGGAGATGCCGCTTGTATCGAGCAGCTGATACATCTAACCGTAAAACGCCAGGGAATTGGTAAATGGGTGGCGCTGGGGGCGAAGGCTTTTGGCAACCATTATGGAAATGAGCAGGAGGCAGTCCAGGTCAATGGGTTAGAAGTCCCGTATCATGATCCGCGCGGCTCCAGCGGAATGGCCCTGGTCTACGCGACATCACCACGAGGAGCCTGCCACAATCAGTCGGATTACTTTGTGATCGACATGGGTCAGGTTCTTACTGATCTAGGGATACTTCAATACGATCGACAGGGTGGCGCAGAGAAAGCCAGAAACGTTGCGATCCACCAGGATTGGCGGACGGTGATGAATGCATTGGTTATGTGCATTTTCGCCAACGTGCCGGCTGAAACGGTCCTGGAGCTGGTCAACGCAGCGTGTGGATTGAACTGGCAGATCGGTGATCTTCTGGGGGCGGGTGAGCGAGGCTGGAACTTAAAGCGAGTGATCAATAACCGCCTTGGCCTGACAAGGCAGAATGATACTTTACCAAAGACTTTATTGACCCGTTACCAGGATCACCCAGCTGGAGCGGATGGCTATGCTCTCGATTTTGGACCGATGCTCGATGCCTATTACGAGGCGCGTGGGTGGGATAAGGCTGCTGGATACCCAACGCGTGAAAAACTGATATCACTTGGCCTAGGGTGGTTAGTGGAGGATCTATGGTGAAATTGTTCACTGTTAAAGAAATACTGGCTCTTGAAAAGGAAGCCGATGGCAGTGGGTTAAGTTATGCGATGATGATGAACAATGCGGGTAAGGGCCTGGCCCACGAAATCCAAGATGCGTATAGCCATATACACAACAAGAGCATTCTTGCATTGGTCGGTTCTGGTAACAATGGAGGCGATACACTCGTGGCATTGTGTGAACTGGCTGACGCTGGCTGGGACACAACTGTTTATATCGTAAAGTCCCGCGAGCCGGATGACCCGCTTGTTATCCAATATGCGCAAAAAAAGGGTCAGGTGATAACGGCTGAAGAAGACCACGATTTGACCAGGCTTAGCAGGCTACTTAAGGCGAGTGGAATTCTGGTCGATGGCGTATTTGGAACCGGGATCAATCTACCACTCCGAGGAAGTGCGGCGGAGATATTATCGCATTGCAAGTCTGAGGTTGAGAAACGGTCCGAGAGGATCTTCGTGGTGGCAGTCGATTGTCCATCCGGCGTAGATTGTGAGACAGGTCAGGTTGCGGATGAAACAATCCCAGCTGACCTGACCGTGACCATGGCAGGTATCAAAGCTGGATTAATCCAGGCTCCTGCAGAACGATTTATTGGAAAGCTGCGCATAGTCAGTATCGGGCCAGTTGATAAGCTTAAGACATATAAAAATAATCGCAAATATGTCATTGATAGTGATTTCGTCAGGGAAAATTTACCCAAAAGGCCGGATGACTCGCATAAAGGAACCTTTGGGACGGCGTTCATCATTGCTGGTTCCGTCAACTATACTGGAGCAGCACTTCTCGCTGGTGAAGCTGCCTATCGTTGCGGTACCGGCCTGGTTACCATGGCAGTCCCTGAACCTTTGCATTCAGCGTTAGCCGGGCAATTCCCTGAATGTACTTGGGTGCTGCTACCTCATGAGATGGGAGTTATCTCTGAAGATGCAGTGCGGGTTGTACGGCAGAACCTGAGCAAGGCGACTGCCGTGCTGCTCGGCCCAGGGTTTGGACTGGAAGATACCACCAAAGATTTTTTAACCAGGCTATTTGAGGATAGCGGGCCTGTATACCTGGGTGATATCGGTTTCATCCATAGTAAACCCGCTGAGCTGGAAACACAGTTCATTACCAAGCCGGTGGTTATTGATGCCGATGGACTAAAACTGATCGCCAAAATCGATCACTGGGTCGAGAAGATACCTCATCAGAGTGTGCTGACTCCACACCCTGGCGAGATGGGGGTGCTGACGGGCTTGCCGGTAAGCGAAATCCAGGCAAACCGCTTGATGATCGCTGAAAAGTATGCAAAGGAATGGGGGCATGTCGTGGTTCTAAAAGGGGCTTACACCATCATCACCTCACCTGATGGGCAAATCGCGGTGATCCCCATCGCTACGGCGGCCTTAGCACGGGCAGGCACAGGCGATGTGCTCGCTGGCTTGATCGTTGGACTGCGGGCGCAGGGAGTACCTGCATTCGAAGCTGCCTGCACAGCAGCCTGGATGCATGCCCAAGCAGGTTTGACTGCTGCTGAAAAACTGGGAAATACGGCTTCAGTATTGGCCAGGGATGTATTGGCTGCTATCCCGCAGGTGATCAGCAGTATATATCGTAGCAAGATTTAAAAGAAAAACGGAACCCTGGTCAACTAAAGGGTTCCGTTTTGTTTTCCTTCTAGAAAATTAACCTTCGACGGTTACTTCAGGGCCTTCGGCAGGTGCGGCTATATCAGTGCCACCTTTCGAGATTCTTTTCTTCACATCGGCGGCTTTTTCTTGGGTCATGCGGGCAAACTCATCTGCGCGAGCCCTGGCTTCGGCGGCAGCAGCTTCGGCTTTTATTCGGGCAGCTTCAGCTCTCTCGACAGCCTTATCTTTTAGCTCGATGCTCCTATCACGGATGATTGTACGGGTCTCCTCTCCGGATTGGGGGGCGAGTAACAAGGCGACAATTGAGCCGACCATACCGCCGATAATGAACCCTGCTAAAAAAACTCCGATATCTCCTTCGCGTTCTGACATTGCTGTTTTCTCCTTTCAGGTTAAGCTTATTTTTTTCCGGTAAGTCTAAGGATGTCTGATAAACGCTGCAACACAGCTATGATTTCATTTAGCTTGATCACAGGCTCGACCAGATTATCACTCAAGAACTTCGTGGTGCCACGAAGGTTACTTACGGTCTCGTTGGTTGAATCTAGGATCGGTTTAACTTCATTTTCGAGCAGATTAGTTAACCGGGCTATTTGAACGATCAGTATGACCAGAGCCAAACTTATGATGATCGATTCAATCGCCATCAAAATGATGGCAATGTCGCGTAAACGCGCAACCGTTTCGTAAGACGAGTATGCAGGATTAATTAGATAAATAAAACCTGCAATGAACAATCCTAGGACGATAATCGCCCCGATAATGATGCCCGCGGTAGTCAGACGGCGCTTCCGGAGCTCTTCAGGCGATAATTCAACTTGATCTATCTGAGGTTCTGGTGTGATTGTCCCGGTGTCCATTATTAATAATTATACCATAGCGAGAAAAAGGATAAATTTACCTTTATAAAATTGGAGTAAATTAATCATAGATGAGTGATTCAAGCCCGAATATGCTTGACAATTGGAAAAGTGATTGTATAATAATTGTTGGAAACGGAAAAGTTTCCACCCATTTATGTATGAAATAGACAATACGGATATAAAAATAATTAATTTACTTATGGAAGATGGCCGTATGCCTGCATCCGAAATGGCCAGGCGTATCGGCAATATTTCTGAGCGGGTCATACGCTATCGAATTGAGCGGATAATTAAAGAGGGGTATATACAGATCAGCGCGATTAATAATCCAAAATCATTGGGCTATGCGGTCACTGCCGATGTGTTCTTAGAAGTGGAGTCAAATCAGATCCTCGAAGTTGCCAAGAAGGCAGCGGAATTTGATTGTGTAAGTTACGTCGCTTGCTCGATCGGAGAAAACGATATCAGTGTCCAGGTGCTTGGGCATGATACGAATGAAGTCTATCAATTTGTTACGAATGTTATCGGTAAAATACCGGGTGTACGCAAGACAAACACATCGATAGTCCCCTTGGTGTTAAAAGACGTATATCAATGGCGGATCCCAAGATCAGCCTGTATTTCCGGAAGAACAAATGATAGTGAACCGATCGAGGAGAGCGAGAATGAGCGCGATACGACCTAAGAGCAAGCTGCTTCAAGAGCGGGCGATGAATTCGATCCCGCTGGGGGTGAACTCGAATTTTCGTTATTGGGGAGATGGAATTACTCCCTATATGGGGAAAGCCAAAGGAGCATACCTGTGGGATGTGGATGGGAACCGGTATATTGATTACCGGCTGGCATTTGGTCCGATTATCCTGGGGCATGCTTATGATGAAGTGAATGAAATAGTCCACGCAGAGATCGACCGCGGAGTCCTTGGGGCGATGACCGGCGAGCTGGAAGTGGATGTGGCGGAGATGATTATCGAGATGTGCCCGTGCGTCGAGATGGTCAGGCTGGCGTGCTCAGGGACAGAAGCGACCATGCATGCTTTACGGGTTGCGCGTGCCTTTACAGGCAGGGAGAAAGTCATTAAATTCGAAGGCATGTACCATGGCTTTCAAGATTACACATTGTTTTCAACCTATGCACCCGCAGAAGCATACGGCAACATCAATAACCCCATCCCAATCCCGTCCAGTTCGGGTATCCCAAAACCGCTGAACGACCTGATCATCACGGTTCCGTTCAATAACTTCGAAGTGTTGGACAAAGTTTTACGCAGGGTAGGCCATGAAGTGGCTGCGATCATCGCTGAGCCGTGCATGGGCAACTGCGCTTCGATCGAGCCAGCTCCGGATTTCCTCGAGTTCATCCGAAAAAAGACCACTGAGTATGGCATTGTTTTCATCCTGGATGAAGTAAAGACTGGTTTCAGGATCGCTCGCGGTGGCGCCCAGGAGTATTATCACATAACACCCGATATGGCTACCTATGCCAAGGCTCTCGGGAATGGATTTCCTGTTGCAGCGTTCGGTGGCAAGAAGGAAATCATGGGGGTGATCGGTAAGGGGGTGTCCCAGGGAGGCACGTACAATAACAACAAGCCTGGAGTTGCCGCTGCTTATGCCACATTGAAATTGATCAAAGAGAAACCAATCCTCGAGACCATCGAACAACGCGGTAAAAAATTGATGCAGGGTTTCAAGGACACCTTCTACCGCGCGGAGATACCTGCCTGCATAAACGGTTATCCAGCCATGCACTCATTCGCGGTTGGCACCGATAAAGTGGTCGCTCAGCGCGACTGGCAGGAGACAGAAAGGGAGTATTACCTGCGCCTGGTGGACTACGCGATCGAGCGAGGGGTGATGCCCGACCATGATCCACGCGAGCCATGGTTCCTGTGCTACTCACACACTGACCAGGACATCGACGAGACGTTGAATGTCATGTCGGATGCAGTGCGCGACGTTAAACGGTAATTTAAAAATGGCTAACTGATCATTTATTTCATTTATGGAGAATGTAATGAGCAGAACCAACGGAAAACTTTCCACGCAAGAAATTGTTTCACTCAATAAAGACTACACATTATTTTCGTGGTCTGTACAATCAGCGGCTTCTCCCATACCGATTTCCCGAGCTGAGGGTATTTATTTCTGGGATAATGACGGGAAGCGCTATTTTGATTTCTCGTCACAGCTAATGAATATGAACATCGGTCACCAGCACCCGAAGGTGATCAAAGCCATCCAGGAGCAAGCTGAGAAGCTGTGCTATGCCCATCCGGGCATGGCTACCGAAGCCAGGGGTTTGCTTGGCCAGAAGATCGCTGAGGTGGCACCTGGGAACCTTAACAAGACCTTCTTTTGCCTGGGTGGCGCAGAAGCCAACGAGAATGCCATTAAAATCTCACGCTTTTTTACTGGCCGGCACAAGATCATGGCGCGTTATCGATCGTACCACGGTGCCACGTACGGCGCGATCGCCCTCACCGGAGATTACCGGCGACTCCCTGTTGAGCCTGCACTTCCGGGCGTGGTCCACTTTCTAGACCCATTCTGCTACCGCTGCCCATTCGGCTGGACCCGTGAGACGTGTCATAAAGAATGCATCTCCCATGTGGAAGAGGTGATCAACTATGAAGGGCCTGATAAGATCGCGGCCATCATCATGGAAGGTGTGACTGGCTCGAATGGCTTGATCGTCCCACCCGATGACTATTGGCCGCGGATACGCGAGATATGCAATAAGTATGGGATATTGTTGATCTCCGATGAGGTGATGAGTGGCTGGGGAAGAACCGGAAAATGGTTCGCTGTAGATAATTGGAATGTCGTACCCGATATCATCACTACTGCCAAAGGGATCACCTCAGGTTATGTTCCCCTAGGGGCAGTGATCGTATCGGAGCCGATCGCCCGATACTTTGACGATAAGATGTTCTACTGCGGATTGACATACAGCGGGCATCCACTGGCATGTGCAGCCGGGATCGCCACAATCGAGGTCTATAAAGAAGATCGACTGTTAGAAAATTCGGTCAAAGTGGGGAAACACCTGGCAAAACGGTTAGAGGATATCAAGAAGCATCATCCCAGTGTGGGAGATGTACGCCATATTGGATTGTTTACCGCCATCGAGATCGTCAGCGATAAGAAGACCAAAAAAGCAATTGACCCGCTGGCAGAAACAGGGAAATACCTGCGGGAACACGGCCTATTCACGTTCATTTTCCACAACGTGATTTTTGTCGTCCCACCACTATGCATAAACAAATCGCAAATCGATGAAGGCTTATCTATTGTTGATAAGGCCATCGAAATCACAGATTAGGCTGTTAGTTAATCGATTTATACATAACACAACACACAGGAGAATGGATCAATGGAAGAGCCGATTTTGAAGAATTACATCAACGGGAAGTGGGTGAGCTCCAATTCAGGGAAATTCCGCGACGTAACCAACCCCGCAACAGCTGAGCTTCTGGTCAAGGTACCAGTTTCGACCCTTACAGAGTTTGATGAGGCAGTACAGACAGCCCAGAAAGCATACAACAGCTGGAGAAGGGTTCCTGTTACTACCCGAATCCAGTATTTATTCAAATTGAAGATGCTCCTGGAAGACCATTTTGAGGACCTGGCACGCTGCATCACCCTCGAGCACGGTAAGGTACTGGACGAATCACGTGGGGAGATGCGCCGGGCTATCGAGAATGTTGAAGTTGCCTGCGGTACACCGACCCTCGCCATGGGCGACCTGGTTGAAGATATCGCTCCAGGAATTGATGAAATGATGATCCGGCAACCATTGGGTGTTGTAGGATTAATTTCGCCATTTAACTTCCCGGCGATGATCGCATTCTGGTACCTGCCATATGCAGTTGCGACTGGGAATACGGTGGTTGTGAAACCCTCCAGCCGGGTGCCGATCACCATGGTGAGAATGTTCGAGCTGATGCAAGAAGCGGGTTTCCCCGAAGGTGTGGTGAACCTGGTGCATGGTGGAGCTGAGATCGTGGATGGCATGCTCGATCATCCATTGATCAAAGCCGTTGGGTTTATTGGCTCGACGCCCGTGGCATTGCACGTATTCAGCCGTGGGGCAGCCCATGGTAAACGGGTTTCTGCCGGTGGTGGAGCCAAGTGCCCTTGCCTGATCCTGCCGGATGCCGATATCACTACGACCACCAATATCATGATGGACAGCGCGTTCGGATGTTCGGGGCAACGCTGCCTGGCTGCCACGATCGCCATCATGATCGGTGAAGCGGATAAGACATTCATCCCAGCCTTTGCAGATGCAGCCTCGAAACGCGTAACCGGGTACGGCATCAATCCGGATGTGCAAATGGGTCCAGTAATCACCATGCAGGACAAGACCCGCATTGAGGGATTGATCCAGCAGGGGTTGGATGAAGGCTGTGAAATGCTGGTGGATGGGCGCAATGCCGTGATCCCCGGATATGAGAATGGCTATTTTATCAAGCCCACAATCATGACGGACATTCCCATCGGCGGAATCATCCACTCGACGGAAGTGTTCGGGCCAGTGTTGGGGATCATCCAGTGCAACACAGTCGATGAAGCGATCAAGATCGTCAATGACCATACTTTTGGAAATGCCGCTTCAATATTTACCCGGGATGGAACCGCAGCACGCAAGTTCCGCTACGAGGCACTTGCTGGGAATATTGGGATCAATATTGGTATTGCCGCACCGATGGCATTTTTCCCGTTCAGTGGTTGGAAAGACAGCTTTTATGGTGACCTGCACGGGCAGGGGAAGCATGCGATTGAGTTCTTCACCCAAACCAAGGTCGTTATTGAACGTTGGCCGAAGGAGTGGACCAGGAAGTTTTAGAGAAAGGAGGAAGTATAAGGATTGCTTTGCTTGTTCAGTGATTTGTGCAAGGAGTTGTTGAATAACCTGAATATAACTAAACGATTGCAGGAGGAAGGATAAATGGCTCAAGAGATGGCTTTTGCTCGTAAAGCTAGTGGTCTTGTTCGGGGGCTTTCTTTCTGGGACGCATTTGGTGTCGGCTTTATGAACCAGGGGCTGACGCCGAGTATGTATGTAATGATCAGCCTGGGTTTGGGAGTGTATACAGGTGGAAACTTGATCATTGCAACAATTATCTCCGCAATTCTGTGCGGCATCGGTTTTTCCCTGGTATGGGGCATCTTAGGTGGATCGATGCCTCGATCAGGTGGTGAATATATCTATAATTCGCGCATTATTCACCCTTTGATCGGTATCGCAGAATCTTTCGGAAATGCGTTCGTCTGGATCATGTGGATTTTTGTCTTAGCCCCGTGGACTGCGGATGGATTGGTTATGCTGTTTCAATTTTTAGGATATCAATCTGCGGCAGATTTACTTCAGACACCTTGGAGCATATTCATACTTGCAACACTAACAAGTGCAATTGCTTTGTTATTTGTTGTGTTTGGTATGAAGGTTTTTGCTACCGTACAAAAAGTGATCATGGTCGTAGCGATCGCTGGGTGTGTAGTCATTCTGCTGGTCTTTTCAGTCACGAACCATACCGAGTATGTCCAAGCCTGGGATAAAACTGCTGCTCAATATGAATCATTAACTTATGATGCTTTCTTGAGCGATGCGCGGACAACAATCGAAGGCGCGGGTGATGTACTTCCGACGACCTGGAACTGGTACGATACTTTCGGAGTGATGGTGGCAGGCTCCTGGTTGTTTGCATATGCATATTGCATTACTTTCATTGCTGGGGAGGTTAAACGACCAGATAAAACGATCATCTTATCGAATTTGGCTGCAGTACTTGTTCCAGCATTCTTCATGATTTGGCTGGCGATTGGTCTATATAACTCAGTAGGCTTTGAGTTCCTATCTGCTGCCTCATGGGTAGATAATAGCGGGGAGCCACTAGCTGGATATACAGTTCCTTGGTCAACCAACTTTGTTGGTTTAGCGGTCATGGTCACACAGAATGCATTTGCCGTAAGCATGATGGCACTCTCCTGGATCCTGTTCAACCTGTGGTGGGTAGCACTTTCCTACCTGGCGTTCCCCCGCATCTTGTTTGCCTGGGGTATGGACCGGATGGGACCAAAGTGGTTTGCGGACATCGACTACCGCTGGGCATCTCCAGTAAAGAACCACATACTATGCTTCATATTTGGTGAGATAGGAATTCTGTTATACGCATTCGTGGGTGACCCGATGGGAGGGGTTTCTATCACAGGCATGGAGATTGTGTCTGTGTTTGGTATTACTGCCATCGCAGCAGCCATTTTCCCCTTCTCAAAGCGGGCGAAAGAGATTTGGAATGCATCTCCGTATAAGGGCTGGAAAATCCTTGGGATTCCAACCGTGACCATTGGAGCGATCGTTAACCTGATCTATCTTGCCATACTCTTTTATTTCTTGATCGTCATGCCTGATCTGGAAGGGTTTGTCATAGGTTCATTAATCCTTTATGTTGTCATTTGGGGATTAGGCATAGTCTGGTATTTCTACTGGAAGTCAAGAAACAAGCAGGTTGGTGTGGATGTAAGCATGACATTTGGAGAATTACCTCCAGATTAGCTTTATGTAGTGTCTCGGTTAGGAGAACGAAGGAGCAATCCTTCGTTCTCCTTATGCCCTTATTTATTGAGGAGTATATAAAATGGGAAACGCAATAAAAATATTCTTCGTCACCGACATCCACGGCTCGAACCATTGTTACCGGAAATACCTGAATGCCTTAAAAGTATATAACGTGGATGTGGGCATCCTGTTAGGTGACCTGACGGGAAAGGTGTTAGTGCCGCTGGTTGAAAAAGCTGGCGGTGGTTGGGAAACCACCCTAATGGGCATCCATCGCGACATCAATACCCAGGAGGAATTAACTCAGCTTAAGAAGACCATTGAGCTCCTGGGATACTATTGGGTACACCAGACTCCTGATGAATTTAGGGCTTATAAAAACGACCCAAAGTTAGTTGATACATTGTTTAAAGAATTAATGATGAGCCGATTGTGTGAATGGATCGATCTGGCCGATGAACGCCTAGCTGGGTCAAAGTTCAAAGTATATATGGCTCCGGGGAATGACGACCATTTTGAAGTCGATAAGATCATTTCAGATTCAACGGCAATAGTGAACTGCAATAATAAGAACGTAATGGTGGGTGAGCATGAAATGGTCACATTCTGCTGGGCGAACCCCACTCCCTGGAACACACCCCGCGAAAAACCTGATGAAGAATTGGAGCCAATGCTAGAAGAGCTGGTGGCGACTGTAAAAGATAAGTCCAACGCTATTTTTAATTTTCATGCCCCACCTTATGGATTTGCGTTGGACCTGGCACCGGAATTATCCAAGGATCTGGTACAGGCTGCCGACCGCAAAATCCACGTGGGTAGCCGGGCAGTAGCGAAGATGATTGAGAAATACCAACCATTGGTCGGCTTGCACGGGCATATCCATGAATCAAGGGGTGCGCAAAAGATAAAACGTACCTTGATCATCAATCCAGGAAGTGAATATTCAGAGGGCGTCCTAAAAGGTGCGATGATCGTCCTGGAAAAAGGGAAAGTTAAAGATTACGTGTTTACTTCAGGATAGGAGGAGACAGCATGTTACCGGTGAAGAAATTCCGCTTACCCAAGGATATCCCGATGGAGGAATATCCAAAACCCGAAGATTACCTGGAGGAGGCGCGCCATTTGACCGATGCAGCCCAACGGGAGGGGATCATACTACGGGTGATGGGGCCGATTGCTTTACACTTTTATTTTCCAGACCATGTAGACCTGTACCGCCGGATGGAGCGCCTGGGTGAGCGGGTGTTCACGGATATCGATTACGCGTCCTATGGAAAGAATCGAGGCAAAATCGTGCCATTCTTTGAGAAACAGGGCTATGAGCTTGAGAAACGCGCCGCCATGATGAGCGGAGGCGCCCGGCATATCTATTTTGGCGGGCGTATCCCCATGATCGATGTCTTTTTCGATAAACTGGATTACAACCACCCAATTAACTATAAGGACCGCCTCGAGCTACATCCACATTGCGTTACATTGACCGATCTATTATTGCAAAAATTACAGATTGTACAGATCAACGATAAAGACCTGAAAGATGCCATGATTTTATTATTGGCTGGGCAGATTGGTGAAGATGACAAAAACAAGATCAACATCAAGTATGTTGCCAAGCTCATGTCTGATGATTGGGGCTTTTACTACACCTCGGTGATGAACCTGAATAAGGTACAGGCTGCCATTTATGGTGTGCCTGTGCTTTCAGACCAGGATCGATTGCTGATCAAAGAGAATGCCGAAACGATCATCAAGAGTATCGAAATGGCTCCAAAATCTGGAAAATGGAAAGGGCGAGCCAAGACTGGCACCAGCAAGATCTGGTACAAAGAAGTCTCAGATTGGGAATAAAGGGAAGGAATTTATGAGCAATTCATATGATGAGGCGATCGCATTTGCCCAACGCTGGACCGATATTATACATAAGTCGCAGGTGACCGAAAGCGAAGCGAAATCCATCATTGAAGAATCGAAATACAACTTCGCCCAGCATTTCAATTCAGGGTGGTTGGATTACCGGAAATCAGTGACAGAAGCCGGGGATTGGGCCTGCGTGGAATGGACAGGCTCAGGTGCGATATTCAAGGATGTGCTCGGACGGGAGTACATCGACTGCCTGGGCGGGTACGGGATGATGGATCTTGGATGGGGAAATGCGGAGGTGATCGATAATGTCAAAGCCCAGCTTGGGCGGACTCCCATGCCAAGCCAGGAGTTGATCGACCCGCTGCGGGGCGTGCTGGCCCGGTTATTAGCGATGATCACCCCTGGGGATATTAAATATAGCTTTTTCGCCGCCAGCGGTACGGAAGCTATTGAAGGGGCAATCAAGCTGGCCAAAATGTACACCCGTAAAAGCGGATTTATCGCGGCGACCAAAGCCTTTCATGGAAAAACGATGGGATCCCTGAGCATGATAGGGAAATCGGATTTCCGTGACCCGGTAGGTATTTTGTATGGTGGACCGGTATACCATGTTCCCTTCGGTGACGCTGATGCTGTTGAGAAGCAGCTGGAAATCTGCAAGAAGGTAGGTGTGGATATCGCGGCAGTTTTAATGGAGCCGATCCAGGGGGAAGCCGGTGCGATCGTTCCGCCTGACGATTTTTGGCCGCGCATCCGGGAGTTGACCAAACAATATGGTGTATTATTAATTGCCGATGAGGTACAGACGGGCCTTGGACGCACCGGGAAATTATGGGGGGTGGATCATTGGAACGTAAAACCAGATATCATCGCCATTGCCAAATCTTTAGGTGGCGGGGTCATGCCGATCAGCGCGTTCTGCTCGACAGAAGAGATCTGGCAATGCATGATGTTCCCGAACCCATTCATCCATACGACAACTACCGGCGGAGGCGCATTGGCTTGCAGTGCAGCAATTGCTGCCATTAAGATCACCTTGCGAGATAAACTTTGGGAACAGGCAGCGGAAAAAGGTGAATACTTGATCCCCAAGCTTAAAGAATTGGCTAACCGTTATCCTCAGATCTATGAGAGCGTAACCGGTAAAGGATTATTGATCGGGCAGCACTTCCACAACCCGGAGGTGGGATATAAAGTGGCTGCAGGTCTATTTAAACGAGGTGTATTAGTAGCTGGCACACTCACCAGTGCCCAGACCGTAAGGATAGAGCCACCACTGGTGATCAGCTATGAACAGATCGATAAGCTACTCGAGCGATTAGAGGATACACTGGCTGAAATCGCCCGAGAATATTAAATCCTATAATGCGCATAGTCATTAATTGCTAATTAGTCTCAAATAGTTCTAACAATAAGGAGAATTTTATGAAAGTATTACTTGTCGGCGTAGGAGGCGTGGGGGAAGCCATTGCGGCAATAGCAAAACCACGAACCTGGGTGGAACAGATCGTGCTGGCCGATTACAACCTTGAGAGAGTCAAGGAAGTCCAGGAAAAACTGGGAGATAAGAAACGATTCCCCGCTGAAAAGGTGGATGCAAATCATCGAGAGCAGATCGAAGCGCTGGCTAAAAAATATGATGTTGACTTGATCATGAACGCATGCGATCCATCTTTTAATGAGCCAATTTTCGATGCAGCGTTCAATGTTGGGTGCATGTATATGGATATGGCCATGACATTATCCAAACCACACCCGACTGATCCATTCAATAAGGTTGGAGTCAAGTTGGGCGATTATCAATTCGAGCGCTCAAAAGCATGGGAAGAAAAAGGCCTATTTGCACTGGTTGGATTAGGCGTCGAACCCGGGATGGCGGATGTATTTGCCCGTTACGCCCAGGATTACCTGTTCGATGAGATCGATGAGATCGGCATTCGCGACGGTGCGAACATTGAAGTACGTGGGTACGAATTCGCCCCGAACTTCTCCATCTGGACCACCATCGAGGAATGCCTCAACCCGCCAGTAGTCTGGGAAAAGGGCCGGGATTGGTTCACTACTCAGCCATTCTCTGAGCCGGAAGTCTTTAATTTCCCCGATGGGATTGGCGATGTTGAGGTTGTTAATGTTGAGCATGAAGAAGTCTTACTCATTCCCCGCTGGGTAAAATGCAAACGGGTGACCTTCAAGTACGGCCTGGGTGACCAGTTCATTGGTGTGCTGAAGACACTACATATGCTTGGTCTGGATAGCAAGGAGCCCATCAAGGTCAAGGACGTCATGGTGGCACCCAGGGATGTTGTGGCGGCATGCCTGCCTGACCCTGCCCATCTCGGCGATCGGATGTTTGGCAAGACCAGTGCTGGAACATGGGTAAAAGGTAAGAAGGATGGAAAGGAAAAACAGGTTTACCTTTATCAGGTGGCGGATAACGAAGAGTGCATGCAGAAATGGGGCTGCCAGGCCGTTGTGGCCCAAACTGCATTCAATGCCGTGATCGGGTGGGATCTCATCCATAGTGGCACATGGACCGGCAAAGGTGTTTTAGGCCCAGAAGCCCTTGACCCTCTACCTTTCATGAAATTAATGGCTGATTATGGCTTTCCTTATGGGATCAAGGAAATGTAACCTGGAGATCCGAATGAGCGGTCCTGTGGGCTGGGATCAAGCTTAATATAAATAAAAAAAGGGAAAAAGTATGGCATCGATTGAAGATAGCAAGGCAAACCTGTCGCCGGTATGGTCACGGATATTTTCCGTAGAGGTTGACCACGGCGAGGGTTGTTATTTGTACGATATCCATGGCAACCGCTACCTGGACTTCACTTGCGGGATTGCGGTAACCAACACCGGTCACTGCCACCCACGCGTTGTCGAAGCGATCCGTAAGCAAGCGGGAATGTTAATCCATGGGCAAGCGAATATTGTCTTGCACAAGCCAATGCTGGAATTGGTTTCCGAGTTAAAAACCGTGGTGAATCCAGCCATTGATGGGTTCTTTTTCACTAATTCAGGGGCTGAAGCGGTGGAAGGGGCCATCAAACTGGCGCGGCACGCAACGGGTAGACCAAATATCATCGTATTCCAGGGCAGCTTCCATGGGCGGACAGTTGGGACCATGAGCCTGACGACATCCAAAACGGTGTACCGGGCAGGCTACCAGCCACTTATGGCTGGGGTGTTTGTTGCGCCGTATCCATACAGTTATAAGTATGGGTGGACCGATGAACAAACCACGCAATGGTGCTTGGATGAGCTGGAGTTCCTTTTCCTGTCTCAATCTGCTCCCCAGGAGACGGCTGCTATCCTGATCGAGCCGGTGATGGGCGAAGGTGGGTATGTGGTACCAGCGGCTGGGTTCTTATCCAGCTTACGTGAGATCTGCAATCAGCATGGTATCCTGCTGATCCTCGACGAGATTCAATCTGGCTTTGGTCGGACAGGTAAATGGTTCGCCCAGGAACACTTCAACGTGACCCCGGATATCATGACCGTCGCTAAGGGCATTGCCTCAGGTTTACCCCTGGCAGGTGTATTCAGCCGGATGGACCTGATGAAAAAATGGCAGACAGGTACGCATGGGGGGACATATGGTGGAAATGTGATCGCCTGCGCGGCAGGTGTAGCGACCATACGCGCCATGCGGGATGAAAAAATGCCAGAGAACGCCTACGCGCGCGGTGAGCAACTGCTCAACCGGCTTCGCCGAATCCAGCTGGATTACCCGCTGATCGGTGATGTGCGTGGTTTAGGTTTAATGATCGGAGTAGAATTCAGGACAGCTGACCGAAAACCGGATAAAACCACGACCAAGGCGGTCATTCAGGCATGCTTTGAGAAGAAACTCATGTTACTTTCTTGCGGTACCTTCGATAACGTGATCCGTTGGATCCCACCTCTGGTGGTCAGCGAAAAACAGGTCGAAGAAGCGGCGGATATTTTTGCGGAAGCACTGAAATCTGTCGTTGGTTAAATTGAGCGTCAGGCTAGGAAAACCTATGGTCAATATCGATCGCGGGCACCTGGAAGCACTGCTAAAAACGGAAGAGCTGCGCTTCCATGAGACACACCCAAAATCATACGAATTATACAAGCGCGCCCGCCAGAGCCTGCACGGTGGCGTACCGATGTTGTGGATGATCCGTTGGGCGGGTACATTTCCGATCTTCGTGAGCGAAGGCAAGGGAGCCCATTTTACTGACGTAGATGGCAATAGCTATATTGACTTTTGCCTGGGGGATACTGGTGCAATGACCGGGCACGCTCCGGATAAAACGATCGAAGCGATAAACAAGCAGGTGAAAAAAGGCATCACGTACATGCTCCCAACGGAGGATGTGATCTGGGTGGGGGAAGAGTTACAACGGCGATTTGGACTACCTTATTGGCAGTTCACCCTGACCGCCACTGATGCCAACCGGTTCGCCATCCGCATGGCGAGAGAAATCACTAAACGCAAGTATATCCTCGTCTATAACTACTGCTACCATGGCTCGGTCGATGAAACATTTATATCATTAGATGACCAAGGCGCAGGTCCACGGAAGGGAAACCTTGGTCCGCCGGTTAACCCGGTGGAAACTACCAAAGTGATCGAATTTAATGATGTCGCGGCATTGGAGAAGGCGTTATCCCCGGGTGATGTGGCTTGCGTGCTGGCAGAGCCGGTGATGACTAACATCGGGATTATCCACCCAGATCCGGGATACCATGCTGCCTTGCGTGAGATAACCCAAAGAACCGGGACGCTGCTGATCATCGATGAGACACATACCATCTGTACCGGTCCAGGGGGATACACCGGTGAATATGGGCTTAAGCCCGATATGTTCACGCTGGGCAAACCGCTGGCAGGCGGGGTGCCAGCTGCCGTGTACGGATTCTCGCAGGATGTTGCTGAGCGGTTCTCAGCCTGCCTCAGCCTGGATGATTCGGATGTGGGTGGCATCGGTGGGACGCTGGCGGGAAATGCGCTTTCGATCGCAGCCATGCGAGCCACTTTGGAACATGTATTGACTGAGAGTGCATATAAAAAAGCCATTTCCCTGGCGGTCCACTTTGCGAAGGGAGTACAATCGGTCATCGATGAAAATAAGCTACCCTGGATCGTTAAGAGATTGGGTTGCCGCAGTGAATACTGGTTCAGAGAGCATCCCCCTCGCAATGGTCGAGAAGCTTTCGAAGCGATCGACAGCGAACTTGATCGTTACATGCATCTTTATTCTCTTAACCAGGGTATTTTGATGACGCCTTTCCACAACATGGCATTGATCGCTCCCGATGCGACAATCGAAGATGTTGATCATCACACGATGGTGTTTCGCAACGCCGTAGAGAATCTGTTGCAAGGATAGCCAGGAATAATACATGGTTGAAAAAAGCATCAGTGAAAATTCGCAAAAGGTTTGGAGAGTAAATAGCCGCACCCGGCAGGTAACCTGTGAGACTGTACCGGCATCCTGGGAGAAGCTGGGAGGGCGCGCCCTGATCGCACGCATCCTGGTCGATGAAGTGAACGCGATATGCGAGCCACTTGGTCCACGAAACAAGCTGATCTTTGCGTCTGGCTTGCTCGTCGGCCATATGTTATCCAGCTGTGACCGGATCTCGATCGGTGGAAAAAGCCCTCTCACTGGGGGTGTTAAGGAAGCCAATGCGGGTGGCACGACTGGGTTGCAACTAGCCCTGTTAGGGGTTAAAGTATTAATCGTTGAAGATAAACCCGAAGCGGATGATTGGAGTATCTTGTTTGTTGACCATAGCGGGGTAAGGTTCGAACCAGCGGGAGACCTGATTGGTTGTGGTGTGTACGAATGCGGACCGAAGATCTTCGCCAGGTATGGAAATAAAGTTGCCGCAGCGATCATCGGTCCGGGGGGTGAAACCCAGATGTTGTCAGCTGGGATCCAGAATTTTGATAAGGAGGGTGTGCCTTCAAGGATCGCAGCTCGAGGTGGGTTGGGTGCCGTGATGGGATCAAAGAAGATCAAGGCTGTGGTTATCGATGCAACCCGAGGGCATAAACCAGCATTAGCTGATCCAGAGGCATATAAGGCAGCCCAAAAAGCATTTACGCAGGTATTAATGGGCACACCTCAAACCGCGGTGTACAGAGATTATGGCACGGCAGCCATGGCACGCATGGCGCAAGGTTTCGGCGGCATCCCCACCCGGAATTTCTCTGAAGGGACTTTCGAAGACGTCGAAACCATCAGCGGGGAATATATGCGGGACCTGATCCTCAGCCGGGGCGGGCATGGAGTGCCGATCCACGCCTGTATGCCTGGTTGCACGATCCGCTGCTCGAACAACTTCGCCGATGCAAATGGCGAAACCATCGTGGCTCCGTTGGAGTATGAGACGATCGGCTTAATGGGTTCGAACCTGGGCATCGGTAATTTGGATATAATCGCCCGCTTGAATTGGGTCGTGAACGACATCGGCCTGGACTCAATCGAGCTCGGGGCAGCCCTGGGAGTAGCAGCAAGGGCCGGATTGATGAGCTTTGGAGATGGAGAACAGGCTGAAAGATTATTGGATGAGATCAAGCGGAATACACCGCTTGGTCGTTTGCTGGGTAGTGGCGCAACCACGACGGGTAGAGTACTGGGTGTTGAGCAAGTGCCAGCGGTGAAAGGGCAGGCGATGTCATCCTATGAGCCGAGGGCGATCAAGGGCACTGGAGTGACTTACGCGACTTCCCCGCAAGGGGCTGACCACACCAGCGGATTAACCATCCGCGCCAAGGTGAATCACCTCGATCCATCCATCCAGGCGGAGCTTTCGCGAACGCTCCAGATCAACATGGCCGGGTACGACTCGCTGGGAGCATGCATTTTCACCGGTTCAGGATTTACGGCTTCACCGACGTCCATACGGGACCTGATCAATGCACGCTATGGCTGGGAAGTTGGGACAGACTTTTTGCAGGTGCTGGGTCGCGAATCGCTGAAATTAGAGCGCGAATTTAATCGTTTAGCTGGTTTCACAAGTGCTGATGACCGCTTACCTGAATGGATGACACGCGAGCCACTACCTCCTAACAACTCGGTATTCGATGTCACTGAAGCCGACCTGGATGGGGTATTCAACTGGTAAGTGCGTAGTCAAGAAGAATGCTGTTGGTTTTCCGCCAGGGATTTTCCCCTGGCGGATTTTTATGCACATGGTTCACGTCGGGTAAAAATTCATTGAATATAAATAATTGATCGATCGATTGACGGCTATAATTAATCTGAGGGAAAAACTATGACTGAACAAGATGATCAGCAACATCTGGAGCAAATAAAAAAAGAAATTAATTACCATGATTACCGCTACCATGTGCTTGATTCGCCGGTGATCAGTGATTATGAGTATGACCAGCTGGTTAAGGAATTACGGAAGATCGAAGCTGCCCATCCGGATTGGATCACGCCTGACTCACCATCCCAGCGGGCGGGGGCGAAACCCCTGGATAGGTTTGTCAAGGTCAGGCATCCAGCACCGATCTTGAGCCTGGCGAATGCCTTCAATGACGCCGATGTGTATGCCTGGTTGGAAAGGATCAGCCGTTTAGACACAAAGGTACGGGAGTCGGATTTCGTTGTTGAGCCGAAGATCGATGGGCTGACCATTGTGTTGCATTACCAGGATGGTCTCTTTGTGCAGGGTGCCACGCGTGGCGATGGCATCATCGGGGAAGATATCACTGCAAATTTGCGTACGATGCGAGTTTTACCGTTAACCATCCCGATGGACCCAAACGGACCACGACCTCCAGCTGAATTGGTTGTGAGAGGTGAGGCATTTATCACGATCAAGGACTTTGAGAAACTAAATAAACGCCTTGAGGAAGCGGGTGAAGTTACCTACCAAAATCCACGCAACACGGCTGCCGGTTCATTAAGGCAGCTCGACCCGGGATTGACCGCGAAGCGCCCATTAACCATGCTTATCTACGCCATTATCACCGCCAGCGGTCCTGTCCCAATGACACAAGCGGAACGCCTCAACTATTTAAAAGCGCTGGGCTTCCCTGTGCCTGAAGCAAATTATTGTAAAACACTGGACGAAGCCATTACAGCCTATAACCAGATATGTGATGGTCGGGATCAGATGTTGTATGAAGCTGACGGAGCCGTGATCAAGCTGAATGACCTCGAGCTGGCAGAAAAGCTCGGCGTTGTCGGGAAAGATCCACGGGGGGCGATCGCTTACAAGTTCCCGGCCCGTGAGGTGACCACAAAATTGATGGATATCGGGGTGAATGTGGGGCGGACGGGGGTATCTGACACCCTATGCGATCCTGGAAGCGGTGGAGGTTGGAGGTGTGATCGTTCGGCAGGCGACCCTGCACAATTTTGATTACATCCGTGACAAGGATATCCGTGTTGGTGACCGGGTGATGTTGAAGCGGGCCGGTGACGTGATCCCGTATGTGATCGGGCCGATACCCGACTTGCGGAACGGAAGCGAGGTGGTTTTCAAGCCCCCCAGGGTTTGCCCCACCTGCGGGCAACCGGTTGAGCATTTTGAGAATGAGGTAGCCTGGTTTTGTGTCAACAATTCGTGCCCGGCCCAGCTAATTCGAAATCTGGAGCATTTTGCTTCACGGGGTGCCATGGATATCGTCGGTCTGGGGATCAAGATCGTCGAGCAGCTCGTGGATGCCAGGCTGGTAACGGACGTTGCGGATATCTATTCCCTGGAACGGTCACAGCTATTGACCCTGGAGGGATTTGCCGGAAAAAAGGCCGATAATCTCCTGGCTTCGATCGAAGCCTCAAAGAGCCGTCCGTTGGGCCGGGTGATCAATGCCCTGGGCATACGGGGTGTGGGTGAGGTGATGGCGGTTGAGCTAGCCCAACATTTCACTGACCTGGATGCACTTTCACAGGCCAGTGTGAGCGAGCTGCAAAATATCGAAGGGGTGGGCCCGAATATTGCCCTGGCGATCACCGACTGGTTCAAAAGGGAAACTAACCAAAAAGTCCTTCTTAAGTTGAAACATGCAGGGGTTTGGCCAACGGAAGTACCGGCGACCAGGAAGGATAGCGAAAACCTTCCCCTTGCAGAGCAAGTGTTCGTGATCACAGGCACGATCGAAGGCTACACGCGTGATGAGCTGAAGGAGATCATCGTGCAAAATGGTGGCAAGGTCACCGATTCGGTCAGTAAGAATACCAGCTATGTGCTGGTGGGGGAACAAGCCGGCTCGAAGCTTGATAAAGCTAAGGCGCTTGGGGTCAAGCTTTTAGATCTGGATGGGTTAAAGGGCTGATAAGTTGAGCATCTCCAGTATGCGCGAAATCGTTCTAAAAGCTAGCAGGGAAAGGTCGATTTTACGGCGTCACCCGTGGATCTTCTCTGGAGCGATTAGAGAAGTGAGAGGCTCACCAATACCTGGGGAGACGGTGAAAATAATCACCTCAAGAGGTGAATGCCTGGCACTTGCAGCCTTTAACCCGCAATCTCAGATCGCCTGCCGGGTGTGGACATGGGATATTATGGAAGAGATCACGCCTGTTTTCTTTGAAGAGCGGATAAAGCAAGCCATCCTGCGGCGTGAGCAAGCAGCTTCACTTATTCCCTCTAATGCTTTCAGGCTGGTGCATGGAGAATCGGATGGAGTCCCGGGCTTGGTCCTGGACCGGTACGACGAAGTGCTGGTGGTCCAATTTCTAAGTGCCGGGGTGGAGTTTTGGCGTGAAGTGGTTATCGAGGTCATCATCAAACTCACCGGATGCCAGACCCTGTATGAGCGGTCGGATGTCGACATCAGGCAGCTGGAAGGATTGGGCTTACGAACAGGATTATTATTTGGTAAAGAGATCACGCAGCCTTTTCCGATATCTGAAAATGGATTACAGTTCTTAGTGGATATCATCCACGGGCATAAGACCGGGTATTACCTTGACCAAAGAGATAACCGGTACATATGCCGGAAGATCTCGATGGAAGGAAAACGCTGGACTGTTTTGCATATACGGGGGGTTTCGCAGTGAATGCATTGATGGGTGGGGCTCAGAATGTGACCCTGGTGGATGCCTCTGGTGATGCTTTGACGCGAGCCCGTGAAAATATCCAGGTAAATGGACTGGACCTGGAGAAAGTCTCCTTTATTGAGCAGGATGTCTTTAAATACCTGCGTTTATTGAGGGACAAAGGCGAATCCTTCGATTTGATCATCCTGGATCCGCCCAAGTTTGCACCAACGGCGGCGCAAGCTGAGAAAGCTGCCCGTGGATATAAAGATATCAACCTGCTGGCATTAAAACTACTTCAACCTGGGGGGTACCTGATGACCTTCTCCTGCTCCGGTGGGGTGGGGGAGGAGCTATTCCAGAAGATCATTGCCGCCGCTGCACTTGATTCGGGCATAAATGCAACCATCGTGAAGCGGATGCACCAGGCAGCCGACCATCCGGTAGCGCTCAATTTCCCGGAAGGGGCCTACCTAAAAGGGTTCCTGGTGCAGAAAACGAGCTGAGCCTCATGCCAGGTGTACTTCTAGAGTTCGAAAGACCGGAGTGATCAGCTCGTTATTGATCATCGTGACTGGATGCCCATCAGCGGATGCATTAGCCACCGTTTTCCCATGGAAGACCCACTTTGCCTGCGAGAAGGGGAGTTGATAGTCTCCATCGGATTTCCAGGTGATCTGGTAGCTACCGCTTCGAGAATTAAATCGAATGTCATCCATTCGGCTAGGTCCGTATCCATCCCCTGAGTCAAGATAGAGAAGGCTGGATGATTGTTGATTTTGATCAGGGAACACATGAAAACTGATTGAACCTGCTTCATTCATTGGAAAAATGGTTCCGCCTCTGATAAAGATGGGCATCGAATCCAAATTCGCAGAAATCTCAACCCGACCAGGCCCTTGAAATAGCTGGTCATCCCAGAAATGGTACCACACACCTGACGGCAGTTCGACCACCCGTTGGTTTTGTCCTGCATGAACGATCGGAGCGACCAACATTCCGTCGCCCAACAAGAATTCGTCATCAACGGCCAATACTGAGGAATTTTGTGGGTCACTCCAGAATAGCGGACGCACAACCGGGGTGCCTGTCCTGTGGGCTTCGAAGGCAAGGGTATAGTAATAGGGTAGTATTTGATATCTAAATTTGGCAAACTTGCGCACGATGCTGGTAGCCGGCTCACCAAATACCCACGGCTCCCTGGGTTCGGTGCCCACAGCTGAGTGGGTGCGGAATAGGGGCAGTAAACTGCCCAGCTGGAACCAGCGTATGTACAGCTCAGCATCCGGACTGCCACTGAAACCGCCAATATCCACCCCAGAGAAAACGTGGCCAGACAAACCCAGGCCAAGCATCATTGGGATGGTCACCTGCAGGGCTTCCCAGGAAGTTTCTATATCGCCGGTCCAATTCCAGGCATATTTTTGCATTCCTGCCCAACCGGACCTCGAAAAGATCCAGGGTCTTTTATCGGGCACAAATTTCTGAAGTGCCTGAGAGCAAACCTGGTTCATCAGGTAGCCATACAGGTTATGGGCTTCTCGGTGATCTCCACCTTGCCCTTCCATCGAATGCACGGCTGTGACGGGAAATGACTTGTCACCCCAGGCAGTGAAGGAGGAAGGCTCGTTCATATCATGCCAAACACCAGAGATACCTTCCTCGACTAGCCGCTGGTAATGTCCCATCCACCATTCTCGAGCATGCGGGCTCGTGAAATCGGGATAGACTGACCAGCCTGGCCAGGATACCCCAGGCATGATCTTGCCATTGGGCAGCTTGCAATACATGTCCTTAGATAAGCCATCCGCATAGATATCGAAATCTACATCACGCTTAACTGCCGGGTTGATACTGACGACGACTTTGATCCCGTCACGGTCAAGCTCAGAGGTAAATTTCTTGAGGTTGGGGAAGCGCGATTTGTCAACCGTGAACACCTTGAACTGATCCATATAATCGATATCCAGGTGGATCGCTGAAATTGGCAGGTCATGTTCTTTGAAACCCTGGATAACCCGGCTCACATCGGCTTCATCATGATAGCCCCAACGGCACTGATGATAGCCAAGCGACCACCTGGGCGGTAGGCAAGGGCGCCCAAGCAAATCACCCAGGCGGGAATAGATCTCGTCATGTGAGCCGACGATGACATAATACCTGAGCAATCCTCCAGAAAATGTTGCTTCCAGTGTTTCACCGATATTGAAGCTTGAGCGGAAGTAATTCTCAAAGTAAACGAGGTAGCTACCGGCTGGAGAGTGACTCAGGAAGATCGGGGTACCGATATAAAGGGGATCACTCCCGCGGGTGTACGTGCCACCTGGGTCAGTATTCCAAGAAGTATAGGTTCCAGGGCGCAGGTTTAATGTATTAGCCCGCTCTCCCAGGCCATAAATGCATTCACCTGGGGCCAGGGTTGCAGAAATGCTCCATTGTTCACCATTGCGGATCGGTGCGAGATCATGTTTGATGAGTTTGTCAGATATATTGTGAATGCATACCTCGCCCGTTCTCGATACGGCAACCTTTAGCTCTTCGCCTGAAAGTGAAAGTGTATCGGATGGATCGCCGGATAAACTGATCTGTAGTTCAGGCCATTCGAGCGTGCTCAGGGTATAAGGATATGGAGCTTTGCCTGGCCCCCATGTGAACCTCAGCATATTTTGGGTGAGGAACTCTGCTTTGAGATTGGCATGCTCGTATACAAACTCATAGCCACTCATTATTTTTACGTATTGAAGCAGTTTCCCTGGTTGCTGGCTTGTGACTGAGGTGGCCTTTTGAGCGGCAACGCGCTCAAGCCTGTCTCATTAACGTATTCTGTAGCGTGCGAGAAATCCCTGATAGGCGGATCGAGCGTAAAATGTAAATAACTCGGCTGATATCCATGATCATCCCTTATCTACAATCTGACGATTGAGACTAGCTGATTAATTGCTGCAAGGCCCGGTAGCCAATGATGTGGATGCCTTGCGTAGAAATGAACTGGCGAAGATTTTCATCCATGAATGTTGAAAAATCGGCGATGCGGCTTTGCCAATCGGGGGTGATGGCCACCAGCTCAGGTGTGTTAACTGAGGGGTGGATAACAAAATGGGTGATCCCACTCGGCAGTGCGCCAAGTGCCTGTTTCGCGTATCCTAGCCGGCCATGGGGTTTGTCCAGGTCGAGCCCCGAAGCATGATCCACCAAGGGTAGGCCTTGTTCTTCAAGGATATCGATATATTTTGAAGCGAAGGCAGCCATCTCCTGATCCAAGCCTAAACGAATAAAGTCGGTCTCATCCAACCTTGGAAAGAGAAACGGGAGTCTGGATTGAATTGCCAGCTGGATATAGCCCATGATAAATTTTGGATGCGCTACCGAGAGCATATGCGTATCCAGGTGTGTAACCTGGATACCTGCGGCAATAGCGCGTTCAAGCTGTGCTTGCAGTTCGTGTTGGACTGCCTGGGGATCGCCATGCGCTGGGCTTGCTCAGTGCTATGGTAAAAATAGCCTTCTTCGTCGATCATCCCTGATTTTGGATCTACTGTGGATATAGGAGACCAGCGGTGGTGGTCCACTCGCTGGTCAGGGTAAGGTGCACGCCCATATCAGCTTGCGGATTTTTACGGCAAAAAGAGGCCACCTCGGGAACCAGGAAGAGGGCACCATCGCCGCACCTGAAGAGACCAGACCAAAATCAACCAGTTGCGCATAGGCATCAATAGATGCCTGGCACATCCGATATCGTCTGTATGTATGATGACCAAACGATCAGTATCTGAAAAACCTAATTTTCTGAGGACAGGATTAGGTTGCATGATTTTCCCTTATGGAGCTAGGTTAGTTATGATTATAATAGAAGCATTCAATAACCTGGAGAATTTCTATGGAGAATATGGAAAATGACCTTGAGCAGATCCTGGTTACCACCGAGCAAATCAAGGTAAGGGTGAAAGAGCTGGCTGACGAAATATCAAAAGATTACGCCAACGTCAACCAGATTTATTTAATTGGATTTTAAAAGGAGCATTCATCTTCCTGGCGGATCTATGCAGGGAGTTCAAAATTCCCCACATAGTAGATTTCATGGCAGTATCAAGCTATGGAAAAAGTGCAAATACCGGTGCAGTCAGGCTGATCATGGATTTACGCGAACCCATTGATGGTCAGCATGCGATCATTGTTGAAGACATTGCCGACAGTGGAAAGACGCTTCGGTATCTCTACCAGGTATTAAAGTGGCACAACCCTGCCTCATTAAAAACATGTGTATTATTGAGAAAGCGAAAAGATAACCTGGATGTACCAATAAATTACCTTGGATTTGATATCCCGAATGCCTGGGTCGTTGGTTACGGCTTGGATTATGCGGATCACTACCGAACCTTGCCATATATTGCCGAGCTAAATCAAAAATCTATACTAAGTAATTTATCACAAAGTCTTTGGGAAAAATAAGACCTGGAGGTTCGCATTCTCCTCCAGGTTTATTTTACGTGAATTTCCTGCGGTCCCGACGGGATTCGAACCCGCGATCTCGGCCTTGACAGGGCCGCATGTTCGGCCGCTACACCACGGGACCTTGCGTGCGGTAGTTTACTATACAATTATTGCCTCGTCAAGTGAAGAGCTGGATCAAGAAAAAATTGGTTGCTTATGGCAAGATTTCGATTGTTATGTAACTTTCGCTTGAAGGGTAAATATCAACAACTGCCATAGGGAATGGCAGATGTGACCGGGTGAATAGTCATAATTTGGGTCTTCGGGATGTGCCATCATTGATAAAGTGTCATTAAAGGCATAAGCATCTATCTTACCTGTTGATGTAACTTTTACCATAATCCCTGGATCAGCCCCCAAATGTAGCTGTTTCCGACGGTTTTACCTGAATACTTTTGCCCCCAATCTGGTGTAAAACGGATCCACGGGTCAATCGCCAAAGGAATGGGGATTTTTAGATTGTGTCAAGGTCTGTAATTAAATCTGGATGCGATCACCAGCGATTGAAAAGGATTTGGCGATTAATCCAGCCGTGTCTCTAAAAAGGATTTCGTCATAAGCTATCTCGGAGAATAGGTTTGCCAATCATTATATTGATCCTGGAAGGCGCCTAAGAGCTGCGCAGGATCACCTTGCAATCCTAAACCGGGGTTCCATTCTGATGGATCAATCAAGCCAACAGAAAATTCCCAGGTTGGTCCGATGATCTGGTGCACTCCCTGCGCGTCTTTGAAACAAGACAGGAATATACCCGCCTTGTGGCTCAATAACAGCATATACTGTCTCAGTAGATAGGATACATTCATTGGCGCCGTCATAATCCAGGTCAATCGAACAGTATTGGCTTGCGGTTGGGACTTCAGCCCACTGGGCTCCTTTTAATAACAAGCCAAGCTGTCCGATGTAGGCGGAGTGTAGGGAAGCCAATCCTGGTTCTGCAGGCTTTGTCAGAACGGAATATATCGATCGGGCCAGGATCGAGAGCTGATTCGGGGGCGCCTGCCTTATGGCAGTGGATACCTGGCGTTGTACCAGCATTTCGGGATTATTATCAGGATTATTGCCGCTATTCATAGCTGTGGGCAAAGAATTCAATGCTTCCAAAGTGCGATTGTCAGTCGAAAGGTCATTGATCGTGGCGACCTTCAGCCATGGATGGGAGGCAATATAGCCGTAGACCTGCTGGGCAGTTGCTGGATCGCCGAGAGGCGAGGTTGAAAAATCGCCACCCAGAACGAGGGGATCAGACGGGTTGGTAATCGCCTGGTTGATCAACAGTTTTTTACACGGGAGGGATAATGAGCCCATGAGGGCCTCATCACCCCTGTAGTTTGGTGTGAGATTGCAGTCAGATTGCAAATCAATTAAATGCGCATAGTCATTTTCGTCTAACAAAATATTATTATTTATCTCATCAAAAATAAAGTCGGTCATTTTATTCGTACGATCAATATTTATGATCTTATTTTCAATCACAAGTGTATTGATCTGTGACAAATAACCCATATATTCCAGGGCGGACAAATTATCAGATGTGAAAAGGTCGGAAAAGAACAGAGGAGAGTCAAATCGGGAAGCTTCATCGATCAGATACAGAAGACCGTGGCGGCTGTTCGTCGTTCCGAATGCGCACCAGCCCAAGAGCGGAGTGCCTGGGCTGGTTGAGCGAAGAAAAACTGTTCCAAAACACGAACATGATTTTCGCTCTGATACTTGGAAGGGCATTATCCACGAATACCGGATCCGTTTGGTCGAGGACCAGGCTAGCATCAGGTGTAACTACTACAGCCTGTACTCTCGATAGCCCATCATAAATCGGCAGCTTATTATGGACAAAATCAATAATGACACGATCCTGTATGAAATCCCAGATAATAAAGTATCCTCGTTATTGAGCAGCGACAAACGAGAATCAAGCAACGAAACTTCTCCCGAAGCTGCAATTCTTAGGAGATAATCCCAGTTCATGCCTGTTGAAATACTCGATTCGATGATTGGTGCATCAGTGTTATCAATCTCATTCGGATGAATATCGATGGGTATATAGAGATCCTGATAAAGTTGTGTACCCAAATCCAGGAAATCAAGCCAAATCTGGAATAAATCACCCAGCTTGCGAGTGTACAGTGCCAATATATCTTGCTCAGGGTCGCCTGCATCGACTGGATCCAATAACCTGAGGTCCGTAAACTTCCAGTTCAGAAGATCAACACCTGGATCAGCGATCGGTTGACTGGCATCCAGCTACACCCAGGGAAATAATCATGCCTATGACCACGAGTTTGATCATATTCTGATAGGGGATACGGCCAATATGATATATTAGGTTCTTCATTTTTCGAGTAGGTTTTTCAAAAATGCACGAAAATCTTATCAAAATCAAGCAATACAAGTATAATCATTAATCAACCAATAGAATGCTTTTCAGTCAATTTAGAAGGGAGATATTCGATGAAAAAGTTATTCGCAGTCATTATAACAGTCATCGCATTATTGGCGTTTGTTTACCCTGCATCTGCAGCGACTAATTCTTCCGTGTCCTATCCGTATTTTAGTATATTGGAGGTCGTGAAAGATAAGACGGTCACGATCCAAGCGTACAATTTCCCAGCCAATGATAGCTTTCGGGTCACAATGGGCCAATATGGAAGCTATGGGCTTAATGGTGTCGTGGTAGGGTTCACTGACACAGGCAGTGGGGGGTCTTTCACAGCCACGTATACAATCCCGTCTACCCTGGCCGGGTATGAGCGGATCGCAATTCGACTGGAAAGCCCCACCAGTGGTTATTATGCCTATAATTGGTTCTGGAATAATCCCCAAACAGCTCCTGCACCAACCCCGGCGCCGATCCCTGGCTATACTGGCATTCCTACATTCTCGATCAAATCCGTGGTAAAGAATGATTCGGTCACGATCCTAACCAAGAATTTTCCTCCCAATGATACCTTCACAGTGACCATGGGTAAATATGGAACGATGGGAATTGGTGGTGTGGTCGTTACCACCACAAATTCTGGTGAAGGCGGAGCCTTCGAAGTTACATATAAAATTCCCTCATCCCTATATGATTTCAATCCAATTGCGATCCGATTACAAAGCCCAACCACCGGTTACTTTGCCTATAATTGGTTCTGGAATAATTCTACAAGCACTGCAGCGCCTGCGCCAGAACCTACACCAGCGCCCGCTCCAGCCCCAGCTCCTGCCCCGGCAAATCCCAGTTATAGCGGAATCCCAACCTTCGTAATTACTGCGGTTGTTAAAGATAATACCGTCACTATCTCCGGCTCTAATTTTCCAGCCAATGATACATTCACGGTGTATATGGGTGCATATGGCACGGCTGGAGTTGGAGGTGTGAATGTTGGCAGCACGAGTACAGGCTCTGGAGGCTCATTGACTGCAACATATAACATTCCTGCCTCATTAGCGGGCTCCACAAGAATTGCCATCCGGCTTCAGAGCCCTACCAGCGGGTACTTCGCCTATAACTGGTTCTGGAATAACACTTATCCATAGAATCTGAAACAGAACAATAATGGACCTTATCCGATCTGGATTATGGTAAGGTCCATTTTGATTTAAAAGTTAGTCGATTTTACGATAGATCGCAGCGAGGGTCATATCATCCGAGATTTCAGCACCCTGGATGAACTCAAACACCGAATCCACAATTGTTTCGAGTAAATTCCTACAGGTCGTAAAATGGTGATCTGAGAGCAGGTCAAACAACCTCTGCACGCCAAAAAGCTCTTCGTGGACAGAAAAAGCTTCGGTGATGCCATCCGTATACAATAGCACGGTATCTCCAGGGTTGATCTGGATGTGGCTTTCCGCCACTTCGATATCGTCAAATATCCCCAATGCAATGCTTGTGCGGGTTAACTCGACCAACCCTTGATGGCTAGCACTGATCACAATGGGAGGATTATGGCCTGCATTCGCATAAACAAATTCTCCACTATCGAGTGAGACCACCCCATAAAAGACTGTAACAAACAAGCTGTGTTTAGAATCAGGGAACAACAGGTCATTGACCTGCTTCAGCACAACCGCCGGAGAGGTTTTTTCTTTGGCCGAAGAGCGGATCAAGGTCCTGATCAAGGTCATAAATAACGCTGCCGGCATCCCCTTATCAGCTACATCGGCAATCACCAGGCCGATACGATTTTCGCCAAGCTTAAGTACGTCATAGAAATCTCCAGATACCTGGCGAGCCGGTTGCCAGTGCGCAGAGATGTCCCAACCCGGTAGGTCGGGTAACCGGTCTGGCAAGAAAGTCATCTGGATCTCGCGAGCTAGCTGCAGCTCTCGCTCCATACGCTCACTTTTTACAGCTTCCTGTTGCAATAGCTCATTTTTTATAGCGATTGCTGCTTGCTGGGTGATCCCTTTGACGATCTCGATACGCTTTTCCCGGATGTGCAAGGAGGGTGTCCCGTGAATCGGGTCTTCTTCTTCGATCAGCATGACTCCGAGAACATCATCCTGCACGGTGAGTGGGAAACCAATCAGCAACCTTTCGCGCATCCGCAGTGACCGGCTGTCAAGCTGGATAGAAATTTCATCTGTTTGTTCAGATGAAACATTTGTAACGAATTGATAATCACCATGAGCGATCTCATTCCACATGCTGGGTGAGCTTTCATGGCTGAGCGAATGGTAGACGATCAATTTGCTAGCTTGAATCCCTTCAACCAGTGGAAATTCACTGGCTTTGATCACCTGACCCAGCATAGCCAGCTCTGGCTTCGAAAACCCAAAATGCTCAGACTGGCGGAATACCTGGTCCCTGGCATCCCACAGGTAGATGATGGTCCGTTTTACACCGACCAGGATTGGTGTTATACGGACAATCGAACCCAGGATTTCGTTGAGTTGTTTCAAGCTAACAACAGCCTGGGCAACCTGCAGCAAGGCTATTGAGATGTAGGCCTCTTCTTCCTGGGATTTGATCAATTGGAGATTTTCTACTGCTGCAGCGGTTTGCCGAGCAGTTCCTTCAATCAATGTGTATTTTTCATCCCATATTTCCTGCGGCGAATCCAATGCCAGAGTGGAATTGGTGAAGTCAACCAATATCGCACCGCACAGGCTGTTCTGGGTCGCCAGGGGGAACAGGATCATCAAATTGTCATTCAGATCGCGATCTGGGAAGACCTGTGTAGCAATTTCAATTGGGATGGAGGCCTCAGAAAAGATCACCGGTCGTGAAGTTTCCTTCAGCTCATCAAAAGCCGGTATGGAGCCATCGAAGACTTCCAGGGCCATTATCCTGGCAGTTTGCTCTTCGTCCGCTCCGTATGAAGCCCTTGGGAAAAAGGCTTCGATGGATGGATCCCACAGGAAAATGGTGCAGGCATCCACACTGATCAGATCCGGTAACATGCCAGCTACGGTTTCGAGCAGCTCATCTAAATTGGTAATGGATTGGGTGGCTTCAGCCACCTGGAGCAACACAGTAGAGACCCATGCCTGGTCGTGGGCCGCGGTGTAGATGCGGGTATTTTCAATGGCGAGGGAAGCGAAATTAGCGAATGGCTCGATCGATTTGATCGAATCTGTTGCGTAGCAACCTGGTTTCTGATTGACGATCAGGAGAACACCCAGGGGCTGGCCAGAACCGGCGGTGAGCGGGACACCTAAAGCTGAGTAATTGGGATTGAAGCCCAAAATATCACCGAACGGCTCACGGGCACTCGAGACGGGAATAACTGCCGCCTTGGTTTTGCTGCTGATCTCAGCTAAGCATGGATAGGTGTTAATAAGTTCATCTTCGCCAACCGTTCTTTCCGAATATTCGTCATAAAATTCCTGGCTACTCGTATTTTTTTCCTGAGCAGCTTTTAATAAATTCATCACTAAATCGAAACCCCGCTAAACGTAAGGATGAACGGAACAGGCCCATATCTGTATCAGCTTCAGAATTGTGATACAACCAGATCCCACAGGCATCCCATGGGAGTATCCAATTAAGCTCATCAAAAAGGCCATGGATGACTTTTTCAAGTGATGTATCGGGAGATAATCTGACCACAGATTGCTGCAGGTGCTCATAGACCCGACGATTAGCAAATTCATAATGGTAGGCTTCGGCATTGCGGATCGCAATGGCGATATATTGAGAGAGCATTTGTAAGCTTTGAATCACTCCGGGGCCAAACGCACCCGGAACTTCGCTGCATAGATCCAGAGCCCCCAAGCACTCACCACCAACCATCAATGGAGCCACATATTCGGCTGCGATTGAACTGTCTCGACCATTCGACTGAGGGCTGCCGTCAATAAATACATTTATGATACTAGGATACTGGTAGAAGATTGTCTGACGAACTGGCGTTGGGAGCTGGTCAAGCTCAAGGACCATCTCTTCGATGACCTTTGTTTTAGATATACCTAGCCGCTTGTACTGTTGAGGAATCACTACCCCTGGATAACACCAGGTTCACCTGCAAAAAATCATATTGCTGGTAGATCAAAGACAAGCAGTTGTTTATCAAACTGTCACGGTCTAGATCGGATAAAATCGAACGGCTGAGATTGATCGAAACATCGAGCATCTCGCTGCAATGCTGCAGATATTGTTCTTTCGTGCATGCCAGGAGACAACTGACCGCCAGAGCATATTGTGACAATAGGTCAACCATAGCGGCGATATCATGTTCCGAATTCTGTGTAGCCGGATCAATTGCTAATTGAGCAGCGCCCAATAGCTGTCCTCCGGCTAGAAGCGGCACTCCAAGTCCTACTCCCTGAGCTGTACCCGGTGAACGATTAACATCTCCGGAAATTACCTTCACTGCTTGGGCTGCTTGAGCCATTAAGGGAGATGGCTGGTCATTTAATGATCGACAGGGTGATCGGTCAATTTCAGTAAACCTGGCGCACACCTCGGGTGCGAGCCATAAACTGGTCCTCACCGAATATACCTGGCGAAATAGCTCAACGATATAATTTGTAATGGATTGGAGGTTAAACTTTGTCGCTAAAAGCTCGGCAAGTTTTTGATGATAACGCCAGATATCCTGATCGGCATTTTCAGAATGCTGAGAGGGCAGAGTCGACATCATTATAGAATGTAAATAACGGAACAAACCCTGCCAGCTCTAAGGTCTCATAAACCCTCGAAGGAACGTTTACCAATAATACTTCCCCCTCATGCATCTTTTTGCATGTTTTCTGGATATCGATCAAGACCCTCAGCCCTGCAATTAACAGAAACCACTTCCCCCAGATCCAGTATGATCCGAAATTGATTTTGGTCCGTGACATATTTTAGTGCATCCGTAAAATTCGGTGATGTATAGCTATCAATCCGTCCCTTGACTGCAACTAAATCACACTTTGGCGAAGATGTTACGGTAATATCCATGACCGGATATCCTTTTTGGTTATGATTAGCGTCAACTAGCCTCATAAAATTATACCATTGGGGAATATAATATATCTGTTCGACAGATACCAAAATAAAATGGATAATCAGGATTAGGCTGCATGGATAAACCAATCGCTCTGTCTGTTGTCATACCTGTCTATAATGAAGAAAATAACCTTGATCCTTTATATTCAGAGCTAAGCGAGGAATTACGAAGATTGGTTTACCCTATGAGATCATCTTTGTAGACGATGGAAGTGACGACCAGAGTTTCGGCATTCTGCAAAAGCTCCACGAGCTTGATGAATCAATAAAAGTGATCCAATTTCGGCGCAATTTCGGGCAGACGGCGGCGTTTCCGGCTGGATTTGACCAGGCCCAAGGTGACTTGATCGTTACGCTGGATGCGGATGGCCAGAATGACCCAGCAGATATCTCCAAGTTGTTAAAGGTTATGGATGAAGGGGATTATGATTTTGTCACAGGCTGGCGGTCAACCGCCGGGAACCTCATGCGGCGTTTCTTGTCTAGACAGCCAACCGAATCATCAGCCGAGCACGCACCTGGCGGTGCATGACCGCGGCTGCTCACTAAAGCTCTTCAAGCGCGAAATCGTACAGAGCTTACGCCTGTATGGACAGCTACACCGGTTTCCCCGAGCTAGCCAGCTCATCGGGGTGAAAATCGTGAAGTCCGGTCGACGACAGGTCGTTTAATTCCGGAAAGTCGAAATACGGGTCGATCAGCCGCACACCGCGTGGCTTTGGATATGATTATGGTGATCGACCTGTTGACTTGTTCACAACACCCATGCGCCTGTTCGGCTCCATGGCGTTCGTATGCGGTTTGATTGGATTTGCGATCGCTACGCTTATGGCTGGGGCGAAGATCTATCATGGGATCATCGGGGGATGGCCCGGATTAAAGCGTATGAGATTGGAAACCGTCCGCTGTTGCTGTTGGCCATATTGTTGATCGTCATTGGAGTGCAGCTGCTCATGATGGGCTTCCTGGGTGAGATGATCATGCGTATCTATTATGAATTGTGCGACAAGCCCGTTTACCATATCAGACAAATCTTGGATTGAACCACATTACTGTTCTAACCGTCGATTTTTCTCTTCGAAGATATCCCAATAGCCCTTGTCAAGCTCATCATCTGATAGATGCGCGTAGCGCTGGGTGACAGCGATGTTCTTATGCCGGGCAAGCTCCTGGGCCAGCTTCAAATTCCCCGAGCCCCTGAGTACCACGGTGACAAAGTAATGCCTGAAAGAGTGGGGAGTGATGGTACCTACAGCTTCCTGGCCAAGGGCTTCCTCACCCTTTGGGTGACGATATTCCTGCCGGTTGTAGTAGTGATCGGTTTGATCTTCTTGCCCGCGCCCCGGTCGTGCCTGGCAAAAAGGGGCAAGGAGCTGAGCGACCTGCCGGATGCTCCGTCCAGGGTAGCCCTGATCAAGAGATAATCTTTGATCGCAGCCATACAGCGCCTTGAAAAGCGGACCACAGCCTGCTGGTTGCCCTTTCCAATGACGATGGCGCGCCCTTCATTCCAATCGATATCACCACGGCGGAGACCGCAGGCCTCATGCACACGCAGGCCGGTGTCTGCCAGGGTCAGGAGGAATGCTCGATCGCGGTAGTTAATTAATTGTATATCTATTTCTTCGACCGGAATTATTGCAATTTTGTTTGCATATTCTAAAACCGTTTCAATATCACGATATGGAAATTGGGGGAGGCGCTGGCCAGGTTTTCGAGCACGTTGCCTGATCAACAAGCGGATGCGAGGAAGGTTTATTTCGCATAGTCGTTCTGCGGATAAATACTCGTAGAAACCCGAGAGTGCGGTCAGGTAGAGTCGCTCGGTGGTTGGGGAATAACCCTTCAAATATGCAATGAACCAGACAACTGCATCTTCTGAGAGAATTACAATGGGGGTCTTTTCTGGAGGCATGTTATGCTCAGCCAGCATGATCTTGAAGGCATGCATGGCATTCTGGTAGGTGCGGCCCGTGTTAGCGCTACGAGCTGACGAGACAGTTTGTATGTACTCATTTATTACCTGGGATATGGGTGTTTTCTTTTGCATGTCGTTTTACTCTCGGTAATATATGCTTATGATAATAATACTTATCGAAACCATGATGATTTTAACCCGTATAACCGGGTATGTCAAGTCCCCCACTAAGATTTATCGAATTAATGACTGGTAATTACTTTAGAGAATAAATAGTGATAATCCATTTGAATCTACAAATATAAATATTACTCTCCGAGCTTAGTTTTATTTTGTGCCCCCTGCTCACAGCGCCTTGCCACCAGCGAGATCGGATGGCTGGCTGTAACACCGGTACCATCCAGGATCTGTGACTGGCAGGATACGCCTGCCGCAGCCACGAGCGATCCAGGGTTACGTGCGATAGCCGGAAATAGCGCTGCTCCTCCCACCCGCATGGATACATCGAAGTGTTCGGCTTCATAACCGAATGCCCCTGCCATCCCGCAGCAGCCATCATCGATCACAGTCACCGAGTATCCAGCGTGTTCCAGCAAAGACAATGATGCCGCCACACCCACCGGGAAACCATCCGCCGCTGGTGGTCGCGCTTTCTGATAACAATGGCCATGGAGTAGAACATTAGTGCTAGTTTCATGGATAGCTTGCCGGACTCGTAACGTGGATATCCTGGGCGACCCGCCTTTCCCAGGGCGAAGCAGGAATTCATCGACCATATACGAACGCGCCGCTAAGGCACTCACAATTTGGTCGTCCGGGAAAAAGTCTGGATACTCATCCTTTAAAGTATATATCTCCGAGGGCTCCAACCCGATCACCGGGAGCTTCCCAGCAGGATCTAGCCGGGTAATTTCCGCAATCAACCGTTGCGCGTGGGCTTTTGCTGGACCCAGAAATCCCTTAGAGATTAACGTGCGTCCAGCACCCATCGTTTTGAGGTTTTTTACCCGCAGACCAGCGGCACGCAATACCTGGAGGGCATCCAACCCAGTTTCAGGGAAAAAGTATTCGTTGAATGCATCTGATAAGAACAAACAATCAGGGACGCCTACTTTATCGAAACCTGACCGTGCGCGAGCATGGAGTGCCACCCTGGATAATCTTGGCAGGCTGCGCTTTCTTGACAAGCCCAAAACTGACTGCCGTAAACCGGCAAGCGCTTGAGCAGACAGAAAAATATTCGCCAGTGGAGCAAGTGGATGGCTGAATCTGGCGACCAACCCAATATACCCGAACAGATAATCGCGCAGGGGATGATGCTTACCGGGTAGAGCATAATAATGCTGGTAGAACTCGTACTTCAGCTTGGCCATATCCACTGCTGAAGGGCATTCGCTTTTACAACCCTTGCATGCCAGGCACAGCTCGAGCGTACCCTTGACCGCTTGCAGGGCAAGATCAGAAGAAGAGAATCTAGCAGAGATCAATGCTCTCAACAGGTTTGCCCGCCCGCGTGTGCTGAACAGCTCATCCTGGGTAGCCTGGAAGGATGGGCACATTACACCCGTTGATTTCCGGCACACCCCTGCCCCATTGCACTGCTCAATGGCTGCAACCAGACCCTGCGGCTCAGGCTGGTCCGCTGCAAATGCCATCACGGGTATCCAACCATTCGCCTGGTATTTGTCATCATAAAGCAACGAGCTGTCCATCCTGGGAGGGTCGACGATTTTCCCTGGATTTAGTATCCCCTGTGGATCAGCTGCCGTTTTGAGCAACCGGAATGCTTCAGTGACACGCGGGCCATATGCTTTTTCGATCCACTCGCCGCGTGTGATGCCATCGCCATGCTCAGCGCTGACCGCGCCCCCCAGGCTGATGACCAGGTCTGCGGCTGCTTCAGCAATTTCGCGTAGTTGTTTCCGGCCTTGAGGGGTCTTGATATTCAATAATGGCCGGATGTGCAGGCAGCCGGCGGAGGCATGCCCGTAATAATCAGCTTCTGTACCGTATCCTTCGAGTAGTTTAGCCATCCTACCCACAAATTCACCCAAGCGGGGCACAGGTACGCTCATATCCTCAATGAAACTGACCGGCTTTTGATCGCCCAACCTGGACATGAGGATGCCCAAGCCCACCTTGCGCACATCCCAGACCTGTTTTTGTTGTTTTGGTGTCTCCGCAATGTAAGGGTCATCATCCCATCGCCGCAAGTGGGTTAGCTGTGTAACCTGGTCGCGGACCATAGCAGCATCATTGCCAGAAAACTCAACCACCAGCATAGCAGCCGGGTCACCCACCACGAAAGATAACAGGCCGGCATAAGCTGGAACAGAGCGGGCTAAGTGGATCAAGCTGTGCGGGATCAGCTCCACAGCCGAGGGAGACAGCTCAAGTATCTCTTCGACCATATCGCAGGCAGCGATAAGAGACGAGAAATTGATCACCGATAGCAGTGTATGCTTCTTTATAGGAACCAGGCGAATAGTGGCAGTACGCAGGATAGCCAGTGTGCCTTCAGAACCAGCCAGGAGCTGGGCAAGATTGAAGGTCCCAGGGATCACCGGCGGGTATGGTTGCGCATGCACGTCCCACTGCGCAGGAGCTGCAAGCGACCAGGGCAACAGGTAGTTCAAGTTGTAACCTGATACTCGCCTCCAGGTACCTGGCCAGGCCTTCTGGATATCAGCCGCATAGCCCTGGCGGATGTGGTTTACCGAGTAATAGATTCGGCTGAGTACGTCATCCCCTGTGTCAGACAGTTGATCCCTTGAGAGGTCAGGTAGGCTATCGAGAGACATTGGCTGGAAGGTTGCCTGTGTGCCAGCCGATAGCACAACATCCGCAGCCAGGAGGTGGTCGGCAGTCATCCCATGCTCGATGGAATGTGCACCGGCGGCGTTGTTCCCAATACATCCTCCCAAGGTGGCCCGTTCAGAGCTGGCTGGGTCAGGTCCAAAAACCAGGCTATGCCGCTTCGCAATGCGGTTGAAATCATCCAGGACCAGGCCCGGCTCGACCACCGCTGTACGTTCATCAGGATTGATGCTTACCAGGTGGTTAAGGTAGCGGGAACAATCGATCACCAGGCCCTGGCCGATACACCCGCCAGTCAGACCTGAGCCCGAGCCGCGTGGGATAACTGGTACGCCGTATTGGCTGCAAAGGTTAACGATGGGGATCAGCTCATCGCTTGAACGGGGAAAAACTACCCCGAGCGGTTCGATTTGATGGATCGAAGCATCGGTGCTGAACAGTACCCGGCTGACAGGGTCAGTTTTTATTTCACCAGAGATAAGCTTCTTTAACTCAACAACAAATTCAGGTGGTAACTGTTCCATGGCACCTCACCAGGCCGAGAATCCAACCAGCGCCTTAATATTATCCCATACTCCCGACCCACCCAATGAACTATAATGTCGTTGTACTGCCAGGCAATCAGCTATGGAATATACCTCTTATCTCACAGACCTTGTTTGTTCAGAATGCGGTAAGTCATTTAACCCTGACCAGCAACAGACCTTCTGTGCCGAATGCAACGCACCACTGCTGGCTAATTACAATCTGCCACGTTTGAAAGGCTCAATGGATCGTGATCAATTTAGCAGACGATCCAAAGGGATGTGGCGCTGGTATGAATTACTGCCGGTGAAAGTACCAACCCATATTATCTCGCTGGGTGAAGGTGATACACCCTTATTGAAACTCCCCAGGCTGGGCCAAACCCTGGACCTGGATAACCTGTTCCTGAAAGAAGAAGGTCTAAATCCCACAGGGAGCTTCAAAGCCAGAGGCCTGGCATGTGCGGTCTCGAAAGCCTCCGAGCTGGGGATCAAGAGAGTAGTCATCCCATCGGCGGGGAATGCGGGCGGAGCCCTGGCAGCTTACGCGGCTCGAACGGGGATGGAAGCCATGGTCTACATGCCCAAATCCTCGCCCATAAGGTTGGTTCAACATGGCCACCTTCAAAGAACCTTACCGGGTGGAAGGGAAGAAGATCATGGGGTTCGAGATCGCCGAAAGCCTGGCATGGAAACAACCGGATGTGATCATCTACCGAACGGGCGGGGGCACAGGCCTGGTGGGGATGTGGAAAGCATTTTTGGAGCTGAAAGCACTTGGCTGGATCGACGGGAAGGATCTGCCCAGGATGGTTGCCGTTCAGTCAGAAGGCTGCGCACCCGTGGTCAAGGCATTCGAGACCGGTGCTGCCTCCTGCGAGCCATGGCCGGAAGCCCAGACCCTTGCAACGGGGCTGTGCGTCCCAAAGAGCTTTGCGGACCGGCTCATCTTGCGAACCATCCGCGAAAGCCATGGGTGTGCCATCAGTGTATCAGACACAGAGATCACTGATTGGCAGAGACAATTGGCAGCTACTGAAGGGATCTTCGCTTGCCCTGAAGGAGCTGCCACCCTGGCTGGACTGGCGAAATTGAAACATCAAGGATACATAGCAAAAGATGAAAGGGTCGTTATCTTTAATACTGCCAGCGGGATAAAGTATTTAGCTGAAACTTGATCAGGTGTTTTATATTAATTAAGCTTTTGGCCCATCTATTCTGGTTCTAAGAGAGAATCTAATTTAATTATCCTGCAGCATATATCCGATCTACGTTTTCGCTGAATATGCTAGAATACTTTTATAAACTTACCTTCTATCCAATCCATTGCGAAAAGATCAGATGAAAAGGAGAATGCTGTGAGTATTGAGAAATCAACTGGAATCCCGGTCGTAGTCAGAAGCCAGCCAGGCTGTTTGGTGCAATTTTTATTCTTCATATTTATCGGTTGGTGGTTGGTAGCGGCAGCGGTTTCCATTGCATACCTTTTATTCCTGACAATCATCGGGATCCCTTTCGGAGTAAAGATCATAAACAAAGTTCCTTATCTTATGGCTTTACGCAATACTGATCCAGCCATTTCGTATGGAAGGCATGAGACCAAACAGGTTAACATTCTCGTCAGGATAATCTGGTTCTTCCTCTTGGGTTGGGAGTTAACCGCCATGTGGTTAGGCATTGCGTATATCTTATGTTGCACGATCATCGGCATGCCCATCGGATTCTGGATGTTCGATAAAGCGCCGGCCATATTGACCTTACATAAGCGCTAAAAACTATATTACCGACAGGTTTCTGACGCAAAACACCGAGTTTTTGTTACAAATGTTTATTGACGCATGAGTTTATTCACGATAAACTTTTTAGCGCAACCGTTAGTAGTGGTTCATTACTAACCAGAGAAAGTTAAATGAACGAGGAGAGACAATCAGTTATGAATATCAGCAGGCTTGCGAGAGGAATTGCTGAATCACCAACATTTGCTCTTAATGAAGAAGCCAGGATATTAAGGGAGCGGGGTGAACCGGTCATCAACATGAGCATCGGTGAACCCAAGAACAAAACTCCCATCACGGCGATACTGAGCTCAGCCACAAAATTAAGCGGTGGAGACATCAAGTACACCCCTCCCGATGGGACGCCTTCGCTGAAAAAAGCCATTATCCGCTACACCGAAGAGAACTATAACCGGATCGTTGCCCCCGAGAATGTGATCGTTTCAGCAGGTGCCAAACAGTCGCTATTCAACATCCTGTATAGCATCATCAATCCACAGGATGAAGTAATCATCCTGGCGCCCCATTGGGTCAGCTACCCCGAGATGGTGAAAATGGTATATGGCATCCCGGTGATCGTCACCCCCGAAGATGGGACGTTCCACCCACGCATGGAAGATATCGAGCGGGCCGTCAGCTCATACACCAAAGCCATCATCATCAACAGCCCCAATAACCCTTCAGGCGAGGTATTCTCCTCCGAATTCATTGGCCAGATCGTGGAATTCTGTGAACGGAAGAAGATATTCCTGATCATGGATGACATCTACCACAAGCTTGTCTTTGATGGGACAGTTTGGGAACCGGCGTATAAGTTCACGAACCTGGATGTCGAAAACACTATGGTGATCGTGGTGAATGGTGTAGCCAAGCTGTATGGGATGACGGGTTTCCGGATCGGCTGGGTGATTGCCAACCGAAAATTGGTGGAAGTTATGACCAATGTCCAGGGTCAGATGACCTCCTGCACTTCAGCCTTACTCCAGGCAGCTGCAGAAGGCGCTTTGAATGGGATGCAAAGCGTGGTAGAAAACCTGCGCCTCACATTCCAGAACAACAAGCAGGTAGTAGTCCAGGAATTGAAAGCGTTTAAAGGAATCCACCTATATCCTCCCAAAGGGACCTTTTATGCACTGCCAGATTTCCGGGCCTACCTACCCTCCAGCCTGGCCAAGGATTCGGTGGACCTTTCCAAGCTACTCCTGAAAAAGGCCTTGGTGGTTACTGTGCCAGGTAAAGAATTCGGAATGGAAGGCCACCTGCGCCTGAGCTATGCAGGTAATGTTAAGGAGATAAAAGAAGGCATCGAGCGTATTAAATGGGTTTTGGATCCCACCTCACCCAATGAAATCTACATTGGTGACCGTAAATTGGTAAGGGATTGGCTATGAACAACATACTAAACATCAAAACACCTGCAGAGGCACAAGCTGAAGCTAATAAAAGCGATTTTGGCCTGGATAACATCGGCTTGCAAAACTTGCGGAAAACCTACTGGAACTTAACCACCGAAGCGCTTTATGAAGAGATCATTTTTAGGGGTGAAGCCCAGCTCTCACAATTAGGGCCGGTCGTCGTCAATACCGGGAAGCACACCGCCCGGGCTGCCAGTGATAAATTTGTGGTGCGTGAAGCAACCACCGAGCAAAATGTGTGGTGGGGAGAATACAACCGGCCCTATGCCATGCCCAAATTTGACGAATTGTATAGCCGCTTGCAGGGCTTCCTGCAAGGGCGCGACGTGTTTGTTCAGGATTGTTACGGGGGTGCTGATCCGAATTACCGCCTGCCAGTTCGAATCATCACTGAAATGGCTTGGCACTCGCTATTTGCCAGGAACATGTTCGTCAAGCCAAAGACGAATGAAGAATACCGCAGGCACGTACCAGAATTCACCGTGATCAGTGTGCCGTCCTTTAAGGCCCTTCCACAGATTGATGGGACCCCAAGCAACACATTTATCGTGATCAATTTTGACCAGCGGCTGTGCATCATCGGGAACACCGGCTATGGTGGCGAGATCAAGAAATCGGTCTTCACCCTTTTGAATTACCTGTTACCCATGCAGGGCATCATGACCATGCACTGTTCGGCAAATACGGGGAGGAGTGGAGATACTGCGCTGTTCTTTGGTCTGTCTGGAACGGGAAAAACCACCTTGTCAGCCGACCCGAACCGTGGCTTGATCGGGGACGACGAACACGGCTGGAGCGATGAAGGCATCTTCAATTTCGAAGACGGCTGTTATGCCAAGGTCATCGGGTTATCCCCAACAGCCGAACCCGAAATCTATGCCTGCACACGTCGTTTCGGGACGATCCTTGAAAACGTGGTTTATGACCCAGTCACCCGCTACGTCGACCTGGATGATGACACCCTGACAGAAAACACGCGGGCTTCCTACCCGCTGGATTACATTGCCAACGCCATCCCTGAAAAAATGGGAGGTCACCCAAAAAACATCATCTTCCTGACCTGCGATGCCTCGGGTGTTATGCCACCCATTGCAAGGTTGACGCCTGACCAGGCACTGTATCATTTTATCTCAGGGTATACAGCTAAAGTCGGCGGAACAGAGATCGGACTCGGCGAAGAGCCAGAGATCACCTTCAGCGCTTGCTTCGGCGCCCCATTCATGGTCCTTCCACCGTCCTTCTATGCTGACCTACTCAAACGCAAGATCTTGCGTTATGGCGTAGACTGCTGGCTGGTCAATACCGGCTGGGTTGGCGGTCCGTATGGCGTTGGTAAACGGATCAGCATCCGCTACACGCGTGATCTATTAAACTCAGCCTTGAATGGAGAGCTCAGGGATGTAGAGTTTTATACCGACCCGGTCTTTGGTTTCCAGGTGCCGAAGCACTGCCCCGGGATACCGGATAACGTGTTGTACCCCGCCACAGCGTGGCCAAGTGAAGATGCATATATGAAGCGTTATTGCAACCTGGCAGCCCGGTTTATTGATAATATTAAGAAATTTACCGATAACTGCCCGCCTGAAGTTTTGAACGCCGGACCAAAGATCTAAAACCTTATCGTTCCTAATTATTAGAAACCTCACCTGCATGCGCGTAAACACAGGTGAGGTTTTTATGTTTGCACGATATCTTTCTGGAAGGGATGAAAATATGAAAGCAACCTTCCAGGGATGCGGCCCTGGATCTCCACCCCGCCGGAGACGTGCTCAAGCCTGTCGACCCGGCCTTGTTCGTGGAACAATGTGATCAATCCACCTTCGTTATACGGCAGGAAGATGTGGATGGAGATAAAATCTTCATACAGGTAAGTATGAGCTTTTTGGAGCAGCTCAGGCAGGCCAACACGTGTCAGGGCTGAAATTGCCACTGCACTGGGAAAGTCTGCCAGGGATTGACGGGCTTGCTCAGGATCAGTTAGCTGATCGATCTTATTCAGGGCGGTGAGGATGGGGATATGATCCGCTTCGATCTCGGATAAGGTCTGGTATACGACCCTGGCTTGCTCATGCGCCTGGGGGTGAGTGATATCGACAAGATGGATGAGGAGATCAGCCTCAGCGATTTCCTCCAGGGTTGCCCTGAATGCTGCCACGAGCGTCGTAGGCAGCTTTTGGATAAACCCCACGGTATCGGTAAACAAGGCGACATGCCCATCGGAAACATTCACCCGGCGCGTGGTCGGATCCAGCGTGGCAAATAGCTGGTCAGCGACGTAAACGTCTGAATCAGACAGGCTGTTCAACAAGGTGGATTTTCCGGCATTGGTATAGCCCACCAGGGCTACCACCGGGATGAGTGATTTTTTCCGTCGATTACGGTACTGTTGCCGGTGCACGCGTACCTTTTCAAGCTGTTCCTTCAGGTGCTTGATACGTGTGCGGATCTCACGGCGGTCCACTTCCAGCTGAGTCTCGCCCGGGCCGCGCAGACCCACACCGCCGACCTTACCCGAACGACCGCCACCACCACCCGCTTGCCTCGCCAGATGGGTCCAGGCCCGGGTAAGGCGGGGCAGCCTGTATTCATATTGGGCTAGCTCAACTTGAAGTGAGCCTTCATTCGTATTGGCGTGCTGGGCGAAGATATCCAGGATCAAGGCGGTTCGATCGAGGATACGGAAATGGTCACCAAAAATCTGCTCAAGTTCTCGCAGGTGGCGTGGGGATAGCTCGTTATCGAATAAAATGACATCCGCCTTTACTTCATCAGCCAGCATGCGGATCTCGTCTACCTTGCCAGATCCGATGTATGTCTTCACATTGGGTCTTTCCAGGTGCTGAGAAGATTGCCCCACGACCAGTAAGCCCGCTGTATCAGCCAGTAGCGCCAGCTCAGCCAGCGAGTCTTCGAGGCTTAATAACTGCTCTTCCCCGCGAATCTCGACCCCCACCAGGAAGGCTTTTTCGCGCGGTCCTTTAGTCAGTTCAGGTTGTTTCTTTGCCATACGTCGTTGTTCTTTCCCTCAGTATATACTGCTTTGATCATTAGAAAGATCAATCCTGGTTAGCTTGCCCATTTGCATATTGCTCAAGCCATTGCTGGACGGTCCTCCCAACGATTTCCAGGCTTCGGGGAGAAACTTTATCCAGGGTATCGGCTGTGGTATGCCAGTATGGATAGTCGAAATCAATTACGTCAATTGCGGGTATACCCGCCTTAATAAATGGGATGTGGTCATCGATAATATTGTACTTAATCGTTGGTATAAATTGGGAATAACCTAATTTATTAGCGAAATCCCAAAATTTCATGGTTAGTTCCTGATCCGAATTGCCTTCTTTGAATATATTCAGATCCTTATCGCCCACCATGTCGAGCACAATAACCTGGTCAGGTTTACCTGTGAGTGTAGACACGAAATACTCAGAGCCATTCGCCCAGCCAGAACCTGACCTATCGCCGACATCTTCAGCATCAAAAAATACCAGCCACACCTGGTTGTCAAGTTTACGGGGTAGCACCCGGGCAAGCTCCAGGAGAATCGCCGTGCTCGAAGCCCCGTCATTCGCACCTGATATGGGTGTATTTTTCTTGCTCGGATCGTTTTCGCGGTCAGCGATCGGCCGGGAGTCGTAGTGGCTACCGAGGATCACCCATGGCTTTCCTTCACCGCGCTTGGCGATGATATTGGTAATCTTTTGACCTGAGACGACTGCTTCTTGGGTCTCAACCTGCCAGTGCTGAGTTTTCAGCTCACCAACGATCCAGGCAACTGCCTGTGCATGGGCCTCACTACCCAGTGTACGTGGTCCCAGGTTAACCTGGTACTCTACATCCTGGAGTGCTCTCTCACCGTTAAATACATGAGAAGTACTTTTGTTAATAACAAAGAACGCGAACAATGAACTTAGTGCAATCAAAGTAATGAAACCGAAAAGAATTATTTTCTTGTTTCCGATAATGGCTATGCGCATTATTACTTTTAATCAACCTCGCTCATACCTGCCAGGAATGCCGTTAATTGCTGCTTTGAGCGCACGGCATAGGCTGCTGCCCTGAGGCGTTTCCCTTTGACCTTATCTGCCAATTCGGGCAGTATCCCAAAATTCGCTTTCATGGGCTGGAAATCTTTAGCCTCGGCATGGGATATGTAATGGCATAATGACCCAATGATTGTACCAGAAGGCATCTCGACCAATGGTCTCCCCTGGATGAAATTGGCTGCATTCCAGCCCGCCAGTAGGCCGGTGGCGATGTTCCCAACATACCCTTCCACGCCTGTGATCTGGCCAGCAAAGAAAAGGCGCGCCAGGTGCCGGTACTGAAGTGTTGCATCCAGCAAGGCGGGTGAAAATATAAATGTATTGCGGTGCATCTGACCAAAGCGTGCAAATTCGGCGTGTTCCAGCCCAGGAATCATATGGATCAGGCGTTCTTGTTCTGGATGGGTCAAGTTTGTCTGGTAGCCGACCAGATTGTACAAGGTTTTGGCAAGATTATCCTGGCGGAGCTGAACCACCGCATAGGCTTTCGCCCCATTTCGAGGGTCCGTGAGTCCGATCGGGCGAAGTGGACCAAATGCAAGCGCCTGCCTGCCTCGCATGGCGATGATCTCGATCGGCAGGCAACCTTCAAAATACTGGTGTGCCCCTGCGGTGACACCCGCTGTGACCTGTGCTTCAAATTCACGCAGATTGATCCGATCGGCTTGCACCAGCGCATCTACGAACCGGTCATACTCATCCTTGTTCATCGGGCAATTGATATAATCACCGCTGCCTGCTTCAGAACCCTTCCCATAGCGCGAGGCCTGGTAGGCGATATCCATGTTGATCGATTCCTGGTGCACGATGGGAGCCAGGGCATCGTAGAAGAAGATCTGGTCATAGCCGGTGAGCTGCTGTATGGCTGTAACCAAACCTGGAGATGTGAGCGGTCCGCTGGCGATGATCACCGGTCCGTCAGGAATTTTTCGAATTTCCTGCCGTTCAAGCTTGACGTTGGGATGGGATTCCAGCCTGGCAGTTACCCGATGGGCAAACAAATCGCGGTCTACAGCCAGGGCTCCTCCCGCCGGGACAGCACAATCATCGGCGCACTGGATCAATAATGAGCCCAGGTCTCGCAGCTCATTCTTCAACACACCAGAAGCCCGGTCGGGCAAGTTGGATCCCAAGGAATTCGAACACACCAACTCAGCCAGGTGTCCAGTCAGGTGAGCACCCGTTGAGATTTTCGGACGCATCTCAAACAAATGTACCCTTACGCCACGGTTAGCTGCCTGCCAGGCGGCTTCAGACCCTGCCAGCCCACCACCGACGATGGTTAATTCTTGATCCGAACCAAGGACATTCATAACGCTGTATTTTACCAAATCAGAGGATGAATTAGCGCATTCATCCGGATAGATATTATGGCTATGCGCACGATACAACCGATCACAATCCGCCTAAATATGATAATATCAAGCTGATAGGTTCTGACAGCCTCAGACCGGATAATTACATCACATCACTTATGAGGTCTTAGTTATGCGTGAAGTTGCCATCCTGGGGATAGGTCAAACCCCCGTAGACGAACACTGGGATAAGTCATTAAAAGAATTGGCTGGTGAAGCCATTCTTGCAGCCCTGGCGGACGCGAACCGTGAGTCGGCTGAAGCAATGTTCATCGGGAATATGCTTTCAGGCCTGCTCAGCAAGCAGGAAAACCTGGGTGGGTTGATCTCCGACTGGATTGGCTTACCAGGCATGGAAGCAGAAAAGGTCGAGGCAGCATGCGGATCCGGTGCGGCTGCCTTCCGAGCGGGATTAATGGCGGTTAGCTCGGAAGATGTGGACAGCGCCCTGGTGGTGGGTGTTGAAAAAATGACCGAAAGCCTGCCGGTGGAAACGACCGAAGCGCTGGCAACCGCTGCTGACGCTGATTATGAATCGGCGCAGGGATTATCGTTTGTGGCAATCAATGCCCTGGTGATGCAGCGTTACCTGCATGCTTATAACTGGAAACACACTGATTTCGCCCCATTTTCGATCAATGCACACGCCAATGCCTACACTAATCCGTTTGCGCGACTGCATGAAAAGATCACCGAGAAGGACTATATCAACGCCAGGATGGTGGCTGAGCCGATCAACCTGTTGGATGCCTCCCCCACGGGCGACGGAGCCGCGGCTGTACTACTCGTCCCGGCTGATTCGATTTCTCCGAATGATAAGCGCCTGATCAAGGTTATCGGATCGGCTTCTGCCACCGATACGATCGCCATCCATAGCCGGAAGGATCCGCTGTGGCTTTCAGCCGCGGAAAAATCGGTCCGCAAGGCGTATGACCAGGCGGGTGTCGGACCGGCAGACATCGATTTTTTTGAGCTGCACGATGCTTTTTCCATTATGTCGGTTTTGTCTCTCGAAGCGTGCGGTTTTGCTGAGCGAGGCAAAGGCCCCGAGCTGGGCCAGAATGGTCAAATCGCCATTGATGGGAAGCTGCCGATCACCACACGGGGTGGTCTGAAAGCACGAGGGCATCCCGTTGGCGCTACCGGTGTGTACCAGATCGTTGAAACAGTCCAGCAGCTACGCGGTGAAGCGGCACCCACCCAGGTTAAAGACCCGCACATCGGTATGGCACAAAACATTGGCGGCAGCGGGGCGACGATCATCACCCATATCCTGAAAAAAAGCTAATATCTACTTGTTCTGAACGAAAAGACACGTTCATTGGTCTTTTTTAGCTTAATTCGAGAACAATGATATGATTGGTGGATGACGAAACACACTAGAGCGCTATTGGCCAACATGGTATTCTGAATTGCCATGCATGAATTATCGGTAACCGAGAGCATCCTGGAAATCGCGTTGCGCCATGCGAATCAAGCAAGTGCGAAACACGTCACCCACTTGTACCTGGTGATCGGGCAGCTGGCCAGTATCGTGGATGATTCGGTCCAGTTTTATTGGGATATCATCTCAAAGGACACTATCGCTGAAGGTGCCACCTTACACTTTAAAAGATTAACAGCAAAACTGGTCTGCCTGGAATGCAGCGAGCAGTTCAGCCCCGGTAGTACCGGATTTAGCTGTCCAAACTGCTGTAGTGAACGCGTAAAAGTCGTCGCGGGTGATGAATTTTATATGGAAGCGATCGATGTTGAGAGCTGATACCGGATGGTGGTTGGATTAGAATGAAACAGAATATCTTGGTGGTCGAAAAGATCCTTAGCGCGAATGACCGCATTGCCGCTCAAAACCGGGCAATCTTCGATGAAGCCGGCGTAATTGCGTTTAATTTCATGGCCTCGCCTGGGGCTGGCAAGACCTCGCTGATCGAGCAAACTGTGAGCAGGCTGTTGCCCAGGATGAACCTGGCTGTAATCGACGGCGATATTGCCACGAATTTCGATGCTGACCGGGCTCAGGCTGCGGGAGCCCTGGCAGTGCAGATCAACACGGGTGGCGAGTGCCACCTGGATGCGGTCATGTTGAATTCCGCCTTGAAGCAAATGGACTTGACAGGGATCGATATGGTGATCGTGGAAAATGTGGGCAACCTGGTTTGCCCGGCCAGCTTCCAGCTGGGCACGCACAAGAGCATCCTGATCGCCTCGATCCCCGAAGGAGATGATAAACCTTATAAGTACCCAGGCATGTACCGCGGGGTGGATGCCCTGGTGATCAACAAGATCGACCTGCTGCCCTATGTCCCGTTCAACATGGAGTTCTTCAGGAAAGGCGTTGAGATCCTCAACCCCGGTCTGGTGACTTTCCCAGTATCCTGCCGGACGGGAGAAGGATTGAACAGCTGGCTTGAATGGCTGGTCAGCCAGGCCTGACCTGACTTACCCTTCTGATTGACCCCTCAATGATCGGAACTCGCATCCATATTACGGGTATCGTACAGGGAGTAGGTTTCCGCCCGTTCGTATACAGCCGGGCCACCCAAAATGGCCTGACAGGTTGGGTGTGCAACACCTCGGGGGGTGTGGATATCGAGGTGTACGGTGAAGCCGGCGATATTCAGACATTCATCGTTGGCTTTGAAACAGCAGCACCACCACTCGCTCAGATCGACTCGCTCGAGAGCCAGGAGATTCCATTTAGAGAATATCAGGGGTTTGAGATCATCCAGTCCCGGCCCGTCAGCCAGGCTTTTCAACCCATCTCTCCAGACATCTGCATCTGCGAGGATTGTTTGCGTGAGCTGTTTGACCCAGCTGACCGGCGCTACCGCTATCCATTTATCAACTGCACCAATTGTGGACCCCGGTTGACCATCATCGAAGATATCCCCTATGACCGGCCCAAGACGACCATGCGCGATTTTGAAATGTGCCCTGAGTGCCTGGCGGAGTACACCGACCCTACTAACCGGCGCTTCCACGCCCAACCCATCGCTTGCCCGGTATGTGGGCCTCAGGTGTGGCTGGAATATCCGGGGGAGAAGACCCGCTCCAGGAGTGACAGGCTATCAGGGGATGAGGCGATCCGGACAGCCCAGAAGTTGCTACTGCAGGGCAAGGTCGTGGCGATCAAAGGCCTGGGTGGATTTCACCTGGCTTGTGATGCGACCAACACAAAAGCCGTTGAAGAGCTGCGACGAAGGAAGCTGCGCGTGGATAAACCCTTCGCGGTGATGATGCCCGATCTGGAAATGGTCGATGCAAACTGCCTGGTCAATGAAGCCGAGAAAGAACTGATCCAATCGCGGGCCCGCCCGATCGTTCTCCTCGAACGCAAACAAGCCTCCGGCGTGTCACAGGCAATTGCTCCTGGCCAAAATAGCATGGGTGTTATGCTTCCCTATACGCCCCTGCATTACCTGTTGTTCGCTCCTGATGATGGGCAACAAAAACGCCTTGGAAGACGGCACAGGGAGATGCCTGCGCTTGTGATGACCAGCGGCAACATCAGCGAGGAGCCGATTGCGATAAACAATGACGAAGCACTCGCACGGCTGACGGGCCTGGCTGATGCCTTCCTGATGCACAACCGGCCGATCCGCACAAGGTGTGACGACTCAGTCGTACGTACCTATCAGAACGAGACATTTCCAATTCGCAGGTCACGCGGCTACGCCCCATTCCCGGTGTACCTGGCAGCAAAATCACCGCAAATCCTGGCTACCGGATCAGAACTAAAGAATACATTTTGCATTGTACGTGACCGGTATGCGTTTTTGAGTCACCACATTGGCGACATGGAAAATGTCGAAACCTACCAATCTTTCCAGGATGGCATTGCGCACTATGAGGCCCTTTTCAGGGTCAAACCTGAAGCGCTGGCCTATGACCTGCACCCGAATTATCTGGCTACCCGCTATGCATTGGAGAGATCGGAACGAGAAGGGCTTCCGGCATTCGGTATCCAGCACCACCATGCCCACATCGCAGCCTGCATGGCAGAGCATGGATTACCAGCCGGAGCGCCTGTGATCGGTGTGGCTTTCGATGGAACAGGGTATGGCCTGGATGGTGCGATCTGGGGAGGCGAGTTCCTGCTGGCCGATTACCAGGATTTTACACGGATCGCACACTTAAAGTATGTACCACTGCCTGGTGGCGATACCGCCATCCGAAAACCTGCCCGGACGGCCCTGGCAACCCTGTGGGCAAATGGTATCGAATGGGATGGCGAGCTTGCCCCTGTGCGCGCCACGTGTGCGGAAGAACTATCGGTCATTAAATCACAGCTCAGGTTACAAATAAACACCCCACTCACCTCCAGCATGGGTCGCTTTTTTGATGCGGTGGCCGCGCTATGCGGGGTCAGGCAGGTGGTAAACTATGAAGCCCAGGCTGCGATCGAGTTTGAAGCCCTTGTTGCCTCGGATGAGACCGGAGTATATGAATTCAACCTCACAGCCGATCCAGCAAGCCCTGGCTGCCTGCAGGTCGATCCCGCACTGGTGATCGAACAGGTCATAACTGACCTACAACACGGCGTAGTCATCTCTAAAATATCTGCCAGATTTCACAACACGATCTCCAAAATGGTTTTGACGGTTTGTGAACGGGTCAGGTTGGAGCACAGTATCGGTAAGGTGGTATTGAGTGGAGGAGTCTGGCAAAATCAGACCTTATTAAAAGAGACGGTAAAATTGCTGCAATCGCAAAATTTCATTGTCTACGTTCACAGGCAAGTCCCAACAAATGACGGTGGCCTGGCATTAGGCCAGGCAGTAGCAGCGATCCATAAAATGACGGCGTAAACGGTGGCTATTGGAGGAAATATGTGCTTAGCGGTACCAGGCAAAATTGTTGAAATTTATGAAACGAGCGGCTTGCTCATGGGCAAGATCGACTTTGGCGGCGTGACCAGGGAAGTCTGCCTCACATATGTACCGGAGGCCAAGGTGGGTGATTATACGATCATCCACGTGGGCTTTGCGCTTAACCTGATCGACGAAAAGGAAGCCATGGAGACCCTCTCCCTGCTGGACGAGATTGCCAAGCAGGATATTGAAGAATGAAATATCTCGCAGAATACCGTGACGCCCAGCGTGTGCAAGCTGTCATGGCTGAAATTGCGCGTAGCATGCACAAACCATGGGTGATCATGGAGATCTGTGGCGGACAGACCCATTCGATCATGAAATACGGCCTGGACCAGCTGCTACCGGCCGACCTGGAGCTTGTCCACGGTCCAGGATGCCCGGTATGTGTTACTTCACTAGAAATGGTCGATAAAGCCCTTGCTATTGCTTCCAGGTCGGAGGTGATCTTCACCTCCTACGGCGATATGCTCCGGGTACCTGGCTCGAGCGGTGATCTGTTCTCCGTCAGGGCTGCGGGTGGTGATGTGCGAGTGGTGTATTCATCCCTGGATGCCATAAAAATCGCCCAGGAAAACCCAGGTAAGCAGGTGGTATTCTTCGCCATTGGATTTGAAACCACCGCGCCTGCCAATGCGATGAGCGTGGTGCAGGCACGCCAGCTGGGCCTGCAGAATTTCAGCCTGCTGGTTTCGCACGTCCGGGTACCCCCTGCCATGCACGCCATCTTAGGCTCTCCAAATAACCGCGTCCAGGGCTTTTTAGCTGCCGGGCACGTTTGCAGCGTGATGGGCTACTGGGAATACCCACCCATTGCAGAAAAATACAAGGTGCCGGTCGTGGTGACCGGCTTTGAGCCTCTGGACATTGCCCAGGGCATACTAGCTGCGGTCAGGCAGCTTGAAAATGGAACCCATATAGCAGAAAATGCTTACCCCCGGGTGGTCACCTACCAGGGAAATCAACCAGCTCAAAACATCATCCAGCAGGTGTTCGAGGATTGCGATCAGAACTGGCGCGGAATTGGGAAGATTCCATTAAGCGGGTGGAAACTTAAGGATGATTTCGCAGCATATGACGCAGTCCGTCGCTTCCAGGTGGAATCAATCCAATCGATTGAATCACCGCTATGCATCGCCGGGCAGATCTTGCAGGGTTTGAAAAAACCAGTCCAATGCCCGGCCTTCGCCACAGAGTGCACGCCAGAACACCCGCTGGGAGCCACCATGGTGTCATCAGAGGGCGCATGTGCCGCCTATTACAGATATGGAAGGTCACAATGACGGATCCCCTGCCAACCATTGAAGGATTGGTTTGCCCGGTTCCCCTGCCCCACAATGAGCGCATCGTGCTTGGTCACGGCAGTGGGGGTCGCTTGTCGTTCGACTTGATCAAAAAGGTGTTCGCAGTCCCATTCGATAATCCAATTCTACAGGTCGGGGATGATAGTGGCGTCTTCAGTATCCCTGGCGACAGTCCAAACCGGCTACGGATCGCCATGAGCACCGATTCGCACGTAGTGCAACCGTTATTCTTCCCAGGTGGGGATATCGGCCGGCTGGCGGTGTGCGGGACGGTCAATGACATCGCCATGATGGGAGCTACCCCGCTCTATCTCACGGCTGGTTTTATCCTGGAAGAGGGCCTGGATGTTGAGTTACTCAAGAAAGTGGTTGAGTCGATGAGATCATCGGCACAGGAAGCCAACATCCACATCATCGCCGGGGATACCAAAGTGGTACAGAAAGGGAAGGCTGACGGCTTATATATCAATACCACCGGTTTGGGGCTTATCCCAGCCGAGGTGGAGATCAGCGGTCACCATGCCCAGCCGGGTGATGCCGTGCTCGTATCAGGAACAATCGGAGATCATGGAATCGCCGTGCTGGCGGCTAGGGGCGAATTGGCCTTTGAGACCGAGATCGTGAGTGACGTAGCCCCTTTGAACAGACTGGTAGCCACCATCCTGGCCGTAACAAAGAATATCCACGTTTTACGCGACCCTACTCGTGGAGGTCTGGCGACCACGCTAAATGAAATTTCCCTCCAGTCAGGGGTCGGCATCCAGATCCATGAAACTGCCATACCCGTGCAATCTGGTGTGGCTGCAGCTTGCGAAATGCTGGGTTTTGACCCGCTGTATGTGGCTAATGAAGGGAAATTGATCGCCATCGTGGACCCAGCGGTGGCTAACGAAGTCCTTTCGGCCATGCTGGCACACCCACTTGGCCAAAATGCGGCTATCATCGGCACAGTCACAGAGCACGCCGGCGACCATGTGACATTAAAGACCAGCTTCGGCACAACCCGCATGGTCGACATGCTGTCAGGGGAGATGCTGCCACGCATCTGCTAATTTGATCGACAGGGGGGTTATCGTTCGAAATTTATGCTACTTTGTCGGCGATGATCCGGGCGATCGGTGGGTCCAACTGGACCTGTACACTGGCACCCGTTTCAGCCAAGATCGAAGAGATCACCTCTGGCGAGACGAAATGGCTACGCATCAATAAAAGCTTCTCGAGGATGGCTAATATTTTAACTGCCAACAAACGGATATCGGGTTCTTCGATGAGCAACCTCCCGCCGGGTTTTAAGATACGCCAGAGCTCATGCAGGGACAGGCGGTAATTTTTAACATGGTGCAGGGCATCTACCATGATGATGCGCTCGAAAGAGCCTTCAGGAAAGGGTAAATGCTCCGTTTCTGTGCAGACCGCCAGCAGCCCACCCTTGGCTTGTGCCTGCATCAACATGCCTTTGGATGAATCTGCGATGACGACTCCAGCCAGCATGTCTCTCAGTGGGAAAGATTTCCGCCCGGTGCCTCCGCCTGCATCCAGGAGATAACCATCGGCAGGTAGCTTGAGGAGCTCGATGAAGCGCGATGGGTCAGCCGGTTGGATGAACCGATCATAATAGGGTGCGATCAGGTCAAAGTGGTCAAATGATTTCATAAGAGTAAATATTGCAACAGAGCCTCCCATTGCAGGAGGCTCTGTGTTTACTAAGTTCGTTGACGGTGTTAAAACTCATCTTCATCAATATACAGGTCGTCATCCTCTTCATCTACATCAACATCTTCCCAATCTTCCATTTCGTCGGCTTCTTCTTCCTCTTCATCCCATTCATCTTCTGTCTCGATATCATTGGCACGGGAATAGGTCATGCAGCCCATGTCAGGATCAATTTCAACAGCGGCAGCTCCACAATATCCATCATCCAGGAATACGCAGTCAACGTAATGGCATCGAATACGGGGCATAAAATCCTCCTACAATAATATGATGGCTTTCTGTCAAGTAATAATGCAATGACGTTTTCGTCCCTTTTCCAGACGGCAGTGATTTTACCTCAGATAATGCAAACCGAAAAGTACCTGTCAAGGGAAAATCACACCTTTTTTGCCATCAGAATTGCGAGGCGACATTATATCACCACCTGTGCAAATTGAATGCCAGTCAAGTACCAATTCACTCAATTAATTCCCCCAATGTGAATTTACCCAGGCCTGACCCGGTGCGCTTCCATTACATTGGGCAACGCTTCAATTCGGGTTAACACCCTGGTCAGCTGGTCAATATCCTTCACTTCCAATACCAGATCAAGAACTGCCAGGCTGAGCTTGGAATCATGGTTGACACCCGCCTGGACCAGACCCATATTAATGCCCTCATTGGCAACCAGGTTCGAGACATCGCGGGCGAGGCCATCACGATCATACGCTTTTACCCTCACCGATACCGGATAGGTACGTTTGGGTTCTCCCCAGGCTACCCTGACCAACCGTTCTTTTTCATGGAGGCGCAAGATATTCGGGCAATCCCTGCGGTGGATGGTTGCCCCGCGCCCACGTGTAACATACCCGATGATGTCATCCCCCGGCACCGGATTGCAACAACGCGCCATGGTGGTCAGCAACCCCTTCAGCCCAACCACAGTTATCGTGTCGTGGCTTTCCAAGGCTGCCTCGGGTATCTGGCGGGTACCGAACTTTAAGCCCTCTTCATCCTGCTCATTCTGCATCAGCTGGTTGGCGATGCGGATTAATGGCACATCCCCACAACCGATCGCCACATACAGGTCTTCAACTGACCGGTAATCAAACTGCCGGGCAAGCTGCTCGATATTGATATCCCCCAAACCGAGCCGGCGTAGCTCGCGCTCAAGCAAATCGCGGCCCTGATTGATGTTCTGCTCGCGGGCTTGCTTTTTGAACCAGTAGCGAATCTTCGCCCGGGCGCGTTGGGTCCTTACCAAACCCAGATTCGGGTTCAGCCAATCACGGCTCGGCCCACCGCGTTTCGCAGTAAGGATCTCCACCTGCTCACCGGTACGCAGGACATAATCCAAAGAAACCAGCTTCCCATTTACCTTCGCACCCCGGCAACGGTGACCAATATCCGTGTGGACATGGTAGGCAAAGTCGATCGGGGTCGACCCAGACGGCAGATCGTAAATATCACCTTTAGGAGTAAATATGTAAACCCGGTCCTGGAAGACGTCGGATTTCAAGCTATCGACAAACTCACCGGCATCTTCGACATCCTGGCGCCATTCCATCAAAGAGCGGAACCACAGGATCTTTTTCTCAAACGCATCATCCCGAGGTGCGCCTTCCTTATACCGCCAGTGGGCTGCGATGCCAAGCTCAGCATTTTGATGCATTTCGGGGGTACGGATTTGAATTTCCAGGGTTTTCCCATCATCATATAGCACGGCAGTGTGGAGCGACTGGTAGAAGTTATCCTTCGGTACCGCGATATAGTCATCAAACTGGCCGGGGATCGGTCTCCAATGGGTGTGAATCACCCCCAAGGTGCTGTATGCTGATGGGATATCCGCCACAATGATACGGACTCCACGGATGTCATGCACCTGGTCAAACTGCACGCCTTTACGGACCATCTTGCGATAGATCGAATAAATATGCTTTGGACGTCCGGAAATCTCCGCCTTTATGCCTTGCTGGCCAATCATCTCGGTCAGGTGGTCGATGATATCATTCATCTCGCGTTCGCGGTCCAGGCGGCGCTCAGCGATGTTGTTGGCGATCTCCTTGTATTTTTCAGGGTTCACATAGCGGAAGGCCAGGTCCTCCAGCTCCCACTTCATCTGCCAGATACCCAGGCGGTTGGCGAGCGGTGCAAAGATGTCGAGAGTCTCCTGAGCTATCCGTTGCCTTTTCGCAATTGGCATATGGCCGAGCGTGCGCATGTTGTGCAGCCGGTCTGCTAATTTGATCAACACCACCCGTACATCCTCGCCCATAGCCAGGAAAGTCTTGCGCAAGGTCTCAGATACGAGATCATAGCGGCGGCTCTTCGAGCGCATCTCAGCTGAATCTTCAGGGTTCGGTTCCCCACGCCGATCAGCCATCTGGCGTAATTCCGCTTCCAGCTGCTCTTCTTCGGGATGCTGGTCACCGCGCGAGACGCGGGGCAGCTGGGTTAATTTGGTAACCCCATCCACCAGCTTGGCTACATCCGCACCAAAGTCCCTTTTAATGTCATCCAGCGACACCGAGGTATCTTCGACCGTGTCGTGCAGCAACCCGGCAACGATGACATCCACAGGCACCCTGAGCTCTGACAGGATGGAGGCGACTGCCAGGCAATGATTTACATAAGGCTCGCCCGAGGCGCGATTTTGTCCTCGGTGGGCGTTCTCTGCCATTTTATAGGCGCGAAGGATGAGCTCGCGGTCAGCGATCGTGTACATCTCTGGCAGGGATTCAATGAGCTGCTCTATTTGCATAAATGCGACCTATCCGGCATAGTATACTCACCCGGCCATGCAGCGACAAGGGGTGATATGCACACTGTAATTTATCTGAATGTAATAAGATTAATATCGTTGCCTGTATATCAATAATTTTAATGATAGTAAAATTATCATGAGTGACTGGTACTTAGAAAGCGAGGCTAAGCATGTGCGGAAGGTTTACACTCACGATCGATCCAACCCATCTGCAAGAAGCATTCCCCTGGGCAGTCATCCCCGATGACATCCTCCCCAGGTATAATGTGGCCCCATCTCAGCCGGTGGCGGTCATTCCCAATACAGGCGAAAACACCGTTTCGATGTATAAATGGGGCTTGATCCCCTCCTGGTCGAAAGACCCATCCATCGGGGAGCGCATGATCAATGCCCGTGCCGAGACACTGGCTGAAAAACCGTCCTTTCGGAATGCGTATCGACGACGGCGCTGCTTGATCCTGGCGGATGGCTTCTATGAATGGATGCAGGATCCAGCTCGAAAAAGCAAGCAGCCGATGTACATCCAGCTAAAAAATGCCCAACCGTTCGCATTTGCAGGCTTATGGGAGGTCTGGAAACCGCAGCAAGGTGAAGAGGTACGCTCTTGCACGATCATCACTACTGAGCCGAATTCGCTTCTTCTCCCGATCCACAACCGCATGCCGGTCATCCTCCATCCAGAGGATTACCCAGAATGGCTGGCGGTGGATGACCGTCAACCCACCCAGCTGACTGGTCTGTTAGTACCTTATCCAGCCTCTGAGATGGTCGCCTATCCTGTCTCGCGGATGGTGAATAGTCCGCAGGAAGATTCTCAAGAGCTGATCAAGCCAGTCGGCGAATAATCCCACCAGGCCGATGATCTTCCATCCTGGACAATTCACAACCCACAGCCTGCGTAATGCACCCCAAGGCCACAAGATCTGCCAGGTCTTGGCTGAAGCTCTCAACCAGGCAGATGCCGGGAGGTGTGTAAATCAACATCTCCAGCTTGAGGGGACCAAGCTCAACATTTCAAGCTCATCCTTCGATTTAACCAGATATCAAGATATTCACATCATCGGGGTGGGTAAAGCAGCCGTCCCGATGACTGAAGCTATTTACGCTCTGCTCAATGAGCGCATCACGTCCGGCATCTTACTCACTAAAGAAGGCTACATCAGGTCTGGCAGCCTGTTACCGGCGAATCGCTTCGAGATATATGAAGCAGCCCATCCGTTACCTGACCAGCGCAACCTGGCAGCAACGCATAAGTTGGCCACCCGCATGCGGAACCTGAAAGCCGAAGACCTGGTGGTGTGTGTGCTCTCAGGGGGCGGTTCAGCCCTGCTGACAAAACCCTGTGCAGGGATATCCCTGGCCGACCTGCAAAAGACATTCGATGTGTTGTTACGCTCCGGTGCATCGATCGATGAGCTCAATACCGTCCGGAAACACCTGGACGAACTAAAAGGCGGTGGGCTCGCCAGGCTATTCTTCCCGGCATCTGTGATCACTCTGATCTTATCGGATGTACCCGGCAATCATTTGGATATGGTTGCGTCAGGCCCAACAGTGGCTGACCCAACCACATTCGCCCAGGCTTCCAAGGTCTTGACGAAATACCAGGTCGTTGACCAAATACCCAGTCCGGTGGTGAAGCACCTGGCTGATGGAGAGGCTGGAAATATACCCGAGACGCTGAAACCAGGCAGCCACTTCCTGGATGGGGTTAAGAATTTCATGGTCGGCAGTAATCCCCAGGCGGTCTCAGCTGCCGCTCAGGCGGCAAGAAAACTGGGCTTCAACACCGATATCATGCCTATCACCCTGCAAGGAGAAGCCTCGCTAGCTGGTCGAGCCATCGTTGAGTATGCCAGATCGGTTCTGCCTGAAAAAAACAAAGCGGGCCGGCCGGTTTGCCTGATCGCAGGTGGTGAAACGACCGTTACCATCCGTGGGAACGGCAAGGGAGGGCGTAACCAGGAACTGGTCCTCGGGACAGTCAAACCGTTATCGTCTGGGATAAATATGCTGCTGGTCAGCCTGGCTACTGATGGTGGAGATGGCTCAACCGATGCAGCCGGTGCCGTTGCAACCCACCAGACCTACCAGCGAGGGTTGCTAAATCTCCTCGATCCACAGGATTACCTGGACCAGAATGATTCCTACACCTATTTTGAGCAAATAGATGACCTGCTTAAAACAGGACCCACCCTGACAAATGTGAACGACCTGGTGTTTGTTTTTTCTATCTAGGTCAAGATAGTTTCACATTCTTTAACCGCAGGCTATTCGTCACCACGAATACACTGCTAAATGCCATGGCGCCTGCAGCGAGCATGGGGTTGAGGAAACCGAGTGCTGCGGCGGGGATCAGGATTACGTTGTAGAAGAAAGCCCAAAACAGGTTTTGCTTGATCGTGCGCAGGGTCTTCCGTGAAAGCGTGATCGCCTTTGCCACGCCTTGCAGGTCACCACTGATCAGCGTAATGGGTGCGGCAGCCATGGCGATATCCGTGCCCGTGCCGATCGCAATACCGACATCGGCTTGAGCGAGTGCGGGGGCGTCATTGATGCCGTCACCTACCATAGATACAACCTTGCCCTGTGCCTGCAATTTTTTCACCTCAGCTGATTTTTCGCCTGGCAGCACCTCCGCCAGCACGGTTTTAATGCCAACCTGCTGGGCAATGCCATTGGCGGTCTGCACGTTATCGCCCGTTATCATGGCGATATCCAGGCCCATTCTCAACAATGATTCGATCGCAGCTTTCGAGGAATTTTTCACCGGGTCAGCAATCCCAATCACGCCTTCCAACTTCCCATCTACGGCCACAAGTACAACCGTCTTGGCTTCCTTTTGGAGGCGGATTGATCACTGCATCACCGGTTGTGAGAGGTATATCATTACTATCCATTAATTTCTTGTTCCCTACCAGCACCTGGTGGCCTTCGAGTATGCCTTTGACGCCCATGCCGGTCAGGGTTGAGAAATCGTCCGGAGAAGCAAGGGAAATACCCTTCTGCCCGGCTTCAGCGACAATTGCTTCACCCAACGGATGCTCGCTGACATTTTCAAGCGAGGCAGCCAGGCGGAGCAGGTCACCTGAGCTTAGCTCATACCCCTCATGATCATCCAAAACGATAAAATCGGTAACAATAGGCTGTCCTTTGGTGATGGTGCCAGTTTTGTCCAGTACGATGGTATTAATCTTGCCAGCCTGTTCCAGGGCTTCACCGGAACGCAACAGGATACCCTGCTCGGCTCCCTTCCCGGTCCCTACCATTACCGCTGTGGGGGTCGCCAGACCCATGGCACATGGACAGGCGATCACCAATACGGCAACCATGTTGATCAGGGCACGCGTGAACAAGTCCACGCTCGAGTTGGCCGGCAAGGGGATGATAAAGTACCACACTAAAAATGTAAGCGCAGCAATCCCGATCACCACAGGCACGAAAACCTCTGATACTCGATCAGCAAGTTTCTGAATGGGTGCCTTGCTTCCTTGAGCTTCTTCAACCAGGCGGACGATCTGTGCCAGGGCGGTTTCCTTGCCGATCCGGGTGGCTTCAAATTTTATGAAACCCAGCTTATTGAGTGTGGCACCAATCACCTGGTCACCAGCCTTCTTCTCAACCGGTAGTGATTCGCCAGTCAGCATGGATTCATCAATGGACGAATGCCCTTCGATGACTACCCCATCCACGGGGACTTTTTCGCCAGGGCGAACCAGCACGATATCGCCTATTTTTACTTCATCAACAGGCACCTCAAGCTCATTACCATCCCGAACCACACGCGCAGTCTTCGCCCGCAGCTCCATAAGCTTTTTAATGGCTTCACTGGTCCGCCCCTTGGCTTTTGCTTCCAGGTATTTCCCGAGTTTGATCAAGGTGATGATCACAGCGGAAGTCTCAAAGTAGACATGCCCGGGTAGCATCCCGAGAACCACAAATACCGAATAGAAATAGGCGACCGACGAACCCATGGCGATCAAAACATCCATATTGGCAGATCGATTCCGCAGCGACTTATAAGCGCCAACGTAATACTGCCAGCCCACATAAAACTGCACCGGTGTAGCCAGCAGGAACATGACCCAATTAACCCAGGGGTCCATTGCCCAGGCAGGCATTATTAGGTCCCTGACCATGGATAGGATAAAGAGCGGGATGGTGAAGACCAGACCGATGATCAGCAGATGGCGCTGCTGGTCTATCTCATGCTGGCGCGCCAGTTGTTCGGCATCCTCAGTCTGCGAGCCTGTCTCTACCACTTCAAAACCCGCTGATCTGATCACCCGGCGGAGCTCACTCTGGCTGACGATGGTGGGGATATACTTTACCCTGGCGTGTTCTGTGGTGATACTGACATTCGCATCGAGCACGCCTTCCAGTTTGATTATTGCTTTCTCGATCCGGCGTGCATCGTTATCATCGCTCATGCGCTTGATCAATAAATCAGCTTCTCCGGTTGCCACGCCGTACCCCGCTTTGTTGACACGCTGGACCAAGCTTTCCAGAGGCGAAAGGGCAGGATCATATTCAACCGTGGCTCTCTCTGAAGACAAATTTACGCTGGCTGATGAAACGCCTTTTTCTTTTTTTAGATTGCGCTCGACGGTTGCCACACAATTGGCACAGGTCATACCTGTAATTGGAAGAATCACCTGCTTCGTATCAGACATGCTTGCTCCATAGACAAGAATTACGCAATATGCCTCAATTATCCTGCGTCAGGCATATTGCGTAATTCGTAAGATGTTATTGTTATCGGCTTGCAACAGGATAATCAATCGATGCCAGCAGGTCAATTATGGTTTGTTCGCTGGCAGGCGGATCGAATTCGATGACAGCGGTCCTTAAGTTCTGGTCTGCTTTAACAGATCTGACACCTGGAAGGTCGATCAATTCAGATTGGATGGTGTGTACGCAGTGCTCACAATTGATATTCGGTATAGAGTAGGTAACTTTTGATGTCATTGCTGATCTCCTAGTGATTTACTTATATTTTTTCATCTCAAATACGTCTGTAATTTCTGTCAAAACCCGCTCTCTTTCATCGGGATTTTCCCCTCGAACCGCAGTAATAAGGCATGAATGTAGATGATCCTCCAGGATGATCCCGCTGACCTTATCTAAGGCCGCCTGGACTGCATGGATCTGCTTGATCACGTCTATGCAGTATGCATCAGTTTCGACCATCTGTTCGATCCCCCGCACATGGCCTTCTATGTTTTTCAATCTTCTTAGTACATCGTCATCCATTTTATCCTGCCTACCCCCCCCATAGGGGTGGGGTATTGATATTATACCAATATCATCTAATTTGTCAAGTGTATTTTAGCTCCCGAATTTACAAATTTAGACGCCGAACTCTTCCCCAAGCTCATCCATGTGCAGGCTGATCACCTGGCTGGCCGAATCACGCCCCATCGTGACCCCGTAGATGATGCTGGCTGCCTGGACGGTGTTCCGGTTGTGGGTGATGACGATAAACTGCGTCTTCTGGCTCAGCTCGGTCAGCAGGTCGCAAAATCTACTGACATTCGCTTCGTCCAGCATGGCGTCCACTTCATCAAGGATGCAGAACGGGGTCGGTGAAACCCTCAAAAGTGCAAAGACCAACGCAGCTGCGGTCAAGCTCCTTTCACCACCGGAAAGCAATGACAGTCCCTGCTCCCGCCGGCCGGGTAGCCTGGCTTCAATATCGATACCAGTTTCAGTCACGTTGTCTGGGTCGGTGAGGGCCAGGCGGGCTGAGCCACCGCCAAACAGGCGGGTGAAAATCTCCTTGAACTCCTGAGCCACTGCATCGAAAGTGCGTTGAAATTCCCTTTCCATCAGCATGTCCAGCTCTGCGATTACTTCCCGAATATCCCCCTCGGCTTTTGTCAGGTCATCCACCTGCGTGGTGAGAAACTCATAGCGCTCTTTTACTTCTTTGAATTCGTTTTCGGCTTCAGGATTAATCGCTCCCATGCGGCGTATCTGCGCTTTTTGCTGGCGGATGGTTTCATCAAGCTCAGGTGCAATTTGCTCAACCTTGGGTAATTTTTCAACCATCCCATCCAGTGGGAGTGGTTTCGGACCCGATATCGAGTCGGTATATTCGAATGCCACCAGGCCAAAATCATCTTCAATGTGACCACGCAAGGTCTCAAAGGACTCCTGGTGGTGGGCCAGATTGATCTTCGCCTGCGTATATTGCTGTTCAGCGGCTCGTAACGCCTGCCTGGCTTCGCTATCGGTGGATAACAGGTTATTATGTTCAAGCTCGAGTCGATTTAGTTCATCTTCGAGGGGTTCAACCTGCATGGATAATGCTTCGATCTTATGGCTGACTTCGTCTTCATCCACCGATGAGCGGTGGATATTTTCATCTAACGATTTAATCTCATTATCCAATTGGCTCGATCTTCCTGCCAGGCTGCCCAGGTCGCCTTCCAGCTGCAGCAAGCGCCTGGATTTCTCAAGCTTGCGGTTACGCGCGTCTACCAGGGCCTGCTCAACCACTGCGGTATTGGTTTTCCAGTATGCGCTCTGCCTTTGCAGCTCTTCCAACGGCAGCTCATCCAGGTCTCTGCCCAATTGCTCCCTCGCGGTACGCAATTTCTGCGCCTCTTCATGCAGCTTGGTTAAATCGGCTTTTATTTGATCCCTTTCATCAGTCTCGCTCTGGATATCTTGTTGGTGGCGGGACTTCTGCTCCTGGTGCCACTGCAGGTTGCGTTGAAGCTTTTCGATGACCAGCTCCAGCTGATGTACTTCCTGGTTGGTCGCTTTTTCTGCATCGCCAGCGGCTCGATATCTCTCCTTGATGAGCTTTTCTTCGGCTAGAGCAGCACTTAGTTTGCCTTCGACCACCACCTGCCTGGCTTCATAATCCGATACCAGTTTCAATGCTTTTTCGAGGGCCGCCTTACCCTCCCGGCGTTGGCGTGGCCTGACGAGCAGACCCTTGCGCGAAGCGCCTTTGATAATCGGCCCGCTTGAGAGGTACATTTCGCCATTTAGTGTAACCACCCTGAAATTGGGAAGTTTACGCCAATCACCTGACGAAAGGACCGCCCGGGCGGTTGTGCGGTCCCTTACCACAATCACTTGCCCCAAGAGCAGGTCGATGACAGGTCGTAATTTGGCATCCGCATCGATCAGGTCAGCAGCAACGCCGATGATCCGCTCCGGCTCGACCGGGGCTTTTCCAAGGTCAAGGCTGATCGGACGGTTCTGAGAGATCGAATCCAGCGGGAACAGCGAGCCACGGACGGTCTCACTTTCGATCAAGTCCAGGGCTTGATCACTCTGATTCAGTGACTCGAGTACCAGGGAATCGACATATTCCCCAAGCACTGCCGCGATTGCCGACTCATATTCCTCAGGGATAGCCAGGCTATTCCCGAGCGAGCCAACTGCTCCAGCCAGGCGTTTTTCTTTTACAGCTTTCAGGAGGATGCGCGCGCCTTCTTCATATCCAGTCAGGTTATTCTCGGCTTCTTCGAGCACATTGACCTCAGCTTGTACTTTGGCAATGTGTGCGCACTGAATGGATATTTTTTCCGCAGCTTCCTTGCGATCCTGTTCCAAGCTGCTAATGGTCTGCTGAACCTGGCTCAGCTCCTGTTGGTTAGCCCGAGTCGCTTTAGCTTTTTCATCACGGGTGACGATCACCGACTTATAACGACCCTGGGTAATACCTAGCTCATCCTGGGCTGAAGTGAGATCCCGCTCAACTTTTAATTAGCAAGACCTCAAGCCGGTTGAGGTGATTTCCCTTCTCAGAAATGCGTGCTTCCAGTTGGGTCGACTGAGCAGCAGTGCGCCGGATTTCGCGTTCCAAATCCTGGATCCTTTTTTCAACCGCCGAACGTTCATTTTGGCGAGTCGCCAGTGCGGCGCTTGATTCACCAAATGACTGGCGCGCATCCGCAAGCTCCTGTTCGAGCTGTATCACGTCTTGTGAAGCAATCACGAACTGGTCCTTTTGCCCAGCCAGCTCCTCATCGATCTTGAGCTTATCGACAGATAAATGCTCCAGCTGCCCAACCAGCTGGCGAGACCGCTCGAGGTTAACCGCCTGCTCCAGACTCAAGGCTTCACTACGCTGGTGAAGGGCGGTCAACTCCTGGTGTGAAACATTTAACTGGCTGCGGATGTTATTCATCTGCGAGCGATATGATCGCAGCTTATTATCCAGGTCAAGCTCAGACTCTTGCAGCTTGAGCAAAAGAGCTTCTTTTTGGCGGGCTTCAGCTTGGGCGGTGACTAATTCTTTCTGCGCCTTGTGCCAGTGGTATCCGTACCACTCATGCAACACCGCCTTGAGATCGGCCTTCATCTGGTTGTATTCCTGGGCCCGTTTTGCCTGGCGTTCAAGGCTGCGCAAGCGTGGCTGAAGCTCAGCTAGGATGTCTTGCACACGCTCGAGATTTCTGCGGGTCGTCTCGAGGCGTTTTAAGGCTTCCTCCCTACGGGACCTATGCAGCCCAATCCCAGCGGCCTCTTCGAACAGGCGGCGCCGGTCTTCAGCCTTCAATGCCAGGGCCGCATCAACCAAACCCTGGCCAATGATCGTATAGGTACGCTCTGCCAGGCCAGATTTTGCCAACACTTCCGACACATCCTTCAATCTTACGCGCTGGCCGTTGAGCAGATATTCATTTTCTCCATCGCGGTAGGCCCGGCGGGTGATCCCCACTTCGGTAAAATCAATGGGCAACCATCCATCACTGTTGTCAAACACGATCGTTGCGGCAGCCATCCCTGCCCTGGGGCGGTTCTCTGAGCCAGAAAAGATCATGTCTTCGGTTTTCTTTGCCCTCAGCAAGCCATAAGACTGCTCACCGAGCACCCACCGAAGGGCGTCAGCGATATTGGATTTACCAGAGCCATTAGGGCCAACGATGGCTGTGATTCCATCTGAGAAGATGAACTCACTGCGGGAGGCGAAGGTCTTATATCCGTGCAGCTCGAAAGACTTTAGTCTGGCAGGCATGGTCTACTTGATCCCCATTTTCTCGAGTGCATTTTTAGCAGCGAGCTTGGCAGCTGCCTGTTTGCTGTGTCCCGAACCGCGCCCATATTCCGTTCCATCGATCAAGACTTCTACCTCGAAATTCTTATCATGGTCTGGGCCGGAATCGCCGATTGTCTTATAAACCGGGGTGCCATATCCTTTGGATTGTGACCACTCCTGCAATATGCTTTTGGGATGATTTTCAACCTGGTTGATCATGATCTTCTTCACGGCTGGTTCGATGATCGGGTCCATAAATTTCCAGACCGCTTCCATATCAATGTCAAGGTATATCGCCCCAATTAATGCTTCAAAGCTTGATCCTAACAAAGGGAGACGATCACGACCACCATTTTCTGCTTCCCCATGGCCTAAACGTAATGCAGCTCCCAGGTTCAGCTCAGCCGCGAACTCAGCCAGCTGCTCATTACCAACCAGGGCTGCCCTGAGCCTGGTAAGCTGACCTTCGGCCATCTCCGGAAAGCGGTGATATAACCAGGCGGCAACCATGAAATCAAGGACCGCGTCTCCAAGGAACTCCAGGCGCTCGTTATCCTCGATGGCATCCTTGTGCTCATTAAAATATGATCTATGGGTTAAGGCACGGGCTAAAAGACCAATATTGTTAAATCTTACGCCAATCCGTTGGGAAAACTCCTGTGGCGATTCCTCAGGTGGCGTGCTCCCTGGGAGACTTTCCATTTTATCTTCTCCTGTGAACTCAGGGAGCGCCAGACACTCTGCCATTGCCGGGTATCTGGCGATCCATTAGTTCTGATTAATAGGCTGAACCATCAACAACAATATTATAAGCGAATTCTTGATTCAGTACTTCACGACAAAGAAACTCCATCAATATTGGCTATGCGCAATTCTTCAATTTATTAGGATATTAATGAGATGCGGTTATTCCCCTCGGCGTGGAAAATAATCACCTTCCACCCACACCTCACCATCCGGGCTGACTTCCTTTTTCCAGATCGGGACAATCTCCTTTAGACGGTATATCCCGTAATGAGTGGCTTCAAAGATCCCGGAATCACGGTGAGATGAAGAACAAGCTACAACGACACTCACCATACCTGGCAGCAAAGTACCTATCCTCTGTACCAGGGCAATACCTTCCACCTCACCCCAGCGTGAGCGGATTTCTTCACTGATCTGGAGCATCTTTTGCTCAGCCATGCGTTCGTAGGCTTCATATTCCAGGTGATCCGTCAATTTCACGCCACCTCGGCTGGTTTTGCCCCTGACCGTACCGGTGAAGATGCAAACCGCGCCGATGGCCGGTGTTGCAAGGGCAGCCGTGATCTGGTTGATATCGATTTCATGGTCCACTATTGAAACGATGGTTTGCCGGTTGATCGGTGTATCCACCCCGCCACTTACAGGTGGGAACATGGCGATCTCTGCCTGGTCAGGCACCTCATCGGTATCAAAGGCAAACTCATGGTTCACGGCTACGATGACAGTTTCCATGCTCTGCTTCAAACCGGGGTATTGTTGCAGTACGATAGCCTTGATGTCGGCGATATTAGCGCCGGATGGAAATTCCAGGGTCGTGACTGAGACACCCGCTTTATCACGCAGAGTAGCGAAGAACAGCACGCGAGCAGAGTTACTCATTGATGACATCCCCACTTTGACCACCGGTTTTTTTCACCAGGCGGATATTCTGGATGAGCATGGTTTTTTCAACTGCCTTGGCCATATCATAAATGGTCAAGCACGCCACAGCCACGGCTGTCAGGGCTTCCATCTCGACACCAGTTTTGGCAATCGTTTTCACCATCGCCTGCACCTGGATACCCGGAAGATTTTCGTCGGGGGTTAATTCGACCTGGATGTCAAGCAATGGCAGTGGATGGCACATGGGGATCAGATCGGCAGTGCGCTTGGCTGCCATAATGCCGGCGACCTGTGCGGTATTCAGTACATCACCTTTCTTGATCAATCCGAGGCGGATCAGCTCGAGCGTACGCGAAAGCATGCTCACCTCACCCCGTGCCACGGCAACCCGCTCGGTATCGGCTTTAGCGCTGACGTCCACCATCCTGGCGCGGCCAGCTTCATCAAGATGAGTCAATTGATTTTCTTTAGACATAAGCCCTCATTGGTTTTTCAACCTGGCTAAGGATTCTTTATAGGGCGGGTAAGCAACCCCCCGGTTGGTAATGATGGCGGTCACATACTTTCCTGGTGTAACATCAAATGCCGGGTTGAAGACATTTACCCCAGCTGGAGCTAGCGCACAATCCCCGATCATCGTAACCTCGTCTGCAGGGCGCTCCTCGATCGGTATATCATCGCCTTGATTAATAGATAGATCGATGCTGGTTGTCGGTCCAACCGAGTAAAATGGTACGGCATGCGCGGATGCGACCAGGGCCAGGTTGTAGGTTCCGATCTTATTGGCTACGTCCCCATTGGCCGCGATCCGGTCGCATCCGACCAGGCAGCCATCGATCTTATACTTCCGCATGGTGTAGCCCGAGGCAGCATCAACGATTAGCGAATGCGGGATACCTAACTGCTTCAATTCCCAGGCGGTCAGGCGAGCTCCCTGCAGGCGTGGGCGGGTCTCATCCACGAATACATGCACCCTTTTCCCATTCTCATGTGCCATGCGGATCACACCCAGGGCTGTCCCTATCCCGGCTGTTGCCAGGGTTCCGGTATTGCAATGATGGATCAGATTAGCCTGATCGGGAATGAATGCCTGGCCATTTTTGGCAATATCCATGCACATTTGCACATCCTCATCGTAGACTTTGTGAGCCTCAGCCAGGATACCGGCTTTCAGCTCTTCCAGATCCATTTGGGTGGCAGTATTTATCAAGGAAATGATCCGATCTACTGCCCAAAACAAGTTCACAGCGGTCGGCCGTGAATTCTTTAGCTGGGTAGCCGCAGCGTTCAGCTCGCAGATCAGCTGTGAGGTGGAGGATGCACTGCTGCCTCTTGCAGCCAGAGCCAACCCGTACGCAGCAGCCACCCCGATGGCAGGAGCACCACGGATGACCATGTCGCGGATTGATGTTACAACATGGTTGCAATCCACATAATCGCGGTAAACCACCTGGTCAGGCAGCAATCGCTGGTCCAATATCCTCAGCCGGCCATCCAGCCAGCGAATTGAAAAGTAGTCTGCCAACCTGCCTCCTGGTAGAACCAATGTGCAATTATAAACCCGCTTTCAGCGCATGATATAATTCCCGACCGATGAACAATATCCTCTCAAAATGGAAATCTGGCCTATCGCGCACCAGCAAAGCCACATTTGGCCAGCTAGCCACGCTTTTTGGCGCCACACAAATCAATGAAGACACCTGGGACAAGCTTGAAGAGCTGCTCATCCATGCCGATATTGGCGTGGATACAACCATCGCCGTCATCGACAGGCTGGAAGATAGGGTTGATCGGGAAGGCATCACGAAAGAAAGCGAGCTATATTCCATGTTGCGCCAGGAGCTCCGCTCGCACCTTGAAGCGCCTCCTGCCATTGAATTCACCGAAAAACCTGCCATCATCCTGATCGTCGGGGTGAACGGCTCGGGTAAAACAACGACCATTGCCAAGCTGGGGAAGAGGTTTTCGAGCCAGGGGAAGCAGGTTCTCCTGGGTGCAGCCGATACCTTCCGTGCAGCAGGTGTCGACCAGCTTGAGATCTGGGCTGAGCGCACCAAATTGCCGGTCATCAGCGGCCAATTGGGCGGTGATGCAGGTGCCGTGGCTTATGACACGGTCCAGGCAGCCATCTCTCGGCAGTCGGACATCGCCATAATCGATACCGCGGGCCGGCTGCACACGCGCTACAACCTGATGGAGGAGCTCAAAAAAGTTCACCGCGTGGTGGGCAAAGCTATGCTAGGGGCTCCGCATGCAGTCTGGCTGGTGATGGATGCCACCACAGGGCAGAATGCCTTGCAGCAGGCGCGGGCCTTCAAAGAAGCCGTGAAGATCACAGGCATCATCCTGGCAAAGCTTGATTCATCCGCACGCGGGGGCATGGCATTATCTATCCAGAAGGACCTGGGATTGCCGATTTTGTTTGCAGGCCTGGGTGAGCAACCTGATGACCTGCAGCCCTTTGATCCGGATATGTACATTGATGGACTACTCCAGGAATAGAATTAACTGAGAACGGGGAGATCACTTGTATGCAAGACCTAGTTGAGCGCCTAAGTTCCGCCCAGTCGAGAATCCAAAGCCTGCTGGTGCGGCTTTGACTTAGCGAACAAGGAATCTGAGCTAACCGAGCTTCAAAAACAATCAGAACAGAACGAGTTCTGGCAGGATCCAGAATCTGCTCAGAAGGTGATGAAACGCATCGCCGCTTTGAAGCAGGAAGTGGATGATTGGAACCAGCTTAAAAGCCACGTCGACTACCTGCATGAGCTGGCTCAGCTGGATGATGAGTCGCTGCTGTCCGACATCACGAGCGACCTGGAGGCGATTGAAAAAGACCTCGAGCACCGCGAATTTGATGTGCTGCTTTCAGGCAAGTATGACCGCAATAATGCCTTGCTAGCAATCCATTCCGGTGCAGGCGGGGTTGATGCTCAGGATTGGGCAGAGTTGCTCGAAAGGATGTACCTGCGCTGGGCAGAAATGCGCGGCTTTAAATCCGAAATCCTTGATTTGAACGAAGGCGAAGAAGCCGGCATAAAAAATGTGACCATTGCCATTGAAGGCTCTTATGCCTATGGTTATTTGCGTCCGGAGAAAGGTGTTCATCGCCTGGTAAGGCTTTCTCCATATGACGCTGCCCATCGCCGGCACACCTCATTTGCGTTGGTCGAGGTATTGCCCGAAGTCGAAGATGAAGAGGAAGTTGAGATCAGTCCGGACGACCTGCGGATAGACACCTACCATTCGTCAGGTGCAGGTGGTCAAAACGTTCAAAAGAACGCCACAGCCGTGCGCATCACCCATATCCCCACCGGTCTCGTGGTGACCTGCCAGAACGAACGCTCACAGACCCAAAACCGTGAAAATGCCTTGCGGGTTTTACGCTCCAGACTGGCAGAGATTAAAGAAGAGCAGCATGTGGCAACCCTGTCAGAGCTGCGCGGTGAATATGTCAAAGCAGAATGGGGCAGCCAGATCCGCTCGTACGTGCTCCACCCTTACCAGATGGTCAAAGATCACCGAACGGATTATGAAATGGGTAATGCCCAGGGTGTGCTCAATGGGGATATCGATGGATTTATTAAAGCCTTTTTGCGTTCGAATTTAGGCAATGGCATCAAATAATCTAACGGGTATCCCGGTCAGCATTTCTGTAAAATCCTCTTTCCGTCTGATTTATATCCTGGCCTGCTTTTTGATCCTGTTCATTGTAACAGGTCTTTCAGGCTGTGTGACTATGTCGGATCCCGAAGCCTCCCAGGTTTATACAGCTGAGAGTGTGGACATGATAAACCAGGAGAATGACATTGGCCAGACTTTCGTCTCCCGCAGGCCGAATTTTAATGGGATCACGATATGGGTGACGATTCCTGCGAACCAGGGAAGTTTAGCAAGCACTCCAGGTATAAACACGTTTCAAGCCAGCCTGTATACATCACCCAGAGAAGTAATCCCGGTATATACGACGTTGGTCAAAGCCCCCGCGGCGGGTAACAATGTCGCCATCACGATAAGTGTGCCGGGCCAGAAGAACCCCGCAGGTCAAGGCTATTACCTGGACTTATCGAGCAGCTCCAGCATCATCCAGGTGAATGGCCGTAATGAAGATGCCTATGCGCAAGGCCAGGCATATTTCAACCGCACTCCACTCAATGCTGATATTGCATTCCAATTGAGCTATGACTACGGTCCCGCAGCCCTGTTTCAGGATCTTAAGCAATTTTTTACCAGCAGCTGGATCATCCTGCCACTGCTTATCTGCTTGTGGCTACCAGGCTGGCTTCTGCTAGATATCTCAGGTCTTGATAGGTGTTTCGACCTTGCCGAAAAAATCGCCATCGCAGGTGGGCTTAGCCTGGCGGTTATTCCCGTGGTAATGCTTTGGACAACCACCTTGAAATTGCCGTGGTCACAAACTGCGGTATGGATCGTTTCCTTGGTGCTAGTTGGGTTGTTCATAGTTCGAAGCGTAGCCCGCTACTCGAAAACACTCAAGACAAAGAACGCATATGTTGAAGATCATGAAGCTGTATCAATTGACCAGAAAAAGACATTTACCCGCTTCATCCTCAACCATTCGACTTCAATCTTGATAATATTTATCCTAGCCCTGGTTATCCGCTTGATCATGGTGCGCGACCTGGCCACCCCGGCCTGGGTGGATTCGGTTCACCACGCCTTGATCACGCACCTGATCATGACCGATGGCGGTTATCCGGCCAATTACCTGCCATATCTGAACATACCTTCCACGGATTACCATCCCGGTTTTCACAGCATTGCGGCATCGTTCACCTGGCTAAGTAACCTGGCCCTACCACGCTCGTTGCTGGTGTTAGGCCAGGTGATCAATGCTATGTGCGTGCTATCGGTCTTTTTGCTAACCAAGACATTTACCCGTAGCCCTTTGGCGGGGGTCATCGCAGGATTCATCACCGGGTTCCTGACCCCTATGCCAGCTTACTATACCAGCTGGGGAAGGTACACTGAGCTGACCGGATTGGTGATTTTCCCGGTTGTCCTGGCACTCATCCAGTCCAGAATAGATGAGCCTCCAGGCAGGAAACCTGGTTGGTATCTCGCCTTGGGGGCGTTGGTATCGGCAGGATTGTTCATGATCCACTACCGTGTGATCGTTTTCATGGCTTGCTTGATTATTTCGTTTATCTGTTTCAGCCTAATCTTTCGCAGTATAAGGTTCGGCGGGCAGTTGCGAGGGATGGTATCGCTGTTGCTCGGCATGGCGGGTCTCAGCCTGCTCATCATCCTTCCATGGATCATCCCCATGGTGAAGAACACGCTGCTACCGGTGCTGAGTACGTCAGTACCAGTCTCTGGATCGCCATTCAAGGACTTTCCTTGGGCTTACCTGACCTCAGCATTTGGAAAGCCTGCCATGGTACTGGCCGGATTAGGCTTGATCTGGAGCATAATAAAGCGGCAGGCTGTTGGGTTAGTGCTCACAACCTGGGTATTTATGCTCTTCCTGCTTGCCAACCTTGACAGCCTGGGCTTACCCGGTGGAGGCCTGATCACCAATCTTTCGGTAGAGATCATCTTGTTTATCCCCATCTCAATCCTGGGCGGCTATTTCGTCAGCCAGGTTTTTTCCAGTTGGACAGGGGTCATCCCAGGGCGTTTGACCGTCCTGGCAGGTGCTATCGCCCTGCTGATCTTCGTTTTTACGGGATATCTCGGCTCAAAACAGCTGGTAACCATCCTTAACCCCGCCACCCTTCTCTCCCGCCAGGCTGACCTATCCGCCATCCAATGGGTCGATAAGCATATCCCTGAGGATGAGACGATCGTGATCAACCCATTCTCGTGGGGGTATGGCCTATACGCCGGAAGTGATGGCGGTTACTGGCTGGAGCCATTGTCTGGCAGGTTAACCATCCCACCGCCGGTACTTTACGGGCTCGGACCTGGGTACCGGGAGATCAACCAGCAAAGCCAGGAAATCATAACGTTTGCAAGTGATCCAGCTGGCCTCAAAGATTTTATGACCACCCATGATTACCAGTATGTATTCGTCGGGGTAAAAGGTGGGGTCATCCCACCAGAAGAACTTTCCACGAGTGGTTTATTCGACCTGCTGTACCACCAGGATGGTAACTGGATTCTGAAGCTAAGACCTTGACAGGTGAAGCGCTCGAATATATAATCATGCCCTGCCTGCCCAAATGGGCAGGTGTTCTTGTGAATTCACCAGTCAGGCAATTCCGAACCAGGTTTTGCCAATAGAAATAGATAGGAGTAACCTCATGACGCCCCAACCAAAAAGAAAGCATTCTTCTGGTAGACGTGATCGCCGGCGAGCCCATGATGCATTGGCAAATACCAACCTGGTTGTTTGCAGCAACTGTGGAGAGATGCGTTTACCTCACCGGGTCTGCCCTAACTGTGGTCATTTCAAAGGCCGCGAAGTCATTGAAATCAAAGAAGAAAAGAAGTAACCTAGAAACGGGCCGTGAAAATCACGGCTCGTATGTTTTTATCGCAAACCTCCGCAAATGACCAAGATCGCTTTCGTTTTCCCCGGACAGGGCTCACAATCGGTCGGGATGGGTCGTGCACTGGCCCAGGAATATCTAGCCGCGCGTGAGATATTTATGGAAGCTGACGATATCCTGGGATTCCCATTGTCACACATCGCCTGGGAGGGGCCGGAAGACTGCCTGAATGACACGATCAACACCCAGCCGGCATTATTCGTCCACTCGATCGCTGTTCTGCGGGTTATCCAGGCAACCGGGTTTGAGCTCATCCCGTCATTTGTGGCGGGTCACTCGATGGGAGAATTAATCGCACTGGTAGCTGCAGGGGCCATCTCCTTCCCAGATGGGCTGCGCCTGGTTCGCATCCGTGGTGAGCTGATGAAACGTGCCGGTGATGTTTCTCCAGGTGGCATGGCCGCAGTCTTAGGCTTGGACATCGCAACCCTTGACCAGCTTTGCGCACGCGCCAGTAATGAAGCCGAGATCGTTCAGGTTGCCAATGACAACTGCCCAGGCCAGGTGGTCATCTCAGGCTCGAATGCAGCCCTGGATCGAGTGCAGCCATTACTCGAATCAGCCGGCGCCAGGAGAGTGATCCGCCTGGCGGTCAGTATCGCTGCTCATTCGCCATATATGGCAACCTCGCAAACTGATTTCAACCAGGCGATTGCCTCAATGTTGATCAAGCCACCCCTCATCCCGATCATCAGCAACGTCACCGCCAGCCCGATGCTTACTGCCGATGAGATCAAGGAAGACCTGCAGAATCAGCTCACTCACCGCGTACGCTGGACTGAATCGATCCAGTACCTGGCTAATGAAGAGGTTAGCGAGTGTTATGAGGTAGGGAACGGAAGCGTGCTAAGTGGATTGGTGAAGCGAATAGATCATCGGATAGCAACCATCCCGCTCAGCAGCCCAGCAGATTTCGTAAAAATAACCTGAACATTATCCTTGCGTTTAGGAACCATCCCGGTATTCCAGATTTCCTCTTAGTGTATAATAACATCGCTTGAGAGATCCGCATTGTTTGAGGAGCGTGCCATGTTAAAGGTTGATTTTTGTTCAATGCAAGGGCGTGTTGCGATTGTCACCGGAGGAGCCAGGGGGATTGGACGAGCTATCGCCGTAAAACTGGCTAGCTTAGGCGCAAACCTGGTGATTGCAGACACGCTGATCGACCTGGCTGCGCAAACTACAGATGAGATCTCCAAAACCACCCAGTCCAAAGTGATAGCTGCGAAAGTTGATGTAACTGATGGAAGATCAACGGTTGAGCTGGTTGATCTGACCCTCAAAGAATTCGGCAAGGTGGATATCCTGGTAAATAATGCTGGGATCACGCGTGACACCCTGATATTGCGTATGGACGAAGCCGATTGGGATGCCGTGATGAATGTGAATCTCAAGGGAGTGTTTAACTGCTCGAAAGCAGTCGTCCGGTCGATGATGAAACAACGCTATGGTCGGATCGTGAATATTTCATCTGTGTCAGGGCAAGCTGGCCAGGTGGGGCAGACAAACTATTCAGCTTCGAAAGCAGGCGTAATCGGGTTCACAAAAGCCCTGGCACGCGAAGTAGCCTCCCGGCAAATCACGGTTAATGCAGTCGCGCCAGGTTTCATCCCAACCGCGCTCACCAATGACCTGTCGGAAGACTTAAAGAACATGATCCTGACCGCGACACCGATCGGCCGGATGGGTAAACCGGAGGAAGTAGCAGCAGCCGTGGCATTTCTGGCCTCCGATGAAGCCTCTTACATTACGGGCCAGGTGCTTGCCGTTGATGGCGGCATGGCAATGATGTAATTTCCAACCAGATGGGAGCAGCCCTATGACGAACGATGAACCTAGCCAAGGTACGACCACGATCGCTCCGGATGTCTTGTTAACCATCGCTCAACTGACTACTCTGAACGTTGATGGTGTAAGCCGCCTGAGCCATGTTCAAAAACCAGTCAACCAACTGCTCAAACGTACCCAAAGGCGTGAGGGGGTACTGATCGAGGTAGTGGATGACGTGGTATATGTGGATATTTATGCCATCTTGAAAAACGATGTCAATGTACGGGATGTGAGCCATAATATTCAGCGAGAGGTTGCCCGTGCGATCTCCGAGATGGTTGGTATGGTTGTTGGAAGGGTGAACATCCATATTGAAGACATAGATTATCCAGCGGAGGTTGAAGCTTAACCCAATGAAACCTCGTACCAGGGCACGGAGTATTGCCCTGCAGGCACTTTACGAAATCGACATTGCCGGCCACCCACCGGAAATGGTACTGGAAGAAAGGTTATCTGATACGCCACTCGAAGATAACCTGGGAGAATTTGCTCGGAACATTGTTTTCGGCATTTTACCCATCGTGCACGAGCTGGACGAAATCATCGCCAAGCACGCGCCTGAATGGCCTCTCGACCAGGTAGCAATCATCGATCGAAACATTATGCGAATTGCTCTATGGGAAATTGCTGTAAGCAACCAGACACCTCTCAAGGTGGCGATCAATGAAGCAGTTGAGCTGGGGAAAATTTATGGATCTGAAAGCACACCACGTTTCGTAAATGGTGTGCTTGGGAGCCTGGCACTCCATTACAACGATATAGTCCAATATTTTAAAAAATTTACTTAGTATATCCCGCCATGGAAATATTTGGTATTGGTCCTCTCGAGTTATTTTTTATCTTGGTCATAGCCTTGATCATCCTCGGACCCAAGGATATGGCCAAGGCTGGCCGGACCCTTGGCAAGTTCATGCGTAAAGTAGTTACTTCGCAAGAATGGCGTACTGTACAAAAGGCATCTCGCGAGTTCAAAAACCTTCCTAACCGGTTAATGCGCGAAGCCAGCCTTGAGGATCTATCGAAGGATCTGGATGATATCAACAAGATCGGAGGGCAATTAAATAAAGATTTCAGGCAGGTAGAAACCGATCTCTCTTCCTGGACCACTCCCCCCTCATTGCTTCCTTCTGATGACATGGTAAGTGAGCCTGAGTCACATCCGATGGCAGTAGAACCGCCGCCTGATCAAGAAGCGACTGACCCTACTGGATAACCAATGCGAAAATTAGTGCGGTCACTTTGGAAATTTGTCACAGCTCCATTCCGATTTGTCGCGAGGATCAAGCGCCAGATATCCAGTAGGATTCGCAACAGCACAAAAGGCATCCAATCTTTTTTCAACGATGAAGAGCTCGATGATGCCCCAATTGGCGAGACGCTAGCGACGACCATCGAGAATCCGACAGCCTTGCTACCTCATCTTAATGCACTACGAAAACACCTGCTTCGAGCAGTACTGGTAATCGTCATCACCACCGCACTCTCATTTATATTCATCACGCCAATTATGACCTTCCTTGCGGCTCCATTAGAAGAAGGGATAAAGGAGCTGGTCGCCATTGACCCAACCGAAAATATCGGTACCGTCATGCGGGTGACGCTCCTGTGCGGTTTCACACTTGCCTTACCATACATCATCTTTGAGATATGGCTGTTTATTGCCCCTGCCCTCACCGTCAAATCGCGAGTTAAGGGCCTAATCGCCATTCCAGCTGCGATCATCTTGTTTGTGGGTGGAATGGCATTTGCATTTTTTGTAATGCTTCCAACCGGATTAAACGTTCTTTTAAATTTCATGGGCCTAACTACCCAGCCACGTCCGTCTTCATATTATAATTTTGTTACTGCCATTATGTTTTGGATCGGATTGACCTTTGAATTTCCACTGGCGATCTATATTTTGGCAAGCCTGGGTATCATTAAGGCAAAAACCCTGGCATCGCAATGGAGGCTGGCGATCGTCATCATCGCTGTGTTGGCTGCTGCGATCACACCAACCATTGACCCGGTCAATATGGGCCTGGTAATGGCGCCCATGATCATTCTATATTTTTTCAGCATCTTTCTGGCACGCCTGGCCCAACGAGGCCGCGAAACTGAACAGAAGGAGGCACTGGGAAAAGCTTAAGCAAATAGTCGTTTAAAAAAAATCCAATAAAATACCTGACTCATAAAGGAGGTATCCATGCATGAACATGTAGCCATTGTGGGAGTTGGCTGTACAGGTTACCACCCATCCATACCTGGACAGTCGTATAAGGAAATGATCTATGAAGCGGCGATGCGTGCATATAACGATGCAGGTGTGGATCCCCGGCGGGATGTCGACAGTTTTGTGACGGTTGCGGAAGATTTCCACGAAGGAACCAGCATCTTTGACGAATATACTCCTGACCAAATCGGGGGCGCGCTCAAGTCAGTACATACTATCACGGGGGATGGATTACATGGCATTGCCACAGCTTACATGCTGATCCGCACGGGGCAATTCGATATCGTAGCCGTAGAAGGCCACAGCAAGGCATCTAATATCAAGACACTTTCGCAAGTGACTGCCTATGCGCAAGACCCAATATTAAACCGACCACTCAAACTCAATAGCCATTTCATTGCCGGCCTCGAGATGAACCGCTACCTGTTCGAGACCGATACGGCCCAGGAAGCATGCGCAGCCGTGGTGGTCAAGAATAAGCTCAATGCACTTAAGAACCCCCTGGCTCCATACGGCGCCAGCTTGACGCTGGATGATGTGCTGGGAGGGCCGATTCTTTCTTGGCCGCTCGGTGTTTACGAGGCAGCCGAGCATGCCGATGGGGCAATTGTCATGGTGCTGGCGTCGGAGGAAAAAGCCGAGGTGCTCTCCGAAAAGCCGATCTGGATCTTGGGAGCAGGCTGGAACAACGACTCACCCTCCCTGGAATACCGAGAATGGGGACGAGCGCCATATATTGAAGGAGCTGCATCCATGGCATACCACCAGGCTGGGATTAATAACCCATTGGAAGCCATAGACATCGCCGAAGTGGATGACACCTACGCCTATAAAGAGCTGCAAGCCCTGGAAGCCCTGGGGTTCTGTGGTGACGGAGAAGCTGGAACGATGACCTTGGAAGGCTACACAAGCCCAGAGAGTGGCTTGCCAGTGAACGTCTCGGGAGGTAGCCTGGGCATGGGCAACCTGCTGGAAGCTACCGGCCTGGCTAAAGCCCACGAGATCGTGCTCCAGCTGCGTGGAGAAGCGGGAACGCGCCAGGTGGTAGATGTAAACGTAGGGCTGGCACAGTCCTGGCGCGGCGTTCCGACCACCAGTGGTGCAGTCTTGATCCTCACCAACTAGAAAGGATGCTGACATGGGAATGAGAAAAGTAGCCGTTGTTGGTGCTGGTATGACTAAATTCGTACGGCGCGCCCAGGAGACACCCAAGGAACTGACCTGGGAAGCCGCCCACATGGCGCTCGAGTCGTGTGAGATGACGATGGATGACATCGAAGGGGTGTGCTTCGGGACTGCGCCAGATGCGTTCGATGGCGTTCACCTCAATGGGGAATACGTGACCGACGGGGCGGGGGCATGGGGCAAACCCTTCATGCGTTCATATGTAGGCGGCGGAACGGGAGTGTTCGTACCCATCCAAGGCTGGTACCACGTAGCTTCTGGCCTGTTCGATGTGGTGATGGTGGTAGCGGAAGAGAAGATGTCTTCGTATTATCCGCATGCACAGGCAGCCTTCCTGACCATCTTTGACCATACCACCGAACGCCCTTTGAAACCCAACCTATTATGGATCTTCGCCCTGGAGATGAACCGTTACATGACCACTTACGGCATCTCCAAGGCTGATATCGCCCAGGTGGCGGTGCAGCATAAGCGCAACGCGGCCGACCACCCGTGTGCCTTATTAGGCGATGCCAACATCACCCTTACAGATATCCTGGACTCGGAGGTGCTGGCCTGGCCGGTTCAGCGCTTTGACGTCAGCCCGGTGTCGGATGGGGCAGTGGCTGTGATCCTGGCAGCGGAGCATGTAGCCAAACGCATTACCGATAAACCGGTATGGATCGAGGGGGTTGGTTGGCACCTGGACACTTCTTATTGGACCAACCGTGACCTGGCTTACCCTCGCTACGTTGAATATGCCGCACGCATGGCTTATGATATGGCCGGGATCAAGGAACCGCGCAAGGAGATCAACATCGTTGAACCGTATGACCCGTTTGATTACAAAGCCCTCCACCATCTGGAAGGACTGCAGCTGGCAGATCGAGGCATGGCACCTCAGCTGTATACAGATGGCATTGCAGCGCGGACGGGGAATATGCCAGTCTGCCCATCGGGAGGGCTGCTGGGGGTGGGTAACCCGATCGCGGCAGCAGGTTTGATGAAAATCGCCGAGTTATTCTGGCAGCTACGGGGTGAAGCCGGAGGCAGGCAGGTACCTGGGTCGCCAAGGCGTGGTTTAGCCCAGGCATGGGGCGACCTGATGCAGGTCGGCACCGTGGTCATCATGGGTCGATGAGGAGGCAGCCATGACCGCAAAAATAAAAGAATTTCCTGGCATTTCATTGAGTGAACAGGATTTCGAGGAAGGCAAGATCCTGTTTAATTTCGATACACTAAACGGCGTTTACGCCTGGGATACCGGGGTTGGCATTGGCACATATCTCGCCTCGCTCAAAAAAGGCGTGATCCTGGGGAGCCACTGCCCTACCTGCCGCAAGACGGTAGTTCCACCACGTACGATCTGTGAATGGTGTTACCGGCCGATGGATGAATTCGTCCCGTTGAAGGACACTGGAACGGTCAACACCTTCTCATTATGTTACGTCACGTGGGATGTGAAGCGTATTAAAGAGCCCGAGATCCCTGCAGTGATTGACCTGGATGGGGCTTCACCCCTACATGGAATCATGCACATGCTCGGGGAGATCGACCCAAAGGACGTGAAGATCGGGATGCGCGTGAAGGCTGTCTGGAAACCTGCCAGACAGAGAGTGGGCTCGGTCAACGATATCCTGTACTTCAAACCGATCAAGGAGGGATGACCATGGCACTCCTACAGCGTGATCCAAACGCACCTACTATCTGGACAGGCGAGCTGCCGATAAGCAACCGCTATACCTATGGCGTGGCTGGTGAGAAATTCTTCCGCGCCATTAAGGATGAGGGGCGGATCATGGGTACCCACTGCCCAACCTGTGATGTAACATTCGTACCAGGGGCGATATTTTGCGAACGCTGCCTGAGCAAACTGGATGAATGGGTGGACGTGGGAACAATCGGGGACGTGGTCACCTTCACTTTCCTGAATGTAGCCCTGGACGGCACCCCGCTCGAGAAACCTGAGATCATCGCATTCATCCGCTTAGAGGATGGCGGGCTGGTCCACCGCCTGGCTGAGATTGATCCAGAGCAGGTGGAGATCGGCTTGTTGGTCGAAGCCGTGTTTAAACCGAAGGCCAAACGCACAGGCTCGATCGAAGACATCCGGTACTTCAAGCCGGCATAAACCATCACAACCTTGTAATCATCCTGCGGATAGCAGCGGGCACTCCTGGCTGCATGAAAGCCAATCCGCAGGATGGTTTATTTTATTTTGGCTCGTTATTCCTCCATTCAGATGATAAAATTTACAGGATGGGTTTTCCCAACCATGTTTCTGGAAGAAAATTAAACGCAAGTGAAACCAATCATGCCTAAACTAGCGATGAAAAATCTGGGCAAGATCCTGGCGACTGTACTGGCACTCAGCCTTCTGGTGGGGTGCAATTTCCCCGGGCTTCAGGGTATCAGCACCAACCCAAATGCAAAGCCCTGCTGACATGGATTTGCTACAAACCGAGGTGAAATTCACTGCCAGCCTACCCCAACCTCTGCCTGCCGGCGACTCGATCTACTTGAACCTACTCGACGAAGTAACTGGCCTGTCGTTCAATCCACAAAAGTACATTATGCAGGCAGACAGCCCTCTGAGTTATTCGGTAATATTGCCGCTCGATATCGGCAGGGTGATCAAATATCGCTATAGCCGTGAGGGGGCGGTAGTGGTGGATGAGCATCTTTACAATGACCGACCGGTCCGCTATAGGTTGCTTGATGTAGAAGGAACAGCTAACGTGCAGGATGTGATCAGCCGCTGGACAGATACCGAAATCCTGGGGCCTACCGGGCGCATCATGGGCAAGGTGCTTGATTATTCCACGGGTAAACCCATAGGCAATCTGCTGGTCACGGCAGGCGGTGAGCAGGCGTTTACGCTGGCTGATGGTTCTTTCCTTCTGGAAGGATTACCACCTGGCACACATAACCTGGTTTTTTACGCATTGGATGGCGGATACCACATCTACCAGCAGGGAGCGGTGGTGGCAGCTGATTCTACTACACCGGTAGCCGTTGAGCTAAGCCCCACCAAGCTGGCGAAGGTGATCTTCATCGCAAAGGTGCCTGCGAATACACCCGCAGGGGCAACCCTGCGCCTGGCAGGCAACTTAACCCAGCTGGGGAATACCTTTGCCGACCTCTCGGGTGGGGTAAGCACACTGGCATCGCGCATGCCAATGCTTGGGAAATTGGCTGATGGTCGCTACATACTGACGCTAAACCTTCCCACAGACACATATATTGAGTATAAATACACCCTCGGAGATGGATTATGGAGCAGCGAGGTAACCTCCTTGGGTGAATTCCGTTTGCGAACACTGACTGCAACCACTCCCAGTTTTGAGCAAAATGATGTCGTAGATACCTGGCTGAGCCAAGGAAGCCGTCCGATCCAGTTCAATGTCAGTGTACCAGCGAATACACCACCTAATGAAAGTGTCTCGATCCAATTCAACCCAGGTTTTGGATGGCTCGAGCCAATTCCCATGCAACCGGTAGCCGGTACACAAGGCGCGCCAGAGTGGCAGTTTACCCTGATGGGACCTTTTAACAACCAGACATCACTGCGATACCGCTACTGCAGGCAGGAGCAGTGTAGTGCAGCCGATGATGTAGCCACCATGGGTCCCAATGCAGCTGGGCGAGAAGTCAATCCTCAACCAATCCTGGAACTGTGACTGATAAGGTGGAGAGCTGGGCCTGGCTGGCAGGCGGTGATCAACCGGCGGAGGTGCCTGGCATCCAAGTAGTTCCGAGAGCTGAAGGCTTTACCGCTGGCCTGGCATTCCAACCTTTGTACCTGCCCTCCTATAGCCCGCTGCTCGGTAGTGCGATCAACAACACCAAAGTACTGGGTGTGAACCGATTGGTCTTGAGGCCAACCTGGACATTCACCAACAACACACCACCCATCCTGGAGCCGTTACCCTCACACGACATGCTCCAGCCCGAGCTGTCTATGGCAATTGACCATACCTTACAGTCGGGTATGCAGGCTGGATTATTTCCACAAGCAAACTTCCCCACAGGTTACTACCAGTGGTGGCAATCTGCTGCCAGGGATTACCCCTGGTGGGTATCCTTCTTCGAAAGGTACTCGAACTACATCTTGCATCACGCCCAGGTGGCTGCAGAAAATGGAGCTTCGACCCTCGTTATGGGGGGTGACTGGCTGAACCCGGCGCTTCCTTCGGGTGTGCTGGCGGATGGCTCGCCTAGCAACGTTCCACAAGATACAGAAGCCAGGTGGCGGAAGCTCATCCAGCAGGTACGCCAGATCTATACTGGCAGGCTGGCCTGGGCCTTGTCTTACCCGGATGGACTTCAAAACCCACCGCCATTTATTGATGAATTCGATGAGATTTACATGCTTTGGTCAGCTGCCCTGGCTGATCAGCCAGGCACACCGCTGGAGCAGATGCAAGCCGAAGCGGGTACGATCCTGGACCAGGAAGTGCTACCCTTCCAGCAAACAATCGGGAAGCCGATCATCCTGGCGATATCCTATCCATCCATCGACCAGGCTGCCACAGGATGCGTGGCAACCCAGAGCGGGGGTTGCATAAGTTATAGTTTACTGGCTCAACCCAACCCTGACATCCCTGAAGTGTCCTTGAACCTGGGAGAACAGGCTATGGCATACAATGCGGTCTTAGGAGCGATCAATGAACGCAGCTGGTTGGCAGGGTTTGTGGCAATGGGCTATTATCCCCCAGCACTTCTGCAGGATAAATCCACCTCGATCCATGCCAAGCCTGCCAGCAGGGTGATCCTGTTCTGGTCGCAAGGTTTCCTGGGGAAATAAAACCAGTATTTCAGATATCTGAGTAGATCAAAAAGAGACGCCGAAATAAGCGCCTCTTTACTTTACAGGGAAAACCGCCTTATTATGGCAGTTAGAACATCATGGCATTCAGCTTTTCCATCGTCTCCCGTGGAGGGCGCAGGCGCTCTTCAGTGAGGCGGTTGAGAGGCTCATCCGGAAGGTTATAATGCTCCACCAGGGTTGGCTGGGTTTCATCTATATAGATTAAGCCGGTAATGAGGCAGCAATCCTTGTTGGATTCCTCAAGCACACGCATGGCTTCGGCACGGTTGGTGGGGTCATAGTCGCGCTCAAGCTTTTTAAGCAAGACCGTTGAGCCATCGTGCATGGTCACCTCTTTAAGCTGACCATCTTCATAATCAACCATTATTTCCTCAGCAGGCGGCACGTAGGAGAGATCATGCAAGGCCACTTCGTGCTCCTTGCCCCAAGAATATGAGTGCACAGCCGTATCCTGGTTGTTGAAGGTGACACAAGGGCTTATGATATCCAATACAGCAATGCCCTTGTGGCTGAATGCAGCCTTGATCAGCTCTTTCACCTGTTTGGGGTCGCCGGCGAAGGAGCGTGCGACAAATGTGGCATGCCCCACCAAAGCCTCCCAGGCAATATCCACCGGAAGGTAAGGGTTGGTGCCCTGTTTTTTAAGCTCCAGGCCTTCATCAGCCGTCGCAGAAAATTGGCCCTTGGTAAGGCCATACACGCCATTGTTCTCAACGATATAAACCATGGGCACATTTCGGCGAACGATATGCTTGAATTGGCCGATGCCGATACTGGCGGTATCACCATCACCGCTGACCCCAATTGCATGTAACGAAATATCTCCGAACAAGGCACCGGTGGCGAGGGAGGGCATGCGTCCATGTAGCCCGTTGAAGCCGAATGAGCGGTTCAAAAAGTAGAACGGGCTCTTGCTCGAGCAGCCAATGCCACTGAATTTAACCATCTTCTCCGGGACGATATTCATCTCGAAACAGGCCGCGATGATCTGGCTGGAAATTGAATTGTGGCCGCATCCCTGGCACAATGAGCTTGGGTTGCCACGATAATCGTTCTTGGTCAGGCCAACCAGGTTGACCTGCCCACGGGCTGTTTGGGTAGTTTGATCTGTCATAGGTTCTTAACTCTCCTTCGCCACGAGCTGGCTCTCCACCCATGCGGCAGTGAGAGGCATGCCATCCAGGTGAGAAAGCGAGATCAATTTTAAGCTGCATTCAGGGATTTCAAGCCGCAGGATCTGGTGTAGCTGGCCATCCCGGTTCAGCTCGATGACGTAATTTCGCTCGTGAGAGCGAACAAAATCTTTTACTTCTTGCGCCACCGGCAAGGAACGCATGCGCAGGTGGTCGATCTGGATACCTTTGGTGGCCAGGTTTTCGATAGCTTCGCAGATCGCATCCGTGGTCGAGCCATATGAGATGATGCTGATCGATGCACCATTCTTTGATGTTATGTCTGGTTTCGGTAACAGAACCAGGTTGTGCTCCAGTTTATTACGCAGCCTGAGTAGGTTACGCTCCCAGACCTCAGGCTCTTCGCTGTAGCTGGCATATTCGTCATGGCCAGTTCCCCGTGCAAAATAGGCTGCATTTGGCAATTGGTTGCCAGGCAGCGTCCGGTAAGGAATCCCATCGCCATCCACATCAAGATACCGTCCCCACTTATCCGTCATTTTCTGCAGGTCATCTTCCCAGAGGACCTTGCCGCGGTCCATGGGCTGGTTGGGATATTCGAATGGTTTCGTCATCCACTGGTTCATACCGAAATCCAGGTCTGAAAGGACCAGCACCGGGGTCTGGAGACGCTCGGCGATATCAAACGCCTTCCAGCCAAATTCAAAGCATTCGGTTACGCTGCCGGGAAAGAGCACCACGTGCCGGGCATCGCCGTGCCCCATAGTGTACGCCAGGCGTAAGTCACCTTGCGAAGTGCGGGTTGGCAGACCGGTGGAAGGGCCAATGCGCTGGATATCCCAGATGACAACAGGAACTTCAGCGAAATAAGCCAGGCCAACGTACTCAACCATCAGGCTGAGACCAGGGCCGGAAGTGGATGTCATGGCGCGCAAGCCTGACCAACCTGCTCCGACGACCATGCCGATGGCGGCTAATTCATCTTCAGCCTGGATAATGACGCAAGTGTTTTTCCCGGTCACCGGATCTTTTCGGAAGACAGGCACAAACTCGTTAAGAGTTTCAGCCAGGGAGGTGGCGGGCGTGATGGGGTACCAGGCAGCAAACTGGAGGCCACCATACAAGGCGCCCAGGGCAGCAGCGGTGTTCCCATCAGCCATGATGTAACCATCAGTTTTATTAGACGACTTGACCGAATACGGATCCGACTTGGTGAGGTTCGCTAACGCCCAATCGTAAGCTTTTTTAATCATGCCCCAGTTCAGATCAATGGGTTTTTGCTTGCCTTTGAAGTGAAACTCGAGTGCCTGGTGCATGTGATCCATATCGATCCCAAGTACCTGGGCAACAACTCCTACATATACCATGTTGGCAATGTAATCGCGGATATTCCCCGGGACATCGGTCTCGCGTACCATCTGCTTGACCGGCATCGGATAGACATGGATGTCCTGGCGGGTGACAGGCAGGCGTATACTGTCATCATAGAACAAGACACCCCCAGGGGCTAGGCTTTCCACATCGCGGGTGAAGGTAGCCAGGTTCATAGCCACCACGATCTCGCTGGCTTCGCAGCGGGCCAGGTAACCGGCTTCATTAATGCGGATGGTGTACCAGGTGGGTTGCCCCTGGATATTGGATGGGAAGATATTCTTGCCTGAAACAGGCAGGCCCATCTTGAACAGGGCGCGCATCAGGGTGAGATTGGATGTCTGGCTGCCAGAGCCATTGACGGTTGCCACGGTGATATTGACGTTATTGACCACCGGGGAATGCGCACCTGTCTCTGGTATGTTGGAGGCTTGTGTATGCAAAGTCATTTCCACTCCATCAAGGTTGAAATTATCAGACTAAAAACTCCAAAGCTGAGGCCACCATCAACCCAGCCGCCTTGGAAAGTATAGATTCATCGATATCAAACCTGGAGTTATGGTGTGGGGCATCCAGGTGCCTGGCCGGGTTGGCTGAACCAATGAAATAATAACAACCGGGTATCTCCTGCAGGATAAAAGCCATATCCTCAGCTCCCATGGTGGTTGTCTGAAAGTCAAGTGTATCGGTTGGCAGCATATGCTGGAAAACCTGCTGAACGCGGGATGTGATCGCAGGGTCATTGACCACGGCAGGGGTGATGGACTTGATTTCAATTTCTGCCTGGCAGCCCATGGCAAGCGAGATGTTATTTACTAACTCGGTAAAACGCCTGACAACCACATCGCGTACTTCGGTCTCGAAGGTACGCAGGGTACCTTTCAGCTCAACTTCGGCTGGGATCACATTAAAGGCATCACCAGCATGGATAGAAGCAACAGTAACGACCGCGGTTTTGAGGGGGTTGATGTTGCGAGAGACGATGGTCTGGAGGGCTGAGATTACTTGGGAGGCTGCTACAACCGGGTCAATCGTCAGGTGAGGTCCAGCACCGTGCCCACCTTTGCCCGTAATCTTCACAGTAAAGGTATCAGCAGCCGCCATGACAGGCCCAGGCACCACCCCAATCCAACCCACCGGTTTTTCGTTCCAAACGTGCAATGCCAGGGCAATATCGGGCCGTGGGTCATCCAAAATCCCATCTGCGATCATCTTCTCAGCACCGCCTAGACCTTCTTCACCTGGTTGGAAAACCAGCTTCACAGTACCTGAGAAATCGTTACGGTGCTCGTTTAGGAGGCGGGCAGCAGTCAATCCCACGGCAACATGGGCATCATGGCCGCAGGCATGCATCACACCCGGAGTGAGCGAGGCATATTCTGCACCGGTTTGCTCCTGGATAGGCAGTGCATCCATGTCGAACCTGAGCAGAACGACCGGTCCAGGCTGCTTGCCTTCGATCAGGCTGACCACTCCCGTTTCCCCAACGCCGGTATGAACTTCCAACCCTAATGCAGATAGTTCACGTGCCACGATATTGGCCGTACGAAATTCCTTCAGACCAAGCTCGGGGTGTTGGTGGAAGTCGCGGCGGAGAGAGCGAGTGTAGTCGAATAAGGCTTGTGCTTCGGTCAGGCTATTATACATAATCCCTCTTTTTTAGATGCACTTATCAGGAAAAGTGGTCGATTTAACCCAAAATCAAACGGCGGAATTTCTCTTCATATCGAGGATTCTCGGGTGTGCTATCGGCAGCACGGCGACTAAGCATCCGTTCAGTCAATTTTTGGGGATCACCGATCTGGCTTTTGTGCTCGTACAGAGCCTGGAGTTTGGTCGGCCAGGTGTCCGTCACATCCAGGGTAACGTCAGGTGCAAGGGTACCGGAAACCCACACTTCACGCACGATATGCGGCTCCAGCTTTTCCTCAAGCCACAGCTCCGGGAAATTCAGATGGTCGCGGGCAGCTGGGAAGACTGCATCGAGTGCAGCCTGGCCAGCGGCACGGTGGTCAGGGTGGTTCAAGCCCCCAGTGATGGTGAAAAGGGTTTGTGGGTCGCATGTGACCATAATATCGGGACGCACAATGCGGATGACCCGGGAAATGTCCTTTCGAAGAGCCATATCTGCCACCAGGTAACCGTCAGGATAGCCCAGGAAGCGTAAATCTCTTACCCCCAGAACTGCTGCAGCGGCATGCTGCTCACGCTGCCGGATTGAACACAGCTCCTCCGAGGTCAGGCTCAGGTCCTTGGTCCCCTTGTCTCCACAAGTAATCACGCAGTACGTTACGGTATGCCCCGCCTTAACCCAGCGGGCAGTCGTAGCACCGCAGAAGAACTCCGGGTCATCGGGATGGGCGAGTACCACCAGGACTTTTTGGGGTGTCTCCCAGCTATCCGGTGATTTAGTGGGGTCTGCCACGTGATTTCTTCCTGCCTTTCCTGGGCTCAAGCCGCTTCTGGACCGGTCGGGTGTCTTCCGGACAAGATTCACAAGGCTCTGCTGCTTTACTTTTAAGGGCTTCCAGTTCTTCCAGAGGCTGTAACTCCTCGTTCAGGAACTCGAAATGGGTGCCTTGCTCGAGCTCAACCAATACCGCCCCTTTGATCGGGTTTACATCGATAACCTTACCATTCCCACGTGGGGTCACAACCAGCTTGCCTCTTTTCGGTAGCAACTTGCGAGCCTCGACGTACTGCTCGTATTCATAAACCAGGCAGCAGCGTAACCGTCCGCACATACCGGTGATCTCGGTGGGTGTAAGCGAGATACCTTGCTCCTTGGCCATCTTAATGGAAATTGGGTTGAATTCGGTCAAGAAGGCTGAACAACAGCGGCATACCATACCACAGGCACCCATACCGCCCAATGTTTTCGCCACATCCCGCGGGCCAACCAGGTGTAACTCCACGTGCGATTGAGGGTACAGCCGTTGCATGGCCTTCTTTAAGGATTTCATGTCTGCCTTTTCGCCTTCTTCACTCGAATAGACAAACAATAAACGGCTTGTATCCAGGCTAAACTCAGCAGAAACAACCTTGACATCGGCCATGTGAAGCTCACCAACCTTCGTGCGGCAGGCTGCCAAAGCATCTACCTGCTGCTGTTCGAGCTCCTGGTGAACGAGCAAATCCTGTGGCGTGGCTATGCGCAAGATCGACTTTAATCCCACGGGTGCACCGCGCTCAGGATTTTTAACAAACATCGCCACAATTCCCAGCTGGATGCCACGGCTGGTTTCTACAACAACATAATCACCCAGCTGTACATCGCGAAAATTACTGGCATCAAAATGGTACACCTTACCGATCGGCTGAAATCTCAGTCCAACCACACATGGCTCAGTGACCTGTGTTTGGATATTTTCTTCCACGTGACTACTCTCTTCCAATCTGAACCCCCATCATTCGATGACCTTGATCGGGATCGCATTCTCACCTGCGAAGGCAGAAACGCTCACCCGGGCTGCGATCTGCTCAGCGACATGCCGTAAGGCTAACGCAACCGGAGAAGCAGGCTCAGCGATGATGACTGGATTTCCGTTGTCGCCACCGATGCGCACGCGTGGATCGATCGGGATCGTGCCAAAGAAAGGCACATTCCCTTGCTTTGCCAGCTGTTCACCACCGCCGGTGCCGAAGATATCCATGCGGGTTCCATCCTCAAGCTGCAAGTAACTCATGTTCTCGACCACACCCAGGATAGGCACATTCAACTGGCGGAACATCTCCAGGCCACGCCGTGCGTCTTCAAGGGAAACCTGCTGAGGTAAGGTTACGATCACCCCGCCACTGAGTGGTAGCGACTGGGTCAGGCTTAAGGCCGCGTCACCCGTGCCAGGTGGTAAATCAATGATCAGGTAATCCAACTCACCCCATTCCACATCCATTAGAAATTGGCGAATGGTAGAGTGTAACATCGGGCCGCGCCAGATCAAGGGTTGGTCAGGCTTGACCAGGAAACCGATCGACATCATCTTGACCCCATAAGCCTCAGCCGGGATCAGTTTCTCTTTCGTGGGAGGCGGAAGCCTGGATACGCCCATCATGGTGGGGATATTCGGACCGTAAATATCGGCATCCAGCAAGCCAACGCAGGCACCAGCTTGTGCCAGGGCAACCGCGACATTGACGGAAACAGTGCTCTTGCCTACCCCGCCCTTGCCAGAGGCAATGGCTACGGCGTTGCGAATGGGCAGCTGCATTAAGCCCCTGGCACGCCCATCGCTGGGTACATTGGAATCCATTTTGATTTCTACACTCGCCACACCTTTAATCTGCATCACCGCAGCGCGCGCTTCACTCTCGATCCTTGTTTTCAAGGGGCAGGCAGGGGTCGTCAGGACGACAGTAAATCTTACCTGGTCACCCTTTATCTCCAGGTCACGGATCATATTTAAAGAAACCAGATCCTTATGCAGCTCCGGTTCCTGTACTTTTCGGAGTGCATCCAGGACAGTACTTTCATTAATCAATTCAGACATCATCAAATCATACCTCTTTCATATAACTTATAATATCGCGTTTTGCATCATTATACAGGTCAATCAAGCCCTGATCATTCCCCTTATAGCGCCTGACTGTATTGCTGGCACATACCACGCAGCCACGCATGGCGCGGAAAGAATCAGACTGGCACGTGGTGCAGCCACCCAGGCGAACCATGAACAGTACGAAAGCCACTCGGTCAGGGTGGGTTTGCTCGAGCTCCACCAGGTGGGAGATCAATGCTTCCCATTGTTCGCCGCGTAATTTCCTCAAGGGTTCGATAGCCCGTGAGGGAAAAAGCAAATCCACCTCTCCGTTTTGCATCTATACTCCGCTTATCAGCTCACCAATAAAGACCATCAAACTCAAGCGTGCGACGGTTTCCTGGCAGCCCGTTGGGCTTCGGCTTCAAGCTCGGCAGCCTGCTCACGGGCATAGTTGATAGGCCGGATCGAAGCGTAATATGATACAGGCTTGCCCAGGCGAGCTTTATCGTACACGTCTGACCTTCGCTCGTAGCCTGCCAGCTCGTAATTGTGGTCCATCTTGATCGCATCGAACGGGCAATACTCAGCGCAAAAGCCGCAGTTCATGCATATATCGATATCGATGCAGAATTCCGCCGGGTCTGGGATGGGGCGACCCGTATTCGGGTCGCTGGAACGGACGATCCAGATGCATTGAGGCGGACAGACCTTGGCGCAGATTCCACAAGACGTACAGCGGTAGACCTTTTCACCATCTTTTTCATCGTAAACAAGGAAGGGGATATAACGGAATTCTTCAGGAACAACCAGCTTCTCTTCAGGGTACTGGATGGTAAAAATACCGCTGACATCCTTGCTGCTGCGATATGCTATACCTTCCTTTGAGTAATAGCGCTTGCGAAAATGGCGTAGGTCATCGACATAGGTCATTATGAAATGCTTGAAAGCCAAACCGAGGGTCTTCAGGATCCCAATACCATAAGTAGTTGCATTCTTTTCTTCGGTCATTCTGCACTCACCTATCCGTCTCGCCTAAGACGATATCGATCGAACCAAGGATCACGACCACATCGGCAACCTTATTCCCGATACACAACATTTCCAGGGGGGTCAGGTTGATGAAGGACGGGGCACGCACGTGGTAGCGCCATGGATTTGGCTTGCCATTTGAGATAACATAGAAGCCCAACTCGCCTTTCGGTCCTTCAACGCAGCCGTACGCTTCACCCGCCGGCACACGCACCTGGTACTGGGGCTTGCCTTCCTGGATGGGCCCTTCGGGAATTTGCTTGACCACTTGCTGAAGGATGCGTAGGCTCTGGTGGATCTCATCCAGGCGGATCAGGTAACGGTCGTAAACATCGCCATGATAGCGGACAGCCACATCAAATTCAAAGCGGTCGTAAATGCTGTAAGGCTGGGCACGGCGCAGGTCGTAGGGAACACCTGACGCCCGCAACACCGGGCCCACCGCCGAAAATGCCAGGGCCTGTTCAGGGGTGAGGACACCTACACCTTGGGCTCGATTGCGCACGACCTCATTGTTGGTGATGTACAGGTCAAGGTCATCGATCTTGCGCGGCAATCGTTCGAAGACCAGGTCTTTCACCTTGTCCATGATGCCGTCAGGCAGGTCACGCGCCACCCCGCCAAAGCGGAAGTAGTTACACATCATCCGGGAGCCTGAAACGGCTTCAAAAATGTCGAGTATCAGCTCGCGTTCTTCAAAGGCATACAGGAAGGGTGTGAAGTATGCCCCAAAATCATTCATCAAGAAGCCAAACAACGCCAGGTGATTGACGATCCTGGTCAGCTCGGCCATCATCACGCGGATATACTCGGCGCGCTCAGGGGGCTTGATGCCCATTAGCTTTTCGATGGCCAGGGCGTAGCCGAAATTGTTGCTCATCGAGTTGAAATAGTCCAGCCGGTCAGTATACGGCATGTTCCCCAGGAAGGTATTGCGCTCACCGATCTTCTCGTGGTTGCGGTGCAGGTAACCCATGACCGGCTTTAAGCCCACAATTGTCTCCCCATCCAGTTTGGCGGCCATGCGAAATACGCCGTGCGTTGACGGGTGTTGCGGGCCCAGGTTGACGATCACCTGCTCGGTCCCGATCCCGGTTGGCTCATTGGTGCGCTCCAGCTTGGTTAAGCCGGCATACAGGGCTGCCTCTGGCTCGGGCACCCAGCTCTCTGGGTTGAAACCAGCAGGATAGTCCATATTGGTGCCGAAGGGACTCTTTTGCTCGGCGCTTTTAAAGGTTCCAGCAGGCCAGCGGCTTTTAAATGGTTTGCTATCTTCTTCATAATAGGATTCCTTCCAGTCTTTACGGAGGGGATGACCGCTGAATCCTTCCCAGGTAAGGATGCGCCGGAGATCTGGATGGCCTTCAAACTGGATCCCCAGCAGGTCGTACGCTTCGCGTTCCTGGAATTCGGCTCCAGGGTAGACTGGCACGGCAGAAGCTACCACTGGATTCTGCCTGTCAAGCTGGGCTTTAAGCACCAGGGGTGACCCGCCTGTGGATTTACGCAGGTGGTAGACCACTTCCATCTTATTTTCCGGCAGGTAATCCACTCCCGTTACGGAGGATAAATAATCGTAACCGAGATCGTCCCTGAGTTTTTGCAGTGTGTAAAGTAACAGCTCGGGTTTGACCAGATAGCCTTCATAATTCGGCCTTTCATCGTGAGTGACGATATCAGGGAAAATATACGTCAGGTCGGTGGCAAGTGCAATGTTTGTGTTACTCATGAATTCGCTCCCGTAGATACCCGTGACTTTATCCAACTGTTGTGGCAGGTGGCTGGTCAGCTGCCAGCTGAGCGGCAGACTGTTCAGCTTCTACCTTCTTCTGGGTGTAATCTTTGATCTCAGCATACTTGCGTGGATCGATAAGATCAGGACCCAGGATTGGCACCAGCAGGGGCTGATCGGGACCTTTTTTGTACCATCGTACAGTCTTGATGGATTGCTTGTCAATCATCTTCTGCAAAGTAATGAAGCCATTGAGCAGCGCCTGGGGTGTGGGAGGGCAACCAGCCACGTACACATCCACCGGTACGAACTCGTCCACCCCGGAGACGACATTGTAACCTTCCTTGAAGGGTCCTCCTCCTGAAGCACACGCACCCATCGCTAAAACGTACTTCGGCTCGGGCATCTGGTTATACAGGCGCACAATTTGGGGGATCATCTTCTTGGTTACCGTGCCTGCAACGATCATCAAGTCGGCCTGGCGGGGGCTGGGGCGCATGATCTCCATGCCAAAGCGGGCAAAGTCGAAGCGGCTGGTGGCGGTGCAGATCATCTCGATGGCACAGCAGGCCAGCCCAAACATCATGGGCCAGATCGAAGAACGCCGCCCCCAGTTGTAGATCTTATCCAGGGTCGTGATGGTTACTTGCCCTTGCATTTCGGGGGGGATTTCATAGCCAGGATTATTCAGCTCAAAGCTCATGGGAAGGACCTCCTCTACTCAAGTTCATAATCTAAAGGATTATACCCTCATCAATATGGCTGTCAATCTAATTATGCAAATATATATTTGCATATTTCTCCTTTTTTGGCTATAATGATATTAATCCCATGACAAATGCACGTCAGAAATTACTGGACTATATTGAAGAACACCACAGTGCAACTGTGGATGAGCTGAGCAGGGTTTTCAAGGTGACGCCGGCTAATATCCGCCATCACCTGTCAATCCTGGTCGACCAGGGCAGCCTGGACATCAGCGGGGTAAAAACAACCGGCATCAAGGGCCGCCCGGTGCAGATTTTCAGCAGCGCAGTGAAAAACAGGCTCAACAATCTGGAAAACCTGACCGATATCCTGTTAGACAATTACCTGCATACAATCGACCATGGAGACAATACCCTAGCCCTGCAGAAGTTAGCTTCCCACCTGGCTGCCAGGTATCCACTAGATGAGAACAATCCCACCCGCAGGATGTATGCCTGCATGCGCGTGCTCAATAGCATGCACTACCAGGCCCATTGGGAGGCGCATATCGAAAACCCGCGCATCTTCTTTGATCACTGCCCCTATCAGAGTATCAGTGAGCACCACCCAGAAATCTGCCAGATGGATGAATTCCTGCTTGCGGACGTGTTGAACGCACCGGTTAAGCAGGTCGAAAGGCAAACCGGCAGCCCGAGGGGGCTGTTGCATTGCGTGTTTACGGTCTCCAGCCGTGCAGCATGACCTCTCACCTCCTTTACAAATCATTTGTAATAATATATAATATATAATATATCGAAGCGTAATAAATTACCCGCAGTTCGAATTTTGAATTGAAAGAAGAATATGGATCAGACCAATCCGATCCCCGAGGCTGTTGAAGTTCTGCGTAAACGCTCATTGACCGATGAGGTCTATGAGTATTTGTCTGGCAAGATCATCGCTGGGAATTATACGTCGGGTGATTGGTTGCGCCAGGAGGATATCTCCACCCTTCTGGGAGTAAGTCAAACACCGGTGCGTGAAGCCCTTGACCGCCTGGTAGCCACCGGATTGGCAGAACGCGTACCTTACCGTGGCGTGCGGGTACCGATCCTGGAAGACAAGGAAATCGTGGACGCTTTCTTACTGCGCTTGATCCTGGAGACGACCGGCGTCCGGCTAGCTGCAACACTGATTAATGTTGAAGAGATCCAGGCTCTGACCGGCCTGATCGAAAAGACTGCTGGGCTGCTTGCATTGGAAGATATGTCGGTATTACGCCAGCTAAACAAGCAATTCCATACCCGCATCGTGGAAGCTGCCCAAAGTCAGCTGCTTAATAAGCTATACGAAATGACCACAAACGCTTTCCCCGATTGGATGCTTTACGAATACATGTTCCGACACCCCGAGCTACTCAGAGATAGCCTGCAGCGCGAGTACCAGGAACACCTAGCGATCATCCAGGCATTGGCAGCCAGGGACCCAGACCAGGCATCCAACCAGGTGGCCGTCCATATCAAGAACCAGTGGCACGACCTTCAAACTTATCTCGACATCTCCAAAGGCTCGATCGTGGAGATAGAAAACCAAATCAAGTCAATGTTCCCAAACCATCATTAATATACAAACCAAGGAGAATAAAATGCAAAACGAAGAATTGTTTACAGAAATGGCTCAAAGCATCACCGATGGTGAAGCAGAAAAAGCGGCTGAGCTGGCTCAGAAGTCAATCGAGCTGGGCATTGACCCATTGGAGGCGATCAATAATGGATTTGTCAAAGGTGTGAACTTCGTGGGTGACCAGTTCAGCTGCGGGAACATGTTCTTACCCGAGCTGGTGATGGCCGGCGAAGCGATGAAATCCGCTGTGGCAGTCCTGGAGCCCGAGCTGGCCAGGCGCGGCTCAGAGCGCAAGATGCTGGGGAAAGTGGTCCTGTGCACCGTCGAGGGTGATATCCATGAGATTGGCAAGACCCTGGTTGGGACGATGCTCTCAGCCACCGGTTTCCAGGTATACGACATGGGTGTGGACGTCCCGGTCATGAAGGTTGTCGAGAAGGCCCGCGAAGTAGGAGCCGATATCGTTGCGATGAGCGCCCTGCTCACCACCACCATGGTGCACCAGCGTGACGTCATCGAAGCCCTTGAAGATATTGGGATGCGCGCCAAGGTAAAGGTAATGGTTGGCGGTGCCCCTGTGACCCAGGATTGGGTGAAGCAGATCGGCGCAGACGGTTACAGCGAAGACGCCATCGGTGCTGCCCGCGTCGCCAAGCAACTGCTCGGCGTATAACGCAGCAGGAGCTTGTATGACTGGGAAAATCAAATCAATCACCAATCCAAAGCTCAGCCTGGATATCCTATCGCCTGAAGAAATCCAGCGTATCCACACCGCCACACTTGATGTCATCGAAAAAGTTGGCGTGCGATTCCCGAGCAGACGTGCACTTGACATCTGGGAAGCTCATGGAGCCCAGGTAAACCGTGACAGCTCGGTCGTCAAGGTGCCTGGCCAGATTATTGAGGACGCATTAAAACTTGCCCCACCCAAGTATGACCTGGCAGCCCGCCTACCTGAGCAAGACCTGCCGTTGGATGGCAACCATGTCTTCCTCGGCACAGATGGGTGTGGGGTAGAGGTACTGGACATCCATACCGGCAGTCGTCGCATGTCCACCTGGCAGGATGTAGCCGATATCGCCAGGGTAGGCGACGCCCTGGAGGAGATTGCATTCCATTGGGTGGCCGTATCAGCCCAGGACATACCGCCCAAGACACGCGGCTTGCACGAGCTGCGGGCCATCTGGGAGAACTCCACCAAGCACGCCCAGACCGAGAGCATCTATAACGAGTGGGAAGCCCGGGCAGCCATCGAAATGGCATCTGCCATCGCGGGTGGCAAGGATGCCTTGCGCAAACGCCCTGTCCTGTCTATCATGCAGTGCACAGCCCCTCCACTTGGTCAGGATGGCGGCAGCGTGGATGCAGCCTTGATCGGTGCCGAGGCTGGATTACCGGTTGGGTTTATGACCATGGCAGCCTGCCTTACCACTGGCCCAGCCACCCTGGCTGGTAACCTGGTGGTGGGCAATGCCGAAGTGATCAGCGCAACGGCCTTGATCGAGCTGGCTTACCCTGGTGCGCCAGTATTCTACGCCGCAGCACAGACCGCTTCAGACCTGCGGACGGGGGCTTACACCGGTGGTGGCCCGGAAGATTTCCTGTTCGGGGCAGCCCAGAACAAGCTCTCTGATTTCTACAACATCCCCCTGTCGATGGGGTCATTCGCCACTGGCGCCAAAGAACCCAACTGGCATGCCGGGGTAGAGAACAGCCTGTCCACGTTCATGGCGAGCGTGGTGATGTCTGACATGCTGCTTGGGGCGGGTTTGCTGCACGGCAGCCGCATCTGGTCTTATGTGCAGATGCTGATGGACTGCGAGATCTTTTCCATCATCCAGAAGACGATGCAAGGCATTGTCGTCGATGACGAAACCCTGGCGTTGGATGTGATCAGCAATGTTGGGCCGGGCGGGAATTTCTTAAGCCAGAAACACACCCTGAAGCACATGCGCGAGATATTCGTCCCGCAGTTCATGGACCGTCGACCTTACAACGTGTGGGAAGAGAAAAAGGACGATGGACGGGATTGGGCACTTGAAAAAGCGCGCAAGATCCTGAGCAACCACCAGCCCGAACCCCTGGATGCTGGGGTGGCGCGTGAGCTAAAGCAGATCATCGCAGCCGTCGAGGTTAAATAAACCTATGCAGCCCAACATCACTTTACTGAGCGATGAGCTTGTCAAACGGGTCCTGGACGAAGCCTTCCAGCTGATGCTCGAACCGGGGATAAAAGTACAATCGCCGGCGGCGAGGAAGTTATTAGAAGAAGCTGGCGCGAAAGTAGACCATGCGGGTGAAATCGCTTATATCCCAGAGAAGCTGGTATACCAGGCGTTGGAAAGTGTACCGCACCAGTTCACACTATATGATCGGGAGGGCAATCCAAAAATCTATTATGGTGGGAACATGGTGCATTTCGACCCAGGCTCATCGGGTGTGCACATCCTTGACCCTGAGACTGGCGAACACAGGCCTTCTATGGCCAATGACCTGGCAAATATCGTCAAATTGACCGAGATGCTACCGCAATTCGATGCCCAATCGACGGCGGTGATCTGCAACGAAGTCCCGAAATCGATCAGTGACCTGTACCGGCTATACCTGGTGCTGTTATATTCGGCCAAACCGGTCATCACGGGCGCGTTTGCCATCCCCACACTGGATGTGATGATCGAGATGCTGTCCATTTTCGCCGGTGGGCGCGAAGCTTTGCGGGAGAAACCGCAGGCAGTATTTGACGTTTGCCCATCACCCCCGTTGATCTGGAGTAATTTTGGTGCGCAAAACCTGATCGATTTGGCCAGGTCAGGTGTTCCCGCGCAGATGGTTTCCATGCCACTGGCGGGTGCGACAGCACCGGTGACCCTGGCGGGAGCGGTCGTACAGCATGCGGCCGAGTGTCTGAGTGGTGTGACCATCCACCAGCTGGCTAACCCCGGGGCGCCGATCGTGTGGGGCGGGGCACCGGCAATTTTCGATATGCGTAAAGGTACCACCCCCATGGGGGCTGTGGAAACAGCCATGATCGATGCTTCCTATGCGCAAATCGGAAAATTTGTGGGTTTACCAACCCATACCTATCTGTGTGCCAGCGATGCCAAGGTAATTGATGCCCAGGCGGGCCTGGAAAGCGGGATGAGCGCGGTGATCGGTGCATTGGCAGGCATCAACATGATCTCAGGCGCAGGCATGCTGGATTTCCTGGCCTGCTTCAGCCTGGAAAAGCTAGTGATTGACGCCGAAATTGTGTCGATGGCGAAACGCCTGCTGTCGGGCATCCACACCCCCACAGAGACACTGGCCACAGCCATGTTTTCAGGTATCAATTTTAAGGGCGATTTTCTCAAGCAGAAGGTAACTCGCGAGCTATTCAGCCAGGAGCAATATCTTCCATCCAAGGTGCTCGACCGCGATTCGATCCGTGGCTGGCACCAGGATGGCAGCCTGGATACACTCACCCGTGCAAAGCGCCAGGTGAAACTGCTATTAGACCAATACCAGGTACCGGATCTCGATCCTGCAAAGGTCCAAGAGCTGCACAAATTAGTCAGGCACCAGGCTAAGCAAGCTGGGATGGATAGCCTGCCAGCTGCATATTAAACAGCTATCTTCAAGTTCGAGGTGGAGAGATGGTAATGAATCCATCTCTCCACTCAACCCGCCGAATATTAGAGCGAGTCATGTCGTTCGGTCATCGCAGATCATTTCACCGAGGTGACTATGCGCAATCTGACGTTTTTATCTGAGACTGAAGTCGAAGCGATCCATTCTGCCAGCCTCCGCATCCTATCTGAAACCGGCATCCATCTTGTTCAACCTGAGGCACGCGACATACTGACTGGAGCAGGAGCTACTATCGATCAGGATAAGGTGCGGCTCCCCCCTGACCTGGTGGAAGAACAGGTGACGAAAGCTACCGCCAGGGTCAGTATCCGGGGGCGCAATGGGACCACCAAAGTACTGGGAGATGGATCCCTGCACTGGCATAACCTGGGTGGGGCGCGCGATATCCTGGATGCGGGGACAATGACCCGCCGTAATGCTACTGTAAAGGACTTGCAGGACTGCACCCGCCTGCTGGATGCGGTAGCCGGCGCCACGACAATTACACCATTTTTCACCCCCCTGGATGTGCCCGGCCACCTGATGTCTTTAGCGATGTACCGGCACGCCATCCCCTTCACCACCAAACCGCTCCAGGGACCTGGGGTTCAGAATGCTGATGAAGTGAGATTTGCCGTACGTATGGCAGCGGTGATCGGTGAGCCGAGAGAAGTATTCTCATTAAGCGTTTCCCCGGTCAGCCCCCTCAACCTGCCGAACGATATGGCCGGCGCGATCATCGAGATCGCCAAACAAGGCATACCATTCGCGCCCCTGCCCTGCCCTACGGCCGGTACGACAGCACCTTTTTCGATCGCGGGGGCTGTGGCTCAGCAGAATGCTGAGAACCTGGCAGCCATCGTACTGGCCCAGCTGGTCCACCCTGGGTTACCCATCGTGTACTGCGGGCGCCTGGCCATGATGGAGCCACGCACGGGCATATCGGTATGGGGCGGCGTTGAGCTGGGCTTGGCATCGGCAGCCACGGTGCAGATCGGACACCGCTATGGTTTGCCGGTTAATGTGTATGGTTTTTCAACCAATTCCCACACCCTGGATGTCCAGAACGGGTATGAAAGGGCATTGAACGCCATCATCCCTGCCTTGGCAGGGGCTGACGAGCTATCCGGTATTGGTGAAATGGAAGCCGGTGTGATGGGGTCTTTTGCACAGATCGTGTGTGACAGTGAGATCGCCGCAAGCGTCAGGCGATTAATGCGCGGCTTCAAAGTCAATGATGACTCTCTGGCGGTTGAGGTGGTATCGGCGGTCATGCAGGAAAGCCATAATTTCCTGGGTCAGAAACACACCATGCGATATTTACGCAGCGGTGAAGTGCTGCTGACCAGCCTGGCTGAACGCGGTTCGTGGGAAAACTGGGAAGCCAATGGCCACACCGGCATGGCTGAGAGGGCGCAAGCAGAAGCCATGAGAATTATCGAAAAACACGAAGTAACTCCACTCGGACCAGAGCAAGAGCGTGAGCTGGATGAAATTCTAAAAGAAGCTGACCGAAAACTAGGTAAGAAGTAATCGAGGTGGATATGCTGAACGAAGCGATGGCGCTGCAAGCCAAAATGACCGAATACAGGCATGATTTACACATGCACCCAGAGCTTGGGTTTAAAGAGTTCCGGACATCAGCCCGGGTGGCGGAAGTTCTACGCTCCCTGGGAGTGAGCGTGCGTGAAAACGTTGGCAAGACCGGCGTGGTAGGTGAAATCGGGCAGGGATCGCCGATCGTTGCCATCCGGGCAGACATGGACGCACTCCCGCTCCAGGAAGACAACCGAACCGAGTACGCCTCGCGAGTCCCGGAGGTGATGCATGCCTGCGGGCATGATGCCCACACCGCCATCCTGCTCGGCGTAGCTGAAATCCTTTCCAAGGTAGAAAACCTACCAGGCACGGTACGCCTGCTCTTTCAACCTGCTGAAGAAGTGGCAGATGATGAGGGCATAAGCGGTGCTCCGCGCATGATCGAAGACGGTGCCATGGAAGGTGGAGTGAACCTGACATTGGCACTGCATGTATCAGCCCATGTACCCGTGGGGCAGATCCAGGTAGCTGCAGGCCCAGCTTCAGGCGGAGTGGACACCTTCCGTGGATCAATCATCGGGATGGGTGGTCACGGGGCAAGGCCACATGAAACCGTGGATCCGATCTACCTGTCTGCGTATGTTATCCTGGCACTGCACGGGATCGTCTCACGCCGCCTGAATCCCTACGATCCGGCGGTGGTGACGATAGGATCGATCCATGCAGGCAATGCAGAGAATGTCATCCCGAACCAGGTTGATATCCTGGGAACCATCCGTTATACCCAACACTCGGTGCAGAAACAGATCCACACCGAGATCAAGAAAGCTTTCGAGGTGGCAAAATCATTGGGTGGGGATTATGCATTGAAATTTGAGATCGGTACGCCACCCATGATAAACAACGAGAAGGTGGTCGAGCTGATCAAAGCCACGGCGAGCGACCTGATCGGTAGCGAAAATATTGTGCCGCCTCAGGATGGGCTGGGAGCTGAGGACTTCGGCTGTTTCTCTGAGCTGGCACCTGGGGCGATGTTTGTGCTGGGCAGTAAAGTGGAAGGCGATGAGCGAGAACATCATAATTCACATTTTGACGTGAATGATAATTGCCTGCCCTATGGGGCAGCCCTCCTGGCGGAGACAACCCTGCGCTTCATGAAAAAAGGCGGTTTCTAGCGACAAACGAGATGGAAAACTCACTCAACGTCACACCCAGCATCCAGGTACTTTCAGCCGAGGCGATTGCACGGGTCCACGAAGCTTCCTTGAGGATCTTGAGCGAGGTTGGCATGCGCCTCGATTCTCCCAAGGCAGCTGCGATCTTCAAATCCACGCAGGGAGTGCGGTTCGTTGACGAAAAACACATTGTGATCGCCTCTGAGCTGGTAGAATGGGCGATCAGCCAGGCACCCGCCGCAATCGATATCTACAACCGAAAAGGAAAGCTGGTCACGCAGCTCGGGAATGATCAGACCAGGTTCGGCCTGGGTGTGACTAACCTGTTTTTCCAGGACCCGCAGACCGACGAGGTGCTGCCCTTCACACGTGAGCACATGCGCGGCTCAGTAGCGCTGGGTAACAGCCTGCCGTCCTTCGATTTTATCTCGACCATCGGGATCATCCGGGATGTCGCGCCTGGTAAATCCGACCTGGTGGCTGTATTGGAAATGGTGGCGAATACAATCATGCCATTGATCATCCTAGTGTCGGATGAAAAGCAATTTCGCCCCTGCCTATCGCTAATTAATCTTTTGAGCGGGGATACCACCCAAACGCCGTTCATGATCCCCTACTTCAACCCGGTAACCCCCTTGATCTTGAACAAGAGCACCGCCGAGAACATGATGGCTGCGATCGAGAGCGGGCTGCCGGTGATCTTTTCCAATTACGGTATGGCTGGTGTGTCGACCCCCATCACTTCGGCTGGAACGCTGGCGCTGTTGAACGCAGAATTGTTGGCAGGGTTGGTGTTCAGCCAGCTGGTGAAGGCAGGTGCTCCCGTCATCCTGGGCTGCCTGCCAGCCTTTTTCGACATGAAGACCATGCTGGATTTCTTTGACCCACAGACCATGCTGCTCAACCTGGCGTGTGCCGAAATGCTGGCATATTACCAAATCCCGCATGCAGGCACCTCAGGCAGCGCTAACGGCTGGGGTGCAGACCTGATCGCCAGCGAGGCATTGTGGATCAATCACCTGAGCAGCGCCATGGGAAAGGTCGGGTTGGCCCCCTTCGTGGGTGGCAGCCTGGGCTCCAAAGTGTTCTCACCTGCCATGGCAGTATACGCTAACGAGATCATCGAACAGGTCAGGCAGTTTACTAAGGGTTTCATTGTTAATGAAGAAACATTAGCTCTACGAGAGATAAACAATACCGGGATCGGGGGAAATTTCATCTCATTGCGCCAGACGATGCGGTCATTCCGTTCGGCTTACCATACCAGCAGCATTTTTCCCAGGTTGGGGCTGGAAAAGTGGCAGGAGCAAGGCCAGCCTGCTGCGGATAAATACCTGCGGGAACGTACAATCGAGATCCTGCAACACCCGCAATACCCTGATGACCAGCAGGCCCTGCTGGAAAAAGGCGAGCTGTTTATTTCTAGCTTCAAGGACTAGATTACTCGACGGTGACCGACTTGGCCAGGTTGCGTGGTTGGTCGACATCCAGGCCGCGTTTGGCGGCAATATGATAGGCGAGGAGCTGCAGGGGAATCACCGTCACCACCGGGCTGAGCAGCCAGGGTGTATCCGGCACCCACAGGACATGGTCCACCAGCGAGGGGATGATCTGGTCGCCATCGGTGGCTACCGCCACCACCACCCCTCCGCGAGCCTTGGCCTGCTCAATCTGGCTGATCATCTTTTCATACCACGGATCACGCGGCGCCAGGACCACCACCGGCATCTCACGGTCGATCAATGCGATCGGGCCATGCTTCATTTCACCCGCAGGGTAGCCTTCGGCGTGGATATATGATATCTCCTTGAGCTTCAATGCACCTTCATAGGCAATGGGCATATTGATACCCCTGCCCAGGTACAGGCAGCTCCTGGTCTCTTTCAGCTGCTCCGCGATCGCTTCTACATCTTTCTGGCGGTCGAGGCATTTACCGACCAGATCGGGTATGACCATTAAGCCATCGACCAGTCTCTGGCGCTCCTTCTCTTTCAACGTTCCACGCAGGTCAGCCAGCAGGATCGCCAGCATATACAGATCCACGATCGGTGCGGTGAACGCCTTGGTGGAAGCCACGCCAATCTCAGGGCCGGTTTGCATGGAGATGTACCCATCGGCGATACGCATGGCTTGCGTGCCAATGGCATTCACGATGGACCACAAGGTGGCGCCTTTCCGGCGTCCCTCTTCCATGGCAGCCAGGGTATCGGCGGTCTCACCTGACTGGCTGATAGCCAGCACGACCGTGTCATGATCAATGATCGGGTCACCATAGCGGAACTCGGAGGCGATCTCCATCTGGGTTGGGATGTGAGCGATGCGTTCCATCAAAATTCGGCCGATCATGCCCGCATGGGAAGCCGTCCCGCAGGCAGTGATGACAATTTTTTGAATCTGGCGGGCTTTCTCGGGGGTGAGATTTAGCTCGTTTAGCTCGATCTTGCCACACTCAAAATCGATTCGACCAGCGATCGTATCGGTCAAAGACCTGACCTGCTCGTTGATCTCCTTATACATGAAGTGGCGATACTCGCCCTTTTCAGCGGAGATGGGATCCCAGGCGACGACCTGTTCACGGAACTTCACAGGTTTTCCTTCGAGGGTTTGGATTCGCAGACCATCGGCAGAAACAATCGCCATCTGGCGTGATTCGAGGAAGACCACCCGGCGGGTATGCTCAAGAATGGCGGGCAGGTCGGAAGCCACAAACATCTCGTGGTCTCCGATGCCGATCACCACACCCCCGGCATTCCCGATCCGGGCTGCCACGATCTTATCGGGTTCGAGGGACGACATCAATACGATGCCATGGGCTCCTTTAAGCTGGAGCATGGTTTTTTGGGCAGCTTCCACCAGGCTCAGGCCCGTAGACTGGTAGCGTTCCACAAGCTGGACGATCACCTCTGTGTCGGTCTCCGAGTTGAAAACCACCCCCTCTGAACACAGCTCATCGCGTAGCATGAGGTAATTTTCTACGATCCCATTGTGTACAACCACCACGTTGCCGGTCATGCCGATGTGGGGGTGGGCATTGCGGGCACTCGGTACACCATGGGTAGCCCAGCGGGTGTGACCAATACCGATGTGTCCAGAGACCGGGATCTCTGAGACGAGCTCTGCCAGCTTGCTCAGCTTGCCTACATCCCTGCGGATCTCGATATGGCCATTTTGGATGACAGCCAAACCAGCTGAATCATACCCACGGTACTCCAGGCGCTTCAACCCGTTCAAGATGATCGGGGTGGCATTTTTAGGCCCAACGTAACCTACAATTCCACACATATAGACATCCTTTACCAAAGAACAAGGCATGCCAGGCCACGCCCGGCATACCTTGTTCGATAAATGAAGCTATTTCGCATTGGTTTTATGCGCTTCTTCAATTTTGGCCCATGTATCGCGTAATGGGACAATGCGGTTAAAGATGAGCTGCCCAGAGGTTGAATCTTTGTCGACAACAAAATAACCTTCACGCTCGAACTGGTAACGCATACCCAATTGTGCAGTAATCAGGCCAGATTCGGCTTTGCAATCATCAATGACCTTGAGCGAGTCAGGGTTGACATAATCCAGGAAATCGGAGCCATCATCCAGGTCGTTCATGTCGGCGCGGGTAAACAGGCGGTCATATAGCCTGACCTCGACATTGAGCGCATCGTGGGCAGAAACCCAGTGGAGCGTGCCCTGAACTTTACGCCCATCCGGGGCATACCCACCCCGGGTAGCGGGGTCATAGGTGCAGTGCAGCTCCACCACTTCACCGGTGGAGGGGTCCTTGTTCACATCCACACACGTGACGAAATATCCATAGCGGAGCCTGACCTCCCGCCCAGGAGCAAGGCGGAAGTATTTCTTAGGCGGCTCTTCACGGAAATCCTCCCGGTCGATATAGATCTCGCGGGAGAAGGTCACCTTGCGTGTCCCAGCCGATGAGTCCTCGGGATTGTTGACCGCATCCAGCTCTTCGACCTGACCGGTTGGATAGTTGTCGATGACAACCTTCAGAGGGTGCAGGACGGCCATGACACGGGGCGCATTCAGGTTTAGCTCGTCGCGTAACATGGATTCGAGCAACGCGATATCGACCAGGTTGTTGTGGTGGGGCACACCCACAGCCTCCAGGAACCTTAAGATGACTTCCGGTGGATAACCACGCCGGCGCATACCAGACAGGGTTGGCATACGGGGGTCATCCCAATCGTGCACGTAGCCATCTTTTACCAGTCTGAGCAGCATCCGCTTACTCATCACGGTATAACTTAGGTTGAAGCGGCCAAACTCGATCTGTCTGGGATGGTAGATCTCCAGCTCGTCCAGGAACCAGTTGTATAAAGGCCGGTGATCTTCATATTCCAATGAGCACAAGGAGTGGGTAATCCCCTCGATCAAATCACTCTGCCCGTGAGCAAAATCGTACATCGGGTAGATACACCAGGCATCATTGGTGCGGTGGTGGGTGGCGTGCAGGATACGGTACATGACCGGATCGCGCATGTTCATATTACCAGCCGCCATATCGATCTTGGCGCGTAGCACGCGTGCTCCATCGTGGAATTCGCCTTTGCGCATACGCTCGAATAAGTCCAGGTTTTCCTCGACGCTGCGATCACGGTAAGGGCTGTTCTTGCCCGGCTCCGTTAGCGTGCCGCGGTAAACCCGGATCTCCTCTGCAGATAAGTCATCAATGTAGGCTTTGCCCTTCTTGATGAGTTTGATAGCAAATTCGTATAGCTGCTCGAAATAATCGGAAGCATAGAAGAGGCGATCTTCCCAATCGTAGCCCAGCCAGTGGATGTCTTCCTGAATGGATTCGACGTACTCCACATCCTCCTTCACCGGGTTGGTGTCATCGAAGCGCAGGTTGCACTTGCCGCCGAACTCACGCGCCATGCCGAAGTCGATACTAAAGGCCTTGGCATGACCGATGTGCAGGTAACCATTCGGCTCGGGAGGGAAGCGGGTGTGAACCGTGGTATAGCGGCCTGCTTTCAGGTCAGCCATGATGGCTTCGCGGATAAAGTTGGTGGGAGTTGAAGATGTTGTATCAGTCATGAGATCCTCCTGCTTAGAAAAACACCCCGGCTCAAGCTGACGGGGTGTTTTGAGCTCTGGCTGGGGGCAAAGGATTCGAACCTCTACATACAGATCCAGAGTCTGCTGTCCTACCATTAGACGAGCCCCCAGTAATTAACGCGGGGAATTTTACCACGCCAACCGTGCTTAGTCCAGATTGGCACAAATAATGGAAAGGTTTAGGGCATGCTGGCCAGCGTTTCAGCTGCGAAATTTAACCGTTCCAGGACTTTCTGCCTACCGATGATCTCCATGCACTCAAACAGGGGTGGGCTGTTCCTTTGCCCAGTTACGGCATTGCGGATGATCCCAAACACCTGTCCAACTTTGAAACCGGACTGTGTGGCATATTCGCGCAAGGGGGCTTCAGCCACCGCCTGGCTAACCTCCGGTAGATCTTTCAAGATCTGAAGAACCTCACGTGCAACCCGGGCAGATTCAGCTGAAGTGAGATTATCCCCAACCAGATCCGCTGGACCTGGATGGATGTCCTCTTTGAAGAGAAAACCAGCCACGGGGATGACATCATCCAGGGTGACCAAGCGTTCACGGATGATAGGGATGGCCCGCATTAACTTCTCCTCGTCCAGCTCCAGGCCCGCGCCAGTAAAATAAGGTGCCAGCCGGTGAGCCAGGTCAGCTTGGCTGAGATTACGGATATGTAACCCGTTGAAGTAATCCAGTTTCGTGAAATTAATGGCGGCCGGAGATGGATTTAAGTGCTCCAAGTTAAATTTATCAACCAGGTCCTGCAGGCAGAAAAACTCGGTCCGGTCATCATAGCTCCAACCCATCAATGCTACCCAGTTGACCACACCTTCGGGGATGTACCCCAGGTCGCACAGGTCTTTGATAAAGATGGAATACCCATCTTGCATCAGCTGGGAAGTTTCGCGCTTGCTCATCTTGCCTTTCCCGCTTGGCTTGAGAAAGACGGACAGGTGGATGAATTGCGGCTCCTGCCAGCCAAAAGCACGGATAATATGCATATGCAGAGGAAAGGTCGATAACCACTCAGAACCCCGGATGACGTGGCTGATATCCATCAGGTGGTCATCCACCATGGCGGCCAGATGGTATAACGCCAGCCCATCGGAGCGGACGATGACATGATCATCGAGGGCGGAGTTTTCCACGGTAATATCGCCGCGCAGCAGGTCATGGGCGGTGATGGATCCGGTCTCAGGCACTTTGAAGCGGACAACATGGCGTTCACCCCTGGCGACCCTCGCTTCAGCCTGATCATGATCCAGCCTGCGGCACAGGCCATCGTAGCGCGGGTTCTCCTTCCGGCTTTGCTGTTCCTTCCGCACTTGCTCCAGGCGCTCTGGGGTGCAAAAACAGTAATAGGCATGACCGCTGTCGATAAGCCGGCGAGCGTGCTCAGTGTAGATCTCACGGCGTAGGGTCTGGTAATACGGACCATACGATCCGCCTGCACCCGGACCTTCATCCCAATCAATCCCCAGCCAGTGCAGGCTATCGATCAGCTCTTGCTCAGCACCGGGCACATATCGCTTTTGGTCCGTATCTTCAATTCGTAAAATGAACGTCCCACCGGTCTGGCGTGCGAGCAGATAGTTATACAGGGCGGTGCGCCCACTCCCTAGATGGGTGCGCCCGGTGGGAGAGGGTGCAAATCGCACCCTTACTGGAGTTTTCATTACCACAAAGCTTCTCCTCGGTGATTATTCACGTCTATGCGCAATGAGCGTAATTTTATGTACACAACTAAAACTCCAAAGGCTTATGCCGTAAGATCACGCTTTGTACCAGACCCACACCGAGAAGAAGGGAAAGCAGCGAGCTCCCCCCATAACTGATGAAGGGCAGCGGTAGTCCTGTAGCGGGCAAAAGCTTCAGATTTACACCAATATTCACCATCCCCTGGAATGCCAGTAGGACCGCAACCCCGAATGCGATCAGCGCTCCAAAGGTATCACGGGCCAGGCGGGCTACCCGTAGGCAGCGATAAATGATGAACAATAATAATATCATGATCGCCACGGATCCGACGAAACCGAATTCTTCGGCAGAGGCGGAGAAAATAAAATCGGACCAGCGTACTTTGAGAAAACGCAAGTGGACCTGGGTGCCCTGGTTATAGCCCTTCCCCAGCAGGCCTCCCGAGCCAATGCTTATCAGTGCCTGTTGGAGGTTATACGTCTCACCCTGGGTGGCGTTTGGGTCAGAGATCAGAAAGTTCAAAATGCGTTGTTTCTGATAATCGGCCAAAAAGGGATATGCCAAAAAAGGTAAAACCAGGCCAACGATTCCGAAAATGAAAAGATACTTGATTTTCAGGCCACTGGCCCACAGGAGCGCGAACCAGATCGCCAGGATCACCAGAGAAGTGCTCAGGTTGGGCTGCAGGATGATCCAAACCACGATACCCAGGGTGTATAACAGGCTGCGCCCGATCCAGGTGATATTTTCAAGTTTTTCCATATTCCTGGAGAAGAAATCGGCCAGGACCAGGATCACAACGATCTTTGCGATCTCGGAAGGTTGGATCAAGATCACCCCGGTATCAAACCAGCGCGCAGAACCGTACAGGGCTTGCCCGGCGATGGTCAGGGCACCCAGGAAGATGGCGGTGATGATATACATGGGTCGGCTTATCGACGCCCATAGATGGTAATCAATGGCAGCTGCGATGAAAATAACCGAAAACCCCAGGAAAGCGAAAATGATCTGGCGCTGGACGATGTTGGACGATTCAAGCTCAATATTCCCAGCCACCGAAGAACGGATCATGGTGATGCCGAAGATGGTCATCAGCGCCACCGCACCCAATAGCCAGAAATCAAAATGCCGCCAGTTTGTTTGACTCATTTACAATAAGAATCGCTAGTCATTATAAATATACTTTACTCAATAACAGCAACACGTCGGATGACCGGCACTAAGGTGCCTGGGTGCTGTCAGCAGCTTTCAGCTCGAAATAGGCTTCCAGGACTCGCCTGACAATCGGGCCTGCCACCGTGGAACCTTCCTGCCCGTTGTACACGAAAGCTACCACAGCGATCTCAGGGTCTTCATAGGGGGCAAAGGCAACTGTCCAGGCATGCGATGGCCAGTTGCCCGGTTCGCACAGGTTTTTTGCCTTGGCAAATTCATCACAATACTCAGCCGTGCCGGTTTTACCTGCCACGGCGATATTGACGTTTTCGAAGATATTTTCCAACGTTCCTTCCAGGACTGCCAGACGCATTCCCTGACGGATCTGGTCGAACACCCAAGGTTGGACAGTCTTCATTTCACCGGTAGCCTGGCAGCCACGGATGGTGTTATCTTCGAATACCTGGATCACTGGGTCTACCGTGAGGTCCCAGCGCTGGTTGGGCGTAAATGGTTGGGTGACGTTTCCATCACTATCGAGGACCTGGTACAGCAAGGTCGGGGCCATCAATCTACCGCCAGTGGCTACCGTGGCTGCAGACATCAACACCTGGAGCGGTGAAGCCAGATCATACCCCTGCCCCACGCTGGTAATGTAGGTATCACCCGTGGACCAGCTTTCGCCCTGGTTGATGCGCTTCCAGGTTGGGTCGGGGATAAGCCCAGCTGCCACATCTGGTAGCTCGATCTCGGGAGTCTTGTAGCCACTGGGCAGCCCGGCATAGCCATCGGTCAGCTCGCCGTATCCCAGTGCACGAGCATAGGTGCCCAAGCGGCAGATCCCCAGCCCTGGATTAACCTCGTCTTCATACCCGCCGCCCACCTTGTAGAAGTAAACATTGCTGGAGTTGGCGATGGCATGCACAAAATCCAGCTGACCAAAGCCATCGGGATTGGTCTTATAGATCCAGTCAACGAAATCCCTGGGCCTGCCTGGGTCGTTGGCATAATAGATTTGCTTAACGGTGATCTTGCCAGGAGTCTTCAGGATCTCTTCCGGTGTCACAATACCTTCGTTCAGCCCACCCGTAGCGGTGACCAGCTTGAATACCGAACCAGCCGGCAGCTCGGCACCCACGGCCAGGTTCAACAGCGGATTGCGCTTATCGGCGATCAGCTGCTGGTAATAATATGCCGGGATAATGCGAGCCATGCGATTGTTCTCGTAGGTTGGATAATTCACCAGGGCCAGGATCTCACCGGTTTGCGGGTTCATGGCGATCACTGCACCACTGGTCATGCGTTCCTCACCCAGCGATTTGTTCCAGTCAGTGATTTCATCCCTAAGGATTGATTCTGAAGCCTGCTGAAGGCGTGTATCGATCGTCAGTTCGATACTCGAACCTGGAGTAGCCGGGACAGGTGGGACAATGTCGTTGAGGATTTGGCCTGCAATATCCCATTCAACCACGCGGTAACCGTTCACCCCAGCCAGTAAATCTTGAAAGGACAGCTCCACCCCGGCATAGCCAACCTTGTCGCGGTTGGGGACGAACCCCTGTGAGCGATAATACCCCTCATCTATAGCGGGTATTGGGCCAAGGAATCCAATGATAGAGGCAGTTAGTGATCCCGTTGGGTAATCACGAACAGGAACAATTTCGACACCCACACCCGGCCAGCTGCTTGTATTCTCCTGGATCTGCAGGGCTACCTGCTCTTTGACGTCACAGGCGATCTTGACTGGCTCGTACGGTGCAGTTGTCTCACCATATGTCACGATCTCGGTGATGCCGTGATCGGAGATACATGGGACAAATGGATCGGCTTGGGAGACTTCGCCGCGATTGACCGGGATCCCAGTGAGGGATGATACCTGACGGTAAATGTTCTGGATCTCGCCTGCATCGTCGGGTAGGTCGGCAGGGGTGATGACGATATTATAGGAAGGGATGTTCCTGGCCAGCACAAACCCATTACGGTCGTAAACCATGCCACGCGTGGCGGGTAAATTGATCTCGTGGGTGCGGTTCTCATCCGCTTTAGCCACCCAGCTTGAATATTGCATAACTTGCAAGCTGAACAAACGCCCGACATAAACCACGAAAAGCAGGACCAGGATCCCTCCAAAAACGATAATACGCCAGGGAGCTACCAGATTTTGAAGTGCAGCGGAGTTTTTCATACCTTTAACTCTTCCGGATACAGCCATCCGGCTATATCACGTGTGATGTAGAAAATTGGCACCGATAAAATTAAATTCAACAACAGGCTAGGGAGGATGATCAGGTTCAGCACACTGAGCAAAGGGATATTCGCCCCTCCTACCATGCGCACAGCCAATGATATGAATAATACGAGCAAAGTGCTGATGAACGTGGCGGCCAGCATGGCCAGCAATGGAGCTTTCCACACACGCCGCCTGAGCAGCCGGGAAATACCCGCACACACGAAGTATGCGGCGATATATATCCCAAAGGGCAAAGCCGAATACAAGCTGGCAAAGATACCGCCGATCAAGCACCATTGCCAGATGGAGGCGACGCGGTCCTGCATCGCCCAAGCCAGGATAAACAGGAGGATCAAATCGGCCGTACCATTCAATAATGGCATGGTACTGACAATCGTGCTCTGGATGATTGCCAGGATCCCAAAAAGAAGTAAACCGACCAGATTAGCCATACTCAATGTTCACGGTGTGGTGGATGATGGAATTAAGGGCGTGATATCCACCGGCTGGAAATTGGTGATGACCAGGACGATCGACAGCTGGGAAAAATCGACAGCAGGTTGGATACTGGCAGTCTGGAACAACGCAGAAGCCTCATTTTTTACAGTTAACACCTGACCCACCAGTATATTGGCTGGGTAATTACCTCCCAACCCTGAAGTCATCACCAGATCACCAGTTAAAACAGTGGCATTCTGGCTGATCATGTTAAGCTCGAGCTCACCAGTGATCTGACCATTAATCACGGCTTCTTCGCCGGCTTCTTGCAGGATGACATTCACACTTGAGCCTGGGTCATTGATCAGCTGCACCCGGGCCGCGCTGGCGGTCACTGCAGCAATGCTGCCAACTAGGCCCTGGGCGGTGATGACCGGCATGCCCTTGCGTAGCCCGTCATCCGAGCCCCGGTCAATGATCACATAATGCATAAAGGGGTTAACATCACGGGCGATCACCGAGGCTGCCATGTACTGGTTTTCGACATGCCGCCGTTCATAATCTACCAGGGTGGAGAGCAGCTGTGATTCAGTCACCTGTTGCTGGAGCTCAACGATCTGTACCTGCAGCTTGGAATTTTCAGCTTCCAGCTGGGCATTTTTTTGTCTGAGCGAAGTGACATCCTCCGGTTGAGCGATCAAACTCTGCACTGCCTGATAGCGCCGGGCTAACCAGGTCTGGGCTGAGACCAGGGGGGTGATGACGACCCTGGATAACGGTGTAAGGTACCCACCCAAAGCCAGGCCGATAACACCCAAGGCAACCAATACTAATATTACGAATTGCGTGCTACGCGGGGAATTGGTCTTCATCATATATGGCTCACGTGTCTATGGGAAACACTATCTAAAACTCTGATTTGCCAACTTATCCCTTAGGAGCCAAATTTAGCATGCCGACTATCCCCAGAGCGTTCCAGGCTGGTCAGCAGATGATTTAACTCATCATAATTTTCGAGCACTAAGCCTGCCCCCCTGGCTACGCAGCTCATCGGGTCTTCAGCAACCCAGACCCGGATCTTCAGCTCCTCACTCAGCCTGCGATCCAGGCCTTGCAACATCCCACCACCCCCAGAAAGGCACACCCCAGTCTCCATCAGATCGGCAATGATCTCCGGGGGTGTCTCATCGATAGCATCTTTGACGGTATCGATGATAGTATTCACCGACACCGAGATAGCTTCACGGATTTCCACAGACGACACTTCCACACTTTCAGGTAAACCGGTCACCAGGTTCCGGCCGCGCATGATGACCGTCTTCTCCTCAGGCAAATGGGTGGCTGACCCGATATTTATCTTGGCTTGCTCTGCAATCCGCTCACCAATCAGCAGATTGTACTTATTGCGCATGTACTGGACGATATCCAGGTCCAACTCGTCGCCTGCCACCCGTAGCGAGCGCGAGATGACAATACCACCCATCGAGATCACGGCAACTTCGGAGGTGCCCCCACCTATATCCACAATCATACTGCCGCGGATCTCGCTCACAGGCAGCCCGGCTCCCAGGGCAGCTGCCATGGGTTCTTCGATAAGGCCTGCTTCACGTGCCCCAGCCGACATGGCAGCATCGTACACGGCGCGTTTTTCTACTTCGGTCGCTCCGGAGGGGATGCCCACTACGACACGCGGCCGTGGCACAGGCACAATGCTTTGACGGTGAGCTTTTTCAATGAAATACTCGAGCATCGCCTGGGTGATCTCGAATTCCGAGATGACCCCGTCGCGCAACGGGCGGATGGCGATCACATTGGGTGGGGTGCGGCCCATCATCTCTTTCGCTTCAGCGCCAATCGCCAGGGGAATGCGGGTGCGCTTGTCAATGGCGACCCAGGAAGGCTCGTTGATCACGATGCCTTTACCGCGTACATTGACCAGGGTGTTAGCCGTGCCCAGATCAATCCCAATATCTAGGGAGAAAAAGCCTAACAGCCAATTTAGGGGATTAAAAGCCAATCTTAGCTCCTGGTATATTTTGCCAAGGGGCGTCTAGTAATGCGATTATCGACTAAAAACATTATATCAGGCATCGAGGTAGTAGGTGTGTGAAGCATTGACGCATGGGTTCCCCCACGCGATATGCATGGCCCGCGCGGTCAGGTCAATGACCATCGAGTTGACCGTCTTCTCGCGGTCAAGTAGATCCATATCGTCCAGGGCATGGTTGCAGATGGAATTGGGGAAGTTGATGTGGTCGCGCTGGATGGCCTGAATGGATTTGATGGTGTGCTGGGTAGATTCACGCAGCAGGCGGTTGGCGCGCATGTACCGGACCCTGGTGGAGATAAGCTCATCGGGCTCGTACTCGACGGTTTGCATGTTCGGATCCAGGTAATGGTTGGTATGCACCATGTAGCCATCATGGGCATATAGGATGGCAAATTTCCTGGCAGATACTTCTACGCTGTAGATCTCACCACTTTCATGGGCGAGTAGATGATTATAGCCAGCCGCGCGGCGTGGGATAAGGGTCTGGCGGATGGCTTCACTGGGAGTTTTGGATGCCAGGACGGCTCGTGATACGACCAGACGGGGGATGCCGATACGGCTGTCATTGGGATAAACCGAATCGCAACACTGGGCGATGCCATAGGCATTGAACCCGATATTTGGTAGCAAAGCACCGTACGTCATGGCCAGGAATGGTGGATCATTTACTGGTTCAGCATGGACCAGGAAAACATCTGGCTCGTCTTCAGGGATCCAGTCCTCGTTATGACCGATCAAGACATGCCCATCGGCGGTGTTCGTTTCGCTTAGGGCCACACTGGTGCACTTGCTCAGGTGGAGGGCGTCCATGGTGACTGCTTCGAGCGCATTGACCACCCCAACATCATCGAAATCGACGTTGGCGCCTTCAGACAATCCGTACAGCTCATCTACGTATTCTGGGTATCGCTCCTGTGCAAATGGCAGGTACTTACGTCCCTGCATGCGCGCACCATCCCAATCCAGCTCAAGGGTCTGATAGGTGCAGCGGATCAGCTCACGTGTATTTTCGAGGTGGTGCCGGATCTGCTCACGAAATGCCTCACCCACCTGCCGACCGATCTCCTTATGTGTTCCTTTTACTTTAATGATCGGCAACGGATCAGGGTGGATAAAATTTTTAGGGGTATTGATCTCTACATTAATCATATATCTATTAAATTCAACACAAAAAATGACAGATCATCCGCACTTTTTAGCGGGCAACCTGTTCCTTCCTTGTTGTCCAGACCAGCCAGTGTTACAACCTTAAAACCGATCTTTAATACACAGCTTTATGAGTATGCGAAAAGTATAGCATAGAATCCCCCAAATATCCGCTGGCGTCATGCCCGGAGACGAGCATTAATCAGCTATTTAGATTAAACTTTCAGTTTAAGCAGGCATGAAATCCAACGTTAGGCGCGAACGCTGATAAAAAAAAACGCGAGTAAACTAGCTGAGACACAAAGTATCCAACAAGCGGGATTGGGCTGGCTTAAGGGGTGGAAAAATACTGCAAAGCAATACGCAAGCGGGTCTCCACATCCTGTGGGGTGTCACGTGGGATATACTGCAAGGCTGCCTGGGCTTCGACCAGGCTGTAACCGAGAGATGTTAAGCCTGATAATACTTCGGTATCCACCTCGCTGATCTTTGCTAATGGTTCCAGCCCTTCGGCCGCAGGCATACGGTCTTGCAGGTGGAGCAGGATCTTTTGAGCGGTCTTGTTGCCGATGCCAGGCACGCGGCTGAACACCTCCGCCTGCTCATTGAATACTGCCCGCCGAATGGTGTCGGGAGAGAGGGTCGAGAGGATGCTCATCGCCAGGCGTGGACCCACACCGTTCACGCTCAGCACCAGGTCAAACATCTCGCGACCTTCCTTGGTCTCAAAACCACACAGGATCCAGGCGTCTTCACGGATGATCAAGCGGGTGTACAGGTAGATGTTCTCACCGGGTTGGAGCTGGTCGCGCAGTGGATTCGGCACAAGGACATGGAAGCCAACCCCGTTGACATCAACGATGATCCCATCAGATTCCTGTGAGATGACATTTCCGTGCAGGATGGATATCATAACTGATTCCTTTCAGGCCTAAGACACTTAAGATGCGCGCCAGCGAGAGGTGATCGCCATCGAGACGGTTCGCCTGGCGCTCCTTTCAATGTTAATTAGTTCACCGCTGGTTATTGTCCCGTTGAAACCCTTCATCAATTCCTGAATTGCGAAATGAAGGGATAAAGCAGAAGCCCGGATGGCGTAGGCTGTGATCACCAAGAATAGCGGCTTGGGGGAGAGTAAAGGCTTGATCTGCTGCAGGAGGTACGGAAGCATTTTAAAGAACTCCCATACCTCACCCTTGGGACCACGGCCGAATTTCGGGGGGTCCAGGATGATGCCATCGTAACGCACACCCCGGCGCGCTTCGCGCTGGACGAACTTGACCGCATCGTCGATGATCCAACGGATCGGTCGCTCCTGCAAGCCAGAGAGCAGTTGATTCTGACGAGCATAGGTAATGGCTTTCTTGGAAGCATCCAGATGGGTGACCTGGGCCCCGGCTTTTGAGGCTGCCAGTGTCGCCAGGCCGGTGTAGCCAAATAGATTGAGCACATTTACCGATGAGCCAGATGTGGAGATCACCTCACGGATCCAATCCCAATGGGTGGCCTGTTCAGGAAAGACGCCTAGATGGCGTGAGCTGCTGGTACGCGCCATGAACTTGAGATCACGGTAGCTCATCTCCCATTCAGGCTCGATCTTCTGAGCGAACTTCCAACTACCACCGCTTTCATCACTGGTAGGCTGGAAGACCGCCTCGGCCTTATCCCATTCCTTGGATGGCAGAGCTGGGCTCCAGACTGCCTGATGCTCAGGCCGGACAAAACGATACCGCCCGAAACGCTCGAGTTTCAAGCCATTACCGCTGTCCATGAGCTCGTAATCTGTCCAGGCGGTGGAACTGAATAATTCAATGAGAGGTAAGTTTGTTCTAGTTTCAGTTTTCATCAACGTTTTCGCTATAAAGCCTGAGTATTTTCTGGCTGTGGATATGGCAGATGGCAACTGCCAGGGCATCTGCCGCGTCGTCGGGGTGCGGGATCGATTCCAATCCAAGGATGGTCTTCACCATCTGCTGTACCTGGGTCTTGTCGGCCCCACCGTAGCCTGCAACAGCTTGTTTTACTTCTAGCGGGGTGTACTCACCAATTGGAAGGCCGAGTTCTGCCAGGGCCAGTAATGCCACACCACGTGCCTCGCCCACATGGATAGCAGTACGCACGTTGCGCTCAAAAAAAAGCTTCTCCACGGCACCTGTTAATGGGTGGTGGAGAAGGGCGATTTCTTTAATTCTATGGTAGAGCTGTACCAATCGCTCTGCCTGGGTTGTATTCGGGCTGGTGCGGATCACCCCATAATCCAATACAGTTAGGCCGCCATCCTGCTCTTCTTTGATCAGTCCATAACCAGTGATCGCCGTCCCGGGATCGATCCCTAAGGTGATCATCCTGACCTGATATACTAGTCTTCCTCAAGCCTGGCAAGGGCCTCATCAGTGATGGCCAGGTTCGAGAATACCTCCTGAACATCATCCAGCTCTTCCAGGACTTCGATTGTTCGCATAACCTGGACAGTGGCATCGGGCGTAAGCTCAATCTCATTTTTGGGGATCATACGCAACCCGGCTTCTTCAGGGGTGATCCCAGCACCGTGCAGGCTGTCGGAGATCGCTTTAAAGGATTCAACTGGGCCAACAATCTCAATTTCATCCTTGTCAAAAACGACATCATCCGCACCGGCTTCTACGGCCAGCTCAAAGACCTTGTTCTGATCGACACCTGCAGCTGGGAAAGAGAAGTAGGCAGATTTGTTGAATTGCCAGCCCACCGAGCCGGCTTCAGCCATGTTACCCCCATTGCGGGTGAGAGCATGGCGGATCTCAGCTACGGCGCGATTGCGGTTGTCGGTCACGACGTTGATCATTAACGCCACCCCGTGATTGGCATACCCTTCATAGTACACTTGCTCAAGTTCGCCGCCTTCTTTGCTCTCGCCGGTACCGCGTTTGATAGCCCGTTCGATATTGTCCTTAGGCATATTCTGGGCGCGTGCCCGCTCAATGGCGAACTCCAGGCCGACATTGGTAGAAGGATCACCACCGCCCTCGCGGGCAGCCATGGCAATTTCACGCGCCAGGCGGGTAAAGATTTGACCACGTTTTGCATCGGCGGCACCTTTCTTGCGCCGGATCGTAGCCCAATGCGAATGTCCAGACATATTAAACTCCTACGAGATTAATATTAAATAGAAACGAATTCCTAATTGGAACAGAGATTATACCATGCCTATTCTTTACCGCGGATGTATGCTTCGGTCATCTCCCGGGCGACATCGTCTTTGAACTGTTTGGGCGGGGTCTTCATAAAATAGGAAGAAGGTCCAATGAGCGGTCCAGCAATATTGCGATCAAGAGCAAGCTTGGCACAGCGCACGGCATCGATCACCACACCGGCTGAATTAGGAGAATCCCACACTTCCAGCTTGGCTTCCAGGTTTAGCGGTACATTGCCAAACGTTGTACCTTCCATCCTGACGTAGCACCACTTGCGGTCTGTGAGCCAGGGCACATAATCGCTCGGGCCGACGTGGATGTCGGTCTCAGGCAGGGTGTAGGGCAGCATGCTGGTCACCGCGCCGGTCTTGGAGATTTTCTTTGATTCGAGGCGTTCGCGCTCTAGCATGTTCAAGAAATCGGTGTTACCCCCGAAGTTCAGCTGGTAAGTGCGGTCCAGCTTCACGCCTCGGTCAACAAACAAGCTGGTCAATACCCGGTGCAGGATGGTAGCACCAACCTGGCTCTTGATATCATCTCCGATGATGGGCAGGTTACGCTCGATGAAGCGTTTGGACCAGTATTCCGAGCTGGAGATGAAGACCGGGATAGCGTTCACAAATGCACACCCTGCCTCCAGGATCTGCTCGACGTACCATTTGGTCGCCATCTCTGAACCGACTGGTAGATAATTGACAACGACATCGGTCTTGGTATCTTTCAAGATATTGATGATATCGGCTGTTGGGCCGGGGGCTTTCTTGAGGATTTGGGACAGGTACTTCCCCAAGCCATCATGGGTCATACCGCGTGAGACCGGGATGTTCAGCTTGGGTACATCGATGAACTTATAAGTGTTGTTGGGAAAGGCGTAAATGGCTTCGGACAGGTCCTTACCCACCTTGGTATCCACGACATCAAATGCGGCGGAGAACTCGATATCCCGGATGTGGTACCCGCCCAGGTTGACATGCATGATGCCCGGGATCTTCTCATCCTTCTTGGCATTCTGATAAAAATGCACGCCCTGAACCAGCGATGATGCACAATTACCAACGCCAATTATGGCTACACGAACTTTTTTCTCACTATCGCTCACTGAATTCCTCCTAATCAATTCCAATTAATCAAAATAAACCGGTAGATGATATCATTTAACATATAAAACTGTCTATAGGTAATTTATATAATTTTCCTGGGTTGACGAGGGTCGCCTTCCTTGCCAAAGCATCCAGGCTAGATTATAATCCCACCCGTTCGGGGCGTAGCGCAGTCCGGCTAGCGCGCACGGTTCGGGTCCGTGAGGTCCCGAGTTCAAATCTCGGCGCCCCGACCAGGGAAACGAACATGAAATCTCCTTTTATGAAGAAAGGAGATTTCTGTTTAATATGAAACAATAGCGTTTTAAAAGACCAATTGTGGGTTAATCAACTATCGAATAAAATTGTGGTGGGACAAAGGGTCAGGGGAAAGCCTGACAATGCCTAATAGAAATAATGGGTGAATAGACCGTTCATATCATGAAAATATCCAAATCAATCACACCTGGGATAGCAGAGTATCGATGATCAGGCTCCAGCTTTCGGCAAAGCAAGACAAAATCGTGCACCTTCCACTCACTGCCAAGGTCTTCCTGGAAGGCCCAGCAGGCACCGGGAAAACCACTGCGGGCGTAGAACGCATGCTGTACCTCATGCAAGCCGGCGTGCCTGGGAACACGATCCTGGTGCTTGTCCCCCAACGAATCCTGGGAACACCGTACATTGATGCCATGAATACCCCTGGCGTGGTCGCGGGTGGGATCGTGAGCGTGGTTACATTGAGCGGGTTAGCCCAACACATGGTGGATCTGTTCTGGCCGCTGGTGGCAGAACCAGCTGGCTTTGCCAGGCCGGATGAGCCTCCGGTGTTCGTCAACCTCGAAGCAGCCCAGTACTTCATGGCGCATCTTGTCCGGCCGTTGCTCGGTCAGGGCACTTTTGGCTCACTTACCATTGATCGCAACCGTTTATACAGCCAGATCCTGGATAATCTCAATAAAGCAGCGGTGGTGGGTTTCTCGTTCCTGGAAATTGGCCAGAGGTTAAGAGCCGCCTGGTCGGGTGAGCCGGGACAATCCAGGGTGTATGATGATGCCCAACAATGCGCGGCGCTGTTTCGTGAATACTGCCTGCAACATAACCTGCTGGATTTTTCCCTGCAGATTGAGATCTTCTGGAAATATATATGGAAAACCGAGCTGTGCAGAGAATATCTCCAAAATACATATTGTCACCTGATCGTTGACAACACCGAAGAAGATGTGCCGCTTACGCATGACTTGCTGGCAGAATGGATCGCCCTTTCCGAATCGTGCCTGGTGATCGCCGACAGCCAGGCAGGTTACCGGCGTTTTTTAGGGGCAGACCCAGTGGATGCGTACCGGCTGAAGGAATCCTGTGAGCAATCAATCACTTTTGGCGATTCGTATGTCCAGAGCGAAGAGATCCAGGCCTTATCCAAGCATCTTAATCAAATATTGGCGCGCAAACCGCTGCCTGTGCTTAAAACTGACCCGCGGCCTGCGATCATGCACGAGACGCACACTTATTATCCGCAGATGTTGGACTGGATCACCGGTCAGATCAAGCTGCTTATTGATGACGAAGGGTTCCAACCCCAAAATATCGTTGTCCTGGCACCATTCTTGTCGGATTCACTACGGTTTTCGGTTGCCAGGCGGCTCACCGACAGGGGTATCCCGGTCAAGACCCACCGGCCTTCACGCAGCCTGCGGGAAGAACCAGCCACGTTCTGCCTGATGACCCTAGTCCGCGCTGGCTCATCCGGGTTGGGGAGTGATCCCGTCCAAATTCGATGTCGCCCACAGCTTTATGCAGGCGATCGCCGGGATGGACCTGATCAGGGCGAAAATCCTGACCGATATCGTGTACCGGGTACGGGATGGCAGTTATACGCTTTCGCCATTCGAGCAGATCATACCGGACACCCAGGAACGTATCTCATTCGCCCTCGGCGAGAAATACGAGCGACTGAGATTATGGCTGGCTGAATTCCAGCAGGCCAGCCCAGGCGAGCTCGATCACTTCATCAGCCGGCTGTTTGGTGAGGTGCTCTCGCAGCCGGGGTATGGGTTCTATGGCGATTTCGATAAAGGCCAGGTGACAGCCAACCTGGTGGATTCGATCAGGAAATTCCGGCGGGTGGTGGGGAACACACTGCTCGAGAGCAGTGTGGAGGTGGGCAAGGAATATCTCCAGATGTTGAATGAGGGCGTGATCGCAGCCCAGTATATGCCAGCCTGGCAGGCCCAGCAAGAGCAGGCGGTATTCATTGCCCCGGCGTACACTTTTCTAACCAACAACTACCCGGTGGATATCCAGTTTTGGCTGGACATCGGTAGCAACAGCTGGGCTGAACGGCTGTACCAACCGCTCACCCACCCCTATGTGCTGAGCAGGAACTGGACCGGTGAGAAAACCTGGACGGATGCGGAAGAGGTGGAAACCTCTGAACAAGCGTTGATCACACTGGTGACCGGGTTATTAAGCCGCTGCCGCAAGCGGATTTACCTGGGGTTGAGCGAGTATAACGAGCAGGGATACGAGCAACGCGGACCGCTACTCCAGGCATTCCATCGCATCCTGCTTTCACTGGCTGAAATCACATAGAGGACCGATGATCAAGCTCCGACCCAAACAAGAGGAAATTCTCAGGTATACGCATGGCAGGATGGGCATTTCAGCCGTACCTGGAAGTGGCAAGACCTGGACCTTGTCTTTCCTGGCAGCCGACCTGTTAAAGCGCGGCATCTTGATGGATGACCAGGAGCTCCTGATCGTCACCCTGGTCAATTCAGCAGTAGATAACTTCTACAACCGGATCAGCTCGTTTGTCGAGCAGCGAGGGCTGATCCCCAACATCGGTTACCGGGTGCGTACGCTGCACGGGCTGGCACATGATATCGTCAGAGAGCGACCAGAGCTGGTTGGCCTTGATTCGAAATTCCAGATCATCGACGAAAGGGAATCGGATGAAATCCGGGATGGTGTGGCGCAGGCATGGCTGGTCAGCCACTCCCACGACCTGGAAAGCTTTTTGAAACCGGATATTGAGGAATCAAAAATCGACTGGGTGAGGCGCGAAAAACTGCCCGAGCTAGTCAGGGATGTAGCGCGCAACTTCATCCGCTATGCAAAAGACCACCAATACACCCCGGAACATCTGCGGGAACACCTCAAACAGCTCCCCATGGCACTTCCCCTGGTTGAGATGGGCGTGGAAATGTATGATAATTACCAGAACGCGCTCACCTACCGTGGCGCAGTGGATTTTGATGACCTGATCCGGCTGGCATTAACCGCCCTGGAATGGGATGCCGCCTTGCTCGAGCGCCTGCGTTACCGCTGGCCATTCATCCTGGAGGATGAAGCCCAAGACAGCAGCTTTTTGCAGGAGAAGATCCTTGACCTGCTGGCGGGTGAAAATGGCAACTGGGTACGGGTAGGTGATCCCAACCAGGCAATCTACGAAACCTTCACCACTGCCAGCCCCGAGTACCTGCGAGAATTTATGCGCAAGCCTGGTGTCCTGCAGAAGGAGCTGCCCAATTCCGGCCGCGCCACGCCGGGACTGATCCAGCTGGCTAATTCACTTGTCGAATGGACCAATTCTGAACACCCGAACGAAGCTGTGCGGAATGCCTTACAATCTTCACCCCTGATTGAACCCACACCTGCTGACGACCCTCAACCTAATCCAGCCGACGAATTGACCTTCACCTACATCTCGAGCAAGAAGTACACACCTGCTGAAGAGATCCAGGCAGTCGCAGATAGCCTGGAGAGATGGCTGCCAGAGCACCCGGATGATACCGTAGCGGTGTTGGTTCCCCGCAATTTGAGGGCTTTCGACCTGGTTGATGAGCTGCGTAAACGGCATATCCCATACCACGATGACCTGTTGCGCAGCTCAAGCACGACACGGTTTTCGGCCGGCAGCCTGGGCATCATCCTGAACTACCTGTCCGATCCCGGCTCCTCGAGTAAGCTAGCGAAGGTTTACCGGGTTTGGAAGCGCGATACCCGCCAGGATGAAATCGAGAATGCTCTGGTCGAAAAAGAAGCCGAGATGCTGCACAAGATCACTCGCGTGGAAGATCTGCTCTGGCCAGGCAGTGGTGGAGACTGGCTGGAAGATTCAGGGATGGCTGAAAGATCTCCCCAAACCTATGATCACTTTACAAAGTTCAGGGATATTGTCAGGCGCTGGCAGGAAGGTGTGCTACTGCCGATCGACCAGCTCGTGCTGATGCTGGCCCAGGACCTGCTCACAGACCCAGGAGAGCTGGCGGTGGCATATAAATTATCGGTGCTACTCGCCCGGGCCGCAGATGCACATCCAGACTGGCGGCTGGTGCAGCTATCGGATGAGCTGACCATGATCGCGAAAAATGAGCGCCGGTTCATCGGCTTCAGCGAGAGTGACTCAGGTTTCGAGCCGGATAAACACCGCGGCACGGTGATCATATCCACGATGCATAAGGCCAAGGGGATGGAGTGGGACCGGGTTTACCTGATGTCGGTCAATAATTATGATTTCCCATCCGGCCAGCCTGGGGACCCATATATCTCGGAAAAATGGTATATCAGAGACTCGCTGAATATCGAGGCTGAAGCCCTGGCCCAGCTTAAGGCCTTGGTATCAAGTGACGAGTACCAGTGGTATAGTGAAGGGCTTGCTTCCACCGAAGCGCGCAATGACTACGCTCGCGAAAGATTACGCCTCCTGTACGTGGGTATCACCCGCGCTAAAAAGGAGCTGATCATCACCTGGAACGATGGCCGGAGGGGAGAGGCACGCCCGGCTTTGCCACTTGCAGCCCTCCAGGGCAAGCATGTACGCCAGGGAGAACACGAAAATGAGCCTGCCTGAAGGATTTATTTTTAGCCAAAGCAGCTTGCAGGATTACATCGATTGCCATCGACGCTTTCAATTACGCCATCTCCTGCACCAAAAATGGCCAGCCGTAGAAGCCGAACCTTACCTCGAAAATGAACGCCGGATCGATGAAGGGGCCAGATTCCACCAGGTCGTGCACCAACACCTGGTGGGTGTACCGGAGAATGAGATCACCAGAACGCTCGGCGCAAGCCAGGAACTGGAGGCATGGTGGAATAACTACGTGCATTCCATCAAAGAAGGAGTGTTGAGCTCAATTCAACTGGAAGGCAGTAACCATTTTGAAGAGCTCACCCTGGCCACGCCCATCCAAAAATTCAACCTGGTGGCGAAATTTGACCTGCTGGTATCCCAGTCTAGCGGACAATGGTTGATCCTGGATTGGAAGACCTCTAAAAACCGTCCAAAACATAAATGGCTGGCTGACCGCCTGCAAACCCATGTGTACCCATTCGTATTGGTCAAAGCCGGCCCCAGCCTGGCGGGTGGAAAGGTGATCGATCCCAACCAGGTGGAAATGATCTATTGGTTCACAAACCACCCCGAACAGCCTGAAAAGTTCACGTATGATCCACGCCAGTTCGAAGAAGACCTGCGAACCCTGGGAAACCTGATCACAACCATCAGCAAAAATAACGAGCTGGTATTCCCACTCACCCCTGATGCCAGGCGCTGCCTGTATTGCACTTATCGCTCTTTATGCAACCGGGGTGTGGCAGCGGGTGACATACAGCATGTGGAAGAGTGGCAGGAGCCAGACGTTGCCGATGAAGTGACGCTCGATATTGACCAGATCGGGGAGATCGAGCTGTAAAACCATGCTGCGGACCTGGCTAGAACCTCAGGAAGTGAGTGTACCGGAAAGCTACGCACAGGCCATTGGTGGCAATCGCCTGGTGAGCCGGGTGATGTACGCGCGCGGGCTGACCGACATTGAGGTTGCCAGAGGCTTCCTGTCCCCACAAGTCTACCAACCTACACCAGGGAGGATCATCCCTGGCCTCGACGAGGCAGTGAGCATCATCCGGGAATCCATCCGAAGCCACAAGCGGATCGGCGTATGGGGTGACTTCGATGTGGATGGCCAGACCGCCACGACCATCCTGGTGACTGCCCTGAATGCGTTAGGAGCCGAGGTGCTCTACCACATCCCAATTCGCGCAGAAGAATCCCACGGCATCAATCTTCCTGGACTGAAAAAATTCCTGAAGCACAATCCAGACATGGTCATCACCTGCGACACAGGGATTTCTTCGTCTGAAGCGATCGAGTATGCCACCTCGAAACATGTGCCCGTGATCGTGACCGATCACCATGATCTGCCTGAAAGCCTACCAGCTGCTCAAGCCATCGTGAACCCCAAGATGCTACCACCTGGGCACCCGTTGAGCGACCTGCCAGGGGCGGGTGTGGCATACAAGATCGTGGAAGAACTGTCGCAACAGACCAGCCAGGGTATTGTCCCTGAAGATCAGCTTGACCTGGTAGCTCTGGGTATCATTGCTGACCTGGCTTTACTGCGGGGTGATACGCGCTACCTGGCCCAGGTGGGGCTTGAACACTTGCGCCTCACCAAACGGCCTGGACTGCAGGCGATGATGGAGCTGACCGAGCTAAACCAGGCGAATATTACCGAGGAACATATCGGATTTATCCTGGCACCCCGCATGAATGCCCTTGGGCGCCTCGATGATGCCAATAGCATGGTCGAGATGCTCATGACCACCGACAAATCGCGCGCGATGGTATTAGCGCTGGAGCTGGAGAGGTTAAACGCCCAGCGTAAGCTATTAACCGACCAGGTGTATCAGGCAGCCCAGTCACAATTGACCGCTGATCCCAGGCTGCTTGATCTGCCAGTATTAGTACTCTCGCACGCAAGCTGGCCAGCAGGCGTGATCGGGATCGTCGCTTCGCGGCTGGTTGAACAATATCACAGACCAGTGATCCTGATCTCATCTCCCCCAGGTGCCCCTGGGCGTGGCTCAGCCAGGTCCATTGAAGGAATCAACATCAACGAAGCCATCGCCGCTAACCAAAAGCTGTTGATTGGCTTTGGTGGTCACCCGATGGCAGCTGGATTATCCATCGATCCAGAGAACATCCCTGATTTCCGCCAGGCCATCTCCGCCACCATCTTGGTCATGGGAATCGAAGTCCAAAAAGAAAAGAACCTGCACATCGATGGATACCTGGACCTACCTGAGTTATCCCTAAAGCTGGTGGAAGACTTCGAGCGCCTAGCTCCGTTTGGTTCGGGTAACCCAGCGTTGGTCTTTGCCACCCGCAACCTGAAGCTGACCGGTTATGCTGCAGTGGGCAGGAATGCCGATCACTTGCAGCTAACCATTGAAGATGAGCTCGGCCACAGCCTGCGCTCAATCTGGTGGCATGGTGCTGGCCTGCCACTGCCGGAAACGAAGTTCGACCTCGCCTATGCCGTGCGCGCCAGCACCTATAAAGGCCAGCGGGATGTGCAAATTGAGTGGATCGATCACCGGGTTAATCAAGGCGAGCTGGTCACTTTGCAGGCTCAAAAACACCCGCTCGAGGTCGTGGATCTCCGAAATGAAACCGATCCATTGGCTGCGCTTAGCCAGCTGGAAAAACTAGAAAAGCTGGTCGTCTGGGGAGAAGCAGGTGCCAAATCACAGGTGAGCAGCTTTGACCGGTTCTCCCTCCAACCCGCCGATAACCTGGTGATCTGGACCATACCGCCTGGTCCGGGTGAGATCAGGGATGTATTGAAGATCGTGAAACCGATCCGGATGTATTTATTTGCAAATAATCCATCAATGGACATCCCGGCTGAGTTTCTCAAGCGCTTGGTCGGGCTCATGAAATATCAGTTAAAGAATGCCGGTGGGGTAGCCAGGGTGAATGAGCTGGCTGCAGCAACTGCCCAACGGACAGCCACAATCCGGGCTGCCATCCAATGGCTGGGTGAGCAGGGTATATTCAGCATCACCGCACGTAAGGGTGATGAGCTCATTTTCGGAGCCAGCCAAAGGCAGCAGAAAGGGGTTTTCGATTTACAAGATAGCGCACTCCTGGCGATGCTCAATGAAAGCAAGGCTTTTCGCGGATATTACCTCAAAGCAGATAAGGACCGCCTGATCCTTCCGCTCAGTGAAAATTAACCTGATACAGCCAAGCAAGCTTCGATCCATCCTTGCCTAGAATGGCGAGTGTCATTAAAATCAGGCCTATGAATAAGCGTGTCTCGAGAAAAGATTTCCTCAAGCTAGGTGCCCTGGCTCTCACTTCCCTGGCGGCTAACTCGTTCCCACCGACAGCCGATGATGCTGCCCGGCCGAGTGGCGAGATTCGGCCGGATAACCAAGGATACGGTGAGCGTGTTCAAGGAACCTACCTGGCCAACCGGTGAGACCGTCAACTACCTGCACCGCGATACGCTGGTGAACCTGTATTACTCATTGACTCCCGAGGATGGTCCTCCATACAACCCCATCTGGTACAACACCTGGGATGGATATATACACAGCGCATATGTCCAAAAGGTGAAGTATCGCTTCAATACACCGGTTACCAGCCTTCCTCTAAGTGGACAGCTGTGTGAAGTGACCGTGCCTTACACCCAAATCTACCAGCGCAGCCAAAGCAATGACTGGCAGGCCCGCAGCCGCTTGTATTACCAGTCAACCCATTGGGGAGTGGGGGTGGATGAAGGGCCGGACGGGAAGCCCTGGTACCGCCTGTATGATGAGCTGAGGGAAGACGAATACCACGTGCCGGCGGAGCATATGCGCATCATCCCAGACAGCGAGCTGACCCCCATCTCCCCTGAAGTGCCAGCTGGGAAAAAACGCATTGAAGTATCGATCCAGGAGCAGAGCCTGGCTGCATACGAAGGAGACAAGCTGGTTTTTTCTACCCACATCTCTTCAGGTCTGAACCAACGTCCCGATCCGAATGGCATCCCATGGGATACACCGCGCGGGCGTTTTAATATCCAATCGAAGATGCCTTCCAAGCACATGGGGGATGGCGACCTGGCCAGCGATGGCAGTGACCTTCCAGGCGTACCATGGACCCAATTCTTCTTGATCCCACCCGGCAACGCCTTCCACGGGACATACTGGCACGATAATTTCGGATTGCAGATGAGCCATGGCTGTGTGAACATGCGCACAGATGAAGCCAAGTGGCTGTTTCGCTGGACTACACCGGTTTTTAAGACTCCGATCGAGAACCGCAGCCAGTGGGAGCAAAGGGGGATGGGAACCCTGGTGATCATCACCTGACTTCTATCGTTACAAAAGAAAAGCCAGGCAAGGTTGGTGAACTAAATAAGGCGAGCATTATGAAACGAAAATTCCTGGTCCTTCTCATACTTGGATCGATCTTCATTGCCGTAGCGGTCTGGCAAATTGCTGCTGCACAGCACGGCCTAAAGGTCATCGATCTGCAAGGGGCGACACTGCCAGTTACGATCATCACACCCGCGGATGCCGATCCTGGATCGAGGCCAACGGTGCTGATCGCACACGGTTTTTCCGGTTCCTCAGTGCTGATGCGCGGGTTCGCACTTAACCTGGCCCAAGCAGGTTACACCACTGTTTCATGGGATTTCGAGGGGCATGGAGAAAATCCTAACCCGCCCAGTCTGTCTGAAGAATCAACAGGATTCCTCCAAGAAGCAGAAGCAGCTTATATAGCCGCAAACGCAGCCGGCTATATTGACCCAAACCGGGTGGCGATCCTCGGGCACTCCATGGGAAGTGGGGTCGCACTTTCCTATGGCACAAACCACCCTGAGACAAATGCGACCATCGCCGTATCGCCAGTCAGCCAGGGATTGACCACCAACCTTCCGCACAACTTACTGCTGATGGCGGGCAGCCGCGAACCGCGATTTGTGGTCAATGCTGAAGAACTGCTGCAAATGGCGGGTGGTGAAAACAGTGACCTGGCGAACGGGGCGGCGCGTAAGCTGGTGATCATACCCAACGTGGAGCACATCTCGATTTTGTTCTCACCGACAGCCCATGCGACTGCCCGCGCCTGGCTGGATGCCACATTTGGCACGCAGCTAGGAGCAACCAATTATGTCGATCGCCGTGTTGTGTGGTTCGGATTAGGCATCCTGGGCTTCATCATGGTGTCGAATGCTATTGTCAACACGATCTCAACCCCCGCTCAAGAGCAGGTAGTCTCAAAGCCGTTGTGGTGGAGGCTGCTGGCACTCATGGGAGGCAGCCTGTTAGGCGCGGTCATTTTATGGCTGGTCAGCCTGGCAGGGGTACAGATCTCCCAGCTACTCGGGCTGCTGGTTGGCGGTTTCATAATCGTCTGGATGGGTACAGCAGGTATTATCAGCCTGTTATTTCTAAGGCCTGGGCTCAGCTGGCCGAAAGGAAAGGAGATCCTCAAAGGCTCAATCGTATTTGCTGGCTTATGGCTGGGGGTCGGCTTACTCGGTAATTACGTCTGGCTGCCGTGGCTGCTTATCCCACAACGGCTCATCCTGTGGGTGCCTGCTTCCATCCTGCTGCTGCCCTGGTTCTATGCCTTTGGGGAGGCATCCAGGTCAGCCAGGCCAGGAGGTCAGGTTGGCTGGTGGCTGTACCAAGTGATCGTCATGCTGGCAGGATTATTCCTGGCGCTGACCCTTTACCCCAGCCTCGGGTTCATTTTTATTCTCCTCCCACTGATCCCCGTGATCCTTGGGCTGCACATGCTGGCAATCTCGTCCAGGCATGGCAATTGGGCTTTTACAATATCGGGGGCTCTATTTCTCGCCTGGTTATTGCTGGCAGTTTTCCCACTTCAATGATGATTGGAATTGATAATGAATGACCAACAGGTGATCTTTTCGATGAGCAGGGTGGGTAAACTCTACCCACCCAACAAGCAGGTGCTGCGCGATATCTCATTGGGTTTTTTCTACGGGGCAAAGATCGGCGTCCTGGGCTTGAACGGGGCGGGAAAAAGCACCCTGCTCAAGATCATCGCCGGGGTCGATAAAGATTACATCGGCGAGCTGGCCTTTACCAGGGGCTATTCGGTGGGGATGCTGGAGCAGGAGCCGCAGCTTGACCCCCAAAAGACGGTCAAGCAGGTCGTAGCTGAAGCGGTACAGCCGATCATGGATATGCTCCAGCAATACGAAGCCATCAACGATAAATTCAGCGAGCCGGATGCCGATTTCGATGCCCTGATCAGCCAACAGACCGCCATCCAGGAGAAGCTGGATAAGCTGGATGCCTGGACGCTGGATAACCGGCTGAAGCTTGCCATGGATGCCTTGCGTTGCCCCCCTGAAGACATGCCGGTTGAAGTTATCTCGGGTGGAGAGCGCAGGCGGGTAGCCTTATGCCGCCTGCTGCTCACCGAACCGGATATCCTTTTACTCGACGAGCCCACCAATCACCTGGACGCAGAATCAGTCGGTTGGCTCGAACAGCACCTGAAGCAGTACAAGGGAACGGTGATTGCAGTTACCCACGACCGGTATTTCCTGGATAACGTGGCCGAGTGGATCCTGGAGCTCGATCGCGGTTATGGGATACCCTGGCGGGGGAACTACACCTCCTGGCTGGAGCAGAAAAAGGATCGCCTGGAGCACGAAGAGAAAAGTGAGAGCAAACGGCAGAAGACCCTGGAACGTGAGCTAGATTGGATCCATATGTCACCCAAGGCACGCCAGGCAAAGGGTAAAGCCAGGGTGACGGCTTATGAAAACCTGTTAAGCCAGGAATACGAGCAACGCCGCGAGAACCTGGAAATTTATATTCCGCCCGGATCGAGGTTGGGGAACAGGGTAATCGAGCTGAGCGGGGTGTCGAAGGGCTATGCTGATAAGCTCCTGCTCGACAGCGTGACCTTGAGCATCCCACCGGGCAGCATCGTGGGCGTGATCGGCCCGAATGGGGCCGGCAAGACCACATTGCTTAAATTGATCACTGGACGTGAGAAACCAGACACCGGAAAGATCAGCGTGGGCGAAACCGTCCAGCTGGCTTATGTGGACCAGGCACGCGACATCCTGGACAGCGAGAAGACCGTGTGGGAGGAAATCTCCAATGGCGCAGAAACGCTAACGCTTGGCAATCGCAAGATGAACAGCCGGGCGTACGTGGCGAGTTTCAACTTCCATGGCACCGATCAACAAAAGAAAGTCGGTAACCTGTCGGGTGGTGAGCGCAACCGGGTGCACCTGGCCAAGATGCTGACCCAGGGTGCGAACGTGATCCTGCTGGATGAGCCAACCAACGACCTGGACGTGAACACCCTGCGCGCCCTGGAGGAAGCCGTCGATAATTTCGCCGGTTGTGCGGTCATCGTCAGCCATGACCGCTGGTTCCTGGACCGGGTTGCCACGCATATCCTGGCCTTTGAAGGTGAAAGCCAGGTCTTCTGGTTCGACGGCAACTACACCGATTATGAAACTGATCGAAAAAAGCGCCTTGGTGGTGCTGAGGATACACCCCACCGCATCAAGTACCGGAGCTTAACACGAACGTAAGCTATGAGTGAATCAGTCAATAAACACTCCGATGAATACGATGATTCTTATCCGACATGTAATTGCACATATGCTTCTTTGTGCATAACCCTCCCTGAAGCCTGTGATCCAGTTGAATTTTCCCACACTATTAAAATTGAACCAAGCAGGATCCAAAGAAAGGGAGAACGCTACGCAGGTAAAATTAATAACTGGCCTACAGCATGGTTTTTAAGTAGCGATCAGGCAATTGATTCCAGAGATCTGCGGAGGCACATCGACTGGTTGATCGACCAGCTGGTTGGAAAAGAAGAAATAATTCACCAGGTACAAGTAGATGGCGGCAAGCTAGTACTATCCTGTTATTGGGTCTCAGCAACTGGTTACGGCGGACCAATTTTATCGCCCTGGACAATGCGCCGGCTGAGTGATTTAGGCATTGAGATATGGTTTGATTTTTATATGGATTAATGATCAGAGAACAGAAATCTCTAAAATTCCAACAATGATAGGTAAGTAAACATGACTGATGAAACCACACAGACTTCTCAGGAACCATCCGAACCAATCACTTTCAAAGCTGAAACGCGCCAGCTACTAGATATCCTGATCCATTCGCTATATACCGAGCGGGAAATCTTCCTGCGCGAGCTCATTTCGAACGCCTCCGATGCGCTGACCCGCATGAGCTACGTGATGCTCACCAACCGGGATGTGCTCGACCCGGATGCCGAGCTGTGCATCAAGATCACCGCCGACCCGGCCAGCAACATCCTGACCATCGCCGACAGCGGGGTGGGGATGACGGCGGATGAGCTTGTTGAAAACCTTGGCACGATCGCCCATTCTGGCGCCAAAGCCTTCATGATGGCAGCCCAGGAAGGAGTGAAGAACCTGTCAGATATCATCGGCCAGTTTGGGGTCGGATTCTATTCGGCCTTCATGGTCGCGGAGTGGATCAGGGTAACCTCGCGCTCCTACCAGGCTGAGACGAGCGCAGCCTCCTGGTACTGCACCGGCACCGACACCTTTACGGTGGAGCCAGCCCAAAAGATCGAGCGAGGCACTCGCGTTGAGATCAAACTGAAGGAAGATGCCAAGGAATTTGCCCAGGAGAACCGCTTGAAGGAAATCATCCGCAAACACTCCGAGTTCATTTCCTTCCCGATTTACCTGGGTGAGAGCAAGGAGCAGGTGAACAAACAGACCGCGTTATGGCGCCAACAGCCACGCAAGGTGGATAAAAAGGATTATGAAGAGTTCTACCACCAGCTGACCCTGGATTTCTCTCCGCCTCTTACCCACCTGCATCTTTCCATCGATGCCCCCGTGCAGATGTATGCGATCCTGTACATACCGGAGAAAGGTGAGCGCAACCTGTTTTCCATCCGCAAGGAGGATGGACTGAAGCTCTACTCTTGCAATGTCTTGATCCAGGAATACTGCAAGGACGTCCTTCCCGAATATTACCGCTTCGTCCAGGGCGTGGTCGACAGCGAAGATTTACCCCTGAATGTGTCACGCGAGACCATCCAGGCCAACCGGGTAATGGCCAACCTGAAAGCCCTGATCACCTCCAAGCTCACCGGAGCACTGGAGAAGCTGGCCAGGGACGAACCGGGAATCTACAGCAAGTTTTGGGAAGAATATGGACGGTACATCAAGGAAGGCGTCGCCATCGAACAAAATGAGCCGGAAGCGCTTTACCCGCTGCTGCGTTTCCACACCAGCAGTGTGCCTGACCGATGGACATCTCTGGATGAGTACATCGAGCGCATGAAACCGGATCAGAAGGAGATCTACTATATCCTTGGGGATGACGAACGGTCGGTGATCTACAGCCCCCACCTGGACATCATCAAAAAGCATGCATTCGAGGTTCTGCTCTTGACCGAACCGATCGATGCGTTCATGGTCGTCCGGCTGACGAAATATAAAGACCATACCTTGGTGAATGTGTCTGCGCCCGACCTCAAGCTCCCCCCCTGGAAAAAGAGCCAGAGGAAAAAGATGTTCCTGCGCTCAATCCCGAAGAATGGCTGCCGCTGGTTGACCGATTCAAGACCACCCTGGGAGACAAGGTGGCAGATGTACGCATGACGGACCGCTTATCCAACTCCCCGGCACGGCTGGTCGACCCAGAAGGGGCACCGAACCAGGAGCTTCAGCGGGTTTATCGGTTTTTGAAGGAAGAATTCGAAGCCCCCAAGAAAGTCCTGGAGCTGAATCCTCAGCATACAATCCTGGTGCAGCTGAATGGGATGCCAGCTGAGGCTGAAATAAGCCGCATGATCATCGAGCAAATCTATGAGGATGCGCTCCTGATCGAAGGTCTGCACCCAGACCCGGCCATGATGATCGAGCGCATTCAAAAGATCATCCTGGCGGCAATTAAATAAAAAACTCGGGCAAGGAGTAAGCTCGCCTGAGCTTAGTTAATCAATGCTTACACCCATCCTTTAGTGACTTCCTGGCAGCAACGCACAAAATCCAGGACGGTGGGGACGTTACGCATGATCAGGGTCATACTGCCTTTCACATTCATCATCCTGGTCATTAAAGCCTGCATCACGCCCACCTCGCCCGACAGGATTTTGATGAGGTTCCCATATGGGGCTCGCATCGCCAGGGCTGGGTTGGTGGTGGAGGTTTGATCCTCAATATAAGCATCCCGGCATTTCCCGTGCCACAGATCAAAATAGAGCCAGGTGGTCTCTTTGTATTGACCATCAGGCTCTATGATGATGCGTAAGTCGCCTTCCCAGTTTTTTGCTACCTCAGCATAATGCTGGTCGGTATTCAGCTTTTCCTTGAGCTCTTCTATCCATTCAACAGAAGGGAAGGTTTCCATATTTATTTTTCCTTAAAATCAAATCATCTGGGTGTGCGCTGGGGGGGACTTGAACCCCCACGCCTTGCGGCACATGGCCCTCAACCATGCCTGTCTGCCAATTCCAGCACCAGCGCAAAAGGTATTGGTATTATAATCGGCTAACTGTGATTGTCAAGCAAGCCCAACCCGAGGTGTGAATCATGCGGATCGTATTGGATGCTATGGGTAGTGATACATGTCCCGAGCCAGAGCTGATGGCGGCAATTGAAGCCGCGCGCTTTTTCAAGGAAGAGCTGATCCTGGTCGGCCCAGCCGACATCCTGCAGCCACGCCTGAACTCCCTGGGTGCACCCGAGGGAGCAGTCCGCGTGGTGGACGCCCAAGAGACAATCTCCATGAAAGATAAAGGCATGGCGTTGGCGCTTAAAGCCAAGCGGCGAAATTCGAAGACCTCCATGGCAGTGGGCATCGACCTGGTGAAGACCGGTGAAGCGGATGCATTCGTAACCGCTGGAAATACCGGCGGAGCGATGACTACCGCGTATTTCCGCCTGGATACCATCCCTGGGGTTGAACGTCCCGGGTTAACCGCCACATTCCCGGTGAAGAATGGTTTCTGCATCGTGCTGGATATTGGGGCAAACCCCGACTGTAAACCTGAGCACCTGGTGCATTTTGCCATCATGGGGAGTGTGTATGCGAACAAGGCGCGCAGGATAACCAACCCACGCGTGGCGATCCTTTCCAATGGCGAGGAAGCTGGCAAAGGCAACGAGCTGGTGAGAGCGGCTTACCCACTACTGGAGAATTGCGGGGTAAATTTTATCGGCAACGTGGAGGGCAAGGAACTGTTCGCTGGTGAGGCAGATGTGGTGGTGACGGATGGCTTCACCGGAAATGTTCTGCTCAAATCCACCGAAGCGGTTGCGAAGCTGATCATGGACATCATGCGCCAGCAGCTAAAATCTAACGTCGTATCGATGGTCGGCGGAGCATTGGCAAAACCCTCTTTAACCAAGATCCGGGAGCTGCTCAATCCGGATGAGTACGGGGCCGCCCCATTGCTGGGCGTGAATGGCCTGGTGTTCATCGGTCACGGTCGCTCGAACGCGCACGCTCTGGTCAGTGCGATTAAAGCAGCGCGTACAGCTGTCGAAGCAGATTTACTTGGATCCGTCCAAATGGCGATCCAACAGAGTATCAAAATTTCAATGATAAAGGAATAGAAATAGACATGAAAGTTCAACGTGCAGTTATTACTGGTATGGGGGCCATCACCCCACTCGGTTCATCGGTAGAGTTATTCTGGAATGGCTTATTAAAGGGAGCATCGGGTGTGCGGAAAATCACCCAATTTGATGCATCAGGACTTCCGTGCCAGATCGCTGGGGAAATCCCTGATTTTGATCCATTGCTGTACATCGATCGCAAGGAAGCCCGCAGACTACCGCGCTCAGCACAGATCGCTGTGGCATCCGCGATCCAGGCGGTCAAAGATGCAGGGCTGCCGGGCACAATGCCGAACAAAGAACGTACAGCCGTGATCTATGGCACCGCCTTGGGTGGGATCGATGTGATGGTGGATGGGATCTACCAGCTTCGCTCAGAAGGTCTGAGCCGGGGTAACCCGTTCGCCCTGCCGTTTGCGATCCCCAATCTCTCCACATTTTTGATCGCCAAACAGTTTCAGGCTCTGGGACCTAACAGCACGATCGTCACGGCGTGTGCCACGGGCACCCAGACCATCGGCGAAGCTGCCGAGCTTATCTGGAGCGGCAAGGCAGATGTCGTGATCACCGGTGGCACCGAAGCGTTGATCGAAGATTATTCGATCGCAGGCTTCTGCGCCATGCGGGCGCTGCCAACAAGCTATAACGACACCCCCGAGCTGGCCAGCCGGCCATTCGATGCGAAACGGGAGGGTTTCATCCTTTCTGAAGGATCAGGCTCGATGATTGTGGAGAGCCTGGATCATGCCTTAGCTCGCGGAGCCAAGGTATATGCAGAGATCATCGGAAAGTCGAGTACTTCGGATGCATTCAATATCGCCCAACCCGACCCAGATGCTGCTGGCGCGATCCGGGTGATGCGCTGGGCGCTGGAGAACGCGGGGATTGCACCGACCCAGATCGATTATATTAACGCCCATGGAACTTCCACCCCATTAAATGATCTAACCGAAACCAAAGCTATCAAGGAAGTGTTCGAAAGCCACGCCTATTCCATCCCGATAAGCTCTACTAAGTCGATGATCGGGCATGCAATGGGTGCTTCAGGTGCGCTTGAAGCGATCGCGTGTGTACTGACCATTACCAATGGGATCATCCACCCAACCATCAATTATTCCAACCAGGACCCCGAATGTGACCTGGATTACGTCCCCAACCAGCCGCGCAAAGCGGAGGTCCACTATGCCTTGTCCAATTCGTTTGGCCTGGGCGGCCAGAATGCATGCTTAATCATCAAGAAGTTCGAAAGTTAAGCGATCCTATTAGAAAATGAGGATAATTTATTAATGAAAGTCTTTACCAACGAAAAGCTGGTCAAGCGCTATGCCCGCATTGGGCAATTTGCCACGGTAGGCGGCCTGGCGGTTTTAGCCGGCGGGATGTACCTCACATTCCGCAATCCAAATTATGCTTCACTGTCCTGGCTTGCTTTGTTACTGGGGTTCGGCATGTCACAGATCGGTCTTTACTTTGGCAACCGCTGGGGCAGGCACCCCAGACCCGATGAGCTGGTGGATCAAGGCTTAAAAGGTTTAAGCGACCAGTATTCCATCTACCACTATTCAACCCCTGCTGCCCACCTGCTGGTAGGCCCATCAGGCCTGTGGGTGATCATGCCGTTTTACCAGGCCGGAAAGGTCGTCTACCAGAAAGACCGCTGGAAGGTCGTGGGGGGGTCCTTTACTCAGAAATACATGCGCATCTTGGGGCAGGAAGGGCTGGGAAGGCCCGATAAAGAATCGGCCGCAGAGGTCGAATTCGTTAAGAAATACATCAAAAAGAATTTACCTGAGCTTGAGATCAGTGAGCCGAACGTGGCCGTGGTGTTCGTTAGCTCAAAAGCTGAGTTGCAGGTGGAAGGTGCACCCATCCCGACGTTGGCGATCAAGGATCTAAAAAGTACCGTCAGGAAAACAGCGAAAGAGAAAGCCCTCTCGCCTGAACAGGTCAAACAGATCACCGATCTCTTTGTATAGCAAAAGGTGCCTGGGAAATGAACCCCAGGCACCTTTATTTTAGTAGTTATCAGCTCTTCAGGAACTGCTCGATGGCTTCCTTGCTGATGCGGAAAGAGCTGCCGATCTTCTTGGCTTTGAGGTCGCCGGCGGTAATCGCGGCCAGCACATCCTCTTCAGAAACCTTGAGATACGTCGCGGCCTCTCCAGGCGTCATAACATCAGGGATTGCTGCGGGAGTAGCAGCAGCAGCCCCGGCAGCTGGAGCGCCTCCAGAAGTGGGACCTCCGGGAGGTGTCATAGCGTTGGCGCCGGTCATCCCCTGCAGGGCAGATCCCATCACCTGGCCAATTCCTAGCCCAGCCCCGATACCAGCAGTTAAACCAGCACCACCGCTGGGATTTTGGGCTGCATCCCGCAAGGCATCTGCAGCCTGCAACTGGGTATAGGTAGCCATATCCAGCATACCCATGGCACGCAGCTCTTCAGCTGACTTGCTGGAAGGCTTAAGATTCTCTATATAGAAAGACTTGAGGGTCAGGCCGATCGCTTCGAAATCTTCCAAGGTTTTAGCACGTACACCTGCGCCTAATTCTTCGGTCAGGGAGATCATCTTGGGGATATCGTTCGTGGCGGCTGTCTCACCCAACAGATCCTGTAGCTTGGAAAGTAACATTGCGCGCAAGCGTGATTCGATCTCGTCCATGCGGAAGATACCCTGGGTGCCGACAACCTGGGTCACAAACTGCTGGGAATCTTTTACCTGGAAGCTGTAGGTGCCGAACCCCTGCAACAACGCCACGCCCAACCCCATCCCGGGGTTACGCACAATGATCGGCTGAGGGGTGCCCCACTTCTGATCGACAAATTCGCGCATGCAAACAAAATACACCTCGGCAGGGAAGGGTGTATTCACATTGAAGAGCGCCGGACCGATCTTATCGATCAGCAAGGGGATATTGTACGTAGTGATGGTATGGCGGCCCGGGCCGAATGTGTCGAGCGCAGCACCATCACGGAAGAAAACAGCTTCCTGGGCTTCGCGCACGATCACCTGGCTGCCGATGCGGAAATCACCGGCACCGACCTCCGGGAACCGATGAACGATCTCATCACGCATCTCGTTGGGGTATTCGATGACATCAAATATTCTAGCCATTGTTTAGTCTCCTTTAGAATGAGGGCAATTTATCGATGAATCACTCAACAACCAACAATTCCTGGCGACGATCATACGCCTTAATGCAATCCTTCGTTATGGACTGAAGATTGCGGATCGCTGCAGGAAGCCCATCAGTTCCGACAGAAGCCTGGATGTTGTCGATCGCCCGGTCGACTTCATCCGTCTTATCCAGCAAGGCAGCGTCATAGGCATACATCTTGGCCAGCTCAGGCTCGTGGATCTTGACTGCCTCGAACAGGCTGGAATACCCGCGTGGTGCAGTGCGGACACGGTCGGCGAAAGTACGTAGTCTTAGGGCTGCCTTCTCCAGGTCATCGGTGTATTCAATCTTCCCTTGATTAATAAATTCGACCTGCAAGTCGGAGACGCGGCCCTCCATTTCTCGGAAACGCCGATAGATCGTATCGCGAATGACCTTATCGGATTCCCGACGGTTGTGGCTTTCCACATACCCCTTGAAACCTGGTACCTTGCTGAGAACTTTGCGGAAAATATCTTCGCTGTTGGTGATTTTTTGATAGATCTGATCTTCAATATCGCTCATTTTTACCTCCAGAAGGGCTGGTCCGAACGTTGGAAAACGATGCTTTAAATTATAGCCTCGGTTGATATTTAACACAACAGACTATATGAGGTTTACGCACGGAGGATCGAGAAGTTGCGGCTTGGGATGAGGATAATATTCGGGATTATAATCACCCCCATGATTTGTCAAAAATTAACCTATCTGGATTATGCAGCCACCACCCCCGTCGACCCGCGTGTGCTGCAGGCTATGCTGCCTTATTTCAACGAAACTTACGGAAATCCATCTTCCATCCACGCTTTCGGGCAGGCGGCCGAAGCAGCCCTTGAAAACGCCCGCCTGAAGATCGCACAGACCATGCGCTGCCTGCCTGAGGAGATCATCTTCACCTCATGCGGAACGGAGAGTGACAACCTGGCGCTACGCGGCGCAGCATTTTTAGCACGCGAAACCCGTGACGCTACCCACATCCTCATCACCCCGGTAGAGCACCATGCCGTCTCACGTACGGTTGAGCAGCTTGCCAGGCTACACGGATTCCAGGTCGAGTACCTGCCGGTGGACCAGTTTGGAAGGACCTCAGCTGAAGATGTGGCCTCCTGCCTGCGGTCTGATACCACGGTCGTTTCGGTGATCTATGCCAATAATGAGATCGGTACGCTAAATCCGATCGCAGAGATCGGAAAATTGTGCCGCAGCAAGGGCATCCTGTTCCACACGGATGCGGTACAGGCAGCCGGATACCTGAACCTGGATGTGGAGGTGTTATCGACCGACCTGATTTCGATCGGGGCGCATAAGTTTTATGGCCCAAAAGGCGTCGGTGCGTTATATATCCGCAAAGGGTTAGCGATCCTGCCAGCCCAGACAGGTGGAAGTCAGGAATTCGGGTATCGGGGTGGTACCCAGAATATCCCCTACATTGTCGGGATGGCCGAAGCGCTGCAGCTGACCCAGGGCGAAAAACAAGCCCGCACACAGGCATTGAAGCCGCTCAGGGATCACCTTATCGGTGCTGTATTAGAAGAAATACCCGATACCCAGCTGACCGGTCACCCGGAAGAACGCCTGCCCAACCACGCCAGCTTTATCTTCAAAGGAGTGGATGGTAACGCGCTGTTAATGATGCTGGACCTGGAAGGTTATGCCTGCTCGTCTGGATCAGCGTGCAAGACGGGTAGCCCGGAACCGTCGGATGTTCTAACCAGCCTGGGATTTACACGCGATTGGTCGTTGGGTTCACTGCGGGTCACACTGGGTATGTACACCACCCCGGCGGAGGTGGAGGGTTTGCTGTCTGTTCTCCCCAAGGTGATCGCGAATCTACGCCAGGTGCGGTGAGGGGATGACCAGCAAACCGACAGTAGTTGTCGCCATGAGCGGCGGCGTGGATAGCTCTGTGGCAGCGGCGCGACTGGTTGAGCAAGGTTACCGCGTGATCGGTATGATGCTGCGTTTATGGAGCGAGCCGGAAGCAGAACAAGCCAACCGCTGTTGCTCACCTGATGCCATGGCCATGGCTCGCAGGGTAGCCGCCATCCTGTCCATCCCGTTCTATGTCGTGGATGCCAGGCAAGTCTTTTACCAGAATGTCATCCAACCTTTCATCAATGACTATGCGCACATCCTGACCCCGAACCCATGCATAAACTGCAACCGCGTGGTCCGGTGGGATTACCTGTTCAAGCATGCCATGGCCATCGGGGCAGAGTATATGGCGACCGGACATTACGCTCGTATCCGGCCCTCCCCAGCAGGAGACCTACAATTGCTGCGAGGCGTAGATACAGGCAAGGACCAATCGTACGTCCTGCATGTGCTCGATCAATACCAGCTTGATCACACCATGTTTCCTTTGGGAGAGTTGGTTAAATCTGAGGTACGCAGACTGGCGCATGAATTTAACCTGCCGGCGGCAGAGAAAGCCGACAGCCAGGACCTGTGTTTTGTGGGTGCTGACCGAGATTACCGCACTTTCCTTACGCGCCATGCTCCCCAGGTGCTGGCGCCAGGAGCGATCATCGATCAACAAGGAAAAACCTTGGGATATCACCAGGGATTAGCTTTCTATACGATTGGGCAGCGTAAAGGTATAAGGATCGCCTCGCAAACACCCCTGTACGTGATCGCCAAGGATCCTGCGCAGAACGCAGTCATTGTCGGACCAGCTGATGCGCGTGGAAAGTACACGCTCTCGGCACGATCAGCAAACTGGATCAAGGGCGAACCCCCCGCCACGCCTTTCGAATGCCAGGTTAAGGTCCGCTACAAGGCACGCGATGTGACTGGCGTGGTGAATGAGGTCCAGGGTAATTCCTTCAAGATCGAATTCTCAAATCCAGTCCGGGATATCACACCTGGTCAGGCTGCTGTGTTATATAATGATAAGGTCTGCCTCGGTGGTGGAATCATCACGGATGAGATGTAAACCTGTACCTGGATAGTGAACCTATGTCGATCCCAACCTTACTGCTGGGCCTGATCATCTCCACCTTATACGGTGCATTATTCCACCTGTGGCGCGGTGGTAATGCAGGCCGGCTGTTGTTGTACCTTCTGCTCTCCTGGATTGGTTTTTGGGTGGGGCAGATCCTGGGGAATGTACTTAACCTGTCGTTTGACACGATTGGCCAGCTGCACATCGGGCTGGCGACCCTGGGCAGTGTGATATTTTTAGCCATCGGCTACTGGCTAAGCCTGGTCCAATCCGAACCAAAAGCCCGTTAATAAAAAAAATCCCCTCACCATGGTGAGGGGTATGAAGTTTTTATGGGGGGAAAATTATTCAGCTAGTTTAATGACGTTCGCCGCCTGCAGACCTTTTGGGCCTTGCTCAATGGTGAATTCCACTTTTTGTCCTTCATTGAGGGTCTTGAAACCCTCTGAATTGATCGCCGAGAAGTGTACAAACACATCCGGACCATCCTGGCGTTCAATGAAGCCATAACCCTTGCTTGCATTGAACCATTTGACAGTACCTGTCACCCGCTCACTCATCTTTTCTACTCCTTACTTTGTATAGAATATTTCTTCGGCCTCGTTGTGCCTGGAAGCTCACACAGGTTGTTTAATAAAAACATCCGATCCGAACTGCACTTCCTGTTCAGACCGGTTTCCTATGAACTCCAGAAAGAACACACGTGCCACATGAACTGCCTGCAGTTTATCAGGCTATGTGAGTTTCGTCAAGGCTTTAACCTCTCACTCATTTTAGGCATAAAATGATTCTTCTTCCACCATGAACAGCTTTTGAAGGTACAATTAAACGTTAACATTATGACATAAAGGGATATGGATATGACACAAATTGATTCTTTCCTTGCAGCACGCTTGTTTTTATCACCTCAATTAGCCGATGACCGGATCTACTTCATCAGCAACCTGAGCGGCCACATGAGCCTGTACGCCATGGATTACGGCGGCAGTGTTCCAGAGCCTCTATTGCCACCTGGGATCGCCATGCAGAACCCCCACCTGATCGGTGGAGGCTCTTATTTTGTATTCCCAAAGCTCGGCAAGATCCTGGTCATGCTGGATAAAGATGGAGATGAAAACTACCAGCCGAACCTCATTCCACTCGAAGGCGGTTACCCGGAGCCCGTGCACCAAAGCCTGTTTGCGAATGCGCGGGTGCACCTGGCAGCATGTGATGTGAAGCAGCAAATCTGCTACTTCACCGCCGAGTCACGCACGGAAGCATTGAACACTTCGTACCGTTGGGATCTAGGTACCGGCGAGGTGGTAAAGATCGCTGAAAGCCAGTGGGGAGCTTATGTAGAAACCCATAACAAGGATCATTCAAAGCTCATGCTCGTTGATGGATACTCAGCTGGCGATGATGTGATCTTCTTATGGCAGAAGGATGGGGGAAAACCGATACTGGTGCGCGGCATCCCTATGGATGTACGCAAGCCCGGCCAGGTGGTGCCCTTGGAAGCCTTGAGCCCGATCCATTTTGTGAGAGGTGACCGCGGGATACTGCTTGGCTCAGCTATCTTTGACGACTCCTTCAGCCTGGGATATCTCAGCTTCAAACACCCGGAGAAAGTAAAGCCCGTGAACATGAAGGGCATCAAACACCACGGGAAAGGCGAATTAGAGAATTGCAAATTTATCAAGGGCAGCACTTATCTCGTCCAATATAACATCGACGGGTGCTCCTGGCTGTATGAAGGGACATTTGATGAAGATGACCTGGAGATGCGGTTGGAGCACGTCCTGGTGGGGAAAGGCGAAATTTCCAACGGCGTCCTGGAATCAGTTAGCTATGATAAAGATAGCGACAGGTACATCCTAAGCCATTCCACTGCCACTTCCCCGACCCAGATATTCACGGTTGAGGGCAAGAAGCGTAACAGCTATGTGCTGCATACGCGTGAGAGGGTCTTGGGAATATCGGATAAGCTACTCTCTTCAGGAGAAGATGCTTCCTTTACTTCGTACGATGGTTTACGCGTCTCTGCCAGGCTGTACCTGCCTGCCGAAAAACTCGAAATAAAGCCACCCTATCCCCTGGTCTATTACATCCACGGTGGTCCGCAGAGCCAGGAGCGTCCAGATTTTGCCTGGTTCTCCATGCCATTGATCCAGTTCCTGACCCTGAACGGTTTCGCAGTTTTTGTCCCGAATGTGCGCGGCAGCAGCGGCTATGGTCTGAGTTACATGAAACAGGTTGACCGCGACTGGGGCGGCATGGATCGGCTGGACCATGTGCACGCCATGAAAATACTCAAGAAGGATAATCGCCTGGATGTATCCCGGGCAGCGGTTGTCGGACGGTCGTATGGAGGCTATATGACCCTAACGATGGCGTCCAGACACCCCGAGCTATGGTCGGCGGCCGTTGACATGTTCGGACCCTATGACCTGCTCACTTTCATCGAGCGATTGCCTGAGACCTGGAGACCATACTTCAAAATCTCCGTCGGTGATCCGGTGGAAGACAGGCAGTTCCTGGTTGAACGCTCACCCCGCACCTATATCGACCAGATCCAGTGCCCTCTACTCGTCATCCAGGGCAAGAATGACCCGCGCGTTATCGAGCAAGAGTCGCGCGACCTGGTGGAGCGTTTACGTGTGATTGGGAAACAGGTAGACTACCTGATGTTTGAGAATGAAGGCCATGATGTGCTTAAGATCGAGAACCGGATAACCTGCTACAACGCCATCACAGATTTCTTCAAGAAGAATCTGATGAAATGACAGATTCCGAAAACAATGCCTATGCGCAAGCAGGTGATATTATCCAGCTAATCAGCGCACAGAATAAGCGCTTTATCTTCCGACTGGTCCCGGATGGAAAGTTTGAAACCCACCGTGGCTACCTGAGCCATAACGAGCTGATCGGGCAGCAATGGGGCACGCGCGTCTTTACCCACATGGGCAGCCCGTTCGTGCTTCTCCAGCCTTCCCTGGCAGACATCCTCATGGAAACGCGGCGCAGCACCCAGATCATGTACCCAAAGGACATCGGGTTCATCCTGATCTCCATGGACATCGGCCCTGGAAGGCATGTCTTGGAAGCCGGCACCGGCTCGGGTTCGTTCACCACTGCCCTGGCGTATGCAGTCGGCCCGCAAGGGAAGGTGACCAGCTATGAATCGCGCCAGGAATTCCAGCACCTGGCGCATAAGAACCTTGACCGGCTGGGCTTGGCGGAGCGGGTAGATTTCAAGCTCCGGGATGTCGTGGAAGGATTCGACGAAAGAAATATCGACGCGGTCTTCCTCGACTTGCCCAACCCGCAGGATTATGTCCTGCAGGCCAAGCAAGCTCTTAAGCCCGGCGGGTATCTGGGGAGCATCCTGCCCACCACCAACCAGGTGTCTACGCTGCTGGTCGCTTTACGGCGAGCAAATTTCGCATTCATCGAAGTCTGCGAGATCCTGTTGCGCTACTATAAAGCTGTCTCAGAGCGCCTACGACCAACAGACCGCATGGTAGCCCACACCGGCTACCTGATCTTTGCGCGTTCGGTTGTGGCCGAAGTGAGCGAGCCTGAGGTGCGTGGTGAGCGAGCGGAAACCGATGATCCCCAGGAGCTGGAACAACCATCGGAGTAGTACCTGGCAATCGAGGCATGGATGCACTGACTGAAGGTTACATTACTAACAGGCTATCCGAAGCCTATGAAGGTGGGCGCAACCGTTCTTGCTATGATTATTTTTCAACCTCGCAGCCTCGCCCGGCAGCGGTCTTAATCCCGCTATTTTATGCCCACCCAGAAGATGAAAGTAAGCACGCCTGGCAAGTATTATTGACACGCCGGACTGAAGGCGTGGCTGAGCACCAGGGGCAGGTGGCGTTCCCAGGTGGAAGGGCCGATCCAACGGACCTGACCCCTGAATCAACTGCCCTGCGGGAAGCCTATGAGGAGATCGGCCTGGAACCGACCAGCGTGCGAATCTTAGGCAAGATGAAGGAACTGCCGACGATCTCAAATTATTGTGTCACACCGGTGGTGGGCGTGATCCCGTGGCCTTTTGAGCTTAAATTGGAGGTAACCGAAGTCAGCCGCGTATTCTCTATCCCGCTTGACTGGCTGATGGACCCGGCTCACCACGAAGTACGCCAGCGGACGATCCCGGAGCCGTTTTCAAACATCCTTAAAGAAAAAACTCATCCGGTGATATTTTTCGAACGTTACCAGGATGAGCTTTTATGGGGGGTGAGTGCGCAAATCACCTTGAATTTTATTGATATCTTGACGAACAAAAAACTGGCGGATGCTTGATGCACCCGCCAGTGCGTTATTAGGCTTCTTCTTCTCCTTCTTCCTTCTTGCCGTGCTCGATCACCTCAGGTTCTTCGCCAACCACTTCTTCAACGGCGGGAGCAACCTCTTCTTCTGCAGCCTGTGAGGTAATGAGGGCGACCATCGTCTCGTCATCCTCGAGGATCTTAACCCCCTCCGGTATCGCCAGGTCACGGACATAGATGCCATCACCTATCTTTAATAGCCTGGAAACATCCACAACGATACGCTCAGGCAGGTCGTCGGGCAAACATTCCACCGAGACCTCATCCAGGCCCGTCACCAATACCCCATTGAAATCCTTGATCGCAGGTGAAAGACCCACAACTTCGATGTAAACCTGGGCACGCAGTTTTTCACTCATGGAAACGGCCAGGAAATCGACATGCAACAATGTGCCTGTGAGCTTGTTGCGTTGTTTTTCTCTGACGAGGGTACGATGCTTCTCGCCATCCACATCCACGGTCACAAGCGCCGAGGGAGCGAGTCCCATCAAGCTACGGGAGGTGTCGTGCAAGTCGAGCACGATCGAAATTGGTTTAATGTGATGACCATAAACAACCGCCGGTAACTTGCCCTCCCTGCGGATCGCCTTGACCTGTTTTCCCAGCACATCGCGGCGAGTTGCCTTCAACAAAGTTTCTTCCATCTTTTCCTTCCTCGAGCGCCTCTCACCTCTCAGTAAGCCTATTACTGAGGGTTACCCTCGCTCTATTGAGTATTCCGGTAGACACCGGTTGAACAATGGCACGAGCAGCCCTGACCCAATCAAACAGCGGGCTATTCCATGACTCTCAGTGCAAAAAAATCGCCTCCTTCATGGAGACGGCTTGAAAGCAGGCTGAATTTTACAGGCAATAACCACTTTCGTCAATAGCTCGGGCGAAGTTATAATTCCTGTATGCTGGCGGTCAAAAGCTTACCTGAGGGCTATGTACACCAGGGAACCCTGGATCTATCGAGCACCCGCGACGCCTTGTGGCTAAATTTAGCAGCCGTCCCGTTGTTGTTCGTGTTCGGGTGGTTTTTTAACTATTGTTTTAAACTTGTCAGCTTAAGATTGCCCACCCAGATAACTACCTGGCAGGTAATCAGAACCTTTTCTTTCGGCGAATGGATGCTTGCCATCCTTTGCCTGCTGCTGATGCTCATTGCACACGAGCTGGTGCATGGGATGTTTTTCTGGGGTTTCACCCATGAAAAGCCACACTACGCCCTGCGCTCAGGCTATGCCTTCGCAGCTGCCCCGGATTGGTACCTGGCCAAGTACGCCTACCTGCTGGTTGGGCTCTCACCGCTGATCATCATTTCAGTTTTTTGCCTCATCCTGGCTGCCTTTGCCGGGCCGGTGTGGCGTGCCTACCTGCTGTTGATTGCCACCTTTAATGCCGCGGGTGCGCTGGGAGACATGATCGTGGTCGGGTGGGTACTCAGGCACGGAAGAAAGGTGTACGTACGCGACGAGGGGGATAAATTTTCAATTTACGGCCTGGCTGGCGAATAATCACCCAATATGAAACTTCCAAGATCCCTGCCTGCCAGCCAGATTGATCAGAGAAACATCATTTTAAGTGACCTGGAGCTCAAGGTCATGAACCATGCAGGGTTAGTCGATTGGAAAACGATCCAGCCAGCCATCCAGCTGGTAGTTGATTGGGCTGCGATTAAACCCACTGACAAGATCCTGCTGTTTGGCTGCCACCAGGGCGCCTTACCTGCGTACCTGGCGGTGCGCTTCCCTGATAGCCAACTGGCGATCACAGATCATAATCACACGGCGCTGGAGACGACCAGCCACACCCTGGCTGCGAACGGTATCTCGCCAGACTGTGTAAGGATCATCAGCGAGCCTGACCTTTCCGTCGATTGCAACCAGTGCTTCGAAACAGTGATCCTGCTGATCCCCAACAGCCGGGTGCTGGTGCGTAGATGGCTGCTCCAGGCATACCAGGCACTTATAGACGGAGGGAATTTATTCCTGGCTGGCTCCAACAAGGGGGGTATCCAGTCGGTTTTGAAGGATGCCACTGAATTGTTCGCAACCTGGCAGTTGCTTGCGTACAAAAAAGGCAACCGCATCGCCCAATTCACAGGTAAGAAGCCAGCTGATGTGTTACCGGGCTGGTCAAGCTCCCCGGGGATTAGCCCGGGGAGCTGGGTCCAGTTCCCTGTGGAGGTTGCCGGGCGCACGATTTCAATTCGCAGCCTGCCTGGGGTGTTCTCCTTCGATCAGCTCGACCATGGCACCCATATGCTGCTGGATACATTGTCAATACAACCGGGAGCGAAGGTGCTGGATGCCGGCTGCGGTTACGGGATCATCGGTATCGCAGCTGCTGTGCTTGGGGCTGGGAGAGTCAACATGATTGACAATAACCTGCTCGCCATCGCGGCTTGCCGTGAGACCATCCGCCTCAACCAGATCGAAAACACCTCCGTCCAGGCTGGGGATCTGATGGACCCCCTTGCCTGGGAACAGTATGACCTGGTGCTGTCCAACCCACCCTTCCACACCGGCCAGGCGGTGGATTACCAGATCGCCCAAACCATGATCGAGCATGCTCACCAGGCACTCGTGCGCGGAGGGAAGCTGATCATCGTAGCCAACCGCTTCATCCGCTATGACCGGTTAATTGAGAAAATCTACGGCAGCTGCACTGTATTAAAAGACTCCAATACGTTTCACGTGTTATGTGGATTAAAATCGTGAACGATTAATTCGTGTAAAGGGAGGTCTCCTATGGATAATCCAACGATCCACACCATCGATCTAAAATTTCTCGGCAGGTCTGGAGCCATCGCAGCTTACCTGATCCGCACAGCCACAGGTGGAGTCTTGGTCGAGACTGGACCTGGTTCCACGATCCCTGCATTACTCGATGGTCTCAAGTCTTTCGGAACGAATGTAAAAGACATATCGGATGTCTTCCTCACCCATATCCACCTGGACCACGCCGGGGCGGCAGGCTGGCTGGCACAACAAGGCTGCCGCATCCACGTGCACGAAAATGGGGCACCGCACCTGCTCAACCCCGAAAAACTGCTCGCCAGTGCCGGCAGGTTGTATGGAGACCGGATGGATGCATTATGGGGTAAATTCTTGCCAGTGGATGCTGATCGACTCCACGTCTTGCACCATGATGAAGAGGTAACAGTGGGCAACCTTACCATCCGCGCCCTGGACGTGCCCGGGCACGCCAGCCACCACCTGGCTTTCCTGATCGGAGATGCAGGTTTCTGCGGAGATATCGGTGGGATCCGCTTGAATAATAACCAGTATCTTAGCCTGCCCATGCCACCCCCCGATCTAAACCTCGAAAAGTGGCGTGAGAGCATCGACACGATCCAGGGATACGCTCCGCGCCGCATCATACCCACCCACTTTGGGATTTATGACGACGCAATCTGGCACTTGCAGGCTGAGCTGGAAGCACTGGATGAGGTCGAAGCATGGATCGAGGTGACCCTGCCGAAAAACCTGCCCATCGAAGAGCTGCGCCAGCAGTTCGTCGAGTTTGAATACCAGCGGGCGGCGAAATACCATGTGGATAAGGCGATTGTAGATCGCCAACAAATCGCCAATCCAGCCTCATTATCAGCTGATGGGATTTTGCGTTACTGGAATAAATTCAGAAACCAGGCTAAAGCCCATCGAGCCATAACAAGCGCATCGTTCCGGTGATACGTTTGACAGGCGGTGGTTTTACCCATAGAATATCCCCTGATACCATCCGTTACGCATGAAGTGTCAAATTCGATCCCAGCGGAGTAAACATGGACATTTTTCGTTACTATAAGAACGACGAACTCACCTCACTCCTGGATGAATGGTCGGAGAAGTACCCTTCCCTGATCCAGGTGACTACGATCGGGAAGAGCTATGAAGGTCGCCCGATACACTTATTGACCCTCACCAACCAGGCAACCGGGAAGGATACCGACAAGCCGGCGATCTGGATCGATGCCAACCTGCACGCCACCGAGATCACCGGGACGACCGAGGCGGTGTACATCGCCCATCAGCTGCTATCAGGTTATGGGAGCGATGCGCAAGTCACCCGCCAGTTGGACCAGGGGGTGTATTACATTGTGCCGCGCGCCAACCCGGATGGGGCGGAGTGGGCGCTAGCCCCCAACCCGCGCTATGTCCGTTCGGGAGTCCGCCCCTACCCGTGGGAAGAGAAGGACAAAGGCTTGTTCGAGCAGGATATCAACGGAGATGGAAAAATCCTGCAGATGCGCATCAAAGACCCTAATGGTGACTGGAAGGTCAGCAGCCTTGACCCACGCTTGATGGAAAAGCGCGCCCCCGACGAATCGGGTGGGACTTATTACCGGGTTTTCCCAGAAGGTATCCTGAATGAATATGATGGGTATATCCTAAAATCTGCCCGACCCCTGGAGGGGCTGGACTTCAACCGCAACTTCCCCTTCCAATGGCGGACGGAAGGTGAACAAGATGGCGCTGGACCGTACCCGACCTCAGAGCCTGAGACGCGTGCATTAACCGATTTCGTGATCAATCACCCAAACATCAACCTGGCGATCACTTTCCACACCTTCAGCCGGGTCATTCTGCGCCCGTACAGTACCAAATCGGACGATGATATGAATACTGAGGACCTGTGGGTGTTTAAAAAGATCGGCGAGATCGGCAGCAAGATCACCGGTTACCGGTGCGTATCCACCTTCCATGATTTCAAATACCACCCAAAAGAAGTCACCACCGGGGCTTTCGATGACTGGATGTACGACCACCACGGTGTCTTCACTTATACCATCGAGCTGTGGGACCTCCCAACCGAAGCTGGAATCAAGGATCGCAAATGGATCGAATGGTGGCGCGAGCACCCGCACGAAGAGGACCTGCAGATCTTGAAATGGGTGGATGAGCACGCTGCCCCTGGCGCATTCGTACCCTGGCTCCCGTACGACCACCCGCAGCTCGGGAGAATCGAGCTGGGTGGTTGGGACAATTTCTACACCTGGCGTAACCCCCCATTAAGTTTCCTTGAGCAGGAAGTCAAGAAACACTACCCCTTCATCCTCACCCTGGGAGAGCTGCTGCCACACCTTGCGATCCACACGCTTGAAGTAAAGAAACTGCATGATCGCAACTACCATCTCAACCTGGTGGTCGAGAACAGCGGTTTCCTACCCAGCTACACCAGCCAGCAGGGAAAGGCGCGTAAAGTCTGCCGCCCGGTGAGAGTCGAACTGGAGATGCCAGAAGGCGCAACCTTGGTGAGCGGGAAAAGGCAGCATGAATTTGGGCACCTGGAGGGGCGCAGCAACAAGATGGACCTGGGTGCCAACTATAGCGAGAGCCCGACAGATAACCGCGCACGCCTCGAATGGGTTATCCAGGCTTCCCCCGGAGATACCATCCATGTGAAGATTATGAGCGAACGGGCAGGCTCGCTCAAGCGTGAGATCATCCTTCCATAAAACAAAAGGAGAGTGAGCTGTGGCACTATCGCTTGTCCAGGAAAAAGTGCAGCAAGCAATTGGAATATTGCAAGTGCTTGAAATCGATATGTGGCTTACCTTTGTCAGGGAAACCAGCGGCGGAGGAGACCCGGTGCTACCCTTGATCTATGGCCTTGACCTGACCTGGCAAAGTGCTTTGATCATCACCAGGCAAGGGGAGTGCACTGCGATTGTTGGACGCCTGGAAGCTGAAGCCGCCCGCCGAACTGGGGCGTACAACCCGGTTCTGCAATACGACCAGTCGATCAAGCCGGAATTGGTAAGGGTTCTCGAATGGCTCAACCCGATGCAGATTGCCATCAACTATTCAACCAATGATGTGCACGCAGACGGGCTTTCGCTGGGCATGTACCAGCTATTATGCGGATACCTGGAAGGCACACCGTTCAAGGATAAACTCATCTCGGCTGAAAAGCTGCACAGTGCCTTGCGAGGGCGCAAGACAGCCCAGGAGATCGATCGTATCCAGGCTGCGATCCGCACAACGTATGCGATTTTCCAGAATACCTTTAACTACATCAAGGCGGGGATGACCGAGATCGAGGTAAGTGATTTCATGCATTCCCAGCTGGACAGCTTCGGGGTAAAGCCTGCCTGGGAGCTCTTGAATTGCCCAACGGTCAATGCAGGACCAGAATCGTCGGTTGGACATGTTGGCCCTACCCTGCTCAAGATCTCACCGGGGCAGGTGATCCACTTTGATTACGGTGTGTTGCAGGACGAATACTGCTCAGACATCCAGCGGGTAGTCTACTTTCTCAGGCCAGGTGAAACCGAAGCGCCAGCTGAGGTCCAGCATGGGTTCACTACCATCCGGAATGCCATCGAGGCGGCACGCAAAGCGATGAAACCTGGCGTGACAGGAAAAAGCATAGACCAGCTTGCCGCGTCAGACCGTGGTGGAGGCAGGTTACCCCGAGTATCCATATGCGACAGGCCACCAGGTGGGGCGGGTGGTGCATGATGGTGCAGGCATCCTTGGGCCGGAATGGGAACGTTACGGAGATACCCCAAATTATCCGCTTGAGGCCGGGCAAGTCTACACCATCGAGCCAGGCTTAGCGGTACCAGGATACGGGTATATTGGGCTGGAGGAAGATGTGGTCGTCACAGAAAAAGGCGCTGACTACCTGGGTGATCCACAAAGAGAGCTGATCCTGAAGTAATAATGACACAGGAACGACAGCGGATATATACTATTATCAATGTGGGGCTTGTGAAAAACCAAATAATACCTGTATTAAATCATGGCGAGAGTTCTGAAATTACGAACTCCCGCCATGATAGGTTAAGCGATAATTATAGTAATGAGACTGCCTGAGCAATCCGCTGGCGGAATTCCGGGCGATTGAACTGCTTCCACGCCTCAGGGAAAGAGCTCATCAAGCGGAAACGCTCTCCATGCAGATATGCCAGGTAGGTGACCACCGGCTCTGGGTTCATGCGCTCGAGGATGGGCAATTGCAACTGTTGCACATCCCACATCTTTAAGAATTTCCTGACCAACAGGCAGGCAACATCGGTATCATGCAGCTCACCGAGATGATCTTGCATCAGCTTCAGCTCATTGATGGTTTGCCCGATCTCATCGCCGAGGATCTCGCGGAAATATTCCAATGTATATCTGAATTTCTTGCACTCGATGCGTAGGGCATGCAGCTGGAGGATCGAAGCGTTCGGGATCAGGCTTTCATAAGCCCTGACCGCAGCATACCGGCTATAGACCAGGACAGGTACCATATCGCGCAGATAAATACTCTTCACATCAGTACTAGACACATGGGCATTAACCACTTCCGGAGGCTGTAAGAATAAGTTAAAGTTGTACTTGAAGACCTGGTACTCTTCACTCTGTAAATGCTTGATTAATTTTGAACGCTGCTTTTCGATGGTCCTCATCCACTCATCTAACAAGGGTTCCATTCCTGGTCCGAGTTTACTTTTCAGCTGTTTCTGGTAAGCCTGTGCATTGCCCAGGATGACATCCATATCACGCACCTGTCCCAGGACACGTCCGGCGATACGTAAACCCTTCAGGTGGCGCTTCATGACCTTCTGGTCGAAGGCCTGGCCAAATATATCGAATGCAGAACGCATCCGCCGCGTGGCTACACGCATGTCGTGCAATTCTTCGATATCCTCTCCCAACAGCGTTCCGGCTTCATGGCTGAGCATCTCGGCAAAGTAGTAGGACCATACTTTCCTTCCAGCGTCAGCCAGCGTGTCATCCACCAGGATACCGATTTGCTTGCGCGGTTGTGGATAAGTGAGCTCAGGAATCGTCACATCCTGTGATGGGATCGAGTCCTCTGGTTTATCCACCTTATCAACTTCACGGGATTTTCCTTTAAGCGCTACTCTCCCAGCTTCAGTAGCCACTCCAGCTTCAGTCGCCTGGTCGAAAATTGCCATCCGTTTTGTCAGGAATTGGCGTTTCCAAAAGCGTGCCCGACCAGTAGATATGCCCGACTCCCTGGAAGCTTGCAAGGTCGGTTTACCGGTTGAGTAGGCAAGGATCAGTAAAGCACGATGCTTTAACAGGTCCGGGGCTGACAAAGCAAGATCAGATAGCTTGTCTTTTTCATCCGTCGTTAAAATAATCGATAAAGTGGTATCCGTATCCATATTCTATACGCCTGCCTTTTGTAACCCTGCAGTATTTATAAGGCAACACTCTTCTGCATCCACCATGATGCGCACAAGCTCTTCGAATGAGGTCCGGGTGGACCAGCCTAATTTTTGCTGGGCTTTGGCCGGGTTCCCAACCAGCAGCTCCACCTCTGCCGGGCGCATGTACCTGGGATCCTGGACAATATAATCCTTGTAATCCAGACCCAGGCAGCTGAATGCCACCTCAGCAAAGTCTCGCACCGAATGGGTGTGCCCGGTGGCGAGCACGAAATCTTCGGGCTGATCCTGTTGCAGCATCATCCACATACCACTCACATAGTCCGGGGCAAAACCCCAATCACGCTGGGCATCCAGGTTACCCAGGCGTAGTTCATGATCCAGGTGATGTTTGATGCGCACAGCAGCCCTGGCGATCTTGCGGGTTACGAATTCTTGACCGCGCCGGGGGCTTTCATGGTTGAAACAGATCCCTGAACAGGCAAACAAATTGTAGCTTTCGCGGTAGTTCACGGTGATCCAGTGACCATACAGCTTTGCCACACCATATGGGCTACGGGGATAGAAAGGTGTACGCTCTGATTGAGGCGATTCATGTACCTTGCCAAACATTTCGCTGGTGCTGGCCTGATAAAAGCGGATATTCTGATCCACGAGGCGAATGGCATCCAAGACACGCGTCACACCCAGCGCAGTCACCTCGCCAGTAAAGACCGGCTGGACCCACGAGGTTTGCACGAACGACTGGGCAGCCAGGTTGTAAACTTCATCCGGCCGGTAGACTTTGATGATATCGATGATCGATATCTGGTCCATGAGGTCACCCGAGACGATGGTGATCTTGTCCTGGATGTGTTCAATGCGCTCAAAGTTGATCGTACTCGAGCGGCGGACCATCCCAATGACCTCGTAGCCCTTCTCTAGCAGGAATTCAGCCAGGTAAGAGCCATCCTGGCCGGTGATGCCGGTGATCAATGCTTTTTTATTCGCCATACCGCACTCCCTTCTTTCGCTTAAGCATATCAGGGTTTATCAAATTTGTCTGCCGCTGTTACCCGGAACTTCAGGTGCGTTGCTGGTCACAGGCCAAGCTATCAGCGCTTCCACTATGTAATTGTACAGGGAAACTGGTTTCTATTAATAAAGAACAGCCGGACCAGGCTTAAGCAGCGTTTGGGTCGGATAATGCTGATGAAAGATCCACACCATTTTTAACCACCCGGGCTGGCACCCCGAGCAGCTGAACGCTTTCAATAAGCTGAGAAGTATCCTCGTTACCACCGAAAGTACTGGCATCCAGGATGACAACAATCGGCCTTAAGCCACGCTGGATCAGAAAATCAACAACCAGGGCCACCTGGGTTGAGGTCGAAGGTGTGATCAAGACGACCGTGCTGCCGCGCACCATGTGTTTCACCTGGGTTTCGATCAAGGCTTGCAGTGGAAGCTCCCCTTCAGCCCGGGTGAGAGCCAGGGCTTCCAGGATCTTGCCCAGCTGCCTGCCGCCACGATCCGGTGAGATCAATGTGAGATGCTGCCCGGCGCATATGAATCCCACCGACCTGCCGCGCCGTAGATAGTCACGCACCAAGGAAGCTGCGGTGGAGATCCCGTACTCTTCCGTGGAGGGAGGCAGGGGTATTTTGGCCGTGTGGCTCCACAGATCCCGTGAACTTATGGCAGACTGTGGGTCAGGCAGAGCAGCCTGGACGCGTGCTTCAGCATCCAAAAAGATCCACACGTCCGCCAGCGGGTCAAGCTCAAATTCCTTGACGATCAACCGGCCTCGCCGGGCAGTGCTCAGCCAGTGAATACGATTAAGCGGGTCACCAGTGGAGTATTCGCGCACGCCCGATGCGTTAGGAGTAACCTGGTGGGTACGCCTGCGCAGTGCCTCGCCTCCAGGTAAGCAAGCCAGGAGGGTTGGGAAAGCCGCGCACATCGACCATCATCGGGTAGACCAGCAAAGCATCTTGTCCTACGACCGAGCGTTCGATAGGGAACAAACCAAAAATATCTCCCGAGGCAATCACCGTAGGACCAAGCGGAAATACACCACGGCGAACCAGGCGGACGCGCCCCACGTACGACCGGGACTGCTTGCCGCGCAGCATAGTGATGACACGTGAACCGTCAGACCCAGGCAGTGGGGACTGGTCACGGATCTCCAACCACAGGCGCGGTAACCTGTTCAGGTTTTGGATCACGAAGTGCTCTTCAAAACTCTGGCCCACCTGGGCTCGCAATGAGCGAGCAGAGCGGGTGAAGCTCAGTGCCCGGATGGATACGATGGACCATAACCACGAACCAAAGAACAAGACAGCCCAAAAAATAGATAACCTGTAATAAAGCTTGCCCCCCGTGGCAAGACCAGCGATCACACTGAGAACCAGTAAAGCCAGAACTACCTTTTGACCAGTCGTCATGCTTGTGAGCTGGCTTTCAGGTCACCCCCAGGCACAGGAACGGAGCTCAATATCTCGTCGAGGACCTGGTCACTGCTCAGATCGCGCAGCCTGGCAGCTGGTCCAAGGATCACCCGGTGTGAAAGGGCCGGCTTCACCAGGGCCTTGATATCATCCGGCAGGACAAAATCGCGTCCCTGCATGGCTGCCAGGGCCTGGCCGGTGCGGAACAACGCCAGGCTGCCGCGTGGACTGGCACCCAGGTACACATCAGCATGCTGGCGGGTCTGGCGGGTGAGCTCAACAATATAGTGTTTCACGGCAGGGGCAACATAGACCGATTTGATCGTTTCCTGGGCGCTCAAAAGCTCAGCGGCGGGGGCTACCTGTTGCAGGTCCATCACCGGGTGGTGAAACTGCTGACGTTCGAGGATATTGATCTCATCATTAAGCTCTGGGTAACCCAGCCGTAGCCTTAATAAGAAACGGTCCAATTGTGCTTCAGGTAAAGGGAAGGTCCCTTCATATTCAATCGGATTTTGGGTTGCAAGAACCATGAAAGGTTTTGGCAAGGCATGGGTGATCCCGTCGACGGTGATCTGGTGCTCCTCCATGGCTTCGAGCAACGCAGCCTGGGTTTTTGGGGTTGCCCGGTTAATCTCGTCCGATAGGACGACCTGGGCCATGATCGGACCAGGGCGAAATTCAAACTGGGTGGTCACCTGGTTATAGATGGATACACCGGTAACATCACTGGGAAGCATGTCGGGAGTAAATTGGATACGGCTAAAATCACAGCCAAGTGACTTTGCCAGGCTACGTGCCAGGACCGTCTTTCCTACACCGGGGACATCCTCGATGAGTAAATGCCCCTGGCAGAGCAGGCTAATGATCGCCAGCTCAACGGGCCTGCGCTTGCCGATAATCACCTTTTCGATATTGGCGATGATCTTCTCAGAAAAGCTCTGGATATCTGTCATGAAATGCTCCATTCATCACACCAACGCATTTTTACCTTCTAAATGTTATCATATTTCACCGGGAGAGTATCATTACATCTACTCCAGGGTTTTATATCAGGTTCATAAAAAATACTCCAAAAAGAACTATGCTAAAATGCATGCTTAGGAGAGGCACTAATGACCACGAAAATTATCCTTAATCCTTACGCAGGCCGCTGGAAAGGTCGTGAAAAACGCAGTGAGGTAGAGAAGTTGATGAAAGAAGCCGGAATTGACTTCGACCTGGTTGCCACGGAAGCTCCGAATCACGGAACCGACCTGGCATATCAAGCGGTGAAAGAAGGGTATACCCCGATTGTGTCTGCGGGTGGCGATGGAAGCGTCAGCGAAGTGATGAACGGGGTCGTAGCCGCAGCCCAGGAGCTGGGTGTGGCACCACCGCCACTGGGGATGCTTCCGCTGGGCTCTGCCAATGATTTGATGGTCAACCTCGGTCTGCCTATTGACATCCCAGGTGCAGTCAAAGTGATCGCTGCGGGTCAAACCCGCTGCATCGACCTGGGAGAGGTGACCGCCTGGGATATCTCCAAGGTTCATTTTAAAAGAGGTACTTCGATAATAATAGCGCCATCGGATTGGAACCATGCATCACCCTGATCCAGCAGAGGATCTCGTGGATCCGCGGATCGCTGCGCTATGTGGTGGCTGCCTTGTTAGGCGTGCTGCAGAATCCCCAATGGACGATGCATCTTGAGTGGGAAGGTGGTAATTACGATGGACCAGCCACACTGGTAACGGCGGGTAACAACCCGCTTACTGGTGGTGTTTTTTATATGGCTCCGCATGCAGACCCATATGACGGAAAGCTAAACTGCGTCTTCGGCTCGATCCAATCCAGGCTAAAGATCCTCAGGATATTACCCACGACGATGAAACCTGGACCAGGAAACTATGTGGAGAACCCGGCAATCCACGAGATCAACGTCAGCTGGCTTAATATCCACACTAATCGACCCACCCCGTTGCATGCCGACGGGGAGATCCAATTTACCGAAACCCAGGATATCGAATACCGGGTGCTACCAGCCTATTTGCCAGTTCTGATGTATGGAGAACCAGGCTCCTGAAACTAATCTTAACCAGCCGCCACGCTTGAAAAAGGCTCTGGCGTGGTTATTCCGAACATTCTTCGGCTTGTTGTATCACCAGCTGGCCTGGTTTTATGACTGGGTGGCTGCATTCGTCTCATTGGGGGCCTGGAAAACCTGGGTCAATGTGGCTGCCGGTTACCTGGCTGGCCCGAGGATTCTTGAGATCGGGTACGGCCCAGGGCACCTGCAAGTCGCATTAAATCAGAAACAGCTATGCGTTTTTGGTGTGGATGAGAGCGCTGAGATGAGCCGTATTTCGCGCAAAAGGCTCGCCAGGCACGGATTGGCAGCCAACCTAACCCGAGGTGATGCGCTCAACCTGCCCTTTGTCGATGGTTGCTTCAACCAGGCAGTGATGACCTTTCCTTCAGAATTCGCCTTGAACCCGGTCACCTTACAAGAACTCCAGCGTGTGCTGGCTGAAGACGGACTGGTCATCGTCATCCCGCTTGCCTGGATCACCGGAAAAAAACCAGCGCACCGGCTGGTAGCCTGGATCAATCACATCAGCGGCGAAGCACCGGAGTGGACCGATAAGTCACTCGAGCCGTTGAAACAGTACGGATTCGACATCAGCTGGGAGATGGTCAACCTTGACTACTCAAAGGTCATGGTTTGGAAGTTACACAAATTATGATCATACGCCTTAATCGATATACACGTGTACCTGGATTGTTGTACAATGTGAAGTATGGAAATTAAACTGGCAGTCGCAAAGATCAACAAATATGCCACGTCTGAGAGCGGTGATTCAGTCGAAGTGGTGGAACGCCCGAACGGCGGTCTCTCAGTCGTCATGGCGGATGGGCAGAGCTCGGGTAAAGGAGCCAAACAGATTTCATCTTTGGTGGTACGCAAAGTCATCTCATTGCTCTCTGAAGGTGTCCGGGATGGTGCGGCAGCACGCGCCGCGTCCGATTACCTTTTCACCGAGCGTAAGGGGAAAGTCTCCTCCACGCTCAATATCGTGTCCATCGACCTGCAGACTGCGACCATGGTGATCACCCGCAACAACCCGCTGCCAGTCTTCATCGCCTCCAATGATGAGATCTGTGCGTTCGATGATGAATGCAACCCAATTGGGTTATTCCGCGACACACGCCCCCTGATCAACGAAATGCCCCTTGAACCAGGCTTAACGGTGGTCCTGTTCACAGACGGGATGGTACATGCCGGCTCACGCAGCGGAGAAAGTCTCAATATCAAGGAGTTTTTACAATCTCATATTGAAGAAGAGCCCAATCCGCAAGTAATTGCTGACCAGCTGCTTTCGGATGCGATGCAGCTTGACCGGGGCCGGCCGGTTGACGATATTTCCGTGGTGGTTATCCAGGTGACCTCACAACCTGTAGATGGGGTCCGCCGTATGTCAGTCCAGCTTCCCCTCACTGTATAGGTGTTTGCACTACCGGGGGTAACCAACTTTGTCTATCCACAGTAGAAGGACCAATCTTCGACAGCTTAAAGCAACCTGGAGAGACGTATGGCTCTTGCTCGGGGAATTTGGCACACCGTTGCTGCTGTTCATATTGGTTATCTTTGGGAGTGCCATCGCATTCTACCTGTTATCAGCCGAGGCTGGGGAACCATTGGGGAATTTCCTGGAAGCGATCTACGTCGTTTTATCGATGACTTTTTTTCAGAACCCAGGCGAATTCCCCCATACCTGGTACCTGGGCATTTTCTACTTCATTTTGCCGGTGATCGGGTTGATCATCCTGGCCCAAGGGATCACTGAATTTAGCGTCATGCTGTTCAACCGGCGGGCGCGTGGAAAGGATTGGGAGATAGCCGTGGCATCAACATTCAACAACCATATCATCCTGGTTGGCCTGGGACACCTGGGTTACCGAATCGTAGAAGAGCTCAACCACATGAAACAGGATATTGTGGTCATCGAATCCAATCCAAAAGCCGACTTGACTGCAACGGTTAAGAAGATGGGCATCCCGGTCATCCAGGATGACGCCAGCCATGAGCTGACTCTGGATTCGGCTGGCGTTAAACAAGCTCGGTCGATCATTCTGTGCATCCAGAATGACAGCTTAAATTTAAAGGTCGCTCTCAAGGCCAGGCGAATGAATCCATCCATCCAAGTGATCCTGCGCATCTTCGATGATGACTTTGCCCAAGGGCTGCAGGAGCAATTCGGTTTTTCAGCCTTCAGCGCCACGGGTATGGCAGCCCCCGCGTTCGCAGCAGCTGCCTCAGGGGTTGATATGACCCGCCCCATCACCGTCGAAGGCCAATCGATGAGCCTGGCCCACCTCAAGATCGATCCTGCTTCGGTGTTCAAGAACAATACCATCACTGAGGTCGAGCAGGAATATAAGCTCAGTGTCGTATTCGTGCGTAGGGATAGCACCTCCGATTTTCACCCGCCTGCTGATTACCGCTTAGCTGTGAACGACGAACTGGCGGTCTTGGGAGGGTTAAGTGAGATCAGAAGCCTGGCCAGCGCTAATCATCCGACCCATTAAGCGAGATTGATTATGGTAATCGGTGTGGTTGGCCCATGTGGAGCAGGAAAATCATCCCTGGTCATGGGCCTGAAGGATAAAGGATACCAGGTCAGGCATATCGCCCAAGAGCATTCGTACGTCCCGGATATGTGGAAACGGCTGACCAACCCAGACATCCTGATCTACCTGGATGTATCCTATGAGAACACCATCCTTCGGCGAAAACTGGATTGGACCTATGCCGAGTATAGCGAGCAGCTACACAGGTTGAGGCATGCCCGTCAGCACGCGGATGTATTGATCGATACAAATGCCCTTACGATTCAAGAGGTCAGGGCAGCAGTCCTTTTTTATATCGACTCAAATACTTAATAGACATGCATTCCAATAGGGGGTATAATTCGCCCTTGCCAGTCGAGATTGGCACTTTAGCCAGCATTCGGCTGGCGTTTGTGTGTGTATTGGAGGACATTTTCACCCGATGAACCGCTTTTACCGTTTACTGATCCCTATTGTCCTGATCTTGATCTTTGCTATCTATATTGATCTTCCCAAAAACCCTGGCATCCACATCGGCCCGGTCAATCGTGATTTTAGCACCCACTTAGGGTTGGACCTGGTTGGTGGATTGCAAGCCTTACTTGAAGCCGATGTACCAGCCACGACTGCAGTGGACCCCAACGACATGAATATTGCTGAACAGATCGTTGAAAACCGGGTAAACGCACTGGGTGTATCCGAACCGGTTGTACAACAGGCTGGCTCGCGGCGTATCGTGGTTGAGCTACCAGGAGAGACCGACCCTGAAAAAGCCCTGGCGATCATCAAGCAAACCGGATTGTTGGAATTTGTGGATATGTCTACTATTACAAGCCAGGAAGCATTCTCACTTGTCCACAGAAAGGTAAACACCGACTGGGTTCCTGGGATAAGCCAACCAACGCAGAACATTACCCCAACCCTGACTACGCCTGGCACACCCTCCACAACACCCGAGAGCTCATTGACATCAACCGAGACCGAGACATCTACCATAACCTCCACCGTTCCAGCAGTCACCGGCCCGATCTTTCACACGATCATGACCGGAGCTGATCTGAAAAATGTCAGCGTACAGACAACCCAAGGCGGGGGCTATGTGGTTGCCTTTGAGCTCAATTCTGAAGGCACCCAGGTCTTTAAGGATTTCACCACTGCACATGTGGGGCAAATTCTGGGCATTACGCTCGACAAGGAGGTCATCTCGATCCCATCGGTGAACACCCCCATCACGGGTGGAAAAGGGGTGATCGAGGGTAATTTCACTTCAGAAGAGGCGAATAACCTGGCCCTGCAGCTGAAATACGGCTCGTTGCCAATTCCACTGAAAGTGATCACCAGCGAGACGGTTGGACCGACCCTGGGTCAGGATTCGCTAAACAAAAGCCTGATCGCAGGCGTGATTGGTATGACAGTGGTAGTGTTGTTCATGGGTCTTTATTACCGTCTGCCTGGAATTGTGGCAGACCTGGCACTCGTGTGTTATGCGACCATCACCTTTGCCTTATTCCGGTTGATCCCCGTCACCCTGACCCTGCCCGGTATAGCAGGTTTTATCCTGAGCGTGGGTGTGGCAGTAGATGCCAATGTGTTGATCTTTGAGCGTTTAAAGGAGGAACTGAGGAGTGGCAAGTCGCTCAGCCACGCCATCGATTTAGGCTGGAAAAATGCCTGGCCATCCATACGCGATTCAAACTTTTCCACCCTGATCACGTGTGGCATCCTGTTCTGGTTCGGAAATACCTTTGGAGCCAGCATCGTGAAGGGCTTCTCACTGACCCTGGCAATCGGTGTGCTGGTGAGCATGTTCACCGCTATCGTTGTTACACGCACTTTCCTTCATGTAATCCTGGATAGGGTAAATTTTTCAGAGCATCCCAGCTGGTTTGGTTTTTAGGAGCCTGCGATGATAGACATTGTAAAACGACGCTACCTATATTTTGGAATATCTTTACTTGTCATCATCCCTGGGATGATCGCATTATGGATCTGGGGCCTTCCCCTGGGTATCGATTTCAAGGGTGGGAGTATGCTGGATATCCGCTTCAACACGGGAACAGTGCCGCAGCCTGCGGTAGTGGCGGCTCTATATGCAAAAAACGGCTTCAGTGACTCAATCGTACAAACTTCAGGTCAAAACGGTCTGATCATCCGTTCATCCGATATGAGTGATGCGCAGAGAAACCAGCTTGTATCACAAATGGAAGCTAGTTTTGGCACCAAGATCACGGTCAATCGTTTTGAATCGGTTGGACCTTCTGTCGGACAGGAAGTAGCAAAACGCGCCGCAGGTGCTGTGGGTCTGGCTGCCCTGGGCATCCTGATTTACATCACCCTGGCGTTCAGGGGTGTATCCAATGCCTACCGTTATGGTGTGGCAGCCATCATTGCCATGCTGCACGATGTGCTGGTGGTTCTTGGCGTGGAAGCTATTCTGGCGCACTTCCTCCATTGGGAGGTTGACTCGCTCTTCTTGACAGCACTGCTAACCGTGATCGGATTTTCCGTGCACGACACCATCGTGGTGTTTGACCGAATCCGTGAAAATCTAAATATCTACCGCAAACTGCCGTACGAAACGGTCGTTAACCATTCGATCGTTCAGACCCTGGTGCGCTCGATCAATACCCAGCTGACCGTCATGCTCACGTTATTTGCTACTGGCATTGTTCGGTGGCACAACCATCCGCCATTTTGTGATTATCCTGCTGGTGGGTGTGTTCAGCGGGACATATTCATCGATCTTCAATGCTTCACAGATCCTGGTGGTATGGGAGAACAAGGAATGGAAAACCTGGTTCAGAAAGAAGGCAGTTTGATGGCTGCCTAACCACTATCGGCAGCAACCAATGTGACGTATCATTTCATGGTAAACGATGGATTCTTAGTCGCCTAACGATAGATTGAATTTCTATAGAAGACGTCCTTGGAGGGCGTCTTTTATATTTAATCGATGTTACCCGCCCAACGCGATAGATACCAGGTTTTGGAGAAAAACCAGTATGAACGCACCAAGGATTAGGAATGGCCCATATGGAACGGCCATGAAGGCTCGGTATTTATGTGTGACCAGCGAGTAAACAATGTAAAGCAGGCTGACCAATCCCCCGACCAGCACCGCCATCACCAATCCCAACAGGATTAATGGCCAGCCGAGCATCAGCCCCAACACACCACTCAGGTTCACATCCCCAAAACCCAGGGCGACGTCGCTGACCGGTTGACCACGCCGGCGGCTGATCAATCTCATCAGCAGTGCCCCCAGCTGGTATAAGAGCCACATCAACCCGAACCCCACCACCCCACCCAGGAGAGTATACAACCAGCCAACCCGCAGGTAGCCGACGACCAGGCCCAACGCAACGCCGAAGAGGCTGACCGGGTGCATGATCAGGCGGTATTCCAGGTCGATCAGGACCACCACCCCAAAGTATGCCAGGACAACCATCCCCAACCAATATCCCAGCTTAATCGGGGGATAATAACTGACCAGGACAGAGGCAACGACAAAAAACAGCTCCACTGCCCACACCCTGGTACTCCGACGGGTCTGGCATGCAGGACAGCGACGTGGCCATAACAGGTAGCTCAGCCAGCCCTGGGTTGAATCGCAGGCGATGCAAAATGGACGGGTGAGTTTTCGTCTTAGGGGGAGCACATCAGCCAGGTAATTCACCAAAGCGCCGAATAACCAGCCGGGGATAATTGCCAGAATGTGGATGTATGTTATCATAGCGGAAATTATAGCAAGTAATTTACGATTGCATTGAATTTACGCAGCTACATTACTGTTCTGTAAGGAGGAAGTAATGGATAAGTTGATCATCCAGGGGGGGTATCCACTCAGTGGTGAGGTGACCCCGTCGGGGAACAAAAATGCAGCCCTGCCCCTGCTGGCTGCCTGCCTGCTCACCGATGAACCGGTCATCCTGCACAACGTCCCCAACATACGCGATGTGAACGATATGATCGCCTTGCTGCAAAGCCTGGGGGCGGAGGCTGAGAAGCTTGCAGATCACACCTGGAAGATCCACGCCGCGAACCTGTGCCCAGCGGAGCTTAAACCGGATCTTTGCCGGCGTATCCGGGCCTCGATCCTGCTGGCTGGCCCAATGGTGGCTCGCACCGGTGACCTGCGCCTGCCTCCACCTGGCGGCGACGTGATCGGCAGGCGGCGGGTGGATACGCATATCCTGGCGATCAAAGCCCTGGGAGCACAGGCAGATTTTGACCGGGTTAACCGGGTGTTCGTATTTTCAGCCACCCGCCTCAATGGTGCAGATATCCTGCTGGATGAAGCCAGCGTGACTGCCACCGAAAATGCCATCATGGCCGCGGTAACCGCTGAAGGTGAGACGATCTTGCGAAATGCCACTTCCGAGCCGCATGTCCAGGAATTGTGCCATTTTTTAAACACGCTCGGAGCGAAGATCGAAAATATCAGCTCAAATACATTGCACATCCACGGCGTGAAGAAATTGCATGGGGGTGAATTCACCATCGGACCAGATTACCTGGAGGTAGTGAGCTTTATCGGGGCAGCCGCCCTGACGCGCGGAAGCATAACTATCCATAACGCCGGGGCACATTACCTGGGCATGATCCGCCTGGTTTTTGGTAGGCTGGGAGTAGAATGGCAAGTCGATGGGGATAAGGTGCTGGTATCTGCACCGCAGAGGTTGGTGGTAGAGCCAGACCTGGGGGACGCAATCCCGGTGATCAATGTGATGCCCTGGCCTAGTTTCCCCACCGACCTGATGAGCATCGCCATCGTCATCGGCACTCAGTCGAAGGGCAGCGTGTTGTTCCATGATTGGATGTATCCCAGCCGGATGTTCTTCACCGACAAACTGGTCTCGATGGGCGCACAGATTGTGCTGTGCGACCCGCACCGCTGCATCGTTCAGGGACCAACCCAGCTGTACGGTGAAACGCTCGAAAGCCCGGATATCCGGGCAGGGATGGCATTGGTCCTGGCAGCGCTGACCGCTGAAGGACAATCGGTCATCCGCAATGTGGGGCAGATCGATCGCGGTTATGAGCGGATCGATGAAAAATTACTGCAGCTAGGTGCTCGCATCGAGCGAGCTAGTGAATTGTAGAGTTTCTTTGGGTTAATTCTTAGCAGCCTGGCCGATCACATCTAAAAATTGGGTGACTATCGTGCGTAGCATCGGCTCTGGTAAAGCGCCTACCTGGCGGTGAATGACCTTCCCACCGGACACGAACAGTATGGTCGGGATACCCTGGACACCATACTTCATCATCCATTCCTGATTGTCATCCGTGTTAACTTTGGCAACGATGACTTTTCCGGCATTTTCCTTGGCGATCTTATCGAGTACGGGTGCGATCATCTTGCATGGGCTGCACCAGGGGGCCCAAAAATCGACGATTACCGGGATGCTGGAATTGAGCACAGTCTTTTCAAACGCTGCGTCGGTTACATGAATGGGTTCATCAATCATCGGATTCGCTCCAGGTAAGGTTTCTAGGTTAGATGCAATCCACAGAAAAGCGTTGCAGCCCTGATTTCTAGGTTGTAGACTCTTCAGGGTCTATGATCTTGTATGTGTGGCGGATCTCAGCTGAGTGGCATAGCATGGCACTGACTGAACAATACTTATCTTTGGATAATTGGATGGCCCGCTCAACTGCCGTCGGTTCGATGCCCTTGCCATAAACCAGATATTCGACCTCGATTTCGCGGTACACCTTGGGAAAGTCTTCTGCTTTTTTCCCGCGCACCTTGACTTTTAGACCTTTCAACAACTGGCGCTTTTTTTGAAGGATATCGACGATATCTACCCCAGTACAGCCTGCCAGGCCCACCAATAGCATTTCCATGGGTGAAATCCCTGGTTTATCATCGAACCCACCCATCTGTACCGTGCCCCCTGCCTCATTGCGACCAATAAACACACCACCACTATGCCATTCGGCTTCAATCTCACGCCATTCTTCTGCCATGATCATATCCTTAAAAGAAGATGAGACAAGTATAGCATGACCTCCGGTAATTGTCAGGTATAATCTCGCGTGATGTTCAACCCTACCGGCCAGAATTTCTCAAATTATTCTATCGCCACCCCTGTATACGAAGGCCCGCTCGATCTGCTGCTGCAGCTCATCGAAAAGGCAGAGCTGGACATCACCAAATTATCACTGGCGCTCATCACCGACCAGTACCTGGAATACATCCACCAGCTGACCGACCTGGAGGCAGATGAAGTATCGGCTTTCCTGGTTATTGCCACCAAGCTGCTGCAGATCAAGTCTGAAGCGCTACTACCACGCCCTCCCCAACGTGAGCCCGGCGAAGAAGACCCTGGGGAAGCTTTGGCGAGGCAGCTCATCATCTATAAACGCTTCAGGGAGATCGCCCTGATCCTTGGAGAGCGGGAGGCGCAGGGGTTACGCACCTACCTGCGCTTGGCACCCCCAGTCAAGATCGAAGGCAGCTATGACCTGACAGGAATCACCATTGAGGATATCTCTGCGGCAGCTCAGGAAATCTTTACCAACCTGAGCTACGCCGATGCCCTGTATTCTGTCGTCCCTCCCGCCCGGGTAACGATCCGCGAGAAGATCGCCATGATCACCGATTCTCTACGGCATCAAAAATCAGTGTCGTTCCGGTCACTGATCAACAATGAGAACTCGCGCCTTGAGATCGTGGTGACTTTCCTGGCCATGCTTGAGCTGATCAAACGCCACCTGGTGCGGGTTTCACAGGAAGGTTTGTTTGGAGATATTTCAATGGAAGTTTCGGAAGCCTGGGATGACCTGGAGGAGATCGAGCCCGAGTTCGGAGAGTAAGGTAGGCTTGTGGGGAACAGGGGTGATCATTCCCCGATTAGAATTAAAGCGTATCGATGATCAGTGACACCGGGCAGTGGTCAGAGCCCAGGATATCGTTGTGGATGACTACATCCCTGACCGAAGGCACAAGCGCTTTTGATACCAGGAAATAATCAAGGCGCCAACCGGTGTTGTTTTTTCGGGCATTGGCGATGTAAGTCCACCAGGTATATTGAACTCGATCGGGGTACAGCGCACGGTAAATATCCACAAACCCGTGCTCAAGATATTTGTCAACCCAAGCACGTTCCTCGGGTAAAAAACCGGAAGTGTTTTGATTAGCCTTGGGGTGGCGCAGGTCGATCTCGGTATGGGCGGTATTGAAATCCCCGCAGATGACGACTTTTTCACCCGCGGCATGCAACTCATCGCAGATATCGAGCAACTCGGAATAGAAGCGGAGCTTGAACTCCACGCGGTCCTGCCCCCGTTGCCCGCTGGGAAAATAGACATTGAACAACCAGAAATCTGGGAACCTGAGGCGGATCAGCCGGCCTTCACGGTCGAATTCCGGGTTTCCGAGTCCAAGATCAAACGATAATGGCGTGTGTGCGGAGAAGGCAGCTACCCCGCTGTAACCTGGTTTTTCAGCGGGGTTCCAATACACCGAATGCTGGTTGAAATGCTCGTGAAATTCGGCTGCCACCTGTTCAGGGCGGGCTTTGATCTCCTGCAGGCACAGCACATCCGGCTGCTCCTGCTCCAGCTGCTCCCAAAGGCCCTTGTTGAGCACAGCCCGCAGCCCATTTACATTCCAGGTAGTGATCTTCAATCAAGCCCTTCCATCAAATGGAGCGGTACTACAGCCAGGCCAACGATGCCTGGCCCAGTGTGCACACCCAGGATAGGTGAGATGCGTAATATTTCGATTTTGCCAACATTGACTTTTGATTTTACCAGCTCGGCAAGCTTATCGGCATGCTCAGCAAACTGGCCATGCATTATTGAAACCCACAAAGGCGTTTCTGTGCCGTAGTTTTTTACGATATTCTCGACAATTCCCTCGATAGCTTTATCGATCGTACGTTCCTTACCAAGCGTCGAATATTTACCGTCAGACTTTTCCACGTGAATGATGGGCTTGATGTGCAATATTGAGCTGGCAAGAGCCTGGACCCTGCCAATTCGCCCGCCGCGCTGTAAATATTCTAATGTGTCAAGTGTATATATCACTTCAGTTGAACTGCGGATCTTTGACAAGCGGTCAAGGATAAATTCTATCCCCTTGCCCGCTTTTGCAGCAATTGCCGCAGCGAGCACTTGAAAGCGCTCGCCTCCAGATAGGGTCAGACTGTCCACGATGTGGATCACCTTATCAGGTACGCCTGCTGCACCTAATCGAGCTGATTCAATTGTGCCGCTTAAACCGGATGAAATATGAATCGAGATTATTTCTTCACCAATATCGCCCAGTGTCTTATAGATATCAGTGAATATACCAGCCGAGGGTTGTGAGGTGGTGGGAATACGGGGAACCATATTTTTTAGCCGGGTGTAAAAAACATCCGGAGTTAAATCGGAAGAATTAACCTCTCCCTCCGGGAATTGGATATACAAGGGGGCAACCTGGATATCCAATGCCTCGGCTTCATCACTCGATAAATCAGCAGCACAATCAGTTACAATTTTCACTTCATTTTCCTCCTTTGGGTTGAAACAATCTGCTCAAGCTATTTAATGGGGTGAATTGTAACAGCTAGTTGTTAGAATACAAGTAAATTTTAGCGATAATATGTTAAAATCATCAATCTCTAATGTTAATGAAGGTAATTCCTTCAGGCGATTTCGAAAGGCAAACAACCTCCATGAAGCAGATCATCCCCGCCGTTAAAGGCACGCGTGACTATTATCCAGATGATATGGCTATGCGCAACTGGCTTTATCAGACCATTCGCCAGGTATCCAGCTCATTCGGTTACCAGGAATGGGAAGCCCCCATGCTGGAGACGATCGCCCTATACGCAGCCAAATCGGGCGAGGAGCTGGTTAACCAGCAATCCTTTGTCTTCCCTGACCGGGGTGGAGAAATGCTTACCTTGCGCCCAGAGCTCACCCCCAGCCTGGCGCGGCTGGTGGCACAGCGACAGAACCAGCTTGTTTTTCCACTGCGCTGGTGGTCGTGGGGACCGTTCTGGCGCTATGAGCGCCCCCAGCGTGGCAGGACGCGTGAATTCTTCCAATGGAACATCGACCTGATCGGTGTGGACACCCCCGAAGCTGATGCGGAATTAATTGCTGTCGCAGCCAATTTCCTAAAGCAAGTCGGGCTGTCACCTAAACAGGCACTCATCCTGGTGAATGACCGGCAGCTGACCAATGCAGAACTGGAGGGATTAGGCATCCCGAAGGAGAAATTGCCCGAATTTTTAAGCCTGATTGACCGCCGCAGCAAGATGGAGGTGGCCGAATGGGAGGCTAACGCGCTTGACCTGGGGATGAATAAAGCCCAGCTGGCTGGCATGCAGGCATTTCTGAATGACCCCGGGCTGTGGAAGAAATCGCCTGCCCTGGTGCGGCTGTTCATCGCCCTCGAGTCACTCGGGGTGAGTGATTACGTCAGGTATGACTCCAACATCATGCGCGGCCTGCTGTACTATACCAGCATTGTGTTCGAGGCCTTCGCGGTCAATAGCGAGATCAAACGGGCATTATTGGGAGGCGGGCGTTACGATAACCTGATGGAGCAAGTGGGTGGTGACCCTGTGCCTGCCACCGGCTTTGCCATGGGCGACCTGGCCATCGGATTGCTGCTCCAATCCCTGGGCCTGGTTCCGGAAGAGATCAAGGAGACGCCGGCTGAGGTGTATGTGACCGTATTCGATGCCGAGCGGCAGCCTGCTTCGATGGCATTCGCGGCCAGCTTACGGGAAGCTGGATTAAAGGTCATCTGCAGCCCGGAGGTGACCAAGCTGCCAAAACAATTCAAGTATGCCGACCGGGTCGGTGTACGCCTGGCGGTAGTGATCGGGCCGGACGAGGCAGCTAATGGAACGGTGACAGTAAAGGACCTGGCGAGTGGTAATCAGCAGACTATCGCAAGGGATACAGCGGCGGAAGAGATCAGGGTATTACTGGATAGCCAACGTCGCAAGTAATAAAAGCTCCTTGTTTACATCTCAGCAGTATGATTGAGAAGCACAAGACTGCGGATCAAGTGGTTGAGCGCAGTCCCAAACTTTTTTGTTTGGGAAGTGCGAAGCGCTGACAAGTGACTGGTGTCCCCCATTGCCCACCCCATAGATTTGAGAAAAATCCCCTAAAAACGATAACCAACCCCATAGATGGAGTCGGTACTTTTATGGTAAAGCAAACTTGTGCGCTTTTTGTGCGGTAATTTTATTAACCGAACAGGGCATTTTGATCAGCTTACCCGAAAAAAACCTAAAGACCAGTTTGGAAGGAAATAATTAAAGAATACTCTTTTCAGAAATTGTTATATAATTTTCGCACCATCCTGCAAGAAACCCAGTGATGGATCACACTGGGTGAATAAATCTTTCTTTCTACGGGGACGAAACTCTTCAAAGACCTTAGGTATGCGATTTTTACATAAGACTCGAGGCTGCGATGTATGATATTCCGGATGATCTTCCCCTATCAGAGGTGATTGGCGAATTTACAACTCAAATATGTGTTGGCCTCGCCGATCTTCAATTTACTTTTGGTAAGATCATCATAATGGCCTGGGGAGAGGTCGATCTATTACAAAATGAAGAACTGATTGCAGTCTGGCAAGGAGGAAAGGGATTAGACAATCAATTCATCGAAATTATAAATAAAATAATCGTTAGTTATACAATTCCAAATGACCAAAAGATCATTTTATACTTTGAGAATGGCATCGAAATGCATCTTAAGGATGATTCTGATTATCAATTTGAATGGTTGCAAATAAGGATTGAAGGTACCAAAGATTGGTGGATTATTTAGAATTGCCCTTATTGATCCATTCCTGTTCCATATTTGGGGTTCTCCCCCTATTATCGGATACTTCGGACTTAGGGCGTTTATGAAGGTTCAGGATCTTACCAAAAGAATGTTACGCTAACAATGTCTAGTTGAAATACTCTATCATGACGGGGCACATGAAAAGAACCAAGCATACTTAATAAAAGATGATTTTGAGGGAATAAATATGAATAAAATGAATCCCAAGGTTGATGGATTTATACGCAACGCCAAAAAGTGGCGTGATGAATTTGAGAAATTACGGAGTGATCATCCTCGACTGCCAGCTTACCGAAGAACTGAAGTGGGGTGTCCCGTGCTACACCTACGAGAAAAGCAATGTCGTTCTCATCCACGGATTTAAAGATTACTGTGCGATCCTCTTCGTTAAGGGTGCTTTGTTACCAGATCCGGCGCATATCCTGATCATTCAAACGGAAAATGTGCAGGCGGCGCGCCAGGTGCGCTTTACCAGTATCGACGAGATCATTGAGCTGGAACCCATATTGAAAGCATATGTTAATGAAGCCATCGAAGTGGAAAAATCCGGCTTAAAAGTGAATTACAAAAAGACAACAGAATATCCTGTCCCTGAGGAATTTCAGATCAAGCTGGACAATAACCCCGCCCTTAAAATCTGCGTTTGAAGCCCTCACGCCAGGGCGTCAAAGGGCGTACCTGCTTTATTTTGCGGCACCCAAACAACCCAAGACCCGAGAGGCACGGATCGAAAAAAGCATCCCCCAAATCTTCGATGGCAAAGGATTGAATGAAGGAAAATGATATTCGAGTGATCTGAAAGCAGAAGGGGAAACGCTGGGTACCTGCAGCGCAGCTGGCATAGCATTTGATAGTGGAACATGTGGTTGAGGGATAGAGCCGCTGAAAATCACGGCAGCCACATACAGTACGTTCAGGTGGTGTGATCCCCATCGCCAACCCCATATTGATGGAGACATAAGCAGAAATAATCCAATCGGTCTGGTGTGTTTTTTTTAACTGATCACATGTGACTGATAATTACCATTAAAATGGTCTGGATACCTGGCAAAATTGCAGCTATTCTTAATATTTCATTTATCGAATAAACAGTTTGCTTCTAAATAGTAGGGATAAAATGAGCATGGGTAATAATCATGATCGTGATTGAATAACCGAATATCGACAGCGATCATTAGCGAACATTTTTTTATCAAGCTTGTAAATAGCTTATCCGAAATGTAGTGCTATATGCACATGTCAGGCAGCAGAAGTACGGAGAGGAAAATAAAATGAGCAACGAACAGCTGATACCTCAGACGAAAGGTGTTACGGTGAAGTTACTTAAGACGATTGACCTTGGTCCTGAGATCGAGGGCATGGCAGGGCGCCAATTTCGCATGCGTATGTTCACATTTGAGCCTGGAAGCGTCTTAGGCCCGATTCACGACCATAAAGACAGACCGGGCCTGGTTTACATACTAGAAGGAACGATCACTGACCATCGAAATGGAGTGGATACAGACTATGGCCCAGGAATTGGCTGGCCCGAGGATAGGAACACCCTACACTGGCTTGAGAACAGGGGCACCATTCCAGCCGTAGAGATCTCGGTCGATATCATCAGGCAAGAATAAGCCTAGCCGCTGATTATTCAAGAAATTTAAGCTGATCCGGAGCAAAAGCTCATGCACCTAAACCTCATACGGCGTGCAACCGACAGGCAAGATTCCAGGTGCGACCAAGAGCGTCACAGCAGTTGATTTGTGGTTATGAAAACCAGAATAATCGCTTGATTGCCCTCCATCCTTGTGATAAAATCAGCCCGCTCATGGTGCCTGTAGCTCAACTGGCAGAGCACTTGACTGTGGATCAAGTGGTTGCGGGTTCAAATCCCGTCAGGCACCCCAGAATACAATTGGATTATAGGGTTGATAGCACCCACAGGGGGTGTGGCATTCGAGCCCCTTCAGGCACCCCAGCAAACTGGATTTTCCGCATGGAAAGTCCTTTTTTGTTAATAACCTGGAGAGTATCATACAGGCAAAATAGATCCCTGTGGATTTGTTTGAAGATATATTGATGCTTGTGATACCCGCTCATCAAATTATGTGGTAGATCAGCACGCAGCATAACGATCAAGGGATCGATATGATTCTACGCTTCGATACCAAGCCGCCTGGAAGCCTCCTGGGTGGTAAAAACCGCAGTCCCGTTGATGAACGTGGCCTGGACCTGTAAGGCTTCATCGAGCAGGATAAAATCCGCAGGATACCCGCCTTTCAAATGGCCGAACCGTTGCTCCAGGCCAAGCACGCAGGCAGGGATGGCGCTTGCCATATGGATGGCTTCAGCGATCGAGCAGCCCGTGAAGGTGACCATATTCCTGACAGCCTGGTCCATACTCAGGATGCTTCCAGCAAGCTTGCCGTCTACCAACCGGGCAGATTGCCCGTCGACAACCACCTCTTGCTCACCGATCGTGAACATCCCTGGCGGCATGCCCAAGCCTGCCATGGCATCGGTTACCAGTATGATTTCCTGGGCACCTTTACACATGTAAGCCAACTTCAACATTTCGGGGGAACAGTGAACCCCATCGGCGATCAGGCTGGTGCGCACACCGGAGGTGGTTAACAAAGCACCGACTAACCCTGGCTGGCGGTGGTGCAACGCAGGCATGGCGTTATACAAATGAGTTGCACAGCCGAGGTCGGCAGAAAAATATGCCTGGGCCTGATCGCTTGTGGCTGCACTGTGCCCGATGGAAGCAACCACGCCGTGTTCGTGGAGCCAATGCAACGCCTGCAGCCCCCCAGGGAGCTCCACTGCCAGGGTCATCAGGCGTAGCGCTTCGATTGGATGAAGCGCTTCGATCCGATCTAGCGTGGGCTCCAATAGCATGGATGATGGATGTGCCCCGGCGAAACTCGGGTTAAGAAATGGACCTTCCAGATGGGCTCCAAGAACCCTGGCACCGACTGTCCCCCCCAGCTGAGCCGAGAGAGTAGCCGATAATTGTTGATGATATCCTGGCAAAGGATTGGAGATAAAGGTGGGCAGATACGCAACCACCCCATATTGCGGAAGGCGGCGGGCAACTTCGGGTATGGACTCATGCTGGGTGGTGAAGTCATACCCATACGCTCCATTCAGCTGAAGGTCGATATATCCTGCGCAAAGGAACCAACCCCCAAGATCAAACACAGGCAGCCCATCTGTCGAAGTGCGATCTTGTGCACCTGCATATGTGATCGTGCCATGCTCAATCACGACCGCTGCATGCTCGACAACCCTGCATTCATCGACTAATTTTATGTTATTAAGCGTGTATCTTTCCGAAAGGGCCATTTTTATTGCGTCATACGTAAGTATTTACCATATTCGCTGCCAAGTAGTCATGTTAAATATTATCTAACAGCTGAAACCTGGGCATTCTACCAGGTTCCAGAGAGGCAGTACAGTGACCTGGCGTGGTATCCATGACTGATAAACGGATACTTCAGCCAGTTAACCACCTCGATTTGTTATACTTACATCAGACTCTTTGCTTCAGGAAAATTCGATGGTTTTCCGCATGCACCATAATATCTCCCGGTTACATAGGCACGCCATCCAACTTTACAAGCTGAATAGGGGTGTTTGATGACAAACACCCCATGCTCAGCTAGCCAGTCCCTTGTACTCAGATTTTATAAGCTACTACGAACAAGCAAAAATTCTATAAAACCTGATCTATGCTGCGGCAGAACCCCCCGGGAGAGCTTCCTTATTGTTGTAGGCTGTGTGGGCATAATGACCTAGGTCAAGGAAGACAGCCAGGACGATCCAGAACCAATCAAAACCAGAGATCCCACCGACACCCCAGGACAAGATCACCCACATCAGGGTGGTGAAAGGCAGGAAGATAATTCCCAGGATAGGCCACCACCATTTATTGTTGAAAGCTAACATGAATTGGGTTGGGCGGGCGATCCAGATGAATATGTCCGCCAGACGAGGGAATATACCAGCAAAAAGGGCAAAAAGACAAGGCATTGCATTTTTCTCCTGAAAATATATTTAATCCACAGCACTGCTGCACGGATTATGACATTTATAACACCGTAAGAGCTAAAAAGGTTTTCCCAAATTTCGATTGTCTAAACGATATATACAGCGCGATTCCGACTCCTTCGGTACCGAGGTGGTTCCACCGAAATAATCGCTGACAGCCATCAATTTATCTTTTATCCACAGTATCAATCACGAACCTATCGATTTCAGCCTGGATGCAATTTAGATAATCAATCAATAACCTGTATCCGGTTTTTCCGGATGATTTTTGATAAAATACAAGGAATTATTCACCTCTTGATCACAGAATATATCGCCATGAGAAATTACATGAGAAATATATACTTTTCTCTGGGTGTCACATTAGCTTTGGCTACCCTGGCTGCGTGTGCATCATCGGAAATAACCAGCAGCAATGAGTTATCCGACAAGATATGGATCCTGACGGAGCTGGAAGGCAATCCATTGGTCACCGGCTCAAGCGTCTCTGCAATTTTCACCCAAGGTGGGAAACTTAGCGGTTCTGCGGGTTGCAACCGCTACCTGGGCAGTTACGAGGTGTCGGGCAGTAGGATATCGATTGATTCGACGCTGGCTACCACCATGATGATGTGCGAGAGCTCGCTGATGAGCCAGGAAACCGACTACTTGAAGGCTTTGCAGGACGCACAATCTTATTTGATTAACGGTGAGCAGCTGAGTTTGTTGGATGAGAATAACAAGGTGATCGCCGTATTCCATGCGCAAAGCCAGGCACTGGCGGGTACAGCCTGGGAAGTGATCAGCTACAATAACGGGAAACAAGCGGTGACAAGTGTGTTGAATGGGACAACCCTGACCAGTGAATTTGGTAAGGATGGCACACTCTCAGGATCGAGCGGGTGTAATACATACGGCGGCAGTTACAAGGTGGATGGCAATCAAATCAGCATCGGCCGACTCGCCTCGACCAAGATGTACTGCATGGAACCAGCAGGGGTGATGGAGCAGGAAACCCAGTTCCTTCTGGCACTTGAATTTAGCGCAACTTACTCTGTCGAAGGAAACTCACTTGTTCTGCGGACGCCTACTAATGCTCTGGCGGCGAACCTGGCAAGCAAGAAATAGATCCGAATATTATCCAAAATAATTTGGAGGAGAATACTGCATGGATGAGAAGCTAATTGAGGAAGAAGAAATTGTGGTTGAGACGGTAAAAAAACGCCAACCGATCAGGTCCTTGTTCCTTTTTGATGTGTTGAGTGATCATGATTCCAGACCAGCGCTCATTTATGCAATGCTAACCTTGCTTTTAGGCACCTTTTTTTATCATCTTGTAGAAGGCTGGAGCTTTTTGGATTCGATCTACTTTTGCGTGGTCAGCCTGGGTACAGTCGGTTACGGTGATTTTACGCCCAAGACAGAGCTCGGAAAGTTATTCACGATCGTTTACTTGATCAACGGGATCGTGATCTTGCTGGCGCTCTTCGACCGCATCCGGCTGGTACGGACACAACGCATCCAAGGAAGAATCTCGCGTAGAGCCAGCCATCCGGAATAGGGTTCTGAAAACGGGAAATATCTGCCGGCAGCTCGCAGATACTCTCATTTTCGATAGCGCAACTATTGCTGGCAACCGATAGTGGAATCCATTTATAGAAGGTTGTGCACAAACGCAATCAGGAAACGTGGAAGTAGTAGACAATTTATGAAAAACCTTGTTGGTTAATTGAGAACGAAAGAACAGTTGCGGCTTGTAATGTAATGATATCTGGCTCTTGGCGAAAACTGATCATTCTGAGCCGAATGCGAAGCATAATAGTCGGGTATACAGTAAAATTAGGTTGCTGGTTTTCCATGATTTGAGGAGCTCAGTATGCCATCGAACTCAATGAAGAGAGACAAGGAATTTGCGATCATTGGACTGGGACGATTCGGCAAGAGCCTGGCCCGACGGTTAGAGTCACTCGACCATCCCGTGCTGGGAATCGACATCGATCCACAGAACGTAAAAGCGATCGCAGATGAGATCCATAGTGCAGTCATCCTGGACGCCACAGATGAAGAAGCCTTATGCACGGTTGATATCACCGCATTCCAAACGGTTATCGTCGCCATTTTGCGTAATTTCGAAGTCAATGCGATAATCACATCCACGCTGAAGAACCTGGGGATCCCGCATGTGATCTCCTTATCTAACACTGATCGGCACAAGCAGATCTTATTGCGGATCGGGGCTGACCGGGTGATCCTCCCTGAAGAAGAAAGCGGCCACCAGCTAGCAGATGAATTGAGCATCCCAGGTGTGATTGATCAGCTGCGATTGCAACAGTCCTATATGATGGTTGAAATGAAGCCGCCTCCGCAGTTATTGACTAAAGGGGTTGCGGATTGTGAGGCGCATGGAGTACTTGTTGTGCTCATCCAGCGTGGAGATGAGCTGATCATCAATCCAGACCTCAATATCCGCTTTGAGCCGGATGATGTCCTGGTACTTGTGGGCGATAAAAGCCATTTAACGGCATTCAGCAATATGGAATGAAAAATCCACGATTGACAGATTCGCAACACAGGCAACGCAGGATCCGTATGCTTGGCCAGGCGCGAGCAGAACATCGGCGCCAGCTGCCGGTGGCACTGCAACTAGTCATCGGCTTGATCATCCTGATTGCGATAGGGAGTGGCCTGCTGCTCATCCCGGGTGCTGCAGTGCGGAAATTATCATTCCTGGAAGCCATCTTTACAGCTACCTCGGCGTCGGCCGTAACTGGCCTGAGCCTGTTCCCGATCAGCACCGATCTGACGTTCTGGGGCAACCTTGTCATCCTGGGTTTAATCCAGGTCGGCGGCATTGGGTTTATTGTCTCTGTGATGATGTTCTTCCGCCTATTTGGGCATCAATTATCGATCGGAGAACGTCTGGTGGTTACCAGCTCACTGGGATTGGACCGCCCTGAAGCCATCGTCAAAGTGATGGTCAGAGCGATCGGTTTGATGTTGGCTATCGAAGGACTCGGCGCGACGCTCTTATATATACACTGGAGGATATCTGGGATCGTTCCAGCCGGACATGCTTTTTATTATGCGGTTTTCCATGCAGTGACAGCTTACTGCAACGCAGGATTTGACCTTTTCAATGGCCTGCCCCAATACCCCAACGGGCTTCCGACGGACCCTATCACCTTGGTCATTCTGGGTTTGTTGATCATCCTGGGTGGATTAGGGATCCCCGTATACATGGACATGATATTTCGCAAGCGGCGTACCTATTCGCTGCATACACGCATAACGATACGAGTGACATTGTTGCTCATCTTTGTAGGCTGGGTGGGGTTATTGATCTCTGAATACCGCCAGACTGGTGTTTTGAGTAGCATGCCACTTGGGCAGCGGGTGATGCTTGCCTGGTTCCAGTCAGTTTCAGCTCGGACGGCGGGTTTCAGTGGTTTGCCGGGCTTCAGTGATATTAACTTCCCCAGCATCTTGATGTTGGTCGCCTTGATGTTCATAGGCACTGCTCCAGCCTCAACCGGTGGTGGCATCACCACCGGCACCTTTTCGGTCCTGTGGCTGGCAGTCATCAGTTATACGCGTGGGTTGGAAAAAATCCGGGTTGGTAAGAATTCTCTACCGAGTGGCTTGATCATCCGTGCACTGGTGGTTCTGGTGATCAGCTTTATGCTGGTATTATCAGCCACATGGGTGATCCTTTTAACCAACCCTTTCAACCTGGAACAAGTTTTATTTGAAGTCGTATCAGCATATTCAACCACAGGATTATCACTCGGGATAACCAGCGGGCTGAACACGATCGGGCAATGGGTCATCATCTTCACCATGTTTGCTGGGCGTTTAGGTGCAATCACGATTATGATCTCGCTGCTCGGGCGCGATAAACGAACAAAGCTGGTTGATTACCCAGAGGAATCAATCCTGATAGGGTGATCGGCCCGCCTTTGACACCGGCTGGGTAATCTTTTTTGCGTAGGAGAATAGTATGCGTCGTTCTCGACCTTTTTTACTGCTACCAATAATTATCATGCTTATAACGCTTGTTCATCCAGGGTTAGGCTTGGCGCAAAGCAACCCGCCTGTCCAGGAGATCTATGGGACTTTAGCACCTGATCAAGTTGATGTTTTCAGGCTGAATGGTTTAGAAAAAGGCCAGGTTTTAGACCTATTTATGGAAAACCAATCGGGGAACCTGGACCCAATTGTTAGCATCCTCCCTGCAACGCAGGACCTTAATCTCACCTTGGATAATTTCAGCACAGCCATAAATGAGCTGGCAGCCAGCTCGAGCACACCCCTGCTCGACCTGCCTGCATTAAGAGATAAATACGCCTTAGCATGGGATGATGATAGCGGCCCGGGTTATTCGGCAGCATTAGCTTTCACTGTACCGGAAACGGGCGATTATTATGTACTGGCGGCTAGCTCGCTTTCAGCAGCTGGCCGGGCAACATATGGATCGTACCGGTTATTGATGGGTATCGATGCTCCCAAAGTATTGGATGGTACAGCGAAATCCAACGGAGCGGTGATCGGTGTGCAAGACCAAGCAGTATTGGAAACCCAGCTGGTTCAGGAATATTCCGGTAGCCTGACAACTGAAGTACCCCAAGCCACGATCAAGCTGAGCGACATTAAACCTGGTGACACATTATATGTGGATCTAAAAACCACCAGTGGGAACCTCAATCCGATCCTGTTCCTGCGCGATTTCGGTAACAAGCCGGTCAGAGTTGTCAACCTGAACGGCCAAGACAGCTCAATCCAGATTGAATATGCATTCCCCGAAGGGGCTCAGAAGTACATCCTGGAAATCATGGCTGGATCGATCGATGGGCAAACCACGAGTGGTGATTATAAGCTGACGGTGGGACTCAATGCTCCTGGTGTGTTGGTTGGAGAGGTGCAAGCGAACACTGAAAGCCTGCTTAAGCTGGCGATTCCAGTTAAGGTAGGATTCAAGCTGCAGCAGATCGTTAATCTCGACCAACCCAATGAGATCATGAATGATGTAGGTACTCTCAAGCTGGAATGGACTGACCCCGCGCTGGCATTCGATCCAACTGATTGTAACTGTACTTCAAAGATCTATACTGAGAATGATTACAACAAATTCCTTAACGATGTACAGGGTAAATGGCCTGATTTCACCTTATTCAACCAGCAGGGCAACCGGTGGACCCAGAACCGCATGATCGAGATCGAATCAAACGGGCATGTACTATATGCGGAACGCTTTACCACCAACTTTCAGCTGAACTTCGACTGGACAGCCTTCCCCTTCGATCGCCAAGATTTTAATATATATATTGATATGCTCTACCCGGAAGATACTTATGTCTTTGTCCCAATGGAAAACTTCAATGCCATCGACCCGAACCATGGCGAAGATGAGTTCATCCTGACAGATTTTGATACGCAGATCAGCTCGGTAACCTCAAGCAGGATCGTGCCCACCTCGCGGTTCACGTTTCACTTCTCCGCCCCGCGCCACCTGGACTACTATATATTTCGGGTATTCGTCCCCATTCTGCTGATCATCGTTGTGTCCTATATTACCTTTTTCCTCAAGGATTACACACGCAGGATCGAGATCGCTACAGGAAACCTGCTGTTATTCATTGCATTCAGCTTTAGCCTGGGCGAGAATTACCCACGAATGGGCTATCTGACATTTATCGATGCCATCATGGCGATCACTTTCATCATTAACACAGGGGTTGTTGCCTTAAATGTATACTATAAATGGCTTGAGCAGAACAACCAGCGCGAGAAAGCCGACCGCCTTGAAGCGCCGATGAATTATATCTATCCATTAGCTTACTTGCTGTCTTTTGGTATCGCAGCGCTTATATTCTTAAAATAATAGACTTGTCATTTGCGGAATACAGCGGGTAGAAAGGTCCAACCACCGGTTTTTACCAGCAAGGTTCCGCCCACATCACTCCCAATCACCCGCCCATCGACGTGCTGAAGGCGAATATATACATCGCCGTCACGGTCAGATGTCCACACCAGGATTGAATTACTGCCAAATTGGGTAGGGGCAGCCTGTACCAGGAGGGTGCGACCATCTTCCGCATAGAGGCTGAGTTGAGTAGCTGCCGGAGAGCTGGTTGCCAAGCTTTTAATGACGATATGCTGGCCAGTAGTGACTGAGAGTCTGGCCCACTCTTCGTCGTTTTGCAAATTCGGAGCAAGGGGATTACAGAAATTATGGACTTGCCCGGCTCCATTGGCGACTATCAGACTGGCGTGATCTGGGGAGTTATCATTATCACCTGAGCTGTCGAACGAGTCGACAGAATAACACAATACATTTGCATCAGGGATTGCTGTGGTGGCTTCAGCGCTTTGCGGGTAATACTCGGTGTTGCCAGAAAAATCCACACCACGCATGCGGTAGGAATACGAGCTACCTGGACTGCCTATGATCCAATACTGGCTAAGCGATCCATCAACCGCAGGCAGTGTCGTCCAGCTGGCATCACCAATTTTCTGCTGGATCTCAACATAGTCGATACCCGATAGATAATCCTCCCCAGTCCAGGAGAGTAAAAATGCGTTACTCGGTTGTGTCCCTGGCAAACTCGCCATTTTCGTCGTGGGTGGGGTCTTATCGATCCCAATATTCCACACCCCACTCCCAGCCCAGTTATTGCCATAATCATACACCTGGGCAAAGATAGCACCATCACTGCCTTCCGGCTGGCCGACTGGATTAAAGACCAGGCTCCAGCCATCTGAGCCATCCCGGTCAGTGCCGATCTGCTGCCATACCCCATTCAGCCAGTCGGAGGCATGCCAGAAAAAATCAACCCGGTTAATCCCATCGGGCAGGTCATTCACCTGCGAAGTGAGGGTCATTTCAGTATCCGGCAGGTAGGTATTTGATGTTGGCCAGGTCACCTCAAGCGAGGGCGATAAGTGATCCTCAAATAATCGGATCGTGTAGTCGTAGTTACTACCGCCCACCAGCGGATGTTTCCAGGCTTTCAGCTTGAGGTAGTATGTCCCATCGGCGGTTAATGTGTAGCTGAGCAGGGGATCACGCAGATTAGCATAGATCTCGTCATCGCTCTCAGCCAGGACGGTACTGCCATCGGTGTCAAGCAGGTAAAGATACGCATCTAAAGGAGATCCCATCACCATCGCGTCAACATCAGCCACGATACGGTCGCCAGCATGACCAAAAAACTTATAATAGTCATAGTCACCGTTAGGGCATATCTCACCAGGCACGGTAATGTTCGGGTCATATGCCAGCAAGAATGCCTTGACAGGGGTTTCATCCTGCCGGTTATCTGAGCAAGTGGAAGGCTGTACTGCGGATATGCTGAAATCATCGATACCCCAACCAGTGTACTTGTTACCAGATGCATCCAGGGTTGAAAACTGGAACCTTACGCGGACGATATGACCGGTGTATGCAGAGAGATCGATAGCTTTGCTCCGCAGCCAGCTGGTGGTTTCCTGCATTTGTGGCTCATCGGCGAGCTGTACCAAATTGATAAAATTCCCACCATCTACCGAAATCTGTACCCAGCGCTGATCCCAGGTTGTACCAGTAGTCTCCGTCTGGTAGCGGTAATAAAAGCGTAGATAATAACCGGGGCTGGGGATGGATATGGGTGGTGAAGTCAGTGAGCCCGAGTTCGGCTGACCGTTATCATAATCACCGAGACTATCCTGGTACCACCAGCTGGCGATACCACTGCGGGCGTTTTCTGGATCCGTCGAATACGTCCATAGGTTACTGCGCACCCATAAAGATTCGCTACTCTCCATTGTGTCACTATATGGAGCAGTCTCTTCAGGCGGGAACACGATGGGTGATTCAATGGAAAACACCGATTTTTCACTCCAAGCGCTTGTCCCAGCTGCATTCCTGCCCTGGACCCGCCAGCTATAATTCCCTTCACCCAAGGAATCGACATAAAGAACTGGGTCCGATTGCCATGGGAACGTGCGGATAAGTACGGAATCCAGGTAGATCTCGAAATGATACTCGGTAGCGCCTCCCCCATTCCGCCAGGAGAATGGGATGACATCCCCACTCCGGAATATTGCAGATGGTACGGGGTTAACCGTTTTGGGAGTCTGAGGAGGTTGACCGCGCTGACTGACTTTCATCGAGGAAAGGCTATTGGCAGAAACCCACCCATATTGGATATACGCAGTGCCCTTATTTATTGCCTGTGAATGGCCGGAGAAATTTTCATCGGAGTAAAGGGTGGCAACCACGTTAGCTCCGACCAGGATCGAATCAGCGTCATCATTACCCAATGGATCCAGCGAGCTTCCGATTGGGTATTCGCCCACACTGTATTTGACACAGCCTCCCTGGTAGTAGGGATCCTCGAACAATGTCACCTGATCAGCACCCGGTATACACACCGTTGGAGGAATAGGGCAAGAATAATCCTTTATGATGTTGGTTAACCCCACCCTGGGTGCAGCGTTACCGGCCTTGTCATAGAGCATTAATGCAAGGCTGACCGGCCCATTATTGACAGCCATGCCAGGCTCACACAAATCCCAGGTGTAGGAAAAATCGGGATTAAAACGCGGTCCGAGATCGTGCCAGGAGCCGTCGAAATTTGCGATCAGCTGCCCATAATCCAGGCCGGAAATATCATCCGCAGCCCAACCATTGAGCGAGATCGTCTGGGTTTCGATGACCTGACCAGCCGAGATGCCAGATAATTCACCCGTGGGCGGGGTCACATCTCCCATGAAGGAATTACCAGAAACGTATGAGGCTTGGAAGACGTCACAGATGTCATCTTCGCGGCAGTAAGGACCATCCCACGGGTTCACCCGCGGCCTACCTCCATTGATCGAGACGTCATCGAAGGTCATATCCAGAGCTGTACTCCAGTACGGATTGTCCTTCGGCCAATAAGGTTGGCGCTCGATCTGGAAATGAAGATGTGAACCGGTACTATTGCCGGTGTTGTCTGCCAGGCCAATAAACTGGCCCCTCGAAACCGGTGCGCCGACCGACTTGAGCTCATCCGGGATGCTGCTCTGCGACAGGTGCATGTATAACTGGAAGATACTTGGGTCATCCAAATTACGAATGACAATGAAATTCACCTTGCTGTGGTCACAATCCGTGACCGAATCATCCCAGCCCCAGACGGTACCTGCTCGGGACAGCGTGCAAGCTGAAATTTAATCCAGTAGTTCCCGCCCCATCAAGGTTGTTATTAGCCAATCCGCCGGGGCAAACCGTGTTTCCGTAAACATAAAAATCAAACGCGTAATGGGCGGTCGAAAAATCTGCGTCATGACCAACACTGCGTGATAGGTTGGCAGTCTGACCAGCCTGCCAGGGTAAATAATACCCACTCTGGGTAGGAATGCTTTCTTCAGTGCCCTGGTTCATTGCCAACCACATCTGCTTTTCATCTTTTGACAATAGATCATCTGGTGCAGCCAGGAGAGCAGCCTGCCAGCCCGGTTCTGTGGGCAGGAAGACTTCCCACACTCCATTAACATTATGCGCAATTGCCAGGGCAGGCTCGGTGGGCAGGATGGCATCGATTTGGGCATCATAATAGACCACCCAGGCAGTAGCCCATTGCTGATCCTGCGATATCTGGATATCTGTGACCTGCAAGCTACATACCATTTCTCCTTGTATATAACGGCTGTTTCCCGCCACAGCCTCAAGCACCGCCTGCTCGATCTGATCCGTGATCGTCTGTTCATCTATCATCGTAGGCTCAGCAGACATAACGGAAGATGCGGCTGGAATGGAAAATATAAACAGGCAGAGGCAGGCAATCACCGTATACAGGACAGCTTTATTACGCACCATTATGCAGTCTCCAGGTAATGATCAAAGGCACTCGCGTCTCAGTTGATACCAGATAAACGTTGATCAAAGAAATACCATAGCTGATCTTCGATCATGAGGGACGCCAGTTATGATAGATCACTGTTGCAAGATTTCCGCCATTTTTGACTTATGCTGGATCAATTATTCTGCGTTTTTCAACCAGTCGAGTATAAACAATAAAAGCTGAGTGTATCACCCAGCTTACCCTGGAATGCGATGCAGCAGCACGAGGTTAGTGGGACTGATCGTAGCAACAGGATAGCCACAGGTTAAAGCAATCTGCTGGCCAGGCTTTACCACCCCAGAATCCCTAATTACCGCATCCACATCGTTCAGCATGCCATCCAGGCTGCTCGAATGCGGAACCATGAAGGGCGAGACGCCCCAGTACATCTGCAGACGGTGATAAGTATGCTGGTCGGGAGTGAAAGCCAGGATCGGTACACCAGGGCGGGTCTTGGAGACGAAAATTGCGGTTCTGCCGCTCATGGTAAAAACCGCGATGGCAGCTACATTGCGATCCTGGGCGAGCTCCCTGACAGCCAGCGACATATACTGAGTGTCATCTTCTTTGACATCCACGCCGGTAGGGCCATGCCAGTGCCCCCATTGGCCAAGGTGCGCCTCTGCCTGGCAAATAATGCGATCCATCATCTCAACCGCCTGGCAGGGGTATTCGCCAGCGGCTGTTTCTCCAGAGAGCATGACCGCATCGGTGCCATCGAAAATTGCATTAGCTACATCGGAAGCTTCAGCCCGCGTCGGGCGGGGGTTATGGATCATCGATTCAAGCATCTGGGTAGCTGTGATCACCATCCTGGCGTGCCGGTTGGCACACTCAATGATGCGCTTTTGTTCAATGGGAACCCTCTCAGGGGGCATTTCAACCCCCAGATCACCCCGAGCGACCATCACCCCATCCGTAACCAGCATGATCTGGTCCAGATGTTTAATGGCTTCGGGACGTTCGAGCTTGGCGATAATCGGGAGGTGTTTTTGCTGCGCATCGATCGATATAATGCTTTCACGTAACGCCAAGACATCCTGCTCAGACCGGACAAATGATAGCGCCACGGCATCCACACCGAGACTCATCCCGAACTCTAGGTCAATCAAGTCTTTATCGGTCAAGGCACGGATATCCAGCTGAGCTTCAGGCAGGCTGATCCCCTTATGGGAACGCAGAATGCCACCTATGACCACGCTTGCCATGACTTTTCCGCTCGATATATGTTTTACCTTCAATTCCAGGGCGCCATCATCCAGAAGGATCCGCTCACCTGGCTTGACGCTTAAAGGCAGCTCGGGAAATTCAACCGGAATTTCATCCATCCCTGCAGAATTCACATCCGTGGTCAAGGTGACCTGCTGGCCTGGTGCCAGTGTGACGGCATCGGAATGAATTTTGGCTATGCGTATTTTTGGTCCCTGGAGGTCCAACAGGATGCATAATGGCTGCCCCAATTTTTGAGCCTCCCGGCGAAGACGCTGGTAGACCAGCTCATGCTCTGCGTGTGTACCGTGCGATAGGTTCAAACGGGCGACATTCACTCCCTGTTTGATCAAGCGATGGAGCATTTCTTCACTTTGGCTGGCAGGACCGATCGTGGCAACGATCTTCGTTCGACGCGGCATATGGCACTCTCCACGATTATTATACCTTCCCGTTTTAAATATATCAGCCGACAGTCCTGGGAAGACCTGCCGGCTGTATCGATTGGATATTGTGAGAAGCCTGGCGACTACAAGTATTTCAAGTCGGCGGCTTCCTTGCGCATATCGGCCCGGAAATCGGGATGGGCGACGTTGATGAGGGCTTCAGCGCGCTTGCGAATGCTCTTCCCGTAGACGTCAGCTACACCGTATTCGGTAACGATATAGCGGACATGGTTGCGGCTGGTGACCACACCTGCTCCGCGCTTGAGCATGGTGACAATACGCGAGATGACCGTACCGTCACGGGTGGTGGTTGTGCTGGGCAGGGCAATAATGGGCACCCCACCTTTGGAACGAGACGCCCCATAAATGAAGTCCAGCTGGCCACCGACGCCAGAGTACAACTTGGGCCCGATACTGTCGGCACACACCTGACCGGTGAGATCAACCTCGATGGCGGAGTTGATGGCCACCATCCGGTCGTTCTGTGCAATCACATAGGGATCGTTGATGTATTCTGTGGGATGCAGCTCGATCATGGGATTGTCGTCCACCCAGTTATACAATCGGCGAGAGCCGATGATGAAGCCTGCCACGATCTTGCCAGTGTGCAGGGTCTTGCGGGCATTGGTCATGACGCCAGCATCCACCAGGTCAATCACGCCATCCGAGAATAGCTCGCTGTGTACGCCCAGGTCTTTTTTATTGTACAGGAATTTCAACACAGCATCGGGGATAGCACCGATACCCATCTGCATGGTAGCACCATCAGGGATGAGCTCGGCGATATAGCCAGCTATCTTCTCGGTGATCTCATCTGCGCCTTCACCGCCCATTGACATTTCAGCCAGCTGGTAATTCACCGGGACGATGTAATTCACGCGGCTCAAGTGGATGAACGAATCGCCCAATGTGCGGGGCATCTGCTGGTTGACTTCTGCGATGATGATGCGGGCTGACTCGGCGGCCGACTTGGTAAGACCGTTCTCAATACCAAAGCTCAGGAAGCCGTGCTCATCTGGAGGTGAGAGGTGCACCAGGGCAACATCCACCGGAAGGTGCTTGTTCTTAAATAATAGCGGGAACTCAGACAGCAGGACCGGGGTGAAATCTGCACGACCTTCCTGGACGGCCTTACGGATATTCGCACTGATGAACATCGTATTGACCCGCAGGTGCCCTTCCATCTCCGGGCTGACATAATCAGCCGGGCCAACACTGAGGGCCTGGCAGACTTCCACATCCTTGAGATTGGGGGCATGCTTGACCAGGGCAGCCAAAACCGTTTGGGGTGTGGAGCAGTTACCTGTCAGGAAAACCCGCTGGCCGGATTGAATCTTCTTGACAGCTTCTTCAGCAGTGACGACGCGGGATTGGTATAGCTTGTTCAGATCCATTCTTTACTCCTCTTCCTCGATGCTGGCCCGCAAGCCTGGCAGTCGTCGGAGATCCCCTTTAACGATCAGGGCACCTGTCTCGATGGCTGGATTTTCTTGGATGGCCAGATCTGTGCCTTTCTCGGCAATTTCTTTAATGAACGGAAAAGCTGCGTTCAAGAAAGCGTAGGTTGATGTGCGTGCCACCGCACTGCCCATATTCGGCACGCAATAATGAATAATGCCTTCCTCAATGAAGGTGGGGTGCTCATGGGTTGTTGGACGGGAGGTTTCCACACAACCGCCTTCATCGATGCTGACATCCATGATCAGGGAGCGCGGCTTCATACCCCGCAACATCTCGCGCGTGATCACGACTGGCGGGCGCTCACCGGGCACCTGGATGCAAGTTGCGACAATATCGGCATACGAGGTGGCGCGGGCGATATTGCGTGGATTGGACACCATGGTGGCTACACCGGGGAATGTTTCGTGGATATTTTGGAGAGCATCCAGATTCGTATCCAGTACAGTCAGATGGGCACCCACGCCCAAAAATGAACGTGCTGCAGCCGTACCACTCACCCCAGCGCCAATGATCACTGCCTCAGCCGGAGGGACACCGCCCATGCCACCCAGCATGATGCCCTTGCCACCAGCGTCGTTTTGCAACAGGTGGGCACCGATCTGGGCTACAAGGCGACCACCGATCTGGCTCAGCGGTTTGCGGACAGGCTGGGAGCCATCCGGCAGCTGGATTTGCTCGTATGAGATGGTGGTGATATTCTTTTCCTTGATGATATCTATCTTGTCCTGCCGTGAAGAAAACAGGTGCAGCAAGCCCATAATGGTGATCTCGGAGCGTAACCACTCCAACTCCTCATAGGTAGGGCGGGCAACCTTGCAGAGCAGATCAGCCCTGCCGAAGACCTCATGTGGAGTATAGACAATGCGTGCACCAGACTTTTCATACTCCTGGTCGCTGAAGCCTGCCCCTACCCCAGCATTATGCTCGACGTACACGACATGACCTTCTTTAGTGAGCATCTGTACCGCACCAGGGGTCAACCCTACGCGGAACTCGAAGGTCCGTCTCTCTTTTGGAACGCATATATTCATAGGTATCACTCCTTTTTAGACAATGTTGCGACTTGGTACCCTATCAGGATCATGGGTATGCTGATTTACTTCATCTGTAGAACTTCACGGATACGAGGTATAGCCCAATCGATGGTAGCCTTGTCAATGACCAACGGAGGGGCGAAACGGATGACATTCTCATGAGTTTCCTTAGCCAGGATGCCAACCTTAACCAGGGCTTCGCAGAATCGCCTGGCTCCACCAGCCTTTGGCCGTAGCTCAACGCCGATCAGTAAACCCCGGCCGCGCACTTCCTGGACGTGTGGGCTGGAAATCTCGGCCAGTTGCTCCTGCAGATATTCGCCCATGCGGGCGGAATTTTCGATCAATTTTTCTTCCACGAGCACGCGCATGGCTGCCCGCGCCACCGCCATGGCGAGCGGGTTACCGCCAAATGTCGAACCATGCTCACCAGGCCGGAACAGGCCCATGACCGGTTCGTCAGCAACGACCGCCGAAACCGGGTAGAACCCGCCTGACAGGGCTTTACCAATGATCACCATATCAGGGCGGACGGATTCATACTCGCAGGCGAACATTTTACCAGTGCGTCCCAAGCCTGTTTGGATCTCATCTGCGATCAACAACACATTATTCCGCGAACAAATTTCGCGCACACGCTGCAGATAGCCTGCCGGTGGGATATTCACCCCGGCTTCCCCCTGAATTGGCTCCACAAGCACTGCAGCCGTGTGCGGTGTGATCGCCCTGGCAATAGCATCGGCATCCCCGTAGGGTACAGTCACAAAACCGGGTGTGAATGGGCCAAAATCATCCCGATATAATGGCTCGGTTGAGAATGAAATGATGGATACCGTGCGACCATGGAAATTATTTTGGCAGGTTATGATCTCGGCATGGTGGCGTGGTACGCCCTTGACCTGGTAAGCCCACTTGCGTGCCAGCTTGATGGCAGTTTCAACAGCCTCTGCGCCGGAGTTCATCGGGAGGGACATTTCAAAACCGGTCAGATCGGACAGCTCTTTATAGAAAAGGGGCAGCTGATCATTGCGGAAAGCGCGCGAGGTCAGGGTCAAATTTTCCACCTGCTGCAGTAGAGCACTCAGGATCTTCGGGTGGACATGGCCCTGGTTAAGGGCTGAATATGCGCTCAGGCAGTCAAGGTAGCGGTTGCCCTCAATATCATAGACCCACACCCCCTCCCCACGCGTCAGGACCACATCCAATGGATGGTAATTATGCGCCCCGTACTTTTCTTCGAGTTGAATGTAATCGTGTGTTTTCATGGCACCTCTCATGCGATTAATTTGGGTGAGCTTGTTTCAACGAACTCTGCAACTTACCCACCAGATAAGCTAAATTCACCCTGCCGTACAAGATGATTTGTCCGTCGAATTCATTATAAACGCGATCAACCCAAGTGACTTGCCCGAGGTTTTTTGGAGTATATCACAACCGCATTCCTATCCATATTGCCATAGTTCAGGGGAAAATTTGATTAATGTCATGTTTTATTGCGATAAAGATAAGCAAACACCCCAGCGATGAATCACCGGGGTGTTTTTGTTCATACTATGGTAGCTTTATCTACTTTGTAACCAGTGGTAAGTAGATATCGCTGATCGGAGCGACCACCAGGGTTTGCGTGGTGGCAGTGTTATTGATCATATCAGGATCTGGTTCATGACCCGATACTGTGGCAGTGTTGGTTAAGGTCGTTTCCAGGCTGGGTGCTCTTACGGTGATGAACAGCTCGACCGAATCGCCAGCAGCCAGTGCACCGATGTTGCAGGTGACCTTCAGGCCGACACGCCCACAACCTGGCGTGGCACGCACATATGACACACCCGAGGGCAGGTTATCTACAACCTTGACCGTCGTGGCATCATTGGTGCCCAGGTTGCTGACCACGATGGTGTAGGTAAAGACTTCACCGAAGCGAACCGGATCGGGGGCATCTTCCACCATTATGGCAAGGTCGGCAGGTTCGATCTCAACCGTGGTTTCAACTGTGGAAACATTGTTGGTGTCATCTGGATCGACCACCTCATCGCTGCCAATTACGGCAGTGTTGTTGATCGTCCCAGCTGTGGATGGGGATGTCACCACGATTTCGAGACTGACCGTTCCATCAGCAGCGAGATCACCAACTGTGCAGGTAACCACCAGGCCAACTGCCTGGCAGCCAGGGCTGGCATGGCCAAAGGTCACACCGGCAGGCAGGTTATCGGTGACAACCACACCGGTGGCATCCATCGGTCCAAGGTTGCTGACAGCCAGGGTGTAGGTCAGCGGATGACCATCATACACCGGGTCGGGAGTATCAGTCTTGACGATGGAGAGGTCCGCCAGGGGTTTGACAGTCAGAACGACAGCCTTGGATACCGAAGGTGAATCAGGATCATTGCTGTCTATCTGCAAGGTCGTGTTGAACACACCGGGAGTCAGGCCGGTAGCGTCAAAGGTCACAACCACATCGATAGCTGGATCACCAGGATCCAGCGTGCCTGAAGTCGGGGTCTCAGCCAACCAACCAGCTGGTGTGACCTCGAAGAGCGACCAATCCAACGGCAGCGTGCCGATGTTCTGGACCTTGATTGTCTGAGTCGTCTGAGTATCGGGCGACAGAACGACATCAAGCGAAGGCCAGGTGACCTTGATGTTTGCCTGAGGGATGGTCACTCGCACGGGATAAAACTCGGGTAGGGCATATGGAGGCGTGTCTGCAGCAGCACGACCACCGAAAGTATACATTGCACCCACCGGGTTGCCAGGCACAAAGAAACCGGCCGCGTTGCGGTATGCCTCGATCAGGTCTGGGAAGGTATAGTCATAGCTATCTTCAGCGATATTGTAGCTGAAGGCCTCGGCGCTTACCCCAGGCCACTGTCCACCACCCGCTACGACGATCATGCCAGCCAGGTTATATCCGCTGGCAATATCGAAGCCAAAGGCGCGGCCTTCACCGGTAGCAACCGGTAGATCAGTCACTGCAGCATCATCCCAGATGCCTGTGGTTGGATCAAACACTTCGGCGATGGTCTGGGCATTCAAGTTCGTGCCGTCGAAAACATCCCCACCGAAGCCGTAGATCAAACCATCTACCACCGCCACGTCGATATACCCGCGTCCGATCGTGACATTACCTTTTTGAGTCCAGGTGTTCGCCACGGGGTCCCACTCCCAGGTTTGAGCAGTGTGGTAGGGTGTGGTCGTGTTGCGGAAGCCGGCAAAGACATAGGCCTTGTTGTTCACCACTACCACACCACCGGGGATGAAGCCGGGCAGCTCGCCAGGCAAGGTGCCCACGGTGAATGCAGTATTGGCGTTCGGGTCGTAGCATTGATAATTAGCAGTATAGCCACCAGCTGAGTCGCGCCCGCCGAAGATGCACAGCAGGTCGGCTGAGCCGTCATTGACCAGGCCGATGGTGTAGTTGCTGACCGGGGTGGGCATATTCACGCCAGTATCAGCACAGGTGTTGGCCACCGGGTCATAGGAATAGACATCCCCATAGGTGGAACCACCATCTGAGCCGCCACGGCCGCCCAGGATGTAAGCCAGTCCGGTACCGACATAGTATTCCGCGTCAAGGCGAGTCCAATCGGGACAGCCATTCGGCAGGGGCGAAATCTGTGTCCAGGTTTCCTGGTAGGTCAGCTGGAAATCCTGGGTGATATCGCTGGTTACAACGACTTCAAAAGTCTGGCTGGTGTAGGAAAGGGCGGAGGCTTTAAGGTGCCAGGTGCCTTCGGCAACGCTGATACTGTAAAAGCCAGTGCCTGGGTCGGTGTTGACCGGCGGAACGGGCACACCTGCGTCGGTGAACTCAACCGTTGCGGCTACGGGGGCACCTGAATCGGCATCGGTCACATACCCGCTGACTACATGCGTGGGTACGGCTGTCAATTCGAAGTTCTGGGTGGTGAGCGTATCGGTAACCACTTCAACCCCACCAACCACCTGGTCTGCATATCCATACTTGTGTGCTGATACGGTGTAGGTATCTGCAGCAAGTGTCATAGTGAAGTATCCAGTACCATCCGTCAGATCTTCCCTGGCGAAGCCACCCTGACTGACGGCATGGATGGTAACATCCTGGATGGGAAGATGCGTACCGGCATCGGTAACCGTGCCGTCCAATTGGCCAGCACCACCCATCGCAATGGCAGCCTGTACAGCCGCCAGGGCATCGATCGTGCCGTAACCCCAGTCGTTGTTGGGGCCAACCGTGTAATCGCCACCGCAGTTCGAGCCGTTCTGTCCGGTGAGTGGGGTAACAGTATCTTGAATGATTTGGTAAGTGAGATCCACCTGGCCCCTCAAGGCCGGGTTAGCTGACCAGATCAGGCCGATCAGGGCGGCCGTGTGCGGACCAGCCATGGAAGTACCGCTGGCGTAGCCATAGTCGTTATCCCATACCGAGCGAACGTTCTCACCCGGAGCCATGAAATCGGGGAAGTAGTTTCCATCTAATGCAGATGGTCCACGGCTGCTGAAACCCGTAATCGTACCGGGGAACGCGGCGGCATGGTTCACTGAACCCGTGGTGAATGTCTCAAGGTAGTCACCTGGGCTGCGCAGTGAACTGCAGCCAGAGCCTTCATTACCCGCGGAGACTTCGACGATAATGCCTGCAGCCAGCAGGTTGTCTACTGCCGTACGCATATTGTTATCGCCACCACCTGGCATGCCCCACGAGTTGTTGATCGAATCGGGAGCCAGGTCGGGGCGTGGGTTAGCGCCATTTAGATCCCAGGGTGCCAGATCCCACTCGAAGCATTCGATAAAGTGGGCATCGTCACCACTACCCGACTGCATGTTCTTGCAGTGGATGGTCTTAGCGCCGGGGGCCACACCGATCTGGTTGCCAGCTCCATCATCACCAACCATCGTGCCGGTGGTGTGTGTCCCGTGACCATAGTCATCCCATGGTACACGATTAGATGGCGCAAAAACATCATACCAGTTGTAGTTGTGATCAACCTGGTCGCAGGTAGGTGGATTTAAGCAACCACGGTAGTGCGGAGCAATAGCGGGGTGAGACCAGGTCAGACCTGTGTCATTCCCAGCTACCACGGTGCCTTCACCAGTCACGCCCATCGCCCAGGCCTCGGGGGCATTGATAAAGCTGATATTAGGCTCAACGCCTGCTGGCTGGGCGCTGGTCATCTGTAGGTTGATGGGTTCAGCAAGCTGATAGGTGTGGTTGGCATTGATAGCGGCCACATCGGCACGACCGGCAATATTCTGTGCCAAGTCCAAGGTGCCTGCCTTAACCCAAATGGCATTGACGATGTAGAATGACGTAAAATCAGCGCCTTGGGCATCCAGATAGCTACGCAGATCAGCCTGGGAGCGTGAAGCAGTCGCAACCAGCGTGTCAAACACGTACTGGCCTTTCTCCAGCTTGGTCTGCAGCTGATCAGCTGCACTGACGTCTGCCTGTTCAGCCATCATAACAATAAAGTCAGCTGAGCCATTCGTTGCGAAACTATCTAAGAGACCTGCTTCTATCTTGGCAGTGCTGTCCTGGGCAGCCATGGCGGCATCTTTCTGAGCCAGGCCGACAAGAGCCACAAGAGAGATAGCCACAACCAGGGCTGCAGCCAGTAACCATTTATATTTCATCATATCCTCCTCGAAAGAAATTATAGGATTTGAAATCTTTGACTTGGTAGCATGGTATTGTGTTGTTCATCGTGGGAGTATTTAAAATCGAATAGCTTACACTCCTTTCTGTGTAACAAATACATCCCCTCTTCACATCAATTTGATTCTTTGTAGTAAATGGAAAATATACCGACAAGCAATTCACCTATGCTTTGCGTATTGAAGGCTTAGTATAACATAAGAAGTGTCTAATGCTTTATTCATTAATGATTAATCAGGAGGTAAATATACATAAAAAAACACCCCGTTAGCTGAACCAGCGGGGTGTCTGATTGTGGTAGTTACCTGTTAGTCTTTTATTGTCAGAGGTAAGTATTGTTTGATGAGACCTGCCAGGACAGTCGTCGTTTCAGAGGCGGTATTATTCGCCAGGTTTGGATCAGCCGCAGAGCTATCCACAGTGGCTGTGTTGACGACAACACCCTCTACATTCGGGATGACAACGACTGTGATCTGCACTGTACCGCCCATGGCCAGAGTGCCCACGTTGCAAGTGACCAGGCCGCCCACCTCCGAGCAAGCAGCACCGCTGGCGCTTACAAAGGTCACCAGTCCGGTAAGTGCATCCGTGACGACCACATTCGTTGCGTCAGCAGGGCCCGAATTCGTAACAAGAAGCACATAAGTCAGTGGGCTACCCACATGAGCAGGATCAGGATGACCGGTTATTGACAATGCCAGATCGGCGCTGGTCAATTGATTAATTGCAAAGTATTCAGGCGGTCCGTAGGGAGGACTATCCCCACCGTAACCTGAATAAGCACTGTAACCGCCAAACACGAACATCTTGCTTGGGTTCCCAGGTACAAAGAAACCTGCATGGTCACGGCGCTCAATATTAAGGTCAGGGAAGCCTTCATCATATGTATTCGTGGCAACATCGTATGAGAGAACAGCATTGGTGTCGGATGACCAGATCCCCCCTCCGGCCAGGATGACCTTGCCGGCCGTCTCATAGCCTGAGCCACTATCAAAGCCAAAGCCGCGGCCCTCACCCGAAGCCGTTGCCAGGTCAGCTACGGTGGCATCGTTCCAGGTGCCGGCTGCCGGATCGAATACTTCCGCTTTTGTCACAGCCACCAGGCTGCCGTTATAAGTATCACCTCCAAAGGCATATATTTTCCCATCCACCACAGCCACTTCAATATAGCCACGTGCGAGAGACAAATCACCTTCCTGGGCCCAGGAATCGGTAGCAGGTACATACGACCAGGTTTCAGCAGATGCATATGGCGTGGTGGTTGTATTTAAACCGCCAAAGATGTAGGCAACGTTATTCACAACCGCTGCACCACCGGGGATAAACACACCAAACCCAACCGGCAGGGTGTCTACCTGAGATACGGTGTTAGCGACCGGGTTATAACATTGGACAGCGTTGCTGAGTGCACCCGTACTGTCGCGGCCCCCAAAGGTACACAGCAGGTCAGCATTGCCATCATTCAACGGTACGATGGTGTAGTTGGAGATCGGGACGGGCATCGTGCGGCCAGTTGTGGCACAGGTATTAGTTGACGGATTGTACGAATAGATCGTTCCGTCCGTGGTCGTGCCAGGTCGACCACCCATCAGATAAGCCAGGCCAGTCGCGGAAGAGTATTCCATGTCGAAGCGAGTCCAGTCCGGACAGCCAGAGCCGGGTGCCAACTGCGTCCAGGCACCCAGGAAAGTGAGCGAAAAGTCCTGGGTGGTCGTATCATTTACATTCACAACCACACCGTTGACTGTCTGCGAGGTGTAATTAACCTTGGATGCGCTCACATTATAGGTCCCCACCGCCAGATCCATCGTATAAAAACCATTCGGGTCAGTGACAGCCTGCACCTGGTTGCTCTCGGGAGCAGGTAGGGCGATCACCGTGGCACCTTCGACTGCGGCACCGTTGTCATCATATACATGCCCGGCCAGGGTGCCATATTCGACCGTCCCACAGGCCTCGCCGCCAGCAGCCAGCACGTCCAGGTATCCATATCCGTAGGTGTAGTTACCCTGACCATCCGGTGGCGCTCCGCAGTTACCGGCAGGAGCAACATTCGCGGTGCTTTGAAGCAGCTGGAAGGTACCATCGATGTCACCTACCAGATCAGGGTTACATGACCAAAGCAAAGCCACTGCTCCTGCAGTATGCGGGCTGGCCATTGAGGTTCCACTGTACCCGCAGCTCCAGCCATTGGTAGGGACGGTCGAGCATACGCTCACACCTGGGGCGGAGATATTGGGCTTGGTATAGGGAGCATGGCCGAAGGCACTTGGTCCACGGCTGGAGAAGCTGGCGATGGTGCGGCTGCTGCTGTGAGCTGCGGATGCGAATGACTGCTGGTATGAGCCAGGATCTCCGAGGGTGTCACAGCCAGAACCGGCATTCCCGGCTGAAAAGGCTGGAAAGGTGCCGGCTGCGCGCCAGGCGTTGACGTAGGAAAGGTACCAATCATCGCCATCGGGGGTGCTGCCCCAGGAATTGTTGACCACATCTGGCCGATTGGCTGAGTTTCCACCGGGAGCCAGGATCCAATCTGCACAGGTTGTAAGAGCGAGATCCGAACACGAATTGGTCTCACAGCCTTTGCAAGCGATCCAGGTGGAATTGGGGGCCATACCAGCAATATAGGTCAGGTTGGCATCGTCCTTAGCAACCATGGTTCCCATGGTATGGGTCCCATGCCCGTTGTTGTCACAGGCACTTCCACCGCAGATATTACTCGGATCACGCCAGCAGGCAGCATTATCCGGATCACCCGGGCAGGCGAACTGGTTGATTAGGGCTGGATGGTTCCATTGCACACCTGAGTCGATATTGGCGACTTTGATACCATCGCCTTTCAATCCATAGGCTGACCAGAATTGGTTTGCTTTCGTGTCGGTGATGCCCCAGGCCGTTGTTGCTGCGGGTGAATCCCCAGCGGTAGCCTGCAGGTTATAAGATAATAAATCACCCGCCCAGCGGATGCTCATAAGCGGATTAGTGACTGTGTAGGGATCAAGCTGGTAAGTACGGGTAGCTCGTATGGTTGCGACTTCAGGCAGCGCGGCAAGCGCCGATGCTTCTATTTGGCTCCCGCTCCATACATACAGGTCATTGCCGCCGATCATTGTTTGATGCTGTAAACCGGCGGTATCCAGGATGCCGATCGCATTTACCTGGCTTTTCGCAGCGATCTCACGCAAGGTATTCACAACGTATTCACCGCGGGCGTCCCAGTCCATTGAATATGCGGCTGAAAGGTCGGCCTGGTCGACGAAACGGACGATGAAATCAGCCGTCCCATCTGCTGCGAATCTGTCAATCAACAATCCTTCGATCTTGGTGCTTTCATCCTGGGCAGCGACGATCGAATCGCGACCTGCGAGTCCAAACAAGGCGATCGCAAATATAAACGAAACCGTAAGCATACTGATGAACCACTTCAACTTCATAACATTCTCCTCAACGCATGAAAATAATTAATCCAAAGAAAATAAGTAGGGGTCGTTATCATATCGTTATCGCGATTGAATACACCTCCTGTAAGGTTTTCGAGCCCCCATAGATTGGATCATTTGTAGCTCTTTGAGCAACATGGACAGTTTTTTCGATGATCGACATTGACTGCATCAATGGATAACCTACCCATGGACCTGGATTCGTGTGCTGACCCGTTAAATCTTATGATTATTCAATGCTTAGAAGGGTAAAACAGGTACCTCAGACGAAGGTATATCCAGGCATCAGCAAATTGCCCATTAGTATAACATAAGTGTGTGATGATTTTTACTAACTAACAAAATCGAAAGGTTCTTTTACCGGTGAGTGGTTGCTAGCCAGGTAATAGAGAACAGGAGATCTGGAGTATAATCAGGCAGACCGGGGATGACAGGCTTCGACGGGAGAGGCTGAGCCCGGATTGCGAGCCGAGAGGCACCGACCTCGAAAAATCAGTGCAACACACAAGTGCCAATCGCACTTCCTATACTGCTCTTCCTCTCGCTGCATAAGCGGTAGAAGATCAGTTATGAGCCTCCAGTAGGCTCACGTTCACCTGCCCCTCCCTCCGGCTGGTGGTAGAGTGAACGTCACAATGCCGGAGTGCCACGCACAACACCGCTACCTGTGTGAAAGAGGGACTTTCGGGTCCCAGCGGTTAACTAGCTGAGCTTTTTGTCGCTTGTAAACCAGCTAGTGAAACAAACAACCGACTATGCTCGTAGATATTCGCGGTTCTATTCTTTCGGACGCGGGTTCGATTCCCGCCATCTCCACTAGGGGCGCACCATGATCTGGTGCGCTCTGTGTGTTTAATTGCGGCTGGCCTTAAACTGAGTAAGAACCTCCGCACTATGCTCAGCAGGTTTCACACTGTTAAATACATGGATGATATTGCCGTTCTCATCGATCAGGAAGGTCGTACGGAAAACACCCTGATACTCCTTCCCGTAGTTTTTCTTCGTGCCCCACACGCCATACAGCTCACATACCTTATGCTCACTATCCGCCAGGAGGGTAAAAGGTAATCCATATTTATTCTTGAACTTGGCATGCGACTTGGATGTATCGGGGCTGACACCCAGGATGGTGATGCCTGCCTGGGTGTACTGGCTATAATCATCCCTGAAGTTACAGGCTTCGATCGTACAACCCGGAGTATCATCTTTGGGGTAAAAATAAAGAAGGACCGGCTGCCCTTTGAATTCAGACAAAGAGCGAACGATTTCATTCTCATCGGGCAGGGAGAACTCGGGAGCAGGGATACCGCTGGAAATTGGCATATCAACCACCTTTCATAGATGACTTTACTGTTGTTTTACTAGAGGTCAGCTTTGCCAGTGGGGTATTTATCGCCGAATGGTTTTCAATCCATTCCCGCCTGGAATATTAGATAATTTCCTGACCCATCCGCTCAATATTATACCCCGCCAGGTTTGCCACACTTTTCTTGAAATCTTGATCTCCCAGTAATTTCAATAGGGGACTCAACAAATCAGCCTGGTAATAAACCAGGGGAATGACCAGATCATAGCGTTCCTGGTAGAGCGGGATAAAATCCAACCCGAGTGCCTGGGCTGCAGCTGCGATTCCCAGGCCACAATCCGCCCGACCAGAGTTTATCGCAGCAGCCACAGCCAGGTGGGTGAATTCTTCGTGCTGGTAACCGCGCACAGTTTCGGAGGGTATACCCATCTGCTGGAGGTGGAAATCCAGGAGCACACGCGTGCCCGCCCCACTTTGACGGTTTATATAGATGACATCTTGTCGGGCGAGGTCAAGTAATGAACTAATCTGCTTGGGGTTACCACTGGCGACCATCAGTCCCTGCTGGCGTTCGACCAACACAACCAGCTTAACTGGTGTGTCAGGCAGGGTCTGGCGGATGTATTTCAAGTTGTATTCACCGCTGTCTGGGTCAAGCAGGTGTGAGCCTGCCAGGTGGGCTTCACCTCGCGAGAGGGCTACCAGGCCACCCAGGCTACCCACATTAGCCGATACCAGCCGACGATCATGGGCGGCCAGGAACTGGGCCATGATATCGATGGTGATGTCATGCGAGCCTATGGCTAGGATGGTTTTCTCGATCTCATCCGGGCTGCGGTATAGATTAACCTTTACTTCACTCCCTGCAGCAAGTCCCTGGACGCCGCGTGGCAGGATCGTGATCCCATCGGCACGGACCAGAGAGGTGATCACCCCCGCACCGCGCGAAAGCGGGGCGGCCAGCACCTTATCACCCACCTTTCCAATGGCTATGCGCATGTAATCATCATCACCCGGCGGTGAGGTAACTTTGCGAGTGAGCTGAGCGGTAATCTGGAGTGGGCTGACAGGCGTCCTTCCCAACCAACAAGCGATCAGCGGCTCGACGAAAATCTCGCCAGTGAGGATGGCGGATACCGGGTAACCAGGGACACCGATGATGGGCACCTGGTGAGGTTTTTTCCCGATCATCCCCAGGATGACCGGGTGCCCAGGGCGAATGGCTACCCCATGCACCAACAAGTCACCTAATTCCTGGACCACGCGCGATGAAAAATCTTCTGACCCGGCAGATGAGCCGGCGTTTAGCAGAATCAGATCATGCTCGCCCGAGGCTTCTTCTACGCGTTGGCAGAGCTGACCGAAATCATCCTGGCAAATTGGCAAGCGTGTGGCGTGTGCCCCCCAACCATTCACCTGGGCAGCTAATGCGAGCGAATTGAACTCGATGATATCTCCAGGTTTTACCGGCTGTCCAATCGGCACGAGCTCGGTACCTGTAGGAAGGATGGCAACCCGCGGTTTTCGCGCGACCTCAATCGAAGCATGCCCGCTGGCAGCAATGGCAGCCAGGTCAACCGGGCGCAATGTGTGCCCGGTAGGCAACACCAGCTGGGTCGCTACGATATCCTCTCCCATCGAGCGTACATGGCTCCAGGGTGTCACTGAAGCGCGTATACGGATCTTGAATTTAGAAGATTTTTCATCGCTGCCTTCTGCAGCTGGGTGGATTTGCTCGATGTTTTCGACTGGAATGACAGCATCGGCCCAGGCAGGCAGTGGGTCACCTGTATCGACATAACCTGCCTGGGTGCCTATCTCGAGATCGATCGGATGAGCTGGGGTAGCGGAGTTAGTCGATTCGGCCTGCACCGCATAACCATCCATTGCCGAAGCGTGATAATGGGGGGAGGATATACTCGCCCAGATTGGACTGGCAAGCACCCGCCCAAGGGCATACTCGTCTAGAGGGATCTCTTCAATCCCTAGCATGCCTCTTAGGTGATTTGCCTCCAGGGCTTCATCAAATGCTGCTTTGGCTTGAGGTAGTGAAATGTCATGCAGATATACACTCATGGTGAAAGTATCCAATTTACAGATTACTACTGACCGGACCAGGGTAGCAAGGTAGCGAATTTTGCAAGGTCATAATCACCCTCGATTTCGATCCGGCTGAGGTAAAACAGGGTTGATAGGTAATGGTCAGTACCCAATCCCAGGCCCATCCCAGCGCGGTAGCCATAGTCACCAACCTTGGTGCTGATGAACCCATCGGTCTTCCCATAAGGATAGGCGAATGTGCTAACTGGTTCACCTGTAGCCTCTTCTAACAGTAGCATGGATTGGCGGATCTCGTAATTGGCGATGGAGTAATCGGTAGTTAGGTCGGCGTGGTCCATACTATGACTACCGAGCTCCCATCCAGCATCGGCCATTTCTTGCAGCTGCTCGACGTTTACAAAGCCCTTGGCTTCAAGTCGGTTGGCAACAATATAATTTGTTCCCACAAATCCAAGCTCATGCATGATAGGATAGGCATATTCATATACATCCTGGTTGCCATCATCGAAGGTAATCAACACCGGTCGAGGGGGCAACTCCCCGCCATTGATCAAGACTTGCGTCAGATCTGTTATTGTTATGGCAGTATAGCCCCAATTACGCAGGGCTTCCATCTGGGCTCGAAAATCATCGACAGAAACGTAGTAACGATTACCGTATCCATCATTAGAGATGTGGTGATACAACAAGATAGGAGCTTTCGCGTGGCCAGCATCCACATATTCCCAGGCTTGAGTGGGGGTTGGGGCAGGTGTATCCGTTGGGAGAGGTGTGTTGGTCGCTGTAGGCGTGAGTGTAGCAGTAGGTGTGAGGGTGGGTGGAATAGGAGAATCACTGACAGCCTGGAACGGTGTAGGAGAGTCACCGGGTGTGGCCGTAAAAGTCGCAATGTACTGGGGGTCGATCGGAGCGACACTGAGCTCAGATTTAAAGAAACATCCCGATATGAAAAATGAAAATACGACTAGCGCAATGAATATGAATTTTCCGCGTCTTATCAACATTAATCACTATTCCATCACGTTAAGATAATAGCATGACCTCTACCGTCTCGCCACCCGCCAACCCAGTCGCATCTGGTGGCACACGGATCAGGCAATTCGCCCTGACCAGGCTAAAGATAAGATTGCTTTTCGAAAAGATGGGGTCAACAACATATCCCGCTGGCCCCGAGTGTATAAAACCCGCCACCCAGTCCTCGCGACCAGCCTGGGAAGGCACATTCGTGCCCAAGGTGGCTGGTAACATGAAACGAGAACCGGGGTTGCATAGACCAAGCAAGGATTCTACCACCGGGACAACAAAAATACCGGCAATCACAAATGCACTGACAGGATTTCCCGGAAGACCGATCACTATTTTGTGATCGCATTTTGCCAGGATAGTCGGTTTACCAGGTTTAATATTCACACCGTGCACAAGCACGCCAGGTGAGCCTAAATGGTTGATCACCTGGGAAGTCAGGTCACGCGCACTGGCAGAAGAACCGGCCGTAACAAGCAACATGTCACATTCAGCCATCGCCTGGGAGGCAACCAAAACCAGGCGTTCATAATCATCCGCGAAAATACCATAAGGCCTGGCCTTTCCCCCTGCCCGCTCAATTAATAAAGACAAGCTATACGTGTTGATATCCCGCACCTGTCCAGGTAGAAGGTCATGGTCAGGTGGAACAACTTCATCACCCGTAGAGATGATGCCAACCACCGGTCTTCTGGCCACTTCCAGCTCAAGGATGCCAAGCGCAGCCAAGCCGCCGATCTCCTGCGGGCGAATTCGTGAACCAGCTGGGATCACCTCCTCGCCTTCCATTACATCCTCACCCAGCTTGATGGTATTTTCCCCGACCGCCACCGAATGCAGGATCTCAACCATTTCCGTCCCAACCGATTGAGTATATTCAATCATAACGACGGCATCACTCGAAGCCGGTAGCATTCCCCCGGTGTGGATCAAGCCCGCTTCACCTGGTTTGATATCAAAATCAGGCGGCTTGCCCATCAGGACTTCGCCAGACATTTTCAAGTAGGCAGGAAGGCTATCGGACGCCCCATAGGTATCGGCGGCGCGCACGGCATAGCCGTCCACTGTGCTGCGAGGGAAGGGCGGCATGGAGATGGGAGAGCAAATGGGGATATAGGTCACCCTGCCCAATGCTTCTAAAGCTGGTACACATTCGGGGATAACATTCGCTTCCACTTGTGCCAGCAGGATTTCACGAGCTAGATCAACAGGGGTCAGTTTTAGGAATTCGGGCATATCAGTGTGTCCAAAAAGCAAAGGTCAAGATGTACGCAGCTAGGATGAAATTTGCAATACCGATCAAGATGAGCATGTTCCAATTGGGTTTCGCACCTTCAGCGATGCGGTTCATCAACCACACCTGGTAGAGAGCAATAGGCAGGACAAAGACAACTGGCCAGGCAACGCTCAGGGGTAATCCCAATATAAACGCCACCGCAAAAAGCACAAAACCGAGTAACAATAGAACATTGTGGAACAGCATCCCCCGCTGCCAACCGACTCGGATCAACATGGAGCGTTTTTCCTGCAAATTATCTGATGCATAATCGGGTAATTCCAATGCTAAAAGCATGCTGATGTGGATCATCGTAAGAGGGAAAACCGACAAAGCCAGCAGCCGATGCATCACATGCCCCTGCATGAGGAAAGCCAGAGCAGGCACGAAGGCAACGATAATGATCGACAATAATAACTCACCATAGCCTGAAGAGACCAATCGAAATGGCGGTAGCGCATAAAAAAGCTCGGCTAAGAGCATCACGCCATAAATAAATAGGACCGCCTGCTTATTAAGTAAGATTGGCAGGATCCGCACTGTTATTGAAGCAACGAATGCCAGGCAGGTCAGCCCGGCCCACAAAGCTACCGGGCGAGCTAGCTTCCCAGGGCCGATCGCACCTGTAACCCCGGAAAAGGGGGTGTGCTTTTTGATCGTGCCTTGAGCGAGGGACTGGGGATCGAAATATTCATTCAGGTATTGACCAGCCAGTAGCAGGAGGATGATCCAAATCAAACCATAAAGAAGGGAACTCCAATCTACCTGACCGGTCAGGTAGTGGTTCAAGCTTATACCCAGCAGATAAACTAGGATAGCACCAAAGATATACAGAGGCCGGGATAATTGAATAAACAGGCGTATATATTTCATCTATCTAATCCCACGTATTTCGCGCAGGTGGATCTGGTTATGGCGGTAAGTCAGCTTGATGATCTCAAGCAAGGTGGCTGAACCCAGGTAAGGGTCATTGCCCAGGCGGGTAAGGTCGAAGAGGGTCAGGCTCCCTACCAATTTAGCCAGCCTGGTGCGTTCAGACCAGAAACGATCAAGGAGAGAATCGTCGGAATCCATTGAGAACTTCTTCACTTCAGAGCGATTATATTCTTCAATCAGGAATTCGGGAGGAGCACCCGAACCCCCGCTGGCAATCGCTGCAATTAGCTCACTGCGCCCGATCTCGGCACTCACCAGATGAGCCAGCAGCTCATGGAATGTCCAGGCGTCTTCCCCCGCATATGCAGGCTTCCCCCAAAGCGTGGCGTCCAGCTTATTAAAGAAGTCAATCACCCTGCCACCTTCCACTAGAAGGCGGTCAGCCAGAGATTGCGGAGAATCAGGCATAGATTATTTGAAGTTAAACCTGGGCAGCAAGAAGAGCAGGTCTGCTGGTCGTTCAGCAATCCGGCGCATGAAGTAAGGGTACCATTCTGTGCCGTATGGGACATATACTCGCACCTGGTAACCCTCCTGCACCAGCTGGTCTTGGAGGTCTCTACGAATGCCGTTCAACATTTGGAATTCCATCGCCTCATTTGGCAGGTTAACCTTAGAAGCATACTGCTTGGCGGACTCGATACGGTTGGCATCGTGTGTAGCCAAACCAGGTATGGGCGGGGTCTTTCCATCTGGGCTGATGGGCGGGCAGTTTTTTGACAGGCTGCCATCGATAAGCAAGGCTGCAAGGCGGTCATAATTGGCATCGATGTCCTTCATCTTCGGAAAAGCCACCTTGGCTGGTTCGGTGTAGGCACCCTTACACAGGCGCACCTTGAAGCAATCCTCCAGGAGTTTTCGTATGTCTGCTTCACTGCGATAAAGATAAGCCTGGATCACAATACCCACATTATCATAGCCAACCTCCCGGGCCTTATATAGGAGATTGATCGTCCGTTGGGTGACCGTCGAATCTTCCATATCGATCCGGACAAAGCTATTGTACTTGCGAGCCGTGGCAAGAATCTGCAGCAGATTTTCAAGGGTCAGCTCATCACTAATCCCCAGGCCAATTTGGGTTAATTTGATCGAGACATTGGCGCGTACACCAGCCTCTTCGATCGCATCAAACGCCTGGATGATGTCACGCGCAGCCTGGCGGGCTTTTTCAGGCGAATCTGTGTTTTCGCCCAGATGGTCCAGCGTAGCGTTGATCCCTTTCGCATTTAATTCCTTGATCACCCGGATCCCGTCCGCCAGGGTTTCGCCGGCAATGAAACGGGAAGCCATTTTCCAGGCTAAGGACCACTTAGCGACAATCTTGCGCGCCCAGGCAGCTTTGGCAAGGTAACTAAAGAATGACCGGAACATTGATATTCACCTCATATTGGCTTAAGGATGGGATGTTTAGTAAATTTTAACACAAATTCCGCATAAATTCCCTGGCATAGAACTTGCAACATTAGCGAAACACGATATACTAGAGGTTAACCATGCTACTGCAAAGTCAAAAAACGCTCTTACGCCCTCAAACCACTGCCCACCTGGCCCAGACCATGGCCCTGCTTGAACTCACTACAGCCGAGTTACGCCAGAAAGTGGAGGCAGAGCTGGCTCGCAACCCAGCCCTCGAGTTAATTGAGGAGTTCCGCTGCCCGACCTGCCACAAGGTGCTGCACAGTAATCAACCCTGCCCAACGTGCACCAATATGATGGGCAGCTCACCTGACCAGCCTATCGTTTACCTTTCATGCCATGAGGATTTCTTCGCTAAACCCAGCACAGCTGCCAGCCTGGACGACCTGCCTGACGACAATTTCGCCCCCAATCACGAAGACCTCCCAGCATACATCCTGCGGCAGATCGGCCCCGAACTTTCGGTCGAAGACCGACCTATCGCAGTGCATGTCCTGACTAGCCTGGATGAGGATGGCCTGTTAACTGTAAAACCAGTCGAGATCGCCCTCTACCACCATGTGCCTTTATCACGTATCGAAAAGGTTATCAGCCTGATCCAGCATGCCGACCCGCTTGGGGCAGGCTCATCATCCCCCAAGGATGCACTGCTGATCCAGCTGGAGGTACTGGGAGAAAGCCTGGAGGTGCCAGCCCGGGCTGAAGAAGCCATCCGGGCGGGTATCGAGCTGCTTAGCCCGCACCACCTTCCCGAACTCGCTCGGCATATGAACATCTCTACCAACCAGGCCAGGGAGATCGTTCGATTTATCAGTGATAATCTTAACCCATTTCCAGCCCGCGCCCACTGGGGTGAGATGCCCAATAGCGGAAGCGCCAAGAGCCAGGAGAATACCTACCACTTCCCCGATATCATCATCAGCCGCTATAAGGAGGATGATGACACAGCCCTTGTGGTTGAGATCGCCATGCCATTTCTACGGCACACTGCGCGTGAACCCGCTTTTCCGGGAGGCACTCCAGCAGGCGCCGGATGACAAATCCGGACTATGGCAGGAAGACCTTGAAAAAGCGACTTTACTGGTAAAATGCTTGCAGCAACGCAACCATACAATTGTCCGCCTTATGCAAAGGCTGGTGGTTATCCAGCGGGAATTCATCTTGAATGGTGATGCGTACTTAAAGCCCATCACGCGTGCCGATATGGCCGAAGAACTTGAGGTGCATGAGTCAACAATGTCCCGAGCAGTATCTGATAAAGCGGTCCAGCTGCCCAACCGCAGGATCGTACCGTTAGCGATGTTCTTCGATCGCAGCCTGCATGTCCGCACAGCCTTGAAGCAGATCATCGACCAGGAACCCTATTCACTGAGCGACTCACAAATCGCAGAAATGCTTTCTGGCATGGGATATCCGGTTGCCAGGCGCACTGTAGCAAAATACCGCTCGATCGAAGGCATCCTACCCGCTCACCTGCGCAACCATACCTATAAATCGAGCCTGGTGCTTCCCCAACACAATGAACCGAGTATCGCAGTTTAGCAGTTTTATAAAAAACCAATTCGCACCCCTGGGAACAGCGGAACTTGAAACCTTACTAAACTCGCTACCACAAGCTGCGGTCATTATCAACAATAATACCAATCGTATATACCTGGCCAACTCCAAGGCCACCGAGCTGACTGCCTATACACGTAGCGAGCTGAGCGAGGTGGACTACCGGAGTCTGTTCCAGGTGATCAAGGCTGAACCAGCGGAAGAAGATGAGCTGGTTGAGCCTGGCAAGTACCCCTCACCCGTCGAGCTGATCAAGCGGGGTGGCTCAAAATCAATTGTACAGGTGACTTTCAGCCCACTTGGTGAAGCGAATAAGTTTTCATTGATATCTTTTGAGCTGGATGAACAATATCGTCTGCACCGCGAGGAAGAACAGCGTTACCATGCCTTATGGGACCATCTGAACCAGCTTTCTAAGGCGTTACTCTCTACGGACCTGGATGCATCCCTCAGCACCTTGCTGAAGACCAGCCTGGAACTCACCGGTGCCTGCTCACTCAGCATCTACCAGGCCAATAGCCAAAACCCGAGCCTGAAGCGTATTGCCCTGGCTGGAATTGATCCAGCTTTTCCGGATGAGATCAGCGGGCAAGATTTCTCTTACCTCCAGTCACCCATGACCTGGGTGCGGGGTAAACGAGCGATCATCAACCTGCACCGCCTGGCACATGCCTCGAATATCTCCTATTTCGCTTCAGCCCCCATCGGCGAAACCAATGCTTTCATCGGGTTACTGGTCGCCCTGGGCGAGAATTCCATCCCTTCCCCCAACCTGATTCCCCAGCTGACCTTCCTGGCTTCCCAGGTCAATAACGTCATCCAAGGCCACGCCTTGAACTCCCAGCTGCGGAGTGACATCCAGGACTATATGACCAGGGTACTCACGAATGCCACGATCTTCAACTCCATGGAGGACGGGGTGATCATCCTGACCCCCGACCTAACCGTCAGCTCGCTCAACCCGTCGGCTGAAATCTGCCTGGGTTACGCCACCGAGGAGGTAGCTGGCCAGAGGATCGAAAATGTGTTGATCGGTGGCGAAGATCTCAAGGCGGCGTTCCAGGTCGTCCAAAACGAGCAACGTATTGGCAGTATTAGTTCATTAAAGCTCTTTCGCCGTAATGGAGAGAATTTCCAGGCAAACCTGCGGATCATTCCGATCATCAACGAGAGCCTGGTCAATAGCATTATCATCCTATTCCATGACCTGAGCGAGCAAGAGGAATACCGGCTGAAGAACCAGCAGCTTGAGCAGCGTGCGCTGCTGGGCGAGGTGACGGCTTCCTTTGCCCACGAGGTTAAAAACCCAATCAACAACATCTTCACTGGCCTGCAGCTCCTGGCGATCAACCTGCCCCAGGATGATCCCAATCAGCAGAACATTGCGCGCCTGGAGGAAGATTGTGAGCGCTTGACTTCTCTGGTAAAATCGAGCCTGACCTTTGTAAGGCCGATGGAATACAAGCTCGAACCCATTGCGTTAGGGCTGCTGATCTCCAACCTGCTGGAACGCTGGCGATCCCGGCTGGTTAAGCTGAATATCAAGTACCAGGTGCAGGCTGAGAAGCCGGTGCCAACCATCGAAGGCGATTACCGAGCCCTTGAGCAGGTGTTCACCAACCTGGTCAACAATGCGATCGAAGCCATGGACACGAATGGCGGTTTGCTGTCGGTCAAGATCCGGCAGACCAGCGAAGACGATAAGCAAGCGCACGTGGAGGTCAGCATCTCGGACACAGGGCCAGGTATCCCGGCCGAGCTGAGGGAAAAGATCTTCGAGCCATTCTTCACTACAAAGCAAGGCGGCACAGGACTTGGCCTGGCTATCGTAAAACGGATCGTGACTGCACATAAAGGCTCAATCTATGTGAACAGCATCCTGGGTGGAACGAACTTCGTAGTTCAATTCCCCTCTACAGCATCCTTATAAACCTGGATTATCTATGGCAGCTACAATTCTAATCGTTGATGATGAAGCAAACGCACGGATTAACATCGGGCAGTTCCTGACCACGCGCGGTTACGAGGTGTTGGAAGCAGCCACCCTGGCCGAAGCGCGCGAACAGCTGAAGCTGGGCAGTGCCGATATCATCCTGCTTGATGTTGAGTTGCCGGACGGCTACGGCCCTACCCTGCTCGGCGAAACAGCCCAGATGCCGATGCGCCCGCCCATCATCATCATCACTGCCTATGGCCACATCGACATGGCTGTGGAAGCCATGAAGAACGGCGCCCATGATTTCCTGCAGAAACCTGTCCAATTCGGTCCGCTCGAGAAATCCATCCAGCGTGCCCAGGAAATAGTGGCTATGCGCAGGGAATTGGTACACCTGCGTGAATCGCAGCGGAAGGAATACTCCTCAATGGTATGCGGCAACCCGGAAATGCAGCTGGTGCTACACCAGGCCCAGCGCGCCGCAGCCGCCTCCGTCTCAGTCTTGATCACAGGTGAGACCGGGACTGGCAAGGAAGTGCTCGCCAATGCCATCCACCAGGGGGGACCGCGTGCCAACAAGCCTTTCATCGCCATTAACTGCGCTGCCATCCAGAGCACTGTGCTCGAGTCGGAGTTATTCGGTTACGAAGCCGGGGCTTTTACCAGCGCAGAGAAACGCAAGCTAGGCCTCATGGAAGTAGCCGACCAGGGTATCCTGTTCCTGGACGAGATCTCGTCTATGCCAGTCGACATGCAGGCCAAGCTGCTACGTGCGATCGAGGAGCAAAAGTTCCGGCGGGTCGGTGGCACCAGCGAAGTGCATGTCGATGTGCAGATCATTGCGGCCTCCAATCGTGATCTGATCACCGCCATGGAGAAAGGCGAGTTCCGCCACGATCTATACTACCGTCTCAAAGTAGTCGATCTCCACTTGCCTGCGCTGAAGGACCGCAAGGAAGATATTCCCGAGCTGGTGGGCTTGTTCATCCGCCAAAATAACCAGCGGTTGGGTATTAACATCCAGGACGTGACCCCACGTGCCATGGAGGCCCTGATAAAGCATCCCTGGCCCGGTAATATCCGTGAGCTACGCAACGTGATCGAACGGGCGATGTTGTTCTGTGATGAAAGCTCGATCGACCTGCCCCACCTGCCCCTGGAAGTGATCAAGTCTTCACAGTAGTTGTTATCAACAAAATAATCAACTATGAGCCCTGTTCTATGATGACCAGGGCTTTTTTATTGTTGCTCCCAGATCGTGTAACTGCGAGAGAAGCATACCTGCAGCTCGACCACTCCAACCACACATACCTCATAGGGGACGATGGCCCCGTTTGGACCATCGATTGGATCCAGCTCAATACTTGATCTTCCATCTTCACCGGTCGGTGCAAGGGTATAGGTCTTCGTCAGCCCATCCGGCTGTGTAACCAGGATTGAAACCTGAATGCCAGAGGCGGGAGTATTATTCCGGGTGGCTTCGACATGGATCGCCTGCTGACCACCCGATGGAATCAAGGGATAGTCCTCCCAGGCATTGATCTGAAGGGCTTCGGCGATGGCTGGACCAGGCGTAGCAGGCTGTGTCCCGCCAGCCAGGTAGTCTGCCCCTAATGAATGCGGCCGCACTTGCAGCTCGGATGGGGCATTGGGATGGTATTCCAGGCACAGGTTGGTGAAACACTGTGAGTACCCGCCATCATCGAGCTGGCGGAATTCACCGATAGGGTCACCTGAGTAATCCGGCCCGCCATGAGTATTGATGTAGTCAAAGAATATTGTCGGTACGTTATAGCCGAGCCCCTCCTGCACCTGGAAGAAAGAGAACCCATCCGCTACGATCTCTTTACCCGGTTTCTCAGTCTGGATGCCCAGCCAGGAGGGTAGCGGCCGCAAGCGAACCAGATTGCCGTTGGCAGGGTCGATGAATAAGGCGGTGTTTTCGAAAACCATCTCATAATTGCCATCTGAAGCCAGGGCTGGTGAAGAAAGCGGCTCCCCGGTGTAGCCATAACCGAGGCTTTCTGCCGCATCCAGAAAGACTTGCTCGGTAGCCGTGTAATCACGTTGATAGGACGGTTTCGGAATGGATGTATCCGAGCTCGAATATGGACAATTCGCCCCACACATCCAATCACCATACGGCATGAGGTGAATCTTCCCTGGTGGGTCAGAATAATTGCGGTAAAAGCCGATCCCATCAAAATACTGCTCGTAACGCTGCTTCAGGTCATTTACCTTTACCCCGGTGAGTGGGACACCGATGATATCAGCTCCAAATTGCTCATAAAATGGTAAAACTTCGTCCCAGACCTTGTGACCGTTGACATAAAAAGTGTCGCCGTCGGTTGGGGGCGGTTCTACCTGTCCGTTGATCTGCCATTCAGTGGATGCGATCGGTGAGAAGTGGTAGCGCTTGAGTGCGGCGCGGTTTGGATCATAAGCCATCAATCCCGAGACCACATACTGGTAGGTGATGCCGTCTTTATCGAACTTGGGAGAGATCGGGGCTCCCAATACTTCTTCACCACCGATTTCGCGGTAGAAATCACTGAAAGTGGGGTCGACCTCGTATACATTGGATTGAGCATCCTGCGGAGCAGAACAGCCCACAAGCACCATAATGAAAAACAAGCTGACAAGAAACCATGCCAACTTGCTCCGCAATGACAGCATACTCCTCCAAACCGGTGAATGATTCAGGATCGAAATTATGAGCAGGGACATTCCTCGGTTAGCAGCCTCAGCCTACCCGTGAATCATTATACATTGAAACAATCGAAGTGCAAAGCCAGCATGGTTCGGGCCGGCTGGCACAGCCCTTGCAACATTAGGGTTGACATCACACAGAGGACATTGAATGAAATGAACGATGCTGCAAATGTTTCACGGTATGGCTTTTATTACTACCCCGATACGCTCCACTACAGGGAGAACGACCTTCACCGCTGGTTACCCGAATTAAAAGCACTGGGAGCTAACTGGCTGACTTTACTCGCACCGCTCAACCGGGCGATCCCTGAAAATTTTATCCTCCAGCTCCTTTATGAGGGAATTCAACCGGTCATCCACCTACCCCTCCTGACGACTGGAGAGCACGATCTGAATGAGCTGAGCATGATCTTCGAAGCCTATGCCCATTGGGGTGTGCGGCATATCAGCTTGTTTGACCGACCAAACATCAGCAAGAATTGGTCACCAGCTGGCTGGGCCAAGCAAAGCTTGGTTGAAAGGTTCCTGGAGCTGTTCATACCGGTTGCTCGTTGCGCTCGGCAGGCAGGCCTCATCCCATGCTTCCCTGCGCTGGAACCTGGCGGTGATTACTGGGATACGGCATTTCTCTTTTCTGCCCTGCAAGGCTTGTCTCGGCTGGGTGAGTCTGAGCTCCTCGACCAGCTGGTCCTATCAGCATACGCCTGGCCGGGCAATCGATCACCCGATTGGGGAGCTGGTGGACCAGAACGCTGGCCTCAGGCAAGGCCGTATGCCACACCAGCCAATTCAGAAGACCAGCTTGGGTTCCGCATCTTCGACTGGTACCTGGCGGTTTGCCAGGCTGCCCTTGGTAAAAACCTACCCGTCATCCTGATTGGGGCAGGCAGCCGATTGGGTGATCAGCCTGATCCACGTTCACCAGCGGTGGATATCCAGGCTCATTCGTGGCAGAACCTGGCCCTGATACGTTTGATGGCCGATCAATCGCAAGAGTTTGACCCGGTACCACCGGAAGTTCTGGCGTGTAATTTCTGGCTGCTCGCAGCTGACCAAGAATCAGTGGAACTTCCTAATGCCTGGTATAAACCAGGCGGAGAACAGCTACCGGTGGTGACGATGGTCAAGGAGTGGATCGCAAGCGGAAACTCAGATCCAACTGCATCAGCAAAGCAACGCGTGTCAGCCAGGCTGGCTTCCCCCAAATCACGCCCAATTGCCCACTATTTACTGCTGCCGACCTATGAGTGGGGCGAAGCGGACTGGCAGCTGGATACCATCCGGCCCTTTATTAACAAATTCCAGCCCACCATTGGTTTCTCGCCAGTGGAAGCCGTGCATGCCAAGCGGGTAACGGTACTCAGTGGGACTACAAAGGTACCTGATGCGATCATTGACGGGTTACTGGCTGCAGGCTGCATCGTAGAGCAGATCAATGGAGATGGCATAAATATTGCAACAGATACGACATCCGCTTGATAAAAAGGATATCGGAGAATTTTACGGCTCAGTACAAACCATACCATCCAAAAAAGGTGCCCAAATGAATGAGATGATCTATAAATTCCAGCATAATTCTTCTTACCCCTTCACAATTCCAGATGATACCGAGCAGCTGAGTACCAACGTCCACAAGCCCTCCCTCAAGGTGCTTGGCCTGGGCGGTGGTGGCTCGAATGCGATCAACCGCATGATCGAGCTTGGGCTGACCGGTGTGGACTTCATCGTGGCAAATACCGATGCCCAGGCACTCCAAAACAGTCTGGCACCCACCAAGATCCAGCTGGGTCCAAAGACCACACGCGGACTTGGTGCGGGTGGAAACCCAGATGTGGGCCAGGCGGCCGCTGAAGAAAGCACCAAGCTGATCGCAGCAGCCCTCGAAGGGGCCGATATGGTGTTCCTGACGGCTGGTATGGGCGGTGGCACTGGCACCGGTTCGATCTCAGTGGCAGCAAAGATCGCCCGCTCGATCGGGGCGGTGACCATTGCAGTGGTGACGATGCCGTTCTCATTTGAGCTGGGGCGCAGGCAACGCAATGCCAATGAAGGCATCAAGCGGCTTTCGCCCAATACCGATACCTTGATTTCCATCCCCAATGACAGGCTTCTGGATGTGGCACCCCGGGACCTACCACTGGATACGGCCTTCCGGCTGGCAGATGATGTCCTGCGCCAGGCGGTACAGGGTATCACTGAGCTGATCACAACCCCCGGTATGATCAATGTCGATTTTGCCAACATTCGCAACCTGATGAAGATGGGCGGTGGGGCACTTATGTCCATTGGCCAGGGTGATGGCGAAGACAAGGCCATGCAAGCGGTGGAACAGGCCCTCCACCACCCACTTTTACAGACTACCTCGATCGAAAATGCGGCCGGGATGCTGGTCAACTTCACCTGTGGCGGTGAGTTGGCCTTATATGATGTCCAGGCTGCATTGTCACACTTGCAAGCCCAGGCAGGTGGTAGGGCTGAGATCGTCCTGGGTGTGGTCAACGATGAGCGCCTGGGAGACCGTGTTGAGGTAATCCTGGTGATCACAGGACTGGGATCCACCACCCTGGAGGAGACGCTTTCCCGCCTGGATGCCAGGCAGAATCCCCTTGAGCGGAAGGCACCCGCGGCACCCGATAAATATGATTTCAAGATGCCGGAGTTCCTCCCAGATGAACCCATCAGAGAAGAAGTCTCGGTTGGAGCGAATGACCTGGATATCCCTGCCTTCCTGAGGCGCGGGAGAAAGATCGACGTCAGGTCACTCGGGTAACAGGTGATTTATGAACACGGGCGGTATTCTCAACCGGGTCGAGATCATGACTTATTCGATGCTCACCTCTCTCATGAGTGGTATGGAGCGACTGCGAGGGCTTCCGCAATCGTGGCAATCCTTGAACCCACCCACCCTGGCAGTCGAAAGCCAGGCGGTCATCGAAAAGGAATTAGTTCATGAACACAGCCTGGCAAAGGTCTGGTCTTCGATCAAAGAAACTGTACCTCCCCTGTTCCTATGGCTGGTGCTTGGGTTTGCAGCTGGATTTTTGATCGGAATGGTCCAGCCCAGGTGAGATGTGGATGAAAAACCATTCGCTGCTAAATTTCTCGGCTTTCATCTGTGCCTTCGTGGTCGGATTCATGTTCAGCGCACGCTTCTACCATTCGGGGATCACTCTTCTGCCACTCGCCAGCAGTGTATCTGCTGCTGAAACCCACCCAGCCATCCGTGAATTGGGGAACGGTCAAAAGAGCTTCCTGGTCATCACCACCCGCACGCTCGACAAATCCGACGCTGAGCTGACCAGCCTCTGGCTGGTGTCATATATGCCAGGCAAGCCAGACATTCACATCCTGCCGATCTATCCCGCAGCTGGGTCTGGTAGCACAGAATCCGATCAGCAGCTCGCCACCCTGTTCAGGCTGAGCATACAAAATAAGGTCACCCGGGTAGATCAGGATTTCGTAGACCTGCTGAAAAGCAGGAATTATTGGTGGAGCGGGTATATCGTGCTCGATGAGCAGGCACTTGGAGAAGTCTTTACCAGGTTACCAGGCATGACTGACGGTTATTACTCAGCCAACAGCCTGTTGCTGGCTGCCTGCAGCGAATTGGTTAAAGATGGCATTACCGATGATCTCATGCAGACCCTGGTCAGCGATCGCCAGTCCGTTATAACCGACCTGGACCCAGAGCTGCTCCAGCAGGAAGTCGAAACGTTATTATCAGGCGAGCAACCGCTCACCTGCAACATGCCAGTAGCAGAAGTATCCACGATCGTCCATTAATGTGCATCGGTATTTCTATGCACAAGAATTGTTGAGGTAATCATGGAATATATCAATGCAAGCGATTTACAGTTATTCATGCTGATCGGAACCTTCCTGCTGGGGACGATCACCTTCTTGCTCGGTCTGGCAATATTGATGTATGGGGCGTGGGGCAAAGACCTGCGCAACATCGCCGATAATACTGCCAAGCTGGCTCAGAAAGGTATCGCAGAAGAGATCTCCGGCCTGGTTGGCAACGCTTCCACATTGATGACCACCTTGAACGATCTGATGCGTACCTCCAATGGAATCGGATTCTACCTGACGATCGTTGGCGCTCTGCTCATGTTCCTGTCATGCCTGGTGCTGATACGCAACCTATAAATCCATATGGCGACCCAACCGATCATCGACCGCCTCACTGAGACCCTGCACGCTTACAACCTGTCGTGGCTGCTACCCAACCTGAGACAGGATTTTGTCATTTGGAGCAGCCTGAACGATGAGGCTTTCTACGAGAAACTGATGCTCGCTCAGCCACAGGAGCAAGGTTTCCTGCCGCTTGATTTCTCACCTGCCCGGCTGGCTTGCGTGGCGCTTGGGCAGTGTAGCGGGGTCCATATTGACCCCCGCAACCTGTTTGAGGCAGTCGACTCACAGGTACTCCAAACGGCGATCCGCAATTATCCAGACCAGCTATTTCGCCAGCCAGGCTCGCAAAACCTGGCACAGGCTGGGATGATCGCCCTGGCGCTTGCTTATAAATTCCATATCACCCGCTCATGGATAGATCTAATTGGATTTCTCCCCGAGCAGGACCTGCAGGACTGGCTGGCACCATTAACCTGCCTGTACGGAATGGTCGATACGCCCGAAGAGTTGCTCAGAGCCCTGGTGCAGCCTGGCGCATCGGCTGGACGAGTAAAACTCGCCATCCATTGCGTGCTCTCCAATCCATACACCCCGGATGAGCAACTCAATTTGCTTGCCAGCTTATGTAGCGGACCTTATGGTGATCTGCTGCCAGCTTCAGACCGGCTTCGGCTGGTGGAAGAATTATTGGAGCAAAGCCATGAGCTGACCGAACGCTTCTGCGCCATGTGGCTCAGCAGGCATCCCGACTTCGGGCAAGCCCTCCTCCCTACCGAGATCGATCCAGGATCAACCATCAATCAGCTGTTAGGACTCACTTTCCAGCTACAGATCCGCCAAATCGCAGGTCAGACGCAGGACTTATCCTGGCTATTGCCCCTGGAAATCTCATTACTGAACCACGCCTATGCCGGGATTGCCAGCCAGCTGCTGGCGCTGCCAGGCAAGACGGAGACAGCTACCCAGATGCTTGACATGGCGGTCCAGGCAGCAATATCACCTCAAGCTCCAGATGGCATTACGAGCAGCGGGGTAGACCTGGCCCTGACCTTGATCGATCGCGGATTGTATACCGAAGCTGCCTGCCTGCTCCCCTCACGCAGTGAGACACAGATGGATGACCTCACCACGATGTATGCAATCTTCAAATTGTCATCCAATACCGGTGCTAAAAGCCGGGCAGCCAGTGCCATGACAAGGCTGACCGAGCTGCTCAACCAAGAAGATCAACTTGATTGCATCCCGACCTGGGGAGAACATTTATCGCTTGCCAACCTGGGTAACCTGCTGCTCGAAAATTATAAACCGCTGGAGTCTGCCCGACTTTTCGAACAGGCTCTGAAGGCCTGCCCAAATGAGGCAGTCTTATTAAGCCAGCTGGCAGCTTGCTACCGGGCTGCCCATCAGGAGCAACAAGCCGCTGAGACTTACCGGGTACTGGTCGCCCTGCACCCCGCCAGGCTTGATTTCCGCAGGGATTTTGCAGGTGCACTCGAACGAACCAACGAATGGCAGGGCAGCCTGGACCAATACACCTTGATCCTCGCAGCCAAGGATGCAGAAGCACCTGACCTGCCAATCGAGGATTTCTACGGGTATGCACGCTGCGCATTGAAAGCCCAGCACCCAGATCTGACCCAGAACGTCTGCAACGAGCTGCTGGCGAATGACCCTGATGACAGCCAGGCGCTCATCTACCTGGGCGAGGCTTGCTTGCTTCTTGGTCAGGCTGACCAGGGCCTCGAGTGCCTGCAGCGCGCCACACAGATCACCCCAAAATTTGCAGAAGCCTGGTTAGCCCTGGCGAAGGCACAAAAGGTAACCTGTGAGCTCGAGGTAGTGGTCGAAACGCTCAAGAACGCGACCCTGGCAGTTCCAGATTCCGCCGAAGTACGCCACCTGCTAGGAAACCTGTATTTGGAAAACAATTCCGCCAGCCTGGCATTGCCCGAGCTGCGTTTTGCAGCTGAGCTTGCCCCTGAGCTCCCACACATCCTGGTGAGTTTCGCCCAGGCACTCAAGGAGCTCGGCCACCAGGAAGATGCCCGCGCAACCCTGGCCAGGGCATATGCCCTGGACCCGAACCTGCCGGGCCTGGCACACACCTACGCCTCTGCCTTGCTCGAGCTGGGGCGTTTTGAAGAAGCACTTTCCCCGCTTGAGCTTTTGATCGATGCAAAGGCTATCGACGACCCAGCCACATACCTAGAATATGCCCGCTGCGTACTGGCGTTGCACCGCTCAGGCGTGAAAACCCAGACACCCATGAAAGCCCTGATTGCTCTGAATGAAGCCCTGCAGCTTGATCCGGAACTGGCTGAAGCGCGGGCACTGACTGCGGATGTATTGGCAGCCTGTGGTGAAAATGAACTGGCCTTCCAGGCATACCGTGAAGCCCTGGACACGCCGCTGAGAAAGGACAAGCAGTGGTTTGAGCGCCTATCATACGGCTTTGGTTGCACTGCCAGCGCGATCGGTAAACATGACGTTGCCATTGCCGCCCTTCAGGAAGCCAACCAGGCCAACCCTGAAAACCCCGCCACCTGCATGGCTCTTTCAGAGGCTTACCTCTTAGCCAACCTGGCACAAGATGCCGTACGCGCAGCCCATAATGTGCTGGCCATCGACGGTGACAACCCCGACCACCTATCCTGGTTCGCCGGGCAAATGTCAAGGATCTTATGGGGCAAAGCTGGCGGAGCTGCAGGGGCTCCGAGTGGATTCTATAAGGAGATTCCATCACAGATCCTCGAAGCATTGCACAGGGCGATCGAGCTGGCCCCGAACCGTACTGACCTGATCATCCAGCTGGGCAACTTCCAGGCCAAGCTGGGTGCAAAGGAGCAGGCTCGCGATACTTTTGCCTCGATGGCTGGAATGGATTGCGCCTCGATCGAGGACTTGCAGGCCGCTGCGACGTTCTTAAGCCGGATCGATGAGCATACTTCCGCGATTACCTGCCTGGCAAAAGCCATTGACATCGACCAGGCAGTCAACAGCCAACATGTGCCGGCGCTGTACACCAGCCTGGCGCATGAATTCCTGCTTGCCCAGGACCAGGCATCTGCACTGCAGACACTCGACCAGGGCACCAACCTGCTCCCCGCAGAGAGCTCGATCGTTTCGTTGAAGCTAGAGATCTTATTGGGGCAAGGGCGAACCCAGGATGCACTGGACAGCGTTGATGAGGCGCTACTTGAAACCAATGACGATGAGTTCAAGCTTGAGCTCCTCTCAACTGCCATGCGCATCAACCTGGCCGTGGGTGACCTGGCAGGTGCAGCGGGTTATGCAAGGAAGGCGGTTGAGCTTTCACCAGCAGAAGGTAGCGATCGCCTGCCCCTCAGGCTGCGCACCCAGCTGGCTGAGCTTTACCGGTTGCTCCTGCAACCCCAGCAGGCATACCAGATCCTCTCAGCGAACAGCAATGCTGATATGGCAGCCTCAACCAACACCCAGGAGTACCTGGATTACTTATGCTTGCACACCGAGCTCGCCCTGGAAACAGGTGAACCTCTCAAACACGAGATCCAGGATGTACAGGGAAAAGGGGATAACCCAAAACTCCTCAGGCTGATCGCCCTGCAGGCGCGCTTGATCAACAAAGCCGGCAATACCAGGCAAGCCACGCGACTGCTGGAAGCCGCGGTTGACAAAGCCAATATCAGCATTGAGCTAAACACACCCCAGAACTGGGAAGCTCCCGCCTTGCAGCATCTGAACCTGGTGGCCTTAAGTGAGGCAGCAGCCGAGATCGGCTTGTTTGAAGCCTCAATCGAGCTCAGCCAGCAAGCAGCCAAGCTCACCTCCGATCCCCTACCGTTGCTCAACCTAGCCAAAGCCATCATCTTGAGGGCAGAATTTGACCAGCTGTGCGACACTTTCGATGTGATGAACCATAAGCCGTCCAATTATGCCCGGACCCCCGAGAACTTCACCCTGGCCAGGCAGTACCTGGAACAGGCCCAGGGGTTACTTGAGCAGTACAGGGATGAACCGATCAACTCTGACCACCCGCTGAACAGCGACCAGATCTACCGGTGGCAGGCGCGGGCAGCGATCATCTTCGGCCAGGATGTCGAGCCCGGGTTGGATGCGGGTGAGGTGCTGCTCCACCATGGTGCAGTGGATGATATGGCAGCCTTGATCCACCATTTGCGCAACGGCGAGACTGCCCACCCGGAGAGTGAAGCACTGATCCGCATCATCAAGCTGGCCCGCAACTACCCGCGCAATCCAGCCGTGATCCTGCAAGTAGCCCTGGCGCTTGAGCACAGCAACCCTGACGATGCAGTCCGGTCGTTGCAGGCTGTGCTTGCCCAGAACCCCTTTGTTAAATCACCGATAGCAACATTCTGCAGCTACTTGCTGGCCAGGATCGCTCACTTACAATCTGACGAGGTAACCGCTGGAGCTGCGATCGAGACTGCCATCGAGTATTGGAATGATGAACCCTGCTGGCATGCCCTGGCAGCCAGGGTGTGCAAGACCCAGTCGGAGGTAGCCAAGGCGATCGAACACCTGCAGGCAGCCTATAAGCTTGACCCGCGTGAGATCTCTTATTCCATCGAGCTTGGCAGCCTCTACCTGGCTAATGCAGCCGAAGACACCCACCTGCTGCACCAGGCTTGCCGATGCTTTGAATCTGCCCTGATATTACAGCCAGATGAACTGGACGCCCTGCTTGGACTGGCCCAAGCACAGTACCAGCTGAATGACCTGGATAGCGCAGACAGCAACGCCCGCAAAGCACTGACCCTAACACCTGACCTGGGCCGCACCTACCAGCTGCTGGGTGAGATCGCCATCCGGCGCAACGATTACCAGGGCGCCTATGAATACGCCAATAAAGCCATTGTCGCCAGCCCACGCGATGTACGCTCGACCATCGTATTGGCCAGGTCGCTATCTGCGCTTGGCAGGCACAGCGAAGCGCTGACCAAGATCAATACAGCCATCTCCTCCGCTGAGGATGCCGAGCTGCTGGAGCTGGAACGGGTGTCAATCATCTGCAGGATGGATGGTGCACGCGCTGCCTTACTCGAGCTGCAGAAACTGGCGGATGCGCATCCGGGCAATTTCAGGGTCCTGTCTGCCCTGGCCAAGATGTATTTTGAGGTTGGTGAATCTGAGAATGCGGTCACCTCGGCACAACATGCCCTGAGCACCAATCCGGACCTGGCGGTACGGAACGAGCAAGCTAACCTGCACCTGCTGATCGGGCAGATCTTGCGCAAAGCCGGTCAGCTTGAAGCCGCCATCGAGCACCTGACGGCAGCCATGCACCTCGCCCCTGACCGGCTCGAGCCCTACCTTGAACTGGGGCTGGCGCGCAAGGAACGCCATGAGTACCAGCAAGCATTGCAGATCTTTGAACAGGCGACCCTGGTAGCTCCAGAAGACCCGCGGGCCTTATTCCAGGCTGGCCTGGCGCTCAAAGAGAGCAAGGATTACAAGTCATCTGAGAGCATGCTACGGCGGGCAGTAAGCCTGGCACCCAACGATCTGACCATCCGCCGGCAGCTGGCCGCAGTGGTCGCCCTCAACCTTGTGCATAACCCACGCATTGGTAGGAGCTAGCCCAATGGACGGGCTGCCTTCCTTTGCACGAACGAACGATCGTCCGATATCCCGCGAGGTTTTGCTGACACTTGTCAGCACGGCTCTGCGTAGCGGTGAACTGCGTTACGCTCGCCGCCTGTGCACAGCCTGGCTGGGAGCCTTCCCGGGCGACCTGGGAGTGAGCCTGCTGAATGCGAAAGCTTACCTCACGGAGAACACATCTGCGCTCCAGCAACAGGCAGTGCCGATCCTGGAGAGATTATGCGCCTTAGACCCCGAGTACACCGAAGCCCAATCCATGTTGGCTGAAGCATTGCAGCTGACCGGCTCGGATAAGCAGCCTTTGGCCAAAGCATGCGCCACCGCCCTCACCCACGGGCACCCGGCGAAGAACGGGAACAGCCAATCTGTGGCAGCCTGGGCCAAGAATGTGTACGAAGCCCGCAACGCCCTGGACAAAGTACAGGCGGGTGACTACCAGCAGATCGAGAAGGCTGAATACTTCACCCACAAAGCCCTGGTGGAGAACCCCAATACACCTCTGGCGTCTGTAACCCACTTGCGGCTGGTCGAATCGCAAGGCGCCATGCCGAAGCTGGCTATACGCAACCTATCCCAAATCTACCACACACGCTGGCCGGGCTGCTTACAATTCACCCTGAGCTATGCAGACCAGCTAATGGACTCAGGTGAGACGGGTGAAGCGGTCAACCTGCTGCACCAGGCCGTATCGATGGACATCACCGGGCAGGTAGCAAAGCGCATGTGGGGGGAAGGTCATCAATATACTTCCATGTGGCCTGCCAGCCTGGAGATCGAAGACGATGGGACAAATAGCCCGCACAACATCCCCATCCCAGCGGCGGTGGCGGCTACACTGGGCTGGAACCAGCTGGCACCCGCTGGCCCAAGCGCAGGCGTGCCGGTTGTAGAAGCCTGCGCATGCGCAGCCGCCGCTACTTATAACAGCATCGATGAAGCTACCCAGGCAGAGCACATGTACGTGGCGCATGGCGAGACACCCGGGGCAGCTCCAGCACTTAGTGAATCGACCAAGCAAGCCCAATCAGAGCTGGAGCGAATGGCGAATGAGCTCAAGCGACCCCACATCGCCCACGAGGACGGGCGCTTCCCGGTATATGTGGTCTTCACCACCCGGGAAGGGCTGCGCACCCAGTACAACCCCGCCGCCAACCAGCGCATCGATGGCGAGCTCAAACGCCTGGTGTCAGTCATCCACGGCAAGAAAGTCAACGGGGAGTTCTGGGGTTCGCTGCTGTTCTATGCCGATGACCCAGCCTCCACCCAGCCGTATAACCTGCAGCCAGCCCCCTACAACGATGCTTGGAAGCTGAAAGCACTCATCGCCCAGCTGGACGCAGCCTTGAACAAGCGCGGCGAGCGCATCGGAGCGCTACTCATCGTGGGCGGACCGGAAGTGGTACCCTTCCACAACCTGCCTAACCCGGTAGAAGACGCAGACAACGAAGTACCATCCGACAACCCGTATGCGGCGCGTGATAGCAACTACTTCATCAGCGACTGGCCGCTTGGGAGGGTATCCGGGGGTGTGGGGCGTGACCCATCCAACCTGCTCAAGATGCTCAAGGAGATCGAGAGCCACTACGGGCAGAACAGCGACCAGCCCGCCTGGTACCGTAGGCTGCTCCTGCGCCTGAGGGAGCTCTTCAAGGCAGGCATCTCCAAGAAGCTTTCCAGCTTTGGCTATACCGCGGCGGTTTGGAAGCGCGCCTCCCAGGCAGTCTTCCGGCCAATTGGCACCCCAGATGATATGCTCATCTCGCCGCCGGTGCACGCCTGTGGTGGTGACACACCCCAACCCGTCCCGGTGCCCCAACCAAGCCCAGCCACAAAGAGCTCAGCCTGTCTGGTTTTGCCCGATACCCAGCTGGCATATTTCAACCTGCATGGCGTGCCGGATTCAAGCGAGTGGTATGGACAGTGTGACCCGACCATCCCAACCGCAGGCCCCGAGTTCCCCGTGGCCATACGTCCGGAGGACATCCGCAATGGGGGCTCAGCCCCACGCATGGTCTTCACGGAGGCCTGCTACGGGGCCAATATCACCGGCAAGGGGGTCGAGGAGGCCATCTCGCTCAAATTCCTGTCCTCCGGCACCCAGGCGGTGGTCGGCTCAACCTGCATCTCATACGGGTCACTCTCAACACCCTTGAGCTCAGCTGACCTGCTGGGCCGGGTGTTCTGGGACCTGCTGCAGGAAGGCTTTACAGCGGGTGAGTCACTACGCCGGGCCAAGATCCACCTGACACGCGAGATGAACCAGCGCCAGGGCTTCTTAGACGCTGAAGACCAGAAGACGCTGATCTCGTTCGTGCTGTTCGGCGACCCCCTGTCACAGCCCTTCCGCACGAAGGTGACCCCCAAGGTCACCCCGCACCTCTCGGATGCAGCCGTGCCCGTGCCAACCATGTGCGAGCGCTCGTGCGAAGGCGAAGAAGGCTCAAGCGTACCCCTGGAGACCATATCGCACCTGAAGAGCATCGTATCTCAATACCTGCCAGGGATGGATGATGCAGAGGTGCGTGTGGCCCACGAGCACCAGCGCTGCGCGGTGCTGGGAAAGAAGTGCGCTTGCGGTCAGCAGTGCCAGTTCTCAAAGATCGCAGCCAAAAAACAGGCGGCGGTGAAAGCCCAACGCCGGGTGGTGATGCTCAACAAGACCTTCGAGCACGCCCAGCGCAAGCACACACAATATGCCCGCCTGACGCTCGATGACCGTGGCAAGATCATCAAGATGGTCGTCTCGCATTAATGAACCTTAAGGTCGGTCCAATTCCATACGAGTGAAAATCCAAACCATTCGTGGTATCATTTCTCCGTTCTAGAACCTTATCGATAAGCTGACGGAGAAAGATTGCGAAGTAAAGGCTCGTTCTCATTCCTGCGCTGGGGAGCTCTGCTGTTCCTGCTGCTGGCGGTCGTAGTGACCGTGCTGCAGCTGATCAGATTCAGCCGGCTATGGATCAATTTCCCGACCAACCTCTCGATCGCGGGCGTCCCGGTTGGGCAGCTCAGCCGCCAGGCAACAGCGGAACGCTTGCTAACGGTCTATGCCCAGCCGATCGAGCTTTCGTATAACGAGTCGGTAATCCAGCTGGAACCCAATACCGTCGGTTTCACACTGGACAACGAGGCCATGCTGGCTGCAGCTGAGCAGCAACGTACGCGTACATCCTTCTGGCAGGGGTTTTGGAACTACCTATGGAACCGTCCCAGCACACCCGTGAACATCCCGCTGCGGGCGACCTACTCAGAAGACCGCCTGCGGGCTTACCTTGAAAACGAGATAAGCTCGCGCTATGACCAGCTGCCAACGTCGGCCATACCGATCGTGGGGACCACCAACTTCCAAGCTGGCAACACTGGTTCACAGCTTGATATCGACCGGGCCATGCCACTCATCGAAACAGCCCTGTTCTCGTTGAACAAGCGATCGGTCGTCCTGCCGATCAAGCGGACCAACCCATCCCACCCGACCATGCAAAACCTGGAAGTGCTGCTAAAGCAAACCATCGAGCTATCGGGGTTCGATGGGATCATCGGAGTGGATGTGGAGGACATGCAGAACGGCGATTACATCTCATTCATCCTGAACCAGGGCCAGGAGGTGACCACCCCACCGGATGTGGCCTTCACCGCCTCGAGTACGATCAAGATCCCGATCATGATCTCGGTCTTCCGCCGCATCGGTGACAGCCTGGACGCAGAAACGACCAAGAACCTGGAAGACATGATCGCCAAGTCGATCAACCCGGCTTCCGACTGGCTGATGGAAAACAAGATCGACCGCGCCAAGGGACCTCTGATGGTAACAGACGATATGCAGATCCTGGGGCTGATCAACACCTTCCTGGGCGGTTATTTCTACGCCGGGGCACCCCTGCTGGAGCTGTACCAGACACCGGCCAACCAACGCACCGACATCAGCACCGACCCAGACCCGTACAGCCAGACCACTCCCTCGGAGATGGCCCTGCTGCTCAAGGACATCTACCAATGCGCCAACCAGGGTGGCGGGTCGTTGATCGCGGCTTTCCCGGGTGAGATCACCCAGTCCGAATGCCAAAGCATGATCAACTACCTGGTGCAGGACCGCATCGCCCTGCTGATCCAATCAGGCGTGCCAGATGGGACGAACGTAGCCCACAAGCATGGATGGGTGACCGACCTGTATGGGGTGATCCATGACATGAGCGATGCAGCGATCGTCTTCACACCAGGGGGTGATTACGTCATGACCGTGTACATGTACCACCCATCTCAGATCGTTTTCGACCCAGCCAACCAGCTGGTGAAAGAACTGTCGCAGGCGGTCTACAACTACTACAACATCCCCACACCATAGCAGATCGGATCATCCCAGGAGGTCGGATAGCCCGGTGAGCGCCAGGCTGACCTGCCACAGGCGCCGGGCTGCTTCCAGGTCATAGGAAGCCGGGCTGGAGGAGATGGGGAGCTGATTGGCATAATACCGCCCCGTCACCCCTTCCACTTCAGGTGAGGTGGCGAGGTAAATGGTGGTTTGGGCGCCTTCCAGCGGGGTCTGGCCGATGCGCTTCATGACGGGGGCAATGAGCGGGGTGAGGAAGCGGTTGACCTTCTTCCAGATGTCGGTAGCGACCATGCCGGGGGTGAGGGCATTGGCAGTGATGCGGGTGCCAGCCAGCCGGCGGGACAGCTCATAGGTGAACAGAAGATTGGCCAGTTTGGAGCGACCATAAGCCTGCATGGGGTTGTAGAACCTACGCAGCTGCAGGTCGTCAAAATCCAGGTGCTCGGACTGGTGGCTGCCGGACGAAACATTGATCACTCGAGCGCCTGTGCTCTGCTTTAGTAGGTCGATGAGCAGCAGGGTGAGCAGGAAGTAGGCCAGGTGGTTCACTGCAAAGGTCAGCTCGATCCCGTCCACGCTGAGCTGGCGGCGCATGAAAAATCCACCGGCGTTGTTCACCAGGACATCCAGGCGACCCTGGCGGGTATGGAATGCTGCAGCAGCAGCCCGGACTTCGGCCTGGGATGACAGGTCGGCAAGCAGATAGTCCACCCGGCGGTTGACTGCCTCTGCCTGGATCCAGGCGACGGTATGCTGGCATTTGATCTCGTCACGCCCCAGAACCGTTACCGAGGCACCCAGGCGGGCGATCTCGAGGGCGGTGTATAGGCCGATGCCAGCGGTGGCACCGGTGACAAGCACATTTTTCCCTTCCATGCTGGCCATCGTGTATCCTTCTAACTTGCTCACCAGCAGGCCTGGTGTTCTTCGGCGAAGCCAACCAAGTCCTTGAGCTCAATCAGCTCGCCCTGGTCGGTGCGGAGTGTACCGGAATAGCGGCCGAACATCTGGTGCACCTCGCTGGTGATGACCGCCAGGTTGGTGGTGGCAATGCGCTCCTTGAAGGGCACAAAGTCCAGGTCAAGGCGGCCCTGCGAGTCGGTGAACTTCCAGGGGAGCATATACTGGCCAGACTGGTATCCAAACCTGACCTGCTCGAGCTTATGGAGCTTGCCATCCAATACCAGGCAGTTCTCAGTGGCTTTCGACAGGTCACCAAAGCCACAGCCCAGGTTCAAGCCGATCGTCCGGCCGTCGGGCAGGAAACCAGAAGCACTGGCCCAGTTCCAGAAGCTTTTGTACTCCCACACCCCCCTGCCCCAATCCAGCGAGCCCAGGCAGGTGGAAGGAGTGAGGTGCTCGGTTTGATCACCATAGTGCAAGTGACCTTCAGCCGGTAAGCAGTTGATCTTGCGATTGTAATAGAAGCGCTGCTGGCCGATCGGGATGACGATGGTCATCGATTCATGGCCAGGCGGCTCCTGGAACAGGATCTCAGCGGAGATGCCCCTCCCAGCATGGAAGGCAGGCCAGGATACCGAGACCTGCCGCCCCCCGGGGACGACCTGGAAATGAAGCTTCAGACGTTTATCTTCGAAGATCGTCTCACCCTGCCGGCTGTCGCGCGGCAGCTGAACGCCCCTGCCAAGCGGGACGACCAGGCCTTCCTCGTGCAGGTCACCGGTGGACAAGTCCATGACGTAGACGAACAGGTTACCAGCATACCCAAGGTGAGCGATGGTGGCGGAGAAGAAGGTGCGGGGGGTGAAGAGGGCATAATAATCCCAGCGTTTGATACGGAAACGCTGGAAGGGCCTGAGGGTGTAAAAGTGGGCGTCCTCCAGGTTGCACTCCAGGAGTGGCTGGGGCGACCAGCCGACCTGATTGAGATTTCCGCGCGGGTCCAACAATTTTCCGGGTTGTGTGAGCAGGGTTTGCATGGGTGTCCTCCGTAAATAATTGTAGCATGGGGGAAAGCATCCGGGTAAATTTAGGAAGGATCGATCAGCCAGGAACCTGAAAGACTAAAAGAATTGGAGAATATTTATATGAAGGCCAGCCATCAAAAGGAGTGACGGGGCCACGAGGAACATCTACGGCTGGAGCGCTATTGATTCATTGGTAAGCACGATGCGATAGCGGGCCTTGTTCTGCTTCATGCGGAGGATAGCCTGATTGACCTTGTGCATGGGCATCATCTCGACCACGGGTTGGATGGCATGCGTCTGGGCGAAGTCCAGCATCTCACGCATTGTCAGGCGGTTACCAAGGAAGGACCCGGTGATCGACAGGTCGTGGGCGACCAGGTCGGTGGGATTCATCTCGATCTCCGGAAAGCTGACCATGACGATTCGACCACGCTTCTTGGGGATATTGAGCAGGATATTCCAGGGAAGTTTACCAGGCGCGGTGCAGAGTACAAGATCATAGTAGAAAATATGGTCCAGGTAGGTGGCTCGATCACTGGTAGCGAAAAAGTCATCGGCACCAAAGGCCAGGGCCTGGTCCCTTTTTCCTGGCGAAGTTGAAATTGCGGTCACCTGATAGCCCAGGGCGTGGGCAAACTGGAGAGCCAGGTGACCCAGTCCACCTAAGCCCAAAATCGCAAGCTTCTGAGGGCCTTCAGCTCTATAGCGCTGTAAAGGGGCATAGACTGAGATACCAGCGCACATCATGACCGCGGCGACTTCCGAGGGCATCTGGTCTGGCAGGTGGTAAGCAAAGCGATGGTCCACAACGATGGATGTTGAAAACCCGCCATATGGATCCCAGGTGCCACAATCGGCAATCTGGCGGCAGAGCTGCTCCTCGCCTGAGAGGCAATACTCACACTTTCCACAGGATTTGCCCTGCCAGCCGAGGCCTACCCGATCACCCACTGCCACAGAAGTGACGGCACTGCCCAGCTGCGAGACATGCCCGACGATCTCATGACCGGGCACAAAGGGGTAACTGGTTAACCCGTAAAGGTCGTTAATGGCATGGATATCAGTGTGGCACAGGCCGCAATGCGTGATATCCACCTGGATGTCATTTTCACCCAACTTTGGCAGCGTGTACGAAAACCGTTTAAGCGGCTGATCAACCGCTTTGGCTGCGTAGCCTTTTACAATAGATGAATACATTAGCGTATTCTCCCTTCAAAACGTGGATGCCATCGTGTGTGACGATAGCGTCCAGCATCACTATATAGATTATTGGGTCGAAAGTCAAGCATGGATCGCCTGGTAAACCAAGTACATTGTGACTATGCGAATGTTTTTTGGCGTAGCTTTTTTCGATCTAACGTGCTGAGATGTGAAGGCCATAGATGCCGTATTGGCTGCTGAAGTGCACACTGGAAGAAATTTCATAATATGACTGGCTTGATAATGTATAATACGGATACGCCCCCGTAGCCCAATGGATAGAGCATCTGACTTCGGATCAGACGGTTGTGGGTTCGAATCCCGCCGGGGGCGCCAGATATAGGGTTAAGAATTCATGCAACCCCCATATATGAGGGTCAATACCAGCTTTTTCTGCTGGTTTTTTATTAACGATGCAGATTGATGCAGATGTTCGGGATTAGGTTCTATTACAAACCGCCCTGGGATGACATACTGTATACCTTACCAGGCAACTTTATTTTAATCGGAGAAACCAGTTGGTCCATCAGTCGAGCCGCATCCGCCTGCATTTCGTTGTATAGATGACCATAGATGTCGAGTGTGATGCTCGGTTTTGCGTGCCCCAGGATCTTCGAAACCACTATCACCGGAATTCCATTGTTGAGCATTAGCGATGCAGCAGAGTGCCTCAAATCGTGAAATCTCACCTTGGGTACCCCTGCCCGTTCTAGCACCCGGTTGAAATCCAAACGCAAGTTACTAGGATTTAACGGGGTCCCGATTTTCGATGGAAAGATCAGATCGTTATCCTGCCAGCGCTTCCCTGCAATTTCCTTCTGAATTTTCTGGAATTCACTGTGTTCACGTAAGGCTTGGATCGTACCTTCCCCGAGCTGGATCGTCCTGCGACCTGAACTTGTTTTTGGCTCCTGGAAAAAACACCCCATTCCACGGACATCCTGCAACTGGCGTTGCACATACAAGCGACCACTACCCCACACCATGTCCGGCCACCGCAATCCCAGAAGTTCCCCTTGACGCATGCCTGTTTTTACCGCCAGGTGGTATAACGCAACATACGGAGAATCAATTGCAGCCAATAAAAACTGGTTGACCTGGCTCTCATCCAAGACCTTCATCTCGCCATGTTTGTAACGAGGCAGTGCGGCATGTGCAGTAGGGTTACGCGTTAACATCGATTGAATAACCGCTCTTTCTAAAGCGCAATGCAGGATCGAGTGCACTAACCGTACAGTACGAATGCCTACTCCGTTTTCGATCAATCCGGCATAAAATTTCTCTACCTGGAAAGGTGTCAGGTCTTTCAGAGGTACTTCACCCAGGTTTGGAATGATATGCTTATCCATTGTCCTCGAATAGCTATCAGCTGTTTTTGGTCGCAATGCTATCCGGGAGGCTTCTAACCAGTCATGCAGATAGTCTTTCAATAATGTCTTGCTACCCTGGTAATCGAAACCTCGTTGTAATTCAGCCTGCATATCCCGTAGCCAGGTTAATGCTTCAAGTTTTGTCTTGAACGTGCGGGTGACACGATGACCATTAATTGGGGTAGTTTGTACACGCCAATGCCCACTAGGTCGTTGAGATATTGAACCTTCATATCTACCACGGATGTGTTTTGCCATTCCCTCTTACTCCTTTCTACTCAAAGAGTTGAGGGAAGGCAAACCTGCATGCCCTGTCCATTCAGTTGTTAAGGTGCAAGAGAACCGAATCATTGTACCTCGCACTTGAAATGCTGGACAGGATAGACAAGGTGTATTGCTCATGGCGGGAGGGCGTACTGGTACGTCACCTTATCGAATATTCTCGCCGTACCTGTTGGAATTGATAAATTGTTCCAAATCAGCTGGACGAACCCGCCGGCTTTTTCCAATCTTAATCACTGGTAGTGCCCCTGACGCTACCAAAAGATAAGCAAAACTGCGGCTGATGCGTAATTGCAGGGCGACCTCATTTATTGTGAGCAAAGGTCGATGAAGATTTTCTGACTGGCCAACCTTTTGATTGTTCTCCATTCTATTCTCCTTTATCAATAAACTATGTCTCCCAGGGCAGTTTTCCACCTGGAATGAACTTTCTCGCAAACCGGTATGGATCCGCCTGATCAGCCTCTTCCCTGGTGTCAAATATCCCCAGGAAGCGCCCGGACCGCTCATAATAGATTCTGCTGTACTCATCTTGAGGAAGGTCAATAAGTTCATCAAGTGACATATTCACGTCAATGTCAGGCGGAAGTAATCGCTTAGGTGGATACGTTGGGATCCAGATTTTCTTACCAGCGATCTCAAAATGTTCAACCATTGCCCGCCTCCCGTGCATTCATAACAACCTTTTTCCAAGAATAGGCTTCATCAAGCAATCTATCCATTGGATCGTATTCTTCTTTGCTTTTTTCACTTGGAGCAACGCCTGCCCTGGACCTGGGGGTCAAATATAACTGCGCTCGAAGTGTATCCAGTCTGGCCCCTTTTCTGTCCAGGCGAGTGTCAACGCTAATATATAATTCGTAATTCTTACTCTTCAATGCTATCCTCCTTAAATTTCGCAGCTCACTAACGTATTCCATCCCCAGGCAATATTCGATGAGGATATCCTTGTCAAAAGGCGTGATGATGACGTATTCCAGCTTGTTATAAAGACGAATAAGGTATTTCCAACATGATTGAGCTATCAAATAACCCGTTAATTCCGCAGGAGGTTTCATGGACAACTTCTTTGTCAATCTGAGCGAAGCCTCGGACTTTTCCCGTTCAACCATTCTCGCCTTGTGACGATCCGAAATTAGGAGTGATGCTGGTTTTCGTGCTGGCATATAATTGATTTCTCCACATTCCCGCATTTTTTAGAGAGGCAGACCCCGCCCGCTTGTCGCTCCCCGATCGAAAACTTTATTGCCCCCTCCCCCCTCTAAGTCATTTCGATAGATCAGTGGCTTCATCATCTACTCCTCCGTTCCGCAAATATCATCCAATACTGCTAGAACCTCTTCGGGTGTTCGGCAAATCGCAACCTGGCCCCTCCAGGCTGATATCCATTTCCTCTCCGCATCGGTGAGATCACATCTGCCGGCAGGATTTTTAATTTCGATCAAAACATTCACTGCTCTTCCATTATGGCTGACACCGATTAACAGATCCGGCAGTCCCCTGCCCTGAGTCAGTACAGTCACTGTCGCACCAGCTCGCCTCAGAGCTTCAACAATCATCGCTTGATTTTGATCCACTCGCTTTGCGGTCATGATCATCTCCACTTACCACAGGGGTGGAACAGGTGGAACAAGTACTTAGCAACACTTTAAAATATTTAATTTAAAAGTCTTGGTAAACACCTGTTCCACCTGTTCCACCTTTATGTTTTTAGCCATACACCCCGCCATACACGGGTTTTTTGTCCATTCATCCGGACATTATCTTTCTCGAAACCCAGGCGGGTCAGCACATTCGAGATCCGCTGGGCTGTCTGCATATCATTGCCACCCACTATCTTGCCATCGACCCGCAGCCGGTAGATGATCTGGGCTGTGGCCGTGTATTGGTCCTGTTTGTCTTTTTCGCAGTTGAACGTGCTGAATATATCAAACGCAATGGGGTCATCAATCTCATACTGGGTATTGACAGCAATGATTTGCTTTTCAGTCTCCGGATCCAGCTCAAAGGTTTCACCATGTTTGAACAATGCCACGGCTTGCGCCCATACCTGATTAACATCAATATCCCGGCTGTATTTCCAGTCGATCTCGGTAAGTGTGCAGCACCGAAAACGCCGGCTGCCTGTTGGGTCAGCCAGGAAGCCACCTGATGAATTGATTGTGCCAATGAATGACGCAGTAGCAGGCTTGACGATTTCATCATGCCCATAGGGTTTGCGAACATTGATGATCTCTTTCGATATGAATGCCTTAAGGGCTTCAATATCTGCCTTGCGGATAGTGCTGCCCAGCTCCTCCACCTCCCAGACCCATTTGCTACATAACATGATCAGAAAATCTTTGTCCTCTGTGTTGATCGCATTTTGAATATAGAAAGCTGGCAGTGGGCTCCCCAGCCACCATACAAAACGGCTCTTTCCGATGCCCTGCTTACCATCCAGAACCCACATGGGGTGTTGCTGCCCTTTCCTGGGACCGAGCACCCGCTGTACAGCACCTACCAACCATTTACGCAGCAGGATAGGGAATAGCTGATCACGATCAACAAAATAGGAGGCCAGGGCGCTGATCCAGTCAATAGTCTCCCAGTGCTCTTCTCTGGATCCTTCCCAAACCAGGGAATTGAGGTAATCCCGGATCGGGTGAAACATGTGCTCCATCCCCATAGACGCCATGACGTCCAGGGCTACATCTTTACCCTTGTATTCGTATTCACGCAGGCCGGTCATGATCTTGGCCATGTGCAGGTCACTCATACGGGTGCCGTTCACGTAGATCATATCGTTCATGTCGTTTACAGCGAACGTATACCCCTGAGCTGCTAATGCTTTCATGTAGTGGCTGGGTTTGGGTTTTTTGGGGGCTGGGCGAATAAACGGTGCAGCGCCATCCTCTTCTGCCCAGCGCAGCAAACTTCCAAAACCAATTTTATTAGCGTCACCCAGCGCCGGGCTGAATGTAACCCATTTTTGAGCGCATGCACCGGATTCATATTTGTCAGACTGTTTTGACCATGTATCCAGCGATCAACCCCGCTTGTCCCAGGCTAAACAGGCTCATACCAACTTCCAGCCATTGCTGGTAATTGTCTGCCCGTTCTTTCTTGAGGGCATTCAGTGCCCGATGGGCATCTTCAAGCAGGAACGCCCCCGCTTCTGTTTCCTCTTCAGGGTGTGCCTGGTGACCGGTTCTTTCTTCATTGGATTGTTCCTGCACCAGCTGCACTATCCAATCAGGGGCAGGTGCTACAGGTGTCTCACTTGGATTGAGCTCAAAAATATAAGGTCGATTTGTCACGGATGGGGGAATAATGATCAGCCCCCCATTGGATTTAATATCAATGCCGGCACCCAAGACGTCCGTTCCACATTTGATGACGCATCCATTGGGGGGATATTGAAAGTATAGGTGGGAGCCCTTATTACCAGTTGTAACCGTCACAGTCTCGATGGGTTCCGGATGCTCATTTCGAAGCATATCCCAGGTAATATCACCGCCATGCCTGGGATAAATATCAACAACCCGCGCGGTCATCGTGTCGGCGGCGCATCCGGTCTGGGTCGGCGACCAGGTCCGCGGCGCGGTCGTCGTCGAGGAGACGACCAATCGCGTGGTCGCCGAGCGCAACCGCGCATTCGAGCGGCTGTTCGACATCGTGCTCGCCGTGCTGCTGGTCGGCACGCTGGCGCTGACGTGGTTCGCCTCGCGGCTGGCCACGCGCATCCGCCGGCTGCGCGACGACGCCGAGCGCGGCGATCGATCCGCAGGGCCGCGTCGTCGGCCGGCTGCGCGAGCTCGGGCGCCGGGGACGAGGTCGGCGACCTGTCGCGCAGCTTCTCCGCCGTGCTCGAGCGATTGTCCGAGTACGCCGGTTACCAGGAGAAGATGGCGGCGCGGCTGTCGCACGAACTGCGCACGCCGGTCGCCGTGGTCAGGAGCTCGCTCGACAACCTCGATGCCCAGCCGCTGCCGGCCGACGCCCGCGTCTACATCGAGCGCGCGCAGGGCGGCATCGCCCGGCTGGCCGCGATCCTCACGCGGATGAGCGAGGCCACCCGGCTCGAGCACTCGCTGTCCGACGTCGAACGCGAGCGCTTCGATCTCGCCCCCGTCGTCGCCGGCTGCGTCGACGGCTACCGGCAGGCGTATCCGCGCGCGACGTTCGACCTTTCGCTGCCGCCGGAGGCCATCGCCATCGACGGCGCGCCGGACCTGGTCGCGCAGATGCTCGACAAGCTCGTTGCCAACGCCGTCGAGTTCTCCACCGGCGGAGCGATCGAACTGCGGCTCTCGCGCGAGGGCGACGACGCGGTCCTCGTGGTGGCCAATGAGGGGCCGGCGCTGCCGGCGGCGATGGTCGGGCGGCTGTTCGACTCGATGGTGTCGGTGCGGCCGGATCCGCACGCCGGCGGAACGGCCGAATCCGCCGGCAGCAGCGCCCGTCAGGCGCCGGCGGCGACGACGCTGCGGCGCCGGTGACCGCCGCCGGCGGCTGGACGGCGAGGGGCGTCCGCACCGCACCTCGGCCTGGGGCTCTACATCGCGCGGCTCGTCGCCGAGTTCCACCGCGGGCGCATCGACGTGAGCAATCGCGGCGACGACCGCGGCGTGGTCGTCCGGGTCGCCTTGCCGATCACCTGAACGGGCGCGGGACCGCGGCCAGGGCGAGCAGCGCCGCGCCCGCGGACGGTCAGCGCGGTCGGCGCGAAAACACCGGGCGACCGCCGCCGCGCGGTCCATCGCGGCGCCTGGCCGGGACGGCGCCCAAAAGGAAGGAGGCAGAGAGAGGGGGGGGGGGGGGAAAAAAAAAAAAAAAAAGGGGGAATGGTCGTCGAGGGGGGCGGGGGGCTGCGGGGCATCGAGCGAGATCCGCGTGCACTGGGGGCACGGAACCCGAAGGGCTTCGGCCGCTATATGCTTACCTTGTCGGCGAGTAAGTGCAGGGGGGGCTGCGACAAGAAGGGAAGAAGCGGGACGGACATAGTAAATAAAAAAAATGCGGGATTCGGAAATGAATACGGTCCGCGCCCCGCCATGACGGTCCGCGCGCCCCCGCCCTCCTGAGACGCCGCCCAACCGCCCTCCGAAAGCCCGCCGGCGCAGCACTATCCTATACTGTCGCCCCATTCAGGAACGCTAGCACCCCGTGTCTCGCCGCTCGCGGCGCCTGCTAAGGGGACCGTTTCGAAACCTCAAAGGTTCATGACAGGTTCCGGCGTGGTGACGGGCACCTGACAAAAAAAAAAAAAAAAAAAAAAAAAAAAAAAGAGCACCTGGGTAGGCGAGCCCCGTGGGTGGACCGCGGCGCTGATTAAATCTTAAAATCACTTATCTTCCGCTGATTCCCCGGCGATAGCGGCGCCCGCCGCCTCGCCGCATTCTCGATTCCACAGGCCCCTTCGTGACCCCACCTGCGGTTTTCCTCGCTGTACTTCGCGTTCGCGTCGGGGTACCTGCTGTCGTACCTCTTCCGCACCGTCAACGCGGTGATCTCGCCCGAGCTCACGCGCGAGCTCTCGCTCGACGCCGGGCGTCGCTGGGCCTCCTGACCAGCGCGTACTTCCTCGCCTTCGCCGCGATGCAGATTCCGGCCGGCATGCTGCTCGACCGCTACGGGCCGCGGCGCGTCGAGCCGGTGCTGCTGCTGATCGCCGGCGGCCGGCGCGCTGCGTTCGCGTTCGCCGGGGGCGCGGCCGCGCTGCTCGTCGCGCGCGCGCTGATCGGGCTCGGCGTCGCCGTCTGCCTGATGGCGCCGCTGAAGGCGATCGCCACGTGGTATCCGGCGGAGCGGCAGGCGTCGCTGGCCGGCTGGATCATGGTCGCCGGGCGGCGCCGGCGCGCTGGCGGCGACCGCGCCGCTCGAATTCGCGCTGCGCTACGCGAACTGGCGGACGATCTTCGTCGTCCTCGCCGCCGCGACGATCGCGGTCGCGGTCTGGATCTGGTCTCCGTTCCCGACACGCCGAAGCCCGGCGACGGCGCCGGGCTTCGCCGCGCAGTGGGCCGGCGTGCGGCGGTGTTCGGCGAACCCGCGCTTCTGGTGGATCGCGCCGCTCGGCGGCTTCGGCATGGGGTCGTTCATGGCGGTGCAGGGGCTGTGGTCGGTGCCGTGGCTGATGGAGGTCGAGGGCGTCTCGCGCGCGGTCGCCGCGCGGCCACCTGCTGTGATGGGCGCGGTGATCCTCGCCGGCTACGTGTTCCTCGGGATGTTCGCGACGCGGCTCGCGCGGCGCGGCATCCACGCGCGGCACCTGTTCGCCGCCGGCTTCGCGCTGCAACGCGCTCGCGCTCGCGCGCGATCGTGCTGCGCGTGCCCGGCAGCTGCTGTGGTGGTCGCTCTACGGTCTGGGCGCCGCCGTCAACGTGCTCGCGTTCACCGTGCTGAACGAGGGCTTCGCGCAAGGAACTCGCCGGCCGCGCCAACACCGCGCTCAACCTGATGATGTTCATCGGCAGCTTCGTCACGCAATGGGGCATCGGCCTCGTCGTCGACGCGGCGCGCGCCGGACTGGCGCTCGACACGGCGGGCGGCCTGAGGCTCGCGTTCGCGATCGTGCTCGCCGCGCAACGTCGCTGACCTACGCCTGGTTCCCTTCGGCTGGCGGCGCCATGCGCGGGCGCGTGCGCACGCCGCGCCGACGCCGGCGTAGACGGCGCGCCATGCACCTCCACATCCTCGGCATCTGCGGCACCTTCATGGGCGGCATCGCCGCGATCGCGAGGCGGCCGGGCCACACGCGTCACCGGCTGCGACGCCAACGTCTATCCGCCGATGAGCACGCAGCTCGAGGCGCAGGGCATCGAGCTGATCGAGGGCTTCGACGCCGGCGCAGCTCGACGGCGTGGCGCGCACGCCGACATGTTCGTCGTCGGCAACGTCGTGTCGCGCGGCAATCCGCTGATGGAGGAGATCCTCGACCGCGGCCTGCCGCTACGTCTCCGGGCCGCAATGGCTGGCCGAGAACGTGCTGCGCGGACAAGTGGGTGCTGGCGGTGGCGGGCACGCACGGCAAGACGACGACCACTGCGATGCTGGCGTGGATACTCGAATACGCGGGGCTCAAGCCCGGCTTCCTGATCGGCGGCGTGCCGCAGGACTTCGGCGTCTCGGCGCGGCTCACCGGCAGCGCCGTTCTTCGTCATCGAGGCCGACGAGTACGACACCGCCTTCTTCGACAAGCGCTCCAAGTTCGTCCACTACCGGCCGCGCACGGCGATCCTCAACAACCTCGAGTTCGACCACGCCGACATCTTCCCCGACCTGGCCGCGATCGAGACGCAGTTCCACCATCTGGTGCGCACCGTGCCGCGGCAACGGGCTGCTCGTCGTCAACGGCGGCGAGGCGAGCCTCGCGCGCGTGCTGGCGCGCGGCTGCTGGAGCCGGTCGAGCGCTTCGGCCTGCGCCGAGGTGCCGGGCACCGGTCCCGACTGGACGATCGGCGTCGACGGCACGATCCTGCTCGGCGGCGAGCTGCAGGGCACGCTGGCGTTCGGGAGCTGCTGGGCGAGCACAACCGCTGAACGCGCTGGCGGCGATCGCCGCCGCGCGCCATGCCGGCGTGCCGGTGCGCGCGAGCCTCGACGCGCTGGCGGCGTTCCAGGGCGTGAAGCGGCGCATGGAAGTGCGCGGCACGCGTCGACGGCGTCACCGTCTACGACGACTTCGCCCACCACCCGACCGCCATCGCGCACGCACGCTCGCCGGCCTGCGCGCGCAAGGTCGGCGCAGCGGCCGCGCATCCTCGCCGTGCTGGAGCCGCGCTCGAACACCATGAAGCTGGGCGCGATGAAGGACGCGCTGCCCGGCAGCCTGCCGGACGCCGACCGGGTGTTCTGCTACGCCGCCAACCTCGGCTGGGATGCGCGCGGCGCGCTGGCGCCGCTGGGCGACAAGGCCGCGGTGCACGACGACCTGGACGCGCTGGTCGCAGCCGATCGCCGCCGCCGCGCGCCCGGCGACCAGGTGCTGGTGATGAGCAACGGCGGCTTCGGCGGCATCCACGAGCAAGCTGCTCGCCGCGCTCGCGGCGCGGCGGCGTCGCCGCGCGGCGTGACCACACGCTCGTCTACCTGCACGGCTTCCGCAGCTCGCCCGCAGAGCGTCAAGGCGCGGCTCCTCGCCGAGGCCGTCGCGGCGCTGCCCGCCGCGCGGCGCCCGCGCCTCGAGGTGCCGGCGCTCGCCCACGAACCGGCGCGCGCGGTGGCCGCGGTCGCCGCCTGGGTCCGCGCCGAAGTCGACCGCGGGCGACAGCGCTGACCTTCGTCGGCAGCTCGCTGGGCGGGTACTACGCGACGCACCTCGCCGAGCGTTCGGCGCGCGCGCGGTGCTGATCAACCCCGCGGTGCGGCCGTACGACGACCTCGCCCCGTACGCGGGAACCCAGACCAATCTCTACACCGGCGAGACCTTCGAGGTGCTGCCGCGGCACTTCGACGAGCTGCGCGCGCTGGCGGTGCCGCGGATCACGCGCCCCGGGCGCTACCTGCTGCTGGCCCGGTCCGGCGACGAGGTGCTCGACTGGCGGACGATGGTCGCGTTCTACGGCGGCGCGTGGCAGCAGGTGCGCGGCGGCGGCGACCCACGGCTACGACGACATCGGCCCCGATTTGCCGGCGGTGCTCCGCTTCGCCGGCGTGCCGGCCTGATCCGGCGGCGGCGGAAGGGTTCCGGGCGCCGTTTGCGCCGCAGGTGTGGCGCCCGCGCCGCATCGCCGCCGTTCGTAGCACCTTGTCGACGGACGGAAGCGCGCAGGGTCGACGCCCGCGGCGTAGCATCGGCGCATGGAGCGGACCAGCTACGACTTCGCGATCGTCGGCGGCGGCCTCGTCGGCGCCGCCGATCGCTTACGGGCTGCGCGCGCTCGGCGTCGCGGCTCGCCGTGTTCGACGAGGGCGACGTCGCGGTGCGCGCGTCGCGCGGCAATTTCGGGCTGATCTGGGTGCAGGGCAAGGGCGCGGGCCTGCCCGCGTACGGCGCGCTGACGCAGGCGTCGGCGCGCGCGTGGCCGCGGCTGGCCGCCGCGCTCGCCGCCGAGACGGGCATCGACGTCGCGCTGGCGCAGCCGGGCGGCCTGCACCTCTGCCTCGCGGCCGACGAGCTCGCGCGGCGCGTCGCGCGGCTCGAGGCGGTCGTGCGCAACCCGGCTTCGAGCGCTACGACATCGACGTGCTCGACCGCGCGGCCGTCGCGCGCCGCGCTGCCCGCCGCGACGCTGGGACCCGACGTCGTCGGCGGGACGTGGACCGCGCTCGACGGCCACTGCAATCCGCTGAAGCTGCTGTCGGCGCTGCACGCGGCGCTGGCGCGGGCCGGCGTCGACTATCTGCCGGCGCGCCGGTGACCGCGATCGCGCCGCGCCCGGGCGGCTTCACGCTGACGACTCGCGGCCGGCGAGGTGCGCGCCGAGCGCGTCGTGCTCGCGGCGGGGCTCGCGCAACGCGCGGCTCGCGCCGATGGTCGGCCTCGCCGCGCCGCTCCGGCCGAACAAGGGCCAGATCATCGTCCTCGAGCGGGTGCAGCCGTTCCTGCCGTTCCCGGTCGAGACCCTCCGCCAGACCGACGAGGGCACGGTGCTGATCGGCGATTCGCAGGAGGAGCGCGGCTTCGACGACGAGCTCGACCTCGCCGTGCTGGGCGAGATCGCGCGCCGCGCCGTCAGGATGTTCCCGGCGCTCGGCGGCGTGCGCGTCAATCGCGCCTGGGCGGCGCTGCGCGTGATGAGCCCGGACGGCCATCCGGTCTACGCGCAAGCCGGACCGCATCCGGGCGCGTTCGCCGTCAGCTGCCACAGCGGCGTCACGCTGGCGGCGGCGCACGCGTACGTCGTCGCGCCGGCGATCGGCGCGGGCACGGTGGCGGCCCGGCTCGCGCCCTTCGGCACGGAGCGCTTCGATGTTCGCGCGGCTGCCTGAGGCCGGCGGCAGCGCCGTCGACATCGTCGTCGACGGCGCGACCGTGCGCGGCGCGCAGCGGCGACACCGTCGCGGCCGCGTTGCTGCTCGCGGGCCGGCTCGCGTTCCGCACGACGCCGGTCGGCGGCGCGCCGCGCGGTCCGCTGTGCCTGATGGGCGTGTGCTACGACTGCCTCGTCACCATCGACGGGGTGCCGAACCGGCAGGCCTGCCTCGTGACCGTCGCGCCGGGCATGCGCATCGAGACGCAGCGCGGCGCCCGCCCGCTCGACGCCGCGGATGGCGGGCCCGCGCATCCGCCGGGGCGGCGATGAGCTTCGCCCGCCGCCGCTACGACGTCGCGATCGTCGGCGCCGGGCCCGGCGGGCCTCGCCGCCGCGATCACCGCGTCCGGCTACGGGCTCGACACCATCGTCTTCGACGAGCACGACCAGCCCGGCGGGCAGATCTATCGCCGGTGCCGCCGCGAGGTCCGTCTCGCGCGCGCGCGCCGGGGCGCTGTTCGGCCGCGAGTACTGCCGACGGCGCGGCGCTGGTCGCCGCGTTCCATCGCTCGCTGGCGCTGCACGTGCCGCGGGCGACCGTGTGGGCGGCGACGCCGCGCGCCGACGGCGCCGTCACGCTGGCGGTCACCGCCGGCGGCCGGTCGCGCGCACACCGAGACGGTCGAGGCGCGGCGCTGATCCTCGCCACCGGCGCGCAGGAGCGGCCGGTGCCGATTGCCGGCGGCACGCTGCCCGGCGTGCTGCTGGCCGGCGCGGCGCAGCGCCTGCTGAAGGGCGCCGGCGTGATCCCGCACGGCCGCACGGTGCTCGCCGGCAGCGGCCCGCTGCTGTGGCTGCTCGCGTGGCAGTACCTCAACGCCGGGGTGGCGTCGACGCGCTGCTCGACACCACGCCGCGCGGCCGCACTGCGCGCGGCGCTTTCGTCGGCGCCGTCGTTCCTGCTGTCGGGCTACGCGCGCAAGGGGCTCGCGCTGGTGCCCGCGGTGCGCCGCGCAGCGTGCGCGTCGTCGATCAGGTGGACGCGCTGCGGCCGAGGGCGGCGGCCGGGTCGAGGCGGTCCGCTGGACGCGGCGCGGCGCGACGCACGACGCGAGCCCGCCGACCTGCTGCTGCTGCACCAGGGCGTGGTGCCCAACGTCGACTTCGCCGGCGCGCTGGGCTGCGCGCTGCGCTGGAACGACGCGCAGGCGTGCTTCGAGCCGGTCGTCGACGACTGGGGCGGCGCGACGGTCGCCGACGTGTTCATCGCCGGCGACGGCGGCGGCATCGCGGGCGCCGACGCGGCGCAGGCGCGCGGCCGGCTCGCTGCGCTGGCGGCGGCGAACGCGTCTGGGGCGCATCGACGCGCACCGCCCGCGACCGCGCCGCGGCGGCGCCGCGCAAGGCGCTGGCGCGGGCGCTGCGCGGGCGCGCGCTTCCTCGACCGGGTGTACCGTCCGGCCGATGCGTTTCCGCACCGCCCGGCGGGCGACCGACGGTCGTCTGCCGCTGCGAGGAGGTCACCGCCGGCGCCATCGCCGACGGCGATCGCGCGCGGGCGCCACCGGCCCCAACCAGCTGAAGGCCTACCTGCGCTGCGGCATGGGGCCGTGCCAGGGCCGGTTCTGCGGCCTGCCGGTGACCGAGCTGATCGCCCGCGCGCGGCGGCTTTCGCCGGCGGCCGTCGGCTATCTTCCACCGGCGCTTTCCGGTGAAGCCGGTGACGCTCGACGAGCTCGCCGCGCTGCCGTCGACGCCCGAGGCGCTGGCCGCCGTGGTGCGCCCGAGGCGGACGCACTGAGGGGTCGCCCCGCGGGTTCGCTCCGTGCCGCGGGCGGGCGCCACGACCTGGCCGCCTCGCGTCGCCGCGCCGCGGTTCCGCAATGCTGCACCGCGCATAGGCATTGTCATCTCCGGCGCGTAAAGTCGCGCCCTCGATGAGGCCGGCCCTGTCCGCCCGTCGACACGAACCGCCAGGCGCCGATCGCGCCGCGCGGGTGTTCCGACCATGACCGGCACCGGCCACGAGCCGCGAACCGGTCGGAGAACCGCCATGCCCCGACGCTTTCCTCCCCGCGGCGCCGCCGCCCACTCGTCGATCCGCCGGCACCGCTGGCCGCGGCGATCCGCACCGAACGCGCGTACGGCGCGCACAACTACGATCCGCTGCCGGTGGTGCTGACCGGCGGCGAGGGCGTCTGGTCTCGACGACGCAGGGACGCCGCTACCTCGACATGATGAGCGCCTACTCGGCGGTTGAGCTTCGGCCACGCCACCCGCGCCTCGTCGCCGCGCTGACCGAGCAGGCGCAGCGCGCTGGCGGTCACCTCGCGCGCCTTCCACAACGACCGGCTGCCGGGTTCCTGCGAGCGCCTGACGCGAGCTGACCGGCCTGGACCGCGCGCTGCCGGTGAACGGCGGCGCCGAGGCGGTGGAGACCGCGCTCAAGGCCGCGCGCAAGTGGGGCTACAAGGTCAAGGGCATTGCCGACGGGCGGGCCGAGATCATCGTCTGCGACGGCAACTTCCACGGCCGCACGATCACCATCGTCGGCTTCTCCACCGAGCCGCAGTACCGCGACGGCTTCGGCCCGTTCACGCCCGGCTTCACGTCGTCCGTACGGCGACGCGGCGGCGCTCGCGCGCGCGATCGGCCCGAACACCGCGGCGTTCCTGGTCGAGCCGATCCAGGGCGAGGGCGGCATCGTCGTGCCGCCGGCGGGCTACCTGGCCGCGCTGCCGAGCATCTGCGCGCGCAGAACGTGCTGCTGATCTGCGACGAGATCCAGACCGGCCTCGGCCGCACCGGGCGCTTTCTCGCGCTGCGACCACGACGGCGTGCGCCCGGACGGCGTGATCCTGGGCAAGGCGCTCGGCGGCGGCCTGCTGCCGGTGTCGGCGTTCGTCGCCACCGACGAGGTGATGGGCGTGTTCACGCCGGGCGACCACGGCAGCACCTTCGGCGGCAATCCGCTGGCGGCGGCCGTCGGCCTCGAGGCGCTGGCGGTGCTGTTCGACGAGCAGCTGGTCGAGCGCTCGGCCGAGCTGGGCGCGCACCTGCTCGCGGCGCTCCGCGACATCCGCAGTCCGCTGATCCGGGACGTGCGCGGCCGCGGCCTCTTCATCGGGCTCGAGGTGGACACCACCTGGGTCACCGCCCGGCAGGTGGTGGAACGGCTGCTGGCGCGCGGCATCCTGTCGAAGGACACGCACGGCACCGTCGTGCGCTTCGCGCCGCCGCTGGTGATCGACCGCGCCGATCTCGACTGGGCCGCGAACGAGGTGCGGGCGGTGTTCGCCGAGCTGCCGGACGGCCTGAAGCGCGCTGCCTGACGGCGGGCGGGCGAGCTACAATGGCCGCGCCCGTCCGACCCCGCCAGGAGCGCATCGCATGACCGCCGTCCGCCGTCCCCAGCTTCGCCTCGTCCGCGCCGCCGTCGCGGCATTCGTCGTCGCCGCCGCCGGCGCGGCCCTGGCCCAGGCGCCGCAGATGTTCAAGGCGGGCCCCGGGCCCGACGAGCTCTGGGACGTCACCGTCCGGATGGAGATGGTCGGCATGCCGATGCAGATGCCCGCGACGACGTCGCAGGTCTGCATGAAGAAGGACCGGAGCGCTGACCGGATGGTCCCGCAGAACAAGGACTGCACGATGAGCGACGTGAGGAACGTCGGCAACCGGATGACGTTCCGCTTCGTCTGCACCGGCGACGAGCCGATGGAAGGCACCGGCGAGATCACGTCGACGCCGACGAGCTACGACGGCCGGATGACGATGAAGGGCACGCGCCGCGGCAGCGACATCAACATGGTCCAGAACTTCGCGGGCAAGAAGGTCGGCACCTGCACCGACACGTCGGCGCAGGCGATCGCGAAGATCGAGGGCGACGCGGCGGCGCAGAAGGCGAAGTTCTGCGCCGACAGCATGGAGAGCCTGACCGCGGCGGCGTTCATCGGCAAGGACGCCGCCTGCGCGTCGCAGGCGAAGGCGTTCTGCGACAAGGTCGGCGGCCTCGCGGCCGGCGGCCGGACGCCGGCCGGCTATCGCGCGGCCGTGGGCAAGCGCGGCGCGATGATGACGCAAGCCCGCGTTCACCGCGTGCAAACAGGACTTCGACGCCATGCAGACGGCGGCCTGCGCGTCGGGCGTGTCGTCGCGCGACTGGTCGTTCGTCGGCAGCGGGTCCTGCGACCCCGACGTCCGCAAGCAGGGCGACGCGATGTGCAAGGGCCGGGCGTTCACCGGCATGGACCGCGCGATCGTGCCGCTGTGCAACCGCTACGCCGCGCTGTCGCGTGGCGCGGGCGGCGAGGACGGGGGCGACGGCGGCGGCAGCTCCGGCGGCGCGGGTGGCGGCGGGCGCGCTCCGGCAGTTCCGGCAGCGGTTCGTCGGCCACCGGCACCGCCCCGCGGGCGCCGGCGAAGCCCGAAGAGCCGAAGCCCGACCGACAGCGCCGTGCAGGAAGGCGTCAACCAGCTGCGCAAGCTGCTGCCGTTCTGACCGTGCGCACGCCGGGCCGCGGCAGGATCGCGGCCGCGACGGCGGTCGCGCGGCGATTGGCGGCGGTCGCCGGCCATCGCGACGGCGCTGGCGATGCCGGCGGCGCGGGCGCAAACCGCGGCGCCGGTGCGCCGTCCCCGTCGCTGTCGGCGTCGGCGTCGGCCGGCTCGTCGCCCGCGGCGCCGCCGGCGATCCGGTCCGCAGCGCCACCGACCGGTGCATTGCCCGACCGCTATCCCGGCGTGGCCGCCGCGTACCTGGTGCGCCGCGACGGCGCCGATCTCTGGGGCGCGCGCATCGACACGCCGCTGCCGCCGGCGAGCCTCGCCAAGCTGATGACCGCGCTGCTGGTGGTCGAAGCCGGCCGCGCCGACGATATCGTCACCGTCAGCGCGCGGGCGGCCGCCACCGGCGGCGCGCGGCTGGGCCTTCGGGCCGGCGAACGGCTGTCGGTGTCGGCGCTGCTCGCGGCGCTGCTGCTGCGCTCGGCCAACGATGCCTGCGTCGCGCTGGCCGAGTGGCGCGACGGCAGCGAGCAGGCATTCGTCGCGCGGATGAACGCGCGGGCCGGGGAGCTCGGCCTCGCGCGCACGCGCTTCGCCGGCGCCTGCGGCTTCGACGCGCCCGGACAGCATTCGAGCGCGCGCGACCTCGCCGCGCTGGCCGAGCAGCGTGCTCGGCCAGCCCGCGCTGGCCGCGCTGGCCGCGCGCGAGCGCATGACCATCCGCAGCGAGGGCGACCGCTCGTTCGCGCTCGCCAACACCAACGCGCTGCTCGGGCGCGTGCCCGGCGTCAACGGCCTGAAGACCGGTTTCACCAACGGCGCCGGCCGCTGCCTCGTCGTCAGCGCCGAGCGCGGCGGCGTGCGCGTGCTCGCCGTGCTGCTGGGAGCGGGCGACCGCTGGTGGGATGCGGTGGCGATGGTCGAGCGCGCGCTGGACCCGCCGACGGCACGCGATGGCCGCGGCGGCTGAACGGGAAGACGAGCGCGCGGGACGCCCCGGCGGCGGCCGCGTCGCGCCGCCGATGCCGTGGTGGCTGTTCGCCGCGTTGCCCGTGGCGGTCGCGATCGCCTGGGCCAACGCGTTCCCGGGGACGTTCCAGTTCGACGACTATGCGGTGATCGTCGACAACCCGGCGGTGCAGCGCTGGACCGCGTTCGTCGCGTCGATGCCGGGGATCCGCCCGCTGCTCAAGGCAAGCTACACCTTCTCGTGGACCGTCGGCGGCGGCGCGCCGACGGCGTTCGTCGCGTTCAACGTCGCCGTCCACGCCGCGAACGCGGTGCTGGTCATGCTGCTCGCGCGGGCGCGTGCTCGCGCTGGCGGCGCCGGAACTGCGGCCGCGGATGGGCATCGCCGTCGCGACCGCATTGCTGTTCGCGCTGCATCCGGCGCAGACCGAGGCGGTGACCTGGATCGCCGGCCGCGCGACGTCGCTGTCGGCATGCTTCGTCCTCGCCTCGGTCCTCCTCTGGCTCGCGGGGGCCGACGCCGCCGAGGTCGGCGACGCCGCGCGCGCACGCCGGCGCCGCAGCGCGGCGATGGCGGCCTTCGTCGCCGCGCTCGCCGTCAAGGAGACCGCGGCGACGCTGCCGTTCGCGCTGCTGCTGCTCGAAGCGCTGCGGCGGGTCCTGCGCGATCCGGGGAACCACGCGCAGGCCGCCGCGCCGGCGCGCCCGTGGCGCGATGCGCTGCGCGCGACGGCGCCGCCATTCGTCCTGCTGGCGCTGGCCGCCGCCGCCGCATGGTCGGTGCCGACGTACCGCCGGCTGGTCGCCGCGAGCCTCGATACGCGCGGACCCTTCGCCAACCTCGCCGCGCAGGTCGACGCGATCGCCTACCTGGTCACCGACCCGCTGCTGCGGCTGCGCGTGAACATCGATCCCGAGGTGCCGCTGACGGCGTTCGGGCCGCAATGGTGGCTGGCGGCAGCGGCGTTGACGGCGGTGGCGCTGGTCGCGGCGGCGGGACTGTCGGCACGACCCGCGGCCCGCCCGCCCGCGGCGTGGCGCTCGCCGCTGGTCGGGTTCGCCCTCGCCTGGTTCCTGCTGCACCTCGCGCCGACCAATTCCCTGCTGGCGCGCTTCGACCTCGCCAACGACCGCCAGCTCTACCTCGCGCTGCTGGGCCCGGCGCTGCTGGTCGCGGCGGCGCTGCCGGCATGGCGCGCGCGGCGGGTGGCGAGGGGGCGGCCCGCGGCGCCGGGGCAGCAGGCGACGCCTAGGGACAGGAGATGCGGCGCCGGGGTACGGGGCCACCCGCGAGTGTGCTCGCGCTGGTCCCCGCGGCGCTGCTCGCCGCGGTGCTCGGCGCGGCGACGATCGCGCGCAACCGCGACTACGCAACGGAGATCGCGCTGTGGGAGGCGACGGTGCGGACCGCGCCTTCGAAGGCCCGCGCGTGGAACAACCTGGGCTACGCGTACGAGCAGGCCGGACGCCGCGCCGACGCCCGCAGCGCGTACGAACGGGCGCTCTCGCTCGACCCCGATCAATACAAGGCGCGGTCGAATCTCCACCTTCTGGACGACCCGTAGCCGCGCGACCCGCGGCGTATACTTTCCCGATGCCTGCGCCGGACCTCACCGACCAACTCGTCGTCGCGATCAGCTCGCGCGCACTGTTCGACTTCGAGGAGGAGAACCAGGTCTTCGAGACCGCCGACGACCGCGCCTACATGACGCTGCAGCTCGAGCGGCTGACGCAGCCGGCGAAGCCCGGCGTCGCATACCGGCTGGTGCGCAAGCTGCTGCGCTTCAACGACGAGGCGAGCAAGCGGGTCGAGGTGGTGATCCTGTCGCGCAACGACCCGGTGTCGGGCCTGCGCGTGTTCCGCTCGGTCAAGGGCTCGGGGCTGCCGATCGAGCGCGGCGTGTTCACGCGCGGCCGCGCGCCCTTCAGCTACCTGGCGCCGCTGAAGGCGAACCTGTTCCTGTCGGCCAACGCGGACGACGTGCGGCGCGCGCTCGAGGCGGGTTTCCCCGCGGCGATGGTCTACACGCAGTCGCAGTCGACCGACTCGCACCCCGACGAGGTGCGCATCGCCTTCGACGGCGACGCGGTGCTGTTCGCCGACGAGGCCGAGCGCGTCTACCAGGCCGAGGGCCTCACCGCGTTCCAGACGCACGAGGCGAAGAACGCCGAGCGGCCGCTGCCGTCGGGGCCGTTCAAGCCGCTGCTCGAGGCGCTGCACCGGCTGCAGGTCGAGTCGCGCGCCGGCCCGATGAAGCTGCGCACGGCGCTGGTGACGGCGCGCAGCGCGCCCGCGCACGAGCGCGCGATCCGGACGCTGATGGACTGGAACATCGCGATCGACGAGGCGATGTTCCTGGGCGGCCTCGAGAAAGGTCCGTTCCTGCGCGAGTTCGAGCCGGACTTCTACTTCGACGACCAGACGCGCCACGTCGAGAGCGCGTCGAAGCACGTGCCGTCGGGCCACGTGCTGCACGGCATCTCGAACGAGTAGCGGCCGGCGCTCGCGCCGGCGCGGTCGCGCCGTTCAGACCTTGCCGACGATGACGTCCGAGGCCTTGATGATCGCGGCCGCGCTGTCGCCGGCCTTCAGCGCGAGTTCGTCGACGGCCTCGTTGGTGATCGACGCGGTGATGACACCGCCGCCGATGTTGATCTTCACGTGCGACGTGGTGGCGCCGCGGGTGACCTCGGTGACCTTGCCGTTCAGGACGTTGCGGGCGGAGAGTTTCATGTTCATCCTCGGTTGTCAATGACTTGCCAGCTGTTGCGGCAGCGAAAAGCCGTGCGCGGCGGCGGCAAGCCGCGAGCCCGCGGCCAGCGCCAGCGATCGGCGTCGGTGCGCGGCCAGGTGCCGGATCATTTCTTCGCGCTCGGGAAGAACAGCTGCTCGCCGCCGACCTTGTAGCCGGCGATCGACGCCTGGCCTTCGGGCGACACGATCCAGTCGATGAACGCCATGCCCTCGGCTTTCTTCACGTGCGGGTGCTTCGCCGGATTCACCAGCATCACGCCGTAGGGGTTGAACAGCTTCTGGTCGCCCTGCGACGACGATGGCGAGATCGCCGCGGTTCTTGAACGAGAGCCAGGTGCCGCGGTCGGCGAGGATGTACGCGTTCATCGACGACGCGGTGTTGAGCGCCGGGCCCATGCCCGACCCGGTCTCGCGGTACCAGCCGCCCTTGCCCGCGGTCGGGTCGACGCCGGCGTCCTTGAAGTAGCGCAGCTCGGCCGCGTGGGTGCCGCTCTTGTCGCCGCGCGAGACGAACGGCGCCTGCGCGTCGGCGATCTTCTTCAGCGCCACGGCGATGTCCTTGCCGCCGGCGACCTTCGCCGGGTCGGACTTCGGCCCGATCAGCACGAAGTCGTTGTACATCACGTCGCGGCGGTCGATGCCGAAACCCTCGGCGACGAACTTGTCCTCGGCGACGCGATCGTGGACGAACACGACGTCGGCGTCGCCGCGACGGCCGGTGTCGAGCGCCTGGCCCGGTGCCCAGCGCGACGACCTTCACCGCGATGCCGGTCTTCTTCGTGAACTCGGGCAGGATGTGGCCGAAGAGGCCCGACTGCTCGGTCGACGTCGTCGAGGCGACGACGATCGACTTGTCCTGCGCGCTGCGCCGGCGGCGCGGCGGTGATGGCGGCCAGGGTGGCGAGCGCAACTGCGCCCAGGATTCGCTTCAGTGCCATGGCAGTTCTCCGTTCAGGAAGGCGGCGGCTTCGGCCGTCGCGGGGTCGCGAAAGAAGCGGTCGACCGGCGCGCGCTCGGCGAGCCGGCCGTCGTTGAGGAACAGGATCTCGTCGCCGAGGCGCTTGGCCTGGCCGAGGTTGTGCGTGACCAGCACGATCTTGGTGCCGGCGGCGTGGATCGCGGCGATCACCGACTCGACCTCGCGCGCCGCCGACGGGTCGAGGCTCGCCGTCGGCTCGTCGAGGAACAGCACCTCGGGCGCGAGCATCCACGCGCGGGCCAGCGCGAGGCGCTGCTGCTCGCCGCCGGAGAGCACGCGCGCCGGATGGTCGGCGAAACCGGCCAGTCCGACGCGGGCCAGCGCCGCGAGCGCGCGCTCGTCGCGCCGGTGCCGCGGCACGCCGGCGAGCTGAAGCGCGAAGCGCAGGTTGCCCAGCACCGAGCGGCGGAACAGCACCGGCCGCTGGAACACCATCGCCTGCCGGCGCGGTGCGCCCGGGACCTCCGGCGCGCTCCAGCGCACGCGGCCCGACGTGGGCGCGAGCAGGCCGTGGCAGATGCGCAGCAGCACGCTCTTGCCCGCGCCGTTGGCGCCGAGGATCACGCTGCGCGACCTGCGTCTCGAGCGTCAGGTTGATGCGGTCGAGGATGGCGCGGCCGCCGCGCGACGAACGACGACGTCGCTCCAGCGCGAGCGGCAGCAGGCGGGGTGTCAGCCATGGCGTCGCTGCGCGCCTTCCTTGACCAGGTGCGCGACGATCGTTCAGCGCCAGCACCAGCGCCAGCAGCACGATGCCCGAGCCCCAGCGCCAGCGGCAGGTCGCCCTTCGAGGTCTCGAGCGCGATCGCCGTCGTCATCACGCGGGTCACGCCGTCGATGTTGCCGCCGACGATCATCACCGCGCCGACCTCGGCGATCGCGCGGCCGAAGCCGGCCAGCACGACGGTCACCAGCGTGAAGCGCAGGTCGAACAGCAGCGCCAGCGCCGACGCGCCGGTGCCGGCGCCCAGCGACTGCAGCTGCTCGCGCGACTCGGACCAGGCGTCGGCGACGAGCTGGCGCGTCAGCGCCGCGAGCAGCGGGAACACCAGGACCGCCTGCGCGACGACCATCGCCGCCGGCGTGAACAGGATGCCGAACGCGCCCAGCGGCCCGGCCCGCGACAGCAGCAGGTAGACGGCGAGGCCGACGACGACGGCGGGCAGCCCCAGCAGCGCGTTCAGCACGACGATCGTCGCGCCGGCGGCCCGGGAAGTCCGCGACCGCGAGCGCCGCGCCGGCGGGCAGCGCGAGCAGCGCGGCGACAGCGTCACCGATGTCAGGCTGACGCGGATCGACAGCCAGATGATCTCGAGCAGCCTGGGGTCGCCGCGGGCGATCATCGATGCGGCTTCGGCGAAGGCGAGCGGGACGGTGTTCATCGCGTGGGGCGGGCGTGGGTGCGGCGCCGAGCCTCGGCGTGGACAGGGGCAGGGGCATCGGCAGGGGACAGCGCCGGGACCGCGAGTCTAGGGGGTCGCGCAGCCCGGGGCAAAATATGCAAAACTTTGCATAATGAAGATCCTGCGGCCGATCATCGGCTGGACCGCGACCGACGACGCAAGCCGGCGCGCGGACGCCGCCGCGGGGCGGCGCCGTCGCGGCGGCGGGGGCACGGCGGCGCGGCAGCCGGGCGATGCGACCGGCGCGACGGCGGGCCCGTGCGGCCGCTCGACGCCCGCGTCGTCGCGCTGCTCGCCGGCGTCGCGGCGCAGGGCTCGCTGACCGGCGCGGCGCTCGGGCTGGGGCTGCCGTACCGCACCGCGTGGGCGCTGCTGCGCGACGCGGAGACCGACCTCGGCCGGCCGCTGCTGGCCCGGGCGCGCGGGCGCGGGGCGAAGCCGACGGCGCTGGGCGAGCGACTGCTGGCGGCGGACCGCGCCGCGCGCGATTTGCTCGCCACCCGGCAGGCCGACGCTGGCGGTGCCGCTGCGCGCGACGCCCGGACCGCGCCCGGGCCGCGTGCTGCGGGTCGCGGCGAGCCACGACCTGGCGCTGGCCGAGCTGCGCGACCTGTGGCGTGCGCGGCACCGCGTCGACGTCGAGTTCCACGGCAGCGCCGAGGCGATCGCGCTGTACACGCAGGAGCGCGTCGCCGTCGCCGGCTTCCACGTGCTGGCCGGACCGCGCGGCGCGCACGACCCGCTGCTCGGCGGCGCTCGACCCCGTGCGCGACGCGATCCTGCGCTTCGTCGTCCGCGAGCAGGGGCTGATCCTGCCGCGCGGCAACCCGCACGGGGTGCGCGGCTTCGCCGACGTCGCCGCGAAGGGGCTGGCCTTCGTCAACCGCCAGCCCGGCTCGGGCACGCGGCTCATCGTCGAGCGGCTGCTGCACGCGGGCGCGGATCGCGCCCGGCGGACATCCGCGGCTTCACCCGCGAGGAGTTCACGCACGCCGCGGTCGCGGCGACGGTCGCCGCCGGCAACGCCGACTGCGGCTTCGGCCTGCGCGCCGCCGCGGCGCAGCTCTCGCTGGCGTTCGTGCCGCTGGTCGAGGAGCGCTACGGCTTCGCCTGCCGCCGGCGCGCCGTCGACGGCGCGGAGCTGCGCGCGTTCCGGGCGCTCATCGCCGGCGCGGCGACGCGCAAGGTGGTCTCGCCGCTGCCCGGCTACCGGCGCGACGCACCCGGCACGGTCGACGTCGGTCGAGGCGTTCGCGACCGAAGCCGGCGGGCGGTCGCCGCGGCGGCCGCTGCCGCCAGCCGGCCGTCCGCGCCAGCCGTCAGCCGGTGATCCGCCCGAAGAACGGGTAGCGCGGGTCGGTGTAGCCGGGCGTCGACGGATGGCCCGGCCGCACCAGCGCGTCGACGATCGCCTCGTCGTCGTCGGACCAGGCGGTGCCGACCGCGTCGACGTAGCCCTGCCACTGCTCCATCGTCCGCGGACCGGCGATGATCGACGTCACGATCTCGTTGGCCCACAGCCACGCCAGCGCGAACTGCGCCAGCGTGCGGCCCGTCTTCTGCCGCGTGCGCCTTGAGCTTCTGCGCGATGACGAACGACTCCTCGCGGAACTCGGTTTCCATGATCCGCTCGTCCTTGCGCGCGCCGCGCGAGTCCGGCGGGGCGACGCCGCCCGGCGCGTACTTCGCCGTCAGCACGCCGCGCGCGAGCGGCGAGTACGGCGCGACGCCGAGTCCGTAGTAGTCGCAGGCGGGCAGGATCTCGACCTCGGGCTGCCGGTTCAGCAGGTTGTAGTACGGCTCGCAGACGATCGGCGCGGGGACGCCCTGCGCCTCGCATTCGCTCACCACCTCGGCAATGCGCCAGCCGCGGAAGTTCGACAGGCCGAAGTAGCGGATCTTGCCGCCGCGGATCAGGTCGCCGATCGCGGCGACGGTCTCGGCCAGCGGCGTGTCCGGGTCGTCGCGGTGCAGGTAGTAGATGTCGATGTAGTCGGTGCCGAGCCGCGCCGAGGCTGTCGTCGCAGGCCTGCAGGATCCAGCGCCGCGAGAGGCCGCCGCTTGCCGGCGTGGAAGGGCAACGCGTTGCGCGACCTTGGTCGCGAGGATCCACTCGCGCCGGCGCGCCTTGATCGCGGCGCCGACGATGCGCTCGGACTCGCCGTTCGACGTAGGCGTCGGCGGTGTCGATGAAGTTGACGCCGGCGTCGAACGCGGCGTCGACGATGCGCCGCGCGGCCGCCTCGTCGGTGAGGTCGCCGAAGGTCATGGTGCCGAGGCACAGCGGCGAGACCAGCGACGCCGCTGGCGCCGAGCCGTTGGTGTTCCATGGGCATGGGGGACTCCTGATCGGAGGCGGGCTGGGTACGGCCGGGCGAGCCGGGTCAGGTCGCGCGGTCCGCGCAGCCGCTCCATGTTGGGCACCGGCAGCGCGCGCCGCAGCACGGTCTCGCCGAGCCAGTCGGCCGCGCGCTGCGCGCGCCGGGCGACGGTCTCGGGCGGCATCTGCAGGTAGTCGTCGTTGTAGACGTCGAAGCTGTAGTCGCCGTAGTAGCCGAGCGTCGTCGAGCCGGCGGACGAAGTCGGCGAGCGCGTCGCTGTGCGCGCCCTCGCCCGGGAACACGCGGAAGTGCGTCGCCGTCGCCGCCTGCTCCTCGGTCGAGCGGATCTCCTGCCACATGTAGTCGGACAGCTGGACCAGGAAGATCTGCGCCGGGATCGACGCCGTCGAGGTCGTCCAGCGGCACGCCGGCGGCGATGACGTCGAACGCGTCGATGGCGAGCCCGAGGTTCGGGCAGTTGGCGCGGAACACGAGGTCGCCGGCGGCGGCGAAGTCGCGCACCGTGCGGCTCCACGAGACGCCCTTGAACGCGATGCGGATGCCGAGCGGGATCGCGAGCAGCGCGAGCTTGCGCAGGTCGCGCATGATCGCGTCGGCGTCGGCGCTCGGCGTGCGTCGACGTCGACGCCTCGACCACCAGCAGGCGCCCGCCGATCCGGGCGCAGAGCGTCGAGCATCGACTTCGCGACGTCGAGCTTGTACGCGTGGAGCTGGCCGGTCGAGGCCCTCGAAATCGCGCAGCGCCTCGAGCCCGGTCACGCGCAGGCCGCTGTCGCGCACGGCGCGCACGCCGGCCGTCGGCGCCGCCCGGATGGCCGACGACGTCGGTCGCCGAGATCATCACCTGCGCGAAGCCGGCCGCGCGCGCGGCGGCGAGCCGGCTTTCCAGCGAGCCCGCGAGCGACGCGGTGTCGATGCCGATGTCGCCGTAGTTCATGCGCCGGCCGCGTCCGCGGCGGGATCGGCGTGGACGAGCTCGAACATCACGCCGCCGAGCACGGGCTTGGTCAGCGCGCCGCGGTCGCTCGACGTGCACCTTCTCGGTCGCCAGGAACTCGATGCCGCGCTTCTCCAGCTCGGCGACGGCGGCGAGTGACGTCGGGCGTGCCGAGCCCGATGCGCTGCAGGTGCTCGTCGGCCGGCGCGAAGCGCGCCATGTCGTCGGGCTCGATCAGCTGCAGGTAGAAGTTGCGGCAGGGGCTCTGCAGCAGCAGGCCCTTGGGCAGGATGCCGAAGCGCACGCGGTCGGGCAGCGGCGTGAAGCCGAAGATCTGGCGGTAGAACTCGACCCAGTCCGCGGTGCGGTCGGCGCCGATGTACTGGACGATGCCGAAGAAGCTCATGCCGGCGATCGCCGGCGGATGCTGGTCGACGGTGGGGATCGCGCGGAAGTCGACGTCGTAGATCGAGAACTCGTCGTGGCGGTCGACGAAGTAGATCAGGCTGTCGCCGACGCCGTGGATCGCGGGGATGTTGAGCTCCATCGCCCGCGCGCGGACGGGCATCTCCCAGGCGCCGAGGTCGAGCGCGCGGTGGTACGCGTAGTCGGCGTCGCGGACGCGCACGGCGAAGGCGCTGATCACCGGCCGCTCGTCGGGCTGCACGGTGCGGGGGACGTCGGCGGGCTGCGAGTTGACGATGATGTTCATCGAACCCTGCCGGTAGAGCTCGACCTCGCGCGAGCGGTGGCGCGCGATCGGCCGGAACCCCATCGTCTCCAGCACGCCGCCCAGCGCCTGCGGCCTGGACGTCGCGAATTCGATGAACTCGATGCCGTCGAATCCGAGCGGGTTCAGGGGTTCGGGGACGGACTCCCGTCCCATTTCGTTCGTCATCGCCATTCCTCGAAGTGAGCGGGCGGCGGCGGCGCACCGACGCAGCCGCGCGTCGCCATCGCACCAGCGGGATCATAACGCACGGCACCGCGCCGCGGCGCGACCGTCGACGCCGCCGCCCGGCGCGGCCTGCGCGCGTCGGGCACCGCGGCGCCGCGGATCAGGGCAGCAGCAGCGAGCCGAGCTCCATCGCCGCGCGCGACAGCGGCTGGTAGAAGCGCTCGGCCATGTCGGCGCGGGTGACGAGCCGGCCCTGCAGGATGACGTTGATGCCGGCGACGTAGTGCCCCGCGTGGTCGCGCACCGGCACGGCGAGCGTGCACAGCCGCGGCTCCATCAGCTGGCTCGCGAAAGCGAAGCCCGACTCGCGCACCGCGGCGAGCAGCGGCAGCAGCTTGTCCGCCGAGTTCGGCGTGTAGTCGGTGAACGGGTGGAACCGCGTGCGGGCCAGATACGCGTCGAGTTCGTCCTGCGGCAGATGCGCGAGCAGCACGTGGCCGATCGACGTGCAGTAGGCGGGAAGGCGGCGGCCGACGTTGAGCGTCGGCGACATGATGCGCGACGACGCCGAGCGGGCGAGGTAGACGATCTCGTCGCCGTCGAGCGTCGCGAGCGAGCAGGCCTCGTGCAGCGTCTCGCCCAGGCGGTCGAGGATCGGCTGCGCGAGCACCGCCAGCGGCGACGCCGACAGGTAGCCGTGCGAGAACGACAGCACCCGCGGGCGCAGGTGGAAGCGCCGCGCGTCGTCCTCCGCGACGAACCCCAGCTTGGCCAGCGTGTGCAGGCTGCGCCGCGCCGCCGCGCGCGGGATGCCGGTGCGGTGGCTGACCTGCGCGATCGACATCCGCCGCTTCTTGTCCGACAGCGCCAGCAGCACCGCCAGGCCCCGCGCCAGCGCGGTGACGAAGTCGGGGTCGTCGCCGTGACGCGCGATGGTCTCCGCCAGCAACGCGTCGGGGTCGGCGGGCGCGGGCGGCGGCGTGCGTCGCCGGGGGCTCCGCCGCTTGCGGCAGTCCGGGTGGCGTGGCTGGTTGCCGTCTGCGATGGTCATGGGCAGGCTCCTTCAGCGGAGTCCGATGCGAAAATCGGTACTGCCGGCCGATATTCGAACATGAGGGCGAAATGTCGCCCAAAAGATACGACAATCGCCAAGAAAAATGCCAGTCGTCCTCTGCCAGCTGCGCCAAATATCGCTCAAAGTGGGCGATTAGCGCACACTATGGCGACATACGCCCTTGACCGGTCGACATCGCGCACGACGTATCGTTCAGGCGTCGGCTGCGGGTGCAATCCCGCAACGGCAACGAGGAGCGCACCCGAACTCAATAGGAGGGGCGCACCATTACCGGTCGCAGCACTTCGGCCGGAAAGGACAGCCCCACCCGGGGTTGAGGAGAGAGGCCCCGAATCATGGCAACGCCAGAGTCCGCGTGGTGTCCACCCATGCCGTCCCCGTTCGTCGCTACGGCGGCCGAGCCGTTCGCCTGTCCTCCGCTTTTCCGCACAGCCTCGTCCGGTCCCGCTCACGGCGGTCCGGGTCGAGGTCCGGATGCATCCGCAGCCACAGCCCTGATGCCCACAGAGAGGAAAACCACCATGTCCTGCCGCAAGTTCCTGGGCGCCGCCGCCCTGTCGCTGGTCGCCGGTATCGCCACCGCCGCGCCGTTCCCCGAGCGCGAACTCACCGGAGTCATCATGTGGGGCGCCGGAGGCGCGACGGACGTCGTCGCGCGTGCGGTCACGCCGCCCGCCGAGGAAGCGTTGGGCAAGAAGATCGTGCTGGTCAACAAGTCGGGCGGCACCGGCGCAATCTCGACCAACTTCGTCAACAATGCGCCGTCCGACGGCTACACGGTGCTCTATGGCGCCGAGAACCCGCAGTTGCACCAGGTGCTGGGCATCGCCGATTTCGGCTACGAAAAGTTCTATCCCGTCAATATTCTCGGACGCGGCGTCGCCGTCATCGTCGTGAAGAACGACGCGCCGTGGAACTCGCTCAAGGACTTCGTCGAGGACGCGAAGAAGCGCCCGGGCAAGCTCAAGATGGGTTCCACCGGCCCCGGTGGGCTGCCGCACACGGTGGGCTCGATGCTCAACTCGATCACCAAGTTCCAGGTCATCTCGGTGCCGTTCGACGGCGAAGGCCCCGGCCTCACCGCGCTCCTGGGCGGGCACGTCGACATGATGCCGGTGGGCTCCGGCGCGGCGGCCGAGAACATCAAGGCGGGCCGCGTGAAGGCGCTGGCCGTCGTCGACTCCGAAGCGCTCCCGATGCAGGGCAGCCCCAGCATTCCGCCCATCACCAGGGACTACCCGGAGTTCGCCAAGTACCTGCCGTGGGGGCCGTTCTACGGCGTGTTCGTGAAGCGCGATACGCCGGACGACGTCAAGGCGACGCTGGTCAAGGCGTTCAAGGCCGCCGCCGCCAACCCGCAGTTCGTGACGCTGATGAAGGACCGCGGCAACGTGATGATGAACACGTCGCGGCGCCGAAGCCGACGCGTTCCTGAAGAAGTGGCAGTCGGTGACTTCGTGGGTGCTGCAGGACGTGGGCGCGGCCAAGGTTTCGCCCGAGAAATTCGGCATCGCGAAACCCTGACCGCAGGCGGGGCCCGGCGCGGCCGGGCCCCATCCTCCGCAATGTGGTCGGTCATCCGCCAGGAGTAGCGCATGGATGCGTCCCGAGTTCGTGCCCCGGGTGAGCTCGTCTTCGCGGTCGCGATGCTGCTGTTCGGCGTGACGGCGCTATGGCTGGCGTGGCGGATCGCCGGCTTCTCTTCCTGGAGCTCGCCCGGCGTGATGCCGTTGATCGCGGCGGCCGCGATGAGCGGCTCGGGGCTGGTGATCCTCCGCAACACGCTGCGCATGAAACGCCCGGAGATCTCTCCCGGCAGCACGCTCGCGCGGCAGTTCTTCCACCAGGTCACGCCGCTGCCCATCGTGCTGTTCACGGCGCTGATCGTCGTCATACATGCTGGCGCTCGAGCCGCTCGGCTTCATCCTGAGCTCGTTCGCGTTCCTCGTCGCGTCGATGCTCGCGCTCGGCAGCAAGCGGATCCTGTTCACGATCGTCGTGAGCGCGGTGTCGCTGGCGGCGATCTACGTCATCTTCCAGACGGCGTTCGCGGTCGTGCTCCCTGAAGGCGTCCTCCGGGGAGTCTTCAAATGACCGAGGCGCTGTCGTACTTCTTCCTGTCGTGGACCGACCCGTACCTGTTGTTCCTCACCGCGGCGGGCACGTTCGCCGGCATCTACGTCGGCGCGATTCCCGGGCCTGTCGGTGACGATGGCCGTGTCGATCCTGATCTCGTTCACGTTCAAGTGGAACGTCAACGAGGCGCTGGCGCTGATCGCCGGCATCTACCTCGGCGGCGTCTACGGCGGCTCGCGCAGCGCGATCCTGCTCAACATTCCCGGCGCGCCGGCGGCGATCGCCACCGGCCTGGACGGATATCCGCTGGCCAAGCTCGGCGAGGCCGGAACGGCGATCGGGCTCACGACCGTCGTGTCGGTGCTGGGCGGCTTCATCGGCATCATCGCGCTGGCCGCGGGGGCGCCGGCATTGTCCAAGCTGTCGCTGCTGTTCGCCCCGCGCGACTACCTGCTGCTCGCTATCTGGGGCATCCTGCTCGTCGGCAGCCTGTCCGGAGAATCACTGGCCAAGGGCGTGTTCGCCGGCGCCCTCGGCGTGCTGCTGGGCATGGTCGGGCTCGACCCGATGACGGCGGAAGGCCGCTTTACCTTCGGGTCCGTCCAGCTGACCGGCGGGATTCCCTACGTCGCGGCGATGATCGGCTTTTTCGGCGTCGCCGAGGTGCTGGTGCAGCTGCATCACCTCGCGGTCAAGCCGGTCAAGCAGAACGTCAAGAAGATCCTGCCGTCGTGGGACCTGTTGATGAAATACTTGCCGCTGGGGCTGCGCTGCTCGTCCATCGGCGTGGTCATCGGCGCGTTGCCCGGCGCCGGCGGCGACATCGCGGCGCTGATGGCCTACGACCACGCCAAGCGCACGACCAAGAACCCGTCGCGGCCCTTCGGCGAAGGCGCGTACGAAGGCATCGTCGCCCCCGAATCGGCGAACAACGCGGCCGTCGGCGGCGCCTACATCCCGATGCTGACGCTGGGCATCCCCGGCGACGCGGTGACGGCGGTGATCATCGGCGCGCTGTACATCCACGGCCTGAAGCCCGGCCCGATGATGCTGATCGAGACCCCGCACCTGTTCTGGTTCTGCGTCGGCAACCTGACGCTCGCCAACATCTTCCTGCTGCCGATGGGCCTGTCCGGCATCCGCATCTTCGCCAAGATCGTCGAGACGCCGAAGGCGATCCTGCTGCCGCTGATCCTCGTGCTGTCCGCGGTGGGGACCTACGCGATCCAGAACAATCCGGTCGACATCTACTGGATGCTGGGCTTCGGCGTGCTCGGCTATTTCCTGAAGATGTACGGCTTCCAGGTCGGCCCGGTGATCCTCGGCATCATCCTGGGACCGCTGATGGACGTGTCGTACCGGCGCGCGATGATCTCGACCGGCGACGATCCGCTGGCGTTCGTCGGCGAGTTCTTCACCAGCCCCATTTCGGCGATCCTCACCGCGGCACTGGCGGCGACGATCCTCAGCCAGACGACGCTGTGGGCCAGGCTCACCGGGCGCAAGCCCGGCCTCAAGGCCGCGGGCTGACCGAGCCGACAGGACGATGACCCCGGACCAGATCAACCGCATGGCGGCAATCCACAGGCAGCGACCCGCCACCACCCATTCCACCCGGCCGGCAGCCTCAGTCGCGCCCGGCCCCACGACCACCTAGAGAGGGAACCCATGGCCAGTCCCGCGGAACCGAAGAAGGGCATCACCGAGGAACAGCAGCAGGAACTCGACGAGGTCTTCGCGCGCGCGAGGAAGGCGCTGGCGATCATCGAGACCTACGACCAGGCGCGCGTCGACCGCCTGTGCCAGGCGGTGGCCTGGGCCGTGGCCAACAAGAAGACCTTCACCCGCCTGGTCGAGGAAGGCATCGCCGAAAGCGGATTGGGCGATCCTGTGTCGCGGATGGGCAAGCGGATGAAGATCCGCGGCGTGCTGCGCGACGCGCTGCGGCAGAAGAGTGTCGGCATCATCGAGGAGCTGCCGGAAAAGGGCATCGTCAAGTACGGCAAGCCCGCCGGCATCATCGCCTGCATCGTGCCGACGACCAACCCGGACCTGACGCCGGCCGGCAACGCGATCTACGGCATCAAGGCGCGCGACGTCGTGATCTTCTCGCCGCACCCGCGCTCGAAGAAGACGTCGTTCGAGACGGTGCGCCTGATGCGCGAGGCGCTCGAGCGCGAGGGCGCGCCCGCCGACATCCTGCAGTGCCTGACCCGGGTGAACATCCCGATGTCGCAGGCGCTGATGGCGCGCGCCGACCTGATCGTCGCGACCGGCGGGCAGCCGATGGTCCGCGCCGCGTACAGCTCGGGCACGCCGGCCTACGGCGTGGGCTCCGGCAACTCGACGATGATCATCGACGAGACGGCCAACATCGAGGAGGCGGCGCGCAACACGCGGCTGTCCAAGACCTCCGACTTCGGCTCGGGCTGCTCGGCCGACGGCAACCTGATCATCGAGGCGTCGATCTTCGACAAGCTGCTCGCGCAGCTGCAGGCCGAGGGCGGGTATCTCGCCTCGCCGCAGGAAAAGGAGATGCTGCGCAAGGCGATGTGGGACGACGAGCGCCACCGCACCGTCGAGACCGTGGCGATCGCGCCGCAGCAGCTCGCGAAGATCGCCGGGTTCGAGATCCCCGCCGACCGCAAGTTCATCATCGTCCACGGCGACGGCATCGGCAAGGAGCACCACTTCTCCGGCGAGAAGCTGACCACGCTGCTCGCCGTCTACAAGTACCAGGGCTTCGACCAGGCGCTCGACATGATGCGCGCCGTCTACGAGGTCGGCGGCAAGGGCCACTCCTGCGGCATCTACTCGTTCGACCAGGATCACATCCATCGGCTGGCCATGGCGGCGCCCGTCTCGCGGATCATGGTGCGGCAGCCGCAGTCGAAGGCCAACGCCGGCGCGTTCAACAACGGGATGCCGATGACGTCCAGCCTCGGCTGCGGCACCTGGGGCGGCAACATCATCTCCGAGAACGTGCACCTGAAGCACTACCTCAACACGACCTGGGTGTCGGTGCCGATCAAGGAGGACAAGCCCTCGGACGAGGAGCTGTTCGGCTCGTTCTACGACCCGGCGCTCGAGGCCGAGGTCGAGACGATCACGACCTGACCGGCGCGGCTCTGCCGCACCCGCCACACCCCGCGACCCGAAGAGACACCATGCCAACCAAGACACCGGAACAACTGATCGCCGACTGCGGCGCGTGGTGGGACACGTCGATCATCGACATCCACCCCGGCAAGATCGCCATCCGCGGCTATCCGATCGAGGAGCTGATCGGCAACGTCCGCTTTCCCGACATGATCTGGCTGATGCTGCGCGGCGAGCTGCCGACGCGCGCGCAGGGCGACCTGCTCGAGGCGGCGATGGTGCCCGGCGTCGACCACGGCCCGCACGCGCCGTCGATCGCCATCGCGCAGATGGCGGTGTCCTGCGGCCTGCCGGTCAACGGCGCGATGGCCTCCGCGATCAACGTGCTCGACGACGTCCACGGCGGCGCGGGCGAGCAGTGCATGGAGCTCTACCGCGAGATCGACGCGGCCGCCGGCCCCGACGGCGACCTCGTCGCGGCGGCCGAGAAGATCATCCGCGGCCGCATCGCCGTCGGCGACAAGATCGTGCCGGGCTTCGGCCACCGCTTCCACCCGGTCGACCCGCGCACCGCGCCGCTGTTCGCGCTGGTGGCGAAGGCGCAGGCAGCGGGCGCCGTCAGCGGACGCTGGGCGGCGATCGGCCACGCGGTCGAGGCCGCGCTGAAGGCGATCAAGGGGCGCCACATCCCGATGAACATCGACGGCATCACCGCCGTCATCTTCTGCGAGCTGGGCTTCGAGCCGGAGCTGGGGCGCGGGCTGTTCATCCTGTCGCGCGCCGTCGGCATCCTCGCGCACGCGTGGGAGCAGAAGCAGAAGGGCGTGCGGATCAAGGGGCCGATGCCGAGGGAAATTCCCTATCGCTATTCCGGACCGGCGCGCCGCGCCGTGCCTGTCAACGCCACCGCCACCGCCGCCGCCGGCGCGCAGCCGGCCTCCGGCGACGACTGACCCGAACCAATTCACGGCGGCCCGGGGGCGGCAATGCCGCCGCCCCGACGCCCGAAGGAGCCAGCAATGAAGGACCTGATTGCCAACCAACTGGTGAAGTATCTCGAGGCGAGAGGCGTCAAGCACATCTTCGGCCTCTGCGGCCACACCAACATCGCCGTGCTGGCCGCGCTGTCGAAGAGCAGGAAGATCAAGTTCATCAACACGCGGCACGAGCAGATCGCCGCGCACGCGGCGGACGGCTACGCGCGGGCGACGAACAAGGCCTCGGTGCTGCTGTCGCACCTCTCCCCCGGCCTCACCAACGCCGCGACCGGCGTCGCCAACGCGGCGCTCGACTCGATCCCGATGGTCGTGATCGCCGGCGACGTGCCGACGCACTACTTACGGCAAGCATCCGCACCAGGAAGTGAACCTGCACGCCGACGCGTCGCAGTACGAGATCTACCGGCCGTTCGTCAAGCGCGCGTGGCGCGTGGATTCGCCGCACCTGTTCCCCGAAATCCTGGAGAAGGCGTTCGCGCTCGCCGAGAGCGGCCGTCCGGGGCCGGTGCTGGTCGACGTGCCGATGGACGTCTTCTCCAAGGAGATCGACGTCGCGCTGTGGAAGCGCGTCCTCGGCAACACCAAGGCGCTGCAGAAGCCGACGATCGACGAGAAGATCGCCGAGGAGATCGTCGGCAAGCTGATCGCCGCGAAGAACCCGCTGCTCTACGTCGGCGGCGGCATCCTGCTGGCGGACGCCGCGAAGGAGATGCGCGAACTCGCCGAGCACCTGCAGCTCCCGGTCGCGCACACGCTCATGGGCAAGGGCGCGCTGCCCGACGACCACCCGCTGATCCTCGGCATGACCGGGTTCTGGGGGACGAAGTTCATCAACGACAAGACCCGCAGCGCGGACTGGATCCTCGGCGCTCGGGCACCCGCTTCTCCGAGGCCGACTGCAGCTCGTGGGAAGAGAAGTACACGTTCCGGATGCCCCCGACGAAGCTGATCCACATCGACGTCGACCCGGCCGAGATCGGCCGCAACTATCCGGTCGAGATCGGCGCGGTGGCCGACCTCAAGGAGGCGCTGAAGGTCCTGGTCCGCGTCGCGCGCCGGCTCGCGCCCAAGGGCCTGAAGCGCGACAAGCTGGTGGCGGAGATGGCCGCCAACCGGAAGAAATTCGCCGCCGGGCTGAAGAAGGCGCAGGAGAGCAGCCAGTGGCCGATGCGTCCGGAGCGGATCCTCGCCGACCTGCGCGCCGTGCATGCCGCGCGACGCGATCCTCTGCACCGACGTGGGCTGGAACAAGAACGGCATGGCGCAGCAGTACCCGATCTACACGCCGGGCAGCGTCTTCACGCCGGGCGGGTTCGCGACGATGGGCTTCGGCTCGCCGGCGGCGCTGGGCGCGAAGGTCGCGCTGCCCGACAAGGTCGTCGTCGCGCTGATCGGCGACGGCGGCTTCGGCCAGAACCCGGCGGCGCTCGCCACCGCGTTCGAGGAGGACATCGCCGTCGTCTGGGTGATCATGAACAACCACGCCTTCGGCACCATCGCCGGCCTCGAGGCGGCGCACTACGGCACGACGTTCGCCACGGTGTTCGAGAAGGACGGCAAGACCTGGTCGCCGGACTACGCGGCGATCGCCCGCGCCTACGGCGTCGACGGCATCAAGGTGGGCTCCGCCGCCGAATTCAAGCCGGCGCTGGAGAAGGCGATCAGGTCGAAGCGGCCCGTCGTCCTCGACGTGTACATGAAGAACGAGCCGGTGCCCACCGCGGGCCACTGGAACATCATGGACATCTACTCGCCGGGCAAGAAGGTGCACCACGTGAGCACCGGCGGCTGACAGCGGCGGGGCCCCGGAGCCGCGGCCGCCACCGGAAGGGGCCGCGGCCACGGCCCCGGCGGGTGCAGCGCCGCGGGTGCGCGACGCCGCGCAGCCACCATGCGAGGAGATCGAACAGCATGAAGCAGGAATTTTCCCTTGCCCACCTGACGGTGCTGGGCTGCCCGCCGCCGGAGATGACCTACATCGCGGCGCGCGCGGGCTACGACTACGTCAGCATCCGCCCCATCTACATGGGGCTGCCCGGCGAGCCCAACTACGCGCTCGCCGACAACCCGCAGATGCTGAGGCAGACGAAGGCGCGCGCTCGACTCGACCGGCGTGCGTGTGCACGACATCGAGCTCGCCCGCGTCTACGAAGGCGCTGCACCCGACGAAGTACCTGCCGGCGATGGAGGTCGCGGCCGAGCTCGGCGCCAGGGCCGTGCTGTCCAGCATCTGGGGCGGCGACCGCGAGTTCTACATCGAGAAGTTCGCCGAGATCTGCGACCTCGCCAGGCCATTCGGCCTGACCGTGGACCTCGAATACGTGCCGATCGCCGCGGTGGCCAACCTGGCGCGGGCGGTCGACGTGCTGCGCGCGGTCGACCGGACAACGCCGGGCTGATGGTCGACATGCACCACTTCCACCGCGCGCGCGACAACCCGGCCGACCTCGCCGCGCTGCCGCGCGAGTGGTTCCATTTCGCCCAGATCTGCGACGCGCCGGCCGAGATCCCGACCGAACGCGACGAGATGATCCACATCCTGCGCGAGGCGCGGCTCTACGTCGGCGAGGGCGGCATCGACGTCGCGGGCATCCTCGGCACATCCCGCACTGCGCCTATTCGATCGAGCTGCCGCACCTCGACCGGGTGCACGAGATGGGCTATGCGGAGCACGCGTTCCGCTGCCTCGAATCCGCCAAGGCGTACCTGGCGGCGCACGCATGGACCTGATGCGCGCCGCTTCCTGGGGGCGGCGCCCCCGCACGATCGACGGCCCGGTCGTCGGCCGGGCTGGGGCCGTCGTCGCCCGCGGCCAGGTCGCAGGCCGAGTCCGTTTGCTGGTCCCGTAGTTGGTGTCTTCATCGAGGAGAAAGTCATGGATTTCAAGATCGACCGTCGTTCCGTTCTGAAGGCCGGCGCCGCGCTCGCGGCTTCGCAGGTCATCCCCGCCTGGGCGCAGGACAAGCCGCAGCTGCGCTTGTCCGCGGTGTTCTCCGACAAGGACATCCGCGCCGACATGATCCGCATGTCGCCGAAGGACGTCGAAGCCGACTTCAAGGTCGAGCCGTACTTCACGGCGGCACCCTGTTCAAGCAGGGCACCGAGCTCGTCGCCCTGCAGCGCGACAACCTCGAGATGGGCAACATCGCGCCGCAGGACATCTCCAAGCAGATTCCGGCCTGGTCGATCGCTGACCTCGGCCTACCTGTTCCGCGACGCCGAACCACCTGCAAGAAGTTCTTCGCCAGCGACGTCGGCGCGCAGATGAAGAAGATGGCCGAGGACCAGCTGAAGATCAAGATCCTCGGGCCGACCTTCTTCGGCACGCGCCAGGTCGGCCTGAAGCCGAAGAAGAAGATCAGCACGCCCGCCGACATGGCCGGCATCAAGCTGCGCATGCCGGCCGGCGACGCCTGGCAGTTCCTCGGCCGCTCGCTCGGCGCCAACCCGACGCCGATGGCCTACGCCGAGGTCTACACGGCGCTGCAGACCGGCGCCGATCGACGGCCAGGACAACCCGCTGCCCAACGTCCAGAACATGAAGTTCTACGAGGTCATGTCGCAGATCGTGCTGACCTCGCACCTCGTCGCCTTCGACCTGCTGTCGCATGAACCTGAAGACCTGGAACGCGCATGACGCCCGGCGAAGCAGAAGCGCGTTCCAGGCGGCGGCCGACAAGGCGCATCGACTGGAGCGCCGCCGAGCACCTGAAGAAGGAGGCGGAGCTCGCCGACGGCTTCAAGAAGCAGGGCCTCGAGGTCTACACGCCCGACGTCAACGCGTTCCGCGACTACGCGCAGAAGATGTACCTCGACTCCGACCAGGCGAAGGCCTGGCCGCCGGGCATGCTCGACAAGATCAACGCGCTCAAGTAGCGGCACCGTCCCGCGGGCCGAGCGCGGCCCGCGGCGCGGCAGCAGCCGACGCCCGGCGCCGGGTCGAGCCGGGGCGCGCGAGGCGCCGGGAGGAGCGAGTCGATCATGAGCACGACATCGCGACGTCGTCGGCTGGGTCGCGGCGCCGCGCGGAGAACGTCGTCGCCGGCCTGCTCGGCGTCATGTTCGCCGCGTTCATCGTCCAGATCGTCTTCCGCTACTTCTTCAACTTGCCGATCGGCTGGACTCCGAGCTGTCCGTCATCACCTGGCTGTGGCTGGTGCTGCTGGGCGCCGGCGTTCGTGGCTGAAGGAGAGCGAGGAGATCCGCTTCGACATCATCTACGGCGCGTCGGGCCGCGGGGCGCGGCGCGTGATCGGCATCGTCGTCGCGGTCGCGGCCGTCGTGCTCTTCGGCATCTCGCTGCCGGCGACCGTCGAACTACGTCGCCTTCATGAAGGTCGAGAGCACCGCGTACCTCAAGATCCGCTTCGACTTGCTGTACTCGATCTACGTCGTCTTCGCGGTGGCCGTCGATCGTCCGCTACCTGTGGGCGATCTGTGAGCGCTGCTGCGCGGCGAGGCGCCGGAAGCGGTCGACGTCACCAAGGCGAGCTCCGGGCTATGAACCTCACCAGTCCCTTCGCGCTGGCGCTCATCGCCATCGTCGGCGCTGAGCCTGCTCGGGCTGCCGATCGGCCTACGCGATGATCGGCGGCTCGATCCTCTATCTGTTCCTGGCCGGCCTCGACATGGGCACCGCGGCCGAGCAGCTGCTGAACGGCATGTATACGAGCTAGTGCTGCTCGCGGTGCCGCTGTTCATCCTCGCCGCCGAGTTCATGAACACCGGCAGCATCACGGACCGGCTGCTGCGCTTCTGCAACGCGCTGGTCGGGCGGTTCCGCGGCGGGCTCGCGCACGTCAACGTCGTGCAGAGCATCATCTTCGCGGGCATGTCGGGCTCGGCGATCGCCGACGCCGCGGCCTCCGGCAAGATGATGCAGTCGATGATGACGCGCGACGGCAAGTACCCGCCCGCGTACGCCGCGGCGCTGACCGCCGTGTCGTCGGTCATCGGGCCGATCATCCCGCCGTCGATCCCGATGGTGCTCTACGCGCTGGTGTCGGACACGTCGATCGGCTACCTGTTCCTCGGCGGCGTGGTCCCCGGCCTGCTGATGGGCGTCGTCGCAGATGGGCCTGATCGCGTTCACGGCCAAGCGGCGCAACTTCCCGGTCGAGGACGCGCGTCCCGCTGCGCGAAATGCCGCGCATCACCTGGCGAGGCCTTCCCGGCGCTGATGATGCCGGTGGTCCTGCTGGGCTGCATCTACGGCGGCGTCACCACGCCGACCGAGGCCGCCGCGGTCGCCGCCGCGTACGCGCTGCTGGTCTCCGCGCTGCTGTACCGCAGCGTCGGCCTGAAGGACGTCTACCACTCGCTGGCCCCAGCGCGCGCGTCACGGCGTCGATCGGCATGCTGATCGCCGGCGCGCTGGTCTTCAACTACGTCGTCACCGTCGAGAACATCCCGAAGACGCTCAGCGCGATGCTGAGGCGCTACGAGCTGTCGCCGCTCGATGTTCCTGCTGCTGGTCAACGTCCTGCTGCTGGTCCTGGGCTGCTTCCTCGAGGGCACGACGATCCTGCTGGTCGATCGTGCCGGTCTGCTGCCGACCGCGAAGGCGCTGGGCATCGACCTGGTGCACTTCGGCGTGGTGGCGGTGGTCAACATCATGATCGGCCTGGTCACGCCGCCCTACGGCCTGCTGCTCTTCATCATGACCAAGATCGCCGACGTGCCGCTGCGCGACATCGTGCGCGAGTCGATGCCGTTCCTGTCGTGATGTTCGCCGCGCTCGCGCTGATCACCTTCGTGCCCGGACACGGTGCTGTGGCTGCCGCGGCTGATGGGCTACACGGGCTGATGGTGCCGCCGATCCGCGGGCGCCGCGACACCGCGACCTTCGATGAACCCAACGGCAGTCCAGTGAGCACCGTTCGCATCGCCGTCGCCGGCGCCGGCCTGATCGGCGTGCGCCACATCGAGGATAATCGGCAACAGCCGGTCGCGCCGCGCTCTCGGCGATCGTCGACGTCTCGCCCAAGGCCGCGGATGTCGCGCGCAGCGCCGGCGTGCCGCTGTCTCGCGTCGCTGGCGCGAGCTGTTCGCGAAGGACAGGCCCGACGGCGTCATCATCGCCACGCCCAACCAGCTGCATGTCGAGCAGGCGCTCGAGTGCATCGCGGCGGGGGTCCCGGCGCTGATCGAGAAGCCGGTGGCGCACACCTACGAGGCAGGCATGCGCCTGTGCGAGGCGGCCGAGGCGCGCCGGCGTGAGCATGCTGGTCGGCCATCACCGGCGGCACAGCCCGATCCTGCACAAGGCGGTCGAGATCGTCGCCATCCGGCGCCCTGGGACCGCTCGTCGGCAGTGATCGGCAGCGCGGTGTTCTACAAGCCCGACTCCGAGGGCTATTACGAAGGTGCGAACGCCTGGCGCAGGCAGCCGGGCGGCGGGCCGATCCTGATCAACATGATCCACGAGATCGGCAACCTGCGCGCGATGGTCGGCGAGATCGCGGCCGTGCAGGCGTTCGCCTCGAATGCGACCCGCGGCTTCGAGGTGGAGGACACCGCGGCGATCAACCTGCGCTTCGAGAACGGCGCGCTGGGCACGTTCCTCCTCTCCGACACGGCGGCGTCGCACCGGAGCTGGGAGCAGACGTCGCGGGAAGAACAAGGCCTACGACCCGGCGCAACCGACGAGGACGATTGCTACTCGTCGTCGGCACGTACGGCTCGCTCGGCGTCCCGACGATGCGGCTGCGGCGCTACGCCCGACGCGGCCGGAGTCCTGGTTCAAGCCGTTCGCGACTCGACGCGTGCCGCTGGAGCGCGGCGACCCGCTCGCGCTGCAGATCGAGCACTTCGCCGCGGTGATCCGCGGCGACGCGCGAGTCCCGCTGGTCAGCGGCCGCGACGGCCTTGCCAACCTGCGCGTCACCGACGCCATCGCCGAGGCCGCCCGCAGCGGCCGGGTCGTCGAGACGTCGCTGGCGGCGGCCGCGCCGGCGAGCGCTGTTTCAATGCCACACCCAGGGGACGCGATGATCAGCGGCAAGACCACCCTCATCGGCCACATCGGCTACCCGACGGAGGCGTTCAAGGCGCCGCTGATCTACAACCCGTGGTTCGAGCAGCACGGCGTCGACGCGGTCGTGATGCCGCTGGGCTGCAGGGCCGAGGACTATCCGGCGTTCATGCGGGCTTTCTTCCGCCTCACCAACGTGCGCGGCGCGCTGATCACCATGCCGCACAAGGTGACCACGGTCGGGATGCTCGACGAAGCACGACCGGGGTCCGGATCGCCGGCGCGTGCAACGCGATCCTCAAGCGTCCCGACGGCACGCTGCTGGGCGACATGTTCGACGGCGTCGGCTTCACGCGCGGCGTCAAGCACAAGGGGTTGCGGCTCGGGCGCTCGTGCCTCGTCGTCGGGACGGGCGGCGTCGGCTCGGCGATCGCGGCGTCGCTCGCGGCGGAAGGCGTGCGGTCGATCGCCTGTTCGACGTCAACGCCGCGTCGGCCGAGGGCCTCGCGGCGCCGGCTGCGGCGGCACTACCCCGGGCTCGAGGTCTGCGTCGGCGTCGAACGACCCCGCCGGCTACGACCTGGTCGTCAACGGGACGCCGCTGGGCATGCAGCCCGGCGACCCGCTGCCGTCGACGTCACGCGGCTCGCCCCGACGACCTTCGTCGGCGAGGTCGTGATGAAGGTCGAGGTCACCCCGCTGCTGCAGGCGGCGCGCGCGCGCGGCTGCCGCACCCAGGTCGGCACCGACATGCTGTTCGAGATGATCCCGGCGTATCTCGAGTTCTTCGGGTTCGGCACCACGACCCCGGACGAGCTGCGGGCCGTCGCGAAAGTCGCGTACTGAGCGCCCGATGGTGACCAGCGGATCGACGCCTGCCGCGGCGTCAAGGGGAGCCTTTGCCGATGACCGACCGTTATGCGCTGTTCGGCAACCCCGCTCGGCACAGAAGTCGCCGAAGATCCACGCCACGTATGCGCTGGAGACCGGGCAGGACCTGACCTACGAGGTGATGGAGCCGCCGCCGGACGGGTTCGCGCGGCGGTCGCGGCGTTCCGCGCGAGCGGCGGCCGGGGCAGGAACGTCACCATGCCGTTCAAGCTCGAGGCCTTCGCGCTCGCCACCGACCTCACGGAGCGCGCGCGGCTCGCCGGCGCGGTGAACATGCCTGAAGTTCGAGGGCGACCGCATCCGGGCCGACAACTTCGACGGCGTCGGGCCTCGTCAACGACATCCAGCGCAACCAGCGCTCTCCGATCGCGGGCCGGCGGGTGCTGCTCCTGGGTGCCGGCGGCGCGGCGCGCGGCGCGCTGCTGCCCATCCTCGAGCAGGCGCCGGCGTCGCTGTTCGTCGCCAACCGCACGGTGCGCGAAGGCGATGGCGCTGGGCGAGCAGTTCGCCGCCTTCGGCCGCTCGGGCCTGGGGCTACCCCGACATCGGCGACGGCTTCGACATCGTGGTCAACGCGACGTCGGCGAGCAAGCGCGGCGAGCTGCCGCCGGTGCCCGCGCCGCGTTCGCGCCGGGCTGCCTTGCCTACGACCTGGTGTACGGGAAGGGGCTGACGCCGTTCCTCGCGTTGCGCGGGAGGCCGGCGCGGGCCGGGTGGCGGACGGGGTGGGGATGCTGGTGGAGCAGGCGGCCGAGGGGTGGGTGTGGTGGCGAGGCGTGCGGCCGGACACCGCGGGCTCATCCGGACACTGGCGGTCCCCTTGAATGGCTCCGTTGCAGGACGCACGGAGCCGCATGCCGCGGGCCCGGGGCACGCGAGGATCGCGCGGCGGAAGCGCACCGCGGCGAGCAGGCGCCGGACAGGGGACAGCACGGCGAAGACAAGGGATGGCGGAGGTCAACACGATGGGGAAGATCATGAACAGGCATGCGGTCTGGCGTTGGCGGGTGTGGGCTGCGCGGCGCTTGCGGCGGCGCAGGGCGCCGTGAAGCTCGCGGGGCTGGTCGAGCTCTCCGGCCCGGGCGCGACGTCGGGCACGAACTTCGACGAGGGCGCAAAGCTCGCGATCAAGGAGATCAATGCGGCCGGCGGCATCCTCGGCCGCAAGATCGAGTACACGAGCAGCGACACGCAGTCGCAGCCGCAGATCGCGAAGGCGCTGGCGCAGAAGGCCATCGACGACGACGCGTACGTCGTGCTGGGCCCGGTGTTCTCCGGCTCGATCCTGGTCAGCATGGCGGAAACGCGCCGCGCGGAGGTTCCGAACTTCACCGGCGGCGAGGCCGCCAGCATCACGCAGCAGGGCAACCCGTACATCTTCCGCACGTCGTTCACGCAGGCAGCCGCGATGCCCAAGGTCGTGAGCTACATGAAGAACACGATGAAGGTGCGCAACGTCGCCGTCATGTGGGTCAACAACGACTACGGCAAGGGCGGCCGCGACACGGCCGTGAAGGAATTCGAGAAGGCGGGCATCAAGGTGGCCGCGGACATCTCGACCGACCAGGGCCAGCTCGATTTCTCCGGCCCGGTGCTCAAGGCGAAGCAGGCCAACGCGGACGCGACGTTCGTCTACCTCAACGAGGACGAGTCGGCCCGTGCGCTGCGCGAGTTCCGCAAGCAGGGCTACGACAAGCCGCTCGTGGGAGAGACCACGCTCGTCGGCCAGAAGGTGATCGAGCTCGCCGGCGAGGCGGCCAACGGCGCCATCGCGCACGTCGGGCTCACCGCCGATGCGCCGCTGCCGTCGATCAAGGCCTTCGACGAGAAGTTCCAGAAGGAATGGAAGCACAAGTCCGACCACAACGGCATCAAGGGGTACACGGCGGTCTACGTCGTCAAGGCTGTCACCGAGCGGGTCGGCAAGTTCGACCGCAAGGCCTTCGCCGCGGCAATGAAGGGCGCGAAGATCTCGGCCAAGGAGCACCCCGGCGTGCTGATGGACGTGTCGTTCGACCAGAACGGCGACCTCGACCGCGAGAGCTTCATGATCCGCGTCGAGAACGGCAAGCAGGCGGTGTTCGCCGTCGTCCAGCCCGTCGCGAAGTAGAAGCCGGATGTCGAGCCCCGCAGCGCAGGGAGGTCGTGGCCCGCATGCCTTCGGCATTGCGGGGCTGCTCGGGTGGCCGGTGGCGCACTCGCGCTCGCCGGTCATCCACAACTTCTGGCTGCAGCAGCACGGGATCCCCGGCCGCTACGTGCTGTTTCCGGTTCCGCCGGAGCGCGTCGGGGAAGCGCTGCGGGGGCTCTCCGCGCTGTCGCTGCGCGGCTGCAACGTCACCACGCCGCACAAGCAGGCGGTGATGCCCTTCCTCGACCGGGTCGATCCGCTCGCGAAGCGCATCGGCGCGGTGAACACGATCGTCGTGGGCGAGGACGGGTCGCTGTCCGGCTTCAACAACGACGGCAACGGCTTTATCCAAAGCGTGCGCGACGCGAGCGCCGGGTGGCGCCCCGACAGCGGGCCGGTCGTGGTCGTCGGCGCGGGCGCCGCATCGCGCGCCATCGTCGCGAGCCTCGCGCACCAGGGCGCGCGCGAGATCCGGCTGGTCAATCGCACCCTCGACAAGGCCGTCGCGCTCGCCGCGGCCATCGGGCCGCCGGTCGCGGCCTACGCCTGGGAGGAGCGCGCTTCGCTGCTCGAAGGCGCATCCTTGCTGGTGAACGCGACCGACCGCGGCATGGCGGGCAAGGGCGAGCTCGATCTCGACCTCGCGCGCCTGCCGGCCAACGCGATGGTCGGCGACATCATCTACACCCCGCCTGTGACCGGGCTGCTCGCCGCGGCGAAGGCGCGCGGCCACGTGACGGTCAACGGGCTGGGCCTGCTGCTCAACCAGGCGCGGCCGGCCTTCGAGGCCTGGTTCGGCGTGATGCCCGCGATCAGCCCCGCGCTATTGCCGCCATCGAGGCGACGTTCTGAGCGGACCGCCACGAATGATGACGCAGCCGCTCTTCTCGCTCGCCGGGCGCGTCGCGCTGGTCACCGGGGCCTCGCGCGGGCTCGGCCTCGCGATGGCCGAAGGACTGGCCGAGGCGGGTGCGACGGTCGTGCTGAACGGCCGCGACCCGGCGACGCTCGACGCGCGCGCGGCCGAGCTGCGCGGGCGCGGGCTGGCGGCGGCGGTCGCGCCGTTCGACGTCACCGACGAGGCGGCGGCGCGCGCGGCGATCGACGAGGTCGTGCGCACGCACGGCGCGCTGGACATCCTGATCGCCAACGCCGGCATCCATCACGCGCGCCCGCTCGGCGAGTGGCGGATGGACGACTGGCGGCGCGTCATGGCGCGAACCTCGACGCCTGCTTCGTCCTCGCGCAGCACGCGGCGATGGCGATGATGCCGCGGCGCCAGGGCCGCATCATCTTCACGACGTCGCTGACCGGCCTGATGGGGCGGGCGACGATCCACGCCTATGCGCGTCGAAGGCCGGCCTCGCCGGTCTCACGCGCTCGCTCGCCGCCGAGCTGGGCGAGCACGGCATCACCTGCAACGCGATCGCGCCTGGCTATTTCGAGACCGACATGAGCGCGGGGATGCGCAGCGATCCCGCCGCCGTCGAGCGGATCAACGGCCGGGTGCCGCTGCGGCGCTGGGGCAAGCCGCGCGATCTCGCCGGGTGGCGGTGTTCCTCGCGTCGCCGGCGGCGGCCTACGTCACCGGGCAGCAGCTCGTCGTCGACGGAGGGATGGGAATTGCGCTGTAGCGCGAACCGCGGGTCGCGGTCGCCCGCGGCGCTCACCCGGCCCGCGGGGCCCCGGTGATGATCGCCGCGCCCATCGCCGCCAGCGCTTCGTCCTCGGCGTCGGAGAGGCCGCTCACCGCGATGCCGCCGACGACGACGCCGTCGACCTGGATCGGCAGGCCGCCGCCGAAGCCCAGGTAGCGGGGATCGCCGTAGAACGCGATGTCGGTGCCCGCGCTCGCGCAGCTGGGTGCCGAGTTCGCGCGTCGGCCGGCGCAGGCGCGCGGCGGTGAACGCCTTGTTGCTCGCGACCGCGATCGAGACTGAGCGGCGCGCCGTCGAGCCGGAGCAGCGCGATCAGCTCGCCGTGCGCGTCGGCGACGGCGATCACCGCGGTGCGGCCGCGCCGCTCGAGCTCGGCGCGAATGGCGTCGACCGCCGCGATGACTTCGTGCGTGTCCCGAGGGTCGGCTGTGTGCGCATCTTCGGCTCCGTCGGGGTCGCCGCGCCGATCGATCCGCGGGGCGATAGCCAAGGCTGTCGGAGTCTAATACAGAACAACACGGGCGGCCACGGGCGGCGGTGCAGGGCGGCGCGACGCGCGTCGCGCACCGCGCTGCGCCGAGCCGCCGACGGCGCGTCGGGAGGAAGCGGAATGGGTGAACTGATACAGCTGGTCGTCTCGGGCATCGCGGTCGGCGCGATCTACGCGCTCGCGGCGCTCGGCTTCACGCTGCTCTGGCAGGCGTCGGGCACGATCAACTTCGCGCAGGGCGAGTTCGTGATGCTGCCGGCGTTCGCGATGCTGTTCTGCGTCGCCGCCGGGCGCGCCGCTGTGGCTCGCGTTCCTGGTCGACCTGCGCCGCCGCGATGCTGGTGCTCGGCTGGGGCTTCAAGCGGGTGATCGTCGATCCGCTGATCCGCCACGGCGTGATCCCGCTGGTCATCGCGACGCTGGGCCTGTCGATCGTGCTCAAGACGACGGTGCGGGCGGGCTACAGCGCCGAGGCGCACCCGTTCGCCAGCCCGTTCCCCGACGGCCAGTTCCCGTCGCCGGGCGATCAACGTCTCGTACGCCGACGTCGGCACGCTGCTGGTCGCGGGCGCGATCGTCATCGCGCTGCAGCTCTTCGTCAACCGCACCGTGACCGGCCGCGCGATGCAGGCGGTCGCGCAGAACACCGACGCGGCGCGCGTGCTGGGCATCGACGTCAAGCGGATGGTGCTCTACACGTTCCTGATCAACGCGGTGCTCGCGGTGGTCGCCGCGCTGCTGATCACGCCGACCTATCTCGCCAAGTTCGACATGGGCGACTCGATCGGGCAGAAGGCGTTCTTCGCGGCGATCATCGGCGGCTTCAACCAGACGCGCGGCGCGCTGCTGGGCGGCGTGCTGATCGGCGTGCTCGAGAACCTCGTCGGCGTTCTACGTGTCGCCCGCCTACAAGGAGGGCGTCGCGCTGATGCTGTTCCTCGTCGTGATCCTGTTCCGCCCGAAGGGCCTGCTCGGCAAGGCCGAGGAGCGCAAGGTATGAGCGCCGCCGGTGAAGGCCATCGCGCTGGCCGTGGTGCTCGCCGTCGTCGCGGTCGCTGCCGCCGTACCTCAAGCGCAGCGAGCGTCTACCTGCTGACGCTGTACTGCGTCTACCTGATGGCCGACGATGGGCCTCAACCTGACCGTCGGCTACGCGGGCCAGATGTCGCTCGGCCAGGCGGCGTTCTTCGGCATCGGCGCCTATCACGCGGCGATCCTGCTGAAGCTCGGCTGGCCGTTCTTCGCTCGTGCTGCCGGTCGCCGCGGTCGCGTGCTTCGTGCTCGGGCTGGCGCTCGGCTTCCCGGCGCTGCGCGTCCAGCACCACTACCTCGCGTTCGCGACGCTGGGCTTCAACGTGCTGGTCTTCCTGGTGATGCGCAACGAGGAGAAGTTCACCGGCGGCACCTTCGGCATCTCCGGCGATCCCGCGGCCGACGATGCTCGGCGTCGACCTCGGCGGGCACCTCGCGTACTTCTAGTTCACGCTGGCCTCGCTGGTGGTGCTGGCGCTGCTGCTGTGGTGGCTGCTGCGCTCGCCCTGGGGGCGCGCGTTCGCCGCGCTGCGCGACAACCCGATCCGCGCCGAGAGCCTCGGCGTCAACATCACCGCCTACACGCTGCTCGCGTTCGCGATCGGCGCCGCCTGCGCGGGCGTCGGCGGCGTCTACTTCGCGTCGCTGGTCGAGTTCATCGAGCCGGGGCCGTTCCACTTCTCGACGTCGCTGACGATGCTGCTCGCGGTCATCGTCGGCGGCTCGGGCCGCTTCTTCGGGCCGGTGGTCGGCACGGTCGATCATCGTGCTGCTGCCGGAGTTGCTGCGCGCGTCGAGCGCGCCGTGGCTCAAGTTCATGCAGACCTGGTACCTCGCGGTGTTCGGCGTCGCCGTGGTCGTGCTGATGGTCTGGCTGCCGGGCGGCCTGCTGTCGATCCCCGAGCGCTTCAGGCGGAAGGGGCGGCGCCAAGTGAGCGCGCGCCCGTCGTTCCTCGAAGTCAAGGACGTCGCGCAAGCACTACGGCGCGATCAGGGCCGTCGACGGCGTCTCGCTGTCGGTCGGGCCCGGGCGAGATCGTCGGCGTCATCGGCCCCAACGGCTCGGGCAAGACGACGCTGTTCAACAGCATCCTCGGCCAGATCCGGCCGACCGCCGGGCAGGTGGAGTTCTGCGGCGAGGACATCACCGGCATGTCGCCGCTGGAGCTCTCGCGCCGCGGCGTCGGCCGCACGTTCCAGACGCTGCAGGTGTTCGGCAAGCTGTCGGTGCGCGACAACCTGATCGTCGCCGCGCAGGAATTCAAGGGCACGCTGCCGGCGCGGCTGTTCGCGCGCGCCCGACGCGGGCCTCGGGCACCACGCCGACGAGATGATCGAGCTCTTCCGCCTGCAGCACGTCGCGCACCTGCCGGCGGGCACGCTGTCCTACGGCCAGCAGAAGCTGATCGACATCGCGATGGCGTTCATGCCGGCGCCGCGGCTGGTGCTGCTCGACGAGCCCTGCGCGGGCGTCAACCCGAGCCTCGTCGACCAGCTGCGCGAGCTGCTGCTCGAGCTCAACCGGACGCAGGGCGGCAGCTTCGTCGTCATCGAGCACAACATGGACTTCATCATGAGGCTGTGCCCGCACGTGATCTGCATGGTCGAGGGCAAGGTGCTGGCCGAGGGCCCGCCGAAGGACGTCCAGGCGAACCGGCAGGTGCTCGAGGCATATCTTGGCAACTGAGCCTGGGCAACCGGGAACGGACGCCATGACCGACAAGATCATCGAGTTCGACAAGGTCGTCGCCGGGTATTCGCCGAGCCTCACGATCCTGAACGAGACGACGCTCGACGCGCGCCGGGGCGAGATCACGCTGCTGATCGGCCCCAACGGCGCCGGCAAGTCGACGGTGCTGAAGACGCTGTTCGGCATGCTCGTCCCGCGCTCCGGCGAAGTCCGCTTCGAGGGCAAGCGCATCAACGGCAAGCCGCCGCGCGCGCTGCTCGCCGAGGGCATCGCCTTCGTGCCGCAGGGCCGCAACCTGTTCGGCTCGCTGTCGGTGCGGCACAACCTCGAGCTCGGCGGCATCACCCTGCCGCGCGGCGAGCTCGCGCGCGCGCATCGAGGAGGTGCTGCAGCGGTTTCCGCGCATCCGCGAGCGGATCGACAACCAGGCCTCGACGATGTCCGGCGGCGAGCAGAAGCAGCTCGAGGTCGGGCGCGCGCTGCTGCTGCGCCCGCGGGTGCTGCTGATCGACGAGCCGTCGATCGGGCTGTCGCCGAAGCTCGTGCAGGAGGTGATGTCGCTGCTGCGCGAACTCGCCGACGGCGGCACGACGGTGCTGATGGTCGAGCAGAACGTGCGCACCGCGCTCAAGTACTCGAATCGGGCGCTGGTGCTGGAGATGGGGCGGCTGGCGCTCGACCGGCCGGCGCGCGAACTGCTCGGCGACCCCGACCTCAACCGGCTGTTCCTCGGCGGCGCGGGCCAGCACGGCGCCGCGGCCGCGGCGATGGGATAACCGGGGAAACCGACGGGAGCAGGCCATGAGCACGGCAAGATCATCGACATCAGGGGGCGGCAGCTCGGCGGCGACACGCCGCTGATCTGCTCGCCGCTGGTCGGCCGCACGCGCGACGCGCGTCCTCGCGGAAGCGGCGAGCGTCGTCGCGAAGAAGCCCGGACGTCATCGAATGGCGCGTCGACTACTTCGAGGGGATCGCCGACACGGCGGCCGTGCTCGACGCCGGCCGCGCGCTGCGCGCCGCCGTCGGCGACGCGCCGATCATCTTCACCCGCCGCTCGACGAAGGAGGGCGGCGAGCCGATCGCGATCGGCGACGAGGACGTCGTCCGCCTCTACGACGCGGTCGGCGCGAGCGGCCTGGTCGACTTCCTCGACTTCGAGATGGGCAACGACGCGGGACCACGTGCGGCGCGTGCGCGAAAGCGCGCGCAGGCACGACACGCGGCTCATCCTTTCGTACCACAACTTCGGCTACACGCCGGGCGTCGAATTCCTCGTCCAGCGCTTCCTCGAAGCCGAGCGCCTGGGCGCGGACGTCGCCAAGGTCGCGGTGATGCCGCGCGACCGCGCGCGACGTGCTGACGCTGCTCGCGGCGACGGCGCAGGCGGACGCCAAGGCGCGCATCCCGCTGATCAGCATGTCGATGGGGCCGCTGGGCGCGGTGACGCGGATGATCGGCGGCGTGTTCGGCTCGTCGCTGAGCTTCGCCGTCGGCGAGGGCAGCTCGGCGCCGGGGCAGATCCCGATCGCCGACCTGGCCGCCGTCTACGAGATTCTCGCCCGCACGCGCGGCGGACGCTGATCGCGCGCGGATTCCGCTGCGGCGCGCCGCAGCGAGGGCGCCGGGGAGGCGACGCCCGGCGGTCGCCACGCGGATTCACCCGGCACGTAGAGCCGGCGCGGGTGGCACCGGCTATAATTCGCTCCCAAGCGGCGTGCAGGCAGCCGCGCCCGCCCCGGTTCCCTCCCCATGCACGTCTTTTTCGAGGACGACGGCCAGCTCAAGGCCGGCACCGTCCTTGCCGACAACGACGCCTCGCTGCAGGTCGAGGCGGCGTCCGGCAAGCGCCTGAAGGTCAAGGCGGCCGCGGTGCTGCTGCGCTTCGCCGCGCCCGTCGCCGTCGGCGCTGCTCGCCGAGGCGCAGCAGCTCGCCGCCGAGCTCGACCCGGACTTCCTGTGGGAGGTCTCCGGGGAGGGCGAGTTCGGCTTCGACGAGCTCGCCCGCGAGTACTACGGGCACGCGCCGACGGCGGTCGAGGCCGCCGCGGTCGCGCAGGCGCTCGCACGCGGCGCCGATGTACTTCTACAAGCGCGGCAAGGGTCGGTACCGCAAGGCGCCGCCGGACGCGCTGAAGGCGGCGCTGGCGTCGATCGAGCGCAAGCGGCGCGAGGCGCGCGCAGATCGACGCCTGGGCCGCCGAGCTCGCGCGGGGCCGCCTGCCCGACGCGCTGCCGGCGACGGCCGTCTCGGCTGCTGTACCGGCCCGACAAGAAGTCGCTCGAGTGGAAGGCGCTGGCCGCCGCGTGCGACGCGCAGCAGACGAACCCGGTGGCGCTGCTCGCCGCCTGCGGCGCGTTCCCGTCGACGCACGAGTACCACTTCGACGCGTTCCTGACGCAGGCGTTTCCGCGCGGCACGCGTTCCCCGCGTGGGCGGCGCTGCCGCCGCCGCCGGAGCTGCCGCTGCCCGACGTGCGCGCGTTCTCGATCGACGACGCCACGCACCACCGAGATCGACGACGCGTTCTCGGTGCGCGAGCTGCCGGGCGGCAACGGTGGAGGTCGGCATCCACATCGCCGCCCGGCGCTCGCGATCCGCGCGGCAGCCCGCTCGACGCCATCGCGCGCGAGCGGCTGTCGACCGTCTACATGCCCGGCCGCAAGATCACGATGCTGCCCGACGACGTCGTGGCGACGCTTCACGCTGGCCGCGGGCACGACGCCGCCGGCGCTGTCGCTGGTACGTCGAAGTCTCGCCCGACGGCGCGGCGCTGCGGCACGACGACGCGCGTGCAGCGGGTGCCGGTCGCCGCGAACCTGCGCCTCGACGCGGTCGGCGAGGCCTTCGCCAACGACCTGCCGTCGCCGTCCGATCCGCCGTGGACGGCCGAGCTGCGCGTGCTGTGGCGCTCGCGCAGCGGCTCTCCGCAGCGCGCGGCAAGAGCGACATCCAGCGCGTCGACTACAGCTTCTACGTCGACTGGACCGCGCCGGGCTCGGGGCGGCGAGCCGGTCGCGTGGCGATCGTGCCGCGGCCGCGCGGCAGCCCGCTCGACAAGCTGGTCGCCGAGCTGATGATCTTCGTCAACAGCACCTGGGGCCGCTGCTCGCCGACGCGCAGCGTCGCGGGCCTGTACCGCGACGCAGTCGGCGGGCAAGGTCAAGATGAGCACGCGCGCCGGCGGAGCACCAGGGACTGGGCGTCGCGCACTACCTGTGGGCGAGCTCGCCGCTGCGCCGCTACAGCGACCTCGTCAACCAGCGGCAGCTGCGTCGCGGTCGTCGACGGCGAGAAGCCGCCGTACGCCGACAACGACGCCGGGCTGTTCGCCGCGCTGGCCGACTTCGAGGCGACCTACGCGCAGTACGCCGAATTCCAGGACCGGATGGAGCACTACTGGTGCCTGCGCTGGCTGCTGCAGGAAGGCGTGACCGAGACCGACGCCAGCGTCATCCGCGACAACCTCGTCCGCTTCGACCGCCTGCCGCTGGTGCATGCGCCTCGCCGACCTGCCGGCGCTGCGCGCCCGACAGCGGCGGTGCGGGTCGGCATCGGCCGCGTCGACCTGCTCGCCGCGACGCTGGAGTGCCGCTACGCCGGTCCGGCGTGACCCGAGCGCGGTCCTCGACGCGTCGCGCGACCCCGACGCCGGCCCGTGGCGAGCGCCGCGATCGCCGCGATGATCGACCCGGGCCGCGAGGTCCGATTCGAGCCGGTCCCCGCGGCGCCGGCGCGGGCGGATACAATGACGTCGGCATCCCGTCGACCCGCGACCCGAACCCACTTGCCGCGCCGCCCCGCCCCGCCGAACACGCCGCCGCTGCCGCCGACCGAAGGCGAAGGAGCGGTGTCGGTCCCCGTCGCGAAGAAGGCGCCGGTGCGACGGGTGCCGAAGGCGCAGGCCGCGCCCTCCGGCGATGGTGCGCCTGCTCGACGGCGGCCCGGCGCCGGCACCGCCGCCAGGCCGCCATTCCCGCGCCGGCCGCCGAGTCTGCCGCAGGCCGCGCGCAAGGCCGCGCCCGGCTGCCGCCAAGGCCGCCGCTCGGCGCGACGAACCGGCCGCCGGCGACGCGCAGCGCGCCCGCTCCCGGGCGCCGCTTCCGCTCCCCCCGGCTGCCCCGACCCGGTCCGGGGCCGGCGCCAGCGCCGCCGCCGCTTCCGCGAACCCCGTCTGGCTGCGTCCCGCGGTGCGCGACGACCGCGCCGAGCGGATGCTCTGTACGCGCTGGCGGTGTCGATCGTCCTCCACGCCGTCGTGCTGGCGATCAAGTTCCAGCCGTTCGACCTCAAGAAGATGCTCGACCGCGGCCCGCCGCTGGAGGTGGCGCTGGTCAACGCCAAGACCAAGGCCAAGCCGACCAAGGCCGACATCCTGGCGCAGGCGAACCTCGACGGCGGCGGCAACACCGACGCCGACCGGCGCGCGAAGTCGCCGCTGCCGGTGCTGCCCAAGGACAGCCCGAACAACGAGATCACGCGTCGCCACGCAGAAGGTGCGAGAGCTCGAGCGGCAGGCGCAGGAGCTGATGACGCAGCTCAAGAGCACGCCGACCGCGCCGCCGCAGCCGAAGCCGACCGAGGCGGCCGAGCCGCGCCGCTGCCGTCCTCGACCGAGCTGATGCAGCGGACGCTGGAGGCGATGCGGCTCGAGGCGCAGATCGCCAAGGACATGGACGCGTACCAGAAGCGGCCGAAGCGGCGCTTCGTCGGCGCGCGCGCCGAGGAGTACCGCTTCGCGCGCTACGTCGAGGACTGGCGGCTCAAGATCGAGCGCATCGGCAACCTCAACTACCCCGAGGCCGCGCGGCAGCTGAAGCTCTACGGCAACCTGCTGATCACCGTGTCGATCACGCCGACGGCAGCGTGGAGGAGGTCGAGATCAACCGCTCGTCCGGCCAGCGCGTCCTCGACGCCGCCGCCGTGAAGATCGTCGAGATGTCGGCGCCGTTCTCGCGCGTTCCCGCCCGACATCAGGCGCGACACCGACATCCTCCACATCACGCGCACCTGGACCTTCACCAAGGGCGACGAGCTCGTCTCCCAGTGAGCCCCCGCCGTACGCGGGCCGCGGCGAGTCGGCGCTCGGGATGCGGTCGCCGCCACCGCATCCTCCTGACATGACCGATACCGCCGCTACGCCGTCATCGGCAACCCCGTCGCGCACTCGAAGTCGCCGCCGATCCACGCGGCGTTCGCGCGCGCGACCGGCGAGGACATGAGCTACGAGCGCCTGCTGGCGCCGCTCGACGGATTCGCCGCCGCGGTCGACGCGTTCGCGCGCGCGGGCGGGCGGGGCCTCAACGTCACGGTGCCGTTCAAGCTCGAGGCGTTCGCGCTCGCGACGCGCACTCGGCGCGCGCGCGGCGCGGCCGGCGCCGTCAACACGCTGACGCGTCGCGGCGACGGGCTGGTTCGGCGACAACACCGACGGCGCCGGCCTCGTGCGCGACCTGACCGTCAACCTGGGCGTCGACGCTCGCGCGGCCGCGACGTGCTGGTGCTGGCGCGGGCGGCGCGGCGCGCGGCATTCTGCAGCCGCTGCTGGCGCGGCGCCCGCGCGCGCTGGCCGTCAGCAACCGCACGCCGCGACAAGGCGGTCGCGCTCGCGCGGCGCTTCGCCGCCGACGGCCCGATCAGCCGCCGTCGCCGCCGGACGCGCTGGCCGGACGCGCGCTTCGACGTGGTGATCAACGCGACCGCGCGGGCCTCGGTCCGGCGCCGACGACCGTGGCCGTGGCCGGCGACGGTGTTCGCGGCCGGCGCGTTCGCCTACGACATGGTCTACGCCGACGCGCCGACCCGTTCATGCGCTGGGCGCACGGCCCGGGCGCCGCGCGCACCGAGGACGGCCTCGGCATGCTGATCGAGCAGGCGGCCGAGAGCTTCGTGCTGTGGCGCGGCGTGCGGCCCGACACGGCGCCGGTGTTCGCGCTGCTGCGCCCGGCGCGGCCGCTGACGCGCGCGGTCGCCGGCATGCCGGGACGCCGCCATGACTTCGCGCGGCGCGCCCGCGCGGCGCTGCGCGTCGCGGGCTGGGCGCTGGCCGCGTCGGCCGTCGTCGGTGCGTGGTGCAGCTCTGGTTCGTCGGCCAGATCGTCTGGTGGCGCATCAAGCCGCCGCGTCAGACCGCGTTCATGGCGCAGCGCCTGGGCGAGCTGCGCGCGAAGGACCCGAAGGCGAAGCTGCGCTACCGTGGGTGCCCTACGCGCGGATCTCGCCTCACCTGAAGCGCGCGGTGATCGCCGCCGAGGACGCGAAGTTCGTCGAGCACGACGGCTTCGACTGGGACGGGATCGAGCAAGGCGCTCGAGAAGAACCACCAGCGCGGCGCGTGGTCGCCGGCGGCTCGACGATCACCCAGCAGCTCGCGAAGAACCTGTTCCTGTCGCCGGCGAAGACTACCTGCGCAAGGCGCAGGAGGCGGTCATCGCCTGCATGCTCGAGGCGATGCTGCCCAAGCAGCGCATCCTCGAGCTCTACCTGAACGTCATCGAGTGGGGCAACGGCGTGTTCGGCGCCGAGGCGGCCGCGCAGCGCTACTTCGGCGTCCCCGCGGCGAAGCTCGGCCGAGCAGGCGGCGCGGCTCGCGGCGATGGTGCCCAGCCCGCGCGCTTCGAGCGCAATCCGTGTTCGCCTACCTCGCGCGCGCACGGCGACGATCCGGCGCGGATGCCGTCGGCGGAGCTGCCGTGAGCGCTGCCGCGCTGATGCTTGCCGCGGCGCAGGGCAACGGCGGCGCGGCGCGTTGCTGACGCGGCAACGCCGTTCGGGCGATGCCGTCCACCGTCGAACGTCCGGCGCGTAGAATGCGCGCGTCCCGTCCCCGCACGCTCCGCTTGAAGCGCTGCCGTCCCATGCCCGAGATCGTCGAAGCCGGACGCCGACACGGCCCGCGCGCGCGATGCGGCGTGCAGGGTGCGCTCGCCGAGGTCGCGGAGCTGCTGCGCAAGCATCGGCTCGTCGAGGGGCCGTCCACGAGCAGATCGCGCAGCGCCCGATCCGGCGCGCGGGAGCTGGTCGAGAGCTCGCGGTCCGCCAGAACCAGGCGCAGCTGCGCGCGCAAGCTGGACCGGCTGCACCCGGCCGACATCGCCTACATCCTCGAGGCGCTGCCGCTCGACGAGCGGCTGTACATCTGGGACCTGGTCAAGGCCGAGCGCGACGGCGAAATCCTGCTCGAGGTCTCCGACGCGGTACGCGAGACGCTGATCGCGTCGATGGACCCCGAGGAGCTGGTGGCCGCGACCGAGACGCTCGACACCGACGAGATCGCCGAGCTCGCGCCGGACCTGCCGCAGGAGGTCATGCACGACGTCTTCTCGGCCTGCCGGTCGAGGAGCGCGAGCAGCTGCGCGCGGCGATGTCCTTCGAGGAGACAGGTCGGCGCGCTGATGGACTTCGAGAAGGTGCAGGTGCGCGAGGACGTCACGCTCGAGGTGGTGCTGCGCTACCTGCGCCGCTTCGACGAGCTGCCGACCACACCGACCAGTTGTTCGTGGTCGACCGCGACGAGACGCTGCAGGGCGTGCTGCCGCTCAACCGCGCTGATCGTCAACGATCCGGAGACGCTGGTCGAGCGAAGTGATGCAGCCGCGAGCCGTGAAGCTGCTGCAGCACGAGAAGGCCGAGGAGGCGGCGCAGGCGTTCGAGCGCTACGACCTGGTCTCGGCGCCGGTGGTCGACACCAACGACCGGCTGGTCGGCCGGGTGACCGTCGACGAGGTGATGGACTTCATCCGCGAGCGCGGCCAGGAGGAGGTGCTGGCGCAGGCCGGCCTGCGCGAGGAGGAGGATATCTTCGCTCGGTGTGGAAGTCGGTCCAGCAACCGCTGGGCCTGGCTGGCGGTCAACCTGGTGACCGCGTTCATCGCCTCGCGCGTGATCGGCGCGTTCGAGGGCTCGATCGAGAAGCTGGTCGCGCTCGCCGCGCTGATGCCGATCGTCGCCGGCATCGGCGGCAATTCGGGCAACCAGACCATCACCATGATCGTGCGCGCGCTCGCGCTCGGCCAGGTCACGCGCGAGCACGCGCAGCAGCTGATCCGCAAGGAACTGGCGGTCGCGCTGCTCAACGGGCTGGTCTGGGGCGGCGTGATGGGCCTGGTGGCGATGCTGCTGTACAAGGACGTGCGAGCTCGGCCTCGTGATGGTGGCGGCGATGATGCTGAACCTGCTGCTGGCGGCGCTGATGGGCGTGCTGATCCCGATGACCATGCTCACGCTTCGGCCGCGACCCGGCGGTCGGCTCCTCGGTGCTGATCACCGCCGTCACCGATTCGGGCGGGTTTTTCATCTTCCTGGGCCTGGCGACGCTGTTCCTGCTCTGACGCTGCCCGCCGGGGCTTGCGCTGGCCGTTGCGCGCGTACCGTGCGGGGATGGCGCGGCCGGCCGGCCGCCCGGGGGAATAGCCGACGGCCCGGGTGTGTTGCGGGGGGGCGGGCGTTCCCAGAGGGGGGCGCCCGCTACATTTTCCTGGAGAAGACAATGAAAAGCACCATTTCGCTGGGCGCCCTACTGCTGGTGGCATCCATCTCTGCCTGCCACAGATGGCCGCGGCGCCTGCCACCAAGGCCGCCGACGGCACGCTGACCGACGCCAAGGGGATGACGCTCTACACGTTCGACCGGGACGCGGCGGGCAGCGGCAAGAGCGCCTGCAACGGGCCCTGCGCCGCCAACTGGCCGCCGCTGCTGGCCCCGCCGACGCCAAGGCCACCGGCAGCTGTCGATCATCACCCGCGACGACGGCGCCAAGCAGTGGGCGTACAAGGGCAAGCCGCTGTATATCTGGGCCAAGGACACCAAGCCGGGCGACAAGACCGGCGACGGCTTCAACAGCGTCTGGCACGTCGCCGAGTCCTGAGCCCCCCGACCGCCGCGGGCGCGGGCCGTCGCACGGCCCACCCTCCCTGGACGCCCGCGCCGCCCTATGCCCACCCGCCGCTGCCGCATCCCGAGCTGCTCGCCGCGATCCCGCGGCTGCGGCGCTATGCGCGAGTGCTGTCGGGCGACACCCATCGCGCCGACGACCTGGTGCAGGACACGCTGGCGCGGGCGTGGGAGAAGCGCGCGCTGTGGCAGCCGGGTCGGACCTGCGCGCATGGCTGTTCACCATCATGCACAACGTCTTCGTCAACCAGCGGGCGCTGCGCCCGCCGCGATGCCCGCAACGTTTCGCTCGACGGCGATCGGGAAGGGGGCGAGGCCTGGCGGCTGCCGGTGCGGGCGCCCAGTTCGCGCGCGTGGAACTCATCGAATTGATGCAGCAGGTCGGCGCGCCTGCCAGCGACCAGCGCGAAGTGCTGCTGCTCGCGGCGGTCGAGGAGCTGCGCTACGAGGAGATCGCCGCGGTGCTCGCGATGCCCGCGGCACCGTGATGTCGCGGCTGTCGCGTGCCCGCGAGAAATTGCGCCGGATGGCGGACGAGCCGCCGTCGGCATTGAGGGTCGTCAAGTGAACGCCCGATGAGCGCCCAATGGACGCCCTGCCCATTTCCGAAGCCGATCTCCACGCCTACGTGGACGGCAAGCTCGCGGTCGAGCGCCAGGCCGTGGTCGAGCAGGCGCTCGCGCGCGACCCGAACTGGCGCGGCGGGTCGCCGATTACCGCACGCAGAACGCCGCGCTGCGCGACGGGTTCGAGCCTGGCTCGCCGAGCCGATTCCGCCGGCGCTGGCCCCGCCGGCCCGCCCGCGCCGCGGAGCGGCGTCGCGCCTGCGCGGCTGCCGCCGGCGTTCGCGGCCGCGGCGACGCTGGTGCTCGGCCTCGCGGTCGGCTGGTTCGCGCGCGACGCGCTGCCGAGCGCGCCGGCACGCCGACCACGTTCGCCCGGCAGGCCGCGTTCGCGCACGCGCTGTACGCCGCCGACGCGCGGCGGCCCGTCGAGGTCCCGGGCAGCGAGGCCCAGGGGCTCGTCACGTGGCTGACGCGGCGGCTCGGCCAGCCCGCGCACGCGCCGACCTGTCGAGCCTCGGCTACGAGCTGGTCGGCGGGCGGCTGGTCGCCGGCAACGAAAAGCCGACCGCGCTGCTGATGTACGAGAACGCCGACCGCCAGCGCCTGACGCTGCAGTGGCGCAAGCTCCCGCCGGCAGCACCGAGACCGCGTTCCGCTACGCGGTGGAGAACGGGGTCGGCGTGTTCTACTGGATCGACGAAGCCTGCGCCTACGCGATCCGGGCAACGTCGACGCCGTCCAGCTGCTGGCCGCGCCCGGCCGTCTACGGGCAGCTCGTCGCCGCCGAGGCCCACCGGCAGGAACTGACGGGGGCGGGCGCCCGGGTCCCGTGCGCTCGACGCGAGGCCGTGCCGCCGTGCAGAATGCAGGGCTGCCGCGTTCCTGGCCTGCTCCGCCGCTCCGTCCACCTTTGCCTCCAGCGTCCTTCCCGCCCGCATCGGGCGATCCCGTCCCGCGCCATCGACACGCCGGCCCTCGTGCTCGACCTCGACCCCTTCGAGCGCAACTCGACCGATCGGCAGCGCGGCGCGCGGCGGCGGGCGTCCGCGTGCGGCCGCACCGCAAGGCGCACAAATGTCCCGAGATCGGGCTGCGCAGATCGAGCACGGCGCCGTCGGCCTCTGCTGCCAGAAGGTCGGAGGCCGAGGGTTCGTCGAGGCGGGGGTCCGCGACGTGCTGGTCTCGAACGAGATCGCGCCGCGCCGGAAGGCCGGGCGGCTCGCCGCGCTGGCGCAGCGTGTGGCGCGTCGCCGTGTGCGTCGACGACGCGGAGGGCGTGGCGCGAATCGGACTCGCGGCGGCCGAGGCCGGCGAGCCGCTCGACGTGCTGGTCGAGGTCGACGTCGGCGGCAATCGCTGCGGCGTTGCGCCCGGCGGGCCTGCGGCCGCGCTCGCCGCCGCGTCGCGCGGAAGCCCGCACTGGGCTTCGGTGGGATCCACGCCTACCACGGGGCGCGCAGCATCTGCGTACGGCGGCCGAGCGGCAGCCGCCATCGCCGCCGCGGTGGGATCCGTCGAGGCGCGTCGAGGCGGCCGAACTAGGCCCGGCCTGGCCTGACCCGCGGCACCGGCGCCGGCACGGGAACCTTCGAGCTCGAGCCCGACAGCGGCGTCTGCAATGAACTGCAGCCGGGCTCGTATGCCTTCATGGATGCCGACTACCCGCGCAACGCCTCGCCCCCGACCAGCACGCGTTCGAGCACGGCCTCTTCGTGCTGGCGACGGTGATGAGCGCCGCCGCGCCCGGGCGCGCGGTCGTCGACGCGGGGCTCAAGGCGTTCGCTCTTCGATTGGGGCCTGCCGCAGGTCCTACGGCGGCGCACGGCCCTCGAAGTACGTGAAGGCGTCCGACGAGCACGGCGTGCTGGCGGTGGTCCGCCGGCGCGCTGCCGCCGCGGGTCGGCGACCGCGTCTGGCTCGTCCCCGGCCACCGCGACCCGACGGTCAATCTCTACGACTGGATCGTCGGGGTCCTGCGGCGAGCGGGTCGAGTGCCTGTGGCCGGTCGCGGCGCGCGGCGCGCTGGGCTCGATGCACGCTTCGGGTGGGGCGGGAGCCGCAGCCAGCTCCGGGTCCGGCGACATCCGCCGCGCGGTGCGGGCGTGGTCGCGTGCTCGCTCCGCGGAACTAGCCGCCGAACTATGGGACTGGCGCGCCCGGGCGGTCGACCTCGATCGCGAACAGGCCGCCCGAGAGGGGCGCGCGCGCCAGCGACTCCGGGTCGAGTCGGACGCGGGCCGTGGTGACGAACAGCGTGGAGAGGTCGGCGCCGCCGAACGCCAGGCTCGTCGGCCGCGGCACCGGCAGGCGGACCGTCCGCGTGCGCCGGCCGTCGGCGTCGTAGCGCTCGATCCGCCAGCCGTCCCACACGGCGACCCACAGGCCGCCGTCGGCGTCGGCGGCGAGGCCATCTGGCTTGACGTCGTCGGCGAAGCTCGCGAACGCGCGTCGCGGCCCGGCGGCGCCGGTGGCGGGATCGACGTCGTACGCGTAGACCACGCGCCGGCCCGAGTCGGCGAAGTAGAGGCGCCGCCCGTCGGGCGCGAACGCGATCCCGTTGGCGACGGTGAACCCGGCGTCGACGCGCGCGAAGCGGCCGTCGGTGTCGACGCGGAAGAGGCTGCCGCGCCCGGGCTGCCCGGCGGGGTCGAGCGAGCCCACCCACAGGCGGCCGCGCGCGTCGCACTTGGCGTCGTTGTAGCGATGGTCGGCGTGACCGGCCTCGGGATGGCACAGCAGCGTCCCGTCGCCGTCGACGGTGTCGTAGCGGAACAGCCCCGACGGGATGCGCGAGCACGAACCCGCCGCGGCGTCGCGGCACCGCGGCGCTGGCGAGCCGCGCGAGCGGCCAGGACGCGGCGGCACCGGCGCGCGGCGACGCCACGGCCGACCTCGCCACCGCCGTGATTCGTGCCGGCGCTTCACCCGCCGGAGTCGCGGCGGCTTCGGCTTCCTTCGGCGTCGCGCGCCGCGGCGCGAACCGATGCAGCGCCGGCGCGAGCATGTCGACCCAGTACAGCGCAGCTTCGGCCTGGCGACCAGTACGGCGCCTCGCCGAGCAGCGCTCCGGCGGATTCCACGCAGCGCACCCCGCGGGTCGGCGCACCCGGCGGCGGCGCGGGCGCGAGCGACATCGCGGTGCCGCCGGCGTTGTGCGAGACGCGCTGCGCGGCCGCCATCAGCACCGGCGCCAGCGCGTTGAGCCGCGTGTCGTCGAGGCGGAAGCGCGGTCCGGCCAGCGACAGCGCGGCGGCGGCCTGGCCGCGGTAGTCGAGCACCGGGGCCGCGACGTCGGCGACGCCGTCGTCGGCGACGGGGCCGATCGCATAGCCGCGCCCACGCGTCAGGTCGACGGCGGCGTGCGCCGGCTCGCGCGCCGCGGCCGGCAGCGCGTCGATCAGCGCACGCCGCGTCGCGGGGTCGCCGAACGCGACCAGCGCCAGGCCCGGCGCGCTGTCGCGCCAGAAGCTGCGGGCGCCGAGCGTCGCGGCGTGGCGGATCGCCTGCCGGCCGGACGCGCCGGCGACGACGACGCAGGCGTCGCCGTCGGCGACCGCGAGCTGCACCGTCTCGCCGGTGGCGTCGATCAGCGCGGCGAGCTCGTCCTCGGCGCTGTCGCGCAGGTCGAACCCGGACCACGCGGCCTGCGCGAATTCAAGCAGCCGGAAGCCGGGCCGCCAGGTGCGGTCGCGCGCGTCGCGGCGGATCAGGCCGCGCTGCTCCAGCACCGCGAGCATCCGGTGCAGCGTCGAGCGGGGCAGGCCGGCGGTCGAGACGAGCTCGGCCGCGGTCGGCGGCTCGGTCGCCCCGGCGATGCGGTCGAGCAGGTCGAAGGCCTTGTCGAGCGCGGCGGTGCCCGCGCGCGCCGGGTCGTGGCGGGGATCGCGGGCGAGGGGCGGGCCGGCCCCGGCGGCGCGGGCCCGCTTCGGGTGCGCGGCGTCGCCCGCGGTCGGCGGCGCGGCCGGGTGCGCTGCAGCTTGACGGCGTCGGGGCATCGGACCACCATGTTCCCACAAAATGAACATTGTGTCTCACATCGTGGGAATCGTATGAGCCAAGGGGCCCCGCCTCCGCTGGCGGGCGTGTACCCGATCGTCGCGACGCCGTCCGGCCGACGGCACGCCGGATCGCGGCGACCTCGCGCGCGTCGTCGAGTTCATCGTGCCGCCGGCGCCGACGGCCTCGTGTTTCCGGGGGTCGCGAGTGAATTCGACGCTGACCGGCGACGAGCGCCGCGCGCTGGTCGCCGTCGTCGCGACGGCGCTCGGCGGCGGCGCCCGCTGGTCGTCGGCGTTGCGGCCGCGGACGCCGCAACCGCGGTCGCGCTGACGCGCCACAGCCCGCGAAGCACGGCGCCGCCGCCGTGATGGCGATGGCGCCGGCGTCGATGAAGGACGACCCGGTCGCGCTGGCCGCCTATTACGACGCCATCGCCGCCGAGGGCGTCCCGGTGATCCTGCAGAACGCGCCGGCGCCGGCGGGCTGCGCGCTGTCGCCCGAGCGGGTCGCCGAAATCGTCGTCGGCACGCCGGGTGTCGAGTACGTCAAGGAGGAAGTGCTGCCCTGCGGCCAGCGGATGACGCGGGTGCTGGCGCTGGCGACGCGCAACCTCCGGGGCGTCTTCGGCGGCGCCGGCGGCCGCTACATCACCGACGAGCTCGCGCGCGGCGCCTGTGGCACGATGCCCGCGTGCGAACTCGTCGACCTGCACGTCGCGCAGTTCGCCTGCCACCGGCGCGGCGACGCCGCCGGCGTGCGGCAGCTGTTCAACCGGATGCTGCCGCTGCTCAACTTCCAGGCGGTGTTCCGGATGGCGATGACCAAGGAAGTGCTGCGCCGCCGCGGCGTGATCCGCGCGACGCGGGTGCGTGCCGCCGGACCGGCGCTCGACGCCGGCGACGTCGCCGAGCTCGACCGGCTGCTCGCCGACATCGCCGATCTGCTGCCCCCGGCGACCGCGGCGGCCAGGACCCAGCAACGAACGCCAAACCGAAACTGAAGGAGCCAGTCATGCGCATCATCGACAAGACCCTCGCCGCGGCGACCCTGGCCGTGGCCCTGGCGTTCGGCGCCACAGCCGCCTCGGCGCAGACGGTGCTCGAATTCCCGACCTGGCAGGCCGAGGAGCCCGGGCTGTCGACGTGGTGGAAGGACCTGATCGCCGCGTACGAGAAGAAGTAGCCGGACGTGAAGGTCAACATCCAGCAGGTGCCGTTCGCGCAGTTCGTCAAGCAGATGACGGTACGCTTCGCGGCCGGCACGCCGCCGGACATCGTCCACCTGCCCTCGCGCGACTTCGCGAGCTTCGCCGACCAGGGCTGGCTCGAGCCGCTCGACGAGCGGCTCAAGGCCACCGACATCCCCGCCAACTGGCCGCCGCTGCAGTCGGAAATGCAGTGGAACGGCAAGACGCAGGGCGTGCTGCTGATGGGCTACGGCGGCATGCTGTTCTACAACGAGCAGCGGCTGAAGGAAGCGAAGGTCGCGCTGCCGAAGACGCCGGACGAGTGGCTCGCGGCGATGAAGGCGACCACCGACGCCGGCAAGGGGCAGTTCGGCCTCGCGACCATCACCGCCGAGCATCCGAACATGGTCGTCGAGATGGCGACGTGGGTCACCGGCTCCGGGGCCGACTGGCTGAAGGGCGGCAGGTACAACTTCACCGAGCCGGCGGTGGTCAAGGCCGTCGACGGCTGGCGGCAGTCGGTCGCGCACGCGCCCAAGGGTACCAACTCGGCGACGGCGCGGCAGCTCTTCATCGACGGCAAGGTGACGTTTCTGCGCGACGGGCCCTGGGTCTGGGGCGCGGTCGAGAAGGCGACGCCCGAGATGCAGCCGAACCTGAAGATCGCGGCGCTGCCGTTCCCGGTGACGCCGGGCGGCGCCAGCAACGGGCTGCACATCGCCGCGAAGACCGACGCGAAGAAGAAGGAGGCGGCATGGCGCTTCATCGAGATGGCGGCGCAGCCCGAGTGGCAGAACCGCTACGCGCTGACCGGCTCGCCGGCGCCGCGCAAGGGCGCGCTGACGGCCGCCGACATCGCGGCCAAGCCGCAGCTGAAGACGATCAACGACTAGGCGGCGAAGGCGCAGGAACCTGTTCCCCGAGGTGCAGGCGGTGCGCGCGAACTACAACGAGTTCGCGACGCTGGTGACCAAGGCGGCGATGAAGATGATCTCGACGCCCGAGCCGACGGCGAAGGCGCTCGCCGACCTGCAGGCCGAGCTGGAGCGGCAGGTGCCGCTGAAGTGACGCCGGCGGCGCGCGCAGGTCCGGCCCGGCCGCGGGCAGCGCGGTCCTGGCGGCCGCGCCGCCGCGCCGATGAAGGTCCCCTCGCCGCGACGGGGCCAGCCGCGGTCGCATTCGCTCGAGCACGCGCAGCGGCGGCTCGCGTGGGTGCTGCTTGCCCCGGCGTTCGTCGCCGTCGCGCTGCTGGTCGCGTGGCCGATCTGGGTCGTCGTGCAGATGAGCCTGCGCCCCGGCAAGGCGCTGGCGCTGTCGCAGCTGATGAGCCAGCCGCTCGGCTGGGGCAACTTCGACCGCGTGCTGGACCAGATCTCGACCTGGGCGGCGTTGGTGCACTCGGCCGTCTACACGTCGGCACGCTGATCCCGGCGTTCCTCATCGGCCTCGGCGTGGCGCTGCTCTTCCACCGGGCGTTTCCCGGCCCGCCGCTGGCTGCGCAGCCTGATGCTGCTGCCGTGGGCGGTGCCCGGCGTCATCGTCAGCATCACCTTCCTCTGGATGCTCGACGCATCGTACGGCGTCGTCAACTCGATCCTCCGGCGGCTGGGGCTGCTGTCGACCGACCTCGCGTGGTTCGCGACGCCGAGACCGCGATGTTCGCCGTCATCGTGCCGACGGTGTGGAAGGGCTTCCCGTTCTTCGCGATCACGCTGCTCGCCGCGCTGCAGGCGGTGCCGCAGACGCTCTACGAGGCGGCGCGCGTCGACGGCGCGTCGGCGTGGAGCAGTTCCGCTTCGTCACCTGGCCGGGCATCGCCGGCCGGCGCTGCTGGCGGTGATCCTGAATGCGCTGTGGATGTTCCGCGAGTTCGACATCATCTTCGCCTCGACCGGCGGCGGTCCCGCCGGCGCGACCGAGACGCTGGGCATCCTCGTCTACCTCGAGGCGTTCGGCAGCTTCCGCTTCGGCACCGCGGCGGCGATGGGGGTGCTGATGCTGGCGACGGCCGGGGTCGTGGTGCTGCTGTCGATGCGCCGCTCAAGGGCGAGCTGCAATACGGACGGAGGCGCGATGCGCAAGCGCGACCTGAGGCGCTGGCTGCTGTTCGCGCTCGCCGCGGCGAGCGTCGCGGTGGTGCTGTTCCCGATCTGGTGGATGTTCGTCACCGCTGCTGCCGTCGTCGCTGGTGCTGTCGCGGAGCCGCCGCTCTCCCGCCGCTGGACGCGTGTCGTTCGCCGCGTACGCCGAGGTGTTCCGCCGCCGGCCGGTGTTCACCTGGCTCGATGAACAGCGCCATCGTCGCCGTCGGCTCGACGTGCGATCAGCCTCGTGATCTCGACGCTGGCGGGCTATCGCTGTCGCGCTATCGCACCGGGGCCAGCGCTCCGCGGCGCGACGTGCTGCTGTCGAAGATGCTGCCGGCAGGCTGATCGTGATCCCGTTCTTCGTGATGTTCACGACCTGCGGATCATCGACAACCTGCTCGGTCTGATGCTGGCGAATGTCGCCGTCGGCGTACCGTTCGCGACGTGGATGATCAAGGGGTTCTTCGACAGGCTGCCGCGCGAGCTGGAGCAGGCGGCGATGATCGACGGCTGCTCGCGGCTGGGCGCTTGGTACGTGATCCTGCCGCTGGCGCGGCCCGGGCTCGCGGCCTGCGGCATCTATCTCGCGATCGTCGCCTGGTGCGGAATTCGTGTTCGCGCGCACGCTGGTCACGAGCCCGCCAACTGGCTGGTGACCGTGGGCCTGCAGAGGTTCGTCGGCGAGTACCTGGTCGACTGGCCGACGCTGATGGCCGCGGGATGATCTCGCTGCTGCCGATGCTGGCGCTGTTCCTGCTGCTCGAGCCGTTCCTGGTGTCAGCGGCTGACCTCGGGGGCGGTGAAGCAGTAGCCGCCGCGGCTCAGGGCGCGATTCGGTGCCGGAGCAGCGACTCGCGCGGAGTCGCGCCGAGCCCCGGGCCTTCGGGCAGCGTGTAGAAGCCGCGCTCGCAGCGCATCGCCGTGTCGAGGTGCCCGAGGCCGCGGTCGAACACCGTCGGCTGGTACTCGTGGTAGGGGCAATGCGCGAGTGCCGCCGCCGCGTGCAGGCTCGCCGCCATGAAGATGCCGACGCCGATGGTCGCGTGCGGGATCACCGCCGCGCCGGCTGCTCCGCGAGCCGGCCGATGGCCATGAACTGCGACACGCCGGTGTGGCCCATCTCGGGCTGCACGATCGCCAGCCGCGCGCGGTCGAGCCGCTGGCGCGCCTCGTGGACGTTGCGCCATTCCTCGCCGGCCGCGACCGGCAGCGGCGCCGGCCGCGACGCGCGCGAGGCCCTCGATGTCCTCGGGCGCGCAGGGCGCCTCGACGAAGTACGGCCGCGCCGGCGCCAGCTCGGCGGCCAGCGCGAGCGCCTCGTCGGCGGAATACTTCCAGTGCAGGTCGACCATCATGTCGATCTCCGGGCCGAGCGCGGCGCGCAGCGCGCGCATCTCGGCGGCGACGCCCTCGTGCGACACGACCGCCGCGTACTTGACGGCGCGAAAGCCGCTGGCCGATCCAGTCGTCCGCGAGGCGCACGCGTTCGGCCAGCGTCGCGCGCGGCAGGCCGGAGACGTAGGCGGGCAGCCGCGTCGTGTCGCGGCCGCAGAGCAGCTGCGCAGCGGCACGCCGGCTCCGCGCGCGGCGAGGTCCCACAGCGCGATGTCGACGGCGGCCAGCGCATCGCCGTAGAAGCCGCCCGAAGAAGCCGCGCACGCGCATCAGGTCGTAGAGTCCTCGTAGATCACCGCCGCGCGTCGCGCGGATCGCGGCCCTCGACGATCGGGAACAGCACGTCGTCGATGATCGCGAGCACCGCGCCCGGCGCGACGATGCCGTAGGTCTCGCCCCAGCCGACGGTGCCGTCGGCGCCGTCACCCGCACCAGCACCGAGCGGTCGGCGGTCGGGTAGATCGTGCGGTTGCCGCGGCGGACGACGTAGCCCGTGCGGTTGACCGCTTCGCCGGCGCCGAGCGGCCCGAGGTAGGGCACCTCGCGCGGCAGCGAGACGGCGAAGGCTTCGAGCGAGCGGACGGTGACGGTCATCGACGGTGCGGGGGGGGTGGAAGCCGGGGATGGGCGCGGCGGGAGGCGGCTGCAGCGGAAGGGGAATGCCGGTTCGCCGGGGCCGGGTCGCGCATCTCGCTTCCGCCGGTCAGGGGTCACAGCGTGACCAGCCCCCGCGGCGTGCGCAGCATCGCGGCGAGCCGCGGCGACGTCGCGAAGGTGACCTGCAGCACCTCGCCGAGGCCGAGCGCGGCCAGCGCCGCGCGCACCGGCGCCGGGTCCGGGTGCTCGCCGGCGAGCTGCACCAGCGCGACCGGCGTCGGCGGCAGCGCGTCGGCCGGGTGCTGCGGCACGTCCCACTGGATCAGCGTCGGCACCAGGCCGCGGCCGGGGCGCGCGCCGTCGTCGGGAATGGTGATGCGCCAGCGGTAGTCGCCGCGCGCCATCGGGTGGATGGGGCCGAGCGCGATCGGGCAGGCCGCGCGCGGTGCGCTCGATGTCGTCGCTGCGCGCAACCCAGTGGACGAGGCGCGGGCCCTCGGCCAGCGCCGCGACTCAGCGACGGGTGGTCGAGGTCGAACCAGCGCGGCCGCGCCGGCTTCGTGCCGTCCGGATCGACGGCGATGACCTCGAGATAGAAGCGCTCGCCGAGCCGCAGCAGCGCGTTGTGCGTGCCCATCGCGGCGTGCCTGCCGCCGGGGCGCGGCGCGCTGCCGGTCAGGTCGCCGACGTACTCGATGCCTTCGGCGAGCGTCGTCGCGGCGACGACCAGGTGATCGGGCAGGGACGGGGGAGCGTGGCCATGCGCCAGTCTACGGCAAGGCGTCGCGCAGGAAATCGCCGATCAGCGTCGTCGCCGACGGTCCCTCCGCCTCGTTGAACGGCAGCGCCGCGTCGCCGCCGCTCCACGCGTGCGCGAGGCCGCCCACGGGGACGTGGCGCGCGACCAGCCGGCCGTCGACGCGCCAGTCCCGGACGATGCGGCGGCGCGCCCGCCTTCGTCCACCGTGCGCCTCGCGTCGGCGTCGGGCAGCACCGGCGCCGGGATCATCGCGTTGGCGACGGCGGGGTGGCCGTTGAGCCGCAGGTACTGGCGGATCGTCGCCGTGGCGTTCGCGGCGCGACGACCGCGTCGCGGTCGCCGTGGATCGCCAGCAGCGGCACCGGCAGCATCGCCGGCGGCGTCTCGGCGCGGACCGCGGTCGCCGGCGCCTCGACGTCCTGTTCGGGTCCGCGCTGCATCACGCCCAGCGCCGTCAGCGGCGAGACCGCCGCGCCGCAGGCCACGCCCGAGTGGACGACGACGCCGCGGACGAGTCCGGGTAGCGCAGGCCCATCACCGCCGCCAGCGCGCCGCCGGCCGACATGCCGGCGACGATCACCCGCGCGCGGTCGACGCGGCGCCAGCGCGAGACCTTGCGGATCATCGCCGCGACGATCGCCGCCTCGCCGTGGCCGCCGCGGTCGCGGCGTCGAACCAGTTCCAGCAGCGCCAGGGGTTGGCGCGGTCCTTCTGCCGCGGCAGCAGCACCAGCGCGCCCAGCTCGTCGGCGAGCGCGGTCACGCGCGTGCCCTGCGCGAACTCCTCGGGCGTCTGCCTGCAGCCGTGGCAGAACACGAGCAGCGGCGCCCGGCGCCGCGCGAATGCCCGCGCGGCACGTACAGCAGGAACTTGCGGCGCGGAAAGACCTGCGGCGCGGCCGCCACGAACCCGCGCCAGGTGCCGGCGCCCCGGTGACGAAGCGGCCGGGCGCCGGCTCGCGCGCAGCAGCCGGGAGAACCAGCCGACGACGCGCGACCAGAGCGAGGCGAAATCGGGGGCGGAGGCAGGTCGCCCGGCGGGCACGCGCGGGTCGCCGGCGCGCAGCCCCGGCCGGCGCACCCGTCAGATCAGGACGATGTCGTACTGCTCCTGCGAGTAGCATCGTCTCGACCTGCAGCGAGATCGGCTTGCCGATGAAGTCGCCGAGCCGGCGAGGCTCTGCGATTCCTCGTCGAGGAACATGTCGATCACCGACTGCGACGCGAGGATGCGGAACTCGCGCGCGTTGAACTGCTTCGACTCGCGCAGGATCTCGCGCAGGATCTCGTAGCAGACGGTCTGCGGGGTCTTCAGCTCGCCGCGGCCGGCGCACATCGGGCAGGGCTCGCACAGGATGTGCGCGAGCGATTCGCGCGTGCGCTTGCGCGTCATCTCGACCAGGCCGAGCTGCGTGAAGCCGTTGACGGTGAGGCGCGTGCGGTCCTTCTCCAGCGCCCGGTTGAGCTCGGCCAGCACCGCGCGCGGTGGTCCGGGTTCTCCATGTCGATGAAGTCGATGATGATGATGCCGCCGAGGTTGCGCAGCCGCAGCTGCCGCGCGATCACCTGCGCGGCCTCGAGGTTGGTCTTGAAGATCGTGTCGTCGAAGCTGCGGCCGCCGACGAAGCCGCCGGTGTTGACGTCGATCGTCGTCATCGCCTCGGTCTGGTCGATGATCAGGTAGCCGCCGGACTTGAGGTCGACGCGGCGGCCGAGGGCCTTCTGGATCTCCTCCTCGACTGCCGAGGTCGAACAGCGGCCGCTCGCCGGCGTAGTGCACGATGCCGCTCGGCCAGCGCCGGCGTGTAGTCGCGCGGCGAAGTCCAGCATCTTCGCGAAGGTCTCGCGCGAGTCGACGACGACGCGCGCGTCTCCTCGGTCGCCATGTCGCGCAGCACGCGCTGCGCGAGGTTCAGGTCCTGGTACAGCAGCGCCGGCGCCGGGACGTCGAGCGTGCGGGCGTTGAGGTCGCCCCAGAGCTTGGTCAGGTACTCGATGTCGTTCTGCATCTCGCGCTCGGTGGCGGTCTCGGCCATCGTGCGGATGATGAAGCCGCCGGTCGAGCCCTCCGGCAGCAGGTGGACGAGCTTGTCGCGCAGGCTCTCGCGCTCGGCCTCGTCCTCGATGCGCTGCGAGATGCCGATGTGCGAATCCTGCGGCAGGTAGACGAGCAGGCGCCCGGCGAGCGATGACCTGCGTCGACAGCCGCGCGCCCTTGGTGCCGATCGGGTCCTTGATCACCTGCACCAGCAGCGCCTGGCCCTCGTGCAGGATGCGCTCGATCGGCGCGCGGTCGCTGCCGCCGTGGCCGTTCTGCCGGTGCTCCCAGATGTCGGCGATGTGCAGGAACGCCGCGCGCTCCAGCCCGATCTCGACGAACGCGCTCTGCATCCCCGGCAGCACGCGCGCGACGCGGCCCAGGTAGATGTTGCCGACGAGCCCGCGCGCGCTCGATCGCTCGACGTGCAATTCCTGGACGATGCCCTGCTCGAGCATCGCGACGCGGGTTTCCTGCGGCGTTACGTTGATGAGGATTTCATGCGACATCGAAGGAGGAAGGGGAAAGGATGGGTTGAAGTCATGGCGGTTGCCGCGAATGGTGCCGCGCCGCAGCCCCGTCGGGGCGCGGCGCCGAACGTTGGCGACGTTTATAGCACGGTCAGGTCGAGGCGCGCGAGGAGCCGGCGGTCTCGTGAGCGGCAGCCCGATGACGCCCGAGTAGCTGCCGTCGAGCCGGGTGACGAACGCGCCGGCCTGGCCCTGGATCGCGTACGCGCCGGCCTTGTCGAACGGCTCGCCGGTGGCGACGTAGCGCTCGATCTCGCGCGTCGTCGAGCTCGGCGAAGGTCACGGCGCTGGTCGCTGATCTCGACCGCCAGCTCCTCGCGCCACTTCACCGCGACCGCGGTGAGCACCTGGTGCGTGCGGCCCGACAGGTGCCGCAGCATCCGCGCGGCGTCGGCGGCGTCGGCCGGCTTGCCGAAGATCGACGCCGTCGAGCACGACCTCGGTGTCGGCCGCGAGCACGGGGCGCGGCGGCAGCCCGCGCTGTCCATCCGCTGCCAGCCGATCGGCGCCTTGGTCCGCGCGATGCGCTCGACGTAGTGGAGCGGGGGCTCGCCGCCCAGCGCGCCCTCGATGACGTCGGCGCTCGCGTCCGGCCGCCTCGCGCAGCTGCAGGACGTCGAAGCGTGACGCCGAGCTGGTCGCAGCAGCTCCTGCCGGCGCGGGCTGCTGCGAGGCGAGGTAGATGCAGCGGCTCGGTGGCGCATGCGGCCGGAGCCCTTCAGTCGCGATGATACGGATGGCCGGCGAGCAGGCTGGCCGCGCGGTAGAGCTGTTCGGCGAGCGACGATGCGGACGAGGCCGTGCGGCAGCGTCAGCGCCGGAGAGCGCCACGCCGCGTCGGCGCCGCCTGCTTGACGCTGTCGGCGAGGCCGTCGGCGCTGCCGATCACGAAGGCGACGTCGCGGCGCGCTCGTCGCGCCAGCGCGCGAGCCGCTCGGCCAGCGCGCGCGTCGTCCAGGCGGCGCCGCGCTCGTCCAGCGCGACCACGCGCGCGCCCGCGGGCAGGCGGCGCGCGATGCGCACCGCCTCGGCGGCCAGCAATTGCGCCACCGGCCTGCCGCGGTCGCGCGGCTCCGGCTTGAGCTCGACCAGCTCGAACGCGAAGTCCGCGCGGCAGCCGCCGCGCGTAGTCGTCGACGGCCGGCGGCGACCCAGGCCGGCATCCGGTGGCCGAGCGCGACCAGGCGCAGCTTCATGCCCGCCGTGCGCGCGGCGCACCGGCGCGCGTCAGGCCGGCGACGCCGCGCGCTCGGCCTTCGTGCGGCGGCGCGGCCGGCTTGGGCGGGGCCCACAGTTCCTCGAGGTTGTAGTAGGCGCGAACCGCGGGCTGCATGATGTGGACGACGATGTCGCCGAGCGTCGACCAGCACCCATTCGCCGCGTGTCCTCGCCCTCGACGCCGATGATCGTCCGCGCCGGACGCCTTGAGCTTGTCGCGGACGTGGCTCGCGAGCGCCTTCGTCTGGCGCGCGGATTCGGCGGTGGCGATGACGAGCGAGTCGAAGAGGCTGGTGAGCTTGCGCGACATCGAGCACCTCGATGTCGCGGGCCTTGATGTCTTCGAGCGCGGTGACGGCGGTTTTCTGCAGTTTGTTAAGTCGCATCCGGGTGGGGTCGGTAGAGTTGGTTGCGGTCAATATAGGCCAAAACGGCGGGCGGGAGCAAACTGCGCACCGCGTCGCGCTGCCCCGCGGCGAGCTCGGCGCGGATCGCCGACGCCGAGACCGGCCGCGGCGTGATCGGCTGGACGAAGATGCGGCCGGCCGGCGCCGCGCGAGGGCGAGCGGGTCGCCGGCGAGACGGCGCCGCCCATTCCGCGGCGAGCGGCGGCGCGCAGCGGTCGCCGGGTCGAGCATGTGGCCGGGCGGGCGACGACGACGAGGTGCGCGAGCGCGAAGAGCTCGGTCCAGCGGTGCCAGGTCGGCAGGCCGGCGAACGCGTCGGCGCCGACGATCAGCGCCAGCGGCCGCGCGGGCACCTCGCGCCCGCAGCTCCTCGAGCGTGAGCACGGTGTAGCTGCGGCCGCTGCGGGCGATCTCGCGCGCGTCGACCTCGAGCCCCGGATAGCCCTCGATCGCGAGCTCGACCATCGCGAGGCGGTGCGCGGCGGTGGCGACCGGCGCCGCGCGGTGCGGCGGATCGCCGGCGGGGACGAGCCGGACGGCCGCAGCCCGAGTCGCGGCGCGCACCTCGCGCGCGAGCTCGACGTGCCCGCAGTGCACGGGGTCGAAGGTGCCGCCGAGGATGCCGAGCAGCTGCATCGTCCGAGGTCCCGCGCGCGGCGCGCCGGTCAGAACCGCGAACCCGGGCTCGCGCAGGAACGCCTCCTCTCGGCGGTCGACGCGCGGCCGAGGATCGCGTTGCGGTGCGGGTAGCGGCCGAAGCGCCGGATCACCGCCGCGTGCTTCTCCGCCCACTCGAGCGGGCGCGCGGTCGCCGGTGGCCGCGGCCAGCGCGCCGAACAGCGCCAGCGAGCGCTCCTGCATCGCGGCGTCCTCGCTGTGCTCGAACGGCAGGTAGCAGGAACCAGCGCTCGAAGCGGTCGAGCGCGCGGTCGTGCCCGGCGGCGATCGCCGCCTCGGCCGTGGCGAGCGCCAGCGCGTCGCCGGCGAACGCGCGCGGCGTGTCGCGAAAGAGGTTGCGGGTGAACTGGTCGAGCAGCAGCACGCGGGCGAGCGCGCCGGCGGGGTCGCGCACCAGTCGGCGTAGCGCGCCGGCCAGCGCGGCCTCGACCGCGGCGCCGAAGCGCGCGCGGATCGTCGTCGTCGAACGCCGGGTCCTTGCGGAACCAGGCGTCGCGCGCGGCGGGCGCCGGGCCGCGGTCGAAGCGCGCCCGGCCGCGGCGGATCCGCGAGGCCGCGGGACGGACCGAACCAGAACTCGAGGATGTCGTCGCGCATCGGTCGCCGATCAGGGCTGCCGCATCAGGCCGCAGGACCGGCGCGTAGATCGGCATTCCGCCACTGTAACCCGGCTCCCCGCGTTCCCCGCACGTGCAGACCTCCCGCCGCGACCTCTTCCTGCTCGCCTGCTGCCAGGCGCTGCTGCTCGTCAATTCGGCGGGCCTGATCTCGATGAACGGCGCTCGTCGGCTACGCGCTCGCGCCCGACCGGACGCTCGCGACGCTGGGCGCGACGACCTACGTCCTCGGTTCCGCGCTGGCGGCGATGCCGGCCGTCGCTGTGGATGGGCCGCGTCGGCCGCCGCCGCGGCTTCATGGCGGGCGCCGCGGTCAACATCGTCGGCTGCCTGCCTCGCCGCGCTCGCGCTGTGGCTCGGCAGCTTCGCGCTGTACTGCGTGGCGACCGGCGCTGATCGGCGTCTACAACGCGTTCGGCCTGCAGTACCGCTTCGCCGCCGCCGAGGTCGCCGCGCCCGCCGACCGCGCGAAGGCGATCTCGCTGGTGCTCGTGGGCGGCGTCGCCGGCGGATTCCTCGGACCCGGAGCCGACGCGCTCGGCCAAGGACCTGTTCGGCACGCCGTTCCTGGGCTCGTTCCTGGTGCTCGCGGCGATCGCGCTGGTGGCGATGGCCGTGCAGTCGCGGCGTGCACGTGCCGCCGCCGTCGGCCGCCGAGCGCGCCGGCGGCGGCCGGCCGCTCGCGGCGATCGTGCGGCAGCCGGTGTTCATCGTCGTCGGTGCTCGCCGCGGCGCTGGGCTACGGCGTGATGAACCTGCTGATGACGGCGACGCCGCTGGCGATGAGCTTCTGCGCGTACCCGTACTCCGACGCCGCGTTCGTCATCGAGTGGCACGTCGTCGGCATGTACGCGCCCGGGCTTCTTGACCGGCCGGCTGATCCGCCGCTTCGGCGTGCTCGGCGTCATCCTCGCCGGCGACGCGCTGATGTCGCCGCGTGCGCGGCGGTCGCGCTCAACGGCAACACCGTCGCGCACTTCTGGACCGCGCTGGTGCTGCTGGGCGTGGGCTGGAACTTCATGTACACCGGCGGCACGACGCTGCTGACCGAGAGCTACGAGCCCGGCGGAGAAGGCGAAGACGCAGGGGCGAACGACTTCATCGTGTTCACGACGATGGGCGTCTCGTCGCTCGCCTCCGGCGCGCTGGTGTCGACCGCGGGCTGGGAGCGGATGAACGCCGCCGCGCTGCCGGTGCTGGCCGTCGTCGTCGCGGCCGTCGCGTGGCTCGCGTGGCTGCGGCGCCGGGCTACGCCGGCCGCGTTCCTGAACTTCCAGTAGACGGCGTCGATCCGTCTTGCCCGCGCCGTCGCCGAGGTGCGCCTTCAGCGCCTCGCCGAGCCCGTACGGAACCGCGCGACCTCGCGGTCCGCGCGGACGAAGACGACGGCGCGGTCGTCGTCGAGCACCAGCGAGCGGACGTCGGCCGGGATCTTCCGCGCTTCGAGCCAGCGGCGCGCCGCGGCGTCGATCTCGCGGGTCGGAGGTGTCGATCAGCAGCCGGCGGTTGAGCGCGGCGAGGAACACCGCCATGCCGCCGAGGATGAGGCCGACGAGGATGGCGACCGCCGCGTCGAACTCCGGCCGCGGCCCGAACACGACGGCGACGCCCGCGACCAGCAGCGTCAGCAGGATGCCGAACACCGCGACGCCGTCCTCGAGCAGCACCGCCAGCACGGTGACGTTGTTGCGGTTCTCGCGCACGCCCTTCCAGCCGCCGATCTCGCGCAGCGCGGTGAAGAAGGTCCACAGCTCGAGCGCCAGCGAGAACAGCAGCAGGCCGATGACCAGCGGCGTGAACGGCTGCGACGCCTCCGGACTCCGCAGCGCGTGGACGCCGTGGTAGACGTTGATGCCGCAGCCGATGAAGAACACCGGACACGCGGACACCAGCGCCCAGAAGAACTTCTCCTGCGCGCGCCCGAACGGGTGCTCGCGCGTCGGGCCGCGCCGCGCCCGCGGACCTCGCCGACCTTGAGCAGCACCTGGTTGCCGACGTCGGCGAGCGAGTGGACCGTCTCGGCGAACAGCGTCGGCGAGCCGGTGATCGCGAAGCCGAAGCCCTTGGCCGCCGGCGATGGTCGAGTTGGTGGCGATCGAGAGGGTGACGGAGCTGGACATCGTGCGACGAGCTCGAGCGGCCGGCGCCGTGCCCGGCCGGTCCGCAGCGTCCGGGCGCTCAGCTGCGGATCTGCCCGCTGCCCAGCACGATCCACTTCCGGCTGGTGAGTCCCTCGAGCCCGACCGGCCCGCGCGCGTGCAGCTTGTTGGTCGAGATGCCGATCTCGGCGCCCAGCCCGAACTCGAAGCCGTCGGCGAAGCGCGTGCAGGCGTTGACCATCACCGAGCTCGAGTCGACCTCGCGCAGGAAGCGCATCGCCGTCGGCGTAGTCGCCGGTGACGATGCCGTCGGTGTGCTGCGAGCCGTAGCGCGCGATGTGGTCGATCGCCGCGTCGAGCGAGTCGACGACGCGCACCGCGAGGATCGGCGCGAGGTACTCGGTGTACCAGTCGTCCTCGGTGGCCGCCTTCATCGCCGGAACCAGCGCGCGCGAGCGCTCGCAGCCGCGCAGCTCGACGCCCTTGGCCGCGTAGATCGCCGCCAGCGGCGGCAGCACGCGCGCGCGCGATGTCGGCGTGGACGAGCAGCGTCTCCATCGTGTTGCACGGGGCTGTAGCGCTGCGTCTTCGCGTTGTCGGCGATGCGGATCGCCATGTCGAGGTCGGCGGCGCGCGTCGATGAAGACGTGGCAGACGCCGTCGAGGTGCTTGATCACCGGCACCTTCGCCTCGCGGCTGATGCGCTCGATCAGGCCCTTGCCGCCGCGCGGCACGATGACGTCGACGTGCTTCTCGTCGGCGATCAGGTGGCCGACCGCGGCGCGGTCGGTCGTCGCGATCACCTGCACCGCGTTCTCCGGCAGGCCCGGCCGCGGCGCAGGCCCTCGCGGACGCAGGCGGCGATCGCGCGGTTGCTGCGGAGCGCCTCCGAGCCGCCGCGCAGGATCGTCGCGTTGCCGGACTTGAGGCACAGCCCCGCCGCGTCGGCGGTCACGTTGGGCCGCGACTCGTAGATGATGCCGACCACGCCCAGCGGCACCCGCATCATGCCGACCTGGATGCCGGAGGGCCGGAACTTGAGGTCGGTGATCTCGCCGACCGGATCGGGCAGCGCGGCGATCTGCTCCAGGCCCTCGGCCATCGCGGCGATCGTCGCGGGCGTCAGCGCCAGGCGGTCGACGAACGCGGCGTCCTGCCCGGCGGCCTTCGCGGCCGCGACGTCCTCGGCGTTGGCGGCCAGCAGCTTCGCCTCGTCCCGGCGGATCGCCGCGGCCATCGCGTGCAGCGCGGCGTCCTTGGCCGCGGTGTCGGCGCGCGCGAGCTCGCGCGCCGCGGCGCGCGCGGCCGCGCCGACGCCCGCCATGTACGCGGCGACGTCGGCGACGGAGCCTGCTCCGGGGACGGCGAGATCGTTCATCCGGGCCATCATCTCGTAGCGCGCGCGCCGCTCGCGCGCCAGCGTACGCGGCACGCAGCGTCGATCCGCCGCACGCCGCCTGTCGCCGCCGACGAGGATGGTGTCGGCGCCGCGGCGCGCGAACAGGCCGACGGTGACGACGCCGGCGATCTGGTTCAGCTCGGTCTCGAGCTTGACCGGGTCGAGGATCTTCAGGTTGCGCACGTCGAGGATGACGTTGCCGTTGTCGGTGGTGAAGCCCTGGCGCAACTCGGGCTGCCCGCCGAGGCGCACGATCTCGCGCGCGACGTAGCTGCGCGCCATCGGGATCACCTCGATCGGCAGCGGAAACGTGCCCAGCACGTCGACCAGCTTCGAGCCGTCGACGATGCAGACGAACTTGCGCGACGCGGCGGCGACGATCTTCTCGCGGGTGAGCGCGCCGCCGCCGCCCTTGATCATCGCGCCGTGCTCGGTGACCTCGTCGGCGCCGTCGATGTAGACCGGCGAGGTCGCCGGTGTTGTTGAGCTCCTCGACCGGGATGCCGTGCGCCTTCAGGCGCTCGGCGGTCTTCACCGACGACGCGACGGCGCCCCTGATCCGGTCCTTGATCTTCGCCAGCTCGTCGATGAAGAAGTTGGCGGTCGAGCCGGTGCCGACGCCGATCCACGCGTCGTCGACGACGTGCCTGATCGCGTCGCGCGCGACGGCCTGCTTGAGTTCGTCCTGGGTCATGACGGTGCCTCGCGATCGGTGATGCCCGATTCTACCCCCGGGCGGAGCGGCGCCCGCCGCGCCGGGCTCCGCGTCGGCCCGCGACGCTCGGGCGCGTCAGGGCCGGACGGACCCGGCGGGTTCGGCTGGCGCTCGTACAGGTCGGCGGGGCAGGCGGGCTGCCGGAAACCGGCGCGCAATCCGGCCGGAACACCTATAATTCCGAGCGGCGACGGCGTGGGGACGCATGGCCGGCGCAGTGGTGGTAGGTCCGACGGTTCGATTCTCATGGAGAAAGCGATGGCGATGAAACATCAGATGCGCGCGGCCTTGTTCGGGGCGTGCATGGTGCTGGCAATGGCGACGGGCAGCGCCCGCGCACAGGAAGTTCCCGTGGTCACCGGCGACCATTGGACCAAGTCGACCCCGGAGGTGAAGAAGGCGTACCTCGTCGGCATCGCCAACATGGTCCAGGTCGAATCGGCGTTCCAGGGCGCGACCCCGCCGTCCGACGCCCAGAGCGTCATCCCGCGCCTCGTCAAGGGGATGAAGGGCAAGACCCTCGACGGCGTTCGCGAAGGGCTCGACAAGTGGTACGCCGCGAACCCCGCCCGGATCCAGCGGCCGGTGCTCGAGACCATCTGGTTCGAGATGGTCGTGCCGGGCCTCAAGTAAACCCATCCGCGGAGACGGAACATGAAACGACATTGGAACTGATTGCGGCCATCGCGGCCGTCGCGGCGGCGGCCGGTTGCACCAACATGACCCCGCAGCAGCAGGGGACGATGAGCGGCGCGGCGATCGGCGCCGCGGCCGGGGCCGGCATCGCGGCCATCTCGGGCGGCAGCGGCTGGACCGGGTGCCGCCATCGGCGCGGTCGCCGGCGGCGTCGCCGGCAACGTGAAGGGCGGCCGGGCGCAGTGACGCTCGGGCCGGCGCGGTGCGCGAGCATCGCGCGCGGCTCGCCCGGCCACGCTACACGCGGCCGTCGCGTGAAAGCAGCACGGCGATCGGTCGCGTTCCCGGGAATCCGGACAGGACGATGGTCAGGATCGACGTGATCGGCACCGCCAGGAACGCGCCGGAAATGCCCCACAGCCCCGACCAGATCGTCAGGCTCACGAGGATCGCGAACGGGCTGAGGTTGAGGCTGTTGCCCATCACGTACGGGTCGAGGAAGTTGCCGATCGCGAACTGGACGACCGACAGGTAGATCGTCAGCATCACCACGGTGTTGAGGTCGGCGAACTGGACGATCGCCATCGCGACCGGCAGCGCCACGCCGAGAAACGAGCCGATGTAGGGAACGAAGTTGAGCAGTGCGATCAGCACCGCCCAGAACAGCGGCGAACTCGAGCCCCATCAGCGTCATGATCACCCAGCAGATCGCCCCCAGCAGCAGGCTGAGGACGGTCTTCAGCGCCAGGTAGGATCCGATCCGCGCGTTGATGTCGTGGGTGACCTGCCGTATGCGGGCGACGCGCTGCGGATCGTCCGACAGGCCCGCCAGCTTGGCCGGAAAGTGGCGCAGCTCGAGCAGCAGGAAGCTCGCGTAGAGGACCACGACGACGAAGCTGACCAGGATCGAGGTCACCGAGACGACCGTCGAGCCGATGACCCGCTGCAGGTTGATCTGCGCCAGCAGGTCCTGCCGCAGCGAGATCCAGGTCGGCTCGGTCTCGACGCCGAGCCGGACGGCCAGCTGCTGGATCGATGCGAGCAGCGACTCCTGGTACAGCGGCCCGCGGGCGATGACGCCGTCCATGTTCGCGATCGCCAGGGAGACGGCAGCGGCGAAGCCGGCGCCGATGAGCAGCATCGACAGCGCGTACGCGAGCTTGTCCGGCAGCCTGCGGCCGACGTACGGCAGCCTGCCGAGCAGCCGCGTGAGCCCGACGATCACGTAGACGACGAGCACGCCCAGCACGACCGGGACGAACACGTCCTTGCCGATGTACAGCACCCAGCCGATGATCAGCGCGAGCGCCGTACCGTAGACGAGCGCTTGCAGTCTTGCGTTGGGCATCGGGCGATCCGGATCGTGCGGACGGGGCAGGGAGTCGCGGTCCCGATCGTAGCAGACGCCGGCGTCCGGGCGCGGCAGCGCTGCGGCGCGCCTTGCGCGGTGCGCGGAGATTGTTGCGCCGCAAGAAATGCTTCGAACATGAAGCATCGGCCGCGGCGGAACTGTCCATGCCGGCGGCCCGAGACGCTTAGCCCGCGCCGGCGCAAACGAACATTAGAATGCGATAGGCTGCATTTGCCGCGCGCCGGCGCACCGGGCATGCGAACGCGGGGTCGCGTCGATGCCGGCATCGCCGGAACGCGACAGCGCCCGAACCGTCAACGGAGAAGAAGAATGGCGTCGACTGAGCAGAAGATGTCGCGGATGCAGCTGACCGCGATGGTGGTCGGGCGGAATGGTCGGCGCGGGCATCTTCTCGCTGCCGCGGACCTTCGCCAACGCGACCGGTCCGCTGGGCGCGGTCATCGCGTGGATCATCGCCGGCACCGGCATGTACATGCTGGCGCGCGTGTTCCAGGCGCTGGCCGAGCGCAAGCCCGACATCGACGCCGGCGTCTACGCCTATGCGCGCGAAGGTTTCGGCGACTACCCGGGCTTCCTGTCGGCGTTCGGCTACTGGATCGGCAGCTGCATCGGCAACGTCTCGTACTGGGTGCTGATCAAGTCGACGCTGGGCGCGTTCTTCCCGGTCTTCGGCGACGGCAACACGGCGATCGCGATCGCGTTCGCCTCGGTCGGCATCTGGCTGTTCCACTTCCTGATCCTGCGCGGCGTCCAGCAGGCCGCGTTCATCAACAGCATCGTCACGGTGGCCAAGGTCATCCCGATCATGGTCTTCATCGTGCTCGCGTTCGTCGCCTTCAAGATGGACCTGTTCCGCTTCAATCTCTACGGCGGCGACCTGACGACCGGCCTGTTCGAGCAGGTCAGGGCGACGATGCTGGTGACGGTGTTCGTGTTCATCGGCATCGAAGGCGCCAGCGTCTACTCGCGCTTCGCCAAGGAGCGCGCCGACGTCGGCAAGGCGACGATCATGGGCTTCATCATCGTCACGAGCCTGATGGTGCTGGTCACGCTGCTGCCCTACGCCGTGCTGCAGCGCGCCGACATCGCCGGGCTGCGCCAGCCGTCGATGGCGGGGGTGCTGGAGTCGGTGGTCGGCCCGTGGGGCGCGATCTTCGTCAGCGTGGGGCTGATCGTCTCGGTGCTCGGCGCCTACCTGGCCTGGGCGCTGATCTGCGCCGAAGTGATGTTCGCCGCGGGCAAGTCGAAGGACATGCCGGCGGTGTTCGCGAAGGTCAACAAGAACAACGTGCCGGTCGTGGCCCTGTGGGTGACCAGCATCATCATCCAGCTCATCGTGATCTCGACGTACTGGTCGCGCGACGCGTTCTCGCTGATGCTGAACCTGACCAGTGCGACGACGCTGATCCCGTACCTGTTCGTCGCCGCCTACGGCCTGATGATCGCGCAGCGCGGCGAAACCTACGAGCAGCGGCCGGAAGAGCGCAAGCGCGACCTGGTCCTGGCCTCGCTGGCCGTGCCTGTACACGCTGTTCATGATCTACGCCGGCGGCCTCAAGTACATCCTGCTGTCCGCCGTCCTGTTCGGGCCGGGGACGGTGCTGTACGTCTGGGCGCGGCGCGAGCAGGGCAAGGCCGTGTTCGACAAGACCTCGGAATGGGTCACCTTCGGCGTCATCGCGGCCGCTGCGGTCTACGGCATCTACGGCATCGCGACCGGTTCCATCAGCATCTAATCACGAGCAACGGAGGCCATCATGGCAGGCAAGAAAGCGGTCAAGTCGAGCACGAAAGCGGTGAAGTCGAGCAAGAAGGAGGTGAAGTTCGGCGTGCACTCGGAAGTCGGCCAGCTGCGCAAGGTGATGGTCTGCGCGCCCGGGGTGGCGCACTCGCGCCTGACGCCGTCCAACTGCGACCAGCTGCTGTTCGACGACGTGCTGTGGGTCGAGAACGCCAAGCGCGACCACTTCGACTTCATCACCAAGATGCGCGACCGCGGCATCGAGGTGGTGGAAATGCACAACCTGCTGGCCGAGACGGTGGCGGTGCCCGAGGGCAAGAAGTGGATCCTCGACAACCAGGTCGTGCCCGACCAGGTGGGCCTGGGCTTCATCGACGAGCTGCGCAGCTACCTCGAGGGCCTGGACAACCGCAAGCTCGCCGAGACGCTGATCGGCGGCCTGTCGACGCACGACTTCCCCGAAGCGCACGGCGGCAAGGCGCTCAAGGTCGTCAAGGAAGCGGCCGGCGCCACCGAATACCTGCTGCCGCCGCTGCCGAACACGCTGTACACGCGCGACACGACGTGCTGGATCTACGGCGGCGTGACGCTCAACCCGCTGTACTGGCCGGCGCGGCACGAGGAGACGATCCTCACCACGGCGATCTACAAGTTCCATCCGGACTTCGCCGGCAAGGTCAACGTCTGGTGGGGCGACCCGACCAAGGACCACGGCCTCGCGACGCTGGAGGGCGGCGACGTCATGCCGATCGGCAAGGGCAACGTCCTGATCGGCATGAGCGAGCGCACGTCGCGCCAGGCGATCAGCCAGCTCGCGGCGACGCTGTTCAGGAAGGGCGCCGCCGAGCGCGTCATCGTCGCGGCGATGCCGAAGATCCGCGCCGCGATGCACCTCGACACCGTGTTCACGTTCGCCGACCGCGACTGCGTGCTGCTGGCGCCGGATTTCCTCGCCAAGACGACGACGTTCTCGTACCGGCCGAGCAATCATCCGAGCGGCGTCGAGTTCCACAGCGAGAAGAAGCCGTTCGTGGACGTCGTGGCCCAGGCGCTGGGCTTGAAGAAGCTGCGCGTCGTCGAGGCCGGCGGCAGCGACTACCAGCGCGAGCGCACGCAGTGGGACAGCGGCGCCAACCTCGTCTGCGCGTCGCCGGGCGTGGTCTACGCCTACGACCGCAACACGTACACCAACACGCTGCTGCGCAAGGAAGGCATCGAGGTGATCACGATCGTCGGCGCGGAACTCGGCCGCGGCCGCGGCGGCGGGCACTGCATGACCTGCCCGATCATCCGGGATCCGGTCGACTACTGACCTGGCGGAGGAGGCGATCCGGCTGGTCAGGAGCGCGATGCCGTTGAGCTCGGCCCAGCCGTTCCACATGATCTGGATGCCGATGCACAGCAGGATGAACGCCATCAGCCGGATCATCACCATGGTGCCGATCTCTCCCAGCCAGTTCAGCACGGCCGCGGAGTGCTTGAAGATCAGGTACAGCACCAGCGAGACCAGCGCGGCGCCGCCGGCGGCGATCAGCGCGCCGGCGAGGAACAGCATCGGCTTGGACGGGATCTGGGAACCCAGCGCGATCGACGCGGCGATGGTTCCCGGACCGGTGGTGAGCGGAAAGCGTGATCGGGAAGAAGCTCTTGCGGACGATCTCGGCGTCCGAGAGCGTCGACGCCTCCTCGAGGGCCGCGGCGTGAACGTCGTCGTCCTCGGTGCGGTTGAGCATGCGCCAGCCGGTGGCCGCGACGAGCAGGCCGCCGCCGAGCTGGATCACCGGCAGCGAGATGCCGAAGAGCTCGAGCACGTAGGTGCCGAACAGCATCGACGACCACCAGCACGAACCAGCTGTTGATGGCGACCTGTCGGGCGAGCGGTCCCGCCAGCGCGCGGTTGGACGCCGACCGTCCCCGCGAACACGGGGGCGGTGCTGAGCGGATTGATGATCGGCAGCAGCGTCACCGGCACCATGATCATCAGCTTGAGAAAGGGGACGACGTAGGACTCCATGTGGCCTCCGGGGTCGCGCTGCTCGAACGGCGCGGCAGCGCGGAGTCTATCGCGATCCGCAACCTCGGCGCGCAGTCCCGGCGTCGACGCGCCGGGCCTGGTCCCGCGGTGACCCTGGACCGACAGGAGCAGCACATGAAGCGACCCGACCAGCCGCAGCCGCTGACGCTGACCGAGGCGATCATCCCGGTCGGCAGCCTCATCGCGCTGGTGGCGCTTTCGTATTTCCTGTTCGGCGATGCGGGCGCGCTGGGCCCGAACCAGGTGGCGCTCACGGTTGCCGCGATGCTGGCGCTTTTCATCGGCTGGCGCCGCGGCCATTCGCTCGAATCCCTCGGCAAGGCGGCGACGGAAAGCGTCGCCACGGGCATCGGCGCGATCTTCATCCTGTTCGCCGTCGGCGCGCTGATCGGCACCTGGGCGATGAGCGGCACGCTGGTGGCGATGGTCTACTACGGGCTGCAGCTGCTCAGCCCGAACTACTTCTACCTGACCGCCTGCGCGATCTGCGGCATCGTCTCGGCCAGCATCGGCAGCTCGTGGACGGTCGTCGGCACGGTCGGCGTCGGCTTCATGGGCATCGCCGTCAACATGGGGCTCAACCCGGCCATCGCCGCCGGCGCGGTGATCTCGGGCGCCTATTTCGGCGACAAGTCGTCGCCGCTCTCCGACTCGGCCAATCTCGCCGCCGCCGCCGCCGGCGTCGGCCTCTACGCGCACCTCCGGGAGACCGCGCTGACCTCGCTGGTGGCGCTGGCGATCTCCATGGGGGTGTTCTTCCTGCTGGGCCAGCCCGGCGACTACGACGCGACCGCCAAGCTGGACGCGATCCGGAGCGCGTTTCACATCTCGCCGGTGCTGTTCCTGCCGCTCGCGGTGGTCGTCGTGCTCGCCCTGTTCAGGGCCCCGCCGTTCACGGCGATCTTCCTCGGCGCGCTCGCCGGCGGCGTGCTCGCCGTGATCATGGCGCCCGAGCGCGTGATCAGGTATGCCGACGCCGGCGACCTGCCTTCGTGGCTGGCGCTGCTCAAGGGCGTCTGGCTCGCGCTGGCGAGCGGGTACACGTCGACCACGGGCTTCGCGCCGATGGACATGCTGGCGACCCGCGGCGGCATGGACAGCATGCTGAACACGATCTGGCTCATCGTCACCGCGCTCGCGTTCGGCGGGGTGGTGGAGAAGGCCGGCGTGCTGGAACGGCTGATCACGCCGATCATCGAGAAGGCGAAATCGGACGGCGCGCTGGTCGCCTCCCTCGTGTCCTCGATCGTCGCGACCAACGTCATCACCGCCGACCAGTACATCGCCATCGTGCTGCCGGGACGGATGTTCAAGAGCGCGTTTCAACGGCGGGGGCTCGCACCGGTCGTGCTGTCGCGCACCGTCGGCGATACGGCGACGCCGACGTCCGCGCTGATCCCGTGGAACAGCTGCGGCGCCTACATGGCTGCGACGCTGGGCGTGGCCACCTGGAGCTACGCCCCCTACGCGGTCTTCAGCATCGTGAGCCCGCTGCTGACGGTCGCCATCGCGTACGCCGGGATCCGGATGCTGCGCGTGCCCGCGGCCGCCTCGGCACCGCCGGCCGCACCCGCGCCGGTGGACAGGGATTCGGGCGCCTGAAGCGGCCGCCCGACGATCCGGATGGCGCGCTCGCGCGATCCGCGGCCGGCAGACAGCATGGCCGTTGAAGCCGTGAAGGCAACCGACGTCCGGTCGCTGCCCGACCGCGTCATCCTGCGCTTCGTTGCCGCGTACGCGGCCGCGTTCGTCGTGTTCGGTTTCGTCGTCGACGGTCCCGACCGGGTCCTGCGCGGCCTCGTCGACATCCTCCTGACGCGCGATGCGCTGCTGACCGACTATTTCGGCGTGGGCGGCATCGGCGCGGCCTGCGCGAACGCCGGCCTGCTCACCCTGGCCGCCTGCCTGGTCTACCGCGTCGCGGCGGCCAAGGTCACCGGCGCGGCGGTCGCCTGCCTGTTCCTGGTGCTGGGGTTCGGCCTGTTCGGCAAGAACCTGCTCAACGTCTGGTCGATCGTCCTCGGCGTCTTCCTGTACGCGCGATTCAGGGGCGAGGCGTTCTCCGCCCACATCAACACCGCGTTCTTCGGCGCCGCGCTCGCCCCGGTCTTTTCCGAGATCCTGTTCAGCACCGCGCTGGCGGTCGAGTTCCGGGTGCCGCTGGCGGTGGTCACGAGCCTCGTCATCGGCTTCATCCTGGCCCCGGCGGCGGCGCAGCTGTTCAGGGCGCACATGGGCTTCAGCCTGTACAACATGGGCTTCACCGCCGGCATCGTGGGCACGCTGGTCGTCGCCATGTACAAGTCGTACGGGTTCGTTCCGGATCCGGTGATGATCTGGACCACCGGCAACAACCGGCTCCTCGGCGGCTTTCTCGCGGCGCTGTTCGCGTCGATGGTCGGGGTCGGCTTCTACCTCGATCGCGCGCTGCCGTCGCGGCTGAAGCAGATCGTCGCCGCGACCGGCCAGGCCCCGACCGATTTCATCGCGCTGGCCGGCTTCGGGCCGACGCTGGCCAACATGGGGCTGACGGGCGCGATCGGCACGCTCTACGTGCTGGCGGTCGGCGGCGAGCTCAACGGGCCCGTGATCGGCGCGATACTGACCATCGTCGGCTTCTCGGCGTTCGGCAAGCATCCGCGGAACATCGTCCCGATCATGCTCGGGGTGTTCCTCGGTTCGATGTTCAAGCCGTTCGGACGCGGCCGATCCGTCGATCCTGCTGGCGGCGCTGTTCGGCACCACGCTGGCCCCCATCGCCGGCCGCTTCGGCTGGCACTGGGGCGTCGTGGCGGGGCTCGTGCATTCGTCGGCGGCGTTGAGCGTCGGGTCGCTGCACGCGGGCCTCAACCTGTACAACAACGGCTTCGCGGCCGGGCTCGTCGCCGCGGTGCTGGTCCCGGTCATCATCGCCATCAGGGGCGAGCCGGAGGAAGACCGCGGACCGACGGCGGCGCCCCCGCGCGGGTCGCCGGACTGAGCGCCGGACCGAGCGCCGGACCGAGCGTCGGCCGGGCGCGTGCCGGGTCAGCCTCGCGCCTGATCGGCGGCGGCGGCCTCGAAGACCTGCCGCGGCAGCAGGAACATCCACGTCACCAGCACGAACGGCGCGGTCAGCGCCGGAATGGCGAGCGGGGTCAACGCCACGTTGAACGCCGCCTGCGCGACCACGGTGAACACGGTGCCCAGCGCCGCGTACGCCGCGACGCGCAGTCCCGGCCGGTTGAACACCGTGCCCAGCGCGACCGCCGTCAGCACCGGGCTGAAGCCCAGCAGGCCGCCGGTGATCAGGTCGCTTTCGGCGCCGAGCAGGTGCGCGGTGACGACGGCCAGGATCGCGCCCCCGAGCGCCGCGACCGCCGCGGCGCGGGAATTGACGGCAAGCCCGGCCAGGAAGAGCAGTGCCGCGACGGCGCTGCCCTTCAGGAACACCTGCGAAATGCTGAGCAGCGTCGCCTGTACGAACAGGCCAACGTCGAGCCGCGTCGCCGCGACCGACTCGAACGGCGCGACGACCCCTGCGGCGGGCAGCGCGCTGCCGGCAAGACCCGCGAACCCGTAGGTCGCGAGCAGCAGCAGCCAGGTGACGAGCACGAACGGGAACGTCAGCGCCGGCATGCCCCAGGTCCTGGCCACGTTGACGGTGGCCGACATGGCGACGACCGACACCGCGGCGCCCAGGATCGCGCAGGCCCAGAGCAGCGGACCCGGCGCGACGAACGTGGCGAGCGCCAGTCCCACGAGAAAGCCGTTGAAGCCGTAGAGGCCGGCGCGCAGCGCTGCCTTGTCGACGCGAAGCCACTGCGCCGTCAGCGTCGCCGCGACGACCGCGACCAGGCCGCCGAACAGGACCTGCGGCACGCCGGCGGCGTACGACCCCCAGGCGATGGCGGCGAGGAACAGCGCGCCGCTCAGCGGATTGTCCTGGAACATCACCTGCCCGATCCCGCGCAGGTTGACGTCGACGAAGCGGAGGACGCCCGACGACGCGCAGAGCGATTCCCAACCGGACAGGATGCTTTTCATCGGTCACCTCCGTCGAACATGGCGCGGGCAGGCCCTACCGCCAGAAGAATGGGGCCGGGATGGCGGCGCCGGTGATTTCCTGGCGCGCGACTTCCCAGAATTCGCGAACCTTCGCCCTCACCTGCGCGGTTTCGCGGCCGAGCACCTTGAACACGAGTCCGGCATCGTTCGGCAGCCGGCAGGCGCCGAACGCCACGCCCTGCTCCAGGTCGACCTCGGCGCCGATCCGCGCGTGAATGCGCTCGGCCTTGTCCGCCGGCGTGCACAGGATGACGTTGCCGAACACCTCGAAGCCGTCCATCACGCCCGACTGCCGCATCGGGTTGCGCAGGGGCTCCATCACCAGCTTTTCGCTGAACAGCGTCTCCCCGCCGGGCCGCATGGCCACGGTCGCCAGCGACAGCAGCGTCGCGCCGAAGCACTCGTCCGGGTGATGGTGCCGGCGACCCGGCTGCACGATCTCGGAGCAGAGCATCGACGCGGACGGGTCGACGGTGATCCGGGTCTCGCTCGCGAACCGCGCCTGGCGGTGCGGGATCAGCGGATCGGGGAGGTACTCGAGATACGCGCCCTCGCCGAGCTTGAAGGACTGCGTCTGCTGCGCGTAGTTGGCGTCCATCGAGTGGATCTTGGTCGCCGACTGCGTGGTGACGTGCGCTCGCGCGCCCGGTCCGAGCGACACGTCGAGCGCCAGCCGATCGCCCTGCAGCACGCAGCCCGACGTGGTGATCATGAACAGCCACGCCATGTCCGGGAGCGCGTCGTCGCAATGCAGCGCGCGCTGCGCAAGGCAGGGCGCGCGCGACTCGAGATCGGCCAGGATCGTGCGTCCGTCCCGGCGCTCGAAGCCCAGGCGCAGGCGGCCGGACTTGCCGACGGCGCCGCTCCTCATCTGCGGCGGCTCGTCGCGGTAACGCCGCGAACCCGCCCGGCGCGGAGGGCGCCACGGCCGCACCCGGGGGTGCGGGCGTCGGCGCCCGCACGGCCGCGCCCATTACGCAGCCTGCCCCGCCGGCAGCTTGAGGTCGAACAGCAGGTCGTCGCGGATCAGCTCGACGAGTTCGGGAATGCCCTCGCCGGTGCGGCAGTTGGTGAACAGGAACGGCTTGTCGCCGCGCATCAGCTTCGAATCGTGCGCCATCACCTCGAGGCTCGCGCCGACGTAGGGCGCCAGGTCGGTCTTGTTGATGACGAGGATGTCCGACTGCGTGATCCCGGGTCCGTTCTTGCGCGGGATCTTGTCGCCGGCGGCGACGTCGATCACGTAGATGAAGAAGTCGACCAGCGCCGGCGAGAAGGTCAGCGTCAGGTTGTCGCCGCCGCTCTCGATCAGCACGACGTCGCCGTCGGGAAAGCGCGCCTCCATGTCCTCGACCGCCGCGAGGTTCATGCTGGGATCCTCGCGCACCGCCGTGTGCGGACAGGCGCCGGTCTCGACGCCGAGGATGCGTTCCTCGAGCAGGATGCCCTTCAGCGTGCGCTGGACGTGCTTGGCGTCCTCGGTCGTCACCACGTCGTTGGTGATGATGAGGATCTTGATGCCCATCTCGAGCAGCGGCGGCGTGATGGCCTCGACGATCGCCGTCTTGCCCGAGCCGACGGGGCCGCCGATCCCGATTCGCGTTATCTTCTTCACGTTGCTCTTTCTCCGGTGGAACCGCTTCAATTCATGAACAGGCGCACGTGCGCCTTGACGTGGACGGCGGCGAGGATCTCGGCGAGCGGGGCGAATCCCGCCATGTCGTCGAGGCCGGCGCCGGCCGCGATTGCGTATGCCTCGTCCGCATCGGCGTTGAGCGCGTAGAGCATCTGCTGCGTGTCGACGTGGCTGATGCGCATCAGCCGCAGCGCCGCGCCCAGGATCGTGGCCGCCACGCCGTACTGGTGGACGACGAAGGCGTCGCGCGCCGACAATCCCTGCGCGGCGAAGTTGACGGCGAGCGCCACCGGGTAGCAGCCGGGCGTCGCGCCGGCCAGCACGCGGTCGCGCCAGTCCAGCAGCGGGGCCGAGCCGGTCACCTGCGCGCCCAGCTCGGCGAACTTCCTGCCCATCCGCACCGACATCGTCCGCGTCTCCCCCGAGAGCTTCCTCGCGAAGAGGCGGGCGTCGATGCGGACCAGCTCGCCGACGTCGCCCGCGAGCGCGGCGCGGTGCGCGCAGACGAGCCCGATGCCGTCGCCGCGGCCGGCCTGCTCGACCGCGGTCCGCGCGAAGGCGAGCAGCGAAGCCGTGTCGGTGACGACGCGCTTCTGGACCGCCGACTCGAGCCCGCCCGAGAACGAGAAGCCGCCGATCGGGAACATCGAGTCGCCGAACTGCAGCATCCGCGCCAGGTGCGTCGCGGTGACGGGCGGCGCGGCGCCGTCAGCGCTGGCCTTCATTCCGCGGCGTCGGTGTGCGGATGGACGTGCGGGTGGGCGTGCGCGCGCACCGGCGAGCGGCCGTGCACGTGTCCCGTCTCCGGGTCGACCGCGACGTAGCGATCCTGCGTGTGCGTGTGCAGCGGGCCCTCGGCGCCGCCGAAGAGCCGGCGCGACTCGTGCGGCGCGAGATACGGCACGATGTCCTCGCCCGGGACGAACTCGTAGCGGATGCCCTCGAAGCGATGCGTCTTCATCACCGAGGCCATGACCTTGTGATCGACGGTCAGCGGCACGAACACGCGGGTGCCCTTGACCAGCGCCGGCCAGTGCTGGTTGCCGAGCGCGTGCCCGAGCTCGACGC
>CAVZNX010000020.1:0-29498 GCA_963776795.1 uncultured Chloroflexia bacterium
GCCTCAATGCTGGTGGACCGGGCTGCCTGCCCCCCACCCCTCCCACGGCTGAGTTCTCCAGCAACAGCCCGGTGGTCCTGCGGTCAATCGGTAGACTTCACCAATATGACTACCGGCTCAGAGCCGATGACCTATGCCTGGGACTTCGGGGATGGCCTTGGCACATCAGCAGTGAAGGACCCTCCTACACTTATGCAGAGGTCGGAACCTATACTGTAGTCCTCACCTCAACCAACAATCTCGGCACCGATAGTATCTCCCATACCGTCACAGTCGATCCTGCCCCCATCACAGCTATCGACCTTGCCTTGATCACGCCCGGGACGATCTACCCAGGGTACAACGTTGAATTCAGTGCTGATCTGGCACCCGATACGGCCGCTAAACCCTACGATTTCACCATCGATTTCGGCGATGGTACGATAAGATCAGGGATAACCACTGCCGATCCATACGAATTCTGCCCATGCCTACACGGATGCAGGCACATATACGGTTCAGTTCTCCGCTCAAAATGCGGTCATGCCCGAGCCGTTATCTGCCTCGATCGATGTCACCCTTACACCCACCCCCGCCGCTCCCGTGGCAGATTTCGCCAGCAACAGCCCGGTAAAGCTGGGCCTGCCGGTAATCTCACCAATTTCACCACCGGCACCCAGCCCATTACCTATGCCTGGGATTTCGGTGATGGCGTTGGAACCTCCACCCAGACCAACCCCACTTACACTTACGCTGAGGTTGGCACCTATACTGTCACACTGGTTGCCACGAACCCGGGTGGTACCAGCACGGTCACCCACATGGTGGTTATCCTCGAGAGTATGTACCGCACCTTCCTGCCGCTCACTGCGAAATAACATAACCGGGTGCTGCAAATTTCGGGTACAATTTGCAGCACCCAAATATCTTTCTTTTCGGAGGTTTTCATGACCAAAGCTGCTTTACGTGAACAACGCCGCGCCCAGCAAATCGCCCGTCGCAACCGGAATCGCGGCATAATTATTGCCATCATCGTCGTGGCGATTGCCGCAATAGCGTTTTTTGTGATCCGCGACTACACAACAAAACCAACGCCACTGCTAACCCCACTCCCGCCAGCTCATCCAGTGGAAATTATCCGATTGGTACGCTCGATACCACCCCGCCCACGCCATCTGCCGCTGCTGTCACCACCGCTTCAGGCCTTGTCTATGAGGACCTCCAGGCGGGTACTGGCGCCGTCGCCAAGGCTGGTGATTCAATATCGGTCAACTACACCGGTTGGCTCCAGGATGGCACCAAGTTTGACTCTTCTATCGACCGGGGTCAGACTTTTGACTTCCCTTTAGGTGCAGGGAATGTTATCCCCGGCTGGGATGAAGGTGTCCAGGGCATGCAGGTGGGCGGCACACGTTTACTGGTCATTCCTCCATCGTTGGGTTATGGATCACAAGCTAATGGTCCCATCCCTGCCAACTCCACCCTGGTCTTTGAAGTTCAGCTCACAGGCATCCAGTAGTTAGTTATGATCTGCCTGCTAATCCAGGCAGCGCAGCATCATCCATATAAATAACATAAAGGCGCAGTGTCCCTGCGCCTTTTCTCGTATCGCCGCTATTTTGCTGCGATGATCGTTTCTTTCAAGACGTTCGCCAGGCGCTCGATCCCAGTTTGGATCTGGTCGGGGTTCGAATATGAGAAGTTCAATCGCATCGTGTTTTCCCCACCCCCAGCGCATAAAAGGATGTCCCTGGCACAAACGCCACGTTCCGTGAGACTGCCACCTTGAAGATTTCAGAGGTATCCAGGCCCTTGGGGAGCATCCCCCATAGGAATAACCCGCCTTGTGGCTTGGTCCAGGTCACCCCAGGCGGGAATAACTCTTCCATGGCATCCAGCATGATATTGCGCCGTTCACCGTAAACCCGCTTGATCAGCCAGATGTGCCTGTCCAGGAAGCCACCCCGCGCCACTTCGTATGCCACGATCTGGTTGAAAGTGGCGGTATGCAGGTCAGCACCCTGCTTTGCCTGGACCAGTTTGCGGATCACCTGGCTGGGTGCGATCACCCATGCCAGCCGCAAGCCCGGTGCCAGTGTCTTCGAGAACGTGCTCAGGTAGATCACGTTGCCTGCATAATCATTCGTGCCATTTTTCCTGAACTCATTGTCCATATTTACGATGGAAGGTAAGTTCTCACCTTCATATCGCAGCTGGCCATACGGGTCATCTTCGATAATCGGCACCCCGTATCGGTCTGCGATCTCGATCAGTTGCTTTCTGCGCTCCAGTGAGAGTGTCACCCCCGTCGGATTTTGGAAATTTGGTAGCACATAGATAAACTTCACGCCCGATCGCAAGGCATTCTCAAGCGCTTCGGTGATCATCCCATCCTCATCCATCGGGACGGTTACATATTCAGCCCCATACGCGTTCCATGCCTGCAGGGCTCCCAGGTAGGTAGGCTCTTCCACCAGGATCCTATCACCTGGGTTGATGAAGACTTTGCCGATCAAATCCAGGGCCTGTTGGCTGCCGCTGGTGATAAGGATATTATCGGGTGAAACACCAATCCCATACCGTGCCGTATGGCGGGCGATCATCTCGCGCAGGGGTCGGTATCCTTCTGTTGCTCCATACTGCAGGGCCTCTGCACCCCATTCTTTAAGCACCGTTTCACACGCTGCTGAAAACTCTTCAACCGGGAAAACATCAGGTGCTGGCAGCCCACCTGCGAAGGAGATTACCTCCGGGTTTTCGGTCAACTTAAGCAGTTCCCGGATAGCAGAGCTCTTCATTCGCTGGGTCCGCTGGGCATAGCGATGATCCCAAGGTGTTTCCATTCAGTCACTCTCCTTTTGCTTCATGGGTTAGAAGTAAAACCGGCATATACCCTTTAGTATATGCCGGTTTGGATAGTTTTACAACTTCGGAAATCGACGCAGGATATGGGCCGGTGAGGGTAAGATCACCCTCTCACCCAATTTGAGTGCTCCCAGTATCTTGCTGCTGTCTTTTGGAGCACCCTGGTAGATATAGATGATCGTCCCTTTCGCTGCGCTCTTCGAATCGATGAACGCCTGGCCTGTCAGGTATCCGTCCATATCCACCGCACAGCTGGTCACATATCCCAGAACTTTACCACGCCAGTCAACCACTGGGTCACCCAGGTGAGCCATCCTCACGCCCTTCTCGTCAAACCTGAAGCGTACCAGCTCACCTTTGCGTTGCTTCTCCTTATCAAGGAAAGCTTCCCGGCCAATGAACCACGGCTTATAGGTTTTTATATACTGTCCAAAGCCGGCTTCAGCCACACCCAGGTTGAGCTCTCCCCCCATCTCGTGCCCGTAGAGTGGCAGGCCTGCTTCCGTGCGCAGTGAATCCCTCGCTCCCAGGCCGCACGGTTTGAGTCCGTAATTCTTTCCGATTTCCAGCAGCGCATTGAACAGGTCATCCGCCCTGGCTGGGTGCACGAAGATTTCATAAGAAAATTTTTCGCCGGTATAACCAGTACGGGAGATGACCAAGTCAAAGCCTCCCATCGACACTTCGCAGATCCGGGTGCGCTTAAGGTAACGGATGCAGCAACGTGTCTCTTCATCACAACCCAACCCCATCAGGATCTTGCGTGCCATTGGGCCTTGTAACGCAATGTCTACTCGCATATCGCTGCCTTCTTTAGGATCCTTCAAGTTGCGCAGGATCGCATGATGCCCGAACACCCTAGTCCACGGGCGCTGGTTATCCACTTTCACCAGCCCATCTTTGGCTGCATTCAGCCAGGCCCAGTCCTTCTCAAAGTTGGCTGCGTTCACCACGATCAGCATCTTTTCGTTGCTGCGCTTGTACACAATCAGGTCATCGATCACGTTGGCATCCGGATCGAGCAAGTGGGAGTAGCATGACTCCCCCACCGAGAGGTAGCTTATGTCATTCGCCACCACGCTATCCAGGAATGCTGCTCCATCTGGACCTTCCACTTGCAGAACCCCCATGTGGGCTACGTCGAACAACCCTGCAGCCTGCCTTACTGCCAGGTGCTCTTCCATCACCGATGTGTACCACACCGGCATCTCCCAACCAGCATAGTTAATGATCTTGGCCCCTAGCCGCTTATGTGTCTCGAAAATTGGGGTTCGCTTTGGAGCTCCCTCTTTTTCTTCCCATTTAAAATTGGGCAGTGCCTCGCCAGCGCCTTTTTCCATGCCGATGTAGTACGGCTTTGGTGCTAACTCGTCACGATTTTTTGGTTTGTCTGGCTGCTCTTCACTCTCTTTCACCACAGTCAGACCAGGCAGCTTCTTCAGCGGGTCTGGATCGAATGCCACATACCCATCCGCCAGGTCTCTCAGCCACGCTGCCACCAGCGCCATTTTTGCTGAAGGGATGGTCAGGTTGTATTCATAAGTATCCACGCAGCGCAAGGTTCCGTCGATCGGGCCATCTGGAGTATAAATCCGGGTGGGTTGAACTTCGCCCGGCTTTAACACCTCCACATCGCTCGTCAGGGCTTCGCTTAAGAACAACCGCACGCGCTCTCCTGAAAGCCTTAACACTGCCAGCTCACCTTCTGGAAGCTTGTTATCCAGGTAATAAAAGTGTGGGTATCCATGCTGGCTGGCTTTGAAATCGATCCCTGCGCTTTCCGCCATCTTCCGTACCTTGATCTTTGCTTCCTCAAGGATCTGGAAGTCCACTTTGGCCCGCCGCAGGATGCCGTTGGCACCCATTCGCCCATGTGGTTGGGTGGAGAGTAGGATATCTGCAATGATATCTGCCAGCAATTTCATCTCTGGCTCTTTGAAACCTCGTTGGGTTACCCAGGGCGTTCCCATCCGGATCCCCGATGGATCCGATGCATCCTTGTCTCCCGGGATGGTGTTCCGGTTGACCACGATCCCTGCAATATCCAGGATGCGCGATGCCATATCCCCTGAAAGGGCAGTCCCATCCTTGCCAACCACGCTTGAGCACGCCAGGTTCATCAAGTGTGTATTGGTTCCCCCGTAGGCAATTCGGAATCCTCGCTGGCGTAGATCTTCGGTGAAGGAGCTGCAGTTTTTTACCACTTGGTGCTGTAGCTGCTTGAATTGCTCGGTCTTGGCCACTTTGAAAGCCACCGCCATCCCAGCATAGGAATTCACATGTGGTCCCCCCTGCTCGCCGGGGAATACTGCTCGGTCAATATCGCGCGACATCTTCTCGTCGAACGTCAGGATGCATGCTCCACGTGGTCCGCACAGTGATTTGTGTGTGGTGAAGGTCACCACATCCGCGTAACCGACCGGTGAAGGATAAGCGCTGGCAGCCACCATGCCGGCAATATGGGCGATATCCGCGAACAGGAATGCCCCCACCTCGTCAGCGATCTCTCGGAAGCGTTGCCAATCCACCGCCCATGGGTATGAGGAATATCCAGCAATGATAAAGCGTGGTTTATGCTTTTTCGCCAGCTCCGCTACTTCATCATAATTGATCTGCTCGGTCTGTGGATCCACCGAGTAGTGCACGGCATTGTAGTACTTGCCCGACCTGTTGACTGGTGAGCCGTGCGTCAGGTGTCCTCCGTGCAGCAGGTCCATGCCCATGATCGTCGCGCCTGGCTCAACCAGGGCATGGTACACCGCATTGTTGGCTGGCGCCCCTGATAGCGCCTGGACATTTACATAGATATCGTCGGCATCCACCAGGTCGTTGGCGAATAATTCGGCACAGCGCCGTCGGGCCAGCTCTTCGATGGTGTCGGCATATTCAACCCCCTTATAGTAGCGCTTGTCTGAGTAGCGCCTGAAATTAACCAGGCGGGCGGGGAAATCCATGATCTCCGCTTCACTCATGTTCCTGGTCTCTTCTCGTGGGTATCCCTCAGCATAGATATTCTGAAATGCTGAAGATAATGCTTCTCGAACTGCCATGGGAGCCTGGCTCTCGGATGGGATGAGGATAATTTTTCTGTACTGCCTTTCTGATTCGAGCTGGGTTAATTCAAATATTGCGGGGTCCAGCTCTGCCAGACTGCCGCGAAATAAAAAGTCATCCATGATTGTCTCCTTGGTGCATGTTGGATCTTTCGATAGCCATATGAATTGTAGCCGTTTGGCTGGCTTGGGTCAAGTCATCCTCACACAAGAATGAATTAACCCCGGATGTGAATCAGCTGCATATTCCAATTGGTACATGGAAGTCATCCATCACCGAAGATGCTTGGGTTTCTGCTTGGTTCCCCGTATTATCCATTAATAGCCGAGCTTAAAATCAACCGTAAATAAAAGCGGTTCTCCCGCTATCAGGCGCTGGTAATTCTCAACAAAGATGTTGGCGATATCTGGAGGATAATTTTGGGCTGCCGTATGGAACGTCAAAAAGGTATTCGGTGTAGACCATAAGGGATGTCCGGGCGGCAGTGGTTCTTCAGTGAAAACATCCAGCACTACCCCACCCAGCTTCTGCGCCCGCAATGCGTTCACCAACGCCCCTTCATCGACCGTGCTCCCACGCCCGATATTGATCAGCCATGCCCGCCCTGGCAAGTGAGAGAGGAAATTTCTATCGACCAGGTTATTTGTGTCTGGAGTCCTTGGGAGCGTACACACCAGGTAATCCAACCCGGCGGCAAACTCGCACACGCTGCTCGAGTGAAAATACCGGTCGATTGCCTGGCAACCTTCACTCTGCCGGGTGTACCCCCACACCTGCATCCCAAAATCATGCGCCACCCTTGCCAGGTGTGAGCCGATGCTGCCTACCCCCAGTAAGCCGATCGTCTTACCACGCAGGGTCCCATTCAACCGGTTATCCCACCTGCCTTCCAGCTGGGATTGCCAGCGTGTTAGGTTATGCCGCTCGATCATCAACAGGTAGCCAAACACGTACTCCGCCATCGCTTGTCCGTATACGTTACGCGCATTGGTCAGCGTGTAATCCTGTCGCATGCCTGTGGCCAACAGTGGTTCCACGCCTGCCCACGTCGATTGCACCCATCGTACCCCTGCCAGCTGGTTGATCACCTGGCTGATCAGCGAGGGTTCGCCGAAGATCAGGTCAAATGCTTCTCTAGCGGGGTCAAAATCTAATGGTTTTTTTATGGCCGTTATCGACAAACCCGGGAGATTCGCCTGGTCAATTAACGGCTTGTAAACCTCATCGTGTTGGGATAGGATGAGCAGGTGGTGTTTATCTTTAGTGATACTCATAGCCTGGGCGGTTCCGTCAATGTTTTACAAAATAGATCTCGCACGCCTCATCCAACAGCTCTTTCGACAAGAATATCGGTTTGTCTTCGTATGTACACAGCGCCAACAGGATGGTCAGGATATCCCTCGGGTGGACCGCCTGGTAAGGCCGGCTGCTTTGTCGGTACCATCGGTCGATCAGGTGCTGGTAGCTGTCCTGGTCGAAAAAGATCCCTAATTGCGCGCACACTCGCTTGAAGATCTGCCTGAAGGCACCTTCATCGGGGTTAAAAACCCCCACTTTCATTTGAATTCGCCGGAAGAAAGCTTCGTCCGCCAGGTTGTACGGATCCAGGTTCGTGCAGAAGACGATCAGTGCCCTAAATGGGATGACCAATGTCTGCCCGGTACGCAGTCGCAAAAAATCCACCCCGTTCTCCAGCGGCATGATCCAGCGGTTTAACAGGTCGATCGGGCTGGCTTGCTGCCGTCCAAAATCATCGATCAGGAACACCCCCCCATTCGCTTTGAGCTGCAAGGGAGCTTCGTAGAAGTTTGCCAGGGGGTCCCATCGCAGGTCAAGTGATTCAATTTTCAGTTCCCCGCCCACCACCACCGATGGGCGTTTGAATAATCCCCACCGTCCATCGATTTGGTTTTTTGGCTCTTTTTCGATCTCCTGGTGGAACAGGCGGTCATAGATCTGGATGATCTGTCCACCGGCCGTTAATGCATACGGTAACCAGATCGGATCTGTTCCGCTGATCAATTTTGAGATATGCATGGAGATGGTGGTTTTTCCATTCCCTGGCGGGCCATACAAGAAAAGTGATGCGGCAGAATTGATCGCTGGACCGATTTTGCGGTGGAATTCGTCAGGCAAGACCAGCTCGCTGAGTGCTTCTTTCACCTGGCTTGGTTTCACCAGGCGTGGCCCGCTGGTCTGGAATTCGATTGCTTCATTATAGCTACGCACCGGCACGGGCACAGGTCCCACGTACTGGCAACGCTCCATCGACTCGCGCGCCCGGTCTTCGCCCGATCCAGTCAGCTTGTAGATATAGTTCAGGGGCCCATAAGAGGCCGATGACTTGGATACTTCGACCAGGTGTTCCTTTCGTAGCCAGTCGAGTAGCTGTTCCAGGGCATACGGGGTTCGCATCACCTGCGACATGCGCCTGAAATCGACGTTTCCCTCGGTATACAGCAAGCGCAGCAGGATGTCGATCAGGATATTTTGCGGGATATCCAGCTCCTCGGAAGATTTCGGCTGTGCCAGGATATCCTCGATCGTTCGCTTCTCTTGCATCCCATCCTCCATATCAGTATCTCCCTGGTCATTATACAACCTGCAGGTCAATAAATCTGCCTACCTATCGATTCTGTTAGATTAATATAGTCAGATGGTCATTTTTTCGCCGGGGGTGGTGAGCCAGGTATCGTTAATAACGCATCCTCCTTTCATTAATTAACCACTGGTATGGAAGCATACCAGAGCGATCCATCTATTCTTGACCGATTCCGCATTATTCTAGCCTGCGAAGTTGAGCGGTCTGATCAGCTAATATCCTGCATCACTAGGTGGTACTGGAACGCGTAATGGGTAAGCTCAGCGTTGGTTTTTAATTTCATCTTGACCAGGATTCTCGTCCTGTAGGTGCTGACTGTTTTCGGACTTAATCCTAGCTGGGCGGCGATCTCCCTGATCTCTTTGCCGGATGCGATCAGGCACAGTACCTGGTATTCCCGGTCAGACAGGCTTTGGTGGACAGGCCGGTCACCCTCGTCCCTGGCATACTGGACCAATGCTTCTGCCACACTTGCGCTGATGTACTCGCCCCCCGCTAATATTTTATGGAAGGCCTCAACCAGTTCTTCCGGGGCAGTTTCCTTATTCATATATCCGGCAGCTCCGGCTCGGATCGTCCTGATCGCGTACTGGTCTTCCGGGAAGATGCTCAGCACCAGCACCGGGAACTTCGGGTATTCGTGTTTAATTTGTTTGAGCATTTCGATGCCGTTTCCCTCCGGCATCGCCAGGTCCAGGACCAGGATGTCCCATGCTTCGCGGCTAATTTGATCCCGCAGCTCGTGGAAATTTTGGGCCTCACCAAACATCGCTTCTGGGTAGGCTTCAGCCAGGATTTGGTTCACCCCTTTTCTGACTACCGCATGGTCATCGGCTAATAGGATTTTTATCATGCTTTGCCCCTCCGGCTGTCTATCACCCGCGTTGCTCGGTCGGAAACGCCCCACACAGCGTGGTCCCACTCCGCGGATCTCCACTGACCTCGAAAGTTCCACCGAGTTGTTTGGTCCGCTCTCGCATGCACAAGAGTCCCAGGGAGCGTGCGTCAGATATTTCTTCCGGCTTGATCCCTCTCCCTTGGTCATGGATCTCGAGTGAAATTCGGCTGCCCGTTTGTTTGAAGCTGATTTCCACCTTTTTTGTCTCAGCATGCTGGGCAGCATTGTTCGACCCTTCCTGCAAGATCCGGTAAATCGCCAGGGATTGTTCGGCGGATACGACTGCTTCATCATCCAGGCCTAGCAGCCAGGATCAACCTATCGATGGTCCAACGCAGGGCAGTCCTGCTTACCTGCCTGGGCAGATGGCACCGGTACCTGATAATACCAGCACTCCACAACCGAATCGATCCACTACTCAACCGCTGGTCAGCAACCAGGATCCGGTCACCTCTGGCACTACAGCCGAGGGAAGGATGATCGAAGAAGCCTGGTTCGATCCAGCTGAAACGGAAGAGCTCCGCTCTCGCTGGAACACGATCCAGATCCAATTTATCGATTCACCCTGCTCAGCAGTTGAACTAGGTGATACATTGGTGGCTGAGGTCATACAACGCATCTCTCAGATCTTATCTGAGAATCAAGATAGACTGAACAACCAATGGCTCAACCACGACGAAATCTCCACCGAAGAGTTACGGATCACTATGTTGAATTATCGCTTATTGCTCGAGCACCTGCTTAAGCTATAACGAGATTCGACCGTTCAGTGTGTGAATCACCCGTCAAAGTTTGCTAGGGTCGTTTCACTCCCTCGAGCCTGCATTTTCGGTGAACCAGAATGCAGGCTTTTTTTGGACCTTCACGAGCTGTCAAAGCTTCCTGGTTTTTTTAATTTCCAGGATGAATTAAATTGTTGCCCTATTGTATTCTTTTATTAAAATCGAACATTAATACCACCTTGTTAATGGCACAATTGTGCTGGTATGGTAGCCGGAACCTGCTTAGTATTCCTTTATTAAAAATAGCCTATTTGGCATATTGATATTTGTATAATTCAACGATGTGTGTTTAATCATTCTCTAATATAGTAATGGCGTAGAGTGCGGCTTCATTCACGCACTTGCCGTTGTTATCACACAAAAAGTAGAGTCAGGTGTCACATGAACAATACTGCTGATCGAAGAGTGAAACCGCGTGTTAGCTGCACATACCCGGCAGTCATTGACGGGATCGATGTGGACGGCAATCGCTACAATGAGGCTGCTCGCCTGGCAAATTTGAGCGCTAGTGGACTTTTTATGAAGACAAACCGGTATATTGAGCCGGGTTTAAAACTATCCGTGACGGTCCTTCTGACCGCCGAATCGATCGAAAAAGACACTCCGAAGATCGCCACCAATGGTGTTGTGGTCCGGGTTGAGCCCCAGGCTGATGGGTCATGCGGGGTCGCTGTGAAGTTCAACAGTTATCGTTTCTTATAAATGCTGGTTTGCTAGGTAGCTCTGGAACGCGCTTTACTGGTCTTGTTGTCGTAAATCAGGGGAAAAGCAGGTGAATGTATACCCAACCTGCGTTTCCGATTTCACTGTAAAGTGAAATAGTCTCCTCAAAATACCGGTCAGTCAGTGTCCTGCTGTTCCACAGGCTGATCGGATGCAGAATAAAGTTCGTTGAACCGATAAAACATGCATATGTCGGAATGGCGGAGCGTAATAATCGAGTGTTTCCTTTCATAATCGTATGTCCATCGTTGCTCACATCATAGTATAAAAGGGTTTTATGGATCTTAAGTATTATTTCACGATTTTGTGGGGGAATAAGTGGATCATTGTGACCACCCTCGTGGTCACCTTGATCGTCGTCACATTCGGTACCTTGCTCATCACCCCCATCTATTCTGCCACCGCAACTTTACGTGTAGCTACTGCCTCCACTGGCTCGCTGACCTCGGCCGATTATGCCTATGCAGAGCGGTTGATGAACACCTACACAAAGATCGCTACCAGCAGCCCCGTTCTACAGGAGCTGGCCAGTAAGCTCAACCTCCAAATCATTCCAGAGGTCAAGGTCTCGACTGTCAGCTCTACCGAGCTCATCCAGATCCTGGTCAAAAGCCCCGACCCGGTCATCGCTCAAAACGGCGCCAATACCCTGGCTGAGATCTTGATCGAGCAGAGCCAAAAGCTGTATTCGGGAGGCGTGAAAAGCACCACCGAGATCCTCGCTGAACAGCTCAACCTTGCCGAAACCGATCTAAACGCAGCCCGGGCTGACTATGAGCAGCTGGTCGCCCAATCACCCGGTGATACCGAAGCCATTGCCAGGGCCAGTATGATCGCTGATTTGAAAGAAAAAACCTACGAGACGCTTTTAGATCAATATGAAGCGGCTCGCGTGAAGGAAGCCATCCGTGCCAACACCATTACCCTGATCGATCCAGCGGTATTGCCACTAAAGCCCTCCCAGCCTCAATTTCTGATGAACATCACCCTCGGTTTGATTATCGGGCTCGTTGTTGGCGTCGGCCTGGTATTCCTGATCGAAAACCTGAACCCCCGCCTCTACACCCTCGACCAGATCGAAGCCGTGACAGAGCTGGATATCATCGAGAAAATCCCCTCCATAAAGACCAAAGGCTTTTCTGGGCTGTTCAAAAAGAAGGTGCCCTTGAATAAGCCTGCTTTTAAATCCTCGTTTCAAAAACTACAAACCAAAATCGCGCAGATCAATTCGGGTGACCATCCAATGAAAAGTATCCTCTTCACCAGTGCCGTGCCTGGTGAGGGGAAATCAACCATCGTTGCCAACCTGGCGATCGCCATTGGCAGAGCCGGGCAGAACGTCATCATCGTAGATGCCGATATGCGCCTGCCAACCCAGCATAAGATCTTCAACCTTCCAAACACCCAGGGGTTAAGCACCCTGCTAACCCACCAGGCACGGTTGATGGATGTCATTAAGAAAAACCGCAATCCGAATACCTGGATCCTTACCAGCGGCCCGGTGGTACCTAATGCCATGGAGTTGTTGGGATCAGCTCAAATGAAGGTCGTCCTTGAGCAATTAACCCAAAATTTTGATTATGTCCTGATCGATTCACCAGCCTCCCTACCTGTTGGCGATGCCATGGCGCTTGCTACCATCGTGGATGGCATTATTTTGATCACCCGGCAGTTTTACTGTAAGGAAGATGATCTTCGAGAGACACACAAGCAGCTGTCTGATCTAAATACACGCATCATCGGCGTGGTAGTGAATGATGTCAAGCACTCACGCAGTTATAACTACACGAAATATAAGTATTCGTGATTCCAATAAACATTGCGATCAACTTGGAGGGTAAATTGGAAAGACAGGTAAGAATTGGAGTGATTGGATTAGGCCGGATGGGTCAGCATCATTGTCGTGTCTATTCGAATCAGAAAAATGCCCAGCTTGTCGGTGTTTATGATATCGATCCTCAACGCACACAAGAAACATCGGGTCGGTATGAAGTCTGCGCAGCTTCAAGCGTGGACGAGCTTCTTGACCGGGTTGACGCCGTCACCATCGCTACACCCACCCCAACCCATTTCGAGCTCGCCAGGCAGTGCCTGGAACGGCAAATCCATGTGCTGCTTGAAAAACCGATCACAGATATCACTGAAGATGCCGAAATTTTAGCTGATTTGGTCGATCGGACGAACCTCACCTTCCTTGTTGGGCATATCGAGCGCTTCAACCCCGCCTATGTTGAGCTAAAAAAAGTCCTCGAGCGCTCAAGCGTGATCGCCACCAATTTCCGCCGCCTCAGCCCATACCGGGTGAGCAATACCGATGTAGATGTTGTCCTCGATCTGATGGTCCACGACCTGGACCTCGCCAACGACCTTACCACCCGCTACCCGGAACATATCTATGCCAATGGATTGATGCCCTTTAGCACCAGCCTTGACCACGTGGTTGCCCAATTATTCTATAAAAGTGGTCCCTTGGTTACCCTGACGGCCTCCCGCGTCACCGAGCAGAAGATCCGTTCTGTAGATGTCACCTGTGAAGACTCGTTCATCGAAGCGGATTTCATGAACAAGAACATTTCGATCCATCGGGGGTCCACCGGTGAATTTTTGGGAAAAACCAGGAATGGCGTGAGCTACCACCAGGAGAGTATCATCGAGCGTATCCTGGTCCCGAATGTCGAGCCACTTTCATCCGAGATCAAGTCCTTCCTCGAATGCATCCTCAAGGGTCAATCGCCTCGGGTCTCTGTACATGACGGATTGACCGCCTTGCGCATGGCGCACACCATCAGCACGCTCGCCGGCCAGCACAATGCTCAGGTGCTTGATAAAACGCCTCTTCCTATCCAGTTGGAAGCAGTGTAGATATGGCGATCCGCATTCACCCAACTGCTGATGTTTCCCCCCGTGCGACCATTGGTGATGCAACCAGCATCTGGCACCAGGCTCAGGTCCGTGAGGAAGCTGTGATCGGTCAAAATTGCATCATCGGTAAGGGGGTTTATATCGATACCGGTGTGATGATTGGCAATAACGTCAAGATTCAGAATTACGTATCGGTCTATCACGGTGTGACCATTGAAGATGGTGTGTTTATTGGCCCGCATGTGTGTTTCACCAATGACCTGAAACCCCGTGCCATCAATCCTGATGGTTCATTGAAAGCCGCCGATGATTGGACCCTCTCGTCTACGCTGATCCGCAGGGGAGCTGCCCTGGGCGCGAATTCCACCATCCGCTGTGGTGTTACAGTCGGCGAGTGGGCCATGCTTGGCAGTGGCAGTGTTGTCACGCGCGATATTCCCGATTATGGCTTGGCCTGGGGTAACCCCGCACGGCTTCATGGCTTCGTCTGCCCCTGTGGGTCCCAGCTTGAGCTCAATCCTCAGCCCGGTGATAGTCAAACCGTCATCTGTCATTCCTGCGGCTTACAAGTAAAACTTCCTGCGTCGGCCTGGGAGCTGCCTAGATGATTAGCATCGCCAAACCTCTCATCGGCGAGGAAGAAAAGCGTGCTGTTTTGGAAGTCCTGGATTCCGGGATCATCGCCCAGGGCCCTCGCGTAAAATCTTTCGAAGCCGCCTTCGCTGCTTTTTGTGGCGTCAGGCATGCCATCGCCACCACCTCAGGCACAACTGCCCTGCATGTTGCCCTTCTCGCAGCAGGCATTGGTCAACAAGATGAAGTCATTACCTCGCCTTTCACATTCATCGCCTCTGCCAATAGCATCCTCTACACCGGGGCGCGCCCGGTTTTCGTGGATATTGATCCTGCCACATTTAACATAGATCCGCAGCTCATCGAGGCTGCCATTACTCCCCGCACGAAAGCCATCCTGCCGGTCCACCTTTTTGGCTTGAGCTGTGACATGGATCAGATCCTGAATATTGCCAGGAGACACTCATTATCTATCATCGAAGATGCCTGCCAGAGTCATGGGGCAGTGTATAAGGGCAAGCGTGTCGGGTCATTCGGTATCGGTACGTTTTCATTTTATCCCACCAAGAATATGACCTCCGCCGAGGGCGGGATGATCACGACCGATGATGACCTCATCGCTGAACACTGCCAGGTGATCCGCCAACATGGCATGCGCAGGCGTTATTACCATGATGAGCTCGGCTTCAACTTTCGCATGACGGATGTTCACGCTGCCATCGGCTTGGAACAGCTCAAGAAGCTGGAAACCAACAATGCGATTCGCCGGAAAAATGCCAGCTATCTGAGCCTACACCTGCAGGGTTTGATCACGCCTGTGACCCCGCCTGGATGCGAACATGTCTTCCATCAATATACCGTGCGCGTACCCGGGGGCAAAAGGGACGCGTTGCGGGTTTTCCTCCAGGAAAATGGGATCGGTTCAGAGGTTTATTATCCTGTGCCGGTTCACAAGCAAGATTTTTACACCCAACACTTAGCTTATCACGCTGAATTCACTCAAGCCGAACGCCTCTCAGGTGAAGTCCTCTCCTTACCCATCCACCCCGCATTAAGCCAGGCTGACCTTGACTTGATCGTCGAAAAAGTGAATCAGTTTATGAAAGTGAATGGTTGATTGTTGGCTGGCTGCGACCTATTTACAGGGGTAATTTCATGAAACGCTTACGTACTCGGGCACTGGTATTATCGATCTGGCTGATTACCTTTTACATTCTCGTCCATTACGTGCGGATGGTCGATCTTAATCCCGTTGTTTATTTCTACACATTGGTCCTGGTAGTCGTCATGCTCAGCATTCCTCGTTTGAGTAAGGTAAACCTGGTCTGGCAGCTGATCATCCCGGTTTGTGTCTTTCTGGCGCTCAAGCTCTTGGTCGGCGTACCGTTACTCGGAAATGCCCTGCTCACGACAGTCATAGAATCAGCTGCCATCCTTTTTACCTCCCTATTGCTGATTTGGATACGTGAGCCGGTCATTGAATTCGAAGACGCCGTGGCAAGTCTTACTTTCAATCAAACCGGCAAGGTCGTCGATACTGTGGTTGAAGGTCAGAGTATTCTCTATCGTGAGGTTCGGCGTGCACGCAACCACCAGCGTCCTCTGTCGATCATGGCCATCGCTGTCGATGAAGGTTCAATTCAAGGGTCTGTTGATCGCATGGTGAAAGAAGCCCAGCAATCGATCATCCAGCAATATACGATGGCAAATGTCTCACGCACCTTGTGCGAGAAGCTTGAAGATTGTGACATAGTCGTTCAAACGAATAACCACTTTGTGGTGATCTTGCCAGAGACCAAACCCGAAGATCTACCGGGTTTGATCGAGCGCTTGAAAAAGCAGATCACTGAACTGGTCGGTGTCGAGATAAAAGTCGGCACTGCTTCACTTCCCCAGGATAGTTTTACCTTGGATGGGCTCCTCGAAAAGGCTACCCTCGAGCTGGAGGGTTCGATGGACACCGAGCTATTCATCGAGCCAGAGCAGTTATTTGTAAAACATAAACCAGTTGATCCTTCAAGTTAACCAAGTGGAAAACTATGGACTACATCATCATTAAACAACCCCGCGTGCTCCCCCGTCCTGTTCTCTACCACCGGGTAAAGCGCCTCATCGATGTCAGTTTGTGCCTTGTCATATTGCCTGTGGTCTTGCCATTGATGCTCGTCTGTTCGCTGGCCATCTTACTGGATTCTCCAGGTCCTGTCTTTTTCATCCAGGAGCGTATGGGCAAGGGTGGGCGTTTATTCAAAATGTACAAATTTCGCACCATGCACAGCGATCTCGACCAGCGCCATGCTCGTGACTACATGAAAGCCTACATCCGGTCAGAGATCGTAAAGCCTGAGCACGGCAAGAAGACATTTAAACCAGTCAACGATCAGGCCTATTTCCGTGCTGGGCGTATCATGCGCAAGCTGAGTCTGGATGAGCTGCCGCAGATTATCAATGTCTTGAAGGGTGAGATGAGCATCGTTGGCCCACGCCCGAATGTGATCTGGGAGGTTGAGGCATACCGCCCCTGGCATTACGAGCGCATGGAAGTCCTGCCTGGGATTACTGGCCTGGCCCAGGTGCGCGGTCGCAGCAGCATCGATTTTGCCCACCTCGTACGGAACGATATCGAATACATCGAAAAGCAAAGCCTCTCACTCGACCTGAAGATCCTATGGTGGACTTTTCTATCCGCTCTGGCTGGAAAAGGCGCAGACTGATGCAGGAAGTTGGATATTATAAAAAACGCTAGCAGAAATCCTCTCCAATCTAAACCGTTCTGGGGTTGGAAACCGGTCTCCCCAGAACGTTCTATTTTTGAGCTAGGATTGGCCATTTTTCTAAGCATCGTTTTCGGTGCGCTGGTGGTATTGTCTCCCCTTTTACCTGTCTCCCCTGGTTTTCAAAAGCTTATCCTGGTTATTCCCTTTGCATTTACTGCAGCCGTCTTATTTAATAACCTGGAACGGCTGATATTGTTTATCATCGCGGTTGGCGTTCCCCTCAATCTGGATATATCGGTGATCATCAGCCCGCTGGCTCGTAATGTAGCCAACATGGCAGCTGGGAGGACGATCGTCGCCCTCACCGAGCTGCGTATCTCGCTCATCATGATTGTCGTGTTGTTTGGCTATATCCTCTGGCTGGTGGGTCGCAGCCAAAACAATCGTTATCCGGTACGCTACTATCCCAGTCTCACCGTACCCGCTCTGGGCTTGATTTTTATCTCCCTTTTATCGATATCCCTGGCTCAAGATAAGCAGCTGGCCTTCTTTAAGGTGATGATGCTTGTCGAGCTGTTCCTGATCTATTTTTACGTCGCCAACCACCTGCGCACAAAATCGGATCTGCAGTTTTTTGTGACGATTTTCATGGCCGGTTTGCTGCTCGAAAGCATCTTGATGATTGTGCAATGGCAGACTGGCCTGAGTTTTTCTGTCGCTGGCATTAATGCCATCATCGATCCTCAGACTCACCGGGCTGCCGGCACACTTGGAACAGCCAATTCTGCCGGGGTGGTGATTACCGGTTACCTCATCCTCACCTGTGTGATGTTCTGGCTCTATCACAGGAGATCCCAAAAGATCTTTGCCGTGATCTGTTTCATTTTTGGTTGCATTGCCCTGATCAGTACTGCCGGTCGGGCTGCCTGGGGAGGTTTCCTGGTCGCTTTCCTGGTTTTTATTTTAGTCGGGCACCAGCGTGGGATGGTTAAGCGCTCCACCGTCATCTGGTTATTCTTGCTGATTTTATTGGTCGGTGGCTTATTCTATCCAGTCATCTCTGAACGCCTGACCGCCAATGACAGTGGCTCTGCCGCCAGTCGCTTGGTGATGGCCAAATTGGCTTGGAATGTGATCCGTGCTACGCCGGCCCACTTCTTGCTCGGCGTGGGGGCCAACAACTACGCCTTGGTCGCACCGGCCTATTACTCAACCGATGTCGGACGGTTGGGTTACATCATTGATTCATCTGTACATAACGCCTATTTATTAGCCTGGGCCGAGACCGGTCTGGTTGGATTGATACTGTTCGGTTTATTCCTATTCATACCTTTGGCACAAGCCTGGAAGAAGCTCCACTCCCACGATCGGTTTGTCTCATTGATGGCTCTCGGCTTAGGTTGCGCCCTCCTGGCCATCTACATCCAGATGCTCGCTGACCCCTTTATCGCTCGCCCGAAGATGATCATTGTTTGGCTGCTGATCGCCCTCATTGCCAGCCTTGAGAACATGCTTCCAGCCAGATCATCCGCTGCAAGGATGAAACGGGATTGAAAAACCTTCACGTAGCGGGACGTATCTTTAATAACACCATCGCCCTGACCATTGCCAGCGCGGGGCAATTGGTCGGTAATATCATCCTGTTCTTCTACCTTTCCCGCCTCATGCAAGCTGAAGGGTTGGGGATCTATTCCACCGTGATCGCCATCTTCCATACGGTGATCCTCGGCTGTGCGGTTGTAAACCCCTATATTCCCCGCGAGTTATCCAAAGACCTTTCACAGACCAATCGCTATTTCATCCACGGCGGGCTGATTTCAGCAGCCATCGCCCTGCTCCTGACCATCGGTCTGAATCTGATTGTCCCGTTCCTGGGTTACCTGCCGCAGACCCAGGTAGGATTGTTCATCATCTCGTTGGCGATTTTCCCTGAAGCGATGAATGTGGTCATATTTACCATGTTCATCTCCCATCAAAAGGCGAAATTCATCTCGATCACCAGTGTCATCGTGATCCTTGGCCGGATCCTGGTCAGCTTGCTGGCCTTATATCTTGGGTTCGGTGTCACCAGCCTGATCGTGATCTATGCAGCCTTCAGTTATTTAGCTTTGGTGTTTAATTTCGTATTCCTGACCCGTTTTATCTTCGCTCCGCGCTGGGAATTTCAGCTTCCATTCTTCAAGAAAATGATCCGCGAGCTGAAATACTTCGCCGGAACGACAACCCTGAACATGTTGTTTTCCCAATCCGAAGTCATCATCTTGTCTTTGATCGGTGGCGAGACTCAGGTTGGTTTCTATAGCGCCGCGTTAAAACTGGTCACGGTCTGGGCGATGGTCCCCACCAGTTATGCCACTGCCATCTTCCCTGTTTTAAGCTCAACTTTCCAGGAATCGCGCAGCAAGGCCATCGACTTGCAGAACAGGTCACTCAAGTACTTGCTCGCCCTGGCTTTCCCCCTTGCAGTTGGGATTTGCCTGACTGCCAGCCTGGTGATCCCCTTGTTTTACGGCCCAGGGTTCGAAGGATCCATCCCCACCTTGCAGATCCTGGCCTGGTATCTACCCATTGCCTTCTGTAATATGATCCTGTACCGCATGTTATACGTGCGCGGTGAGCAACACGTTGTCTTTCGTGTCCAGTTCGTGTCGGAGATCATCCAGGTCATCTCAGCCGTGGTTTTGATCTTCTACTATGACTGGAATGGCGCTGCACTTGCCCTTATCTTGGGTAACTTAAGCTATTTGGTCATGTCGATCTTCTTTATCAAGCGCGATAAATCGCCCTTACCCCTGTTCAAAATTTCCTGGCGTTTCATCCTGGCATCCACCATCATGGGCTGTTTCATCCTGGTTTGTAAACCTCTGATAAATCTGGTTTTGCTCATCCTCGGTTCGGTGGTTATCTACTTTTTCCTCGTCTGGGTTCTGCATGCTTTTTCCAGTGCTGACCTGTTGCTTTTCAAGCGCCTGGTCATGTTCCCAAAAGTCGCTTCATCGGTACAGCCTGAGCCTGCGGTAATTGACCTCAAAGAGTGAATATCCAGGCCCATCTGATATTTTATTATGGATGAAATGGTGGCAGTTCAACGAAGTCCCTCCCGCAAAGCCAAGAAAAACTGGCGTACGAATATCCGCTACATGCTCCGCTCAAAGCTGCGCAGCTATCCAATACTTGAGAAATCACTGCTTGGGTTCTGGCATCCGCTTAAATTCTCATATTGGAAATCCCGGTGGAAATTTGAAACCTGGCTCCGCAGCCTGCAAGGCGAGCGTTTGAATTACATCGACGGGGACCGAATATATCAAGTCTCACCCCAAAAGATTGTCTTCTCTTCCCTTCAGGAATTCAACCTCAGGATTTTCAAAGGTCATGTGCTGGCAGGTGACTGGGACCGCCTTGAAAAAAGGTTTGATGACCTGGATATCACGCTTGCGATTGAGCAGGTATGCATCGATGGTAAGCCCTGGGAAGATACGCTATTCTTCCAGAGCACACTGGCGGATCTCAACCGAGGCCGTATCCATTACGGTTGCCGAACTACTGCCGACCTGGTGGAGCACTGCAAGAAAATTGAACGCCTATATGCTGACATCCAGCATCAAGGCTATCGATCTCAAAAGGAGTTGTTTGCTACTGGCAAGCTTCTAGATCCTTTGCAGGCTGATGAAGAGGTCGCCATCAGTATCGGGCGGCATGGTGACCTGTTGTTCAGCGACGGAGCTCACCGCCTGGCGATTGCCAGGTTATTAAACCTGCCCGCCATCCCGGTCAAGGTTGTCGTGCGGCACGCAGAATGGATCAGGTTTCGCCAGGAATTGGTCCTCTTCGCCAGGGATTCCCGCACCTCCAGGGAATATATGCTCTATCAGCCGGTCACGCACCTTGATTTGGCTGATCTACCCGCCTCCCATGAAAGTAATAATCGTTTCCAGCTCATTAAAGACAGCACATCCTTCAACAGAGGCAACCTTTTGGATATCGGGGCTTATCTGGGTTATTTCTGCCACCGCTTTGAAGATGCAGGTTTTGATTGCGTCGCAATCGAGAACGATCCCCATTCTGTGTACTTCTTAAAACGGCTGGCTCGCGCCGAAAATCGCCATTTCCAGGTTTACGATGACTCGGTATTAGAGAACACCCAAATCAGGTCAATCCATTACAATATCGTCCTGGCACTCAACATCTTTCATCATTTCCTCAAAGCCCAGTCCGATTATGATCGCCTGGTCGTTCTATTGAATAATCTGAGCATGGATGAGATGTACTTTGAATCGCATCTGCCTGGCGAAATCCAGATGGATAATGCCTATGTTAATTATTCTCCTGAAGAGTTCGTCCAATTTATCCTGGCTAATTCGATGTTGGACGATTACACCTTGATCGGCCGGATGGGAGACGGGCGGCCGATATACAAGCTCTTCCGCCGTTCCTGATGATCCGGTAAAACTACACCTTATTCGAATTTCAGTAGCTCAACAACCATTACCGCTCCTCGATACCTTATGACCGACGTAAATCCTGAAGCTTCATCCCCTTCATTATCAATCATCATCATTGCCAGGAATGAAGCGAAAAATATCGCCCGGGCTATAGAGTCAGTTTTCGCTTCACTGAAGAGCTGGCCGAATGCTGAGGTTATCCTGGTCGATTCGGCTTCCACCGATGCCACAGTGGAGATTGCCCGGCGCTACCCGCTTACCATCCTCCGCCTCGATCCATCCTGGTTCCTCTCAGTTCCCGCGGGGCGTCACATCGGTATGCTGTATTCGCATGGTGATCTGGTTCTCCATATGGATGGTGACATGCAGCTCGATCCTGAGTGGGTGAACAGGTCGACCTCCTATATGCTTCAGCATCCTGAAGCCGGCGCCGTCGGTGGCTATTACCGCAATGTCTATATAAAAGATGGTGAGATTGTTGGCGAGCAGGATATCCATCGCGATCCGCAGGAACGCGTCCAAGAAGTCAGATATGTGGGTGGCGCTGCCCTTTACCGCCGGTCCGCCATACAAGCCATGGGCGGTTTTCAGCCTTATATCCGTGGAGAAGAAGGCGTCTACATCAGCATGGGTATCCGGCACGCTGGGTACAAGGTAATCCAGCTTCCTTGCCTGATGAGCAGGCATTATTGCGTGCCTCCCCAGTCAGTGGATTACAGCTTGCGCCGCCTCAAATTGGATATGTGGCTTGGCTTCGGCCAGGTCCCTCGTTTTTACCTGGGTACTCCGTTATTTTGGACCTACCTTAAGGAGCGCGGAGCCTTTGTAGTTTACTTAACCGGTGTCCTGGTCACGTTCGTCACATTTATCCTTTCTTTGTTCACAGGAAACCTGATGTTCTTTGGCGCCTGGCTCCTCATCTTGTTTCTCTTCATGGCAGTCTATGTGATCAAGAAACGCAGCCTGCGCAAGACGATCGTCAGCCTGATTGCGCATACCGGCATCGCCATCAGCGCCGTGCGCGGTTTTCTGATCCCGCCCAGGTATGCTTCCGAATATCCAACCAACGCCGAGATCGTCCAGCTAGCTGGCCGGTCAGGAGATGGTCAAATAAGCCCATAAGATATCCAGGATTTGGTTTTACTAAATTGAGTTAACATCCACCTAACAAAACTGTAAGGTACTCCAATCCGCACAGAGTTATTGACATGGTAAAATCGACAATAATAAATGATTTTTCTGTGAGTTTTAATAACTTTGTTTGCGGAGAGAGACGTGAAAAGGGTTCTGTGGCTGACAGTAATCTTTTTCCTCCTGGTACCCCAGGCTTGGGTGTTGGCGTCTGATGTTGGTCAGCCTGATACCTATAGCTTTCCAAACGGTGGCTTTGAGCTTGACCCTGCTAACCCATCCAATGGCTGGGATTGGCCGGGTGGGAACTGGTCCTGGGATGGAACAAGCCATACCGGAAGCTACTCAGCCCGGGTCTATCGTAATGGGGGCGATGAAACTTCCAGCTTGTGGTCCACTTATATCCCCATCCAGCCCTCAACCATCTATTCATTCTCGTTTTGGCTGCGTACCGAATCAGCCAGCAAGAACCCCTCCGTAGTCATCTACCAATACACCACGAGCGAAACCCAGACCGGTCCCCGGCAGATGATCTACACCAATGTCGGCTCCGGCACAAATGGCTGGTTCTTGGTTACTTATCGCTTTCAAACCCTGCCCGATGCTGCTCAGGTAAAGCTCCGCCTCTACCTCTACACCGATACCACCGGCACATTCTGGTTCGATGATTTCGCGCTGGACTCCGGAACCGCAGCGCCTTTTCCATTTTCTCAGGGTTTTCCCGTCTCGTCCTCTGGTTGGATTTACCTGTCTTCCCCCACGGTGGCTGATATTAACAATGATGGCTACAATGAGCTGCTCATCGGCTCAGATAATGCGGTCAATGGCTGGTCCAGGAACGGGGATGTTTTGCCCGGCTTTCCATTGCAGACCGGTGACCGCTATATCTATAATCAGCTCGCAGTTGGTGACCTGGATGGCGACAGCCGTATGGAGATCGTTGCCGGTACACGTACAGCCAATCCACCTGAAGGTCAGTGCCATGTTTATGCCTGGCAGGATGACGGCACCCTGCTGGGTGGTTGGCCAATCACCGTAGATTGGAATCCCCTCTATTCGAATAATGACTGTAAGGTCACTTCGGTCATCATGGCCGATATTGACGGAAACCAACAGCCCGAAATTCTCGCCAGTACCACCAACAATGCCTCAGGCAATCCTAACGCAGGCATCAATCCGGTCAATTTATATGCCTGGCGTTTGGATGGTTCTTTAGTGAGCGGCCAGTGGCCAGGCAAGCTCACCGCTGCTGGCTTTTACGGTGCCATTGCTGCCGGTGACCTGAATGATGATGGTAAAGTAGAGGTCATCACCGCCCGCGACCATCACCGCCTGAATGTCTATTCTGGCGCTGGGTACCCTCTCAATGGTTGGCCGATCGAGACCTACCTGGATGGCAACCAGGGTGATTATCAAACCGATTATCGTATCGTCTATGGCCGTAGTGCGCCCGCCTTGGCTGATCTGGATGGTAACGGGACCCTTGAATTTATCGTCATCGGAAATTTCACCGGTCCGGGCGGCAATACCGACGCCCAGAACACCGCCATTTTGGTCCTTAACCCGGATGGAACACGTTTTCCCGGTTGGGAATTTCCTGCTCTCGGAAGTGGGATTCTAACCCTGGAAGACCTGCCCCAGAAATCTCCCGCCATTGGCGATATCAATGCGGACGGCCAACCAGAGATCATCGCCACCACCACCGACGGCTGGATCCGCGCTTACGACCTGCACCAGGCAGTACTCTGGGAATTCAACTATACCCAGGGTGCCACGCTTTTCGCCACCGAGCCGGTCATCGGCGACGTGGATGGAGATAACGCCCTCGAGGTACTGTTCGGTACACATGTGCCTGTCTCCGGCACCGATTGGGATGGTCCGGTCGGTTTATGGTCGCTCGAAGCGAATGGCACAGTCTCGGCTGGATTTCCACTACCCATCCCCACCCCGGGCATGGATTCCGCACCCACCCTGGCAGATTTGGACGGAGATGGGGGCCTTGATATCCTGGCTGCCACCATCACAGGTCAGGTATTTGTGTGGGACACTCCCAATCCAGCCTATCCAGCTCGGCTCCCCTGGCCAACCGCTCGCCACGATCTGATGCGCTCCGCTGTATATTCCGACCCGGACTCATTCGGAAAAAGCCACATCTCGGGCTCTCCGAACTCAGTCCAGCATGGAGATGTTGCTACTTTCAATATCCACATCTCCAGCCTGACCCCCATCTATGACACGGTTACCCTGACCGATACCATACCTGCAGGGATTTCCTATATCCCCGGTTCGCTCACCGCTACCTACGGTGTGGCTACCGAGCGGCACGGCGTGATTCAATGGAGCGGTACCTTACCCGAGAATACCAGTGTCGACATCTCCTATCAGGTTCTTGTCGAAACTCGCTCACCGAAATTTATCGTTAATACGGTCACCATCGATACGATCATTGAAGGCCTGGTCCAACGTGAAGGTTATTTATTTGCCAACACCTTTGCAGTATATTTACCTGTTCTCAGGCGCTAGTCAGGTAAGCTTGCCATCTGGATAATTACATCAAGTAATTAGCAGCCTTTTCAATAGTCGGTGAGGCTCGGTGTTCGGGCTCACCTTTTTATTTATACCTATCAACCATCCATCCATGGCCATAAAGCCTACAGTTGCCTACTATCTTTCCCGTTTCCCCAAGTTATCCGAAACGTTCATCCTGCGCGAGATGTGTGCGTTGCGTGAAAACGGAGTGGATGTCCAGATCTTTTCCGTCCTGCCTCCCCAACCAGCCTCGACCATGCACCCTCAAGTTCACACCCTGTTGCCGTATGTCCATTACAGCCCATACTTGTTTTCATTGCAGCTCCTTCTTGCTCAGCTATTCTTTTTCTTCCGCACCCCTCGCAGGTACTTTTTAGCCCTGCAGCACCTGATCTGGCAGAGCGCTCCTGAACCGAAAACATTCCTGGTCGCTTTAGCCCTCTTTCCCAAATCGGTCTATTTTGCTCGGCAATTGAAAGGTCTGGGTGTGGATCATATCCATGCCCACTTCATCTGGTTGAATGCTATCTCCGGCCAGGTCGCAGCCGATCTGCTTGGCCTGCCACTCAGTCTCCATGCCCATGCCTGGGATATTTTTCGCCGCCATCCTAAGTGTGTCCGGCGGCAGCTCGCTTTGGCCACGTGCGTCGTCACGGTGTCTGAATATCATCGTCAGTTCCTGATTTCTCTCTCAAATAATCCTGAGCTTGATGTACGGATTGTCCATTATGGGCTCGATCCCAGCCAATTTGCTCCTGCTACTCGCTCCGAAAACGACCAGCCGATCCAGATCATCTCGGTGGGCAGGCTGGTTGAAAAGAAAGGCTTCGCCTATCTTGTCGAAGCCTGTGGCATCCTGGCAAAAAAAGGCATTCCATTTCGATGTTTAATTGTCGGTGAAGGTCCTGACCGTTCCATTGAGCAGCTAATCAATGAAAACGGTCTGCAGGACCGCATAACCTTGAAAGGCGCCCGGAATATTTCCGAGATCACCGAGTTGTACCGGTCAAGTGATATCTTTGCGCTCCCTTGCATGGTTGCCCGCTCAGGTGACCGCGACGGGATGCCGAACGTCCTCCTGGAAGCCATGGCCATGCAGCTGCCGGTCATCACCACCCCCGTCACCGGTAATCCCGAGCTGGTCCAGGACCATGTCAACGGTCTGCTGGTACCTGAAAGGGATGCCCAGGCCCTTGCCGGGGCACTCGAGAGCCTCATCGCCGACCCCGCCCTTCGAGCTAGGCTCGGTGCTGCGGGTCGCCAGACTATCCTGGCTGGTTTTGACATACACTCGACCGCTCTCCAGATGCTGGAAATATTTAGCGATCTCCATCGACCAAATTGATACCCTCACACTGTATGTTCAATCATCATTTGCCTGTTTTTTTGTTGCCCCTCACAGCAGGTAAACCTTTCATTAACAAGTAATGTCACCCAACACCCTATCCACAGCCATAAAAGCCAAGGGCATGCCTGCCGTTTCTCACCGCTTGCAAAGGATCACCCAAAGGTATGGTCTCTCGCCGGGCATGATGAAAAATTCGCTGGAGCTGTTCGCAAGTATCCTCCAGGAATATCATGCTTGTGCCAGTTTTCCGATCACGGCCGTTACCCTTGAGCGGTATCCCCATATCATCCAGCCATATCTCGGCTCGCATATCGAATTCTGTATCCATGGCTATACGCATAACGATGTCTCCCTCTTGCCACAGCCACATATCGAAGCCCATATTCGGAAGGCCATGCAGGTCTTTAAGGATAGGGGAGTTCCTGCCCAGGGGTACCGCTCTCCTTACCTGAGTCGCAGTCCCAGCCTCCAGGCTGCCCTTGAGACTGCCGGGTTTGCTTTCACCAGCAACCAGCCCATTCTTTGGGATACGGTCAATCCTGGTTCCCTGGCTGCTCGGCAGTTAGCTGGTTTTGAAAGCGCCCTGTCTTTTTACCAGCCCTGGCTGGCCGCTGAATGTGCCTCGCTTCCTCGCCTGCTGCACAGCCTGGTCGAGATCCCTGTTTCCTTGCCTGACGATGAGATTCTCTTCGACCGATTGGGGTTTTCCCCCTCCCAGGTGCAAGCAGCCTGGCTCGACATCCTTCAACAATCCTATATCCGCGGTGAATTATTCACCCTTCAGCTCCACCCTGAGCGAGTAGGTTTGTGCGCCAGCATATTGCCTGCCCTATTTGACAAAATGCATGACCTTCGACCAGGCGTATGGTGCGCCAGGCTTGGTGAGATTGCCACTTGGTGGAAAGCCTTATCAGCTGCTCAAATTGATATTTCGGAGTTGCCTGCTGACCAGTATCGTATTTCCGCCCATTGTCCCGGGGCGGCTTCACTGCTTGTACGCGCTGTTGAAACGGATGTTCCCGTATCTCCTTTTTTAATGACTACCAGATGGTCAACTCAGCTGATTTTGTCATCCGTTCGCCTGTCCGTCCTGTCATCGGCCTCTCTCCTGGTACTTCCCCCGATCTTGCCAGCTTCCTTCGCCAGCAGGGCCTGGTAGTCGAGTTCACCCAGGATCCTGCCCACTGCTCTCAATTTTTCGATCTGAAAGATTTCGACCACCGCCAGGAGCGCGCCATATTGGCAGAGATAGATGCCTCCCCTGCCCCGCTTGTCCGTCTCTGGCGCTGGCCGAACCGTGCGCAAAGTGCTCTGGCGGTCACCGGGGATATCGATGCCCTGACCTTGTTCGATTTTGGACTACGCCTGCTTGGTCGTTAAATACCTGATGCTTACATTCTTAAAGCATTGTTAAAGGTAGCCTTTAAGAATGTATTTTTGATCAAAACATGACCGTGGCTTATTCTGTTGGATCTTTGAGGAGCGCTTGTGGATAGCACAGTTTTTATCTCAGCTGGCCATGATCTCGATTGGGATCATTTCCTGGCCAGTCACCCTTCCGGCCATTACACCCAAAGCAGCCTGTGGGGCCAGCTCAAGGCCACCTTTGGTTGGCGTGTCTTTCGCATCCTGATTAAAGACTCTGGCCAGATCATCGGTGGTGCCCAGATCCTGGCTCGCCAGCTGCCTGTCATGGGTTATCTCGGCTATGTCTCCAAGGGTCCTGTGGTACACGCCGATTACCCGTCCGCCACCCAGATGATCCTCGACGAGATCGACCGCCTGGCTCGGAAACACCACATATTTGTGCTTGCCATCCAGCCACCTGTAGCTGATCCCTTGTATCTTGATCCCCTTCGAAAGGAAGATTACCGGCCCAGCAGTTTTTACATCATTCCCCCCTGTACCGTGGTCATCGACCTCACCCAAACCGAAGATGTCATTCTTAGTACCATGAAACGGACGACCCGGCAGAATATTCGCGCTGCTCAGGCCCGCGGTGTCACGGTCCGTGAAGGTACCGCGGAAGATCTACCCGCCTTCTGCCGTCTCAAACAGCTGACCGAATCGCGTAGTGAATTTGTCCATTACGACCAATGTTATTATGAAGAAGCCTGGCGCCAATTTTCGCCATCGCAGAATATCAAGCTCTGGCTGGCATACTATCAGGATGAACTACTGGCTGGTCTCATGGCCATCTACTTTGGCCAGTGGGTGGTGTATGCCTGGGCAGGCTCTACCCGCCTCTACCCTGAAAAACGACCCAATGATCTGCTCTTTTGGCATGCGATGCAGTGGGGTAAGCAAAATGGCTTTCATTACTGCGATCTGGGTGGCATTTCCCCCATCGTGGCAGATGCTTTCCAACAAGGCCAGGAGCCTCCCGATTGTAAGGAGAAGGGCATTGCCCGGTATAAATTGGGTTTTGGTCCATTGCACACCTTTCCTCCGTCGTATGATAACGTTTTCGTCCTGAAGCCCAAGTGGCTGGTACGCAGAGCTATCGCCTTTGCCTGGGGCACCGATCGCAAATTTGTCAGCAAGCTTGTGCGGGGGGTGAAGGGCTGAGCATCAGGGATATCGAGCTTATACCTGTGAAGCGTCACTGTATGATCGTTTTCAACGAATATCCTCTTGGGGAGACCCGCGTCCAGCGGGAAGCCGAGGCATTATTAAAACACGGCTTCGAGGTCGATGTGATCTGTAAGCTCCTCCCTGGTCAGCTACCCGTCGACAGCTATAAGGGTGTGCGTATCTTTCGAGAAAAATCCCATGGTTCTCTGCCACTGCTCAAACCTGAAAGCCTGTGGCAGCGGTTTTTAGACTATTTCCGCTTCTTCGTTTCTGCTTCCCGCCGTTTAAGTGCTCTCTTCTCAAAAGCCCTACAATTCCATCCAGTTGCATAACCTGCCTGATTTCCTCGTTTTCTGCACTTACCAACAAAAACAGCGCCACGTCCCGGTCATCCTCGACATCCACGACCTGATGCCTGA
>CAVZNX010000021.1:0-11520 GCA_963776795.1 uncultured Chloroflexia bacterium
ATTGATATGAACCTGACCCATTTGGGTGCCGATTTTTATACCGGTAACTGCCACAAATGGATGCTGGCCCCAAAGGGTGCGGGGTTCCTGTTTGCCAGTCCTGAAGTGCAGCATTTACTCGAGCCGTTGGTCGTGAGCTGGGGCTACCAGTCCAAAACCTCCCCGCCGTGTGAATGAGCCTTCATTGACTTGTTCCAGTGGACAGGCACGAAAGACCCCGCGGCAGCCTTATCAGTTCCAGCTGCCATCGAGTTTATGCGCCAGAATGATTGGGAAACGGTACAACAGCGCTGCCATGCCTTGTTGAAAAATACCCTCCAGCGGCTATCGACCCTGACCGGTTTGCCTGCGCTCTATCCGCTTGATTCTACGCTTTACTTTCAAATGGGAACGATACCCATCCCCAGGGTTAAAAGACCTGAACGAGCTTAAGCAGCGTCTGCTCCAAGATTATCGCATTGAAATCCCCACCATTGACTGGAATGGCCGCCATTTCCTCCGCTTATCGGTGCAGGGGTATAATTCTGAGGCCGATTTGGATGCCCTGGTGCAGGCTTTATCGTCTTTGCTACCCATCCTGGCAGCCTGAACACGCCAGGGCAATTTTAGAATTTTTCCAGGTGATGTGATTAATTATGCCCATCCTTGCTGAATGGGAGATTTCCCTGAGTGTTGACGATGTCCTCCAGGCTGAAGGAGCAGACCCCCAAGCCATCCGCCTTCGGCGCCCCGCCCTTGTGTCTGCAACCGAAGCTGCCATCCAGCGCGGGCTTCCCTTGCTTGAGCCACGCCGCTGTACGAGAAGTTCGCTGTAAAACGGCTAGTGCATGACCGGTTGGAGTTACAGCTCGATCACCAGACTGGCAGGAAAGCCTACCTCACTGGCGAGCTGGTTGCCCGCCACCTGGCGCGTGCTCAGGAGGTCGTGGCGATGGTCGCAACCATCGGCAGGCAGCTCGACGAAATGGTTTCGAGCTTGTTCAAGGTAGACCCGGTGGGCGCGGTGGCCCTGGACGGTGTAGGTTCTGCTGCGGTTGAAAAACTGGCCATCCTGGCCTGCAACCATTTTGAATTGCAGGGGAAAACTGACGGGTTGAGTACCACCATACCGCTCAATCCCGGCATGCTCGGCTGGCCTGTCGACCAGGGTCAGCCTGAGATTTTTCGCTCCTGGAGAGTGAGCAGATCGGCGTCGCCTTGACCGAATTGTGCATGATGTCTCCGAACAAATCCCTCTCCATGGTGCTTGGGATGGGCCGCGATGTGTCACCGCTTGGTACCTCGTGTGATTTCTGCAGCCTGAAAGGTGTCTGTAAATACCAAAATCATTATGCCAGCTAATTCAAAATATACGATCAACTTTCAGCCAATTGGTAAACGCGTCCTGGTGGATCCAGGCACCACGCTCCTGGGTGCTGCCCAGGGAGCTGGCATCGATATCGCCTCAATCTGCGGTGGTGTGGGCATCTGCAACAGCTGTAAAGTACGCCTGATCACCGGTTCTTTGAGTGCGTTAACCTTGGAAGAAGAAGCCATCTTTACTGAACATGAGCTTGAGGCAGGCTTCCGCCTGGCCTGCCAGGCCTATCCCCAGAAAGACTCGACGATTGAGATCCCGCCCCAATCACTGACTGCACCCCAAAGGTTGCAGATCGAAGGTCAGGGTCAGGTGATTAATATTGAACCGGTAGTTCATCCGGTTGAAGTGAGTATCCCCGAGCCGACCATTTCCGACCTGCGTTCGGATGCTACCCGCTTGTACGATACACTGGTCAAGATGGGCGAAACCCCACCTTTCCAATTCGCCGCCCCTGTCCTGGACGAGTTGTCTCCCCTGCTTCGCCAGTATCACTGGCACACTACATTGGCTATGCGCAACAATGAGATTGTTGCAGTCCTGCCCACCTCAACCCCATTGCTTGGCCTGGCAGTTGACGTCGGTACCACCAAACTCGCCGCCTACCTGTGCGATCTCAACACCGGTGCGGTGCTCGCCAAGGCAGGTGCCATGAATCCCCAGACGGCCTTCGGAGAAGACGTCATCAGCCGCATCAGCTACTCCTCGAACAATCCCAACGGGAGAAGCCTGCTTCAGCAGCGGCTGGTCGAGATGTTAACCAGCTCATCCAGGACCTGTGCCAGAAAGCGGCCAACCCCGTTTGCCGATCGAGCCGGAACAGATCGTTGAAGCCGTGGTGGTGGGAAACACCGCCATGCACCACCTGTTTGCCGGGCTGCCCGTCCACCAGCTGGGCGTCGCACCCTACGTGCCCGCCGTCAGTGATGCCCTCGAGGTCGATGCCGCCCGCCTCGGCCTCAAGATTGCCCCTGGCGCGAAGGTTTATCTCCCGCCGAATATTGCCGGGTATGTTGGGGCTGACCATGTGTCGATGTTGCTAGCCACTGCCGTCTGGTCCTCCCCCCGCACCGCAATCGCCTTGGACATTGGCACGAACACCGAGATCTCGCTGGTCCACAACCACCAGGTCATCGCCTGCTCATGCGCCTCCGGGCCTGCCTTCGAAGGAGCCCACATCCAGGCAGGCATCCGCGCCGCTCCCGGCGCCGTTGAGCGTGTGCAGGTCATCCAGGGCAAACTGCTCACCCAGACTATCGATAACCTGGCGCCGGTGGGCATCTGTGGCTCGGGCATCCTGGATGCGCTGGCATGTATGCTGCAGGTCGGTGCAATGGACCAGCGTGGCTCCTTCGTACGTAGCCATCCTCTGGTTCGCCAGGATGGTTCGTTGCCTCAATTCTTGCTGGTCGACCAATCCCATACCGGTACCGGGCAAGACTTATTGATCTCCCGCAAGGATGTCAATGAGATCCAGCTGGCCAAAGGCGCTATCCGTACTGGGGTTGAAGTTTTGCTGGAAGTGGCTGGGATACAAGCTGAAGACCTGGAAGAATTCATCATCGCCGGTGCTTTTGGGACGTACATCAATATTCCCAGTGCCATCCAGATCGGTATGTTTCCCTCCCTGCCTCTCGAGCGGTTCAAACAGGTGGGCAATGCCGCCGGCGAAGGTGCCCGGCAGATGCTGCTCTCTGTGTCGCAACGCCGGGCCGCTGAACAGATTGCCCGTTTGGTGAAATATATCGAGCTGTCCAGCTACCCTGGCTTCACGAATATCTTTTCAAGATCGTTGTTCTTCTAAATTTCTGAATTACCTGGCTAAAACCTTCAGTAAAGCCAGGGCTTCGCGCTTGCCTCCATAGCCAGCTTCACCACCTGGTCCCACACAGGATGGGCAGCCATCTTCACAGGGGCAGGCTTCCACCAGCTCACGCCCCCGTAGCATCAGCTCAGCATGGATTTCATAAAGACGCTCGGATAACCCGATCCCACCTGGGATTTTGTCGTAGAGGACCACGGTCGGCTTGCCGTCTGCTAAGGACGACTGCGGGTCTGAGTGGATCCCCAGGTCACCAATGTCGCACATTAAGGACAACGGGGCCAGGTTCCCAAGGGTGAATGCCAGGCCTGCCAATCCACTGCGGACCCTCACGGCGGTCTCGATCTTTCTGTGGCATGAATTGCACACCGTGATGAGGTTGGCTAGCTGGTTGGCCTGCGCAGCCGTCTCGAACATGCGGAATGGGATTTTGTGATGCACATGGTGGGCCTTGTCACCTTCCGGCAGCCCGCACACCTGGCACCTGAAGCCGTCGCGTGCCCGCGCCAGGTCTCGCATCTTGGGCCAGGTCGGGCCGTAATCATTCGGGGCATTCGACCATAATCCTTCATCCTTAAGCTTGTCAACGGTCTCTTCGGCTAATGTCACCCAGTAGCCGCTGGTCAATAATTCGGTCGGTGGCAGGTCCAGGTTTTCCAGGCCCAGGGTTTCGTTCGTGTGCCACCTGATCTTCCTGAAGCCGATCACTTGCGAAGTGATCTGCACTTCACCAAGTGATTTGACACCTCCCGGAACCGCATCTTCTGTCTTTTTTTCCACCAGCTGTACGATATCTTCACGGCGCGGTTCCGTGTAATAATCCACGTTGGAGGGTTGCAAGGTGGCAATGTGCTGCTCAAGGTCTAGGTCTTTCACCAGGTAGGTGGCTCCTTCGTGCATATAAACTGCCCCAGGGTGTACCATCCAGAAAGAGCTTCCCGCATCCACTTCTCCAATCGTCAGGTAACTACTCCCTTCACTTCCAGACCCTACCTGGGCTTGCAATACCACCGTGTCAGTCGAGGCACTCCGTAAGGACACATTTTGTGCCGGGTATTTATCTGCCATCCAGAAATACTTGTTCCCCGACCGGTGCAGCACGCCCTCGGCTTGCAAGAATTCCATCATTTCTTGCATCTCGGCTGGCTGGATTGAGCCGAACACCTCTTCACTGGTAAACGGCAGCTCAAATGCCGCACACCGTAAATGTCCCAGCAGGATCAGCAGGTTGTCCGGGTTGATCATGCCGTGTTCCGGCGAGTGGCTGAAGAAATAATCCGGGTGCTGTGCCAGGTATTGGTCAAGCGGGTTCGGTGAAGTGATTATCACTGCCAGGGAAGGCTTTTCTCCCCGCCCAGCCCGCCCGGCTTGCTGCCAGGTGGCCGCGATCGTGCCTGGATAACCCACCAGCAGTGAAGCCTCCATCCCACCGATATCGATGCCCAGCTCCAGCGCATTGGTCGCCACCACCACCCTGATCTTGCCCATGCGCAGGCCCTCCTCGATTTCCCTACGTTGCCCGGGCAGGTATCCTGAGCGGTAGCCCCGGATGATGTCATCTTCATCCATATGCGGACCCGTGCCAGGTGATTTTATGCCGCTGGCTTGTTGCCGCAGGTAGGTCAGGATGATCTCAACCGTTCGCCTGGCCCGGCTGAAGATAATGGTTTGGAGGTTGTAGCTCAACAGGTCCAGCGCCAGGTTGACTCCCGATTGGATCGCGCTGCGGCGTAAACCCAGGCTTTTATCCAGGATGGGTGGGTTATAGATCAGGAAGTGTTTTTCACCTTTGGCGGCACCGTCATCTTCGATTAATTCTACCGGCTCATCGATCATCCGCCGGCTCAGCTCTTCCGGGTTGCCGATTGTCGCAGAAGTCAGGATGAATTGTGGGGTGGCTCCGTAGAACCTGGCGATGCGTTTCAGCCTACGCATGACATTGGCCACATGCGACCCAAACACCCCCCGGTAGGTATGCACCTCGTCAATGACCACATAACGCAGGTTGTGGAAAAATTGTGCCCAGCCAGTGTGGTGTGGCAATATCCCGGTATGCAGCATATCGGGGTTGGTGAGCACCAGCCGTGCCTGGTTACGGATGGTTGGGCGAGTATTTGCCGGCGTATCACCGTCGTAGATGGCACACTTTAACCCCTCAAGAGAGCCCCGCTCGAGGCCACTGCTGGCCTGGATTGTAGAGGCTAGCAATTGCAATCCTGCCAGCTGATCTTGAGCCAATGCCTTGGTCGGGAAAATGTACAGTGCGGTAGCGTCTTTGTCCTTCAAAAAATGGTCGAGCACAGGCAGGTTATAGCACAGCGTTTTTCCACTCGCAGTGCCTGTGACTACGACGATATTCTTACCTTCCCCAATCCTCTGAAATGAAGACGCCTGGTGGGTATACAACGCGCGATAGCCGCGTTCTTCCAACGCCTTGATAAGCGCCGGGTGTAGGCTTTCAGGGTAGGGTACGAAGCTGGCGGATTTCCGCGGCAGCACTCGCCATTCGATCAAATTTGGCCCAACCTGGGGGTCAGCCCTCCAATGGGCCAGCAAAGCCAGTAATGTCATAGGTGGATATTATACTCACAAGGAAATGTTAACGATAATGGGCGGGTATAATTGTGCCTGATGGCAGCACACTATCCCCTGCGCTGGGGCTTACTGGGAACTGGTCGCATAAACCGCGCCGTTATCCCTCCCATTCGTGCTTCGAAAAATAGCCAGCTGTTGGCCGTGGCTAGCCGCACCCACGAACGGGCGGCTGCCTATGCCGTAGAATGGGGCATCCCCCGCTTCCACGCAAGTTACGAGGCCCTGCTGCAGGATCCCGAGGTCGATGTTGTTTATATCTCCTTACCCAACAGCCTGCATGCCGAATGGTCGCTGCGGGCCATGCAGCTCGGCAAGCATGTGTTGTGCGAGAAACCCTTGACCACCAGCACCGCGGATATGGATAGGGTTATACAAACCGCACAGGCAACCGGGATGGTGATCGCTGAAGCCTATATGTACCGCCACCACCCCCAGACGATCCTGGTCAAGAAGATGGTCGATCAAGGGGATATCGGCAGTCTCCAGCTCATTTGCGGCTCCTTTAGCTATACCAACACTCGCCCGGCTGACCCGCGCTTCTCGCTCGCACTGGGTGGTGGCAGCCTGTGGGATGTGGGATGTTACCCCATCGGTTATGCCGGTTACATTTTAGATCAAATACCTTCAGTCGTATATGGCCATCAGTTCACAGGTTCCACGGGCGTGGATGTATTCTTCGCCGGCCAGCTGATTTATTGTAATGAAGTGACCTGCCAGTTCGACTGCAGCTTCATCTCTGAGTACAAGGTGGAGATCGAGCTCACTGGAGATAAAGGCCGGATCACTGTCCCGGAGCCGTACAAACCAGGCAAAAAAAACCAGGTGATCCAAAAACACGCCGGGCAGGAAAAGATAATCAAACTCAAAGGTGAAGAGCTGTACCAGGGTGAGGTTACCGACCTCGAGCAGGCTATACTTGCAGGGAAACCACCCCTGGTCAGTTTAGGTGAGAGCAGGGGCATAATTCAAACTATCGAAGCACTATACCGATCTGCCCGCTCCCACACTCCCGTGTCCATAAACACCCGCTCCGATCAAGGAGAGTAATGATGATATTCAAAAATTCCGATGCGAATTCAGTTCAAATGAAACCGGGTCTCACCCGTCGAACCCTGGCTGTAGGTCAGTCGATCATGATCTGTGAGTTCACCTTCGCCGCCAACGTCGAGATCCCCATCCATACTCACCCGCATGAACAGGTGGGATACTTGGCCGAAGGTCGCATGCAGATGACCATCGATGGAAAAAAATATCTGTTGAGCAAAGGGGATACGTACTGCGCCTTGTCCAACGTTCCCCATGGGGCCTATACGCTTGAGCCATCTATCATGGTAGATACCTTTTATCCACCTCGGGAGGATTACCGATGAATATCTTAGTGACTGGTGGAGCAGGCTATATCGGCAGCCATACCTGCGTTGAGCTATTAAAATCTGGCTACGATGTGATCGTGGTCGACAACCTTTCCAATAGCAAGCTGGAATCCCTCAAGCGGGTGCAGGAATTGGCTGGAAAGTCATTATCCTTCCATAAAATTGACATCCGTGACCGTGAAGGGTTACGGTCTGTTTTCCAATCCTATCCCGTCCATGCTGTGATCCACTTCGCCGGGTTTAAAGCCGTCGGCAAATCGGTTGCCATCCCGCTGACTTACTATCACAATAACATCACCGGGACGCTTGTTCTTCTGGAGGTGATGAAAGAAGCGGCGGTAAAGAACATCGTATTCAGCTCTTCTTCCACCGTTTATGGGTTCTCTGAACAGGTACCCTTCAAGGAAGATTACCCTCTAGGCGCCATCAACCCATACGGACGGACGAAGCTGATGATCGAGGAGATTTTCCGCGACCTGCATGTGGCCGAGTCAGATTGGAACATTGCCCTGCTGCGTTATTTCAACCCTGTCGGTGCGCACCGCAGTGGCCGTATCGGTGAGGACCCAAATGGCATCCCCAATAACCTCATGCCGTACGTCGCCCAGGTTGCAGTCGGCAGGCACCCTTATGTCCGCGTGTGGGGCAACGATTATCCCACCCCAGATGGCACCGGCGTGCGGGACTATATCCACGTCATGGACCTGGCGACCGGTCATATCAAAGCCCTGGAAAAACTGGACCAGAACCCTGGCCTGGTGACCTATAACCTGGGTACCGGCCGTGGGTATAGTGTACTGGAAGTCATCCAGGCGTTTGAAAAAGCATGTGGCCATCCCATCCCCTATCAGATCATGGATCGTCGCTCTGGCGATGCCGCCACTTCTTATTGTGATCCTACACGGGCAAAACAGGAGCTCAACTGGACCGCCCAACTCAGCCTGGACGATATGTGCCGTGATGCCTGGCGCTGGCAATCGCAAAATCCCGAAGGTTACGCCTGACCATGACTCATCTCAGACTTTCAAAGCAAATGGTACATTTATCCAGGAAAGGATAGGACATGTCAAAGAAAATAAGAAATATCATCATCGCTATTGTTGGCGTTGGCTTGGCACTGTTTGTGGTCTTTCAGGTGGTACCTTACGGCAAAAATCACGCCAATCCGCCAGTCGTAAGTGAGCTAAACTGGGATAGCCAGTCGACTCGCGACCTGGCCAGGCGCGCCTGTTTCGATTGCCACAGCAACGAAACGGTTTGGCCCTGGTATTCCAAGATCGCTCCCGTTTCCTGGCTGGTCTACCGTGATGTCGCAGAAGGCCGGAACCGGTTTAATTTCTCCGATTGGCAAAATTCCTATCTAAAAGATGCCGGCGAGTTCTCTGAGGTGATTTCTGAAGGCGAGATGCCTCCATTCCAATATCTATTGATGCATTCGAACGCTAAGCTTACCACGGCCGAAAAGCAGCAGCTAGTCACCGGCCTCCAAAAATCCTTGGGCCAGTAATACTCTAAGCTATGAGCCAATATATCGCAGCTATCGACCAGGGAACCACCAGTACACGCTGTATCCTCTTCGATCACACAGGCCGCATCGCCTGGACTGCCCAGCGCGAGCACCAGCAGATCTACCCGCAGCCAGGTTGGGTGGAACACGACCCACTAGAAATTTGGGAGCGCACCCGCCAGGTGATCGAGGACGTCATTGCAGCAGGCAATATTCAACCCGGAGAGATCGAAGCCGTTGGGGTAACCAACCAGCGCGAGACTACCCTGGTGTGGGATCGCCAGACTGGGAAACCGTTTTACAATGCCATCGTTTGGCAGGATACCCGCACTAAAACGATCTGTGACGCGCTGGCAGCTGATGGTGGTCAGGATCGCTTCCGGCAGAGCGTGGGTCTACCACTCACCACTTACTTCTCCGGCCCTAAGTTACGCTGGCTGCTTGGTCAGGTCCCTGGCCTCCGCCAGGCTGCCGAGCGAGGCGATGCCTTATTCGGCAATATCGATACCTGGCTGATCTGGTGGCTGACCGGTGGCCCGCAGGGCGGCATGCACGTCACCGATGTCACCAATGCCAGCCGCACCATGCTGATGAACCTGGCGACCCTAGATTGGGATGAACAGATCCTGCACATCCTCCAGATTCCCAGGTCAATGCTGCCTCGCATCTGCAGCTCGAGCGACAGCTCTGCCTATGGTGTCACCTCCGAAAATGGCCCGTTCCAGGCTTCCATCCCTATCGGCGGAGTTCTGGGAGACCAGCAAGCCGCCCTGGTCGGTCAGACGTGCTTTAACCCAGGTGAAGCCAAGAATACCTACGGCACCGGTTGTTTTATGTTGCTCAACACCGGCATCAACCCGGTCCAATCACAAAAAGGTTTGTTGACCACGCTGGCTTACCGTTTCGCTGATGAACCTGCGGTGTACGCTTTGGAAGGGTCGGTCGCCATCACAGGGGCTTTGGTGCAGTGGATGCGCGATAACCTGGGTCTGATCGAGCGGTCTTCGGATATCGAAATCCTGGCCAGGTCAGTGGAAGATAGTGGGGGGATCTATTTTGTGCCGGCGTTTTCGGGATTATTTGCCCCCTATTGGCGTTCCGATGCCCGAGGAGCGATCGTTGGCCTCACCCGCTATATCAATAAAGGACACCTGGCACGTGCTGTGCTGGAAGCCACGGCCTACCAGTCGCGTGAGATCCTGGATGCCATGGAAGGTGATTCTGGCGTCCGGCTGAGCCGCCTCAAGGTGGATGGCGGCATGGTCCACAATGACCTGTTAATGCAGTTCCAGGCGGATATCCTGGGTGTGCCAGTGGTTCGACCACAGGTAGCCGAAACGACTGCCCTGGGGGCTGCCTATGCCGCAGGCCTGGCGGTTGGCTTCTGGAATAACCTGGATGACCTGCGAGCCAACTGGCATGTCAGTCGTACCTGGCAGCCAGCCATGGATGAGGTGACACGCCAACGCTTAGTTAAAGGTTGGTTGAAAGCTGTTGAGCGTACTTTTGACTGGGTAGAATAGGTTTTTCTGCTCCAAAAATGCCCTTTGAGGTTATGCGATGCGTAGTATCCAAACAGATGTCCTGGTGATTGGGGGTGGCGCAACCGGAACCGGTGTGCTACACAACCTGGCCATGCGTGGTTTTAAAACCGTGCTAGTCGAGCGCCGTGACCTGGCACAAGGCACGACTGGTCGTTATCACGGTCTGTTGCACAGCGGTGGACGTTATGTGGTCAAGGATCCTCAGGCAGCCAGAGAGTGCATGAAGAACAGATCTTACGTCGCATATTCCGCACTGCATCGAAGATACCGGTGGATACTTCGTGCTCACGTCCCAGGATGATCCGGCTTATGTTCCTCTGTTCCCGGACGGCTGTCAAAAAGCTGGCATTCCGGTCGAAGAGATCCAGTCAAGCAAATGCTCGCATCGGAGCCCGCCTTGGATCCACAAATCCAGCGTTGCTTCCGGGTGCCGGATGCCTCAGCCAATGCCTTCCTGGCTGCTGAGCTGAACGCAGAATCTGCCCGGCAGCACGGCGCCGAGATCCTGCGCTATCACCAGGTCGTCCGCCTCCTGCTATCCACTCAACCATCCACGGACGAAGGGGCACGGGTTGTGGGTGTGTTGTGTCGCGATTTTAATTAAGGATGAAGAGGTGCAGGTAGAGGCCGACCTGGTCGTGAATGCCTCGGGGGCCTGGGCCGGCAAGATCGCCGCGACTGGCGGAAATATGATGTCGCAAATCTTGCCCGGCAAGGGCACGATGGTGGCGATCAACCACCGGGTGTTAAATACCGTCGTCAACCGCTGTAAGCTGCCGTCCGATGGCGATATCATCGTCCCAACTCACACCGTGGCAGTGATCGGAACCACCGACGAAACAGTCGCCGATCCCAATTCCTTACGCCATCGAGCCGTGGGAAATCAAGCTTGATGCTGGCGGAAAAAGGGGAAAAACTCATTGCCCAGGTTTCTCTCAGATGCGCATGCTCCGCGCCTGGGCCGGCGTACGACCCCTGGTTAAGACTGCCGGAGCCGCCAGCGACCGTGACCTTAGCCGTGGCTACGTCCTGCTGGATCATGCAGTAGACGAAAACGTGGCAGGCCTGGTGACCATTACCAGTGGCAAGTGGACCACCTACCGCAAAATGGCCCAGGAAACCGTAAATTTAGTGTGCCAGAAGCTCAAGGTCGAGCGACCCTGCCGGACACACCTCGAGCCACTACCTACACTTGATCGGCCAGCTACGTACCATCATTCCGGGCACCGCCTGCAGCAGATCGAGCTTGAGTATGCCTTTGGCCAATTGGTTTGCGAATGTGAGCTGGTCAAGGTCGATGAGGTCACCCGCTCGATCGTCCA
>CAVZNX010000022.1:0-25255 GCA_963776795.1 uncultured Chloroflexia bacterium
TGAAAAAAGGCATCACGTACATGCTCCCAACGGAGGATGTGATCTGGGTGGGGGAAGAGTTACAACGGCGATTTGGACTACCTTATTGGCAGTTCACCCTGACCGCCACTGATGCCAACCGGTTCGCCATCCGCATGGCGAGAGAAATCACTAAACGCAAGTATATCCTCGTCTATAACTACTGCTACCATGGCTCGGTCGATGAAACATTTATATCATTAGATGACCAAGGCGCAGGTCCACGGAAGGGAAACCTTGGTCCGCCGGTTAACCCGGTGGAAACTACCAAAGTGATCGAATTTAATGATGTCGCGGCATTGGAGAAGGCGTTATCCCCGGGTGATGTGGCTTGCGTGCTGGCAGAGCCGGTGATGACTAACATCGGGATTATCCACCCAGATCCGGGATACCATGCTGCCTTGCGTGAGATAACCCAAAGAACCGGGACGCTGCTGATCATCGATGAGACACATACCATCTGTACCGGTCCAGGGGGATACACCGGTGAATATGGGCTTAAGCCCGATATGTTCACGCTGGGCAAACCGCTGGCAGGCGGGGTGCCAGCTGCCGTGTACGGATTCTCGCAGGATGTTGCTGAGCGGTTCTCAGCCTGCCTCAGCCTGGATGATTCGGATGTGGGTGGCATCGGTGGGACGCTGGCGGGAAATGCGCTTTCGATCGCAGCCATGCGAGCCACTTTGGAACATGTATTGACTGAGAGTGCATATAAAAAAGCCATTTCCCTGGCGGTCCACTTTGCGAAGGGAGTACAATCGGTCATCGATGAAAATAAGCTACCCTGGATCGTTAAGAGATTGGGTTGCCGCAGTGAATACTGGTTCAGAGAGCATCCCCCTCGCAATGGTCGAGAAGCTTTCGAAGCGATCGACAGCGAACTTGATCGTTACATGCATCTTTATTCTCTTAACCAGGGTATTTTGATGACGCCTTTCCACAACATGGCATTGATCGCTCCCGATGCGACAATCGAAGATGTTGATCATCACACGATGGTGTTTCGCAACGCCGTAGAGAATCTGTTGCAAGGATAGCCAGGAATAATACATGGTTGAAAAAAGCATCAGTGAAAATTCGCAAAAGGTTTGGAGAGTAAATAGCCGCACCCGGCAGGTAACCTGTGAGACTGTACCGGCATCCTGGGAGAAGCTGGGAGGGCGCGCCCTGATCGCACGCATCCTGGTCGATGAAGTGAACGCGATATGCGAGCCACTTGGTCCACGAAACAAGCTGATCTTTGCGTCTGGCTTGCTCGTCGGCCATATGTTATCCAGCTGTGACCGGATCTCGATCGGTGGAAAAAGCCCTCTCACTGGGGGTGTTAAGGAAGCCAATGCGGGTGGCACGACTGGGTTGCAACTAGCCCTGTTAGGGGTTAAAGTATTAATCGTTGAAGATAAACCCGAAGCGGATGATTGGAGTATCTTGTTTGTTGACCATAGCGGGGTAAGGTTCGAACCAGCGGGAGACCTGATTGGTTGTGGTGTGTACGAATGCGGACCGAAGATCTTCGCCAGGTATGGAAATAAAGTTGCCGCAGCGATCATCGGTCCGGGGGGTGAAACCCAGATGTTGTCAGCTGGGATCCAGAATTTTGATAAGGAGGGTGTGCCTTCAAGGATCGCAGCTCGAGGTGGGTTGGGTGCCGTGATGGGATCAAAGAAGATCAAGGCTGTGGTTATCGATGCAACCCGAGGGCATAAACCAGCATTAGCTGATCCAGAGGCATATAAGGCAGCCCAAAAAGCATTTACGCAGGTATTAATGGGCACACCTCAAACCGCGGTGTACAGAGATTATGGCACGGCAGCCATGGCACGCATGGCGCAAGGTTTCGGCGGCATCCCCACCCGGAATTTCTCTGAAGGGACTTTCGAAGACGTCGAAACCATCAGCGGGGAATATATGCGGGACCTGATCCTCAGCCGGGGCGGGCATGGAGTGCCGATCCACGCCTGTATGCCTGGTTGCACGATCCGCTGCTCGAACAACTTCGCCGATGCAAATGGCGAAACCATCGTGGCTCCGTTGGAGTATGAGACGATCGGCTTAATGGGTTCGAACCTGGGCATCGGTAATTTGGATATAATCGCCCGCTTGAATTGGGTCGTGAACGACATCGGCCTGGACTCAATCGAGCTCGGGGCAGCCCTGGGAGTAGCAGCAAGGGCCGGATTGATGAGCTTTGGAGATGGAGAACAGGCTGAAAGATTATTGGATGAGATCAAGCGGAATACACCGCTTGGTCGTTTGCTGGGTAGTGGCGCAACCACGACGGGTAGAGTACTGGGTGTTGAGCAAGTGCCAGCGGTGAAAGGGCAGGCGATGTCATCCTATGAGCCAAGAGCGATCAAGGGCACTGGAGTGACTTACGCGACTTCCCCGCAAGGGGCTGACCACACCAGCGGATTAACCATCCGCGCCAAGGTGAATCACCTTGATCCATCCATCCAGGCGGAGCTTTCGCGAACGCTCCAGATCAACATGGCCGGGTACGACTCGCTGGGAGCATGCATTTTCACCGGTTCGGGATTTACGGCTTCACCGACGTCCATACGGGACCTGATCAATGCACGCTATGGCTGGGAAGTTGGGACAGACTTTTTACAGGTGCTGGGTCGCGAATCGCTGAAATTAGAGCGCGAATTTAATCGTTTAGCTGGTTTCACAAGCGCTGATGACCGCTTACCTGAATGGATGACACACGAGCCACTACCTCCTAACAACTCGGTATTCGATGTCACTGAAGCCGACCTGGATGGGGTGTTTAACTGGTAAGTGCGTACCCAAGAAGAATGCTGTTGGTTTACCGCCAGGGTTTTCCCCTGGCGGATTATTTTTGTGCATGGTTCACGTTGGGTAAAAATTCATTGAAAATAAATAATTGATCGATCGATTGACGGCTATAATTATTCTGAGGGAAAAACTATGACTGAACAAGATGATCGCCAACATCTGGAGCAAATAAAAAAAGAAATAAATTACCATGATTACCGCTACCATGTGCTTGATTCGCCGGTGATCAGTGATTATGAGTATGACCAGCTGGTTAAGGAATTACGGAAGATCGAAGCAGCCCATCCGGATTGGATCACGCCTGACTCACCATCCCAGCGGGCGGGGGCGAGACCCCTGGAAAGATTTGTCAAGGTCAGGCATCCAGCACCGATCTTGAGCCTGGCGAATGCCTTCAATGACGCCGATGTGCTTGCCTGGTTGGAAAGGATCAGCCGTTTAGACACAAAGGTACGGGAGTCGGATTTCGTAGTTGAGCCGAAGATCGATGGGCTGACCATTGTGTTGCATTACCAGGATGGTCTCTTTGTGCAGGGTGCCACGCGTGGCGACGGCATCATCGGGGAAGATATCACTGCAAATTTGCGTACGATGCGAGTTTTACCGTTAACCATCCCGGTGGACCCAAACGGACCGCGACCTCCAGATGAATTGGTTGTGAGAGGTGAGGCATTTATCACCATAAAGGACTTTGAGAAACTAAATAAACGCCTTGAGGAAGTGGGTGAAGTTACCTACCAAAATCCACGCAACACGGCTGCCGGTTCATTACGGCAGCTCGATCCGGGATTGACCGCGAAACGCCCATTAACCATGCTTATCTACGCCATTATCACCGCCAGCGGTCCTGTCCCAATGACACAAGCGGAACGCCTCAACTATTTAGAAGCGCTGGGCTTCCCTGTGCCTGAAGCAAATTATTGTAAAACACTGGACCAAGCCATGACAGCCTATAACCAGATATGTGATGGTCGGGATCAGATGTTGTATGAAGCTGACGGAGCCGTGATCAAGCTGAATGACCTCGAGCTGGCAGAAAAGCTCGGCGTTGTCGGAAAAGATCCACGGGGGGCGATCGCTTACAAGTTCCCGGCCCGTGAGGTGACCACAAAATTGATGGATATCGGGGTGAATGTTGGGCGGACGGGGGTATTGACACCCTATGCGATCCTGGAAGCGGTGGAAGTTGGAGGTGTGATCGTTCGGCAGGCGACCCTGCACAATTTTGATTACATCCGTGACAAGGATATCCGTGTTGGTGACCGGGTGATGTTGAAGCGGGCTGGTGACGTGATCCCGTATGTGATCGGGCCGATACTCGACTTGCGGAACGGAAGCGAGGTAGTTTTAAGCCCCCCAGGGTTTGCCCCACCTGCGGGCAACCGGTTGAGCATTTTGAGAATGAGGTAGCCTGGTTTTGTGTCAACAATTCCTGCCCGGCTCAGCTGATCCGAAATCTGGAGCATTTTGCTTCACGGGGTGCCATGGATATCGTCGGTCTGGGAATCAAGATCGTTGAGCAGCTCGTGGATGCCAGGCTGGTATCGGACGTTGCGGATATCTATTCCCTGGAACGGTCACAGCTATTGACCCTGGAGGGATTCGCCGGAAAAAAGGCCGATAATCTCCTGGCTTCGATCGAAGCCTCAAAGAGCCGACCATTGGGCCGGGTGATCAATGCCCTGGGTATAAGGGGTGTGGGTGAGGTGATGGCGGTTGAGTTAGCCCAACATTTCACTGATCTGGATGCACTTTCACAGGACAGTGTGGGCGAGCTGCAAAATATCGAAGGCGTAGGCCCGAATATTGCCCTGGCGATCACTGACTGGTTCAAAAGGGAAACTAACCAAAAAGTCCTGCTTAAGTTGAAACGTGCGGGGGTTTGGCCAATGGAAGTACCTGCGACCAGAAAGGAAAGCGAAAACCTTCCCCTTGCAGAACAAGTGTTCGTGATCACAGGCACGATCGAAGGCTACACTCGGGATGAGCTGAAGGAGATCATCGTGCAAAATGGAGGCAAGGTCACCGATTCGGTCAGTAAGAATACCAGCTATGTGCTGGTGGGGGAACAAGCCGGCTCGAAGCTTGATAAAGCTAAGGCGCTTGGGGTCAAGCTTTTAGATTTGGATGGGTTAAGAGGCTGATAAGTTGAGCATCTCCAGTATGCGCGAAATCGTTCTAAAAGCTAGCAGGGAAAGGTCGATTTTACGGCGTCACCCGTGGATCTTCTCTGGAGCGATTAGAGAAGTGAGAGGTTCACCAATACCTGGGGAGACGGTGAGAATAATCACCTCAAGAGGTGAATGCCTGGCACTTGCAGCCTTTAACCCGCAATCGCAGATCGCCTGCCGGGTGTGGACATGGGATATTATGGAAGAGATCACGCCTGTTTTCTTTGAAGAGCGGATAAAGCAAGCCATCCTGCGGCGTGAGCAAGCAGCTTCACTTATTCCCTCTAATGCTTTCAGGCTGGTGCATGGAGAATCGGATGGAGTCCCGGGCTTGATCCTGGACCGGTACGGCGAAGTGCTGGTGGTCCAATTTCTAAGTGCCGGGGTGGAGTATTGGCGTGAAGTGGTTATCGAGGTCATTATCAAACTCACCGGATGCCAGACCCTGTATGAGCGGTCGGATGTCGACATCAGGCAGCTGGAAGGATTGGGCTTACGAACAGGATTAATATTTGGTAAAGAGATCACGCAGCCTTTTCCGATATCTGAAAATGGATTACAGTTCTTAGTGGATATCATCCACGGGCATAAGACCGGGTATTACCTTGACCAAAGAGAGAACCGGTACATATGCCGGAAGATCTCGACTGGAAGGAAAACGCTGGACTGTTTTGCATATACGGGGGGTTTCGCAGTGAATGCATTGATGGGTGGGGCTCAGAATGTGACCCTGGTGGATGCCTCTGGTGATGCTTTGACGCGAGCCCGTGAAAATATCCAGGTAAATGGACTGGACCTGGAGAAAGTCTCCTTTATTGAGCAGGATGTCTTTAAATACCTGCGTTTATTGAGGGACAAAGGCGAATCCTTCGATCTGATGATCCTGGATCCGCCCAAGTTTGCACCAACGGCGGCGCAAGCTGAGAAAGCTGCCCGTGGATATAAAGATATCAACCTGCTGGCATTAAAACTACTTCAACCTGGGGGTTACCTGATGACCTTCTCCTGCTCCGGTGGGGTGGGGGAGGAGCTATTCCAGAAGATCATTGCCGCCGCTGCACTTGATTCGGGCATAAATGCAACCATCGTGAAGCGGATGCACCAGGCAGCCGACCATCCGGTAGCGCTCAATTTCCCGGAAGGGGCCTACTTAAAAAGGGTTCCTGGTGCAGAAAACGAGCTGAGCCTCATGCCAGGTGCACTTCTAGAGTTCGAAAGACCGGAGTGATCAGCTCGTTATTGATCATCGTGACTGGATGCCCATCAGCGGATGCATTAGCCACCGTTTTCCCATGGAAGACCCACTTTGCCTGCGAGAAGGGGAGGTGATAGTCTCCTTCGGATTTCCAGGTGATCTGGTAGCTACCGCTTCGAGAATCTAAATCGAATGTATCGACTCGGTTAGGTCCGTATCCATCCCCTGAGTCAAGATAGAGAAGGCTGGATGATTGTTGATTTTGATCAGGGAACACATGAAAACTGATTGAACCTGCTTCATTCATTGGAAAAATGGTTCCGCCTCTGATAAAGATGGGCATCGAATCCAGATTCGCAGAAATCTCAACCCGACCAGGCCCTTGAAATAGCTGGTCATCCCAGAAATGGTACCACACACCTGACGGCAGTTCGACCACCCGTTGGTTTTGTCCTGCATGAACGATCGGAGCGACCAACATTCCGTCGCCCAATAAGAATTCGTCATCAACGGCCGATACCGAGGAATTTTGTGGATCGCTCCAGAAGAGCGGGCGCACAACCGGGGTGCCTGTCCTGTGGGCTTCGAAGGCAAGGGTGTAATAATAGGGTAGTATTTGATATCTAAATTTGGCAAATTTGCGGACGATGCTAGTAGTCGGCTCACCAAACACCCAGGGCTCCCTGGGTTGGGTGCCCACAGCTGAGTGGGTGCGGAATAAGGGCAGTAAACTGCCGAGCTGGAACCAGCGTAAGTACAGCTCAGCATCTGGACTACCGCTGAAACCGCCGATATCAACCCCAGAGAAAACGTGTCCCGATAAACCCAGGCCAAGCATCATTGGAATGGTCACCTGCAGGGCTTCCCAGGAAGTATCTATATCACCGGTCCAATTCCAGGCATATTTCTGCAAACCTGCCCAACCGGATCTCGAAAAGATCCAGGGTCTCTTATCGGGCACAAATTTCTGAAGTGCCTGAAAGCAAGCCTGGGTCATCAGGTAGCCATACAGGTTATGGGCTTCGCGGTGATCTCCTCCTTGCCCTTCCATGGAATGCAAGGCTGTGACAGGGAATGACTTGTCACCCCAGGCAGTGAAGGAGGAAGGTTCGTTCATATCATGCCAAATACCCGATATACCTTCATCGACAAGCCGTTTGTAATGTCCCATCCACCACTCTCGGGCATGCGGGCTCGTGAAATCGGGGAATACTGACCAGCCCGGCCAGGATATCCCACGCATGATCTTTCCGTTGGGCAGCTTGCAGTACTCGTTCTTAGATAAGCCATCCGCGTAGATATCGAACTCTGCATCACGCTTGACTGCCGGGTTGATACTGGCGACGACTTTGATCCCATCATGGGCAAGCTCAGAGGTAAATTTCTTGAGGTCGGGGAAGCGTGTTTTGTCAACCGTGAACACCTTGAAATTGTCCATGTAATCGATATCCAGATGGATCGCGGAAATTGGCAGGTCATGTTCTTTGAAACCTTGGAGGACCCGGCTTACATCGGCTTGATCATGATAGCCCCAACGGCACTGATGATAGCCAAGCGACCACCTGGGTGGTAGGCATGGACGACCGAGCAAATCACCCAGGCGGGAATAGATCACATCAAGCGAGCCGACGATGACATAATACCTGAGCAAGCCACCAGAAAATGTGGCTTCCAGTGTTTCACCGATATTGAAGCTTGAGCGGAAGGAATTCTCAAAGTACACGAGGTAGCTACCAGCTGGAGAGTGGCTCAGGTAGATCGGGGTGCCGATATAGAGGGGATCATTTCCGCGGGTGTACGTGCCACCTGGGTCAGTATTCCAAGAAGTATAGGCGCCAGGACGCAGGTTTAATGTACTAGCCCGCTCTCCCAGACCGTAAATGCATTCACCCTGGGCCAGGATTGCAGCATTGCTCCATTGTTCACCATTGCGGATCGGTGCGTGATCATGTTTGATGAGTTTGTCAGTTGTATCGTAAACACTTACCTCGCCCGTGCTCGATACAGCAACCTTTAGCTCTTCGCCTGAAAGTGAAAGTGTATCGGATGGTTCGCCGGATAAACTGATCGGGATTTCAGGCCATTCGATAGTGCTCAGGGTATAGGGATAAGCTGCTTTGCCTGGCCCCCAGGTGAACCTCAGCATATCTTTGGTGAGGAACTCTGCTTTGAGATTAGTATGCTCATATACAAACTCATAGCCACCCAGTATTTTTATGTATTGGAGCAGTTTCCCTGGTTCCTGGTTTGTAACCGAGGTGGTCTTTTGAGCGGGCATGCGCTCAAGCCTGTCTCGTATTAACGTATTCTGTAGCGTGCGAGAAATCCCTGATAGGCGGATCGAGCGTAAAACGTAAATAACTCGGCTGATATCCATGATCATCCCTTATCTACAATCTGACGATTGAGACTAGCTGATTAATTGCTGCAAGGCCCGGTAGCCAATGATGTGGATGCCTTGGGTAGAAATGAACTGGCGAAGATTTTCATCCATGAATGTTGAAAAATCGGCGATGCGGCTTTGCCAATCGGGGGTGATGGCCGCCAGCTCAGGTGTGTTCACTGATGGGTGGATAACAAAATGGGTGATCCCACTCGGCAGTGCGCCAAGTACTTGTTTCGCGTATCCTAGCCGGTCTTGGGGTTTGTTCAGGTCGAGCCCTGAAGCTTGATCCACCAAGGGTAGGCCTTGTTCTTCAAGGATATCGATATATTTTGAAGCGAAGGCAGCCATTTCTTGATCCAAGCCTAAACGAATAAAGCCGGTCTCGTCCAACCTTGGAAAGAGAAAAGGGAGCCTGGATTGTAGCGCCAGCTGGATATAGCCCATGACAAATTTTGGATGGGCAACCGTGAGCATATGCGTATCCAGGTGTGTAACCTGGATACCTGCAGCTATGGCTCGTTCAAGCTGTGCTTGCAGCTCGCGTTGGATTGCTTGGGGATCGCCGTACAACTGGGCCTGCTCTGAGCTGTGGTAAAAAAAGCCTTCTTCGTCGATCATCCCAGAATTTAGATCCGCCGTGGATATGGGCGACCAGCGATAGGACGCCCACTCACTGGTCAGGGTGAGGTGCACGCCCATATCAGCCTGCGGATTTTTCCGGCAGTAGGAGGCCACACTCGGGAACCAGGATGAGGGTACCATCGCTGCACCTGAGGAGACCAGACCAAAATCGACCATCTGCGCATAGGCATCTATGGATGCCTGGCACATCCCAATATCATCGGTATGTATGATGACCAAACGATCAGTGTTTGAAAAACCGATTTTTTTGAGGACAGGATTGGGTTGCATAGGATTTCCCTTATGGAGCTAGCGTTAGTAATGATTATAATTGAAGCATTCAATAACCTGGAGAAATATAATGGAGAATATGGAAAATGACCTTGAGCAGGTCCTGGTTACGACTGAGCAAATCAAGTTAAGGGTGAAAGAGCTGGCTGACCAGATCACGAAGGATTACGCCAATGTCAATCAGATTTATTTAATTGGCATTTTAAAAGGAGCATTCATCTTCCTGGCGGATCTATGCCGGGAGCTCAAGGTTCCCCACGTGGTAGATTTTATGGCAGTATCAAGCTACGGAAAAAGTGCAAACACCGGTGCAGTCAGGCTGATCATGGATTTACGCGAGCCCATTGATGGTCAGCATGCAATCATTGTAGAAGATATTGCGGATAGCGGTAAGACGCTCCGGTATCTCTACCAGGTATTAAAATGGCACAACCCTGCTTCATTAAAAACTTGTGTGTTATTGAGGAAACGAAAAGATAACCTGAATGTACCTATTAATTACCTTGGGTTCGATATCCCGAATGCATGGGTAGTTGGTTACGGCCTGGATTATGCAGACCGCTACCGAACCTTGCCCTATATTGCCGAGCTAAAGTCGGAAATCTATACCAAGTAATTTATCACAAAGTCCTGGGGAAAAATAACACCTGGAGGTTCGCATTCTCCTCCAGGTTTATTTTGCGTGCATTTCCTGCGGTCCCGACGGGATTCGAACCCGCGATCTCGGCCTTGACAGGGCCGCATGTTCGGCCGCTACACCACGGGACCTTGCGTGCGGTAGTTTACTATACAATTATTGCCTCGTCAAGTTAAGAGCTGGAACGAGAAATAATTGGTTGCTTATGGCAAGGTTTCGATTGTTATGTAACTTTCGTTTGAAGGGTAAATATCAACAACTGCCATAGGGAATGGCAGATAATGACCAGATGAATAGTCATAATTGGGATCTTCGGGCCGTGACATCATTGATAAAGTATCATTAAAGGCATAAGCATCTATCTTACCTGTTGAAGTGACTTTCACCATAATTCCTGGATCGAGCCCCCAAATGTAGCTGTTCCCAGCGATTTTACCTGAATATTTCTGCCCCCAATCTGGTGTAAAACGTATCCACGGGTCAACCGCCAGTGGAACGGGTACTTTTTGAGATTGTGGTACGTTTTGTAGATGAATTTGGATACGATCACCAGCAATTGAGAAGGATTTAGCGATTGATCCAGCTTTGTCTCTAAGGAGGATTTCATCATGAGTTATCTCGGGAGAATAGGTTTGCCAATCAGTATATTGATCCTGGAAAGCACCCAAGAGCTGCGCAGGATCACCTTGCAAACCTAAGCCGGGGTTCCATTTTGATGGATCACTCAAGCCAACAGAAAATTCCCAGGTTGGTCCGATGATCTGGTGCACTCCCTGCGCATCTTTTGAAAACAAGACAGGAATATAACCGCCCTGCGGCTCAATAACTGCATACACACTATCAGTAGATAAGATACATTCATTTTCACCGTCATAATCCAGGTCAATCGAACAGGTTTGGATCGCGGTTGGGGCTTCAGCCCACTCGGCTCCTTTTAATAACAAACCAAGCTGCCCGATGTAGGCCGAACGAAGCGAAGCTAATCTATGCTCTGCAGGCTTCGTCAATTCGGAATAGATAGATTGGGCCAGGATTGAGAGCTGATTCGCGGGTGCCTGCCTTAAAGCAATGGATACCTGGCGTTGCACCAGCGTTTCGGTAATATTACCAGGATTATTGCCGCTATTTATAGCTGTGGATAAAGAATTCAACGCTTCCAACGTGCGTTTTTCAGTAGAAAGGTCATTGATCGTGGCGGTTTGTAACCATGGATGGGAGGCAATATATCCGAAGACCTGCTGGGCGGTCGCTGGATCGCCGAAAGGCGAGGTTGAAAAATCGCCACCCAGAACGAGGGGATCAGATGGGTAGGTAATCGCCTGGTTGATCAACAATTTTTTGCATGCAAGGGATAGTGAGCCCACGGAGACCTCATCACCCTTGTAATTTGGAGTGAGATTGCAGTCAGATTGCAAATTAATATAATGCGCATAGTCATTATCACCAAACAATATATTATTATTCAGCCTACTAAAAATAAAAATACTCTTACCATTCGTATTATCAATATTTATGATCGTATTTTCTCTTACTAGTCTATTGATCTGCGACAAACTACCCGAATACTCTAGGGCAGAGATGTTACCAGGCGTGAAAAGATCGTAAATGAACAAGGTTGAATTACTCTGGGAAGCTTCATCGATCAGATATAAAAGACCATGACGGCTGCTCATCGGTCCAGAATGCGCACCAGCCCAAGAACGCAACGCTTGAGCTGGGTTGAGCGATGAATAACTGTTCCAAAACACAAACATGATTTTTGTTCTGGCAGTTGGAAGGGCGTCATCCACGAAAACCGGAGACGTTTGGTCAAGCACCAGATTACCACCAGGCGCAGCAACCACAGCCTGTACTCGCGATAGTCCATCATAAATCGGCAGCTGGTTGTGGACAAAATCAATAATGACACGATCCTGCATAGAATCCCATATGATAAAGATCTCCTGGCTCTCGAGCTGCGACAAACGAGAATCAAGCAACGAAACTTCTCCCGATGCTGCGATTTTTAGCAGATAATCCCAGTTCAGGCGTGTTAGAATTCCCAAGTGGCCATATGAATCAGCCCTAAGAACAGTCCCGTTCGGATGGGTATCGATCGGTATATAGATATCCTGATTAAGCTGTGTACCCAAATCCAGGAAATCAAGCCGAATTTGAAATGAATCATCGAGCTTACGACTGTAAAGCGCCAGTAAATCTTGCTCAGGATCACTCGTATCAACTGGATCCAGCAACCTGAGATCCGTAAACTTCCAATTCATAAGATCAGCACTTGGAACGAGATAGGCTGCCTGGCATCCAGCTATACCCAGGGAAATAATGATGCCAATGACCACGAGTTTGATCATCTTCTGATAGGGGATCCGGCCAAAACAATAAATTAGGTGCTTCATTTTTCGAGTAGGTTTTTCAAAAATGCACGAAAATCTTATCAAAATCAAGCAATACAAGTATAATCATTAATCAACCAATAGAATGCTTTTCAGTCAACTTAGAAGGGAGATATTCGATGAAAAAGTTATTCGCAGTCATTATAACAGTCATCGCATTATTGGCGTTTGTTTACCCTGCATCTGCAGCAACTAATTCTTCCGTATCCTATCCGTATTTTAGTATATTGGAGGTCGTGAAAGATAAGACGGTCACGATCCAAGCGTACAATTTCCCAGCCAATGATAGTTTTCGAGTCACAATGGGCCAATATGGAAGCTATGGGCTTAATGGTGTCGTGGTAGGGTTCACTGACACAGGCAGTGGGGGGTCTTTCACAGCAACATATACAATCCCGTCTACCCTGGCTGGGTATGAGCGGATCGCTATCCGACTGGAAAGCCCCACCAGCGGTTATTATGCCTATAATTGGTTCTGGAATAACCCCCAAACAGCGCCAGCACCAGCCCCTGCGCCGATCCCGGGCTATACTGGCATTCCTACCTTCTCGATCAAATCAGTGATTAAGAACGATTTCAGTCACGATCTTGACCAAGAATTTCCCTCCCAATGACACCTTCACTGTGACCATGGGTAAATATGGAACCAAGGGAATAGGTGGCGTGGTTGTAACCACCACAAATTCAGGTGAAGGGGGAGCCTTCGAAGTTACATATAAGATTCCATCCTCCCTATATGATTTCAATCCCATTGCGATCCGATTACAAAGCCCAACCACCGGCTATTTTGCTTATAATTGGTTCTGGAATAATTCGACAAGCAGTGCAGCACCTGCACCAGAACCCGCACCCGCGCCCGCTCCAGCCCCAGCCCCGGTAAATCCCGGTTACAGCGGAATCCCAACCTTCGTAATTACTGCGGTTGTTAAAGATAATACCGTCACTATCTCCGGCTCCAATTTCCCAGCCAATGATACATTCACGGTGTACATGGGAGCATATGGCACGGCTGGTGTTGGAGGTGTGAATGTTGGCAGCACGAGCACAGGCTCGGGAGGCTCGTTGACCGCAACATACAACATTCCAGCCTCATTAGCGGGCTCCACCAAAATTGCCATCCGACTTCAGAGCCCTACCAGCGGGTACTTCGCCTATAATTGGTTCTGGAATAACACCTATCCGTAGAAACTGAAATAAAGCAATATAGGACCTTATCTAAATGATAATGGGATAAGGTCCTATATTTTATTAATTCGATTAATCAATTTTACGATAGATCGCAGCGAGGGTCATATCATCCGAAATTTCAGCACCCTGGATGAACTCGAGTACGGAATCCACGATCTTTTCGAGCAAATTCTTACAGGTCGTAAAACGATGATCTGAGAGCAGGTCAAACAACCTCTGCACGCCAAAAAGCTCTTCGTGGGCAGAAAATGCTTCGGTGATGCCATCTGTATACAATAACACGATATCTCCGGGATTGATTTGGATGGAACGTTCCGTCACTTCGATGTCGTCGAATATCCCCAATGCGATACTTGTGCGGGTTAGCTCGACCAACCCTTGATGGCCGGCACCGATCACAATGGGAGGATTATGGCCTGCATTCGCATAAACAAATTCTCCGCTATCCAGTGAGACCACCCCATAAAAGACAGTGACGAACAAGCTGTGTTTAGAATCAGGGAACAATAGGTCATTGACCTGCTTCAACACAACCGCCGGCGAGGCTTTTTCTTTAGCAGCCGAGCGGATCAAGGTCCTGATCAAGGTCATAAATAACGCAGCAGGCATCCCCTTATCAGCTACATCGGCAATCACCAGGCCGATACGATTTTCGCCAAGCTTAAGCACGTCATAGAAATCTCCGGATACCTGGCGGGCCGGTTGCCAGTGAGCTGAGATGTCCCACCCCGGTAGGTCGGGTAACCGGTCTGGCAAGAAAGTCATCTGGATCTCGCGAGCGAGCTGCAGCTCGCGTTCCATGCGCTCACTTTTTACAGCTTCCTGCTGCAGCAGCTCATTCTTGATGGCGATGGCTGCCTGCTGGGTGATCCCCTTGACGATCTCAATACGCTTTTCTCGGATGTGTAAGGAGGGTGTTCCGTGAATTGGGTCTTCTTCTTCAATAAGCATGACCCCTAGAACATCGTTTTGTACGGAGAGCGGGAAGCCAATCAACAGCCTTTCGCGCATCCGCAGTGACCGGCTATCGAGCTGGATGGAAATGTCGTCCGTCTGTTCAGATGTAACGTTTGTAACGAATTGATACTCCCCATGAGCTATCTCATTCCACATGCTGGGTGAGCTGTCATGGCTGAGCGAATGGTAGACGATCAATTTGCTAGCTTGAATACCTTCAACAAGTGGAAATTCACTGGCTTTGATCACCTGACCCAGCATAGCCAGCTCTGGCTTTGAAAACCCAAAATGCTCAGACTGGCGGAACACCTGGTCCCTGGCGTCCCACAGGTAGATGATGGTTCGTTTTACACCGACCAGGATTGGTGTTATACGGACAATCGAACCCAGGATTTCGTTGAGTTGTTTCAAGCTAACAACAGCCTGGGCAACCTGCAGCAAGGCTATTGAGATGTAGGCTTCTTCTTCCTGAGATTTGATCAATTGGAGATTTTCTACTGCTGCAGCGGTTTGCCGAGCAGTTCCTTCGATCAATGTATATTTTTCGTCCCATACCTCTTGCGGCGAATCCAATGCCAGGGTGGAATTGGTAAAGTCAACCAATATCGCACCGCACAGGCTGTTCTGGGTCGCCAAGGGGAACAGGATCATCAAATTATCATTCAGATCGCGATCCGGGAAGACCTGTGTAGCAATTTCGAGTGGGATGGAGGCCTCAGAAAAGATCACCGGTCGTGAAGTTTCCTTAAGCTCATTAAAAGCCGGTATGGTGCCATCAAAGACTTCCAAGGCCATTATCCTGGCAGTTTGCTCTTCGTCGGCTCCATATGAAGCCCTTGGAAAAAAGGCTTCGATGGATGGATCCCACAGGAAAATGGTGCAGGCATCCACACTGATCAGATCCGGTAACATACCAGCCACCGTTTCGAGCAGCTCATCTAAATTTGTAATTGATTGGGTGGCTTCAGCCACCTGGAGCAACACAGTAGAGACCCACGCCTGGTCATGGGCCGCGGTGTAGATGCGGGTATTTTCAATGGCGAGGGAAGCGAAATTAGCGAATGGCTCGATCGAGGTGATCGAATCTGTTGCGTAACAGCCCGGTTTTTGGTTGACGATTATAAGAACACCTAGGGGCTGGCCTGAGCCGGTGGTGAGTGGGACACCCAACGCGGAGTAATTGTGATTAAAGCCCAAATTATCACCGAATGGCTCACGGGTACTCGATATGGTCTTGATAGTGACCTTAGCAGAGTTGCTGATCTCAGCCAACCAGGGATAAATGCTCAGAAGCGCATCTTCACCATCCGTCCTTTCTGCATAATCGTCATAGAATTCCTGGCTACTAGTATTGTTTTCCTGGGCAGCATTTATAAATTCATTACCAAATCGATACCCCGCTAAACGCAAGGATGATCTGAACAGGCCCAAATCTGTATCAGCTTCAGAATTGTGATACAACCAGATCCCGCAGGCATCCCAGGGGAGGATCCGGCTAAGCTCATTAAGTAGGACATGGAGAACTTTATCTAGCGATATATCGGGTGATAATCTGACCACGGAGTGCTGCAGGTGCTCATAGATTTGACGATTAGTAAATTCACGGTGGTGAATATCTGCATTGCGGATCGCAATGGCTATATCTTGAGCGAGCATTTGTAAGCTTCTGATCTTTTCGAGGCCAAACACCCCCGTAACCTCGCTGCAAAGATCGAGAGCCCCCAAGCACTGTCCACCAACCATCAAGGGAGCCACATATTCGGCTGCGATTGAAATATCTCGACCATTCGCGAGTGGGCTGCCGTCAATAAATACATTGATGATACTAGGATACTGGTGAGAGATTGTCTGGTGAACTGGCGGCGGGAGCTGGTCAAGCGCAAGGTCCATCTCTTCGATGATCTTTGTTTTAGATATACTTAGCCGCTTATATAGTTGGGAATCGGTTCCCCTGGTTATCACCAGGTTCACCTGCGAAAAACCATATTGCTGGTAGATCAAAGACAAGCAGTTGTTTATTAAACTGTTACGGTCTAGATCGGATAAAAACGAACGGCTGAGATTGATCGAAACATTGAGCGCCTCACTGCAATGCTGCAGATATTGTTCTTTCGTCCATGTCAGGAGGTAGCTGACTGCCATAGCGTATTGTGACAGCAGGTCAACCATGGAGGCGATGTCATATTCCGAACTCTGTGTAGCCGGATCAAGTATCAATTGAGCGGTGCCTAAAACCTGTCCTCCGGCTATAAGCGGCACGCCAAGCCTTGTTCCAGGAGCTGTATCCGGAGGACGGTTAACATCTCCGAAAATTACCTTTGCCTCTTGGGCGGCTTGAACCATCAAGGGAGTTGGCTGGTCAGTTAGTGATAGACAGCTTGATCGGTCAATTTCTGCAAGCCTGGCGTAAACCTCCGGCGCAAGCCATAAACTGGTTCTCGCTGAATACACCTGGCTAAATAGCTCAACGATATAGTTTGTAATTGATTGGAGGTTAAACTGTGTCGCTAAAAGCTCGGCAAGTTTTTGATGGTAACGCCAGACATCCTGAACGTCATTTTCAGAATGCTGAGAGGGCAGAGTCGACATCATTATAGAATGTAAATAACGGAACAAAACCTGCCAGCTCTAAGGTCTCATAAACCCTCGAAGGAACGTTCACCAACAATACTTCCCCCTCATGCATCTTTTTGCATGTTTTCTGGATATCGATCAAGACCCTCAGCCCTGCACTGGACACATAAGTCACTTCCCCCAGATCCAGTATGATCCGAAATTGATTTTGGTCCGTGACATTCTTTAGTGCATCCGCAAGATTCGGTGATGTATAGCTATCAATCCGTCCTTTGACTGCAACTAAATCACACTTTGGCAAAGATGTTACGGTAATATCCATGACCGGATATCCTTTTTGGTTATGATTAGCGTCAACTAGCCTCATAAAATTATACCATTGGGGAATATAATATATCTGTTCGACAGATACCAAAATAAAATGGATAATCAGGATTAGGCTGCATGGATAAACCAATCGCTCTGTCTGTTGTCATACCTGTCTATAATGAAGAAAATAACCTTGAACCTTTATATTCAGAGCTAAGCGCGGAATTACGCAAGATTGGTTTACCCTATGAGATCATCTTTGTAGACGATGGAAGTGACGATCAGAGTTTCAACGTACTGAAGAAGCTCCACAAGCTCGATGAATCAATAAAAGTGATCCAATTTCGGCGTAATTTCGGGCAGACGGCGGCGTTTGCGGCTGGGTTTGACCTGGCCCAAGGCGAGTTGATCGTTACCCTGGATTCGGATGGCCAGAATGACCCAGCTGATATCTCCAAGTTGCTCAAGGTGATGGACGAAGGGGATTATGATTTTGTCACAGGCTGGCGGGTCAACCGCCGGGAACCTGCCATCCGGCGTTTCTTATCCAAGACAGCCAACCGAATCATCAGCCGCAGCACGCACCTTGTGGTGCACGACCGTGGCTGCTCACTGAAGCTGTTCAAGCGCGAAATCGTACAGAACTTACGCCTTTATGGACAGCTACACCGGTTCCTTCCTGAGCTAGCCAGCTCGATCGGGGTGAAAATCGCTGAAGTGCCGGTAAACGACAGGTCGCGTACTTCCGGAAAGTCAAAATACGGGTCGATCAGTCGCACACCGCGCGTGTTTTTGGATATGATTACGGTGATCTACCTGTTGACGTTCTTCACAACACCCATGCGCCTGTTCGGCTCCATGGCGTTCGTATGCGGTTTGATTGGATTTGCGATCGCTACGCTTATGGCTGGGGCGAAGATCTATCATGGGATCATCGGGGGATGGCTCGGATTTAAAGCGTATGAGATTGGAAACCGGCCGCTGTTGCTGTTGGCCATATTGTTGATCGTCATTGGAGTGCAGCTGCTCATGATGGGCTTCCTGGGTGAGATGATCATGCGTATCTATTATGAATCGCGCGACAAGCCCGTTTACCATATCAGACAAATCTTGGATTGAACCACATTACTGTTCTAACCGTCGATTTTTCTCTTCGAAGATATCCCAATAGCCCTTGTCAAGCTCATCATCTGATAAATGCGCGTAGCGCTGGGTGACAGCGATGTTCTTATGCCGGGCAAGCTCCTGGGCCAGCTTCAAATTCCCCGAGCCCCTGAGTACCACGGTGACGAAGTAATGCCTGAAAGAGTGGGGAGTGATGGTACCCACAGCTTCCTGGCCTAGGGCTTCCTTCACCCTTTGGGTGACGATATTCCTGCCGGTTGTAGTAGTGATCGGTTTGATCTTCTTGCCCGCGCCGCGGTCGTGCCTGGCAAAAAGGGGCAAGGAGCTGAGCGACCTGCCGGATGCTCCGTCCAGGGTAGCCCTGATCAAGAGATAATCTTTGATCGCAGCCATACAGCGCCTGGAAAAGCGGACCACAGCCTGCTGGTTGCCCTTTCCAATGACGATGGCTCGCCCTTCATTCCAATCGATATCACCACGGCGGAGACCGCAGGCCTCATGCACACGCAGGCCGGTGTCTGCCAGGGTCAGGAGGAATGCTCGATCGCGGTAGTTAATTAATTGTATATCTATTTCTTCGATCGGAATTATTGCAATTTTGTTTGCATATTCTAAAACCGTTTCAATATCACGATATGGAAATTGGGGGAGGCGCTGGCCAGGTTTTCGAGCACGTTGCCTGATCAACAAGCGGATGCGAGGAAGGTTTATTTCGCATAGTCGTTCTGCTGATAAATACTCGTAGAAACCCGAGAGTGCGGTCAGGTAGAGTCGCTCGGTGGTTGGGGAATAACCCTTCAAATATGCAATGAACCAGACAACTGCATCTTCTGAGAGAATTACAATGGGGGTCTTTTCTGGAGGCATGTTATGCTCAGCCAGCATAATCTTGAAGGCATGCATGGCATTCTGGTAGGTGCGGCCCGTGTTAGCGCTACGAGCTGACGAGACAGTTTGTATGTACTCATTTATTACCTGGGATATGGGTGTTTTCTTTTGCATGTCGTTTTACTCTCGGCAACATATGCTTATGATAATAATACTTATCGAAACCATGATGATTTTAACCCGTATAACCGGGTATGTCAAGTCCCCCACTAAGATTTATCGAATTAATGACTGGTAATTACTTTAGAGAATAAATAGTGATAATCCATTTGAATCCTACAAATATAAATATTACTCTCCGAGCTTAGTTTTATTTTGTGCCCCCTGCTCACAGCGCCTTGCCACCAGCGAGATCGGATGGCTGGCTGTAACACCGGTACCATCCAGGATCTGTGACTGGCAGGATATGCCTGCCGCAGCCACGAGCGATCGATGGTTACGTGCGATAGCTGGAAATAGCGCTGCTCCTCCCACCCGCATGGATACATCGAAGTGTTCGGCTTCATAACCGAATGCCCCTGCCATCCCGCAGCAGCCATCATCGATCACAGTCACCGAGTATCCAGCGTGTTCCAGCAAAGACAATGATGCCGCCACACCCACCGGGAAACCATCCGCCGCTGGTGGTCGCGCTTTCCGATAACAATGGCCATGGAGTAGAACATTAGTGCTAGTTTCATGGATAGCTTGCCGGACTCGTAACGTGGATATCCTGGGCGACCCGCCTTTCCCAGGGCGAAGCAGGAATTCATCGACCATAAATGCCCGCGCCGCTAAGGCACTCACAATTGGGTCATCCGGGAAAAAGTCTGGATACTCATCCTTTAAGGTATATATCTCCGAGGGCTCCAACCCGAGCACCGGGAGCTTCCCAGCAGGATCTAGCTGGGTAATTTCCGCAATCAACCGTTGCGCGTGGGCTTTTGCTGGACCCAGAAATCCCTTAGAGATTAACGTGCGTCCAGCACCCATCGTTTTGAGGTTTTTTACCCGCAGACCAGCGGCACGCAATACCTGGAGGGCATCCAACCCAGTTTCAGGGAAAAAGTATTCGTTGAATGCATCTGATAAGAACAAACAATCAGGGACGCCTACTTTATCGAAACCTGACCGTGCGCGAGCATGGAGTGCCACCCTGGATAATCTTGGCAGGCTGCGCTTTCTTGACAAGCCCAAAACTGACTGCCGTAAACCGGCAAGCGCTTGAGCAGACAGAAAAATATTCGCCAGTGGAGCAAGTGGATGGCTGAATCTGGCGACCAACCCAATATACCCGAACAGATAATCGCGCAGGGGATGATGCTTACCGGGTAGAGCATAATAATGCTGGTAGAACTCGTACTTCAGCTTGGCCATATCCACTGCTGAAGGGCATTCGCTTTTACAACCCTTGCATGCCAGGCACAGCTCGAGCGTACCCTTGACCGCTTGCAGGGCAAGATCAGAAGAAGAGAATCTAGCAGAGATCAATGCTCTCAACAGGTTTGCCCGCCCGCGTGTGCTGAACAGCTCATCCTGGGTAGCCTGGAAGGATGGGCACATTACACCCGTTGATTTCCGGCACACCCCTGCCCCATTGCACTGCTCAATGGCTGCAACCAGACCCTGCGGCTCAGGCTGGTCCGCTGCAAATGCCATCACAGGTATCCAACCATTCGCCTGGTATTTGTCATCATAAAGCAACGAGCTGTCCATCCTGGGAGGGTCGACGATTTTCCCTGGATTCAGTATCCCCTGTGGATCAGCTGCCGTTTTGAGCAACCGGAATGCTTCAGTGACACGCGGGCCATATGCTTTTTCGATCCACTCGCCGCGTGTGATGCCATCGCCATGCTCAGCGCTGACCGCGCCCCCCAGGCTGATGACCAGGTCTGCGGCTGCTTCAGCAATTTCGCGTAGTTGTTTCCGGCCTTGAGGGGTCTTGATATTCAATAATGGCCGGATGTGCAGGCAGCCGGCGGAGGCATGCCCGTAATAATCAGCTTCTGTACCGTATCCTTCGAGTAGTTTAGCCATCCTACCCACAAATTCACCCAAGCGGGGCACAGGTACGCTCATATCCTCAATGAAACTGACCGGCTTTTGATCGCCCAACCTGGACATGAGGATGCCCAAGCCCACCTTGCGCACATCCCAGACCTGTTTTTGTTGTTTTGGTGTCTCCGCAATGTAAGGGTCATCATCCCATCGCCGCAAGTTGGTTAGCTGTGTAACCTGGTCGCGGACCATAGCAGCATCATTGCCAGAAAACTCAACCACCAGCATAGCAGCCGGGTCACCCACCACGAAAGATAACAGGCCGGCATAAGCTGGAACAGAGCGGGCTAAGTGGATCAAGCTGTGCGGGATCAGCTCCACAGCCGAGGGAGACAGCTCAAGTATCTCTTCGACCATATCGCAGGCAGCGATAAGAGACGAGAAATTGATCACCGATAGCAGTGTATGCTTCTTTATAGGAACCAGGCGAATAGTGGCAGTACGCAGGATAGCCAGTGTGCCTTCAGAACCAGCCAGGAGCTGGGCAAGATTGAAGGTCCCAGGGATCACCGGCGGGTATGGTTGCGCATGCACGTCCCACTGCGCAGGAGCTGCAAGCGACCAGGGCAACAGGTAGTTCAAGTTGTAACCTGATACTCGCCTCCAGGTACCTGGCCAGGCCTTCTGGATATCAGCCGCATAGCCCTGGCGGATGTGGTTTACCGAGTAATAGATTCGGCTGAGTACGTCATCCCCTGTGTCAGACAGTTGATCCCTTGAGAGGTCAGGTAGGCTATCGAGAGACATTGGCTGGAAGGTTGCCTGTGTGCCAGCCGATAGCACAACATCCGCAGCCAGGAGGTGGTCGGCAGTCATCCCATGCTCGATGGAATGTGCACCGGCGGCGTTGTTCCCAATACATCCTCCCAAGGTGGCCCGTTCAGAGCTGGCTGGGTCAGGTCCAAAAACCAGGCTATGCCGCTTCGCAATGCGGTTGAAATCATCCAGGACCAGGCCCGGCTCGACCACCGCTGTACGTTCATCAGGATTGATGCTTACCAGGTGGTTAAGGTAGCGGGAACAATCGATCACCAGGCCCTGGCCGATACACCCGCCAGTCAGACCTGAGCCCGAGCCGCGTGGGATAACTGGTACGCCGTATTGGCTGCAAAGGTTAACGATGGGGATCAGCTCATCGCTTGAACGGGGAAAAACTACCCCGAGCGGTTCGATTTGATGGATCGAAGCATCGGTGCTGAACAGTACCCGGCTGACAGGGTCAGTTTTTATTTCACCAGAGATAAGCTTCTTTAACTCAACAACAAATTCAGGTGGTAACTGTTTCATTGCACCTCACCAGGCCGAGAATCCAACCAGCGCCTTAATATTATCCCATACTCCCGACCAACCCAATGAACTATAATGTCGTTGTACTACCAGGCAATCAGCTATGGAATATACCTCCTATCTCACAGACCTCGTTTGTTCAGAATGTGGTAAGTCATTTATCCCTGACCAGCAACAGACCTTCTGTGCCGAATGCAACGCACCCCTGCTGGCTAATTACAATCTGCCACGTTTGAAAGGCTCAATGGATCGTGATCAATTTAGCAGACGATCCAAAGGGATGTGGCGCTGGTTTGAATTACTGCCGGTGAAAGTACCAAACCATATTATCTCGCTGGGTGAAGGTGATACACCCTTATTGAAACTCCCCAGGCTGGCCCAAACCCTGGACCTGGATAACCTGTTCCTGAAAGAAGAAGGTCTAAATCCCACGGGGAGCTTCAAGCCAGAGGCCTGGCATGTGCAGTCTCGAAAGCCTCCGAGCTGGGGATCAAGTGAGTAGTCATCCCATCGGCGGGGAATGCGGGCGGAGCCCTGGCAGCTTACGCGGCTCGAACGGGGATGGAAGCCATGGTCTACATGCCCAAATCCTCGCCCATAAGGTTGGTTCAACATGGCCACCTTCAAAGAACCTTACCGGGTGGAAGGGAAGAAGATCATGGGGTTCGAGATCGCCGAAAGCCTGGCATGGAAACAACCGGATGTGATCATCTACCGAACGGGCGGGGGCACAGGCCTGGTGGGGATGTGGAAAGCATTTTTGGAGCTGAAAGCACTTGGCTGGATCGACGGGAAGGATCTGCCCAGGATGGTTGCCGTTCAGTCAGAAGGCTGCGCACCCGTGGTCAAGGCATTCGAGACCGGTGCTGCCTCCTGCGAGCCATGGCCGGAAGCCCAGACCCTTGCAACGGGGCTGTGCGTCCCAAAGAGCTTTGCGGACCGGCTCATCTTGCGAACCATCCGCGAAAGCCATGGGTGTGCCATCAGTGTATCAGACACAGAGATCACTGATTGGCAGAGACAATTGGCAGCTACTGAAGGGATCTTCGCCTGCCCTGAAGGAGCTGCCACCCTGGCTGGACTGGCGAAATTGAAACATCAAGGATACATAGCAAAAGATGAAAGGGTCGTTATCTTAATACTGCCAGCGGGATAAAGTATTTAGCTGAAACTTGATCAGGTGTTTTATATTAATTAAGCTTTTGGCCCATCTATTCTGGTTCTAAGAGAGAATCTAATTTAATTATCCTGCAGCATATATCCGATCTACGTTTTCGCTGAATATGCTAGAATACTTTTATAAACTTACCTTCTATCCAATCCATTGCGAAAAGATCAGATGAAAAGGAGAATGCTGTGAGTATTGAGAAATCAACTGGAATCCCGGTCGTAGTCAGAAGCCAGCCAGGCTGTTTGGTGCAATTTTTATTCTTCATATTTATCGGTTGGTGGTTGGTAGCGGCAGCGGTTTCCATTGCATACCTTTTATTCCTGACAATCATCGGGATCCCTTTCGGAGTAAAGATCATAAACAAAGTTCCTTATCTTATGGCTTTACGCAATACTGATCCAGCCATTTCGTATGGAAGGCATGAGACCAAACAGGTTAACATTCTCGTCAGGATAATCTGGTTCTTCCTCTTGGGTTGGGAGTTAACCGCCATGTGGTTAGGCATTGCGTATATCTTATGTTGCACGATCATCGGCATGCCCATCGGATTCTGGATGTTCGATAAAGCGCCGGCCATATTGACCTTACATAAGCGCTAAAAACTATATTACCGACAGGTTTCTGACGCAAAACACCGAGTTTTTGTTACAAATGTTTATTGACGCATGAGTTTATTCACGATAAACTTTTTAGCGCAACCGTTAGTAGTGGTTCATTACTAACCAGAGAAAGTTAAATGAACGAGGAGAGACAATCAGTTATGAATATCAGCAGGCTTGCGAGAGGAATTGCTGAATCACCAACATTTGCTCTTAATGAAGAAGCCAGGATATTAAGGGAGCGGGGTGAACCGGTCATCAACATGAGCATCGGTGAACCCAAGAACAAAACTCCCATCACGGCGATACTGAGCTCAGCCACAAAATTAAGCGGTGGAGACATCAAGTACACCCCTCCCGATGGGACGCCTTCGCTGAAAAAAGCCATTATCCGCTACACCGAAGAGAACTATAACCGGATCGTTGCCCCCGAGAATGTGATCGTTTCAGCAGGTGCCAAACAGTCGCTATTCAACATCCTGTATAGCATCATCAATCCACAGGATGAAGTAATCATCCTGGCGCCCCATTGGGTCAGCTACCCCGAGATGGTGAAAATGGTATATGGCATCCCGGTGATCGTCACCCCCGAAGATGGGACGTTCCACCCAC
>CAVZNX010000023.1:0-45915 GCA_963776795.1 uncultured Chloroflexia bacterium
CAGCAGCATGCAGCCAACCGTGGCCACCCAGGCACCTCCGCGAGGCCAGCGTTCTGAAAGCATGGCAGCGACCAGCACCAGGGGCAGGAGCAACAGGATAAGGTTGGCCGGGATGGTTGGGATGCCGATCCACTGACTGATGACGATCGTCAGGCAGACCGTCCACAAGAACCAGCGGAATTCCCTGCGCAGGGCCAGCCACCATTCAAGCAGGAGGATGGCAGCAGGACCCCGCTCAAAACCCAGCCAAGCTGCTTACCCAGCCCTGGCCATAATCGCAGGAAAAGCACACCGGGGCTGCCAGGCGGGAAGTTCTGGAAAAGTTGAACAATATCCGCACATATTGCAGAGACCAATCCGGGACGATGAACGATCCAATGATGGACAATAAGATCAGAGTGATGAAGAACCACAGGATCAACAGCCGCCTTTTTTGTACCCCGGCCCAAACCAGGGTGAACAGGACGGGCAGGATGACCATTTGGGGCTGTATGGCTGACAGACCCAGAAGGATGCCAGCAAGCTCATTTTTATTCTGCGATACAGCCAGCAAAGCGGAGACCAAAAACAGGGCTGACCAGATGGAAAGACTTCCATCCAGCCATGGTATGACGACGTGGTAACTAAAAATGGTGAAGATCGAGAAAGGCAGCAGGATGTACCAGGCGGGTCGCCAGGCGGTGAGCTTGATGGAGAAGGCCAGGATCAAGAAAATAGCCAGAAGCTGGAGGGTCGTCCAGGCGGAATGGGCGATGGTTTGATCCCCGATCAGCGCAAATGGAAAGGTAATGAGTGCAGAAATTAAGGGAGAGGTGTATTTGGGCGGAAGACCGGTAACGAATGCGTTCTGCGAAGCCAGAGCATCCTGGATTCTGGATGTGACTTGCTCGCTATAAGGGCTGGCTCCTTGTGTAACGAGTGAGCGGATGCTCAGCCATTGGATGTTGAAACCCTCACCGAAAATCTGGTACCCGGAAAAACGGTAGTTTCCCCACACGATCGCAACCAACAAGCCGATGAAAACAATAATGAAGAAGATGGTGACTGGTGCGCGTGACTTATTCAATGCCTCTCCAGAATAATTCGCGTATTTTCCGTGACCTAACAAGATTGTTAGGCGATTTAGGGATTAATACGTACAATCGTATTATAAGATATAATTAGTTTATCCCCCATTAACCAATAACCGATCTGTAGCAAATCCTATGTCGGATCATCTTCGATTGTGGTTTAAACCTGGCTATTTATTCTATTCCCTGATCATTTCCTTCGTCATCCTGGGATTTATGACGCCCTATGCCGCTGTCCCTGCAGATACCGTGGAATCCCCACACCTGATCTACCCGGGAAACAATACCAGCACGACACCTGAAAGCGACCCGCCCACTGGCATGCCTGATTTTGCCTGGTCGGCTGTATTGGAGGCTAACCAATATCGCCTGCAGGTGGCTGATAATCTCGGCTTCAACTCCCCGGCGGTCGATATCTCCACCTGGAATACCACATATTCCCCGCTCTTATCCGACGACTTTTTATCCGATGGTGATTGGTACTGGCGTGTGCGGGTTGAAGACCCAACACCTACAGGCAAATGGAGCACTGTGTTCCGTTTCAACAAGGCCTGGGCTACACCCCAGAACAAACCCCTCCTGCTGGCTCCAGCAGAAGGACAAGCCCTGGCGTTTTTCGATGCCCCGGCTTTCTCCTGGACGGCTGTCACGGGTGCGGCAGCCTATCGCTTCCAGGTGGCAGCTACGCAGGATGGTTTTGGTTCACCCCTCATTACGGTCGACACACTAGCCACGGCCTATCAGCCGCCTGAAAGACTGACGAATGGAGCATATTACTGGAGGGTGATCCCGCTCGGCAGTGTAGACCAACCGGGCACGCCCAGCGACGTCCGGTCGTTCTGGTTGGCCTACGGGATGGCTGTGGTGAATGGTATGGTCCCCATATTGATCGCTCCAGCCAATGAAGCCATCATGGAATTCACACCTACCTTCCGATGGACGGCGATCAGGGGCGCAGAGCATTATCTCCTCGAATATACCACCTCGATGGCATGCGATTTCAGCTCCGCTACCCACATCGAAACCCACCAGGCATCCTTTACACCCGCAGACCCAATGGCAAACAACCAGCGTTACTGCTGGCGGGTGAGGGCGGAATCGGGCGAAGCCGTGGGGGACTGGAGCGAGACCTGGCATTTTCAGAAGAAATGGGACCTGAAACCCATCCTTCTTACCCCGACGCACCAATACCAAGCCGGACTGTACCCCCTTTACAGCTGGACACCCGTGCCTGGGGCTGCCAGCTACCAGATCCAGATCGCAGATAATCCAGGCTTTGATCCAATTTATGAAGAATCAACCACATCGAACACCACCTACACGCCCCAGACCAGGTATGATGGGACGGTGCATTATTACTGGCGCGTGTGGCCGATCGACGGGGGTGAAAAATATGGGAAGGTCAGCGACACCGGCGAGTACCAAAGCCGGTATGATGCGCTCGCACCGATCCTGGTCTACCCGCTCTATTACTACCCGCCGGATGCGTATGGCCAGTACACCATGCATCCCGCTGAAGATCGGAGCGTGGCCTATCCAATATTCCTGTGGCACCGGGTGATCGTCCCTGCACCTGTGGGCGGGATTTATGCAGCTGCCTACCGCATCCAGGTAGATGGTTCGTATCTTTTCGACTCCATCGATTGGCAATACGATACGGAAAACACCAGCGCCACACCGACTGACGAGGCTGTTTTCGTCCCCATCCCTGAACAAGAATATTACTGGCGGGTATGCCCACTGGAATACCTGGGCAGCGAGTGCAGGATCAATCCTGCAACGGGCACGCCATGGTGGAGCCAGGTGTGGAAAGCACGCTTCGACCAGACCAGGCAATTGACTCCGTCAGCAGGTGAAGCGCCTCGCCTGCTCAGGCCACAGGCCGGCCAGGAATCGGTCGAAGCTACGCCCCTGCTGGAGTGGTGGCCCTTCGAAGGAGCGACCCAATACGAGGTTGAAGTGAGCCGGGACCCGGATTTCACGACGATCGAGATAAGTCAGCTTACCAACATCCCTGCCTATTCACCGAGGACCAGCCTGGCGCAACGCAGCCTGGGCCGCACAGATTACGGCACCTTCTACTGGCACGTGCGCGGTTTCACCCCCGATGGCTGGAGCAGCTGGAGCGAAACCTGGCGCTTCCAGATCGCCTCCCAGTCAGAGTGGCGCTTCACCCGCACACCTGGATCGATTGATAACCAGCTCCTAATCGGCAGCGACCCGTACAGTGACGTACCAACCAAGTATGATCTGACTACATTATTTGCTGCACAATCTTCCACTGCCTGGTTCTTTGGGTTCGATGCTACCCCTCCCAGCACCGACATGACCTACGTGATCTATATCGACCTGGATAACGTGCCAGGCTCTGGGGGAGGTGCGCCCCCTGAACGGAATTACCAGGTGGCTACCAGCCCCGAACACCAGCCGGAATACGTCATCTACATCGATGATATTGGTGGGACGGTCAATGCTGACAATGCCTGGATCTATGCCTGGGAAGGTGAGGTGTGGGGCGTGGGGAAGCAATTCTCAGGCATTGGTGCAGGAGTAGAGAACCACGCCGGCTACGTTGAGATTAACATCCCCAGCCATGAGATCGGCATGGACCAGGAGACCAGTAGCGCATCCCTCATCCTCTTCAGCGTGGACCCAGCCAGTGGTACCCCGCAAGACAGCACGCCTTCCGACCCGCAGGTTCCGGGGCAGGCCGTGCTGACACGCTTCACGGCGGTCTCTGAACGGCTGAACCTGGTATATCCGCCGCAGACCGCATCTGGCGATCCCTCCAGTGTAGCATCGTTGCTGCCATTCTACTGGGACTGGCCCACTGGCTCTGATGGGGCAACTCCTTTTGCAGGCAGCGTGCTCCAGGTGGACCTGGATAAAGACTATACCCCGCCACACGAAGCTACCTTCCAGATCAGCTCGAACACCAGTTATTTCAGTGAACATGCAGCCACATTATTGACGGACCTGTACGGGGACAATACCTATTACTGGCGAGTACAGCCACGCTACATGCTATCGGGGTTCACCGAAGCCTTCGGCTCCTGGACAGGCGGGTGGAGCTTCCAGAGGCTCGGCTTGGCACCCGAGAATTTGCAATCCGCTTCGGTCAGCTCGATCGTAACTTTCAGCTGGGATATGGCAGAAGGGGCACAGGCTTACCAGGTGCAGGTGGCAACCGACCCAGGCTATAACAACCTGGTGATCGATACATTGACGCGTGTGAATGCCTACACGCCACCGGATACATTACCCCTGGGTTGGTATTACTGGCGGGTGCGGATCATCCGCTATGGGGATATCGCCAATGGCTGGAGCGAAGGCGCGCCATTCGAGTTCAGCTTACCTCAGCCGGAAGGCTTCTTGCCTGCTGCTGGGGAGGTGGTGCACGGCACACCCACTTATTGCTGGAACCCGATCGAATTAACTGACGAGGCTGGGAGGTCCAGCTTCACTGCCAGGCAGTACCACGTGCAGGTCAGCACGGATCCCAGCTTTTCCAATACCTACGACAGCACAGACACAGCCAACCATTGCTGGACACCTGCGAGGGGCTATACCGATGGCACCTACTACTGGCGGGTGGCCATGTACGATGGCAACGGCCACCTGGGTGCATACAGCCAGCTGGCAACATTTACCAAGCAATATCCCTCTCCCCCACTGGTCAGCCCAGTTGATACTGTTCTTCCCAGGACACCGACATTCATCTGGTCAGCCCTGGATGGCGCAACCAGCTATGTCCTTGAAGTTTCCCATTATCCCACCTTCTACCCGCTGTACGACACCCAGGAGACGTTCAATACCCAATACACACCCATATCGAACTATGCACCCAACCGGGTGTATTACTGGCGGGTTGCCATGTGTGACCACGCGGGTCAGATGGGTGCATTTTCGACTACACGCATAATTATTGGAGAGGTGCATTTTTCTTATAACCCACTGGTCCAGAAATAGCAATCAGATATTACACTTGCTCATTGTTGTAGAGCAGATCGATCGTATTCTTACGCTTCGCCTGAGGGAGAGCTTTTTCCCCTCGATCGTTGGTCGTGTTGATTATCAATACCCCTGATTATTGCTGCGCCTGTTTCTTCTCCGATTCGCGGGTTTCCATTTGCTTCTTGACGCGGTCTTTTTCCTGCTCTTCTTCCAGCTGGCGTTGTTTATCCCGTTGAGGTTTTACCTGCTGTTCTTGCTCACGTTCCAGCTGTAGCTGTTTATCCTTTTGAGGTTTTACCTGCTGTTCTTGCTCACGTTCCAGCTTTAACTGTTCCTGCTGGCGTTTCTTAAGCTCAGCTTGCTGCTGCTGTTCCAGCTTTAGCCGTTCCTGCTGGCGTTGCTTAAGCTCAGCTTGCTGCTGCTGTTCCAGTTTTAGCTGTTCCTGCTGGCGTTTTACTCGTTCTTCACCTTGTTGTTTCTCTAGCTCACGCTGTTGGTGTTGTTTCTGTTCATACGTCTCACGTTCGGAGGATTTTTCATCAGGCGTCATCTTGGTTTCCTTTGTAAACAAGTATAGCCTAAATTACCATCTTCGATATGATTATCGATTACCAAAATACTGTATCTAGCGAGGTATCTCAGCTTCCCACCTTCTACTTTACGAAACCCAGCAGACGTTCAATATCCCCACACACACCTATATCTAACGATGCGCCTAGCTGTGTGGATTCCTGGTGGGGTGCCGTGCACAACCACGCGGCTCACAAAGTTGCTTTTACAATAAAACACACAATCATCGGGAAGGTGGAATTTCATCCAAAGCATTGGTCCAGAAATCACGAGCCAACATGGTGTACTTCATAGATATTGAAGAGGGTAGAGGCTTGTATTCCACCATCAGATAAAAAAACCGATATAGACCTGGTGATAATCTATATTATTGTGTAGTGATACTTTTTATTTCTTCGCTGATTGACCATTCGTGCCCGTTCACGTTCGTATCAGCTTCCCGCGGTCAGCGTTCAGCTAAAAAACTGCGAAAAGGTAGGTTTAACATTTATGCAGGTTTTTAACCAAAACACGAGCGGTTATTATCTAAAACCTTAATCCATGCTAAGATTCACTAAGCTGTCACTTTTCCTCAAAGGACAAAGAACAATATATGACCGCAAAGCGTAATGTTGATTGGATCTACCAGGGGGTCTTTTACCTGGTTGTTGGGTTGATCTATGTAGCCATCTTACTACGCTCATTATTATTGTACCGAGACAGCCCGGTGTTAGGACAGGTTCTGGGATTATTGTTACTATTCTTAGGCAGTTTCCTGGCTGTAGAAGCGTTCACGAAACGCGGAAACCTATGGTTTCAAATTTATCTGGTGTTGCAGACCATTGTGACATCACTGCTTATCTATAAACCAGAATTTGACGAATACGATTATTTTTCGCTCTTATTTGCCATCTTAGGTATGCAATTAATGCGTCGACTAAGCACTAAAGCTAGCCTGTTATGGATTCTTATTTTTCTTGTCTTGATAGGCTATAAATTTTACCGTTTTGAAGAGCCAATCGAGTGGTTGACCCGCCTGCTGTTATTCGGATCGATCATTGTATTCCTGGCATCTTATTCTTTAGCAGCCCGCCGCGCTCAAGAGTCGCGCCGCTACAACCAATCCCTGATGCAACAGCTACAAGATGCCAACAAGAAGCTTGAGCAATATTCTGACACCTTGGAGAAATTAGGCATCGCTCGTGAACGCCAGCGACTTGCTCGGGAACTGCATGATTCGGTCACGCAGACTATTTTCTCAATGACCCTAACTACACAGTCTGCTCTTCTCCTTTTTGACAGGGGTCCTGTACAGGTGGGGCCTCAGCTTGAGCGGCTAAACCTGCTTGCCCAAAGTGCCATGGCTGAAATGCATACCCTAATTTCAGAACTACGCCCAGATCAAGAGCTGGATGGTGGGTTGACAACAGCCTTACGCCAGCATATTAACCGCCAACATTTTCCAGAAGGATTGTCGGTGACGCTGGATGTGGATGGTCAACAAGGATTGCCCCCCCTCGAGGCTCAAGGCCTTTTCCGTATTACTCAAGAGGCTTTGAATAATGTAGTCAAACATTCACGTGCAAGCCATGCCAACATCCACTTACACCTGGATGAGCCATGTTGGATTGAGATCGATGATGATGGTAAAGGTTTTGATACACAGCAGTCATTCGGTGGTGGGCACGTTGGACTTACGGGGATGCATGAACGAGCGGGAGATATTGGATGGAACTTGATCATTCAGTCTAGCCCTGGAGAGGGCACGCACATCCGGGTCGAAAAAATGTATCCCCGAAAAGAGAGGGCATAATGGAAGAATTAATAAAGATCAAAGTATTGATTGTTGATGATCACCAGGTGGTACGCCAAGGGTTACGCACATTCCTTGAGCTACATGAAGATATCTGTGTAATCGGTGAAGCGCAGGATGGACAGGAGGCAGTGAAACTGGTGCACCAACTTAAGCCCGATGTGGTGCTGATGGACCTCGTGATGCCACACATGGATGGCATTAGTGCCACACAGCAGGTACTTGCACAGGATTCAAATACCAAAGTGATCGTTCTGACCAGCTTCTCTGAAGATGATAAGGTGTTCCCTGCCATTCAAGCAGGCGCGGCCAGCTACTTACTTAAGATGTATCCCCAGATGATCTGGTGGAAGCAATCCGGGCCGTTCACCATGGTGAGGCTCGCCTGCATCCTGATATTGCCCGTAAGCTTATGCAGCAGGTGTCTCAGATGCACAATATCACTCATGATAGCTCGATAGATGTGCTGACCGGACGCGAGCTGGAAGTGTTACGCCTAGTCGCCAGGGGTCGTAGTAACCGTGAGATTGCTCAGGAACTATTTATCAGTGAAAAGACAGTCAAGACACACGTAAGCAACATCTTGGGAAAGCTGCATCTGGAGCAACGCACCCAGTTGGTCGTTTACGCCATCAAGAACAAGCTGGTGGAGGCACAGTAAGGTGGACGGGAAAAATTCCCTCAATTCAGTCAAAGTTGCCCTTCCGCTTTCCCGTACCATCCAAACTGGTGTAATTGCATTATATGTGTTATGTGCAGCCACCATCGGACGTTCTTTAGTGCTTGCCTTCACTGATCTACCAGCTCTTTTTCCGCAGTACCTTGGATCGGCGTTGGTTTTTCTCACACTGTTTATATTGGTGATGTGGCGGCGACAGAACCTTCCAAGCGGTATCTTGCACACCTATTTCATTTTCCAATCAGCAATCATTATATACATGATGTTTCTTCCACCTCACTTGGATTTTATCGATGTACTATTTGTTCTGCTCAGCTATCAGGTGGCACTGGTCTTACCCGGAAGAAGCCATTGGATTTGGTGCGGGATATTTATTGCCCTGATCCTGGGCATCTTGATCAATTGGTTGGGAGTTTTATTCGGTATTGCCTATTCGATGACTCCGATTGCCGGATGTGTCATCTTTATTGTCTATGTGGTCGCGATCCGTGAGGAGGAACTGGCAATCGTACGCAGCCAGGAAATTGTAAGCGAACTGCAGGAGAAGAATCGCCAGCTTGAACTACGTGCCAGTCAGGTGGAGCAGATTGCAGCCATCGATGAGCGAAACCGACTGGCGCGCGAGTTACATGACTCGGTCTCACAGACAATTTTCAGTATCGCGCTTAATACACATGCTGCCCAGATTGTTTTGGCCCGCGAGCCTGACCGTTTACGCCCCCTGCTTGAACAGCTGCAAACACTGACACAAGATGCGCTGAAAGAGATGCGCGGTCTCATCGCTCACCTACGTCCACAACGCGAGTAAATAACTATATCTAGGAAAAGTTAATTCTTGCCTAGAACTTTAGTCCTGGGTTAGTCTACCTTTGGATTGATAAATCAACCAGCCAGGGAGAAACAATTAATCCATCCATGGCTGGATGTTTTTTGAGGGCTGCTCCTGTATGATGAGAGTGGATGTAAACCAGGAGTCCTGCATGACCTCAACGAAACCCCCTTCGATACAAGATCAATCAAAAATAAAATTATTGATCGTGGATGATATGCCCCAGGTACGGCAGGACCTGCGCCAGCTGTTGGAATTGACCGGCTTATTCGAGATTGTGGCGGAAGCCGGAGATGGACTGGAAGCTGTCCATCAAGCAGAAAAATTTACGCCAGATGCTATTGTCATGGATCTGGAGATGCCCGGTTTAGACGGATACAAAGCACTGCACCTGATTAAGACACAAAATCCCGCTATCCGGGTAATTATCTTTAGCACCTATGCTGGTCCCGAGGAGAAGAAGCGCTCCTTTTTAGCCGGAGCGGATGATTTCGTAATGAAAGGAGACCGCTACGAGCTATTGGTGAATGCCATCCTCGGAAAAGATTACTCACCCAATTCATTCAACCCCAAGAAAGGATAAGAATCATGAATACCAAGAATTTATGGATCGCCAGCCTGAGTGGAGCTGCTTTAAGTCTTCTAATCGCTAACCTGCCCTATATAGGCTTCGTGAATTGTTTGTTGTGCAGTGGTTTTTGGGGAAGCGCTATTTTCGCAGTCTGGCTCTACCAGCGACTGGGTAGTGTTGTGTCCATCCGCCAGGGGGTGAGAGTCGGCGCCTTATCCGGGTTGATCGCTGGAATAGTGGGCTTTGCCCTCGGCTTTGTTGGGCTAGCCGGAGCGCAGGGTTTCCTGAACAGTGCACAGCAGTTTCTACCTGCCGATGCCACCCAGGGTGTTGAAGATATCCCAGCCTGGGCAGCATATATCTTCAACTTTTTGGGTGTGCTGTTTGAGGTGGGCTTCGGTGCCCTGGGCGGCTGGATCGGGGCGATGATTTTCGACCCCAGTCGCAAGAGCAAAAAGGAATTGGTCAAAGATGAAAACCATATTTAGATCAAAACTTTGGATCTGGGCAGGTGCGGTACTGCTGGTTGCACTACTCAGTTTGTTGGCCTATATTTATCTCCCGGGGCGCGGCAGCATGCCCAGCCTTGCTGCGCCTGACTACTGGCCGACTAATGGCTGGAAAGTAGCCCCTGCAGAAGAGCAAGGTATCGACTCCGTCCAGCTTGCTGAAGGATTACGGTCCATACAAGAAAAACGCCTCGCTATTGACAGCCTGATGATCGTCCGGAATGGGTACGTGGTGCTGGACAGCTACTTTTCTCCCTATGATGGTTCATTCCCACATGATCTTGCCTCCGTTACAAAAAGTGTGATGACCACCCTGATTGGCATTGCGGTTGACCAAGGCAAGCTCCAGCTTGATCAGAAATTAGTCTCGTTTTTCCCAGATCGATTGATCGCTAACCTTGATGAAAGAAAGAAGAACATGACCATCCTCGATTTAGTTAGTATGAGGAATGGCATGGAGTCCAAATGTTTCGAGGGTGATGAGCCAACCCTCGATGCAATGCGCCTCTCTCCCGATTGGGTGCAGGCAGCATTGGATCGTAAGATGGTATATGAGCCCGGTACTCAATTCTGTTATGACAGCCCGGGCATGCATCTTCTCTCGGCTATCTTGCAAGAAACCACCGGCATGACAGCATTCGAATATGCCCAACAATACCTGTTCGGACCGCTTGGTATTCGTGATGTGGTCTGGCTAGCTGACCCTCAGGGCTATACCTATGGATGGGGCGATTTGCATCTGAAACCCGAGGATGCAGCTAAATTAGGCTATCTATGGATCAACGGCGGTTCTTGGAATGATCAGCAGATCGTCTCAGCTTCCTGGGTTTCTACATCAGTCCAAGCCTACAGCCGCATGGTGGGAAATGAATATGGATATGGTTATGGCTGGTGGGTTACAGCGGTCGATTTCTACGCCATGGGCCGGGGAGGTCAGTACATCCACGTAATACCATCCAGAAACACAATCGTGGTCATCACGGCGGGTGAGGACGTGATCAGCCAGGTGATGCCGTTCTTGCTTAAAGTGATCCTGAACGCGGGTGAAGAATTGCCTGCCAATCCATCCGGCCAGGCAGAGCTGGCGGCTGCCCTTGTTGAGGTTTCAAAGGGCTTGGATACACATCCTTCCGCCTCCTTGCCAGAAAAAGCTAGCGAGATGTCAGGCCGGACATTCATCTGTGACCCCAACCCTGTTGGTGTGACCAACTTACGCCTTGATTTCAACGGTCCCACTGAAGCTGGGGTTTCATTGCGAATGAACGGCCAGGACATATTCTGGCCGGTCGGGCTGGATGGGAAATATAGGATGGCTACCGATGGACAAGCAACATCAGGGTTCTGGGAAAATGAACAGACCTTTGTCCTGAATATCTTCGATATTGGACAGCTCACCCGCAAACTGACTTTTAATGAAAGCAATTTGGAGGTCAGCATTCCTGAAGTTCAGATGAACATTTCCTGCCGGCTTCAAACACCCTGATCTTCATACATACCACTAGAATTCACAATGACTACAAGAAAGGAAACTGGAATGAATGGGAAACTTAAGCTTGCCATCTACATCATCCTTGGGAGCGTTCTGATTGTGATTGGATTATTCGTTGTCATCAACGGATATATTGCGATACGTTATTCACCCACCTATGCCTACCGTGAGTTATTCATGAGCCTGGGCACTCCTTATGATTACCGCATCCTCCCGGAGCGAAAATTAACTGCCAGCTCCAATCCGTTCAAGTTCGCAGTGAATAACTCCAAAGAACCTCTGGTCAAGCAAACCTTCCAATCCAATCCTAACATCCCTGACTTGGACTCCTTCCTGGCAGATACCGGTACACAAGCTTTCCTGGTCATTCAGGATGATGCCATCATCTATGAGCGATACTTTATGGGCTACCAGCGCGACTCATTGGTGACCTCTTTTTCGGTAGCCAAGTCCTTCGACTCTGCCTTGATTGGGATTGCCATCCAGGAAGGATATATCAAGAGCGTAAATGATCCCATAACGGATTACCTGCCTGAGCTGACACAGCGAGATGTGCGTTTCAAGGATATCCAAATCCGCCATCTGCTCATGATGGCCAGTGGACTCCGTTATGTAGATAACCGTTTCTTGCTGCCTGAAGATGACAATCTCACGTATGGATTTGATGATCTGCGCCACCTGGCATTGACTGAAACTAAAGTGGAAGATCAACCAGGGATTGAATTTTTATACAACAATTACCATCCTCTCCTACTTGGAATGATTCTAGAGCGGGCTACTGGGATGCCAGTCACGACTTATTTGCAACAAAAAATCTGGACACCACTGGGGATGGAGTTCGACGGTTCCTGGAGCCTGGACTCCGAGCGGAGCGGTTTCGAGAAAATGGAAAGTGGGATCAACGCCCGGGCGATTGACTTTGCTAAGCTTGGGCGCCTGTACTTAAACCAAGGCAGCTGGAATGGCACCCAGCTGGTGCCTGCTGATTGGGTGGCTGAATCCACTGCTGATAACGGTCTGATCAAGGATGCCCCTATATATTATGGATACATGTGGTGGGGTGAAAAATGTAATCCGAATAGCCAGGATTACCTGGCGATGGGAAATTATCGGCCAATATATCTATGTAGCTCCTGCGAAGGGGTTAATCATTGTCAGGAATGCTGAAAGCTATGGCGTGGAAGCTGCCGGTGAAACCTGGGTGGTATGGGCAGACGCATTCTGCCAATTCGCGAAGTCACTTCCGTGACCGATATGCAACATCTAGTGGAAAGGAGCGTTGAAATGAAAACAAACCGTGCATTGATCCTTAGGATCACCCTTGGCGTGATAATACTCCTTATGGCTTGGGTTTCCATCATTCATCTGATTGCGCCCAGGGCAGTCTCGGCGAATGCTCCTGCTACATCCTTTTCAGCTGAGCGCGCCATGGTTGATTTGCAAGTGGTATCCAATGAGCCGCATGGAGCTGGATCACTAGCTCAAGCCAAGGTGCGTGATTACATTGTTGAGCAGGTTGAAGCGTTAGGATTGGCGGCTGAGATTGAGACCAATGGCTCACTGGCTAACATTCTTGTACGCTTACCGGGGACAGATAGCACGCAGCAGGTGTTGGTTTCTGGGCATTATGACTTAAATTCAGCCTCTCCTGGTGCGGGAGACGACGGAATCTCCGTGGTCGCCATGCTCGAAAGCATACGCGTTCTCCACGCAAGCCCTACCCTGCGCAATGATGTCTTATTTTTCTTTACCGACGCGGAAGAAACGGGCTGGAATGGCGTCAGGGCTTTTCTTAAGGCGCATCCGCAAGCCAGGGACGAGACTGGCATGCTGTTGGTTTTCGATGCTCGCCCGGGCAATGCTCCCCTGACCTTGGGAGAGACTTCTCCGGGTGATGCCTGGCTTCTCAATCACATGGCCTGGCTGCCTATGCCCGTGTGGGGAGGCTCTTGGATCAACATACAGGAGCGAAGTGAGATGAATACCGATTACGATGTGTTTCAGCCGGCAGGCTATACCGGTATTCTCATCCAGAATGAAGCCACCGGAACTCGCTATCATACCTCCCGTGATACGGTCGACGCTGTCTCCCCCAGACTGGTCCAGGCTTATGGTCAGACCATGCTAGCTCTGACTAAGCGTTTTGGAAATATCGATTTCAGCACCCGCACTGCTGGACCAGACTTAGCTTACTTTACCCTTTCTTTAGTAGGCCTGGTTGCATATCCATATTGGCTGATGATAGTTTTGACTGGTCTTGGAATCCTGACACTTCTGTTCATTATCGTTTTTGCTTGGAGGAAGGACCAGCTTTCCTGGAAGCGCCTCCTACTCAGCTTGTTAGGCCTGCTGGTTGGAATCCTACTCATTGTCTTCTGCGCCCAACTTGCTTGGGGCATCATAGAAAGGAATCAGGTCGCTGTAGAAGCAGTTGAAAGTGGGTTCGAGGGCAGCGCCGCCTGGCAGGCAATCTTAATGAGCGTCGCAGCCCTGTTGATGATCGTCCTCATGATCTTCCTCTCCTATCGCCTTGGGGGCATCCATCTAGCGGTTGTTGCACCGGTCATCTTTTTACTTCTGGGGTTCGCCTTTAATTTCTTGACGAACGCCGACAACCCGCTCACCACACCATGGCTTGCCTGGTCGTTTATTGGCGGAGTGCTTGGGCTTGGGGTCTTGATCTTCATCAAGCATCCAGTATTCAAAGTTGTGCTCCTGTCTTTTTCTGCATTGCTTGTATTAGCTGTGGCACTCCCCAGAATCTGGATGGCTACTTATACGCAGGAGGATGCATGGCTTACTGTTTTGGTCGTCAGTGTCTGGATGTGTTTGTTTGCTCCACAGGTGGAGGCTATATTTGGGCAAGCATTGTCAGAACCAGCGAATGGATAAGTAATAGCAGGGATTAATGCTTTTCATTCTTAGTGTGATATATATATTGGAAAGGCGGTGGTTGCAATATCATATCATTCCAATACTTATTTGCCTCATCATTAAGTGTTGTTCTTCATTTTTTTGATTAGCTTTTCGGCTTAAAATAACCAAGCCTTTCCGATCTTGACACGGGGAGGCTCCACTTTATATTAAGCCATATGTATTCGAGGAGCTGATCAGCAGTATTTCAGCTCGCTCCTATTCTTATAAGTGAGAATTTATCCTCAAAATAATGTCTTGAAGCTCCATTTTCTTGTGCATTTTTAAATACTTTTAGATTTTCTTGGATTGGTAAAAAAATTTTTAGATTAATATCTTGTTTCATTCCTTCTCCAGAACGAAGAGGGAGCCGCATTGTTTCTTGATCCGAAATTTTGACCTGTTATTAGGTTCTGGAATTAAATCAAGGCAATCCATCACTATTAATTGGGCTGGATTACGCCTAGGACGGCGTGGAGCTGAATTTCCTTCTTCATGCCATGTGTAATCGTCTGCAACCGTGTGCTACGCAAAGTACTTGGCAAGGCAATTAACCGGCATTTTAATGGTTTTTACCCCATTTTTCCGGATTTAAAGGGGTAAAACCACCTTACGTGGGTCTCGGAGGTAACCGACAGTCCCTTCCTCGCCCATCGCACTCAAATAGCCGCGGGTTCGAATACGCCAGCCTGAGCACCGCCTGAAGGCAGGTGACGGTGACCCCGCCAGGTCCGCCGTAATATCTCTTTATCTGGGTTATTCCGAATTATCCAGTATTGGGGTCAGTTTTTATAAACCGATGATAATGCGTCCAAGCCAGTCTACGCTGACGCTAGATGACCTGCAAGAAGTGAGGTCGATTTTAACGCCTTTCGCGTAGAACAATACCTCGGCTAATTCTTGCCTTGGTTATCGTCAGAACAAGTAATTACTTTTAGCCTGGTTGCTCTCCCAGAGTAAGTAATAGAAACAGATTATTCGAAGAAGGTCTGATTTAAATTGCCACAGTGCTTTTGACAAACCAAGAATTGTGCTATTATTAATTAATTATGAGAAAACCTCATTAATGCCCTCCACCGAAGCATGATTTGACAATTTAATTGCCGGCATGAGCAGTATGATCTTGGAGGAGACATGAAGAAGAAATGGTGGAATAGCCTGCAGTTCAAAATCATTGCCTGGTCATTCGTCCCCACGGTCATCATCCTTTCTGCGATCGCCTGGTTCACGTTTTATTCCTACCAAAGAGTGATCGGAGACCTAGCGATCAAGCAGGATTGGGGGATCGTCCAATCAAAAACTCCACCACTTTTTCAAGCTTTCTTTGACATAACTAATCCCCTCATTGTCAAGATCATCCTGCAAGTCGATACTCAAAAGGAGGCCCCTCTTGAAGTCAGGGCTCAGAATATCCTCGACCATGCGGAGGGCATCGGTATTTTCGACGGGGGCATTTATTTCGTGGATGCACAGGGGAAGGTTGTAAAAACGCAGCCTGATCAACCTGAACTATTAGGCCAGGACTGGTCCGATACCATCCAGTTTCGCTATATGGTTGAGCATCCGGGCAAAGCTGCTTACAGCGAGTTAAGGTATATCGAAGCCAGTAGAAAGGAGATCCTGTGTATCTCCGCCTCCATGAACGGTATAAAAGGTGAGTTCGTAGGTGCGGATTATTATTGCTTTACAATCTCCCCAGCTACGCAGAATGTTTACTACGAATCGTTCAGCAATGCATATTCTAAAAATGATCTGGGTTCAAATATATACGTCGTTGACGGGAACCAACACGTCATTTTTTCCCTGGATCCATCCTTGATGGGCAAAGATTTATCTGCAGAAGTCTACCTTCAGCAGCTCCTGCAAGGGCAGAATATGAGTGGACGGTTCCAAAAAGGAAAAGAAGATGTGCTGGTCAGCTACGCTCCATTTTATCCATATGCAGGGAACCTTGTGAAATGGAACGTCATCAAAGAGGAAAGCTGGTCCGAGGTCATGCAGCCGACATTACCATATCGGCTGCTCTTGTATGTGCTGCTGGCGTTGGGAGTGATCGTGCCGACAATGATGACCGCCTATGGGGTCAGGCACATCACCGAACCGATCGAGGACTTGATCCATGCCTCCCAACAGGTGACTGCTGGCCAGTTCAAACAGCAGATCGAGGTGAAAACAGGGGATGAGATCGAAACCCTGGCTGACCAATTTAACCTGATGTCGGAAAAACTGGACGAATCATATTCTTCGCTCGAGAAAAAAGTCACCGAGCGCACCCAAGAATTGGCTACCCTCAATGCCATCGCTGCACATGTGAGCAGCACGCTCAATCTTAACCAGATCATGGCAGATGCTCTGGAGCGAATTATGGAATTGACCGGGATGGAACATGGTATCGCTTATCGCATCGAGGGTGGCGAAGGCGGCACTGCGAACACCGATACAGACACAGGGGAACCCCATCTACGGGTAATGGCTTTCCGTGGGCTGCCGCCCACGTTTGCCAATCTGGGTGAAAGATTACCGTTGAGGCAGAGTGCTGCCGGCGTGGCAGGCCAACGCGGTGAACCAGTGATCTGGAGCCTGGTGGAATTGCCTACTGAAAGCGCCTTGAAGGAGAGATTGGCTACTTTAGGGGTTGAGCAAATCATTGCGATTCCGCTGATGGCCAAAGGCCGGCTGGTCGGATCGCTCAATCTCAGCACGAATCAGAGCCGGACCTATCCACCAGAGCAGATCACACTCTTGAAAACTATTGGGCAGCAGATCGGGGTGGCTGTAGAAAATGCCTATCTTTATGAACAAGCTGAACAAACTGCCATTTCAGCAGAGCGCAACCGCCTGGCGCGTGAGCTGCATGACGCTGTTACCCAGACCTTATTCTCTGCCAATCTCATCGCGGATGTGATACCCCGCATCTGGAAACGGGACCCCGATGAAGGGATGAAGAACCTGGAGGAGCTGCGCCAGCTGACGCGGGGTGCCCTGGCAGAAATGCGAACCCTGCTCCTGGAGATGCGCCCCGAATCTCTGCAACGGGCAGAAATTAAATCCCTGCTCACCCAGTTAACGGATGCATTTATTGGACGTGTGCGTGTTCCGGTTTCTCTGGTTATCGAAGGGGATTGCGAGCTGACCCATGAAGTAAAACTTGTTTTTTACCGGGTGGCCCAGGAGGCGCTGAACAACATCGCCAAACATTCAGGCGCCAGGCAAGTGGAGGTTCGTCTAAAATGTCAGCCCGGCCAAATGAGCATGCTCATAAAAGACGATGGGCTGGGTTTCGACCCCAGCTCGGTTACCCCAGAACACCTGGGGATCGCGATCATGCACGAGCGGGCGAATTCAATTGGAGCCAACCTGAAGATTGACAGTCAGGTCGGGCAAGGTACAACCGTAGAACTTGACTGGAGATCATAACGGAGGGATTGAGCAAATGGATACTCCTCACAAGATCAAGGTAATGTTGGTGGATGATCATAACGTCGTGCGTAGCGGCCTGGCAACGTTCCTCAGGGCATATGATGACCTGGAACTGGTCGCTGAAGCAAGGAATGGGCGGGAGGCAGTCCTGGCTTGCCAGCAAAACACCCCGGATGTGATCTTGATGGACCTGATGATGCCTGAGATGGATGGGATCACGGCAACCAGGACAATTTTAGCTGACTGGCCTGATATTAAAATCATTGCCATGACCAGTTTCGAAGATGAGCAATTGGTACAGGGCGTGCTGGCTGCAGGCGCGATTAGCTATCTGATCAAAAATGTCACTTCGGATGAGCTGGCAAAAGCAATTAGAGACGCAGTTTCAGGTAAATCAACGCTTTCCCCTGAAGCTGCCAATGCACTTGTCCATGCAACTCGCCCAACAAAAGAGCCCTTGGTTGACTTGACCGACCGCGAGCTGGAAGTATTAAATCTGGTCGCCCAAGGTCAAAGCAACCAGCAAATTGCCGATGCACTGGTCATCAGCCTGGCGACTGTGAAAGCCCACATCAGCAGCATCCTCTCCAAGCTGCAGGTATCCAGCCGGTCAGAGGCAATCGCTTTCGCCATTAAGCATAAGCTTATCTTGCTATAAATCCAATATCCTACTTAAGTATAAGGATCAGGCACCTGTAGTATAAGTACTAAATTCAATCTTAAGAATTACCAATAACTCCTCGGTCGATGGATGTGGCCGGGGAGTTTTTTATATATAGTGAAACCAGATAATGATTACAGTGAGTAAGGAATGACATCAATGAATCATCTTGTTTTCCTGGACGCACAAGCAGGCGAGTTGGAGAAAATCCTGAGCGGAGTTAAATCCATGGTCGTAAAAGACATTGATATTGAACATCCAGAAGTGTACACAGTGAAGCCGGGTGACAGTCTGTATTTCCTGCGAAAAAATGATGAATGTGATTTGCGGGTAAGAGCCACTGTCATCCGTGTGCTGTCCTTTACTAAGAAATTGAACGAAGACCTTACGCATTCCTTGAAAGAGCTGCAGTCGAAGCTGCAGTTAACTGAAGAGCAGTACAACTACTGGTCTGGAAAAAACCAGGTCCAGCTTGTCGAGTTTGAATCTGCTCAAAAGATAGGCGTTATCCACCTGACCCTGGATGAAGTCAGAGGTCAGTCGGATTGGATTGCATTCCAGGCGTTTCGTGTCCTATCACCTGGGATGGTTCGATAATTGGCAACCACATAAAAAAGGAGGAGACATGTCAACAAATAATTCACTGGTCATCGAAACTAATCACCTGAGCAAGATCTATAAAGAAGCCCAAGCACTGAAGGACCTTAACCTGACGGTGAAGCAAAACTCGATCTTCGGGTTCCTCGGGCCGAATGGGGCTGGTAAGAGCACCACCATCAAGCTCCTGCTCGGCTTAATCCAGCCCAGCGGGGGGCAAGCGACCATCTTCGGGCATGATATCCAGCATAACAGCGTGGAAATCCGCAAACGGGTAGGCTACCTGGCCCAGGACCCGCGCTACTACGAGCACATGACCGCTCGCCAGATCGTTAACTATACCGCTCGCTTCTTCTATCGCGGGCCAAATGACCTGCTCGAAGCCCGCGTGCAGGAAATGCTTGAGCTGGTTGGCATAGACGATAAGGCTAATAGGCCGGTGCGTGGCTTTTCGGGGGGTGAGCGTCAACGCCTGGGGATCGCCCAAGCCCAGGTGAACTACCCCGACCTGCTGATCCTGGATGAGCCAGCCGCTTCGCTTGACCCCATGGGCCGCCACGATGTGCTGGACGTCATGGAAAGGCTACGCAAGTACACCACCATCTTTTATTCAACCCATATCCTGGATGACGTGCAGCGGGTAAGTGATACAGTTGCGATCCTAAACCGGGGCACCCTGATCGCTGAAGCGCCCATTAGCGAGCTTCTGGCTGGTGATGGTGGTTCGACCATTTATAGTGTCACGCTAAAGGGCGGGCAAAACGGGGCCATGGCTGAGGCGCAAGCCCGTGTAATAGGTCAGCCATGGGTGAAAAACCTGAGTGTGGTAGCCACAGATAGTCATGATTGCTGGCAGATCAACGTGACAGACGATGCTGCAGCTGAAGACATGCTGCTGAGGTTGATCCTCGATGACCGCAGCCTGAAGGTGACGAACTTTGGGCGCAAGTCCTATAACCTTGAAGAAGTATTCATCAGCCTTGTTGAAAAGGAGAATTCAAAATGACCGCTCAAACTAATTCGCAGATGACCCGTGATCTCATGCAGTCAGCTCGCCAGGGACTGTTGCCCGTCAGGGGAGGTGGTTGGCTGGCCGGCTTCGGCAACATGCTTAATAAAGAGCTGGGCGAGTGGTTCCGCACCCGCCGCTGGTTGTGGCAGGCTTTGGTCTGGATAGCCATCCTGGATGGAATGGTAGCTCTAGTCCTGTTTGTATTACCGCTGCTTGAGCCGATTCTGCCTGGGCTCAATGCATCGATCGAGCAGTCTGTCCCGGGCGTTCAGCCGGGTGCTAAAGGCCTGTATTATTATTTCGCTTTTGCAGTAATGGCAGGTTCAATTGGTGTGATAATCCTGGCACAGGACGAGATCATCCAGGAGACCCAGACGGGGACAGCAGCGTGGATCCTGTCAAAACCTTCGGCACGCCAGTCATTCATCCTGACCAAGCTGTTGTCGAACATGGTCGGCGCCCTGGTGTTTATTATCGCAATACCAGCGCTGGTCTTCATGGGCGAGGTGTTCCTGGATACCCAGCAAATCGTGTCCTTGCTGCCTTTCCTGGCGGGATTAGGGGTATTCACATTGACCCTGTTTTTCTACATCAGCCTGGTGATCATGCTGGGGGTCCTGTTTGAGACGCGTGGACCGATCATGGGTGTATCTTTCGGCCTGCTGCTCGTTGGTTTTGCGATCGGAGGCTTTATTCCACAGATCAGCTATCTCTTACCAGTGACCATGGATAGGGTGACGCAGATGGTCGTTTTTGAGATACCCCTGCCGGCAATGTTCGTCTCGGAAATAACCTCCGCAGCCATTCTGAGCATCGTATTCATCCTGGTGGCACTGTGGCGCTTCCAGCGCAAGGAGTTCTAAGGGCCATTGGGATTATCGCTTATCAGTTTCCTCGCCCTCAGAATGAACGAGGGCGAGGAGACAAGGAGGAAGAAATGAATGCACAAGTTATCACCATCAACCAGCTCACCCGCCATTTCAATAAGACCGTTGCAGTGGACAACCTATCGCTTGAAGTGCATGCGGGTGAGATCTTTGGCTTTCTGGGTCATAATGGTGCCGGTAAAACAACTACTGTGCGCCTGCTCAACGGTGTGATCGAACCGACATCTGGAAATATGCGCGTGCTCGGTTTTGACCCTCAAGTGGATGGACCTGCACTGCGTGCCCGGACAGGGGTTCTGACCGAGACGCCTTCTCTGGATGACCGATTAACTGCCTGGGATATCCTCGGCATTTATGCAGATATGTATGGTGTGCCAAGAACTGTCACCAAATCCCGTATCCAGGAGTTGCTGACTGAATTTGATCTAGAGGATCGAGCCAGGGAGAAAGTGAGCGGGTATAGCAAAGGGATGAAACAGCGCCTGGCTCTGACGCGTGCCTTATTACACAGACCAGAGCTGCTCTTCCTTGACGAAGCCACCTCAGGCCTTGATCCAGTCTCTGCCCACCATGTGAACGAGTTGATCGAACGCATGGCCCGCCGTGAAGGCTGCACGGTCTTTATGTGCACCCATAACCTGGTGGAAGCTCAGCGCCTGTGTGACCGAGTAGCCATCCTGGAGCATGGGCGCCTGGTGGCGCTGGGCACACCCACCGAATTGACCCGCGAATACGTCCGTCGCCTGGATGTAGAAATTGAAGTGGTGGAAGAACAGACTGAATCTGCGTTGCGGGTATTACGCAATATGCCAGAGCTTGTGCTGGGTGAGCCGGCAAAACCCAACGGCGCCCTGGTCGTGACGGTCAATCATCGTGAGTCGATACCGGAGGTGATGGCTGCCATGGTGCAGAACCATATCAGGGTATACCGAATCGCACCTCAGGAAGCCAATCTTGAACAGGTGTACTTTACACTTCACGAAGAACAGGAAGGTGAGAAATGAACGCTCGCGCTATGTCAGCGGTTGTACGAAAAGACCTGAAAGTAGTCATCCAAAATAAAAACATAGTCACCCCAATCATCATCATAAGCGTAGTCTTCTTTGTCGGTATTCCCTGGTTAGTCAGTATGGCCCCAACGGTTATCCGCGGGTTCGGTGGCCAGATGACCGCCCTGGAGGGTTTACTGGCAAACATGCCTGCCGACATGTTGCAGGAATTTGCGAATTATTCTGTCAGCCAGAAGGTAACCATGTTTACCCTGGGAAATATGCTACTGCCCTTCTTCCTGATCATCCCCTTGATGACAGCCTCCATGATTGCGGCAGATAGTTTTGCCGGTGAAAAAGAGCGCAAGACCCTTGAAGCGCTACTGTATACCCCCACCACCGATCGTGAGTTATTTATAGCCAAGATGCTATCGGGTTGGCTGGCATCCATTGCAGTTGCCTTCTGCGCATTCTTGATCTATGCCATCAATGTGAACGCAGCAGCCTGGTCACAAATGCAGCGCATCTTCTTCCCCAACGCCCTGTGGTTAGTGCTGGTTGTCTGGGTAGTACCAGCCCTCTCAGGAATGGGTGTGAGCCTGATGGTGGTGGTTTCGGCGCGCGCACAAGGGTTCCAGGATGCCAATCAGATGGCCGGGTTAGTCGTATTGCCCATCGTGGCACTGTTTTATGCTCAAACGGCAGGTGCTATATTCATCAATATTACCGTCCTGGTTTTGATAGGGTTGATCACCTGGCTCCTGACCGGGGTGTTGATCTGGCTGGGTAGCCGGAGTTTCCACCGCAATCGCCTATTAGCCGGATGAATAATCAGATGAACGTTGATGACGACAAGGATTTTCCCGTATAGATCTAACGCTTTCCCGTAAAAGGGTGTTGGCTAAATGTCTAATCGTCTAATCCTTATCTACGCAGGTGCTTGCAAAGTGGTTGCCAGCACCTGTATAGTATAAGGAAACTCACCTCCGAAGTTAAGCCCCAATCAAATCAGAGCTTATACGATGGATAAAGCTGATAATTACATCCCCTTGTTTCATCGTGCGCGTATATTTTTGTAACGAGTATTCTGAACCAGCAAGCGAGGAGCGGGGCGAGTTGGCTGTTGATTTTTAGCGATATTAGAGGTAAAAGCCGGTTATTTTTCTGTTTTCCCCTGCATTTTTATCCATCACACTGAAGAAGAGGCGGGTTCGAGTCCACCGGCAAGCGTACTTGTGTGGGTAAATCATGAGATTATTAATGTGCAACGGTTATTTCTTTCTCACATTTAATGAATAAAGGTTGCGGAATCTGCGTAATCCAATAATCAACACAGGTTGACAAATGCAGTAATAGATACTATATTGTGTACTTGGTTGATATCGATTCCAATGCGCACCTGGACGTAAATAGAATATATTATCCGTTATCGTTTGGCTGCGGGTAACTCTTTCCGCTCCTTAGAAATCACTGGTCTTTGATCGGTCCTGATGGAATAATTGCGATGACTGATACACAACTCGTGACAATGCAATTTGACCTGAAATTAGGAACTGCTGAATATTGGCAACCAAAAGGGCAAATTGCCAAGACTTTTGTCAACACTGAGCGCGGATTTGTATCGCTGTTCGCCTGCAATCCGGAGGAGCGTCTCTGCTCGAAGCATCCATGACTGATGTTGTTCCTGCCAGCCGAAAAATGATTAACAATTGGTCTTTTGCCAGCCAGGTAGACGCCAGCCTGATTTTCTTACAATCAGTTCACACAAAAGAAGCACCCCCAGATAAAGAAATCAAGGAAATATACACCGGATCCTGTAAAAATGAGTCCGGCAGACCGTGCTTTTAGTGCATTTCATCGAAGAGGTATATGAAACCTTTGCTTGCATTGCAGATCAGGAATGCCTTGAAGCGAAATAAGTGGATCCCAGAAAACGTGGAAACCATTGCCTATAAACACGCTTACCAGCCAGACTCTGTAAAGTTTTTGGTAAAAGAATACCTTCATTTCATTATTCTACAAGATCGGCAGGAACTCTCGTTGTGAATAATCCTAACATTTCGGAGGAATAAATGGTAAACGTAAAAGGAACAAAGGAAAAGGGATGGCTAGAGTTTAAATATCGAAACACCGAGGAACCGATCCGCTTTCCCATCGGAACTATCTATGGCGCGTCCGATGGCCCTAATCTGGTGGTACTGGGTGGCATGCACGGTTGTGAGTTTTGCGGAATTGAGGCTGCTATCAGGTTATTCAACGAAGTTGATCCGACCAAGTTGAGCGGAACGCTCACGATCGGTACGATCTATAACATGCCAGCACATTTGAATTACGCAGGGTTTGTGGTGCCTCAAGACGGAAAAAATCCCATGTCCACCTTCCCGGGTTCACCACTGGGCACATTCGGCGAAGTGATGGCATTTTACTTCGATCAGGAAGTATTAAGTAAAGCCGACTATTTTGTCGAGCTGCACGGTGGTGACATCCCTGAGGCCTTGACACCATTCAACCGCTGGGTCGCAACCGGCAATGCTGACCAGGAAGAAAAGGCCAAAGCGATGGCTATCGCCTACAATATTCCTCTGGTCGTCAAAGATCCCTATGAACTAAATTTACCCCCCAATGCTGCGTATATCATCACAGCCGGACGTGGTAAACCTGCGATCTTATGTGAGTCGGGCCAGCAAGGGATCCTGGATATGCAATATGTAAATATCCACCTGACTGGCCTCCGTAATACGCTAGTACACCTTGGTATGATGCCTGGAACGATCGTTAACAACGTCAAACGTAAGTTCATTGAAAATTACGTATTTGTCCGAACAGATCAAACCGGATTATGGTACCCCGATATCAAGGTTAGCCAATTGGTTAAGAAAGATCAGGTAGTTGGTCAGATCCGTGATGTCTTCGGTCAACCCATCCACGATGTCCAATCTCCCATTGAAGGTGTAGTAACCTGTATCCGCACCAGCCCAATGATTCGACCTGGCAATGTGATTTTCGAGCTTGGAGAGATCGTCTCTCAAGAAGCGTAAGAAGAATCTTCGACAGTTTATCTATTCCTGAGAGGAGAACAATGAGCGATCAAGTCCTATCGAAGGATTATGAGGAATTGCTCGAAATCGAAAACCTTTCAAAATATTTCAAAGGCCTGCGAGCGGTATCCAATTACCACCTGAGTTTACGCCAGGGGGAAATTTTAGGCGTTATTGGTCCAAACGGCGCGGGAAAGTCCACGCTATTTAATTTAATTACCGGCTACATTCCCCCCAGCAGCGGGACGATACGTTTTTGCAACCAGGATATTACGAAATATCCTCCCGAAAAAATCGCTAAACTTGGCATTGGGAGGACATTTCAAAGCGTTCGTCTGTTTTCCAATATGACACTGATGGAGAACGTCATGACTGCCCAACAGCTGCATGACTCTGACAATTTGTTCACGACCTTTACATCTTGGCCTTCTTTTCGGCGGCGTGAACAACGTCTGGTGGACAAATCAATGGAGCTGATGGTGTTGTTTAATTTGGAAGACAAGCCCTATCAGCTATCTTCATCTCTTCCATACGGCGATCAGCGAAAGCTAGAAATTGTGCGGGCCTTAGCATTGCGCCCTAAAATACTATTGCTAGATGAGCCAGTCGCAGGGATGAGCTTGCAGGAGAGTCTGGATGTGCTCCAGCTCATCCGACGGATACGCGATGAATATCACCTAACGATTATTGTCGTCGAACACAATATGCCGATCGTAATGCAACTTTGCGACCGGATCCAGGTGTTGAACAATGGTGAAATCATTGCTGAAGGGACTCCTGAGGAAGTTCGCAATAACCCACAGGTTATAGAGGCTTACCTGGGAAGGGTTGAAGAAAATGCTCAAGCTTGAAAATATCGAGGTTTATTACGGGAATATCCATGCGCTTAAGGGAATTAGCCTGGAGGTCAACGAAGGGGAGCTGGTTTCTATCTTAGGCGCCAATGGTGCGGGAAAAACCACAACGCTCATGACGATTTCTGGGATCATTCGCCCCAGAACAGGCACGCTAACCTACCAGAATGTTGACCTGACCAAGTTACTTCCAGAAGCTATCGTACTCGAAGGCATTATCCAATGCCCTGAAGGACGACGGATTTTTGGTAATTTGAACGTGATGGAAAACCTTCGCATGGGCGCGATCCGCCGGAAAGAGCGTGACGAAGTAAAAAATGATATGGAATGGGTTTTTAGCCTCTTCCCAGTGCTGAAAACGCGGATCAATCAATCCGGAGCTACCTTGAGTGGTGGCGAGCAACAAATGCTCGCTATCGGGCGCGCCCTTATGGCAAAGCCACGCCTGCTGATGTTGGATGAGCCATCGCTCGGCTTGGCACCGCTCATTGTTCAGGAAATCTTTAAAGTTATCCAACAATTACATCAACAGGGTGTGACCATCTTGCTCGTAGAACAGAATGCCCGCCAGGCAATGGCGATAGCAGATCGTTGTTACCTAGTGGAGACTGGCCAAGTGGCACTCAGTGGAACTGCTGCCGAGCTTAAATCCAACATTGCTTTGGAACAGTTCTATCTGGGAGGTATGGCGAAATGATTACATTGACTGAGTTCGAGTACTTTTTACAGCAAGCGATCAACGCCATCAGTATAGGCAGTCTTTATGCATTGATGGCAATCGGCTTAGCCATGGTTTATGGAATTCTCCGGTTGATTAATTTTGCGCATGGCGATCTGATCATGGTGGGCAGCTACGCCACCTTGTTTTTGAGCTTTGCTGGCTTCCCATTTTGGGCTGCTGCAATCGGTGGCATTGCGATCGCAGGTGTAGCCGGTTTAATAATGGAACGCGTGGCATACCGGCCAATTCGAGGTGCCCCGGATGTATCCATGCTTCTCACTTCCTTTGCGGTTACAATTTTCCTTGAAAACGTGGCAATCCTTTTTTTCAGCCCCTCTTCTCGACCTTTTCCTGCTCCAGATTTTTTGAACTCTGCTTTGAACTTCGGTGCCCTGCGGGTCAATTCGGTTGACATCATAGCGATCGTAGTGACCGGCATCCTGCTTGTATTGCTGACTTTATTCATTACCCGCACCGATGCTGGCACGTCCATGCGAGCTGTTTCTCAGGATTTGCTCACATCACGATTAATGGGCATCAATATCAACCGGGTTTTTGTGAGTGCTTTCGGAATCGGAGCTTTATTAGCCGGTGTCGTTGGTGTTTTGTGGAGTGCGCGGGTCGGGAAAATCGATCCGCTGATGGGGTTTTATCCTGTATTGAAAGCTTTTGTAGCCTCGGTGATCGGCGGCCTTGGTAGCCTGCCAGGGGCGGTCTTGGGAGGTTATATCCTGGGTATTCTTGAAATCGTCCTTCAAGGCATTCTTCCTGCTTATTTGACCCCATTCCGCGATGCTTTCGTATTTGCAATCCTGATCATATTATTGCTTTTCCGCCCGAATGGATTGCTGGGTTCAACTGAAAAGGAGAAATTCTAATGCAAACCAACGGAAAAAAGGCTCTTTCACCCTTGGTCACTGGTTTGGTATTGGTCGCTCTTTTCTCTGGATTCCTGGTATTGATCAACTTCGGGGCTAGCTCCTATATACAGCGTATCGTCATTGGACTTTGCATCAGTATTATTCTCGTCGTAAGCTTAAATCTTTCGAGTGGTTATACCGGGGTTTTTTCTCTGGGCCACATTGGCTTCATGGCCATCGGTGCTTACACTGCGGCCATATTAACACTTCCCCTCTCGCTCAAGGTTGCCTATCTCCCTGACCTTCCTACCTGGCTTGAGAACACACAACTCTCATTTCTCCCTGCCACGATAATTGCTGGATTTGTTGCCATGCTGGTAGCATTGGTGATTGGCTTCTCAATTATGCGACTTACCGGACCTTATGTTAGTGTGGCTACACTGGGTTTCTTGGTCATCGTCAATGTTATCCTGATCAACTGGGACAAAATGACCCGGGGTGCGCGTACATTTTCTGGCGTCCCTGCCTATACAAACTTGTGGTGGGTGGGAATCTGGACCGTGATTACGATTTATTTTGTCTGGAGAATTGTGCGATCTTCCTATGGGCGCCAGATGATCGCTACAAGGGACAATTTCATCGCCGCCCAATCCATCGGCATAAACGTACTCAGTATGCGGTTGTTGGCATTTTGCGTGAGCGCCTTTTTTACCGCCGTGGCAGGCTCCTTGTGGGCGCACTTCATCCAATCTTTCTCACCCCATGCTTTCCTTTTTGTACTAACTTTCAGCGTTATCACGATGCTTATCGTTGGTGGGATGGGGTCGATCAGCGGCTCGGTGATTGGTGCGGTGATCATAACCGTGTTGTCAGAAGTCCTCCGTAACGCTGAAAGAGGCGTAAACCTGGGTTTTGTCCATCTCCCACCCGTCTATGGCGCCAGCCAGATACTGATGGCTGTCATCTTCATCCTGCTGATAATCTACCGTCCGGAAGGGATCATGGGAAAGCGGGAATTGGATTTTAGCCGAATATTCTCATTCTTAATCCCGAAGGCAAAAAGAAAGGAGGTAGCTCCTGATAAAATTGAATAAATGTGTTTTTATGGGAATGTTTTGGATATAACTAATCAAAATTTAGCGAAAACGCATTTGGAGAGAAGGAGATCAAGATGAAAAAAAGTATCTTATTAACAATGATCCTGGTTATCGCGACTTTGCTTGCCTCATGCGCGGGGCCTACCCAATCTGGTGCGAATGAGCCCATTAAAATTGGGGTCCTTTATAATGTGACCGGAGGACAGGCTTCGCTCGACGTTCCATCCTACCATGGAGCTGAACTAGCGGCCAAGGAGATCAATGCTGCTGGTGGTGTGTTGGGTCGTCCGATCGAAATCGTGTTCTACGATGGCAAGACCGATGCGACAGTTATCGGAAATGCAGCTACCCAGCTGGTTGAGACCGACAAAGTAGTCGCCATGATGGGCTTCAGCGACAGTGACATGACCCTGGCAGCAGCACCCATTGCTGCTAAGGCTGGGGTTGTGTTTGTTACGTCTGGTGCTACCTCGCCGAAGCTGCCCGACCAGGTGCCTGATTATCTATTCCTGGCGTGCTTTGGTGATAATGTTCAGGCCGCAGCGGGAGCAGAATATGCCTACAACGACTTGAATTATAAGAATGTCTACCTGCTGACAGATCAAGGCACTGAATATACCAAACTGCTCAGTAAATACTTCAAAGAACGATATACTGAATTAGGTGGCCAGGTGGTTCTAGAAGATAGTTACCAGATGGGCGATAAGGATTTTTCCGCCCAGATCGCCAAAGTTAAGGCTGCTGCAACTCCACCTGATTTCCTCTACATCGCGGCACAACCGGATGATATCGGTACGATCGTCAAGCAGTTCCGTGATGCCGGCATCGATAAGGCTATCATGGGTGGCGATGGATACGATACCCCGCTGCTCGTCCAGATCCCTGGAAAAGGAGCGACGAATATATATTATACGACCCACTCTTTGATGGATGCGAATCTGGGAACGGACGCGATCAAGAAATTTATGGCCGATTACAAAGCGGAATACGGGACCGATCCGGAAAACGCTTTTGCCGCCTTAGGATATGACACAATGAAACTGATTGCTGACGCAATCACCCGTGCCGGGTCCACTGATCTAAAGGCGATCCATGATGCTTTAGCAGCTACGAAGGATTTCCCTGGTATTACCGGCCAACTCACTTATCCTGAGGGGGTTCGCGTACCTCAAAAAGGTGTCTCCATGATTCTGGTTAAGGACCAGCAGCTAACCCTGGCTGCCGAAGTCGTCCCGGAGAAAGTACCTGCACCATAGATCGAATCCAATTGTTGAACTAGAAATGCACATGGTCTTTCAGAACCTCCTGAGAGGTTCTGAAAGACCGGTAGAATCCAAAGGAAAAATCATATGAATAAAAACCCACTTGAAGTACAACATTTAAATGGGTCGGACTGGAAAACAAGACCCTTTGAAAAAGTGATCCTGCCTTTAGGTTCACTTGAGAACCACGGATGGCACCTCCCCTTCGGTACCGACGCTTTGACGGCTTACCTGATCGCATTGGATATCGCGGCCCGCCTGCCCGATACGGTCGTCCTTCCGCCAGTGAACTATGGCATGAGCGAGCATTACAAAAATTTCTCTTTTACAGTATCACTTCAATTTGATACAGAGACCGCCATAATCCGTGATATTCTCGAATCGGTCTATCGTGAAGGTATTCGCAAGGTCTTCATCATGAACGGGCATGACGGGAACATCGCTCCCATCGAAGTCGCCGCCCGAACGGCTAAAGTTGCTCACTCTGACTTTAAGATCGTTTCACTAGATGCCTGGTGGAAGATGGTCGGTGATTTGGTGCCTCCCGATTTCTTCGAGGTCTGGAACGGCCTGGGTCACGCAGGTGAAGGTGAGACCTCTATTTGCCTGGCACTGTTCCCCGAGTTATGCGATCCGTCCAAGGCCAAAGGTGTTGTGCCACACCTTCCTCCCCATGTTGACGTTAAATGGAACTTCAATGAGCTGACCAATGTCGGAGCTTCAGGCGATCCCACCAAGGCCACGCTCGAAAAAGGCAAAAAGATGCGCGAGATTCTCGTCGACACCGTGGTTGGAATTCTTACTGACCTAGACCATAATGGCTGGGATTACCGGTCGCCTGAAATAAAATAGTCCGCTGAGATAGAGGGCAGATTAATCATGGCAGATAAACGGTTGAAAAATCAGAAGCCCCAGCCAGCGACCGTTGCTGTCTGGGCTGGCGAAGAAAGTAAGGACGGCTGGCAGGGGTCAACTCAAGTACCAGTCGTGCATAGCGTTTCCTTCGGCTATAAAGACCTTGATAATTGGTACGATGTTGCTTTAGGGGAAGAAGCCGGTTATATCTACAGTCGAAATACAAACCCCACCGTAGATGCTTTTGAGGAAAAATTACGCCAACTGGAAGGCGCGGAAGCAGCGACCAGCTTCTCAACTGGTATGGCAGCTATTAGCAATACGCTCTATACGCTACTCTCTCCAGGTGAGCGAGTTGTTTCGGTTAAAGACACCTATGGGGGGACGAATAAAATCTTTCTCGACTTCTTGCCACGTTTTCAGATCGAAGTTACCCTGTGCGATACAACGGATCATATAGCCCTTGAGAATGAAATTGCCAAGGGATGTAAAGTTCTTTATCTGGAAACCCCCACAAACCCTACCCTTAAAGTTATCGACATAGCACGTTTAGCCAATGCAGGTCATCAAACAGGCGCAATTGTTGTTGTCGACAACACCTTTGCCACCCCCATAAATACAAATCCCCTGAAATTAGGTGCAGATCTGGTAATCCACAGTGCAACCAAATTCCTGGGTGGGCATGCGGATGCATTGGGCGGCATTGTGTGTGGCTCAAAGGAGCTCGTCCAGCGAGTTTACGGCTTTCGTGAGATCACAGGGGCGACTCTCCATCCAATGTCCGCCTATTTATTGCTGCGTGGTATGAAAACCTTGCAGCTGCGCGTTCAAAGGCAAAATGAAAGTGCATTGAAGATCGCCCGGTTCCTGAAAAGCCATCCTTTTGTAAAAGATGTCTTCTACCCGGGGCTGGAAACGCACACAAATCATGACATTGCTAAAAAACAGATGCGCGGATTTGGTGGAGTGCTAAGCTTTTTCTTAGACGCTGATTTTGACGCCGTCAAGCTTTTCTTGCCGCAGTTGCGTTTCGCCCACCTGGCCGCAAATTTAGGGGCTGTTGAGACCGTTGCCGGCCCTCCCAGGACTACAAGCCATGTCGAGGTTACCCCGGAACAGCGGGCAGCCATGGGCATCCCAGAAAGCCTGATCCGTTATTCAGTTGGCATTGAAGATCCTGACGACTTGATGGCTGACCTTTCCCAGGCATTGAAATATTCAGCTCAGCATTATCGGCGAACCTAAGTGAAAGGCATCGAAACCAGTCTAATCATGTTTTATTCATTGCAGGTAAGCTGATATCCTGCCAAAGAAGCGAGATTTATTTCTAAGCAATATCCATTTGTGAACAGGGCTGCGGTATGGAGCAACTATTCTCGATTAAATCTTGGATCGAAGAACATTTACCTGATTACCTCGATCGTTTGGGTGCAATGGTAAATGTGGATTGTGGGACTTCGAATAAAACGGGGGTGGACCATGTCGGTCGGTTGTTTCGCAGCTATTTACGAGAAGCTGGGTTTGAGCTGACTGAATTTCCTTTGGCGCAGTATGGTGATTGTTGCCTGGCATCATACCATGGCACTGGAACAGCCCGAATCTTACTGATGGGTCATCTCGACACAGTCTATCCCGATGGTACCGCGGCTGCACGGCCGATGCGTTTCAATAATCAACATATCCTCGGCCCAGGCGTTTGCGACATGAAAGCAGGCCTCCTAACCGGGCTATATGCTATCCGAGCGCTCCAACAGGAAAATTTTAGAGATTTTGCCCAGATCGATTTCTTCCTCAATACGGATGAAGAAGTAGACTCGCCTGCCTCCCGTGGGTTGTATCAGCCGATCGCTGCCCTGGCGGATGTTGCGCTTGTGCTTGAATCTGCCAGGATGAACGGTGACATTGTCAGCGCCCGAAAAGGGGGAGGAAACTATCGGATTCAAGTACACGGTCACCAGGCGCATGCGGGTGTTGAGATCGAAAAAGGCGCAAATGCCATCTTGGAATTGACCCATTGTATCCAGGAATTTTCTGCGCTGAATGGTCGGCAGCCCGGCACAACGGTTAACGTTGGTCTCGTAGGCGGTGGGATACGTACCAACGTGGTGCCCGATGAAGCCTGGGCCGAATTCGATGTTCGCTTTGTGACTGCTGCAGATGGCATGACCCTCGACCAGGCTGTAGATCAGATCGCCAGCCAAACACATATCCCTGGCACGCATATCGAGATTACTGGCGGTATAGAAAAGAATCCCATGGAGAAGACCCCAGCCAGTGCTTACCTGGTTGACCTGATCCAGGGAGTTGGAAAGCAGCTCGAAATAAGTTTTCAGGATGTCCAAACAGGGGGCACATCGGATGGGAATTATGTCAGCGAGATGGGCATCCCGACTTTGGATGGGCTGGGGCCGATCGGCGGACTGGACCATAGCCCCAACGAGTACCTGGAGATGGATAGTATTGTGCAAAGGACGACTTTATTAGCCGGGTTACTCATAGAAATTGCCACCCATCGCGATCAAATATTGCGATTTAAATCGCAACCAAAATAGTAAAGGGAAGAGGATTATGAAGTCAGAAGAAGTCGTTCAAGCTGCCCATGCCGCTGACCTACGGTTGATCCGTTTCTTGTACTGTGACAATGGAGGGGTTATCCGCGGCAAATTGACCCATATCGACGGACTGGAAAAACGCTTAAAAGGTGGTATTGGGTTGACAGTGGCAATGCAGGCATTCAATATGCTTGACCATTTAGTACCTTTCGAAGGCATGGGTCCGGTTGGCGAGGTGCGGATCATGCCAGATCCAGGCACATTCAGGATCCTGCCCTATGCGCCTTCCTCGGCAGCTATGCTCTCCGACTTGCTCACACTGGATGGAAAACCATGGGAAGCCTGCCCGCGCAGCTTTTTGAAGCGTATGATCACTCGAACGGCTCAGCAGGGTCTCACAATCCAGACGGCGTTGGAAAACGAGTTTATTTTGTGCCGGGAACAAAACGGTCAAATGGTCCCGGCTGATGAAGCTTTGTGTTTCAGTAGCGTGGGGATGCACGAGATGGGTCCCGTGATCGACGATATGATCGCTGCATTCGAGGCCATGGGCGTTCAGGTAGACCTGTACCACCCAGAATATGGCCCAGGTCAACACGAAATCACCATGCATCGCGCGGACCCCCTGACTGCCGCAGACTTACAGATTTTGTATCGAGATACCGTGCGCAGCATCTCCCGGAATCATGGACTCTTTGCTTCTTTTGCGCCCAAACCGTTTCCCAACCTGCCCGGTAACGGCTGCCATATCCATTTCAGCCTGTGGGATGTTGACGGGACAACCAACCTTATGTGGAGTGAGCAGGATCGATATCATATCAGCGAGCTAGGATATCACTTTATCGCTGGCATCTTGGACCACTTACCGGCCCTGATCGCCCTGACCTGTCCGAGTTATAACAGCTATCGTCGGATCAAGCCGCATATGTGGGCTAGCGCCTTTACGGGGTGGGGCCCGGATAATCGGGAAGCCGCGGTGAGGGTTGCCTCGCCATTTTGGGGCCAGGAGGTTAACTCGATCAACTTTGAGCTCAAAGCATCCGATCCGAGCAATAATCCTTACCTGGCTTTAGGCGGAGTCATAGCTGCAGGTCTGGATGGAGTGACTCGCCAGCTTGACCCTGGAGAACCATTGGTGGTTGACCCGTGTGATATGAGCGATGAGGAGCTGGAGCGACGAGATATTCAACCATTACCCACCTCCTTAGCAGAGGCAGTGGACAACCTTGAGAAGGACGAAGTTTTGAATGAAGCCCTTGGACCGCTTTTGTTACGCTCCTACGTAGCAGTGAAACGCTCAGAGATAAGTGCTTTTCAGGCTGAAGACGTAGACTTTGAGCTGAAGCACCACTTCTATATTTTTTAACCGGTTTGGATTTTGTTGGATGGAGTGAGTATGCCACTGAATCTTGATCTCTCTGATATCCCCATCGTCGATCACCACGCTCATCCGTTGCGCCGGATACCGCCAGCTACGCCGAATGAATGGCTCGGCTTTTTCACCGAAAGCAGTGACCCCGACCTCGTTCTCCAACATGTACCCAATACTCTCTTCTTTCAATATGCAGTTCAGGCCTTAGCTGATCTCCTTGGCGTTGAAGCGAGCGCGGTCGCAATTTTGAAGGGGAGGGATTTGTTGGGACAGCAGGGCTGGGCTCACCTTTTGATCGAGAGTGCCAAGATCAAAACCATGTTGATGGACTATGGGTTCCGCGGTAAGGAAAGCTACAGTCACGAGGAAATGAAGACCTTGCTTCCCTGCCGAATTGAGCCAATCTTACGCCTGGAAACATTAGCCCAGGAGCTGATATTAAGCCAGGATAGGCTAGACCAGTTTATTGATGCCTTCGTGGCACAAGTTGAAAACGCCAGGACGGATGGTTACGTTGCACTAAAAAGCATCATCGCCTATCGCACCGGTCTGGATATTCGAGAATGGCCACGTGACGAGGTCGAGTCTGCATTTATCCAGGTGAAGGACCAGGCAAGGCGGGACGGCAAGATCCACCTGGCTTCTCCACCGCTCAATGACCTGCTGGTTTTACGTGCGCTGGAGATCGCCAATCGCCAGGACATGCCTGTCCAGTTCCACACAGGCTATGGAGATTCAGACGTCGATTTACGCCGGGCAAATCCACTCAATTTTAGGCCGTGGCTGCAAAGCGGTAAATTCACCCGCCTGCCGTGGGTGATCCTGCATATGGGGTACCCATACTTGCGGGAATCTGCGTATTTATCCAGCATTTATGCCAACATTTTTGTCGATTTATCACTTGCCATGCCCTTTGCCGTAGGCGAGGCCCAATCCATGCTTGTCCAATTGTTGGGATTAACACCGACGAGCAAGCTGTTGTACGCGTCAGATGGCTTTAGCGTTCCCGAGCTCTTCTGGCTTGGTGCGAAAGTGTGCCGGACTGCCCTGGGACGAGTGCTAGACCAGCTTGTGGATGATCACATCCTGCCAGCAGAAAAGGCTTACGCGAGTGCAGAAAAAATCCTATTCCGCAACAGTGATGCCCTCTACAACCTTTAAACGGAGTTGGCTAATTCATATTCAGTGTAAGATGCAAATTCCCTGTCCATTGTCCAGGGATTACCGTTCCCTTTACTCTGGGGTCAGCATGTGTGCTGGAAGTGGATGGAGAAGTTCCGTAAATGATCAAGAACCAATCTTTGTTCTATAAGTACTGTAGCGTCGGTAAGTTTTGGTAATGACAACCCCAAATACCCGGTTGATAAGGTTAGGAGGATTATGAGGACCATTCGTCTGGCTTTGATAGGCTTTGGAAATGTTGGACAAGGCCTGGTGCAAATTTTGTGTGACAAAGGCGATACCTATGCTGTGAACTTCGGACTTCGGTTTATTATTGTTGCAGTTACTGATCTTATTTACGGTAGTGCCTATAACCCCGAAGGCCTGGATTTACTTATCTTGCAAAAAATCGGATCAGAACAAGGAAACCTATCCCAGATACCTGGCGAAGGGAAGCATTGGGATGCACTAACCATGATCTCGAAAAGCAACGCGGATGTGATTGTTGAGCTCAGTTATACAAATTTCGAGACGGGCGAGCCAGCGCTTAGCCACATTCGAGCTGCTCTTGATTACCAAAAGCATGTTATCACGAGTAACAAAGGTCCGATTGCTCTAAAGTACCAGGAATTAATCACATTGGCTCGCGCCAAAAAGGTCAAAATTGGTGTCGAAGGGACGGTCATGAGCGGCACGCCCGCGCTGAACCTTGGAACAAAGTTATTAGCCGGTACAGAAATTCGACGGATTGAAGGTATATTAAATGGCACGACAAACTTCATCCTGACGAAAATGGGGAATGGGGCGAGCTATGCCGATGCGTTAGGAGAAGCCCAGAAGCGAGGGTATGCTGAGGTAGATCCTACGGGGGATGTGGAAGGTTTCGACACCGCAGGCAAGCTAGTAATCTTAGGTACAACAATCATGAACGCCCCACTGGGAATGGAGCAGGTAGATCGAGCAGGTATCACCGGTATTTCGAAAAGTGATATCGAACAAGCCAACCAGAATGGTTCTAAATGGAAATTAATCGGTAAATTGGAAAAAACCGAACAAGGGGTGCGGGCTAGCGTAAGACCTGTCTGCCTCTCCCTAAGCCATCCTTTAGCTAATGTTGATGGGGCTACGAATGCGATCACCTTTAATACAGACTTGTTAGGCGATATTACATTAATAGGTCCGGGAGCCGGGAGGATGGAAACCGGGTATGCAATTATCTGTGATTTGCTGGATATTTTTCGCGATGAATTTGATGATAAGTGATCCTGTGGATTGATCAATCAAGCACGGATAAATCTGAAAAGAACCTGCTACGATCTCTGGTCTCTACAGGTGTGGCTCGGTGGAGCCATTTCGAGGCTATATTCTTATCAGATAGGGCAGTAAAACATTACTTATACTCCGATTGAAGTATAAAAGAACTATGTACATACAGGATGGCGTGGGTCCAATTGGCGTAACCATAATGCCACACTGGCCGTAAAATACCGACCGGAGGAGACGTCCGTAGATCGTGATCAGGACCAACGGCATAAAGCTCGCTTGATCGATCACAGCGATAGCTATTGGAGAATCCTGCAGAAAGAGTACAAGGAGAGCTACGAAATGACATTTGCACAAAGAACAGATCACCTGCGTCCTGAAGGCGCCTATCAGGTGCTCGCCAAAGCACAAGAGCTGGAAGCACACGGGAAGGATATCATTCACCTGGAAATTGGAGAGCCGGATTTTGCCACCCCCGAGCACGTCAGCCTGGCAGGGATCCGCGCCATTGCGACCGGGCAAACGCGTTATAACCCACCGGCGGGGATGACGCCCCTGCGCGAGATCATCGCCGAATATGCTGGGAAAATGCGCGGCATCCCGATCAACATGAACCAGGTAGTGGTGAGCCCAGGGGCCAAGCCGAACCTGTTCTTTCCCACGCTGGCGCTGGTCAACCCGGGTGATGAGGTGATCTACCCAGACCCAGGCTTTCCTACATACGAAGCCATGATTGGGGTGGCGGGTGGCAAGCCCGTGCCAGTGCCATTGCTGGAGAAGAATGGCTTTTCATTCGACCTGGAGGCATTCGACCGGCTGGTCAATGCCAGGACCAAGCTCATCATCCTAAACTCGCCATCGAATCCAACGGGTGGGGTGATCCATCAGCCCGACCTGGAGCATATCGCCCAGGCTGCCATTCAATATGGCGCCTGGGTGCTATCTGACGAGATCTACAATCAACTGCTGTATGACGGGTTAGTAGCTCCCAGCATTGCGGCTATCCCAGGGATGCAGGAGCGGACCATCATCATCGATGGCTTCTCCAAGACCTATGCGATGACAGGCTGGCGGCTCGGGTATGGGGTCATGCCGGAGGAGCTGGCGCGGCGGGTGGGGCTCTTGTTGACGCACTCGGTGGGCTGCACGGCGCACTTTACACAGATCGCCGGGATCGAGGCTCTGACAGGGCCACAAGATTATGTCTTGATGATGGTGGAGGAATACAAGCGCCGGCGTGACCTGGTAGTGAAAGGATTGAACCTGATCCCAGGGGTGCACTGCCTGGAACCCCAGGGATCTTTCTATGCGTTTCCGAATATCCAGGGAACGGGGAAGTCATCGGACGAGCTGGCGAACCTGATTCTGGAAGGCGGTGTGGCAGTGTTGCCAGGATCTGCATTTGGCAAGTATGGAGAGGGATACCTTAGGATTGTCTTTGCAAACTCGTACGAGAATATCGAGCGGGCGTTAGCGAGGATAGAGAAGGTGATCAGAAACTTTTAAGCGAGGGGAATCAGAGGTACCAATAGGGTTATCAAGAGCAACCCGAACACCTCAAATCCAACCCGCCAAGGTGGATATTGAGCCCATAAGAGCTGGCGACCTTCACGATGCCAGTTTTTATTTATCCTGATGGATTACCAGGAGCATAACTCAATTTCACCGCTTTCGTCCCCGGATAACTTTTCACTATCCGATAGGCTATCTCCAATCTCTCATCGCAGGATATCGGGGAAAATTATAATAATATTATTCGGATGTTGTTATGCAATATGATTAGTTAATAAAATAGATATTGAGTAACAAATCCAAGAGGTCCCAGTTATGCCTATATATTCCTAAAGTCCATTTGGATCCAAGTCAGGCATGCCGAAATGTTATCTGACTTGTCCCTATAGAACCATTGTCACCTCACGTCTAGATCCAGGATGATTGTGGCTATATACCTCTGGCGATTATTACCCCCCTTGCAGAACATGATCGGGGTGGTGCTAAAACGGAGTGTACATGAGGCGATGAACCCTGCAGATTATTCAAAGGTGGGAATGATTGGCATGGGTAGGATCCAGCCTCAAATTATTAGGCGATATAGATCCAGATGCTTAAGAGGGATGCTTTCCAGGTGCGTAATGCCGATCTGCCGAGCCACCTCAACGATTTTCGTTGAATCCAGACGATGCGCCAGGGGAGGTCCGAATTCTCCCTCCTGGTAAGGCCATTCCAGGATGCAAATTCGCTGGCGAGACACTCGCCTGGTCTCCTGCAAGACTTTCAACGGTTCGTCTGATTCATGCAAGAGCAGGCCCAAAAACACCAGGTCAAAAGAGCCATCGGGGTATGGAAGCGCCTCAGCGGTGGAGGCGCGGAAATCCCCTTTGGGCACGTACTGTTTGGCTGCCACGATCATCTCCGGGTTGACATCCACGCCGGCCACTTCCAATCCGTGCTGGCCAAATGCTTCGGCAAATAAACCTGAGCCAACACCCACGTCCAATACATTTTTAATATTCGCACCTTCCAGGCTCAAGGTTACCACACGCTCAACTTCGAGCCTCGCCACTCTTTCAGGTGAGCGCAGCCGTTCAACACCACCATCGTACAATTTTTCATGCATTCTATCCAGCCTTTTTTCATTCAAAATTTTTAAGAATATCAATCACGCAATAACCCATAAAAGCGGTTGCCTGAATTATAGAATTATCAAATTGCATTCTATCTGTTTTTAGATGGGGTTTGGCGGCTGGAGTGGCATCTGATGGATAGCATTTTCTTGGGGCCTGGCGATTGAGGTATGTTGCACCTTTCATTTCAATCGCTTAAAATGTATTGAAATCAGACCAGAGCAAATGGTCTAATCGTAGGATATTCTTACAGTGTATATGCTGCCCACGGGAAAACTATATGATCACTCCTGAACAATTTAATCGGATTGCCCGAGTCCTGCCGATTCTCGAGCATGCCGATCCAGGACTGTTACGTGAATTTCAGCAAAAAGCATTCTATGCACGCATTCCACAAGGTCACGACGTGTTTGTCGAGGGTGACAGGGCCGACGCAATTGCCCTGCTGATCTCGGGTGTCGTCAGAGTTTATAAGATTGGCGAGACGGGGCGTGAGATCACCCTGTACCGCTTTGGGAATGGTGAATCCTGCATCCTGACTGTTAATGCCATCCTGAGCCAGGAGAATTTTCCCGCAATTGCCACGGTTGAGAAAGAAACCGAAGCGGTGATGGTACCTGCGGAGGTTTTTAGGGATTGGGTCCGGCAGTACGACCTGTGGCGTGAATTCGTTTTCGATCTCCTCTCACAGAGGCTTTCCTCGGTCATGGCGATTGTTGAGGAGGTTGCCTTCCATCGTATGGACGATCGGGTAGCGGCTTTTCTCTCCGAGCGATTGGCACAATCGGAGGTGCTCCAAATTACGCATCAAGAGATCGCCGCAGAATTGGGGAGCTCACGCGAGGTGATCAGCCGCATCCTGGAGGATTTTTCCGCCGTGGGGATGATCAGCGTATCCCGTGGGACGATCACATTGCTGGACCGGGAAGCTCTACAATCCCGGTCGGATGTGTGACTTAGTCACAGACAATTCGTTCAATTTCTCCTATACTGTAGCCATAATGAAACTTAGATCAATTCGATAGGAGAAAATAAAATGAATTCCTTTTTGAAATTTTTGGCTTCCCCCGCTGGTCGCATCACCCGTATCATTGTTGGTATCGCCCTGATTGCCCTTGGTGCGCTGGTTGTTCATGGTGTGGGTGGGATCGTTCTGATGGTGGTTGGTCTTCTACCCCTGGTAGCTGGGTTGTTTGACTTCTGCATTTTCGCCCCACTGTTCGGCGCTCCGCTGGGCGGCAAGCAGATCCGTGCATCCAACTAAATACTTAACAGATTCAATCGAATAATTAATGCCGAGACCCGAGTGCAGCGAAGGCGGTTCTCAGGTCTCGGCCAATACTACTTCAGGAACCTAATGTCAAAAGATAATTTCTTCGAAAAGTTACGTAGCTCTCCAAACCCGGTGGTAGTAGATTTCTGGGCTCCCTGGTGTGGACCCTGCCGGGCTATCGAGCCTGCCATTGAAAAGTTGAGCCACGAATTTTCTGGGCGAGTCGATGTTTGGAAGATCAACGCTGACATGGAACCCGACCTGCTGCGAGCTCTACGAATTTACGGTATCCCAAGCCTGGTTGCTTTTAATGCCGGCCAGGAGGTAGCACGGCGAACGGGGGCAGCTTCTGCCACAGTGCTGCACTCCCTTTTTGAATCTGCTTTATCGGGGAACAGGCCGGTACGAGCTGCACCAGCACCAATTGACCGTTACCTGCGCCTGGGAACGGGCCTGATCCTGGTCAGCCTGGCGATCCTGACAGGAATGTCACCGATCAGCTGGTTGCTCGCTGGAATTGGTGGGCTGATCATGTTCACGGGTGTCTATGATCGCTGCCCGATCTACAAGCTGGTATCGATGAGGTTGAAAGAGATTTTTCGTAAAAGCCCAGCCAGTATATTGGATAACTAACCTTCAGAGATCGCTTTGAATAAGGGTCATTGACCGAACTCGTGGCTGTTTTCTTTTGTTCCGGAAAACTGACGATCGATCTGCTCCAGGGCGTTCATCATGCGGTCGATATTCATTAACCAGCATATCGCGAACACCGACCATCATTTCTCCCACATCTGATTGGCCAGGGCTCACATCCCTTTTTTGACCGGTAACTTCGACATTTCCCAGGCGATCATCCCGTTTTTCAAGCTCCGGGCAGTATAACCTTCAGCCGCAAGCTTACGGACTGCGGGGACACTGCGATGGCCTGTGGCGCAAATACAGACCACTTCCCGATCTCTTGGCACCTCACTGATGCGTCTGCTAAGCTCACCCAGAGGGATCAGTTTGGCATTTGCGATATGCGCGATACGGAACTCTTGGGGCTGGCGCACATCCAGTAAATATGGTTTCTTTCCGTTTGATAATTCTTCATTCAATTCAAGAGCCTGGATCGTTGATACCGGCTCACCAAATATACGTGTAAATATGCTCATTCTTTTTCTCCAGTCGAGTTAAATTCAATTCGGTGTAACACAGGGCTTACATACCCAGGCTTGGGGATACCACAGCAGTTGTAATCTCGCGTGAGGGGGCTTCTCAAGATGTTTCTTTACTGCGCATAGCTCCGCCGACCGGATGAGAGAATCGAGGTACCTTTCCGGGAAACCTGGCGGGACCTGGATCTCCAGCCCGATGGTTTCTACCATGCCGGAGGTTTGGTTATGGTTGATGCGTTGGAAAATTCTGATCCCCTCGGTCTGCAGGTGACGTGATTGGCAAAATCCCAGAACATAGATACCAGCGCAGGTCCCGATCGAGGCGAGAAAAATCTCGAATGGGCTGGGGGCGCTGGCGATGGGAAGCTGATCGGTAGCAACATTGAAGTCCCCAAAGTGGGCGTCTACTCGAGAACCGCCCGGGAAATCGATGACCATTTCCATGAAATACTTCTCCACATAATAAGATAGGCCAAAGAAAATGCTTCTTCTATAGATGACTTCATCTACCAAAAGTGGCATCTGAATATTCATGTCTTGGTAAGGGATGATCGAGATATACCTGTACTCTGTTCCCCCAGCCCAATCAGACGCCCGGGAAGCGCGTCCAATAAACACATTAAAATAGTACACTATATTGATTTTAATGAATATTTGTACTATAATTATAGTTGTAATTAGTATATTATTAGGCACGGGAATATGATGTCAGACCATGCTCGTATGAAAGAAGTCCTTCCTGAAGGTAAGCAACAACTCCGTCGGATGCAACGCGGCTCAAATACAATTGTAGAACCGAATACAAGCAATTTGACAGCTCCATCAATTGACGTAGGCCGCAACCTGCGGGATCTACGAACCAAGAAAGGGCTTTCCATCCGCTCGCTGGCAGAGTTGAGCGGGCTCAATGTCAACACCCTGAGCATGATCGAAAATGGAAAATCCTCTCCGAGTGTTAGCACCTTACAGCAATTGGCCAGCGCACTGGCTGTTCCGATCACAGCTTTTTTTGAGACAGATGTGATTAAAAATAGTGTATCTTACCAGAAGACTGGCCAACGCCTACTGGCATCACTTGCCTATGGTACTTTGGCAGATCTAGGAGCCGGATTGACGCTGCACGGCGGGCAGCCACTCCTGGTCACATTGGAGCCAAAGGCTAATAGTGGCCCAACTCCTATTGTCCATACCGGACATGAATTCGTATTCTGCCTGGAAGGACATTTATCTTATACCATCGAACGTAGAAACTATATCCTCGATCCAGGTGACAGCCTGCTCTTTGAAGCTCACCGGCCTCACTTTTGGCAAAATGTTGGCGAATCCACCTCGCGATCACTGCTGATCATGTGCCCGGCAGACGAAAGCGACCATCCAACCGAGCGTCATTTCAAAACGGAGTAACCTGGCTCTATCAGCAGCTCAGAGATTGGCATTTTTAAGGAGGTGTCTAATGACTCGCAAATGGTTTATTGCACTAGTTATCGCCGGTATACTTTTCTTAGGAAGCAGTGTTTTGATTTGGGGAATGACTCCCACGCCAGCAGCAGCTCAGTGTGGCAGTAACCCACCGCCAGATTCATCTTGTTATACCTGTCATATCCAAAATGATCCTGCCCCAGGAAATGAGGAATGGCATGATATACACGCAAGTAAAGATTGTTGCGCCAAATGTCATGGAGGAAATTGCTCAACAATGGATAAGACTTTAGCACATCAGGGGATGATCGCCAACCCGCTTAGCGATATTTACACGAACTGTCACAGCTGTCATCCTGAAGATTATCAGCAGGTTGCTGAAACATTCGCAATGGAGTTAGGCATCACACCAGGCAGCATCGCGACCCCAACTCCTGCCCCACCAGAGGAAGTCTCAGCCAACTCACTAATAATCTTGCCCTCCCCAGGTCATAATTCTTCAGCTGGTTTTCCATTATCAATTGCTTTGGCAGGGCTCGTGGTGATGATCCTAATGTTATTTGGAATTATTATGCTGATCATGCATCTAATAAGTTAATAGTAAATTCTTTCTAGGAGAATAATTTATGAAAATCGCGGCAATTACTGACGATGGAATGTCTATCAGCCAACACTTTGGTCGTGCAAACTATTATCTAGTCGTGACTGTTGAAAATGGTCAGATTGTAAATCGGGAAATGCGCGACAAGCTCAGTCACTCTCATTTTGCCAACGAGCCGCATGATCAAGAAACTCCAGGTCTACCGCATGGCTTTACTCCGGCTTCACAGGATCGCCATGCTCGCATGGCGCAAGCTATCACCGATTGTGCAGTCTTATTATGCCGTGGGATGGGCAGAGGTGCATACGAGAGTATGAAGCTATATGGCATCCGGCCTATTGTCACGGATATCGCTGCAATTGACGATGCAGTAAACGCTTATCTCGCTGGTAGCATAGTCGATCAAATTGATCGCCTGCATTAATTAGATAGTCTTAAAGAAGATAACTATAAAATTATCGAATAACATTAAATAACCAGGCATTGCGTAATTTATGCCTGGTTATTTATTTCCCCGAGATTATATAAACACCAATTTTACTGGTGTTTTATTTCCTGGAAACAGTGATTATCACTTATAATTTTAGTTGACGCCTCTTATCAAAATAGAAAAACTGCAAGGATCTCCATATAGATGAAAACTAATTTGTCACCATCCCAACCACCCTCCGAGATCAATGTTGGTCGACGCTTGCGCGAATTACGTAATGAGCGCGGCCTCTCCATCCGCGCCCTGGCTGAACGAAGCAGATTAAATGTCAACACCCTGAGCATGATCGAAAATGGAAAAACATCCCCAAGTGTGAGTACTTTACAGCAAGTTGCCACCGCCCTTGAATTACCAATAAATACATTCTTTGAAACCCAGAAACATCCACAAGCCATCGTTTATCAAAAGGCGGGAAACCGTCAATCAGCTGCCTTTTCTCACGGAACCCTGTCTGATCTAGGAGCAGGATTTGCCCGCACCGGTTTGGAGCCGTTTGTGGTCACGCTTGAAGCACAAGCGGATAGTGGAGATACACCCATCGTACACACCGGGCTGGAATTTGTTTATTGCCTGGAAGGTTGTATCACTTACGAAGTCGAAGGAGAAACTTTTACTCTAGATCCAGGCGACAGCCTTCTATTCGAAGCCCATTTGCCACACCGTTGGCATAATGCTGGAAATACGCCCTCCCGTTCATTACTCCTACTCTGCCCATCGGATGAACGTGATCACCCAGATCAGCGGCATTTCTCAAAAGGGACATGAGGTGTAGAAAAACCATGCCGAGTAGACCTTCAAAGTCGAAGTCTTCTGGCAACAAGAAGCAACATCAATATCGTAAGGCTCGCAAGCAAAACCAGCTTTTAATTTGGATTGGTCTGGGAATTGGACTGATTGTCATTATTGTTGTTGCAATTCTGCTGGTCCCGAAAATTACCGGAAATACACACATTTCAGTAACCCAAGCCTATCAGAAATACCAGCAAGGCGCATTTTTCCTGGATGTACGATCTCAAGAGGAGTGGGACCAGGTCCATGTTGCCAACAGCACACTCATCCCATTGGATGAACTACAAAACAGAATAGGCGAATTGCCAAACGATCGCGACATCGTAGTTGTCTGTCTTTCTGGTCATCGTAGTGAAGAGGGTGTTAAAACACTTCAAAATGCTGGTTTTTCTCGCGTAAACTGTATGACAGGTGGACTAACCGCCTGGAAAGCAGCAGGATACCCTTTGGAAAGCAGCAATCCCTAGGCTGATAAAAGTCATAATAACGCTACAGGAGACGAAAGCTGTTTTACATCATCCACGTGAGACACGGACATCCTGAATGGGACCGGGCTGAGTGCTTCCGTGGTCATGCAGATTTGAC